>CAKSAK010000014.1 GCA_934435205.1 uncultured Ruminococcus sp. | reverse complement strand
AATGTGCTGTAAGCAGAATCAAACTTTTTATCGGTCGGACTGTAGTTCAGATACCCCAGCACAAGTCCTGCGTTATCCGCATAACGTATTCTGTCAGTTTCGCTTCTTTCACCCATAAAACCATTCATATATCCCCACCCTGAGATAAAAGCATTCTCCGCCCAAGCCGCAAGGTCTGAGCAGTTTTTACTGCCTGCGTCATTGAACATATATGAATTTAAGGTGCTGTTCATAACAAATGTGTATGTGCGAACAAATTCGTCATAGTCTATCTCCAAGCCGTAAGTCGAGTTTATCGCCGCAATCAGATCACTGTCATTTGGAGCGATTGCAAACAGATCTGCATATGATTCGGCATTGAAATTCTGAACCTCGTCGAAGTATGACATATATATCAGCTGAGCCTTTATGGTCTGAACCTTGACACCCTTTTCGTCCATAGCGTTTGAAATGTCATTACCTGCTGATCGGATATCATCGAGTCTTTGCCTGCTTTCACTGTCAAGAGAGCTGTAAAAATCATCGGCATTAATGTGAAGTTCAGGCACTTGAGCTTCCTCGCCGACCTCCCCAAGAGAAGAAAGCATCACCGCAGGAGCACACAACAAAAGGAGCAGACCCACCGCAGCACTAAGCACCACAGTCACAAGCTTGCCTCGCTTTTTTTCATCACCAAGAATATATACGGCTGCCTTTTTAAGAGCCGCCGCAACTGTCGCCGACATTACATCACCTTCCTCCTGCCGAACCAAACAGTGCCGCCTTGTAGGCAGGAGCAATGACCTGCAAAAGATACCTCTCATTACCGCACCTGTAAAGGCAAGTACCGCGTTCGGGATACTTGATAAGACTGTACTCCGATTTCTCCAACTGTAGGGTATCAATAAATGCAGTCGGAGAGATATTACCGGGATTGAACAGAAAATGATGCGACGGAATGGAGAACAAAGGCTTAGTAAACTCCTTGATCTCAGGAAGCAGAAAGTCCTCGATATTCTGACTTGCCAGAATAAACGAGGACTCCTTTTTACGAACACGCTTCATGCCGTTGCGAATATACTCAATCGCCGTCATATTTGTGAGAAACAAATACAGCTCATCGACTGCCGCAACGGTATTTCCCTTGCCTAAAAGCTGATCTGACATATATGACAAGATGTTGAACAGCAGAGTATCTTTCAGCCGCTTGTTCGTATCCATAAGACCCTTTACGCCGAAACATATAACCTCACCGTCCTTGATGTTTGTTCTGCCGTTGAAATATTTCGATTCCGCTCCCTTGCACATTGAGTGCAATCCCAAACAGATATTCTGCAATATTTCTTCGGTGTAGAGGTGCTTCTTAGCACTATCAAACGCCATAAATTCTTTTTCAACTAACTCATACAGGTCTGACATTACAGGATAGTCACAGCTTTCCAGCTTATCGAGATCTGTAAGATCGTCAATGCCGAAGCGTGCATACAGTTTCATAAGCATTATCTCTATTGTGTCGATCTCTGCGTCTGTGAAGTCCTTGTACGCTCTGAAAAAATCCTTGAGATAGCTGATGTGCTGACTGAGCCTTGTGACCTTTCGGAAGGTTTCCGGACTGTCATCTGTGGACCTTTCTCCGTCTGACCACGCTTTCGGTTCAAGAGGATTTATCATAAACTCGCCCGACATCATATCAATGTAAGTGCCGCCAAGGTTATTGCACAGATCCTCATATTCGTGTTCAGGGTCTAAGCACAGTATAGATTTGCCTGCCTCACGCTGATTGCACAACAGCAGTTTCATAAGATAAGATTTGCCCTGACCGCTGTTGCCAAGTATCAAAATGTTCGAGTTAGTTTTGTCCTCGGTTCGCTTGTCAAAGTCAACAAGAATGTTAGTTCCAAACTTGTCACGGCCAATATATATGCCTTTTTCGTCAGTCTTGCCTGAATAGTTCAGCGGATAAAGATCAGCCACAGAACTTGCAGGAAGAACACGTTCAAACTGACTTGCGAATACGTTATTGCCTGTGGGAAGAACAGAAAGAAACCCCTCTTTCTGCCGCAAAAGCAAACGGTCAACGGATATTTTGGAGCGTGTAAGCTCCATTTGAATATCGGCTTGCAGTTCTTTCAGCTTGTCCTCAGAGCTTGCTTTTAGCTCAATAAAAACAGCTGTGTGCAGTAAAGGTTCTTTGTTTCTGCGAAGTTCGCTTATCAGCTCCACCACATCATTTATGTTATCCTGAGCCTTAATGCTCTCGTTCACATCATTGACAGTTGTCATCATATGATTTTTCCTCATTGCCTGCTGCACGATCTTTCGCTGTTCTGCGGCGGTAACAAGTCTGTCATATATCCTCAGCGTAACGCCGTTTCTGTCCGCAAGGTGAGCAAGTATAGCCGTTTCTTCCGTACTTGGCGGATACTCCGTCACCGCCCAGCAGGACTTGTAGAAGTTTCCGCAGATATAGTGGTCGGTGTAAAAGCGGATCACGCCCGGCATGGTGCGGTCGAAAAAGTCCTTTGCTTCCACTATCTCAAGCTGCTCATCAGACAGTTCTTTTTTCTTCTGCTTTTTAGTTCTCATTTGTTTTCGCCTCCAAATCAAATTCGGTTTCTCCCTCGATATCGGGTATTTCATCGCCTGAAATACTCGTTCCGAAATACAGTGCAAGCATACGCTTGATATCAGATTTACTCATTCGCCGAGCCGCAAATCCGTGTTCGGAAATCGCTTTATCCACTC
>CAKSAK010000013.1 GCA_934435205.1 uncultured Ruminococcus sp. | reverse complement strand
TATGCGTACCAGTAGCCTTTGTTTCCAAAGGTATACGGCGAGCCGAGCAAGGTTGCCGCCTTTGCGATCACCGTATCCGCCGACGGGAAGGTCGGGTTTTCCATAGGTGTGCTTGCGGCGTTTGCCGTAATTGCTCCGCTCATAGATGAACCGAGCATAGAAAAAGCGCAAAGTCCTGCCATAAGTCCTGCACTCAGTTTCTTTAATATTCTGTTTTTTATCATTATCCTTTTGCTTTTATGCAAAGAAAAAAGAGCCGTTTCCGACTCTTTTTTTACATTATTTATCACAATGCTCCTTTGCTTTCAAATAGATGTTCTGAAATTTCTCGGTATCTCTGATATCATCAAACACACTCCAGTTCAGATAGCCCAAAAGTTCTTTGCAACATAACGTGGGCGATGAAACGCTTATGTCATACATATCATATACAAGCTTGTTTACCGCAAGCGAGGTGTATGGCTTTCTCTCAGGCAGTTCATCAGCGGCGATGGCAAAATTCAATGCTTTTATCAGATTTTTAAATGCCTCATCGTAGTCCTTTGACCGTACTGCGACCGCAGCAATGTGAGTGTATACCAAAGATATAAGCCTGTAATGGAAATTATAATCTTCATTTTCAAATATTGCCTCAGATACATCAACGATCTTGTTCAGAATTTTTATTCTGTCTGTATCTTTAAGCTGAGGATCATTCTCACAGTTCAGATCAGCTCTGGTAAGCAGAGAATAACAAAGTTCCTGCAAATGAAGAATAATATTTTTCTGACAAAGTACCATTTTTTCATTACCTGCTAAAAGAAATTCTTTGACCGTATTTTTGGCAGCAGAAGGAAGCTCATCAGCACACTCCAACGCCTTTTCTTTGTTGCCGGCCCAATAGTAGTAATAGCATATATCCACTCTCATCCAATCAATTATTTTCCTGTCATTACAATTTGCCAGAATATATTCCGCAATTTCAGCAGCCTCCGCCGATCTCTCCTTGCCTGCTTCTTCACTCTTACTCTCAACACAAAACAAATTTGCCGCAAGCTTAGCTGACATCATATAGTTATTTGGAAATCTTTTTACCGCCTCACGCAGCAATACTACATTTTCCGCCCGCAAACCTTTGCTCTCGTTCACATCTACCTGTGCTAATATTTTTTCGGCTTCTTCGTTGCTGCATATTTTCTCCATACCCACCAACTCATCAAGCGAAACGCTAAATATCTGAGCTATTGAAGGCAGCATTACAATATCGGGATAACTCTCTCCGCACTCCCATTTAGACACCGCTTGAAAAGACACATTCAAACGTGTAGCTAGCTGTTCCTGCGTAAGACCCTTTTCTTTACGCAGTCGTTTCAAATTCTCACTAACATATAATTTCATAAAAACCTCCAAGTATTCGAATAATATTCAACAGTACTGCTATGTTTTTATTATAAATGAGAACTGCCGAAAAATCAATAACTCGGTGTTTGAATATTGCTCAACGTGGGGTTGATTTTTTCAATAATACATTTAATTTTGTTTTTCACCCTCACTTTCACAATACTCTTTCAGCGGACACTCGCCGCAGTCATCAAACATTGCACAGGTACGCTGTATCTCCTCTTCGGATATCCCACAGTCAAAATGCTGCTTTTTCTGTTCGTCTTGCCATACGATAAGTGAAACACCGCTGCTGTCACGTTCGACCTCTACCGTTACAGCATTTCCGTGCCTGTCATAAAGCCCAGAAAATTCTGTTTTGCCTTTTGCCGTTAAAACCTGTGCCAATATTATCTTCTTCATAAAAACCTCCTAATCAAAAAGCGAAAGCTGTTTGATAGCTTTCGCACGTTCGCTTGTGTCATAATTTGATATGAGCAGCTCTGCATACTGACAGCCGCCGTCATACCGCTGTGCCAAATTGTTCAGCCTGCTTATCTCCTCGATGTGGATATTCGGTTTATCCCATATCTCACGGATTTCGGGGCAATCGTTGTATGAAACAAGGAACTTACCCTTGATATCAATTAATGAATCCCTGAGTCGAATATGGTCCTTTGCCGTAAATCCCACGTCTTTGTAGTAGCTTTCTGTTGCAAAGTACGGCGGATCACAGTAGAAAAAGCTCACAGGGCGGTCATACTGCCTGATAAGCTTTTCAAAATCCTTGTTTTCGATAACGACCTTCTGCAAACGCATTGCCGCCAGATCTATCATCGGAAAATCAGACCACATCGAATGCGGCTGACTTCCAAAGCTGTCAAGTCCGCTTGCATAGCTGTAACGTATAAGCTGATAAAACTTAGCCGCTCTGTCAACATCACGAAATCTGCTGAACAGACCTCGCTTGTGCAGACTTGCGATCCCGTCAAAATCCTCACGGGAATTGAGGACATACCGCAACTTGTATTTCAGCTTATTCGGTTTATCCCGCACACATCTATAGAGATTTGTAAGGTTTCCGTTGTAGTCATTCCAGACCTCGAAATCCATACCCGGCGGTTTATGAAATAACACCCAGCCTGCTCCGCCGAACACCTCGATATACCTTTCATAGTAAGGCGGAGATCTTGCAAGCACTTCGTCACGAAGATTCTTCTTTCCACCTACCCATGACATAAAACTGTTCATGAAACTCCTTTCCTTGCCAAACAGCAGAAAGAAGTTCACACAAACGAAAAGTCGCTTTGCAAGCACCAGATTTTTATCTGCTGTTGGCAAAACGACCCTAGTTGTTATTTAATTTTGCTTACCTCACCCTTTGATTATTGGGTCTACATAGCTGAATATTATGCGTTTCTGCTCAAGATAGCCGTCGACCTTGTTAACCTCAGTACATAATTCTTTATACTGTCTTTCCGAAAGCACAGGCTTTGTGGCTCTCAGCATTGCAGGGATACTTCCCATACAGAACTTGAAGTCTACTTTCGCTTTAACTCTGTTTGTGTGCATCTTTGACCTCCTTATCAAGACGTGCAATCTCTTTTTCCGCAGACTTAAAAGCCACGGCAAGAGAACCTATCGTTGTTCCGATGATAACACCTATCATCATTCCAATGAACAAATACGTCATTTACATCATCTCCATTTCAAAATCTTCGGTTTCTGTCTGTTCATCATCAATTGACGTGATCTCCACATATTCGTCGATAATGCTCAGTGCTTCAACATAGCTTTCGGAAGACGTGATACGCTCGCACATTTCCTTGGCTTTATCCGGCATACCGTTTCTTTTCAAGGTTTTCGATGCAATTCCCATTAGGTTAAAGATATTGCCGTCCTGACCTATCAGCGGACATTTTGGCTTTTTCGGCATTATGCAAACTCCTTTCCGTAATACTTTTTCAGCAGTCCGATTATGAACACCTGCCCCTTTCCGGTCACAAGCGTCTGCTGATAAGTCTTTTTCAGCCCGTCCACCTCGAACACAGACTCTTTGACCGAAAAATATCCACGGTCTATATACTGCTGATAAGGCAGGTTGTTTGACATAAGCACACCCATTCTTTTGAGCCAGCGAAAGAGCCTTGTCCTGCCGATATCAAAATGCTCATCTGCCGCAAGCTTTGCCATAGCGTTCATATCTATTAGATCCTCGCTGTCGGCAACGTGCAGAGCGAAATCCACGAGAGGCTTATCATTTCTGATACGTTCATTCAATTTGCTGATAAATGTCATTTGCAGACGGAAAAGATTTTTGTACGGCTCGTCGAGGAAAGGCAGGTAGTTTTCAATAAACATTTCTTCGTTTGAAACATAACCGCCTGTTCTGCGTATAGTCGGGAGTATCTCTGATGTTACCCAGTGCTTAAACTCTTTTGCCCTTGGCATCTTGCTTGAAAGTATTAGGCT
>CAKSAK010000012.1 GCA_934435205.1 uncultured Ruminococcus sp. | reverse complement strand
CACCTCGACCGCCTTATCACCCTTCATCAGCGTAAGCTTGAAAAACTTAAAAATATCAAAAAATCTTGCCTTGAAAAGATGTTTGTGTAAGGAAAATCGATTAAATTGAAGATGCATACGACAATATTGATCGCATGATAGAAAATAAAAAAGAAAAGCAGTAATTATGCTGCATAAGGGAGTGACTACTAATGGGATTTGACAGTGAGACAGCGTTTGAAAGCGCCTTGATAAAATGTCTTGTGGAAGAAAAGGGCTGGAAAGACGGCGTAATAAAATATCCTACCGAAAAAGATTTGCTTGATAACTGGGCAAAAATCATCTTTGAAAACAACAGAGATATTGACCGTTTGGGCGATTTCCCGATGACAGATGGTGAAATGGCACAGATTATGGGGCAGATAGCCAAGCTTCGCACGCCTTTGAATCTAAACGGATTTATTAATGGCGGAACTGTGCAGATTATCCGTGACAAC
Source organism: uncultured Ruminococcus sp. (assembly GCA_934435205.1). Lineage (GTDB taxonomy): Bacteria > Bacillota > Clostridia > Oscillospirales > Ruminococcaceae > Hominimerdicola. The sequence continues at coordinate 31,330 of CAKSAK010000012.1, read as the reverse complement.
GAAAATGACACGCACAATTTCAAGAAGACGATATCGCTCAAAATCTTTGACCGCAATGAAATAGCCGCAGGCAGAACTCGTTATCAGATTGCACAGCAGCCGAAATTCAAGGCGAAGAACAGCATTTATCCCAATCGCCGCGGCGATTTCTGTCTGCTGATTAACGGAATGCCTGTCATTCACGTTGAACTGAAAAAAAGCAACGTACCTGTCAGTGAAGCACAGTATCAGATTCGTAAATATCTCTACGAAGGTGTGTTTACGGGGCTGTTTTCACTTGTGCAGGTGTTTGTTGCAATGAATCCCGAAGAATGTACCTATTTTGCCAACCCAGGAAGTGATGATAAGTTCAGAAAAACTTTCTGCTTTCATTGGGCAGATAAATATAACAATCCGATTAATGATTGGAATATGATTGCCGAGCGGCTTTTGTCAATTCCTATGGCGCACGAGATGATAGGTTTCTATACGGTTGCAGATCAGACCGACAACACACTTAAAGTTATGAGAAGCTATCAGTATTATGCTGCAAGTAAGATTTCCCGTCGTGTCAGTGAGATGAAGTGGGACGATAAAAGCATTTACGGCGGTTATGTATGGCACACAACCGGTTCGGGTAAGACCATGACAAGTTTCAAATCCGCACAGCTTATTGCAAATTCCAAGGATGCCGACAAGGTAGTTTTCCTTATGGACAGAATTGAACTTGGAATGCAGTCGCTGCGTGAATACAGAGGTTTTGCCGATGAAACAGATGACGTTCAGTCAACTGAAAATACTGAAGTGCTGATTTCCAAGCTGAAAAGTGATAATGTAGGCGACACTCTGATTGTAACCTCTATTCAGAAAATGAGCCGTATCAAGGCAGAAGACGGAATAAACAATGATGATATTGAAAAAATTAATAACAAGCGTATTGTTTTCATCGTTGACGAGTGCCACAGAAGTGTATTCGGCCGTATGCTTTCATCTATAAAATACACATTCCCACGCGCGATTTTCATAGGTTTTTCGGGCACTCCGATTCTTGAAATCAACAAGAAAAAGGATTCCACCACAGCTGATGTATTCGGCGATGAACTTGAGGGCACAAGGTATACGGTTGTCGACGGTATGCGTGACGGCAATGTCCTCGGATTTGACAGCGTTCCTCAGCCTACATATAAAGACAAAGACCTGCGAAAAGCGGTTGCACTTGAAAAGGCAAAAGCACAGGATGAAACCGAAGTCTTTGCCAATGACAGCAAGAAAAAAATTTATATGCATTGGATGGATGACGTACCTATGGGAGAACAGCTTGATGATGACGGCGATCCGCTAGAAAGTATCGAGGGATGTCTTACAGATGCACAGTATAACCGTGATGAACACAGAAAAGCAGTAATTGATGATATTCTAGATAATTGGGTGAGCCAGAGCCACAACGGAAAGTTTCATGCAATACTCGCAACAAGCAGCATCCCCGAGACAATCAAGTATTACAAATTGTTTGCCCAGCGTGACTGCGGTTTGAAAACAACTGCCGTTTTTGATCCCAGCGATGGAAACAACGAAAGCTCTATCGAAAAAATTGATGGTATAGCCCAGATGCTCGAAGACTATAACAGTCTATTCGGTACGTGCTTTAATATCTCGGGATACGCCTCATTTAAGCGTGACGTGTGTGCAAGATTGGCACATAAAACACCCTATACCGCTGTAGAAAATGAGCCGTCTAAGTGTCTTGACATTCTCATTGTTGTAGATCAGATGCTTACGGGTTACGATTCCAAGTGGCTTAACACGTTGTATATGGATAAGTTTTATAAGTGGTCAAATATCGAAATGATTATTCAGGCATTTTCGAGAACAAACCGTGTGTTCAATGATGATAAGCCCCATGGAATCATTCGTTACTATCGCAGACCATACACTATGAAAAATATTATAGAATATGCTTTCGAGCAATATTCGGGACAAAAGCCTTACGGCATTTTCGTAGCAAAGCTCATACAAAATCTTGAAAATATGAATGCTGCTTTTTCGGATATCAATGATATATTCAAGATTGCAGGAATCCCTGATTTTTTCAAGACTTCCCGATGATGTGACGGAGAAAAGAAAGTTTTCAAAACTGTTTAAGGAGCTCAACAAATTCCTTGAATCGGCAAGGGTTCAGGGCTTTGTTTGGGAGAAACGTGACTATGAATTTGAAGACGATAACGGAAACAAGGACATTGTAACGCTTTTATTTGATGAGAACATTTATAACATTCTTCTGAGGCGTTACAAAGAGCTGCGCACGGGTGGATCGGGCGGTTCCGACGATGAGCCGTATGATATTGAACCTTATCTGATGTCGCTTTCTACGGATAAAATTGATGCCGAATATATGAATTCCCGTTTCAGAAAGTATATCAAGATGATGGGTGACGGCACTGATGAACAAACACGAAATGTCATGTTAAACGAGCTGCATAAATCATTTGCCAACCTATCGCAAGATCAGCAGAAGTATGCCAACATTCTTTTGAAGGATATTCAGAATGCTGAGCTTGTTATTGATGATGACAAAACAATTCTTGATTACATCACCGAATATCAGTCAAGAGCAAAAAGTGACCAGTTCTGTAATTTTGCAAGAAACCTGGGCATTAACGAAACTGCTTTGAAGAAGTTCATGTCATTGCACGTTACGGAAGAGGATATAAATGCTTTCGGTAGATATGATAAGCTTGTTGAGCAGGTTAATATTGATGTGGCAAAAGAATATTTCGAGAAAGCAGAGAAAACCGAAATCCCCAAGCGAAAGGTTCGCTCAAAGCTGGATAAACTTTTAAGAGAGTTCATCCTGAGCGGCGGCTTTGAAATTTCAACTAATGAATAATAACATAATGTGAGCCGTATGGAGTCAAGATTCATTCTTGGCTCCTGTTTTTTTGCTTACGCTGATGAAGGGTGATAAGGCGGTCGAGGTGGGTTAGAAACTCGCCAATCTGTTTTTGCTCAGCATATGATGTGTATGGAATCTTAATAGTTTTCATTCCATCAATATCGATACTACGCCCATCACGAATACCATAAACGTGAGGTTTCAAGTCCTTATTGATAAATGTCTTTGAACGAAAATAGGCATAATAAAACCTTGTATCCGTCCCCTCTCCGTGGAAAGTATGATAAGCAGGACTGATAATTCCCTGAGAATTAGCCTTTTCCAGTCCACCTTCAAATGAACGTAGGTGAACAATAAAGTCATTCTTGTTAATCATCTTATAGTTTGACAAGCTAGCTCTATCATACTGTAGTGTACGACCTGACTCATCACGCCGAACAGTACCCCCGCCCTGAATTATTGTCAGCGGCGGAAGCTCAGTATGGTTCTTTTCAGAATATTCTTCAAAAACCTCCCCCAGCTCACGCTGTTCCCAAGCGTCAGTAAATTTGTTTGCAATTATTCATTCAATTAATAAAACCAGTTAAAAACGGCTATAAGCCGAAATAATAGGAGGTATAAAATGTTAAAGTCAATCACCAAGGACGCCTTATTCCATGAATATTATGCACAGTGGATAAGAGTTTACAAGGAGGGAGCAATACGCAAGGTCACGATGGACAAGTATCTTATGACGCAGTCCTGGCTTAAGCGTTTAGCACCCGATTTAAAGGTGCATGAACTCTCGAGAATCACATATCAGCAGTTGATAAATGATTATGCGGTTTACCACGAGAAACAGACTACGATGGATTTTCATCATCAGCTGAAATGTGCAATACTTGACGCGGTGGATGAGGGTTTAATCGAGCGTGATCCGACGCGCAAAGTAATTATTAAAGGCAGACCGCCCAAAGCAAAGAAGGTAAAGTACCTTAATCAGTTTGAATTGCATACACTGCTTAACACTCTTAATCTTGAGCCTGAAATTAATTGGGACTGGTTTATTCTTCTTGTTGCCAAGACAGGAATGCGTTTTTCGGAAGCGCTTGCACTTACTCCCAAAGATTTTGATTTTCCGCGTCAGACACTATCTGTCAGCAAGACATGGAATTATAAAGGTGACGGCGGTTTTCTGCCTACCAAAAATCAGTCATCCGTACGTAAGATACAGATGGACTGGATGACGGTAATTCAGTTCTCTAGATTGGTTAAGAAGTTGCCCGGAGACGAACCGATATTTGTCAAACGCGGCTCGAAAATATACAATTCAACAGTCAATGACATTTTGGAAAGACACTGTAAAAAAGCTAATGTACCTGTTATTTCGGTACACGGACTTCGTCATACCCACGCCTCGCTTTTACTTTTTGCGGGCGTTTCAATCGCAAGTGTAGCAAGACGACTTGGTCACGCAAGCATGACAACAACACAGAAAACGTATTTACATATCATACAAGAGCTCGAAAGCAAGGATATTGACCTTGTGATGAGATCACTTTCTGAACTGTCATAACAAACAAAAAGGCGGATGTTTAGTCCGCCTTTTGCTATGGATATGCCTATGAAGTACTACATCCTTCTCGCCACATAACAATGCCGAGACGGCTCGCTCTTGTCAATCTCGCACACAAGCTTGCCCTCGTCGCATAGCTTTTAATTAAAAATTAACCGCCTGCTGTCATTACGCATACGGTACTCTTCCTGGTAGAAATGCACCACTTTCAACCACTTGTTTGCCACTTATTTGTGCTAAAAATCACCGAAATCGGCTTAAAATCACTACAATTGCATTGCTCAAAAACGCCGCAAAATCGAAGTATTTTCTGCAAAATAAGTATGTAAATCCGAAGCTCCGACTTCAGATTTTTTGCTGTTATGAGCCGCTATTGAACTTCAAAGCGTTTGCAACAGCATCGCAAGCTTTGACCTGATACTCCTGAAACATATGACTGTAGACAGAAAGCGTTGTCGTCTTGCCAAATAGTAACACACTTTCATATGCTGGGTAAATAACGTAAATACGCCTTTAAATAGGCTTCTTTTATCTTTCAGAGGTTCGTCGAGCAGCTTGTAGTAGATGTAGATTTCACGAGGCTGCCCCTCCACATAGGCATCAAGGGTGATATACTCGATCAGCTCCAGGCACATCTCACGGGTAAGCTCATGCAAACGAAATCTGCCCTCTGTGAACTTCTTGGTGTCAACGGAATACTACTCCTCGTGGTGCTTCGCCTTTCGTACAAGAAAATAGCCAATCCAATCAATGACCCATGGATGAGCTATGATCTTACCGACAATCTCGATATGAACCTTGTTCCGAGAGAGAAGGCAGAGGGCAGCGGAGAGTATCTTATTGCCGAATATTACCACGCCAAGCGACTGCAATCGCTTCTGAAAGTTGATTTTTTCAAAGGTCTTATGGTCGGGCATCAGATACGCAGGTGTCTGAACTGCAACAGATTTTTTATTGTGAACGGCGGCTATAAGACAAAATACTGCGATATGCCTTCGCCTGAAAATCCAAACAGAACGTGCAATCAGATGGATTTTGCCAAGAAAAAGCCCAAAGAGAAAAATGCCGAGAAGCGAACACTTTTGGCTAAATCAGAGAAACTTTACCATTCCGCTATGACCTCACCGGAATTTACAAACGATGAATTTGAACAACAGTTAAGCTCTGCGAGTTTGTACAGGTTATGTGGCATGGAACCTCCAAGGAAAGGACGATCGGGTCAGGCTGACGATAGGCGCACCTGCAAGCAGGGCAAGGATATTACCCGTTATGAGTATTCCGATTGGCTGAAGAATTTACATGTGGCTAAGTCTGAGTTTTCTGTATCTTTACGCTTGAAATATTTAACTTTTAGTGATATACTTGTTATATACTAACAAATGAAGTTAAAGGGGTGATATTATGTTAGCCATTTGTCTGGCATTGATAAACGATGATGAAGATAAAAAAAGTTTTGAACAACTAGTAAAAAAGTTTGAAAAAAAGCTATATACCGAGTCGTTTAAGATTTTAAGATCACATGAATTAGCGGAAGAAGCTGTATGGGAAACATTTTATAGAATAGCCGATAATTTTCATAAAATTCACAATTTACCCGTGTACAAAATGGAAGCTTACTTGATTATAACTATTAGAAACGCTTCTTATAGACTTTATAACAAAGAAAAAAAGCATTTCTACAATGACATTCATGAAGAAATGAGAGATATTCCTTCCGCCGATGAATTTAACGATTATAATGTTGCCGATTTATCTAAGGCAATCAGCGAACTGGAAGAAAAATACAAAGTCGCAATTACATATTTTTATTATTACGGACACAATGCCGATGAAACCGCCAAACTTATGGGAGTTTCACGGAACGCTGTATATAAATATCTGAGAAAGGCTGAACAGATTTTGTTTGAAAAATTACGAGGTGATATTAGTGAATGAAAATACAGCATTGTATAGAGCTATCGAACAAGCGGTAATACTGCCGTGTGCAGGAGAAATGGAATCTATCGCAGATGTCGAATGTGATTTTTCAGAGACTTACAAAAAGAAAGTAAACAGGCTGATAAAGGACAGAAGCAGACCATATTATCCTTTGATAAAAACAACTCTGAGGAAGACTATTTTTATTATAGCGGCAGTTTTAATGATGAGTACAATTACAGTTGCCGCTGTTCCACAGTTAAGAGAATGGTTCGTAGGTTTGTTTGTCTCGCAAAATGAAAATAACGCTGATGTGCATGCTGTTCAAGGAGCTATTCCCGCAGATGATATGAACGATGAATTTATCTATTATGAGCCGACGTTTATTCCAAAAGGATTTGTAGAAGAAAGCAGAATTGAGGATATCGCACATTTAGGCATTGATTATCGTTTCAAAAATAAAATCATTTTTTATTCTCAAGGTTCATTAACGGCAACCCATAATATTGATACTGAAAATAGGAAAACAGAATATGTCACCGTATCAGGCTGTGAAGCGTTTTTATCCTATGATGACAACTCATCTATCATTGTTTGGAATGATGGAAATTATGTATATTCCATAAACGGAGATTTGTGCAAAAATGACATAATTGAAATGGCAAATTCGGTTAATCCTACAAAATAAAATATTTTTTACGAAAAGTGTGTACAAATTTACTCAAACTTGTATCTCAGTATATAAAGGGAACAAAATTTTGAGGAAAGGAGTGCACATTTTTTATGAAGAAAATGATTTCTGCGATAATGGCTATATGCATTATGATGTGTTCGCTTAGTATGAGTGTTTCGGCGAATAGCGTAATCGATTATGTAGAACCGGGTATAGAATTAATGTATCTGTACACAGACAATGTTAGTACAAGTGTATATCGTTCAGGCTCAAATATAGCTTATAAATGTGATGCTAAGGGCAAATCCACAGCAACAAAGATAAGCATTTATCTGTATCTACAGGAATATTCAAACGGTGCTTGGAGTAATGTTGATGTTGTTACAAAAGCAGTGAACGGACGCAGCGCATACGTCAGCGATACATATTCATCGGCGGTATCAGGAAGAAAATATCGTACTGAAGCTCATGTATATGTTTACAGCGGAAGTAAATACGAGTATCTGGAAGTCAACAGCGGAACATTGATTTTCTGATACATAACTGGTGTAATAAAAATAGAAAGGTTTGGTGAATCCAATGAAGATGTGAATATTTATTTTGCACAATTATTCATTGCAATAATTGTGTGATATGATGAAATTAAAATACTCTGCAACAAAACTTAAAGAAAATTACACTTATATTGAGAAAGGACGTTTAATATGAAAAAGATCGTTAAGAGAATTGCAGCTATGGGTGCTGCTGTTATGATGATGGCATCGATGTCGGCTATAGGTGTAAACGCTTATGGTACAGCTTCGTTCAGCAATGAACTTGCACATTCTGACGACTATAACCCTATTACAACTACATCAGGCTATTCAATTGACTATGCGTATGGTGTATGGGCAACATCAATTTCAAGCGTAAGCGGCTATAGCAAAGGAACACCCCGATTTAAGGTTAAGACGGGGGGCTATTCCGATTATGTTGATGTATATAACACTAACCAGTTATATTCGTTTGATTCATCCATGTGCAGAGGTAATAAAACCTATTATGGATATGTTAAGAACAAGACTTCAGGCTGCAAATGCAAGGTGTCTGGTGAATTCAGGTTTATGTAAGGATAATACATCGGAGGAGAAGTGAATCTTCTCCTCTATGTATTAATATAAACCTACGGAGGCAAATATATGATCAAAAGTATACTTACCCAAACAAAAATAATGCTTAACAAAAAGGGCTTTATGTTCGGCTTTTCAGCAATGATGATGATATGTCTCTTAGAGGTTGTTTTCAGTTCATACGGTGTTACCGCCCTACGAATGGAAGGAGACGGCTTCCCTGGGAACGACCCATCGTCGGTCATAACCTCCTTTGAAGCATTTATCCTCTGTGTACCCTCAGGACTGCTCAGCTATCTTGAGCTGCTGTTCCCATTCCTGTGTGCTTTGCCCTTTTCTTTTTCGATACTTACCGACAAGGCAGCCAACACGGATACTCTGTTGTGTGCCTACTGCGGTAAACGAAGGTACATCATATCAAAGATCACAGCTGCATTTATCGGCTCATTTCTGATATTTTTCGTTCCGCTGATGATAAACGGCTGTCTTAATTATCTCATCTTCGATAATTCCATGGGAGCAAATCTATTCAACCCGAACTGGCGTTTTAACGGCTTCGGCGTTATGCGTGCCACAGACTACCCCAATGCTCCCTTTGGAGAACTGCTGGCGGCTGCGCCCTTTCTGTACAGTATGCTTCATGCTTTTATGTTTTCTCTGATGTCGGGAGTGTTCGGGGTGCTTGCTCTTGCCTGTTCGGTGTTTTGCAGAAGGAACAAAGTGCTGACCTTCGGGGTCGGATTTCTTATCATAAACATAATGCAGTTCCTTGAAAACTACAGCATGAATGATGATATAGATAAAAAATATACCGCACTCGATCCATTCAAATATGTTACTTACTATTACTGTGACGGCAGGAGTGGAGTGAACTATTTAGCGTTTTTCATTGCTATGGGTGCGGTGATAGTCGTGAGTTCGGCTCTGCTGCTTTTCTGTGGCAGAAAAGACTATATCTAGGGAGTGAGAGAATGAAGAAAATGCTTCTAATGATCGCATCTATTGTCCCATTGTCACTGATATTCAACGGTCGTAATTTTTTCAACATTCTCGCAGAGCGCAGTCTGGGAGAATACGATGAGAGTTTTGATCTTTTGTTTATCGGAAACGCTTTCGGTTTTACATCACTTCGTGATGCAAGCCTGCCCTTTATGCTGTACACATTGACTGTGGCTGTTGTCTATCTTTTTATGTTCGGACATACCATGTCTGATAACCTGAACGTCAGCGATATTTATGTTTTTATCCGAGAGAACAAGAGAACAAAATGGTTCGTCAAAAACTCGGCTCGTATATATTTGCAGAGCGCTGTTATAGTCCTTGTCAACGTGGTTGTGATATGGTTAATGACTGCCAAAATGGGCGTTGCAAATCAGCCCGGGGATATAGGAAAAATAGTTGGGATAACCATGATGATGATACTGTACATTTGGATACTTATTACCACCACAAATCTTTTCTCGGCATTGTTCGGCAGTACTATCGGATTATCTGTCGGAGCGGCAGCACATTATGCCTTTGTTATATCTGCAAGGTACGGCTTTGAGAATACCCTCATAAAAAACATAAACCCTTTGGCTGTCATTTTTAATATGTCAGAAAACAGGCGGAGCATTGTAACGTCAGTAATAGTAATGGGAGTGATCTTATTTGCGGTGTGTGTCATATTCTGCACCTATGTGAACAGATCTGATGTTAGCCTTAACAACAAAGAGATATTAGTGTGAGGGGATAGAAATGTCAACGATAACAGTTAAAAATGCAGTTAAAAAATTCAAAAACAGCACAGTGATCGACAATGTGTCTCTTACACTGGAGGGCGGAAATATCTACGGATTTGTAGGGCGAAACGGCAGCGGTAAGACCATGCTTTTCCGTGCGATATCGGGGCTTATACATCTTACAAGCGGCAGCATTGAGATAGACGGCAAGGTGCTGCACAAGGACATTGACGCTCTGCCCAGTGTGGGTATTGCTATTGAAAATGCAGGACTATTTCCGGACTTGTCGGGATATAAAAATCTGAAGCTGCTGGCAGGGATAAAAAAGAAGATAAGCAAAGACAAAATTCGTGAGACTATCTCGGAGGTAGGGCTTGATCCCGACGATAAGCGCCCGATCAGAAAATATTCCCTCGGTATGCGGCAGAGGATACTTATTGCACAGGCTATTATGGAGAAACCCGATGTGCTGCTCCTCGATGAACCTACAAATGGTCTTGATGACAGCGGTGTTGACGAAATCAGAAAGCTGATCTCTGCACAGGCAAAGCGAGGGGCAATAGTCTGTGTTGCAAGTCACAACAAGGAGGATATCGCCCTTCTGAGCGATAAGATATTCAGAGTTGACAATGGCGCTGTCCGGGAGGAATGATATGAAAGTATTTTTGACCTTACAGGCGGCTTTGATTGCAGTCACCCTTCTGCTTTGCTTACATGCAAGGGGCTTGTCAGAGGATGTAGGTATAACCCGCATGGACACTATCGAGAAGATACATAACAGCAATTGTGACTATATTGCTGTGATCCATGATACAGAGGAACTGTATGATCGCTTTTCTCAGTTTGACAGTGAGAATGCAGACTACGGCATTGGGCTTTACGGAACAGCCATATTTGTAGGAACTCCACAGGACAGCTTTTCCTTTTCAAAGGGCAGTACCTTCTGCACCCTTGATGTGGATAAGGTCATAAAGGGTAATATCAAAACAGACAGCATTGATGTTGAAATCAAAGGCGGCTTTCACTACGAAACAGAGGCTGAGTTCAAAGAGCGGTTAATGAATGCTGAGGACATGGAGATAGAGACACCTTCTGAAAAACTATTCTCGCTGGATTTTGGCGGCATGAATTTTATGGTACCAGGGAAGAAATATCTCATAATTGCGCAGACTCTTGATTTTAAAGAAAAAACTGTTTACAGGATAAACGGTTATCAGATAAGCTGGCTGTGTCTTGATGAAACGGAGAGCAAGATTATGAAAGAAGAATATGTTTATTCAGAATGTTGCAATAATGAGATATTTTCGCCGGATCATAGTATTATCGAAGCATTTTATGCTAAAAAGGACGATATACTTAAAACTTATAATATAGTGCTTCCTTAGTACAATCTGCCGAATAAATCTGCACCGCATCCAAACGACATATGAAGTTTATGCATTCACATGGGATGATGTGATTAAAAGTTTTGAATTATGACATAGTTTTATACTTGATAAATTAAAGTGTGATCGTGAAGCTATTGCTATGGAATTATTTGAAGAAGAGAAAGAAGATGGAAAACAATTGGTTTCTGATCTCACAAAAAAGCAGTATTAATTAAAAAATGACCGCCTGCTGTCATTACGCATACGGTACTCTTCCTGGTAGAAATGCGCCACTTTCAACCACTTGTTTGCCACTTATTTGTGCTAAAAATCACCGAAATCGGCTTAAAATCACTACAATTGCATTGCTCAAAAACGCCGCAAAATCGGGCTTTTTCGCATTTTACTAAAGACCACATCAGGTGTGCGGTTTAATTCAATTCCCGTACGGGTCACCAAAGTTTAAAGCTCGGAGATAGCACATTGTGCTGTTTCCGAGCTTTTTGTTTTATCTGAAGCTTTATAACGCTTGCATTTTCATAAAACCTTATTATCCACTGAAACATATCATTCCAACTGCCACTGCTGTATCTTATTTCTCTTCACTTTTATCCCCGCCGGACTATCCGTCTTTTCGTCAAAGTATTCCTCGCAGACCCACCAATGATACTCTTGCCTTGGCAGGGTCGCCCATGTCATATAGCAAAAGCTCCACTGGCGAAGCAATTCCTTCTTCTTGCCATTTTTCAGACTTTCAGGTAGATAGTCCTCCATAAGCTTCACTATCGTATCATAGCTTATAAATCTCATTTTGTTCTTTCTTTTTATTATGGACAGCCTGTGGGCAAGATAAAAATGCAAAACAACTTTCCATATGCTGCATTTGTATTCCGGGTCAAGTATTGACTCTTTTTTCATTCTCCTGATGATCTTAATACGTTCATCGGGATCATTCAAAAGGTCGCACAGCGCTGAGATATTAGAACAATCGAAACCGTCCTCTCCGCTGTCAAGCTTGAAATATCTCCGCCCGTCTAGTTTATATAAAGGCACTCGTGCTATCTGCCCCTCCTGCGTCCCCACTGCATATGTCCACAGCCTCGGGCAGGACTTTATCTCATAGACCTCTCTGCCGCTGGAATCCTCGCCCCTTTGCACGTCGATAAAACGCTCCCCAATGCCGTCACTTACTTTCTGCGGAGCATTTTCAGTGCTGGCTATAAATATCCTCAGCCGTTGGAGCTTTTCCACGCTTTCTCTTAGCTTATCTTTAAGTGCATTTCGTGAAAATCTAATGTCCTCGTTTCCGCTGAGAAGTTCCCATATGGTGTTGAGATAAAACTCCTTTCTGTTATTGTTCCATATGGTGCAGACAGCGTCAAACACACACATATCAAAGTATGTCAGCGGTGCTTTTTCATAAGACGTGCTGTCTTGATACCATAAGGTACAGCAGATATCATTTCTGCGCTGACCTTTCACAAATGCTACTCTGTAGTTATAGTCCTCCTGATCTTTTCTTTTGCCTGACAGCCCGTCATAAAGCCCTTGTATCTCTTTCTCTCCCAAAAGCCTGTTTATTTTCTTGTCTATATATGATACCGCACGCTCGTCCTCTTTTATCTCTGAAAGGTCATCATTTTCTCTTTTATATTTTCTTATGAGCCTGTCCGTTTCCCATTTGTCAAAACCAAGCCTGATATCATACTTATCCCCTTGTGTGTAACCTAATATCTGCAAAAAATCCTTGTCGGCGCTGTCCTTATCTCCGCTTATTATGCCGTCAAAAATATCCTTATCTATTTTATAAGCCGCAGTGATAACAAGGTCAAATCTCTGCCTGCCCTTAGATGCGCCTCCCCTGTTCACGTCGGTGTAAAAATACACATATCTCAAAGAATATTCTTCCCTCTGGCTTTTCAGATCCTCCATAAGTATCTTCTGCGCATGATATCTTATTTCAAATTCCTTTTTCCCCGACAATGTTGCAGGTCTTATGTATATAAACGCACTGTCATTAAAAACGTGCCTTTCAAGCAAGAACTCCCCTGCAAGCTCTTTTTTCCATTCCGTTGACCTGTCATAAAAGCGAAAGCCCTCTATATTTCTGCCCTCAGCTTCAAGAAAGACCCTTTCTGCTATGACATTTCCCTTATTGCAAACTGTCCCGTTTTCATCAGGCTTATAAAACCAATTGAAATTGCGTATCTCGTTGGCAAGAAGAGTATTGTTTATATAAAGCTCGTTTATCTGACCGATAACACGCCTAAGATCCTCATTTACTTCATAGACAGAGGTTATCTTTGAGGTCTGTTTTTTCGGCTTGACCTGTTGGAGCAGTAATTTTTTCTTTGGAATTTCTGCCCTCATGATACTGTTTCTTATATATTCGTAGATGATATTTTCTAACTCTGTGCCATTGAAATATTCGTCGATAACAGTTTGATCGCATGGTATGAGTGCCATTTTATCATAGCATTTTTGCATTTTCTTGCCAAGGCACTCTACCGCCTGTTCTTTTGTTATAGGCTGACGCTCCAGATTTTCCATAACATACCGCTTCATCATGTCAAAGGAATATCTTCTTGACAGTTTGAAAGCTCCCTTTGTGCGGTCATCAAGTCTTGATATAACGGACGATTCCGAGAACACGTTATTTACAGTATACACATACCTTCTCTTCGTTTCAATTCTCACCAAACGTCTTTTCTTGATTTCATTTTTGTCTTGGGCTGTATCGTTTTCCTTTTTCTCCTCTTGGTTTTCTGTTTCTTCCTTTTCCTTGTCTTTTTCAACTTTAGGAGCTTCTTCATTTTTGTCTTGAGCTGTATCGTTTTCCTTTTTCTCCTCCTGGTTCTCTGTTTCTTCTTTTTCATTGCCTTTTTCTATTTTCGAGTTATCTTCATTTTTATACAGCATTATTACGTTGTTATTTCTATCTTCAGCAGACCGCCCTGCTCTGCCGATCTCCTGATAATATGTTTCAATGCTTTCAGGAATAGCATAATGTATAACAAGGTCAACGTCGCTGTTATCTATACCCATTCCAAACGCCATTGTTGCAACGATAATGTTATAACCCAGCTCCTTGCTTGCATATTTATATTCCGCACCGAGCCTTGCACTGTGATACATTTTGCCGTGATAGCTTATGCTGCCCTTTGACAGCTTCCCGCCCTTTTTCGCAAGATTTTTTGAAATACGCTTACTTATATATTCGACCTGTTTTACAGTGTTGCAGTATACGATGCACTTTTTGAAGCTTATATTATTAAGAAGCACCAAAAGATAATAAAGCTTTGGCAAGTCTTTATCATTATCCGAATTGCTCTTATCGCAGTTTAGGATAAAAACATTCAGGTCGTCACGCTTCACCGACAGCGAGCTTTCTCCCATGTCAGCAGACCTATCAGTACAAATGCCGAACTCCTTTGTTTTTTTTATATCGAGCAAAACCTTGAGCTGTTCTGCATTTGCAGGGGTCAGTGATGCAGAAAAAACACCCATAGGTATCTCCTGATATTTTTTCAAGCGAGCTATGGTACTGCATATCTGAAAATAACTTTCTCTGAAATTAAAGCCCCATTCAGACAGACAATGTGCTTCGTCAAGTATTATCATGCTTATTTTCAGCTTGCCAGAAGCGGCGGCTTCAATAAGCTCCTGCCTGTATACTGGCTTGTTGAGCATTTCAGGTGAAAGATACAAAAGCTTACATTCTGTGTTATCATCGTTGATATTTTTGACCAGCTTGCTTACAGACAGGTCAAATTCTGCCTTAGGCATTTTATCAGACAGAAAGCCTGCACACTCAGGGTGAGCCTCCGCATACTTTTTATTGAACTCCGTCACAGCCTTAGTGCAGTATTTTTTATTGAAGTTATCCACCTGATCATTGCAAAGTGCCTGCAATGGAGAGATCACGATAGTCACGCCCTGAGATATGATAGCAGGGGCTTGAAAGCAAAGCGACTTGCCTCCGCCGGTTCTCAGCCTTACAACAGTATCATGCCCCTTGAGCAGTGATTCTATTATGCTTTTCTGCTCGTTCCTATAATCCTTGAAATATGTAGTAAGCCTTTTCTCCAAGTCAGCAATATATCTTGTTCTGACGTCAAGCTCTGCCTTTTTGAAACGCATTTCCTCAGCTCCCTATATCAACGTATTTACGGCTTTTCCTATATTATACTGCACATTTTCAAAAAAATCAATATCCGCACATCAAATATTTTCAAAATGCCTTTAAATCGGCTATTTCACAGAGCTTATCATCAAGATTTTTATCCTAAGTATCTTATTAAAACTTGCTTAGCATAATATTATTCTATCTCTTATACTCTTACAATTCGTCTTTGTATGCACGAATCAAACGAATTATTATTCTTTTCTAAGCGGCCCAGCCGCTTCAATTCAACTTTAATTCCCACATTACAGGAACACTCTATGGAGCAGCAGGTTGCTCCTGTATATTTATTGATAGGAACTCCAACCTATTGTCATTTCCAAATTTCTTTTATCCATTCCTTTTTTAAGTCATATCTGTGTACGCAGGTATGACTTCTTTTTTCTACCATATATTCGTTCCTATGCCGTACGCTGGTAGGACGAACGCTGAGCAGCGGGGCTGCTCTGGTGGGTATATTGGTAAAAATGGTGATTACCACATATAATTTTTTCTCCTATCCTTTTTGATAAAGTCATATTTGTGTATGCAGGTATGACTTTACTCTTTTTTCTACAAACGTTCCTTTCACACACACTGTTGGGACTGGTTACAGGAACGAGGGTGGAGCAGCGGGGCTGCTCCGGTGGGTATAATGGTAGACAGCTAATAAGTCTGCTACTAAATATTTTTCATCTCCTGTACTTATGTACTACGTCAATGTCAAGAAAAGGGACGTTCTCTCTTCAAACGTCCCTGAGTATTGACGCTAATGCTATGCAGGCAGGGTCGAGTGGCAAAGCCACTCCTACTTGTATAATGAAAGGAAATAACACTTTACTAATTCATCACACACAAAAGAAAGGAACGATAAAAATGAGATCAGATCTAAACAAAATCATCGAAAGTTCAAGAGGTATCGAACGCATAAATCTTGACGATCACCTGCTAAGTGAAAGAAAGATATTCCTTGAGGGGGATATCCGCTCCGAAAACTGCACTGACATCATCAAGGCTCTTATGCTAATGGACGGTCAGGCAGATAAGGAGATAACACTGTATATAAACTCTCCCGGCGGTGATTGCGAAAGCGGTCTTGCGCTGTATGACGCTATAAGAATGACACGCTCAAAGGTCAGAGCCGTATGCGTGGGACTATGCGCTTCAATGGGAGCTGTCATATACCTTGCGGCAGACCAGCGTGAGATACTTCCGCACTCCCGCATAATGATACATGACCCCAGCTTCGGCAAAGCAGATTTCAGCGGTCAGAAATCAAAAGAGATAGAAGAACATCTTGCAGGGCTGAACAAAATGCGTGAAACTCTCGCTTCCATAATAGCAGAGCGCACAGGCAAAACTCTTGAAGAGATTTACAAGGTCACACAGTATGACTCATTCTACACAGCCAAAGAAGCTGTTGACTTCGGTCTTGCACACAAAATCATCAACACATTAATTTAAAGGAGAAAAATTATGAGCAAACAAAGAATCACAGGCAGCAGACCTGCTTACACTGCACCAAGAGAAAGATACGGCAAAAGAGTTCTCGCAAAGGGCGTTGAACTCTTGGAGAACACAAAAGTCACAGGGCTTAACAACAACGTTCTTGTCATAGGCAATTCAGGCTGCGGCAAAACAGGCTCTTACATCTGTTCTGTACTTAGCGACATCAAATCGTCTGTCATATTGCAGGACGTCAAGGGTCTGCTCTATGATATGTTCTCAGGCGAACTGAGAGCTAAAGGCTACAACATCATAAAACTCGATTTTACCGAGCCTGAGAAAAGTCAGGGCTATAATCCATTGGCGGCGGTAAAAAGAAACAAAGACGGCAGTATATACGAGCCTGACGTCAAAGCTATCGCCGACGCTATATCTCCCGTGAACAGTGGCTGTAAAGAGCCATATTGGGATATGAGCGCCGCCTCAATGATAGAGTTCGTGATAGCATACGCCCTTGAAGCTCTGCCAAAAGAGTATCACAGCATGACATCAGTGCTGGAGCTTTTCCACACATATATCCAAAACAACGGCGACGCTTATTTCATAAAATGGATAAAAGACAATCCAAACTCACTGTCTGCAAGGCTGTTTTCAGAAACACAGGCGACCAGACCCTCCGAGAGAACATTCGCTTCCACCGCTGGCATAGCCGCTTCACATCTCAACTGCTTCAACATGAAAGAGCTGAGATACATCTTTGATAACAAGATATCCGTCGATCTTGCGGATATAGGAAGAAGAAAAACCGCTGTGTTCATTAAAACCAGCGACACAGAGCATAATCTTGATAATATCGTGAGCTTGTTCTATACCCAGACCTTGCAGGCACTGTGCAGAGAAGCTGATAACAGCCCAAAAGGCAGGCTTCCTGTGCCTGTGCATATGATACTTGACGACTTTGGTGCAACAAGCGCATATATCAGTAACTTCGACAAGAACATCTCCACCATAAGGTCAAGAGATATCTACGCATCGCTGATAATACAGAGCCTGTCACAGCTCGCCACCATGTATGACGAAAACGCCGCCAAGACTATCATAAACAACTGTGACACAATGCTTTTCATGGGCTGTAACGACCCTGACACTGCAAGAATGATAGCGGACAGGGCGTCAAAGACCATGGACAACATACTCTGTATGCCAAGAGACAAGGTCTATGTGATATTCTCAGGCAGACAGGCCATGCTTGCAGACAAGATAGAGCCATACAGTATGCTTCAAAAAGATCATCAGATAAGTATGTAAAAAATTACAAAAGGAGTAAAAACCATGCTACTAAATACAAATCAATTCTCTGACCTGCATTTTATAAAACAAGCCGTCAGAGATCTAATGGCACTTCCGCTGGAGAAGCTGACCTCTTACAGCACCCCAGCAGGTGAAAAGAGAGGCATTGACATCATCGCAGAGCAGATAGAGAAATACTTCCACATCAGCGCAAGCGATTGCATGAAAATGACCTTCGGCGAGCTTGCGGCTCTTATGGACGAGCTTGACACATATGTGCAGATAATCAGTGCTGATACCGACAGTGAGGACGAGATAAGATGCTATTCGGCTTATGTGAGAAAAATGCTCGTCTTAAACCGTCAGCTTCCGGAAGTGCAGTTATACAACGCCATAAACGTCAAAGAATACTTAGGCTATCTGAACACACTCTGCATAGGCTCAAATACTCGGTATCCTGCCAATGACAAACGGCTTGTAGTCAAACTACAGATGAAGCTTGCCAAAGCAATACAGCAAGACCCCGCCATGAGCTTAGGCAGTGCATTTGATATCCTTGACAGGAAAGCCTGCGCATTCTGGATACCGTGGTGCAATTTTATTGACAACTACACCGAACAGATACGTGACGCTTATGACATGAGGTGGTGGCTCATAGCCTCGGCTTCTGACATCATCTTGTCATACCCCTATACTGCGGCGGATATAATAGAGCGCTATAAGGGCGACCTGCCGCTTACCACAGCTCCCATTCCCGACGAACAGACCGCCATATCATCGCAGGACATAGAAAAAGGACATTAACATATAACCAACGATCATTAATTTTCTTTACCTTGATTTTTTCAATCACCTGATTCTATGCTCTGCAAAATGATCTGCACTCTGTTCTGAGGGTGCAAATAGGACAAGCTGTCTGCCGCAGGCTTACCAAGGCAGACATGACATGGCTCACTGCTGTTGGGCATAGCCATGTCAGCATTGTTCTTTACAAACGTTCATCGCCTTACACTGGTGTGAACGCTCCCAGCGGCGTTGCCGCTGCAATTTACACAATGGTAGGCAATAGCCTGCTAAAACAAATTTTACAACAAAAAGTAGGTTAATGCCATGAAAAAGGACATTAATACTACGAGAAAGGACACCAACACTATGAAAAAAATATTCAATTTAAAAGACATCATCGAGGAATACGAGAACATGACTCTTGAAAACGCCATTACTGTGATAATGAACACACCGCTGTCAAAGCTTCTGAACTTAACGGAGAATGACAAGGACATAGTTTTCAGCGAGCTTGAATGTAACTATGCCACCGCCCGTGACAAGTTCTCGTTCAGGGACTTCATTGATGTGTACCCAAGCTTTCTCAAAGACACAGGTATGACAATGAGGGGCGAAATAAGGTCTGCCGCAGACCGATACACTGAGCTTGCCGACACCATAGAGTATATGTGCAATATGGCGGAGCAAGCTGAGAGGATAGGCAAAATAAGGCTTGTCATGGAAGGCAAAGCGCCGCTTCCAATAAACATCAAGGGCTTCACAGACAATGCCAAGATGATATGCGCACTGAACGTCCTCTGCTCAATGGAGCTGAGAGACTATTTTGCACAGGTAGGCAGGCTCTACAACATCACCCCTGACGTGTATCCATTTTGCAGTAAGCTTGTGAACAACGTTGGCTGTACAGTGGGCAAAATGCTCACCACTGTGAGGGAGACTATCCCAAACAGCTGCGCATACACGATATTCGAGGAGCTGATATTAGCGCCGTTCAGCATCGCCCGTATGCGTGAAAATTTCAAAAGGCGCAGAAGACGTCAACAAAAAACCGAGAAAGGAGTGGAATAAAAATGCCACAAACAGAAGATATAGAATACATCAAGGATTATGAGGCGTATGATTGTATCAACGCCTCAGAAGACGATGATGATTTTGACCCTCAGGACGAGCCTTATGAGCCTAGTCCTGAGGAGCTTCAAAACATGAGCCAAAATCCATTTAAGGCAAAGGTATTTGACCCCGAAACAATGCTTTTCAACCTTGCCGAAGCAAGAAAGACAGAAACAAAATTCAGAGAGAGCATACTCTCTCTGATGATGTCTGTTCTCATAAGCTCGGACAAGCCCAATGCACTGCTCTGCGGTCCTGCTGGCTGTGGAAAGACTAAGATAGTGGAGGAGCTTGCCTACAGGCTCGAAAACAGCGAGAACATCGTACCACAACTCAAAGGCTACAAGATATATGCCCTCCAGCTCTCTGATATCGTGGCAGACTCAGGTCTTATGGGCGACCTTGAAAATAAGGTCAAAATGCTCATAAACTATATGAGCGACCAGGACGAGAAGCGAATTTTGTTTATCGACGAAATACATATGCTTTTTCAGGAAAAGGCATATCGGATCGTCGCACAGATCTTGAAGCCTGCTCTGAGCCGTGGAAAAATAAAGCTCATAGGAGCGACAACGACCCAGGAAGCAAATCTCATCGACAGCGACCCTGCCTTTTGCAGGCGTATGACAAAGATAATAGTTGACGAAGCAGACCATGAGCAGACAGTGGAGATCCTTCTCAGCATGAACGAGCATTTTGCAAGCCACTATAACATCTCATTTGCTTTGAGCAGAAGCAAGACAGAGCGCATTGTTGATATCGCAGACGAATTTTGCTACTCAGGCTCACACCGACCTGACAACGCCATAACGCTTCTTGACCGCTCCATAGCTTCCGCCGTGGTGAAGAACGCTTCTGACAAGAAGCTGAAAATTACTCTCACCGACCGCCATATAAAAGAAACGGCTTTCCGCATGACATCAGGTCACAGCACGCCCCACGCCTTTAACGAGAGAGCCTTGCGCCGTGACCTCTCAGCCGTCTGCGGTCAGGAAGCTGTCATAGACGACCTTGTCAATGCGCTGAAGCTCCATTCTCTCCACATCAGACCGACCAAAAAGCCTTTTACAATGCTTTTTATCGGACCAAGCGGAGTGGGCAAAACAGAGGTGGCAAAGATAATAGCGAAGAACTGTGCAGGCGAGAAACCTATCACACTGAATATGTCGGAGTTCTATTATGACGCAGGCATAAACCGCATTATAGGCTCGCCTGCAGGCTATCTTGGAAGCGACAGCAATGTTGAACTGCCCTTTGACAAGCTCAAGTCAAATCCCTATCAGGTGATACTTCTTGACGAGTTTGAAAAGTGCGACAGAGCCGTGCAAAGGCTGTTCATGTCTGTCTTTGACGAGGGCATTCTCACCACAAGTCAAGGAAGCGTCATAGACTTCTCAAAGTCCATAATCATCGCCACCACCAACGCAGGCTGTACCGCAAAGGGCAGAAGCATCGGCTTCAACTCAGACAGCACATCAGACACACAGCTCATAAGCGACCTTTCCGACTATTTTGACGTTGAGCTTATCAACCGCTTCTCACAGAAATACACTTTCAGCGAGATATCAAGATCGGTGTACAGAAAGATAGTGGAAAACAGGCTTGTGAGCGAGATAAAAGTCATCAAAAGGCTTCGTCCTGAGCTGAATATAGACACCCTGTTCAGTGCAGAGGAGCTTGCAAAGGCGGCGGACAAGATAACAGCCGACACCTACAACGTGAGATCAGGCGCAAGACCTGCCGTCACCGCAGTGAGCAAGTTCATTGACAGCAAGCTTCTTTCACACTTCTCACGCAGGACAAAAACATACAGGCCAAACCAAAACTAACGCTACGCCACAAAATCCGCCACAAAATACTAATGACCGCACCTTTCACGGGTGCGGTCAATTTTTTTATTCTGACGATTTTACTCTTATTAAACAGATATAAAGAAAAGAAAGATAAAAAGGCTCGTATCATGTTATTAGGATATGTCACACCCACAGAATATCACGCTAAACAGCCGATATTACGATGTGATCTTTGCATTTGATGTGCGGGAATTGTATTTTTTCTATATGATCTTACCGTCAGACACTTCGATAACACGACTGCATTGTTCTGCGACTTTTGGATCGTGAGTAACGATAACGACTGTTTTTCCCTCTTTGTTAAGGCGTTTGAAAAGCTCCATTATCTCGGCCGAAGTCTTTGTGTCCAGCGCTCCTGTAGGCTCGTCCGCAAGTATCATGGCAGGCTCGTTGACAATTGCTCTGGCTATAGCAACACGCTGCTTCTGTCCTCCCGAAAGCTTGTTGCAAGGCTTCTTAGAAAGATCCCCCATACCAACAGCTTTTAATGCTTCAAGAGCTTTTCCTTTTTTATTCTTTATCTTTTTCTTTGCAAAATCCAATGGGATCAATACGTTTTCAAGGGCAGAAAAATCCTCAACAAGTGCAAAGTCCTGCATTACAATGCCTATCTTTTCATTCCTTATCTTTGCATACTGCCCCTCCGATAAATTTTTTACCAAAGTGCCGTCAATTGTGTACTCACCGCTCTGATAGCTGTCTATGCAGGCAAGGATATGCAAAAGTGTGGATTTTCCTGCGCCTGATTTTCCAATTATCGCTACCATTTCACCGTCTGATATCTCGCATGATACCCCATGCAAAGCCTCATATTCATTGGCTTTCTTTGGATTATATATCTTTATTATTTTATCAAGCTTTATCATTATAATGCCTCTCTTATTCATTTATCATCAAGATCTCATTTGGTGTATTTCGTCTCATTATAACGGCCGGTATCAAAAGTGAGATCAGAATGTTCAAGATAACGATACATACACAGCCGATCAAGTGCAGCCAACCAAAACTTATCACTGTATTTCCCATAAATTTGCTCATAGTAAGAACATTTGAAATACACACTGCAATGGCGGCTGCCATAACTGCGGTCATAAGATCACACACAAGATCTATCTTGATATATGCGTTCCACTTTGCTCCGCAGAGATAATAGATACCATAATCTCCAAGTCTCTTTTTTATGTTCACTGCCGAAGCCGAAACTGAGCTTACAATAACAAGAACTATCACGCATATAAGCATTGGAACAAGCTTGATAAGCTGACCATTAATATAGACAAGCGAATTTTCTCTGAAATCCTCAAAGTCAAAAACCCTGCCATAATCCCTCAGATATAATTCAAGCTCCTTAAAACGCTCATTGCTTACATTATCCTTTAACGTTACTATTTGATTGCCGCAAGGATATATTTTACAGTTTATATCTTTAAGACAGTCTGTCGGAACTATCAGCATCATGTTGCCATACTTATTGACATTAGCATAAAGATCTCTGAAATCAGGCTTTTCTTTTATGCTATCCTCAGTGCCTAAATATGCAGATGAAAAGCCCAGCAACTGTGAGCCGTCAGCTATGACACCGACAATTTCCACCTTGTTCTTAACATACTCATACTTATAAGGATCAGCATAGTCAAAATCCTCATCATCAGGGGACATCTCCCCTACTTTCTCTTTGTGCATAATGGTAACTATATCACCCGTTTTGTAGTTGCTGTTTTCAGTCACAACAGCAGGTATCAGATCTCCGTTAGCCGACGCATTAGACAGCCATTTTCCCGAACTCATCTGCGGCGTAAATGACTTTATCATATCTTCAGATAAAGCATTAACGCTCATTCTATCGTCACCAAGTCCATTAGATAGATCTTTTGATGACGGAGAATAATACAAGCTTGTATCATATCCGCTTGTCACCGACTCCACATCATCAATATTTTTAAGCTCACCGTCAAGCGGAGCAGCATCATTTATATTGCATATATATAGTCCCTTGCCGTCAGGAAAGTATTTCTTTACAGGAGTATACATCTCTATTCTTGAAAGAACAGAAGAAACAGCCGCCGTCATTATAATAAATGCAATGGCGAGCTGAACAGCGATAAAAATATTGCTGTAGATATTTCTTGCAAATTCTTTTAAACCATATTTTATCATATTATTTTCCCCTCTCTTTCATCATTTCCACAGGGGATCTTTTATTTGTAAACAATATCACAATGTTAAGGAACAAATAAATAGAAATAATATATATTCCAAATATGGTCATATATACCCTGAAATTATAAGCGACCTTGATGTACTCAAAAAACAAAGTAAGCTTAGGAAGCAGCGCATAATTGAATACCAATGCAAATATCACATATATCGTCACTGATATCATACCTATCTCGGCTATATACATCCGTCTTATTCTATTTGACGTGCAGCCACACAGCATGAATATAGCGGTCTGTTTAGCACGGGATCTTATTATGTATCTGAAAAGCATTGCAAGATTAATTGCAGAAGCTATCGCAACGGCTACGGACATAAATATAACGGAATTGTAGAATTTTATTTCAGACATATCGATCGTATCTATCGGAGGAAAATTAACATTACACGTTAGAACTTCGCTGAAAGCTTT
Organism: uncultured Ruminococcus sp.; assembly: GCA_934435205.1. Lineage (GTDB taxonomy): Bacteria > Bacillota > Clostridia > Oscillospirales > Ruminococcaceae > Hominimerdicola. The sequence goes on along the minus strand of CAKSAK010000012.1, from coordinate 6,840 downwards.
TTTCAGCTTAAAAAAGCTATCTGTATCGAGAGCATTGTCATCAAGAAAACTTATGCTTGAAATAGTGCAGTTATCACCCAACGTTTTAAATGGCACCTGAAATTCCTCTTGTACAGTATTACCGAATATGCCTATGACCTTATAGCTTTTGCCAAGCAGTTCAACATTCTTGCCGATCATATCGTCTTTTGCGCCGCTGGGCAGCACGACCAGATTTTCGTCTGAAGCATATTCTTCCTTAGTAAAATATCTGCCTTTGCGTATACTCATGTTGTCGACATACGATTCGTATAAGCTATAATCATTCAGCTCCTCATCATATTGAATGCGCACCGCAGACATAAGATACGGTTGACCGTCGTCAAAACACTCATCAATTTTAAGCTCGTTCTGATCAAAATTTATACTAAAATACATACCCGGTATTGACGCTTTAGAATTATCATCAAGCTTGTCAAGCACCTCCCGAAGTTGAACAGGAGTTATAGAATCTGTTCCAAAATAAGACAAGATCCTGCCATCACTGTCTTCCTGAGTATCTATTATATCGCCAAATGAAAAAGTATAGTTAAATACATACTTCTTTTGCTTTTCAAAATCCTTGCTTGCTTTAAAATTCTGAAATGCGCCATGTGAAAACAATATTATAAGCACATCAGTAACGGCGCAAACAATAAATAGAATAAAGATAAGCACATTCTTTACGGCAAAATTTTTCAGGTTAATAAAAACGTATTTCATTTAGTCCCCTTAATATTACTTATTTTGATTTATACGATAATAAACATCGTCTATAGTATACTGATTATCCTTATCGGTTTTAACTTTTACACGATGTATATAATAAACATATGGATTATTCTTGTTTCTTTTAATTCCAATACCTGTTCCGGCATTTTTTGTTGTTATCTCATTTGTCTGATTTGTTATAACAGCATTATTTGCTGTATTTCTGCATTCAACCGATACCTTTATGTAACGTTGAAACTTACTTTCTGTTTTTCCCGCAGTAGTCATTGCAGTTGAAGAATCGCCCTTAATATTCCAACTCACATAACTATTATTTCCAAGCTTTCCTGAATAAGCATATGACTGACCATATACCTCTTTGGTTGCTGACGTAGTTGCTAATGCAGTAGTAACAGCCATAGTGCTTACAATAGCCAATGCAATAATTCCCGTAACAATTTTCTTAATAATCATACTTATTTCCTTTCTCGTCATGACATCCACACATTCAAGTGTAAATGTCTGGTTTAATCGCCATACACAACTATGGCTTCTTTACTGTCGAACTTTTTGATTCAAGATATTCATACTTGCTTCCGCTATATGAATATACATGTACTTCACAACGATATTTGCTTCCACTTGTACCCTTATAAGTATCAGAAACAAAAAGAGTAGAACTATTCACCGTCTTGGTAACACAATCAACATTGCTCCAGGACCCATTACTATACACCTGGAGATACGCATATGCACTAATTTTTGTGCAACTACTTTTTCCACGTACTTGGCAACTGTAATAAACATTACCTGATGAATTAATCGCAACCTTCGCAGTAATGAGATCAGTGTATAAGTTACAAACTGTGATATCATTACTATCAAACATGGTATCCGCTGCGGAGCATGGCAATACTGTCATTACAGAAATCACCACTGCAATAAGCAAAGTCATTATTTTCTTCAAAGATTTCACCTCCTTTTTTTATCTGCTCACATAATATATAACGTATGGAGTAGTGCAAAAATGTACACATTTCTTGAACTATTTTGAAAGTTTGTGCAATTTTACCGAATTAGCCATACGAATTATGTCACTTTCGCTCGCATTTCCAACGATTGAGTATGAAAAAGATTTATCTGTCCAAACAAGAATAATATCATTTTCAGTTATTGAAATATATCCGTCATATTTACCTATTTTTATTTGCCTTGCACCTAAATCATCAATATCTATATTCATTCCAGCCGATATATCATTTTGAGTGAATTGAATTTGCTCTGTGCCGTTTGTATAAGTCACAATGTGTGTAAAATCGTCTATAAAATCTTCTGACAATACATAACCGCTAGGAATGAAGTCAGGAGTCATAACATTGTTGGCAACAGACAAACTATTATCTTCAATATCACCATCTGCAAATCTTACACTAGAATGAGATTCCCCTTGTGTCACAAATACTCCAACAAACCATTCACGCAGCGGCGGTACGGCGGCGACTGTCACAGAGCCGACCACAAGCACCGCAGCTATTATCGCCGCAGCAAATCTTAGAGTGATCCTTATATGTCTGTGACCGCTTTTTCTGTTAGTTTTTATCAGCTCGCCAATTCTCTGCTCATATTTTTCCGAAAAATCATGTGGAATTTTCTCAACAGCCAAATAATCCTTATAGTCTTCATCAATTATGCCTGTTTTTATTGCCCGTCTTAACTTATCATTCAAAACGATCACCACCGATCAAATCTAAAATTTGTCTTTTGGCTTTGTTCAGATAATTAAATACCGTTCTCTTAGAAATGCCCATGATCTGTGCGATCTCATCAGCAGTCAGATCATAATAAACCTTATATGCTATCACAGACTTTAGTTTATCATCCAGCTTTCTTACCGAATCTATAAGCAGATCTAAGTCAATATCATCATAAAAATCCTCACTCGGCTCATCTTCCACCTTAAGATCAAATATAGACGATGTTGGATTTTGATTTTCCTTATTGTAGATCGCATAACAGGCGTTTCTAATAGTTCTAATAAGATATGCGTCCATATCGTGCAAAGAATAATTGTGAATTTTTTTAAAACATTTTGCGATGCTGAAAAAAGCATTTGCACAAGCCTCTTCTGCCAGCGCAGAATTATTCAAGATCTTGTATGCAAAAGCATAGGCTATCTGACGATTTCTGTAATAAAAATCTTCAAAAGACGTCTGATCCTTATCGTTGTCTATCAAGGTCATACATACAGCTAACATTTGATTCCCCCTGAGTTACTTATGTTACTAAGTATAACACATATTGACATACTTTTCAAGATACCAACAAATAAACTTATAACCAGAAATTATAATACATTTTGCAAATTTCTATTTATACAAAATTAATATAATCACGTCATGTGATTTAGCAAACATATTAATATCAGTTATTTTTTCGTAACATATTATGATTCGATAATCGACAAAAAAAGGTCTTTTCAGAAATTGAAGAAAACTCCAAATGCAAAATTATTCAATAAGATAGACATTACCTTAAATCCAATAGCCAAACCTAAAAAAGCCAACCGCACCCAAATGGAAGCGATCGGCTTTTTTATCTTATTCTATTTTTTTACCCCAGCTTCAAAACATTCAGCAGGAATATCCAGCTAGTTCCATAGTAAGCCACAACTGCCACCAGATCGTTCAGCGTGGTTATCATAGGACCTGACGCAACTGTCGCTGTTTGCCACTTTATTCATCTTCGTAATACCTTCATCATTTAATATCGTGCCAAATTTCATAATAATCATCAATGCAAAATTTTTAACATTGTTAAAGCAATGGTGCAAATATCCTTAGCACGCCGTCAATGAGCCGTCCGAAGAAACCACGCTTTGTGTCCTCAAGCGTGCGCTGTTTGCACTTGCTCTGAGTTTCAAGGATATCAGCCTTAAAAGTCTTTATTATAGACGAATCATAGAATATGGAACTGCACTCAAAATGCAGGAAAAGACTTCTGTAATCAAGATTGACAGAACCCAACACCGCAAGCTTGTCATCGCATATACAGCCCTTTGCGTGAACAAACCCAGGGGTGTATTCATATATCTTCACTCCTGCCTCGATAAGCTGACGATAATAGCTTCTCGAAAGCCTGAAAACCACCTTTTTGTCAGCGATACCGGGCATTATTATCCGCACGTCGACCCCACGTTTAGCCGCCCTTATAAAAGCGTCAAAAAGGCTGTCGCCAAGCATAAGATACGGCGTGTAGAACCACACATAATCGCTTGCGGCATAGAGTATCTCAGAGAAAAACGTGTTGCTCACATTTTCGTCCACCATAGGGGAATCATAATAAGGCAAAACATAGCCGTCGCCGCCCTTGCCCTCGTTTTCAAAGCTCTCCCCCACAAGGTCATGAGGTATCATGTCATTTGAAAAAGCGTTCCAGAACTCCATAAACATATATGTGTAGCTTTTTACACCCTCGCCTGTTATCTTGAAGCCGATATCTTTCCAGTGGCCATATTTCGAGCCGATGTTTATATACTCGTCCGAAAGATTTATTCCGCCGCTGTATGCAGCCCTGCCGTCAACCACCATTATTTTTCTGTGGTCACGGTTGTTGAGCTGTGATCTTATAAAAAGGAACGGATTGAAAGGCACACATTTTATACCTTTCTCCCCAAGCTTCAAAGCGTCTGCAAGAGAATATGTTGCGATACTTCCAAGGTCATCATACATTATCCTGACGTCAACGCCCTGAGCCGCCTTTCTCGCCATGATATCCACCAAAGTGTTAAGGAACTTGCCGTTTTGCAGAATAAAATACTCCGCAAAAATATATTTTTCAGCCTTTTCAAGCTCCTTGCACATATCAGCGAACATTTCCTCGCCCACGGAAAAATACTCTGCGCTGTCAAGCTTCACCATAGGAAAGCCCGTTGCGTCGCTTATTCTTTTTACCGATTGAGCAAGCCTTTTGTCCTCACGTCCAAGCTCCCCTATGCACTTTTCTCCGTCAGGAAGCTCATAGTCCATGCGAAGCCTTGCCTTTGTGATATTCTTTTCAAGCTTTTTCGCAGTATTGTTATTGCCGAAAATTATATACATAACTGCACCAAGTACAGGAAAAGTAAGTATCACAATAAGCCAAAGGGTCTTGTAGCTGCTTTCCTCACGCTTTGTGTTGATATAAAGCACAAACAGAAATGACAGCACAGTAAGCACGATGCTGAGAAGTCCTGCCGCCTTGCTGAGCCATTTGAGTATAAGAAGATACCACAAAAACTGCATCGCCACAGGAACTATCACCGCCACCACTCTGCCTGCTATTTTCTTTACATTATTCCACGTCAATTCCGTTTCGCTCCTTTCATTTATCATCTTAGGGTAACACAACAATATCATCATGCGATGTTACCACTATTATAACAATATTTTTAACATAAGTCAACGTCATTGATTTTAGCTGCAAAAAGTGTTATATTAAATATAACAAGCCCTGCGGATAGCTTTGTCAGCAGGCGGGCGAACTGTTCGCCCGTAAGAAAATAATATAATTGGAGGTAAGCAGAATGTGTACTGCGGCAACTTATAAAACGAACGATTTTTATTTTGGAAGAACTCTTGACTATGAAAGCTCCTATGGCGAGGAAATAGTCATAATGCCAAGAAGCTTTCCACTTAACTTTGTTAATATGGGCAGGATAGATACCCATTATGCAGTGATAGGCACTGCTCATGTTGCTCAGGATTATCCTCTTTTCTATGACGCCGCCAACGAAAAAGGTCTTGCCATGGCAGGTCTTAACTTTGTTGGCAACGCCTTTTACCGTGATGATATCGACGGCAGGGACAACGTTGCGCAGTTTGAGTTTATCCCATGGATACTCTGTCAGTGTGCCACAGTTGCTGAGGCAAGGACGCTTATAGAAAAGATAAACATAACCAAAACTCAGTTCAGCCCGCAAATGCCGTCAGGTCAGCTCCATTGGATAATAGCAGACAAGAACGATTGTATCGTAGTGGAATCTGTAAAAGAAGGCATAAACGTCTATGACGACCCAGTGGGCGTGCTGACGAACAATCCGCCTTTTGATATGCAGATGTTCAGGCTAAACGATTTCCGTGGACTTTCTCCTAAACAGCCCGAAAACACATTCTCTGATAAGCTTGACCTTATTTCCTACAGCCGTGGCATGGGTGCAATGGGTCTGCCCGGTGACTTATCATCACAGTCAAGATTTGTCAGAGCCGCATTTGTGAAAATGAACTCACGCTCAGGCACAGACGAGCAGGACAGCGTAAGCCAGTTTTTCCACATCTTAAACTCAGTTGACCAGCAAAGGGGTTGCTGCGAGGTGACAGAGGGCAAGTATGAGATAACTATTTATACAAGCTGCTGCAATACCGACAAGGGCATTTACTATTACACCACCTACAACGGACATCAGATATCCGCCGTTGATATGCACAAAGAGGACCTTGACTCCGTCAAGCTTATTGCCTACCCTATGATAACCAGCGAGATAATAAACTTTCAGAACTAAAAAACTTTCCCTGCAATTCGCATAAATACGATGTTCATATGTAGGGGCGACCTGAGTCGCCCGCTAATTACCGTGCTTAAAAAACAAACGGCGCTGTAAAAAAACGCGAAATAAAAAAAGACTGCAACCACCCTTAAAAGGGTAGGAAAGCAGTCTTTTTTGTGGTATAATAAATTTGATGAAAAAATACCAACAAGAATATAATACACCATATCAATTAAAAATTCCTATAGAAATTGAAAAAATTATTGAAACAACAGATCCGGTATATACATTTTGTGAAGTTATTGATCATATTGACCTAAATAAATACCTGACGACTGAGGAACGCAGGACAGGCAGACCAAGATATGATGAAAAAACTTTGCTAAAAGTAATACTGTTCGCATTCATGGAAAATGGCTTAGATAGTTCTTTTTTGCTGTGTGATATATTAAAGCCCACTGGCTTCCATATCAAGGAAATCCGCGGGCTTTGTTGCGCTTTTTTTACAGCGCTTTAATTGCGGTCTATTTAGCTTGTTTCTTGACTACTCAGGAAAAATATTTCTACCCTCGCCCCACCTGTATTTTCAG
>CAKSAK010000011.1 GCA_934435205.1 uncultured Ruminococcus sp. | reverse complement strand
TTCCTCCTTAGCTCAGTCGGTAGAGCATTCGGCTGTTAACCGAAGGGTCGTTGGTTCGAGTCCAACAGGGGGAGCCAAAGAGCTGTAGCATTTGCTACGGCTCTTTTTTGTATATATGATTTAGTATTGCAGTTTGTAAATGTAATGTATGGAAACAGTGCTTTCGTATGCTTACGTTAATGTAGGTGTACGGAAGCCCTTTTTGTCTAAAAAAATCACAGCACCCGTTAGAGTGCTGTGATTATGAACAGCTCGATAAATGGGAATTTAAGTTTTTCGTCTGTTCCTTATTGAATAGATAATTGTTATAGTTAATGTACACAAAATTAAAATATGTAAAATGGTATGATATACATCAGGTATGTATTTTCCTTCTACATCAATCCAGTGAATTGTTTCTGAGAAATATTTAATTTTACCATCTAATGATCCCATAAATCCACTGTCAAAAATAGTATACCACTCGTGACACATAAGTTGTATAACAAGCCACATTGACATCAACCCGATAACAATATATTTTCCAATATCTTCTTTTACAAGAAACAGTATTATTGTAATCAAATAAATCAAAAAGAATATACCATCTTCTTTATATGACCTTGTAACTAAACATTTGTTTCCGAAATATAAACCTGTCATATCAAGAAAAAACCATAATAATAATGCAATCTGTGCAACAATACAATATCTTTTCTTCATTTACACAACCCCTTCAAACTCCGATTTGTCGAACAGTTTACCCGACTGATTATAAAACCATTATACCATATCCCACCGAAAAAATCAAATATAAAGCTCAAGAAAGGACAATAAATGAAATATAGCATAATTACTTTGAATTCAATGATGTTAGTTTTATTCTCTAAATGTGGGAGCCATTTACTCATAATCCGAACACATTTGCGAACAACAATGTGTTTGGATTCGTTTTTTTTAGACGATTTGATTAAATCGAGTGTTAACGTATATTACAACCTATTGATTACAGGAAAACCATCCGGTTTTGTTAGAATTGTTTAACCTTTGTCCATTAAATCATTATGTATAGTTGAATATTTTTTCTTTTTATGATATAATAAAAAAATTATGATAATTCTATGTGTAGTATGTATCATAAAAGACGGTGGTAAGATAAATGATAAATAATGAAATACGGCACGAAATAGTATCCAGCAATCCCGATATTGAGGTCAGGTTTTATCTGTCCGAGGACGAGGGTAGCTATGTTGCTCCTCATTGGCATAACAGCCTTGAGCTTGTGTATATGCTTGAGGGGAGTATGACAACTCAGTTTGAGAACAATGTGCGTCAGACTATTGAAGCAGGTGAAATTTCGGTAGTCAATCCGAGAGTCATTCATTCGGTCACGGCTCAGAAAAAACATGGATGACGGAACAAATATCGAAAAGGAATACTGCGAGGAAAGCAAGCTGCCCGAATACCATGTGAGTAAAATTCCTGGCTTTGATGATTTCAACAGCGGAGAGCTTGGCATATGGTATTATTCACCGAGAATCATGCCGCATCGTTTTGCAGATGTAAAGTCACGTCCCGGCTGGGTAAGGCTCAGAGGTCAGGAAGCAAGAACCTCTCTTAACAAGACAAGCATTCTTGCACGGAAGCTGACAAGCGTTTATGCACAGATAACCACAAAAATGGATTTCACTCCCGAAGTACATCAGCACAGCGCAGGACTTATCCTCTATTACGATAATATGAACTACATCAATCTCCGCAAGTATTACAGCGAAACTCTGGGACAGAGTGCGATTTCCGTAATTCAGCTTGAAAACGGTGAAAAGACCGAGTTTGTGAATACCCGTATCCCAGTTGATGATGTTCCCATATATTTCAGGCTTGTTATCGAGGGCAGACATTCACAGTTTTACTGGAGCTATGACGGTGAAAACTATGAGAAGATAGGCATTCCTTTTGACACCACCAAATTCTCCGATGAATACTGCAAATACGGCGAATTTACGGGAACTATGGTAGGCATCACCTGTGCTGACAGGGTAAAGCACAAGCATTATGCGGACTTTGATTTCTTTGAATATATCGCTGACGAAAGTAAAAATGTTGAATAAAGAACGGAAAAAGCAATAAGCACATTGCCGAAGATGGACTTGCGGAAATGGAAAAGTGGATGCGTGAGATTGGCGTTGTTATGAATATATCGGAATTCGGAGTTAAGGGTTCGGATATAAGCATTTGCTATGGCTCTTTTTATGCTTATTTACTTTCTTCATTGAAAAAGGACGTACTTTTGCGGTTCGTCCTTTGTTTTGTTATATTCGCTAACACACATAACACTGTTATGTGAAATTATCATATAATATGCTGAAAATATAGTAAATCTATTGACATATCAAAGGTTATATGCTAAGATAACAGTGTTATGTGAAGCGGAAAGTGGGGTGCAGTAATGGGTGACGAGCTTGAAACAAGAGAAAAGCTTCTGAAAAGCGCAATGGCTGAGTTTTCAGAAAACGGCTATATGAAAGCTTCTCTGAGAAAAATATGCGCTGACGCAGGCGTGACGACCGGTGCGCTGTATTTCTTCTTTAAAAATAAAAATGATTTGTTCAAGGCTATTGTCGATGAGCCGCTGAAAGAGCTTTGCAGGTTTCTTACGGAGCATTATATGCAGGACGCACAGGATATGGATAGCGATGACCCTGCGGTGCTGTCTGCTGAGTATCACATTGATACTCACACCGACCTTGACAAGCTTGTGGAGTATATGTATCTTCATTATGACGTTTTCATGTTGCTTCTCACTGGTGCGCAGGGGTCTGAGTATGAAAATGCTGTGGATATGATCGTAGATATGACAGAACAGGGTTTTCGTATCTCAGCGGAAAAAGCTGCCGCAAGAATCCCTAACTGCCACGTTGATGAGTATATGCTTCATTGGATAACCCATATAAGCGTTGACGCCTACACTCATTTGCTAACTCACGAGAGAGATGTGGAAAAGGCAAAGCTCCATATGCGCAGAGTAATGGAGTTTCTAATAAAAATATGGTTTACAATGATAGTCGAGGATTAGATGATTGCCGCCTGCGGGCGGTAACTTTTAGAAGCCTACATAACAACGTTATGTGAGAATTTTGTATCTTAAATGTCGATGAAATGTGCAGATATGCACATTTTTATATAAAGCAAAGTTAGCTAAATCTAACTCATAAATGGAGGAAATGATATGTATTTGGAGATCAGAGATGTGAAGAAAAGCTACGGCAGTGACGCCAGCTATATTCAGGTGCTAAAGGGTATCACCACAAGTCTGGAAAAAGGGCAGATGTGCGTTATTCAGGGTACGAGCGGTTCCGGTAAATCCACGCTTCTTAACTGCATAGGCGGCCTTGACACTATGGATAGTGGCTCTGTTAAGGTCGACGGTAAGGAAATTTTCGGCCTTAAGCCTGATAAGCTTGCCGACTACAGAAAGGAAAATCTGGGCTTTATCTTTCAGTTTTATAACCTCGTTCCAAACCTGACAGTTGAGGAAAATATTCAGGTTTGTGAATATCTTTCAGATTCACCGCTGGATATGGAAGAACTTCTTACAACGTTGGGACTTTCCGAACACAGAAATAAGTTCCCGTCACAGCTTTCAGGCGGTCAACAGCAGAGATGCGCTATAGCAAGGGCGCTTATAAAAAATCCGAAGCTGCTTTTGTGTGACGAGCCTACAGGCGCTCTTGACTCGAAAACATCAAGGGATATTCTTATCCTGCTGGAAAAAATCAATGCAAAATACGGCACAACAATGCTTATTGTTACTCACAACAACGCTATAAAGAATATGGTGCATAAGGTAATAATCGTTAAGGACGGACTTATCAAAAAGGATTATCTTAACGAAACACGCATACCTGCCGCAGAGCTGGAGGACTTGTAATGAACAGGGTACTCAGAAAAAGGCTAGGACGTGAGCTTAAAACAAATTTTGCACGTTATCTTGCGCTTGTATTGCTTATTGTAATGGGGATGTACATAATAGTTTCCGTGGTTGCAAGCGCAGACACTATTATCGACGGAACTGCCGAACATGGTAAGCAAAACAAGGTCGAGGACGGACAGTTCGGCGTTTTTATCTCTCTTACAGACGAGCAGGAAAAGGAGATAACAGACAAAGGAATTACTCTTGAACAGCATTTCAGCATTGACGTTACAGCAAAGGACGGCTCAAAGCTCCGTGTTTTCCGTAAAAGAAATGATATTGATCTTATTGAGCTTGACAGCGGCAGACTTGCTGAGAAAAAGGGCGAAGCGGTAGTTGAAAAGCGCTACAGTGAGGAACATTCTCTGTCAGTGGGCGATAAGCTCACAGCAGGCGGCGTTGAGTTTGAGATTGTTGGAATAGGAACTACACCTGACTATGACACACCTTTTGAAAATTTCTCTGACACGGCTGTGTCAAGCAAGGGCTTCGGACTTCTTTTCGTAAGCGACGATCAGTATGACTATTTCAAAAATGACAGCGATCAGAAAGCCGAAGACCTCTGCTACGCTTACAGACTTAACGGCAAGGCAACTGATGATGAGCTGAAGAAAATGATCGAGGATTTCGACTTTGATTATAAAAAAGTCACAGATAAGTATTATCTTGAAACTATCAAGGACGTCTTGAAGCAGCGTGACGATATCTCAAATGGTATCGACAAGCTTTATGACGGCTCACAGACCCTTAAAGACGGTGTGAAAGACCTTTCTGAGGGAGCTGACGCTCTCTATGATGCAATGGGCGGACTTTATGAGGGCGCAAAGGCACTCCCAGAGGGTGCGAACGCTATCACCGCAGGCGTGAAAGCCGCATATGACGGCTCAAAAGATCTGTCAGAGGGTGCAAGATCTGCATACAGCGGTGCAGAGAGTCTTGCTAATGGTATCGACAGCTTCAAAAAGCAGGCTGACGAGCTTCTTGACGAGGTTTTCACAATTGACCTTGACAACCTGACAATGTTTGTGAAAAAGGGCGACAACGTTCGTATAGCTGGTGCGGCAGGTGACGTTGTCATGAACAAGTATGCAGGACTTGGTGTGGGTGTTATACTTATGGCACTTCTTACTTATGTTATCTCTGTTTTCGTTATACATCAGATCCAGCGTGAAAGCAGTGTTATAGGTGCGCTTTATGCACTTGGCGCAAAGAAAAAAGATCTTATCCGACACTACATAACGTTGCCGTCTATAGTTGCATTTGTTGGAGGAATAATCGGTGCGGTCATAGGCTTCTCACCTGTGGGACTTGACTATCAGCTTCTCGACACCTACGCATATTTCTCGCTCCCTGATTTTACCCCTGTTTATCCTTTGTATCTTATCATTTACAGCGTTGTAATGCCTCCTGTTGTTTCGGTGATAGTTAATACCCTTGTGATAAACAAGCGGCTTTCTCAGACGGCTCTTTCACTTATCAGAAACGAGCAGAAAACAGGTCACTACAGCAGAGTGAAGATAAAGAGCAGGAATTTTATCCGCAGATTTCAGATACGCCAAATGCTTCGTGAAATGCGCACAGGCATAACAGTGCTTCTCAGTATGCTGTTTTCACTGTTCATTCTTATGCTTGGCGTTGATTGCTACTATCTCTGTGAGAACGTGAGAAAAGACACTATCAATGACACAAAATACGAGTATATGTACACTCTGAAATATCCAGAGGAAAGCGTTCCGGAGGGTGGCGAGGCTTGCTTTGTAAAAACCCTTTCAAAGGAACAGCTTGGCTATAACCTTGATGTCACCGTTATGGGTATGGACAGCGACAACAAGTATTATGATGTGAAAACACACAAGGGCAAGAGCTTTATAACAGTGAGCCAGTCAGTTGTGGAGCGTTACGGGGTGGCAAAGGACGACAAGTTTATCCTGACAGACGATGCGACCTCAATGGATTACGCATTCACAGTGGAGGATATCTGCGACGAGCGTGGCGGACTTATGGTGTTCATGGATATTGACAGTATGCGTGAGCTTTTCGGTGAGAGCGACACTTACTACAACTGTTTGCTTTCAGACAAGAAACTTGACATTGACGAGGGCAGACTTTACAGCACAACAACAAAATCAGATATCGAGCGTTCAGCGGCAGTTTTCACGGACCTTATGATGTCGATGATAGTAATGCTTATCGCAGTTGCTGTAATAATTTTCTGCTCCGTTATGTTCCTTATGCTGAATGTTACAATAGAAAGGGCTTCCTTTGGAATATCCCTTGTGAAAGTGTTCGGCTATAAGACCAAGGACGTGAAAAAGCTTTACCTAAACGGAAACGCAATTATCATAACTTTGGGCGCACTTATCGAGATACCGCTTTCAAAGATAATTATGGACAAGGTTTTCCCAGTGTTCATTTCAAACGTAACAAGCGGAATAAACCTTACATTCTCATGGTATGCTTACGTTATAATTTTTGCAGGAGTAATGGCAACATACTTTATCATCACCTCCATTCTTGTAAGAAAGCTTGGCAAGATAACCCCTGCCGAGGTGCTTAAAAACAGAGAATGATTTCTTAATATACAGAAAAAACGTACAGAGCGTAATGATGTGACCTCCAAATCGTTAGATTTTGGTCTAACTTCTGGGGGTCGGATCATAAAGCTTTGCACGTTTTTGTTATGCCTAATTTGTATTATTGTCTATTTTAGTTATGATAACTGCGGCAATGGTAATGACAATATATCCAGCTATGACTTCAAAGGGAAATTTTATCATGGCAGTTTGCGGAATGATAAAAGGCAGGGTAGATATTGCACAGCAAGGAGGAAAATAAAGCTTTGCTTTTCGGCAAAGGACGAATATCACAGCCGAGGATAAAACTGCACCTAATGTCATGGTAAGCCCAAGCTTTTCAGAGATAAAAAATCTTGCGGTCACGCCTGTGAACGCAGCCGCCGCCATGAGAGCAATTGCGGTGTATTTTCGCTTCATAAGCTTTGAGCCTTTGCCGCTAAGCTCGAAAAATGCAACGATAAGCGGCGGAGCGATAAAGAATATCTCGTGAAAATGCGCAGGCAATATGCAGATAATAAGCACCGTGGTAACTTGCTTTGATCTTAGTTTGAGAAGCTCTGCACTTGGTCCGATAGGTCTGTATTCATACTTTTCGTGCAGTCCAAAGCACTCAAGAGCTTTTTGAGAAACAAGTATAAATGCCGTCATGACCGCCACAGAAATGACGTAAACAGGGCTTTTTGTGCCCATAAGTATCGGAAGTATGCAGGCAGAAATGGCAGGAACAAAGCCTGTTTTTGACAGCGTGATAACGCCCACTGCCATGAGAAGTCCCACGGCTATACGCAGTATAAGTATCTCAGGGATAAACCGCACTATGCACACTCCTGCAACAGCGGCAGAAACTATCGCCGCAAACAGCCGTGCCCGAGAGGTGTTCCACGATTGCACCGGCGCAATGAGCGCACCCATTGCCACCGCCGTTATCTCAGGAAAAATAATCTCCTTTTCCCCGAGAATCTCCGCCGAGCCGACCATTATTGCCACCACAGCGAGGGATATCCCCATAGCTATATTTTGATTTTTATTCATTGCTTCACCTTGATGTTTTTTCTTTATTATAACATAAAGGGGAGAGGTTTTCAATCGGCAGTATCAAAAATACTTGTCTGCTCGTCACGCTCGTCAAACTCGCTTTCGTATGCAAAAATCTCCTCTGGGCGGTACATGACCCCGTGGCTTTTGCACTGAGATACAAAAATATCCATGAGTTTCTTATTGTTCGGACTGTTGCAGATGTAGGAATTTCCAAAGGTGCGGATATATTTTTCTTTCATACCTGGAAAATGCTCGTCAAGCTTCCGATAAAAATACTCTCTGTCGCCCTCACGGAGAGTGACCCCGAAGCTAAAGCATATTATCCCCTTAACGCCTGCGTCAAAGCACATATCCAATATGCGGCGGAGATTTTCCTCCGTATCATTTATAAAAGGCAGGATAGGTGTGAGCCACACAACAGTAGGAATACCACGCCGCTGAAACTCTTTCAGCACCTCGTATCGCCTTTGAGTAGTGCAAACATTCGGCTCGACTATACTGCAAAGCTTTTCGTCAGCCGTTGTGAGGGTCATTGCAATGACCGCTTTGCTCTTTTGGTTTATGCGTTCGATAATATCTATATCACGGAGAACATTGTCAGACTTTGTGATAAGCGTGACCCCGAAGCCGTATTTTTCTATTGTCATAAGGCTTTTCAGCGTGAGCTGTACTGTCATTTCAAGGGGCATATAAGGGTCGCACATTGCTCCCATGCCTATCATGCACCTGCGGCGTTTGCGGCTGAGTGCTTCTTCAAGCAACTCCACGGCATTTTCTTTTATTTCGATATCTTCAAAATCATGCTGCATATTGTAACATACCGAGCGGCTGTCGCAGTAAATACAGCCGTGCTGACAGCCACGATATAAATTCATGCCGTTTTTAGGCGAGAGTATACCTTTTGCTGTTGTGAAGTGCATAGCTTTTTCCTCCATGATTTATTACTAATATCATAGCACAAATGTTCTGCAACGTCAAGGCTTGAAAAACACCGCCAAAGGTGCTATAATGAATAAAAAGCCAAAAGGAGCGTTGAAAATGAGAAATATACCTACTGATATTTACATAGAAAATGGAGCGGTAAAAAATCACGGGGGCGAGATAGCGGAATTTGGCAAAAAAGCCATGATAGTCACAGGTAGACATTCTTCTGCGGTGAACGGCTCTCTTGATGATGTCAAGGCAGTGCTTGAAAGTCAGGGCATTGGATATGTGATTTACAATGATATCGAGGAAAACCCGTCTGTGGAAACTGTTTACACAGCGGCAACGGCGGCGGTAAAATACGGCGTTGATATGTTCGTGGCAGTGGGCGGAGGCTCACCAATGGACGCAAGCAAGGCGATATCAATGCTTGCTAAGAATGGCATTGTTTGCAAAAATGCCGAGTTTTCTGAAAGCGAGGGCGTTGTAAAGGCTGAAAAATGCGAGCTTTCAGATAGCATTGCCAAGGTAGAGGAGCTTCTTTACACTTCTGCAAAACTGCCTTTTTACCCTATAGTCTGCGTGCCTACCACCTGCGGAACAGGCTCGGAGGCTACACCTTATTCTATCCTGACTTCCCACATCAAGCAGACCAAGAAATCTATTGCCCACAAAATTTTTCCGTCACTTGCGCTGGTGGACTACAGCTATCTTAAAACTTCCTCATACAGCGGCATGAAAAGCACCTGCGTTGACGCACTTGCTCACATGATAGAGTCACGGCTCAACACCAACGCAAATGCATTCAGCCGTGCATATGCAGAGCAGGGTATGAAGCTTTGGACAAGCTGTAAGTGCTGTCTTGAAACTGAGGAAAGCTTTGCTCATATGACCGATGATGAGTTCTCAACTTTCATGCAGGCATCAGTGCTTGCGGGCATGGCAATAGCCTACACAGGCACAAGCATACCTCACGGTCTGAGCTATACTTTGACATATGAAAATGGCGTGCCACACGGTAAGGCAGTAGGCGTTTTTCTGTCAGGCTTTTTGAAAAATTATGGCGACAGTGTCGAAGCTGAATACGTTGAAAAACAGCTTCTTGGTTTTGATAATTTTGACGCTTTCAGAGATTACATCAGGACGCTTTTTGGCAAGCTTGATATGTCGGAGGAGCTTTGGAAAAAGGACAGGGACGGAATACTTGCCAACCCTGCCAAGCTTAAAAATTATCCTTTTGAGCTTACGGCAGATGTGCTTGACGATTACGTTCGCTATTATAACGCATAAAAAATTGCTGTCAGGGCGGTGACTCTGACAGCTTTTTCTTTATTTACATCTTCGCAAGCCTGTCTATCTCCGCAAGCTCGGCTTCTGTGAAGTCAAGTCGGTCAAGACAGCCTATGTTTTCCGTTATCTGCTCAGGACGGCTTGCGCCGATAAGCACAGTGGTAACAGCCTTGTTGTGAAGCACCCACGAAAGCGCCATTTGAGAAAGTGTTTGACCCCTTGAAGCGGCGATATCATTAAGCTTGCCTAGCTTTTCTATCATTTTGTCATCAAGCTGATCTCCAAGCCAAGTTTCACCTCTGCCTACCCTTGAATCTGCCGGTATGCCTTTTAGATATTTGCTTGTGAGAAAGCCCTGATACAGCGGTGAGAACACTGCAATGCCAAAGCCCTCAGAAAGTGCAAGGCTATCAAGTTTATCGTCCTCTATCCAGCGATTAAGTATGGAATATGAGGGCTGATTGATAATAAAAGGAGTTCTGAGCTCACGGAAAATTTTCAGCATTTCGGCTGTGTCGGCTCTGTTGTAATTTGATATGCCAACATAAAGCGCCTTGCCCTGTCTTACTGCATTGTCAAGTGCAAGGGCAGTCTCTTCAAGAGGCGTTTCGGGATCTCTTACATGGTGATAGAAAATGTCAACATATTCAAGTCCCATTCTTTTTAGAGATTGGTCAAGGCTTGCGGTGAGATATTTCCTCGAGCCGTTTTTGTCACCGTATGGACCTGCCCACATCTCATAGCCTGCCTTGGTTGAAATGCACATCTCGTCACGGAACTCTCTCATGCCACGGTCGAGTATCCTGCCGAAGTTTTCCTCTGCCGAGCCGTTGTAGGGATTGCCATAGTTGTTTGCAAGGTCAAAATGTGTGATACCGCTGTTGAACGCAGTGTGTACCATTCTTTCCATGTTCTCAAAATTGTTTTTCAGGCTGAAATTCTGCCAAAAACCCAAAGACAACGCAGAAAGCTTAAGCCCGCTTTTTCCACAGCGGTTGTATATCATTTTGTCATATCTTTTATCATCAGGTATAAACATTTCAAAAATCCTCCTATATAATCGTATTAGTGCATAAATTATCCCACTTACTTTTATGATTATAGCATATTGTATTATTTATGTCAATGTGCTATAATTGAATAAGTTATATGATAAAAAATATGTGTGTAATGCACAATGAATGGAAAGGCAATAATATGAGAAACAATATGAATAGAAGAATTATCGCCGCTGTATGCGCAGTAGTCATGACGGGAGCAATGTTTACAAGCTGTGCTAAAGAAACAGGGGAAAGCTCAAAAGCAGAGAGTAGTTCTGCCGACTCTCAGGCCGTGACAACAACGGCTGAGCCTGTTGTAACTCTTCCTGCCACCACAAAGCAGGTCATAAACCCTGAACCTGCTACTTATGAAAGCCTGAGTGCTGACAAGGCTGAAAAAGAAAGTTTTAAGAAAAAGATACGATCAGAAAGCAAGATACCTGTTATAAGCGTCACGACTGCCCCTGACGATATGATAGCTTCAAGGGAGAAGTATACTTCCTGCGTGGTGGACGTTTTCAATTGTGATGAAAAATTGGAGATAAACGAAGCCTCAGCAGGCATAAAGGTAAGAGGTAATTCAAGCGCATATTACGGCGATGTTAGTCAGATCCTTGCAAACAAAGTGCCTTATAGGATAAAATTTGATAAAAAGACAAATATGCTTGGGCTTAATAACGGCGCAGAGTGCAAAAGCTGGGTGCTGTTGAAATCAGATTGGGATCTAATAAGAAACGATATTGCATTCCGTTTTGGCAGAACTATCATGGGTGACAGCAATTTCTGCTCAGACGGTCAGATCGTCCACCTTTATGTGAACGAGGAGTTTCAAGGCGTTTATGAGCTTTGCGAACAGTGTCAGATAAATCCAAACAGGGTGGATATCTCCGAGCCAGAGGAGGGCTACACCGACACTGATATAGGCTATTATCTTGAGCTTGACAACTATGCAACAAGCGATGAGGATAACCATTATATAAGCATGGACTATGAAAATGCCATTGTCACTGATATAAACGGCGAAACAAGGCAGTTCGTTCCTGCGGAATATTCTATCAAGAATGACCTCTATTCGCAAAACCAGATAGACTTTATTGACAAGTATCTCAAAAATCTGTTTAAGATAGTTTATGAAGCCTGCGAGAACGGCAAGTATTACAAATTTGATGAAAATTATGACCTTGTTGACTCTGATGTTACCACCGCAGAGGAAGCCGTTTCTAATGTTATGGATATAGACTCAGTGAGAGATATGTATATTCTTTATGAGATCGTACATGACTATGACTGTGGTGAGGGAAGCTTCTATATGTGCGTTGATCTTTCAAAGGACAGTAAATGTCCTAAGCTGAAATTCACCTCACCTTGGGATTTTAACTGGGCATATAATGACAGCACTGAGAAATATTACGCTGGTGCTTTCACAGACAAGAACTTTGTGGCTAAAAACGGCGATCGCTCGAACCCATGGTTTATCGTTCTTTGCAAGCAGGATTGGTTTATGGATACTGTCAAGGAAAAGTGGACGGAGATGAGCCAAGATAAGCTTTTGCAGGGCTGTATAAAAACAGAGCGTGAATATCTCAAAGAGTATGACGCCGACCTTAGAAAAGGCGAAGAGTGGGGTCCTGACTCTGCGGAGGATCTTTTCAATTGGATAGAAAACCGCATTTATTGGCTCAACAGTCAATGGAAAATTAAGTCTGACGCTAGTAACAGCCCCTCTTAAATGATAATATTTACTCAATTAATAAATCAGGCTTGAAAAATGCTGTAAAATCGGTATAATAAGATAGTATCCCCATATTGAAAGGAGGAAATGTCTGCAACGCAGGCATAATAAAATATGACGGAAAAATTATTCAAGCTGAAAGAAAATCACACCGACGTGAAAACTGAGATAATGGCGGGCGTGACAACTTTCATGACCATGGCATATATCCTTGCCATAAACCCGAGCATTCTCGGCAGTACTGGCATGGATCCTACAGCCGTGCTTCTTGCCACCTGTATCGCATCTGTTATTGGAACAGTGTGCATGGGACTTATGGCAAATCTGCCGTTTGTGCTTTCCGCAGGCATGGGACTTAATGCTTACATGGCTTACACTGTTGTGGCAGGCTACGGCTATCCATGGCAGGTGGCACTGCTGGCGGTTTTCGTCGAGGGTATCGTCTTTATCATGCTTTCTCTTACAAACGTCAGAGAAGCCATTTTTAATGCAATACCTATGGTGCTGAAAAAAGCGGTGTCTGTTGGTATCGGTCTTTACATTGCCTTTATCGGACTTCAAAATGCAGGACTTTGCGTTGACAGTTCAGCCACTCTTGTTACCATAACAGGCTTCCGCAAGAATTTCACAACTTCGGGCATATGTGCGCTTCTCACTATCGTGGGACTTTTCATCACTATTATCCTATATATCAAAAAAGTCCGTGGCTCTATTCTTATGGGTATAGTGGCAACATGGGTAATAGGCATGATATGTCAGCTTGTGGGGCTGTATGTTCCTGACGCTGAAAGCGGCTACAACTCGCTTTTCCCTACAATGTCGCTTACGGATTTTTCAAAGCTTGGCGAAACATTCGGTCAGTGCTTTAAGGTGGATATGCACAGCGTTGGTATTTTCAACTTTATCGTTGTAGTGTTCTCCTTCCTGTTCGTTGACCTTTTCGACACTTTAGGCACTCTTATCGGCGTATGTTCAAAGGCAGATATGCTTGATGAAAAGGGCAGACTTCCGCAGATAAAGCCTGCACTTCTTGCTGATGCAGTTGCTACAACGGCAGGCGCAGTTCTTGGTACTTCCACCACAACAACATTCGTTGAGTCCTCAGCAGGCGTTGCCGC
Source organism: uncultured Ruminococcus sp. (assembly GCA_934435205.1). Lineage (GTDB taxonomy): Bacteria > Bacillota > Clostridia > Oscillospirales > Ruminococcaceae > Hominimerdicola. Next base: position 18,701 of record CAKSAK010000011.1, on the reverse strand, counting down.
AGGAGGAAGAACAGGTCTTACCTCTATCACAGCCGCAGTGCTTTTTGCACTGTCAATGTTCTTTGCACCTATCTTCACGGCTATTCCGTCCTTTGCAACAGCTCCGGCACTTATAGTCGTAGGCTTTTTGATGTTCAGCTCTATCACTGATATCAAGTTTGATGACGGCAATTATACAAAGGCGATACCAGCATATCTTTGTATTCTTTCAATGCCGCTTTTCTACAGCATTTCAGAGGGCATCTCTCTTGGAATAATCTCATACGTTGTTATAAATCTTGTTTGCGGAAAGCGCAAGGATATCACACCGCTTATGTATGTGCTTGCAGTGCTTTTCGTGCTGAAATATGTGTTCTTATAAGGAAAAAGCTTTCAAAGGACAGTTCTGAAACTAGCCATGCTTTCCTGTTCATTCTGCTACAGAATGAGAATTGGCGTAAAATAACACAAAAGCGGCAGCCGTTACCGACTGCCGCTTTTGTTATATGCTTTTTATTATCTCTCTGAGTTTTTCCGTAAGCACTGCCGCTGCCTTTGTGTGGGTCTTTTCAGTAGGGTGCCAGTTTGCCGCAAAGCCGTCATTTGCGCCGTCCTGCTCATGGAACATCATTGAGCTTATCTTGCTGTCAGCGTGGCTTTTAAGATATATCTTTATTCCCTCCTCAACAGCAGGGAATATCCTCTCACCCATTATTCCAACAGTGCAGAGAATATAAGCCTGTGGATTTTTCTCACGAACGACCGCAAGAAAATCAGCATAAAGCTTTGAGAAAACAGCCTGCCTGTCCTTATAGTCACGGCAGTAGCTGTCGTCGTTTGTGCCAAGATTTATAACGATCATCTGCGGAACATATTTGCTGAAATCCCAAGGGATATCCTGCGGAGCAGTTCCTGCAAAATTGCCCCTTGAAAAGCCGTAGCTGCAATAAAACTGCGGTATAGTCTGTTCGCTGATAGGCTCGTCACCTTCTGTGTAGCCTGATACTATGCCGTATCCGCTGGCTGAAAACATACTGTATTCAGCGTCAAGTGCCTTGGCGGTCTTGTAGGCGTAGGCTTTTGTAACGTCCTCTGTGGCGGTGGTGAACTGGTGGTTTTCGTCCTCATCATCAACACCGTAGCCGCAGGTTATAGAGTCTCCGATAAATTCTATTTTAAGCGGATTTTCAGGCAAAGCCTCAGCACTGCCCTCGGCGAAAGCCTCAACGCCAACTGCTGACATTGGAGATTCTGAAAGCTTTATTATCTCCACCACCGACTTTGCACTTTCTGTGCGGTCTATTATGGTGATCTCTTTTTCAGCGTAGTTTATCATCTCGTCAACTACTCTCTTGCCGTCAACATAAACGGCTATCCTTGCATAGTCGATAGTGTTGTCGCCCACTGCGATATTGTCGCCTTTGAGCTTCAAAACAAGCTTTGTGCCGTTAAATGTGAATGACGCACCGCTTCCTGAAAGACCGAGCCACATTACCTCGTCTTTGAAATATACTCTGCCTGTGAGCTTTGCATTTTTGTCAAGCTGTAATCTATCCATACTTTTTCCTCTTTTTCTCCTATGATCTTCTTTAGCTGACGCAAAAAGGCTGTGCGTCAACTCTGTAATAAGAGTATAACACACAGCCATATGATTGTCAACTTATGCAAGAGAATTAACGTCGCCCTCACGCTTTTGCTTAACAAGCAGAGCAGCCACAGCAAAGAATGCCACTGCGAACAGGGCTTCTATACCAATGCAGATGAGATATTCCTTTGTGCTGAATACTCCACCGCTCATGCCGAAAAGCATATTGTTGGCTTTGGTGTACCAGTATGCAGGGAACAATCTTCCCACTGCAAGAACGCCTCCTGTGAGCAATTCCTGCGGCACGAAAACTCCGCAAAGAAAGCTCATGCCAAGACCGATTATGTTCGATATGGCAGATATGCCGTTGTCGCTCAGGTCAAACTGCGCTATTATCATTGCTATGCCTGCGGCGGCAATGATATATACAAAGCTGTTAAGGCAGGCGAGCCAGAATTTCATGCTGAGCGTTTTGCCCCAAATAATTGCGACTATCACGAACAAAAGCCATATGCTAAACACCAAAATACTTGCCCCAAGAGCCGTCTGTCTGCTGTAGTTTGCTGATGTCAGGCTTGAACACATTGTGCGTTCTCGAACGCCTTTTCTGTTTAGCGTCAGTATAACAGGGCAAAGGGTAACAATGAGCATGGAAAGCATAACGTATGCAAGATACTGAAAATAGTAGCCGAATATTGCCGGCATACCTGTTCCGCTCTTGTTGTTAAAATTTTTAAGCTCCGCCTTTACTTGCTGAGAAACTGCCGTTTGGGCAAGCTCCATAGCGTTTTCTGTGCTTTCACCCGCCGTCTTGTACGCCTTTACGCTTGAAAGATAGCCGTCAAGCCTGCTTTCAAAAAGCTGTCCGCTGTAGCTGGAGGGCATTTTGAAATTCTCAAAAAGTCCGTCAAAATCCCCTGCGTTTATCTTGTCGCCAAAGCCCTTGTTTATATACAGAACATAGTTGGCACGCTGATAATAAACGGCGTCGATGACCTCGTCTTCATCATCTGCAAGCTCCACCTTTTTGTTGCCGCTGAATATAAAGTCCTGCAAACGCTTGCTTTCAGCACTGTTGTCACGGTCAATGACGGATATGGACATTTTATAGTCCTCATAGTCATTGTTATCTTTTGCAGTATCCGCCATTATTACTGCTATGACCATAAATATGACGAGATATAATATAGCAGACGTAAGCTTTGTTTTGAGTATTTTCATAAAGGTCTTAAAGACTTGCATATTTACGCCTCCTTGTAAGAACATATCCACCAAGGGTGAACAGCACTGTGTATATCGCCATTGAAATTATCTTCACTGTGAACCGCCTGTAGTCCTCGTAGAGATTAAGACAATAGAAGCTGTCTGAGATAATGGCGGCAGGGTTTATTTCATTGAATATCGGGCAATGCTCTGCAACAGTGCCTTTTATGTTGTTTGACATAAGACCGCTGAAGAAACAGCAGGTCATTGATACCGCCAGGACTACAGATATTTTTACTCCTTCTTTTATGCGGAAAGAGCCAACGAAAAATCCCATGGATATTCCCGTTATTCCGCCGACTATTGCGGCAAGGTAAACAAGGGGGAGCTTGCTGCCGAAATCCACTTTAAGCACAAATCTCAGGAATGATACTGATATTACCATGCATATCATTTCCACCACATGAAAAGCGAGTAGCGTTGCCGTTATGCTTGTAAGCTTGTTCACTGGAGAACAGCAACGTCTTGCACCAAGTGCAGACAGGTCGCCCTGATTTTTCTGTGCCACGAACAGACCTGACATCGAGCCGAAAAGTGCCGTCATGGCAAGGAGATTATAGAAAAACTGTATCGTTATGTCAGGATTGCCGTGGAGAGGTATATCCTCATTTGGGCTTATCTTCTCAGAAAGGGAAGCTATGACCTTATCAAGCTTTTGCGGAGCGTTCTTTGCAGTGTCGGTTATTATCTTTTCCTGAGTTTTGTATTGCTGTATGAATGTCTTTACAATGGTCTGCTGGATACCTGTTGAGCCAAACTCAAGGGAGAGGTCTGAAGCCTTTATAATGCCTTTTATATCTTCGCTTTTAAGCATTTTTTCTGCCTTGTCAATGTCTGTATACGTCACCTTGAAAAGAGCCTCATCACCCTCTGATATCTGTTCAAGCACCTGCTTAAGGATATCGTTTTCTTCTATATTTGTCACCGCAACAGGTATCGCATTGAATACAACATCTTTTTCGTATATTCCTGAAAACGCCATCTTAAAAAAGCAACCCAGTATTATAGGAAAGGCTATGAGCCAGAAGAGTATGGCTTTTTGACGCAGACAGTTTTTAAATTCGTATTTGAATATGTGTGAGAACATTCTATCACTCCTTATCCCTGAGAGCCTTGCCGGTTATTTCAAGGAAAACGTCATTGAGGGTAGGCTGCTCAGAATAAACGCTGCCGAAGCCCACCTGATTTTCCTGCAATATTTTCAGTATCTCAATAAGATTGTGCCGTCCTCCTGTACAGCGTGCAACGAGCTTGTTGTCGGCATAGGAAACATTATAAACGTGTTCCAAAGCTTCTATTTGTTCACGGACGTTTTCGGGAAGCTGGAGTATCTCGGCGGTGATAGTTTCGGTGTTTTTTATCATTCGTTTGAGTTCCTCTGTAGTACCCTCGGCTATTTTACTGCCCTTATCCATTATAGCGATACGGGTGCATATCTGCTCGACTTCCTCCATGTAGTGGGAGGTGTAAATTATAGTTGCACCCTCATGGTTGAGCTGTAAAATGCCCTCCAATATCTTGTTTCTTGATTGTGGGTCAACAGCAACTGTCGGCTCGTCAAGTATGATAAGCTCAGGCTTGTGTGCGATACCACAGGCAATGTTAAGTCGTCTGAGCAGACCCCCTGAAAGCTTTTTAGGGTGGAACTTCACGAAGTCCTCAAGCCCCACAAAAGCTATGGCATCGTCAACATATTTTTTTCGTGTTGCCTTGTCGGTGATGTAAAGCCCACAAAAATAGTCAATGTTCTCATACACAGTCAGCTCGTCAAACACTGCAACATTCTGCATTATAACGCCGATACGCTTTTTTACCCCATAGTTCACAGGGGACATTTTTTCACCGAATATCTCGATATCGCCCTTATCGTATGCCAACAGTGAGAGCAGGCAGTTTATCGTTGTGGTCTTGCCCGAACCATTAGGACCGAGAAGTCCGAATACTTCGCCTTTTTTTATTTCAAGGTCAAAGTGGTCAAGAGCGATAAGCTCCTTGTATCTTTTTACCAGGTTGTCTATTTTTACTACAGTTTCAGCCATTAGAAAAACCTCCCTTAGTTTGTATTATTATTATACAATACTATCCGCCAAAAAGCTAGTGAGCAAAGTCACATCTTTTATGTGACAAATGTCATATTATAAAAAAAGCAGAGCGGCTGGTGACCTCTCTGCTTTGCAGTTATTTTAGCTGTGCTGTAAATATCATCATGCCGTTTTCGGCTTTGCATGATATCTTGCTTTTGTGCGACCTGACTATTGCCTGTGCAATAGAAAGCCCAATGCCGTAGCCGCCTTTTTTCTCGCCTTTTGACCGAGAACGTGAACTGTCGTCACGATAAAATCTGTCAAAAAGTTTTGTTAGGTCGCCTTGCGGTGGTTCTTTGCAGGTGTTTGAAACTTCAAGGTCTGTTTCCTTGCCACCGTGAGAGGTGAAAAGCTTTACTGTTATCTCGCCGCCCTCGTCGGCGTATTTTACTGCATTTTCTGTAAGTATGGAAACAAGCTGCCTTATCGCACCCTCGTCGCCATGATAGGTAAGTCCGTTGGCAACATCAATGGTGAGCTTTTTGCCCTTGGTTTCCGCAAGTGTGGCAAAAGGCGAAGCGGCGTCATAAACAGCGTCAGAGATATTGAAATCAGCCATGGTAAGAGCAGGCTTTTCCTCATCCATTTTTGCAAGGCTCAAAAGCTCTTTCAGCAGACCATTCAGCCTTGTTATCTGATTTTTTATGCTTGCCGTCCACTCGTTTGGCTCTGACACCATTTCAAGAACTTCCGTGTTTGCGGAGATTATAGCAAGGGGCGTTTTTATCTCATGCCCTGCGTCAGTGATGAACCGCTTTTGCTTTTCAAAGCTTTCCACAACAGGTCTTATGGCACGCTTTGAGAAGATTATGATAAGCAGGCAAACGAGTATATATCCTGCCGCACCTATAGCGCACGACACCAGCAGAAAGCGATTTTTGGTGGCACTGTCACTGCGGCAGTCCATGAAAACTATTATCTTGCCTTTGTCAGTGTCACCGGTTTTGTAGCGGTAGTTTCCTGATGTGCCTGAAGTCTTGCCGCTGTCAAGAACGCTTTCGCCGTATTCTATCGCCTGCGAGCTTGTCACCGCCGCAACGTGTCCTGTATCTACCTTGGTTATCTCCCTGTTGCTGTCGGCGTATACAACAAAATATCGTGTCTGATACTTTGTTTCCTCGTTAAATCCTCTGTGCCTGTCAGATTTTTTGTCATCAGGAGGTGCAGTATTGCCTGATGAACTGTCTGAATTATCCCGTGGTTTGTCATGCTTCATGCCCATGGGGTCGAACTCAGGAAATCTGCCGTCATTTTCGATTATTATGTTCAGCAGATTGTCTGCATTCTTGTTGGTCTGATAGATGTTCACTCCATTTATGCCGCCTATTATGGCAAACTCCACGATAAGCAGGCACACAGCGGCGATAACAACGAATTTCCGCTGTAAACGCTTAATCATTGCGATGTTCCTCTAATGTATATCCAACGCCTCTCGTGGCTTTTATCTCGATATCCGCACCTATAAGCCCAAGCTTTTTACGCAGATATGAAATATATACCCACACTACGTTTATTTCAGCGTCAGAATCATAGCCCCATATCTTTTCCATGAAACGCTCCGTTGAAATAAGCGTTCCGTGGTTGAGCATGAGAGTTTCTATCATCTGAAATTCTTTGTTGCCAAGTTTTTGAGTGCCTTTTGGTCCTTCAAGCTCAAAGCTTTGTCTATTCAGGGAAACGTTTCCGAATGTTAGTGTAGACGGTGCGAACTCTGTACGGCGGCGTGTCATTGCCCTTATTCTTGCAAGAAGCTCGCCCATTGCAAAGGGCTTTGTAAGATAATCGTCAGCACCCGAATCAAGTCCTGTTATCCTGTCGTCAATATCAGACTTTGCAGTGAGCAGCAGAACAGGGGAGTCGATACCATTTTCACGGAGTTTTGTAAGCACCTGTATGCCGTCCATACCAGGCATCATGATATCGAGAATGATACCGTCATAATCCTGCGAGATAGCATAGTTGTAAGCGTCAGTGCCGTTGTAAACAGCGTCAACGGAGTAGTTTTTGTGCTTGAGCACCGCCGAGAGAGCGTTTGCAAGCTCAACCTCGTCCTCGGCAAGAAGTAATCTCATAAAAATTCCTCCCCATAAGTCAGTATAATATCTTACGATATATGATAACCCATGTACTTAAAACTCACTTTAAATATATTATACCATAAATATTCTTTTCGGGCAATAAAAATCTGCCCCCGAAAACCGAGGGCAGATAAAAAGCTTTTTGATTTAGAATGCTGTCTTATAAATGCCGAGGATAGACTCAACTGTGCAAGGTCTTGGATTTCCGCCTGTGCATACATCTGCGAATGCAGACTCTGAAAGTGCCTGAAGATCCTCTTCCTTAACGCCTATCTCGTGGAGCTTTTCAGGGATTCCAACGTCCTTTGAAAGCTGTTTAACTGCGTTTACTGCGGCTGCTCTGTATTCAGCCTGGCTCATGCCTGTTGTGTCAACGCCCATTGCTTCTGCGATGTACTTGAACTTTTCGCCTGTGTATTCAGCGTTGTACTCCATTACATATGGAAGAAGAACCGCATTTGCGATACCGTGAGGTGTATCATAGAATGCGCCAAGTGGGTGAGCCATGCCGTGAACAACGCCAAGACCAACGTTTGAGAAGCCCATGCCTGCGATATACTGACCGAGAGCCATATCCTCTCTGCCCTGTGGGTCATTCTCAACAGCCTTTCTCAGAGAACGTGAAATTATCTCTATTGCTTTAAGGTGCATCATGTCTGTAAGCTCCCAAGCACCCAGTGTTGTGTAGCCCTCGATAGCGTGTGTAAGAGCGTCCATACCTGTTGAAGCTGTAAGTCCCTTAGGCATTGATGACATCATCTTAGCGTCGATGATAGCAACAACTGGGATATCGTGAGGGTCAACGCAAACGAACTTTCTCTTCTTCTCCTCGTCTGTGATAACATAGTTGATAGTTACCTCTGCGGCTGTGCCTGCTGTTGTAGGAACTGCGATTATAGGAACGCAAGGATTCTTTGTGTCGATAGCGCCCTCAAGAGAAGTAACGTCAGCATACTCAGGGTTGTTGATGATGATACCGATAGCCTTTGCAGTGTCCATTGAAGAACCGCCGCCGATAGCGATAAGATAGTCAGCGCCTGCTGCCTTGAAAGCTTCGATACCAGCCTTTACTACCTTTACAGTAGGGTTAGCCTTTACCTGAGAGAATATATCATAAGCAAGTCCTGCTTCCTCCAAAAGATCTGTAACGTTCTTTGCAACGTTAAATTTGATAAGGTCAGGGTCTGTTACAACAAGAGCCTTTTTAAAAGCTCTCTTCTTTGCCTCTGTAACTATCTCGCTGATCGAGCCTGCACCGAAATATGAAGTTTCATTAAGTATCATTCTGTTAGCCATTTTATCATTCCGCCTTTCAAAATTTATGACCTCTGTTTATATCAAAGCTATATCTTTGATTATTGATATTATACAACTTTTCAGGCGTGATTTCAATTATTTTTATGTAAAATATTAGTGGCGTGATATTGTGTAAAACAGCCAAAAACATAAATCATTTAATCTAAGGCACACCATACAAGGCGTAACCTGTGAATGATACTTTTTTTCTTGACAAATCGGCAAAAATGTGCTATAATTCTCAATTAGAAAAGTTACCTTGCGGAAAATTTCGCAAGGTACTTTTGTGTTTTATAGGCTTTTTGTGAAAAATTACGATTTTCTTTCCTTTGTTGGGAGAAAATATATTTATAATTTTTATTGTTTATAATTTTTGCGAAATATATTAAGCAAATCGTTACAGAAAGCATTCGCTTTGCTGTGTCTTGATAAATCGGAGGAGTATGTATGATTAGAGAAGATTTAAGAAATGTTGCGATTATTGCCCACGTTGACCACGGTAAGACTACCCTTGTAGACCAGATGCTCAAGCAGAGCGGTACTTTCAGAGAAAATCAGGCTGTTGAAGAAAGAGTCATGGATTCAAACGACATCGAGCGTGAGAGAGGAATCACTATCCTTGCAAAGAATACTTCTATCAAGTATAAGGACGTTAAGATAAACGTTATCGACACCCCAGGTCATGCTGACTTCGGCGGTGAGGTAGAGCGTGTTCTTAAAATGGTAAACGGTGTTATACTGCTTGTGGACGCAGCCGAGGGTCCAATGCCACAGACAAGATTTGTGCTTCAGAAGGCTTTGGAGCTTGGTCATAAAATAATCATCGTTATCAACAAGATAGACAGACCTGACGCTCGTCTTAACGAGGTAGGCGACGAAGTTCTCGAGCTTCTCATGGACCTTGACGCTACTGACGAACAGCTTGACAGCCCTATCCTTTATTGTTCAGGCAGAGCAGGTACAGCTACTCACTCACCTGATGAAGAGGGCAAGGATATGATACCTCTCTTTGATGAGATCCTCAGCTATATCCCTGCACCTGAGGTAGATACTGAGGGTTCAATGCAGTATCTTGTTTCAGCTATCGACTACAACGAGTATGTAGGAAGAATAGCTATCGGCCGTATCGAGCGTGGCGAAATGAAAGTTAATCAGGACGTTACGATCGGCGACTATCATCAGACTAAGAAGGAATATCGTGGCAAGATAGTTACAATGTATCAGATAGAGGGACTTAACAGAGTTCCTTGTCAGAGTGCAAAGGCTGGCGATATCGTTTGTATAAGCGGTATTGAGAACATCACTATCGGTGACACTATCTGCGACTTCGGCAACTTTGAGGCTGTTCCTTTTGTAAAGATATCCGAGCCAACAGTTGAAATGACCTTCTCTGTAAATAATTCGCCATTTGCAGGCAGAGAGGGCAAGTTTGTAACAAGCCGTCACCTGAGAGACAGACTTTTCAAGGAGCTTCTCAAAGACGTTTCACTGAGAGTTTCCGAAACAGACAGCACAGACGCATTCAAGGTTGCAGGCCGTGGCGAGATGCATCTTTCAATACTTATCGAGAATATGCGCCGTGAGGGCTATGAGCTTGGCGTTTCAACACCGCACGTTCTGTTTAAGGAGATAGAGGGCAAGCTTTGCGAACCTATCGAAAGACTTGTTATTGACGTTCCTGAGAACTGCGTAGGTTCTGTTATGGAGAAGATAGGTGCAAGAAAGGGCGAACTTCAGGAGATGGCACCTGTTGGAAGCAGAATGAGACTTGAATTTCTTATCCCTGCAAGAGGACTTTTCGGCTATAAGAGCGAGTTTCTTACAGACACAAAGGGCGAGGGTATCATGAGCTCTGTATTCCATGACTATGAGCCATACAAGGGCGAGATACCAAAGAGAGCAACGGGCTCACTTGTTGCGTTTGAAACAGGCGAGGCTGTAACATACGGTCTTTACAACGCACAGGAGAGAGGCGAGCTGTTCATCACAGCAGGCACACCTGTATATGAGGGAATGATAGTTGGCGCTTCACCAAAGCAAGAAGACCTTGTTGTAAATGTCTGCAAGAAAAAGCACCTTACAAATACCCGTGCAAGCGGTTCTGATGATGCGCTCAGACTTGTTCCTCCAAGAAACCTCAGTCTTGAGGATTCTCTGGAGTTCCTTGCTGATGACGAGCTTCTTGAAGTAACACCAAAGAGCATAAGAATAAGAAAGCGTATCCTGAGCAACTCACAGAGAGCTAAGGAAAGAGCTAAAATGTAATAATATTAAAAAGAGGAGCGGTCATGCCGTCTCCTCTTTACTTTTTATGTGAAATTGTGCTATTGTATATTGGTGTAGTAGAAAATAGCAAGCTGTGTGCGGTCACGGAGGGAGAGCTTTTCTAGGATAGTGCTGATGTAATTTCGCACTGTGCCCTCACTGAGATAAAGCAGAGCGGCTATCTCTTTATTGCTAAGCCCCTTTGCCACCTGTTCGATTATCTCCTGCTCTTTTTCGACTATGCCGTAGCGGTCAAAATCAAAACTGCTGTGATTGGTAAGAAGCTCTGGAAGCTTGCTTGCAACGTCTGAGCCGAAAACGGTTTGTCCGTTCATGACAGTTTCAAGGGCAGGGCATATGCTTTCAAAATCCTGCTTTAAAATATATCCCTTTGCTCCCATAAGCACAGCCTTTATTATGTATTCATCGTCTGAAAATGTGGTAAGATAAAGTATCCTTGCGTCAGGGTACCCAGCAAGTATCTTTTCACCGGCTTCAATGCCGCTCATGCCGTTCATACGGATATCCATAAGCAGAACATCAGGCTTGAGAAGAGAATAAAGCTCTATGGCGTCCTCGCCGCAGCTTCCCATTGCAAGAACTTTCACACTGCCTGTGCTTTCCAAAATGGTTTTCAGCGACACCGCCACAAGCTTGTCATCATCTATTATAACAATGTTCATGTCAAGACCTCCGTTCAGTCAGGTTTTGTTTCGGCACAGACAGAAAAATGCGGAATCCCTTGCTGCCCGATGTGATGTTTATGTTTCCATTTAAAGAAGCCGCACGCTCACGCATATTGGCAAGCCCTATGCCGCTTTCGTCTATCTTTTCGGGACAGCTTCCGTTGTCTGCGATACTAAGCTGATAAAGAGCAGGGTGTTCACGAATGATTATTTTTATGCTGTCGCCGCTGCTGTGCTTGGCTGTGTTTGAAAGTGCCTCTTTCACTATGCCTATAAAGCACAGCTTTACATCTCGTGACATTCTTTCGGAAAAGTCATAATCACAGCTTACTGCAAATCTGTCTTTCAGAGGTCTTATGCAATCTTCAACAGCAGGCTTTAGTGCGATAGAATCATCATGAAGATCATGAACGCTGCTTCGTATGCTCGTCATGGCGGTGTTCAGCGTGCCGCTCAGGTCGTTGATGGCTTCACCGACAGTTTCATCTTTGTTTATGACCGAAAGCGCACCAAGCTGTAAAATAGACCTTGTGAGCATATGCCCCACGTTATCATGTATCTCCCTTGCGATGCGGTTACGCTCTTTCAGAGTGGCAAGATATATCTCGTAGTCTTGATTTCTCTGCATGGCTTTGTTTTTCTCTACAAGCTGGGTGGTAAGTTCTTTTGAATTGTCACGAGTATTTATGAGTGTCTTTGTCAGCTTTTCGTTCAGAACGCTGCGGCTTGAAATTGTGAAGCTTACCAAAAAAAGAGCGACAAGTGGGAAGATGTCTTTTCCCAGAGTGAATATATTTGCAAGTACGCCTATGAATGTTAAGATCATAGCAGGGTAAAATTTTGTACAGAAAGCATCATAAAGCACCAAAGGGGCGAGTATCAAAGCTTCTTTGCTGAAAATGCAAAGTGAGCTGTACGCAACAACTGAAAGGTATGCAACGGCAGAGCTTGGTTTTATTTGAAAGATAGCGGAGCATATGACAGCCAATAGCAATGTGGCGATGTTTGACGGATCTGTTCCCTCTGCAAGCATGAATGCACAGCAGCTAAGACCTAAAAGAAACTTATCCCACAGCTTGTTCATATGGCGTTCCCCCTTTGATGTGATACCTCAATTTTAACACATTAGTGGCAGATTGTCCAGTATCGTTCAAAAATAGTTTTGCTATACTGTAAAAATCATTGACTTATACCTATAAAAAATGGTATAATGATAACAATGATAATTTCTTGTAAGGAGCATATTTTTATGAAAGACGGTTTTATAAAGGTCGCCGCCTGCACCCCTGAGATTCAGGTCGCAGATGTTGACTTCAATGTAGATAAAATAATCAGTCAGCTTGAAAAGTGCAGGGAAGAGGGCGTAAAGGTCGCTGTGTTTCCTGAGCTTTGTATAACAGGCTATACCTGTCAGGACTTGTTCTTTCAGAACGCTTTGCTTGACAAGGCAATGGAGGGTGTTGTAAAGATAGCAAAGACTACCGCTGACAGCGATATGCTTGTGGCTGTGGGCGTGCCTGTGAGAGCAAACGGCAAGCTTTACAATTGTGCGGCTGTTATACAGGACGGTGAGGTGCGAGCTTTTATACCGAAAACCCATTTGCCGAATTACAATGAATTTTACGAGGCAAGACATTTTGCACCATACAGAGGCGAATGTGCCGCCATTGATCTAAGAAAATACGGACAGCCTGATTTTATGCCGCCCATGGAGCAGACAGTTTTCGTATGTGATGAGTTACCTGAGCTTGTGGTGGGTTTTGAGCTTTGCGAGGACTTGTGGGTAGCTGACCCTGTTTCAAATTATCTTGCTAAGGCGGGGGCTACCCTTATATGCAATCTGTCTGCAAGCGATGAAGTTATCGGCAAGGACTCATACCGCAGACAGCTTGTTTCAAACCAATCTGCAAGGCTTGTGGCTGGGTATATCTACTGTTCCGCAGGTGACGGCGAGTCAACGCAGGATATGGTCTTTTCAGGACACAATATCATTGCGGAAAACGGCTCTATACTTGCAGAGAGCAGGCTTTTTGAAAACGGCATTACCATATCGGAAATAGACTTTAAAAAGCTTGCCTTTGAGCGCAGAAAAATTTCCACCTATCCTGCAAGCGCAGAGTGGGACTATTCTTCCAAGGACAGCGGTTTCTTGGATATGGAAAACATTTCTCGTGAGAGATTTAGCCTTGAAAATGGCGAAACAGCTTTGACAAGAAAGTTTGCCAAAACGCCTTTTATCCCGTCAAATCAGGCGGAGAGAAACGAGCGTTGTCACCTTATTTTGCAAATGCAATCCCATGGACTTATGAAGCGTATCGCACACACACATTCCAAAACTGTTGTTATCGGCATTTCAGGGGGACTTGATTCTACGCTTGCACTGCTTGTGTGTGTAATGGCAATGGATCTGCTGAAACGTCCTCATACTGATATCGTTGCGGTGACGATGCCATGCTTTGGTACAACAAAGCGCACACGCTCCAATGCGGAGATACTTTGCGAAGCACTGGGGGTAACTTTCAGAGAGGTGGATATCTCAAAAGCAGTTTTACAGCACTTTGAAGATATCGGTCACGATTATAACGATCACAGCGTTGTGTTTGAGAATGGTCAGGCGAGAGAGCGCACAAAGGTGCTTATGAATATCGCAAATCAGGTGAGCGGAATGGTGGTCGGCACAGGCGACCTGAGCGAGCTTGCTCTCGGCTGGGCGACCTACAACGGCGACCATATGTCCATGTACGGCGTGAACGCTTCTATCCCTAAGACCTTGGTAAGGCACATCGTTCAGTATTACGGCGACACCTGCACATCTGATACTCTGAGAGATGTGCTGTACGATATTTTGGACACTCCTGTTTCTCCTGAGCTTCTTCCTACCGACGAGAGCGGCACTGAAATGACACAGAAAACAGAGGACCTTGTTGGACCATACGAGCTTCATGACTTCTTCCTTTACTATGGCATACGCTGGGGCTTTGAGCCGTCAAAGGTGAAAAGGCTTGCGAAATACGCCTTTGAGGGAGATTATTCTGACGAAGTCATAGACAAGTGGCTCAAAACATTCTACCGCAGATTTTTCTCACAGCAGTTCAAGCGCTCCTGCTTGCCTGACGGCGCAAAGATCGGTTCTGTTACCCTGTCACCGAGAGGGGATTGGAGAATGCCGTCTGATGCTGTGGCTAAGCTTTGGCTGGAGGATATCGACAAATAACGCAAGGTAAAAATAAAGTAACAAAATCTTTATAACTGCTCGGTTTTATAGAATTGGCTGTTCAGATATAATTATAAGTAAGGCACGGAAAACTTTTCAAAACAGTATCATTACGGAGGATTTATTATGAAATACACAGAGAAAGAGGTTTTGCAGTTCGTTGAAGAAAACGATGTAAAGTTCGTGAAACTCATGTTCTGCGATATATTCGGCTCACTGAAGACTATCTCTGTTATAGCAGGCGAGCTGCCGAAAATATTCAGAGAGGGACTTATCTTTGACGCTTCAAAGCTCGGCGGTTTTCTTAATGTAACGGCTTCTGACCTTAGACTTTTCCCTGACCCTGATACGCTGGCACTTCTTCCATGGCGACCACAGCATGGCAGGGTAGTTAGATTTTTCTGCCACCTGAAATATCCTGACGGAACGACTTTTGAGGGCGACGGCAGGTTTTTCCTCAAAACTGCTATCGCATATGCAAAGGGCAAGGGATATAACTTCCAGATAGGCACTTCATGCGAGTTTTACTGCTTTGAAAAGGACGAGGCTGATATGCCTACAAAGCGTCCTCACGATTATGCAGGCTATTGTGACGCTGCGCCTGTTGACAGGGGAGAAAACCTCAGACGTGATATCTGCCTGACACTTGAGCAAATGGATATTTTCCCAGAAAGCTCAAGACATGAAACCGGTCCGGGTCAGAACGAGATAGATTTTCAGTATTCAAATGCACTGAAAGCCGCCGATAATCTTGTGACGTTCAAGAACGTTGTAAAATCCGTGGCTGACAGAAATGGGCTTTACGCAACGTTCATGCCAAAGCCTATCGTCGACAACTGTGGGTCGGGTCTGCATATAATGCTCATGTGCATGAAAGGCACGGAAAATGTTTTCAGACCTCAGCTTGGCGGACTTTCCAAAGAAGCTGAGCGCATGATAGCAGGAATACTGAAAAATGTTGGCGATATGACGCTGTTTCTTAATACTACCACAAATTCATACAAGCGTTTCGGCAGCCTGCTTGCACCTAAGTACATTTCATGGTCACATGAAAATTATGCACAGCTTCTTCGTGCACCGCTTGCTGATACAGATGAGAATGGTATAATACTCCGCTCGGCAGACAACACCTGTAATCCTTACTTTGCTATGGGTCTGCTTATTTATGCCTGCATAGACGGCGTTATAAATAAGGAAGAACTTCCAAAACCTTTTAATTTCAATATAGGCTCGGCAGATGAAAGCGAGCTTGCAAAGCTTGAAACACTGCCACAGTCACTTGAAGAAGCAGTTGGACGTGCTGAAAAGAGCGAATTCCTTGCGGATAGGCTTCCTGAGCATATGTTGGAGCGTTTTATCGCAATGGAAAAGGAGCTTATCATAGAATATGAGAGAGCTGCCGATAAGGAGCAGTTTGAAACAGCCAGATATTTTTATCATCTGTAATGCCAGAGAAAGCTAAAAAAAGGAGGTGGGGAAATGGACAGGATACTTGTGGCTTCAAGCAATGACAAGGCAACAGCTATGCTTGTGAGTCTGTTAAAAGAAACCTTTCCCACCTGCAAGACTTCTATAGCCGCAACGGGTCTTGAAACAAGGCGTGCGGTAGGGTCAGGCAGTTATGACTGTGTCGTGATAAACTGTCCATTGTCAGACGAATACGGCAACGAGCTTGCGGAGATAGTCTGCACCTCAACTGACGCAAGCTGTGTGGCTATCGCAAAGTCGGAAAATGCGGATATCCTTGCGGATAAGCTGGAAGATTTCGGCGTAATGGTGATACCAAAGCCTCTAGGCAGACAGTATTTTTACCGTTCAATGAAATTTGTCAGCGCCGCAAGAAAACGTATGCTCGGAATACGGTCTGAAAATCTGAAGCTTCACAAAAAGCTTGAAGAAATAAGAACTGTGAACAGAGCAAAATGCGCACTTATGCAATATCTCAGCTTTACGGAACAGCAGGCTCACAAATATCTTGAAAAGCAGGCTATGGATAAAAGATGCACAAAGATCGAGGTGGCTCAGAAGGTCATCGAGATGTATGAGGTTTAAATGTTACATAATTGTTAAATTAATGTCACGCTATTGCAATTGGCGGAGTAATGTTGTATAATAATAAAGGAAAATTTTAAATAACGGAGGTCGTTAAAAAATGTTAGTTTCAGCTAAGGAAATGATGACAAAGGCACTTGCAGGCAAGTATGCTGTAGGTCAGTTCAATATTAACAACCTTGAGTGGACAAAGGCTATCCTTCTCACTGCTCAGGAGCTGCAGTCACCTGTAATTCTTGGTGTATCTGAGGGCGCAGGCAAGTACATGACAGGCTTTAAGACAGTTGCTGCTATGGTTAAGGCAATGGACGAAGAGCTCGGTATCACAGTACCTGTTGCACTTCATCTTGACCACGGAACATATGAGGGCTGCTACAAGTGCGTAAAGGCTGGCTTCTCATCTATCATGTTCGACGGTTCACATTATCCATTTGATGAGAACCTTGCTAAGTCAACTGAACTCGTTCACGTTGCAGATCAGCTTGGTCTTTCAATTGAGTGTGAAGTTGGTTCTATCGGTGGCGAAGAGGACGGCGTTGTAGGTATGGGCGAGTGCGCAGATCCAGACGAGTGCAAGACTATTGCTGATCTCGGTGTTACAATGCTTGCTGCTGGTATCGGTAACATTCACGGTAAGTATCCAGCAAACTGGCCAGGTCTTTCATTCGAGACACTTGCTGCTATCAAGGAAAAGGTTGGCGATATGCCACTGGTACTTCACGGCGGTACAGGTATTCCTGATGACATGATCAAGAAGGCAATCTCACTTGGCGTTGCAAAGATCAACGTAAACACAGAGTGCCAGCTTTCATTCCAGGAAGCTACAAGAAAGTACATTGAAGAGGGCAAGGATCTTAAGGGCAAGGGCTTTGACCCAAGAAAGCTTCTCAACCCTGGCTTCGAGGCTATCAAGGCTAAGGTCAAGGAGAAAATGGAGCTGTTCGGTTCTGTTGGCAAGGCTTAATCAATAGCTAAATTAACGTAAATAAACTGGCTGTCGTTTCGGCGGCAGCCTTTTTATGTTATTTATTTTCCAATTAAATAGAGTGTAACCTAGATCAACCACTCACAAATAAAAACAAGGAGATTTTTTATGGAAATTTTCAGTGCACGTCGTTTAACAAACATGGGACTTGTTGCAGCGATATACGTTGCAGCAACAATGCTTTGCAGCTCGCTTGCATACGGACAGGTACAGTTCCGTATATCAGAGGTCTTGATGCTGCTTTGTTATTTCAACAAAGATTACATCATTTCGCTGTCTATAGGCTGTCTGATAGTCAATCTGTTCAGTACGCTCGGAATGGTGGACGTAGTATTCGGAACGCTTGCAACAGTTGTGGCAGCGGTGCTTATCTACCTGCTGAGAAACAAGGTAAATCTTGTAGTTGCATCGCTTTTCCCGGTGATATCAAATGCGGTGATAGTTGGCTTTGAGCTGACGTATGTATTCAAGACGCCGTTCTTGGTAAACATGGGCTGGGTAGCCTTAGGCGAATTTGTATGCGTAACGATAGTTGGCGTAATACTTATCAAGGCGCTTATGAAGAACAAGTATTTCAGCAAGCTTGTGACCTTTGGAATGAGCGATCAGGCTCTTAGTGAGCAGTTCAAAAACGGGTGACGATTCCAAAATAAAAATCAGCCTGACTTTTTAGTCAGGCTTTATTTTTTGGCGCTTTTATCGAAAAAACTGCGAAAAAGTATTGACAAAGTACATGTAATATGATATAATATATACGTTGCATTGAGCAACGTTAAATATGCGGATGTGGCGGAATTGGCAGACGCGCTAGCTTCAGGCAGCGTAACGACAGTGAATTTATTTGCTTGGCTGCTTTCTGGTTCATCATAAATGTGGACTAGTGTGATAAGCACCCACCTCGGTTTTGGATTTGAGCCGAGTAAAAGTTTCAAATTTTTATATGCGGATGTGGCGGAATTGGCAGACGCGCTAGCTTCAGGCAGCGTAACGACAGTGGATTTATCTGCTTGCCGATTTCCTGTTCATATATCATGTGGAGCTGTTTGTGAAAAGCCCACCTCGGTTTTAGATTTGAGCCGAGTAAGAAGTTTCAAATTTTTATATGCGGATGTGGCGGAATTGGCAGACGCGCTAGCTTCAGGTGCTAGTGATCGCAAGGTCATGTGGGTTCAAGTCCCGTCATCCGCACCACGAAAAGCTCGATTTTATCGGGC
>CAKSAK010000010.1 GCA_934435205.1 uncultured Ruminococcus sp. | reverse complement strand
CTGAATCCTTTTCGTTTTCCAGCGATCGAAAAGCTTTGGCAAGGGAAGCCTCCGCATATAAGGTCGAGATCGGGCAGCTCATTGGGGTCGATCTTTCTTGCATCATCGTAATACACCTCGTTTCTTGTATCGTACAACGTTTCGTATGCTTTCTTTTCATATTTGTCTATTTCACAATAACCGACGCACTCAAAGCCTCCTGCTTTTTCAAGTCCTGAGCGGAATCCGCCGATGCCTGCAAAGATATCGAAATATTTTATCATTTACCACGTTCCTTTCCTCATTAAAAAAACGGCCAAGCTTTCTTAACTTGACCGTTACATTGACATATTCATTTCTTCCTCGGTTTGTTCCGATCCTTCTCTGATAACGTGAAAATCGTCCACGCCTGGGATCACTCCGAGCGTTCTCCCATTGTCAAAGATACAATGCAAAGTGCCGATGTCATCAACGTGATCGACCCTGCCAAGAGTACCGGACTCAACAGGGAACGGATCATCATTCATTCTGTCAAGGCAGATGCGAGTTCCTTCGGGATATCTCTGTCGCAGCCTTTCAACGTTTTCTTTATTGTAATACATTTCACATTTCTCCTGTCAAATTTATTTTCTCATCTGTTAATACAGCCTCTGCCACATTAGGATCACCACCTCTCTTAAAAAACAAAAAAGCCGATCCTATTGGTTTCTCTGTTTTAAGAGATACCAACAAAATCGGCAGATCCAATAAATTTGTATTGAAAACTTTGTGAAAGTTTTTTCATAAAAAATCGGCAGGCTTAGAGCAAAATATACTCAAAGTCTGCCGCTTTGTTTGACGATGTTTAATTGTTGAGGGTTCAGATCCTTTTTTAACGAAAAAGCATCTACGGTTTTACAACTGAAATTTTTGCCCTCAAAACGCAAAAAAAGCTCGTAAATACGAGCTTTTCGAGGTGTGCATCTATTTTATTGCACAAGTATGGTGGGAGAAGGTGGATTCGAACCACCGAAGCTAGAAGCAACAGATTTACAGTCTGCCCCCTTTGGCCACTCGGGAATTCTCCCATATGAATGAAAACAAAATAATGGAGCTGGTGGACGGACTCGAACCCCCGACCTGCTGATTACAAATCAGCTGCTCTACCAACTGAGCTACACCAGCTTGTTTTGCTTGATCTGTCAAACTGACGATATCTATTATATCATATCTTCAAGCTCTTGTCAAGCACTTTTTATTTTATTTTCAATTTTTTTAATAAAGTGGTCGAGGCGACAGGACTTGAACCTGCGGCATCTTGGTCCCAAACCAAGCACTCTACCAAACTGAGTTACGCCTCGTAGTTGACGTTGCACACGGTGGGGAAAAGTCTCCAGCCACGGAAAAGTTCCAAGCTTTGTGTGCCTTGAGCTTCATAGATGTTTCTGTGAAGCATTTGTCTGCGTCATCAGACAGCTTAATTATTATACTCCCCAACGCCCGTTTTGTCAATAGGTTTTTTGCCACTTTGTATACTTGCACAATTAAGTTCTGCTTAAAAGCGACACAAATGTTATTTCTCAACAAATTATACCGTGATATCATACGAAAACATCAAAAATAATGTCCATAAAAGAGCCTTTTTTTAAAAGAATGGTATAATTTGATGATATTTTGGTGAAACCTGTTGATTTTTAAAATGGTTTGTGTTATCATTATACTTAACAGATAATATTCGGGAGGAAAGTAAAAATGAAAACAAAGGAATGTCCTTTTTGCCATAAGGAAATATCCGAAGAAGCAATACTTTGTAAGTATTGCCATAACCTGCTTATAGACGAAAGCACGCCTGTTGCGGAGGACAGCAAGCAGGAGGAGCAGAATTTCACCTCTGCCGACGATGCTGACAGAACAAGAGTGTTCACAAAGCAGGAGGCACAGGAGTATGAAGAGAAAACAAGAGCCTTTACCGTGCCTAAACAGCCGGAAGAGCCTACAGAGTTTTTCTCCACACCAATAGCTGATAGCCATGATAATAATGACGGCTATGAGAATTATCAGGATAATTATGATAATGGCGGTTATCCTGACGATGAAAACGATTATGCCGATGATGATACAGAGGATAACGATGACGCTTCCAGAAAGAAGCTCTTTGCAGTTACCGCCACTATCACAGTGGGTATAATTGTGGTGGTCATTCTTGCTATAGTTGCAGGCTATAAGATCTTCGGCTTTGGCGGAACAAATAATAAGACCACAACTACAACAAAGCCGAAAACAATTGTTGCCGATGATGACGACAGTAAGGGAGGCGTGTTCGTCGATACCGAGAGCAGTGCAGTTTCTGCTGATACAGATACCACTACCTCACAGCCGGCTGACGAAAGCTCAACACCAGCCGCCGAAACCTCTGCACCTGATACAGAAACAACGACTACTACCACAACAACTGCTTCTGATACAGAAACTACAACAACTACCACAACTACAGCCGACTCAAAGCCTGACGAAACTACAACAACAACCTCAGCCGAGAGCGGAGATTCTGCAAAGGCTGTCGCCGCTATCACAGCTCAGATAGACGGCAAGGTGTCTTCATATGAATACAGAACTGAGGACGCAGGCTTCCTGTACTATTACTTCTTTACAGAAGACGGCCACGGCTACAGCGCCGCATATAATAAGGCAGACGGCTCAGTTGTTCTTGAACAGAACTACTGATTTTAAATAGAATATCGCCGATTTTACAAAGTGCGTTTTCCTTGTGAGAACGCACTTTTTTGTTTGTACAAACGGGTTTTACATTGTGCATAGCAGTGTAAAGCCCGTTTTTGAGTGTAAATTCCTTTGCAAACATCTTACAATGACTTTACCTTACTTCGGTTACTGATTTTACAATGCTGATGTATCATAAGTATATCACCTGAATAGAAATAACATGAAGACCTGCACACAGGGTGCAGAGAGAAAAGGTGCAAATCAAAAAGCCCAAAGGGCAAGTATAAGAAAGAGGTTTTATATCATGAAAACAAGAACATCAAAACTGGCAGCGATATTTACATCAGTTGCACTTGCAGCCGCAATGCTCGCAAGCTGCGGCGGAAGCTCAGATAAGATCACAGTTATCTCCCGTGAGGACGGCTCAGGAACAAGAGGCGCATTCATCGAGCTGACAGGTATCGAGGAAAAAGACGATAGCGGCAACAAGACCGATAACACAAAGAAAGACGCCCTTATCTGTAAGTCAACAGACGTTGTGCTTACTCAGGTGTCAGGAGATAAGAACGCTATCGGCTATATCTCATTCGGTTCACTGAACGATACAGTAAAGGCTCTTAAAGTAGAGGGCGTTGAGCCTTCAACAGCAACTATCGAAAGCGGTGATTATAAAATAGTAAGACCTTTCAATATCGCTGTTAAAGACGGACTTTCAGACGCCGCTCAGGACTTTGAGAACTATATCCTCAGCTCAGATGGTCAGGATATCATCGAAAAGGCAGGCTACATAAAGATCGACAAGAGCGCAGCAGCTTATGCTTCAAACAACGCTTCCGGTAAGGTAGTAGTCAGCGGTTCATCATCAGTAACACCGGTTATGGAAAAGCTTGCAGAAGCATATCAGAAGGTAAACACAAACGTAACAGTAGACGTTCAGCAGTCAGACTCCTCAACAGGTATCAAGGACGCTATCAACGGCACATCTGATATCGGTATGGCTTCAAGAGATATCTCAGACGACGAGCTTTCACAGGGTATCAAGTCTGTAACTATCGCTCAGGACGCTATCGCAGTTATCGTAAATAAGGATAACGCAGTTGACGATATCACAATGGACGAGATAAAGGCTATCTATACAGGCTCAAAGACAACATGGTCTGATGAGAGCAAATAAGTCCATAAGTAACAAGCTAACAAGTTGATTCTCCATAAAGATTTGCACAGGACAAAACTTTGGGTGGCACAGCAAATTGTCGCCCCCTTTGTCTGAGCAACATAAGTGAAAAATTTTCAGAGGTGATAATTACGTTGACGGAAAACACAGCGGTGGCAGCGAATACAGCCGCTCAGAAGCCAACAGCCAAACAAAGTCCACACCTGCTTGAAAAAGCAATGAAAGCACTGTTTTGCCTTTGCGCCTGCGTTTCAGTTGCGGCAGTAATAGTGATATGTATCTTCATGTTCGCTAAAGGCTGTCCTGCTATCGCCAAAATAGGCGTTGGAAACTTCCTCTTCGGCACAGACTGGAGTCCTAGAAACGTCCCTGCTTCATATGGAATCTTCCCTATGATAGTCGGCTCTCTCTACTGCACAGCAGGAGCAATAATAATCGGCGTGCCTATCGGACTTTTAACAGCGATATTTATGGCAAAGTTCTGCCCTAAAAAGCTCTTCAAGTGGCTCATGCCTCCAATAAATCTTCTTGCAGGCATACCGTCCATTGTATACGGCTTTTTCGGCATGGTAGTCGTAGTTCCTATCATAAGAAACCTTTTCGGCGGAACAGGAAACAGCGTTCTTACAGTTTCCATTATCCTCGGTATCATGATACTCCCTACTATCGTGGGCATGAGCGTAAGCGCACTTAAAGCCGTTCCTGACAGCTATTACGAGGGCGCAGTCGCTCTTGGCGCAACTCATGAAAGAGCAGTGGCAACAGTCGTTTTTCCTGCCGCAAAGTCAGGAATACTGGCAAGCGTTATCCTCGCGGTGGGCAGAGCAATAGGCGAAACAATGGCAGTCATCATGATAGCAGGAAACTCAACTATCATTCCACACTCCCTTCTCGACAGCGTCCGTACCCTCACAGGCAATATCGTAATAGAAATGAGCTACGCTGAGGGACTTCACTATGACGCCCTTATCGGAACAGGCGTTGTGCTTTTCGTGTTCATTCTTCTTCTGAACCTTTGCTTTAACCTTGTCACAAACAGAAAGGATAAAGGGTGATAAAAATGTCAGACAGAATGAAAACCTATAAAACTCACCCCATGTCATTGGTGTTCAATATCCTCATCAAAATAGCAGTTGTGCTTACCATAAGCGTGTTCGTTCTTATCGTGGGCTATGTTGTGATAAAGGGCGTTCCTTATCTGAAACCGTCCCTTTTCGCAAAGACCTATACCACCGAGAACGTGTCAATGCTCCCTGCTATCGTGAACACCTTTGAAATGCTTCTGGTGTCTTTGGCAATAGCCGCACCTCTGGGTATATTCTGCGCAATATATCTCGTTGAGTATGCAAAGAAAGGCAATAAATTCGTCAGAGTGATAAGACTTACTACAGAAACACTATCAGGTATCCCGTCTATCGTGTACGGACTTTTCGGAAATATGTTCTTTGTGCTTGCCCTTAACTGGAAGCTCTCAATGCTCTCAGGCGCTTGCACATTGGCGATAATGGTGCTTCCGCTCATAATCCGTTCTACCGAGGAAGCCCTGAAATCTGTAGACGACAGCTTCCGTGAGGGCAGCTACGGACTTGGCGCAGGAAAGCTCAGAACTATCTTTGTTATCGTTCTGCCTCCTGCAATAAGCGGTATCCTCTCAGGCGTTATCCTTGCAATGGGAAGAATTTTCGGCGAAACAGCCGCCCTTATCTATACCGCAGGAACTATCGCCAAGTATGCAGGTCTTACAGACTCTGGACGTACCCTTTCTATCCATATGTATTCACTTTCCAACGAGGGACTTTATATGAACGAAGCAAGCGCCACAGCAGTTGTCCTGCTGGCAGTAGTCCTGCTTCTTAACGGACTTGCGTCCCTTGTTGCCAGAAAGCTTTCCAAAGGAGGAAACTAATAAATGACACAGCCAAAACTGCAGGTGAAAAACTGCGATCTCTTTTACGGAGATTTTCAGGCTCTCAAAAATATAAACTTGTCCATAGCCGAAAAGGAGATAACCGCATTCATAGGCCCTTCAGGCTGCGGAAAATCCACTCTTCTTAAATCTCTCAACCGTATGAACGATCTCGTTGAGGGCTGTAAGATAACAGGGGATTTTACCCTTGACGGGGAGAATATCTATAAGGATATGGAAATAACCGAGCTTAGAAAGCGTGTGGGCATGGTATTCCAGAAACCAAACCTTTTCCCAATGTCTATATACGATAATATCGCATACGGCCCAAGAACTCACGGCATAAAGAAAAAAGCCGACCTTGACGAAATTGTTGAAACAACTCTCCGTCAGGCGTCAGTGTGGGACGAAACAAAGGACAGACTTAAAAAGTCCGCCCTGGGTATGTCAGGCGGACAGCAGCAGCGTATCTGTATCGCAAGAGCACTCGCCGTAAAGCCTGAGGTGCTTCTTATGGACGAGCCTACATCAGCCCTTGACCCTATCTCCACTATCAAAATAGAGGAGCTTGCCACAGAGCTTAAAAAGAATTACACTATCGTTATCGTCACCCATAATATGCAGCAGGCGACCCGTATATCCGATAAAACAGCCTTTTTCCTCCATGGCGAGATAGTCGAGTTCGACGAAACTCAGCGTATCTTCTCCAATCCAAAAGAGCAGAAAACACTGGAGTATATCACAGGACGTTTCGGATAAACGCTTTGGAAATATAGGTGAAAGGAAGAAATATCTATGCGTGCGAATTTTGACAATAAGCTCAGCGAGCTTAACAAAAAGCTGCTTTCTATGGCAGCAATGACAGAGCAGATAATCGCAATGTCAATAAAATCTCTTGAAGAGCAGGATACAAAGCTTGCCCGTGAAACGGTGGAGTTTGACGCCAAGATAAACGAGGCGGAGCGTGAGGTAGAGAGGATCTGTCTTAACCTGCTCTTGCAGCAGCAGCCTGTTTTTGCCGAGGATCTCAGACGTGTGTCCGCTGCCCTTAAAATGATAACCGATATCGAGCGTGTTGGCGATCAGGCGGCAGATATCGCAGACCTGAATATCCGGCTTATAAAGAAAAAGCAGACTTGGGATCTTAGCGATATCAGCGAAATGGCAAGAGCCGCCACACAAATGGTGAACGATGCTATCGACGCCTATGTGAACAACGACGAGGAACTTGCAAAGAAAGTTATAAGCTCCGACGATAAAATAGACGAGCTTTTTGTAAAGACCAAGGATAAGATAATCGACGAGATAGCCGCCGATAAGGCAAACGGTGAAAAAGCAATAGATACCCTTATGGTGGCAAAATACTTCGAGCGTATCGGTGACCATGCGGTAAATATCGCAGAATGGGTGGTTTTCTCCGTAACAGGCGTCCATAAAACAGAAAGAATAATGTAAAATACGAAAGCTTACAAATGGCGTAAAAACGTTGTTTGTATGTAGGGGCGACCTTTGGTCGCCCGCCGGCACAGAGAGCTTTCAATATACTAAAAAGGCGGAAATACCGCCTTTTTGCTCTTCTTGTACGATTTTACTCAGATTTTACTCAGCCTGATTTGTTATTTTACAATTATGTTGTATAATGTTCATTGTAAACATTGTAACAATAGTGTAAAATTATTATCAGGGAGTGTCAGTATGACGATTTTTAATGTTCTGACCCTTATAGGCGGTCTTGCAATGTTCCTTTACGGAATGAATGTAATGGGTAACGGGCTGGAAAAACTCGCAGGAGGAAAGCTTGAAAAAATATTTGAAAGGCTCACCTCAAACCCTATCAAGGCAATGTTGCTTGGACTTTCTGTAACAGCGGTCATCCAGTCCTCCTCAGCCACCACAGTAATGCTCGTGGGCTTTGTAAATGCAGGCATCATGAAGCTCCATTCCGCCATAGGCGTTATAATGGGCGCAAATATCGGTACTACCGTAACAGCGTGGATATTATCTCTGTCAGGACTTAGCGGCGACAGCTTTCTTATAAATATGCTCAAGCCGTCCTCGTTCTCGCCTATCCTTGCGATAATAGGCGTTGCAATGCTGACGTTCTCCAAAAACGATAAGAAAAAGGATATCGCATCTATACTCGTAGGCTTTGCAGTGCTCATGTTCGGAATGGACTCAATGAGCGGTGCAGTCGCACCTCTTAAAGACGTTCCTGAGTTCGCAGAAGTGCTTCTCTGGTTCAAAAACCCTATCTTGGGCGTTCTTGCAGGCGCACTTCTTACCGCTATCATTCAGTCCTCATCTGCTTCCGTTGGTATCCTTCAGGCTCTCTCTGCAACAGGAGCGATAACCTTCGGCTCTGCATTGCCGATAATACTCGGTCAGAACATAGGAACTTGCGTAACAGCACTGCTTTCATCAATAGGCACAAGCAAGAACGCAAAGCGTGTTGCAGTTGTCCACCTCTATTTTAATATAATAGGAACAGTGCTTTTCCTTACAGTTTTCTATCTGCTCAACGCCTTTATCGGCTTCTCATTCATCGACGGAGTTGTTGGTGCAAAGGAGATAGCTATTGTGCATACTATATTCAACCTGTCAACATCTATCGTGCTTCTGCCATTTATCAAAGTCCTTGAAAAGCTTGCCTACCTCACTGTCAAAGACAAAGAGGGTGAGGGAAATAAGAACAATATCGAAGAGCAGTTCAAGCTTCTTGACGAAAGATTTCTCCAGTCACCGTCTTTTGCAGTTGAAAAGTGCAGAGAGCTTACAAACCGCATGGGCGAGATAGCAAAAGAAAGCATAGACATGGCAATGAGCATCTGCGTTGATAAATACGATAAGGAAAAAGCAGAGCAGATAGCCGCAAATGAAGCCGCCGTCGATCTCTATGAAGATAGACTAGGCACATATCTTGTAAAGCTTTCGAGCCGAGATCTTTCTGCAAAGGATTCTCAGTCCGTTTCAACTATACTTCATGTTATAGGCGACTTTGAGCGTATCTCAGACCACGCCATGAATATGGTGTCTGTTGCCGAGGAAAAACAGCAGAAGGATCTGAATTTCACATCACAGGCAACAGCCGAAGTGAAGGTCATGTGCAGTGCTGTAAGAGATGTTTTGGATATCGCCATGGAAGCCTTTGAAAAGCACGATCTGGAGCTTGCCACAAGAGTAGAGCCTCTGGAAGAAGTGGTGGATAAGATAAGAACAAAGCTTAAAAACCGCCATGTAAAAAGACTTCAGACAGGCGAGTGTACCATAGAAATGGGCTTTGTGTTCTCCGACCTGCTCACAAATTTGGAACGAGTTTCAGACCATTGCTCAAATATAGCGGTCTGTCTTATACAGGAAAATGACGAAAGCTTTGACGTTCACGAGTATGTTCAGATGCTTAAAAATTCAGGCGAGGGCTTTGACGGACAGGTCAAGCGTTACAGCGAGAAATACGCTCTGCCTGCAAAGGAATATTAAGGGGGTTATTATATGGCACTTATATATTGTGTAGAAGACGATGACGGAATAAGAGAGCTTATATCCTGCGCACTTAAATCGGGCGGATATGAGGTGAAAGCATTTCCGAAAGCAAAGCCGTTTTATGAAGAGATAAGAAGCAAAGAGCCTTCGCTGGTGCTTCTTGATATAATGCTTCCTGACGAGGACGGCTATTCCATACTTTCAAAGCTCAAAAAAGACAGCCGCACTCAGGACGTTCCTGTTATAATGCTCACCGCAAAATCAAGCGAGCTTGATAAGGTGTCAGGTCTTGAAATGGGTGCAGATGATTATATAACAAAGCCGTTCGGCGTAATGGAACTGCTTTCAAGAATAAAAGCCGTTTTAAGACGTGCAGGCAAGCAGAATGCCGAAGCCGATGTCATAGAAGAACAGGGCGTATCCCTTGACGCTTCAAGACGTATCTGTACATATAACGGACAGGAGGTCGTTCTGACCTATAAGGAATTTGAGCTTTTGATGTATCTTATGCGCCATAAGTCCATAGCCGTGAGCCGTGATAAGCTTATGGAAATGGTCTGGGGCTATGAGTTCGCAGGGGAAACAAGAACTGTTGATATGCACATCAAGACCCTCAGACAAAAGCTTGAAGCCGCAGGCTGTACGGATCTTATCAAGACCGTCCGTGGCGTAGGATATAAGATCTAAAAGAATTTTTCAGATAAGGAGGAACAGCATATGCAGAAAAAGCTCTATAAAGTCATGACAATACTTGTTTCATGTACAGTGCTGTTTTTTCTTTTAGTAGCAGGCTCTCTCGGATATTCTTCCTATCAGCGTTTCACTAAAAACGAGCTTAAATCCGCTGCAAAGCTCGTTGCCGCAGGAAACAATGAACCCTCAGAAATGGCTGATATATTGGAAAGATCAGTGGAATATGATGTCCGTGTCACCTTCATTGACGCACAGGGCAATGTAAAATATGACTCTGAAGCAGATACCGCCAAAATGGAAAACCACTCCGACCGTGAGGAGTTCAGAAAAGCCATGGCAAAGGGCGAGGGCGAAGCCACAAGATTTTCCAAAACCCTTGGATACACTACTTATTATTATGCCATAAAATATGACAGCGGCGTGCTGAGATTTTCCACCGATAAAGAAAACCTTGCAGGAGTATTTCTTGCATTTATACCAATGCTCGTGGTATTCGCAGGGGGCATAATCTTTGTCACCACCATAATCTCCATAAAGCTTTCGGAAAGCATGATAAAGCCGATAAATTCCCTTGTAAAACAGCTTGATCTGAGAAACGAGAATATCGGTCAGTTTGAAACGCCTTATGAGGAGCTTGAACCTATCATAAAAAATGCAGACGTTCTTATGGGGCGAATACATAAGAACATGAATAAGATAAAAGCAGAGAGAGAAAAAATATCTCTCATTACCGAAAATATGGTTGAGGGCATGATACTTCTTGACGAGGATATGACAGTGCTTTCAGTAAATAAGAGCGCACAAAAAATTCTCGGCAACAGCTTTGACCCTACAGAACATACCAAGATAAACCATATGACAAACGATCAGCAGATAATAGGTCTGCTTGAAGAAGCCAAGGAAAGCGGTGCAGCAAACGGTATCATCACAGAAAAAAGCCGTTTTTACCGTACCTTTGCAAATAAGGTCTACAGCGAGAATACCCTTGATTTTGGTATCATAATCTTCTTTGTTGACGTAACAGAGGAGATACAAAGCGAGCAGATACGCCGTGACTTCTCAGCCAACGTATCTCACGAGCTTAAAACTCCGCTTACTACCATAAAAGGCTTTGGCGAGCTTCTTGAAAACGGCATCTTCACCAAGGAAGAGGACGTGAAGAAATACGGTGGCATGATATATCGTGAAAGCGAAAGACTTTTGTATCTTATAAACGATATTATCAGGCTTTCCCAGATAGAGGAGCAGGAACACGTTTTGAACGATAAGATAGACCTGCTGAAAACCGCCCATGACGTAGAGGAGATACTCCGTCACAAGGCAGACAACAGAGAGGTCACAATGACCATTGAGGGCGAACCTGTTCAGATATACGGCAATCAGAGCTACATCACAGAACTGTTTTTAAATCTCATGGACAACGCCATAAAGTATAATCATGAGGGCGGAAGCCTGAAAGTAACGGTCGGCATAGAGGACGGCAAAGCCGTGGCAGTGTTCAGCGACACGGGCATAGGCATATCCGACGAACATCAAAGCCGAATATTTGAACGTTTTTACCGAGTTGATAAAAGCCGTTCAAAGAAGATAGGCGGCACAGGTCTGGGACTTTCTATTGTAAAGCATATAGTCGCATATCACAGCGGTGAGATATCCCTTGAAAGCCAGCTTGAAAAGGGAACTACCATAACGGTGAAGCTGCCTTTCAACGAGCCTGAAACACAGCAGGCTGAGGAAACAGCGGTAACAGAATAATAACCACGCCGTTCTGACGAGAAGTCGGAACGGCGTTTTTGTGCAGGTACATGGTATACAAATTATTGAGGGGAAGGGCGATAAAGAAGGACAAAAAACAAGCTGGCGACCAAAGGTCGCACCAGTATGTCGCAAAAGCGTTAAATTAACGGGCGAACGCTGTTCGCCCCTACAAAAAAATCATCGCCGCAGGCGATACCATAATTCCTCATTCCTCACTCCTCATTCCTCATTTACCCCCCTGTTGCATTTTCTCCCTAAGTGTGCTATAATGTCCTCAACAGACTTTATCTTATGGAGGTAACAAAATGTCAGAAGAAAACAAAAACGTTCAGGAAACCAAGGACGATAAAAAGGAAGGCAACGTCCTTGCAGGCTTCGTTCTCTACACAGACGCTAACATGGATTGGCTCAGATTTAAAAAGTTCCTGAAAGACGATTGGAACATCGTTCCGCAGGACGATGTAAAAGACAACGCCATGGTATTCAAGGTTGGCGATATGGTGGTCGCTTGCTCACTTATGCCTAACCCAGTTCCTAACAAGGAAGCTGAAAATGCGGCAAAGTATAATATTCTCTGGAAAGAGGGCGCAAACGAGGTCGCTAAGCATCAGGCGCACGTTATGCTCGCTGTAATGAATAAAACAAGCGCTGTTGAGCAGGCTATCCTCTTTGCAAAGGTGGCAAGCTCTCTGCTCAAGCTCGATAACGCTATCGGTATCTATAAAGACCCGACAGTTTATGAGAAGAATTTCTATGTGAACTTTGCTGAAACTATCAAAGACGGCGAGTATCCAATGCCTATTCTTATTTATACAGGTATGTATCTTGCCAAAACAGGTCTTTGCGCCTTCACATCAGGCATGAGATTTTTCGGATATGAGGAAATGGAAATAGTTGACTCTCCAAAACAGCCTAACGATCTCTTGGGCTTCCTGCTTTCTATCTCCGAGTATGTTCTTTCTGAGGGCGTTGAGCTTAAAGACGGCGAAACTATCGGCTTCTCGGAGGAGCAAAAGCTCCCTATCACCCTGTCAGACGGCGTGAGCGTTCCGGGCAAGACCCTGAAAATAAAGTATTAAACAGCGTAACTGCGTGACTTTCTGTAGGGGCGACCTCTGGTCGCCCTTTTTTGTTTGCTTGATAACTCATTTATATGACATTCAAAGCCGTACAATTTGTGCGGCTCAGTTTGTTGAAAAAGTCCGAAACAAGTGGGACGTCGAGGGCGCCGTCCCCTACAAATGGCGTAAATACGCTGTTTATATGTAGGGGCGAACAGCGTTCGCCCGTTGATTTGTTGCTTTTTCGACACTCTCAGCCGTACAATTTGTGCGGCTTTTTTTTGTGCATAACCGAAAAACTTTCCACGGACCCCCATTTTAATTGACTTTTAGTGTGTGCAGTGATATACTTAAATGTGTATCGCCTTTTGTCGGAACAAGCCGACTTTGGCTGTTTTATCAATTTTTGTTAGGAGTTTTGTTGTGGTATTTGCGGATCTTTTTTTCTTGTATTTCTTCCTGCCTGTGTGCCTGATATGCTATTTTATCACACGCAGTACAGCCATAAGAAATGCAGTGCTGGTGGTATTTTCACTTATCTTTTACGCATGGGGCGAGCCTGTCTGGGTGAGTATCCTCATAGTTTCCTCACTTGTGGACTACATAAATGGTCGGGTGATAGAAAAACACCCCGAAGGCTGGCA
This sequence comes from uncultured Ruminococcus sp., assembly GCA_934435205.1. Classification (GTDB taxonomy): domain Bacteria; phylum Bacillota; class Clostridia; order Oscillospirales; family Ruminococcaceae; genus Hominimerdicola. Next base: position 36,581 of record CAKSAK010000010.1, on the reverse strand, counting down.
GGCAAAAGCGGCGCTTGCATGGTCGCTTGTCTTTAATCTCGGAGTGCTGTTCGGTTTTAAGTATACGGCTTTCTTTGTGGAAAATCTAAACAATTGGTTTGGCTTGGGGATACCTGTGCCTAATATCGTCCTGCCTATCGGTATCTCTTTCTATACGTTCCAGACTATTTCCTATACCGTCGATTGCTATTGGGGCAAGGTCAAACCCCAGAGAAATTTCGGCAGATTTCTTTTGTATGTATCAATGTTCCCACAGCTCGTTGCAGGACCTATCGTAAGATACTCCGTTATCGGCGAGGAGATAAACGAAAGAAAGACCACCGCAAAGGATATTTCCGACGGCTTTTCAAGGATAATCCTCGGACTTGGCAAAAAGGTCATAATCGCAAATAATCTCAGCACCATTGTAACAGCCCTTTTCGGCTCTGCTTCAAACGGCTATGAAAATATAAAGACCCTCTCTGTGGCAGGCACATGGCTCGGTGCTATCCTTGTGGGTCTGTGGTATTATTTTGACTTCTCAGGCTATTCCGATATCGCTATCGGTCTTGGCAGGATATTCGGCTTCCACTTTGACGAGAACTTTAAATATCCTTTTATCTGCAAAACTATCTCAGAGTTCTGGCAGAGGTGGCATATCTCACTTAGCTCATTTTTCAGAGATTATGTGCTTTATCTCCCTATTTTCGGCAAAAGAAGAAAATACGGAGGACTTTTCCTTGTATGGTTCTGCACAGGACTTTGGCACGGTGCAAGCTGGAACTTCGTTTTCTGGGGACTTTACTATGGAATGTTCATATTCTTTGAAATGCTCATAGGCAAAAAGCGCATGAAGAAAATGCCTGTCCCACTTGCACATATCTATACAAAGCTTGTTATTTTCATAGGCTTCGGAATATTCTATTTTGAAAACCTCGGCTCGTTGGGTACGTTCTTCAAGGCACTTGTTGGAGCAAACGGAAACAAGCTCACCGACACAGTTACACAGCACCTTTTCATGAACAATATATGGCTTTTTGCAGTGGCAGTGCTTTTCACAATGCCTGTTATACCAAAGATCAAGGAAAAGGCGCTTTCTGCAAAGGGTACAGCCTGTTTTATGCAGTCCGCAGGTATCCTATGCAATGCGGCGATACTTGTTCTTTCAAGCGTTCTGCTTGTGAACACAACAAACAATCCGTTCTTGTATTTCAGATTTTAGGCAGGTGAAAGAGTATGGCAAATAATAAAGATTTTGAAAAGGACTTCAAACTGCCTGATACAAAGGCTCTTTCAGAAGCCTATACAGAGTATCTTGACAGCGTTACTTTCGGTGGAAAGCCTATAGGCGAGGTAAAGAAAAAGCCCGAAGCTGTCAGCAGGGCAAAAGTTGACGAAGCAGAGGAAAGCTCCACTGTACATGACGAGATAGTGGAAAAGATAGTCAGAAAAAACAAGGCTCTCAGCCACAGCATTTGGACGGACGAGCCTGTTTTGAAGCCAAAGAAAAGCGTGTGGCTAAATACTGATGATGACGATAAAAAAGAAGCCCCGAAAACTTCGGAGAAAAAAGCCGAAAAAGTTGAAAAATCTAAGCCTGTTCAGAATGGTCAGAGTAAAAATGCTGAGGAAAAGGCTTCCGATAATGAGGTCATTATCCCATTTTCCAAAGAGAAAAATCACATAAACGGCACTAAAAAAGAGATATCTGTGGCAGTTTCGGCAGACGGAACTGTGAAAAAACTGCCTAACAAGAAAAATTTCGTGCTGAAAATTCCTGATAGCTATTATAGGGAATATGACGCAGCGGCACAGGATAAAGGTCCTGTTATCGCAGGAAAAAGGGTCGAGATAATCGACAAGAGAAGCCCTGAGAAAAAGCCTGAGAATGCTCAGAAGCCAAGCAGGGTAGAGGCGACTATAAATGTCAGAGTGCCTGTTCAGAAAGAGCAGAAGCCTGTCAGGGAAGCTGAAAAAAAGGCTGAGCCTAGATCTGAGCCGAAGCCTCAGCCTGTGGAAAAAGAAGAAAGCGACGCTAAGGCAGAGGAAGCTTACAGAAAAGGCATCGAAAAGGCAAAAAAACGTCGTGAGGAACGTGAAAAGGCTAAGAAAAACAATATACACGAGCTGGAATTTAATGTTATAAACTCTGTTGTCTGCCTGCTTATTGTTTTCGGCGTGTTTGTGGCACTGCTTGTGATGAAGCGTGAAAGCGGTTTTATCCAGTCAGAAAACAGAAACCTTGCGACTTTTCCGAAATTTTCGCTGTCATCATATTTTGACGGCGACTTTACAAGCGGAATAACTGAATATTTCACTGACACTGTTCCAAACAGAGAAAAGCTTAAATCTTTCTGCTCTGATTTCACTAATATGCTTGGAATAAAGCTTAATGATACTGTTATAACAGGCGATTTCAAGACAGTGAAAAAAGAAGAGCTGGATCAGGATAAGATCGCAAAAACAACAACTGTAACAGCTTTTACGGGTTCGAGGACCACCACCACTGCGGATACAAAGACCACTGACACAAGCACAACTACGAAAAAATCAACGGAAAGCGAAAAGGTAGTTGATGTGCCTGACAATCTTGACGACGGTCAGTGGGAGGGCGATGTTATCGTATCAGGCAAGGGCAAAAACGTCCGTGCAATGGGTGCATACTATGGCACGTTCGAGAACGGCGACAAGTATGCGAACACCATAAATAAGTGGAAAGCTGACCTTGGGGACAGCGTGAATGTATACAATATGTCTATCCCGACTTCGGCGGCTTATTATATGCCGAACAATCTCAAGGACGCTGTTTCAGATCAGAAAGACAATATAGACAACATTGCCGCAGGTCTTAACGGAATAATCAATACCGATGTTTATGACGCTCTTGCTGAGCATACAAAGGAATATATCTACTCAAGAACTGATCACCACTGGCAGCCTTTGGGAGCATATTATGCGGCGCAGATTTTTGCTGATCAGTCGGGAATAGATTTTCCTAGCCTTGACACCTACGATAAATGGGAGATAGACGGCTTTGTGGGAACGATGTATGCTTACAGCAACTATAACAGTGAGCTTCAGAAATATCCTGACAAGTTCATTTACTATAAGCCTGACAATAATGATGATCTGACGGTAAAGTATTATGATACGGAGTTTAAAAACCCTGTGGAGTCTACGCTGTTTTTTGACTATGCAGAGGGCGTGAACTGCTATTCTGCGATACTCAACGTGGATCAGGAGATAGCTGAGATAGATACGGGCGTGGACAATGGCAGAGTGCTTGTTGTGTTCAAGGACAGCTTTGGAAATGCTCTGATACCATTTTTCACCCATGGTTTCTCAAAGATCTATGTGTGTGATTTCAGATATTTTGATATAAACGCTATTGATTTTTGTAAAGAAGTGGGTTGTACGGACCTTCTGTTTGCAATATCGTTGACGAGCTGTTCAACGCCTAGCAAGGTGGATTGTTTGAATAATATTAGGATACAGTAGCAGTTTAAGTGAGGAGTGAGGAATGATGAATGAGGAATGAGGAATGAGGAATGAGCATAGCTGACCAGAGTTAATTACAAGCATAAAGTAAAATAAAGCACCGAGCGAAGCGATTTTGCGGTGGTAGGACTTGCCCAAATATTTGTAGGGGCGACCTTGGGTCGCCCGTGTTTAGAATTTGTTGTAAATTCAACATTGTAGGGGACGGCGCCCTCGACGTCCCGACCCCCTCGCACGTCTTTGTACATCTGCATGACTTTATGGTAAATTCAAACTTCGCTCCTTCGAGCGGGCTGTCGCATTTCTGTGAGCTTGCGAACAGAAATTTCGCCAAGCCCCTACAAGCGTGATAGGATAGTTTTTTGTTCTGTCCTACAATGGTTGTAATCGTGGACTTGTTTCTTCGACGGGCGAACGCTGTTCGCCCCTACAAATGCGTTGCCATAGGTTTCGTGTTTTAGCCGTTTTTATATTCAATTTTCAAGTTACATTCGGGGTGTGACATTGGGTATTATGCCCTTGGTTGCGTATACACAAAATACCGCAATGCACACCCACGCTTTGACACAAGTACTCTACAGCCTGTTCCAGAAACGCACCTCGGTTTCACTAAGTCGCAGGGCTTGTACGTGCCCGCAAGTATCAAAACGCTTTCTACTTATACACGAAAAAGGGGTGCTTTGTTGCATAAAAAATGCAACAATTGCAGAAATGTTGCCAAATTAAATATAAAATCATTTGTTTGCACAAATTTGTGGGGAGGAATTTGTGCAGGGTGATGATAAAATGTGAGTTATCAGAAAATAAAAAAATAGATGCTTTTGGCATAGGGGGTATGCTTATGAAGAAATTTTTGGCTATAGCGGCTCATGTTATCAGTGGTCTGGGAAATGACCTTTTGGGCTGGGTGATAATCATTAGCTTTGAGCTGACAGGCAGTGAGGGGAAGTTTCAGGACGATGTTTTTCACTGGATAATTTTTGCTTGTGGTTTGATACATATTGCGGTGAGCGTGCTGTACAGTTTGTTGGTTTGGAAAAAGGGTACGGCGAATGGTCATGCTCTGTCGGGAAAGATCTTTGCGGTTTATGATATCATTATGACGCTGGTGCCTTATGTGTACTGGTTTGTGGTTTGTGTGCTGTAGGTTTGGGTAAGGTGAAGCTAACGGACGAGGTTTGCCGTATGGCTTTGGATAATATGTGATAGGCTGGAGGTTGAGCGTTATGAAAAAATTTAGGACGGTGGCGGCTGTTGTTATCATGTTTTTTGCGGCTATGGCTGGCTATTTTGTCGGGGCGGCATTGCAGGAGGAAATGGGCGGTGCGATACTGTTTGCGGTGATAGCAGGGTTTGCCTGCGTTATTTACAATATGGATAATCGAGAATAGTTTTGGCGTTGTTTAAAAGATAGAAAGGTGAAATTATGGAAGATACGTTTGGCGTGAAGATGATATATCACTTTTATCATAGCGTGGTAAAGGCGGAGCTTAAACGGAGAGGTTTCTCGAAAGATGTGGCTAAAAAGATAGAGGTAGAGCACGGGAAGATAATTGCTAGGGCGAAAGATATTGGTAAGTCAAAGCTTCTGAGCTCGTACATTATGGCGAGCTATTACATTGCCATGAACAGAAGCACAGGAAAGTCTGCGCAGGAGAATTATGAGATATTCCGTGACGGACTTTGCGCTTCAAAGCTTTTTCACAAGGTCATGGGTGATGTGGACAGTTATCTTGACCCTAAGAAGATGCCCGGGCGTTTGAAATGGTCGGAGGACAGCCACAAGAGGTTATATGAGAACGATTGGGTGGTGGATATTCTGCCTGCAAATGGTGAATATGACCTTGGGTATGATTATCACGAATGTGGGGCGTGCAAGCTTTGCAAGGACGAGGGGTGTCCTGAGCTGGCGGCTTACATATGCAAAATGGACTTTGTGCTGGCGGACATGATGAACATGAAACTCGTTAGGACGGGGACTATTGCTGAGGGTGCGCCATACTGCGATTTTAGGTACAGCAGGAAGAAGTGACAGGCTCATAGGGGCTGAGAGTTATTTAAGAGAAGGTAAAAAAGAATGAAAGAGTTGGAGTATCCATTTGACAATGGGTTTATAATGAAAAAGAAAAGGTCGCTGAAAAGGCAGCTTCTCGGGGACGGAGCGGTGCGGCTGAAAAAGAGGGTGGCTGTGCTGGGTGGCTCGACTACGGACGATATCGTGTCGGTATTGGAACTGTTTTTGCTTGACATGGGCTTTGAATGTGAGTTCTATCGATCGGAATACGGGCAGTTCTGGCAGGACGCTGTGTTCTCAAATGAGGAGCTTGACCGCTTTAAGCCTGATATAGTTTATATACACACGAGCCTTAGAAATCTCAGCTTTTCACCTACCCCTAGGTCGAGGGAAGAGGAGATAGAGCAGGGTTTGAACGCTGAGCTTGACAAGCTTTCTCAGGCTTGGGACGGGGTTAAAGAGCATTTCGGCTGTCCTGTGATACAGAACAATTTTGAGCTTCCGTTTTTCCGCCTTATGGGGAACATGGACGCTTCTGACAGGCGTGGAAAGGTGAACTTCGTAACAAGACTCAATTCGGCTTTGTATGACAGGATAGCGCAGAGGTCGGAGGTTTATCTCAATGATATAAACTGGCTGTCAGCGGCGTATGGGCTTGAAAAGTGGAGCGAGCCGAAGTATTGGTATCTCTACAAATATGCCCTAAATATCGAGGCTATACCTGAGCTGGCTTTTCAGGTGGCGAATATTATAAAGGCTATCTTTGGAAAGAACAAAAAGGCTTTGGCTCTTGACCTTGACAACACTCTTTGGGGCGGCATCGTTGGTGACGACGGTGTGGAAAATCTGGAGATAGGCAAGGAAACGGCTGAGGCAATGGCTTATTTTGAGTTTCAGCAGTATGTTAAGGCGCACAAGGACTTGGGCGTGCTTTTGACGGTATGCTCCAAAAACGAGGAAGAGAACGCTTTGGCTGGGCTTTCCCACCCTGAGGGCGTGCTAAGGCCTGATGATTTTGTGGCGATAAAAGCCAACTGGCTTCCAAAGGACAAAAATATCGTTGACACGGCGGCGGAGCTTAACATTCTTCCTGAGGCGTTCGTTTTTGTGGACGATAACCCTGCGGAGAGGGAGATAGTCAGGGGACAGCTTGCAGGAACGGCTGTGCCTGAGATTGGGGAGGTCACGGACTACATAAGGGTGCTTGACCGCTCGGGATATTTTGAAACTGTTACGCTGTCGGAGGACGATCTCAAGCGCAATGATATGTACAGGGCGAACGCTCAGCGTGCAAAGGCGCAGAGCAGGTTTGCGGATTATCATGAATATTTGCTGAGCCTTGAAATGACGGCAGAGATAGGGGATTTTTCACCGCTTTATCTGCAAAGGATTACTCAGCTCACCAACAAGAGCAATCAGTTCAATCTTACCACAAAGAGATACACGGCGGAGCAAATGGAGGCGGTCTATAACTCTGACGAGTACATAAGGCTTTATGGAAAGCTTTATGACAAATTCGGCGACAACGGCGTTGTGGCGGTGACTATCGGAAAGATAGACAGCGAGGACAAGGGCAGGCTTGATATCGAGCTTTGGCTGATGTCATGCCGTGTGCTGAAAAGAGATATGGAGCTTTGTATGCTGGACAGTCTGGTGGCGCAGGCGAAAAAGCGTGGAATAAGGGAGATATACGGGCATTATTACCCTACGGCGAAAAATAAAATGGTGGCAGGGCTGTATGAAAGCTTCGGTTTTGAGAAGATATCTCAGGACGAAGAGGGCAACACGGCTTGGCGGCTTTTAGTTGAGGGGTATGAGGATAAAAATACTGTTATAAAGGTAAAGGAGGAGCATTATGCTTAGCAAGGACGAGATAATTGAGAGACTTGATGATGTTTTCAGGGACGTTTTTGATGATGATACTTTGGAGGTGGACGAGAACACCACGGCTGATGATATCGAGGATTGGGACTCTATCGAGCATATCACTCTTATCGGTGCGGTGGAGGACGAGTTCAAGATGAGGTTCAAAATGGGCGAGGTTTCGGGCATGAAAGATGTGGGCGAGATGATCGGCATTATCGAGCAGAGAGGCAAGTAATAGGCTGTTTGCGACATATGCGGGAGAACGCTGTTCTTTTTATGAATTTTGTGATTTCTGGCGGCGGTACGGCTGAAAGGCTGTACTGCCGTAAACTTTTTAGGTAAATTCATAGGTTATACTTGAAATATCTGCGAAAATGGTTTATACTATTGGTAATAAAACTATTTTACGGAGGATATTATGGAGAATAATTTCACCCTCTGTCAGGGCGTATCTGTGGGCGGAGCGGAAAAGCTGCGGTCTTGCTGCCACATTCAGGGGGATAATATAAGGGGCGTGCTGAGTTGTGACATCATGGCGAAGGTCGCCTGCGGTGTGATAGAGAAGCTCGCTGAGCCTATATTCTTCTTTCTGGAGCTTCCTGACAGCGAGAGGGAGGGCTACAAGACCTATTATCTTGACAACTGCACGAAAGAGGTCGCCCTTGCCATAATGAAGCGTTATGGCACTGTGCTTGTAAATGACGGAGTATCAAGGTTTGGGTTTGGCTCGCACAAGAATGACGAGGAGATATATTTCACAGACTATCAGGAATTTCAGATATACTCACGCAATCCAAAGAAGCTTGAAAAGCTTTTTGACAGGCTTGGGATAGACGTTGTGGGTGAAGATGAAGTCGTAACGCTGTGGGACTTGATAAACGAGGACAACGCCGGCTGTATCTCATGCGTTGAGGCGGACGGTGAAACGGTTTTTGACATACCTGAAAATCTAAAGTCTGAGGGTATGTACGAAGCTGAATAAAAATACAGGAGGAATGAACATGAACATCTGGCACGATATTTCACCAAAGGTGATAACAAAGGAAAAGTTTACGGCGGTAATAGAGATACCGAAAGGCTCAAAGGTAAAATACGAGCTTGACAAGACCACGGGTCTTCTGAGAATGGACAGGATACTTTACACATCGACCCACTATCCTGCAAACTATGGTTTTATCCCTAGGACGTATGCAGAGGACGGCGACCCATTGGACGTACTTGTGCTTTGCTCGGAAACGCTTGCGCCTTTGTCTTTGGTCGACTGTTATCCTATAGGCGTTATCTCCATGCTTGACAATGGTGCGGCTGACGAGAAGATAATCTGCATTCCGCTCAATGATCCTACATACAACATATATAAGGACATTTCAGAGCTGCCTAAGCACATTTTTGATGAGATGTGTCATTTCTTCTCAGTATACAAGGCACTTGAACACAAGGACACTGTGGTCGATGATGTTAAGGACCGTGAACACGCTACTGAGATCGTGGCACAGTGTATCGACAGATACATTGAGAATTTTTGTAAGTAAATAACTGAGGCTTGGCGGACGCACTGGGTGGTGCGTTCGCTTTTTTTTGTTTTCTGATACAAGGTTGTGAAGCCAACGGGCGAACGATGTTCGGTCACTCGCCGTGACGGGCATCTTACGCCGTACATTGTGGTATAAAACACTTTTGCGCCGCTTTTTGAAATGTGTAGGGGACGGCGCCCTCGACGTCCCGTGCCTGTTTGCACGTAAAACCTTGTGTTATCCGCACAACATTTGGAACAATGTTTCAAAATACCGCACGGCGCAACATTTCCGAACACGGCACGTCTAAACAACATTGTGTTAAAATCAAACTTTGTCACTCTCCAAAACGGGACGTCGGGGGCGCCGTCCCCTACATTTTGGTGCTATGGTTTGCTATGCCGCAAAATCGCTGCGCTCTTTGCGGGGGTGCTTTGCGGAATTAGATAGTATAAGCGGTGCAGAGTTTTGTTCTCCGACACCGCTTTGTTTATGTCACAACTTTGCAATTCTTCTTTTTCTTGTCTGCACCGCTTGGTCGGCTGTCGCCGAATGAGGCTCTGCCTCAAACTCCGACAGGGCTTTGCCCTGTACCCACAAGGGGTTTCACCCCTTGACCCTGACCAGGGGCGTGCCCCTGGACCTTTTGCTCGCTTCGCTCGGTGGGTCTTTTACTTTGCATTGGCTTCTCTCGCTGTTTAGCTTCGTCATTCCTCATTCCTAACTCCTCATTCCTCATTTGAACGCCGCTTTCCACTGCATATTGTATCTCTGCCCTTGCAGTTGCCTTTTTTGCCACTTTATTTTGCGGTTTTGTGCAATTTTACTATTATTTTTGGCTGTTTTAACGTTAAAAACCATCTCTCTCGCTCCATTCCTCTTCAAACTTTATTTTCTTTATCTAAGCAATGAAAATTTACAAAATCGGAAAGTGTAATAATTAAATCAGAAAACAAATTTCTCTGTTACCGAATTTTAACCTTTTTGCGACACTATATTCTTCCGTTCATCACCCTTCTTGCTTTTTCTGTTACAGCGTCAGAAATAATTGTGCTTTTTTTTGCAAAACCTATTGACGTATACTATATGTTGTGTTACAATAGTTTTATAAGGTCAATACGATGTGAATGTATGGGAGCTTAGTGGAAATATCTACTATCTTTATGCAGGCGCAAATGTTTAAAACACCACAAGATATTGTATGATGTAAAATTAATTAAAAGTTTACAAATTACAAGACGGTGACAAATCAAAAGGTGAAAGTTACAAAATCCCCCTAAAATCTCTCTCAAATTGACCAAGTGTCCAAGAAAAATCCCTTGCAAAAAATCACTTTGGGAAATATTACTGTTGCAATTTTCTATAATATAGTGTATAATTATTGTACGGTGGTTAAAAGTGCAAAAAAGTGGTGATGAGTGCTTCAAATGTGGCATTTCACTGCTTAACTCGGTCAAGGGAGGTGAACGGCTTGCAGGCGTGCTTGCTTAAAGGTACTTACAATCAGACTATGGACGCTAAGGGAAGAATGACTTTTCCTACTAAGCTCAGAGAGCTTATCGGCGAGCGGTTCATTGTAACTAAAGGTATAGACGGCTGTCTGTTCGTTTATTCCCTTGAGGATTTCGAGAAAAGAGCCGAAAAGATCAGAAGTCTGCCTATGGCTAAGGCGAGAGCTTTACAGCGAAGCTTTATGGCGTGGGCATGCGAGGTCGAGCCTGACAAGCAGGGCAGGATACTTGTTCCGCAGTCACTGAGAGAGGTGGCAGGGCTTGAAAAGGAGATCGTTGTGGCCGGAGTATCTGACAGATGTGAGATATGGGATAAAAAACGTTGGGACGATTTCAACAGCAGCATTGATGATAACGAGCTTATGGAAGCTCTGGAGGGACTTGATTTTTAATGGAATTTAACCACGTTCCCGTACTGCTTGATGAGTGCTTGGAGGGTTTGAACATTAGACCTGACGGCATTTACTGCGACGGCACTGCCGGAGGAGCAGGACATTCAAGAGAGATCGCTAAAAGGCTTGACGGCGAAAAGGGCGGCAGGCTTGTGGCTATAGACAGAGATCCCGAGGCGGTGAAAACTGCCACTGAGCGGTTGGCAGGCTATCCTGCGACTGTTGTGAGAGGGAATTACTCTGAGATAGACGAGATATTTGAAAGGCTCGGCATAAGCGGTGCTGACGGCATTCTTATGGATCTGGGCGTTTCCTCTTACCAGCTTGACAATGCGGAGAGAGGCTTTTCCTATCACAATGACGCACCTCTTGACATGAGAATGTCAGGGGAGGGGCTTTCTGCCAAGGACGTTGTGAACGGATATGATTATCAGAGCCTTGCGAGGATAATTTTCGAGTACGGCGAAGAAAAGTTTTCAAGAAGCATTGCTTCTAAGATAGTAAAATACAGAGAACAAAAACCGATAGAGACAACTATGGAGCTTGCCGAGATAATAAAAAGCGCAGTTCCACAGAAGGCAAGGCGAGAGAAAAACCCTTGCAAAAAGACTTTTCAGGCTATCAGGATAGAGGTAAACAAGGAGCTTGAACATTTGAATATCGCTCTTGACAAGGCGTTTGACTGCCTTAACGTGGGCGGCAGGCTTTGCATAATCACTTTCCACTCGCTGGAGGACAGATTGGTAAAGCAGAGATTTCAGAGCTTCTGCAAGGGCTGTATATGCCCGCCTGATTTTCCCCAGTGCATATGCGGAAGAACGCCTAGGGGAAAGCTTGTGAACAGAAAGCCTATAGAGGCTGATGAAAAGGAGCTTGCGGAGAATAACAGAAGCCGCAGTGCTAAGCTCAGGGTGATCGAGAAGATCAAGGACTGAGTGGAATTTGTGTGAAAATGGGAATGTGTAAATAACGGGCTTGCCCGTGGATCGTGAGAGGTGTTTTACCGCAATGGCAAAGGTACATAATTTGGCATTTGATTACAGTGCCTATGACAACGCTCAGGAGGCGGAGGCTCAGAGAGCCATAAAATATAAGAAAAACCCTGCGCTGAAGCAGAAAACTATATCGGTAGTAGCTGTGATAGGCATTTGTTTGCTGGTGGCGGTTGTTCTTGGAACGATGATATACGGCAGAGTCGAAATATCAAGCCTATGTTCGGAGCAGACCAGACAGGAGGAACAGCTTGCTCAGCTTCAGGGAGAGAATGTAAGCTTACAGTCAGAGCTTGCTCAGAAGACCAATATGTCAAAGGTCGAGGAGTATGCTGAGAATGAGCTGGGACTTAAAAAGCTGGATAAATCTCAGATAGAGTATGTAACTGTGGATTCAGACTCGGTGGCAAAGGTGGTAAAGGCCGAGGACGATAATGTGTTCGTTAAGATAAAACACTGGTTCAGCTCTGTTCTGGAATATATCGGGGCTTAGTGAATAAAATAACTATGGGGAAAGTTAGGGACAAGATATTTGTGCTTAGCTTTCTTGTTCTATTAATTTGTATGTGTGAAAATATGATATTTGCCGTATCATGCTAAATTATTGAAGATTCTGTATGTGCGGTGATGTCCTGAGAGGAGATATTTATGACCGACAGACCAAGTGCCAGAATGAAACAACGTCTGAATATTTGGCTGAGCCTGCCTGTGGCGGCGATACTTATATATACGGTTGCGACGATCTTTTCGGTGTCTGTAAAGGACGGCAAGAAGTGGCAGTCCCTTGCAAACGCTCAGCAGCTCAAAAGTACGGCTGTTTCAGCGTCAAGAGGCACTATTTATGATTCAAACGGAACGGTGCTTTCTCAGAGCGCAACGGTCTATACAGTTTATGCAGACCCTCTTATGCTCAAAGAAAAGCTTGATGACAATGACAAGAAGATAGAGGAGCTTAAGGGGTATATAGCCAAGGAAAGCGACGCTTCCAAAAAGGCTACATATCAGCAAAGACTTGACGCAACGAAATCAGGGGACGAATGTCTTGACGAGCTTGTGGAGTTTTTGGCACTCAATCTTGAGATAGACACTAACACTGTGAAAGAAAAACTCACTAAGACGGATACTCAGTACATCGTGCTGAAAAAAGAGGTGGAAAAGACCGTTTCCACGGCTATCGAGGATAAGCTCACGGAGCTTGGCATCGACGGCGTAAGGTGCGACCCTACCACAAGGCGACTTTATCCACAGAATACTCTTGCTTCTGTTGTGCTTGGTCACACGGACTATGAGGGCAACGGCATATATGGTCTTGAAGCTTATTATGACGATTATCTCAGCGGCATTGACGGCAGGATAATCACTGCAAAGGCAAGTGACGGAACAGAGATACCATACAGATACAAGCAGAGCTATGACGCTCAGGACGGCGACGACCTTAATCTTAATATCGACGCCAACATTCAGTATATCCTTGAAAAAGAGCTTGCAAAGGCAGTTGAGGAAAACCAGCCTACTGACAGAGCCTGCGGTATCATAATGAATCCTAAGACAGGTCAGATATACGCAATGGCGACTTCTGACCCTTATGACCCTAACGAGCCTGCGGCTATCTCCGATGAAAAGACGGCGGCGGAGCTTGCGGGGCTTGATGAAGATTCAAACGATTACAAGCAGAAACAGCTTGACGCATGGTCGCTTCAGTGGAAGAACAAGGCGGTTTCGGAAATATACAATCCGGGTTCTGTATTCAAGGTCATAACAGGTGCTTCGGCTTTGGAAGAAAAGGCTATCACACTTAATGATACTTTCGGCTGTGGTACTCAGATACAGGTGGAAGACACGACTTTCCACTGCTGGTCAACTACCGACCATGGTTCGCAGGATTTTGCTCAGGCAATGCTCAACTCATGTAACCCTGCGTTCATTCAGATAGGCATGAAGCTTGGCTCTGAAAAGTTCTGTCAGTATTACAATGCGTTCGGTTTCAACGAGCTGACAGGTATCGACCTGCCTGCGGAATCAAATTCTATCAGTATGCCACTTAGCAACATGGGCCCTGTTCAGCTTGCTTCATCTTCATTCGGTCAGACCAATAAGGTAACGCCGATACAGATGATAACAGCTTACTCGGCGGCTATAAACGGCGGTTATCTTGTTACACCGCAGGTAGTGAACAGCATAACTGACGAGAACGGCAACATTGTAAAGAAAATGGACACTGTTGTAAGACGTCAGGTCATTTCTGAGGACACCTCCGCTTCTATGAGAGAGATACTCGAGGGCGTTGTTGAAGGTCAGCCCGGCTCTAACTGCTATATAAAGGGCTACAGGATAGGCGGTAAGTCGGGTACTTCACAGAAAATGGACGAGGACCCGACCGGTCAGACGTATGTTTCTTCATACTGTGCATTCGCTCCTGCTGACGATCCTGAGATAGTAATGCTCGTAATGGTAGACCACCCGACGGGCGAGAAATTCTACGGAAGCCAGGTGGCGGCGCCTATATGCGTGAACGTGCTTTCAGACGTTCTGCCTTATGTGGGGATCTTCCCTGAGTATGACGAAAGCGAGCTTGCAGACTTGCAGGTATCAGTACCTAGCGTTCAGTATTACACTGTTGAAGAGGCTACAAAGACTCTTGAAGATCTTGGTCTTGAGGTCAAGGTCAAGGGCGAGGGCGACACTGTTGTTAAGCAGACGCCTGTTGCCGCAAAGATAGAGCATGGCGGCTCAGTTGTGCTTTACACAGAAGCAAACGCCAAGGAAGAAACTGTTACGGTGCCTGAACTTAAAGGACTTACAAAGGAGCAGGCAAAGGCTACGCTTGATATGTACGGACTTAATCTGACGGCGGAAGGCTCAGGCTATGAGGAGGAGGGTGCAGTTGCACAGTCCGATCAGAGCGTGGGAGCAGGACAGAGCGTTCCAATGGGAACGGCTGTGTCGGTAACATTTGCAGTGACCTCGGTAGGCTCACAGTAAGAAACCATGATAAGGAATGATAATTATGAAACTATATGATATCATAACGGGCGTTGCGAAAACTTCTCTGCCTGATATGGAGATAAGCGACGTCACAAGCGACACAAGAAAGGCTGTCAAGGCAGGCTCGATGTTCGTGTGCATAAAAGGAAAGACCTTTGACGGACATGACGCCGCCATGGACATGATAGAAAAGGGCTGTTCAGTGGTAGTCTGCGAAAGAGATCTGGGGCTTGACTGTCAGATAATCGTGGAGAATACGAGAGAGGCTTTTCCTCTGCTGTGTGCGGCGTTTTTCGGTCACCCTGAAAAGGAGCTTACTCTTATCGGTGTAACAGGAACTAACGGAAAGACGACTATCACAACTGTTATAAAGAAGGTGCTTTCTTCATTCGGCTGTAAGGTGGGTCTTATCGGCACTTGTCAGAACGAGATAGGCGACGACGTTTATCCTACTGCAAGAACGACTCCTGAGCCTTATGACCTTTATGAGCTTTTCAGAAAAATGGCTGACGAGAAGTGCGACTATGTTGTTATGGAAGCTTCCTCACAGGGCTTGGAGCAGAAAAGGCTGTCGGGCTGTCATTACAAGGTAGGCGTTTTCACTAACCTGACGCAGGATCATCTTGACGTTCACGGCACAATGGAGAACTACTATCAGGCTAAAAAGATACTTTTCACTATATCTGACAACGCTATCATCAACATTGACGATGAATACGGCAGAAGGTATCTCAAAGAGATAAGCTGTCCTGCGAAAACCTATTCTTGCTGTACAAAGGCTGATTTCAGGGCAGAGGATATCCTGCTTTCAGCAAGCGGTGTAAAGTATGTTTTCACTGACGGAAAGATAAAGCATAATGTTTCATTCAATATGCCCGGACTTTTCAACGTTTCAAACTCGCTTGCTGTTATAGCCTGCTGTGAGACCCTTGGATTTGACGTTGACAAGACTATCAGAGCTTTGGGTACTATGCAGGGCGTAAGAGGAAGAGCGGAGATAGTTCCGACAGGCAGAGATTTCACTGTTATATGCGACTATGCTCACACTCCTGACGCACTTGTGAACGTGCTTTCGGCTATAAAGAACAGTGCGAGCGGAAAGGTGAAATGCCTTTTCGGCTGTGGCGGAAACAGGGACGCTTCAAAGAGAAGCCTTATGGCTGCGGCTGCGGCGGACAATGCTGATTTTCTTATCGTCACTTCCGATAACCCGAGAAATGAAGATCCGCAGGATATCATAAACGATGTTCTGGTAGGTCTGGAGGGCAAGACGACCCCTTACATAACTATCGTTGACAGGCGTGAGGCTATCCACTGGGCTATACATCATGCGGAAAAGGACGATATCATCGTGCTTGCCGGCAAGGGTCATGAGGATTATCAGATACTTGCAGGGGGCGTGAAGATACATTTTGACGAGAGAGAAGTCGTTGCGGACGCTCTCAAAGAGCTTGAGGCTGAGGGCAGATAAGAGATAACTCTCAGGAAAAAATATGTAGGGGCGAACAGTGTTCGCCCGTTGTCTGATAGATGATTTGGAATTACTAAAATTCGATAGGGTGGGCTGTCGCATAGAAATTGTGCCACGCCCCTACAGGATTTTTTAGCTATATTTATAAGATAAGGGAAAGGAGATACCGCAGTTTCTTCGGCGGATAAGAATTAAAATGGAAAAATTAAGCTTACAGGAGATAATATCGGCGGTTCACGGAAGCTACGGCTATCCTGCTGACGTTGAAATTTCCGATATCTCCACCGATACGAGAACAATAAAGCCAGGCTCGCTTTTTATTGCACTAAAGGGCGAGAACTTTGACGGACACAACTTTGCCGCAAAGGCTATGGAGCTTGGTGCGGAGGCTGTTGTTACGGAAAGACCTGTGGAGGGTGCAAGATGTATGATAGTTGACTCCACTGCAAGGGCGTTGCTTGATATCGCAGGGTATTACAGGTCGAAATTTGGTGTTAAGGTAGTTGGCGTAACAGGAAGCGTGGGAAAGACCACCACTAAGGATATGATAGCCCTTGTTGTGGCGCAGAAGTACAAGACGCTGAAAACTCAGGGCAACCACAACAACGAGATAGGTATGCCCCAGACGCTTTTCGGTCTTGACAGCAGTTATGAGGCGGCTGTTATCGAAATGGGTATGTCACATCAGGGTGAGATATCAAGAATGTCAATGTCATGTCAGCCTGACGTGGCTGTTATAACGAACATCGGCATTTCACATATTGAAAATCTCGGCACGCAGGAGAACATTCTCAAGGCGAAGCTTGAGATACTTGACGGCGCAGCTTATGACGCTCCGCTGATACTTTGCCGTGATGATAAATTGCTCGCAGGGGTGCAGTTACATTCTGACAGAAAGGTTTACTACTATTCTGTATCAAAGAAAGACTGCGATGTTTATGCAAGCGGTGTTAAGACTGTTGACAACAGCATAACATTTACTATAAACTATGAGGGCGGAAAGATAGCCGCCCAGATAAACTGCTTGGGCGAGCATAATGTTAAGAACGCTCTTGCGGCGTTCTGCGTGGGACTTGCGCTTGATATCCCTCCTGAGGATATCGTAAAGGGCATTGCTCAGTTCAAGCCGGAGGGTTTAAGACAGAATGTTACTGTCATTGACGGGGTTACATATATAGTTGACTGCTACAATGCTGCGCCTGACTCGATGAAAGCGAGCCTTTCGGTGCTTTCACAGGCACAGGCGGAGGGCAAGCGCATTTGCGTGCTTGGAGATATGCTGGAGCTTGGTAAGAACTCAAAGACCTATCACAGAAATGTGGGAGAGTATGTTGCGGCTTCAAAGGCTGACCTGCTTTACTGCTTTGGCGAGGACTCAAAGTGCTATATAGAGGGCGCTGAGAAAAAGGGCTTTGCAAAGGAAAATTGCAGGCACTTTGAAAGCAGAGAGGAGCTTGCGGCGGCTTTGAAAGAGGTAGTTGCAAAGGGCGACGCTGTGCTTTTCAAGGGAAGCAGAGGAATGAAGCTTGAAGAAGCGTTTAATGCGCTGACAAAATGAGTTGGAGCGTGCAGGCGGTGATACTGGGGTGTGAAATGGTGTTGGGATATGTTCTCGGCAGAGTGTTCATACCATATTTCCGCAGGATAAAAACAGGCAAATTTGATTTTTATATAGGCGACAGGTTCGCAAAGGACGGCTCTGAGCCGAAATTCGGCGGAGTTGTCATAATGCTCTGCGTTATATTTGGCATTGTTACGGGAGTAATATTTTATGACTCGCAGGCGGTGCTGAGTTTTGAGAACGGAGAGTTTTCAAGGCGTGTGTTTATCGCTCTGGGCGGAGTTTTGATGCTCACGGCTATCGGGCTTTCGGAGGACTATGTTAAGGAGAAAAAGCTTGGCATTGGCATGAAGCCTTTTTACAAGATATGTATGGAGTATCTTATATGTCTTGGAGTATGCGTGGGGCTTAGATACTGCGGAGGAGTGCAGACGGCTGTGCTTATGCCTTTTCACTTGGGCTATGTGCAGTTCGGCAGGCTTTTTTATCCGCTTTTTCCGCTGTTTATGACAGTGGTGATAAACATGGTGAAGATACACGATTGCGCAGGCGGTAAGACCGACACGGGTACTGACGGGCTGTGTGCTGTAACGGCTTTGATATTTTCGGCAGGCATTTCAAGCGGTCTTGCGGCAGGGGCAGGCTCTGACGCCGCTCAGCTTTTTGCTGTTTGCACAATGGGTGCGGCAGGGGGCTTTCTCTTTTGGGGGTGCAGTCCTGCGAAGCTTTATTTGGGCGAGTCGGGTGCGCTGGCACTTGGGGGTCTTATGACTATGGCGGTGCTGCTTTCGGGAGAATATTTCGTTTTCCTGCTGGCAGGTGCGGCAGTGGTCGTTGACGGAGCTTGCGGGCTTTTGCAGTATATTGTGTTTAAGATAAGAAAAAAGCTGCTTATGAGAGGTTACACGCTTCATGAGCATTTGCAGAAAAAGGGTCACGGGGATCACACCGTGATCGGGATATTCGCTGTGATATCTGTGGCAGGGGCTGCGGCGGCGATAGGGTTTTTGATATATTCGGGAAAGTTTTTCATATAGAGATTTTGTTGGGAGGTTGTTTGTTTGGCTATAAGAGGTCCTAGACGTGAACGTGACGGAAGCATAGTGTATAATAGTCACGTTCCTCTTAAACAACCTGTGGCACAGGCAAAAAGAAAACATAGATTCAGATTTATACTTGCGGAGATAGACAAGCCGTTTTTCATTCTTGTAATGGTATTGCTTGTATTCGGACTTCTGATGATGTTTTCTGCAAGCTATGCGTGGGGGCTGAGTGAATTTAACGATGGATATTATTATCTGGTGAGCCAGCTCAAGTCTGCCGGACTTGGTCTTCTTCTGATGTTTGCCACCAGCTATCTTGATTATCACTTCTTTCAGAACACTAAGATAGCATATATTGCGTTTATCGCCACATATCTTCTTACGTTTTATACAGCTCTTTTCGGAATAGACGTTGCCGGTGCAAAGCGTTGGATACAAATAGGTCCGATCAACTTTCAGCCGTCGGAGCTTCTGAAGGTAACGTTCATTATTATTTTTGCATACATAATGTCGGTGAATTATCCTAAGTTCAAGGATTGGAAATTCTGTATTATACCGTTTACAGTGATAATGGGCGCGGTGGCGCTTGTGCTTGTTTTTCAGAGGCATATGTCGGCTGTTATGCTGGTGGGTATCATAGGCGTGTCTATGATGTTCATAAGCGGTATGCCGAAAAAGACTTTTTGGAAGTTCATAGGCGTGTGCGCTGTTTTCGGAGTGCTGTTACTTGTATACAAAATGGCGTCAGGCTCGGGATTTTCTTACATCTCAGAGCGTATACAGAGCTGGAAAAGCCCTGAGTCAGACCCTAGCGGAACGACCTTCCAGACCTATGAGTCGCTGTTGTCTATAGGCTCGGGCGGCTGGTTCGGCCTTGGTTTTGGCGAGTCAAGACAGAAATATTATCTCCCTGAGTCGCAAAACGACTTTGTTTTCGCTATCATCTGCGAGGAGCTTGGCTTTGTGGGCGCAATGGTAGTGGTACTGCTGTTCGTGCTTTTCATAATCGAGGGCTTCATGATCGCTTCAAGAAGCAAAGACCGCTTTGGTATGCTTCTTGCGGCTGGTATAACTATACAGATAGGTTCGCAGGCACTTTTCAACATCATGGTAGCCTGCAACGCTTTCCCTAACACGGGTATCTCGCTGCCGTTTTTCAGCTATGGCGGTACTGCGCTGATGATACAGCTTGCAGAAATGGGTATCATGCTGAACGTTTCACGTCAGTGCATCAAAAAAAAGTAAAGAGGTATTAGTTCTATGCTCAGAGTTTTACTTGCAGGCGGCGGTACGGCAGGTCATGTAAATCCTGCTCTTGCCATTGCGGAGATCATAAAAAAACACTATCCTGACGCTGAGATAAGCTTTGCGGGAAATCCTGAAAAGCTTGAAGCAAGGCTCGTGCCTGCGGCAGGATATAAATTCTATCCTATAAAGATAGAGGGTTTTCAGAGAAAGCCTAACTGGGCAAATCTCAAAAGAAATATCCATGCGGCAGGGTGTCTTGCAAAGTCGGGAAGCACTGCAAAGAAGATAATAAAGGAAGCAAGACCTGACCTTGTTATAGGAACTGGAGGATATGTTTCAGGACCAATAGTTAGAAAAGCCGCTAAAATGGGTATAAAGACGGCTATTCACGAGCAGAACGCTTTTCCGGGCGTGACAAACAAGATACTTGCAAAGTCTGCGGACGTTGTTATGCTCACTGTGAAAGAGGCAGAAAAGTATATGCCCGAAAATGCTAAGACCGTGGTGACAGGTCTGCCTGTAAGGGGAGCTTTCAACACCATGTCAAAGGCGGAGGCTAAAAAACAGCTTGGCTTTGACGAGAACGAGATATGTGTGCTTTCAACAGGCGGAAGTCTGGGTGCGAGAGTGCTTAATGAGAATATCGCAAAGCTTTTGAAATGGTATCAGGACAATGATGTTAAGGTGTGTCATATACATTCCTACGGCACTTATCAGGGTTATAAGGACTATCCTGATAAGCTGAAGGCTATGGGTATAGACATTGACAACAGCAGACGTATCATAAAGGATTATATCAATATGCCTGTGGCAATGGCTGCGGCTGACCTTGTTATATCAAGGTGCGGTGCGGCGTCGCTGGCGGAGCTTGAAGCAATGGGCAGAGCTTCTGTGCTTATCCCGTCGCCTATGGTGGCTGAAAATCATCAGTATTACAACGGCATGGTGTTGCAAAACGCAGGAGCAGGCTTTGTTATCGAAGAAAAAGACTTGACGGAAAAGCTTTTTATCGATACTGTAAAGGGACTTATAGAAGACCCTGAGAAGCTGAGGCAGTGCTCGGAAAACGCCGCAAAGCTCCATGTTGCCGATACTGAGGACAGGATATTCAAGGCTTTAGAGCCGCTTATCAAGGGATAAGGAACGTAAAATTTAAGGGGATAAAATAATGGATAAGAATTACAGACAGTATAACAAGAGGGCTTCAATGGACAGCATTGAAGTGCCTGATGTTGACAAGATAAAAAAGCTGTCAGATAAAAAGTTCAAGGGCAGCGGAGTGAACCGCACCGCCGATGAGATCTTTGACGGAGAAAAGTTCAACAAGGCAGGGGAGTTCGACCGTGCCACAAAGACCTACGATGACCCTACCAAGCACAAGGAAGAGGACGACAAAGAGGACGATTTCCTTGAGGACGCTGCGGCTGTGCCTGCGCAGGCGGCGACAGGTCTTAACAAGGGCGTAAAGGTAAGAGGAGCATATGTAAAGCGTGGCAAGGTGATAAAGGTGATCGTTACGGTGGTCATCATACTGGTGCTTATGGTGTTCTTCTTCCCACCGCTGTTTTTCAACGACGCAGACAAGAGCGTGGTGAGATATGACGACAACGTGTTCAAAACAATGGGTATGACGGATTTTAAAACATATGCGCTGTCAAATTATTCTGTATACAACGAAGAGGCTTTTGGTTCTGAGTTGAGTTCAAGCTATCGTTTTGCAGATATAGTGTTCAATATCAAAAACCCGTCTCCTTTTGAGATAAAGATACCGCAGTATGAGATAAGCCATGTTTCTTCTGAATATGACAAGGCGGTATGCTATGCGACCAGCGTTACAACAAACGGTGACGGCGAGGTAATAGGCGACACTGTTCCTCCGTTTTCCAGCAAGGAGGTCACTGTTAGGATACTTGTGAATATCACTGATATGGACGATAGTACGTTTGACGACTGCGTTACCGGCATGATACTTTCAACTAAGGATATGAAAAAGAAGATAGGCAAGAACTCCTATCTGCCTTGTTTGCCTGCTTTTATGCCTGTTTCAAACGCCATAGAGATATATCTCAACAGATAGCTTTAACCTATATGGGCGGTCCTGCATAAGATAAGTCAAAACCTTAAAAGGAGCGACGCTTATGCAACGGCTTATCATTCAGGGAGGAAGCAGGCTGAACGGAGAGATAACCGTTCAGGGAGCAAAAAACGCAGCTCTGCCGCTGCTGGCAGGGTGTGTTCTTATAAACGGAGAGATCAGGCTACATAACTGTCCTGCACTTTCGGACGTATTTGCGGCTTGCCGCATTCTGTCGGTGCTTGGGGCAAGGTGCAGCCGTGAGGACGGCTGTGTAACTGTGGACGCAAGGGGCGCTGTAAAGACCTTTGTGCCAGATGAGCTTATGAGAGAGATGCGTTCGTCTATCGTTTTTCTGGGAGCTGTTCTTGGAAGAACAGGTGAATGCAGGCTGTCATTCCCGGGAGGGTGTGAGCTTGGTCCGAGACCTATAGATATGCACCTGTGCGCACTTAGAAAAATGGGCGTCAGGATAAACGAGGAGTATGGCGTGCTTAGCTGCACCTGCCCGAGAGGGCTTAGAGGGGCTAGGATAGACCTTTCGTTCCCCTCTGTGGGAGCGACTGAGAACATCATGCTTGCGGCTGTTCTGGCAAAGGGCGACACGGTGATATACAATGCGGCAAGAGAGCCTGAGATATGCGATCTTGCGGAGTTTCTGAACTGCTGCGGTGCAAAGATAAGCGGCGCAGGAGGCGGAACGATAACCATAAGCGGTGTGGAAAAGCTGCACGGCTGTGAATACTCTGTCATGCCCGACAGGATAGTTGCGGCGACTTTTATGAGTGCAGCGGCGGCAACAGGCGGCGAGATAGGTCTGCTTGGGGCAAGGGCAGGGGATATCCGTGCGGTCATACCTATATTTGAGCAAATGGGCTGTCAGGTATTTCTATATGAGGACAGGATATTTATAAAAGCGCCTAAACAGCTAAAAGCTGTGCGGACGGTGAGGACTATGCCTTACCCGGGATTCCCTACGGACGCTCAGGCGATAGTCACGGCGGCTCTTGCTAAGGCAAAAGGCACCAGTGTGGTGGTGGAAAATATTTTTGAAAACCGCTACCGCCATGTTGACGAGCTTGTGAGAATGGGTGCGGATATAAAGACAGAGGGAAAAGTGGCTGTTATCGAGGGCGTGAAGGAGCTTTACGGAGCAAAAGTCCGTGCGCCTGACCTTAGAGGCGGTGCGGCGCTGGCTGTGGCGGCGCTTTCTGCAGAGGGAGAAACATCTCTCACGAATATAAAGCTTATGGACAGGGGCTATGACTGCATTGAAAATGCTTTTACGCTTCTGGGCGGAAACATAAAACGTGTAAATTACTAGCAGTTAGGAAAGAGAAAAAATGAACGGAACTTACAAGGAAAACAGAATGAACTCACAGCGGCCTGCGGCACGTCAGCGGACAGTGAATATGCGCAACGTGTATGTTGCCAGCTTTTTTGCGGTTGCGGCGCTGCTGCTGGTGCTGAGTATGTTTTTGTTTTTTAATGTGTCGGAGATAAAAATAGAGGGCGTTACCCTTTACGAGCAGGATCAGATCCTTGGCGTGGGCGGCGTTTCAACGGGACAGAACCTTGTGAGGACAAATACGGATATAGTAGAAAAGCGTTTGAAAGATACTCTTGTGTATCTTGATGATGTCAAGGTCACAAAGAAATTTCCGTCAACACTTGTTATAACCTGCACAGAGGCCGAAAAGGCGGCTGATATCGAGTATAAAAACTCTTATTATGTGCTGTCTGCTTCAGGAAAGATCCTTGAAGCAAAAAATCCTGACCCTACGGGGGACATACCTGTTATAAAGGGCTTTGAGCTTAAAAGCCTTGAGCAGGGCGACAAGCTCGCTTCTGAGGATTCCTTTAAGGCGGATATCCTTAAAGAGCTTCTGAATGATCTTCATGACCTGAAATTTAAAAATATAGACTCTATTGACCTTACCACCCGTTCGGATATCAAGCTTATGTATGACGGCAGGCTTGAAATAAAGCTTGGAAGCTCGGTGGATATGGAATACAAGCTTACATATCTTAAGGCGGTAATTGACGAGAGCATTACTGACGATTACGAGGGTACGCTTATTTACAACGGTGCTGACAGCGGCATTTCGGCTATTCCGAAATCGCAGGAGGAGTCGTCAAAGCCTGACGACACAAGCTCTGCAAAGCCAGATGACAGCAGCAGTGCGGTATCGGCTGATACTAATATTGATGACGGCAACACATGGGACAGTGATAACTCATGGTCAGGGGACGATAACCAGGGCTACAGCGACGATACCAACACATGGGACGGCAATGATGATGCCGACAATGCAGGCACAGATCAGTGGACTGACGAGAACGGAAACACCGACTGGGAATATGATAACGGCGGTGATCAGGGCTATACCGACAATGGATATGCTGACAACGGTTATGTGGACGATCAGACGAACACAGGTTGGTAGGGGTCAGGATAACTAATTGTATAGTATACACAAATGAAACTGAAAAATCAGTCGTTTTATTGATAATTAATAAAAAATTTATAATGGTTTCATTTAAGTTCTTTACTTTTTGACAAAAGTATGATAATATATTATTGTATCTATTTATGTGCATATTCGGCACATAGGCTTTTTTGCATTTTATTTTTGATTTGATAAATTGATATGTAAAAATACGGAGAAGTATGAAAATTCGCTTTTAGGAGGAGTTCTATTATGGGTTACGAGTATGTTGAAGAGCCGGTCGTAGGCGCAAAGATCAAGGTAATCGGTGTCGGCGGCGGCGGTGGAAACGCACTTAACTGTATCGCACAGGCTGGTATCGAGGGAAATGTTGAATATATCGCTGTTAATACTGATATCCAGGCACTGCATAAGTCAGCTGCACACACACAGATCCAGATAGGTGAGAAGCTGACTCACGGTCTGGGCGCAGGCGCAAAGCCTGAGATCGGCGAGGCTTCCGCTCAGGAAAGCAAGGACGAGATCGAGAACGCTATCAAGGACGCTGACATGGTATTCATCACAGCAGGTATGGGCGGCGGAACAGGTACTGGTGCTGCACCTGTAGTTGCTGAGATCGCACAGTCACTTGACAAGCTTACTATCGCAGTTGTTACAAAGCCTTTCAAATTTGAGGGCGCAAAGAAAATGGAGAGAGCAGAAAAGGGTATCGAGGCTCTTATCAAGCACGTTGACGCTCTTATCGTTATCCCTAACCAGAACCTTATCACAAACGAGATGCGCCTCACTATGAAGCAGTCTTACGCTATCGCTGATGAAGTTCTTAAGACAGACGTTATCGCTATCGCTGAGATCATTACAAGACATGATGAGATCAACGTTGACTTCGCTGACGTTACTACTATTCTTAAGGGCGCAGGCAGAGCGCATATTGCTATCGGTCACGGCGAGGGCAAGGATAAGGTACAGGATATCATCAATCAGGTCATTTCTTCCGACCTTCTTGAAACTTCTATCAAGGGTGCGAGAAGACTTATCGTAAACGTTACAATGAGCGAGGATCTCCTTATCAGTGATATGGACGAGCTTACTGCTGCTATAGCAGACGCTGCTGACGATAACGTTGAGATCATTTTCGGTAACGGTACAAATCCTGATACCAAGGACGCTATGGACGTTACTGTTATCGCTGCTGACTTTGTTGACAGAGATGACGTTCCTGAGGCTGCACCAAAGGCTGCAACAACATATACTGCAAATTTTACTCAGAAGGCTGACGACGCAAAGGCTGACGCTGAAGCGATGCACAAGGCTGGCGTTAAGGCTGCTGATAATCCAAATTATTACGACGATATCTTCAATATCTTCAAGAACAAGTAATAATGCTTTCAAAGGCGGATCGGCGTTTACGCTGTCCGCCTTGTTTGAATCAAGAGCAGAAAACGTTTACATAGCAGAAGAGATTTTCGTATTCTCAGAAAATAATCAGGATATTGAAAAATTTTCGCAAAACCACTTGAAATCTTACGGAAAATTTGATATAATTATTCTGTGATAGATATGATTTTAAGACATTTTGTATAAATTTCAGTTGCTATTTTGTATGGAATAATGAAATTTTTGAAAACGGCTTAAATCAGTTGAAAAATAACGTGGTTTATTGTATAATAGATATAATCACTAATGTGGAGGGATTGAAATGGCTAGTAATGGTTATTTAAGAACGGTAAGAGTCGGCGGATTTGATAAGCAGGACGTTCTTGCTTATGTAGACGACCTTACTTCTAAAATTTATACTCTTGAGGCTCAGGTCAATGACCAGAACGAAACTATCGAACGTCTTGAGAAGCAGGGCGGTGCTCAGAAGCAGGACTTCGAGGGCAAGAAAGAGCTTGAGAAAAAGGTAGAAGAGGCAAAGAACAAGATAGCCGAGCTTATGGCTAATACTGATACAATGAAGGTTCGTATCGCTGACTATGAGCAGCAGGTAACTGAAAAGGACGCTGAGCTTGAAAAGCAGAAGCAGGAGATCGAGGATCTTAAAGAGAAGCTGGAAACTGCTGAGGCTAATGCCGGCACAGCCGCTCCTGCATTCGATCTTGGAAGCGTGTTCATGGAAGCTCAGAACACAGCTAATAAGGTCGTTCAGGAAGCTAAGAAGGCTGCTAAGCAGATGGAAGATGAAGCTAAGCAGCTTCAGGATCAGGTTCTTGCTGACGCAAATGCACAGGCACAGAAGCTTGTTACAAATGCTCAGACAGAGGCTGATACTACACTTCAGACAGCTAAGTCAAGCGCTGCTGCAATGACGGCTGCTGCTAAGCAGGAGGCTGAGGCTGTTACAAGCGCAGCTAACAAGCAGGCGGAGGAAGTAACATCAAAGGCTAACGCTGAGGCTGAGGCTGTTACATCTAAGGCTAACGCAGAAGCCGCTGACGTAACATCAAAGGCAAATGCCGAAGCTGCAAAGGTAGTAAGCGACGCTAAGAACGAAGCTAAGAACATCAGAGCGCAGTCTGCTGATCTGAGAGAGTCTGTTAAGACACAGTTCACAAGTCTGAGCGAAACTGTTCAGCAGCTCGTTACATCACTTAACGATCTGTATGGCAATAGTATCGGTGCTGTAAACACTGCAAGAGATCTTATCGACGATGGTCTTTCTCTTGTAAGCGATGATGACGCTGAATAACAGTTTGTCATGTCGGAAATAAGAAAGGTGCGTTCTGAGGAGCTTAAAGCGGTGAGCGGAGAGCTTAAATGCGGTGACAAGATATTGCTTTCGGGCGTTGTGTACACTGCAAGGGACGCTGCACATAAAAGATTCAATGCTTTGCTTGACGAGGGAAAGGAGCTTCCTATCCCTTTGAAAGACGCTGTTATCTACTATGCCGGACCTACTCCTGCGCCTGAGGGAAAGCCTATCGGTTCATGCGGACCGACCACTTCGGGAAGAATGGATAGGTTTGCACCGAGATTGCTTGATCTTGGATTGGGCGGAATGATCGGCAAGGGCGAGAGATCACAAGAGGTAAGGGACGCTGTGGTAAGAAACGGGGCGGTCTATCTCTGTGCTATAGGCGGTGCGGGCGCACTTGCCTGCAACTGCATAAAGTCTTGTGAGGTAGTGGCTTTTGAGGAGCTGGGCTGTGAATCTGTGAAAAAACTTTACATTGAGGATTTTCCTCTTGTTGTGGCTGATGATTGCCATGGAGGGGATATTTTCAGCGATGGCAGAGCAAAATACTGCCGTGTATAACATCAAAGTTGCGTAAATTGCGGTCAGCCGTGTATTTCGACACGGCTGACTTTTTGTTTGTTGAAAATCACAAGAATACTTTCTTAAAACTGTGGTATGTTACAAATATTTTGACAGGGACGGCGGATTTCGTCAATTCTCTTGACTTTTATGGTCTAAAATGGTATCATAACATTACGCAGGCAATAGAAGCACGTCTTGCGGTAAATTCTATGATTAGGTGGGCGGTATTTTTTGAGAAGCGATCGGCAGGATCAGCATAAAAAGCTTTCAGATGAGCAGCTTGTGCTAAACGCACAGAGTGACAAAACGGCTATCGGTGAGCTTATTGCGAGATATATCTGTACGGTGGAGTTTCTGGCAAAAAAATATGGCGCCGAGGTTCACGAGGATCTTGTCCAAGAGGGGCTTATGGGGCTTCTGGGTGCGGTTAGGACCTATCGTGAAGACAAAAATGCGAAGTTTTCAACTTACGCTACAAAATGTATAAAAAATAAGATCATTTCGTCTGTTCACAGAAATGCACTTCTTTCAGGCGGTGAGGAAGCTGACCTTGAGGCTATTCTTGGCGGCGGTGGCACTGTACCTGAGGAGGTCGTAGTGGAGCGTGAGGAGCTGAATGAGCTTTATGATAAGATCACTTCTGCACTTTCGGAGCAGGAGTGGCAGGTATTTCAATCGTTTTTGAGAGGAATGTCATACAATCAGATAGCATTAGGCTTGGGTACGTCGGAAAAGGCAGTAGACAATGCAATGCAGAGAGTCAGACGGAAATTGAGATCACTGTTGAGATAGGAATATGGCCGTATAGCTTAATAGCAGAGCGTTGTTTATTCAAAGGTGTCGGTGCAAATCCGACTAGGCACAATTTTATGTAATGAGGTAAGAACCATGTACGAAGACAAGACATTAGTATGTAAGGAGTGCGGAAACGAGTTCGTTTTCACAGCAGGCGAGCAGGAGTTCTATGCTGAGAAAGGTTTCGTAAACGAGCCACAGAGATGTAAGGCTTGCAGAGATGCAAGAAAGGCTGCTACAAAGTCTGAAAGACAGACTTATACAGCAACTTGTGCTTCTTGCGGCGGCGAGGCTGTTATTCCTTTCAAGCCAAGAGAGGACAGACCTGTTTACTGCAGCGAGTGTTTCGCTAAGATGAAGGAGCAGGGCTAATTTTCTGCATAATTGAGCTGCCTTTGGGCGGCTCTTTTTTTGTTTGCGGTTATTTGATATGGCGGAAAGCGGAGGGGGTCATGCCCTCGTATCTTTTGAAAAGCTTGCAGAAATAGCTTTCGGAGCAAAAGCCTGTTTCTTCGGCTATCTGCTCGATGCTTTTGTCTGTACCGGTGAGCAGGGCTTTGGCTTCCTGGATACGACGTTTTGCGATGTATTCCATTGGACGCATACTGAGTTTTTTGCGAAAAAGCAGACAAAGGTGCTGTTTCGTTACTCCTGACACACTGCAAAGCTCGTCCATTGTGATAGGTGAGGAGTAGTTGTAGTTTATGTAGTCCAGTGCTTTCATAAGGGCGGAGGACACTGCTGTGGCAGGGTCTTTGTAGGCGATAAGGCGGTAAAACTCCATAAGAAAATCATACAAATAGCCTGAGGCTTTGTAATTGCCGAAAATGCTGTCGGTTCGCAGAGCATTGTGCATTTTGCGGAAAATATGCTCGAGCATTTTCGTGTCGCTGAGGTGAAAGGTTTTAAGCTCGGTAAGACCAAACTGGGCAAGGATATCCTTTGCGGCATATCCGCATGGGACTATCCAGTGGATATCCCATATTTCCTCTTCCGGATAGTATTCGTGGGGTATTCCTGCGGGTATGAATATGGCGGTATCAGGCGGTATCGGCGTGGACTTGCCATTAAAGACGAGCGTGCCGCTGCCTTTGGTGCAGTAGAGTATCTGGTCATAGTGGTAGCCCTCGGGTCTTATAAGGTGATCCTGACAGTGCTGCTGACCCATATTTTCCAGATATAGCGGCAGGGACTTTTCGTTTCCCAGGATAGGATAATCGGCAAAGAACAAAAATATCAACTCCATATTCATATTGTTATAAATTAATAATATCATTCATTGACTTGCCTGTCAATAGCTGATAAAATAAATACAGTAATTTATAAACTTGTAAAGGAGAACAGCTATGGATATTTTAAAGCTTGCGGCGGAAAATTCGCCAAGATCGAAAATGGTATATCATGAGGATACTCAGGCGCTGCACATTGGCACGCTTGAAAAGCACTGCTATTTTGTGCCGTTTGCAAAGGGGCAGGATCCTTTTGAGGACCGTGAAAATTCGCAGAGAATGGAACTTTTAAACGGCAACTGGGGTTTTCGTTATTATGACAGCATAATAGATTTAGAGGACGATTTTATTCACGAAAAGTTTGAGAACACTATCCCAGTGCCGTCAAACTGGCAGCTTTACGGCTATGACAAGCCGCAGTATACGAACGTGTGCTATCCAATACCATTTGACCCGCCTTTTGTGCCTGACGATATACCTGTGGGAGTTTATCAGCGTGAGTATGATTATTCCCCTGACGGCATGGACAGGGTGCTTGTTTTCGAGGGCGTGGATAGCTGTGTTTATTTGTATGTGAACGACAGCTTTGTGGGCTATTCGCAGGTTTCTCACGCTACGGCGGAGTTTGATATCACGCCGTTTCTCACGGAGGGCAGGAATATCATTACTGCCGCTGTGCTGAAATGGTGCGACGGAACTTATCTTGAAGATCAGGACAAGATAAGGCTTTCGGGTATTTTCAGAGATGTTTATGTGCTGTCAAGACCGAAAATGCGTCTTGAAAATTATGTTTTGAAAACTGTTATCGGTGAAAACGGCTCGGCAAGGCTTAGCTTTACGGCATTTGGCTGTGATGTTTTTGCAAAGCTTTGCGATGATGACGGGGTGACAATGGCTGAGTTTTCGGCTTATGACGGTGAGAGCGCTGAGATAAAGTTAGAGAACGTGAAGCTTTGGAGTGCGGAAACGCCTTATCTTTACAGGCTTACGATCAATGCAGGTGACGAGGTTATCGGCGAGGAAGTTGGTTTCAGAGATGTAAAGGTGGATAAGGGCGTTGTTAAGATAAACGGCAGGGCGGTGAAGTTCAAGGGTGTAAATCGTCATGACAGCTATCCTGACACGGGATATTATGCTTCTTATGAGCAAATGAAGTCAGACCTTGTGCTTATGAAAAAGCACAACATAAACGCTGTGAGAACGTCACATTATCCTAACTCCCCTGTGTTTTATCAGCTTTGCGACAGGCTGGGGCTTTATGTTATTGATGAAGCGGATCTGGAGTCACACGGCTGTGTGGAGGTCTATTATGACTACAAGTGGGATTATTCAGACTACAAGGGCATTGCAATGCTTGCTTGCGATGAGAGGTTTAACAATGCCATAAAAGACCGTGCGGAATGTCTTGTGAAGCGTGACATCAACCGCCCTTGCGTGGTGTTCTGGTCGCTGGGCAATGAGAGCGGATATGGCAAAAATATGCTTGATGAAGCTGAACTTATAAAGAGGCTTGATGATACAAGGCTTGTGCATTATGAAAGCACACACTGCCTTGACGGAACTTCTGACAGTGTGCTTGACGTGGTTTCGGGTATGTATTGGGATCTAAACGGGCTGAAAGGCTATCTTGAAAAGCCTGAGGAAAACAGACCTCTTGTGCAGTGTGAATACTGCCACGCCATGGGAAATGGTCCGGGAGATCTGGAGGATTATCACAATGTGTTCTACTCAAACGAGCGTTTCTGCGGCGGCTTTGTGTGGGAGTGGTGC
This sequence comes from uncultured Ruminococcus sp., assembly GCA_934435205.1. Classification (GTDB taxonomy): domain Bacteria; phylum Bacillota; class Clostridia; order Oscillospirales; family Ruminococcaceae; genus Hominimerdicola. Next base: position 4,930 of record CAKSAK010000010.1, on the reverse strand, counting down.
GACCATTCTGTGCCGCTTGGTAAGACGGCTGAGGGAAGGATCAAATACGGCTACGGCGGAGATTTCGGGGAAAGGCACAATGACAGCAATTTCTGCATGGACGGGCTTGTTTATCCTGACAGAACGCCCCACACTGGGCTTCTTGAGGTAAAGCAGGTATACAGACCTGTGCGTGTAACAAAAGGGGAAAGCGAGGGAAGCTTTGTTTTTTCAAGCACACTTGAGTTTGTGAACGCTGGGGATATTCTCGATTGCCGCTATGAGATAACGGACAAAAACGGTATTATCCATATTGGCAGGGTGGATTTTGACATCGAGCCTATGGAAAACACTGTGGTGAATGTTCAAAATGATACAGAGGAGTATGAAAACGAAACTTTCATAAGGTTTATTTTCACCGCAAAGGAGAACACTGACTTTTGCGAAAAGGACTATGAGGTGTGCTTCGATCAGCTTAAGATAGCAGAGGGCAAGGCTTGTAAGGCCGCTGAGGTGAAAGGCGAGGTCACGGCTGTGGAAACGCCTCTTGATATCACTGTGACAGTGGGAGATGTTGTTTACCGCTTTGACAAGCGTAAGACGGCGTTCGTTTCTGTGAAATTCGGCGGCAGAGAGCTCCTTGACAGACCTTTGCAGTATAACTTCTTCCGTGCGCCTACGGATAATGATGTCATGAAGTACAATTGGTACAAGGTGCATCTTAATGACTTTGATGTGAAAAGCTACGGCTGTGAGCTTTCAGCGAGCGAGAACAGAGCGGAGATAAGGGTAACACAGTCTTTCGGCTGGTCTATACAACAGCCGTTTTGCAGACTGAAAGCTGTCTATGTTATTGACGGCAGTGGGCTTGACATAAAATGCGAAGCGGAGTTTTCAAACAAGATAGATATGCTTCCAAGGTTCGGTATGAGGCTTTTCATGCCAAGGGACTTTTCAAGGGCGGAATATTTCGGATATGGCCCTACAGAAAGCTACATAGACAAGCATCAGGCTTGCTATATGGGCAGATTTGCGGCTGATATCGGGGATATGCACGAGGATTATATAAGACCGCAGGAAAATTCATCGCACTATGGGTGCAGATATCTCACTGTGAGCAGTGAGGACGCAAGCGTGAAGTTCACCGCAGGAGAGGAGTTTTCATTCAACGCTTCTCAGTTCACGCAGGAGGAGCTTGCGGCAAAGGCGCATAACTATGAGCTTGAAAGGTGCGAGAGCAATGTTATCTGCGTTGACTATGCAATGGCAGGCGTTGGCTCAAACTCCTGCGGACCAAGGCTTGCGGAGAAATATCAGCTTGAAAAGCCTTTGATAAACGCACATTTTCACATTGAGATAAGTAAAATATAAAGGAGTTTTTATGGATATCTGTGAAACATACTCAAACAGAAAGCTTTTTTGCAACGATTGGGAATTTTACAAGGCGGCTTTTGGCTCGGACTACTCAGAGGACTTTGCTTTCAAGCCTGTGGACGTTCCTCACGATTGGCTTATTTATGATACAAATGACCTGTATGAAACCTCTACAGGCTGGTACAGAAAGGCTTTTTCTTACCAAAAGAAAGAGGGCATACGCACTTTTATCCGCTTTGACGGGGTTTACATGGACAGCAAGGTGTATGTAAACGGCTCTTTGGCAGGTGAATGGAAATACGGCTACTCGGCGTTTATGTTCGATATCACTGACCTTGTTAAGGACGGAGAGAACATTATTACAGTTCGTGTGGATCATCATTCGCCAAACTCCAGGTGGTATTCGGGAGCAGGCATTTTCAGAAAGGTTTGGCTTTGCGAAAGCCCTGAGATACGCTTCGGAAATGACGGAATTTACATCACGACGGCAAAGGACGAGGACGAATGGCTTGTTACTGTCAACGCTGAAATGCTTTGCCCTGAGGGCACGCCGCTTGGGGGTATCCGCATTAGAAACACTATTTTTGATAAGAATGGTCAAAAGGTGGCAAGCTATGAGTCTGACGCTTGTGGGGCGGATATTTCCTGCATACCTGAGGCTGTCAGGGTAGAGGGTGTAAGCTATTCTCTCACCGCTCAGACCATGACAGTGAAAGACCCTGAGCTTTGGGATATCACTTCCCCTGTGCTTTACACCATGGTGTCGGAAATTCTTGTGGACGGCGGCTGTGTTCAGCGTGTAAGTCAGAAATTCGGCTTCAGGACTATCAAATTCAAGTGCGACAGCGGTTTTTATCTCAACGGCAGACACGTTAAGCTTCACGGCTCATGCGAACACCATGACAACGGCTGTCTTGGGGCAGTTTCCAATCCTGCGGCTATAAGGAGAAGATTTAAGAAGCTCCGCAAAATGGGGATCAACGCTATCAGAACTTCTCACAATATGCCTGCGGAGGAGTTTATGGACATCGCTGACGAAACAGGTATGCTCATTCTCTCTGAGGGCTTTGATATGTGGGAGCGGTCAAAGACCGACTATGACTATGCGAGATTTTTTGACGAGTGGGTAGAAAATGACGTGGCTTCATGGGTGCGCCGTGACAGGAACCGCCCTTCTGTCATAGGCTGGAGTGTGGGAAATGAGATATTTGACACACACGCTGACGAGAGAGGTCAGGAGGTAACAGCTTGGCTCAAAAGGCTCGTAAGGCTTCATGACCCTGAGGGCAACGGCTATGTGACATTCGGCTCTAACTATATGCAGTGGGAGAACGGTCAGAAGTGTGCTGATATCCTCAAGCTTGCAGGCTATAACTACGGCGAAAGACTTTATGAGGAACACCATGCCGCTCACCCTGATTGGATGATATACGGCAGTGAAACGGCTTCTGTTGTTCAGAGCCGTGGAATTTATCATTTCCCGCTGTCTGAAACCTTGCTTACTGATGATGACGAGCAGTGTTCATCTTTGGGCAATAGCTGTACAGGCTGGGGAGCAAAAAATACCGAGGCTTGCATTATCCCTGACCGTGACGCTGAATACTGCGCAGGTCAGTTCATTTGGACAGGCTTTGACTACATTGGCGAGCCTACTCCATACAGCACGAAAAATTCCTACTTTGGTCAGTTCGATACAGCAGGCTTTGCAAAAGACAGCGCATATGTTTTCCGTGCAGAGTGGACGGACTATAAGGCTGAGCCGTTCGTGCATATTTTCCCATATTGGGATTTCAGCGACGGTCTGCCTTGCGACGTAAGAGTTTGCTCAAACGCTCCGAGAGTTGAGCTTTTCAAGGACGGAGTTTCAATGGGTGCATTCGATATCGACCACAAGCACGGCAAGGTGCTCACGGCGGATTATATCATTCCATATGAAAAGGGCGAGCTTAAAGCGGTGGCATATGACGAGAACGGTAATGTTATCGCAGAGGATATACAACGTTCATTCGGTGACGCCGCAAGGATAGAGGTTGTTCCTGACAAGAGAGAGATACTTGCAGACGGCTCTGACCTTGTTTACATTGAGATATCTGCGTTTGACAAGGACGGCACTTTCTGTGCAAACGCTAACAATCGTGTGAACGTTAGCGTTGAGGGTGCGGCAAGGCTCATGGGTCTTGACAACGGCGACAGCACTGACTATGACCAGTACAAAGGCACTTCACGCAGGCTTTTCTCAGGAAAAATGCTTGCTGTTATCGGTGCGACTGACAAGACCGGTGAGATAAAGGTAACGCTTACATCAAAGGGTCTGCCTGACTGTGTTGTTACCCTTGATGCTGTTGAGGCAGAATATGACAGCGGCACATCATCGCTTGAAAACGTTGCATTTGCTCCTACCGAGTGCGGAAGAACAGACGAGATACCAGTGAGAAAGATAGAGCTTTATGCTGATACTCTTACTTTGGACAGCGAAAACCCTGAGATAACAGTGGGCTATAAGGCACTCCCTGCAAATTCAGATTATGCTGAGGACATCGAGTTCAAGGTAACAAATGAAAAGGGCATAACATCTAACCTTGCAGAGTGCCAGGTAACAGCAGACGGCGTAAAGGTGAAAGCAAAGGGCGACGGAAGCTTCTGGCTTCGTGCAATGTGCAAAAACGGCACTGAGCGTTATCACATCATTTCTATGCTCAAATTCACTACTGAGGGTCTTGGAAACGCACTTACCGACCCATATCAGTTTGTTATCGGAGGACTTTTCACAAGGGCGAGCGACAACGTTTCAAGCGGCATGAAGAAGGGTGTAGGCTTTGCAATGGGCAAGGTCACATCATGGGCGGCATATGATAATCTTGACTTCGGCAGTGCAGGCTCTGACACTGTTACAGTGCAGATATGGGCGAACACCCTTGACCCTGTTAAAATAAGCTTTTTTGACGGGATACCTGAGGAGGGCGGCAAGCTTCTTGGCACGTTCGGCTATCACAAAGAGCCTGAGTGGATGATCTTTAAGCCTGAGACTTTCAAGCTTACAAGAAAGCTCAAGGGTATTGAAACTCTTTGTATCCTCACTGAGGACGGCTTCCAAGTGGGCGGCTTCAACTTTGAAAAGGTGAGCCGTGAATTTGCGGTGAATAATGCGGCTGAGGCTGACAACATTTACGGTGACAAGTTCACAAAGGGCGAAAAGTGCGTTACCGAGATAGGCAACAATGTTATGCTTGATTTCGGCGAGTTCGATTTCTCTGAAAAACAGCCTAGCAGGCTCGTTATAAGCGGAAAGTCACCGCTTGCCCTCAACAGCATACATCTTATTTTGAACGGCGGCGAGGGTGAAAACCGCATACTCTGCGAGTTCAGGACAGATGACAGCGAAAATTATGTCCAGAAGAGCTTTGATATCTCAGGTATCAGCGGCAAACAGAAGGTTTCATTTGCGTTCCTGCCGGGAAGCAACTTTGACTTTGAATATTTCAGATTTGAGTAATAAAAACCAGGAGGTAAATTTAGATGAAAGCAATGGAAAAAGACTGGTATCAGAAAAATTGGACGCTGGATATTCAGAATATGT
>CAKSAK010000009.1 GCA_934435205.1 uncultured Ruminococcus sp. | reverse complement strand
AATATAAGAAGAAAGGCTCGGTGATTCCAATGCAGAACTAAAATATTTAACAATATTGCACGATTCAATTTGTGCAGGCTTACGAAACTGTTTGAATACAAAGGATTTGCATTGATATTTTTTGGTATTAATGCTATAATTTAAAGGAGAAATTTTTATGAATATGAAAAAACTATTACAATTGGTATAGCTTCTATTATTGCCTTCAGCACGATAGCGACGACTGCAATGGTATCAGTAGGGGCATTTGATCAAACGTATGAATCAAATTATAATTATACATACAATGGTAATTCATATGCAAAAATGGATTACTATGAAGCTGGCAATTTTGTTCAGACAAGGGCTACAAATAAACAATCTCTGACAGAATATACCAAGATTAGCGTTGATGTGTATCATTCTAACGGCTTATATTTGGATGGAGCATCTGAATATAAAACACTCAGTACAAAAGGATCGATCGGCATCAAGGGTTGTTCAAATTACAGAAGCTCAGGCGGAAACAATTATAAACATACTGTAATTGTGTATCGTGATTCCTCACATACAAATAAAGTTGCCACAATCAGCAAAAACGTAGGATAAATCATGAAAGGTCGGGGCATATGTTTTTTATTCTTAAAAACATTGCACAGTTTATCAGACACAGCAAGGTTATCTTTGCTGTGTTTGTGGTCTGTGAGATCACAAGCTTGATGCTTATTATTTTTTCATTTGGGATATATCAGAATTATTCACAGCAGATAAAGGACATTGCTTCAGATGAGCCTATTGATGAAGAAAAGAATTGGATTAGCTTTGATTTTGAAAGCGACATTGATGAGGAAAATCCAATTTCAAATGAATCGGTTTTGACTTTTCTTAACGAGATGGGGTCAGCGCTTGGGAATAAAATAGGGTACATAGATTTTGACTGCGGCGGATATTACGTCTGCCTGTCATATAATGACGGCTGGGAAATGTATGATATTAAAAAAAATCTGAAAACTAACGGAAGGTGGTACAGCGGTAGCTCTTTCAGTAAAACAGATTATGACAAAGCTGCTAAGGTATGTATAGCCCCGATCGAATGTTACAAAGAGATAGACAGCGAGATCGGATATGACGACGACCTTTCTCCTGAAGATTACAGCTATCAGGCATATGATAAAGACGGCAAAATATTTGTCGATCTTCCTGAAGGAACCTTTGAAGTGATCGGATTTACCAAAACCTGGGGAGACAGATATTTTATACCGTATACGGTTTTTCCATCAGATGCCGAAGTTACGACTTTTCCGCAGGTGAAAATACAACAGATTCTGTATCAGAATGAATATAACAGCGCTGTTAACATTTTCAAAAAGTGCTTTGGTGACAGAATAAGCGATGAGGAAATTTCGGATATGCCGGTTTATGATGCCGAGGTGCTGAAAACCTTTCAGACAAAAATGACGATCTGCGTTGTTATTGCGATCATATCTTCTGTCAATATCACGGCATTGTTTAAATATGTGATCGACCTCAGGCGAAAAACTATGGCGATATTCAGGATCAATGGGTGTTCTAAAGGCAGGCTCAAAAGAATCATGGTAGGCGAGATGATGATATATAGCGCAATCAATATTCTTCTATGTATACCTTGTTTTAATTTTCTTATACTTCCCGGACTAGCCGGTATTTTGCCGTATGTCACTCTTGCATATTCAGTGAAAAACTATATTTTACTTGCAGCGATCTACATAGCTGTGACCTTCGTTTCTCAAAACATAATGATTTATTTCAGCATTTCGCGTTCGCCAGTGCAAATGCTGAAATCACGGAGGTGAAAACGGTGCGCGCATCATATATCAGATATGGTATCAAGGAATTTGAACGTAATATATTTTTTAATATTTTTATAATCCTACAAATTTCCGCAGCTTTGATACTGATAGTTTACTGTGTGTCCTCAATAAACTATATCTCAAAGTTTTATTCACCGATAAAGGAACATATAGACGGAGAAGGAATTTGCAGTATCGACATACCGAATTATCCTCTGCTTGAAGAGATAAGCGGTTTTGAATATGTTGACGAGGTTTACTCCTTCAATTCAGTTGGCGGACTTTATAACAATAGCAATGCCTTTTATAAAAATGACATCAGGTACGTTTATATCAACAGCTATGATGACAAATTCATCAATGATTACATACCAATCCTTGAAAAGGGTAAATGGTTAAGCGAATGTGACAGCGAAGACGGCATAATTAACGCAGTAATATCCTATAGTGATGAATATGAGGTCGGCGATGTGATAACTGTGGTTTTCAATCCGCAGTCAGATTGTGAGAAGGAATTAAATTTTAAAATAGTAGGAATGCTTTGCGATGGAGCTAAAGTTTTTAACGCCTATACATTGATGTCCGAAGTTTCAGACGCTTCATCTTTGTATCCAAATTATTATAGTGCGCAGCATAAAAATGAAATTCTCCTGCTTACTGAAAAAAATCAAAAGCTAGGCGGTTGTCCCGGAATGTCGCTTATTAAATTCAAAGAGGGTCGTAGCGATGAGGAATATGAAAATTTCACCACTCAGTTAGGCGCTGATTTTGATATAAAAGGGATAAAATTATCAAAAATAAACGAGACAAGCTTAAAACAGATAAACGAGCAAAGGGTGATGATATTACCGCTTATAATCGGCATAAGCATACTCATTTTTACAAGCATTTTGAGTATGAGTGCTATAAGTACAAACAGGCAGCTGAAAAATTACGGCATATACAGCATTTCCGGCGGAACAAGGGCAGGCTGTGTTTTAATACAGATGTGTAATGTATTATGCTGCTGTATCTTCTCATGTTTTCTTGCTTATTTGTTTTTCAATATTTTAAAGATCAGTGGAAAGCTTAACGGATCAATTGTTGCTTTTGGTACAAATGAGTTTTGTTCATGTGCAGCATGGCTGATAATTACAATTATAGTTTCATCGATTATGCCTATATTAATAATCGGGAAAAAGAAGATAAAAGATATGTTGCGGGAGATGGAATTATGATTAAGCTTAACAACATAACAAAGATATATAACCCTAAAAAGTCCAACGAGTTTGAAGCTCTGCACGGCGTTTCCTGCGAGATTCAGGACGGTGAAATGGCAGCAATAATCGGCAAATCCGGTGCTGGAAAGTCAACGCTTTTGCATATCCTTGCCTGTATTGACGACTATCAGGACGGCGAGTATACCCTTGACGGGGAGCTTGTCAAGAATCTTTCCGAGCGGCAGTATGCAAAAATACGAAACGAGAAAATCGGTATGGTAATGCAGGATTTTTCTCTTGTCGAGGATTTTACTGCACTGGAAAACGTGATGATACCGCTGAATTTTGCAAAACCAAAAATCAAGAATAAAAAGGAAAAAGCGCTTGCCGCACTTGAATCTGTCGGAATTGAGGAACTTGCGAAAAAGCCTTGTAATAAACTTTCCGGCGGTCAGAAACAGCGTGTGGCGATTGCGCGTGCTATTGTAAACGAGCCGAGCGTGATACTTGCTGATGAACCAACAGGTGCGCTTGATACCAAAACCTCTGCGGAGATCATGGCACTGTTCAAATCATTGAATAAACAGGGACGTACAGTAGTGATAGTTACTCACGATCCCAAAATCGCCGAACAATGCGACAGAGTGATTGAGATAAGTGATGGGAGAATAGTAAAGTAAAATAAAGGCGGATATCGGGTACTATCTCGCACTATCGTTACGCTGCCCTCAGGTGCTAGTGATCGCAAGGTCATGTGGGTTCAAGTCCCGTCATCCGCACCACGAAAAGCTCGATTTTATCGGGCTTTTTTTCTTTTATCAATACAAATATTAGGGCAGATATATATTGCCAAATAACAGCGTATTATAATGACGAAACCATCACTATTAGATTTAAAGGAACAAAGATTATAGGTATTAAATACAAATGGAATATTGAAAACGAAGATGTTTTTGATGTTTTTTTGAAAATAATAGGGCTTAAAATCCAATACCAAAACATCTGAAACGATCGTATATAATGCCCGATGAGTTTCTCAAGTAAAATGCGTTGACTTTAAGGAGGACCTATGTTTAACAACTATGAAAAGCAGACTTTTTCCAATATAACCGGCTCTAATTATGGCTCTATCCATGTTGTTGATTGCAACTTTACTAAGGTAGAGCAGAGCGACCTTGAGCTATATGATTCAATGATTTTTGAAAGTAAATGGGAGTATTGCAACTTTTCGGACGCCCTTATCAGCAAAAATAAATTTGGTTACTCATCTTTTTCGCAATGCAATATTTGCGATTCAAAACTGATAAAAAATGAGTTTCAGGATATCTCATTTAATACTGTACGATTCTCTGACTCATCAATATGTGGCAGCAATTTTGAGAATTGCGAATTTTACCGCACCACATTTGAGAACGTTGATTTTGCGAACTGCTACTTTTCAAACTGTTCATTCCATAATGTTATTGTAAAAAACTGCAAGGGATTACAAAATGCCTATTTTAAAAATATTGATTTTGGGGCTAACGGTATATTGTCCGATGAGAAGGCTCTCGCACACTTGCTGGTTAGCAACTGATTTTTTCGTTTTCATAATGAGCGTCTATCTTCTTATCGATAAACGATCCTATAGGCACAAAAATCAGCAGCAGAATTACCATTATTGCCAAAGTCCACGCAAACGAACCGTCAAGAAGATTATCCGCAATGACCTGTGCCACAATTACCGCAACGATCGCAGTAATAATGTAAATCACTCTTTTTCTCAGATCGCCGTTTTTTGTATTTTTGTCCATTATCTTTCCCCCCCTATAAAAATTATTTTATAAAATATGCAGCCCTTATTTCTTCATTATATCTCATATCTATGAAATTTTCAACATAAATTGATAGCCGTATAAACAGCTTTTTTTCTGCTACTATTGAAATTCCTTGCAAAATGGTGTAAAATATGTAATATAAAGCTTGCAGCTTTTTATAAATAAAGTACAAAAAAATAAAAAAAGGAGCAGCAATGAAACATAAATACATACCAATTATATTAGTGCTGTTGTTACTCACTTTCACGGCTTGTTCGGGTAACAGTGGGGCAAATGGCAGTAAAGCAGCAGAGGTCAATGCTGAATTTGAAAGCCTCTCAGACGTGAAAAACGATATCCTTTCCACCAAAACAGAGTACGAAAATATGACTATCCAGCCCGAGGCGTTGAACGCTTTGGCGGAGGATTTTCCCCATAAGGCGGATTGCGTTCAGCTTAAACAGGCGGCGGACTGCGAGCAGCTTTTTGATAAGGTAAGACCGCTTTTTATTGCAGATGAGGACTATAAAAGCGAGTATTATCAGGGCTTTGACAACGCTTTGCCTGCCGGAAATGTTTACGATGACGGCACAAATTATCTCAATGTTGCATCTAACGGCGGGATTGGTTTTCTGTCTGGAGAGTCTGCTTATGATTGTGAGGTCATAAAAACTGTATTTGTCGATCGTGATTTTGCGGACGAGGAAATCACTTTGGACGGGAAGAAATACAAGCTCAGCCAAGGGGTGAAGTATGTCAACGGTTTTCTGCAAAAGCTGGCCAATAACGGCTTTGGCGATATGCGTATAGCGTATGTTGATATACTGAAATTTCAGCAGGAAAACGCCCTGTTTTTCCATATCCAGCGGACAGCAGAAGGTATGGAGCTGAACAGATTTTTTTACAGTGACGGCGATTTTGATCAGTACCCATATTTCGGCGCAAAGCTTTATATGACCTCCCCCGATAAAGTTGGCGAATTTCTCGGCGACCACGGCTTTTGTGAGATCAGCAATGTTACCCAAAATGTGAACGAATATGTGACGCTGCAATCGGCGCTGGATATATGCGAAAACACCCTTGCCGCAAATCACAAGTATACTGTCAGCGAGATAGGCTTCGGATATATGCCGAAGGTCGTGAAAGCCAATGGCGAGGATTGGAACAAGGAGACGGACGGGCAGTTTTATTTTCAAGAGGGCACGACTTATGAATCTGAACCCGGCTGGTTCATTTGGCTCGATACCACTATCGACAGCGAGCGAATGGTGTTCGTCAACGCCATAACAGGCGAGCCGCTTGTGTTGTTTAACAATGAGGATATGAACATAATGACCGAAAATTAAGGAGCAAACGGCAATGAGAACTCTCAGAAGTCTGAAAATGCAGCTTTGCAGAATGTTTGTCAGCCCTATCCCAGTGGTCTGTGTGCTGATGATATTTGCTTTGTGCTGCGTGACAAATGTTTATTCCGACCCTGAAAACGGAAAGGGCTATTCGGTGGCGACAATGCTGCTATCTGGTGATATTGCGCAGTTTGCGGCGGATAATCAAGTCGTCCGTGAAAATGTTGTCCGCTCTGCAATGAGCAGTTGGCTTATTATGTTTGCGCCTGTTATCTGCGTGCTGCCATTTGTAAAAAGCGTTTCGTCGGAAAAAAGTTCTCTCAAACGCTTTGAAATGCACCGCTGCGGCAAGGGCGTTTTCGCAGTCACAAGGCTATTGGTCGGTATGCTGACTTCTGCGGTTATCTTGTGCGTTGGCTATGGACTTTTCATAGCATTGTCTTTCGGGCTTTTCCCGTCGGCGGCGGAGGTAGACGAAAACATAGTCAGAGCCGCACTTCACGGAATGAGCTTTGCAGGCTTTTATTTCAGCAGACTTGCAGGGGCTTTCATAATGGGCGCTGTGTGTACGCTACCTGCATACATAATTTCAATTTTCAACAGCAACAAATATATGATGACCTGCATACCATTTATGCTTTTGCACTTTTACAATATTTTCATAGGCAGGCTTTCAAAAAGCATTTCGGCGGAGGGCAAAAAACGTTTGCAGCTTTTTTCATTCAGCGGCATATTCAAAGCTTTTGAAAGCTCTGAGGAGCTGTATGTGGTCATTGCGGTCATAATGTTTGCGGTCATCTCGGCGATAATTGCGATCGTCGTCCTGCATATGAGGTGTGACTGCTGTGAGTAATCTATCATTTAGGGGCATTTGGGGTACGGCAAGAACCGAATATGTCAAGTGGATATGCAGTTCAAGAATGTTGATATTTTTGTGCGCACTAATTTTTATAAGTCAGTTTGCGGTATCGCCCTTGGTGGAAATGTCCGAACAGACAGGGGTGAAGCTTGGGCTGTTCGAGCCGTTCATCGCCACCGCAAATTCCGACGTGCTAATGATGATAATGCCCGTTGTGTTCATCACGCTTATCGGCGACTTTCCGAAAAGCGACGGCAATTTGCTGTTCAGCGTTCAGCGAACAGGCCGCAAAAACTGGCTGCTTGGACAAATGCTTTTTCTGATATTGTCGGCGCTGACGTTCCTGTTTGGCGTAATATTAAGCACCATAATCTCGGCGGCAGGGCACATTAAGTGGCTGTCGCAATGGTCTGCAACTGTTACAGATTACAGTAGGCTATTCCCCGAAAACGCCGACAGTTTTGGTGCAGGACTTATCCCCGAAAATCTTTACTATCAGTATGTCCCTCTGCGTTCGGCGGCCAATTCAGTGGCGCTGATATTCCTTTTGCTTATACTGTGCGGCCTTGTAATGCTGGTTTTCGCTGAGCTTGGCAAAAAGCTTATTGGCATTGGCCTTGATGTCTTTCTTCTAGTTGCAGGCGGAGCGGCGATATATCTTGAAACGAAACTACGCTGGGCGTTCCCATGCTGCAATGCAATAGTCAAAACGCACTTTACAAAGTTTTTCCGCAGACAGATCTATGAGATATCATATTCGTACATTTACTTTGCGGTGCTGATAGTGATACTAGTAGCATTGGCATTCGTTTTGGTGAGAAAGGCGGATTTTATAACGGGAGATGAGGACAGGTAATGGAAGTACAGGCTGTTACGAATTATTGATTGATCCAGCTTCCAATACAGTTTGGCATTTTGTATTCAAGTCGTATTAAGGTGAGGTGATGTAATATGACAGACTTAATATACGAATACCACACACATAGTCTTAATTATGAAAATAGATGTAAGTTAAACAATTATTCACTGACAATTGGATATTTGAAACTTATGTTTGACCTTGACACAGATACACTTATTGGGGTTCAAGGATTTCTTCCATTAATTAGGGCAGAGCGGTGCATTATTCAGATTCCTGAAGCCCCCAATGGAACATTTATAAATCCAAGAAAGGGTAGTGTCAATCATAATAAAGGACATATATACGATTACTTCTTATCTAATGAAGAAGCCAAAGAATACGTTTCAAATGCACATATTAAATTTGATAAAGTAAATGGGGTAATTGAAATAGATATCTACCCACAACATAAAGGATCATCTATTGTAAAGATTGACGGTAATATCATATGTTCAATTGATGACAAAGGTGAATTACAAACATTGTATATCAAGCCGAATCGATTTGACAATTAATTAATCTATTTTTACACTAATCAGGATAGGCTGAATATGCGCTCGTAGAACGCATAAAAAATATCGTGAGTATTATTTTGCGTGGATATAGGATTTGTAAGCGCCAACCAGACCATAGCGTTGACGAGCCTCTGAAAAAGCGGTATAATTAATAGTCTCAAATGGGTATACTCTACCCAATGAGTCACATCAATATATCCTTAAATCTCAAAATTATATTTTCACTAACGTTACCCTACCCTCAGGTGCTAGTGATCGCAAGGTCATGTGGGTTCAAGTCCCGTCATCCGCACCATGAAAAGCTCGATTATATCGGGCTTTTTTCTTTTTATATAATAAATTCGATAGCAAGACCTGATGAATGAAAATTGATTTTTAACAGATCTTATCCCAAAGTTCGTTGCTAGGTGCAGCTCGTCTGCTGTTTAATATGTTCATATAAGCAAGAGAAAATCCGCAGAACTGCCTGCGGATCTTATTGCATCTCTATGCACTTTCTAATTCGTCCATCGGATCTATAAATACGCTGACCGTGTCATTGAACTCTCTGTTCATCTCAAATTTGATGTCGAGGCTTTTATCTTCATTTTGATGAATAAGAATTCGTTTGACAAGCATTCGCAAATTAACATCGGATATTGAACCTTCGGACAAGATCTCATCAATAATCTGAGTTGTATTATTAAGGTGTTCTCTATGGAGTTGCTTGAAGTTTATTATTCTTCTTTAGACATCGGTGGGGTAGATGCGGAGAATTTGACGGGTACATATGATCAGGTATGTAGACAAAAATCTCAAATTCAAAGACGAATGAATGAATATGACCCTGCAGGATGGTAATGCCTTGCATGGTCTGATTATTTTTTGGGGAGGGTGCGGGGGATTAGATGGTTACAATCAGACAGTTCTTTTTTGCTATGCGATGCATTAAAACCCGTGAACTTCCTCAATGTGGAAATTCACGGGCTTTGTTGTGCGTTTTTTACAGCGCCTATTTCTATTTTATCGGGAATTCCAATTCAAGGACGAACTCTGGAAACTTGCTTGGGATCTTCATTTCTCCGCCTAGTTTTTCAACTGTTTTTCTTATGTTATATAGACCAAATCCGTGATTATCTTTATCTGCTTTTGAAGTATCAAGAAAATCATTGTTGCAATGATTTGGATTTGATATCCTGATTATTTGAACATTTTGGATAATTGCACATTTTACTGTAATGGCATCTTTTTTTGAGGCCTTGATTTTTGCACACGCTTCTAATGCGTTATCTAGAGCATTGAAAAGCATTATACATAGATTTACAGCAGATATCTCATCTGAAATAAATCCTGTGACTTTGATTTGGCAACCGATGCGTTCAGCCAGCTCTTCTTTTTCCGCTAAAATTGAGTCTGCAATTTGGTTTCCAGTCGAAAATTTATTATCAGAGACCAAATCCTGTTTGGTAATATTTTTAGTGTATTCAATAGCATCGTCTAACAACCCTTTTTCAAGCATAGCCTGCAAACATATCATATGATTCTTATAGTCGTGACGAAATTCTCTCAGATCATCTGTTAGTTTGTTGATTTTCTTATAGTGCTCAACTTGATCGTTAACTTGTTTTTCCATTATTCGAGAGATGTTTTCGTAGTATCGTGTGGATATGCTGCTGAATATTAGTGAGATTATTATGATCAAAAAAGCTACAATGGTCAATGAAGTTAAAAAGATGTTTATTCTGTTGTCAAAGTATAATTCGTTGGATTCGACAGCCATATTTCCACATAGTTCTCCAACGATGATCAGTGCAGCCAATATCAATATGTATAATTTTTTTGAGAGTAAATTTACAGTATTTCTTATTTGATTTTTATAATTTCTTTTTAGGACTCGTATCAAAGTTAGAGTAATGATGTTAAATAGCAAAGATGAAGTATTTAAAACAAACGAACGATTAAATTTCTGAGTGAATAATTCAATAAGAATACATCCGACAGATTGAAAAATTGAATCTAACACTAAAATCATAATGGAAACATAGACCGCTGTTGATTTTTTTGTCTTAAAAAGCATTATATTATAAATTAAAAGCAATGAATAAAAACACATTGTAGCCACTAGAAAAACTATCGGGTGACTGGAATCCCTATTCCAAGAACAAATACAGCCTGAAGCCATATATGAAGTTAATACCAGTGCTTGCTTTTTTGTATATTCACCTGGAACAGCTATAAGATCAATAGTTTGTGTAATTGTAAATAAATACAGAACAGAAATAATTGCAAATTCAAAAGTTTGCAGTACGTTCATTACTAGTCTCCTATACTTTTTCTTTTAAGATAATTCAGATATTTACTTTTAAAGTCCTTATATTTTGAACTTGAAATAAGTGCCTTATGACCATTAGATAGTTCAATTTCTTTTTTACTATATCCTATTATGTAGTTAAAATTCACGATAAATGAGCGATTTGAGCGATAAAAGTATTCATCTTTTAGTTCTTTTTCAAGTTTAGATATTTTATCTAAATAAACAAATATTCCGTTAGGTGTTACTACCTCTGCGTAATTATTATCGGCCTGTGCGTATATTATTTGGTCTTCTGGAATTGTTATGCTCTTTTGATTGACGGTATCCTTCAAGACTATATACGAATTCGCTTCTTGTATTGCTATTACTGAATTTAAGGCCTCATATAGATCCTCTTTATTGTAAGGCTTGACCAAAAAGCGAAACGTATTTACCTTCATACTATCAAAAACGACTTCCTTGTAACTGCTTATAAATATTACCTTGGTATCTATATTCCGCTTTCGCAGCACAGAAACGGTATCCAGTCCGTTTCTTTCTTCCATTCTATAATCCATAAAAATAACATCAAACGATATGTTTGATGTCAACAAATCATTGCCATCACGGTATTCATATATTATAAGCTCTAAACAATATTCTTCTGCATAAGTGTTTAAATCTTTGATCAGTATTTTTCGAAAATACGACTCATCATCACAAACTGCAATATGCATAAAAACCTCCCGTCATTAAAGTTTTGCATTTATTTCAGCTTTGTTTATTATACAATATTTGGACGCACAAATCAAGCTTTTTTGAGCTTTACAAGAAAAAAAAGGGTGTTTACACGAATTTTGTTGAAAAATGACTATTTTTATAGTATAGTTGTGCCGTTAGTGATTTAACTAAAATAAAAATTATGGAGGAAGAAAAATGTTCAGATTCAAAACAAAGACAAAGCTGAAACGAGCATTGTCAGGCACACTTGCCTTGACGACGGCGACGAGATCTACTTTGAAACCGATCCGCTGAATCCCGATACAGACGGAAACGGTACCCCTGACGGTGATGAAAAGCGTTTCCAAACATTTATTCATAAGGTAGAAAATGAAGATTGCGCTGTTACCGAGGTTCGTGTGTCTATGGAGGGCACGGGAAATCTTCAGAAGACCACAACTGTTGAAAGCATTATGAATAAAGACATTCTTTGTTCTGATGTTGTGGGTTTGATCGGCGAGCCTTTCTCAATTGAAACGACTTCACAGTTTGATACTGCTACGCTTACTTATGTGATCGACAAGTCAAAGCTTGGAGATACCGAGTTTGACAATCTGCTGTTTTTGTGGTATGATGAAGAAAATGACAATTTTGTTGAGCTGGATACCTTGCTTGATGAGGAGAATTCTACTGTAAGTGTGGAGACTACACACTTCAGTAAGTATATGATTGTTGACGGAAAAGAATGGTATAGAGCATGGCGGGATATTTACAGCAAAATAAACGAATCAAAAGGCCAGCATATTCCAAATGCAACTGTGTTAATATCAAAAAGTTCAAATATATATAATGTTAATAACGCAAATCGAAATGAACTTATAGTTAGTAATATTGTAGACTCAATGTCGGATTCAGATATTATGAGCTTTTTGACCTACCAGAATGCTGGTGGAATGAACACCGATTTTACGAGTGTCAAAAGTGCGTTGAAATGGGATCCGATTTATTACAGCAGAACTGCTAATGCTAGTTATGGAATTGGTTTAGCAGCAGTTATACTCAATGATGAGGCTATGGGGTATAACTCTAAAATTGTTTTTATTACTGACAGCAGTGTATCAGTTGACAGTAGATTTCTTAAGCTTGCAATTAATAACAAGATACCTATTTACTTTTTCTGTATTGGTGATTTTAATACAGCTGCATTGATAGGTTATGCACAGCTGACAGGCGGCAAGGTATACTCTACTAAGACCGCTGCTGAAATAAATCAAAGCTGCAATGAAATAGGTCCTAAGACCTTTGTTGGAGAAACAGACACTGATGGTGACGGTTTTACAGATATTGAAGAAATGAGCGGACTTATTGTAAGCTCAAATTGCAAAATTGTTAATACCGATTATATGAAAGCTGACACGGATGATGACGGCCTTGATGACAATGAAGAAGTCGATGTTGAGCTTACGAAGGTTGAAATACCTGGCAAGCAGGGCAATCCTTCAACGTTCAAATACTATCATCATATGAATTCTGACCCCTCTAAAGCTGATACTGATGGGGATGGGCTGGACGATATGGAAGATTTTGATCCAATCAATAAAGCTTCCGACGAAGAGTTAAAAGTAATTAACTTTTTTAAAAACGCTGATTTTTTTGAGATCGTTTATGCGCTAGAGTTACTATATAATCAAACATATTATCATTTTGATATGATCGATAATATATCTAAGGCAGTAACAGCTATTGAATTGTGTAGAAAGCATAAAGATAATAAAGATATCGAAGAGATTCAAGATGATTTTTACAATAATGGTTTAGTGGAATACAGTTCAAGCAATATGCCTACTATATGGAAAGCATATAAGAAACTATATGGTCATTCATTATTTTATGAAGGTTCTACAATAGTTCAAGATTATATATTACATGAACAAAATAACAGTTTAAGCTATATTGCAAATAAAGATTATGCTGAATGGTCTGAGTGTTTTAAAATTGCGACAGCAATTTGGTTATTTGATATTAGTAATGTCATATATAATGGACCGACTTCCTATAATTTCAATTATAATTATACATTGTCAGAAGAAACAGAAGAAGGTCTTAAGAATTATAAGCTATATGATTCTAATGAAGTATATACAGGAGGGCGTACCGCAGAAGAAATGGAATCGCTAGCTAGAGATCCTGCTCGAGGTAATAAAATGTCCACAGGAAGCCTTAGAGAACGACGAGTTGTATTAGAGATGGAACAGAAGGGCTATTTAGGCAAAGTTGTGCGAGATTCTCAAGCAAACGGTGGTGCAGATTATATTGATACATCAACAAATAAAAAATATGATATAAAAAGCTTTCGCTCATATCCAAATGGTCAAACCGCTCCAAGAAAAGGCGCATTTAAATTACAAAACGCAACGGCGGATGTTACAAAAGAAATCAAGAAAGGTTATTATGTAATAATAGATACTGTTGGTTTAACAAATGAGCATTTGTTTGAACTTAAAGCTGCATTGGAAGAAATGGGATATTCTGAGTATATCTTGTGGTACTATTAATGGAGATGCTATATGTTTAGGAATTACGAAAATAAATCATTTTCTTATCTTAGTGAACCTCATTACGAATCTATTTATGTTGCAGATTGTAATTTTTTTAAAGTAAATCATAGCAATTTTGAACTATATGATTCAATGATTTTCGAAAGCCAATTGGATTATTGTACTTTTTCAACTGCTCGTATTGGTAAAAATAAATTTGGGTATTCATCATTATCTAATTGCAGTATTTGCCATACTAATTTTATAAGAAATGAGTTTAATGATATTAATCTTAGTTCTATCTCCTTTTTTGATTCTTTAATATGTGGAAACAATTTTGAAAAATGCAAATTTGAATCTGTTATGTTTGAAAATGTTAATTTCGAGAATAGTTATTTTTCAAATTGTTCATTTCACGATATTACAATAAATAACTGTAAGGGATTAAAAAACGCATTTTTTGAGAACATTAATTTTGGAACAATCGAAACACCCGTAATATTATCGGATGAAAAAGCTCTTCAATATCTACTTAACTATAATATTTAGCTATTGCTATTATTTTTGCCGTACAGACTAAAATCTGTACGGCAAAAATAAAAAGGAGAACTTACATGAAATTGCAAATTATACCTGGGGAAAGTGTTGGCAAATATAAGTTGGGAATGACATATCATAAGTTGATAAAAACTATTCAATTAGAAAATATTGCATATAAGAAGCTAGTATTACCAACTTGTATTAAAATTGTAACAAAGAATATGGTGTTCTTGCTGGTTAATAATGTTATTATGCAGATTACAGTATATGGGGATTTCAAAGGAACATTTAATGATACCATAGGTATAGGTTCTTCCTTGGCTGATGTTAAAGAATACATCGGTGACATCAAAACCGGTGAATATGATATTGTGCCGACTTATGAATTACGAGATATATCGGGTATATGCTTTGAATTAAAAGATGAAGATAACTGTGATGAATATAAAGTACCTATAGATGCAATCAGTATTTATTATCCGTAGGGGTTTAACTTGAGATTATGTTGTAAACACAGAAGCATGCGCGTATATCAGCCAAAACCAAATGATTTGAAATATGATGTGCGGAGATGTGAAAAATGTGGCAGTATATATTTGTTCAAAAACAATAAGGTTGTAAAAGTATATAAGCCGGAAGAATAAAAGTGATCTGGTCTGTTGTTTATATGATAGATAGGAGAGATGAAAATGAGGGTATACTGTCGATGTGGGAATATGCTTACAAATCAGCTTGACCCTAACGATACGGAATATTATGTTTATTCAGACAGGGAGTGGTGTGAGATACAGAAAAACGAATACATACACGTTTTGGACATTCCATATCCTCGCTATAATGTTTGGCATTGCGAAAAATGTGGCAGAATAACTTTGTTTGATGATTCTTACAATTTAGTAAAAGTATATAAGCCGGAAGAATAAAAGTTATTTGATTTCTGCTTTGTTAACAATGCTACTGATAGGGCATGATTTAAGGCAGAATGTAAAGGATTGTTACACAAGTTTAACTTCTGAATATACAACGAATAAAACAGATTGCAAACTTATAGAAACTAAAAACTCTAAAACTGTTAATGAAGCATACAAGAAAGATTTTGGATATGGCCCTCCATATCTTGATGGAACAAAATAAAGTACATTAAATATGAAACTGATCAGCGATTTGTTCGTGTATATTCCTCAAAAGGCAAACAGGTATCAAGTTGGATAATGAAATATGAGGATATTGAGGGATTAACAGCTAGAGAAATAAAAATTAAGTACTCACTTCCTGATGAACCATATTATATTACAGATGTTAGGGTTCCCTCTGGAACTGAAATTGAAACAGGAATTGTAAATGCATTGTTTGGCGGTGATTCGGGAGCGCAACAGTATAACCTTTTGGGTCAAGAGAAAGCTGAATGGTTTTACAATAAAAGAAAAATATAAGGAGATGTTTTTTTGAAAGTATCCATTATGAATAACATTCTCACATATAACGATAAGTCGGTAACTATGAAAAGAAAAATAATAGATTATATCGTTATGTCAGAGTATCTGATTATACTTGAGGACTTCACAGGCGACGACTATAACTTAGTTTATTGCTTTGATAATGAACTTCACAAGTTGTGGAAAATCAAAAAGCCTGACAGCAAATTTATTGGTCAAAAACAGCTTCCGTATGTGGGCATCACAATAACCAAAGGGTTGACAGTCGTTGATACTTTAGGAAGATACTTGATAATAGATATGGATACAGGGGAAATCACAGATATGTTTTGCAATAGATTTTAAGCGTAAGTTGAGTTACTGTAATTTTATGAAAAAATATAATGTGCTCACTAAGATAAATACATTTTTACTGATTTTCATTCTATTGTTGCTATTTGTAAACAGGTATTACGAGCTATTCAGCGACCATATCAGCGTATTGCTTTTATGCACTTATCTGTCGTACCTTGTGATAGCATTGACGATCGTAAAGCTAATAAAATACCAAAAAGGTGCCCTGTCAAAGATCGCAACACTTGGCTTATTGATAATTGCGGTAATAATCAATTTTGTTGGCAGGGATATGTTTTCTGACTGGAAAAATCATATTATATATTCATCTGATGATATATCAGTAATTGTCCGTGTGAACAGAACAATGTTCGGAGACAGGTGTGATATATGTATTTGCAGGAACGGAGTAGTAATGAAAAAAGTTGATGAGCCATTGGCTTTGCAAAGTGACTATGATCCGATTGAAAAACACTATTATGAAGTCCTAGAAGATGAACAAGAGCTGACTATTAGAGTTAAATGCTCCGAAAATAGCAATAGATATGAAGAAGTGACGATAGAGGAGAACCCGTTAAAACAATAATTGATTTTTAAGGAGATTACTATGAGAACTGTAGGCTTAAAACTGGAGAGTTCAGTATTCACAGCTAATATAGCTAAAATTATACGTAAATATCAAGAACTACCCATTTCACAAATCAAACAAATTGTTTCAAACAACGATTATGTGTATAAGTGTGATATTATACGTGCGAACGGAATAAAGACACTTTTACACGTTAAAAAAGATTTGTCCAAAGAAGGAATAAATAGCTATATCTATGTAGAGGGAAAGCTAACAAGTGAAGAATATCTGAATAATTTACTTGTATCATACAAGCAGACAGAAGAGCAAGTTGAGGAAGAAATGGATAGAGAAGCATTATTAGAAGATGATGAGTGAATCTAGTTTTTATTTATGAACTTAGGCTTGATTATTGAACGCAAATCAGTGGAGCTATCACATTTGTAATGGGAGGCTTTGATACTCTCGCATTAGGTTCAAAGATATTGTTTGGTGACAACTGGTTTAGTGACTTTAATGCGGCTTTGCATGAGAGTTCTATATACAATGTAGCTCAGACGACTATAGCAAGTGTAGCTGTTTTTACCGGCGGAATGAACAGCGGATTTAACAAGGCAGCTAACAGTGCAGGAGTTAAACCGTCATGTTTTGTGGCGGGAACGCTTGTAATGGCGGTTGCCGGAATGGTTGCCATAGAAACGATAAAGTCAGGAGATAAAGTCATTTCAACAGACCCTGAAACATTTGAAACTTCTGAGAAAACAGTACTTGAAACCTTCGTAATGGAAAACTCCAAACTGATTCATCTGGTTATAAATGGTGAGGAGATTGTTACTACTGAAAGTCATCCATTCTATGTAAAAGATAAAGGCTTTATTAATGCTGGTGAACTTGATGTTGGGGATGAACTGTTGGATTCAAGTGGTAATGTATTACTACTTGAAAGTTTAGAAATAGAGTTGACAAGTAATCCTACAACGGTGTATAATTTTCAAGTTGAAGATTTTCATACTTACTATGTCGGTGAAAATTGTGTTTGGGTGCATAATGCAGAATGTGGTGGATCATATGAAAAAGTAAGAAAACTAAATAAGGAAGATAATTTAGGTAAGCAAAGAAGAGAACAAAGTGATGCACATCATATGCCAGCAAATGATTCATATCCCGACGATGTTAAAAATACGGTAGGTACTTATGATAAAAAAGTTAATGGTCCTAGCATTTCTATGAAAAGTTCTGATCATACCAAGACGAATAGTTATGGTAGTTCCAAAAGTGCCAGAGAATATCGTGCGAAACAAAGAGAATTAATTAAAGCAGGCAAAATCCAAGATGCTTTTGATATGGATGTTGCTGATATTATGTCGAGATTTCCTGGTAAATATGATTCAAGCATCAAGGAAGCTCAACAATACATGAATAAATTACTAAAGGATGGTAAGGCAAAATGAGTATAGAGATTAAAGTTGAACCGTACATTTCGGTAGGAAAATGTGTCTTTGGAATGACACGAAATGAACTAACCAAAATGTTAGGAGAGCCAATTTCAACAAATAATTATGGTTATCCATCTTCTGATGGATTTATAGATGATTATAACTTTTTTTATCTTCTTAGTGATAAAAACGAAGTTTTTGAAGCAGTTGAGATTTTTCCTATATATACTGATGAATTGATTATATTGATTTATGATAACAAAAAAATTGAATTAAGCACTGATCTTGAAAAGACCTTAATGGAATTTGCAAAGATAACAGATGATATGATTCAAGATGAGGACGGTTATTCAAGTGAAAAGCTTGGCTTGGGGCTGTTCTGTCCTGATGGACAAGTGGAGAACGCTATTTTTTACAAACAACATTACTATGATTAAACACAGGAAAATTTTCATACATGACAAATTAAGCAATATGCTGTGTTAACTATTTAATGTGTATAATTTTCAGGTAGAGGATTTCCATACTTATTATGTTGGCGAAAATGGAGTTTGGGTTCATAACAGTGATTGTGTAAAGAAAGTTGAATCTGGTGAGACTGAGCTAAAGACTAAACAGCAAAAAGGTAATTAATGTGAAATGAAAATGGATGATCATTATGAGAATTCCAATTTCTCAAGAATGGGTGATGATAGAATTGTATCATTGGATGATAAAATTCATCATGGAATAGATGGTGTATATAAGAATAACAATCCTAACGTACAACCAAAATATGTTGTAGCTGAAGCTAAATATGGTTCTTCGCAATTGGGTAATACCAAAAATAGCGGAAGGCAGATGTCTGATACTTGGATATCTAAAAATCTGGATAAAGTTGTTGGTCCAGAGGTAGCTGATGATATATTAACAGAAGGGTACAGCAGAGAATTATTTAGAGTTAAAACCAGTCCTGGAACTAACGGTGGGGTTAAAGCTACAACATCTGTTAAAACTATCGATAGTAAAGGCTATGTTGTAAAATAATCAAAAAGGCGGTATTATATGAGAGATTCTATACGAACAAAAGCGTATTTTGATGAATTTATTGCTCAGGAAAAAGAACGAATTTGCAAATTTCAAGATAAGTTGAATTCAGGTTCGATTGATGATGAAAGAGTCCCCTTGATAAATAACAAAATAATATACTTAAAGACAGATCTCATAATAGCAAAATATTCAAGAGGAGATTCAATTAATGATATAAAAAACGAATTTGAAGAGTTGATAGATATGGTTTGCGAAAAAGGCGATGTGTCTATATATGAAGACAATCTATGTTTAGCTTCTTTGGCGTATCTCTTAGGTGTTAATAGCGATAAAATGATGCGTCTTAGAAGCAAACTGATGGAATCAGAAACCTATGATTATCTTATAGATTTTGTTTTTTTAGGCTCTGAAAGTGATATTGATATTAATAAGATATCTTTTCAGCGTGAGTATAAAAAGCTGACAAAATATATAGATGATAGGACAAAAGAAACATTTTTGAAGTATCTTCGTGGTTGGTATCGAAGTCACCTTCACAGTTCATGGTACGATTCACATAAAAATGAAAAATTCAAGCTGTATTTTGGATACTGGTGCTTTGAAGCTGGTGCTATTGCTAAAAGACTCCAACTAGATGATAACGATTTACAAAATGAGCAGTATTATCCTTATGATATGGTTCATTTCAATTGAGTAATGACGAGGTGATAAAATGACACTTTCGATAGATGGTCGCTTATCTGAACTTATAGCGAACTCCTGTTCTTGAAACCTACATAAGAGAGGTAACAACGCTTGTTCATCTTACAGTAAACGGCGAAGAAATCGTTACAACTGTTGACCACCCGTTCTATGTAAAAAATCAAGGCTTTATCAAAGCAGGAGAACTGATAGTTGGTGATGAACTTCTTGATGTAAACGGAAATGTTCTTTTAGTTGAAAATTTTGATGTTGAGTTGACAGATGATTCTGTTAAGGTGTATAATTTTCAAGTAGAGGATTTCCATACTTATCATGTTGGCGAGTGCGGGGTTTGGGTGCATAATAAAAACTGCCCTTCATATATGAATGAAGATGGAGGTTCTACAGACTTAGATAACCTCGTTTCGCAGAGAAGTGATTCAAATAGAGCAGTAAAAAATACAGATAATTATCGAAGTATGGAAAGAGAGTGGTCGAAGGCATTAAAGAGTGGTAAAAAAGTTACTGATGTAGACGTTAAGCTTACATACGAAAATGGTTCATCACGACCATTTGCTTTTGGTGTAAGTTATAAAATTATAAGACACTATACACAATCAAGGAGGAAATTATGATCAAAGGTTTTGAAGACGCATTCACTGATTTACAGTCAGAATTTGTTTCGCTATGTATGGAATATACCAACGGAAGTGTTGATAAAATATATATCTATATTTATCAAGATACATCGCAGAAAATGTTCAATGCTATTTTTGTTAAAGGAAATAGTGTTATACCTGCTGGTAATTTTGCCGATGATGAGGCCTCTGACGAGTTTTTATCGGTCGGAATAAAAGATATTGACAAACTGGTTGAATTGTGCGATATGTATCAATGTAAAGGTCCTAATGAATATAAGTTGGAGTTTGATGTTGCTACTCATAAATTCGATGCATCCTACCGTTATGATAACTATACCAAGAGTGGGATATCACCTGTGTCGGAATTGATGAGTTGGTATGAAGAAATTAAAGAAAAATATGGTAAATAATCACTTCTAACTCGCAAATAGTCTTTTTATACGGCAAGTTACAGGAAACGTTTAGTCTTGCAGGAGAGTGCATAATGGATAATAAAATGCGTATTATGGCAGAAGAATTTGAAAACACAGATACTGGCGAAAAGGTAACTGGCATCACAGTTATGATCGATGGCAAATTAAAACAAGTGTTTGATGCCATGATCAAAAAAAGTGGCGGAGAAAAAAGTTATTTAGAAATGTTGCAAGAGGTGCTTGTTATGGGAATAGATGAGTATATAAAAAGGTTAAAGTAGAGTAATTGTTGCGGTCGATAAAGTCATTTCAACAGACCCTGAAACAATGGAAACTTCTCCGAAAACTGTTCTTGAAACCTACATAAGAGAGGTAACAACGCTTGTTCATCTTACAGTAAACGGCGAAGAAATAATCACTACAGTTGACCACCCGTTCTATGTAAAAAATCAAGGCTTTATCAAAGCAGGAGAACTAATAGTTGGTGATGAACTCCTTGATGTAAACGGAAATGTTCTTTTAGTTGAAAATTTTGATGTTGAGTTGACAGAAGAACCTGTTAAGGTGTATAATTTTCAGGTGGAGGATTTCCATACTTATTATGTCGGAGAAAACAATATTCTTGTTCATAATGCTGGGAAAGAATATAAAATTCCTAAATCTGGGACAGGAAAAGAGAAAGCAACAGACATTCCTAGCCGATTTAAAGGTGAACGTCCTTATATAAATGAATCTGGAAAAGATTTTGCAAAACGTTTATGTGATGAAGCATTTGGTAAAGGCAATTATGATACTGGTCCTAAATCTGATTATAATAGGTTGAAAAAATATGGCGACAGAGCCTTTACTAATCAAAAAAAATAGGAGCAAAGTTATGGCAAAATATTATTTGACAAAAATCATTTATAATGGATTAACTTATTTTTTGATATGGTATAGCAATGATGAAGATGGGTTCTTACTTTTTGATCAACAACTGTTAGTTTTTTTTAGTGTCGAAGAAGCAAATACATTTGCGGATAAAGAACATATTATTTTTGAAAAGGGAATAACAGTTTTTGATCTATCTGAAATTATCGAGTTAATAAATAATGTGGAAATATCGCAAAATTGTCGAATTTTGATAGATATATGGCATTTTTTTAGTGATTTATCAAAATCGCTAAATGAAGAATTTATAGGAGACTATAATGATGAAGAAATCATCGATATTTATAACAAGTTGTTCTATGGAAGTAATTTGGAACTTTTGAAAAATGAAGAATATCATCCTAGTTTCAATGTTGATGAAAAACATAAATGCTGGGAGATTTTTGAAAGTGGGTTATCGATACTTAACAAATATCTTAATGATGATTTCAGTATGAAATAAGGGGGAAATATGTTTAGTAAATTTTTAGACTTTGTGAAAGAAGAAAAACACTATGATTTTGATAGTAGCGAACAATTTTTAAAATCAATGGGAGGAAGATCGATCCTAAATCGGAGTTCATATCAAATAATGGTGGTATTGATCAAATTCGCAATAATATAAATTACGATGTTAAATCTACTTTGGGTGCTTATATTGATGGTGAACTTGCAGGAGAAAAAAAGAAGAGAGCAGATAAATATAAACAGCATATTGATGCCTTTATAACATTTTTGCAAGATTAACGTAATGAGGGATTTGTTTATAATGAAACATAAAACCATATTTTCTACGATGATAATTATTACTTGTATTCTTATAATATTTTTTGCTATTGTAATAGGTTTCGGAATATGGTTCTTAAACAGTGATAATGAAACAGAAGCTGATTTACAGTGGAAACGAAAAACCATTAACGACTGTATTAATCAAACAAGTCAGAATTATGATGAGATACGTAAGTTGGTTTGTGATCCGGGTTCTGATGTTGCACTTTTGGGACACGATTATGATTTGCTCAGCAAATTAACGAATCTTGAAACAATTACTATTGTCGGAATCAGTGACGCTTCAGATGCACAGAATTTTTTTGAAGAGTTAACTAAACTAAAAAAATTAACTTCTGTTAATATTGTAGATTCACCTATTGGTTCAATAAGAAAGCTGGCAGATATCAGAAGTCTATCAAGTTTATGCATTAGATCTAATCCTTATGGGGGTGCTCGTTTTAAAATTGACGATATTGACTTGCTCGGAACAGAGGGAAGCTTCAAGAATTTAAAATCGTTGGAATTATACGATGTTCAAATTGAAACCTTACCGGATTTATCCGAATTAACGGAATTGAAATCACTTTCAATTTCAGGAGCTGATTTTACCAAGCTGGATGATGAAAGTGTTAATTGGGAGAATATTGTATCCCTCAATATAAATTCTACGAATATACACTCAATTGATAAAGAAATTATAAATAAACTTTATAATCTAAAAGCTTTAGATGTTTCTTATTGTAATATTACAGACATAAGCTTTGTGTTGAACTTACCAAAATTAGAAGAGTTCTCATATTTAGGACATGATACTCATGGAATTGATTTGAAATGCTTAAATGAACATCCAAATTATGATGAAGCTTGGATGAAAGATTAAATTTGATATTTTTAGCAGATATTTCAAAATTCTTCGCGATGGTCTTGTGGGTGGATATATAGAAGGTTTTTTTGAGAATATTGGTCAAGGCGGAATTGATGCAATAAAAGATTAAAGGAGTGAACTGTTGATTGAGAACTAAAAACAATTATTTTGAGATTAGACATAATGGATATGTCTTACTGTTTTTAGTAGCCGTACTTTTTTCTTTTGTAATTATACTTGAAATAATTGATTTTGTTGAACACTCTTTTAAAGCAAATTGGTTTATGTATATAGGATTACTTGTTTTTTGTGTTTTGCTTTCTTTTCCTGTATTATTCACTACTATGAAAATTAAAGTACGAAAAGATGAAATAATGGTTGTTAAAACCTGCGGTATCCGAATAAAAATAACAACTGATGAGATAAAAAAAGTTACTATTATAAAACCGGATACAGTTGATCAAAAAAACAATATTGTTACACGAATAAAAGTATATGCGGGTATACGAAAGTTTTACGTAGACAGTAAAATGAAAAATTATGATAAATTCTTGAATTTCATAACAGAAAATGTTGATGACCAAATAATAGAATATAAGGTTAATTGGATTACAAAATCTAGACCTTAAAAATTGTAATCAGCGTTTGCAATGTTGACGATGTAATTAGTTCTATAAAAGCGTCTACACAGACTCAGGAAAATAAGATCGACGCTCTTGATAAGCTTAAAAAAGATGTAAATGAATTTGTTTCCGAGGTAGTTCGTATCGACGGCGATGTCGCTGATGTTATTAATAAAAGCAAAAATGACTTTTATGAGAAATATGAGTACTTAAAACCGGATATTGAAAAAAGTTGACTAGAAGAAAAATGGGATAACGCTTGTGAGTGGTGCAAGGAGCATTGGAAAGAGATTCTCATCACAGTAACAATTGTAATAGGAGCAGTATTAGCTATAGTTGCTGTTGTTGCTTCTGGCGGTTTAGCACTAATGCCATTATTGACTGGATTAGGACTATCTGCATCAGCTGCAGCAAGCATTAGTACAATTGTCGGAGCTGTTGCAGTGATTTCTACCATAGGTTCAAGTATATTAAATTTGATCAATACTTGGTGCGATATAGATAGTTCTACTTTTAAAACACTTAAAAACGTATTTAATTGGACTAGTATAATATCAAATGGTGTTTATTCTTTTGGCTATATTTACAATGGGTTTAAAGGTATAAGTAATGCAGCAATAAAAGAAATGAATGGCAATCGATTGGTAAATATAACAAGATGGGGACGCCCTGGATTGCAAAGTGGCGATTGGGTAATGAAAGGAAACAATACATGGTACAATTACATACGGTCATTTAAATGGGATTTCATTTCTCCGACAAATACAATTGCACCTAAATCTATAGGAGAAACATTTTTGGTTCCGTTAAAAACACTCCATCGTCCCAAAGGATTTGGCATAGATGGTGCTTGGAAAATTATATTTGGTCAATGGAGATATTTCTCTTGAGGAGGATTGATAATGCAAATCATTAGATATATATTAGCAACTACCTTGGGTTGTTTAGGCATTTGGATTGTTATAATGAATTGGTTGGTGATTTATGCATTTGTTAAACATAATAAGAAATCATCTGGCACACCTTTTGTTGGAGCGATTTTGTTGATATTTGCACTGTTAATTTTACCTTTTAAAATACCTTTATGGATTTTTGTAATTCCGTTAATTATTGATTACAGTTGTTTCCCGTGGATAATATATAAAACTTATAGACGTATAAAAAGATGATGATTAAATATGAATGTAAAAGGAACTACAGGAAATATGGGAGCAGTAACAAATGATCCAACGGCAACAACGGATGTATGTTGGTGGGCAGAATGGTATGAATTTTGGAAAAAACCAATTAAGGTGAGATGAGATGGAATATTTATTATTTGAAATATTGTATCGAGGTTTAAACTATGAGAAGATGCGAACCACTAAACACATAAGAAGCAAACAGATAATTGAACTTAGAAAACATATGGCACTATTGAAAATGGTTTTGCACCTTGTCAATGCTATATACTATAAATTGGGAAATGATTATTGCAAAGCAATAAAAAATAACATCACATCAATAATAAAAAATGATCCTGAATATGCCGTAAAATATTATCACCCTTTATTTATTAATGATAATGCTGATTTGAAATCACTGAAATTAAAAGTGCTTTCGATAGATGAAAGCATATACGACGTTGATGATGGTATCAGCTCGATAAAATCATCAACGCAGACCCAAGAGGACAAAATTGAATCACTTGAGTCATTGAAAGAAAATATTAATGAATACATTTCCGATGTTGTGCGTATTGACGGTGATGCCGCTGATGTTATTAATAAGAGCAAGAATGACTTTTATGAAAAATATGAATACTTAAAACCGGATATTGAAAAAAGCTGGTTGGAAGAAAAAGTAGATAACGCTTGTGAGTGGTGCAAGGAGCATTGGAAAGAGATTCTCATCACAGTAACAATTGTAATAGGAGCAGTATTAGCTATAGCAATGGTAACAAGTGTTTCAAAGCTAGCTAATTTTGGAACTAGCAATCAATTATTAATTAACATTCCAAGAACTTTTGAATTTACATCAGGTTTATCAGGTCTATTTTCATTAAATGGAAGCATCATCAATTGGTTAAAGGAGAAGTGATAATTGAAAATGCATATGGAATTTGTAACAGTAGGCAAAGCAAGTAGCGATAAAATTCATGTAAAATATAATGATAAAATAGCAACATTTCATGGAGAAATAGGAATAGATTATTTTATGGTGCTTGCTAATAAAATAGAGTGGTATCCAAATAAAAAAGCAACAATTAATGAAAAAATAGAATTGATGACTATAGCAAACAAAACCTTTTTGGGTGAGAAACGGTTGTATTTTATAGCAGATGATGCAATATGGTTTGATTGGAAAGGTTCTCCATTAATTGTTATAGAAAATAATACTATAAAATCAATAAAAATATCATGTGTTTGTGAAGTACTAGCTGAAGTTGATGAGTTTAACGATATTTCCGATTTTTGTTATCTAAAAAAATATATTGCTGAATTAAAAAAAGCAAAGAAACTTTGTAAAAAACACTCCATTAATAAGTATGATGGTTATGGACATAAAAAATTTTATTATAAGTGTACAAAATGTAGAAGTGTTTGGGCTTTAACAGAACCCGACGGCAATTTTAACGGAAGATTGGAAAAACTATAGGTTTATAGCTTTAGACACGATAAAATATATGATCAATTATATTTCCAATCAAAAGTGTGGAATTGAAAAAATAAGCAGTAAAATAGTACCCGCCCAATAATTCCCCATTCCCTAAAGCCAAATATCCCCGAGCACAAAACTCGGGGATATATTTCACGGTAATTTGCAGATCTTCTGTGTAACCTCATTCCATGGCAGCAGTTCCTCAATGATATCCGGATTGGTTAGAAACTCCATGCTCGGAAGAACTGTCAGCAACAATTCAAAGTATTTGAAAACATCAAGTCCGTTTGCCTTTGCTGTCTCCACAATGCTATAGATCGCTGCACTTGCTTTGGCACCCCTTGGAGTGTCACTGAACAGCCAACTGAGCCAAAGCAAGTGCCGCGCTATATTCCCTTATTTCAACTGCGCAGGCGAATGGACTTGACGCAGAGAAATATCTCACCGAGCTGTTTTCAAAGCCAGCGGGGACGATATTATTGCCTTGGGCTGAAGAAAGCTGATATCGAATATGATCAGGTATGTAGACAAAAATCTCAAATTCAAAGACGAATGACCCTGCAGGATGGTGATCTCTTGCAGGGCCTGATTATTTTTGGGAGGGTGCGGAGGGTTTGACGGTTACATTATTTCAACTGTTTCGCCTTTCAATTTGATTTCAATACTTTTATACAATTATACAATAATATGGCTCTTGTTGCCTTAACACTACGAATTTTAGCTGTAAGAAAAATTATCATCCCCTAATGTACGAAAACTCTCCCACAAAACTAGATTCATTTAATCTATTTTATTTCCATAACATTCAAATCACACGAACTGCATACTTAATGCCGCTACGACCACCGCTTCAATAATAAGAAACGGGGTCGAACAGGTTGATATGAATCTTGACAAAACCTAACAAATGTTCCCAATAAGATAATGTCTAATATGAACCGCCATAGGAATGATTTTGTGAATTGAGACATTGTTTTTTTCCTTATTATTCAACCGTGTATTCAATCGTGTTACTAATGGGAGTATATTCTCCTGTAGTATCATAATAATCCGTCACCAAAGTAACTGTATAATTTCCCTCATCTGCAAAAGTCAAAAAGTTTGTCCAAATTTTGCTGTATGCCTGAAAGCATTCGCAAAATTTACCGTTTTTGGTGATATACCAGAATAGGTTTTTATCATAGTCATCCACTTCGGGTCTGTTTACCAAAATCCGTTTCTCATGGGCTATCTCCTCTTCGGTAAGAGTTATTTCAACCATTTGAATTTCAGACGTTTTTTGGTTCTCCTTTGAAAATGATATTGATTTCATCAAACCTGATTTTTTATAGTATTTGATTTCTCCGTATCTTAATTCAGAATTATCTTTATCAGTTATCAGCAATTTGTCTTTTTGAGTTATAGGAAACCTGTAACTAGTTCCTTCTTTGTCGACAGCTACAATATATAAAGAATCACGACTTGCAGATGTATGCGAAACTTCCCCGGGGAAATAAAAGTCTTTAATTTTTAGGCTGTTAATAGATTTAACATCAGAATCATGTAAATCCAGCAAGACATCTTGCCACAAGAGAAAATCCCCCTTAATATTTCCGCGAAGTATTGAAACATAGCTATCTGTAATCAAAGCATAGCCTAAAAAAATGCAAATAAATGTGCAAATTATATTAGCGATTAACTGCTTGACGTTATTATTCTCTCTAATTAAATTATGAAAAACATAAAAAATCAATAATGATGCTCCAAGATAAAGTATAATCTGAAATAAAATATTGATTGGTATTGTTACAGCAAGACGCATAAGAGCGGATTTTCCGATCAAAGAAGAGGGAGTACAGCAAAAAGCAATAGTTATCAGCATAATAATCAAAATTATTATTACTGCATATATCATTTTTTTTGAGAATGTTTTTGTCATATTGCCAAATCACCTTTTGTAAAATTGTCCTCTATATACAAGATATTTCTATATGCAAGTAAGTCTATTTCTCCATTGTCAGTATCAACTGTTGATGTATAATCATAAATATATTTTCTTACCCATAATGGAATAGCAAGCATATTTTCACTATACTTCATCTCAGCAAATCGTCTGGAATAAGCAAGATTTATAATGGATTGTTCAAGACAATTGCTATTATCATAGTAATAGTTATTATTACTATTTAAGCAATTTATTTTTTCTGAAAGACTTTCAGAAAATAAATTAGAAACAGAAGCTATACCATATGTATAAATAGATATCTTAGCCTCCTCTGAAATATTAAGAAGTGCATCTAAAGCTTGTATATTATAATTCAATGAAACGTTGCCTTATAGTCATTTCCCCACTTTTCCATAGCGTCTAAGATCGGACGCATGGTGTCACCCAATTCGCTGAGGGAATACTCCACTCTCGGCGGAACTTCTGCATAAACTGTGCGGACGATGATCCCATCAGCCTCCAAGGAACGCAGGCTTTCTGTCAACACTTTCTGGCTGATACCTTCCAGAGATTTTTGCAGCTCGTTGAAACGCCACGGACGCATTCGCAGGTTACGCAGGATCAGCAGCTTCCACTTGTTGCCGATGAGCTGTACCGTAGTTGCCACAGGGCATTCCGGCAATTCTTCTTTTTTTAGCATGATAACACCTCATTAGTTTTATTTAGAATGTTACATTCATTATAGCATATTACAGGTGAAATTGCAATAGATTTTAGCGTTCATAAAATGTTTACAATAAAATTTGGCATCAAAAACCCAGCAAATACACAATAGTCACCTTTGGGTAACTACCTTACAAAAAAGTGCGTACTTTTCAAGCTCAGAAATGTGTGGTATGCTGATAACAACAGGGGAACCTGAATAAAAAACAAGGAGGAAATCACAATGAGTGAAATGTTGAACAGAGTTGCTGCTTTTGGCGGTGACAACGGTGCTTGCGGTGCGGCAGACCCGAAGGAAGCTCCGGCATCTGCTTGTGGTTCTGCTTGCGGCAGTGCTGACCCAAAGGAAGCTCCGACTTCTGCTTGCGGTTCTGCCTGCGGTGCAACTGACCCGGACAAGAAGTAATATAACTTTACACAACTCCCCAAAAGCAGACGCATCGGTCGATACGGTACGTCTGCTGAGAGAATAGTACGCTTTGCGTTTGAAATAGATAAGGAGGAAACGATTTTATGAAACCATATTTTGCTTTTCAATGGCATATCACAGACGCCTGCGACCAACGCTGCAAACATTGCTACATCTTTGCAGAGAATAACTGCAAAAAACTGACGGAAATGACTTGGGAAAAGATGCGGCAAGTTGTTTCCTCCTGTGAAGAAATGTGCGAAAAGATCGGCAGAACGCCATACTTTTACATCACAGGCGGCGATCCTATCCTGCACAAGGATTTTTGGAAACTGGCAGAGCTTTTGAAAGAAAAGAATATCCGCTGGGCAATTCTCGGCAATCCTTTTCATCTTGATGACAAGGTCTGTCAAAAGCTTCACGAACACGGTTGTGTGAAGTATCAGCTTTCTCTTGACGGAATGAGAGAAACGCACGATATGTTCCGCAAACCCGGCTCCTTTGATACGACTCTTGAAAAGATCGGCTGTATCAAAAATGCAGGAATGTACTGTGCGATAATGTCTACTGTATCCAGTGCGAATATCAGCGAATTTCCACAGCTCATCGACCTTTGTGCAGAGAAAAATGTGGACGTGTTCGCATTTGGAAGATACTGTCCCACAAGCGGTCAGAAGTCTGAAGAATACCACATTCCACCGAAACAGTATCGTGATTTTATGGATATGTGCCACAGAAAATTTGCAGAGCATAAAGCAAACGGCTGTAAAACTACCTTTCAGCTAAAAGACCACCTGTGGACGCTGTATCTTTATGAGAAGGGCATTTTTAAGCTGCCGAAAAACAGCGATCAGGATATGATCTATGACGGCTGTCATTGCGGCATTGGGCATATGACGATACTTCCCACAGGCGATGTTTATGCCTGCCGCCGAATGGAAAGCAAGATCGGAAATGTTTTTGAAAAGCCGATGTATGAATTGTTCGTGGGCAGCGAGTTGGAAGCATACAGACAGTTCGACAAGTTTGAAAAATGCAGTAAATGCGAATTGAGAGGATATTGCAGGGGCTGTCCTGCGGTAACTTTTGGCTATACAGGCAATATGTATGCTCCAGATCCGCAGTGCTGGAAAGAATACAACGAAAGGACGGGCGAGAGATTATGCTAATGGATATTATCAAAGCAAGACATTCTATCAGAAAATATACTGATAAGCAGATAAGCCGTGAAGATCTGGAGCTTATTCTTGAGGCAGGAAACTATGCGCCAAATGCAGACGGCGGACAACCACACACAAAGCCAAGGAAGCCAAATAGAATCAAAATAATTGAATGAGGTGTTTGATATGGACGCAAAAACTTGTTTGAAGAAAATGGAGCTTGTGGGAGTTCTGAATCTTGCCACAGTTGATGAGAACGGTGCACCGCAGATACGTTGCATCAGTGCGGTTCATTATGACGAGGACTCCTTTTATTTTTTCACCGCCAGAGGAAAAAATGTTGCAAGGGAGCTTCTTTCCGACGGTCGTGTGCAGATACTTGTCTACACAAAATTCAAGGAGATGATACGGCTTTCAGCAAAGGCTTATCCTGTAGCTGAGGAAAAGCAGAAAGCCGCCATTGACGCCATTTTTGAAGAGCAGCCCTATCTTGCAAATCTCTATCCCGGTGACAAGCGATATATAGGTATTTGTTTCGAGATAAAAGACGGCTCGATAGAGTACTTTAACCTTGGCGTAAATCCGATTTTCAGAGAAACCTAAACCATTGGAAACGGTAATGCAGAGTTCAAAGGCTATCAAGTTACAGACAGGTGCAATGGCTGTGGAATCTGTCAGAAAGTCTGTCCGCAAAACTGTATTGACCTTGCAAATGGCAAGGCTACTATCCGTCAGCAAAATTGCCTGCACTGCGGTGCTTGCTTTGAAAAGTGTCCTGTAAATGCTATTGAACGGTCATAAAGGGTGAAAAACGATGCCAAATGAGAAATTAAACTACCTTATCTCATACCTGCTTTCTGAACGTAATGATATGGATATTTCCATTCCCACCGATAGCAAAGAGAAATTTGACCTTTACCGCAGTTTGGTGAATATCCGCCCTGCAAAGAAAATTTCTGCGGAATATCTCAAAGCCGAGGACGAATTTCTGCAAAAGCTGACAGCTCAGAAAGGCATAACTGACATTGCAGACTTACAACCGGTTGAGGGAAATATTTATCTTTGGAAAGGCGACATCACAACGCTGAAATGCGATGCGATAGTTAATGCCGCAAATTCGGGAATGACAGGGTGCTATCACCCTTGCCACAACTGCATCGACAACTGTATCCACACTTTTGCAGGTGTTCGCCTGCGGCTGAAATGTGCGGAGATCATAAAAGCACAGGGACATGAAGAACCGACAGGTACAGCTAAAATCACTCCTGCATACGATCTGCCATGCGATTATGTAATCCACACAGTCGGACCGATAGTGCAGGGCAGGCTGACAGAAAAGCACTGCGAACTTCTGAAAAGCTGTTATCAGAGCTGTCTTAAACTTGCAGTGCTGAATGGGATAAAGAGCATTGCCTTTTGCTGTATTTCCACAGGTGTGTTTGGCTTCCCGCAGGATAAGGCGGCAGAAATAGCCGTACAGACAGTGAGAGAATTTTTGAAAAACCACGATATAGAGGTGATATTCAATGTTTTTACAGAGAAAGACTACAAGATCTACAGCGGGCTTCTCGACTGAGATAGAACGTTTGAAAAATGAAATAAAAACCGCTGACGCCATTGTCATTGGTGCAGGAGCAGGGCTTTCCACTGCGGCAGGCTTTACATACAGCGGCGAACGCTTTGAAAAATATTTCTCGGATTTTATTGAAAAATACAACTTTCGGGATATGTATTCTGGCGGTTTTTACCCTTTTGAATCTCTGGAAGAACACTGGGCATACTGGTCGAGATATATTTACGTTAACCGCTATATGGACGTTGACAACGGTACTTACAAGGGGCTTTTTGAGCTTGTGAAAGACAAAGATTATTTTGTGCTGACCACCAATGTAGACCACCAGTTTCAGAAAGCAGGTTTTGACAAGCACAGGCTTTTCTACACACAAGGCGATTACGGACTTTTTCAATGTTCAGAACCATGCTGTCAGAAGACATATGACAATGAGGATATTATCCGCAAAATGTACGCTGAACAGGAAAATATGCGTATTCTCACAGAGCTTATCCCACGCTGTCCGAAATGCGGAAAGCCTATGACAATGAATCTTCGTGCAGACGATAAATTTGTTCAGGATGAAGGTTGGTATCGTGCTGCAGAACGGTATGAGGAATTTCTCCGCAGACACGAAAATCTGCATATATTATTTCTGGAACTCGGTGTGGGGTATAATACGCCTGCAATTATTAAGTATCCGTTTTGGCAGATGACAGCGAAGAACCCGAAAGCTGTGTACGCTTGCTTGAATTTTGGCGAAGCTTTTTGTCCAGATCAGATCAAATCACAGGCGATCTGCATCAATACTGATATAAAGGCATTGTTAGAATAAGAGGTCCATTGTTTATCCACGATTACGCTTAAAGGCTCTGAGCCGACCTAAAATTGGTCTGATCAGAGCCTTTTTTATTTTTTTGCACTATACACTTTAGTAAAAGGTCATTTAGGTGTGTGCATTCATTCTGGCAGCAGGACACAGGCACAGAAACCTGGCTCTGGCTGATAGCAATATATGGTAAGATCTTTGCCGATCTCAGGGCTAAAGTCTTTCAGCGTGTGCTTTGTGCCGTTGAGTGCAACATCTGCGTAAGATACCAGCCATTTTCGGTCTCCGTTGCGAAATACTTCATAAAAAGACCGATTCAGCATTTCTTCCACGGGCACACCCTCAACTACCGTCATCTCCTTGTTGCAGTAACGGAAAATGAAGTCAACGCCGTGACCATCCTCATCGAATACAAGCTCGATAACGCAGTATGCCAGAGGCATTTCGTCCATAATACTGCACTTTTCATAGAAACCCAACGGTGGAGTGAATTCCTCCTTAGGCGACTTTACGTTAGGGACGCTTGAAGATCCCTCCGTTACTACAGGTGCGCCGACCTTGTGCTTTTGTGCGTGATGATTTTTGTGCTTTTACGAAAGGCAACACTACAAACAAAGCTCCCTTACTGCTTGATTGCGGTAGGGGAGTTTCTGCATTATGGTATCATTAAAAAAACTATTGAATTTTAACATGAATCATGGTATGATACAAGGGAAAGAAGTTTAACTATCTAATTAGCCAATGCAATATCGTATAAGTACAGTGGAGAACGTATGAAAATATTATTGTAGATAAGACTGAATCTTTCGAGGTATTGAACATGACATTCACACAGCATTACAACTCGCCCTTAGGCGGAATCCTGCTTGCGGCAGATGAGATAGGGTTGACAGGACTATGGTTTGACGGAGAGAAATATTTTGCCGACAATCTCCCAGCCGAACACATTGAGCAGGAAACCCAGATTCTCTTGAAGTCAAGGCAGTGGCTCGATATCTATTTTTCGGGCAAAGAACCAGATTTTATGCCACCGCTTCACCCTGTCGGTTCTAAATTTCGTCAGGCTGTATGGGAGATACTTTTGCAGATACCTTATGGGCAGACCACTACCTATGGCGAGATAGCTCGTCAGCTTGCAGCAAAAAGTGGTTTTGCCAAGATGTCAGCTCAGGCGGTGGGCGGTGCAGTGGGACACAATGAGATCTCTATTATTATCCCATGTCACCGTGTAGTCGGAACAAACGGAAGCTTGACAGGTTATGCAGGTGGTATTGATAAAAAAGCCAAGCTTTTGGAGTTGGAGCATGTTGATATGCAGAATTTTTTTGTTCCGAAGAAGGAGACGTCGTTGTAATGAGATTTCTGATTCAGGCACAGTAAGAACATAAAGAGTGACAAGGCGAAAACTAACAGATATCATTTTTTGATGCAACTTTCACAAAAAAGCTTCGTGAAAATCGTAAAAAATGTGCATTGAAATTAAATCTGTTATGTGGTATTATACTTGTAGAGCAAAAAGTTAATATTTCTGGTTTGTTACTGGATCAGCAGGCAATACCACACTATCGGATATTACAGGGTAACTGTATGGCAGAGTGTAGGTGTTGCTTTTTTGGTATAAAGGGGTGTCTGCGGTGAAGATAAAGAAAATTTTGAATAATAATGTCGTCATCGCAAAGGACGATGACGGGCATGAAGTTATTGTCATGAGTACGGGGCTTGGCTTTTCTAAAAAGGCGGGCGATATTTTCCGCAGGCAGGACGCTCAGAAAATATTTGTACTTTCTGATGAAGTGAAAGGAAAGTATGGTCAGCTTATGAGAAATGTTGACCCTGTTGCTACCGAGATAGCTGAAAATGTTATCACTTATGCCACAGAGCAGAAAAATCTGCGGCTCAATGATATAATCCACCTTACGCTGACAGACCATATAGACGGCGTTCTTACAAGACTTCGTGAGGGTGTTTATATGACGAATCAGCTCACTATGGAGATAAAGCGTGTCTATAACCGTGACTTTGGTATCGGTCTTTATGCAAATAAGCTTATCAAGGAAAAGACAGGGCTTGAACCGAACGTTGATGAAGCCGCATTTATTGCAATGCATTTTATAAATAATCGGTTGGATTGCAATAATAACGACGAGAACATAAATCAGACGATCTCTTTTGTTGACGATACTATGAAGCTTTTGGAAACTTATTTCAAGGTAAAGCTCAATGAAGATTCTCTTTATTATTATCGCTTCGTTTCACATCTCAAATGTCTGCTGAAGCGTATAATAGACGGCACGACCTTTACTGACGATCCTCTGCTTTATGATACAGTTTCAAAGTCATATGAGAATTCAGCAAAATGTGCGGCAAAGATCGCAAATATGATAAAGCTGAAATATCATAAGGACGTTTCCTCTGAAGAAAAGGCTTATATAACGATATACGTTGAAAAGCTTATCAGAGAATGTAATAAAAAATAAGGCTTTGCCTTTATATTGGTGGCTTGTAATCCTGTTAAGTTGGGAGCAAAACCCGAAAAGACCTTTTATGGCTGTTGCTTTGCGCATACGGCTTAGGTTCTTTCGGGTTTTTATTTTTGAAAATGATAAGCACTGCGGACAAAATGAGCGGACGGCATTTTGAACGCAGGCGC
Source organism: uncultured Ruminococcus sp. (assembly GCA_934435205.1). GTDB lineage: Bacteria > Bacillota > Clostridia > Oscillospirales > Ruminococcaceae > Hominimerdicola. Next base: position 72,091 of record CAKSAK010000009.1, on the reverse strand, counting down.
AGTGAGTTTTCAGTATAAATCAAAATATCAAAAAGGAGAATAAATATGGACTATTCTGTAACTGCAAAAGAGCTTATAAAAAAGCTCGGGGGCGAGAAAAATGTTGACTCGCTGACACATTGTATGACAAGACTTCGCTTCGTTCTTAAAGACGAAAGCGGCATCGACGATAAGGCTGTCGAAAATATCCCGGGTGTAATGGGAATAATGAAAAAGGGCGGTCAGTATCAGGTAATTATCGGCAATAACGTTGCAAAATGCTATTCTGAGATAAACAAGCTCTACGGTTTTTCTGATACAGCTTCTTCAAATGGAAAAAAGGTAAAGAGAAACCCTGTCACTGTTGCACTGGATTTTATCTCAGGCTGTATGACCCCTATGATACCTGCTATCATTGCAGGCGGTCTTATAAAGGTACTGCTCGTTGTCCTTGGACCTTCGCTTCTTAATGTAATTTCCGCAACAGGCGATACCTATATTATAATGAATGCTATCGGCGATGCTGCGTTCTATTTCCTGCCTGTATTCATTGCCGTAACGGCTTCTAAAAAGCTTGGCTGTAACACATATCTTGCGATAATGGTTGCGGCAATGCTGCTTTACCCTGACCTTATAACACTTCTAGGCGGTGAAGCACCAACAAAACTTTTTGGCTTTATCCCTGTTATCCATGGAAGCTATTCATCATCAGTTATCCCTGCAATGCTTGCAACCATCCTGCTTAAATACGTTGAAAAGCTTGTGGATAAGATAACCCCTGAGTGGTCGAAAAACTTCTTAAAACCGCTTCTTATCGTGCTTATCACAGCACCTATCACACTTTGCCTCTTGGCACCTCTTGGTCTTGTTATCGGTAACGGACTCCAGTTCGTACTCAACTACATCTACAACTTCGCACCATGGCTGGCAATGGCACTTTTTGCAGCATTTATGCCATTCATAGTAATGACAGGTATGCACTGGGCATTTGTTCCGGCAGCTCTGCTTGCTATCTCAAATCCTGGTTATGAGCTTATGCTCCTTCCTGCAATGCTCGCTTCAAATATCGCACAGGCAGGTGCAACTTTCGCAGTTGCAGTAAAGACAAAGGACTCAAAAATGCGTCAGATCGCGATCCCAGCAGGTATCTCAGCACTTCTCGCAGGCGTAACAGAGCCTGCAATGTACGGTGTTACCCTTAAGCTTAAAAAGCCTATGTATGCGGCTTGCATAGCAGGCGGTGTTGGCGGCGTTATAATGGGCATTGTTAAGCTCAAGGCTTATGCATTTGCAACACCTTGTCTTACAGCGATCGTTCAGTTCATCTCACCTGATGGTGGAAAGAATATGCTTTTTGCCTGCATTATCGCAGCACTCTCATTCGTTCTCTCATTTGTCCTTGCTCTTATAATGACAAAAAACAAGGCAGAAACCACAGAAGAAACATCATCACCAAAGGCTGAAGGCAGCGCAGATCTTACTATTGCAAACCCTGTTTCAGGCGAAGTCATCGCACTAAGCGAAGTAAACGACGCAACATTTTCATCAGGTGTTCTCGGAGAGGGCTATGCAGTTATCCCTACTGAGGGCAAGGTCACAGCTCCTTTTGACGGCAAGGTTGAAACACTTATGGACACTCACCACGCTCTTGGTCTTGTATCAAACAGCGGCATTGAAATGCTTATCCATGTTGGACTTGAAACAGTAGCACTTAACGGTAAATATTTCACACCAAAGGTAGCTGAGGGCGACAGCTTCAAAAAGGGCGATGTGCTTCTCACATTCGACCTTGAAGCTATCAAAAAAGAGGGCTACGATACCACGACACCTGTAGTGGTTTCAAATGCAGACGATTATGCAGCATTTGCTCCTGCACTTGGCGATGCATCAGCAGGCGTAAAAATGTTGGAACTTGCAAAAGCTTAAATATAATTGGAGGTAATCAAAATGTCAGTATTGAGAAAAGATTTTCTTTGGGGCGGTGCAACTGCCGCAAATCAGTGCGAGGGTGCTTGGGACGTTGACGGCAAGGGCATTTCTGTATCAGATATATGCACAGGCGGAAAGTTCGGCAAGAGCAAAACTATCACACCGATCTTGCAGGAGGGGACATTTTATCCAAGCCATGAGGCAATACAGCATTATTACCGCTTCAAGGAGGACATAAAGCTCTTTGCAGAAATGGGCTTTAAGGTATACCGATTTTCAATTGCATGGACGAGAATTTTCCCGAACGGTGATGAAAGCGAGCCTAACGAAGCTGGCTTGAAGCACTATGACGAGGTGATAGATGAGTGCCTTAAATATGGTATTGAGCCTCTTATCACAATATCCCATTACGAAGTGCCGTTCGGCTTGACAAAGAAATGCAATTCTTGGGTATCCAGGGATATGATAGACTACTTTCTCAACTATTGCAGGGCTATTTTTACACGATATAAGGGCAAGGTAAAATATTGGCTCACGTTCAATGAGATAAACAGCTCGTCAACGCCAATGGGTGCGCTTCTCAATCAGGGCATACTCAACGACCTTGAAAACCCTACTGAGTTCATGAAACAGCCGGATTACCCTCAGCAGAGATATCAGGGACTTCACCATATGTTCGTTGCAAGTGCGCTTGCAGTGAAAATGGCACATGAGATAGACCCTGAATACAAGGTGGGTAACATGATGATATATTCTGCAAGCTATCCGCTCACCTGCAAGCCTGAGGACGTGCTTAAAAATCAGCAGTACAATAGGATATTGAACTATTTTTGCTCAGATGTGCAGTGCAGAGGTGAATATCCTACCTACATGAACAGATTTTTCGATGAGAACGGCATTGCCATAGAAAAAGCCGAGGGAGATGATGAGATACTCAGAAACGGCACTGTAGATTTCTACACATTCTCTTACTATATGTCCTCTTGTCAGACAGCAGATGAAAGCGTGAAAAGTGGCGAGGGTAATATTATCGGTGGTGTGCCTAATCCTTATCTCAAGTCAAGTGACTGGGGCTGGCAGATAGACCCTGAGGGTCTGAGATATTCTCTCAATGAGATATATGACAGATACCGCCTGCCGATAATGGTGGTCGAAAACGGTCTGGGTGCAAAGGACGAGATAGAAGACGACGGCAGTATCAACGATGATTATAGGATAGATTACCTTAGAAAGCACATCGAACAGATGAAGGAGGCAGTGAAAGACGGCGTTGACCTTATGGGATACACCCCATGGGGCTGTATCGACCTTGTGTCCGCTTCAACTGGCGAATATGCAAAGCGTTACGGATTCATTTATGTAAGGCGTTATGACGATGGCACCGGCGATTTTGCTAGGCTGAAAAAGAAGTCATTCTATTGGTATAAAGACGTTATCTCATCAAACGGCGAAAAGCTGTAAATAATATCCCCGAAAGTGCAGGCGTGCCAAGACGTCTGCACTTTTCTTATATATTTTTCTTCATGATAACAACGAAAATCTTTTTGACCTTTATTGCATGAGTTTTTTTACACAAATAAAAAAATCAAATAGATCTCTCTTGTGCAAATAGATAAAATATCATTGGTGAAAACTATTTAACATCATGAAACTATAGATAAAATTAATTAAAGCAGAAAAAACTATTGAATTTTATAACACGAGGTGCTGTAATGAGATCATTGAGGGAGGTGTGTGTCAGACTGCATATCTCGAAGCTAACATCTGATTTTTTTGAAAGCTGAGTCTGAAAGCAATGTGCAGTTCAGCTTTCACAGCGGTCTGCCAATAATACCTACAGACCTGTTTCCAAGGGAGCTTTCGGACATAACAGGTGTGAGGTATTCTAGGATAAAAATAGGCTTCGATATCACCTGTCTTGCAGTGACGGCCGGTCTGACGTTCTTCTGTTTGGGACGCATAAAGGGTCTTGGAATAGGAACGATACTTGCGGCGTTCACAATGGGCAAGGGTATCGCTCTAATAGGCGGGCTTATTGACAAAAAGTTTGTTTTTGAAAATTTCCTGACCCTTAGAAAAAAGGCGCAGGCATAAAAATAATCGGGATACAGCTGTGAAAAGCTGCTCCCGATTTTTTTGTTTTGATATTTTATCTTACCAGCCAGCGTGAAGTCCTCTTTATAACAAGCTTGTTTATTATCTCGTAAATAAACCTGACAAAAAGAGTATACCATTTTGCCGTCACCTCAACAATCATGTTAGGGTAAATGATTGTAAAGCTTATTTTTCAAAGTAAATACAACGCCCCAAAAGCTCTGCTATTTTATAAGCCCTTACCTGAACTTTATTTTTTTGCAATAGGTTTACGCTGCTTTATATGTTTTTTACATGGATTGGCAAAAAAATTAGGTAGCCGTTACCGACTACCTAAAGAACTTATTCTATTCTGCAATGACCTTGTATATGATAAACGCCCATAGAGCAAGAGATATTATCATCACCATGTAAAAATACCAGTGTTTTGTTTTGTGACGGAAAAATTCCATGCCCAGAAATCCTCCCGCAAAGCCGCCAAGCAGGCTCAGACCAAGGAGCGTTTTCTCAGGTATCCGCCACTTGTGCGTTTTTGCCTTGTGCTTGTCTGCGCCAAAAAGTATAAACGTCACAAGACTCATTGCTGCAAGATATATTATAATGTATTTCAGCATATCTTTGTCCTCATATAAACAAAGGGCGGAAAAGCTCCGCCCTTGTATTTTGTTTTTTTATTACTTGAAGTAAGCTACGCCGCTTTCAAATATCTTCTGATCCTTTTCACCGGGAACGTTCTTTGATACGCAGCAGCCCTTACGCTCTGAGTGACCCATTTTACCAAGAACACGTCCGTCAGGTGAGGTGATACCCTCGATAGCCTGGAATGATGTGTTAGGGTTGCAATGAATGTCAAATGTAGGCTCTCCGTCAAAGTCAACATACTGTGTAGCGATCTGTCCGTTTGCAGCAAGCTGTGCGATCTCCTCTGCTGTTGCAACGAAACGTCCCTCACCGTGTGAGATAGCCACGCTGTGGATATCGCCTACCTCGCAGCCTGCAAGCCATGGTGACTTGTTGGAAGCGATCCTTGTGTTTACCATTTTTGACTGGTGTCTTGCAATGGTGTTGAATGTCAGTGTAGGGGAGTCGTCTCTCATATCTCTTATCTCACCATATGGTACAAGACCAAGCTTGATAAGTGCCTGGAAGCCGTTGCAGATACCAAGCATAAGTCCGTCACGATTTTTCAGCAGGTCATGGATAGCGTCTGTAAGTCTTGGGTTTCTCAGGAACGATACAATGAACTTGCCTGAGCCGTCAGGCTCGTCGCCGCCGCTGAATCCGCCTGGGAGCATTACTATCTGAGACTCTTTTATCTTCTTCTCCATTGCATCAACAGACTCCTTGATAGCCTGTTCTGTGAGGTTTCTTACAACGAAGATGTCAGCCTCAGCGCCTGCCTTTTCAAAGGCTCTTGCTGTATCGTATTCGCAGTTTGTGCCAGGGAATACAGGGATAAGCACCTTTGGCTTTGCCACCTTGATAGCAGGTGCAACTCTCTTGTCTGCCTTGTAGCTGTACTTTTCAGGCTTTTCAGCAGGCTCTTTAACGTGAACAGGATATACAGGCTCAAGCTTGCCCTCCCAAAGAGTCTGGAGCTTGTCAAGGCTTATTGTGTAATTGTCTGACTTTATCTCGTAGCTTTCAGTTGTTTCACCGATAACTCTCTCGTCAGTGTCAACACCCTCTGCAAGCTCGATAACGAATGCACCATAGCAAGCTCTGTAAAGTTCTTCTGCTGTGAACTTGTCTGTGAACTTAAAGCCTATCTTGTTACCAAATGCCATTTTTGCAACAGCCTCAGATACGCCGCCGTAGGATACAGCCCAGCATGAAAGCACCTTGCCCTCAGCGATAAGCTTTTCTACCTTTTCAAATACTGCCTTAAGTGAATCGAAGTTCACAAGCTTGTTGTCGTCATATTCAGGCTTGATAAGAATTACCTTAGTGCCTGCTTTCTTGAACTCCTGTGAAACTACCTTGTCTGCGTCTGTTACTGATACAGCGAATGAAACAAGTGTAGGTGGAACGTCTATTTCCTCGAATGTACCTGACATTGAGTCCTTACCGCCGATAGAACCGCAACCCAGCTCTATCTGTGCCTTGTATGCACCGAGGAGAGCAGACATAGGCTTGCCCCAACGCTCAGGGTCGTTCTGTGTTCTCTCGAAATACTCCTGGAATGTGAGCCAGCACTTCTCATATGTACCGCCTGTTGCGATGACCTTTGCGATAGACTCAACTACTGCACTCATTGCACCGTGGTATGGGCTTACAGATGAAAGATATGGGTCATAGCCCCAGCCCATAATGGACGTTGTCTTTGTATTGCCGTGAAGTACAGGTATCTTTGCAGCCATTGCCTGTGTTGGTGTGTTCTGATATTTACCGCCGAATGGCATAAGAACTGTGTTTGCACCGATCGTTGAGTCAAATCTCTCAATAAGACCCTTCTGTGAGCAGATGTTGAGGTTTGATATCATGGACTCCCAGCGGTCAGCAGTGTCAGCGTCGTTGCTTTCAGTAGCGAAAACAGGAGCAGGGATAGAAATATCTGTGTGCTTTTCTGCACCGTTTGAGTTAAGGAACTCTCTTGTAAGGTCAACGATAGTGTTGCCGCACCAGTTCATTTTAAGTCTTGGCTCAGCTGTTACTCTTGCCACCATTGTTGCTTCAAGGTTTTCCTTTGCAGCCTCAGCCATGAACTTCTCAAGGTCGCTCTTTGCAATAACAACAGCCATTCTCTCCTGTGACTCGGAGATAGCAAGCTCAGTGCCGTCAAGTCCGTCATACTTCTTTGTAACAGCGTCAAGGTTGATAGAAAGTCCGTCAGCAAGCTCGCCGATAGCAACGGAAACTCCGCCTGCACCGAAGTCGTTACAACGCTTTATCATTGAAGTAACTTCAGGGTTTCTGAACAAACGCTGAAGCTTTCTTTCCTCAGGTGCGTTACCCTTCTGTACCTCAGCTCCGCAGCTTTCGAGTGAGTGGAGGTTGTGCGATTTTGAAGAGCCTGTTGCTCCGCCGCAGCCGTCACGTCCTGTTCTTCCGCCAAGGAGGATAACGATATCCTCAGGCTCAGGTCTTTCACGTCTTACGTTCTCAGCAGGAGCAGCACCGACTACAGCACCTATCTCCATTCTCTTTGCAACATAGCCTGGGTGATATATCTCGTGAACGTGACCAGTAGCAAGACCTATCTGGTTGCCGTATGAAGAATAACCGTTTGCTGCACCGACAACTATCTTTCTCTGTGGAAGCTTTCCTGTGATAGTGTCCTCAACAGGAACGAGTGGATTGCCTGCACCTGTTACTCTCATTGCCTGATATACATATGAACGTCCTGACAGAGGGTCTCTGATAGCGCCGCCAAGACAAGTTGCCGCACCACCGAAAGGCTCGATCTCTGTAGGGTGGTTGTGTGTTTCGTTCTTGAACATGAGCAGCCAATCCTCAGGATTGCCGTCAACGTCAACAGTTATCTTAACTGAGCAAGCATTTATCTCTTCGCTCTCGTCAAGGTCTTTGAGCAGACCAGCTTTTTTCAGCTGCTTTGCACCGATACAAGCAAGATCCATAAGTGTAACAGGCTTGTCAGTTCTGCCTGCGTAAAGGTCTTTTCTTGTGTTGATATAGTCTGCAAAGGTAGCAGCTATGTAGTCTGAGTCGATAGAAACGTTATCGACGATAGTGGAGAATGTAGTATGACGGCAGTGGTCAGACCAATATGTGTCTATCATTCTTATCTCAGTGATAGTAGGATTTCTCTTTTCAACGTTCTTGAAATAATCCTGACAGAACTTGATATCATCAAAGTCCATTGCAAGACCCAAGTCTGTGAGCATAAATTTCAGGTCGTCATCTGTTGAATAGATAAAGCCCTCAACAGTTTTTACTGTGGTAGGGATAGTATACTTGATATCGAGTGTATCGAAGCAATCAAGGGAAGCCTCTCTTGACTCAACTGGGTTTATCATATAGTGCTTGATCTTGTCAAGCTCTGCTTCTGTGAGTTTGCCAGAAACGATATAAATTCTTGCTGACTTGATAGTAGGTCTTTTTCCTCCAGTGAGAAGTGAGATACACTGTGCGCAGGAATCAGCTCTCTGATCAAATTGACCTGGCAGATACTCAACTGCAAAAACAAACTCGTCAGCCTTTACAGCAGGAAGGTGATCGTAAGTAACGTCAACAGCAGGCTCAGAGAAAACGACTGGTGCTGCAAGGTCGAAATCCTCTCTTGAAAGACCCTCTGCGTCATAGCGGTTTATAACTCTCAGACCTGTAAGGTTTTCAAGTCCCAGAGCTGACTTTATTCCGCTGATAAGTGAATTTGCTTCAACTGCAAATTCAGGCTTTTTTTCTACATAAATACGGTAAACAGACATGGCTACATCTCCTTATAATAGTTACCTTTATTATACTACATTTTTCGCATATTTGTCAATAAAATTCTTATTATTCGGCAGGGCATATAATTATGTGTGAATAAGCTTTGGCTGACTTGTGGATTTTTTAGTTCATAAAAGCAGAAATACCGCACCTTTACAGTGCGGTATCCCTAAAATATTAATCTGCAAACGGATTTTCTGTTGGATAAAGCATACCCTTTGGCTGATTGAAGCCTATGTCTGTCATGCCAAGATATGTCATAACACTGTGGAGTGCCTTTCCATAGTGACCGAAAGCAACAGCTCCGTGGTGAGGATAATTCTTCTGAACGAGAACGTGGCGGTAGAATCTGCCCATTTCGTTGATAGCGAAAATACCGATAGAGCCGAATGAACGTGTTGCAACAGGAAGTACTTCGCCCTCTGCAATATATCCTTTGAGCTGTGCGTCAGCCGTTGACTGGAAGCGGAAGAATGTTATATTTCCGTCAACGATATCGCCCTCAAGAGTTCCTCTTGAAATATTAGGCTCGCTGTCTGGCTCAAGATTTCTCTTCATGATACGCTGGAACTTCATCTCAGGCTCTTTTACAAGGCATGAAGCCGTGTTTCCACAGTGGAAGCCCATGAATGTATCCTTATGTGTGTAAGGGAACTTTCCTGCAATATCATCATTGTATATGTCCGCAGGAACAGTGTTGTTGATGTCAAGGAGCGTAACAGGCTTCTGTGATACACAAACGCCTATGTATTCGCTGACAGCACCGTAGATATCTACCTCGCAGGCAACAGGAATGCCTATCTTTGTAAGTCTTGAATTAACATAGCAAGGAACGAAGCCGAACTGCGTCTGGAATGCAGGCCAGCACTTGTTTGCAAATACAACATATTTTCTTGAGCCTTTGTGAGCTTCAGCCCAGTCAAGAAGAGTAAGCTCATACTGCGCAAGTCTTGGAAGAATACCTGCCATTTTGTTGCCCTTGCCAAGCTCTGCTTCCATGTCAGCCACAACAGCCGGTATTCTTTCGTCGCCAGCGTGAGCGTTGAATGACTCGAAAAGGTCAAGCTCTGAGTTTTCTTCTATCTCGATACCCATATTGTAGAGCTGTCTGATAGGTGCGTTGCAGGCAAGAAAGTCCTGTGGACGTGGTCCGAATGAGATAACTTTCAAATCGTTAAGACCCAGGATAGCTCTTGCAACTGGAACGAACTCGCTTATCATCTTTGCACACTCGTCAGGTGTACCAACAGGGTACTCGGGGATATAAGCCTTGATGTTTCTCAGTGCAAGGTTATAGCTTGCATTGAGCATTCCGCAGTAAGCGTCGCCTCTGTTGTCGATAAGAGCGTCGCCGCATGGCTCTTCAGCAGCCGCAACGAACATAACAGGACCGCCAAACTTCTTTGCAAGAAGTGTTTCTGAGGACTCAGGTCCGAAGTTTCCAAGATATACAACAAGTGCGTTACAGCCTGCTGTGTTTACCTCGTCAAGGGCTTTGAGCATATCATTCTCGTTCTCCACAACTGTAGGACATTCGTAGATATCGCCGTAAGCCTTTTTGTACTCCTGACAGACCTTGATACGTCTTGATTCTGAAAGCGACATAGGGAAGCAATCTCTTGAAACTGCTACTATGCCAAGCTTCACCTCTGGAATGTTTTTCATTATCTAACCTCCGATTTTCATTTATTTATATTATCATTCTAGCATAATTTTGTGCTGTTTTCAATGGTTTTTTGTGCAATAATAGTGGAAATTTGTTAGCTTCCGATCAAAAAAAAGTGCGTTAGCCCAAGCCACTCTCTCACCCAATATGTAAACAGATATCGTGGCTCGGTGTAGGCTGAATAAGCGGTGACATTTTCAACGCCCTGAGCCTTTGCGATAAGGCTTGCACGGTATTGATGAAAGCCGTCTGTGACGATAGTCATATCATGGCTCATGCCGAGTTCATCGAGTATCTTGAGAGAGTTTTGGATATTTTCGTAAGTTGAAGTGGACTTGTCCTCCATTATTATCCTGTCGCTGTCCATGCCTTTTTCAAGCAGATAGTTTTTCATTGCCAAGGCTTCGCTTATTTTCTCATCATCACCCTTGCCACCTGAAACTATACAAAGCGTGTCAGGATTGTCGTTCATAGCCGTAATTGCAGCGTCAAGTCGTCTGCGTAACATTCGTGATGGGCGTTCGCCTTTTACCTGACAGCCAAGCACAACTATAACATTGGCTTTTTCAGGGCGGTTTTCCTGCGCTTTGTACATTAGTATAGAAAGTATGCACACGTATATTATCCCGGCAAGTATCAATGTGCTCACAAAGATAAGCCCAAATTTACCTGCACCATGTCCCCATATTTTTGATATGATACCGCAGAATTTTGTCCAGTTTGCCGTTATGAGCATTAGTATCACCGAAACGATGATGCCAAGCAGGTTGCCAGAGCATATAACAGGTAATGGTACAAGAAACAGAAACAACAGCAAAGTTTCCAGTGCAAGCAATATTATTTTTACGCTCATAAGTTATCTCCTTGTCTTTTTTGTTCTATTATAGCACATAGACCTTATGATTACAAGGGCAAAAGAGAAAAGCGCTCCGCGGCAGCAGAACGCTTTTATAAGGAATGATCTAAGTTGAGATCAGATCACCGAATTTTTCGAGAAAATCACGCTTGTCGTCATATTTAGCTACCAGCGATACAGTTTTCTTTGTACCAAGACCAAAAATACCCATAAGTGATTTTGGATTGAGTATCTTTGTTCCTGATTGCACCACCAGATCGTATTTGCAGCTTAAAGCCGCTTCATGCAAAGTCTTGATGTCATTAAGATCGTTTATTCTGATATAAGCTTTGATCATGTTCGTGATTATGCCCTTTGGCATATCCTCCTTTCGCAATAGTAACCTCTGAAAAACTAAAAAAAGAACCGAAAATTTCTGGAATTTTCGTTTCTTTTTTCATTGGCAACAGCAGTTCTATACTTATATGTCACATATCTTAATCCATATATAATTATATGCCTGTATGAACAAATAGTAAACAGATATTGTGTAAAATATTATATGCAAAGATATTAATATGAATATGATTTATTTCATGTTAATTTATTGTATGAAATTTGGATAATTAATCACATTTAAACGTTTTAGTTAATGTGGAACTTATATAAAAACTATAACATATTTACTAAATGTTTTCTGAAACCGAAAATTTTAAACGTTTGCGAAAAAATGAATAGTTATTTGGGTAAGCGTATAATATGTGTATTAGAAAATATATTAAATCATATGATGATATTTTGCAAAAATGCGAAATCGTTTAAATTTAGCGACAAAAAAACACTGAGCTTTTAAAACTCAGTGCTTTCGTGATATCAAAGTTTAGTCAACGATAAATTCTTTGATCTCGTCAAGGAACTTAGTAGCGTCGTCTGTGTGTGCTACGAGCTGGATAGGATTTGAAAGGTCAAGGCTGAAAATACCCATGATTGACTTAGCGTCAACTGCATATCTTCCTGACGCAAGATCCACATCAAAGTCGTACATAGAAACTACGCTTACAAACTTCTTTACCGCTGCAATGGAATCGAGCATGATTTTTACCTTTGTCATAAATATTCCTCCTTCAGAATGATCGGTATATCCGATCTTGATTCCCACATAAATTCTGTAGATCTTTTCTCTACAATTTATATTATAAACGATTTTTCTGATTTGTCAATGGATATTTGCAAAAAAAAATAAAATATGGTACAATAGTCAAGAGTGATAAAAATCAAAGTTTGGATTTATGCAATATGCACATATATTATTGTTATTTATTGTGCATTATAAACATTTGGCTATTGAAAGGAAATCAAATATGAAAGCCTTTTTCTATACATTCGGCTGCAAGGTAAACCAATATGAAACAGAAAATATAAAGGAAGCAATGCTGTCCGAGGGGTATGCGGTCACGGAAGATTATGCTGATGCAGAGGTCTGTGTTGTAAATACCTGCACTGTTACCGCTCAGTCGGACTCAAAATGCCGACAGCTTATACATAAGATAAAAAAAGCCAATCCTGAGTGTCTGATCGTTCTGGCAGGCTGTTTTCCACAGGCTTTTGAAAAGGAAGCTTCTGCTCTTGACGAGTGCGGTATCATAGTTGGCACGGGTGCAAAAAAAGAGATACCCGCCCTTATAAAAAGGTATATCACAAGCGGCGAGCGCATTGTCAGGATAGTTCCTCGTGAAAGGGGAGAGGCTTTTGAGAAAATGACAAACTCAGGCGCTGACCAAAAAACTCGTGCGTATATCAAAATTCAAGACGGCTGTGATCAGTATTGCACCTACTGTATTATCCCCACTGCGAGAGGACACATCTGCTCAAAACCTTTGGAGAATATCGCTCCCGAAGTTCAGCAGCTCGTTGACTCAGGTCACAAGGAGATAATTCTCACGGGCATAAATCTTTGCTGTTACGGCAGAGACTTCAAAAACGGCACACGGCTCATTGATGCTGTTGAAGCCGCCTGTGGCTGTGATGGCGATTACAGAGTGCGTATCGGCTCTGTTGAGCCTGAGCTTATTTCAGATGAAGATATCCTGCGAATGTCAAAGCTTGAAAAGCTCTGTCCGCATTTTCATCTTTCTCTGCAAAGTGGCTGTGACGAAACTTTGAAGCGCATGAACCGCCATTATGATACGGCGGAGTATGCTGAGCTTTGTGAGAAGCTTCGTAGGCATTTTCCAAACTGCGCCATAACCACCGACATAATGGTGGGCTTTCCACAGGAAACTGACGAGGAATTTGAAAAGTCGCTGGCATTTGCAAGAAAGATATCTTTCGCAGAAGCGCATATTTTCCCGTATTCACGCAGACCCACCACTGTTGCCGACAAAATGAAAGGTCAGCTCGACCGCAAGACCAAGCACAGTCGTGCGGCTAAAATGGCAGAGGTCTGTGGCGCAACAAAGGCTATGTATCTCAAAAGCCTTGTTGGCACAGTGCAGGAGGTTTTGTTTGAAAAGGAAACAAGCCCTCAGTGGCATCAAGGTCATGCGCCAAATTATGTGACTGTGAAAATACCGAGGACGAGCGAAGAAGTTTCCTTAAGGCGACAGCTTTTAAAGATAGAGATAACCTCGTCAGACGGCGAGTTTTGTTACGGAAAACTTATATGAGTACAAAAAAGAGGACCGCAAATGCGATCCTCTTTTGTTATATCAAAACTTATTTTGCACTTAGCCAAGCTTTGCAAGAATTATCTCTTTCATTTTTCCAGGGTTAGCCTTGCCCTTTGATGCTTTCATGCACTGACCTACCAGATAGCCCAGAGCATTTGTCTTTCCGCCCTTGTAGTCATTTACAGACTTTTCGTTTGCGGCAAGAACTTCGTCAGCGATCTTTTCAAGTGCACTGTCATCGGAAACCTGTGCAAGACCCTGCTCCTCGATAATGTCGCTTACCTTTTTGTCCTCCTCAAGAAGAACTGCAAAAACTGTCTTTCCGCCAGCGTTGGAAATGGTCTTTGCCTCGATAGCAGCGACGAGGTCAGTAAGATTGTCAGCAGTGAGCTTTGTATCTTCGAGCGTCTTGCCTGTTGCGTTCATGTACTTGACAAGGTCGCCAAGTATCCATGTTGTATAGCACTTAGCAGGGAACTTGTCCTTTGCCATGCAATCGTCAAAAAGCTTTGCAAGGGAAACTGACTCTGCGATAAATGTTGCATCCTTTATGTTCAGACCAAACTTCTTTACATATCTGAGTATCTTTACGTTTGGAAGCTCAGGAATACTTTTCTTAAGCTCGTCAACACGCTCCTGCTCAACAACGATAGTGAGCAAGTCAGGCTCAGGGAAGTAACGATAATCCTGTGCGTCCTCTTTTGAACGCATTGGAATGCTCATGCCCTTTTCATCGTCCCAACGGCGTGTTTCCTGCTCGACCTTTCCGCCTGCTTCAAGAACGGCTATCTGTCTTTCTACCTCGTAGTCGATACCTCTTACAGCGGCAGAGAAGCTGTTTACGTTCTTCATCTCAGAACGTGTGCCGAATGGCTCGCCAGGCTTGTGAACTGATACGTTTACGTCACATCTGATAGAGCCTTCCTGCATCTTACAATCGCATATGCCAAGATACTGGAGTATTGATTTCAGGGTTTCAAGATAAACCTTTGCTTCCTGAGAAGAACGCATATCAGGCTCAGAAACTATCTCGATAAGCGGAACACCGCAGCGGTTAAGGTCAACAAGTGATACGCCATGGAACTTGTCAGAGTGAAGAAGCTTACCTGCGTCCTCCTCAATGTGTATTCTTGTGATACCTATTCTTCTTTCCTCGCCGTCAACAAGGATATCAACATAACCCTTGCCACAGAGAGGAACTTCTGCCTGTGATATCTGATAAGCCTTTGGCAGGTCAGGATAGAAATAGTTCTTTCTGTCCTGCTTGCAGACACGGTTTATCTCGCAGTTGAGTGCGTGACCCATTCTTATTGCATAGTCAACTACCTTTTCGTTAAGAGTAGGCAATGTGCCAGGCATACCCATGCAGATAGGGCAAACCTGTGAGTTGACTTCAAGACCGAACTGGTTCTTGCAGTCGCAGTATATTTTAGACTCGGTATTAAGCTCAGCATGAGTTTCAAGACCGATTACAACTTCGTAGCCTTTTACCATTTTTGTGACCCCTTTCCTTAAAGCTCAGGCATTTTGAATCCGCCAACAAGCTGCTCATAAGCATAAGCTGTGTTAAGCAGACGCTGCTCTGTAAACTTTCCACCGATAAGCTGCATACCAACAGGCAGACCCTTGTCGTCATATGCACAAGGAATGCTTATTGCAGGCAGACCTGCAATGTTCACTGTAACAGTGCAGACATCATTTGCGTACATTTTAAGGGGATCGTCAGTGTTCTCGCCGATCTTGAAAGCTGTTGACGGAACTGTAGGAGTAGCGATAACGTCAACGTCAGCAAACTGTGCTGCGAACTCCTGCATTATTCTCTTCTGAACGAGCTTTGCTTTCTTGTAGTAAGCGTCATAGAAACCTGATGAAAGCACGAATGTGCCGAGCATTATTCTTCTCTTTACCTCGTCACCGAAGCCCTCAGAACGTGTTCTCTCGTACATATCAACAAGTCCGTCATATTCTTCAGCTCTGAAGCCGTATCTTACACCGTCAAATCTTGCAAGGTTTGAAGAAGCTTCTGCAGAAGAAATGATGTAGTATGATGAAAGTGCATAATCTGTAGACGGCAGAGAGATCTCCTTTACAGTTGCGCCCTGTTTTTCAAGCTCCTTGACAGCGTTCATTACAGACTGCTTAACGAATGGGTCGATACCCTCACCGAAATACTCCTTTGGTATACCGATCCTCAGACCCTTTACGTCAGCTTTAAGGTCAGCCGCAAAATCAGGGTACTCTCTGTATGCGGAAGTAGCGTCATACTTGTCATGACCCACGATAGCGGACTGCACCATAGCAACGTCCTTTACGCACTTACCAAGAGGTCCGATCTGATCCAGTGATGAAGCAAAAGCAATCAGACCATATCTTGAAACGCTGCCATATGTAGGTTTAAGACCTACAACGCCGCAGTATGAAGCAGGCTGTCTGATAGATCCGCCAGTGTCAGAACCAAGAGTAACGATAGCCTCTCTTGCTGCAACAGCCGCAGCAGATCCGCCTGATGAACCGCCAGGTATCCTCTCTGTATCAAATGGGTTTTTAGTAGGCTTGAAATGTGAGTTCTCAGTTGATGAACCCATAGCGAACTCGTCCATGTTGAGCTTGCCTGTTATAACGATATCGTCAAGCTTGTTCATTACAGTCGCATTGAAAGGCGGAACATAGTTGCCAAGCATTTTTGATGCGCAGGTCGTTCTCAGACCCTTTGTTGAGATATTGTCCTTGATACCAACAGGTATACCTGCCAGAGGTGAAAGCTCTTCGCCCTTTGCAAGCTTTTCGTCTATCTCAGCGGCTTTCTTCATAGCGTTTTCTTCGTCAAGTGTCAGATAAGCGTCTACCTTGCCCTCAACTGCTTTTATTCTGTCAAAAACAGACTTTGTAAGCTCTGCGGAGCTTATTTCCTTGTTCTTTATCATTTCTGACAAGTCGCAGGCATTTCTTTCAAAAAGTTCCAATTATAACACTCCTTACTCTACTGTTTTAGGCACGACAAGACAGCCTGCCTTTACCTGAGGAGCGTTCTGCATAAGCTCCTGTCTTGTGAATTTATCCTGAACAGCCACGTCTTTTCTGAGTATCATCGGGTTGTCAGGGTCAAGGGTCATTTCGTCCTGAATGTCGGGGAGCTTTTCAACCATTCCCACGATGTTTTCCATTTCTGACTCAAACTTATCAAGCTGATCGTCTTCGATGCGAAGTCTTGCCAGCTTGGCAATGTGTTTAATGTCAATGTTCATTTTACATTCCTCCTGTTTTATTTATATAAAAAGATATTATCTTATTTTATCATATCCTTGAATTGTTCTTCGGTGATTATCTCGATACCGAGCTGCTGAGCTTTATCAAGCTTGCTTCCTGCTTCCTCACCTGCAAGAACATAGTCCGTTTTTTTGGACACCGAGCCGCTTGCCTTGCCGCCGTATTTCTCAATGAGTGCTTTTGCTTCGCTTCTTTTAAGGGTCGGCAGAGTGCCTGTGAGAACAAAAGTCTTGCCTGCAAAGCGGTCGTCTATCTGTATCTTCTCATACTTTGTGTTTATCCCACATTCTTTGAGCCTTTGGATAAGCTCTATCATATGCTCTTCATGGAAAGCGTTGTAAACGCTTTGCGCCATTACACCGCCAAAGCCGTCTATCTCGGATATCTGTTCTGCGGAAGCGTTCATGATGTTGTCAAGGTCACCGAACTTGTCGCACAGAAGCTTCGCAGAAGCCTGTCCAATATTTCTTATGCCAAGACCAAACACCAATCTGTCTAAAGAATTGGACTTTGACTTTTCTATAGCACCAAGAAGATTGTTCACTGACTTTTCCTTGAAGTTATCAAGCTGTAAAAGCTTGTTTTCACTCAGGGTGTAAAGGTCAGCCACAGAGGTGATGAGCTTGTTGTCAAGAAGGGTGTGAACTATCTGCGGACCAAGTCCGTCAATGTTCATTGCACCCTTTGAAGCAAAGTGAACAATGCTTCTGAATATCTGTGCAGGACATTCAACGTTCGGACACCTTACCGCCGCTTCTTCCTCTGACTTCACAAGCTTTGTTCCGCATACAGGACAGCACTCAGGGAGCGTGAAAACTCCGTCGCCATGCTTTTCTACAGAGCCAAGTACCTCGGGAATGATATCTCCTGCCTTGCGCACCTTGATGATATCCCCCACGGAAATGTTTTTCTCTCTTATAAAGTCCTGATTGTGGAGGGTCGCCCTTGAAACGCTCGTGCCTGCAAGAAAAACAGGCTCAAACACAGCCACAGGTGTTATAGCACCTGTTCTGCCTACGTTAAGCTCTATATCAAGCAGCTTTGAGGTCTTTTCCTCAGGCGGGAACTTGTAAGCCACAGCCCACTTCGGAACTTTTGCAGTTGCGCCAAGCACCTCACGCTGTCTGAAATCGTCCACCTTTATAACAACGCCGTCAATATCGAACGGCAGGTCGAAACGCTTTTCTCCGATAGCCTTTATGCAGTCTATGACCTCATCAGCCGTTGACACACGCTTGTAATCAGGGATAGTCTTGAATCCCAGTGTTTTCAGATAGTCAAGTGACTCCTTGTGAGAAGTAAGCTCCTTGCCCTCTATCTGCTGAACATTGAACACGAATATGTCAAGCTTTCTTTTTGCCGCTATCTTAGGGTCTTTCTGTCTGAGAGAACCTGCGGCAGCGTTTCTTGGGTTTTTGAAAGGCTGCTCGTCATTGTCCTCCTGCTCTTTAACAAGCTTCAGAAAAACATTTCTCGGCATATATGTCTCGCCTCTGACTTCTATCAAAGGCAGTTCTTCGTTTATTTTGATAGGTATGGACTTTACAG
The DNA here is from genome assembly GCA_934435205.1 of uncultured Ruminococcus sp. Lineage (GTDB taxonomy): Bacteria > Bacillota > Clostridia > Oscillospirales > Ruminococcaceae > Hominimerdicola. The sequence continues at coordinate 53,712 of CAKSAK010000009.1, read as the reverse complement.
TCTTGAGATTTGACGTAACGTCCTCGCCCACAAAACCGTCACCACGGGTAGAACCTATGGCAAGCTCGCCGTTGTGATATTCAAGGGATACAGAAAGTCCGTCTATTTTAGGCTCAACAACGAACTGCGGTTTATCCACAGCCTGCTGAACTGTCTCAACAAAGCTTCTCACTTGTTCAAAGGAAAAAACGTCCTGCAAAGAACCCATTTGCACACGGTGAGTGACTTTCTTAAATATAGATATCGCCTTGCCGCCTACACGCTGAGTAGGGGAGTCGCTTCTGACAAACTGTGGAAACTGCTCCTCAAGACCCTTTAGTTCCTGCTGGAGCATATCGTATTCATAGTCTGTGATCTCGTTTCTGTCCTCAACATAGTAAAGCTGAGAGTGATAATTCAAAAGCTTCACAAGCTCGTCTATACGTTTTTTAGCGTCCTGTTCGTTCAAAATAACACAACTCCGTTTCGTTCAGCCTTGACGGCATATCATACGCAGGGCAATACCACATAAGGATTGTATGCAAGCAGATTGCGTGCAAAGCCGTTAGGCGTGCCTTATGCGGTATTGCCCTTAATATTATACCATAATTGCTAGTGAAATACAAGCCTTTTTTCTATAAACTGCGAAAAAATCAGCCTTTGCCCTTGTCTAAGTACATATCAGGTATCTCACCAACGATAACAGTTTCGCTTATGGGATAGTCATAGCTCACCACGATATCCGTAGAGTGTGCAGGAAGAATGGCTGTCATTTCTATGGTCACAGTGAGATAAAGACTGTATTTTGTCTGATTTATCCCTGCTTCGGTGAAAAGGCTTTTAAGCTCTGTTTTTGCCGCACCTATCTGATGAAGCCGCAGTGGTATGTCAAAACCTCTGCCTGTGAGGATATTTATTCCCGAAAGTGTGCCTATGGGTACGCTGAGTTTTGTACCCTCAAGCTTTGAAAGGCTTTCGTTCACAGCCCTTGAAACACTGCTTTGAAGCCTGTTCACGGCGTTCGTGTCGCTGTTTATGGAGGTTATCCTGCCGTCAGTTTCGGATATCTTTATATAACTGCTTTGTGGAAGCTTTTCAAGTTCTCTGCTTATCGCCGCATTTATCACGTCAAGTGCCGCCTGCTTGCTCTCAAACTCGCTTATTTCGCTGATGTGCCTTGAAAGCTGAGCAAAAAACACCGCTGTGAGCAGTGCAAGAATAATAATGACAGCAAGAATTATGTATGAAACCCTGTTCTTGAAAGAACGCTTGTGGACGCTCAAAAAAATCACCGCCTTTGGCTTATTATATACCAAAATGCGGTGATATGTGATTATTTTACTTTAACTCAACGATAGTTACTCCGTCCTCGCCCTCGCCGTAAACGCCCTTTCTGAATGATTTTACAGACGGGTGGTGTTTAAGCGCACGCCTTATGGCGTCACGGAGAATACCAGTGCCTCGGCCGTGGATTATTGTGAGCATTGTCACGCCTGACATGATAGCGTCAGAAATGAACTGCTCCATTTCATGAACGCCCTCGTCAGCGGCATAGCCTCTGATATCAAGCTCGGTGGATACCTTTCGTGTCATTCGGCTCTCAATGCCGTTTTTAGATACGCCGCCTTTTTTCACAGGCTTCTTTGCCTGCTTCTGCGGCTGTTGTTTTTCGATAAGCTGAAGCTTCTTTACATCGATCTTGGTTTTCATGATGCCTGCCTGAATGAAGCACATTCCGCTGTTGTCAGGGGGTGTTATAACGATACCCTTTCTGTTCGTGTCAACGATAAGCACGCTGTCGCCCTTTTTCAGCGGTCTTGGCAGTACATATCCCTCGTTCCTGCTTTCGGAAACAGGGTTAGCCTCGTTGTAAAGCTTGTTCATTGTGGACTTCTGCTTGTGTCTTGCGTCGATAGCTTTCTGAGTGAAGTTCGGATTTTCTTTCTCTTTTCTCAGCTTGTCAAGTTCGTCAACAAGCGCCTGCGATTCACGCTGAACACGATTTACTATCTGCTGAGCCTCACGCCTTGCCCTTTCAAGCTCGGCTTCTTTCTGGTCATAGAACTTTTCTTTCTGTTCTGCAAGTTCTTTCCTGAGAGCCTCGCTTTCTGCACGGTATTTTTCCGCAAGCCTGTTGTTTTCTTCAAGCTGTATCCTTGTGCGTTCTAGATTGTCTATGATAGTTTCAAATTTTCTGTTATCCTCAGAAATAAGCGACTCAGCGTACTTGATGATATCCTTGTCGATACCAAGGCTTTCAGAGATAGCAAAAGCGTTGGATTTACCGGGCGAGCCTATGATAAGCCTGTATGTCGGGTGCAAGGTCTGCACGTCAAACTCGCATGAAGCGTTCTCAACGTCAGGAGTGTCGATAGCATACATTTTAAGCTCCTGATAGTGTGTAGTAGTAACGAGCGTCGCACCGAATATCCTTATGCGTTCGATGATAGCCACCGCCAGTGCAGCACCCTCTACAGGGTCTGTGCCTGAACCAAGCTCGTCAAGAAGCACAAGGCTTTCACTGTCCGCTTCGTCAAGTATGGTCTTTACTCTGCTTATATGTGATGAAAAAGTCGACAGATTGTTTTCTATAGATTGCTGGTCGCCGATATCAACGAGCACGTTTTTATATACTGATATCCTGCTGCCGTCTGAGGCAGGGATAAGCAGACCACACATTGTCATAAGCGTGAGCAGACCCACAGTTTTAAGCACAACTGTTTTACCGCCCGTGTTAGGACCTGTGATTATCAGGGAGTGATAATCAGTGCCGATCGAGAAGTTTATAGGCACGACTTTTTTAGGGTCGATAAGAGGGTGACGTGCCTTGTTAAGCACGATAACTCCGTCATCAGATATCTCAGGGAGCATTGCCCTCATTTTAGCACCGAGATTTGCCTTTGCAAAATAAAGGTTAAGTTCAGTGACCGCATTGTAGTTTGAAATGAGCTGGTCTTTCATTTCGGCACATTCCATAGAAAATTCAGCAATTATCCTGTGTATCTCGTCCTGCTCCTGACCCTGCAAAATGCGGATATCATTGTTGGCTTCAACCACCGACATAGGCTCGATAAAAAGTGTTGAGCCTGTGGCGGAAGTGTCATGAACAAGACCGCTGACATTGCCCTTGAACTCAGTTTTGACAGGCAGAACGAAACGTCCGTCACGCATTGTGACGATGCTCTCCTGCAAATATTTCTGAGTGTTAGGGGACTTTATCATCTTGTCAAGGGTCTCTCTTATTTTCAGTCCCGAACGTGTTATCTTCTGTCTTATGCTCCTAAGCTCCGCACTTGCGTCGTCAGAAAGCTTTGTGTCGTCAATGATAGCCGTTTCAAGTCGTTGCTGCAGATATTTGTTTGGATAGAGCATTTCAAAGAGATATGAAAGGGAAGTATCCTTGTTCTCACATTGCTCATACCAGTGATGAAGCTCATAAGTCTGTGCAAGCAAGCGTCTTATCTGGATAAGCTCTCCAAGGGAAAGCACCCCGCCTGCTTCGGCTCTTTTGATGTAAGTTGATACGTCGTTTATGTTGTAGAAATTCGGCGTGCCGTATCTCACGCTGAGTTCAAGGGCTTCGGCGGTCTTGCCTGTTTCTTTCTTGACCGTGTAAAGGTCAGAACAGGGCTTTATCCCCAAAGCCATTTTTTTCGTTCTTTCGTTGGAGCATTCTTTTGAAAGCATTTCAAGAATTTTGTTCAGCTCCAGCGAATCATAAAATCTTTCGTCCATTATATATACCTCAAAATATGACAATAGGCAAAGCTATGCAATGCCTACAAAAGTCTGTAAAAATCAAGCGACGGAAACTTGCCCTTCAGATTATATCTCACAAACCGCTCTGTAAAAGCGGTCAGTTTTTTTTGATATCTTTCGCTTATCTTGAAAGCAAAAAGCCGCTCGTATTCCGTCAGTGCAATAAATCGGACTATGTATAGCATAGTCCTGTCTAATTCAATATCATAAATGCTGTCAGGGTTGTAACAGCACTTGTCACACTCCAAAACTCCTGTTGACAGGTTGAAGTGCATAATGTCAGCTTCATACGCCATGCACACTGAACAGCCAAGAAGCGCAGGCCTTAATCCTGCTTCGCACAGCAGACGAAACTCAAATATAGATTTGAGAAGTTCGTTATCCTTGTCGCCTTTATCGAGAAAATAAAGTGTGTTCAGCGTAAGCCGCATTATCTCGTCACAGCCGCTTTCCTCTGTTCGTATATACATGAGAAGCTCGGAAAAGTAAGAGGCAAGAGCCGTTTTCTTAGGGTCGAGCCTGATGTTGTAAAAAAGCTTCTCTGATTCACTGCTGTTGAGAAAAAACATTGATTGGTCTTTAGCGTTCTTCTTTTCATCAACGCAAAGCTTAGAGTATGCAAAAAGCTGTGTCGATGACGCATTTTTCGTGCTTTTCCTGCCACCACGAACAAATATATCTATGACTCCACGCTCTGCTGTGAGAACAGTGACAGATTTGCTTGTTTCGCCCCTGTCATTTTCCCTCAGTATAAGTCCCATAAAGGTCAGCATTGTCAGTATCCTCTTTTCTGTGTGCGGCATATGTGAGATAATCCTCTATCCTGCCGCTTTCAAAGAACTTGTCCCATAAAGTCATGATGTTCACCGCCTTACTGATATTATCAGCTTTTTTGGCGGTCATTATAAGCGGAAAAATATGTTGCCTTTATTCCAAACCGAAATTCTTTATCATGCCCTCACGGTTTCTCCAGCCCTCTTTTACCTTTACCCAGCACTGGAGATTTACTTTTATCTGGAAGAAATCTTCAAGGTCAGCTCTTGCTTCCTGACCTATCTTTCTAAGCATAGAGCCTCCTTTTCCAATAAGGATACCCTTATGTGACTCTCTTTCGCAGTAAATAGTAGCGGTAACGTCAAGTATAGCTTCGCCATTTCTGTTCTCACGCTCGTTAAGCTGTTCGATAGTCACAGCTATGCCATGCGGAACTTCGTCATTAAGGTTATTGAGTGCCTTTTCTCTGATTATCTCAGCCATTATGACCTTTTCAGGCTGGTCTGTGAATTTATCGTCGGGGAAGTAGTGCGGACCCTCCACAGCATTCTTTTCAAGATCCTCCATAATAATATCAAGACCGTCCTTTTCAAGAACGCTCACTGGTACGATATCTATAAAATCAAAAAGCTTTGAATACTCTGCTATCACTGCGATAAGATCCTCTTTGTTTTCAAGAAGATCTATCTTGTTCAGCACAAGTATCACCTTAGTCTTGCCTGTCTTGAAGCCCTTTACAAGCTCACGCTCGTTTTCGGATATCTTCTTTGTGCAGTCAGCCATAAGGATAATAAGGTCAACCCCTGCAACAGACTCGTTCACAGCGTTGAGCATATGCTCGGAAAGCTTGTTTTTAGCCTTGTGCATACCAGGGGTATCCATAAAAACGAACTGCGTTTCTCCCTTTGTGAGAACACCAGTTATCTTTGTTCTTGTTGTCTGCGGCTTGTCGCTCACTGCGGCTATTTTTTCGCCCACAAGAGCGTTGAGCAGTGAAGATTTGCCTGCGTTTGCACGTCCAACAATGGTGACGAACGCATTTTTTGAATTTGCATTTTTCTTGTTCATATATATTTTCCTTATCTTTTCTTATCTTTGTCAGCAGGCGTTTTGAACACCCACACGAGCCACAGTATCACACCTGCGGCTAAAGCTATCCCTAGCCATATGTTTCTTGCAAAATAAGAGGCTATCGCCATAAAAGCATAATAGTCCCAGAATATCCTTATTCCCACAATTACAGAAGCTATCGCCGCAATAAGAACAGCCCCTGCCGCACAGTCTTTCGCCTTTTTAGCAAGGGGATTTTTATCTTTACACGCCATATCCACAGCGGCTTCAACAGCCGTGTTCACAAGCTCCAGTGAAATAACGAGCCCTATGCAGATATAAACTGCGGCAGTTTCGGCGGCACTAAGCCCGTAAAATCGCATAAGCAATATTACAAGCACCGCTGCGCCAATGTGAAAACGCATATTGCGCTCTGTTTTTATACAGCTCACAATGCCCTCAAAGGCATAAACAAAGCCCTTGAAGAAACGTCCTATCCCTGTTTTACCTGTGTTCATGCTCGCCTAAGAACGTGGCGTCACGGGAGATGCCCAGATTTCCGAGAATAGCTTCTTCCTTTTCACGCATTATCCTCTCCTGAAGATTGCTTTCTTCATGGTCATAGCCAAGGAGATGAAGCATTGAATGTACTGTCAAAAAGCCTATCTCTCTTTCAAGAGAGTGACCGTATATCTCAGCCTGACGGTAAGCCGTTTCAAGGCTTATGACTATATCTCCCAGCAGGAAAGCACCTGTTTCGTGGTTCATGTCAAAATCACCGTCCTCGCCAAGAGGAAAGCTCAGCACGTCTGTTGAGCGGTCTATGTTTCTATGCTCCTTGTTAAGCTCATGTATCTGCTCGTCATTCACAAAAGATACAGAAACTTCAAAATCATCATTGTGACCCTCATATTCCAACACAGCATGGCAACAGCGTCTTACAAGAAGCCTTATGCCAACAGGTATCTTTACCTCTGTTTGGTTGTTGGTTATCATTACTTTTACCTTGCCCATTACTTTTTCACATTCCTTTTTTGTTATATTTTTCATAAGCAAGGATTATGTCCTGCACAAGCTTGTGACGGACAACGTCCTTGTCGGTAAATCTGTTTATTGATATATCGTCAATGCCTTTGAGTACGTTCATTGCCTGAATAAGTCCCGATTTTCTTTGGTCAGGCAGGTCTATCTGCGTTATATCGCCTGTTATGACTATCTTTGAGTTGAATCCAAGACGTGTAAGGAACATCTTCATCTGCTCGTGAGTGGTGTTCTGCGCTTCATCAAGGATAATGAAAGAATCGTCAAGAGTACGTCCTCTCATATATGCCAGCGGAGCGACTTCGATACAGCCACGCTCCTGCTGTTTGGCGAAAGTGTCAGGCCCCAGCATTTCAAAAAGTGCGTCATAAAGCGGTCTGAGATATGGGTCTACCTTGCATTGCAGGTCTCCGGGAAGAAAGCCAAGCTTTTCGCCCGCCTCCACCGCAGGACGTGTGAGGATAATCTTCTCCACCTCATGCGCCTTGAAAGCCTTTACCGCCATTGCCACCGCAAGATAAGTCTTGCCCGTTCCCGCAGGTCCAACGCCCATGACGATAGTCTTTTTCCTTATTGCTTCAACATATCTTTTCTGACCGAGAGTTTTCGGCTTGACGAGCTTTCCGCTCACCGTTACGCACACGCCGTCGTCTGACATATGCTTTATCTCATACTGCTTGCCCTCACGCACAAGTGTGAAAACATATCTAATAGTCTGCTCAGTGATAGCCTCGCCCTTGTTGATAAGAGCAATAAGGCTGTTTATAGCTTCCGAGGCGTTAAATACGTTCTCCTCGTCGCCTGTTATCTTGATATCGTCACCTCTGCCGAGAATGACAACGTTATACTCTTTTTGGATAAGATTAACGTTCTCGTCATAATTGCCGAAAAGGCTGAGTACAGTTTCCATTCTGTCCACGCTGATAAGTTTTTCCGCCATTAGCACAACTTCCTCTTTTTTTGTTCTGGTATACCTATTATACAAAACTATTATATCACATTTTTCCTCTGATTGCAACAATCTCAGTAAGATTTAACACATTTTTATGCACCTTTTCACACTTTTTGATCATTTCTTAATAAAAAATTCCACCTCTCTGCAAAGCTCGCCATATAGGGTGTATGTTACAGTAGCGGTTACTCCGTTTTCTGTCACATTATCCTCAACTTGTCGGTCTTTTATCTCATAGTCTGAGAGAAAATTTTCCTCATACAAAAACGCCTTTTCATGAACGGCGTCAAGCGCCTGCTGTTCTGTCAGGGTGTTTTGTGAGAATTTATATTCTTCAAGCTCGCAGGTGGTTATCCCGAAAGGCATTTCAAGCCCGAAAAGCGACAGCGGAGAATATCTCTGCTCATTTTTCCAGTAACCCTCAGGCTTTGAGATAAACAGCGGTATATCAGCGTCAAACACAGTGAAAAAACGCTTTGTATCTCGCTTGCCTGTCGTCTTTTCTGCCTTATCCTCAAAGGGCTGAGTGAATGTGACAGTGCGCTCAAAAGTGCCTAGTATCTTGCCCTTTGAGCGTGCATAGCTTGTCTTTGTTTCGATGTTTTCTTTGCCGTCTATCCAGCTTGATTTTGATGTGATGATCTCACCGCCTACAACGATATCGCCTTTTGTCACACCGCTTCCCACGGGTATTTTTAGCTGTCCGTCATAAACCTCGACTTTTTCGATAACCCCGTTTTCGCAGGCGACAAGATTTGAGGGATATCGGTTTGACTCACGCTTTGTGTCACCCTCAGTTTCTATTACGTCTATTATCAGCGTGTCACCCTTGCGTGTTATGCCTGCCCATGATATGCCCTCAACTTTTTGCTTTAACGCACGCTCTGTGACTATAAGGTCAATGCTTGGGATATAAGTGCCTGTTTCAACGCCCTCCTCTTTAAGCACCGCCATTACGCCTTTTCTGATATTTTCATCATCACTGAGTATGTCAAACCTTACCACCACGTTTGAAAGATAAAAGCACGAAAGCATGACAGCCGCTGTGCCTATGACAAGTCCTCCTCTGCCGAAAAAACGTTTTGCGAGAACAAAGCTTCCGCGACGTTTTGCGGCGGTGTATTCAAGCCCAAGTTCATCGAATAGTCTTTCAAGTGCCTTGCAGTGTTCCGCAGGCATACGCAAAGTGAGCTTTCCGTTCTTTTCGCACATTTTGCTTACGGGAAGCTTATCCGACATTATCCTGCGGTAAAACTTTGTAAAACTATCCCCTGTGATAACATAGTCTGTATAACCGAAAATCATTATCCTCTCTCCCTGATACTTCTTGACACAAGCTTGACCGACTCTATTTTTCCTCGTATCTCCACACTGTCGGAACAGAAATTTGACATTGTAAGACCGCTGCCCCATATCTCTATCTCAAAAGAGCCTGTCAGCACCTTTGCCATTATCTCACTGCACTCCACTATCTGCTTGCAGTTTTCGATAACGGCGGCTCTGTCATCAGTTATGCTTATGTATGAGCTTAGTGCGGTCAATTCTTTTGTCATGCCGAAAAAGCTTAAAAATGGTATCTTCCTCATTTTTGCGTCCTCCGTTCATTGTCTTATGCTTAATTATATTATTAGACAGACTGACATATACTTAAAAAGAAAAAGTAGGGAGGTAATAAAAATGTTGAAAAGACTTGCAAAGGAGCTTTGCGTATACATACTTGCGGGGGTGGTCATATGGTTCTGCATTATCACCATATCAGGGGGCGAGAGCGTAAAGCTTGGTATCTCCGAAGCCGTTGACCGCTGTATGAATATCATAATCCCGTCGCTGTTCGTTTTTATGGCGCTGTCGCAGATACTTGTTTCAAGCGGGCTTTACTACTGCGTTTCAATGCCTTTTTATCCTATATCGAGATTTATAATGGGCATACCCCCTGAGCTGTTCTTTGTTTTCCTACTTGGAAACACCGCAGGCTATCCTGTGGGAGTAAAGCTACTCTCAGACCTGTGTCAGAGAAAGATAATATCCAAACGTACTGCAAAGATAATGTCCTGCTTTTGCTGCTGTGGAGGACCTGCTTTTTATTCGGGTACAGTAGGTCTTGCGGTGTTCGGCTGTACAGGAGCAGGCATTGCGGTGTTCGTATCCATACTAGCGGCAAATTTTCTCACTGCACTTGTTCTCGGCAGAGCCATAAACGAGGGCAAGAAAACATCAAAGCCGACTTTCAGACTTGACGGCAGAATGTTCACCGACAGCGTTATCTCAGCAGGAAAGTCACTTTTTGTTATCTGCGTTATGATAGTTTTTTTCGGAGCGTTTATGTCCTCACTTGAATACTGCGGAGTGTTCAGCTTTCTGAAAAATACGTTTTCACTATCAGAAAACGGACTTGTGCTTGTTAAAAGCTGTCTTGAAATAACTTCTCTCACTGAGCTTTCGGGAAGTCCATTCTATCTTCTGCCGTTTATAGCCGCCGTATGCTCCTTCGGAGGTCTGTGTGTGATGATACAGATAGCCGCCTTGGGCGTGGATTTCTCTCTTGTGCCTTTTTTTATCTCACGCCTGACCTCAGCCTTTCTGTCAGCCGTTATATGCCGTTTTATCTATCCTTTCTTTATCCCCGACACGGTTTTGACTTCTGTTACAAATAATGTTAAATTCGTCAAAATGAACAATTTTGTTCCCTCGTTTTGCTTGATTATGATGATTTTATTACTAACTTTGAAGAAAAGACTAGCATTTTCTAAAACAGTATGATATAATTAATAACAAATGAAAAAAGATTAACTTATCTTAAAGGAGTTGTATAAATCATGGCAAAGAAGAGCTATTTTGGTAACAGAATTTCACCGTCATGTTCTTACTGCCTTTTCGGCAACAGATCAAGAGAAGGAAACAAGGTCCTTTGTGAAAAGCAGGGTCTGGTAGACGCTGATTATAGCTGTAAGAAGTGGGTCTATGATCCTATCAAGCGTGTTCCAAAGAAACAGCTTAATATTCCAAATCAGGAAGACGATGTTATCTGATACATAAAATATGCCGTACATTTTTTGGGTGTACGGCTTTTATATTGCAAAAGATCCGCAGAGCGTTTTGTTTCGCCCTGCGGATCTTTCTATCTTATATCTTTTTGATCTTCGTGTAATTTGCCATTATCTTCTTTGTGCCACGATTATCAAATGCTATCTCAACAAGAGTATCGTTAGCCATAGGTTTTGAGCTTAAAACAGTGCCTTCACCGAATATCTTGTGCAAAACTCTGTCTCCTGGTGCAAAAGTTTCAGTATTAACAGAAAAATTGCTCTTATCAGCCTTTCGCTGAGCCAATTGCTGTTGCAGGCTCATGCTGTGTGGCTTTTCATAGCCGTTGAGATAAGGTGAAGCCTTTGTTTCCTCAGCTTGCTTTTCTATGCAATCGGCAGGAAGCTCTTTTATAAAGCGTGATATCCTGTTTCTGTCAGTGCGACCATAGAGCATACGCTCCTCTGCGTGGGTAAGATAAAGCTTTTCCTTTGCTCGTGTCACCGCAACATAGGCAAGTCTGCGTTCCTCTTCCGTGTCAGCCTCCGAATCAAGACTTCTTGATGACGGGAAGATATTGTCCTCCATGCCCACCACAAAAACTATGGGGAACTCAAGACCCTTTGCAGAGTGCATTGTCATAAGCACAACATAGTCAGCGTCAGAGTCGAGATTGTCAACGTCAGTGTAAAGGGATATCTCCTCCAAAAATCCCGAAAGTGACGGCTCGTCAGCATTTTCCTCGTAGCTTGACATGGTGGATTTAAGTTCGTTGATGTTTTCAAGACGAGTAAGACCCTCGTCGCCCAGCATTTCAAGATGACGTTTGTAGCCTGTCATATCAAGAAGCTTGTCCAAAAGCTCCGCAAGTGGCAGAGTGTCAGAAAGCTCAGTAAGCTCTGAGAGCATATCGCCCACAGGCATAAGCTGTTTTGAACGTTTCACAAGGGGAGCAAGCATATCGGCTTCCTGCATGATGTGGATAGGTGAATCCCCAAGGTCTGAGGTTATCTGTTCAAGTGCATTGACAGTGGCTTCGCCGATACCACGTTTCGGCTCGTTGATTATTCTTCTCAGACGGAGAAAGTCGAAATGATTGTTTATTACAGAAAGATAAGCGAGGATATCCTTTATTTCCTTTCTGTCATAGAATTTCAGACCGCCTATTATCTTATATGGTATTCCGCTTTGTATGAACGTCTGCTCCAAAGCGTTTGATTGTGCGTTCATTCGGTAGAGAATGGCATGGTCGTTGTATTTTCTGCCCTTGTTTATGTCCTCTAGAATAGTGTCAGCCACGAATTTTGCTTCACTGCGCTCGCTTGAAGCCTTGTATACTGTTACCTTTTCACCGTCACCCGAAGCTGTCCACAGATTTTTGCCCTTTCTGCCCTGATTGTTGCTTATAAGCTGATTTGCGCAATTAAGAATGTTCTGGGTCGAGCGGTAATTCTGTTCAAGCTTTATAACATCAGTGTCGGAGTTGCAGTCAAACTGCTCCTCAAAGTTAAGAATATTTTCTATCGTCGCACCACGGAACTTGTAGATACTCTGGTCGTCATCACCCACAACGCACAGGTTGTTATACTTCTGTGACAGTAGAGAAACAAGCCTGAACTGAGCCTTATTGGTGTCCTGATACTCGTCTACCATTATATATTTATACAAGTTCTGATAGTGGTCGAGGACGTCAGGAAACTGCTCAAAAAGCTTGACTGTGTGGCAGATCATGTCGTCAAAGTCCATAGCGTTTGCGGCTTTGAGCTTCTTCTGATAGTGCTTGTATACCTTGCCTATGGTCAGATTACGATAATCTCCTGCGGCTGAGGCGATGTATTCATCAGGCTCTTGGAGCTGGTCTTTTGCGTGGGATATCTCGCTGAGTATCGTTCTCGGCGGAAACATCTTCTCGGATATGTTAAGCTCACGAAGTATGCTTTTTACAGTTCTCTGAGAATCGTCAGAGTCGTATATAGTGAAACTGCTTGAAAAGCCAAGCTTGTCACATTCACGCCTGAGTATCCTTGCACAGGCGGAGTGGAAAGTCGCCGCTGTAATACCTTGACCTGCCTCGCCCAACATTCCTGCAAGACGTTCTTTAAGCTCGCCTGCCGCCTTGTTTGTGAACGTGATAGCAAGTATGCTCCACGGCTTTATGCAATCGTATGCCACAATGTCAGCAAGGGTAGAAGCGTCATTTGTCTTGCCGTCAATGTAGTCTTTGAGAAACTGTATGTCCTGCTCAGAGGGCGTGCCGTAGGTCTGCTCTGTGTTGTATGCGTTGCCGAAGTATATCATGTTTGCGATGCGGTTTACCAAAACAGTGGTCTTGCCGCTTCCTGCTCCTGCCAGTATAAGGAGAGGACCTTTTATTTTGAACACAGCCTTGCGCTGTTGGTCGTTCATTCGTGAAAAATATTTTTCAAGTGCTTTTCTTTTAAGAGCCGTAAACTGCTCCATTATATACACCTCCGTAAAATTTCTTTTATGTCGTATCCTACATTATAGCATATTTTTTCTATCTTGAAAAGGGCGGCGGCAAATTTTTTTCACATGAATAACAGTGGTTATGTTTTCCAATAATACATTAAATCAAATATTATGAACGGAGGACCATATATGAAAGCTGTTGTTTTATGCGGAGGACGTGGAGAAAGATTGATGCCCATGACAGACAGGCGACCTGGGGCGCTTCTGAGATTATGCGGAAAAGAAATTTTGCTTTTTACTCTTGAAACGCTGGAGAAAGCAGGCTTTTCGGAAGCTGTCCTTGCGGTGGGCTACGGCTCTGAGCAGGTAGAAAGGCTTCTTGATGAAAAATACTCAAGGAAAATAAAGCTCTGTATTGTAAACACCGCAGGCAGAAGCACTGCGCAGGCTGTGAGAACGGCAATGGGTAACGAAACAGAGGTGCTTGCCGTGGAATGTAACTGTATCTGCACCCACCCTCTTGACGAGCTTATAAAAGTTCATTTGAGCCACGATACCTTTTGTACGGCTCTGACTTATGATACTGAAAACTCTCCTGCGGGCATATATATAGTGAAAAGAGAGCTTTTTGACAGCCTTAATCCTGAAAAGCCTATGGATATGACGGAGGATATTATCTCCGAGGCTGTGAAAAGCGGCGAAGCCGTCCTGCTTAACGGAAAAGGCTATTACAAAAGGATAACCACGCCTGAGGCTTTTCTTGATTGCCAAAGGCATATGCTTTACAAGGAAAATATGTCCCAAAGGCTGACGGAAAATAATTTCAGCGGTGCGGCAATAGGTGAGCCTGTTTATATAGGAGAGAACGTTTCTGTCATGTCAGGGTCGGTCATAGAAAGCGGAAGCGTCATAGACGATAACGCAGTTGTAAAGGGTGGCAAGGTGGACGGATATGTTGGCATAGGCTCGGTGATATCTGAACGCTGTGATATAAACAGTGCAGTGGTATGCCGTGGGGCTGTCCTTGACAGCGGTGTGAAGTGCGGTGAATATTCTGTCATAGGGGAAAAGGCTCATATCGCAAGTGAAGCCGTTATCGAAAAAGGCGTGGGCATATGGTCTGGAAAAACTGTGGAAAAGGGAGCAAGGCTTTATGAAAACGTGAAAAACTCCTCTGACAGCCGACTTGTCATAGACGATAACGGCGAGTGCAGTTTGTGGGGCGGTGAAGCCACGGCGCAAAAGGCTCTGCTTTTTGGACTTTGCGCCGCAAGCGCTGTAAAAACAGGCAGAAGTATCGTGACAGCTTATGGCTCTGACGAAAGCCTTTTGCTCAAACAAGCTCTTGATTGCGGCATATGTCAGGCAGGAGTGAACGTGTGCAGTATAGGCAGAGCAGGCATTTCAGAGCTTTCCTATGCTGTGAACAGATTTGGCGGAGAGTTTGGCATACTCATAGGAGCAAACATTTCAGGCCATGCAAGGCTTATTTCGGCAGGAGGAATGTTGCCTGATGAAAAGCTTCTTGGCCGCATTGGAAACATAGCCGATGATAGAGCATATCGTAGTGTGGGACTTTCTCAGACAGGCTGTGTGACAGATCTTTCAGCGGTGAGGGAGATATACGCCGCAGAGCTTGAAAGAATACTGCCTGACCGATTTAAAGGCGTAAATGTGGATATCCGCACATATGATGTTAAAAAGGCGACCCTTGCAGACAGACTTTTTCACGGCAGGAACGATATAGACGGTGAGCGTATAATATTCAATCTTTCCGCAGACGGCACAAAAGTATCAGCTTACAGTGAGGAAACAGGCTATGTCATGTGGGAAAAGCTTGTGGCAATGTATGCAGGGGTGTGCTTTGAAAAGGGGCTTGCAGTGGCGTTGCCTGAGAATTTCCCCTCTAATGCCGATGCCGCTGCTGAAGTCCACTGTGGCAGGCTTTACAGATACGAAAACAACGCTGACATAGCAAAGGACGTTGCCGTTTCGACCCATAATATGTTTGCCTATGACGGACTTTACCTTGCGGCGGCAGTGGCGGCTTATCTGTCTGAGCAGGGGATAACGTTTCAAAAAGCCCTCTGTGATGTGCCTGACGCATACACTTCAAGCCGATTTGTGGGCATAACAGTGAGCCGTGAAAACAAAGAAAAGATATTTTCAGAGCTTGGCTGTTCGGCAGAGGGCGAGATAACAAGGGGCAAGACCCACGCAGTTATCAGACCGCTGAGGGATAAAAAAGGTATAACAGTGTTTGCAGAAAGTGTGAGCTGCGAGCAGGCGGCTGCCTTTTGCGAGGATATAACAAGCAGGATAAAGGGCATATGCAGATAAATGTAATAAATTGCTATTGACATTGGAGTGAAAATGGAGTACAATATAATCAGATATTTTTGTTCGGACAAAGGCGGCTCATGCCGCTGTATTTAAACTGCGTTCATCACACCAATTTGTCTTTCTTTGAGGCTTTAAGCGCTTTTGACAGCACATGATAATAAAGCCCAAACGCAGCGGTATATTGATTCTAAACGGAAAAATCGAATATTATTTGAGCATGATAAAATGCAGCAGGAAGGAGATAATTGCTCCTGCCGTATGTTTGTGCTGCTTTTTTGCGGCATTTTGTGCCTTTGAAGGCTTAAAAGCGGAGTACAGCAGGGCAAAGTACATTATTTTATGAACGAAAAGAACAACACAGTAAAAAATCCTACACAAAAACGTTTTTTCAGAAAAAAACAGAATAAGAGCGAGATACCTCTGGCTCAGGCTTCAAAAGAGCTTGACCGTGTAAAAAGTCAGAGAGCTTCGGGCAGTGTGAAAAAAACGCTTCAGCCGAGAAATGAAACTCCACAGAGAAAACCGCAGAATACTCAGCAAAGACGTCCAAGACCTGCGGCAAACAGAGTGAAAGAGCCTGTAAGAAGAACACCTGTGAAGATAATCCCTCTTGGCGGTCTTAACGAGATAGGCAAGAATTTCACTGTTATCGAGTGTTCAAACGATATGTTCATCATCGACTGTGGTCTGGCATTCCCTGACAGCGAAATGCCTGGCGTTGATATCGTTATCCCTGATTTCTCATACGTTGAGAAAAATCAGGAAAAGCTCAGGGGCGTTGTGCTTACACATGGCCATGAGGATCATATAGGCGGATTGCCTTATTTTCTCAAAAAATTCAACGTACCTGTTTACGGCACAAGGCTGACGCTTGGTCTTGTTGAGGGAAAGCTTAAAGAGCATGGGCTTCTAGGATCAGTAAAACTCAACGTTGTAACGCCAAGACAGACAGTTAAGCTTGGCTGTATGGCGGTGGAGTTTATAAGAGTAAATCACTCTATCCCTGACGCCGTGGGAATGGCTATCCATACCCCAGCAGGCGTGCTTATCCATACTGGCGACTTCAAGGTTGACTATACACCTATCGAGGGCGGTATAATCGACCTGCCTAGATTTGCGGAGCTTGGAAACAAGGGCGTTTTGGCGCTTATGGCTGACTCTACAAATGCTGAAAGACCTGGCTATACCATGAGCGAGCGCAAGGTGGGCGAAAGCTTTGTGAAGCTTTTCAACAAAGCAGAGGGCAAGAGGATAATCATTGCCACTTTCGCTTCAAACGTTCACAGAGTTCAGCAGATAATAAATAACGCTGTCACACACGGCAGAAAGGTAGCTGTGTCGGGCAGAAGCATGGTGAATGTTATCTCAAAGGGCATCGAGCTTGGCTATCTTAAAGTACCTGACGGTGTGCTTGTGGATATCGACACTATATCAAGATATGCACCTGAGAAAATGGTCATCGTCACAACGGGAAGTCAGGGCGAGCCTATGTCGGCGCTTACAAGAATGTCGGCAAACGAGCATAGGAACGTGACTATAACTCCTATGGACTTTATCATAATCTCGGCTAACCCTATCCCTGGCAATGAAAAGTATGTCACAAAGGTAGTAAACGACCTTATGAGGTTGGGCGCAGAGGTAATATATGAGTCAATGTACGAGGTACACGTTTCAGGACACGCTTGTCAGGAAGAGCAGAAATTGCTGCTTTCTATCACAAAGCCAAAGTTCTTTATCCCTGTACACGGCGAGTATAAACATCTTATGAAGCACAGAGATACGGCGCTTTCTGTGGGTATCCCTGAGAGCAATATAATCATTGCTGATATAGGCAACGTTATCGAAACAGACGGCGTTGATATGAAGATAACAGGACAAGTGCCTGCGGGCAAGGTGCTTGTGGACGGTCTTGGCGTCGGCGATGTTGGCGCAATAGTTCTTCGTGACAGAAAACATCTTGCTCAGGACGGACTTATCATTGCCGTGGCAACTATCGACAGGGCTTCGGGAGATATCCTTGCAGGGCCTGACGTGGTTTCAAGAGGCTTTGTGTATGTAAGAGAGAGCGAGGAGCTTATGACCGAGGCTCAGAAGCTTCTTACCGAAACACTTCAGGATTGTCTTGATAGGAATATGAAGGATTGGAATACCATAAAGGGCAGAATGAAGGACAATCTTTCGGACTTTATCTTTACAAAGACAAAGAGAAGTCCTATGATTTTGCCGATAATAATGGAATTATGACCGCCTGACAACAGTGCGGCTGTTTATAGAAATGCAGGAGCTTTAAAATGAAAAGTAACAACGGATTACAGATCATAATAAGAATAACAGTGTGCGTTACCATGCTTTCGTCACTTATAGGCGCTTTTATGCTGCATTCTACTCCGTCTCACAGAGAGTCGGGCAGTGTGCTTATCCTAGTGTCTGTGGCGGCGGCTGTATTGTGGGTGCTTGAAGAAGTGGTTTTCCACAATCATACTCGCAAGTATGTGGCAAAGCTTTCCACGATGATCTCAAAGACGGAGAGAGATTCTCTCCTGAATTTTCCTGCTCCTGCTATAATAATCGACAGCGAAAACGTCATCGTGTGGTATAACAGGCTTTTTGGCAGACAGGTCTACTCTGAGGAGGAAGCCTACGGAATCGACCTCACAGAGCTTATGAATATAGATATGGATAAGATATACACCTCTGACGGCGACCTTGTTTGCACAAATTCTCATTTCTATAAGGCAAAGGCTATACATACCGATACAAACGGCGAGCTTTCAATGGTCTATTTCAATGACGTTACCGATTATGTGGAGCTTGAATATGAGTTCAGAATGTCCCACAAAGCGGTAATAATCATAACTATCGATAACTTTGACGAGCTTATGTCAAATATCAGAGAGAGCGAAAAAGCTCACGTTGTTGTTGAGATCGAAAAGCTCATAGAGGAATTTTTGGAGAATACCACTGCGGTTTCAAAAAAGGTAGCAAGTGACAAGTTCTATGTTTATATGGAGGAACGCCACCTTGCACCTATAATCGAGCAGAGATTTAAGATACTCGAGCAGGCAAGAAAAATAGCTGTTGGCGAGCGTTCTAACCTTACATTGTCCATAGGTGTGGGCAGAGACGGTGCGAACCTTGCGGAGAGCGAGAAATTTGCAAAGCAGGCTCTTGAAATGTGCCTTGGACGTGGCGGAGATCAGGCGGCTGTCAAGGAGGACGGTGAGTTCAAGTTCTTCGGCGGCATTTCTTCTGCTCCGGACAAGAACAACAAGACCCGTATCCGTATGGTGGCAAAGGCTATGCTGGAGCTTATCTGCAATCACGATAAGGTGCTTATTATGGGTCACCGATTTGGCGACCTTGACAGCGTAGGTTCTGCAACAGGCTTCTGCTGTGCTATCAGAAACATGGTAAGAGAAGCTTACGTTGTGGTAGACCCTGAGCAGAATTTGTCGAAAACGCTTATAAATTACATAAACGAAAACGAGTCAGAGCATTATTACATAACTCCACAGGAGGGTCTTGAAAGACTTGACGATAACACGCTTCTTGTGGTAACTGATACCCATAACCCTGCACTGGTGGAGTCAAAGGAGATACTTGCAAGGGCGAAAAATGTGGTAGTTATCGACCACCACAGAAGAATGGTGAACGGTATCGAGCCTACGATAATGTCGTTCTTAGAGCCGAACGCTTCATCAGCCTGCGAGCTTGTGACGGCTCTTATCGAGTATTTCGGTGAGGATTCCAATATCACAGTCCATGCGGCGGAAGCTCTGCTTGCGGGAATAATGCTGGATACAAAGAATTTCATTATGAAAACAGGCGTAAGCACTTTTGAAGCGGCAGCATTTTTGAAGAAAAAGGGTGCTGATACCATAGCTGTCAAAAAGCTTTTTGCAAACTCTATCGAGACTTATCATCAGAAATCGTCGCTTATAAACAGCGCTCACCTTTATAAAGAGTGCGCAGTGGCTTATACAGAGGAAAGCTTCTCTGATATAAGGATAGCGGCTTCACAGGCGGCAGACGAGCTGCTTGGTATAACAGGCGTAAAAGCTTCGTTCGTTATCTATGAAACGAACGGTGTGATAAATATCTCTGCACGAAGCATGGGTGCTTGTAATGTGCAGATCGTCATGGAGTCTTTGGGCGGCGGCGGTCATCTTACTATGGCGGCAACTCAGCTCAACTGTTCAATGAACGAGGCGAGAAAACGCCTTGCAGACGCCATTGACGAATATTGGGAGAATAATTCTCAGGAATAATAAAAGAAAGGCAGTGTAAATTATTATGAAAGTTATTTTGTTAAAAGACGTAAAGGGCTCAGGCAAACAGGGAGATATCATCAACGTTGCAGACGGATATGCAAGAAATTTTCTTATCGGAAAGGGTCTTGCACTTGAAGCAACAGCTAAAAACCTTAATGACCTTGCAGGCAAAAAGGCTTCTGCTCAGCACAAGATAGATGTTGAAACAGCCGACAATAAGGCTATCGCTGAGAAGATAAAGGATAAGGAAGTTCTGGTAAAGGCTAAGGCAGGTCAGGGCGGAAAGCTCTTTGGCGCTGTTACAGCAAACGTTATTTCAGATTGCCTTAAAGCTCAGTATGGCGTTGTTATCGAGAAGAAGAAGATCAATCTTACATCCGAGATAAAGGCTTTCGGTGACTATACTGCACAGATAAAGCTCACACATGGCGTATCATGCAGCATTAAAGTAAAGGTCGTTGAGGAGTAATCATGGCTGATAATTTCCGTGGGCTTACCACAGGAGCGACCCTTGGCAGGGAGCTGCCTTTTTCTCAGGAGGCTGAGGAAGCCGTTCTGGGAGGAGTTCTTCGTGATCCTTCGGTGCTTCCGAAGGTCATTGAGATACTAAAGCCTGAAAGCTTTTATCGTCCACAGCATCAGCAGCTTTTCTCCATAATAGTGAGAATGTTCACCACAGGCAGCAAAGAGGACCTTATCACGGTAATTAATGAAGCCGTCACAATGGGTGTTTTTGAAACGTCTGCAATGGCTAAGAATTATCTTCTCGGTATTATGGAAATGGTGCCGTCAACGGATAATATAGAGAGCTATTGCAAGATAATCGAGGAAAAAGCAAGAGTAAGGTCGCTTATAAATGCCGCTAATCAGATTCTTGAAAAGGCGTATGACGGCGGTGAGGATTCTCAGACGCAGCTTGACGCTGCCGAGCAGTCTATATTTGAGATAAGACAGGGCAGAGATGTTCAGGGTCTTACACGAATAAGCGACGTTATCGTTGATACATTCGAGCATTTGCAGGAGATATCAGGTCCTGACGCAGGTGAACATCTTGGCGCAAAGACAGGCTTCGGTCAGCTTGACGCAATCACGACGGGTCTTAACAGAACTGACCTTATCATCATCGCGGCACGTCCTGCAATGGGAAAATCTGCATTTGCACTTAACATTGCAGTGAATACCTGCAAGGCGACAAAGCGTGACGTTGTTATATTCTCTCTCGAAATGGGTAAGGAACAGCTCGTGTCCCGTATGCTCGCTTCGGAAGCGCTTGTTAATAATACTCTGCTTAGGTCGGGCAATCTTGAACCTTCCGATTGGGAAAAGATAGCAGGTGCGGCGGATACGCTGTCACAGCTTCCTATATATTTTGATGACGGTGCAGGCTGTACAGTGCCGCAGATGAAAGCAAAGCTCAGAAGAATGAGAAATCTGGGACTTGTGGTCATCGACTACATACAGCTTATGCAATCAGCAAATAAAAACGCCAGCCGTGTTGAGGCGGTGTCTGAGATCACACGTTCCTTGAAGCTTATGGCTAAGGAGCTTAATGTGCCTGTTATCGCACTTTCACAGCTTTCCCGTAGCTCAGAGAAGCGTGATGATAAAAGACCTATCCTTTCAGACCTGCGTGAATCAGGTTCTATAGAGCAGGACGCTGATATCATCATGTTCCTCTATCGTGACGCTTACTACAGCGATGAGGGCGACAAGTCGGTGGCTGAGTGTATAGTTGCGAAAAACCGTCACGGACAGACCGATAAGGTGCAGCTTGGCTGGATAGGCGAATATACCCTGTTCAGAGGTCTTGATTTCAGGAGAGATGATGAATAATTTTCTTGTAAAGGTAGCTTCTACCATAGAGAAATTTAATATGGCAAATAAGAGCGAACGCTTGCTCGTGTGCCTCTCAGGAGGCGCCGACAGCGTTACGCTCCTTTTGTGTTTATATGAGCTGGGATATGATGTGTGCGCCTGCCATGTCAATCACCACCTCCGTGGGGAGGAAAGCGACAGAGATCAGCATTTTTGTGAAAAGCTCTGCGAGAAGCTTGGGGTCAAGCTGACAGTGTTTCATGCTGACGTTGTTGGATATTGCAAGGAACATTCTGTGTCCACTGAGGAGGGTGCAAGAAAGCTTAGGTACGACTTTTTCGACAGTATCGGTGCAGACAAGATATGCACAGCACACAGCCTTTCGGATTGCCTTGAAACTGCCATATTCAACCTCGCAAGAGGTACAGGTCTGAAAGGTCTTTGCGGAATACCGCCTGTGAGAGGAAATATCATAAGACCGCTTATTAACTGTACTCGTCAGGAAATAGAGGGCTTTCTCAAGGAGAGAGGACAGGATTTTGTTACCGATTCCACAAATCTCACTGACGATTATACACGAAATAAGATTCGCCACCTTGTTGTGCCAAGGCTTGCGGAGCTTAACAGTTCGCTTTTTGGCTCATATTCCATGACGGCTGACAGACTTAGAACAGACAGCGACTATCTTGAAAGTCAGGGGCTTGAAGCCTTTGAGAAATCGGTCTTGCCAAAGGGCTATGACGCTTTGTATCTTAGAAAGCTCCATGAAAGTATACGCCGACGTGCAATAATGCACATTATTGAAAAAGAGGGGTTTACTGTGAGCCATGACAGTATCGAGGATATCGACAGGCTGATACTTGACGTGGGTAAGGCGAACATCAAGGGCGGAGTTTTTGCGGTCTGCTCAAAAGGCGTGCTCAGCTTTGCAAATGGAGAAATGCTTGAGGGCGGAGAGTTCAGGAGCGTTAAGGTAAGCGGCGAGGGCGTTTATCAGTTCGGCAATAAGGAGATAGAGTTTAAAATCTATCCATTTGACGGAAAAATCGCAAATGTTCATAAAAAGTTTGCAAATTGCTGTCTGGATTATGATAAAATAAAGGGTGAGATTGTTGTCGAAAATCGCAGAGAGGGCGAGAAGATACGCCTTGTGAACAGAGATTTTGACAGCGATGTGCGAAAGCTGGTGAACAAGTCCTTCAGACTTGAGGACAGGAGCAGTGCAATAATCCTAAAAGATAGTCAGGGCGTTGTTTTCGTTGAAGGAAGCGGTGCGGCTGAAAGGGTGAAGATAGACTCTGAAACCGTTAAAATATTGGCTTTTACCATAAAGTGAAATGAATATCACCATAAGCTGCAAAGTTTTTTCGTGTGAACTTGTATTTTTTCACTTTTCTGTCACATTGATAATATATAATCAGAGAGGTTGTTAGTTAATGAACAATATATCGGTTCTTTATTCTGAGGAAGAGCTTGCGTTGTCTGTTAAAAAGCTTGGAGCAGAGATAACTGAGGAGTATAAAGGAAAAAAGCTCCTTGTTGTGTGTGTTCTTAAGGGAGCGTTCGTGTTTACTGCTGATCTTGTAAGAAGTATCGACAACGATATGCAGATCGCCTTTATTACTGCAAAGAGTTATGCCGGCACAAGCTCAACAGGAAATGTTTCAATTTCAGGAGATCATGATTTTATGGGTCTTGACCTGAGAGAGTGGGACGTTTTATTGGTAGAGGATATTCTCGACACAGGAAGAACGCTTTGCGAGTTAAAAAAGAAGTTTGCGTCAATGGGTGCGCCAAGTGTTAAGATAGCTGTAATGCTTGATAAGCCGTCAAGACGTGTTGCAGACATAACTCCTGATTTCAAATGCTATGAGATCGAGGACAGATTCGTTGTTGGCTGTGGTCTTGATTATGACGAGAGATATAGAAATCTTCCTTTTATCGGTATAGTTTCCGAATAAGGAGCCAAATATAATACAGAACAAAAGGTTGTGATCGATTGAAAAACAATAATAATGGAAAGACCCTGTTGATCTATCTGCTGGTATCGGTTGCCATAATCTGCGGATTGGTCTATATGCTAACAAGCATGAGCACAAGATCTTCTGACAAAAAATATTCGGAGATAATGGAACAGTTTGACAGCCTGAACGTGTCACAGTTTGAGCTTGACCTTGGCTCCGGACAGCTTAAGTATAAGCTTAAGGGCGAGGATAAGGTATATAGTTATACAGTTCCAAATGTTTCACTGTTTGCAAATGAAGTCCTTGGCGGTGAGGACGCTGAGAACTATCGTAAGAAATACAATGCTGAAAATCCAGACGATCCTTTGCAGTATAATCTTATACCGATATCGGATAACAGCTTCTGGCTCAATCTGATACCGACGCTGCTTATGCTGGGCGTTATGATATTCTTCTTTGTGTTCATGATGAAGAATGCAGGCGGCGGAAAGATGTCGTCTTTCGGCAAGACAAATGCCAAAATGGCACCAAGCAGCAAGAAAGCTTCCTTTAGTGATGTTGCGGGTGCAGACGAGGAAAAGGAAGAGCTTAAGGAGATCGTTGATTTTCTCCGTGATAATAAGAAGTATACCGAGATCGGTGCGAGAATACCTAAAGGAGTTTTGCTTCTCGGCCCTCCGGGTACAGGTAAAACGCTTCTCGCAAGAGCCGTTGCAGGCGAAGCAAGAGTTCCGTTCTTCTCGATCTCAGGTTCTGACTTCGTTGAGATGTTTGTGGGCGTCGGTGCTTCAAGAGTAAGAGATCTTTTCGAGCAGGCTAAGAAAAACGCTCCTGCTATCATCTTTATAGACGAGATCGACGCAGTGGGCAGACAGAGAGGCGCAGGCCTTGGCGGCGGTCATGACGAGCGTGAGCAGACCCTTAACCAGCTTCTTGTTGAAATGGACGGCTTTGAGGATAACGATTCTGTTATCGTTATGGCTGCAACAAACAGACGTGATATCCTTGACCCTGCACTTCTTCGTCCGGGCAGATTTGACCGACAGATACTTGTGGGCTATCCTGACGTTAAGGGCAGAGAAGCTATACTGAAAGTTCACACAAGAAACAAGCCGCTTGCTCCTGACGTTGACCTTGAAACTATTGCAAAATCAACTGTGGGCTTTACAGGTGCAGATCTTGAAAACCTTGTAAACGAGGCTTCGCTCCTTGCGGCAAGAAAGAATAAAAAGGCTATCACCAAAGACGAGCTTGAAGAAGCTTCTATCAAGGTTGTGGCAGGTCCTGAAAAGAAGTCTAAAGTCATCACAGAGGACGAAAAGAAGCTTACAGCTTATCATGAGGGTGGTCATGCACTCTGCACATACTACAGCAAAACACAGGATAAAGTTCATCAGGTGTCTATCATACCTAGAGGTCAGGCTGGCGGTTTCACAATGAGCCTGCCTGTCAAGGATAAATCTTATGTTAGCAAGAACGAGATGTACGAAAATATCGTGGTTCTTCTTGGCGGACGTGTTGCTGAAAAGCTGATCCTTGATGACATTTCAACAGGCGCTTCCAATGACCTTGAGAGAGCTACTTCCACAGCTAGAAACATGGTAACACGCTACGGCTTCAGTGACAATCTTGGCCCTGTTGTATATGGTCAGGGCGAACATGAAGTATTCCTTGGCAGGGATTACACTAATACGCCAAGCTACTCAGATAACGTTGCGGCTGAGATCGATAATGAGATAAGAACTCTTATTGAAAGTGCATTTACCGACGCTGAAAAGATACTCAACGAGCATATGGATAAGCTTCATGTTGTGGCTAAGTATCTTATGAAGTATGAAAAGGTTGACGGTGCAACATTTGAAAAGCTTATGAATGGCGAGCTTACAGAAATCGAGTTTATGGGCGAACCTGATAAAACACCAGAGATCCAGGATACTCCTGAGATAGTTGATGATATTTCAGTTGACGATAATTGATATTGAAGATCAGACGTGTAAAAGCGTCTGATTTTTTTTGTGATGTCTGCTTGATTTTGCAGTCAGGATAGTGTATAATAAGGGTAACTGTAAAATGCAGTATAGAACGGAGATAGCAAATGAACTTACTTTTTATCGGAGATGTTGTGGGACAAAGCGGCTGCGATTTTCTTGAAAGCAGAATGTATAAGATGAAGCGTGAATATGATATAGATGTGACCGTGGTGAATGGTGAAAATTCCGCTCAGGGCAATGGTATCACACCGCAGTCTTACAGACAGCTTCTCAACATGGGTGCTGACGTTGTAACAACGGGAAATCATTCTTTCAGACGACGTGAGGCTGAGGAGCTTTATGACACAAACGAGCAACTATTAAGACCTGCCAATTACCCTGAGGGCGTTATGGGTCATGGTGTGACTTATATCGATATGTGTCCTTATAAGATAGCCGTGGTAAATCTTATGGGAACGATGTACATGGAAGCAGTGGAAAATCCTTTCAACTATGTTGACAAGCTTCTTGAAAGCATCGATACGCCTAACATAATAGTAGATTTTCATGCGGAGGCAACTTCTGAGAAAAAGGCTATGGGCTTTTATCTGCAAAAACGATGCACCGCTGTGCTTGGCACGCATACCCATGTTCAGACGGCTGATGAAACGATCTTAGGCGGACATACCGCCTATATCACCGATGTTGGAATGACCGGCCCTGAGCTTTCCGTACTTGGGGTAGACAGTGATATAGTCATAAATAAGTTCAAATATCGCACCCCTGTGAGGTTTTCAGAAAGCACAAACGATTGCTTTATAAACGGAGTTGTGGTAAATTTTGATGAAAAATCGGGAAAAGCAACAAATATACAGCGTGTTATTAAGCGATAATAACGAAAAGTATTAATAAAGCTTGAAATTTTATTATGTATGTAGTATAATATAGTGTGTATAATAAGTGGGGTAAATTCTTTGAATTTACTTATGGAGGTATTCAAGTGGAAATTCTAAAGGTTTCTTCAAGGTCTGTCCCTAATTCGGTGGCAGGAGCAGTTTCGGGCGTTATCCGTGACAGCGGTGCAGTTGAGGTACAGGCAGTGGGCGCAGGCGCAGCCAATCAGGCTATAAAGGCTATAGCAATAGCAAGGGGCTATCTTGCACCATTGGGCATTGATCTTATTTGTATCCCTGCATTTGCAAGCGTTGTGATCGACGGCGAGGAAAGAACTGCGATCAAGCTTATTTGTGAAGAAAGATAATAATGCGGCAGCAAGGCGTGTCATAGTCTTGCTGCTTTTTGCTACAAAGGAGGGGACAGCATGGAAACTGTTTTGCAGACTTATGGGCTTACAAAGCAGTATGGAAGTTTTACAGCGCTGAGCAATCTTGACCTTGCGCTGGAGAGGGGTAAAGTTATCGGTCTGCTAGGGCCGAACGGAAGCGGAAAAACAACATTTATCAAGCTTTGCTGTGGACTTATAAAACCCACAGCAGGGGATATACTCATATGCGGAATGCCTATTGGCGTGGAAACTAAAAAAGTGGTTTCCTATCTTCCTGACAGAAATTTCATACCTGACGATATGAAAGTAAATGAGATGCTCAGGTTTTTTCAGGATTTTTACAGCAATTTCAATGTAGCAAAGGCTCAGGATATGATGAACAGGCTGGGAATAAACCCTGCGGCAAAGTTCAAGACCATGTCAAAGGGTACAAAAGAAAAGGTGCAGCTTTGTCTTGTTATGAGCCGTGAGGCTGACGTTTATCTTCTTGACGAGCCTATCGCAGGTGTTGACCCTGCGGCGAGAGATTATATTCTCAACACCATAATCTCAAATTACAATGAGAGAGCGGCTGTGGTAATTTCCACCCACCTTATTGCGGATATCGAGCCTGTCCTTGATGACGTGGTGATGATACAAAATGGTATGCTTAGGCTGCACAAGTCTGTTGACGCTATCCATGCAGAAACTGGCAAGTCTGTGGATCAGCTTTTCAGGGAGGTGTACAGATGTTAGGCAAGCTTTTGAAATATGAGCTTAAACGCTCGGCAAGAAAATTTTTCCCTCTTGTGGTGGGATATATGATAGTTGCGCTGATATTTTCTCTTATGCTCCGTTACGGTGAGAGCGTTAAAAGCCCTAATTTTCTGACGATATTCATTGTTGTGTGCATTGCCTATGGTATTGCCGTGGGGGCGTTGTTCACTGTGGGCTTTACCATATCGCTGACGAACTTTCATAAGACCCTTTTCACTGATGAAGGCTATCTTATGCTGACAATACCTGTCAAGCCATATTATCACATTTTCACAAAGTTCATCTCTTCTGTGATATGGTCGGCGGCAAGTATGATAGTTTTTGTGCTGTCCCTTTTGCTTATTGACCCAACAGAATATCTTGACTCTGTGGGAGATTTTATAAACGCCTTGGGCAACGGCTTTGTTGAAGAACCGCTCACTTCGTTTCTGATATGCTTGTATACTTTGACGCTGTTTGCAGGGATGCAGATATTCTTATATTTTGTTATCTCCCTTTCAAACTGTTTCAAGCACAAAGGCCTTGCAGGCTTTGCCATAATCTTTGCTTGCAATATGTTATCCTCAATGATAAGCAATCTGGCAGGCGACCTTTCCCTGTGGAATATGCTCTTTATGCCAACGTCACGATTGCCCGATACCGAAGCGGCATTCAACCTAAGACTTGTGTTTATGACAATGTATCAGTTCGCGTATATTTTGGCATATTTCCTTCTGACAAACTTCATAATAACACGCAAACATAATTTGCAGTAAAAAAAGGCAGACACGCTCTTGTGTCTGCCTTTTGTGTTAGTGTTTTATCAGTTGAGTATCCAAACCTGTGCTGAGTTTTCAGGCTCAAGGTCTGCAAATGAGAGCTTTCCACCCTTTGAGTTTGCAAGCACCTTTACATAGTCTGTGGACTCAGTGGATATCCTGAAACGTCTTTTGCCCAATGCAGTAACTCTGAACTGAACAGGCTTGCCGTCTATTTTCAGATAGTCATAGCCCTTGCATGAAGCGTTCACATAGCCGCCGTCGCCTATCTTTAAGCCGAATGTGCCGTCCTCTGTAAGACAGACCGTCAGCTTCTGCTCAAGCTCCTTGTCAGGCTTTTCAAGCTGTAATCCCTTTGGGGTAACAGTGAGAACAAGACCTGATATCTCGTTTTTGAATGTGTAAGCCTTGCTGTCAAGTATGTAATTCCCTGCGTCAGAGGTGCAATCGTCGTAGAATTTCAGAAGAAGTGCAGTGACATTCTGCTGTGTAACAGGCAGAGTGTTCTTTGCAACGTCATCAAATGCTCTCGGATCAAGGTGAGAAATGGTGTCAACGAACTTGCCTGCGTATTTTACAAGCTTGTTTGAAGCCTCACCAAAGTTATCCTTGCCGTAGTATTTCAGCAGACGCTTGTCGAAGCTGTCGGCTGTGTGTCTTGTGCAGGTGGTGGAAACGTGCTTCTCAAAGGCGTAATGCACGTTATTTGCCTTGTCTTGATATTTCATGTTTGCAACGTGAACGGTGCAGCCCATGTCAGAAACAAAATGTGCGGCTCTGCCGAGAACACGCATGGCGTTTTTTATGTCACCGCTTTTGTAAAGAGATACTGCGGCGGTGTAGTTTTCTTCGAGGCAAGTTCTTGCGCTCACTGCAAGGTCGCCAAAGCGGTTGCGGTAATAGCCGTTAGTTTCAGGAAGTTCCTTGCCCTTTGGATTGACGCAGGAGTAATAATGCTTGCCATGACCCTTGTCCATATCGTTCTCCTCGTCAGGCTGAGTGCAGCCCTTGAGTATCTCGCTGTGATAGTCTTTATAGAATGTCACCTGCTTCTGCTTTTTCTCCTTTTCAAGAAGTGCAAGTGATTTTTTCACAATGTCCTCGTGAGTAGTGCCGCTCCATGCGTATGCCTTGATAGGTCTGAGCCTGTAGCATACAGCCAGCGCAACTGCGGCTGTGAGAATTTTTTTCATAACTCTATTTTCCTTTTCTGATATTTTTGTTGTTTTTCTTTTTCCTTACTGAGTAGCCGAACGTGCCAAGCTTTTTGCCAAGTCCGTAATACTCTCCGTGAGCGTAGGCAAGAAGCCCCGCTTTGTCAAGGCAAAGCTTTCCTTTTTCGTCAAGCAATTCTTTTGCAACGTTAAGCCCCACGATATCCGCAATGAACATATCATGCGTGCCAAGGCTCACGACCTCTCTAACTTTGCACTCGATATTCACAGGGGACTGAGCAAGTAAAGGTGCAGATACCTTTGCGGACGGCTCTGCTGTAAGGTGCATTTCCTTGAACTTATCCACTTTCCTGCCGGTTTTCACACCGCACCAATCCACTGCTTTCACAAGCTCTCTTGTCGGCAGATTTATGACGAACTCACCGCTTTGAGTGATAAGCTCGTGGGAATATCTCTCAGGTCTGACGGAGATGTAGGTCACAGGCGGCTGAGTGCAGAGAATACCTGTCCACGCAACTGTGAACACATTGGGTTTATCCATACTGCCGCAGGTAACGAGAGTAGGCGGCAGGGGAGAGGTTATGACGCTGCCTTTCCACTGTTCCTTGGTGTATTTCGTATACTCCATTATTTCACGCCTTTCTCGTTGTCAAGTCCAAAATTATGTACTTGTCTGTATATCTTGTCATAGTCCTTATAAAGAAGCTGAGTCTGATTTTCAAGAAAATAATAGTGCTTTATATAAGGCACAAGCAGGACGAGAAACGCAATGGCAAGGGGTATGAGTATCATGACCTGCCATACTGCAATGGCAATGAACGTCATGACAGTACAAAGTGCAAATAGCACCGTCACAATAAGATGTATCAGCCGCTCATGCTGAAAAAAAGCGATATGCTCTTTGTGATAATCAAGAAGCTTTGCAAAGTCGCAGTCCTTGTCCTCAAGACAGCTTGCAACAAAACTGCGGTAACGCTTGAAGTATTCCGTCATGATATCACCTACAGTTCAATAAACTCAGCGTCTTGTATCTCAAGGTCACGGAGCTTGGTCTTGTATGAATTTTTCTTTTTAAGAGCCGCACGTTCCTGCTCTTTTTTCTTGACGTCCTTTGCCACAGTCATAAGCATTATATTGTCGATAGTTTTATAGTGCTTTGAAACACGCTGAGCAAAGCTTTTGCGCTTTGCAGGTTTTTTCTTTTTGCCGTCAAAAATAATGGCAAGAACAACGGATATCGTCATTGCGATAATAGTTTTCTCTGCATTTGAGTTCACAGAGATAACTCCTTTTTTCATACTATCACCATTCCTTCTGCCTGAGTTTTCCTATCAGGATAACAACACATAATACTATTATACTATATTATCCCGAAGATTTCAAGTATTATCTATTAATGAAAAAGTAACGGTTATTTATTAATGAAAAACTACCGCTTGTGCATTATTTTTACCACTTGTGCAAATTTTGTTGACTTTTTGTTAAGAACAATGTATGATTATTGTGAACATTAATGCTATTCAGCAGGTATGTCTGGCTAATGCACAAACAGGAGGAAAATGATGGAGAACAATGAGAACAAAGCAAAAAAACAAAGGATCATAATAGCTGCACTTATTCTGGGCATGATTTTTTGCATAGGCATTACGATTTGGGCTGTGTTTTTCAGAAAGTCAGAAACAAAACCTCTAGTTCCTGATTATGCACCTCAGCAGACAGAGCAGAATGCTGAACCTTTGGAGGACAACAGCAGAAGTCTTGATGTGCCTGAGGGTGGCGGAGGAATTTCTCTTGAATATGAAAGTGCAGTGAATATCAAGCTTTCTGATAAAACAGCTTATTTTAGTTATAAGCATCCAAGCAGTTCAACTCAGGATATCGTGCTTTGTATCGAGGTAAATGGTGAGATCATTGCACGCTCAGGTACTATAAAACCAGGTAATCAGCTTAAAACGCTTCCTTTGCTTGAGGGCGAGGAGGACAAACTTAGTGAAGGCACTTATACAGACGCAAATTTCAGAGTTTTAAGTTATGATCCGCAATCAGGTGAAAAAGCAATGGTCGATACGGTGGCGAAAATAACTGTCACTGTTGAAAAATAAATAACGGAGGGATCTATCATGAAAAACAAATTGGCGATCATCGCCGCATTAGTGCTTGCAAGTACAAGCGTGGTTACAGCATATGCGGTAAATTCAGAAAAAAATGACGGCAGCGAACCAACAAATATCAAGGTTACAGGAAGCTATATTGATTCTAAGTCAACGATAATGTCTGTGGACGTTGAGTGGGAGGAAATGAATTTTACCTACTTTGGCGGACATAAGGTATGGAATCCTGAAACACATAGCTATACCACAGAGTCTGCAAGCTGGTGGTATGAGCCTAAGGAGATAACTGTAACAAACCATTCAAATTCGGCTATTAAAGCACAGATGAATTTTGCATCAAAGGTCGAAGGACTTAACGGCAGGTTTGATGACGATGTTATTTCATTAAAAACAGCCGAAGGCACTACTGTTGACGCCGCACCTAAAGATTCAACACATTTCAGTGTAAGTGGAGCAGGGATAGAAACAAACAATACAGATCTTGGCACTATCACAGTAACGATCTCTGAAGACATTCAATAAGCAACTGACGCAATGGTTGCTTCTACCCATGTTGATACAACTTTTTATTATGTAACAGGATCAAATGGAGCATGGAGGGTAGTAAGAAACAACGATATTGGGATTGCACCGATAGCGTAATTAAAAAAGTATTCATATCAGGGGGCTTATGATGGATAAGCAAAAAAATGACGGGAAGCTGATCGTATCAGTGCTTATGGTCTGTTTTGCAGTTACCATTGGCGTGATGATATTTGCATTGTGCCGTCCAAATGATAAAAAAAGTGCAGAATTTACTCCACCGCCTTTTGAAAGCACAGCACAGCATGGCAAGCCTGAAGTTTCGGATAATTTAGGCTATAGCTCTCCGAACAGAGATGATATGAGCTATGATTTTGCAGTGTGCGGAAACGTCACTATGGAAGGCGATAAGGCAATAGTATATCTTACAAATATCGAGGGCAACAATGCCTGGATAAAGCTCAGAGTGTTTGACGAACAGGGAAATATGCTCGGAGAAACGGGTCTTATCAAACCGAACGAGTATGTGAAATATGTTACGCTTTCAAAGACGCTGGAGGTCGGTACAAAGATAAAGCTTAAGATCATGGGTTACGAGCCGCACACTTATTATAGTGCAGGTGCGGCTTCCTTGAATACACAGATAGGGGGTCAAATAGACCAATGAAAAAATTGACTTCATTTCTTGCTCTTGTGCTTGCATTAAGTATACCTTCAGGTGTTTATGCGGCCGAGGCAAAGCTTGATGATAATAATACAACTGCAAATGGAAATGTTTATGCGGTCTATACAGAAGATGTTCCATGGAACAGTGTGCCTGTTGATAACGATGGAAATGCTGTTATTGATTTTCCAGATGGAACAAGCGTGAAGATCGAGAATGCCGATACAGATAAAAATCTTGTGGTTGATCAGGTCACAGATAAGGAAGCTCTTGACTGGTTAAACAGCGTCATGGGAAAAAAGTCTGAAAACATCGTAGCCTTTCATATTTATTACATTGACGGAGATTCTATTCTGCCGTCCAATGGAATAAAGGTCACAATAAACACAGACAAAGATCAGGCACATTCCGTTAAAGCTGATGGTACAGTAAGCAGTCTTAAATGTGAAGAGTCTGATACAGAAATATCCTTTGTCACAGACGATGCACTTTACTATGTCCTTGGTACAAAAACACCTGAAAGTTCATCAGATATATCACCAGACAGCACTGGTAAAAAAGATGATAGCTTACAAAACAGTTCACAGACAGCAGTTCAAAATGTAAACAAAGACGGTGACAAGTCACCTAACACAGGCTTAGGAGCAGGTGCAGCATTGACAATGCTGCTGCTTGGTGCCGTTGCCGTAAGCGTGTCAAAAAGAACAAAGGACAAATGATCTGATATTCATAAGGCTCGCCGTTTGCATTGGCGTTATTAAGCAAAAAAGAACTCGCATGAAAACGTGCGAGTTCTTTTTTATGTAGCAGATATATAAAATACAGTTATATTTCAATATAATCCCAAAGCTCGGAAACAAGTTTTTCTGTAAAGCCCTTGCACAAAAGAAGCTCGTTAGGGCTTTCGTAATAGGATATAAGCTCACGAAGTTCTATGACAGCATTCGCTTTGTCCATATCAATTAGCAGCTTGTCTGATATCTCCTGAGCGTCAGCCTTGTTTATGTTCACTTTCTGCCTGACTTTCTCAGTAGTTTCAGCCGTTGTGACAGTTTGCTCCTCTGTGGTCGGAGACTCTGTTACAGTATCAGCAGGACTTTCTGTCTGCGCAGGCTGTGTTTCTGTGACTTTCGTTTCCTGCGGCATATCATGGTAGTCTGCACTGTCAACATAAAAATAGCCTTTGAGAAGCGCAAGTGTAGAGTCTCCGATGCCGTTTACTTCAAGAAGCATATCCATGTTACTTATAACGCCAACTCTGTCACGATATGCTATTATCCTGTCGGCTGTTACCTCGCCTATGCCGCTCACCGCCATGAGCATTTCCTTGTCAGCTTTGTTTATGTCAGCAGGAAAGCTGTATTCCTCCTTGGTTTCAGCGGCACTGCTTGTGACTGCTTTTGATGTCGTCGTTTTTCTTGTGGTGTGTGCCTTTGTAGTCTTGCTAATGACCTTTTCACTGCCTGAATTGTACACCTTGTCAGCCTGAGAGCTGTCAGCAGGCGGTGTGAGTATCACCACATCATCACGCTGTGGTCTGTTAACAAGTGCAGAAGCGATCGCTGCAACAATGGCGACCGCAACTGCGATCACTCCTACGAAAAGTTTTATTCTGCTTGTTTTTGCTTTTGAAGCATCATTTTCTGTCACATCCGATGTTTCGTCTTTGATGCTGTCTAACTTGCTGTCCATAATTGATTATTTTTCTGCAAGCATTTCGTTGAGATTTTCCACCATTTCTGACATCTTCGCTCTTGTGATGTCTGGAACATTTGTAAATGTAACAAGGGTCCTCAGTGGCATATCTCTTATCATTGCTTCCATCATTTCCTTTGCAGAAGCGCCAAGATCGTCGGAAGCCGTGTCGCCAAAACCACAGTCTATTTGGCTTAAAATGTCCTCGAACATAGCTCTGCCCTCTGGGATAGAATTTATCTCGCCACAGGTGGTGTTCAAGGTGAAATGCACTGGGAGTTTTGTATCGGAAGATACATAAACAGAAGTCGAAAGTCTGATATCTCTTGAAGAAGAGCCTGCCTCGATAATAAACTCACCATATTCAACGAACCAATCGTGGATATCAGGCTCGTAGTATGCAAATGAACGCTTATCAAGGTGGAACACAGCCTTTTTGGTCTCGCCTGCTTTAAGGAAAAGCTTTTCAAAGCCCTTAAGCTCACGGACAGGTCTGCGAACTGAGCTTTCCTTGTCGGAAACGTAAAGCTGAACGATCTCCATACCGTCTCTGTCGCCTGTGTTTGTTACGTCCACCATGACCGTCAGAGTCTTGTCGTCTTTTATCTCGTTTTCTGAAACAGTAAGGTTGCTGTATTCAAAGGTTGTGTATGAAAGTCCGTGACCAAATGGGAACAGTGGCTTTATGCCCTTTTCATCATAATATCTGTAGCCCACGAAAATACCCTCGGCATAGTCAACATCGTCCATATTTCCCGGGAAATTAAGATAAGACGGATTATGTGAAAGCTTTTCAGGGAAAGTTTCTGCAAGCTTTCCGCTAGGGTTAGCTTCGCCAAAAAGCAGAGCCTTTTCAGCCGTGCCGATGTTTTGACCGCCAAGATACATTTCAAGTATGCCCTTCACCTTATCTGCAAAAGGCATTTCAACAGCCGAGCCGTTGTGGAGAACGATAACAACGTTTTCATTTACCTTAGTAACTTCATCAATAAGCTTGAGCTGACAATCAGGCATTCTCATATGCTTTCTGTCAAAGCCCTCAGACTCAAAGCTTTCAGGCAGACCTGCGAAGATAACGGCAACATCGCTGTTCTTTGCAAGCTCCACAGCTTCATCAAGAAGTTCGTCAACAGTTTCGTCACGGTCGGTGACGAAGCCCTGAGCGTATGTGATATTATCCGTGCCCTTGACAGCTTCAAGAGCAGAAGTCACCTTAAATGAATTTATGTGAGAGCTTCCGCCGCCCTGATAACGTGGCTTGTCGGCAAATTCGCCAATAAAAGCTATCCTTGCAGACTTGTCAAGGGGCAGTATCTTATCATCATTTTTGAGCAGTACCGCACATTCAGACTCTATCTTGCCCGCAAGCTCATGCTGTTTTTCTTTATCCCACTTTGTTGCAGGAGCATAGCCGTCCTCGGCTTTCTGAATAAGCGTAAGCACGTTTCTTACAGCCTTGTCAAGGTCTTTCATGGAAAGCGTGCCGTTGTTTACGGCTTCTATGATAAGCTCGTCATTCTTGCCGTTGCTGGTAGGCATCTCAAGGTCAAGACCTGCGGCAACGCCAAGAGGTCTGTCATCAACTGCACCCCAATCGCTTACTACAAGTCCATCATAGCCCCATTCGTTTCTGAGTATATCAGTGAGCAGGAGCTTGTTCTGTGAGGAATATTCACCGTTTATGCGGTTGTATGAACACATCACTGTCCAGGGCTTCGCTTCCTTGACAGGTGTTTCAAAGGCGCTTAAATATATCTCATGGAACGTTCTCTCATCAACGTTGGCAGAATAGCTCATACGTCTTGTTTCCTGATTGTTCATGGCAAAGTGTTTAAGGGAAGTTCCCACGCCTTTGCTCTGAACGCCCTTTATGTGTGCTGTGGCAAGCTGTGAAGCAAGATATGGGTCTTCTGAGAAGTATTCAAAGTTTCTGCCGCAAAGGGGTGAACGCTTTATGTTACAGCCAGGACCTAGGATAACGGAAACGTCCTCAGCCTGACACTCCTCGCCAAGAGCCTTGCCGAGAGTTGTAAGCAGCTTTCTGTCAAAAGAGCAGGCAAGTGCGCAGGCACATGGAAAGCATACTGCCTTGATAGCTTCGTTAGGATTGTCTGTATCATCACGCATTTTTCTAAGTCCGTGAGGGCCGTCAGACACCATTATGCTTGGTATATCCAGCCTTTTTATTTCCTCAGTGTGCCAGAAGTCAGAGCCTGAGCACAATGAAGCTTTTTCTTCAAGTGTGAGTTCCTTCAAAATCTTGTCTATGTTCATTGTGAAAACCTCTTTTCTATAAAACTATAGTTTGATTGTAACACAATTTTCTATGAAATTCTATATATTTTGTGCATATTTTACATAAAGTTAATATTATCTTCGATTAGTTTGGTAAGAGCCACCCTGAAATCCTCGTCCTGCTGTTTGGTGCGCTTTGGCGGACCTTTGAGCCTGCCACCGCTTCTGCGTATCTTCTTTGCAGTATGCCTTGATAGGAGAAGTGCGTCAATGTTGGAGCTGTCATATATCCTGCCGTTCTGATCCAGAGCAAGGACGTTTCTTGCAAGACACATTGCCGCAAGCCCATAATCCTGCGTCACAGCGATATCGCCCTTTTGAGCGATGTTCACAAGCTTCATGTCTGCACTGTCTGCACCCTTGTCAACAGTTATCACCTGCGCATAGTCAGAGCTGAAAATATGCGAGCTGTCGCAAACTATGATACATTCAAGCCCATGGCTTTTGCTTATAG
Source organism: uncultured Ruminococcus sp. (assembly GCA_934435205.1). Classification (GTDB taxonomy): domain Bacteria; phylum Bacillota; class Clostridia; order Oscillospirales; family Ruminococcaceae; genus Hominimerdicola. Next base: position 16,625 of record CAKSAK010000009.1, on the reverse strand, counting down.
AAACTGCGATATTCGTAACAGGACAGCCGTCAGCGTCAATAAGTATCCTCACGCCTTGCCACCTTCTATATAGAAGGTAGACTCCATATCTGCAATGTGGGTCGCCAGTGCGAGAGGATACATTTCAAGGGCAAGACCGATATTGTTCTTGTTTTCTTCCCCTGAAAAGCCCATGTGCCAGCGTATAGCCATGGCTTCCTCACGGGTCAGTCGCATATAGCTGCTGACTATGTAAACAGACTTTTCGCCGTGACCATATGGCAGTGTTTCGTGAAATTCATAGTATGGGACTTTCTCCCACACACCCTGTTCGTTCTTGGCGTTGCGGTAGCTCACTCTGTAAAGATTTACCTTGCAGATGTCATGAAGCAGTGAAACGATAGCAATGCTCTCGTCAGAGTATTCCATGTTGTAATCTTCCTTTACACGCTCACGCTCCAGATAGCTTTTCAGACACTCATAAACGTGTATGCTGTGTTCGCACAAGCCACCCTCGTATGCTCCGTGGTATCTTGTAGAAGCAGGCGCAACAAAGAAGTCGCTGCTTTCTGAAAGCAGATAATTGAGCAGCTTTTCCGAACCCGGGCGCTTTATGTTTTCCGTGTAGATCTCAACGAATTTGTCTTTAAGTTCTGTTACCTTTGACATAGTTGACCTCCTGTAAAAATATTATATTATGATAAGCTTAATGTTTTAGTTTTGCCAAACTGATTATAACATATTTTTTGTAAGATTAACAGTACTTTTCGCTAATTTTTGCATTTGCTATTGCTTTTTCATGCAAAATATGCTATGATATATTATATTTATGTGGGTATGGTTTGGAAAAATATAAGAAATTTAATGATTTTTAACAAATGAGAATGAAAGGAGTTGCTTATACATGTGCGGAATAGTAGGCTATGTGGGAAAAAAGGATTGTACAAAGGTGCTGCTTGACTCACTGTCAAAGCTTGAATACAGAGGCTATGACTCAGCAGGAATAGCCGTTTTTGAGAATGATGCTATCAAGACAAAAAAGACAAAGGGCAGACTTGCTGACCTTGAAGAAAAGCTTAAAAGAGAGGGTTGGCTTAACGGTACTTGCGGTATAGGTCACACACGCTGGGCTACACACGGCGAGCCATCTGATATAAATTCACACCCTCACGGAAATGCGAATATTTCTATCGTTCATAACGGTATCATTGAAAACTATAGAACTATCAAGGATTTTCTGCTGAAAAAGGGATATGTCTTTGAATCTCAGACAGATACAGAAACAGTTGCAAAGCTTCTTGATTATTATTATGAGGGCGACCCTATGGCGACAATACAGAAGGTTCTTGCTGAGATAGAGGGTTCATATGCTCTGGGTATCATATTCAAGGATTTTCCAAGAAGAATATATGCAGTAAGAAAGGATTCTCCTCTTATCGTAGCAGTTGGCGAGGACGAAGCTTTTATAGCTTCTGATGTGCCTGCAATACTGAAATATACGAAGAATTACTATCTTCTTGACGAGAATGAGATAGCTGTTCTTGACGATGGCAAGGTGGAGTTCTTTGACGTTCACGGAATACCTGTTGAGAAAGAGATGCTCGTTGCTGACTTTGATATGGAAGCCGCAGAAAAGGGCGGATATGCTCACTTTATGCTCAAAGAGATTCACGAACAGCCAACAGCTATAAAGACAACTATCACACCAAGAATAGTTGACGGTATGCCAAACCTTGAAGAATGTGGTCTTACATATGACAGGCTCAAGGGCTATAATAACATCTTTGTTGTTGCCTGCGGTACTGCTATGCACGCAGGTCTTGTTGGAAAGTATGTTCTTGAAAAGATTGGCAGGATACCTGTTACAGTAGATATGGCTTCTGAGTTCAGATACAGAGATCCTATCATTGCAAAGGGCGACCTTGTTATTCTTGTTTCACAGTCAGGAGAAACAGCCGATACTCTCGCAGCCCTTAGAATGGCTAAGGAGAGGGGTGCTGAAACACTTTCTATCGTAAACGTAAAAGGCTCGTCTATTGCAAGAGAGTCTGACATGGTGCTTTACACTCATGCAGGCCCTGAGATATCTGTAGCTTCCACAAAGGCATATATCGTTCAGCTTTCTGTATTCTATCTACTGAGCTTTGCTATAGCATACGCTCATGGTGCAATCTCAAAAGAGGAGTGCATGAGACTTACAGCAGAGCTTCAGAATGTTCCTAATATGCTTGAAGTCGTTCTGAAAACTCCTGATAATTGTCAGTATGTTGCTTCACAGCTTGTAAACAAGGAAAATCTTCTTTATATCGGCAGAGGTCTTGACTATGCGCTTTCTATGGAAGGCTCACTGAAGCTTAAGGAGATATCATATATCCACTCTGAGTCATATGCCGCAGGCGAGCTTAAGCATGGCACTATCTCGCTGGTAACGAACAATATGCCTGTTATCGCAGTTGCAACACAAAGAGAGCTTCTTGACAAGACCATAAGCAACGTTAAGGAGGTCAAGGCAAGAGGAGCATACGTTGTCCTTGTTACTCACGGATATATCAACGTTGACGATGAGGTGGCTGATTATAAGATCGGTCTGCCGACAATAGACGATCTGCTCATGCCTATGCTGACAGTGGTTCCTTTGCAGCTTATTGCTTACTATACCTCAGTTCTCAGAGGTAATGACGTTGACAAGCCGAGAAACCTTGCAAAATCAGTTACAGTTGAATAAAATACAGGGCAATCCGCAAAGGGTTGCCCTTGCTGTTTGAAAAGGAGTTTATTATGAGCAAATACAGATATTTTGTTTTCGATTTTGACCTTACTCTTGCAGACTCTTCCGAGGGCATTCTGGAGTGCTTCAAGCACGTTTTGAAAGAGTTCGGCTATCCGCCAAAGGACGACAGGGCTATCTACAACACCATAGGCATGACGCTTGTTGATGCTTTCGACCTGCTGACAGATATGCCTGACAATCCTCAGCGTGAGGATATGCGCAAGGCGTATGTAAAAAAGGCAGACGAGGTAATGGTGAAGAAAACATATTTTTATGACGATACTATCGCTATCTTGCAGACATTGCAGAACGCAGGCGTGAAAGTCGGCATAGTTTCCACGAAATATCGCTATAGAATTGTCAATACTTTCAATGAGCAGGCAGGCTCGTTCCCTGTGGATATCATAGTTGGCGGAGAGGACGTAACAAGGGCAAAGCCTGACCCGCAGGGACTTGACCTGATAATAGAGCGTTTCGGTGCGGATAAGTCAGACGTGCTTTATATAGGCGACAGCTACATCGACGCTGAAACCGCACTCAATTCAGGGGTGGATTTTGCAGGAGTAACAACCGGCTCTACCACTAAAGAGGATTTTGAGAAATACCCTCATATCTATATCGGCTCGTCACTGTTGGACATATTTCAGAATATATAAATTTTAAGTAAATATAATTTTAAATAAATGTGAAAAACTATTGCTATTTACGGAGCTTGATGTTATAATATAATTTGATGTACTATGTTAAGTACCAAGCGGATAACATAAATATTATTATATGAAAGGACGGGTATGCTATGATAAAAAGCATGACCGGTTTCGGCAGAGAGCATATCGTGGCAAACGGCAGAGAGATAATCGTTGAGATACGCTCTGTAAACCACAGATATTATGAATTTACTTCAAGAACTCCAAGAGCCTACGGCTATCTTGATGAAAAGCTGAAAGGCTTTCTTAAAAGCGGTATCTCCCGTGGTAAGGTAGAGGCTTCCGTTTCTATCTATAATCAGGAGGGTACTGACGCTGAGATAGAGCTTAACAAGGCTGTTGCAAAGGGCTATCTTGACGCACTGAGAGGTGCGGCTGACGAGCTTGACCTTGATGACGATATCACACTGTCACATATCATGAAGCTTCCTGATGTGTTCACAGTTGTGAAGAAAACAGACGACGAAGAAGTGATCTGGAACGAGGTAAAGGACGTGGCTCAGGTGGCGTTGGACAGATTTGTTCAGATGCGTGAAACTGAAGGCGTTAAGATGTATGACGATATCAGCGGCAGACTTGATTATATCGAGGAAACTGTGGGCAAGATAGAAGATCAGTCACCTAACGTTACTGAAAGCTACAGAGAAAGACTTTATGCAAAGATAAAGGAAACTCTCGGTGATAAGGACATAGACGAGCAGAGGATACTTACAGAAGTGGCTATTTTCGCCGACAAGGTGGCAATAGACGAGGAAACAGTAAGGCTCAGAAGCCATATCTCACAGTTCAGAGAGCTTATCAAGTCGGACGAGCCTGTGGGAAGAAAGCTTGACTTCCTTGTGCAGGAGCTTAACCGTGAGGTGAATACTATCGGCTCAAAGGCTAACGACCTCACTATCACTAAAATGGTGGTGGATCTTAAGGCTGAGATCGAAAAGATCAGAGAGCAGATACAGAATATCGAATAACGGCGGTGTGAGATATGCAGCTTATTAATATCGGTTTTGGAAATATGGTGTCCTCCGCAAGGGTCATTGCCATAGTTTCGCCAGAGTCTGCGCCTATAAAGCGTATCATTCAGGAGGCTAAGGACAAGGGCACTCTTATAGACGCCACCTACGGCAGAAGAACAAGAGCGGTGCTTATTATGGACAGCGACCATGTGGTGCTGTCGGCAGTTGCGCCTGAAACTGTAGGCGGACGTGCCGCTGTTGACGAGGAGGACGATGACAATGTATAAGAACAATGCAAAGCTGTTTGTTATATCAGCTCCCTCAGGCTGCGGCAAGGGAACAATACTTGCAGAGGTCTTTAAAAACAGAGATGTGTTCTATTCTATATCCTGCACCACAAGAAAGCCCAGAGAGGGAGAAAAGGACGGTGTACACTATCATTTTATAAGCGATGACAGCTTTAAGGAAATGATAGACGGCGGCGAATTTCTTGAACACGCAGGCTATGTTGGTCATTATTACGGAACGCCAAAGAAACCTGTTCTTGATAATCTCGAGCAGGGCAGAGATGTTATACTTGAAATTGAAACTAACGGTGCTTTTCAGGTGAAGAAAGCCTTTCCTGAGGCTGTGCTGATGTTTATACTTCCGCCGTCCGTGAAAGAGATAGACAGGCGACTTAGAAAGCGTGGAACTGAGTCTGACGATGTTATCGCTGACCGTGTAAGTCAGGCTGCCGGTGAGATCGGCAAGGCTGGCGGTTACGATTATGTGATAATGAACGACGGGTTAGAGGACGCTGTGGAAGATTTTGTTACAGTTATGAACTCCGTGAAAGCCGAGGACGGCAAGGCGGATAAATTCAGATCAGAAAATGATGATACAAAGAAATTAATTGACGAGGTGCTTAATTATGATGCTTAGACCGGCCGTATGCCAGATTTTGAAGAACAATGAAAGCTATTATTCTCTAGTTATCGCAGTTGCAAAGAGAGCAAGAGATATCACAAGCGACGCTTTTGACAACAAGCTGGTGCTTGATGAAAAGCCAGTAAAGACAGCAGTTGACGAGCTTTATAATGGCGAATACAAAATAATCGAGGATCCAAGCCTCAGAAAATAATCGAGGCTTTTTATGGGGAGGTGTACGGCTGTGCGTGGAGTTTTTATCGTGGCAAAGGTTGCAATAAGCCGTGCATCATACAGCTTTGACGCACTGTATAGCTATAGTGTGCCAGAGGAGCTGGCTCAGAAAGTGAAAAGCGGTGTGCGTGTGCTTGTGCCTTTTGGCAGAGGAAACCGCAAAGCCGTAGGGTTTGTTGCGAGAACGTATACGGAAGCCGAGTATAACGATAAGCTGAAACCTGTTATTTCCGTGGTGGACGGGGAAAGCCTTGTCACCGAGGAAATGATGAGGATAATAATGTGGTTGAAAGAAAACACTTTCTGCACCTATTATGACGCTTACAAATCCGTTGTGCCTACAGGCTTTTCCTACACTTTTTCACAGCATTACAGCCTTGTCAATACCTACATTGACGAGGATACATTGAATGAAGATGAAAAAAATGTGGTGGACTTTCTTCGATGTGCAAAAAGTCAGAGGGAGATAGACAGCTTTCTTGACGTGCATAATGACGCAAGAAAAAAGAAAACTGTTGACTCTCTTGTTGATAAGGGCTATGTTGAGATCAGCGACGCTTTGAAAAGAAAAGTCGGTGATGAGAATGTCAGCATGGTAAGACTTTCTGATGAGTATGCGTCAGGTGAGATACAGACTACTCTTACCCCGAAGCAGACCCTTGTGGTGAAGCTTCTGGAGGAGGGCGGCTGTGCCTCTGTGAAAGAGGTCTGCTATATGACCAACTGCACGTCAAGCATACTGAAAAGGCTTGCTGATAAGAAAGTTATCGTGCAGTATAAATACGAGGTCATGCGTGATGCCATAGGCGAGCTTGGCGAAAGGCAGGACCCTGACGATATCATATTAAATGAAGAGCAATCAGCTGCATACGAGGGCATAATGGGGCTTATAAAAGCCGAAAAGCCCGCAGGTGCGTTGCTTTACGGCGTTACGGGAAGCGGAAAGACGTCTGTGTTCATAAAGCTTATAAAAAGCGTTATGGATATGGGCAAAACTGCGGTCATGCTCGTGCCTGAAATATCGCTCACACCGCAGATGCTCGGCAAATTCAAGTCCCTTTTCGGGGATAAGATAGCCGTTATGCACTCGTCATTGTCATTGGGACAGCGTACTGACGAATTCAAGCGTATCAAACGTGGCGAGGCGAGAATAGTTATCGGCACAAGAAGCGCAATATTTGCTCCTGTCACCAACGTGGGAATAATCATCATGGACGAGGAGGGCGAGCCGTCATATAAATCGGACTCAACGCCCCGATACCATGCACGAGATGTTGCCATACAGCGGTGCGGATATAATAACTGCGTGCTGTTGATGGCTTCCGCAACTCCGTCGCTGGAGAGCTTTTATTACGCTCAAAAGGGCAGATATCATTTGTTTGAGCTTAAAAACAGATATTCAAAGTCGCCCCTGCCGGCAGTTGAGATAGTTGATATGCAGGAGGAAGCGGCAGAGGGTAATGACAGCTTGCTCAGCCGTGTTATGTGTGATAAGCTCACAGAAGTGCTTGCGAAAAAAGAGCAGGCTATCCTGCTTCTGAACAGACGTGGCTATACAACTTATATCACTTGCATGGATTGCCGTCAGCCTGTGGCTTGCCCGAACTGCAATATACCTCTGACTTATCACAAAAAAAACGATCGGTATATGTGCCACTATTGCGGATATACCATGGATAATATAGAGCACTGTCCACAGTGCGGTTCACAGCGGCTAAAATCAAGCGGTGTGGGAACTCAGCGTGTGGAGGACGAGCTTGAAAGGCTTTTCCCGCAGGCAAGGCTTCTGCGAATGGACGCTGACACCACTTCTTCAAGATATTCTTATGAAGAGAATTTCAAGGCGTTTGAGAAAGGCGAGTATGACATAATGCTCGGCACCCAAATGATAGCAAAGGGACTTAATTTCCCGAACGTCACAATGGTGGGTGTCATATCTCTTGACAAGGCACTGTTCACAGGTGATTTTCGTAGCTATGAGAGAACATTTTCATTGCTCACTCAGGTGGCAGGAAGAAGCGGCAGAGGAGATAAACCAGGGGTCGCATACATTCAGACCTTTGTGCCTGACCATTATGTGCTGAACCTTGCGGCAGAGCAGAACTATGACGAGTTCTATAAAGAGGAGATAGCCCTGAGAAAGTCGCTGACATATCCGCCTTTTTGCGATATATGCGTCATAGGCTTTTCAGCACCCCTTGAAAGCAAGGTAATAGGTGCTTCACGTTGGGTGACTCAGCTTATAAAAGAGTATATTTCACGGCATAAGGTGAATTTTCCCCTTAGGGCATTAGGTCCTGCACCTTGCACATTTGAAATGATAAATAATCGCTACAGATACAGGCTTATCCTGAAAACACGCAATACTGCGGATTTTCGTGATATGATAAAGCACGTTCTGGGCGAGTTCTATAAAAATAAAGATTATCAGACAGTTCGTATCTATGCCGACATAAACGGCGATATCGGGCTTTAAGAAAGGATAGTTAAATAAATGGCACTCAGAAAAATACTTAATAAGAGCGACGAGATTCTTCACAAGGTCTGCAAGCCTGTTACAGAATTTGACGACAAGCTTGGTCAGCTTCTTGACGATATGACAGAAACACTTAAAAACGCCAACGGCGTTGGTCTTGCAGGTCCGCAGGTGGCAAAGCTCAGAAGAGTTGTCGTTATAATAATCGACGATAAGGTTTACGAGCTTATCAACCCTGAGATAACATGGCAGAGCGAGGAAAAGCAGAGAGTTCTGGAGGGCTGTCTTTCATGCCCGAACGAGTGGGGCTATGTTACAAGACCTATGAGAGTTAAGTTCAAGGCGCAGGACAGACACGGCAAGTGGTACGAAATGGAAGTATCTGAGCTGTTTGCACAGTGCGTTTGCCATGAGCTTGCACACCTTGAGGGTCATCTGTTTACTGAGATAGTTGAAGAATTTGTAGAGGTCGAGGACTAATGAAAATAATCTTCATGGGTACGCCTGATTTTGCCGTACCAACGCTGAAAAAGCTTTATGACAGCGGATATGAGGTGCAGGCTGTTTTCACTCAGCCTGATAAGCCGAAGGGCAGAGGATATAAGCTTACTCCGCCACCTGTAAAGGTGCTTGCGCAGGAGCATGACACACCTGTTTATCAGCCGCAAAGCCTTAAAAAAGACGGCGAGGAGTATGTGAAAATTATCAATGACCTTGCCCCTGATTGTATCGTGGTTGCGGCTTATGGCAAAATGCTTCCTAAGTCAGTGCTTGATATACCAAGGCTTGGCTGTGTGAACGTCCACGGCTCATTGCTTCCAAAATATCGTGGAGCAGGTCCGATACAGTGGGCTGTGCTTAACGATGAAGCCGAAACTGGAATTACAACAATGCTTATGGGCGAGGGCATGGATACGGGAGATATCCTTGTGGAAAAGGCTACTCCTATTGGCGAGAACGAAACAGCCGCTGAGCTTTTTGACAGACTTGCCGAAATGGGCGCAGAGGTGCTCACTGATACCCTTGAAAAGCTCGAAAAGGGGGAGATAGCCCCTGTTAAACAGGACGAGAGCCTTGCGACTTATGCGCCAATGCTCTCAAAAGAGCTTTGCCCTATAGATTTCACAAAGCCTGTGAGAAAGATACACAAGCAGATATGCGGTCTGTCTGATTGGCCATGCGCTACAACAGTGCTTGAGGGCAAAAGGCTGAAAGTATATAGGTCTGAGATAGTTTCCACAAAGCCTTGCGGAAAGCCTGCGGGCACTGTGGTGGATAACAGCGACTTTTCCGTTGCCTGCTCAGACGGAGTGATAAGATTTACTCAGGTGCAGGCTGAGGGCTCAAAGAGAATGGATACCGCTGATTTTCTCAGGGGCAGACATATCGAGAACGGCACTGTGCTGGGATAATTCGGAGGAACTATGGGAAACGCCAGAAAAACGGTTTTAAGACTGCTGACAAGGCTTGAAAACAGCGGCTCATATTCAAATATTCTTCTTGACGAGGGCCTTGAAAGGTCTGACCTTTCACCTCAGGACAAGAAATTCGCCGTGGCACTTTTCTACGGCGTTTTGGAAAGACAGATAACTCTTGACAAAATTATTCGGGAATATTCACGCAACCCTAAGAATAAGCTTGGTACTGAGGTCAAAGTTATACTGAGAATGGGTCTTTATCAGCTTTTATATATGGACTCTGTTCCTGACAATGCGGCTGTGGACGAGTCTGTGAAGCTTGCAAAGAAAAACAGAAACCCTGCGGCAAGCGGCTTTGTGAACGCAATGCTAAGGGAGTTTATAAGAAACGACAAAAAACTTCCAAAGGGCAGAAATGCCACGGAAGAGCTTTCTATAGAATACTCCGCACCTGTATGGCTGACGGAGAAGTGGACAAGGGAATACGGCAAGGACATCTGTCTTGAAATGCTGAAAACCTCTGTGGGACAGGCACCTGTCACCGCAAGAGTGAACACGGTCTTTCATTCTCTTGAAAGCACACTGGATATGCTCGCTGATGAGGGCATTACCTTTGAAAGGCTGTCCGTCCTGCCTGATTGCATAAGGATATGCGGTGCAGGAGCGGTGGAGCATACTAAAGCATATAAAGAGGGCAGGATACACGTTCAGGATCTGTCTAGCCAGCTTTGCTGTGCGGCGCTTGATCCTAAGGAGAACGATACGGTGCTTGACCTTTGTGCCGCACCGGGCGGAAAGACCTTTACCATTGCCGAGCGTATGAACAACAAGGGCAGAGTGCTTGCTTTCGATCTGCATAAAAATCGTGCAGGGCTTATTGAAAGCGGTGCGAAAAGGCTTGGTCTTGGCTGCATAAGCGCAGGTGTCAACAATGCAAAGGTCTATGACGAGAAAATGCCAAAAGCTGACAAAGTGCTTTGCGACGCTCCTTGTTCGGGGCTTGGCGTAATAAGAAGAAAACCTGAGATAAAATATAAAGAACCCTCAGATTTCGACAGACTTCCTGAAATACAGTATGATATACTGAAAACATCGGCGGAGTATGTAAAAGTAGGCGGAACACTGGTGTATTCCACCTGCACGCTGTCAAGGGCGGAAAATGATGAGGTGGCAGACAGATTTTTGGCTGAACACCCTGATTTCGAGCCTGCACCGCTGGGCGAGGCTTTTTGCAGTGACAGCGGTCTTTGCAGAATGTCTATCACACCTGCAAAATATAATTCAGACGGATTTTTTATTGCTAAGTTTATCAGGCTGAGGTGATCATTTGGTAGCATTTGATGATAATGGAAAAATAGATATATTGGGGCTTCTGCCTGACGAGCTGGAAGCTGAAATACTTAAGCTTGGAGAAAAGAAGTTCCGTGCAGGGCAGATATTTGATTGGCTTCATGTAAAGCGTGTGTCAAGTTTTGATGAAATGACTAATCTATCTGTACAATTACGGAATCTGCTCAATGAAAAATTTTGTTTAAAATCACTATTTGTGTCAAAAAAGCTTGAATCTCATACCGATAATACTGTAAAATATCTATATGAGCTTGAGGACGGAAATCATGTGGAATCCGTAATAATGGAATACAACTACGGAAACACCATTTGCGTGTCAACTCAGGTGGGTTGCAAAATGGGCTGCCGCTTTTGTGCGTCAACTATTGCAGGCTTCAAGCGTGATCTGACTTCCTCGGAGATTCTGGGACAGATATACGCTTCTGAGCGTGACAGCGGAAGAAAGATATCAGGCGTGGTGCTTATGGGAATAGGCGAGCCTATGGATAACTTTGACAACGTGGTGAATTTCCTTGAAGTGCTGTCCTGTCCAAAGGGCTTTAATATGTCATTAAGGCACGTTTCAGTGTCTACCTGCGGCATTGTGCCGAGGATATATGAGCTTGCAGAGAAAAAGCTGGGCATAACATTGTCTATCTCTTTGCACGCTTCCAATAATAAGAGCAGAAGCGAGATAATGCCTGTTAATGACAGGTATGATATCAACGAGCTTCTTGACGCCTGCCGATACTATTTTAAGGTAACAGGCAGGAGAATTTCTTTCGAATATGCTTTGATAGACGGACACAACGATTCTATGGAGGACGCAAAAGAGCTTGCGGAGCTTCTGGGCGGATTTGTCTGTCATGTGAATATAATCCCTGTTAATAAGATAAAGGAGCGTAATTATCATTCTGACAGAAAGTCAGCCAACAGATTCAGAGGATATCTGGAGAAGCTTGGGATAAACGCTACTGTGCGGCGGACCTTGGGCGCGGATATAGACGCTGCCTGCGGTCAGCTAAGACGAGAATATGAGATCTGATAAAAGGTGGTGAATCGCTTGTTTATAGCGTCTGATACAGACATCGGAAAAAAACGCAGTGAAAATCAGGACAGAGTGCATACTGAATTTCTAGCTGACAATGCTGCCGTTGCGGTGGTCTGTGACGGTATGGGCGGAGCGTCATCAGGCGGAGTTGCAAGTCAGCTTGCCATTGACGCAGTAGTAAAACGTATCAAGGAAAATTTCCGAAAAGATATGAAACCAAATTCCATAAGAAATCTTATGCTCACTTCAGTGCATTATGCGAATACGATCGTGTATGGCAAGAGCAAGGAGGATATTGACAAAAACGGCATGGGTACGACCTGCGTTGCGGCATTGGTGGTGGATAAGACCGTCTATATGGTGAGCGTGGGCGACAGCCGTGGATATCTTCTTACCAAGGACGGTATAGCTCAGATAACCACTGACCATACTTATGTGGAAATGCTTTATAGGTCGGGTCAGATAACCAAAGAAGAAGCGAAAAATCATCATATGAGAAACGTTATCACAAAGGCTGTGGGCGTTGAATCAGATGTTGAGGTCGATTATTTCGAGCTTGAAGAAAATGATAATTTTGCGGTGCTGCTTTGCTCTGACGGTCTGACCAATTATTGCACAGACAATATGATATATGAAACTGTGTTTGGCAATAATCTTGACGAGGCTATAAAACAGCTTATTGCTTTCGCAAACGAATGCGGCGGTAAAGATAATATTACTGCTGCGGTAATAGCAAATTAATGGAATGACAATAAAACATGAATAATATAGGAGTTGAATTACATGGATTCTAATATCGGCAAAAAGCTAGACGGCAGATATGAGATAACCGAGCTTATCGGCGTGGGCGGAATGGCTGACGTTTATAAGGCTGTTGACGTTATGGAAAACCGTACTGTTGCGGTAAAGATACTTAAGCCTGAGTTTTCACAGAACGAGGAATTTCTCAGACGCTTCAGAAACGAGAGCAAGGCTATCGCTGTACTTTCTCACCCTAATATCGTAAAGATATATGACGTGGGATTTTCTGACGAGATACAGTTTATCGTTATGGAATATATCGACGGCATCACCCTTAAAGAGTTTATCGAGCAGCAGGGCGTGCTTAGGTGGAAAGACGCTTTGCACTTTGTAACTCAGATACTCCGTGCTTTGCAGCACGCTCATGATAAGGGTATCGTTCACAGAGATATCAAGCCGCAGAACATAATGCTTTTCCCTGACGGAACTATCAAGGTCATGGACTTTGGTATCGCAAGATTTTCAAGGATCGACGGAAAGACTCTTTCTGACAAGACTATCGGTTCTGTTCACTATATCTCACCTGAGCAGGCAAGGGGCGATATGACAGACGAAAGGTCTGACATATACTCTGTAGGCGTAATGCTCTATGAGATGCTCACAGGCAGAAAGCCTTTTGACGGTGAAAATCCTGTGGCTATCGCTCTCAAGCATATGCAGGAGGATCCGGTTCCGCCAAGAGAGATCATGCCTTCTATCCCTGAGGCTCTTGAAGAAATAGTTATGCACGCTATGGAGAGAGATCCTGCAAGACGTTATCAGTCAGCAGCAGAGATGATAAAGGATATAGACACATTCAAGCTCAATCCGTCTGTTGTTTTCGGATATAAGAACAGCCCTGTTCCTATCCCTGTGGCTGATAACAATAACAAGTATTTTGACGGTGAGCATAGCGAGAACTATGACGACGATGAAGAATATGAGGACGATGACGAAGAAAACGATGACGAGGAAGAAGAGGAAGAAAAGAAGCGTTCTTACGTTGTTCCTATCCTTCTTGCTGTGACAGTTGCGGTCGTTATCATTGCAGCGTTCGTTATCGTAGGCGTTGTATTCAAGTCATTCAGCGGTTCAAACGGTATGCACACAGGCACAGTTACACTGCCAAACTTTGTGGGCAAGAATATCGTTCAGGTTGAGCAGGACTATAAGGACAAGCTTAAATTCGATATCACAGAAGAGTATAATGACCAGTATGACGAGGGAATAATCACATTCCAGGGTCAGGCAGCAGGAAAGTCTGTTAAGGAAGGCTTCACGGTTACACTTACTGTAAGTAAGGGCAAAAAAATGGCAACTATCCCTGACATGGTGAAGAAAGACGGCACTGTGGCTGAAAGCGAGCTTAAGGCTGCAGGATTTATGGTCGTTAAGAGAGATATATGGTCTGAGGATATAGCTTCAGGTCTTGTTGTGAAAACACAGCCGGCAGCGGGCGAGCAGTATGCCGTTGGTGCAACTGTTGCTCTGTTTGTAAGTAAGGGTCCTGTTGAAACAAGAGTCAAAGTACCAAGCGTTGTAGGTCTTACAGAAGAAAAGGCAGTTGCAATGCTCAAGGAGAACAAGCTCAAGGCTGAGGTCAAGGAGATCGAGCATGAGGGCGATAAGGGCAAGGTCATCGAGCAGGATACAGATGAAGGCACATATGTTGAGCGTGACACAACGGTTACTATTTACGTTTCGACCGGAGAAACTTCACCTGTTGAGGTAACATTCTCACTGCCACTTCCAAGTGGTATCCACGGCTCATATTCTATAGACATCTACAATAACGGCAACGTTGCATATACACAGAAGATCGGCAGCGGAGAATCTGTTGCAGGCGGTTCTGTAAATGTAACTGTAAAGGGCAAAAAGACAGAAACTCTGACTATCTTCATCACAAATGATGAAAATCAGCAGAAGTGCCGTTATGCAGTATATGACATAGATTATGATAAGCAGACAGCTACTCTTAGCGGAAGCCTGAATGAAAGCGGTCTGATCGACATTACTCCGACAACGACCACAACTACTACAACTACGACCACCACAACAACTACAACTACCACTACTGAAGCACCTGCACCGGAGCCTCAGGAGCCAGACGAGCAGGGTCAGTAGTTCATGAATGGAATAATCGTTAAAGCTATCGGAGGCATCTACTATGTAGAAGCCTCCGACGGCATTTATGAATGTAAGGCAAGAGGAGCATTCAGAAGAAAGAATATTTCTCCTGTAGGCGGCGACAGAGTTGAATTTTCATTGGAGGACGACGGAAGCGGAGTTATCGAGAAGATAGAGGAAAGACGCTCATTGCTTATAAGACCGCCTCTTGCTAATCTCGATATGCTGGTGTTTGTTTCGTCTACCTGCGAACCAAGACCTAATCTGCTGTTGCTGGATAAGTTTATTGCAATAGCTGTTTTCAAAAAAATAGAGCCTGTGGTAGTCTTTACAAAGATAGACAAGGAAAGCTGTGACGAGCTTGTGGACATATACAAGGGCGCAGGGATAAAGACCTTTCAGGTAGACAATACTACTGGCGAGGGCAGTGAAGCTGTCAAGGCTGTGCTGGAGGGCAAGCTGTCGGCATTTACAGGAAACACGGGCGTTGGCAAATCGTCACTGCTCAATAATATGTTCCCAACATTGGGGCTTGCCACCAACGAGATAAGCAAAAAGCTTGGCAGAGGAAAGCACACCACACGCCATGTAGAGCTTTACAAGCTGGAGGGTGGCGGTTATATTGCCGATACTCCAGGTTTTTCGTCGTTTGATACCAACAGATATGACATTATTTTCAAGGACAAGCTTGCAGGCTGTTTCCCTGAGTTTCAGAAATACGAGGGCAAGTGCAGATTTCCTGATTGCAGCCACACAAAGGAGAAGGGCTGTGCGGTCATAGAGGCGGTAAAAAATGGTGAGATCGCAAAGTCAAGGCACGAAAGCTATGTGGAAATGTACGAGCAGGCAAAGCAGCTTAAGGAGTGGGAATACAAAAATGACTAAGAAATGCACTATCTTTTCAGGCGGTGAAGCGGTGTCGGCTCAATGTGTGGCAGAATATAAGCCTTTTATTGACGATTCTCTTGTGATATCCGCTGACAAGGGCTATAAGCTTGCACAGGCAGTGGGCGTAAAGTCGGACATTATTATGGGTGACTTTGATTCCGCTGAAAAGCCTGTTTTTGATAATATCGAGATCTTCCCCTCAGAAAAGGACGATACTGACCTTATGCTTGCCATAAAGCAGGGCTTTGAGTCGGGTTGTGATGATTTTCTCATATTCGGTGCAACAGGCGGACGAGTAGACCACTTACTTGGGAATATCCAATCTCTTGGATATATTTTATCTTGTGGCGGTGAGGGAATGATAGCCGCAGATAGGGAGATAATTCGGCTTTATCGTGCAGGCAGTTACAGGATATATGACCGTGAGGGCTTTTCGTTCTCACTGGTGGCATATACCGACAAGGTAGAGGGTCTGACCATAAAGGGTGCAAAATACGAGGTAGAGGACTGTCTGCTGACCAATGCTTTCCCACTTGGCATATCCAACGTGGTGAAAGGCTTTGATGGGCAGGATAGAAAATACGCTGAGATATCATTCAAAAGCGGCTATCTGCTGTCAGTGCAGTCAAAAATGGTAACCGATTTTTGATTTTTGAATAATATAAACTATAACTATTCGGGAGGTAATACTTATGAAAGTTGTAGTTGTAAAAAGTCCAAAGGTCATATCGGGTTTAATGAGGCTTATTTTCAAGATCAAAAAGGAAGAAGAATAGGATAACTGGCGGTACTCATGTGAGTGCCGCCGATTTTTTTGCAATAGCAGAAAAGCTCTTAGATCACAGGAACGATCTAAGAGCTTTTTTATTTTGTTATGTTATGATTCATCATGATGTGCTTTTGACGGCAAAATTACGTTATTCGTATAACAATAAATAACTATTTTACGATCATTTTTAAGCTTTGCTCTGTCGAATTTCGTCAAATCCTCTATTTTACGAAAA
>CAKSAK010000008.1 GCA_934435205.1 uncultured Ruminococcus sp. | reverse complement strand
TTCCTCCTTAGCTCAGTCGGTAGAGCATTCGGCTGTTAACCGAAGGGTCGTTGGTTCGAGTCCAACAGGGGGAGCCAGAGAGCTGTAGCTTTTGCTATGGCTCTTTTTTTTGTATATATGATTTAGTATTGCAGTTTGTAAATGTAATGTACGAAAGCACTGTTTGTCTAAAAAAACACAGCACCCGTTAGAGTGCTGTGATGAGGGAGCTGTTCGATAAATGGGAATTTGACGAATTAAAGCTTACATATCATAATGTACTCTTCTTCGTTTTCGTCAGTTATTTCAAATCCAACATTCTTGTACATATTAACTGCATAGTTTGTTTTTTGAACGGCAAGTGATGCTTGCTTATATTTTTCTGTTTTCAGTAGATCAATCATTGATTTCATCAAAGCAGTTCCTATTCCATGGTTTCTGTATTCTGGAAATAATGATATTGCAAAAGATGGAGTTTCATTATCAACATGACCATAATCATTCATAATCCGAACCCATACGGCACCCACAATTTTTTTGTCAGATTCTGCAACAAGACAGTAATCTCCACTATGCTTTCCAAAATCTGATATATATACCTGTAATTCAGGTTTATTAATAATATCTTTTGGAGGTGCTTTGACACCTTCGGGAATAAATATTGCCTCATATAAAAAATCGCTTAATATTTTATATTCAGTTTCTCTTATATTTCTAATTGTATAGTCCATAGATTACCTCTTCAAATTCCGATTAGTCGGACAGTTTACCCTACTGATTACAAAACCATTATACCACAGCTAATCAATGGCTCGTCCTTTGTTTGTATTATTTCTTAGCCAGATCTTTTATAACTTCTCCTGCCACGATAAGTCCCACAACCGACGGCACAAATGCTGTAGAGCCCGGAATATCACGGCGCACTGTGCATTTTCTTGCTGTGCCTGGAGGGCAAATGCAGTTCTGACGGCATGAGATAGCCATATCTTCTATTGGTCGGATAGGCTGTTCCTCTGAGTAAACAACTTTCAGCGACTTTATGCCTGCCTTTTTAAGCTCTCGTCGCATGACTTTCGCAAGAGGGCAGACCTTTGTCTGATAAATGTCCGCCACACGGAATGCTGTGGGGTCAAGCTTGTTGCCTGCGCCCATTGAAGATATAACGGGCACTCCTGCGGTGTCTGCTCGCTTTATTATCTCCAGCTTGCCTGTAACAGTGTCAATGGCGTCGATAATGTAATCATACTGAGTAAAATCAAACTGATCCGCTGTGTCAGGCATATAAAAACACTTGTATGTGTTTACCTTTATGTCAGGGCAAATGTCATGAACACGCTCCTCCGCCACGTCTACCTTGTATTTTCCTACTGTTTTTCTTGTGGCAATTATCTGACGATTGATGTTGGTCAGACACACTTTGTCATCATCTATAAGGTCAAGCTCGCCTACACCGCTTCGTGCAAGGGCTTCAACTGCATATCCGCCTACGCCGCCTATGCCGAAAACCGCCACCCTGCTGTTGCTGAGCTTTTCCATTGCTTCTTTGCCGAACAAAAGCTCGGTTCTTGAAAACTGATTTAGCATATAAACACTCCTGAATACTGTTTTATTCTTCTATGATATCATATCTATGCCCTTTTTTCAAGTGCATTTTTGTCTGCTTTTATTAATTTTCTGATTGATCCTATATGTATTATATAATATCTCTGCCGCAGTTTTCGACCGCATTTTCGTTGCTTTTTTATCGAAAATGTGCTATAATATTATATGTGATAATACGCAAAAAGTAATAAAAAGGATTGGTAAAAACATGGATATTAACAAGACCCTTGCGGAAGAATTTAAGCTCAGACAGGAGCAGATCGACAACACTGTTGCACTCCTTGATGACGATAAAACTATACCATTTATTGCACGATACAGAAAGGAGCTTACAGGCTCGCTGGACGATCAGGTGCTTAGAGAGATCGCTGACAGACTCACTTACCTGAGAACTCTCGAAAAACGTAAAGGCGAGATAATCTCTTCTATCACTGAGCAGGAGAAAATGACAGACGAGATAATGTCTGCTATCGAAAATGCAAAGACCCTTGTGGAGGTGGAGGATATCTACAGACCTTTCAAGCCGAAGCGTAAAACAAGGGCTTCGGTGGCAAGAGAAAAGGGACTTGAACCACTGGCTGAGCTTATCTTGACCCAGGATAAGAAATGCGACCCGCAGGTCGAGGGGGCAAAATTTATCAACGAGGAAAAGGGCGTAAAGTCTGCGGACGAAGCTTTGCAGGGTGCAATGGACATAATCGCAGAGGATATCTCTGACGACGCTGACCTTAGAAAGTACATAAGAACGCTGTTTTCGCAGATAGGCGTTATAAGCTCAAAGGCGTCTGACGAGAATACCGAGTCAGTGTACGAGAACTATTATGACTACGCTGAGGCTGTGGGAAAGATAGCAGGTCACAGAGTTTTGGCTTTGGACAGAGGCGAAAAAGAGGGCGTTCTGAAAGTTTCAGTGAACGTTCCAGAGGGCGCAGGGGAGAGAGCCTGCGTTTCAAAATATGTGAAAAACAAGTCAGAGTGCGGTCAGCTTGTTACGGCTGCCTGCGAGGACGGCTATAAAAGACTTATTTATCCGTCCATAGAGCGTGAGATAAGGGCTGACCTTTCGGCAAACGCTCAGGAGGGTGCAATAAAGGTGTTCTCCTCTAATCTCAGACAGCTTCTTATGCAGCCGCCTGTTAAAGACACTGTTACTCTTGGTCTTGACCCCGGATATGCTCACGGCTGTAAGACGGCTGTAGTGGACGCTACGGGCAAGGTGCTTGACACTGCGATAATCTACATTACTCCGCCAAGAAAGGATACAGAGCGTGCTAAGCGCATCCTGACGGGCTTTATAAAGAAATATGGCGTTACAACTATATCCATAGGCAACGGCACTGCTTCAAGAGAAACGGAGCAGTTCACCGCAGAGCTTCTTAAAGAGATACCGCAGAAAGTTTCTTACATGGTGGTGTCTGAAGCAGGCGCTTCCGTTTACTCCGCTTCAAAGCTTGCGGCTGAGGAGTTTCCTGAGTATGATGTTTCACTGCGTTCAGCAGTATCAATAGCACGCCGTTTGCAGGACCCTCTTGCAGAGCTTGTAAAGATAGACCCAAAAGCCATAGGCGTTGGACAATATCAGCATGATATGCCAAAGGCGAGAATGGACGAGGCTTTAAAGGGAGTTGTTGAGGATTGTGTAAACTCAGTAGGCGTTGACCTTAATACGGCTTCGTACTCATTGTTGTCATACATATCGGGAATAAACATGACAGTGGCAAAGAATATTGTTTCCTACCGTGAGGAAAACGGAGCTTTTACCGAAAGAAAACAGCTTATGAAAGTTCCGAAGCTTGGTGCAAAGGCATTTGAGCAGTGCGCAGGCTTTTTGAGAGTGCGTGGCGGAAAAAATCCGCTTGATAACACGGCTGTTCACCCTGAGTCATACAAGGCAGCGCAGGCTCTTATCGACAGGTGCGGACTTAGCCTTGCGGACATGGGCGACGTAAAGCAGATAGCGGAAAAAGTCAATGCAATGGGCATGAAGAAGCTTGCCACAGATATCGGCATTGGTGCTCCGACGTTAAAGGATATAGTAGGGGAGCTTGAAAAGCCGGGTCGTGACCCTCGTGACGAACTGCCTCCACCGCTTATGAGAAGCGGCGACATCATGGAGCTTAAAGACTTGAAGCCGGGCATGGAGCTTATGGGTACTGTAAGAAACGTTATAGACTTCGGAGCGTTCGTTGATATCGGCGTTCACGAGGACGGACTTGTACACATTTCACAGATGTGCGACAGATTTATAAAGCACCCTCTTGAGGTCGTAAAGGTCGGTGAGGTAGTTAAGGTTTGGGTACTTAACGTTGATCTGAGGAAAAAGCGTATTTCGCTTACTATGAAAAAGCCTAAGGGGTAAGTGGCTTGGTATAGGTTAGATAAGAACAAAAGGGCTGTGTGGACAGCCCTTTTGTTGTTTGCAGGCAAGTGAGGTCTTGACGCAGGGCGTTGTGATATGCCTTATGGCTTGACCTTACGGTATAATTATGGTAATATAAAATCGTACATAGACTATGTTATAAAAGGACGTGAAAAAATGCGGATCGCAGTTTGTGATGATAATGCTGTTTTTCTTCAGTTTTTTAAATCTATGCTGGCAAATGAACTTGAATCAAGGTCGGTCAAAGCTGAAATAGAAACGTTTACCAAGGCTGAGAGCTTTTTTTCCTGTCATGGAAAAAAGCCGTTTGCGGCTATATTTCTTGACCTTGATATGCCGGAAATGACCGGTTTTGAGGTCGCACGGCAGCTGGGTCAGAATGGTAATTGCTTCGTGATCTTTGTGACAAGTCATCAGGAGCTGGTTTACGACAGCTTTAATTTCAGACCGCTGAATTTTATCTGCAAAGATCCTGACGCCGATGTTATGAAGGATAGGCTCCATATGGTAGCAGGACAGTTGACGGACGCACTGAAGCAGGAAAAGACAGTGGTTTTGGAGAATAGGGAGCAGGGAAGGATCTCTGTAAAGCTTCGGGATGTAACTTATATAGAGAGCAATAGCCACAGCATCATATATCATTTTGCAAATAATAAGGATACTATTGCAGTCAGAGATAGCATTGGCGAGATAGAAGAAGCTTATCGTAAATTTGATTTTATACGGGTGCATAAAAAATATATCGTCAATCTGAAATATGTTTTTAACATAAGCCGTTCAAATGAAACAGTGATCTTCAAAAGCGGTTCAGTGCTGCCCATGAGCCGAGGATATAAGAATGAAGTTGACGACGCTTTGACGGAATATCTGAGGAGAAAGTGATGACTATTACATTGTGGACGATATTTGAGATCTTGATAAACTTTTATCAGGGCGGTCTGGAAACATGGTTTATATATAAATTTCTTACGCCAAGATCTCATGAAAGGGCTAAGATATGGGCTGTTATATTTGCCGTTTGTGAAGGCTGTCTGGTCACTGTTTTTAATTATTTCACTGTATTTGAGGGCTTTGGAAGCGCTTTGTACTGGGCAAGTCTGCTTGTTTTTGCGTTTTGCTTTTTTAGTGACAATGCTGTAAAGAAATTTCTTTCCATATCCCTCTCGCAGGTTGCGATCTTGTTGATAACGTCATTGGAACTAAATGCTGTATCGTCATTTTTTAAAATATCCCTCAGGCAGCTTGTGGTCGAACAAAGCTTGCTTAGATTTGTGACGCTTATAATGATCCAGATCTCTATATTCATTGTATTTAGATTGATACTGATGGCTTTTAAACATACAGATGATTATACGGCTTCGGATTGGGTCACGATAATTGCAGTACTTATTATTTCGTTTTCTCTCGTTATGATAATACATGAACTGTCCCTTTCGGCAGACGATGGCCATAGGCTGTATATAAATCTGTCATATCTGCTTGTCTTTGTTCTTAATATACTTATATTCTGGATAATAAATTCTTTGATAAAAAAGAATCGGAAGCTCAAGGAAATGGAGATAGTCAAACTAAGAGAGCAGTATCTTGAGCAGTTTATCGGAAACGCCGAGTCGCAATATGACGCCATGAGAAAACTAAGGCATGATATAAAAGACAAATATGAAACGGTCAATGAACTGTTGAAGGTACAAAAAATAGATGAAACGAGAAAATTTATCTCAGAAAGCTTTGACCTTATCGAGAAGTCGGAGTCCTATGTTAAAACGAAAAATAATATTGTAAATGCTATCGTTAACGCAAAGCTTACGATGGCTTCTTCCTTGGGGATAAAAATATCATGTATAACAGTTTCAGATTTTGAGGGAATAAAGGGAACTGACCTTTGCGACCTGTTGAGCAACACGTTGGAGAACGCTATAACGGCATGCAAGGAAATAGCCGACGACGCAAATAAATTTCTGTATCTGAAGATCGACCGGGAAACGGATACATATACGTTTTTGATAAAAAATTCAATAGATCATTCTGTTATGGATAGTAATCCAAGGCTTGCGACCACAAAGGCTGATAAAAAACAGCATGGTCTGGGGACCTCCATAATCAGAGAGATAGCAAGAAAATATAACGGCAGATGCGATTTCTATGAGTCGGAGGGAATGTTTTGCTGTCAGGTAACATTGATGGCAGATACAACGGTCCTGAACTAATTGTTCGGGACCGTTGCTGCATTTCGTGACAAAAACCTGCAACTCATTCCAAAAAGCTTGACATATTGCTTTTATTCTAGTAAAATTCAAATTAGGGTAAGACAAAAGCGAGGCGGTAGTTTATGGATCTTGTTGTATCGGGTATACTTAATTTTTTGACCGAGCAGGAAGCTATCGGCAAAGCAGATGAGGTACAGGATTTTTATCGGTATGGCATAGAAATAACTATCTCATCAATGTTAAACATTGTGCTTGTATTGCTTATGGGAGCATTGACAGGGCATTTGCTGGAAAGCGTAATATATTTGGCAGTGTTTATTGCTGTCAGGGTCATTACCGGAGGGTATCATGCAGATACATATTTCAGATGCAATCTGCTGATGTGTTCGACCTTTATAGCTACAGCTTTTCTTAATGACAAGGTATGCGGATATATAAATATATGGGTGATAGCTGCCTTTGTGGTGTTTGAAGAGATAATAGCTTTTGTATTCTGCCCTGTGGAGAACAAAAATAAGCCTATAGAAAAAGAGAAAAAGCCAAAGTTCAAAGCGATGGGAATGATAGTTTTTCTGTTGCTTGATCTGTTTGGCGGGGCGATAATCAATAGATATCAGACGGTTGGATCTATGCTCCTCTTAACAAATCTATTAATTGCAGTTTTAATAATATCAGCGAAGATCAAAGAAAAGAGGTGTGAAAAGAATGAGATCATTTAAGAAATTGCTTGCAAGCCTTATTGCCAGAATGACTAAGAGAATGGGTATAGCTGCCTGCGGATGTGCATCAATGTATGGTGGCTACCAAACTAAAGAGCCGAAAAACATTTACAAGAATTAAGCGTAAAGCTACAAGAATTATGATAAGCATTACAAAGCCTTTATCAATTCCCCTTTAAATCTTGTGATACTTGTAAATGAGGTAACATTAGCAGGAAAATAACTTCCTGCTGGTGTTACCGTTTTTTTATTTGTAGTGAGTTCAAGCTTTTGACAGTGAGTAAATCTGCTTTTAGGCATAAAGAAAGAGCGCTTAGCAAGTTTTTTTACTTGCTGAGCGCTCTTGAAACTGTGCCGGAGATTGCCGCATTTCGGAAAGGGACTTGCTGCCAAGCCCGCTTTCAGAAAAATAGGCGGTGGCGGAATGATCCGTCACCGCCTATTGTGTTTAGGCTAGTTCGATTTCGGAAGCGTCGGCTTATTTAACCTCGGATTTCTTTCTCTTTTTGCCGCTTACGCCCAGCACGGTCAGAACGCCGCCGCTGACGTACAGAGCAGCCAGCCAACCGATGTGGTTGCTGTTGTCACCGGTCTGAGGACACTTGGTAGAGTCGTCATTTCTTGGCTTATCGGTGTTATTATCACTGCTGCCTGTATTGCCGGTGTTGCCGCCGTCGGGGAGCTTGTCGATGACCGTATTCTCGCTGCGCTTGGCGCCACAAACGGTGCATTCCTCGTGCTTGATGCCGGTGGCCTCCTTGGTAGCGGCCTTGTCGATCGCCCACTGGAAGCTGTGTGCTGCCGTGTCGGCCTTGTCGCCGCACTCGCACTCATGCCAGTGGTTGGTGCCGTCATACTTCCACTCTGTACCGTAGCTGTGGGTATGAGTGCTGCCTGTTGCGGGGATAGATGCGGTTTCAAGAACCTTCTTGCAGACGGTGCATTCCTTATGCTTAGCGCCGTCGGCGGTTTCGGTAGCTGCCGTGTCAACGATCCAGTCGCTTGCGCTGTGTGCTGCTGTGTCGGCCTTATCGCCACACTCGCACTCATGCCAGTGATCGGTGTCGTCATACTTCCACTCGGTGCCGTAGCTGTGGGTATGGCTTGGAGGCGCATCCTTATAGGTGGCCTCGAGCTTCACATCATTGCCTGGCATGGTGAAGGTGGTAGTCGCCTTGGTGGCGTCTGTCAGAGTGACATTGCCCTCCAGCACGACCCACTTGTCAAAGACCTTGCCTGCCTCCGGTGCGTCCGCCGTAACGGTCACAACGGTGTTCTGCTCGATCTTATCGGTGATAGGTGTGCCTGTGGCAACGGAGGCTGTGCCCTTGATGACCGTGACTGT
This sequence comes from uncultured Ruminococcus sp., assembly GCA_934435205.1. Classification (GTDB taxonomy): domain Bacteria; phylum Bacillota; class Clostridia; order Oscillospirales; family Ruminococcaceae; genus Hominimerdicola. The sequence continues at coordinate 105,445 of CAKSAK010000008.1, read as the reverse complement.
GTACTCGGTCTCAGCGGAGCTTCTGACGAACCTTGTTTCGCCGCAGTCGGCGCGCTGGCAGGTGTAGAGAATTCCTTCGCTCTTGCCTTGTTTTGCGGGTTTGCCGCCGTCCCAGTCGTGGCTGAGCTTATTAATGACATGACCGTAGCGGAGAATCTGTCCGCAGCCGGCTTTGCACTGCTGGTCGCCGCTATAGCCTGTGGTGGTGCATCCTGGCTTAACTTCATTGATCAGCTTGTAGTTATCGGCAATTTCGTGGAGGGACGGGGTCGAGACGCCCTTCTTCGCGATCCTGTCGCACGCTGTGCAGTACTGATTGCCGGAATAGCCCCTCTCTGTACAGGTCGCCGTTCTTACATCACGCAGTTCAAGGGGACCGCTATGCCTGAAGTCGCCGGTCTCGCCCTTTACGGTGCCGCCGCAAGCTGTGCAGCGGTAGTCGCCCTCATAGGCGCGGTGTCGGCAGTCGCCAGAATTGACATTATAGCGTTTGCCGCCATGGCTCGCGTCTGTGGTGGCTGAGTTGTTCGTGCCGTAGTAGTACAGCGGCTGCAGTGGACCGGTATGACCGGCGTTTGCAGGTGGGTAGATATCCGAACCGGCACTGATGACATGGCCGCAGTCTGCGCAGGCGGTGTCGCCGGTGTAGCCCTTACGGTCGCAGATCTGTGCCTTCGCATTGAGCACCGTGGTGCCGCCGCTGTGGTCACAGCCTGCATAGACAGGCTCAAAGAAGAAACTGCCGCCGCCTGGGGCACCCATGGCGCTGAACTCCGGGATCGTGCAGCCCCACTCGAGGGCGGAGCCGTTGGTCACCAGATTGAACAGGGTCTTCGCCTCGTTGGCGTTCCAATTTTTAGTAACAGGTATGATGTCATACTCATTGTATTCGCGGCGATACTCCACCTTCCAGCCGATGGCTTTCTGACCGGTTCTCTCCTCGGGATAAAGCCTGATCTTGTCGCCGGGCTTGACGATCATACGGGTTGCCCGACCGTTTTTCACCGTCACCAGCGCAGTGTCCTTTGTCCACTGATCGGTTCCTTCGTCATCATCCTTGTCGATTTTTGTCTTTGTGTACTCGCAGACGCTGCATTCAGCCTCCATGCCGCCGTTGCTGCCCTCGGTATCAGGGTTTTTGACCACATTCCAGCGGCCCCAGCTATGGGGAACCATGATGAACTCTTCGCAGCCGGGAACCTTGCACTTTTCGGGGTGGGCATAGTCGGATTCGATGATGAGCTCCTCCACCGTCTTGGTCGAGCCGCCGATGTTGAAGGTATACTCATAGATACTGCCGAAGCCGGTGTAATCCCAGTTCCAGCCGTAATCATGGACATGGCTCTTCACAGGAACGATATAGTCGCAGACGGAACATCTGAGCACATCGACTTTGCCGCCGCCTACCGCGTCATAGCTTCTGTCAAACACAAAGGTATGCGGGAAGATGCGCTCCTTGGAGCCGGTGGTCATATAATGCGCTTCGTATTCGCCTGCTTCAAACAGGCACGGAAGCTTGTGGCCGTCGCACTTCGGGTCGCCGCCCACGGCACCGTTATGGGTATTCCCATGCTTATCGACCCAAGTGACCTTGTATTCCGGCGTTCTCTCGCTGTCGTCCGTTGGCACACGCACACCCGCCTGCTTGTGGCTGTAGGCATGGGTGGCAGTCAGCTTTGCCTCCGCCGTTTTCATGGTGTCCGAAGGGTCGCCCTTTCTGCCGATGACACAGTAGTAGGAGTAATCCTCCTGGCAAGCCTGGGTGGAAACTGGCATCTTCAGTGTGGAGGTCGTCACACCCGTGTAAAACCCATTCTCAGGCAGCTTGTAGGGCGCCGCCGTGGGATTCTCATTATTCTTCCTATACCACTGATAGGTCAGCTCGTCGCCCTTCAGGCTTTTTGCCATGACAGAGAAGGTGACCGGGTTATTTTCATAGAACAGCAGGCCGTTTTCCGGCTCTTCGTTATAATCATCGTAGATAGATGTCTTACACTTGACGTCCCTTGGCTGGCGGGTGATGACGATTGAGCTGCCGCTGATGTAACCGCAGACCTTGCACACGCCCTCGGCGTTATATTCATGGTTGGCGGTATTCAGCTTTTTATCGTCACAATAGCGGCAAGGGTGCCAGTGCTGCGTTCCGTCAGCCGCCCAGGTGGCGGAGGCTATGTGGGTATGTCCAGCGCCGGAATGCTCCGTCTTTAGATGATCCTCAAAATCAGAGTCGCTGAAGCACCAGTCGTCATGATCGCAGCCCATAGCTCTCACGGCATCTCGGCAGCAGTCCTTGCAGCGCTGATCGCAGCCGTCCTCGCAGGGATCGCTGTCGTGGAAGCACAGACCGCAGTCCTCGCAGAAGTGATCCGCATAGTCCGTGTCCATTGCACACATTCCCTCTGAGCAGTCAGAGTTGCCCTCGCAGCACTCCTTGCACAGCTCGCAGGTTTCGCAGAACTCGTCCTCGTCCTCCTTATCAGTGATCCAGCCGCTGCAGCCCGGGCAGATGTGCTCGTCCCAATCGGCGCTTTCCACGCAGGTCTCGCCGTCCGGGCAGCCGCCTTCCTCGGAGTTATCTCGGCAGCACTCCAGGCACAGACCGCACTCCTCGCAGGATTCCTGGTTCAGCAGGCATTCCTCGCACTGCTCGCAGGCCGTGTGGCAATCGATGCAGTGTATGACGCCGGTATCATCGTCGTCCACGCACTCGTCCACCGAACCGAAGCAGCTGTTGCACAGAGAACAGTGCATCGGGTCGCTGTCATCGTTTGCGCAGTCGTCGCAGAAGCCGCAGGAGTCGCAGATGGATATGGAGCAGCAGGGACCCTTATGGCATTCGCCGCACAGCTGGTCATCCTCGCCGATGTAGCATTTGCCGCAGGTCGAGCAGTGCGATTCCTCCATGCAGTCCGCGCACTTGTGGCACTCCTCGCACCAGAAGGGCGTGTCGCCCAGGCACAGACCGCAGTCGTTACAGTGGAACTCAACCCAGCAATCGTAGTTGCAGTCAATGGTGCAGAACTGGCAGTCGCACAAATTCTCAGCCCAGTGGTAGTGGTCGCAGTTGGGGCAATCTCCGCCGGTGTCGTAGTCGTCCCAAAAGGCATGGGTATCAAGCTCCTGACTCGGCATCAGTGAGAACAGCATCACAAGCGCCAACAGGACGCTGGCGATGCGCCTTCGTTTGTTCGTTTTTGTCATACTATTATTCCTCCCTCATAATTATTTTGAAGATTTTTATGCTTTTTGTGTTGCCTGATTTAAACACTGTCGATGACCGAAGCAAAGTAGTTTTCGGATACCGAACCGAAGAGAAAAGCGTCTATCAGACCCTCGCGCTTTGCCTGCCGTACCTTTTCGGTCAACTCTCCGTCTGTATCGTCATCCACAAAGAGAATGACCCGGCAGTTTTCCGTGTTCCGTTTTACCTTGTCACGGATTGCCATTCGTTCTTTGAACATCCATGGCGAATACGCCTTGACCTCCATTAAAAGCACATCCGGTCGATGCGTTTTGCACCACTCGGCGGTTGCGTCCGGCGACTCGGAGATCACAACTTGGCAATCGTCCAATTTTTGCATCAGCATTCGCTCCATGGTGTGCGCATGGATATCACTCTGAATGTCCAGAACGATTTTTTTCATCATTCATCACCACCTTCTAAAAGCACAATCCTAATCTTACATTATCTATTATACTGATTTTTTGGCGTTTGTCACTGGCACTTGTGCCAGTAACAGAAGAAAGATCTCGATTTTTTCAAAAAAATTTTGCCTTTTGGGCGCGAAAAACCCCTTGACCGTACAGCCAAGGGGTTCAGTTTTGCTTATTCGTCTTTTAAGGTGATTACCATGAGCTTGTTTTCAATGGCGGTTGCAACCAGCGCTTCTCTGCTTTCAAAGCCGCTCTTTTCCACCATATCGTCCAGATTCCAGCGAACGCCGTTTTTGGAGATGCCTAGCTTATCGGCAATTTCCTGATAGGTAAAGCCCTTTATATAAAGGCGTAGGATGTCTAACTGCCGGGGCGAAAAGACATCGGACATCGTACCCTCCATTTCAATGGCCGGAGCGATATCGGGGAATACCTTTTCGCCAGCCAGGGTGCGCTTTACCACGCTCATCAGCTCCTCTGTTCCGTGGTCCTTATACCACAGGCTGTCGGCAGCACCCATTTTGGCTCGTTCTAACACCTGCGGATCGACAAGCGAGGTAGCCACAACGATTTTGATCTGCGGAAAAGCCTTTTTGATGCGCTTTGCGGCGGCAAGACCGGAATGCTTATGCTGCGTCTGCACATCCATAAGGACGAGCTTTACGGTGGCGTCGCAGTGCTTTTCCGCTTCAAAGGCGTCACGGAAAACGCCGACAAGATGAAACTCGCCGTCTGCCGCAAGACGATCGACAAAGTGCTTTTGGATGTATAGATCATCCTCTACAAGTATGGTGTTTATCATAGGCTGATCTCCTTTGCGGGAATCGTAATCAGAAGAGCAAAGCGTGGATTGTGCGAAATATGCATTTCACCGCCGGAGCTTTCAATACTGCGGCGAAGCGTTGACAGGCCGCTGCCTTCCTTTATCGGTTCCGTGGGTATTTTGCCGTTGTTGGTTATGGTAACATCATAGCGTTCGCCGCGCTGGGCAATGCGGACATATACCTCATTCCCGTCTGCGTGCTTGATGCAGTTGGTCACGCACTCCTTGGCGGCAGCAACGGTCAGCTCCTCGGCTGCGGTATCACGGGGCAGGTAGCCGTCGATTTTTACAGCCACGCCAAGCTGCTGTGCGGTTCTTTTTACCTCGTCCATTGTGCTGACAGAGGTGACACGGTTGTTTGCCAGCATACCGATGGCATTTTGCAGCGCCTCAAGCTTTCGCTCGGTATCCTCTCCGCTGTCTATTATGTCACGGATGGTCAGGAGGCTTCGCCCGATGGTATCGTGAATATAGACCTTTAGGTCAAGGCTTTCCTTCTCTTTGACATCGTCCTCCATGCGAGCGTACATCTTCCTGAGCTTTCGATTGACTTCTGCCAGTTCTTCATTTATTTCCTCTTGCTTTTGGTAGCTGTTATACAGCTCGGTTACATTGTGCGCCGTTATCTGCTGCCAGCGGTCATCGCTGTCCACGGTGATATTTTGTGTGCGAAACTGCCAGACGGTCTTGTCGGGCAGGATGTAGCAATCATCCTTGACGGTTACGGATCTGTCTGGCACGCTCAGGGCATTTTCCATATCGCTTTTGATTTGCAGCTCGTGGCCGCAAAGGGCAAAGGACAGCCTGCGCATACGGTTGTTGCACAGGATGATCCTGCCGTTCGGGTCGGCAAAGCAGATGCCCATAGGCAGCTTATCGGTTGCTTCCTTAATGGAGAACGGCGAGAGCTCGTTCTTTTTACGGCGGTATTCCCTCGGCAGAGCAATGGCAAAGTGAACTGCCGCAAGGAAAATGGCAGCGGCAAATATCAGCCACGGTGCGTCCAGCAGAAATGCGTCCCCGATATTATCGGGATCTGCCTGAGAAACGGAGAATAGCAGCGGGATCATCACCGCCATGACCGCCAGACTCAGCAGGCTGCGCATCGGCTTATTGCTGCAAAGAAGCTGATACATAAACAGCCCGATCTCAAGGACGATCTCCACAAGCATGATAAACGGCAGCATGGTCTGCCAAGATTCAGAAAGGGAAGAAAATGCACTCATTTCCTGTCACCTTCTTTCGCTTCAAATACAAGGTGCTGGTATTCCTCGTCATCCTCTTTTTCACAGCGGATACTGTCTCCGCTTACCAAAGCGGAGAGGTCGGCTTTGCAGCACACATTCAGTGACAAGCGCAAGCCGTTTGCCTTTATGAGGCTTACCTGTATGCCTGTTAAATTCAAAATGTCGGCTTCAATAACCGATTCGTAAAAATCAAATACAGCAGTCGCCGTTTTGCCGGAGAGCATGGAAAGAGACTCGTCCACATAGAGCGAGCTGCGGACGCCCAACAGCTTCAGCGTTTGGAGGGACTCATTGAAGGCACGGTGGAGTTCCGTACCCGCTATTTTAATATCTCGGTCGGTAAGGAGCGTCAGATGCTTGCGGCGTTTAATATAGCTGCACAGCACGGCGATCTCGGCAAGGAGCGTTTTGGCACTGTCGTGATCGGTGCTTGAGATCCGGCGGTATTCCTTAGTGAGCTCTGCAATGCGGTCGATCTGCGTCTGCGTAGCGGAACGCAGGAGATCATACAGGCGGTTTTGCTCCTCCACCTTGCGGCGCTTGGCTTCACGCTTGTATTCATAACGGAGTATTTTGTTCCTGTCGGCAAGCTCGTCTGCAAGAAGCTTGGAGTCCTCCTTGATGTCACGCAAAGCCGATACATCCTCTGTCCATACGGCATAGCCGCCATCAATGGGCATGGTGTGAACGGTCAAGCCGCCCATCGTGACCGGGCTTTGCTCGGCTTTTTTAATCGTTTCCTTTGAGATAGGCGCAGTGTTTACAGCTGCATACCGAACGGTAAAGTCCTTGTCGGTGATCTCTGCCGATGTGCCCACAGAGGAGGCAAACAAGTCCGCATAACGGCTGTTTGAATGTATATATCCACAGGCGATGCAAAACTCAAAGGTCAGAATATACATCACACTTTGGAATGCGGCAATATCGCCGAACAAGTGGAGCAGCCAATCCGCACCCGCATAGTAAAGCACGCTGTAAACGATCGTCAGCAGCATAGGAACAATGGGCAGAAAGTGGAGCCTTCCTTTTTGCACACGGCATTTGAAAAACATAATTACGAGTGCGGCAAAGGCACACAGCACCTGCCAGCCTACAATAATGAAGTAGCCTATCGAGTAGCCGTTATTTTTGTCTGTCCACACGGCGGCGTCCTTCGGAAAGGTAAATACGAATTGGTGCAGGTCATTTGTGAGCACGAGCAGAAGCAATACGCCGGAGATGATCCACAGAACCGACATTCCCTTGGGGAATTTGTATTCGTCCGGCTTTCCCAATGACATGGCAATCAGCAGCGCCAGCATAGGCACAAACAGCATGGGCAGATAGAACAGATACCACAGGTAACGGACGGCATCCGGCTGCCAGAATATAAAATACTTTGCCGAACGGACTACCATCCATATGATGAGCAGCACTGCGGTGACCGTCATAAACCTGCACACCTGCTTTTGCACGATCCGCTGACGGACGGAGAGCCCCCAGGCGGCGAACAGACCGATATAGATAAAGCTGCGCAGATAGGAAAACAGCATCGGGTAGAAGCTGCCCCTGCCCACAATTCGGAAGCAATATGACAGTATCACGGCAAGTACAGCGATGCCGCTTGTTATGATAGTATTCTTTTTCTGTTCGGTCATAAACAGACCCCATTTCCCCTTTATTCGTTTTTTGTTTACCTTTGGATATACCTTTTCAAAATATATTATAGCATAAATCCGTCTGTTTTTCAACTGCTTCTTACGGGGCTTTGCATAAAAGCCACACTTTTTGCCCCACAGCAGAGAAAAAAGGGCGGTCTTTGACCTGCGCAAGTCTGCCTGTGTATTTGATATTTAATTTTCGGGAGTTCAAGTCTATCCACAAAGGGAAAACGGCGATTTTACATCTGTGTTTTGGTACAGAGAAAAATCGCCGTTTGGGTAGCAAAAAAGCCCGATATATCCGGGCTTTTCGCAGGAGACATCTTTTTAGTCTCCACATTATGGCGTTCCCGAGGTGATTCGAACACCCGACCTACCGCTTAGGAGGCGGTCGCTCTATCCAGCTGAGCTACGGAAACACATCACAATCGTTATTATATCACAGTTTTGCAATTTTGTCAAATGTTTATGTAGCAAAAAAGTTGACAAAGGAAAACTTTTGTGATATGATAATAATACTTTATTACCAGTGAGGGAGTAGTTGACGCAGGAGATATCCTGCGGGGCAAGTCAACATACTGATCGCCTTGGCGGTCTGGCTTGTCGAGGGGGCGAAGGCCTTTAGTAACAAGACTCACATACGGCTGACAGGATAGCTGTATGCTGAGCTTTTTTTAAGTCGGATACAGCTTTGTATCAGGCTTTTTATTTTTGCCTGAAATAATTACAGGAGCGATAAAAATGGGATTTGTTGAACTTTTTCTGATCGGTGTGGGACTATCTATGGACGCTTTTGCAGTGTCTATCTGCAAGGGTCTGAATATGAGAAAAATAAACTACAAGCACGCACTTATAATAGGCGGCTTCTTTGGAGGCTTTCAGGCTCTTATGCCGTTTGTAGGCTGGGCATTGGGCAGCCAGTTTGAGAAGTATATAGAATCGGTGGATCACTGGATAGCCTTTGTCCTGCTTGCTTTTATCGGTGGAAAAATGGTCTATGAATCTATAAAGGGCGGCGATGATGACGAGGGGTCGCCTGATGGGGAAAAGCTTGATATAAAGGAGCTTTTTATACTCGCCATAGCAACAAGTATAGACGCACTTGCAGTCGGAATAACGTTCGCTTTCCTGAAGGTGAGTATCGTGCCGTCTATAATCATTATAGGCTTGACAACGTTCATTATTTCTGTTGGCGGCGTTGTTATCGGCAACAAGTTCGGATCAAAATATAAGAGCAAGGCAGAGATAGCAGGCGGCATTATACTCGTTTTGATCGGGCTGAAGATCCTTCTTGAGGGAGTTGGCATACTCAAATAGCATAAAAAACAAGGGCGGAAGTTTTCAAACTATCCGCCCTTTTGTTATGTCTGTTAGTCCTGCCGACCATGATGTTCACGCTTTTGCGTGTACATCTCACGATCTGACGCTTTCATAAGATCGTCGATCTCTTTTAATGTTTTCGGCTTTCCCGCCTTGTAGCCACAGCTTATCGACAAATCATATGGCGACTTGCTTCTGCGATTGTATTCTGCAATGCTGCGGGATACCTTTTCGTAAAAGCTGTCTGCATCATCTGTTTCAGCGATAACAGCCACAAATTCATCACCGCCGAAGCGTGAGCATATCCCACCCTCTGCAGTGCATTTTGTCATCAGCGACGCCACTGCCTTTATCGCCTTGTCACCCTCGTTGTGACCATAACGGTCATTTATCTTTTTAAGGTTGTCCATGTCAATGGAGAATACCCATACGCCAACGCCCTGTTTCTCAGCCTTTGAAATAAGCTTTCTTACGTTCTTGTAAAAGCCCCTGCGGTTATATATCCCCGTCATTGGGTCAAGCATATGTATCCTTGCAAGCTCTGCATTTGCCCTTTCAAGCCGCTGGCGGTTTTTAAAGCTCTCCATTATCTGATTGGTGTTGTTTATAAAACGTCTTGTGTTCTGGAAAAGAAAATATATAGGATTATATGAATTTGCCGCATAGCCTATGACCTCGTCCTGAAAATGAAGCGGTGAGAACATTAAGCAGTTATGGCGTCCAAGGACTTGCTCCATATCAGGCAAAAGATCCTTGGTGTCAAATACTTCACCGGTCTTGTATTTGTTGTCAAAAGTCTGCATGAAAACTCTCATCTGCTTTGTAAAGCTGTCATTAAAGCGTTCTCTTTGCCTCGCATTTGACAGAAAATCAGAATTTGTGCATACCCAGCTATAATAATCTCCCGAACGTGCCATTACCTTTGCCATTTCTTCTACGGTGTGACATTCCACTGTTTTTGCAAGATAAGAGAACATATGCTGTTCGTGACCATCAGAATCGTTCATTTTATGGTAAAGCTCAAGGATCTTGTCGCCTATTTCTCTCGGGTCTATTTTCTCACAGCCGCAAGACTGGGATATCCTCATGGTGTAGTTGACCTCTATTTTTTCAGGAAGAGGCACTCCGTTCATCATATGGTCTATGGCGTTTATTATCTTTTCGCCAAGCACATCATTGTCTACAGCCGCCGTTGTAAGACGAGGGCTGTTATACTGTTCAAGCTCGATGCCGTCAAAGCCCGTTACAATAACGTCTTCAGGCACTTTTATGCCACGTTCTCTCAGTATGCTGCAAGCTGTTATCGCCATAGCGTCGTTTGCACATATTATCGCCTGCGGAAATTCCAAACTGCTTTCTAAAAAATTCTGCAATACTCCTTTTGTTGGCATATCCCAGAAGTCACCATAGCCAAGACGCTCAGGTTCAAATTCTATGCCGTTTTCCGCAAGCACCTTCTTGTAAGCTTCTATACGTTCTTCTGAGAAAGCATTACCCTTTACGCCTGCAATGAAATTAACTCTTCTGCAGCCGTGAAATTCGATCACATGGCGAACTATCTTTTCAAAAACGTCAGAGTAATTGAATGTCACACTGCAGCAATTATCCATTGTACTGTCAACGCATATGACAGGAACGCCATGTTCATGGGCACGCTTGATTATCTCGCTGGAAATGCTGCTCCTTTTTATTGCCTCGGGCATTATTATAAGTACGTCAAGAATGTCATAATTTATAAGATCAAAAATGCTTGCTTCACCATGGTTGTAGGAACTGTTGTGATAAAGGTCGCAAAAGGTGTTGAAAAGAAGCATCTTATAGCCCTCTTTTACACCCTTTCGGCTTATGGAAGATACTATATCTCTCACATAGTCAGATTGTACGCATGAAGTGCAGATACCTATTATTTTATATTTCGCTGTTTCGCTTGTAAACATAGCTTGCTCCTTCGTCAGGGTCACGACGACCCACCACTATCTATATAAAATAATTGTTTTTTTGCTTTGATATGTGCCTACTATTAGAAAAATATTCACATACAGTTAATTTTACCATATTCGCACTCTAATGTCAATAGAAAATTAACATAAATCACAAATATCTTTCTTTTTGAAAGCATTTATGCTGTTGTAAAAAAATGATAGACCGACTTTCAGCTTTTTTCGCTGGAAGTCGGTCTTTGCTTATCGTAAAACATATCGAGTAACGGGCGAACAGTGTTCGCCCTACACAAAAAAATAACGTATTATCTTGGCTTTTATTCAGCTGCCCACTGTTTTAATGCCGCAGAAAGTCGTCTGTCGATATCCTTTCTTGTCTGCTCGCACTCTTTTGGATAGTCCTTTGCAGCTTTGAAAACAAATTTCAGAACGAATTTTAGTCCTATAGGAAGTGCCTTTCTGAGCATTGACTCAGGAAGCACAAAGTGCGTTCCATGCTTGTAGGTCAGGGCTTCGTAATCGCAATCATGAGGGCGTTCTTTAAGCCTTTTATCCATGCGGCGGACGTATTTTCCTGCCTCCCAAAAGCTGTCATCATCAGCACCCACCATTATAAGCTTGCCCTTGATTTTCTCAACCTTTATCATCTCTTCCTCTGTATGTTCTCTTGCCTTTTCAGAGTCGATAAAAAGGTGTGTGCTTCGTGTGATGTCTCCCGAGCCTTTGGTTTCTTCTTCTATTTTGTGATAGTATTCAGGGTGGGCATAAACGAACGGCATATAAGGGAGCGGCTTGCCCTGCCATGAAAGGGTTGAAGCGTCAGGGATAGGCCATTCCTTGCAACCGTCTTTTTCGCCCTGCTCAAAGCCTTGCCATACAAAATCGCTTGGTGTAAGACCGAAAGTCAGAGTTATATCAGGAAAATATGAAGCCGCCACAAGTGAATCCATTCCTGCTGTACTCATTCCCATTATGCCTATCTTCTTGTTTCCATGGCTTTTGAGCCACTTTATAGCGGTCTCTATCCTTTCAAGCGGGAAGTTCACATGGCCGTAGTTCTTCACGTCAGGTGACATACACATAACGTTCACGCCATTTTTGTGAAGCCATTTTGCTCCGCACTTTGCCATAAAATCATTAGGATCGTCACCGAACAGACCTATCATTGCGCAGTTTGCACCCTTTGGGCTTTCATAATATGTACCGTAAAAACCGTCTTTCTCATTGCTGAAAAATTGTTTCTTCATAATATCGACCTTTCTAAGCTGGTTTTCTTTATTGAGTTAGATACATCTAACCATATACCCGAAAAAACAGGGCAAATAACTTCGTCCTAAGCTATATTATATCACACTTTTGCTTATTTGTCAGGTGTATTAACGAAAAAAGTCAGATGTATTGTAAACTTTCGATTTCTTAGGTGTTGCTTATATATTAACAAAACAGCGGAGAACGCATTGTATTTGCAGTTCTCCGCTGTTTTTATGCCTTATTTTTTGCCGCATCTGCTGTGACAGTGTGAACAACAGCCACAGCATTTACCGCTTTTCTTTTGCCTTGATATGCTTATTGCCGCACCTATCGCCCACAACAGCAAAAGTGCTATCACTATAAAGTCGCCCATGTTCATAACAGCGCCCCTATCTGATATACCGCACAGCCGCAAAGCCATGCTACCATGCACTGCATTATCACAACGCCTACTGTCTGTATCCTTGAATCAAGCTCTCTCTTTATTGTCGCCACCGCCGCAACACATGGGGTGTAAAGCAGGGTGAATACAAGAAAGCTCAGTGCGGAAAGGGTGGAGAATGCACCCGAAAGAGCAGTGCCGAGATTTGCAGTGCTTGTGTTCATCAGCACCGCCATTGTACTTACTACCGCCTCTTTTGCAGTGAAGCCTGATATAAGCGAGGTGGTCACTCTCCAGTCTGCAAAGCCCAAAGGCTTGAATATAGGTGATATAGCCTGACCGATAAGGGCGAGCAGGCTGTCGGAGGAGTCTTTAACAACGTTGAGTTTTGCGTCAAAGGTTTCAAGGAACCATATTATGATAGTTGCAAAGAATATCACAGTGAAAGCTCTCTGTATAAAGTCCTTTGCCTTGTCCCAAAGAAGAAGTCCCACGCTTTTTGCCGAAGGCAGACGATAGTTTGGAAGCTCCATTACAAACGGCACAGGCTTGCCACGGAAAGCCGTGTTTTTCAGTATCAGTGCAACTATTATGCCAAGCACTATGCCCGTTATGTATAAGCCTATCATCACAAGCGCTTGATATTTTTTAAAAAATGCCGCACAGAAAACTGCGTAAATAGGTATCTTTGCCGAACAGCTCATATAAGGGGTAAGAAGTATGGTCATTTTTCTGTCACGGTCTGATACAAGCGTCCTTGTTGCCATTATAGCAGGAACTGAACAGCCGAAGCCTATGAGCATAGGCACAAAGCTTCGTCCCGAAAGACCTATCTTTCTAAGAAGCTTGTCCATTACGAACGCCACTCTTGCCATGTAGCCCGTGTCCTCCAGTATGGAAAGGAAAAAGAACAGCGTCACTATTATAGGCAGAAAGCTTAGAACGCTTCCAACGCCTGCGAAAACTCCGTCTATTATAAGGCTGTGTACAACAGGGTTTATGCCGTAGGCGGTCAGACCCTTGTCCGCAAGAGCAGTGAGCTTGTCTATACCAAGGGAAAGCCAATCGGATAATGTCGAGCCGATAACATTGAATGTGAGGAAAAATACAAGGAACATTATACCGAAAAATACAGGCAGGGCAGTGTATTTTCCCGTTAAAATGCGGTCTATTTTCACGCTCCGCTTGTGTTCTCGGCTCTCGTGGCATTTCACAACGCTTATGGCAACGACTTTCTCGATAAAGTCATATCGCATATCTGCAAGCGCCGCATTTCTGTCAAGCTTTGATTCGTCCTCCATTTCCACTATGCAGTGTTCGAGAAGCTCCAGCTCGTTTTGATTAAGCTCAAGCTGATCCTCAATGTTTTTATCTCCCTCAATAAGCTTTGAAGCGCAAAATCTTGGCGGTATACCTACTCGGTTGGCATGATCCATGATGAGATGAACAACAGCGTGTATACATCTGTGAACAGGGGAGTCGTCAGCACAAAAGTCTGTGACAACAGGCTTTGTCTTGTTTCGGGCGGTTTCTACAGCCTTGTCGATAAGGTCTGAGATACCCTCGCCCTTTGCCGCACTTATCGGTATAACAGGTATGCCAAGTGCGTCGCTCATCATTTTTACGTCTATTGTTCCACCGTTGGCTCTTACCTCGTCCATCATGTTTAAGGCAAGCACCATTGGCACACGCAGTTCAAGAAGCTGTAAAGTGAGATACAGATTTCGCTCTATATTGGTGGCGTCAACAATGTTTATAATGCCGTCAGGCTTTTCATTTATTATGTAGTCACGGGTGACGATCTCCTCCTGCGTGTAAGGACGCAGTGAGTATATTCCCGGCAGATCCACCACAGTGCAGTTTTTCTGCCCCTTTATGTCACCGACCTTCTGCTCGACTGTTACACCGGGAAAGTTTCCAACGTGCTGATTAGATCCTGTAAGGGCGTTAAAAAGCGTGGTCTTTCCGCAGTTCTGATTTCCTGCAAGGGCAAATCTCATATATGGTCATTCTCCTCTGTTTTTTCTATCTCTATGTTCTTTGCGTCCTCTATCCTGAGGGTCAGCTCATAGCCTCTCAGCACGATATCAAGAGGGTCGCCCATTGGCGCACGCTTTAGCATTTTTACTTTTGTTTTGGGTATAAGTCCCATGTCGAGAAAACGCAGCCTGAGCGCACCCTCACCGCCTACCGCTTTTATCACGGCAGACTCACCCGTTTTAAGCTTATCAAGAGTCATTGTCTTTTCCTCCATAGCTATATTTTATTCTTATGTTTTATCTAAAAGAACTTCACAAAATAAGTTTACCATGGCTAACTTTACTTGTCAATAGTATATGTCATATATTTTATTCAAATGTTATCTAAAAATTTTATTCAAATAGATAACTTCTAATTGACAACGTCAGCAAATCGTGTTATCATAAAGTAAGACAAAGTACACTTTTACATTACGGGGGTGTTTTATGGATACCCGTGTGGCAATTCTTGCAATAATCGCACACGATAACGGCTCTGCGCAGGAGATAAACGCAATTCTTCATGAGCATGCCGAGTATATAATAGGACGAATGGGTCTGCCATACCGAGAGCGTGGCATGAACATAATAAGCGTGGCAGTTGACGCTCCGCAGGACGTTATAAATTCTCTTGCAGGCAAGATAGGCAGGCTTGAGGGAGTGACCGCCAAGACCCTTTATTCGCCACAGTAAAAATCTAATAAATATTTGTGACCCTGACGCCGAAAACGAGTTTTCTCCTTTAAGGCGAAAGAATACACATCAAGCAGAAAAAGTAAAAAGCAGATAGAAAGCCCTATCCCTACTCATGTAGGGGCGAACAGCGTTCGCCCGTGGAATGGACTTTTTATCGGCATATATAGCCTTTTTTGTTATCAAAGCTGTATCCTCAGGGGTATGGCTTATTTTTTTGAGAGGAGCTTTTGCAATGGGACTTAATGACGCACCAAGCGGAGAACGTATACATATAGGATTTTTCGGCAGACGAAATGCAGGAAAATCAAGCGTTGTGAACGCAGTAACAAATCAGGATCTTGCAGTGGTATCTGACACCAAAGGCACTACCACCGACCCTGTTACAAAGGCAATGGAGCTTTTGCCCCTTGGCCCTGTTGTGATAATAGATACTCCTGGCTTTGACGACGAGGGCGAGCTTGGTGAGCTTCGTGTGAAGAAAACTAAGCAGATACTAAACAGAACAGATTGTGCCGTTCTTGTAACAGACTGCACCTTGCCTCTTGGAGACTGCGAAAAACAGCTTATCTCAATATTCAAAGAGAAAAACATACCTTTTGTAATAGCAAAAAACAAAGCCGACCTGCTCACTGATATCCCAAAAGAGGAGGGGACAGTGTACGTCAGCGCAAAAGAGAAAACAGGCATAGAGGAGCTTAAAAACGCTGTTGCAAAGCTCACCGAAACAGACACCATGACAATGAAGCTCGTGGGCGACCTTATAAAGCCTGACGATATGGTGGTGCTTGTTACCCCTATCGACAGCGCCGCACCAAAGGGCAGACTTATCCTGCCGCAACAGCAGGCAATAAGAGATGTTCTTGAAGCTAACGCCTGCGCGGTGGTTGTAAGAGAAACTGAGCTTTCAGGCGTGCTTGGCAGGATAGAGAAGCCTGCACTGGTTATAACGGATAGTCAGGCTTTCGGCAGAGTTTCAAAGGATACCCCTGAGGATATCCCACTCACCTCTTTTTCCATTCTTATGGCAAGGTATAAGGGCTTTCTTGACGCCGCAGTAAAGGGCGTGAAAGCTATCGACAGCCTTAAAGACGGCGACAAGGTGCTTATCTCAGAGGGCTGTACACATCACAGACAGTGCGGTGATATAGGCTCTGTGAAGCTTCCAAACTGGCTGAAAGAATACACAGGAAAGAATCTTGAAATAGTGCTTTCGTCAGGTCACGGCTTTCCGGAGGAGCTTTCAGACTTTGCGCTTTGCATACACTGCGGCGGCTGTATGCTAGGCTCAAAAGAGCTTACCTACAGAATGAAATGCGCTTGTGATGCAGGCGTGCCGTTCACAAATTACGGCATTGCTATCGCCTATATGAAAGGTATTCTCAAACGGAGCATAGAGGTGTTCCCACATCTTGTAAAGGAGCTTGAAGATCACAATGGCGGTCAGAGAACTTATTGATAAACTAAACTGCGAAAAAAAGCTTTCCCATGAAGAGTGGGTGAAGCTTATAAAAGAATATGACGAGAGCGACAGAGCCTATGCCGCCGAGCTTGCAAGGGGCATTTCGCAGGAAATGTTCGGCAAGGATATCTACATAAGGGGCATAGTGGAGTTTTCAAACATTTGCAAAAACGATTGCCTTTACTGCGGAATAAGGCGTTCAAACGGCAACGTGAGCAGATACAGGCTCACCGCTGATGAGATATTGCAGTGCTGTGACGAGGGCTACGGCTATGGCTTTCGTACCTTTGTGCTTCAAAGCGGTGAGGACGCTTTCTATGACAGAGAAATGCTCTGTGGTATCGTCAGTGAGATAAAAAAACGCCACCCTGATTGTGCGGTAACATTATCCCTGGGTGAGAAAAGCCGTGAGGATTATGAAGCCCTTTTCAAGGCAGGTGCAGACAGATATCTTCTCAGGCACGAAACTGCCGATGAGGAGCATTACAAAAAGCTCCACCCAGCCGAAATGTCTTGGAAAAACCGAATGAAGTGTCTTTCAGATCTTAAAGAGATAGGTTATCAAACAGGCTGTGGAATGATGATCGGCTCACCGTTCCAGACGGCAGAGTGCCTTGCAGAAGATATGGAGTTTATGTGCGATTTCAAGCCCGAAATGATAGGCATTGGACCTTTTCTCCCACATAAGGACACGCCTTTCAAAAGCTGTCCCCAAGGCTCATATGAGCTTACCCTCTTTCTGCTGAGCCTTTGCAGGATAATGCTCCCTGACGTTCTCCTGCCTGCCACCACAGCCCTTGGTACTATTGACCCTAAGGGACGTGAACAAGGGGTGCTGTCAGGTGCGAACGTAATAATGCCGAATTTGTCCCCTGTGGCAGTGAGAAAAAAATATATGCTCTATGACAACAAGATATGCACAGGTGACGAGTCCGCACAGTGCAGGGCTTGCCTTGAAAGACGAATGGAGTCCATAGGCTATAAAATAAAGATATCAAGAGGAGATCACAGATAATGATAAAGCTTGCTTTTTACGGAAAAGGCGGAATAGGAAAATCCACGGCGGCGTCAAACGTCAGTGTTGCCCTTGCACAAAAAGGGCTGAAGGTCATGCAGATAGGCTGTGACCCAAAGGCTGACTCCACCATATTTCTTCATGGTGGAGAGAAGATACCCACCGTTCTTGACCTTGTGCGAAAGGGCGAAAGCTTTGACCTTGAAGATATGGTAAGAGTAGGCTATAACGGCGTTGTGTGCGTTGAAGCAGGCGGACCGGTGCCGGGGCTTGGCTGTGCTGGCAGGGGTATAATCGCCGCACTTGAAGAACTTGAAAAAAAGGGCGCATATGAAAAATATCAGCCTGACGTTGTTATCTATGACGTTCTTGGGGACGTGGTGTGCGGCGGTTTTTCAATGCCAATGCGAAAGGGCTATGCCGATAAGGTCTTTATCATCACCTCTGGCGAGAATATGTCCATATACGCCGCCGCAAACATTGCAATGGCGGTGGAAAATTTCAAAAGCCGTGGGTATGCTTCTTTTGGCGGCTTTATCCTCAATAAGCGCAACGTAAAAAACGAGGAGGAAAAAGCGGTAGAGCTTGCGGCTGATTTTCACAGCTCTGTGATAGCAGAGATAGACCGAAGCGACCTTGTGAGCGAAGCGGAGGATATGTGCAAAACTGTCATGGAAGCTTTTCCTGACAGCACTGCGGCAAAGCAGTATAAAGCCCTTGCAGATAAGATAGCTAAGCTTTGCGGTATTGGAGAAGAAAAATGATAAAAGACAACGGCATAAATATAACAAAGGCGACTTTCCCTGCGCCATTTGAAAGCGGTCTTGAATATAATCCCCCCACAAGGGGTGTGTGGAATATCGTCCATACCGGTATGCTTATCCCTGAGTCACGGCAGATATTTGTCTGCGCACAAGGCTGTCTAAGGGGCGTTATCCTCACAGCGGCAGAAATGAACGCTATGGACAGAATGTCGTGGGTGACAGTTTCCGAGCAGGACTTGTATGACGGCACAATGGAGCAGGACGTTATCAACGGCGTGAGGGATATAATAAACAGACTTGAGGAAAAGCCAAAGTGCGTTTTGCTTTTTCTGAGCTGTGTTCACCTTTTTGCAGGCTGTGACTTCAAGATGATAATAGACGAACTTTCGGCATTGTTTCCGCAGGTGCATTTTATAGATTGCTACATGACGCCCACCATGAGAAAGTCTATCTCTCCCGACAGCCTTATGAGAAAACAGCTTTACGAGCCGTTAAAGAAGTGCGAAAAGAAGCCTGAAACGGCGGCTATAATAGGCTGTGACAGAGCCACGGACGAAGCCTCCGAGCTTGTAAAAATAATAAATTCAGCAGGCTTTGAGCTTCTTGACATAACAAAGTGCAAGACCTATGAGGAGTATCTCTCCATGGCGGAAAGCTCTTTGAATATCACCTATATTCCCACGGCAAAGCCGTCAGGAGAGGAACTTGAAAAGCGCCTTGGCACAAAGCATTTGTATCTGCCCTTGTGCTATGGCTATGATGAGATAGAGGAAAATTACAGCAGGCTTTGCGCAGAGCTTGGTGTGGAAACGCCTGACTTTTCTGCTGACAGAGAAGCCGCCGACAAGGCTCTGTCCAATGCCCTTGAAACAGTGGGAGATATGCCCATAGCTGTGGATTATACCGCTCTGCCAAGGCCCCTTGGTTTTTGCAGACTTCTTGCAGAGAAAGGCTTCAATGTGAAGCGTTGCTACGCCGACAGCTTTTCAGAGGAAGAAAGAGCAGATTTTCAGTGGCTGAAGGCTCATTGCCCCGACCTTGAAATTTTCCCTACTGTAAATGTGAAAATGGAGTTTTCACAGTGCGAAGAAAAGTATCTTGCGGTAGGTCAAAAAGCGGCATTTTTCTGCCAGACTGATTACTTCGTTGATATAGTCGCAGGTGGCGGAGGATACGGCTTTGAGGGCATAAAAAGGCTTGCAGAGCTTATGGCTGAGGGAGCAGTAAACAAAAAGGACAGACGTAAGGTGATACAACATAAAGGCTGGGGGTGTGAAAGCTGTCTATGAACGCAAAAGTGATATCCATATATGCGGCGGATACTTCGGGAGTATGCTCGGCGCTTTATGAGCTTGGTGGAATGACCGTCGTTCATGACGCTTCGGGCTGTAACTCCACCTATGCCACCCATGACGAGCCACGCTGGTATGACCGCAAAAGCATGATATATATTTCCGCACTAACAGAAGCGGACGCCGTTATGGGCAATGACGGCAAGTTCATTCGTGACGTGGTAAAAGCGGCAAGGGAGCTTTCACCGAAATTCATAGCCCTTTGCGGTTCGCCAATGCCTGCAATGACAGGCTTTGACTACAGTTCAGCCACTGAGGAGATAGAGCGCCAAACGGGTTTGACCACATTTTTCGTTGATACCAACGGCACTCATTCTTATCTCCATGGAGCGGAGGGGGCTTTCCTAAGTATCGCAAAGATTTTCTGCCGTGAGGGAAAAGAAAAGCAGGCAAATTCAGTGAATATTATTGGTGCAACGCCTCTTGATTTTTCAGTGAATACAAGCGTAAGCTCCATAAAAAAGTGGCTTTTGGATAACAGCTTCTCAGTGCAAAGCTGTTTTGCTATGGACAGCAGTCTTGATGAGATTTCCACCGCACCACAGGCGGCTGTAAGCCTTGTTATATCCTCAGACGGGATAACTGCGGCAAAGTATCTTTTTGATACCTATGGCGTGCCTTATGTTGTGGGTGTGCCTGTGGGAAAAAGCTTTTCCAAAAAGCTTTCCGCCGATCTGAAAAGAGCAGTGTCAGAGGGCGTTTGTATAAATTCCTGCGGTGAAAAAGCTGTAGAAAATGCTCATATGATAGTCACGGGGGAAAGCGTTTTTGCTTCTTCCCTTGGGGCTGAACTTGGCGCAAAAACAGTGGCGACAGTTGGAATAAGAAACAGCCAGGTGCTGTCGGGGGCGGATATTTTCTGCGAGGAAGAAGCAGAGCTTGAAAAGCTTTTTTCACAGCATAAGACCGTCATAGCAGACCCGCTTTTCAGACCGATTTGCCATGGGGCAAACTTCGTGCCTTTGCCACACGTTGCTTTTTCGGGAAGATGTTTTCTTAAAGATATCCCCGACCTGATAGACAAAGATGTAAGCAAAATACTTAACCTATAAAAAGGAGGAACGTGCTTTTGCACGGATACTTTTATGATAAAAATAGCCGTTTACGGAAAGGGCGGAATAGGAAAATCCACTGTTACAGGAAACCTTGCCGCCGCATTTGCAAGTCTTGGAAAAAGAGTTATACAAATAGGCTGTGACCCAAAGGCTGACTCCACTATAAATCTTCTTGGGGGCGAGCCTGTCATGCCTGTGATGAATTATCTCAGAGAGCATGACGATGAGCCTGAGAGCATAGAGGAGATATCAAAAGAGGGCTATGGCGGAGTGCTTTGTATCGAAACAGGCGGCCCTACTCCCGGACTTGGCTGTGCAGGCAGAGGTATAATCACCACCTTCAGCCTGCTTGAGGACTTGAAGCTTTTTGAAAAATATAAGCCTGACGTTGTGCTTTATGACGTTCTCGGAGATGTTGTGTGCGGAGGTTTCGCCGCACCTATCAGAGAGGGCTACGCCTCAAAGGTGCTTATCGTCACCTCAGGCGAGAAAATGGCATTGTATGCCGCAAATAATATAAACAGTGCGGTGAAAAACTTTGCCGACAGAAGCTATGCAAAAGTCCGTGGTATCGTCATGAACAGGCGAAACGTCGAGGGCGAGGAAGAAAAGGTCAGAGCCTTTGCGGAAAGCGCAGGGCTTGATATCGTTGCAGATATTCCAAGAAGCGATGATATCATCAGATGTGAGGATAAGGGCATGACCGTCATAGAGGGCGAGCCTGACTGTCAGGCGGCAAAATGCTTTTTAAAGCTTGCCCAGACCCTTATGCAGGAGGACAACGATGACTAAAGCGTTTTACATAACAGCGGCGGAGCTTGCCCAAAAGGGAAAAGATAATATCCCTGACGAGCTTCTCTCTGCAAAGCATCTTATCTACAGCTCCCCTGCAACATTGGCGTTCAATTCACCCGGTGCGCAGGGCTTTGGTGTAAAAAGAGCAGGGCTTGCAGTGCCAGATTCGGTTATGCTTCTTGTGGCTCCTGCCTGCTGTGGACGAAACACCACCATGCTCAGTGCGGAAAGCGGCTACGGCGACAGATTTTTCTACCTGCTTCTTGACGATACCGATATCGTCACAGGCAGACACCTTACAAAGATACCAAAAGCCGTTGAGGAGGTCTGTCAAAGCCTTGATTACACCCCCTCAGCGGTGATGATATGTATAACCTGCGTTGACGCTCTTCTTGGCACCGATATGGACAGAGTGTGCAGAAAATCCAGCGACCGAGCAGGCGTGCCTGTTGTGCCGTGCTATATGTATGCCCTCACAAGGGAAAAGCGTCTGCCCCCTATGGCTTCAGTGCGAAAATCGGTGTATTCACTGCTGAAACCTCGCAAGAGAAAGTCTGACGAGGTGAATATCTTAGGCTACTTCTCACCCTTGCAGGAGGATTGCGAGCTTTACAGCCTGCTGAAAAGTGCAGGCGTAAGGAAGATAAGAGAGATATCAAGGTGTGAAAGCTTTGAGGAGTATGAGCAGATGTCGCAGGCGAATTTCTCTCTTGTGCTAAATGCAGAAGCACGATATGCCGCCCAGCAAATGGAGCAGGAGCTTAACATACCTTTCATAGAGCTTACCAGAGTTTTTCAGGCTGATAAGATATCCACTCAGTATCGTCTGCTGGGTCAGGCGATAGGAGCGGAGCTTTGCGATAAAGAGTATTATGAGCAGACCATGGCTCTTATAGATGATTTCAGAGAAAAGCATAAAGGGCTGTGCTTTGCAGTGGGCGAGTTTTCAAACTGCGACCCTATAGAAATGGCACTTGCGCTTATAAGATACGGCTTCAAGGTGGCGGAGATATTCGGCACTGTGGGGGAGCGTAATTTCGGCTTTGTGAAAAAGATAGCTCAGCTTTCCCCTGAAACAAAAATATATTCAAATCTGTCACCCACAATGCTCTTTTATGAGCCTGACGAGAGCGTGAACGTTTATATCGGCAAGGACTGTGCCTATTATCACCCCGATATCAAAGGAGCGGACTTCAATGACGAGATACAGCCTTTTGGCTATGCAGGCGTAAAAAAGCTTTTCTGCGACCTTGAAAAGGCACTTGACAGGAAAGGAGCGGAGGATAAATGAAAAATCTTTTGAAGCTTTTGTCACCCTTTGCCCCTGACCAATCAGGTGCGTCGGCAGTGCTTTACGAGCTTGGAGGACTAATGGTAATATGCGACGCAGGCGGCTGTGCAGGCAATGTTTGCGGCTTTGACGAGCCAAGGTGGTTTACCAAAAAGAGTGCAGTTTTCAGCGCAGGGCTTCGTGATATGGACGCAATTTTAGGACGTGACGACAGGCTCATCGAAAAGCTTTCCAAAGCCTGCCAGCAGATATCACCTGCTTTCACCGCCATAATAGGCACGCCTGTGCCTGCTGTTATCGCAACAGATATGAGAGCGCTGAAACGAATGGCGGAGAAGAAAACGGGGCTTCCTTGCATAACAGCCGAGTGTACAGGCACGAACTATTATGACAGCGGTTCGGATCCGGTGTGGACAGAGCTTTTCAAGACCTTTGCCACTGATAGCAAGCCTGTTCAGAAAGGCAGGCTTGGCATTATAGGCGCAACGCCTTTGGAGCTTAGTATCATAAGCCCCGAGAGGATAACCTCTGAGTATAGGGCAAAGGGCTGGGAGAATGTTATATGCTACGGCATGGGAAGCACCCTTGATGATGTGAAAAATGCGGCTTCGGCAGAGAAAAACATAGTCTGCTCAGCAGCCGCAATAAAGGCGGCGGAGTATCTCAAAGAAAAGTTCGGCACGCCTTATGAGATAGAATATCCGCAAAGCTGTCTGCCTGAGGAGATAGTGCAAAAAGCTCATAACTTTGCAGATAAAAAAGTCCTTGTGATACATAACCAAACGGCGGCTGACGCTGTGAGAAAGCTTATCACAGAAAAAAGCGAGTGCCACTGCACTTCGGCAACGTTTTTCATGCAGAAAAAGGAGCTTTCACAGCAGAGTGATTTTTTCCTTGCAGACGAAAGCGACCTTTGCGACAATGTTGGTGATAACTATGACGTTGTTATCGCAGACAAGACCCTCAGACGTGTTATGAAAAATTTCAGCGGCGAGTTTATAGACTTTCCGCATTTCGGACTTTCAGGCAGACTTTTGCAGGGAGAGAGTGAAAAGATATGACAGAAGAAATTATAGAACGTCTTGAAGAATATCTCGGCTCAGAGGAGTTTGAATATGAAGCTGAAAACTGCATGGAGGAGCTTGACGAAAGCGGAGAGGGCATAAACGCCGTTTTGCCCCTGCTGAGATTTCTTGAAAGACACCCCATGGCTGATATCAGCATGACAAGTGCCGTGGTGAGATATATGGAGCAGTTTTACGGCAGAGGGTATGAGAACATTCTCATGGACTCCGTCCGTCGCAGACCTACAGTGCATACTGTGAGAATGCTCGGCAGGCTCAGAAATGCCGCCATAGATGAGGGTCAGGACGGCGAAGAGTTCGAGGACGTGCTTATAGACGTTCTCAGCAGTGAAGCCGAGGACGAGATAAAGGACACCGTCAGGGAGCTTATCTGATGAAAACTGAAATAATTCGTGTTTATGGTATCGTTCAGGGCGTGGGTTTTCGACCCTTTGTGAGCCGTGAAGCGGCAGACCTTGGGCTTTGCGGAACTGTGGCAAACAAAGGCTCTTATGTTGAGATACACGCACAGGGCAGTGAAAAGGCTGTGGACGAGCTGAAAAAAGCCCTTGAAAACCGTCCCCCTGAGCGTTCGGTGGTAATGGAGATTATTTCCGCCCACGCCGACAAACCGCCTTTTGACAGCTTTGAGATAATCGACAGCGAAAAGGAAAAAGGGGATATTTTCGTTTCTCCTGACATCGCAGTGTGCGAAAAATGCAAGGCGGAGCTTTTTGACAAAACAAACAGAAGATATCTCCACCCTTTTATAAACTGTACTCAGTGCGGTCCAAGGCTCACTATTATGGACTCTATGCCCTATGACAGAGTTCGCACCACAATGGCTGACTTTCCAATGTGCAAAGACTGCGAGGAGGAGTATACCGACCCTGCCACAAGGCGTTATGACGCACAGCCCGTGTGTTGCAACAAATGCGGTCCGGAGGTCTATATCATAGGCAGTGAAAAGAAAGACGCTGAGGCTATCACCGCCGCAAGAAAAGCCGTCATGGCAGGAAAAATAATAGCGGTCAAGGGCATAGGCGGTTTTCATCTTTGCTGTGACGCAAAGAACGAAAGTGCAGTAAAAAGGCTCAGAGAGCTTAAAAACCGCCCTGCAAAACCACTTGCCGTCATGCTGAAAGATATTTTCACCGCAAGGCGTGAGTGCGATTTTGGCGAAGTGCAGGAAAAGCTTCTCACAGGCTGGCAAAAGCCTATCGTGCTTCTTGATAAAAAAACTAGCGGAAGCCTTTGCGAAAGCGTTGCACCCGATAATCCCACAGTGGGAGTAATGCTCCCATATGCACCTTTGCATCTGCTTCTTTTTGATTATGACGACGGCGTGAAAATGACCGACAGCCTTGTTATGACCAGCGGAAACGTCCGTGGTGCGCCTATCTGCCGAAGCGACGAGGACGCCCTCAGCGAGATAGCGAATTTCTGCGACCTTATACTTTCCCACAATAGGCGTATACTCATACGCTCAGACGATACCGTCATGGACACCTTTGAGGGCAAGCCTTACATCATAAGGCGTTCAAGAGGATATGCACCATTGCCTGTTATGACATCATGCAGTGATAAAGGTCAGACCCTTGCCATAGGCGGTGAGCTTAAAAATACGTTCTGTATCAGAAAGGGAAGCCTTTATTATCTCTCTTCCTATGTGGGGGATATGGCTGATATCCGCACTGTAAAGGCGCTTGATGAGTCCGTGAAGCGTATGTGCGAGCTTTTGGAAGCAACACCGCAAAAGGTTGTCTGCGATATGCACCCCAAGTACAATACAGTGGCATTTGCCGAGGGGCTTGACCTTCCGCTGAAAAAAGTCCAGCACCACTATGCTCATATCCTATCCTGCATGGCAGAAAATGATTATAGTGAAAAGGTCATAGGCGTATCATATGACGGCACAGGCTTTGGCACAGACGGCACCATATGGGGCGGAGAGATACTTCTCTGCGACCGCACAGGCTTTGAGCGCATGGGAAGCATAAAGCCCTTCATGCAGGTGGGCGGCGATCTTTCCTCTAAAGAAGGCTGGCGTATCGCCGCAATGATTGCAGGCTCAGCCTATGGGGAAAGGGGCGGAGAGATCTGTGAAAAACTTGGTATTTGTACAGCGAAAGAGTACAAGCTTCTGTCCATAATGGCAGAGAAAAAAGTAAACGCAGTAAGCTCCACAAGCGCAGGACGGCTTTTTGACGCCGCTTCTGCGGTGCTTGGCATAAGGCGTTCTTCAACCTTTGAGGGCGAAGCTTCCATGGCGTTGCAGTTTGCGGCAGAAAAATTCAGCCGTGAGCCTTTCGGCAATTACGAGCCTATGGAAAAGCTCACTGCCGAAAAAGAGGGCAGGATAATGCTCTGCACTCAGGCACTTGTCAAAAGACTTTGTGACGGGGTGCAAAATGGTGAGGACAAAAACCGCCTTGCTTATGAGTTCCACTCACTTCTTGCGGATATGACAGCGCAGGCGTGCAGGATAATAAGCGAGAGGACAGGCGTAAAAGTTTGCGCTTTGAGCGGCGGAGTTTTTCAGAACAAGCTTCTGCTTAAAATGGTGAAATGCCGTCTTGAAAAAATGGGGCTGAGGGTGCTTATCCACAGCCTTGTGCCTGCCAATGACGGTGGCATAGCTTTGGGACAAGCGTTTTATCTGAATGAGGAATGAGGAATGAGGAATGAGGAATTAAGGTATCGCCTGCGGCGATTTATCTTATTTTCTGGGCGACCTTTGGTCGCCTGAGACTGTTGAAAAACACCAAAATAACAGGCGAATGCTGTTCGCCCCTACATATAAACAGCGTATTTACGCCAATTGTAGGGGACGGCGCCCTCGACGTCCCGCTTTTGTCGAACTTTTTCAATAAGCTGGGGCGACCTCTGGTCGCCTGTGTATCTTATTTTTTGCTCTGTGATTTCGACTTGGTGATATAGATTTAATTTTTTGGAGGTATTTATATGTGTGTAGGTTTATCTGCAAAAGTTGTAAGTGTAAACGAAGGCACTGCTGTTATTGACGCAAGCGGTGCAAAAAGAGAGGTTTCCGCCGACCTTATCGACGATCTTGAAGTCGGGGATTACGTTATGGTACACGCAGGGGTGGCTATCGCAAAGATAACCTCTGACGATAGCGAGGAAACTGACGAGATAATGGAGAGTATCCAATGAATACGAACACTATAGAAAATGCAAAGGAGATAATAAGCTCCTACAAACGTGAGGACGGCAAAAAGCTCCGCATAATGGAGGTCTGCGGAACTCACACCCACGAGATATTCAGGCTCGGCATAAGAAAGCTTCTCCCTGAGAGCGTTGAGCTTATCTCAGGTCCTGGCTGTCCAGTGTGCGTTACCCCTGTGGGCTTTATCGACGAGGCTTGTATGCTCGCCCTTGAAAAAGGTGCGGTGATATGCACTTTTGGCGACCTTATAAGAGTTCCCGGAACAGAAATGAGCCTTGCAGGTGCAAGGTCAAAGGGTGCTGTGATAAAGACGGTCTATTCACCCCTTGACGCAGTTTCATATGCCGAAAGCCATAGAGACGAGCAGGTGGTGTTTCTTGCCGTTGGCTTTGAAACTACCACCCCATCAGCCTGCCTTGCAGTAGAAAAAGCCAAAAAGCTGGGGCTTGAAAACTTCTCTATACTTGGTGCGAACAAGACCATGCCAAACGCCTATAAGGCTTTGGAGGGAAGCGCAGACGCATTTTTGTACCCAGGCCACGTCAACGCTATCACAGGCACAGCTGTGTGCGAGGAGCTTGTGAAAAAGGGCGTTTCAGGCGTTGTTACGGGCTTTACGGCTGCTGAACTTCTTACGGCTCTTGCTGTTACCATAGAGCTTTCTCAGCGTGGCGAGCCGTTTTTCAGAAACTGCTATCCTAGAGTAGTAAAGCCAGAGGGCAACCCAGCCGCCATAAAGCTTATGGAAAAGGTCATGACCCCCTGCGACAGCGAGTGGCGTGGACTTGGCATTATACCAATGTCAGGCATGATACTCCGTGACGAGTATGCCGACTTTGACGCACGAAAGAAATTCTCCCTGCCGAAAATAACAGGCAAACCAAACCCAGCCTGCCGCTGTGGAGATGTTTTGCAGGGCAAATGCAAGCCCTCAGATTGCAAGGTTTTCGGCAAGGTCTGCACACCGCTCCACCCAGTCGGTGCTTGCATGGTATCCAACGAGGGCGCTTGCTCGGCATATTATCAGTATGGCAATTTGTAATATGTAAATATGGGGAGTGATATAATGAAACGTGAACTTGGCATTGCACGCTGTGGACTTGCCTGCTGTCTATGCTCTGAAAATGAACATTGCATGGGCTGTAACTCAGGGGAATGTCCCGATAAAGGCTGGTGCGAAAACAGAAAATGCTCCATAGAAAAAGGTCTTGCAGGCTGTTATGAATGTACAGAGGATTGCCGCAAGGGGCTGCTTGGGAAGATAAAGCCCTATGGCTTCACAATGTTTGTGAGACGATATGGCAAAGAGGCATTGCTTGACCGCCTTGAGATAAATGAGCAAAATGGCGTTGCTTATCATCGAGAGGGCATAACAGGTGATTATGACGACTTTGACGATGTGCAAAAGCTTATAGATTTTATACTGACAGGAAAACGATAGGAGCGAAATTTTATGCTTGATTTCATTTACCTAACAAAAGAAAAGAGGAATTATTATGACAGACAAATTTGTTACCCTTGCCCACGGCGCAGGAGGAAAGCAGACCTCCGAGCTTATCGACCGTGTGTTCAAGGAGCATTTCGCTAACCCTGACCTGACAGCCGACGACGCCGCCGTGCTTTCCATGGAAAAGGGCAAGATAGCATTCACCACAGACGGCTTTATAGTTTCCCCATACGAATTTGCAGGAGGAAATATCGGCAAGCTAAGTATTTGCGGCACAGTGAACGACCTTTCCTGCATGGGTGCAAAGCCTTTGTATCTCTCCTGTGCTTTCGTTATCGAGGAGGGCTTTCCAATGGATAAGCTTGAGGAGATAGCCGCCGCAATGGCAAAGACCGCCAAGGAAGCAGGGGTCGAGATATGTGCAGGTGACACCAAGGTGGCAGGAAAAGGTCAGGTAGACGGCGTTTTCATCACCACCACAGGCATAGGCAGGATAATGGATAACGCCAACACTTCGGGCAAGCTTGCCAAAGCAGGCGATGCAGTTATCGTGTCGGGAGATATCGGCAGACACGGATGTACAATTCTTTTGGCCCGTGACGAGTTCGGCATAGAAGCAGACGTAACAAGCGACTGCGCACCCCTCTGGGCTAACGTAAAAGCAATGTTTGATGTTACAAACGATATCCACGTTATCCGTGATGCAACAAGAGGCGGTGTAGGCACTGTCCTTTACGAGATAGCAGGACAAAGCGGTGTGGGAATAACCCTTGACGCTGAGAAAATACCTGTTGCAGACGAAGTAAAAGGCGTGTGCGGAATGTTGGGCTTAGAACCATTGTATCTTGCCTGCGAGGGCAGACTTGTGATTTTCGCACCAAAAGACAAGGCAGAGGATATAGTTTCTGCCCTTAGAAAATGCAAAAACTCAGAGAATGCCGCAATCATAGGCGAAGTCACAGAGGATAACGCAGGCAGAGTTGTAATGAAAACAGAGATAGGCTCACAGACCCTCCTCCCACAGCCTGGCGGAGAACTTCTCCCTAGGATCTGCTGATATAAAAATATCCTGCATAACACGTTGGCACATTGTAGGGGCGAACAGCGTTCGCCCGTTTAGGTATCCTGACAAATTCGTGATATCCACACAGTATTAGGCAATGTGGCTTGTCAATATAAATTTGCGATAAAAACAGGCGGGCGAACACTGTTCGCCCCTACCTATGTCTATAGAAGTATACAGAAAAACGGAGCTGTTCAAATAAACCGAACAGCTCCGTTTTTTCTTATCTGTAAGCTTTTATCGCATCTATAGTTTTTGCTATGTCCTCGTCACTGTGTGCGTAGGAAACAAACATCGCCTCGAATTGCGACGGTGCAGTGTAAATGCCGCTTTGAAGCATATGGCGGTAGTATCTGCCGTAGCTTTCTGTGTCGCAAGCCCTAGCCTCGTCATAGCTTTTCACTCTCTCGTCATTGAAAAATACCGTCATGAGCGAACCGCAGCGGTTCACGTTCAGACCCTTTTCTTTAATGGCGTTTTCTATCATAGCCGACTTTCTGTCAAGCTCCTCATAAAAGTTTGGTATACTCTCTATCTGCCTGATAGTTTCTATTCCTGCCGCCACTGCGCATGGGTTTCCCGACAGTGTTCCTGCCTGATAAACAGAGCCAAGGGGCGCAACGCACTGCATTATCTCAAGCTTTCCTCCATAGCAGGCAAGGGGCATTCCTCCCCCCACTATCTTGCCAAGGGTGGTCATGTCAGGGATAACTCCGAAATATTTTGAAGCTCCCCCATCTGAAAGCCTGAAGCCTGTTATAACTTCGTCAAATATAAGCACAGTGCCGTGCTTTTTCGTTATCTCTCTGAGAAATTCAAGAAAACCCTTTTCAGGCGGAACAACGCCCATGTTTGCGGCGCATGGCTCAACGATAAGTGCGGCTATCTCGCTGCCGTATTCCTCAAAAAGCTTTTCTACAGAAGCAGTGTCATTGTATTTTGCAAGAAGAGTGTCCCTTGTGCAGCCCTCTGTCACTCCTGCACCCGAGGGGATAGCCTGAGTCATAAGCCCTGAGCCTGCCTTTACAAGCAGTCCGTCCGAGTGACCGTGATAACAGCCCTCGAATTTTATTATCTTGTCCCTGCCAGTGAAACCTCTTGCGGCTCTTATTGCGCTCATGACAGCTTCTGTGCCTGAGTTTACGAGCCTGAGCATTTCCATAGACGGAAAATGCTTTTTTATAAGCTCCGCCAAGGTTATCTCGCCCTTGTGGCAAGCGCCGAAGGTAAGCCCCTTGTCGCAGGCGGCCTTCACCGCATTTATCACAGGCTCACAGCAGTGACCAAGAATGTTCGGCCCCCATGAGCATACATAGTCGATGAACTCGTTTCCGTCCTCGTCCCATATCCTTGACCCTTTTGCATGGTCGATAAAAAGCGGAACAGTGCCAACCGCCTTGCAGGCTCTAACAGGGCTGTTCACTCCACCTGGCATAAAACCGCAGGCAGTTTTGTAAAGCTGTTCGGACTTTGAAGTGTTCATTACTTGTCCTCCTTTATCCATTTTGCGGCGTCAAGAGCATGGTATGTTATGATAATGTCCGCACCTGCACGCTTTATAGCAGTGAGATTTTCAAGAACGATACGCTTCTCGTCTATCCAGCCAAGCTGTGCCGCCGCTTTTACCATAGAGAACTCACCGCTTACGTTGTATGCCGCAATAGGCAGATCATATCTGTCCCTTGCCGCCCTGAGTATGTCAAGATAACAAAGAGCAGGCTTCACCATTACCATGTCAGCCCCCTCCTCGATATCGTCCTCTATCTCACGGAGAGCCTCACGTCCGTTGCAAGGGTCCATCTGATATGACTTTCTGTCGCCAAAGCATGGCGCAGATTCTGCTGCGTCACGGAATGGTGAATAATATCCTGAAGCAAATTTTGCGCTGTATGACATTATAGGAATGTCAGTGAGGTCATTCTCGTCAAGTGCCGTTCTTATCGCCGCAACTCTGCCGTCCATCATGTCAGAGGGTGCGATAATGTCAGCGCCAGCCCTTGCAAGGCTCACCGCCATTTTGCAAAGAAGCGGCAAAGTGCTGTCATTGAGTATCTTGTCGCCCTTGACAACTCCGCAGTGTCCATGGCTGGTGTATTCGCAAAGACAAACGTCTGCAATAATAAGCAGGTCAGGATAATGCTCTTTGATGTATCTTATTGCCTGCTGTGTAACGCCCTTGTCATTGTAAGCCTCCGTTGCAAGCTCATCTTTTTTCTCTGGTATGCCGAAAATAAGCAAGCCTGATATCCCGCTGTCTGCTATCTTCGGCAAGATCTGCTCCAAATTGTCTATAGAATACTGATAAACTGTCGGCATAGAGTCAACAGGCTTCATGATGTCATTGCCCTCTGCCACAAAAATCGGGTAGATAAAGTCTGCCGCATTTAACCTTGTTTCGCAAACCATTCTTCTCATTGCTGGGTTTGCTCTTAATCTTCTGAATCTTCGCATTTTTTATCTTCCTCTCACTTATCTGAAAGTATCTTTTGTATTATTCCCTCCGCTGTGCTTTCCGTTGGAAGCAGAGGGTCATTTATACCGTATTTTTTAAGCTCTGCAGCCGTCACTTCGCCTATGGAGATACACTTTGTATTCTCTGATAAGCTTCCGCCTCCACGGAAAAAGCTCCTCACTCCGCCTGCACTGGCAAACACAGCGTAGTCATCATCTATCCTCTCGCCTGTGCCGTAAACAGGCTCGTAAATATGCACATCATCAAAGCTCAGCCCTTTTTCAGCCAACGGCTTAACAAGCTCTGCCGACCCCTCCGAGGAGCGTACTATAAGAAGCTTGTCCTCACCAGCAAGAGTGTCCGAGAGCGTATTTCCAAGAGCCACGCTGTTGAATTTTTCAGGCATTATGTCCGCATAAAGCCCAGCCTTTTCAAGCTTCGCCCCCGTGCCTTTGCCTATGACAGCTATCTTCACTCCCCTTAGCTTTCTTATGTCAATACGGCTTTCTCTAAGTCTTTTCAAAAATATCTCCGCACCGTTTGGACTTGTAAGAGCAACATGGCTGTAAAAGCCCTCTGAAAGCCGTGAAAAAGCTTTTTCCGTGACCTCATCGTGCAGCTCCCTAAGCTCAAATCCGCCACAGCGGTGAGCATACGCCCCGAGCGCATTGAGCGACTTTATAAGCCGACTTGAAAGCCCCTTTGTAGCCGTAACAGCTACAGAAACTCCATACAATGGCGGCAAATAAGTAGGCGAAAAGTCAAGCCCAGCGGTTTCTCCAACGATTATCACCGCAGGTGCAGGCAATCCCTCTTTCTCCACCTTTTCAGCAATATCGCCAAGACAGCCCTTTACAGCCCTCTGCTCAGGGGTAGCCCCCTTTGATATTACAGCCGCAGGGGTATCTTTTCCCATGCCGTTTTCAATGAGCCTGCTCGCTATCTCAGGGAGATTTCTAAGCCCCATAAGAAAAATAAGCGTTCCACCGCATTTTGCGTAGCTCTCAAAATGCTCAGGCAAAAGGTCGTCCGCAGTGTGACCTGTTATAACATGAAAGCTTCTTGAAAGCCCCCTGTGGCTCACCGGTATACCTGCAAGCTCAGGCACTGCCACGGAGGAAGTCACCCCCGGTATAAGGCTGTATGGTATCCCTGCGGCTTTGAGCGCAGTTATCTCCTCGCCCCCTCTGCCGAAAACAAAAGGGTCACCGCCCTTGAGCCTGAGAACAATTCCGCCCTCTGCGGCTTTTTCCACAAGAAGCGTGTTTATCTCCTCCTGCGTGGAGCTGTGCCTGCCTGCACGCTTGCCAACGCATATCTTTTGTGCATTTTCCTTGCAGAAGTCAAGCAAACGGCTGTCTATAAGGCTGTCATATATCACCACGTCACAGCTTTTCAGAGCCTCATAACCTCTTAATGTGATAAGGTCATAATCTCCACAGCCTGCCCCTGCAATTATAACTCTGCCGCTCATAGCTTATCAGTCAGCTCCTTAACAAGTTCAAATCTTTTTTCTATCTCTTTTTCACCCTGAGCAAAATGCCCTCTGCCGTCTGAAACAGTGAGAGTGATTTTTCCACCCTTTATCTCACTGTATGCCCCCACAGGCACAGTGCAATCTGCCCCCAGAAGCCTTATCACCTCACGCTCCGCTTCAAACATGAGCATAGTTTCTCCGTGAGATACTTGAGATATTATCTTTGCGGCATTACTGCCTTTGGCACATTCCACTGCGATTATAGCCTGACAAGGTGCAGGCAAAAGCTCCCAAGGCTCAAACTCTTTTACCTCATATTCAGAAAGAGAAAGCCCCAAACGCTCCGTGCCTGCCGCACAAAGTATTATGCCGTCATAAAGTCCCTCAGAAAGCTTTTTGAGCCGTGTACCGACATTACCTCTTATGTCAGCAAACTGTGCGTTAGGATAAAGCCTTGCAAAGCCCCCACGTCTCCGCTGACTTCCTGTGCCAACAGTGAAAACATCAGAATCGTTAAATACAACGCCCTTTTTGGTCACAAGCATATCACGATAGTTCCCACGAGGGCAAACTCCCGATATCTCCAGCCCCTCGCCCAGCGTAACAGGCAAGTCCTTTGCGCTGTGTACTGCAAAGTCTATCTCGCCGCTTTGCAGAGCCTGCTCTATCTCCGTGACGAAAACACCCTTACCGCCTATCTTGTCAAGAGGTCTGTCAAGCTGTCTGTCGCCCTTTGTGGTGAAGGTGACTATCTCTATATCACACTCAGGAAATGCCGCCTTTATCATATCAAGTACCATGTAAGTCTGCGCCATTGCAAGCGGACTTTTTCTTGTGCCTGCTCTCAGTTTCATTTTTGCTCCTTTATCATCTCTATAAGCTGTTCTTCTGTTGGAAGCACGTCGCTTTCAAGGCATTTTTTCATAACCTTTGCCATAGCCTTTTTCCTAGCCTGCTCTGTGGATATATTTTCAAGGGCATAGTCACGGACCTTTCCCATAACATCGCATATATCCCCGAGCCTGCCCTCAGCCTGCGATTGAATAGTCTTTCTCAGGTGAGAAGCAAGGGTAGGGCTTTTTCCACTTGTTGAAATGCCAATGCAAACATCGCCCTCTGTCACAAGGGCAGGGAAGAAGAACGTACAGCTCTCAGGATCGTCAACTGCGTTGCATGGAATGTGCCTTTGTTTGCAAAGCTGAGAAATGTGCTTGTTTACATCGCTGTCCCCTGTGGCTGTTATCACAAATGCACTGCCGTCTATGTCACCGTCCTCAAAAGCTCGCTCAAAAAGTGTTATCATGCCCCTGTCCGCAAGTTCTCTTATCTCACCGCAAGCTTTTAATGCCACCACCTTTATTATAGGCGAAAAGTCAAGAAGCTTTTCGATCTTTCTCAAAGCTACCTGTCCGCCCCCAACCACAAGGCAGGGCATATTCTCAATGTTCGCAAAAAAAGGAAAGTATGGCATCGTCATTCTCCGTATTCTTTTATTATATCTATCACCTTGCCGAAAGCCTGCGAGTCAAGCTCCGACTTTAGCCTGAAAAACAGCTCCTTCGCCGAGACCTCGCAAAGCTTTTTGTCAAGTCCCTCAAACTGCGGAAGAAAATCATGGAACATAAGCTGTTTTTCAAGCTCGTCAGTTTCCTCGTCAATGATAAGCTTCGACCGTTCCACGCTGTCAAGCTTTTTGAGATTGTTCTCTTTGGCAAGCTCCGTGAAAAAGTCCATGTCTATAAGCCTTGCCCCTGCAAGCTTTTCCACAGCAGGGTCAATATCTCTCGGCACTGCAAGGTCTATAAAAAGCCTGTTTTCACAATTCCCAAGCATATCCGCCGTAACAGTGTAGTGGGGGCTTGAAGTCGCCGATATCACGCAATCACATTCGCCAATTCGCTCATATCTCTTTTCGTATGGTATAAGCTCAAGCTTCGGGTCGTCTGAAATATATTCCAACGCATTTCTGTGTGAACGTGCCGTTGCAAGCACAGTTACGTTCTTGTATGAAAGGAGATTTTTAAGCACCAGCGAGCCTATCTCTCCGCTTGCTCCAAGAAGCATTACCCTGACATTATCCCTATAATGTGCCACTTCCTTAGCCGCAAGAGTAGCCGTGGAAACGGAGGTCTTTGAAAGCTCCGTCTCCGTTTTTATCTTTTTCGCACAAGCGATAGCCCCCTGAAAAATCATGTTCACCTCAGAGGAAAGCCCAATGCGCTCCCTTGAAAGATCATATGCACGGCGAACCTGTCCTAATATCTCGTCCTCGCCTATGACCGCTGACTCTATGCCGCAGGCAACGCTGTAAAGTCTTTTTATTGCCGTCTTGTCTGTGAATATCATGACCTTGCGTTTGAGCTTGGAAACCTCCACTCCGCTGTGATCGCAAAGAAGCCTTATGCCCTCTTCGGGCGTTCCGCAAAAGTAAAGCTCCGTCCTGTTGCAGGTGCAAATAAGCACAGGTGAAAGGTCCTTTACGTCAAAAAGCAGCTTTTCACACTGAACGCTGTCAAATGTGAAAAGGCTGCGAAAGGCTTGTCCGCAAAGCTTGTGATTTATGCTTATGCAGGTGAAATTTTTCATTTTTCTGTGTTATCTCCTGACTTTTCGGGATAAAGTGCGTCATAGTCCAGCTTGGTGAATCTGTGATATGTTATTCCGCCCAGATCGTCCTGCAAACAGTATCTACAGCCGTCAGGCTCTCCCTCAGGGAAGTATGCAAGCAGGTCAAATTCATCATCAGGAGCGGAGGTTATAACAGCGTTCTCATTGTACTTTCTGAATATCTCAGCCGCTCTTTCAAGAGAACATCCCTCTTTTACCGCACCGATAAATTCCACAAGAAACGGGCTTGCCTCCACCTTTTCGTGGATAGCCCTCACGCTCTCCTCCGATACCGTAACAGCTATCCTGCCGTCCTGAGCAAGGGAAGCACTGCATGAAAGTATCTCGCTTTTGTATTCGTCTATGGCTTTTATCATTTCCTCAGCCGTAAGCTCGCCCCCTGTTATGGCGTTGAGGGAATCGAGAGGATAAAAAAGCGTCACCGCATTAGGGGTAAATCCAAGCTTTATCTGCGACTCCTTTATAGTATCGGTTATATTCTGCTCAAGCTTTATAAGCTCTGTCATGAAAATTCTCCTTTTATACATAATTCCTATAGGCTTTGTATGCTTTTATG
Organism: uncultured Ruminococcus sp.; assembly: GCA_934435205.1. Classification (GTDB taxonomy): domain Bacteria; phylum Bacillota; class Clostridia; order Oscillospirales; family Ruminococcaceae; genus Hominimerdicola. The sequence continues at coordinate 68,869 of CAKSAK010000008.1, read as the reverse complement.
ATATCACATATTTCTCATGTTGTCAACCTTGTTTCCTCGCCTATATATTTTTTCAGTGAACTGATATAAAATTCCGTCAGTGGATTAGAAAGTACCTTTTTGTGGGTAACTATTCCAATGCGCATCGACCCCTCCGCTTCAAGGGGAACAGCCACGATATCACTGCCATTGAGTTTTTCGTCAATAACGCCGCTGCAAATTGTGTAGCCGTTAAGACCGATAAGAAGATTAAAAAGGGTCGCACGGTCACGGACACGGATATTCTTTGGCCGCTTTATGGTGCTGAGTATCTCCTCAGAGTAGTAAAAAGAGTTGTATTCTCCCTGCTCAAAGGATAAATAAGGGTAGGGGAGCAGGTCGTCAAGTGTCACCGACTTTTTCTGCGCCAACGGATTTGCAGAGCCTACGAAAACGTGTGGCTTTGCAGAAAACAGCTCCGTGAATTTAAGCTCTTTTGACTTTATCTCCTTTGAAAGCACAGGCTCGTTGAAATCGTTGAGATAGAGTATGCCAAGCTCGCTTTTCATTCTCGCCACGTCCTCGATTATCTCGTGGGTCTGCGTCTCACGAATGCTGAAATCATATTCATCTCCGCCAAACTCTTTTATAAGGTCAACAAAAGCGTTCACCACAAAGGAGTAATGCTGAGTGGATATGCAAAACTGCCTTTTGCCGTGTTGCTTTCCACAGTATTTTTCTTCAAGAAGGCTTGCTTGTTCAAGCACCTGCCTTGCATAGCCCAAAAAGACTTCACCCTCTTTTGAAACCGTTATGCCCTTGTTTGTGCGTATGAATATAGTGATATTCATTTCCTTTTCAAGCTCACGGATAGCATTTGTAAGACTAGGCTGAGAAATAAAAAGCGACTGTGCCGCCTCGCTGACAGTACCTTTCTCCGCCGTAGCCACCACATATTTAAGCTGCTGTAAGGTCATATCTCCACCCCTTTTCAGATATATCCTTATTATATAGCGTATTTATGAAATTTTCAAGTGGAGATAAACTATTGCTGTCCTATTCTTCCATATCTTCTGTGCTGATAAACACACTTTTGCCAAACAGCTCTTTTCTTATGCGCTTTTTTGCTGATCTGTCACTATCATAAACGTCCGTAATGTAGATGTATTGGCCGCTGACATCGTATGCAAGCTGAAAGCTAGGGTTAGGATCAACGTTTACGAAAGCTTCTTTTTCTTCCTTTTTGGTGAACTTTCTCTTTGGATAAAGCTTTCTGCATTTCTCTTTTGAACAGCTCACTCTTGCAGTTTCAATGATGTAATAATTGCTTTTTTCAGGATAATACACTGTCAGCTCTGCACAGAAGAAAAACGCATTTGAGCGTATCTTTGCGCATTCCGTCGGAACAGCTATCTCTTTCAGCTTGTGACAATCATAAAAGGCACACTCCTTTATCTCCCTCAGACTAGGTGGCAAGATTATATCCGTAAGACCTTTGCACTGATGAAAAGCATGGCTTCCAATGATCTTTAGTCTTTCAGGTAATTGAATGTTTACAAGGCTTTCGCAGTTTTCAAAAGTATAGTCATTTATCACTTCCACATTTGCAGGCAGAACGATACTTTCAAGCTTCTCACAGCCGCAAAAACACCCCTCCCCCATAAAAGTCAAGCCCCAAGGGAGCGTTATCGATATTAATGACACATTCTCATAAAATGCGTATTCTCCTATCTCGCACAGGCATTTTGGCATAACAACATTTTCTAGCCTACGGCATTTGTAAAAAGCATAGTCGGCTATCTTCAGCGTTATGGGCAGTATCTCGACATGCTCCCGTTCTTTAGGACAGCTTATAAGGACAGTGCGTTCTCTGTTGTAAAGAACTCCGTCAGCAGAATAATATCTGTCACTTTTCGCTGAAGCCGTTATTTCTTTTGAAATATAGTTGTATTTGAAAAAGCCCTTTTCTATAAACTGAATGTTTTCCGAAATATACAGGCTCCTCAGCTTTCTGTCACCGAATGTGTTTACGCTTATATCCGTCACTGCCGTGCCGTTTATGAACGCAGGCAGTGAAACGTCAGTCTCCGCACCATGATATTTCATAAGCTTTATCGTTCCATTCTTTGTAAATATGTATACCCACTCTCTGCTTTTCAATGTGATCAGACCTTTCCTTTTATTCTTATCACATTATACAAATATCAATGGGTATAAAATTGGGCATAAAAAAGCGCATAACGTACACACTGCAACGTTATGCGCTTATGTTTCTATCTCATCATCTCAATATCCTCATAAAGCCCCTCTATCTCACTTTTCAGCCGCCTTATCTCATGAAGACGATGTCGGTATTTTTCGCCTATCTCTCTCTGCTCCTCCATAGTCGGCAAAGGTATCTCACACTCCTTCAACCCCTTTGTGTGCAATACCCTTAGTACCTTTCCGCTGCGACAGCCGTCAAGCATAGCCTTTCCCTCTGCTGACGAAAGATATGCCGTAATATAGTAAGGGTCAGCCTTCTCCTTGTCAAGTCCTATCCTTATCAAAGTCGGGGAAACAAGAAGCTTCCTGTCACCCATATCTCCTGCACATACCACCTTGAAATTCTTGTCCGTGGTGGAAAGTATCACATCTCCGTCCTTTATGGCATATTTCTCACAACGCTTGCTGTCATAAACTATCTCAATGCAGTTTTCCGCAATAACGCCGTCATTTATGTCCGCAAGTCTCAGATATTCGCATGGCTTAGTAAACTCATTGTCCGAAATGTAGTTCTCCGCCATAAGCCCGTGGCTTATCTCCTTTATGATATCTCCGAATTTTACTGTATTTACATTCATTTTAGTCACCTCTCTTGATTTCCATACATCTCAGACAATGCCGAGATCTCTTCTTTTACAATATCCACAGCCCTCTTTGGCGAGGTCAGCTTCACAGCCTTTCTGTTAGCTATCGCCCAGCGTACAGCCGTCTGGATATTTGCCCTGAACGTCACGTCATAGATATCGTCATTATCTATGACCTTATTGCAGGTGAACTCATTCCCGAATGTATCAAGCACAAGACTTATGTCTTTCTTTTTTATGTTGATATGTACACGCTCCACAGTCCCGTTAAGCATATACCTGTTAAGATTTTTGTATTGCACAGGCTTGAAATCTCTCGGAACATTGCTAAGCGTCCTCACGTCTCTCATAGAGCCGTCCTCTTCGCAGATACTCGCCCTTAGTATCTTGTCTATCCTGAAATGACGAAGGTCATCGTAACGAACATCATTTGCAAGGAGATAGTAAAAGCCGTCTGCCATAACGATCCCGTAAGGGCTGAGCATAAGGCGGTGAAGCTCTATGCCGCTCTGCGGGTCGCTCTTTGTAAGAAGCTTGCCGTCCTTGTCATAATCGCTTATGGTAACATCAAGCTTCCGATTGGCATTCATAGCCTCTTTGATATTTTCTATAGTCAAGAAAATGCTCTTGTTGCCGTAGTGAAAAGTTTCCCTGAGATTGGCTTCCTTGCTCTTTGTGTTTCCCGTTGATAAGCTGTTTATCTTTTTTATGAGATCTCTCACATAGTCCGCAGGGAGCATAGGTGAGTATATGATACTGTCTGCCAGAAACTCATATTCTTCCGTGGTGATGTCAGCGGCGTAGTAAATATCTGTGATGTATTTTTTATCGCTTTTATCATCCTCATCGTTGCCATTGTCTGCGATGAAAACATTGCAGCTTTCATCGCCTATTATGCTCTTCAAATGCTGAGCCACCGTCTTGCGGTTAGGCTTTATGCCAAGCTTTTCCTCAAGATAACCGCAGATCTGCTGTTGAGTAAGGGGGTGCTTTTCGTCACTGTGTTCTTTGAGTATCTCAATGATCTTGTGCGAAAGCATATCTGTTTTTGTATATGACATTTTTGCCCTCCTGTTCTGTGATATCTTTATTCCAATATATCACTTTTGCTTTATTTTGTCAATTGTATCCTTTTAACTCCTATGTTCCTTTCTCTTTCCGTTGCCCTTATCATACCACCCACTATGGGTAAAATTTCGGATATAAAAAAACTTCCGCTATGTCCACATTTTTGAACATTCCAGGTGCTATAATGCAGATACAGACGAAAAACAAGAGTGAGAAAAGACCACGGAGGCGGATTTTTATGCGTTGTTACAGAGCAAAATGTGTGCTTGCAAACCCTGTTATCAGAAGAACAAGAGATAACGATAATGAGTACGATACATTCTTTGATGAGAAAAACCAGCTTATAAACGAGTTCAATGAAATGGCACGCACCATGCCCAACAGAAGCTGTGCCTTTATATCAAGCGCAGTGAAAGATCAGGCGGTCATAGGCGTAATGATGACAGACGTTGAAGCCGATGTAAAAGCCTATGTAAAGAACTTCTTTTCATTTATAAAGCTTGAGTGCGTGGATATAAGCTTCGAGGAAATAACAGTGGAAACGTTCAAAAGAATGATCCCAAACGGCTATCACGATAATTTCAAGTTTGATGAAGATCTGCTTAATGACTATGAACTTGACGACCTGTTCAGTAACTATAGAAGATCGTACATAAACGAAAATATCACAAAGTCCATTGATAAAAAAGACGCTCTCGCCGTAGCAAAAAAATATATCTGCTCAGAAACCTTTGAGCCTGAGCTTAAAAGAATATTCAGAAAGAACAGCGTCGGTGTAACAAAAGGCATACCGGTACATTATTTTATCCAGAGTGACAATGCCAATAGGCTTGCCGATACCCTTGTAAGCGCCCTGTATTCAAATAACAGACTTGGCTGTGCAAGATATACCGTCCTTGACCTTTATCATATATCAGCACGAAGCTCAGATATCCGTGAACTGTTCCGCATTTGCAGCGGCTCTACTATCATAATGAATTGTTGTGGTTTAAAGTGTACCAACAGCGATAATTGTACAGCCGATGAAGCTATCCCCGATATCCTCTTTGACCTCATCAATGCCTACAAAAACGAGATACAGTTTATTTTTACCTTTTCAAATGACGGACCTTCTCTCCCTGATTCCGTGGAGGAAAAGCTCGGCACTATCACTTTCGTGAAGCTCGTGGACGATACTGTAGAAAATGAAGATGCACATAAATATCTCAGAAAGCTTTGCAGAGAAGAGAATACCTCCTGCGATAAAGATCTCCTTTCCCTGTGCGCAAAGGATACCCCATATAGAGCAAACGAGCTTATGGGTATGTATGACACTTGGTATTCAAATGTCCTGAAAACCAAAATTTATCCACAGTATTCAAACTTCAAAAAGCTCTATGACAGGGATGAAGCCAAGGAGATAAAAGGCTCTGCGTACAGCGAGCTTCAGGAGCTTATCGGACTTGATTCTGCCAAGAGCGTTATCGAAAAGGCGATAACATATTCAAAGGCGCAGAAAATTTTTGCCGATAAGGGCATGAAAGAAAGCCGAACAGCCATGCATATGGTGTTCACAGGCAATCCAGGCACAGCAAAGACCACAGTTGCAAGGCTGTTTGCAAGAATACTCAAAGAAAACGGCGTGCTTTCCAAAGGCGACCTTATCGAGTGCGGACGTTCCGACCTTGTTGGAAAATATGTTGGCTGGACAGCCGTTCAGGTGAAGAATATGTTCAAGAAAGCTAAAGGCTCAGTGCTTTTTATCGACGAAGCATATTCCCTCTGCGATGACCGCTCAGGCTCTTATGGCGATGAAGCCATAAACACTATCGTGCAGGAAATGGAGAACAACCGTGACGATATGGTGGTGATTTTCGCGGGCTATCCAAAGGAAATGAACGATTTCCTTGACCGCAACCCTGGTCTGAGATCAAGAATTGCGTTCCATGTCAATTTCGAGGACTATACCGCCCCAGAGCTTCTCCGCATCGTACACCTTATGGCGAAAAATAATGAACATAAGCTTGCCGATGACGTTGACGAAACCCTCCTGCCTTTTCTTGAAAGGGTCTGCAAGAAGCCGAATTTCGGCAACGGCAGATTTGCAAGAAATCTTATAGAGGGCGCACTGTTCGGTCAGGCACTCAGGCTCACAAGACAGAATTTCAGCACCATGACAATGGACGATATCATAACTCTAAAAGCCCGTGACTTTGACCTCACCGAGGACGATACCCTTGAAGAAGAGCCAAAGCATATAGGTTTTAACAGATAACAAAATCCAAGCTTATATCATACTACCCACATTAATACGATCGCCTATGTCCAAAATTGCACACATAGCCTGTGCTATGATTATATCAGACAGAGGAGGTGAAAGTTATGGCACAATACAATGTACAGTTTTCCATTGACGGTCGCAGAACGCAGGAGATCGTGTCAGCATACAACACCAATGATGCAAGAAAAATAATCGAAGCACGATACATCGGCGCAAAGATCGTTATATGGGGTGTAACAAAGCTCTGATTTGTTCGGTCGATCAGGGGCAGAGTGTAAAACACTCCGCCCTTGCTTGACCGAATAACGAAAGGAAGTGTCTATGGTAACATCAAAATCAGTTGAAAAGAACAACGAAGAATGGTACAACAAAACCGTGCAGATATTTGAACGCTCGTACCGCACAGACGCAAGCTTTGTGATATCTCACATAAAGTCTGCTCAGAAAAAGTTCACCTGCCAAGGCTATCTTATCACAGCCACAAAAGGGAAGCCCCTACAAACCTTTTTAGGCGAGTGTCAAACCATAGAAAAGCACCTGCAAAACAGCAAGATACCATATTCACAGCTTATCACATTCCAAAATAATAGAAGCCTGCAAACCGCCTATATAGCCTATACCAAGGATAAGCAAAAGCTCACAGAAGCCCTGAACAACAGCGGCTTCACCATCATAGAAGTTGTGGACAGCTTCATGTCAACCTATGACAAAGTAATGATAAGAGTAGCAGGAAACATCTCACAGCGGCATTTGTTCGACAGCATAGGACTATGGTAGGGAGGTGACAGCATCGTGACGATCCCCCGCGAGCGAAGCCCACCAAATACGGTGTGCTTGACTATAAAAAATCCCCCGCCCTTGACTTTCACAGTCAAAGGCGGGGATTATATTCTCGAGACAAAAGTCCATTGTAGGGGACGGCGCCCTCGACGTCCCACTCATTTATGTTTGATTGAAAAATGTTTACAACATTCTGGCAATCATTTTTAGTTACTGCCTCTTCCGAGTTGTCGTGAACCAATTTCATTAACTATTCGTTCAAAATTAACAACAACCAACCTTTGAGCATTAATAGCTGGTGCAACTACATACTTCATTTTTTCTTCTCCTTTATCACTTTGAATTATACAAGCATTGTCATTTTAGATAAAGCTTGTATTGGATGCGTGGTTTTAAATAAATATTTTTATCAAGATATTGCCCTTTACAAATTCCCCACCAAAAGAATATCCAGCCCCACAAACTCAAACGCCTCGATCCCAAGCAGAGCCAGCAATATCGGCAGAATAAGCACCGCCGTCGCCGCAAGGAAAGTCGAGATAACACTTTTGAGCTTTGCCGACAGAAAATAGATGATGAGCATTGCACAAAGCAGGGCGAGATACCGCCCAAGACTTATGAGAATGAGATATCCTTTGATAGAAATATCAAAATTTGAAAGTGCTTCTATCGAGCAAGCAGGGGCGTTTATCCCCCTTGTGCCGTATGCGCTGAGAACATTGTAAAAGTATGGCGCATAGGTCAGAGCGAAAATTATCGTCACAATGATAACGCCAATGCCGAACTTGCAGAGAAAGGTGTCCTCCCTGCCGCGCGCCGAGGTCTTTAACAGCACGTTCGCACCCGTCTGATACTCCACCGCATACACATATGTCAGGCAAAGTATCACCATTGCCATTGCGGTCAGACCAAGGGTCAAGTCCTTGTTTCCTGTGGTCTCATCTCCCGTTAGCAGCTTGTAACCGCTGTCGTAAACGAACTGCCCGTCCTCGGTTGTCTGCAAATATTCTGCGTGAGTTTTCACTGCCTCAAAGGCATATTGCGGAGCCAAAACGTCCTGATATTTCATCATTATCAAAATGCCGTCGCCATCTGAATTTGCCATTTCCTCCTGCATTTTCATCTGCGCGTCGGCAAATTTCTGCTCCTCAGCGTCTATCATTTTCTGCTTTTCAGCGGTGTACTCGCCCTCAAATTTCAGCATATATTACTTGTAATACACATCGTCTGCGGACGAAAAACTCTCGCTGATAGGAGAATATGAAACTGCGGTGATGATAGCAAATGCTATCAAAATCAGCAGAGCTTTGCCACCGATAAACACCTTGTAGCACTCCTGCAAAAAGAGGTTTGTTGTCCTGCCCTTGAAAATTGTGAACCTTGCAAGGCTGAATTTTCTTGTGCGGCTTTTGATGACCCTTTGCTTTGAAAATATCAGAACCGAGAGTATCGAAATTGCCACTAAAATCACAACTGCCGAGTCGACAAACACCGCCATATAGTTGACTGGCTTGCCGAAAATGTTAAGGTTGAGGTAGCTTGCAAAGAGGTCTTTTGTGTTGGCGTATGCAAGAATATTAATGTATTTCAGCGGGCAAAGATAGCTGGTGCTTGGTATGGTGTAATAAAGCACAGTCTCCGCCGCTATGGTGATGATCAGTATGCCATAGACCTTAACAGCGGTGTTCGATACCACGGTAACAAGGTAGATAATCGCCGCAAATACGCAGTAGACCGCAAGTTTTGCAACTAGAAAAAGTGCAAAGTATTGTAGTACGGATATTTTCAAGTTACTGCCGTTAAATTCGTAGACCGACTGTATCTGCCTTGACAGGTCGCCAAATCCGTATGTAAAATATGAAACTGCGAAGTTCACGGCGTAAAGCAAGATCTCAGCCGCCATCGCCGCCGCAAAACAGGTGAAAAGCTTTGCTATACCGAGGGGCATTCTGCCTTTGAAAGTCGTCCTCGAAAGCGTTATTTGGTCAAGCTCTTTTTCTCTTGTGACGATCGTGACCACCACGGTCATTATCATCAGCATTGCGATAAGGTCGGTGGCGAGGAAACCCGTTGCCATTGAAACGCCCTTTGAGGGTGCAGCGGTGAGCTTTGAGCCTTTGAGGTGAGCGAAATCGGCTGGCGTTCGTGCGATATTTTTGTAGCTGAAACTGTCAGGGTCGGCAAACAGGGATATGCCCGTCATTTTTCGTGCCGTGCTGTCGATATTTTCAAGATAGCTGTCATAATTTTCGCAGGCTGATATCTCCTCAAAAAGGCGGTCGGTCAGCTCTATTTCGGGGTAGATATCGTTTGTAAATTCAAGATAGTCCTTGTTTTTATAGCTTTTCAAAAGTTCCTCAGCATTGCAGTTTTCCTGCGAAATATCCTCGCCGAATGACAGCCTTTGTATCAATTCAAGCTCCGTCTTTTTCTTAGAAATTCGCTGAAAAGCGGCGTGTGTATCAAGCCCCTCCAAGGTCTGATAAGCGGATTTGTACTGTTCGGGGGTGTATTCAAGAGCCTGTTTTGTTTCGCTTATATACAGCAAAACGCCGTTAAGGAGCAACAGAACGGCGAAAATTGCAATAGTTGTGCGCTTGCAGAACGCTTTTATCAGTTCATTTCTAAAGATCATTGGCTCGCCCCCTGATCGAAATAGTAGAGGTAGAGATCCTCGAGGTCGGGCTTGCAAGGTCGGCACGCAAAGCTTGGCGGCTGTTCGCTGATAACACGGACGTATATATTTTTCTCGTCCTTTGAGATATTTCCCACCTTGTATTTTGCGGAGATCTCGCCGAGCATACTCTCATCGGCGGTTATCTCGAACACTTTGCCGTCTATCTTTTCGCAAAGGATATGCGGTGCACCGCTGTCGATTATCTCACCCTTTTTCATCAGCAAAACTTCTTTTGCGATGAACTCGATGTCCGAAACAACGTGGGTAGCGATTATGACTATCTTGTCAAAAGCGATCTGCGCCACGAGGTTTCGTATGCGGATACGCTCTTTCGGGTCAAGACCTGCTGTGGGCTCGTCAAGGATAATGACTTTTGGCTCGCCGAGCATTGCCTGTGCGATAAGGGCACGCTGTTTCATTCCGCCCGAAAAACCGCCGAGCCGTTTGCCGCGGCTGTCCTGCAAGTTGACAAGGTTGAGCAGCTTTTCTATCTGCGGCTTCGCGTCGGCTTTCTTCATACCTTTGAGCGCCGCCATGTAGTAGAGGAAGCGCTCAAGCGTGAAGTTCGGGTATATCCCCTGCTGTTGGGGCATAAAGCCAAGAACCTTGCGGAAATCGGCGTCCATTTTGCTTGTTTCAACGCCGTCAAATCTTACTGAGCCGGAGGTCGGTTTCAGATTGTCGGTGATGATATTCATAAGGGTGGATTTGCCTGCACCGTTCGGTCCAAGCAGACCATACACGCCTGCGGTGAACTCGTAGTTGAAGTTTTCAAGGGCGGTGAAACTGCCGTATTGTTTGGTGAGGTTTGTTAGGGTGAGGGTCATTTTGAGTTCTCCAATTCCGAGACAGCTTTCTTCTCATATGCAGGCGTACTGCCTGTTCTGATAATAGCCTGCCCGTCCTTTATGGCGGCAATATCATATGTATCCGTGAGCTTTGAAATGGTCTTGTCGCTTTCTTTGAAAAGATACTGACTGTTCTCGCTGTCTATGAGCGCATAGCCGTTTATCGTTGCGATATTGGTCACGTTTGAGCCATCATCAACGCCCTCGATAGTCTGCTCTTTTCCGCTTTTGTCAAGATAGCATGGCTTGCCGTTTTTCACATAGTAATAGCAGTTATCTGATATTGCAGACGGCTCAGACAAAGCGTTTTTCTCAACTTTACCGCTTGAAATATCATAGGCGAGATATTCGTAATCATACTCCGCCTTATCGTTATACTGCTCGATAGCTTCACTTTCAGACAGTCCGTTTTTATCTGCAAAGTCCTGCAAACGTTCCATAAACGGACGATCATCTGCCGCCTTTGATGTACGGAAAATGAGCTTATTATCCCACAAGCCATACACCCACGCACCGCAGCTATATCCCTGTGTGACTTCGCCTATATTATTGACTTTTCCGCTGTCAAGAGCCACCGAAACCAACTCCAGTGACGGCTCTAGTTCTTTAAAATCCTTGTCATAAGGCTGGTTAGTCATGACAAGATACGCTGTGCTGCCTACTATCGCCATTCTATCATAATCATTATAGCTAAGCCCGTCAATCTCAGCGACCTGCTTTTCATTAGCACCATTTATGTCAGAACAAAACATCATGGTATTTGTTGTATATGTTCCGTCATTTTTGGTTATTATATCGGAACTTCTCAGATAATAGAGTCTTTTATTGTAAATAAAAGGGTGATCGTCCTTGCCATATGCAGTGCAATCAGAACCCTCACGATGTTTGCAAGAAGGGTCGTCGCACACAGGGCTGTCCTCAAGGGTTGTCATATCCACAAAGTCAAGACGTGAATTTTCCTGCGTGGAAAAGCAAATGTTATTGTCATAGTCTGCACATTCATAAACAGAAACTATCCTCCACTTATCTGCCTGTGCGGCGTTGCTGTCCTTATTTTTATCGCTTTTACTGCAAGCGGTCAGGGTCATAGCTGCCGCTGACAATATGCTAATTATCTGTATTGTGTGTTTCATTGTACTCCTCCAGCTGTCTGTTTACCTCGTCAAGAATATCCTGCAAGCCTGCGGAATTCAGGTCATCGTTCAATTTATCTAAATATTCTTTACCTGTTTTATAATCCTTAGAAGGGAAATCAGAATCAATAGTCTTTAAAACCTTATCAACAGCTAAAAATTCATCAGAAACATTTGTAGTGTCAAAACAAAAGCCAACACTTTTTGATAATTTAAAATCTGTTATTGCCTCGTGGTACTTTTCATTTGAATTAGGGTCATTAACACCATAAAACGGATATCGTATCAATCTGTTTTCGACACCCATTGTATTATAATACCCATACGGTTTTATGCAACCATTTATAATGTCATAATCAGTACCAAAACACAAGAGATCATTCAACTCTTTATTTGTCATAACCTCGCAGATAGCGTCAAATGCAAGATACTTGTTGTCTGATAACGCACATATGCCCAAAGCTTTTGAAGAAGTATATATTTTATTAGAGTATTGCGGATATATAGTGTATGATTCAGTTGAGGCATAGCTCGTTTGCAAACCGTATTCTTGGCTCGTTTTAAATTTGTTGTTTGTATAGCCACCGCATAATGTAGAATTTATAGAGCCAAAATATGTATCTATATCATTTATATTATCATTGACAGGGTTGACCATAACGTCATTTGTGAAACCGTCGGATATGATATTGAAAAGATTTTTTGCATAATCGGTTTCGTAAATATTCACGGCGTGACCATTATCATCGATGCAAATATTATCAGTTATAAAATCATAATTTGAGTATAATTGCATAAATCCAAGCATTCCGATGGTAAATTTCCAACCTCTGGATTTGCACAGATCAATAACTTTCTGGAGTGATGTATCATATTTTCCTAAAAAATCATCAAGATCTATACTGTTTTTATCAACTAAATCAGCATTAAGCTCATATCCAAGATCTTCTTTTAAGCAAGACAACGAACCGTCGATACCATAAATTTTGCCGTTTATCATTAAACTCTTCCAATAATTTGTTGACATTTCGGCGTAAATTTTCTTACCGCACTCGGTGTTTTCAAGGTATGTATTTAATGGTTCGAGAAAATTATTGTTGACACAATTCTGATATGGATTATAGAATGTATCAAAGCCTTGATATTTAAGCCCTGTATCAATTATATCGAATTTCTCTCCATTATCAAACGCATCTGACAATAGTTGTGCATATGAGGATATAAAGTTAGAGCTATCATCTACCATATCAACGTCATATGTAAGATTTTTGAAACACAATACATAATTTTTATTGTGTTCAGATAAATACGAATTTACTTCATCTTCATATCGAATTTTTTGGTCACTTACCCAAACAAGCACAGACTTATCGGGATATTGTTCTTTGATTTTTTCGTATCTTTTCTCAAAACTATAAATCGGAGTATCATCTGAATAATAGTATTCAACTTCATCATCAAGGGTATCATCTGTTTCATAAGAACTTGTATTGTCATTTGAACTGTAATCTGAGATCTTGCTTATTGAGGAAATATCAGAATTGCTTGCACAACCCGTTAGCATTAAACAACTTAGAATTATCGTTAGTCCAGATCTATATTTTTTCAATATACAACACTCCTTCGTTCAATAATTTGGGCATAGCTTTCACTATGCCCAAATAAAAACAAATTAAGACACATATGATTTACTTACACTTGTGGTTATTTTCCATGACTTACCGTTCTGCTGAGACGATGTCGCAGTTGGATAAGCCGCACTTGCACTTATAACCATAGTTCCCATCATCATAACAGCAGCACTCAAAGCTGCGATTCGCTTAAGTATTTTTCTCATTTTAATACCTCCGTTGTCTTAATATATTAGTATCACAAACGATCTGCTTTGTTGCAAATCATTTTAAACTTTGTATGTTCGCACAAATGTTATTGTACATTTTTGTGTATTTTATCTCTGCATTGGAAACATCTTACCACTCCTAATTAAACCGATTATTAAACGATTCTGTGGTTATCTATTACTTCTTTATCTTTCTTAAATTTAGGTTCTTTAGGTTGATATGCCCCCCAATGTGATGTAACCGTCAAATCCTCCGCACCCTCCAAAAATAATCAGACCCTGCAAGAGATCACCATCCTGCAGGGTCATATTCATTCGTCTTTGAATTGTATCCTCCCAATACCCCCCCACCCCCTAAAACCAAATATCCCCGAGCACAAAACTCGGGGATATTTTCACGGTAATTTGCAGTTCTTCTGTGTAGCCTCATTCCAGGGCAGCAGTTCCTCAAGAATATCCGGATCGGTCAGAAACTCCATGCTTGGAAGAACTGTCAGCAATAATTCAAAGTATTTGAAAACATCAAGTCCGTTTGTTTTTGCTGTCTCCACAATGCTATAGATCGCTGCGCTTGCTTTGGCACCCCTTGGAGTGTCACTGAACAGCCAGTTTTTCTGCCTTTCTTTTTGTCCCAATTCTTTTTCGTATTATTGAGATGTATTGTCCTAAAAATATATAGATATATTGGGAAATTTTGATTTTCATTTTAGATGAGCAATACAGAACAGAATTGGGATTTCTTTTTTGGGGTCATTACAAATATGATTTCGTTCTTCCCATATCAGTTACAAGGTCGGTATTTCCGTCAGCTTTCATAAGTTCTATCAACTTGCGGATGTTGCTTCGATCCTTTATTATCGCTTGTATCTCCGACTCTGTTATGCCTATAAGCTGAATAAATTCTGTCTTTCCATATACGGACATCTGCGTTTGCGCTTCGGTATCGCTTACAAGCAAAAGTGCTGTTATTTTTGAATCCGTGCCAATATGAAGGGGCTGTCCGTTGCCCTTTACGAATTGCTCAGGCTCAAAAAAGCGCTCTGTGGTGTATGTGTATCTTGCAAGATTTGACATCATATCAAGCGCCCACATACAGTTCTGAGAATTATCCTCTTTAAGCTTTATAGTCATTTCATAGCCCCAGCCGTTCCACTCTTCGCCGAAAGCGTCTTCATCACCATAAAGCACTGTCATACCATAAGTAACGATATGCTTATAACCTTTTGACGAGGTGTAGATAGAAAAGCCGTCCAGATACTCGTCACCGCCGAACATTGCCCTTGTCTGCATATCTGTGGCAAAATGTTCGGGGTTTTGTCCTGGGTAAAGTTTATCGAAAGCGTCGTCGATAGCCTGCCAGCCCGGTGAATACTCCTCGTCCTCTTTCAAGCGTTTAAGAAATTCCTCTTTTGTCATAAAAATGCCTCCCTTTTTATTTTTTGACAGCTTTATTATAGCATATTTGTTTTCACATTACAAGGGTTTGACTTTGCAAAGTATAGTGTGGTATAATAGGGAAAATACTGACCGATAAATCCAACACAGAGGTGATAAAATGAACGCAGAGATAGATATATCTAACGTAGTCTTAAAGACTGAAAGACTTACATTGCGACCTTGGCGAGAGAATGACCTTAATGATTTTTTTGAATATGCAAAGGTCGAGGGGGTCGGCGAAATGGCTGGCTGGTCTCACCATAAAACTTTGGATGAGACCCGAAATATCCTTGAACTATTTATCAATGGCAGAAAAACCTTTGCCATTGAACTTGGCGGAAAAGTCATTGGCTCATTGGGTATTGAAGAATATGATGAAAGCAAGCTTCCTGAACTGAGTGATAAATCGGGGCGGGAGATAGGATATGTGCTTTCAAAAGAATATTGGGGCAAGGGCTATATGACGGAATCTGTAAAGACGGTCATAGCATATCTTTTTGATGAGGTCGGTCTTGATTTTATATCCTGCGGTTATTTTACAGATAATGCCCGTTCAAGAAGAGTGCAGGAAAAATGCGGCTTTAAGTTTTACAAGTTTGACAAATACCAAACCGCCTACGGCGTAACAAAAGACGAGTGCATAAATATTCTATTCAAGTAAATTTGTAAACTTTCAAAAAAACTTTATAATGGTATCAATATCCCCAAGCTTGGTCTTGGCACTTGGCTTATTGATACATAATAAAATCACCGATACAACCAAACTGTATCGGTGATTTTTTACATCTTGTCAACATAAATCTCGCTGTCTGTCTCAAAGCAATATGCGCACAGACGCCCTCCCGACTTTGCCACTTGAAAAAAAGGTGGGGGATTATTTGGCGGGTACGATGTATCTACCGTGTACTTGAATTTTGTTCCGATTATTTCGCTGCTCATTTGTTATTTAATTCCTTGCCATTGATCTATTCATTCTCTAATATATATTCATATTTATTATCTTCGCTCCAACGGCTGTCTATATCCTTAACAGACAGCGCATTGATCGAGCCGTCATCTCTGCCAACAGCCACGATCGCATATTTATTGCTGTCTGAAATTTTATACATATATACATCGGCTAAAACATGTTCCTTGTCATTGTCAAGAGATTTGGCATACGGAGCGCCGAATTTTTCCTTAAAGCTCTGAAAATCTATGCTGTTCCATGCGGTTATATCATCATATTTTACAATACTTTGAGGATTGATTATCCTGTAAATATCTATAACTTCGTACTTATTGCCCGTCTGAGCCACTATATAACTGCTGCTGTCGCCATAACAGGAAACAACGCAGCAGTTATGGTCTGCAATTTCAATAGTCTTGGCATACAACCACTTTATTTCCACATTTTGAACATTTAAAAACAAATGCAGCAGTTTCATATCCTAAATCCGCCCAAAGTGCTTCGTAACTTTCAACATTATTCTTTAGTTCATCAATCAAAAGTTCTTTTAGTAAAGACAATCCATCACCGTTTGTAGAATTTTTGATAAAATCTTCCCTTTCCCACTCACCTATATATGTCATATAATCATCACAGCAAACAGGCCAATCGTTATTTTGAATCCAAGGTACAGGTGGACAAAAACTCAATTCAGTTACTTTTTCATTTTGTTTTTTTACAACTCTGTCTGCTATATAGCTAGGAATATCTACACTTACTTTTCGTTTATCAAAGCAATTGAGACATATAGATACAAGATTGTCATCTCTGTCAAAAAAAGATCCTTCAAGACAATGTTCAGAACTTCCACAAAACTGACATGGTGTTTCTGTGAAGTATCCATTCTTTAAGACATCACGAAAATACTTATAATTATTCATTTATTTCCACCTTCCCTAATCCCACTCATTTTTCCAATAATTTTTCTTTTGCTGACGCCATTGAGCACGATTAATTTTACTTCCTTCATTATAGTGAGGGTGGTTTTTTATAATTACCACCCAGTCGATGATCAGTTTGAGTTTTTTCATAAAATGGTCCATTGGGATTTTGATTATCATGATGTATTTCAATAGGCTTTCCATCTTTTTTACTCGTTGGTGCGTTTCCTCTTTTAGTTGGAGGATTAAGCTCATCGTTCGAAATACGTTCTTTTATGTTTTTAGATACAATATCAACATCATAATCAGCATTATGTACTAATACACAATTTTCGCCAACATGATACGTATGAAAATCCTCCACCTGAAAATTATAAACCTTTAATTTTCAGTCCATTCAATATTATCTGGCATTTCACGTTTATAAAAAAATTTTTTGGCTGCCTCGAAAGCTTTATCTACTGAGATAATTGAATCTCTTCTGATTTCAATCTCTTCTTCAGGCGTATTAGTATAAAAAATACAATAGTCATTTTTCTGATTTGTCTGGCAACCAACTGACTGAAAACCGAGTGACTCCTCATCTGGAAAATAGGTGAGATTTGCCATTTCTTTGTTTACTAATACCACTAAGCAAGGATTCTCTTGAGTATTATTAGTAATCCAAAACTCGTTGACACCATCACCATATTTTTTTGTAATATTTCTGAAAATTCAGAAATATTATTTGCATATTCAATTCCTCCAAAATGTTTTATTTTCATTTGATTACCTTATTCCTTTCTTATTTGATTTTCGGAACAGTGCTATTTCCAATGTATGTCTTTGGAACTGGGATAGCACGAACATTATTTGCAACCGAATTACTTGGAGGTACCACGGTTAATTTAGCGCCTTTTGGAAGTAGAGCTGGAACTTGTCTATTGCAGAATCCACAAGTTTCATTAGGGTTATTATGAAATACAGTTGCTTCATTTATACCATTTTCTCTCATGTATAAAGCAGCTTTTCCTTCAACATGACTTGCTGATTGTGCTTTATATTGAGGATATGAAGGTGTCGAACTATTTCCTGATTTAAAAGAAATTTGCTTTCCATCTGGAGTTACCATAACGCCCTCTGTTGTTTTTTCATCATATTTTGGAAGCACAGGCTTTTCTTGATTACAATTTGCATTATGTACAAGCAGTCTACACTTGCCAACATGATAAGTATGAAAATCCTCCACCTGAAAATTATACACTGTAGTGGGTTCATCTGTCAACTCAACATCAAAATTTTCAACTAAAAGAACATTTCCATTTACATCAAGAAGTTTATCGCCAACAAGCAACTTACCAGCCTCAACAAACCCTCTACCTTGTACATAAAACGGGTGGTCAACAGTTGTAACGATTTCTTCGCCGTTTACAGTGAGATGAACAAGCGTTATAATATCTGTTCCTTGATTCGTAATCCATAAGCACATACCCCTAATTTTGTTTTGTCGAACTATATATAACTGATTTGTATCTTTAAGACGCAAGCTTTGTAATATCTCACATAAAGTCAGCTCAGCTAAAGTTCACCTGCCAAGGCTATCTCATCACAGCCGCAAAAGGGAAGCCCCTGCAAACCTTTTCAGGCGAGTGTCAAACCATAGAACAGCATCTGCAAAACAGCAAAATACCATATTCACAGCTTATCACAGTGCAGAATAACAGATCCTTGCAAACCACCTATATAGCCTATACCAAGGATAAGCAAAAGCTCACAGAAGCCCACCAAATACGGTGTGCTTGACTAAAAAAATCCCCCGCCCTTGACTACTACAGCTAAAGGCGGGGGATTGATTCTTCATAAAGATAAAACAATATAAAACAAAAAAAGCCCGCAGAAGTCTGCAAGCTTTTTGTGTTGCTACTATAAAATAGATGACAATAAAAATGCCAATTTGACGTCATCTATCAAGCGGTCTTATCCTACCGAGTCAGCTGTCGTTTTATATATTCCTTCCCCTCACAATCAACAAAATCCTTGGCAAACTGTTCCGCCTCCGCAAAGCTGTTCTCCAGTATCTCAAACCCCACAGCCGCAGAAAAGCTGTCGATCTCAACACGTTCGGTCTCGTCTGCGAAAACCTGTATTAAAAATCCTTCGCAAAGAACATCTCTGCCGTTCTTGTCGACCCTGCTAATGTTTATGTCGGGTGAGATCTTTATGTAAAATCCTTTGTATCTCATTTGACCACGCTCCTTAAAACTTCATCTGAAAATCATTATCTTCTTCAAAATCCTCGTCCGGTTCATCATCAAAATGCTGACTGCAAACCGACCTTTCAAGTGCCGCCCTCAGATAGCTTGTGTCCATACCGTTCGCCTCATATCCCTGCTTTATAACATTGTAATAATAACTGGTTGGCGGAGAGATCTGTCCTTTGTTCATCAAATACGCCATGCACTCTTTCTTTTCGCCGTTGACTTCTATATCAAACAACTCCTTGCGGTAAAGATTCGGGAATCCCTCATACCTATCAAGACTGTGTTCGTCACGTCCGTCTATCTCCCATATCAGAACGGGTACTTCCGACTTCTCATTCGGTACGATCGTTGCCACACCACGAAATTCAAGTTCATAGCCCTGCATCATTTCTGTGCTTACAACCTTTGAATTCGGACAGCGATGCGCCATCTGTTCAAGGTTGATGTTGCTGCCATAGGCAATGTATAATCTTTTGTATTCCATGTTTTCCTCCTTACATACTCATTTCAAATTCTTCTTCAAATTCGTCACATTCACTTTCTGACGGCTCAATGTGTTCTTCGGGTACATTTTCGACTTGCGTGCTGTTGTCGCTTACAAGCTCGACACGTTGCTCACGGGCGGCTTGCCGCTCCAGCTCACGTTTTTCTTTCAGCTTTGCCCTTGCAGCAATTCCATCCTCAGGGTGCCGCCAGGCAATATCGCCCTCAAGATGTTTCAGAAGATGTGTCCTGCAATTCTTGAATTCTTCACCTATCAGTCCAAGATTCAAAAGCCATACCCTAAAGCTGTACCGCATATTATCACTCTGCGAAACGTGAGGAGAGCAGTATTTCTTGGTCATTGCCGCATTGCTTATGGCTAACGCAAGCACTATCTGACTTCTTACCTCTCCTGCGTGAAGAGAACCGTTGTACGCTCTTATCTCATAATGTCCGTGCTGAAAAAAGCTGTGCAGATTGCAGATCACATATCGGCTGTTTGAATAATGCTGAAACTGCTCGCTCATTCTTCCACGATACCAAAGCCTTTTTATCTCCTCCATATCTTTGGGCTTCTTGCGGTTTATGTCCTCTATGAACTGCTTATTCATCTTGTGACAGTAGCTTTCACGGGCAGATGATACCTGCAAAGCGTCCCATAGAAAATCTTCCTTGCTTGCGAAGATGTTTACAAGATTTCATATCTGCTGCGGTGTATAATCGTCTGCCGAAATGTGAATGTGCGTGCCTGCACAATATCTCGGACCTGTCACTCCGCCTGCACGGCGTAAGGCTCTCACGACCTCCTGCAAAAGCGGTATGTCTTCATATTCCAGCACAGGAGAATTGAGTTCTACGCTGTATGATTTAGAAGCATGGTCGCCGTCTGCATTATAACATCTTATACTTCCGTCATAAACAACAGACCAATCTCTGTTTTTGGAATCTTTCACGATATATTTGTCATAACTTCCGCCCTCATGGACAACATCACCGCCTAAAACTCTTGAAATTGCCTTCGCCGCTTGACAACGAGTCAAGCCGGTCATTTCTATCTCAATGCCGAACTTTCTTGTTTTTATGCCTTCAAAGTTTCCTGCCAATGTTACACCTCCCAACAAAAAACAGCCTGCGAATATACCGCAAGCCGTAAATTTTAATCGTTATTCAATCTCCGCTTTGACCTCGTATCCCCCTTTAAAAATAACCAGTATTTCGGTCTTGCTCAGTACTTTGACGCACTCAATCAGTTTTCGTATAAGCACATTATCAAAGGTTTCCAACTCAAAATTCTCATGCTCTATCATATCTATAATTTTATCAAGCTTGTCCTGAGTTTGTTGCGAAGTTTTATTCTGAGATTTAAGGGTTTCCAATCGTTCGCTAAGCTGCTGTTCTTCTTGGTATAACTTTGCAAATTCGATGTCGAGCTTGTCCTCATCGCAGCCGCCGGAAGCTATCAATCCGACTAAATCGTTTCTCGCTTGGTCGATTTCTTTAAGTCTGTTTTCGACGGCTATGATCTCTTCCTGCCCCTGACACTCAAGAACCGAGCCGATATTCGTTTTAAGAATCCTTGCAATGTCATTACGGCATGAATAATAGTTGTTTATCGCATAGATTATAGCTTTGTGGAGCTGTTCTTCCTTTATCGTAGGCGAGTCGGGACAATACTTTTTTCCATGTTCAAGTCGGCTTATGCAACGCCAAACTATTTGCTTTTTGCCTCTTGCCGCCCAAGTGGTTCTGCGATAAGGTGTGCCGCAGTGTCCACAAATAAGCAATTCGGTAAGAGCATATTTGCTTGAATACTTCCCTTGTTCCGTAACTGTTTTATCTGAAACTTTTCGTTTACTGGAACGCCTTGCAAGCTCCTGCTGAACTCTATTGTATGTGTCACGGTCGATTATGGGTTCATGATGATCTGTCACAAGATACATCGGGCGTTCGCCGTGATTTTTAACTATCTTGTGAGTGATACAATCTGAGGTAAAAGTCTTTTGCAGAAGTGCATCGCCTGCATACTTTTCGTTTTTCAAAATGCTGCGGATAAGTGATTCGTTCCATACTTTATTTCCCTGTGAAGTCAAAATGCCTTTGTTCTCGAGGAGCTTTTTTATCCTGCTCATGCTGTATCCGTCGAGAAACAGCGTATATATCAGCCTTACTGTTTCAGCCTCTTCGGGTACTATCTCCGGTTTTCCGTCTTCACCTTTTTTATACCCAAGCAGATATTTATACTGAAACTGCACCTTGCCCTCACGGTAGGCTTTTTCTTTGCCCCAGCTTACGTTTTTGCTTATGGATTCTGATTCTGCCTGAGCAAAACTTCCATACAGAGCTATCATAAATTCCGATGTCATAGTTAAGGTGTTTATGTTCTCTTTTTCAAAAATAACTCCGATACCCAAGTCTTTAAGTTGTCTGACATATTCAAGGCAATCGACGGTATTTCGGGCAAATCTTGATATTGACTTGGTAATTACAAGATCAATTTTTTTTGTTTCTGCACATACGAATCATGCGGTTAAACTCGGTTCTTTTCTTTGTCTGAGTTCCGCTTATACCCTCGTCTGCAAATATCCCCGCAAGCGTCCATTCCTTTTTTCTGTTGATAAGATCGGTGTAATATGCGATCTGGACCTGATAGCTGTTCTGCTGTTCTTCCTGAGCCGTAGATACTCGGCAGTATGCGGCAACTCTTAACTGGTGGTATTTACTGCGACTTTCAGCTGTCTGCACTTTCGCAGGAATTATCGTTACATTGGGTGCTGTGGACATTGTTTTCACTCCTTGACGTTTTGACTTTTCCAGTAATATTCTTAATCCTTACTCCGTTGATAAGCTCGACCTCTATGGTACAAAAATGGCTTATCCAAATTCGTGAAACACACGCTTTGAATAAGCCGATATCTAAGCTGTTTAATTGTTCATGATTTTTGAGCAATTCCTTGATCTTGTCTGTTTTCTGCGGACTGTCATTGTAAGTGCAGCAGTCATATTTCATTTCCGCAAGCTTGAAGATCTCTGCTTTTACTCTGTCAAAATCTGCTTGGGCAGAATCCGTCATATGGTTTATCTCATTTTGCTTACGGACTATATCCGCAGTAGGTGAATATGTGCTTATCTCTCCGCCCAATTCCAACAGACTCGGATTCGCAATAGCCGAATTTAGAACATTAAGAACTGCTCCTATTATCATTTGATCTGTCAATCTATATTCAAACTTATAGCAATCGGGATTTCTGCAATCCCACTTTTCATATTTTGAATTGCCTCCGATTCTTGAAAGCTTGTGACCGCATTCAGTGCAGTATGTACATTTTCTGATTTCTTGTAAATCATCGGGTATCAGATCAAGTGTTGTTGCTTTCCGTATCCGCTTTTCATTTGCAAGTCTAAAAGTATCATCATCAATTATCTGCGGATATTTATCGGTACCAAGATACTTCTCATTTTCAATTATCCGCTTGACCATGTTTTTGTTCCACTTGTCCGAATCAGCATTGTAGCGAATTTTCTCTGACTGCATAAGCTTTGCGATCTCAGACAAACTTCTGCCTTTCAGATACTCGTCAAATATTGTAACAACTGCGTAAACTTCTTTTGGCTCGGTTGTTATCTCGCCGTTTTTCATACAGTAACCGAATGGGATTGTACGATTCTTTGCCATGACGTTGCCTCCTTTCAGACTACAAGAATATCACATTTTTCCCTGAAAAGCTATTACCAATAGCAACAAAAAAATGCCTTGCGATTTGACTTGCAAGGCATTTAGATTCAGTTATAACAACTTTTCATAATCTCGTCCGGAATACACAACTCTCGCTATCGTTACAAGCTTTTTGTCTTCGTCTATCCAGTAAAACATAATATAATTATGAACTATAAGCTTACGATACTCATGCTTCAAAGGCTTGACCGGAATATACATCGGACACTTATACGGCATATTTGCCAAATCTTCGGCAGATTCAGCCATTTTCTCCGCAAGTCTTTCAGCGGCATCCGGATTTGCAAGCTTTACGCCGATATATTTTGCAATATCGACCATATCGCGTCTGGCAATCGGTAAATATTCAATCGTATACATTATTCTCCTCTCGCCGCCGCTTTCATTGCGCTGAGAACATCCTTTGAAGAAAAACGTTCGCCTGTTTCCTCAGCTTCTCTTTCAGCTTCTGCAAGCTTGAAATACACGTCGCTTTCAAACTGCATTTTCTCAAAAGCCTCCATACTCATAACGACCATATCGCCATATCCGTTTTTAGTGAGGAAGACGGGTTGTTCAGTTTCATGCACGGTTTTTGAAATATCCGCAAAATTGTTTCTTAGATCCGAAACGGGTCTTATCATATTCATATCCATAATCATCGCCTCCTGAATATATTTTATCATAATTATGCTAAATTGTCAATGTGCTTTATACATTTTCTTTGAATTTTAATCCGCCGATCAAATGAAACTCCAACTCATGTTGATCTATAACCACAATCTTCTCAACTATACTCTCAAATGCCGTTTCTTCAAACTCTGTCATAGGATTTTCTCTTTTCTCAAAGAAGTCGATCAGCATATCTATCTGATCAAGTGTTTCGTCCTCATCGTCTGAGCGTGTAAGCTTTTTCAGTTCTGCTTGCAGTTTGTTGATCTTTGCCGTAAGCTCAGTAGTCTGCTCAATGTATTTAGCCTCGTCAAGAAAGCCTTTTGT
Source organism: uncultured Ruminococcus sp. (assembly GCA_934435205.1). Lineage (GTDB taxonomy): Bacteria > Bacillota > Clostridia > Oscillospirales > Ruminococcaceae > Hominimerdicola. The sequence continues at coordinate 44,716 of CAKSAK010000008.1, read as the reverse complement.
TTTAAGTCTTGCAAGGACGTGAGTTTGTTCTTTGAGCTTGGCTACTTCTTTGTGTATATCCATAACCTGAGTTTGACCGCTGAATTTTTTCAGCTTTAAGTATTGTAATGCTGTTTGAAGAGGTATGAGAATTTGAGTATAATTACTTATCAGCTTATTGCATATTCTGATAAACGCATAATAAATATCGCTTTCGGGTATGCGTTTGGAAAAACATTCACTGGCTTTCAAATCATGTTTTCGGCATGACCAGTAATACTTATCACGGCTTTTCTTTCGTATATAAGTACTGCCGCATTGCCCACACTTCATTATTTTTCTCAGAACACATTTCTGTTTTTCAGTTTTGTAGAATATCTCGCCTTTTTCTGACATAAGAGCTTGTACTTTGTCAAAATCATCTTGTGATACTATCGCAGGATGAGTATTGACTGCATAGTATTTGTTACGCTCACCATTATTCTTATACCGCTGAATGGGCAGGGTAGTGCCTGAATATGTTTTTTGAAACATTGTATTTCCGGTATATTTTTCATTTGTAAGTATGTATGTTACCCCAAACATATGCCATTTGTTGCTCCTTTTACAGCAAGGAGTATTAAAGTGATTTAGTCTGTTTACTATTGATATTATTCCATAACCACTTAAATACCATGAAAATATATTCTGAACAGTTTGTGCCTGAGCAGGATCGACCACAAGCTTTCCATTTTCTTTGATATATCCGTATGGAGGGCATGACAGCTCAAATGTACCGTTTTCCATTCGCTTTTTTATGCTCCACCGCATATTCTGTGAAATCGAAGTGGACTCCTCCTGCGCCAGACCGCCCATGATGGTGATCATCATTTCGTCGGTCATATTGGCAGTATCGATATTTTCTTTCTCAAAAAATATTGTAATCCCAAGAGCTTTAAGTTCTCGGACGCTTTTTAGGCAGTCTTTGGTGTTTCTTGCAAATCGGCTTATTGATTTCGTATAAATCCTGTCTATCTTACCACGCCGGCAATCCTTTAGCATACGCTGAAACTCGTCACGCTTGTCCTCTCGGGTTCCTGTGATACCTTCGTCGGCATATATGTCAATCAATTCTTCGGTTTCCGAATCCTTAAAAACTTGGCTGTAGTATCTTGTCTGAGCCATAAAGGAATTGAGCTGATCTTCTGAATCGCTTGATACTCGGCAATATGCGGCACAACGGATCTTTGTGTTTTGTTCTGCTGCTATGATCGGCTGTATCACCGTTACTGTAGGCATATTATTCACCTCTGTTTTACTAACAAGGATACCACAAATTTTTACTGAATGGTATCACCATACCCAACAAATTTATTCCTCAGAATCTGTGGAATCCATACATTTGTCTGCTTCTGAGGTTGCTCTGCACAGACACATTGTGAATACTCCAATAATTTCGCCGATAAATATTCCAATAACAAATCCTAACATCTCGATACCTCCTACGCTGCGTCTTTTGATGACGCAAATTCTTTATATATATCTTCTGTATTTCTGTTGATGTAATTCTGTTTTTCGCTTTCTTTAAGAAGTTTATCAAGCTTATCTGCGAATATCCTTGCCATAAAGTCGTTATACTCTGCCTGTCCGAACTTAGTCATATCTTATCGCCTTTCTTCCTGCACATTTTTGTACAAAATATTTTTCCCGATTCCGTATTTGACCATACGCATTTTCGGCATTCTTGCCCGTTGACATAAACATAATTTCTGTTCTTTATTTTAAGAAACCTCTTGCGGATTTTATCCCAATCGGCAATGTCTTTTTTATTAAGCAACTCATCTTCCTCCAATCTATATACAACTCAAATGCAGAAAAAACGCTTCTGCACTTGAGTTATATCCGCACTGCAAAACAACAGTGCGGTATAACTTTAATTCGTTTTGCCTTCGTCCGATCCATTTTGTTTCGGACGTTTCCCGCAGTATTTATCCTCGATATCCGCTGCGGCGGAACTCTGCAGGCGATCGACAGCGTATCGATCTCATGGGCGTCTCACCCGCTCTATCAGCCCTCACTTGGAAGTATCATTATCCTCACACGTTTCATCGCCGACTTTGAAAGCTATTCAAAGGTCTGAACGTCATAGTTATCGCTCGCTCGTTTGAGGTCTTGGCGTATGGTTCATGCGGCTGCCGAGATTTCATACCAGCCGTGTGATTAACGTGCTTGCAGAGTTGATATTCAATTTTCAAGATGCTTAAGGAGCTTTTCTTTCCCCTTACACTTGTATAGGGGAAGAAACAAGGAGTTTAACAACCGTTTTTTATTGAGATTTTAAAAATTTGTTTAGTCTGCACAAAATCCTATGTTTCTTTTTGTGCACATTTTGCTGTGATGTATGTAATATATCAGCAACTTCCTGCTCGGTTTTGCCACAAAAATATATCATGATAATTATTGAGTGCTCATCATCAGGTAGGCTAGCAAGACATTTATACAGCTCCGAATATTCCGCTTGTCTGATAATACACTTTTCAACCGAATCATCATCAGTACGAAACTCCTTGAAATTTTCAAGTTCTCCGTTAATGTTTCCTTTCAACGCAGAGAACTGGATCTCGTGCTTATAGAACGACTTGTCATTATCTTCAATATTCCACTGCGTTCTGTCGTAATATGTACGAACCGTTTCATTCACCTCGACTTCAACGTATTTCTTGGTTATCGTGTCATAAACACGAACCGTATTTTTACTCATTCTTTATTCCTCCGTTTTGATTTTTTTGTTTTGAATCAAAACGAAGGCTTACGGATATTTGGCAATATAGCATTGCCAGTTTTTAAAAATGGGCATAAAAAACTCCGTTTCTGCTTTTAAAGCAATAAACGGAGTTTTACTTATAAAATACAAAGGAGCATAACTAACAGCTTTAAAAGCTCTATTTGTTATGCTCCTAAATCATATAAATTGTCTCTTAATATTATTAATTGCAAAAATTATTTGGCACGCTTTATATATTCCCGATTAGAATCGGATTCAACAGCACATAATCAAAGAACCCTATCCCCAGCAGCGCAAGCAATATCGGCAAAATAAGCACCGCCGTCGCCGCAAGGAATGTCGATATAACGCTTTTGAGCTTCGCTGACAGAAAATAGATGATGAGCATTGCACAAAGCAGCGCAAGGTATCTTCCGGCGATTATGAGAATGAGATAACCTTTTATGGAAACATCAAAATTTGAAAGCGACTCTATTGAGCAGGCAGGTGCGTTTATCCCCCTTGTGCCGTATGCGTTCAGCACGTTGTAAAAGTACGGCGCATAGGTCAGTGCGAAAATCATCGTCACAATGACAACGCCTATGCCGAACTTGCAGAGAAATGTGTCCTCTCTGCCTCTTGCGGAGGTTTTCAGCAGAACGTTCGCACCTGTCTGATACTCGGCGGCATAGACATAGGTAAGGCAAAGTATCACCATTGTCATTGCCGTCAGACCCAGCGTTAAGTCCTTGTTTCCTGCGGTTTCGCCGCCTGTCAGCAGCTTGTAGCCGCTGTCATAAACGAACTGCCCATCCTCTGTTGTCTGCAAATATTCGGCGTGCTGTTTCACCTCGTCAAAGGCGTACTGCGGAGCAAGTATATCCTGATACTTCATCATTATGAAAACACCGTCACCATCTGAATTTGCCATTTCCTCCGACATTTTCATCTGCGCGTCGGCAAATTTCTGCGCCTCAGCGTCTATCATTTTCTGCTTTTCGGCGGTGTACTCGCCCTCAAATTTCAACATATACTGCTTGTAATAAACCTCGTCCGCTGATGAAAAGCTCTCGCTGATAGGAGAATATGAAACTGCGGTGATGACAGCAAATGCTATCAAAATCAGCAGAGCCTTGCCGCCGATAAAGACCTTGTAGCACTCTTGCAAAAAGAGATTTGTTGTCCTGCCTTTGAAAATACTGAACTTTGCAAGGCTGAATTTTCTTGTACGGCTTTTAATAACCCTTTGCTTTGAAAAAATCAGCACGGAGAGTATGGACAATATGAGCAGCAATACTATCGCCGAGCCGACAAACACAGCCATATAGTTCACAGGTTTTCCAAAAATATTGAGGTTCAGATAGCTCGCGAAGAGGTCTTTTGTGTTGGCGTATGCAAGAATATTAATGTATTTTAGCGGACAAAGATAGCTTGTGCTCGGTATGGTGTAGTAGAGCACGGCTTCCGCCGCTATGGTAATTATCAGTATGCCGTAGACCTTTACAGCGGTGTTTGATACCACAGTAACAAGGTAGATCATCGCCGCAAATACGCAGTAAACCGCAAGTTTTGCCGCAAGGAAAAGTGCAAAGTATTGCAGTACGGATATTTTCAAGTTACTGCCGTTAAACTCGTATACCGACTGTATCTGCCTTGACAGGTCGCCGAAACCATATGTAATATATGAAACTGCAAAATTTACTCCGTAAAGCAACATTTCCGCCACAATCGCCGCCGCAAAACAGGTGAAAATCTTTGTGATACCAAGGGGCATTCTGCCTTTGTATGTTGTTCTTGAAAGTGTTATCTGGTCAAGCTCTTTTTCACGGGTGACTATGGTCATCACCACGGTCATTATCATCAGCATTGCGATAAGGTCGGTGGCGAGGAAACCTGTTGCCATTGAAATACCCTTTGAGGGTGCGGCGGTGAGCTTTGAGCCTTTGAGGTAGGCGAAGTCCGCAGGCGTTTGTGCGATATTTTTGTAGCTGAAACTATCGGGGTCGGCGAAAAGCGAAATGCCCGTCATTTTTCGCGCGGTGCTGTCGATATTTTCAAGGTAGCTGTCGTAATTTTCGCAGGCGGCGACCTCCTCGTAAATGCGGTCGGTCAGCTCTATCTCGGAGTAAATATCGTCGGTAAATTCTAGGTAGCTCTTCGTCTTGTAGCTCTTCAAAAGCTCCTCAGCATTGCAGTTTTCCTGCGAAATATCCTCACCGAATGACAGCCTTTGTATCAATTCAAGCTCCGACTTTTTCTGTGAAATTCGCTCAAAAGCAACGTGAGTGTCAAGCCCTTCGAGGGTCTGATAAGCGGCTTTGTACTGCTCAGGGGTGTATTCCAGCGTCTGTTTTGTTTCGTTTATATACAGCAAAACGCCGTTGAGGAGCAGCAGAACGGCGAAAATTGCAATAGTTGTGCGTTTGCAGAACGCTTTTATCAGTTCGTTTACGAAGATCATTAGCTCGCCCCCTCAATCGAAATAGTAGAGGTAGAGGTCCTCAAGGTCGGGCTTGCAGGTTTTGCATTCGTAAGTTGGCGGCTGTTCGCTGATAACACGGACGTAGATATTTTTCTCGTCCTTTGAGATATTTCCCACCTTGTATTTTGCGGAAATTTCGTCCAGCATACTCTCGTCGGCGGTTATCTCGAACACTTTGCCGTCGATCTTTTCGCAGAGGATATGAGGCGCACCGCTGTCGATTATCTCGCCCCTTTTCATCAGCAGGACTTCTTTTGCGATAAACTCGATATCCGAAACAACGTGGGTTGCGATTATGACTATCTTGTCGAAAGCTATTTGTGCCACCAGATTTCTTATACGGATACGCTCCTTCGGGTCAAGACCTGCGGTAGGCTCGTCGAGGATAATGACTTTCGGTTCGCCGAGCATAGCCTGTGCGATGAGGGCACGCTGTTTCATTCCGCCCGAAAAACCGCCGAGCCGTTTGCCGCGGCTGTCCTGTAAGTTGACAAGGTTGATTAGCTTTTCTATCTGCGGCTTTGCGTCAGATTTTTTCATGCCTTTGAGGGCTGCCATATAGTAGAGGAAACGCTCCAATGTGAAGTTTGGGTATATCCCCTGCTGTTGGGGCATAAAGCCGAGTATCTTGCGGAAGTCGGCGTCCATTGTGCTTGTTTCAACGCCGTCAAATCTCACGGAGCCTGATGTGGGTTTAAGATTATCGGTGATGATATTCATAAGGGTGGATTTGCCTGCACCGTTCGGTCCAAGCAGACCGTATACTCCCGCCGTGAAGTCGTAGGTGAAGTTTTCAAGTGCGGTGAAATTGCCGTATTGTTTGGTGAGGTTTGTTAGGGTGAGAGTCATGTTGTTTTCTCCGGTTTTATTCTTTATCAAATTTTCCATGCTGCTCGTTCAGCTCGTTTAAAACCTCGTCTATTCCTGCGGCTTTCAGCTGTTCATTTGCTGCGAACAAGGCTTCGTCAAGGCTTTGATATTCGCCGTAATCGCCGTAGAACAGACCGTAAAAATCGTCATAGACCGCCGCCGTTTTCTCCAATTTTTCGGCAAGATCGTCGGATACCTCCAAACCGTAAAACGGAGATACCTCGGAATGCTCCCAGCATATCGCAATATCCTCCCGCTTGCTTTGATTGTCCTGCGAATTGCTTTCGGCGATAATGGAATTAGTCATTGTCGCGGCGACGTCGTAAAACGGCAGAGCGTTCTTGTTCGGGTACTTTTCGCCGTCCTTGACCGCATAATTTCGTCCCTCTGCGCCGTTGTAAATTATGTTCGCAAGCTCTTCGTCCGTGTTCAGCAGAGCGAGCAGTTCAAACGCCGTTTCCTTGTTCTTGCTAGAGGACGATATCCCCACGACTCCGTTCAGTTCCTCCTGCTGCAAATATCCGCTTGAAACGATTTTCGACGAATCATAATAAAGCGGCATTGCCGGCGACAGGCTGCAAATATAAGCGTCGTTCGCAATATCGACGTTGTTTGATATATATCCATTTTGCGAATATTCATATACGGTCTTGAGATATTTCAAGGCTTTTTCATTCTCGAAAATATTTTCCGCCAGTCCCGTTTCGGCGTTGATATACACGCCCTTGTATCTGCAAAATCCCGCCATCTCATAATACAGTTCGCAGGTGCTGTCGAGCAGCAGACCACGTTTCCCCTCGTCCGCAAGGCTTTGCAGATACGGCTCGAGATCTTCTAGGCTTTGGATATCGTCTGTATTTACCCCGTATTCGTTGCAAACATCGCCGTTAAGCAACAATACCAGCGGCTGAGCAAGCGTATAGTCGGTGGTTTTTCCGTATATCATACCGTCGGCACAGGTCGTCTGCTTCCAGACTATGCCGTCGAACCCGTCGTAAAACGCTTTTCCGCTGTCGGTCTGAAAATAATCGTTCAAAGGTTCTAGATAACCCCTTTCTACAAACAGATTAAAGGTATCTCCGTAACCGCCCAGCGCGCTCATGCCCAGCCCCGTGTTGACTATATCGACCTGCTCGTTATTTTTGAGCATACTTTCGTAAACGTCCATGTTTGGGTACAGCTCGCCCGTTTTGAAATCAAACTCGCCGTTCATTACAAAATCAACGTAAAAGTCATATCCGTTTTTATCCAGATACTCGTTCACAGTGTTTTCAATGTAAATTTCATCGTATATTCTCGGGTCGTCGTCAGTAGTTGTAAAGGTCGTATCGTAGTTTGTAAGATATACGATCTTTGTTTTATTTTCATAAGTGAGGGATTCTGCCGTTTCAACGTCAAAACGCGAAAATCCGAACTTGTCAAAGCCGTAACCGTAATCCTTTTCTTCGGCTGATGAAGTACCTGAGCTTACTTCCGAGCCGGTCTTGTTTGCATTATCGGAGCACGCTGTTAGACCGAGCATGACCAGCGAGATCAGGCAGGCTAAATATTCTTTCTTACCCATTGCTCATTCCCCTCTTACTGCTCAAATTTAAAATCGGCATTTTCAAATTTCAGACTCCAAAAGTCCTCGTCGGAGAGCAGTCCGAAGCTGTCGCGTTCGGAGTCCTGATAGTGTATCAAATGCCCGTTTGACGTGTGTCCCAGAACCGATACGTAAACATCGCCGTCAAATTCGGTCGTAAGGTCTTTTCCGTCCGACGTATCGAACACTCCTGCACTGCGTATCTCGCTTTTGCCGTCCGCAGTACTGTACATATAAAACACCCTGTTTCCGATCATGCAGACATCGCTGACATAGCCGTCCCGTTTAAACAAAACCTCTGTCCCACCGCCGTCGAGATCATAGGAGCAGACCTGCGAATGGGAATCGTCATCGTCGGAAACGACATAAAGCATTTTACCGCCGTTGCACTGCCAGACGTTGACGGAATCTTCCATTTCAAGTACCGTCATCCTCTCCGAGCCGTCGATATCATAGCATTCGACAGCGGAATGAACGCTGTTTTCGGAATATTCGCTGTGCTGGAAATATATCTTGTTTTTGTACAGCAAAAGACTCTTCTTACCGATCACGGTTTCGTTTGCAGTGCCGATATCCATATATTTTTCAAAAGAAAAATCGGAAAGGTCAACCGAACAGAGCGAATAATTCTCCCGCAATCCAACACTGTCGGTATCGTTCATTTCAAATTCCGAGCCGACAAAGAACAGTCTGCCGCCGTCAAGCACAGGATTAACCATGGTGCAAAGCGACAGTTCCGCGGTAAACGCAAGCTTTCTGTTCATGCCGTCGGTATCGGCGGTATAAATAAGAAACTCGTTCAGCTCGCCCGTGCATATCGAGTATAGCGTATCGTTATAAAGAAAAGCATAGTTATAAAAGTACCCCTCTTTTGGAGCGACAGCCGAGCATTTTGTATCGGCGTTTTCTGCAGCGGTCTGATGCTTACAATCGGGCTGTGTGCAGAAAATCTCATAGCTGTTGGTTTTCAAATCCCAGAGGTAAAGTCTGCCGTCGTTTTCCCTGAAAGCGTAGCTGTCGGAAACGGTTATATTCGCCCCGAATTCGACGGGTTCGTTTACATTTGCGTCCGAGGTCTTATCCGGCTGTTTTCCGCATGATGGCAGAAGCAGGGCAGCGGCGGTCATGGTCATTACGATCAATGCTTTAATTTTCATTTCGGTTATCTCCATATTCTATAGAATAATACCGCACGGAAATATCACTATATGTCAGTGCGGCATTATTTTTTAGAATTATCCGTTATACCAAGTAACCTGTATATACAGTAGCGTTGTTTAATTTATGTGTTATTGTCGCACTTTTAAACGTTCCGCCGGAAGGTGTGGAGCAGGTTGTGCTAACGCCTCTTGTATAGCTGTTGCCGCTACCTGTGTTAAGTGTATTTCCGCTCTTTGTATAGTAAAGCACGATGTTAACTCCTACCGTTTTTTTCGATCCGTCCTTTGTTGATGTTGAAGCATAGACGCTGCTTGAGGAACTCTTGTAAGCAGTGCAATACGCTCCGTTTTTTTCGAGATCAGTATATGCGCTCGCACCCATAGCCGAAATCGAAGCCATCATCATTACGGCAGCACCCATAGCTGCTATCTTCTTAACCATTTTTGTCATTTTAAATACCTCCATTGTCTTAATATATTAGTATCACAAACGATCTACTTTGTTGCAAATCATTTTAAACTTTGTATGTTCGCACAAATGTTATTGTACATTTTTGTGTATTTTATCTCTGCATTGGAAACACCTTACCCCTCCTAATTAAACCGATTATTAAACGATTCTGTGGTTATCTATTACTTCTTTTCTTTCTTAAATTTAGGTTCTTTAGGTTGATATGCCCCCCAATGTGATGCAGAACCACAGGCTGCCTTTGCCATATGTCCAACAAGCGCCTTGACTGATTTTGCTACAGCAACTTTAATTTTCATAAGAAATCCCCCCTTTTCATAAATCTTGCGTATATTATAAATATTGAAACTAAGGCTAAAGTCAGCAGAATTATTAGCCCTAGGTCTACACCTTTTATAATTAATACGATGCTTATTGCAGATAGCACTACTGATAAAACGGTAGAAATAATTTTATAGACAGTTCTATTTTCTATCGGTTTATTCTTGTTCTCAATCGGTGCCAATAAGGCAATGATTAATACTTGAAAAACAGCAATTAATATAATTGACTTTAGAGAAATATTTTTTATTATTTTAAACATTAACAGTAATACGATAAAAGATATTGAGGTCACTAAATTACATTTAACATATGTATTTGCATGATATCCCCCAGTAAATGATCTCATTATAATGAACACTACCAAAAACATCATGCTCTCAAAAGTATAATTTGTTACTATACCTATGATAGATATTAAGGCTATATTAATTAATGATGATAATGTAATTTCTATTCCGTATCTGTAAAATTCTATTTCTTCTGTATCCTTAGAAATTACATTATTCTTGATCATAAAATTCAAAATTATCGATACTAATCTCTTCATTACTTCCACCAAGTCTTTTATTTACTATAATATATAATTTATTCACACTTAAGTCAAGCAATTTGGCGTGACGTGTAAGTTTTTGTCGTGAAATACAAAAAGAGAACTGTCCACCATATAAAAACCGGCGTAACAGCTCCCTTTTTCGTTATAAATTTAACTTGTTTCTCTCAATTTGCTATAACTTAAACTTGCCAATATTAAGAGATTTTAACGTTTTACAGTAAAGTTGATTTTAACGTTATCAAACATGTGAACACTTTATCCGATTCGTAAAATTCACATCTTCCCTGATATTTTTCTGCAATCTCTCGTATTATTTTAATTCCCCACCCATGCTTATGGGCATTTAATTTTGTTGTTTTAAGGCTCGGATTCCTTTTTAAAACAGACTCATTAATTGCATTTCTGACTACTATTCTATATATGTCCATTGTTTTACTGATGTCAAGGTTTATGAACCTTTCTGACTCGTCAGTTATTTTTTCACTAGCCGTTATAGCATTGTCAAGCGTATTGCTTAAAATATGAAGCATATCAATATCATCTATACCATCAAAGCTCTTAATGCAGCTGCAATTTGTTCTGATCCCTTCTGTCGCTGCGACTGCAAACTTAGAATTTATAATAGCATTTACAATATAATTGTCTGTATTTACAAAGCTTTCACTGATTGATATAACGTTAACATATTTCTCTATGTACTTCATTGATTCATCTGCGTGTCCCTGAGCTATCATTGTATATACAGCGGACAACTGATCTTTCAAATCATGTCTAATCTTTCTTATCGAATCATATTGCTGACTTGCATTCTCTATATATTGGTGACTGTATTGCTCTTGGATCTTTAAAAGTTCCAGTTCTTTTTTCTGATTATTTTTCACAGAAATAGAATCAATCATATAAAAGATTATAATGTTAACTGCAACTATCGTTAAAATCAATAAGTTTATATAGAGTCTCTGCGTTGAATCAATAGCTATCAAATGAAGCAAGAACATCATAATAATGGATATTGTGAGTATTAATATAATAGCGATCCACTCAACTGCATTAAAGTTCTCAGAAGTCGTTGCCAATAATTTCAGCATCAACTTTACTGAAATAAAGAATAATGCCTGTGCAAAAATCAATACCGTAAAACGAGCAAATCCGGATTCCGTAACTATTTCTTTTATTGACATTGAATTTACTGATGAAACAAAATTAAGCGTAATTATAGATATTAAAGAAATCATAACAAGCGGAACAGTGGCTGCAAACAGTTTTTTTATTATACTGCCTTTTCTGTTCACTAGGGCATAGAGAAACAAAGCCGTTAAGTAGCAGACAATTCCAAGAATCCCCTCAAAAATCGTTAAGTAATTCATTACGGTTATCAGTAATCCGAGCGTGCAGAAACACAATGCAAAAGCAATAATGTTTTTCTTAGTGTTTTCTGTTTTCGGAGGCAAAAACTTATATATAAAATAAGTTTCCATAAAACCTTCATAGAAATTTATAATCACTTCAAAAGCAATCCATATTATACTCATTTATATCGTTTCCCTCAAATATTTTGAAAAATCGGTATCAACCATGTGTTTGTACTTTCTACTCATTGTAAGTCTAAAACCTTGCTTAAAAATAACTTCGTCATTTTTCATATCCAAATTAAAAACATGACTAAGATTAACAAGATACTTTTTATGAACTCTCGAAAAATCGTATTCCGCAAGCTCACTTTCAAGGTCACCGATAACTGCACGTACTTTAATATGAATCTGTGAACCATACTCATCCAAGATACAATATTTCACATGATGATTGTCACTTTCAATATACAAAATGTCTCTGTATTGAATGCAGATTCGCCCATGCTCTTCATCGCTCAAAATTATTTTTTGGTGCTGCTTTAAATAAACAGAAAGCTTGTTTAAAACATTAACAACATCTTTATTTAATCTTGAAACGCTAGACTTTTGTATAAAGTAAAACGGTTGAAATTCCATGCTTCCGTACACCAGTTCATTGTGATTTGTAACAAATATTATATAACAATCCCTTCTTTGTTTTCTTAATATTTCTGCAACATCAAAGCCTGTGAATTCAGGCATATCAATATCCAAAAAAATCACATCAAAAAATATGTGCTTGTGTTGATTCAATAAACCTTGACCGTTATTGAAACCTTGAACATTTACATCTTTAAAATAATTTATTGCATTCTCTGAAATTATTTTTTTTAATGTTTCTAAAAAGCTCTCATTATCATCACAAACTGCGATTTTAAGCACATCCTTCACCACCTTTGTATGACATTATATCAAACATTTTTCACTAAATCAATACACCTTTTATTAATTATGTTATAAAATCACTTACATCCGTATATAAACGCTTGGCTTTGCAATAATTGTCACCAAACAATCCGCCATTCAAACATCTATATATTCCGGAATCAATATGATTATTCATAGTTCTGAGCCTGCTCTTCCTTGATACCCAGCGACAGCTTTTTTTGACTTATCATTCTCCGCAGTCTGCTATCAACTGTCCGTCTTACCAACTTATACTTCTGCGTATAGTCATCTTCGATGCACCTACTGAGATTTGCAAACAAACCAAAGATCGTATTGGCAAGCACAGCGTTTTCATACCGCTCCATATTCTCAAGCAGATCTTGAGCATACTCGTTTCCGTCATTTGCAGACTTTGTAAACCATTCGATAGCTTTTTCCTTATCTCTTTCAATGTCCTTAGCACCGAAAAGATAGATCCTGCCAAGCTGATAACTTGCCCAATGATTTTTGTCAGCACCATTCTCAAAATAATCGACAGCTTTTTGTATATCATACTTTTCTTCCTGCAAATACAACTTAGCAAGAGCATACTGCGTATACTCGCTATCTTCTGCCAAGAGCAAATACTTTTCTGCTTTGTCCAGATTTTGAGGCATTATCTCGCCCTGCAAATAAATTTTTCCTAGTCTGTAACTAGCAATGACATCTCCGCTGTCAGCACACTCGGTAAGCAAGGCTATTCCTTTTTCAAAGTCCTGTTCCAAATGCTCTCCTGAAATATATTCAAGCGCAAGAAACCTCTTGGCATTGCTGTTTTTAAGTTTGACAGCTTTCTCAAGCAATTTTACTGCACTATCTGTATCTTGCGGAATGTGTTCACCTGTCAAAAGTGCTTTGCCATACTCAAACAAGCCGTTCTTGTTATTCATTTCAGCTGAACGTCTGAAGTATTCGATAGCTTTTGTAACGTCTGAGTCTGTTCCAAGTCCAAGATTGAACATCTGCCCTAATTTGTAAAACAGATCGTCGTTCGCCATATCATCGCTTTCGATTTTCAAAAATCCCGACAAAGCTTGTTTGTAATATCGCTGTGCTGTATCATTATCTTTGGTGACATACTCTCCATATCTGTACATTTGAGCGATAGAATAAGCCGCATAAGGCTGCCCCTGAGAGGATGATCTCTGATACCAAAGAAAAGCCTGCGACAGATCTTTCTCTATACCGCTGCCATAGTAATACAGATTTGCAAGGCTGAACTGAGCAAACTTGTTTTTCTGTTTTGCCGATCTTTCAAACCACTCAAAGGCTTTTTGATAGTTCTGCTCCGTACCAAGACCATAACAAAACATTTTGCCTATACGATACTGAACATATGGCTTTAATTTCTTTGAGTTTGGTTCTATTTGCAAAAAGCCCTGCAAAGCCTGTGTGTATTTTGCAATAGATATTTCTTCGCTTTTTTCGCCAAGCTTGTCGGTAGAATAAAGCTTTCCGAGATCGTAAACAGCCAAAACATTCCCACGCTGTGATTCAGACAACAAAAGCTGTTCAGCTTTCTTAAAATCATTGAGCTTAGCGTCTTTGCCATAGATAAGCTTGCAGGCTTTTTTGTATTGATCGTTCCATTTGATATAGTTTTTTATTGCCGCAGCCGATTCATCAGTTTCTTTCTCTGCCAACAGTTCTGCTTCATCAAACAGAGGTGACATATTCTGAGGCGTATTATCAAAGTATTCATCATTTGGTTCAGATCCTTCAATTTCAGTATTTGCATCAAATGGTTTCATATTAAGTACTGTACGAATTATCATATTCCGCAAAGGCTGAAAAACTTTGTTAGCAGACAGTTCAGGAAGTTCCGTTTCTTTCAGAGTATACGTCTTGTATTTCAAGCGTTCAAGACTACACCATTTGTCATAGAGCTGCCGTATGTTCTCATCTTTTGCAAGCTCTGAAAATATTTTATTGACGGTTTCCTTTATCTCCTTTGGAAGATAGCCGTAAACTTTTTTGCCTTTCACATTCTGTAATTGGATATATAGTTTTCTGATAAGTTCTTCAAGCTGTGGATCTGTATGATCATTACTTGCGATTATATTTACAATGCTTTCAAATTCGTTTTTGGAAACCGCTTTCAATTCATCACGGCTTACTGTCTGTTCCTGATAAATGCTTTGCAGATCATCGTGAAAAATATCATTTGCAAATGCTGAACGTATCTTATCTATACCCGCCTTTGTCAGAAATCCTTGCTTTGGATTTGTTGAATAAACAAGCAGGTGGATATGCGGATGATGAGTAGTATCGTGGTAAGCGGCGTACCACTTCAAATTGCAAAGAGGGATATTCTGTGCTTTTGCAATATCTGAGATATGCCTTTTGACAAGCTCACGCCAAGCGTCCGAATTATCATAGCCAAGCCTTACTGCATCTTCACGGCGAAGTGAAACAACGTGTGACCAAACATTGCCTTTATGTTCAGCTATCTCATTTGCCGCTTGATTCAGAATTATAGGCTCGTCCTTTTCGTTAAACAAGCCGTGCGAACCTCTCTTTTCAACGCCCGGACGCATAGCCATATACCCGACAAAATTCTGCCGGTTTCCGATGATGTCTGCGTTACGTTCAATGATCGTACTGATAAGCTCAGATGCGTTTTCTACAGTAGGGTTCGCTTTGAAATCTTCGTATTCTAAATATCTTTTTGCCTCGGGAAAATCTGAAAGCAGATCATCTATAAGCTCCTTCTGATTTTTTGTAGCGTTATCATTTCTGTCAACAGTGTTTTGGTCACGAACTTCAACTGTTTCACGGGTTGCAATATATTTTGTATAATTTCTTCGCTTGTTTTTACTTTTCTGTGTACCGCTTTTCAGGTAGCGGCTTGTGACGATTATTTGAGATAACGCCAAACTATATCACCTCGTATTAAAAATTTCAAAAAAATCGCCGCACAGATTTAACTCTGTACGGCGATTGCCATTTAAATATTATATGATTCACTGTTTAGGAACATATTATTTGGTTACATACAATTCCGGAGCGATTTTAACTATTTTCATTTTTCCCGAATTATATACTGATTCTTGAAATACAAAATATCCCCCTGGCAGTATATAATTAAAACCACACATATAATCTATTTCATTTTTCAAAAAAGCTATATTATCTGATGTAATTTCAAAACCGGAATTCTCATTTTTCAATACATCATCTTTAAAATCGGCAACGGTATTAAAGTTTTCATCGATAATATGAACTTCACCAAAGCCATCTGA
Source organism: uncultured Ruminococcus sp. (assembly GCA_934435205.1). Lineage (GTDB taxonomy): Bacteria > Bacillota > Clostridia > Oscillospirales > Ruminococcaceae > Hominimerdicola. The sequence continues at coordinate 28,991 of CAKSAK010000008.1, read as the reverse complement.
TTCTACAACTGCCGCATATCCATATAAAAACGAACCCAATTTACAACTTTCAAATTTAGTGACATTTCCATTCTTATCAGCATATCCATAAGTTTTTTCACCGTTATCGTTATTGTTAATATACACAAGATAATCACCCGTGAAAACGCCACAAATTGAGTCGTTATCTATATTACCATTATAACCTTGATATTTTGTGTTGTTTGTCTTTTCCCCATTAATATCAATATAAAATGTCTCACCATTTTCTGATACCTCGGCTGTTCCGTTACAAAAATAGTATGCATTATCGAACCTGGGTTCAATGACTATATTGCCGTCTAAGTCAACATAACCCATATTACCGTTTTCATCACGATAAGGCGAAAGCGCATCAGTATATCCTAAAATATTGCCTTCAGAAATTTGGTTGCCCCAGAAATCCAAAGTCTTTGTGTGATCATTATTAAAAAAACGAATATCTTTAACATATGCAGGATAATCATTTTCATCATTGATGATTATATAGCCGTTTCCCGCAACATTTTTCTCATTTTCAAGCAACTTATTGTCCAGTTCGGAATCAATTACAGAAATTGTTTCATTAGACGAAACATCATTTGAACTTGAAGCCTTTTCAGTTGATCCGTCCGATGTGCCACAAGCGGTTGCAGCTAAAAAAGCCACAACCGTACAGCATAATACGCATATTATCTTAGTTTTCATTGTGATTTCTCTTCATACAACTCCGGAGCAATTTTTATAACTTTATATTTTTGGGTCAAATCCGTTTCAAAATCATTTGAACCGATAAAATAGCCTCCATCATATACATGAGTATCAGAATAAGTGCTTGACCAAAGCTCTGAATAAAATGTTGAACCTTCACCGCTTACAAAATACTCTGCATTGCCAATTATCTCAAAATTACTATTTATTACTGTGCTTCCGTTTAAAAATGCATATCCGTTACTGAAATTTGTACATGAAGAATATCCATCAAAGTGTGCGAGTTCAGCGTTATTCTTATCATAATATGCAGCAAAATTTTCTGATTGAGAGAATGCACCTATTTTATCCTCGCTATAAGATATATATGTTACTCCGTCAATAATTCCGCCTAATATATTTCCATACGGTCCTGTACCATTATCTGGCTGTGTAAATTCACCCCAAAAATTACAGTCAGTCTTTTCTTCCTTTGAATTTATTGAATAAATTCCAGTATCATCCATAACCTGTGCTGTTCCGTTTGTGAAATAAGATGCATCGTCATACTTTTTATCGGATATAGGTTCAAAGTTCTTATTTATTAGATAATATTCTCCCGATTTATCATCACATACAAATGCTACATTATCATAAAAACCCAAAGCAACTGCATATTTTGCGTCTTTCAAAATTTTTCCGTCCACGTCGCAATATCCCCACAGGCCACTTGAAACATCCTGATATGGTATGTATATATCATATATATAGTCGGGATAATCTGCACTGTCCTCTATAAATATCACTCCGTTTCCCGCAACATTTTTCTTATTTTCCAGCAACTCATTGTCCAGTTCGGAATCAATTACAGATATTGTTTCATTAGACGAAACATCATTTGAACTTGAAGCCTTTTCAGTTGAACCGTCCGATGTGCCGCAAGCAGTCGCAGCTGAAAAAGCCACGACCGTACAGCATAATACGCATATTATCTTAGTTTTCATTGTGATACCTCTTCATACAATTCTGGGGCGATTTTTATGACAAATATTTCATCTGCATAATAGATATATGTATAGCCACCAGGGTATACTACGCTACTTTTGGGTCTAAATAAGCCAATATCAAGTGTTTCGGTTACACAATTAAAATCTGTATCATAGAAATTAACATCACCCATGAACCCAACGCCAAAATATCCATTAGATCTGCAAGTGATCATATTACTATCACTAAACGTCTTTACAATATTGCAGTTAGCGTCAAGCATCCCTACGCCACTTTTGGTTTCAAATGGGAGATAACCCTCACTAAACGGCAGATATTTTTTAGTTTTATTATCATTACCGTTTTCGTTATTCGCAAAATTGTTCCTTAAATTCAATTTGTTTATATCGTTTACTCCACTGTAGAATTTTTGGTAAAATTCCTCCAATGAAAGTTCATTGCCGCTATAATCATAAAAACGTTCAACACCATCATTTCCATCATAAAGATTGATAATACCGCCCTCGGTTATTATTTGTGTATAATCACCTATTGGAATAATATTATTTCCTTTACTGTCTATAACAGTAGACTCGCCATTTTCATAATAGACTATTGCTGCTTGATTATTATCAAAATCATATGCAGTATCAAATTGCGGTTCAATTACTACATCGCCTTTAATTGTTTTGTATCCCCATAAATATTCATCATCATGAAATGGTACTAGCAATTCATTTATAAAATCTGGAATATCATTTTTATCATTAACGGCAACAAAACCATTACCAGCTCTATTAAGACTGTTTTTCAGCAGTTCTTCCGTTGATTTATACTCATATTTAACTGTTTCATCAGATTCACTTTTTGAAGTCGAATCGCTTATCGAAACATCATTTGAACTTAACGTGGTTTCAGATGATTTACTAGCATTTCCGCAGGCAGTGAACATAATAACTATACAGATTGAGATTATAAATTTATCGATTCTCATGAAAAGCCTCCTATTTTTGATAATATCTATACTCTGGATTTATAACAATATTTCTAAGCATATTATATGTATAAAAATGATAGACACTGTTTTGATTACCGAATCTCGGGCTCATAGTATATCCATTATTTTTTATAGAAAAACAGCCATTTTCAACATTAGAACTAGAACCAAAGTTAGATAGTTTATTTGAAATATAATCGTTGACATTATTTACTACCTTAAGATTGTCTACAAAAGTTATTGCAAATTGTGAAGTCATTTGTGATTCAAAAACCATTGTGCTGCCTTTTGCATGATAAATAATACTTATTTCTTTGTTTCCAGGTAGTTCTGTTGCACATTGAAGTAAATTTACTATTCTTGTGGCTAAGAATTTGCCTATTTCGATAGATAGTTTTACAGCAAAATGTCCTGCTTTTAACTCTGGGCATAAACTCTCAATTAATGAAGCTGCACAAGAAACAAAATCCTTTTGAAACTGCGATGCTACTGTTTCATTATCATAATCATCTCTAAGATCATGTAGGTATGTTTTTTGTATTAAATTCTTTGTTTTAACTGCTAGCTCTTTGTAAAATTCATCATTAAATACATTTTTTATCATGCCATCGATATCATAGCCCAATGTAGTTATATACACATCATAGTCTTTAATATATTTTTCAAAAGCTGTTTTAAAAATAGGAATTAAATCTTCGCCGACTTGTTCCCAATCAACAGTGCAATTTTCAACAGAACTTACAAAAACATCTCCAAAATTGTTGTCAGAAATTTCTATAGACAAATTATAGTCAGTTAATTTATAAGATGAATATCCAATAGTACAAAGCTGGGGATTCAGATAGTTACCATACACATCTGAAGCGCTATATTCTGTACATGCTTTATTGAGCAATAATTGATTATTGTGACTTCCGTTTGAAACAGCGTGATTACAGTTATTAATGGACGAGAGATATTCTTCACGTATAGCCGTTATAGCACACTCGAACATTTGCTTTTCAGATTTGTCGTTAGAGTGTTCTTTCATGGCATTTAAAGAATATACCATAAATTTATCATTTTCGTCTAAAATATAATTATCCTCGAACTCAGGGGATTCAATCTCATATTCACAATATTCACATTTATACTTTTGCGAACCTGAATGATAGGATAACATATGATGCACAACTTGATCAGTGTCTAAATTTGAATCACTGGCAAGTATATTTCCCGCTTCAGTTAATGGCTCACAAACTTCTTCAACATATTTATCAACTATCTCTTTTTTATTTTCATTTAACTTTTCTTGGAAAGATGGAATATCCCATATAACACCATCTTTAAGGACTGCTTCATATCTATTTTCTGAAATCTGTTTATACTCTCTTACAAGCTGACCATCATTTAAATATTTATAGAAAGTATTCGGATCATCTGATTTAAAGCCCAAGAATAAATCTATATCAGATGGTTTATTGGCTGCTGAAAGAGAAACTCCATTAAACCAATAAAGATTTTCTTCAACAACGTCAGGCAATGTATCTCCGTCTGTATCCTTAGTTCCAATATCCTCCTGAACTTCCTCAAAGTTGTCCTTTAAGTCTTCCGCTTTATCTGCGTGATAATATTTACCGCCTGTGGCAGTAGCAATATTATTTAAAAGAACGCTGTCAATGTCATAGCCTAAACCGATTGTATAAACTGTAATTTCATTATTACTTGCAATTGTAGTATACTTACTGTCATAATCACCTACTCCGTCAGTGAGCATAATAATTATTTTCTTAGCGTCCGAAGCCGAATTAAGAAGATTGTCCAATGCCATTGACATTCCTGCTGAAAGAGATGTACCGCCATTATCATCAATTTTATTAATAGCATTATACAGTAATTTTTTATTGTTTGTCAACCCCTGATATGTGTATGCATAATGGTCAAAATCAATAATTGCAGCTTTATCTTCATCTCTAAGGCTATCAACAAACTCTTTAGCGGCATCCTTCCTAATGCCTGACAGATCGTTCCAGCCCATACTTCCTGATGAATCTATCACAAGTGCAATTTCCATACCGACCTTGTTGCCAGCTTCGTCAGTAGAGTTATCAATAAAGTCATTGTCCCAAATCTTCTCAAATTCCGTTTTATTTAGTAGAATGTATCTTGAAAAATGCGTTGTTTTAGCTGTTACGGTGCAATTTTCAAGATCAACGACCTGTTCTTCCAGAAGCACCATTTTCTGATTGACAACATCGCAATAATACACAGCAGGCTCGAAATTTTCAATATCAAGCAAACTTTCATCAAATGTATATTTCATAGTTGCTTCTTCAAACTCACAGTCAACATAGAAATCAAAACCGTTTCCGATAAATCCCGGCATCTGAGCAGGAAGAAAAATGTCATCGTCAGGTACTTCGTCAATGCTTAAGCTGCCAATGCTTTTTCCCGGGATATCCATTGTTAATTCAACCGAAACCTTTGAATCACTTTCTTTTGATTTCTTAGTAACAGTATATGTATCATCACCGTCAAGAATTCCGTCATAATTTGAATCCGGATTTAACGGATCACAAGAATATTCCGGTTCTTTTCCGTCAATAAGACCATCGTCATCTGTATCCTTTTTCAGCGGATCAGTTCCGTACACATTAACTTCATCTCCATCGGAAAGTCCGTCAAAATCAGTGTCATTGTTGAAAGGGTCGGTAGTTAAATCAAGCTCCTGTCTGAATGATAAACCGTCTTCATCAATATCCTCATCTGCATCGCAAATTCCATTGTCATCAGAATCATATTTCAACGGATCAGTCTGAGTATAATACAGTTCTTCATAATCGGTTAAACCGTCATCGTCAGTATTTGCATTATTTTTGTCTGTACCAAGATAATCTTCCAAAGGATCACATAAACCATCGCCGTCGGAATCTTCCATATATACCTCGTACTCGCCGTTCTCATTTGCAGTCAATGATACTGTGTTAGAAATCATCTTATTTCCAGATAACAATTCCTGTTCCACATAAAAGTCTATGGTCTGATAACCGGATTCAGCAATATAATCGTAGGTACATTCATCAGTATCGGCAATCGCTATGTAATCTCCGCCGTCATAAGATGCCCAAATTGTAAAATTATTGCCATACTGATTTGTATCCCATGATAACGTCATTTTTGATTCATCGAGATAATAATCAGCAACGGTAATTATACGGGCGTCATTTATAATATTAGTTAAGAAATCAATATTATAGGAATTGAACGGTGATGCCGATAACGTTACATCATTTCCGTTCACTTCAATTTCGTCCGCAATTATCAATCCCTCAAAATCAATATTTCCTGCACTGATAAGTACCTTTCCGTTAGGAGCATAAATGAGTCCGTTCAAGTCAACTGTATTTGCCTGAATACTGATATCTCCATTTGAAGAATATATATATGATTCTGCATTTGCTACAGTTGTTAAATCTGTTGAATTAAATGAGATACTGTTTTTAGCTCCGATAATGTCTTTGGTTGAAATCGTTCTTCCGTAGGCTGCAATTCCTTCGTTTGAATAGGTAGCTCCCATATCAAGCGTTTCCTGCCAATTGAAAGTTACGCCGTCTTTGTACAAATCTGTATCAAAGAAGTTGAAAATATAATTCAGACCATCTCCAATATCAGGGAATGCCGTTGATTCATCTTTCTGAATTTCTTTATTGTAAGAAAGATTACCGCAGTAATTGTTGATATTTCCCATATAGCAACAATTGCCTGCTACAGAAACAGTATTTCCGTAGAAATTCAGATCTGAATTACTGTCGATATCGCCGTTAATATTAACAGTTGTTCCACTTACTTTAAACGTATTGGATAAAAAACTGTAATTTACGGTTTTAATTTCATCATCCGCTAATACAGACAAGCTTGGAATCAAGGTAGCAGTCATGACTGCTGCCATAATGCCTGAAAGTCCACGCTTAAAATGCTGCTTAGTATGTTGTCTTAGCATTCTTCTACCTCCATAATTTTAATTCTTGTTAGACTACTGACTCATGCATTTTAACACAAAAATAGAGTTTTCGCCACAAAAGACTAGTAAAACCCCTGTTTTTTTTTAGTGAACGAACAAAATCGAGGCAAAATTATCATTCAGCCTCGATTTTACTTTACAAAATATTTTCACTTATTCCGATAAAAACATCATAAATTTCATTTTTACAATCCTGAATCATGTAGTACGGTTGTGTTACCGGAGTCAACGAATGTTCTTCAATATACGCTTTTAAATCATCGACCTTATTTTTTATTGTAGAAAATGAACCGTAATGCCTTACTCTTACCGCATTGACTAATTTAAACTCCGATTTGAATTCGTAATGCTGATTGCTTGTAAATTTTTTATTTACAGGAATTACAAATTCCATGAAATTGTCCTTTTTCGTAAAAACTATTTTGCCGTTTAGCTTTAGATCAAGAACGCATATATTATTCTTAACTCCGACAACAAAGAAAGATATATCATCATCGTCAATTTGAGTAATATATGACAACACGTTCCTATAATGCAAAAATTGATGCTCAATCACCTGCATCTTTGCACCGCCTTATTTAAATAATTTGTTTATTAAATACCAAAAATCATAAAACATAGCTAACCCCCCTTTGCAATGTGTTGTCATAAAAATAACATCACAATTGCAAAAAATCTATAAAAAACTAGTAAAGCCCCCCTTTTTTTTAGTGAATGTCGAAATAGCTTGAAAATTTTACTGAAATAATGTATAATATAATTATGATGTATATGGGAGGAGAGACAATGCATATTGCAATTTGCGATGACGAGGAGTTTTTCAGAAAATCGCTGATTGAGCAACTGAATAAATATTCAATAGAAAAAGGTCTCGATTTTTTATATTATGAATATAAAGACGGGGTTGATCTGTTAGCGTCTAAAATAGATTTTGATATAATTTTCATGGATTTTCAAATGAAGGATAAAAACGGGATAGATACCGTTTCGGCTTTGAGACAGCGTAATAATAATACTCATGTGATATTTGCCAGCAGTTACAAGGATGTTGTTTTTGACAGTCTTAAAGTAAAAACTTTCCGATTTCTGATAAAACCTATAGAAAAGGAAAAACTGTACGAAGCGTTAAATTCTCTTATCAGAGAAAAAAGCAACCGCTTTACTGTATTGGTTCGTAATACAGAACAGTCAGCTAATTACCGTATACTTGAACGGAATATTATTTTTGCACAGGCTGAAAATGTATCCACATTGATTTATGCATCTGATAAATGCTATAAATATGCGGACACTCTTTCAGCTTTTCAAAAAGAATTATCCAGTGATTTTTTTTTCAGATCACATCGCTCTTTTTTAGTGAATATGAAGTATATAACCAATTATTCCAAAAATGAGATCATTTTTTCCACAGGTGAAAAAGCGTTACTGTCTAAAATAAAATATAAAGAATTTCAGAAAACATATTTTGATTTCATGAAAAGGGAAAGTATAGGTTTATTATGATTCTTACATCAATATACACAACTATTTTTGTTTTAGTGAGTTTTTTTAACCTGATAAATATTAACAATATTTTGAAACTAATATCAGACGATTTCGTATATCAAAAAGCAGGCTTTATAGCTGTGGGCTTGCAATTAATATTCAGCGGTATAAACGGCTACTGTAGATTTACAGATAAATACCTTCCGCTTGCTCTGATAAGTTCACTATTAAGTTACTCATTAATATTTGCCTGTGCGTTAATATTTCATAAGAAGAAAAAAAGAGCAATATATGTTTCCGCCATGTTTTTAATAATTGACTCGATTATGCAGTCTTTAAGTTGTATCATACTTGAGTTGTTTTCAATAAATTATAATCAGACGTATCTCACAAAAGGAGTATCTGTTATTTTTAATATCATATCTCTTTTACTGGTTACAAAGCTTCAGCGAAAGAGAAAAAATATGATCAGATCGGGATTGAAAATAATACCTGATCATTTATATGTACTGATATTAGTGGCATTATTATTGTCCGGGGAAATGTTTGGTTGTATTCCAATCGATTTTGAAAGGGTTAAAATCCGTAATAATATTATCAATTTTTCTGCTGTTTTAATTGTTCCGATATTTATGGTGCTTATTATTTATCTGCTTTTTAACTGCATATCCAAGCAGTATTTCGAAAACATATCATTACTGATGGAAAAGCAGGTTGAGCAGCAAGTTGAACATTATAAAAAGATCAATAAGTTGACAGACGATCTGAGAGAATTTCGTCACGACTATAAAAATCACATGATATGTTTGCAATCGCTTTTGAACAACAAACAATATGATGAGGCACTTAGTTACGTTAAAAGTATAACCAATCAAGAAATCTTGGATTCAAATAAGTTTTTCAGCGGAAATCAAATTGCAGACGCAATACTTACAGACAAAAATGAATTAGCACAAAAAAATAACTGTAAGATTATATTTGACGGTTCTGTTTCAGATGAAATATCTGTTTCCAACCTTTGTACCATTTTATCTAACGCATTAGATAATTCAATTGAAGCCTGTTCTAAAATTGATTCAGACGAGACACAAATTATTGATGTTAAATGTGTTGCTTCGGAACTTATTCAGATTATTCGTATATCAAATCCCAATCTTGATAATAACGCTGTAACTGAAACATCAAAAGCTGACAGAAAGAATCACGGATTTGGACTAAGTAATATTAGAAGAACTGTTGAGAGAATGGACGGACAAATGATAATATCGAGTCAATATCCGACCTTTGTGTTGGAAATTGAATTTAAAGTGAAATAGAAATAAAGCCATTGATAAACGTTGCTTTTTTCAATGGCTTTATATTATTTATATATTATAGCGGTTGGTAATATATTTTTAATCAGGCCTCTGATACCTTACCGCCTTTTCAAAATTAATGATACCGTTAATTCTCTTGACCTCATCTGTACACATAGCACGGAGTTTTATCATTGTATCATCATCAATGTCATGCACGGCCGCAAGCATATGTGATACTGCACCGAGTTCAACAGCAACTTTAAACAAGGCACGGGACAGCCTCTGTTCCGTGCCTTTTACAATTCCCTCCGTGAGCGTTGCAAGCTGCGGAGCAAGATAATCCACAAGCTCCGGTTTATTCTGTAAAAGATAACCGCAGTAAAATCTGATTGCCTTTTCCATAAACTCCGTGCGAGACGAGCAGTTATCCGACTTGTATAAGATATCGACCGTTTTCATTGTCTCGGGAAAAACATACAGCGGAAACTTGATTTTTTCTGCTGTGACACCATCGTTTTCCTCTGCAATATCGGTATTTTTCTTTGCCTTTTGCACTTTTGACTCCATGATTTTCGTAAACCTCCTTTTTTGACTCCATTTTATCAAGGCTTGTAAAACTTCGCAAAATCGGCGAGCTTTGCTCGTCCGATGTGAACGTTTTGGCGGCTTTGACGCCAAAACTTTAACCAGCAATATATTAATTTTCCCCCAAACCCTCCCGAATTCTCCCGAATCCTCCATTCTCCAACTCCGCAAAAAATGCCCCAAATTCGCCCCAGCTGCCTTTAGGGTAAAGTTACCCCACCCATGCCGTGAAAACGCCACACATGGCGACACGGTGCGAACCGTGTCGAATTACTGCTCGGATCGTTTCCCCGATTCGGCAGGAGCAGTGATCTTTTGCTTTCTCGCAGGCTTTCTGTCCGACATCATATCAATAAAATCTCTCACATTCTGCGGAACGACCTTGCCGTAAAGCTGATCTGCATATTTTTCAAGCTCCGCCGCAAGAGTTGTATTTTTCTGCTCAAGATACATCTCTATCGCAGAGAGCTTTTTCTCGTTTACACTTACAGTAACTGATTTTTTCAACCTATCACACTCCAATAAAATTAATTTTCTAATGAGCTGTCCTCATTCAAACTTTCAATAGCGTCAGTCACCTCCTGTGGATAATCCACTCCTTCATAGGTACACCAACTTGTCCAGCTGCCATTTGAAACAGGCTCTTTTGTGACATAACCAACGCTTTCAGAGCTGTAAACAACTTCTCCGTTTCCCACATAAATTCCGTGCTGACTCCCGTCAAACAGCCCTATCCCGACAACTTCAGGCATAGTATCTATACAGCCTTGTTCGGTATAAACCAATGTGCTGTAAGCAGAATCAAACTTTTTATCGGTCGGACTGTAGTTCAGATACCCCAGCACAAGTCCTGCGTTATCTGCATAACGTATCCTGTCAGTTTCATTCCTTCCACCGATAAAACCGTTCATATATCCCCAGCCTGAGATGTAAGCATTATCAGCCCAAGCCGCAAGATCAGCACAATTTTTCGTGCCTGTATCAGTAAACATAAACGCATTTATGGTGCTGTTCATAACAAATGTGTATGTGCGAACAAATTCGTCATAGTCTATCTCCAAGCCGTAAGTCGAATTTATCGCCGCAATTAAATCACTGTCATTTGGAGCAACAGCGAACAAATTTGCGTATGACTCAGCATTAAAATTCTGAACATCTTCAAAGTAAGACATATATATCAGCTGAGCCTTTATGGTCTGAACCTTGACACCCTTTTCGTCCATAGCGTTTGCAATGTCATTACCTGCTGATCGGATATCATCGAGCCTTTGCCTGCTTTCACTGTCAAGAGAGCTGTAAAAATCATCGGCATTAATGTGAAGTTCAGGCACTTGAGCTTCCTCGCCGACCTCCCCAAGAGAAGAAAGCATCACCGCAGGAGCACACAACAAAAGGAGCAGACCCACCGCAGCACTAAGCACCACAGTCACAAGCTTGCCTCGCTTTTTTTCATCACCAAGAATATATACGGCTGCCTTTTTAAGAGCCGCCGCAACTGTCGCCGACATTACATCACCTCACGAATTTCAAATTCAGTAAACGCACCCTGCGTTTTCATTTCTATGCCGTGCATATATTCAAGTGCACCACGCTCCGTTGCAAACAAAATGGGCTCGCCGTTATGACGAACCCAATCCTCAAAAATATTTCTGCTGTTCTCAGCATAACGTGTTTTCCATATGCCGTATTTTTTCTTCTGCATTTTTATCGACCTCCTATTGTAGTCAAACTCAAATTTTACACCTGTTGCGAACAGTTTTATCTTCCCCCAGCCGAACCAAACAGTGCCGCCTTGTAAGCAGGGGCAATGACCTGCAGCAGATATCTCTCATTTCCGCACCGATACAGGCAAGTTCCTCTTTCGGGATATTTGATAAGGCTGTACTCTGACTCTTCCAACTGTAAGGTGTCAATAAATGCTGTGGGCGAGATGTTTCCCGGATTGAACAGAAAATGATGTGAAGGAATAGAAAACAGCGGCTTGGTGAACTCCTTTATCTCAGGCAGCAGAAAGTCCTCGATATTCTGACTTGCCAGAATAAACGAGGACTCTTTCTTACGCACACGTTTCATACCGTTACGAATATATTCTATCGCCGTCATATTAGTGAGGAATAAATACAGCTCATCGACTGCCGCAACAGTATTTCCGCGCCCTAAAAGCTGATTGCTCATGTAGCTTAGAATGTTGAACAGCAGCGTATCTTTCAGCCGTTTGTTTGTATCCATAAGACCTTTTACGCCGAAACAGATAAACTCTCCGTCCTTGATGTTTGTTCTGCCGTTGAAATATTTCGATTCCGCTCCCTTGCACATTGAGTGCAATCCCAAACAGATATTCTGCAGTATTTCTTCGGTGTAGAGATGTTTCTTCTCGTGATCGAATGCCATAAATTCCTTTTCTATGAGTTCGTATAGATCGCTCATAATCGGATAATCCTCGTTTTTCTGCGTACTGAAATCCGTGAAGTCATCAATACCGAATCTTGCATAGAGCTTCATCAGCATAATTTCTATCGTATCGACTTCGGCGTCACTAAAATCCTTGTACGCTCTGAAAAAGTCTTTCAAATAGCTGATGTGCTGACTAAGTCGGGTGACCTTGCGGAACGCTTCGGGCGAATCGGAATCCGCTCTGTCGCCGTCGCCCCATGCTTTCGGTTCAAGAGGATTGATCATATACTCACCCGACATCATGTCAATGTAGGTGCCGCCGAGATTTGAACAAAGGTCATGGTACTCGGCTTCCGGGTCTAAACAGAGGATAGATTTGCCTGCCTCACGCTGATTGCACAGCAAAAGCTTCATCAAGTACGACTTACCCTGACCGCTGTTGCCGAGAATGAGAATATTGCTGTTTGTCTTGTCCTCAGTTCGTCTATCGAAATCCACAAGAACATTCGAGCCGTACTTATCTCGCCCGATATAGAATCCGTTTTCATCGGTCTTGCCCGAATAGTTGAGGGGATAAAGATCAGCCACCGAGCTTGCAGGAAGCACTCTTTCAAACTGACTTGCAAACACGTTATTGCCTGTAGGAAGAACAGAAATAAATCCCTCTTTCTGTCGTAACAGCAGTCTATCAACGGATATTTTGGAACGTGTCAGTTCCATTTGAATATCAGCCTGCAGTTCTTTCAGCTTATCCTCAGTACTTGCTTTTAGCTCGATAAACACGGCTGTATGCAGGAGCGGCTCTTTGTTCCTTCTAAGCTCCGACAGCAGTTCTACCACATCGTCGATGTTGTTCTGAGCCTTGATGCTTTCGTTGATGTCATTTGTGGTGGTCATCATATGGTTCTTACGCATTGCCTGCTGAACGATCTTCCTTTGCTCCATGCTTGTAACAAGTCGGTTGTAGATACGGAGCGTTACACCGTTCCTGTCCGCAAGGTGAGCAAGTATAGCCGTTTCTTCCGTACTTGGCGGATACTCCGTCACCGCCCAGCAGGACTTGTAGAAGTTTCCGCAGATATAGTGGTCAGTGTAAAACTTGATTATTCCCGGAACAGTGCGGTCAAAAAAGTCCTTTGTGCTGATAATTTCAAGCTGTTCGTCCGTCAGATTTTTCTTTTTTCGTAAATTAATTCTCATGCAATTCCTCCAAATCAAATTCGGTTTCTCCCTCAATATCGGGGATATCCTCACCCGATATGCTTGTCCCGAAGTACAGTGCAAGCATACGTTTGATGTCAGACTTGCCCATTCGTTTTGCCGCAAATCCGTGTTCTGAGATAGCCTTATCCACTCGATTGATGATGTTAAAAATCTGCTCGTCTTTTTCACGCCTGAACCGCACCGCAAAAATAAACTGTCTTGCCGAGGACATCTCTACCTGAATCTCGTCAAGAAAATCATAGTCCGCCTGCAGCAGTTTTCTGACTGCCTCGTTCTGCTCTTTTTCAAGCCTTTTCCTAAGATGATTTTTATTGCTGTCAAAACACTCGCAGGAGTCCAATGCCAGTATTTCTAGGTCAGGTATGGTACTCAATAACATCATAAGATGATGTATCTTCACGTCGATGTTAGCCGCTGAAAGCACGGAAATATTGGTGGGCTCTACGCTGAAAAATGCTATCTCAGCTTTGTCGGTTTTTACTCCAAAACGTGAAAAACGTTCAAAGCCGATAAGACCCTGAACGCTGTTTTTGTTCTTTGTCATTTAATTTTCCCTCCAAAAATACAATTGCTGCGATGTCAGAAAGAACTTCGCAGCATTAAAAATATAGTCCATAATCGCCGTTTCGTCAACTCGAAGCGAGAGAAACGCAAAGCAGGCGGTCGCCGCAAAAGGCAGGACGTTCCACAGATTCACAAGCACAATTACCGACAGAATTATTCCGCCGCAGATTATGATAAAATCACGAACATTCCAGAACCACAGCTTTACGTTGGCTCTCAGGTTTTCGGGGTAGATGTAGGTTTTCATTTTGCCCCTCCTTTCAACATTCCGACAGCCTTAGTCCCCATGCTGACCGTATGACTGACAGACATCATATTGACTCTTACGGAAGTATCAAGTCCATACATCTGCGCAATCCTCGGAACTTCCGTTGCCGACAAGCAAATACCAACCGCCAATAAAGCGTGCTGAGTGTAGGTCAGCAGTCCGAGGTAGAGTATCGTTGTCTGCAAAAACGCCGTCAGACAGGTGGCAATAACTTGCTTGCACCAGCTGTAAAAACCGTCCGTGTAACCTCTCGGAACTCCAAAAAGATACAGACTTCCCACAGCAATCTGACACAGCATTATGCCGCCACGCTTAATGTTTGAAAACACAACTTTTACTGTACAATAGCCGAAAAGTATGATAAAAAACAGGCTGAACAGACTTACGTCCATCGCCAGTGCCATAATCACGGTCAGCCCCGAATCAGCTACTGTCGTTGTTGTTCCCGATATGAAATTTCCAAGCAAATCGCTTGAAAATGTACCCTGCAAATTAACGCAAAACGAGTAAAGTCTTTGCGGAACAACAGTAACCAGACTTGCCGCCATGAACCCTTTCAACACGTTCAGACAGGTATTTTTGATATTCGCCTGACCCGATTCATAGGCTATCGCCGTGTCAAATACCGCTACGATAAGTCCGCAGACAAACAGCATCCATGCGAGACTGTGGAACAATGCTATGAACGACTGCACCCACGACAGAGCGAAAATACTGCTTGTGCTTGCATTGATAAATTCAAAAAGATCGGCTACTGCGCCGTAAATGAGGTTGAAAAGCCACTCAAACATAATATTCCATATCTCGTCGGTAATTGCGTCTACCGCAGAACCTACCGTGTTATCCCAAAGGCTTGATATTCCGTCGCCTATCCAGTTAATGGCGTCGCCGATCCAATCAAACATCCGCACCACCTCCTGCCTTTGTTATCTCGCCCTTTACTCTGTACAGCGAGCTGCGGCGTCCTCCTTGGATATGATAGCGAGGTATCCGTTCTAACAATCCACGGTTTTCAAGCTCCTTAAACGCCCGAAACACCGTGCTTTTGTGTATGCTCAAATCTTCGGCTATCCTGCGCACGGACGGATAGCACTCCCCATTCTTATCCGCACGATTTGCAAGATAACAGTACACAGCCACAGCCTTGTGGCTAAGACCTAAATCGTAAATTCTTCTCGGTAATATCAATTTGCATCAGCCTCCTCACGTTTTAATTTTCGCTTTTCTCATCGGAAATTCATCAAATTCTTCATCATCGACAGACACTTCAATTTCCGCAGCAACAGCTTTTTTCTGCGGATATTTAACCTCCACATCTCTGATTAATTCATCACGATTTTTGTAACAAACCTGCCTTGCTGTTTTATCAGGGAGACAGTATTCTGCCTCAAATTTAATCCCCCATTTAAAGAACAATTTCAGCTTTGAAATCATCGGGTGTGTTCCTGTTTTCATTACGATAAATTGACCTTTTGGCATACTTTTGAGTTCGTCCACCGTCATCAAAGGACGTCCAATCATCTGCAAGGACTGACTTTTATCCCTGCCATGCGAAACAGATCCGCTTAACACGGTCTGTTCTCCGAGGGACTTGGAAAGAACCTCCGCAGACTGAGAATTTGGAGCAAATCCACCGAAAACAGTCAGCTGAGTGTTGTCGGCGATGATCTCCATGCCTTGTTTCCCGTAGTTCTGTTCAAGCTGGGCAAAGGACTGAATTATTGCAACGATTGATATCTTTCTTGAACGTCCTGCGGAGAACATTGCTTCAGCACCGTCTATTTTCGGGAACGTGCCGAACTCATCGCAGTAAAACATAACTCTGTTTTTAAGCTTTCCGCCGTTTTCGTCTGCAATGACTAATATCTCACGGTAAAGCTGCTGGATAAGCAGGCTGACCATAAAGTACTTGCTTGTATCTTCTTCGGGAAGAACAATAAAGATAGCAGACTTTTCATTGCAGAACTTCTCAGCGTCTATCGCCGTTCCAAAGCACAGCATTTGTTCAAGTTCAGAATCAAGAAAACTGTTTAGCCTTGAAAGTGCAGTCGACATTACCGACAGCATAGATTGGTCGGACGCATTCAGAGCCGCTCCTGCAAGCCACTTTGCTTTGTGTTCGCTTGGAAGCCTGTCCATAAGTTTTGAAAAATACATTTTAGGTTTTGCTTTCGGGTCTGGCTGATATTTTGCGAGCAAGTCCTGTATCAGCTTGAAAACCGAAACAATGTGACGTTCGTTCTTGTCGCCAAACTCCGCTAAAAGCAGGATAACAGAGGCGAGCAGACCCTCAGCCGCATCGTAGAAAAAAGCGTTTTGTCCGTAGCTGTGGCTGTCACCGCCGCCGATGTTGATTATTGTTTTTGCTGTGATCTTAGCATATTTCTCAGCCTTTGCTTTCGCTGAAAGATTGCTCTTATCTTCCAAATACAAATCCATGTATTTATTAACAAGATGCAGTATATTGTTCTCGTCTGAACGTGTGGGATTTCTAAGGTCGAGAACAGAAACATTGTAACCGTAATATTTGCTTGCGATAGTTCCGTAATTTCGTGCCACATCGCCCTTTGTATCGGTACTGATGAACGACATTCCGCTTGCACAGGCAAGTTCGATGTTAGGGTACAAAAAGTATGCGGTCTTGCCGACACCTGCAGCTCCTATCAGCAGCGTATGAACATCTCCGTCATCCACAAGAGCTATGGTTTTCTTCCCTGAACCTCTGCAACCAACAACTGTGCCTTGTACAGTCGGCAGATTCTTACCCTGCCGCCAGAGTTCAGGCTCGAATGGCAGAGGGATAAAAGTTCTCTTTATCTCCGTTTTCGTCGCCCACCTTGCAGTTCCGTGCTGTCCGTTGCCGACCTTTTTCGCCTTAATTCCGTTAAGCGACTTGTTGTCAAGCAGATTTACAACTACTAAAAATGCAACAAAAATCACTGCAAGCACGCCTATTAAAATCATTTGTTTTTCATTCAATTTTTCACTTCCAATCATAGAATATTCTATCTTTTGTATTTAATAAGATAGTTAGTTTGTTATCTTCAAGGTATTGCGCTGTGAGGCGGAGGGTATAGCATTACCCGAATTCCATACAAGGTTCGGGTTCGCAAACGATGTCCTCTGATTCGATATGTTCTGCCACAGGTTCAGACAGAGTTTCTTCAACAGCTAAGCTGACAGCCCTATCCGCAAGCTGATACAGGAGTTTCGCCGTATTTATACACTGCTCACGGGTACGAGCTGTTTGCCTTAGATCTTTCATTACTGCCGTAACACATTCCTGCAAATTTCTTTGCTTAGCGGTTATTTTGCCTTTATCTGTGTACGGCTTGTACTCTGCTTTCAGCTTGGCTCTAAGCTTTGCAAACATATCCTTTTCACAGCTTTTATCAATAAAAAACGCCGAGCCTGCAAGTGCATACTCGGCAAGATATTTGTATTGTCCGTTTTTGAATGTTGCATAGATTTGCGAGGTCAGCTTATCGGGACGGCATTTTAAATACCCCAGTTCGCTTACTTCTTTCAGATATTCTTCCTTCCGCTTGTGAGGAACAGCAGGTAAAGCTTTGACCCCGTTCTTTGCTTTCAGCACCTCGTTCCAGTCCTTAAACTTCGGTGCAAGCCGTTTCACATCGGTATATCCATTCTCTGAAAGAATATCTTTTAAGCGGTCAACGGCCTCGATCCCTCCTTCGTCATTATCAACGCAGAGAATTACTTCCGATAAGTTAGAATGATTCTTTAATGCCGCAAGCACAGCATTTTCATACACTCCGTTCATTGCAATGCAACTGTGCTTTTGCCAGTCTTTCGGATAAAGCGTAAGAAAACTCATCATATCTATGGGAGCCTCAAACACATAGAGCCTTTTGCTTTCACCGAAATGTGCAAAGCTGTATCTTGTGTCAGAACCTTGACAAGTGATCCTGAAACTATTGCCGTAAGAATTTGTTGAACGCTTGCTTGCCTGCCTTGGAACGCCGTTTTCATCAATTCCTACAAACACGGCATTGTGATGTTCCTTGTCCTCATAAAGCGTGTGCTGTTTTGCAAAATGGCTGATAATATCGGGAGAAATGAACCTCTGCTTTATCAGGTAGGCATAAACCCTATGCATATTTGTGTTTGTCTCGGGAAGTCTGAACTCTTTCTTTTCTTCCTTTGCCGATACTTTCGGCGGACTGTGGGACAGCGGAGTTACCCTCTGTCCCAACAGTTCCTGTACCGCAGTCTGAAAGTCCATACCATAAAACTCCTGCATAAACTTTATTGCTCCGCCGCCAACCTGATTTTTATGGTCAAACCATGTCGAACCACGGAGCGTTATGCTGTCGTGTTTGCCTGAACTGTCGTAGTAAATGAGCTTATGCTCTCTGCCAACACGCTCTAATTTCTCGCCTCGCATTCTCAGGAATTCTTCGAGGTCAACGCTGTTGGCAAGGATTTTTTGTTCGTCTGTGAATGGGATGTATGGCAATTTATCACCGCCTTAATACTTCACACTCTCCGCAAATCTGCTCATCAGCCCCGAAAAACTCTGCCTTTCCATCATATCCGAGCTGAGAAATGCCCCCGAAACAACAGTAAGCTTGTTCTCGTTCAGCACAGCGTAGGTTTCTGCGTAACCGAACTGCGTCGCCATACCGTCAGACTTCTGAACAGAGACGTAACGCTGATACTTGCCCTTTGATACAACGCTGCTTGTCATTCTGTAATTGGACACAAAATCGTCCTCAGTGATACCGCTCATCTGTGCGGAGGTCTGTCCAAAGTAGTAATCTCCGAAGTTTTCAAGGATATATTCCATATCGTGATCAAGCTGAGCCTGCGATAGATCGACGCACATAACATCAATAGTTCCTCCGCCGTTTGTGCCTTTGAGCGTTATCTTCTGCACACCATTTGAATTATCAGTTTCATTATCAAAAGAACAGCCTTTCATTGCCTCTGTTACCAATGTGCTTGTGTCAACAAAGCATATATTTGAGTCGAAAAACTCGGCAATAAAGGTATCATGTTTTACCTGTTCTTCATCGACGGTACTTTCAGCCTCCGAAGAGGCAGCCGCACTTACTGTCGGTGCGGCTGTTGTGACCGTTGTCTGCTCGGCTTTGAAGGGCGGCGAGATATTTCCGCAGCCTGTAAGGATCACCGCAGACAGTGCGGCGAGTATAGGAATATTCTTCATTTGTCATACCTCCTTACACAATGGACCAGATATACAGCGGAGCGGTAAGGGTGAATATGAGGCAGGCGAAGATCACCGCAACAGGAGTCCATTCTATCTGTCCGTGCTTGCGGTAGTCCATATACATCGCACCTATCTTCACAAACAGCAATACCGCAAGGATAACATCAAGGCACGGAAAAACAACATTGTTCACCACCGACACTATCTGCGATCTGGCTGTGTTCCAAGTGCTTGTGACTGCTCCTGCCACATCGCCCGAGGCGCAGGCGGTTATTGATGTCATTGCCGCAAAGCACATTGCACTTGCAGCTGATGCAATAGCTTTCTTTTTTGACTTTTTTATCTTCATTACACATCTCTCCTTTCATTATTCTTTCTGATTGCAAATATTAAGGACAAAAGCATTACAGATCCGATCATAAGATAGATACATATGCCATTGTCTGATGACACACCTGTGTGAGGGTTGTCTGTTGTGACTGTGTGAGGCGTGTCAGGCAAGCTTGGCTTAGCCTCGTCCACCATTATGACTATGGGCGTACCGTCTTCCGCAATTGCTGCCGCATCTGCATTTTCTACGGTAACATTGCCGTAAACATCGACTGTAAACTTAATGTCCGTTGCAATTACATAGCCGTCGGGAGCGGCGATTTCTTTCAGTGTA
Organism: uncultured Ruminococcus sp.; assembly: GCA_934435205.1. Classification (GTDB taxonomy): domain Bacteria; phylum Bacillota; class Clostridia; order Oscillospirales; family Ruminococcaceae; genus Hominimerdicola. The sequence goes on along the minus strand of CAKSAK010000008.1, from coordinate 8,644 downwards.
TAATCTCCGGCAGGAAGCTCAGTTACAATATGATCTGTGCCGTCGGAAGTCCATTCGTCAACAATATTTCCCTCAGAGTCAATGATCTGCATTTTTGCTCCCTTAAGCTCGTTTCCGTAAATATCACGCTTTGAGATCTTAACGGTAATCGGCTTGTTCTCGGCAGTTATCTCAATGACTTCGCCGTCCTCTGAAATGCTTACGGGATAGCTTTCATCGCTTAGAATATATCCCGTGGGAGCTTTTATCTCTCTGACAACATACTCGCCGTAAGGAATGTTTCCAAACTCAAAATATCCCTTTTCATCGGAGATCGCTGTCATTATGGCATTGCTTTCCGTAAACTCTGTACAGTCCGTTCTGAACAGTCCGAACAGAGCATTTTCAAGGGGTTCGCTCTTGTCATCGGTCTTATGTCCCTCTATCCTGCCACGCTTGATAACATTTTCAAACTCTCCGCAGTCGATATCCACGGTCTGAATATCCTGACCCATATACTCGAAAGTCACAAGGTACTTTTCGCCGTTAAGGACATAGTGTTCGTCGGTGGCAATTTCCTGAACATAGTACTTTCCAAACGGAATTTTCTCTGCAATAACAGCAGTCATATTTTCATCAAGCGACACCGCAGAGATCAGCCCGCCGGCAGGGATCAACGTGCCGTTTGAAGCTGTGATATCTTTTGCGGCAAACAGTCCGAAACGAACATTTTTGTACTCTCCGTTACTGCCGATACCGAACAGCTCATCATTCTCCATTGTCTTAGAAAGCCTTATCATTACTCTCTGATATTCATTTTCAAACTCTGTATCCACAGTATCTCTCACCTCAAATTCCTGTCCCGCATATGTCAGTTCTGCTTCTTTAGGTTCGTTATTCAGCACATATCCGTAAGGTGCTTTTATCTCTCTGACCTCATATCTGCCAAGATACAGCGGCTCAGTTTCCCCATAGCCGTTTTCGTCGGTCGTTATTTCAGTCACAACATCGCCTGCATTTGCGTGAATTGTTCCGTCTGCTGTAACAATATCCTCTGCGGCTGTTATCTGAAATACCGCTCCGCTAAGAGCACATTCCGTAAACACTGGCTTGTATATGGTCTGACCGCTTTCTTCAATATTTCCGTTTTCGTCAACGGATATCGCACTGCCAAGAGCCGTCACGCCTGTAAATGCTTTGCCCGATTTGTATACGGATATCTTTCCTTTCTGCGAATCGTTGCCAAGGTCGATGCTGAGCTTTGAATATACGGCTGTGTTGCCTGCGTAATTGAATTCAAATGTCCTGCTTTCTGAGTCAATAACATACCCCTCTGCCGCCTTTGTTTCGGTAAGAGTATACTTTGCTCCCACATACATCTGTGCGTTTCCCGTGTCAGCATGACCGGTGCTGTCTGTGGTCATTGTGCATATAACGTCTCCCTGCTTGTGAAGCTGTGCCGAACCGACAAAGAAATCTTCCGCCGCTCTTACCTCAAACTCAACTCCTTCAATGGGCTTCTTGGTTTCGCTGTCCGCCTTGAAAACTTCAAGCGTTCCTCTCTGAACATTGTTTGTTACGATCACTTCATAAGGGATAGTCAGAGTATCGGCTTTATCCGATTTAACCGTAAACTTTGTGTTCTCAGCAGATATAACGTAAGGCTCGGGAGCTGAAACCTCCACCAGTTCATACTCAAAGTTCGGATAGATCGGTATAGTCTTTGTATATCCCTGTGTTCCATCGGTCTCATATTCTGTGTAGGTGCTTGAGGCATATCCCTGTTCATCTGTCACAACAGTACCCACAGGCTCGCCCTTTTTCTGTACCGTCTTGCCGTTAAAAGCAATGTCCTGAGTAGGCACAATGTCAAAAGCAACGCCCTTTATGGGGTTATCAAACTCATCTACCTTGTGAATTTTCAGGTCAACAAGCTGAAGCGTATTCGGAATATCCGCAGTATAGGTTATGACGGGATCTGTATTGTCATCGATATCCGCAAGGGTTGTAGTTACTGTAAACGAGCGGCTCAGTTCTCCGTTCTCGTCAAGCATGATATACCTGTCGTTTTCACGCTCTGTAACGGTGTAGACATTTTCAAAAGTTTCACCGTTAAGCTTGCCGAGAGCCAGTCCGCTTACCTCTGCATAGCCGTTCTTATCGGTTGTAATACTCTTTACAACCTTTCCATTTAGAGAAATATCAAAAGTAACTCCCTCTATCTTGATATCATTAAGAACATCATATTTGTTAAGCTCCAGCTTAAGTGTAAAAGGCTTGTCCGTTACTGAATAATTGTGATCCGAAAGCTTTGCATTCTGAAAGTTATCAAGGTCGTTTACCGCCGTATTTGCACGGTTCACAAGATGATATTCATTGTTAAGAGCATATCCCTCGGGTGCAGTTATCTCCTTGACATAGTAGTTGGTGTTTGGCAAAAGGTCATAGTCAAACTTTGCTTTTCCGTTGTCGTCAGTAACTGCGGTTTTCAGCAGCTTTTTTGATGAATTATACAAACCGTACCTTGCTCCGGAGAGAACTTCTCCCGAATCATTTTTCTTTGTCAGCACAAGGCTGTAATTTACAAGCTGATTTACTATCTCAGCACTGCTGTGAAGTCTGTTATCTTCAAGTTTGTTTGATGAAATGGGATAAAGATTTCCTGCTCCGAGAATATATTTCTTCCCATTTTCATCGGTCAGAGCATATGCCTTGCCTGTATCGTTTCTTATGAGGCCGCTGATATTTCTTTTTGCCGTAGAATCTTTGATAGTACTCAGATTGTACGCTTTTGAAGCCTCAAGACTTTCATCATAGCCATATCCTTTAGCTCCGTTTATCTCGATAAAAACAAGCTCCTTTGCATTGCCTGAGCTGTCAAGAGGTACAAGATCAAAGAAAAGCTGTCCGAAGTGATCGCAGGTGTCACAGCCGCTGTAGTTCGAGCCTGTGCTGAAAACATATGCCTTTGAAAAGTCAGTCGTAGTGCGAGTGGTATCGAATATGAGGTCGTGATTTGCGTTTAATTTTGTTGGCACATAGTAACAGCCGTCACCTGAGGAGTAGGTCTTTCCATTAAAGCCGTCAAGGTCGTTAAGATCGCCTGAAAAAGCTTTTTCTGCAGACTTGTGACCCTGCGAGATATATCTCATAACAGGCTTGCCGTTTTCCTCGTCCCAATAGCCCACAATAAACTTGGTTGACTTGTAGATGTCGGAGAGGGTCTTGATGTCGCTCTCGTTATCGCTTGATAAAGCCTTTCCATCACCGTTGAGAATGGTTTTGTCAAGCACCGCAGTTCCAAATTTAGCATTGTAATTCTTTTCGCTGTTGTTCATCTTTATCGTTTTTGTGCCAGCATTGGCAGTAAAATCACTTGTAGGAGAGGGCAGAAGTACTGATTTAGAAAGTTTCTCATACCTTTCATCATCGGGTACTGTATATTCCGTTACCGTATATGTCCTGCCATTTGACGTTGAGGTGGGCAGATCGTTTACTGTGAAAGTACCCTTTGCGTCTGTGTTTTTAATGGTCTTAAACTTTGTAGCCTCGCTGACAGAAGTCACATACTTTGAAAAAACATATCCCATTCCCGTGCTGTTTTTATCAGCCTGAACATAATACTTTTTGCCGTCATACAGGCATGAAACCACAAACGTAGTCTTGCCCAGAAGGTTATTCAGCTCCGCCGCCGTTATCTGATTATTGCTTGAATCTGTGTATGTCTTTTCAACGGTAAGATTCGGTTCATTGTATGACGCAAGTCCCACATATCCCACAACGGGGTCGAGCCTTGTTGAAAGCAGGCAGGTCTGATAGTAGCTGTTGGCAAACAAAGTTTCCTGCTTTTTCAGGCTGTTCTTCATCTGCATCGGGATACTTTCCGTAACATATATACTGCTGTCGCCGCTTGAAGTGAACTGCCTTTCCTTTGACCATATGGTGTAAACAGTATTTGTGCCGCTCATTTCTGTTTCAAGGCCATAGTCCTTGCCGAAAGTACCGCTGAATTTAGACTTTATCAGCGATCCAAGCTTGCTTTCAAGGCTGCTGAAATTATGTGCAAGGCTTGACGCTGTGACATAGGAAGTGGGCACAGTCACTTTTGTTTCGTATCTTAGATTTTCAGCGTTGTATTTCATAACGTTCGGTTCGTCCTTTGCCTGAGCTTTGGTGGATCTCATAGCAGAGGGAAGCTTGTAATGATCCTTCACATTTGACACAATATCGTTGTACGCCTTTTCAACTCCCGATCTTGTACACCAGCCACCGCTTGGATAGGTGAAATCATTCCAAAGAATATCCGAACATTTTCCGAAGCCTGCCTGCGTATGACCTCTGTAACCCAGTATCAGCTCCCAGATAAGGCACTGAGTTGCGGCATAGTAGTCACCTGTTTTGTGGCTTGAATAGCCGTAATACTGCACAAGTCCGAGATACTTAGCCATTGGTCCGTCTGTTCCGCCTATGGACTTCCAATATGCAAAGCTGTCCGCCTTGTTTTTATCCGAGAGGTCAAAGGTATCATACTTTGTAAAGCCGTTCTGAGTATACCAGTCCTTGTAGCTTGCTCCCTGCATTGACTTTGCAGGCTCGATACAAAACGCCCAGTCGGAAGTTGATGAGGGACTGAATCTGCATATTTGTTCTCCGGCTTTGATATATTGTCCGCTTACTCCTCCTGTTACTCCGTTCTTTCTGTTTTTGATAGTTGGATTGACCGAGCTGTTCCAAGTGTATCCTATGGATACTCCCGATGTGGCTGCGGAAACATTCGCCGCCAGCGTAGTCATTCCTATTGCCGCCGCAAGCATTGCCGCTGTGCAGCGTTTTAATATTTTTCTTATCTTCATCTGTATTACTCCTTTGTTTTTTGCAAAGAAAAAAGAGCCGAATTTTCGACTCTTTTCCCTGCTTATTCAGTTGTTTTTAGTCCTCCGTAAGAAACCATATTGCCGTGCCGTCAAAGCCTACATTAAACTCAATATCGCTTGCATATTTGAGGGCATTATTGCCGCTGTATATCTCCCACCTGTTGAACAGTCCGTAGTCTATGACGTGCAGGCAGTTTTCTCTCGTTTCACTGACTATGCTGCAGATCTCTTCTTCATTTTCTGCATGATCTATCAGCCACTTGCTGTCTGAGTCAGCATATGCGTCCATGTGAGCATATGACAGGTCGGTCATGTCCTCTCGCACCGTCATATTGATCGGATTCGCATAAGATATGTCATACTCATCTATTCCAAAGCTTACATGGATATCTCTTTTGCCGTTGAAGTTTTTGGCATATTCAAGTATTTCAGATCTTATGAGATTTTGTTCATCACCGCTTAGGCTTTGACCCTCACACAGCTTTCTCCATGCTTTCATGGTATCAGACCATGTTACTGTGCTTTCGGGCGGTTTTGTGGTCGGCGGAGTAGTTGTTTGCGGTTTCTGCGTAGTGGTCACAGGCTTTGGCGGAGCTGTTGTGGTTTGCTTTGCGGTAGTCTGCTTTTGCTGTGTAGTTGTTACCGCAGGCTTTTGAGTAGTATTGACCTGTGTGTTTTCCTGCGGCTTTACTGTCTGAGGATAACTCTGCTGTTTGATTTGTTCCTGCGGTGGTTGCATACTTTTTGTGGTTGTTTTAGCTAAGGAAGTTTCGGATACCGTCTGCGAACTCTTTCGTGTAGTAGTTGCGGTTTCGCTTGTATCCTTTTCTTCCTTTACCGATGTTACCGTGACCGTAGTTTGGTTCACAGCTGAGATTTCTGCACTTTCTACGGACTCCGATACATTGCCGCAGGCAGTCAGCATTACTGTGCAAAGTATTGAAATATATATCGCTTTTTTCATATCATCACGCTCCTTGTCAAGCAATATATCACACCTTTTTGTATATATCCAGCCTTTTTGCAAAAGTTCTGCCTTTGTGACAATTTACACAGCATAAGATTTGGCATACTATATAATTAGCTCAGGTCCTTCATCAAATTCTTCAAGCGGTCCGATCACTTCGGGTTTTGTTTCTTTAACAGCCACAAGCCCTATACCCGGCAGGTCTACCAGCATATGACCAAACTGCTCCTTGTACTTTTCGATCTGCTCATCGGTAAGTGAACAAGAGTCCCATTCGCCGTATTCGTTCAGACAGTTGCCCGAAATATAGAAAGTGCCATGAACAAGAGTGTTTCCTACTATCCTGTTAGGCTTTGAGCCGTTCAGCAGAAACTCATCATTACACCAGCAAAGTGCGTCATTTGTCTGCTCAAAATATATAGGTTCAATGCTTCCTCCCACTACTTCCTGCATTGCCTGGATATCGTCCTCGATATCTTTCACATACGGTTCTTTCAGAGGTTCAAACACAAGTATCCTCATTCTTTTGCCTCACTTTCACAATACTCTTTCAGCGGACACTCGCCGCAGTCATCAAACATTGCACAGGTACGCTGTATCTCCTCTTCGGATATCCCACAGTCAAAATGCTGCTTTTTCTGTTCGTCTTGCCATACGATAAGTGAAACACCGCTGCTGTCACGTTCGACCTCTACCGTTACAGCATTTCCGTGCCTGTCATAAAGCCCAGAAAATTCTGTTTTGCCTTTTGCCGTTAAAACCTGTGCCAATATTATCTTCTTCATAAAAACCTCCTAATCAAAAAGCGAAAGCTGTTTGATAGCTTTCGCACGTTCGCTTGTGTCATAATTTGATATGAGCAGCTCTGCATACTGACAGCCGCCGTCATACCGCTGTGCCAAATTGTTCAGTCTGCTTATCTCTTCAATGTGAATGTTTGGTTTATGCCATATCTCACGGATCTCAGGGCAATCGTTATACGAAACCAAAAATCTGCCTTTGATGTCAAGCAGAGCGTCACGCAGTCTGATATGATCTTTTGCAGTAAAACCTACGTCCTTGTAGTAATTCTCTGTAGCAAAATACGGCGGATCACAGTAGAAAAAGCTTACAGGTCTGTCATACTGCCTGATAAGCTTTTCAAAATCCTTGTTTTCGATAACTACCTTCTGCAAACGCCTTGCCGCAAGGTCTATCATCGGAAAATCAGACCACATTGAATGTGGCTGACTTCCAAAGCTGTCAAGTCCCGAAGCATAGCTGTACCTTATGAGCTGATAGAATTTTGACGCTCTGTCTGCATCACATAGCTTTTCAAAAATCCCACGCTTATGAAGTAAAGCGATACGGTCAAAATCTTCACGGGAATTGAGGACATACCGCAACTTGTATTTCAGCTTATTCGGTTTATCCCGCACACATCTATAGAGATTTGTAAGGTTTCCGTTGTAGTCATTCCAGACCTCAAAATCCATACCCGGCGGTTTATGAAACAGCACCCAGCCTGCTCCGCCGAAAACCTCTATATACCTTTCATAGTAAGGTGGAAATCTTGCAAGAACCTCGTCACGAAGATTCTTCTTTCCCCCTACCCATGACATAAAACTGTTCATGTTTTTCCTTTCTGCCGTTAGAACCAACAGCAGAAAAGTCGCTTTGCAAGCACCAGATTTTTGATCTGCTGTTGGCAAAACGACCTTAATAAATATTAGATTTTACGCTGTTTTCAGCCCTTGATTATCGGGTCAACATAGCTGAATATTATGCGTTTCTGTTCAAGGTAGCCGTCGGCTTTGTTTACCTCATTACACAGCTCCTTGTATTGCTTTTCCGAAAGCACAGGCTTTGTTGCTCTCAGCATTGCAGGAATATTACCCATACATAACTTGAAGTCTACTTTCGCTTTAACTCTGTTTGTGTGCATCTTTGACCTCCTTATCAAGACGTGCGATCTCTTTTTCAGCAGACTTAAAAGCCACGGCAAGAGAACCTATCGTTGTTCCGATGATACCGCCTATCATCATTCCAATGAACAAATACGTCATTTACATCATCTCCATTTCCATATCCTCATCTTCCGACTGTTCATCATCGGTAGAAGTGATCTCAACATACTCACCGATAACATTTAATGCCTCATAGTAACTGCCCGAAGATGTTATTCTGCTGCACATTTCCTTTGCCTCATCATACATTCCGTTCCTTTTCAGCGTTTTTGAGGCTATGCCCATAAGATTGAATATATTTCCGTCCTGACCTATCAGCGGACATTTTGGCTTTTTGGACATCACGACATCTCCTTTCCGTAATATTTTCTCAGCAGACCTATGATAAAAAGCTGACCTTTTCCCGTCACAAACGTCTGCCGATAAGTCTTTTTCATACCCTCGACCTCGAATACCGACTCCTTTACAACAAAATATCTGCGGTCAATATATCTCTGATACGGCAGATTGTTTGACATAAGCACTCCCATTTCTTTCAGCCAGCGAAACAGTCTTGTTCTGCCGATATTGAAATTTTTATCAGCCGCAAGCTTTGCCATAGCGTTCATATCTATTAGATCATCGCTGTCGGCAACGTGCAGAGCAAAATCCACAAGAGGCTTATCATTTCTGATCCGTTCATTCAATTTGCTGATAAACGTCATTTGCAGACGGAAAAGATTTTTGTACGGTTCGTCGAGGAAGGGCAGGTAGTTTTCAATAAACATTTCTTCGTTTGAAACATAACCGCCTGTTCTGCGGATAGTCGGGAGTATCTCTGATGTTACCCAGTGCTTAAACTCTTTTGCCCTTGGCATCTTGCTTGAAAGTATTAGGCT
>CAKSAK010000007.1 GCA_934435205.1 uncultured Ruminococcus sp. | reverse complement strand
TTTTCAAGGCAAGATTTTTTGATATTTTTAAGTTTTTCAAGCTTACGCTGATGAAGGGTGATAAGGCGGTCGAGGTGAGTGAAAAACTGCCCGATTTTTCGTTGTTCAGTTAGTGACGGACTTTTTACATCGGTTGAATTTATATTGATTTTTGATAAACTTGGAACGCCTGTTGATTCATCTTTCTTTTTCCAGTCAATATTTTGGAAAATTCCAAAAACAAAATTAATGTCATAAATATCTTTGGGAATGCAGTAAAATAGCGTATCTACTGTCCAAAATGGGGCTTTTAAAACATAAGGATTGTCAATCGTTCCTTTACGACCAATTCCAACTGCGTCCTTTTTATATGAAAGAGCTTTATCGACACTAATCATATATCCACCTGTTCCATACACGGGAATATCGCCCTCGTTCAAATCTTTGTAATCCATTCCATTGCCAACAATAATTATATCCCCCAGCTCACGCTGTTCCCAAGCGTCAGCTAATAAGCACGGCTATAAAAACACTTAAAAATATATATTTAGGAGGAAACTATGAATAAACAGCAACTTGCAAACAAAATATGGGAGTAAGCAAATAAAATGCGCTCCAAAATTGAGGCGAATGAGTACAAGGACTATATTCTTGGCTTTATTTTTTATAAATTTCTTTCCGATAAGGAAGTTGAGTATCTGAAAAAGAATGACTGGGAAGATGCAGATCTGTCCGAACTCGTTGAGGAAGATACCGACATTGTCGAACAGTGCAAGAAGAATATAGGCTATTTTATTTCATATGAAAATCTTTTTTCAACTTGGCTGAAAAAAGGCAAAGATTTCGATGTTTCCAACATTACAGATGCATTATCGGCGTTTGACCGTCTGATTGACAGCACTCACAGAAAAGTTTTTGACAAGATTTTTGATACTTTGCAGACCGGACTTTCTAAACTAGGTGAGACAAGCGGTGCAAGAACAAAGGCAATCAGTGACTTGCTTGGACTGATAAAGGATATCCCGATGGATGAAAGACAGGGATATGACGTGCTTGGTTTCATCTATGAGTATCTGATTTCCAATTTTGCAGCGAACGCAGGAAAAAAGGCAGGCGAATTCTATACTCCGCACGAGGTGTCGCTGCTTATGTCCGAAATCGTTGCAAATCACCTTAAAAGCAAGGAAAATATTGCTATATATGACCCAACCTCCGGTTCAGGCTCACTCCTTATAAATATTGGACGCAGTGCCGCAAAATATATGGATAGCGAGCAGGTTCAGTATTATGCGCAGGAGTTGAAAGAGAATACATACAACTTGACAAAAATGAATCTCGTAATGCGCGGAATTACACCGGCAAACATCTTTACAAGAAATGCGGACACCCTTGAAGATGACTGGCCGATTGATTTGGACAGCTATCCGCCTGTACTGCGTGTTGACGCCGTTGTTTCAAATCCGCCATACTCTCAGCCGTGGAATCCCGAAGGAAAGGACTCCGATCCTAGATATAGTGAATACGGTCTTGCACCAAAGAGCAAGGCAGACTATGCGTTTTTACTGCATGATTTGTATCATATCAAACCCGATGGAATTATGACAATTGTTCTGCCACATGGCGTTCTGTTCCGTGGCGGTGAGGAAGGTGAAATCCGTAAGAACCTTATCGAGAAGAACCAGATCGACACAATTATCGGACTCCCTGCAAATATATTCTTTGGAACGGGTATACCGACAATCATTATGGTTCTGAAGCAACAGCGTGGCGACTGCAACGACGTTCTGATTATTGACGCATCAAAAGGCTTTGAAAAGATTGGAAAGAACAACAAACTGCGTTTATCTGATATTAAGCGTATTGTTGATACCGTAAGTGCACGCAAGAATGTGGACAAGTTTTCAAGGACTGTCAGCCGTGAAGAAATCAGAAAAAATGATTATAACCTGAACATCCCACGTTATGTGGATTCTTCCGAGAATGCTGAAAGCTGGGATATTTATGCGTCTATGTTCGGTGGAATTCCTGCCAAAGAGCTTGATGGACTTTCGACTTATTGGAATGCTTTTCCGAACCTGAGAAGTGCGCTGTTTGGTGATAACGGCGCGGAGTATGTCCACTTTTCTGTAGAGGACATAAAAAAGGCTGTACACGAACATTCCGATGTAACCGGCTTTGCAAGCTTGTTTGAAACAGCTTTTGCAGATCTTGATACTTATCTTTATGATGAACTGATCGGCTGTGACCAGACCGCAATTAACACATCTAAGGAAGAAAGCACTCTTTCTGACAATATTTTTGCAAGACTTGCTGACATTCCTCTAGTGGACGTTTATGAGGCTTACCAGATACTTGATAACGAGTGGAGCAGAATCGCAATTGACCTTGAAATCATTCAGACAGAGGGATTTGGTGCTGCAAGACAGGTCGATCCCAATATGGTTATCAAGAGGAAAGACAATAAAGAAATCGAAGTTCAGGAAGGCTGGATAGGACACGTTATTCCGTTCGGTCTTGTTCAGTCTGCGTATTTTTTCGATGAACTTTCAAAGCTGAATGAATATGAAACAAGGCTCTCCAAAATTGCATCCGAATATGAGAAACTGCTTGACGGACTTAGCGAAGAGGACAAGTCAAGGGCTTTCGTAAATGATGACAAAACTGCTTTTGTTGCGGCGGAGGTTAAAAAGTCAATAAAGGTGAGAGATGTTGAAGACGAGATCATTGCTGTACTCAAGAAATATACCGATCTTGCCAAAGAGGAAAAGACTTTGAAAAAGCAAATCAAGGAAGACAATGCGGCTTTGATTATAAAAACAAAGGCGGCGATCGAACAGCTGACCGACGAGCAGATCAGAGAATTCCTGAAAGCAAAATGGATCACCCCTGTTGTGACCGAGCTTTTTAAGCTACCCGTTAATATTGTAAACGAGTTGATTTCAAAGCTTGAGGTGCTTTCCAAGAAATATGAAACCACTTTTGAAGAGGTTGACGAAGAAATCAAAGAGACCGAAAAATCACTTTGTACAATGATTGACGATTTAGTCGGCAACGATTTTGATATGCAAGGTCTGGCAGAACTGAAAAAACTGCTGGGAGGTGTGTAAAATGACGAAAAAATCGAACGTTCCAGCAATAAGATTCAAGGATTTCACTGATACTTGGGAACAGCGTGAGCTGGGGGAGGTTTTTGAAGAATATTCTGAAAAGAACCATACTGAGCTTCCGCCGCTGACAATAATTCAGGGCGGGGGTACTGTTCGGCGTGATGAGTCAGGTCGTACACTACAGTATGATAGAGCTAGCTTGTCAAACTATAAGATGATTAACAAGAATGACTTTATTGTTCACCTACGTTCATTTGAAGGTGGACTGGAAAAGGCTAATTCTCAGGGAATTATCAGTCCTGCTTATCATACTTTCCACGGAGAGGGGACGGATACAAGGTTTTATTATGCCTATTTTCGTTCAAAGACATTTATCAATAAGGACTTGAAACCTCACGTTTATGGTATTCGTGATGGGCGTAGTATCGATATTGATGGAATGAAAACTATTAAGATTCCATACACATCATATGCTGAGCAAAAACAGATTGGCGAGTTTCTAACCCACCTCGACCGCCTTATCACCCTTCATCAGCGTAAGCTTGAAAAAGTCATTTTTGCATTCATTTCATTGTAGCATACTTTTCATATTTTTTTCAATATATGTTTACATTTTTTAACGTAAATGTAACACACACCTGCCTTTAACAGTGGCTAAAACGCCAGTTGAACAGTAAAATGATTCTAATTTATCACTTCTCCCCAAATCCACCACTCAATTTTCATCACATCTGCCACTACCATTCCACGAATAATTGTGATATACCGTACTTCCAAACCAATCACGGAGGTATCAAAAATGAACTATATAAAAGACCTTTACTACGGCAATTTAGGCTTTTCGACGCAAAAATTCGGGACAATTCGCAGTATGCCAAGCTGATGAAAACCGAGGCTGATCTGTATGACCAGATAATCAAAATTCTCGGAGATGAAAACGGTGAACTGCTCAAAAAGATATGTGACACCCAGTTTTAGCTTAACGATGTAATGTCCGTGGATAACTACTCAGCCGGATTCCGTGACGGCGAAAAGCTGATGATTGACGTGCTCCTCGGCAAGAATGAAAATCTGAGTAAGGTGTAGCTCTCCGTCAAAATCTGCCGTACAAAGCTTACATTCTCGCAAGTGCCGTAAAACCCGCACTTTATGAGTAATACCACGCCTCAAAAAAAGCATACAATAGCGTACAAGCGTACTACAGCCACTCCGTTGTAATATGCTTGTTTGTTTTGTGTTATGCAAATGTAATGCGAGCCGAAACCTCGCAAAACGCTGAGAATACTGGGCAAATAGCTCTTTGTAATGCGGTAATACGGAGCAAAAATGGAGTACGCATACTACCTGAATTCCCATTCTGGAAACTCGATAGAACATAGGTCAGTCAATATACTCTTTCAACTTTTTCAGAGCCGACTTAACGCCCTTTTCCACCGTGCCGGCGTTAACGCAGAACTCCTCCCCAATTTGTTCAAAGGTCTGCGGAGCGCACCCGATGCCAAAATACATTCGGATATATTCCGCTTGCCGATGACTTAGAATGTCGTCCAGACTGTCCGCCAACAGCATGGCAAAAGCCTGATTTTCCTGCTCCAGCATTAGATCTTCGGGATTCAGACAATCGGACTTAAGCTTATCTTCAAGCTTGTCATCCTGCATACCCTCACCACTTTCAAGCATTGATTGGTACTCATCAATGCTTGTTTTCTCTTTTGTGCTTAAAATCAGCAACTCCTCGGATTTGTCCGCTGATATTTTGAGTATTTGACTTACGATTTCAATAAGTTCGGATGTGTTGCTTTCGGCATTGGCTGAAACGATTTTCCTCACCTTTCCTATCTGCTTGTTCAAATAAGGCGAAATACTCACCGTATCGAGAATAAAGCGGAGTTCTTCGAGCATTTTCAACTTAACACCCTTACAGGCATATGTCCAAAAAGGCACACCGCTGTTCTCGTCAAAGGTCTTCGACTGCTCAATCAGTGAAATGTAGCCGACCTTCTGCAAGTCCTCAAAAGCCTCAAATGCAAGATTGTATGATTTTGCAAGAGAATGTGCAAGTGCGTATACGTTGCGGTAATTATCCTGAATCAGCTGTTCATTTGTGTTCTTGGTCATTGTTCTTCCCCGATATTTAATGTCTTGTAAAGCGTGTGCTTTTCAAAAAGCTCTTCGAGCGTTTTGTACGTTATCAGATTTCCATTCTCGTCACTTTTGCCCCGAATTGCCTTGTCACGCATGGTTTCAAGGTAGTGCAGAATTTTGTCGTAATCCGCATCCGAAATACTTCCTCGGAATTTCTGCTGATAATATTTGTTCCTCGCCTTGTGGTAGGTCTGGATAATCGGATTGTTCTCAGCCTTTTCCTTGTGCTTGTTTTTCGCGCCAATCTGACGGCAGGTTCTGTTGGAATTTTCGGGAGACTTTTCATTGCAGTAAAACGTCTTGTAGCTGTCAGTCGCAAGGAAAAAACGTCCGCAGTGGTGACAGCGAAAAGGCGCTCTGCCGTGCTGCATTCCTCTGAAAAAATCGTATTGAATAACGCTTTGCGCATTATGAAATTCGCAGGTATCAACCACCCATGTCTTGTCTTTATCATCGGGATCGATCATTCCCGAAACGCCGATATTTACGTCCATGGTTTCACGAACTCTTGCCTTTTCATAGTACGGCACGCTCGCCATCAGCTCACTCGAAAGTGTGGAATATTCGTTAAACGCACCCCACGCAATCGCATAGTTGCTTTCGTCACGTTTCTTAAGCCGTGTAAAATATTCATCTGACATTTCGGCTATGCAGCAGGCAATTATGTAAAGCCCAATCCCGTACCCCGAAAACAACTTTTTGTACCTCTCATACTCCGCAAACTCCTTCGACGTCATATCATACAGCCTGCCGTAGAAAGCCTTGCTCTTCATTATTTCGGCACGCTGTTTTTCTTTTTTCAGGTCAATATTCACATAGCAGTACGGTGGTAAAGTCACCGCAATTTGTTCGATTTCGATTATGCGGTCAACAAATTCCGTCATAGTCTGCTCGTTTTTCATCGCCATATTATTATCTGCAAACCGCGCAAAAGAGACGGTTAAGTCATAAATCTTTTTCATGTCCTCAGCTTTCATATTCAGCAGAGCCGTTGTGATTTCGCCAACCTTCAAAGCTATTTTTGTTGTGAAAATTCTATTCTTGTGAATCAGAAAATAGAAATTAAAAAAGCTGTCGTCAGGCATATCGTAATTCGGATTGTTTGAAATTGCATTGTTCATGTCAAGTACCCCTCAAAAGTGTATCTATAGGTCAGATCTAAAAACCTATATTTATTATATCACACTTTTTCAGATTTGTGGTAACTTTTATTGTACAATTGATATAAGCATTTGAAACCATGTAGTGAATGGATTTTTTGCCTGTAATGCGATTTGATAAATTAGAAAAAATTCGCCTAATTAATATACAGAGCGAATGATCGACGGAATCTTGAAAATTGAATAATCGGTAACCGAATACGTTATTTCTGACGGAGGAGTGATGAACTGTTCCAGCTACTGAAGATGTACGCCATGACTTTTGTATTTCAAAACGAGCGACAAATACAATCTTCAACCTGCATCTAGCAACTGCAGTTGGCGATGAAAATCAGAAACGGATACTTACGTTTCAGCTTGCTGACATTGCACGTTCTCAAGCGTGATACCAACCGTCGCAAGCAATAGGAACGCTGCTCTATGAGCCTGATAAGCTGTCGGGCGTTCGGCTACTGTTTGAAAGCGCAGGACACACCACAACAACTACATAAATTAAAAAGGAGTGATGCCAATGTCAGAAATCATGACAGAAGGAAAAAAAGCAAAACTGATTGATGAAACAGTCTACAATGATCCCTACGTTGTTAAAAGCAATTGCCTTTATGAAATGGTTCAGGTGAAAGATCAGGTCGTTCCAATGAAACTTGCAGACTTTGTTCCCGCACTTATTTCGGAAATCACCAGAGATGACGGCACAGAGCAAAAGAAAATGTTCAAGGTCGGTGCGGTTCACAAGTCGGGAATTAAACTGTCGGAGCAGATTGTTTCCGCAGACGAAATGCAAAACATGAAATGGCTCTTAAACCGCTGGGGTGCATTGGGTGCTGCACAGCCTAAGCAAAACGTGCTAAGTAAAATCTGCCACGCAATTATGTTAACGAAAGGTGAGGTGAAATTTGAAACTATGTATCTCCAAACTGGTTGGAAGAAGATAAACGGTGAGTATGTGTTCCTGATGCCGACGCAGAACAGTCCGTTTACCGTTGAACTGCAGGGCAAGCTGAAAAACTATTCTTTCACTGAAAAGGGTTCGCAGGAGGACTTGATTTACTTGTCTGCAATGCTTGAAAACAGTTTTGCACCGCAGTGTGTTATGCTACCGCTGCTGGCGGTAACGTTTCTGTGTCCGCTCAATCACTTTCTGAAAAGTGCAGGCTGTGAGCCAAAGTTTGTGACTGCGCTGATTGGTAAGACGGGTAGTCGTAAATCCACACTTGCAGCGCTGTTCCTTTCGTTCTTCGGAAAGTTTTCAGCAAGCGACCTACCGATGTCATTCCACGACACAGCGAATAGCATTTTGAGCAACATATACTATTTAAAAGACGTGTTGACTTGCATTGACGATTTTCATCCGAGCGGAATGTTTCACGAACAGGAGATGAAAAGCATTGCGCAGAATATTTCGCGATACTACGGTGATAGAATTGGTCGTGCGCGACTAAATTCAAAAGCGGAGTTACAATCTTCAAAACCGCCTACAGGCAATGCAATTATCACAGCGGAGTACACTCCTGAAATTTCCGTGTCGGGTTCGGCGAGATACTTCAATATTGAACTTAATGAAAACGATGTTCAGCTTGATGACCTGTCAGAATATCAGCAGTTAGCAAATGACGGAGTGCTGTGTGGGATTATGCAAAGCTACATTGAGTGGATTAAAAATGTGTATCTTGATGATGAAAGTGCTTTTGTAAAAACACTCGAAGATGTGTTTTTGAAATACCGCAAGTTTTATCTGGACAGGCTGTGTGCAAACAGAATTAAGTTTCACAACCGCACACCCGACATGCTTGCACACTTGAAAATCGGGTTTGCATTTCTGCTTGTGTTTCTTAAATCGAAAAATCAAATCAACAAGTCGGAGCTTGATAAATTTGAAAAGGTGTTCGACGAGATCGTTTTGAAAGCTGTGTCTGCAAACGCAGAAATCATCGAGCTTGAAAATCCGACCACTCGCTTCTGTGAGAAACTGAAAAGTCTGCTGGACAGCGGCAGGTGCTATGTAGAAACAAAAGGGCTTGACTCCACGCCCCGTCAGAGAAACTGCATCGGCTTGCAGGACGATGAGCACTACTACCTGTTCGCAGACACAACACACTCCGAGGTGCGAAAGCTGTGCGCCGAGCAGGGCGAGCATTTTTCTATTAGCAAAAATGAGCTACTCCGTCAGCTTCGTAAAGAGGGCTTGCTGCTGTCAAGGACAAGCCGCAACACGGTCTCGGTCAGGGATAACTCCAACACAGTAGTGAATGTGGCGATGCTGAATAAGCTAAAGATGGAAGAACGGCTATCGGGCGATTTGTACCGCCCCACAGCCGAGGTCGGATAGTTTAACCAACGAGCCAACAAAACGCCGCTGTGAGCGATTTGTCGGCGTTTGTGAGCGAGGTACAGCAAGATATTTTTTGCAGAAGGAAGATGAGAAAAATGGAGTAAAATCGGCTGTCGGCATATTGCACGGGCCGGGTAAATTCCAAGCGGTTATGACGTAGAGGAATAAGATTGCAGGTTAAAGCGGCGGGGTCGCCGCATTCACAGCGGACGGCAAAGCCGACCGCAATTGCGAGCGTTTGGGCAAGGTCTTGTGCAGTATTTTAGGGGGTTGTGGTTTTGGTGTGTGTTACCATAAGAGGGCAACGCTGCGAAATCACGACCGAAATATCAGCGAAAGGACAAAGTCGAACAGTATTAAGGAGGCGTTTTCATGGCGAAAAAAGAAAAACAGGCGGTGTGGCTCTACCCGGAAGTAAAAGAACTGCTGACCACTCATATGGCGGCAGCAAATGCAAAGTCGCAGAGCGATTTTATTGAAAAAGCGATCAGGTTTTATGCAGGATATCTTGATTGTAATTCGGAGAATATGACGGAGTATCTCGGTGAAACGGTATCAGCTGTCATTGACGGGATCGTAAAAGGCAGTGAGCAGCGTATCAGCAGAGCATTGTTCAAGCTGGCGGTGCAGTCTGCAATACAGTCGCACATACTTGCGGCGGTGACAGATGTCGATGAAATCGATGTCGGTAAGCTGTACGGAATGTGTACTGAAGATGTGCGCAGGACAAACGGCATTATTGATTTCAGAAATGCCTACAAATATCAGAAGGAGGATTGACCTTGGATAAAATCAGAACAGGGATTTATGTGTCCGGCGATGTGCTTGCAGAGTGTGATGATTATTGTACAAAGCAGGACATCAGCCGTTCGGAACTGATAGAGCAGGCGCTGAAATTGTTTCTTGCAACAAGAGCTATCTCTACCAAGAGTAATGTTCTTGTGCCGGAGCTTGCGGAGTGCATTGCTCAAGCAAGCGATGAAGGCATAACAAAAATATCAAAAGGCTTGTTCAGATATGCAGTCGAGGTTGAAATGCTGATAGCTATTCTCGTAGACACCTTTGAGCTCAGCAAGAACGAGTTGAAGGACATCAGGCGTGAGGCGGTGAACAATGTCAGACGCACAAGAGGAAAGATCAATTTTGATGATCTGATAACAAGAAACTTTGATGAGGGTATAGCCGATGATGAATAATCTGAACAAGCATCGATAGAGTAACGGAACGTGACGAGGTCTCCGATGAGGGGACGAATCCTTACCTCATATTAAGTTGTGTAACAAAACGTTACTGTATGTCAGCTTTACTGACAAGAGAACACGGAATATATTTCCGACATACCAATGGTACAACATTTCACTGTACCCTTGAAAACACTGTGAAAGGACAGATGTAAAAATGAACATCACACATACCATAAGCAGAATTACCAAAACAACAAGGAGAGTGATAATACAATGGCAGAAAACAAAAACGAAACAAAGATCACCATGCTTACGATCAAGGAGGCGGCTGCTCTTGTAAACGGCATGACCGAGTACAGAGTCCGTCAGATGTGCATCAACGATCAAATTCCGCACATAATGGCCGGCAGAAAGTATCTCATCAACAAGGATATTTTTCTGAACTATCTCCGTGGAAAAACATCGTAAGAAATTAGCTCATAGGAAAGATACGAGTATACGGTGGCGCATTTCTCTGGACTTTTCCACCGAGATGTGGTAAAATGTTGTCGGTAGAAATGCGCCATAGTTTTGAAACGGAGGTTTTAATATATATGGCGACTATTAGAAAGCGTCCCAATGGGACTTACGAAATAAAGGTGTCATGCGGTTATGGCGTAGACGGTAAGCAGCGCAATCAGTACAAGAGCTACAAACCTGAGCCTGGTATGACACCTCGGCAGATCGAAAAGGAGGTGCAGCGTCAAGCAATACTTTTCGAGGAGGACTGCAAGCGAGGACAGATAACAGCGGCAGTCAAGTTTGAGACATTTGCCGAACAGTGGTTTGAAGAATATGCAAAGGTCAATCTTCGTCCGACATCGTATTCAAGAATGAAACAACTCACCAAACGCATATACCCTGCACTCGGTCACAAAAGACTTGATAAGATAACCAGTCGAGATGTTCAGAAATTCATCACCGACCTTCTGGTTAACGGCAAGAACATGAACAACGGAAAGCCGCTGTCACGCAAAACGGCGGTGCATCATCTCAGCCTTATCAGCGATGTGTTCAGCTACGCTATCCGTATGGGAATGCTGACTGACAATCCTTGCAGACGGGTGGTTGTTCCAAAATCCGAGCAAGAGGAAAAGCAGATATATACGCTGGACGAGGTAAAAACACTCTACGAACATTTAAGTGACGAGCCTATGAAATACCAAGTGTATCTGCTGCTTGCGATATACAGCGGCTTCAGGCGCAGCGAAATGCTGGGATTGGAATGGAAGGACATCGACTTTGAGAACAGCCTGATCCATGTCCGCAGAACATCTCAGTATACAAAAGAAAAAGGCATATACACCGATACCACTAAGACGCGAAAGTCCAAGCGTGTGTCAAAGTTTCCGCCGTCTATAATGAATCTGCTAAAGCAGTTCAGGACAGAGCAGGCCAAGGAAGCGAAACAGCTCGGTACAAAATGGGAGGGTCACGACAGGCTGTTCACCAAATGGAACGGTGCACCTATGAATCCGCAGACTCCCTTTGAGTGGCTTCAGGGCTACTGCGAGCGTATCGGAATACCGTTCCGAAATATTCACTCTCTACGTCACCTCCATGCCTCGCTACTGATTTTTGAGGGTGTGGACGTTGTAGCGGTGTCCGCAGATATGGGACATAGCGTTGTTGGAACGACCTTAAATTTATATTCCCATATGTTCCAAGAGGCGAGAGCACGCAACTGCGATGCGATAAGCAACGCTCTAAGCTTCACGAACGAGGTTAAAGTGAAAGAAGAAAAGCACTCCGAGGACAGCACAGAGGGCACCTACGAAGATGAGGACGAGCAGGAAGAAGAACAGTTCGGACAAGTTTTCGGGGCATAAAAACAACCGCAGGGCGCAAGCCTTGCGGGGTACATAGAACACAGCCAAGAGGTAGTCGAAAGCGGTTATTTTTAAAATAAGTGGCAGATAAGTGGTTGAGGAGATTTTAGGAAAAAATAAAGTCTCGGAAACCGCGATACTACGCTGTTTCCGAGACTTTGTTGTGGTGACCCGTACGGGAATTGAATTATATTTTTCACATTTTCTAACCTGCCGTGATATGGGAAATAGCCCGTATTTACGGCGTTTTTTAACCTTAACTCGTTTTATTATGCTGTCCTTTATTCTATCTTTTTGAAACGTGTAAAGGACAGACAAAGGACAGCGTTATGGTCATACTCCTGTTATTTTCTTTTGAGAAGAACATCAACCAAATAATATGGAGGACACGAAAATGAAAAATATTCTCGATGAACTTTACGATTATGACCTGTTCCACCTGACCGAGATTGAGGATATGGACGGTTCATACAAAGCTGCCCTCGACAGGCTTGTTAAAGCAGAAGCTGAACTGAAAAAAGCCTATCCCGACAGCACTGAAATTCTTGACGAATATCAGTCGGCGGACATTGAGCTGCATAATCTCTCCAACCGCAATGAGTTCCGCAAGGGCTTCAAGGTCGGCGAACAGCTCGTCCTTGAAATGATCAAGCCCATAAAGTGAGGTGGACGGTATGAGCAGATATAAGAGCGAACAGACCGCATACAGCTCGCTGAAAAAGAAATACGTTCCGCTGTGGAGACTGGACACCAATACCGTGACCGTTACACACTTCAATGCCGATACGCAGACCGAAGAAAGCAAGACCTACCATACCGATTTCATCAGGTATCATCTTCATTTCTCTGATAGCCATTGTCCTAACAGGCTTCGCAGGCTCGTCAACGAGGGTAGGATAGAGCTGTACCTTGATGATATGGAACTGAAAGTCAGTGAAGCTATTTCCCGTCAGGTAGAGCTTTGGAAGCAGACCGACAGTTGCTATCAGGAAGCTGTCCTCAGCGGTGATGCTGAGAAGATGCTCGGTCTGGAGAACTGCTTCGTCTATATGGCGAGAGAAGCGGTGTTTGAGTGTATGATATACGTTTAACCATAAGTCCCTTGAAACAGACAATTTCAAGGGACTTTATTGTGCAAAAAGGAGATTTTTCAAATGTTGTATTGTGCTATTATTATAACTATGTTATAATAATAGGGGAAGTGTTTGGTCTGGAGGTATGATTATGAATCCCGTGTTAAAGTACAGAGGTGGAAAATCGAGAGAGATTCCACGCTTTTTACAATATATACCAGATGATTTTAATAGATACATTGAGCCTTTCTTTGGGGGCGGAGCTGTTTTTTTCTATTTGGAGCCTGATAATGCCATTTTAAATGATGTTAATGAAAGGCTTATGACCTTTTATACGCAATTAAGAAATCAATATCCTGATATGAGAACGCAACTTGATGGTATTCAAGCGATTTATGAGCGTAATCAGGCTGAATTCAAAAGATTAAAAGCCTTAACTCCTGACGAGCGAGTACCAAATGCAAACGAAGATTTGTATTATCATATGAGAGAATTGTTTAATCATCCAGATGGGTCATACTTAGATGGTGTTATTTATTTCTTTATAAACAAGACTGCATATTCTGGAATGATAAGATATAATAATAATGGTGAATACAATGTTCCGTTCGGTAGATACCCTAACCTCAATACTCACTTGATCACTCCAGAGCATAGTGAACTCTTGCAACGTGCTGAGTTATATAATCTCGATTATAGAAGGATATTTGATATGGCTCAGGAAGAAGATTTCATTTTTCTCGATCCCCCATATGATTGTGTATTTAATGATTATGGAAATATTGATTTGATGAACGGGTTTGATGAGGCTGAACATCGCCGTCTGGCTGCTGATTTCAGAAACCTTCCTTGTCGTGCCTTAATGATTATAGGTAAAACTCCGTTGACAGAAGAGTTATATGGTGAATATATTTTTGATGAGTATTATAAAAACTATTCTGTGAATATTAAGAATAGATTCAACAATGATAAAATGCACATAGTTGTAAAGAATTATTAAGGAGTTATTAAGGAGCGAATATATGGCTGTTTTAAGAAATAAAGTTCTGTTCTTTACTACTTCACCAAGATCACCTCAAAAGATGATCCCTGAAATTCGTTTGTTACACGAAAAGTTTGATGGTAAAGAATGGAATGCATACTCTCAGGAGGCTTTTATTGACGAGCTTGCAAAATCCAGCTTCTTTGAAGGTAATGGCTCTCCTTCTGATAAAGCATTTAGTGCAAGAGATAGAATAAACAGGGCGCCTAAAGCATTGGGTTTTGTAGACTTACAGCCTTCTATCTCTTTGACAGAAGCTGGAAAAGCGTTAGTTTATGGCAAAAGGCCTCAAGAAATCTTCCTCAGACAACTATTGAAATATCAGTTGCCATCACCTTACCATGTTGAAAATGGTGATACTTCAGGTTCGTTTTGTGTTCGCCCATACCTTGAAATTCTTAGGTTAGTACGCACACTTGAATACTTAACGTTTGACGAAATTAAAATATTTGCTCTGCAATTAACGGATTATCATAACTTTGATACAATTAAAAATATGATACTTGCTTTCAGAAAAAAGAAAGAAGAATATCGTGGAAAATACAAAAAATTAGTAGATGAAACATGGACTTCGGCAATAAAAGAACTATACTCTGACACTATCGCATCGGGCAAAACAAAAACAAGAGAAACAACAGATGCAAGTCTTAAAAAGTTTATTTCTACTAAAAAGAGCAATATGCGAGATTACACAGACGCTTGCTTTAGATATCTAAGATATACAGGCTTAATATCTATTTCTCATAAAAACAGATCAATTTCTATTTTTGCTGATAAAATCACAGAAGCAGATTTTATTCTTGCTAATGTTGACAGAAATCCAGTGTTTGTTACTGATTCAGTACAATATAAGCAGCATTTATTTTCAAAGGATACCCCTGTTCTTTATACGGATAACAAAGATAATATCATTGATATTCTTATGAAGATAGGTTCTTATACTAAAAGAGAACTAAGTGGAATGGAGCTTGAGAAGCTCAAAGATTTGCGTGATGATATTGTCCAAAGGCACAAAGAAGCTGTCATTCACGAACAAGTTGCTGAAATAAAGTCGTATGCTCTATATTCCGAAATTATTGATACATTCAATGAAATTATATCTGATGAGTACTATGATGCACCGTTAATGTTTGAGTATAATACATGGAGAGCAATGACTATGCTTGATGGCGGAGATATTAAGGGTAACTTTAAGTTTGATGATTCCGGACAGCCGTTATCTACTGCACAGGGCAATATGCCGGACATAGAGTGCGATTACTCAGATTATTCAATGTCGGTAGAGGTCACCTTGCAGTCAGGACAAAGGCAATATGAAACAGAGGGAGAACCTGTTGCAAGACACTATGGTCAATTGAAGAAGCGTTCAGGCAAAGATACATATTGCCTGTTTATAGCTCCGAATATCAATCCTGCGGTAGTAGCACATTTCTTCACGTTGAATAGGACTAATATCTCCTATTATGGTGGAAAATCTAAGATTGTTCCACTTGATTTAGATTTGTTTATGAAACTGGTTGAAAACTCATATAATTACAGCACACAGCCAAAATCATCAGATGTTCGCAGACTTCTCGATATGATAATAAACAAAGTTGATACTTCTGAAAATGAAACCGAATGGTATGATTACATACAGGAATGTGCAAGTAATTGGCTTGTATGTAGTTGAAATTGTACCATATCATTGAAATGTGAGGTTAATATGACTAATAAACAGAGAAATTACTCGAAGTATCTAATAATTTTCGTTGATGTCCTTGGAAGTCAGAATAAGACAGATTTTCAAGAATCCTATCTTATAAACACTGTTTTTCATGAAGAGTTCCAATCACAACTCAAAAATGATATGCCACATACCGCATATCAGCGTAAGGTGTTTACCTTTTCAGATTGTGCTTACATTTTTTATCAATTCAAAGAGGATATTGAAGAAGAACGCAAGGATATTGGCGCATTATTTAAGGTGGCATTGTGTAATTGTGAACCTATATTTTTAAGACTTCTAAAAGAAAAGATACTGTTTCGTGGAGGCGTATATTACGGAGATGCTTACGTTGATTCCGAAAGAAATATGTTTTTTGGTCCAGCTGTAGTAGAGGCATATAAGTTGGAATCAAAAGTTGCGGTACATCCTCGCATTTTAATTGACAGTTTTGTTGCTGAAAAGATCGATGAGAGCGTTCAAAAGGCAATTGATGCTTTTCTTCAAAACTCTCCCCAGGCTAATTTACTTCCTATAATAGGCGAATCATCTTTTGGTAGAGGTGTTGTTGAAAAGGACATCGACGAAAAGTATATATTAAATTATTTACATTATCTCGAAAACAATATTGTATTACAAGGATGCTATTCTTCAAGTATTGATTTTTTGAATGAAATAATTGATTATTGCAAATCGCAAATTAAAACAATAAATGACTACAGAGTTATTGATAAACTTTACTATCTGCTTAGATTCACTGAAAGCAAATTAAGTCATTTAGTATAGTTTGATTATGCTATTGTAATACCCAAAACCTCCGCAGGAAAATAATCTTGCGGAGGTTTCTTTACTATATTTTATTCACACCCCGTAAACATAACCTGATAACTCAGCCCCGTAAACTCTCTCAGAAAGTCCATATCCGAGAAGTTCAGCCCGTAGTTGTGCGTCTTGCCGCAGTCCTTGCCTGTGTAGAGGTACTCCATTTTGAGCTGATCGAGATGCTCGGTGCGGAGTGCTTCACGGTCAAAACCTTTTTCTTTCAGGTGATAAAGAACGATGCGTGAGAGCTGCGTTTGTACGATACGGTAGCTCTCGGTGTCGGCACAGTGGTCGAGAATCCCCAGTATATCGAATATTGTTTCGGTGTCCTTCAAATGCTCAGTATCATACTCGGCTTCGGGAACGTACTCGAGATAGCGGTCATTATTCAGGAACTGCACCGAGCAATTCACATAAGGTATGATCTTCAACTGCGTTTCAAGGCTGATCTCACTTCCACGGCGCAGGCTCACCCAACGCTGTGACAGTGAGCTTACCGACTTGAACACACTTCTTTTCTTGTTTGCCTGCGGAATGATCGGTGTATCGTCCTCGTTTATAAGATAATCTATCGGAACATCGAAGTATTCGGCTATTCTCGTTATCATATCGAGATTCGGCATACCGTCATTCACCCATTTGGTGACGGTCGCAGCCGATATGCCCAGCTCTGTGGCTAATGCTCTCGGCTTCACACCTCGCTCGTCACATAGTTCATTGTATTTTCTCCAAAAGACAGTCATTTTGTGTCCCTCCAATTTGTGCAAAGAGCAGAACTTATTTAATTCTGATTATTTTTGCTTGACAAATGCTACTCAGATAGCATATAATATATTTCAAAGATTGCAACGTGTCATTTCTTAGATTATTATAGCACATCAAACGCAATCTGTCAATAGAAATACAAGAAAAATTACAAAAGTAGAGGAAAACAAAACTTATGAATGAAATCAAATGGGTAGAACCCCGTCCGCTACGGCATACGGCAGATACTATCCCGTTTCCCCTCGGAGCGTTGCCGCCCGTCCTGCGTGATATGGTGCAGGCGATCTCGGTCACGACTTTCACCGATGCGGGAATGGCAGGGACAGCAATGCTCTCAGCCGTGGGCTACTGCTTCACAGGTCTGTACAGACTTGCAGGAAAAGCAGACCACACCGAACCGCCTGTGCTGTATTCGATCATCATAGCACAGCCGTCTGAAAGAAAAAGCCCTGTGATGCACTTCATCAAAGCTCCGTTCGACAGCTTTGAGAGCAAGTACAACAAGGATCACCGTGAGGAAATGTACAAAGCACAGCAGGACGTCAAGGCTCTTGAAGCTCGTGTCAAGGCTATGGAGAAAGAGGACGAGCCTGATACCGCAGCCATAGCAAAGCTCCGTGTCCAGGCTGATAATATCCGAAACACCACTCCTATCCGTATAGCCGTTGACGATATAACGCCCGAATCGCTTGTGATCGAGCTTTGCAATAATGATACTTTGCTTATGATCTCGGACGAAGCAGGAATGCTCAGTAACTTCAACGGCAAATACAGCGGCGGTATTCCGAACCTCGATCTGCTCCTGAAAGCGTGGAACGGAGAGAAGTACGTCTGTGACCGTGTTGTTCGTGGACGAGCTGAGATTCCCCGTCCGTATATGTCGGTGGCTATCGCAGGTCAGCCATATATTTGGGATAACATGATGAATGATACGGCGTTCAGGTCAAGCGGTCTGCTTGCACGTTTCGTTCACTGCTTTGCCGAGAGCGCTGTCGGAAACCGCAGATATGATACTGCTCCTGTATCAAAAGAGGTCAAACAGAAATACCACGATCTCATATTTCAGCTCATGCGAGGAAAGAAAGACCATAATGGAGAAGAAACGATACTACATTTGTCCCGTCATGCTTCCGAGGAGTACATAGATTATTGTAATAAGTATATCGAAAAAGATATAAAAGGCTCTATGTGCTGCTGTCAGGACTGGGGTGGAAAGTTTCATGGTCTGATACTTCGGATAGCTTGTATTCTTCATTGTGCGGACTGCTGTTCCAGAGGTATCGAGCCGTCCGCAGAAGCTGTCAGCCATGATACGCTTGTGAGGTCGTTCAACATAGCTCACTACTACCGCTATCAGGCAATATACGGTTTCAGTGTGAATGCCCCTGACGGGAACATCGTCAAGGCTGAGAAGATCATTCAGATCTTCAAGACCAAGAATATCAAAAAGGGTTTGAAGTCCGATCTCTACCACGCCTGCCGATGCAATCTGTTCCCAACGGCAAAAGACTTCTACTCGGCTCTTGATACTCTTGCGGAGTATGGGTATATCGCTTATGAAGATGTGACCGCTGCCAACAACAAAAAAGCTCAGATGGTTCATGTGAATCCCCATATCTGAATCACATTGGATTTTGTGGTTTTTGTGGTGGCTGACTTTGAAATAGCGGAATAGCTACTTTTGCAAGAGACAGACCTGAATGTTGGTTGCCGGAGGTCGATGTTGGTTGAGTATTTTTAGCTTAACAAAATGTTGAACATGGACATTTTTGTCCGAGTTAAAGTTGAAGATAATCGCATCGACTTTAGCTCACTTTTGAGCGAAAGTTCATGAGCAGAATCATCATTTTTGAAATGCTGATTTTGAAAAAATGTAATGCGGATTTTTGAATAAATGCGCCCACATTTCCGCCTGCTCCGACAACCGTTTCTTTCCCGTCAGGGATAGCCCCGCAGGGCGGAGTAGTTCTTGTGGCGGTCTTATGCTGCCGCAAGTACTACGGAGTTACAAGCGGCGCTCACGACCCTTGTAATCGGCGCTCCGCGCCTCTCTCGCCCGTCAGGGCTTTGCGATAGCAATTCCGCCTTAGCGGTCATGAAAGGAAGTGTTGCCCATGTAAATATGATTGGATTTAACAGAAAGAGATAACCAAATCCAATTAGAAACGAGGTCAATAAAATGAAAGAAAAACGAATCTCATTTGGTCAGGGAAAAGGTTCTCTGACTCACAACAACAGGGAGTTCGTTGCGGACAATGTTGACGTGTTCCGTACTCCCGATAATATCACTTTCGTGTGTCAGCCGATTGGCGAAGCATACGATCGGCTTTTCAAGGAATCAACCGAGCGTTATAATGCTAAACAGAAACGTAATGACCGCAAGGTTCACGGCAGCTACTACGAGCATCTTTTCGGTGTAACCCCCTGCAACACTGTCCGCACCGCAGCCGACAAACGCAAGAGCTTTTATGAGGACGTTGTTCAGATCGGCAAGAAGGAAGATTCGGGGTACGGCACTGAGGATTTTCAGCTCGTTGCCGATTGCCTGAAAGAGTACATGGAAGGATTTCAAGAACGCAACCCTAACTTTTACGTTTTTAATGCTGTCCTGCACATGGACGAAGCAACTCCCCATTTGCACATCGACTACATTCCTGTCGGTCACTACAAGCGAGGGCAGGACACGCAGAATGGCATCGCTCAGGCACTTAGAGAAATGGGATACGGCGAGGGCAAAATGGCTATAGCCAAATGGCGAGTTGCCGAGGTCGAGGTGCTGAATAGGATCTGCCTTGAACATGGTATCAAGCCCCTCGCTCCCGAAAAGGCGAGAGGGACAGTTGAGATACCTGAGTATAAGGAACAGCGCCGACAGAATGATGAGCTTAAAACGCAGAACGCTCAGGTCGAAGCGGAGCTTGGCGAAAAGCGTGAAATACTTAAAGCTGTCAAGGAGAAAACTGCTAAACTTGCGGAGATCGACAGCATCGAAACGGGCAAGACCGTGTTCGGCGGTAAGGTTACGGTGTCACAGGAGGACTGGCAGAACGTCACCGACCTTGCAAAGAAAGAAGTTGCATCGCAGAAGCAGACTAAGAAGCTCCGTAAGGAACGTGATGAAGCTGTACGGGAGCGTGATGAACTGAAAGCAAAACTGTCTGCTGTTTCCTCGGAGCTTGCCGCCTACAAGAAAGCCGAGGAGCAAAAGGGACTTTTCACCCGTGAGAAGCTGAAAAAGGAAACAAAGCGTATCAGCCGTGAGGACGAGCTTTCCCGTGAGCTGAGAAAGGCTAAGGCGTTTATTTCTGCCTGCGGACTGAATACCGATTATCAGCAGTACAAGTACAACAGCACCACAAGAAAGAATGTGCTGGAATAACAAATAAACAAGATAGAAAGCAGGGGAAGTACCTGCTATGGAGGTTTTTTCAACTATGACAACAAACAGAAAGAACGAGCTTATCGCTCAGCTCGTAAGCATTCTGAGCGAACTTATCGAAACAAATGATTCCGAACAGGTGGCTGAGGTTACGTCCAATGCTGTTGAGGTGCTGACTATCAAGGAGTGTGCCGAAGCGGTCAAGGGGCTGTCAGAGCATACTGTCCGCAAGCTCATTGCCCAGGGTAAGCTTCCTTACATGAGAGCCGGAGACGGTCAGCGTGGCAAGATGCTTATCAACAAGGCAGACTTGCTTGCCTACTTCAACGGACAGACAGCGAACAAGTAAGTCTGTACACTGAGAACGGCGATTTTACGCTGTTTGAGCGTCAACAGACAGAAAATCCACAAACACCATAGAACAAAAGCATAGATTTCGGCATACTCCCGAAAAGACAAAAAGAATAAAGATTTTACTTGACATACGGGCAAATGCGCGCTATGATTAGAGTAACAGGAGTATGCCATAAAATCTATGTGATAGAAAGGAATCATTTATGGCTACTATAAGAAAAAGAGGAAACTCCTATCAGATCAGAGTTTCCTGCGGATATGATACATCGGGGAATCAGGTCGTGCAGACCATGTCATGGAAGCCTGCGGACGGTATGAGCAAGAAGCAGATCGAGAAAGAGCTTCAGAAGCAGGCTATTCTCTTTGAGGACAAGTGCATGAAAGGGCAGGTCACGGCAAACATTAAGTTTCAGGACTTCGCTGAGCAGTGGTTCGAGGAGTATGCAAAGCTCAACCTCCGCAATACGTCCTATGAGCGTATGAGACAGCTCACTGTGAGGGTATATCCTGCGATCGGACATCTCAAACTTGATAAGATCACCAGCCGTCATATTCAGCAGTTTATCAACGATCTGGCACTTAACGGCAAAAGCCTGAAAAACGGCAGACCGCTGTCGAGAAAGACAGCAGTTCATCATCTGAGCTTCATCAGCGATGTATTCAGCTACGCTGTGAAGATGGAAATGCTCACCGACAACCCTTGCAGACGTGTTACCGTTCCGAAGGGCGAGAAGAAGGAGAAGGACATCTACACTCTCGAAGAAGTCGCACATCTATTTCAGCTTCTTGAAAACGCACCACTGAAATACCGCACTTTCTTTACTTTGGCGATTTACAGCGGATTCAGACGTGGAGAAATGCTCGGTCTTGAATGGAAGGACATTGACTGGGAGCATAACGTTATCAGCATCCGCAGGACAAGCAACTACACCGCTTCAAAGGGTATCTACACTGACACCACCAAGACAAAGAAATCTCAGCGTTCTCTGAAATTCCCTCAGAACGTCATGGACTTGCTCAGGGCATACAAAGAAGAACAGGACGAGGAGCGTATCAGGCTCGGAACGAAGTGGCAGGACTATGACCGCCTGTTCGTGAAGTGGGACGGCAGACCGATGAACAACAATACACCGTATTTCTGGCTTAAAGAATTCTGTGAAGCAAACAATTTCCGTTTCTGTGACATTCACTCCCTGCGCCATTTCTATGCCTCGGCTCTTATAAACAAGGGCGTAGACGCAGCAGCCGTGTCGGGAGCATTAGGTCACTCAACGATCACGACCACGACTTCTATTTACTGTCATGTCTTCAATCAGGCTCAGGCGAGGGCAAGTGAAGCAATCGCTTCGGTACTCGATTTCAGCAAGCCCGATGACACTAAAGGACAGCCGAAAGCTGTATAAAGGACAAGTAAAGGACAGAAGCCGTATCAGGGTAAAAAAAAACTCTCAAATGGCGATATATCGTCATTTGAGAGCCTTGTATTTGGTGACCCGTACGGGAATTGAACCCATGATTCCGCCGTGAAAGGGCGGCGTCTTAACCTCTTGACCAACGGGCCGATTTTTCGCTATGAGAAATGTGGTAGCGGTAACTGGATTTGAACCGGTGACACCCTGGGTATGAACCAAGTGCTCTAGCCAACTGAGCTATACCGCCATATGCGTTTCTCATAGCGACTTGATTATTATACACTATTTATGCCCCGTTGTCAACCTTTTTTGCATAAAAAATTTGGACTTTTTTGATTTTTGCTTTTTTGCACAGTATTATGCTTTAGCTAAAAAAGCAAATGCGTCATTTTGCATAATTTTTGTGTGCGGCTACAATATAGGAAGTGGATAATAAGAATATTTTACATGAATTTTGCTTAAACCTCTTTAACAGTTTGACGTTTTGTGATATAATGTATTAAATAAGTATAGATGTTTTGATATCATAATAAAAGGAGTATGGCACAATGAAAAATGTGTTTATGAATAGAGAGCTGTCATGGCTGAAATTTAATGAAAGAGTCCTTGAAGAGGCTGAGCGTGAGTGCGTGCCACTCTGCGAAAGACTTTCTTTTGCTTCTATCTATCAGAGCAATCTGGACGAGTTTTTTATGGTTCGTGTAGGCTCGCTTACTGACCAGATGGAGGTCGATCCAGACAGCAGGGAAAATAAAACAAATATGACCGCTAAGGAACAGCTCAAAGCCGTTATCGCTAGAGTGGGCGAGCTTAACAAGCGTAAAAATAAGATCTACGCTGACCTTATGAAGAAAATAGCCGAGCAGGGCGTTGCTCTTGTTGATTTTTCCAAGCTTACAGCGGAGGAAAATTCTCAGTTGGAACAGTATTTTATTAATCAGATAGCCCCGCTCCTGTCGCCTATGGTGGTGGGCAAAAGACAGCCTTTCCCTTTCCTTAAAAATAAGGATATCTATGCCGCAGTTGTTCTTGAAAGCAAAAATTCCAAGGAAAAGCTGGGTGTTATCTCCTGCGGGAGCGAGGTCTTTCCACGGCTTATAAAGGTCGGTTCAACAGGTAAGTATATGCTTTCTGAGGAGCTTATCCTCCACTATGTACCTAAAATTTTCAAGGGCTACACCGTCAAGTCAAAGTCACTTATAAGAGTAACAAGAAATGCAGATATCGACGCAGACGCACTTTATGATGAGGACCTTGATTACCGTGAGTTCATGGCTGACCTTATCAAGAAAAGAAAGCGTCTTGCACCTGTAAGACTGGAGCTTTCAAGACAGCTTGATAACAACATAGTTGACCTGCTCTGCAAACAGCTTGACGTGGATAAAAAATCTGTTTTCAGAAACAGCACTCCTCTTGATCTGTCATTCCTGTTCCAGATACAGGATATACTCAGACAGAAAACCGAGCTTTTCTATAAAAAGAGAGTGCCGCAGAGGTTTACTGCCTTTGACGATAACAAGCCGATCCTGCCGCAGATAAAGAAAAAAGACAGATTGCTTTCTTATCCTTTTGACAGCATAAAGCCTTTTATCAATATGCTCCGTGAGGCGGCTGACGATAAAAACGTTGTGTCTATAAAAATGACATTGTATCGTGTGGCAAAGCACAGCGAGGTGGTCGAAGCCCTTTGTGAAGCCGCAGAGAATGGCAAGGACGTTCTTGTGCTGGTGGAGCTTAAAGCGAGATTTGATGAGGAAAATAATATCGAGTGGTCACGCCGACTTGAAAAGGCAGGCTGTACCGTTATCTATGGTCTGGAGGGCTATAAGGTACATTCAAAGCTTTGCCTTATCACAAAGCGTTCAGGCACAAAGACCGAGTATTATACTCAGATAGGCACTGGAAACTACAACGAGAAAACCTCAAGACTTTATACCGACCTGTCTGTTATGACCTGCGATAAGGATATCGCAAAGGACGCTATAGACGTATTCAACGCCCTTGCTTCTGACGATACTGTAAAGAGCGTTGACAAGCTTCTTGTCGCACCGAATTGCCTGCAAAACAAGGTGCTTGATATGATAGACGAGCAGATAGCCATTGCACAATCAGGGGGAGAGGGCTATATTGGCGTGAAGATAAATTCTCTTACGGATAAAAAGATAATCGACAGATTTATCGAAGCTTCAAGAGCAGGCGTTAAGATAGACCTTGTGGTAAGAGGCATATGCTGTCTTATCCCAGGCGTTGAGGGTGAAACCGACAACATCAGGATAATAAGCATTGTGGGACGTTTTCTTGAACACTCCCGTATCTATATGTTCGGCAAGGGCGAGGAAAGAAAGATATATATTGCCTCTGCAGACTTTATGACAAGAAATACCCTCAGACGTGTTGAGGTCGCTACACCTATTCTTGACGAGGATATCAAGGCTCAGATAAGCATGATGTTCGACAAAATGCTTGCAGATAATTGTCAGGCAAGAGAGCTTGACTCTGACGGGGAATATACCCTTGTTTCAGACGGCAAAGAGCCGCTCAATTCTCAGGAGCTTTTCTATGACCTTGCCTATGAAAGAGCTTCAAAGGCGGAGGTCGAGGATAAATGACCATATTTGCCCAAAGGCGGACTTGATTCCGCCTTTTTTCGTGCAAAAGGTCAGAAATGGCGGTAAATTCATATTTCACCCCTTGAATTTGGATAATAATTGTGCTATAATAACTTTATGTTTGCGAAAAGAGGTGACTTGTCTGAATAAAGAATTACTGCTATTGCTGTTGAAGCTGGCGGCAGGCTGTGTCGTGATAATGACCTTTATCGTCATTGCTTGCCTTATTACTCCGAAAATAGCACGATTTATTGAAAAACGTCACCCTGAGCTTGCCGAAAAGGACGATCCCGAAAGGGTGGACGGTGAGAATACAGGGAATGATCCTGAGAACTATAAGGTGCAGGGCATATTTGATAAGTCCCACATTGACGGCTGGGATCCCAACTATAAGATATATAACGAGGATATCTATGCTCTCAATTTTAAAAAGAAAAAGAAGAATGTCAGCAGTGAAGCTGTAAATAAAAACAGCGATGATCAAAATAATGATGACATCTGAATGATATAAGAAAGAGGTTTTATAAATGGCTAAGGATAAGAAAATGGTTGATGCGATAACCTCCATGGACGAGGATTTCGCAAAGTGGTATACTGATATATGTATGAAGGCTGAGCTTGTTTCATACACAAGCGTAAAGGGCTGTATGGTAATAAGACCTTACGGCTATGCAATATGGGAGAATATCCAGCATATACTTGACACAAAGTTCAAGGAGCTTGGTCATGAAAATGTTTGCATGCCTATGTTTATCCCTGAGAGCCTGCTTCAGAAGGAGAAAGACCACGTTGAGGGCTTTGCTCCTGAGGTAGCTTGGGTAACATACGGCGGAAGTGAAAAGCTTGAAGACAGACTTTGCGTAAGACCAACGTCTGAAACGCTTTTCTGCGAGCATTATGCTAATATAGTTCATTCCTACAGAGACCTTCCAAAGCTTTACAATCAGTGGGTATCTGTTGTACGTTGGGAAAAAACAACAAGACCATTCCTGCGTTCAAGAGAGTTCCTGTGGCAGGAGGGTCATACTATCCACGAGACCCCTGAGGAGGCTATCGAGGAGACAGAGAGAATGCTCAACGTATACGCTGATTTCTGCGAGCAGCAGCTTGCTATGCCGGTCGTAAAGGGCAGAAAGACAGAGAGCGACAAGTTCGCAGGCGCAGAAGCAACATACGCTATCGAGGCTCTTATGCACGACGGCAAGGCTTTGCAGGCAGGCACTTCGCATTACTTTGGCGATGGCTTTGCAAAGGCTTTCGATATCACTTATACCGGAAGAGATAATAAGCTTGCACACCCATTCCAGACATCATGGGGCGTTACGACAAGACTTATCGGTGCAGTTATAATGACACACGGCGACGATAACGGACTTGTTCTGCCACCTGCTGTTGCACCAGTTCAGGTAGTTATCGTACCTATAGCACAGCATAAAGAGGGCGTTCTTGACAAGGCTAACGAGCTTTACAACACGCTTAAAAATGCAGGCATAAGAGTTAAGCTTGACGATTCAGAGCAGTCACCAGGCTGGAAGTTCGCACAGTATGAGATGAAGGGCGTTCCTGTAAGACTTGAGATCGGTCCAAAGGATATTGAGAACGATCAGTGTGTGCTTGTTACAAGACACAACAGAGAAAAGGTATTCTGCAAGCTTGGTGAGCTTGTTGAAACAGTAAATGAAAGACTTCAGGCTGTTCATGATGGTCTTTATGCAAAGGCACTTGAAAACAGAGAAAGACGCACCTATGTTTGCAAGACACTTGACGAGATAACAAAGGCTCTTGAGGAAAAGGGCGACGGCTTTGTTAAGGCAATGTGGTGCGGCGACGAAGCTTGCGAGGATAAGGTAAAGGAACTAACAGGAGTAGGCTCAAGATGTATCCCATTTGAGCAGGAGGAGATATCAGATACCTGCGTATGCTGTGGAAAGCCAGCAAAGCATATGGTGCTTTGGGGCAAGGCTTATTAATAGGCTCTTTGGATATAAAAATATCGGGTGGCTGTCAAATTATTGGCAGTCACCCGTTTTTTTGTTTGGAATTTTAGCTGTTTGCTTGGATAAGGCTCTTTACTATCGGTATGATAAGGCAGAGCATATAGACTATTGTGGCAGGGTTTGCGAAAACATATCTGCGGCATTCTTTCGGCGTAAGCACGTTTTCGCTGTCATCAATGAGAAGCTTTTTAAGGCTTGTGAAAAGCACCATAAAGCCCACCAGACCTATGACTATCTCAGCAACGCTCATGAAGGTCTCATAGTGTTCAAGCCCTATCGCATCAGATATGGACGAGAAGTTGGCAAGCAGATTGTTCAGACAGTGTATTATAACTGTTGGCAGTATCGAGCCGCATTTTGCGGCAATAATAGCGTAAACAAGTCCCGTACCGAATGCCGAAGCCGCCTGAGGGATATTTCCGTGCATAAGTCCGAATGCGAGCGCCGAGAAAAGCACCGCCGCACCCCTTCCGTATGGGCTTAGAGCCGTGAGGATCGCTCCACGGTAGATAAATTCCTCAACGATAGGGGCTATTATCACAACGTATGAGAACTGCACTATTACTGCAAGGGCAGAGGGCTGATGAATGGAAAAATCGCTTGTTGGAACTGTCACACCGTTTTGACCAAGTATGCCTGTGAGGATAGATGTGAGCTGTGACAGCAGAATGTTTATCACAAAGCAGGCTGAAAACCATTTTAGTCCCTTAACTGCCGTGCCTTTTTTTGGCTTTATGAAGCTTGATTCTCGTTTTCGGAAAAGTATAGCAAAAAATATCCCAAAAACAAGCACGCTCATAAGAGTGATAAACAAATTTGCCGTCATGGAAAAAGTAGTTGAGCTTATAAAAGCGGTCTGCTTTTTCAGATAGCTGATAACTGCCGAGTAGCTCAGAGTGAATTTTCCTGAGTGGTAAGTGTATGCAACGTAAAAGAATACCACTGCGAATATCCTGTTCAGCAGGTTGTATAAAATGAGCAGAAGTGAAATTTTCACGCAATCTATAGTAAGAAGCTTCTTTTTCTGCTGTTTTTCAGGGGTCAGCAGAGAAACAGACTTTTTGGTAGTCAAATATTATTCCTCCCTTGTTCGGTCTTATCTATATATTATAGCACACAACATGGTGCTTTTGCAAATGGTATTTTGTCAGGTATGTGATGAAATGTTATGAAAATGTAAATAAATAAGAGAAATTTTGTGATAACTATTGCATTTTATCAACCTTGTTGTATAATATAATTAGCACTCAAATAGATAGAGTGCTAATTATATGGAACAGTATTCAAAGAAAGTAAAATATTATTAAGGAAAGGTCGAGATTTTATGCAGACAAAGGAATTTAAGGCAGAATCAAAAAGACTGCTTGATATGATGATCAATTCGATCTACACTCATAAGGAGATTTTTCTCAGAGAGATAATCTCAAATGCAAGCGACGCTATTGATAAGCTGTATTTCAAGTCCCTGACAGACACTTCTGTGGGAATGAAAAAGAGCGATTTCGCTATCAATATCGCTATCGACAAGGAAAACAGAACTCTTACAGTTTCTGATAACGGCATCGGTATGACCGAGGAGGATCTTGAAAACAACCTTGGTACTATCGCAAACTCAGGCTCATTCGCTTTTAAGAAAGACAATGACCTTGGGGACGATGTCGATATCATCGGTCAGTTCGGTGTAGGCTTCTATTCTACTTTTATGGTAGCAAAGGAAGTTACAGTTGTAACAAAGGCTTTTGGCAGCGATCAGGCTTACAAGTGGACGTCTGACGGTGTGGAGGGCTACACAATAGAAGAGTGCGACAAGCCTGACGGCGTTGGTACGACTATCACACTTAAACTCAAGGACGATACTGATGACGAGAAGTATTCAACATATCTTGATCAGTATCAGATACAGTCGCTTGTAAAGAAATATTCTGACTACATCAGATTCCCTATCAGAATGGAAGTCGAGCATACTCATTATAATGAGGAGGGTAAAGAGCCTGAGGTACACAAGGCTATTGAAACTCTTAACAGCATGACCCCTATCTGGAAGAAGAACAAGAGCGAGCTTAAGGACGAGGATTACAACAACTTCTATATGGAGAAGTTCGGCGACTATGAGCCGCCTGTTGCACATATCCATTCAAAGAACGAGGGCGTTGCAACATATGACGCACTGCTTTATATCCCTGCTCGTGCGCCTTTTGACTATTACTCAAAGGACTATGAAAAGGGACTACAGCTTTATTCAAGCGGAGTAATGATAATGGAAAAGTGTGCTGACCTGCTTCCTGACTGGTTCAGCTTTGTAAAGGGCGTTGTTGACTCTGAGGATCTCTCACTGAACATTTCCCGTGAGCTTTTACAGCAGGACAGACAGCTCAAGATAATTGCAAAGAATCTTGAAAAGTCTATCAAAAACGAGCTTGCAAAGCTTCTGAAAAATGACCGTGAGAAGTATGAGAAGTTCTACAGCGTATTCGGGCTTCAGTTTAAGTTCGGTATTTATCAG
The DNA here is from genome assembly GCA_934435205.1 of uncultured Ruminococcus sp. Lineage (GTDB taxonomy): Bacteria > Bacillota > Clostridia > Oscillospirales > Ruminococcaceae > Hominimerdicola. The sequence goes on along the minus strand of CAKSAK010000007.1, from coordinate 104,739 downwards.
TCATACGGCGCTGCAAACGAAACTCTTAAAGATCTCCTTATGTTCCCATCCTCATTTGACGGCAAGAACGTTACACTCAAAGAGTATGTTTCAAGAATGAAAGAGGATCAGAAAGAGATCTACTATGCTTGCGGCGAAACAAAGGAAAGGATCGAAATGCTCCCTCAGCTTGAAAAGATCAAGGATAAGGGCTATGAAGTTCTTTATTTTACACAGGACGTTGACGAGTTCGCTATCAAGGTGATGATAAACTATGACGGCAAGCCTTTCAAGTCCATAAGCGACGCTGATCTCGACCTTGATACAGAGGAAGAAAAGGAAGAGGCTAAGAAGCTTGACGAAGAGAACAAGGATATGTTCACTTTCATGCAGGAAGCTATCGCTGACAAGGTAAAGACTGTCCGTCTTTCAAAGAAGCTTAAAACTCACCCTGTTTGCCTTTCATCGGACGGCAGTATAACTATCGAAATGGAGAAGGTCCTCAACGCTATGCCTCAGAATGACGGCAACAAGGTAAAGGCTGAAAAGGCTCTGGAGATAAATCCAAACCACCCTATCTTTGAGAAGCTGAAAGACCTCTATGCTAACGATAAGGACAAGCTGAAAGACTATGCAAAGCTCCTTTACGATCAGGCTCTGCTTATCGAGGGTATGTCTATCGACAACCCTGTTGAGTTTGCAAACCTCGTTTGCGAGCTTATGACAAAATAATAAAGCGTTACAGATACTCTCTTAACATACCGAAAGCCGTGGGAACAGCAGTGTTTCCACGGCTTTTTCGTGCTTTTGAAGCTGATAATTGTAGGTTTTATACAAAACAAAATGAGTTTATTTGTTAAAAAAACAGATTTGGAAAACAAATTTTATGTACGCTGTTGACAAATAAATGTAGGTGTGTTAATATAATTATAGTGAAATTGATACATAACATCTTTTATTGGAGTGTTACCTTTCATTTATAGACTGGGCATGACCAACTTTTGTACGGACATATTGTATGGGTTCGTATTAAGGTTGGTTTTTTTGATTTTATAGGGGGATTTTTAATGAAAATAATCAAGGTGATAAATAATAACACCGTAAGCGTCATAGACGATAAAGGAAAAGAGCAGATAATCTCAGGCAAGGGGATAGGCTTTGGGAAAAAATATGGTGATGAGCCTGATAAGGATAAAATACAGAAAATGTATTTTGTTACGGACTCAGAGCTTAGAAAAAGGCTTATCGAGTGTCTGACCGAGATACCATATGAGCATATAAAGCTCACGGCAGATCTTGTGGACTATATTTCTTCACATATCGACGGACAGCTCAATGAGTCGCTCATAATAACACTTTCAGATCACATCTCATTCGCCATTGAAAGAAAAAAGCAGGGACTTGAATTTGAAAACCCGCTTATGGACGCCATAAGTGACTGCTTTCCGAAAGAGCTTGCTCTTGGAAGATATTGCGTGGCGGAGATATATCAGCGTCTGGGCGTTGAGCTGAGGGGTGATGAAGCAGGCTTTATCGCAATGCACATCATAAACGCAAGGCTTGGCACAAAAATGGGACAGATACAGGATATCACCAAAATGGTGAACGGCTGTGCTGAGATAGCGGACGCTTGTTTGTCAGGGAAGATAAACAAGAATTCGGTGGCATATGAAAGATTTCTTGTTCATTTAAAATATCTTGCGAAAAGACTCTTCAAATCTCAGGAGCTTCCTAATGTTCTCAGCAGGGACGAGGAGTTCACTGATATCATAAAAAAGAAATTCAAAAAGCAGTATAAATGCGCAAAGCATATGCAGGATCATATTTTAAAGAATTATGCTAAAACTATATCGGAAGATGAAATGATAACTCTTTCGATCCATTTGAAGAAAATAAGCGAATAGGCATTCTTGCCACAGCTTATATAACGTATTCGCTGCGGAATTATCATTAACGGTACCATAATGATAATTCGGCTGAGATATAATTATTTTGGAGGATATTATTATTATGAAGGATAAAATTTTCGGCGTATTGCAGCGTGTGGGACGCTCTTTCATGCTCCCTATCGCACTGCTGCCGGTGGCGGGTCTGCTTCTTGGAATAGGCAGTTCTTTCACCAACGCCACAACTATCGAGACCTATCATCTGGGCAAATTCATCTATGAGGGCGGTGTGCTTTACACTATCCTCGACATAATGAGCAAAACGGGAAGCGCCGTTTTTGATAACCTTGCGCTTCTGTTTGCAATGGGCGTTGCTATCGGAATGGCAAAGAAAGAAAAGGAAGTTGCGGCTCTTTCGGGTGCTATCGCCTATATCGTAATGAACACCACTATCAGCGCACTTATCACCGCAAAGGGCGGCGTTGAGGCAATGGCAGAAAACTCCACCACCTCAGTGCTTGGTATAACCACCTTGCAAATGGGCGTGTTCGGCGGTATAATCGTTGGACTTGGCGTTGCGGCACTTCACAATAAGTTCTATAAAACAGAGCTTCCGCAGGTGCTTTCATTCTTTGGCGGAACAAGATTTGTTCCTATCGTTTCAACTGTCACATACCTTATCGTTGGTATCATCATGTTCTATCTGTGGCCTGTAGTACAGCTTGGTATCTCAAAGCTTGGCGTGCTTGTACTCAACTCAGGATATGCAGGCACTTGGATATACGGCATACTTGAACGTGCACTTATCCCATTCGGACTTCATCACGTTTTCTATATGCCTTTCTGGCAGACAGAGCTTGGCGGCTCGATGATGATAGACGGCAACATGGTGGCAGGCGCACAGAACATATTCTTTGCAGAGCTTGCTTCAAAGTCAACAGAAGTTTTCTCAGTATCAGCAACAAGATTTATGGCTGGAAAGTTCCCATTCATGATATTCGGTCTTCCTGCTGCAGCGTTTGCAATGTATAAAACTGCACGTCCTGAAAAGAAAAAGGTAGTAGGAAGCTTGCTTCTGTCAGCGGCTCTTACTTCAATGATAACAGGTATCACAGAACCTTTGGAGTTCACATTCCTGTTCGTTGCTCCTCTTATGTACGCTGTTCACTGCGTATTGGCAGGACTTTCCTATATGCTTATGCATATTCTTAACGTTGGCGTTGGAATGACATTCTCAGGCGGTCTTATAGACATGACACTTTTCGGAGTTTTGCAGGGCAACGCAAAGACCCACTGGATATGGATAGTTGTTGTGGGACTTATCTATGCAGTAGTTTACTACTTTGTGTTCTACTTTATGATAACAAAGATGAATCTTAAAACACCTGGCAGAGAGCCTGATGACGTTGAACCTAAGCTTTATCGCAGAAGCGACGTGAACGAGGCTAAGGCGGCAAAGGCAAAGGGTGCAGACAAGAGAGCTTCAGACGTTGTAAGCGCAATGATACTCAAGGGTCTTGGCGGCAAGGATAACCTTTCAGACGTTGACTGCTGTGCAACAAGACTTAGAGTTACAGTAAACGATGCCTCAAAGGTCACGGACGATATGCTCAAGGCCAGCGGTGCTTCAGGCGTTATCCATAAGGGCAACGGCGTTCAGGTCATTTACGGACCAAAGGTCTCAGTTATAAAATCAGACCTTGAAGACTTTATAGACTCGCCATACAGCGATGATCCTGACAGCATTATCGGCACTGAGGAAGCTTCTGATAAAACAGAAGAAAAACCGCAGACCGAGGGCGCAGAAAATACAGAAACTAACGGCAAGGCAATAACTCTTTACTCTCACATGAACGGCACTGCCGTTAAGCTTGAGGACGTTGAGGACGAGGTGTTCTCACAGAAGATACTCGGCGAGGGCGCAGCAGTTGAACCGTCAGAGGGCAAGCTTTACGCTCCATGCGACGGAAAGATAGACAGCGTTTTTGACACAAAGCATGCTGTAAATATGGTATCAAGCGAGGGCGTTGAGATACTTCTCCATATCGGTATCGACACTGTAAAGCTTGGCGGACAGTATTTTGAAGCCCATGTCAGCGACGGTCAGGAGGTAAAGAAAGGCGACCTGCTCATAAGCTTTGATATGGATAAGATAAAAGCCGCAGGCTATAAGGTGACAACACCTATCATCATTGGCAACACGGACGATTATGCGTCTGTTGAACCTGTCGCACAAAACAGCGTTTCGGCAGGAGATATAATTTTGAAGATCAAATAATTATTTGGAGGTATTCATCATGAAAACATTTAGCTACACTATCACAGACGAAGTTGGTATCCACGCAAGACCAGCAGGACTTCTTGCAAAGAAAGCAAAGGAGTTCGAGAGCGTTTGCACTATCGAAAAGGGCGGAAAGAGCGTGAACATCACAAAGCTTATGGCTCTTATGGGTCTTGGCGTTAAGCAGGGCGATACTGTTACCGTTACCTGCGAGGGTGCAGACGAGGACAAGGCTTCAGAGGCACTCAAGGCATTTTTTGAGGAAACACTCTAGTTTTTATCTGTTAGCTGGGCGGTAAAAGCCGTCCAGCCGACGGGACGTTTCTGAGGCGTGTTCGCAGGGACGTCCCATCGGCTGGAAACAGCATGAGGATCAGAATTTTAAAATCTATGAGAAAAAAGGGGCGGATATTTATGACTAAGTTTACAGGAAAAGGCGTTTACGGTGCGGTAGCAATGGGTAAGATCTCAGTATTCAAAAAGCAGGATACCGCTATAAAACGTATCCACACAGAAGACAGCGAGGGCGAAAAGAAGCGAGTTGCCAAAGCTAAGCAGGCAGCCACAGAACAGCTCCAGAACATTTATGACAAGGCACTCAGGGAGGTGGGCGAAACAAACGCTCAGATCTTTGAGATACACATGATGATGCTTGAAGATGATGATTACAACGAGTCTATAGAGAATATCATCGACAGCCAGAAGGTCAACGCAGAATATGCGGTGGCAGTGACAGCAGACAACTTTGCGGAGATGTTTGCTTCTATGGACGATCCCTATATGCAGGCAAGAGCCGCAGATGTAAAGGATATCTCCAACAGGATAATCGCAAACCTCACGGGCAATGTCAGCGACAGCTCAGCAGGTGACGACAAGATGATAGTTTGTGCCGATGATCTTGCGCCAAGTGAAACTATATCTCTTGATAAAGACAAGGTGCTTGCTTTTGTTACTGCACATGGCTCATCAAATTCACATACAGCTATCCTTGCAAGAAACATGAACATACCTGCGGTAATAGGCGTTGGAAGCAAATTCCTGTCAGAAATAAAGGACGGCGACTTTGCTATCGTTGACGGTTTTACAGGGGAAATATTTGTTGACCCTGACGAGCAGACCACCGCAGAGCTTACCAAAAAGCAGAAAGCAGACGAGGAGAAAAAGCGTCTTTTGCAGACCCTCAAAGGCAAGGAGAATGTCACAAAGGACGGCAAAAAGATAAATATTTATGCAAATATCGGAAGCGTTGACAATATCGGCGCAGTGCTTCTCAATGACGCAGGAGGAATAGGACTTTTCAGAAGTGAGTTTCTCTATCTTGAAAACTCTGATTTCCCTACAGAGGAACAGCAGTTTCAGGCTTACAAGCGTGTTCTTGAGAGCATGGCAGGCAAAAAGGTCATCATAAGAACGCTTGATATCGGTGCAGACAAGCAGGTGGATTACTTCGGTCTGAAAAAAGAGGAAAACCCAGCTTTGGGATACAGAGCAATAAGAATTTGCCTTACAAGACCTGAGATATTCAAAACTCAGCTCAGAGCGCTTTTCAGAGCTTCCGTATACGGCAATCTGGGCATAATGTTCCCTATGATAACAAGCGTTTCAGAGGTGGAAAAAGCCCTTGCTATGTGCGATGAGGTAAAGGCGGAGCTTAAAGAACAGGGCATAACAGTTTCTGATAGCGTTGAGCTTGGCATCATGATAGAAACTCCTGCGGCGGCTATCATAAGCGATAAGCTTGCAAAGCTTGTGGACTTTTTCAGCGTTGGCACAAATGACCTCACTCAGTATACTCTTGCTTGCGACAGACAGAACCCTGATATAGAGCAGTTCTGCGACACTCACCACGAGGCTATACTCAGACTTATTGAGATGTCCGCAGAGAATGCCCACAAGAACGGTGCATGGATAGGTATATGCGGTGAGCTTGCGGCTGATACAACGCTCACAGAAACCTTCCTGAGAATGGGCATTGACGAGCTTTCAGTTTCTCCGACCTTTGTTCTTAAGGTAAGGGACGCTGTAAGAAATATTGACCTCTCCAAATAATTTCTCATAGATCTTCACACGAAGAACACACCCTCGTTCATATGGACGGGGGTGTGTTCTTTTATTTGACAGAAGCACTTTAATGTGCTAAAATATCTTATCGGCACAATTGTGTTTGTACATAAGTTTGTTATCAATGCACAAAAAATAAAAGTAAAATTTGTATACTATTTTGCCATAAAATCTCCCGTGCAAAATCGTATATAAGTTATCGAGGGGTGTGAAAGACTTGACCGACGCTGAGTTTGATTTCAGGGTGGAGCTGATCCTGAAAAATGACAAAAACGGGCTTAGGGAGATCTATCAATGCTACGGCAAGGTGATATACAGTATCATGCTTGACATTGTGAAAAGTCCTCAGGACGCTGAGGACCTCACATCAGATTTTTTCCTAAAGCTATGGGACACCGCAGGTCAGTACCGAAAGGGTACGGGGCATAAGCGATATCTGACTGTAATGGCGAAAAATCTCGCTCTTGATTTTATCAGAAAAAGGCGGCACGAAACGCCGACTCTTGACGATGATGAAGCAGGGCACAAAGAACAGCAGGACAGTATGCGGGTAGACGACGATGTGATCGGAAAGCTCACCTTCGAGGAGGCTTTGAAGCTGCTTTCAGACGATGAAAGAGATATCCTGAACATGAGGCTGGGAATGGATATGACCTTTCGTGAGATAAGTCAGGCAGTGGGGAAGCCGTTGGGTACTGTCACATGGAAATACCGTCAGGCTGTTTCCAAACTAAAAAAGACCGTAAAGGAGGACAGTATCTATGGCTAAGAACATAAAATTTCTTTACAAAAAGCATATTTCCGATACTGCCCCTGACATGGAAAAGCTTTGGGACAGGATAGAGGGACAGCTTGAAAACAAAACGGACAAGGATCAGACACAGATAAAAGTAAGCCGCAGAAATTACAGGAAATTTGCAGCGGCAGCAGCCTCGCTGGTGCTTATTATCGGCGGCGTAAGCCTTTACGCCGATATCCGCTCAGAGTCGGACAGTGTTTCAAAGCATAGCGTAGAAACGGCTGACAAGGCTAGTCATGAAAACAGAGAAGAAAAGACATACCAACAGCTCAGCTTCAGCCACACAGACACAAAGGCTTATGAGGACAGCTACATTCCAAAGGGCGACGATTATTTCACAGAGGACAGCGTTCTGGAAGATACGGACTTCTTTGCAGATGTGACGGTGCTTTCTGCAAGGCTCGACAGCTACAGCGCACATTACACCCTGAGAATAAACAGCCTTGTATCAAAAAAAGGTGAAGAAAGTGAGACAAATATCACCATTGAAAGCTCCACCCCTTATATCATGCAGGAAAACAGAGAATATTTCATACCACTGAGGGAAGAAAACGGCACTTATTCTATGGCCTTTGAAAATGCACCTCAGATAGAAATTTCTTTGGACGGGGATATCGTTTTTCAAAACGGCTGGAAAAGCCTTGATGATGATTCGGGTATTCTTAAAGGCTCGCAGAAAAGCAAGAACGATTATTTCTATGACCGAATGAGATATTCCTCGAAAAATGATCTGCAAGATCTGCTTGATAAGTGGAGGACTATGTAGCTAATAACGCAAGGGCATATCGCCCAAGCTATTTTACGGGAGATGACAGCTATGAAAAAGACAACTTCAAACAGCATAAAAAGAAACTTGACCACAGCTCTGTCGCTTGTTATGACGGCGACAATGCTTGCTTCATGCGGAAGCGGTTATGACGGCTCGGAGAGCAGAAAGAGCGGCAGCTATAACAATGAAAGAACAACTGCGGAAAACTACAGATACAACAATGTTACAGCTGGGGACACTGACGGCACAGAGAACATAGGAGGTGGTTACAATACCGAGGAGTATAATCACCTGACAGAAAACGGCTATAAGCTCGTTTCAGACGAACCGCTTTCCACCTTTTCCACAGACGTTGACACTGCTTCCTACACAAACGTGAGAAGAATGATAAACAACGGCTGGGAGGTCGATCCTGACGCTGTGAGAACAGAGGAGTTCATAAACTATTTCAAGTATGACTATGAAAAGCCGACAGAGGGTGCAGTGTCTATAAATACCGAGCTTTCAGATTGTCCTTGGAACAGTGAAGCAAAGCTTATGCTGGTGGGGCTTCAGGCAAGAGAAGCAAAGGTCAAGGACGTGCCTACAAACCTTGTTTTCCTCATAGACGTGAGCGGCTCAATGGAGGACGAGGATAAACTTCCGCTTGTTCAGCAGGCTTTCTCAATGCTTGCTGAAAACCTCGGGGCTGATGACAGAGTTTCTATCGTCACCTATGCAGGCAGCGACAGCGTTGTTCTTGAGGGCGAAAGCGGCGACAACAGCGACGAGATAGTTTCAGCACTTAACAGCCTGTCAGCAGGCGGTTCGACAGCAGGTGCGGCAGGAATTACCACAGCTTACAAGCTTGCAGAGGAGTATTTCATAGAGGGCGGCAACAACAGAGTTATTCTTGCAACTGACGGTGATCTTAACGTTGGTCTGTCAAGTGAAGAAGAACTTACCGATCTTATATCACAAAAGCGTGACTCAGGGGTATATCTCTCAGTGCTTGGCTTTGGCTCAGGAAACTATAAGGACAACAGGCTTGAAGCCCTTGCTGATAACGGCAACGGAAACTATGCTTATATCGACAGCGTTGACGAAGCAGAAAGGGTGCTTGTTACAGAAATGAGCGGAACGCTTTTCACTGTTGCAAAGGACGCAAAGGTGCAGATAGAGTTCAATCCTGAAAATGTTTCAGCATACAGGCTGGTAGGCTATGAAAACAGACTTCTTAATGACGAGGACTTTGAGGACGATACAAAGGACGCAGGCGATATCGGCTCGGGTCAGCAGGTCACGGTTTTGTATGAGATAGTGCCAAATAACGGCAATGAAAAGTCTCTGAAATATCAGGATAACGAGAGCAAGGTGGCTGAAGCTAGCGAACTCAGCGGTGAAATGCTCACAGTTTCAGTGAGATATAAAGACCCTGAGGCGAGCGAAAGCAAGCTTATAGAAAAGTCTGTTATGTGTTCTGACTATACAGAGGCTGTGTCACAGAATTTTGCTAAGGCTTGCTCTGCGGCAGAGTTTGCAATGGTGCTTAGAAACAGCGACTATGCAAGCGGTCTTACCGCTCAGGGCGTTGTGGATTATATGGAGCAAAACAGTGTTGACAACAGCGAGCTTTTTGAGCTTATATACAAATATATGCAAAACGGTACAGGCAGCGAGGCAAGCTACTGGTAAAAAACTAAATCAAGGGGGTGTTGCATGGTCAGCACCCCCTTTGGGTCATAAAATTTACCTCTTACATAGATATCTGTACCTGTCAGCCAAAAGGGGTTTACAAGGAAAGCAAAATAGATTATAATAAGGCTGTCAGATAAAACAGGGGGTGAAAGCGTGAAGATCAGGATAGAGATAGACGAGAATATGCCTGAGGACGAGATCGTTATAAGGTGCGCACAGCCCGATGAACGTGTGCTTAAAATGAAAAGGGCGGCGGAGTCCGCAGAGGGCGACCCTGAGATAGCTTTTTTCAAAGACGCAGTTCAGTTCTATCCTCCCCTTGATTCCATACTGTTTTTTGAAACAGGGGAACATAATCTTAACGCACATACCTCTGACGACGTTTTTCAGGTCAAAATGAAGCTTTTTGAGCTTGAAGAGATACTTCCACGAAAGTTCGTGCGGGTGTCAAAATCTGCTATCGTGAACGTAAAGCACATATATTCCGTTGAACGAAACATAACCTCTGCAAGCCTTATAAGCTTTGCAGGCACTCACAAACAGCTTTACGCCTCACGAAGCTTTTACAAGCTTTTGAAGCTCAGACTTGGAGAAAGGAGATTTCTATGAAAAACAAAAATCTTATATGGGGCTTGTTCTTTATCCTTGCAGGCGTTGCCCTTATCCTTGACCGCACAGGTCTGCTGGGAAGCGTAAGCGTGTGGAGCGTTATAATTTCACTCTTGCTCGTTCCTGTTATCGTAACAAGCGTCAGACACCTTAACTTCTGGGGAATATTCTTCCCTCTTGCTATCATGGCGATACTCTTTGACGAAACTCTTGGTATCGAGAAATTCACCCCATGGCCTGTTCTGGGTGCGGCACTGCTTCTCAGCGTGGGATTTTCATTCATTTTCCCTTATCGCTACAGATTTACCCAAAGCAAGTGGACCACCCACACTACCGATAATCCTGCATGGGATAAATCCTCAGACAACGGGGAATATGTGCGTATCGACGCAAGATTTTCAGGCTGCACAAAGTATATAACCTCAAAGGTGCTGAAAAGAGTTGACATAAGCTGCCGCTACAGCGGTATGGAGGTGTACTTTGATTCTGCTGATATGGCAGGAAATGAAGTCGAGCTGAATGTTGATGTGCTTTGCGGCGGAGTAGAGCTTTATATCCCGAAGAACTGGGGCATAAAGGTGGAAGCCGACTGCGTTCTTGGCGGAATAGACCAGCCTAACGGAGCTTATGATGAAAAAGAAAAGATCCTTATCATAAAGGGCAGAGCAAAGATCGCAGGAATAGATATAACATATGTTTAGCCTTATGTGAAAGAACAAAAGTAAAAGCTGCGGAGTTTTCCCTCCGCAGCTTTTTGTATGTCTAATTATTCTTGAAGTATCATCTTGTCTGAAAGTTCGTCCTCGGCGGTGTCGGAATAAAGCTTCATAAGCTTTTCCACCGTCATGTTTGCTCTCTGTTCGCCCTCGATAGTAAGAAGCAGCTTGCCTTGGCTCATTACGATAGTCTTGTTGCCGTATTCAATGGCATTTGAAATGTTGTGTGTTATCATAAGAGTAGTCAGTGCGTTTTCCTTTACTATCTTTTCGGTTATCCTCATGACCTTTTCTGCGGTCTTAGGGTCAAGCGCCGCAGTGTGTTCATCAAGAAGCAGAAGCTTTGGCGTAACGATAGTCGCCATAAGCAATGTGAGCGCCTGCCTCTGACCGCCTGAAAGCAGTCCCACAGGCATTTTCATTCTGTCCTCAAGACCTAAGTCAAGCTCCTTGAGCCTTTCTCTAAACACTGAAACGTCCTTTTTCCTGATACCGATAGTCAGCGAACGACGCTTTCCACGGCTGTAGGCAAGACCGAGGTTTTCCTCTATGGTCATGTTTGGTGCAGTGCCTCTCAGCGGGTCTTGGAAAAGCCTGCCTATAGTTCTTGCACGCTGATGCTCCTTTAGGTGAGTGATATTCTTTCCGTCAAGGAATATCTTGCCGGTGTCAGCCTCATAGCTGCCGCTGATAACGTTCATAAGTGTGGATTTTCCTGCACCGTTTGAGCCTATTACAGTAACGAAATCTCCGTCAGCCACATCAAGGTCAATATGCTGGAGCGCCTTACGCTCGTTGGCAGTGTTCTTGTTGAAGGTTATGTTTATATTTTCAAGCTTAAGCATTTTAAACCTCCTATTTGTCACTGCATACACGCTTGTATGCCTTTGTGATATACTTCTTGATAGCAGGCAGAGAGATAGCAAGGGCAACTATGCAGGCTGAGAAAAGCTTTGTGTAGTTGCTGTCCATGCCGAGATTCATTGCAAAAGCAAGAACAAATCTGTATGCTATCGCACCGAATATCGCCGCAAGTATTCCGCAGAGGATAGAGTGCTTGCTGAAGAATATCTCACCGATAATGATAGAAGCAAGACCTACCACAAGCATACCTGTACCGCTGTTTGAGTCGCCTGCCGAGGAATACTGAGCGTACATTGCGCCTGAAAGGGATACCAAAGCGTTTGCAATGGCAAAGCCCATTATCTTCATTCTGTCAGAATTTATTGAAGAAGCCCTAACCATGTATTCGTTGTCGCCTGTGGCTCTAAGTGACATTCCTGCCTGAGTTTTAAGAAACCAGAAAAGCAGAACAGCCGCAATAACAAGCACGATACCTGCCGCCGCAAGCTTGTAATAGTCGCCGAAATATTTCTGAGCCATTGTAAATATAGTATCTTTCTTATAGAGCGAAATATTAGGTCTGTCCATGATTTTCAAGTTTATGGAGTAAAGAGCCGTCATTGTGATTATTCCCGCAAGGATAGGCTGAACGTTGAGTTTTGTGATAAGTATTCCCGTCACACTTCCTGCGATAGCTCCTGCAACTATTGACAGCAGTATGCCCTTGATAGGGTCGCCGTTGAAAGCCTGCATTACAGACACCGCAACGCCAAGGGTGAAAGTTCCGTCTACCGACAGGTCAGGGATATCAAGTATCCTGAACGAGATGAATATTCCAAGTGCAAGGATAGCAAAAACAAGACCCTTTTCAAATGTTCCCGTAACAACGCTTTCCGTGAGCTGAGTGTTTATTATCACAAGAAGTAAGATCAAAAGCACAGCTTTCGGTATAAGCGAGATAACTGTTTTCTTATTCAGTTTCATATAATTTTCCTTTCAATAAAAAATAGCAGGGAGCGAAAGTCCCGCTCCCTACTATTATACTATGTTTGCTTTGATTTTGCAATAGCTTAATCAAAGTAAACTGTCTTTTCTCCGTTTGCAATATCGTCAGGAATAGTGATACCGATCGTGTCAGCAGTTGTCTTGTTGATATAAGTGCTGAGATCCTCGTTGAATACCTTTATTGGTATCTCGGAAGCCTTCTTTTCACCGCTGAGTATTTGAGCTGCCATGTTTGCAGTTTCCTTGCCAAGGTCGGAATACTCGATACCAACAGTGCCAAGACCGCCGTCCATTACCATTGAGTCAGCGCCAACAAACATTGGGACCTTCGCCTTGTTCATAACTTCTGTAACTGTACCCATAGCGCCTGCGATAGTGTTGTCGTTAGGTGAGAATACAGCGTCGCACTTTGCGGCAAGGTTCTGAGCAGCTTCCTGAACCTCAGATGTGTTTGAAGCAGCGCCTTCGATAACAGTGATGCCCTTTTCCTCACAGTAAGCCTTTACTTCTTTTAGGGTTGAAACTGAGTTGTCCTCGCCTGTGTTGTAAAGATAACCGAGAGTTTTTATTTCAGGCTTCATTTCAAGCGCAAAGTCAAGTATCTTTGTGATAGCGAGCTTGTCAGATGTGCCTGTGATGTTTGCTCCTGTGCTTTCAAGTGAGTCGCAAAGACCTGCACCGATAGGGTCTGTTACTGCGGAGAATACTACTGGTATCTCCTCAGAGTATGGAGCTGCGAGCTGTGCGCATGGTGTTGTGATAGCGATGATGATATCGTCGCCGTCAGCCTTGAACTGGTCGAGTATCTGCTGAACAGTTGTTGACTCGTTGTTAGCCTGCTGAGCGTCTATAGTGCAGTTTTTGCCGTCAACATAGCCAAGCTCTGCAAGTCTGTCGATAACAGCGTCTCTGATAGTGTTGAGAGATGTATGCTCCATTATCTGCACAATGCCTATCTTATAGTGCTTTTCTGTTGAGCCGCCTGCCTTTGAATCGTTTGAGGAGTCCTCCTTAACGCCGCATGACGCAAGAGCAGCCACAGCCATTACCGCAGCAGCGGCAAGTGCCAGAACTTTTCTTAACTTCATATATGTACCATTCCTTTCGTGTTTACGGGGATTTTACCCTACTACTCTATTAAAGCACAGCCGTAAAAGTTTGTCAAGTAAAAGTTAGAATGATTGTAGAAATAGTAAAAGCCGCAGGGAAAATTCCCATGGATTTTGTATGTTTTGCAGGCGGTTGACAGAAATGTGAAAAAAGGCTATAATGATATCTGTAATATTGCAGAGCAGGAGGTTTCATATTGGAACTGAAAAGGGTTTCCGTGATAGGGCTTTGTCTTGCGGCGGTGGCAGCGGTGGTAATGCTCGCTGCGGTGATAATAAGACCGCCGAAAATATATATAAGCGAGATATGCCCCTCAAACAGCGGAACATCTAAGAAAACAGCTATGCAGGACAAAAACGGAGAACCAAGCGATTGGATAGAGATATATAATCCTACAAATAAAGATATTTCCCTTACGGGATTTTCACTTTCAAAAAATGGCGGTGAAGATCAGCCATTAGGGGACTATGTAGTAAAAGCCCATGACTATATAATAGTATATTGCTCGTCAGCAGGCTTTGAAAATGCTGATTTTCCTCACGCTGATTTCAGCATAGGCAAGGTCAGCGAAGCGGAGATAATACTGAAATATGACTCGTTTCAGTGTGAGAGCATAAAATTGCCTAAGCTTAACAAGGGCGTGAGCTATTCTAAAAATGCCAAGGGGGAAATGTACGTTTCTGAGCCTACACCTCTTGCGGCGAATGCAGAGAAAACTATTGGAGATACACCTGCGTTTTCTCAGGCGGCAGGAAGCTATGAAAAGGCTTTTGACCTTGAGATAACCGCAGGAGAGGGTCAGACGGTGTATTATACCACCGACGGCACCGACCCTGCCACATCGGACACAAGAAAGGTCTATGAAAATGCCCTGAGAATTGACGACAGGTCAGATGATGAAAATGTCCTTTCGGCTTATGACCCTATGAAGATACAGCTTGATTATCGAGAAAACATAAGTCTGCCTGACAAAAGCGCAGTTGATAAAGGCACTGTCATAAGAGCCTGCGCAGAGGGTACAAGCGGAAAGTGCGGAAAAACTGTTACTGCCACCTATTTTGTGGACGTTTCAAGCGCAGATCATAACGATCTGCCTATAATATCCATTACCACTGACCCTGATGGGCTTTATAATGAAAAAACGGGCATTTACTGTCTTGGGGACGTATACAAAGAATATGACGAAGAAAATCCCGACCACCCTTGGAACGGCTCTATCCCTGCAAACTATAATCAGCGTGGCAGAGAATGGGAAAAGGAATGTTATGTTGAGTATTTCGACAGCGAGGGCAACAGCCTTGTTTCTCAGGATTGCGGCATAAGGATACAAGGGGGCTGGTCCAGGGCGGATTATCAAAAGTCGTTCAGGCTTTATGCTCGAAACGATTACGGCAAAAGCTCTTTTGATACAGTTTTCTGGGATAGCTTTACAGATGTAAACGGAGAGGCTATCACCTCCTGCAAGACCTTTGTTCTTAGAAACGGCGGAAATGACGCCAATTATTCAAAGTTCAAGGACACGATGATACAAAATATGGTGTCAGGCAGAGGTGTCGAAACTCAGCAGGGAACAACCTGCGTGCTGTTTATAGACGGCGAGTATTGGGGACTTTATACTCTCCAATCCGACTACAGCGACAGATATTTTGCGGATAGGTATAATGTGGCGAAAAGCAACGTTGTCATGTATAAAAATGATGAGCTGAGCGAGGGTGAGCCTGAGGACGAAAAGCTTTTCAACGATATGTATAAGTTTATAACCGAAAACGATATGTCCGTTGAGGAAAACTATCGCAAAGCCTGCGCAATGATAGATATGGATAACCTTGCGGAGTATGCCGCCACGGAAATGTATATCTTCAATGACGATTGGCCGCAGAACAACTATGCTTGCTGGCGCACAAGAACCATAGAGCAGGGCAATAGCTATGCAGATGGCAGATGGCGTTTTGTGCTTTTCGATACAGAATCGTCATGCTCGCATTATAACGAGAAAAATCTGGAAACAAATATGTTCTCGTATCTTAGAAGCCAGAGCTATACAAAATTTGGCGGAATACTTTGCAGCCTTATAGATAACGAGGAATTCGATTTGAAGCTCACCTCTGCAATGTGTCAGCTTGGAAGCGTGAACTTTACTGCGGAGCGGTTCGGGGAGTATCTCGAATATTATAAGAATATCTATTATGGCGAGCTTGATGATTATTTCCACCGTTTTCCAACATGGGCAAACCTTGCAAACGCTACAGACCCTATGATAATACGCTGGCAGAGCTTTATCCAGGAAAGATATGAAAAAGTGCTGGGCTATCTTGAAAGAGAGTTTGACTATTATGAGCGCAGAACAGTGAAGATATCAGCGGATAGCGAAAAGGGTGAAGTTCTTATAGGCGGTGTGGAAATTGAAAACGGGTATAGCGGCATATATTTTGACGGCTGTGAGATAAAATTGACCGCACAAGCAAGATCTGGCTGGCATTTTGACCATTGGGAGGGCGTAAAGGGCGATAATACCCAATCGGAGATAAAAGTTAAAGTGAATGGGGATATGAATATCAAAGCCGTGTTTGAAAAAGATATTGTGTAGAATAAAAAAGGTCTGTCACCAAAATCAAGTGACAGACCTTTTACTATACAACTTAACCTGCAAAATCAATATCCACAGAGCATATCTCCGCGTCCGTGCCCACTCTCATGAAAGTGCCGTATACACCAACACCAGAGGTAACAATGGAGTACATATTGTCTTTCTTTATCATGCCGCATGGGTTTTCCCAGAAAAGACCTATGGTAAGATTGCCAGGGAAAAGCTGTCCGTCATGGGTGTGACCTGAAAAATCAATGTCCGCACCTGCGTCAGCGGTCTTTTGAAGTTCGTCAGGCTCGTGGGAAAGAACAAATATAGGTTTTGTCTTGTCAAGATCTTTCGTAAGCTCAGATATTTCCGCACGAGTGCCGTCCTCAGTGCCCGGCTTGTCAGTGTCACGCCTGCCCACAAGATAAAATTCATCGTTTATCAAAACAGACTCATCATTGATAAGCTTTATGTTACACTCTTTCATAAAGTTTGTCATTTTTTCACTATGAAGCTGCTTGCCGCCCCAATCGAACGTGAAGCCCATTAAAATCTTTTCGTCAATGTCATGATTGCCGTAGACCGCATAAACGCCGTATTTGCTCTTTATGGACTTGAGTTGTGCCTTTATCCCTTCGGGATCGTCCATGCCGTCATAGCTGTTGTCAAAAATATCTCCTGCTATTATAACAATGTCAGCGTCCTGCTGGTTTATTTTCTCAACCATGTTGGTGATGTGGTCTACACCGATAGCATAACCCATGTGCAGGTCAGCCACAAGCACAGCCTTTAAATGCTTGTCACTGCCGCATGATTTGTTGACAGTTACGCTGTATTCATTTACCTTGATGTTTCGTGCATTGAAAATGCCGTAAAGACAGGTCGCCACCGCACAAGCCACAACCACCGAGCCTATGGAAATAACGCTTCCACGGGAAAAAAGCAGTGTGTTTTTCAGCTTTGTGTGCTTTGCGATAAGTCTTAGCAGGTCAAAAAGCACCACATACAAGAGCGAGTAGAGCATAATGCCTATCCAGTATGTAGAAATTCGCCTTATGACGATAGCAACGGCGGATTTTGGAAGCAGAAAAGCTATAACAGGCGAAAGCGCCATGAAAAGATAGACCACTGCAAAAGGCACTTTGAAACGCAGCCAGTTAAATCTGTGGTTGCAGTGCTTCATCCAGTAGAAAAATCGGAACATCATGTATGATGATACGCCCAGATAAAAGGGCAGAAGAAATAGAAATATCATTATTATGCCACCTTATAGATAAGTGAGGAATGAGGAGTGAGGAATGAGGAATGAGGAATTAAGGTATCGCCTGCGGCGATGATTTTTTTGTAGGGGCGACCTTTGGTCGCCCTTGCTGTATGTTTATAATACAATGTAAAAGTCCCACGGATTTTGCCGTCTGTTTGTGCTGGATTTTTATTCCTCTTTAAATCTCTCCAAAAAGCTGTGTCTGCCCTCATCGTCTTTGTATGCAATGACTTGATTGAGCATTACGTTTTCCACGCTCTTGAAAATATTGTATTCAACCTGCGGATTAACAAGTTTAAGCTTCGCAATAAGCTGTTTTATCTCCATACGCTTTGAAACTGTCCTGCTGTCAGGTGCGCAGGTTGTGCAGGTGTCTGTGAACTTGCAGGCACACTGTATGAAACGCAGTCCATTATAGTCACGCCAGCGCTTGATATCGTCCTCTCTTACCATATAGAGCGGTCTTATAAGCTGCATACCCTCAAAATTCGTGCTGTTGAGCTTCGGCATCATGGTCTGTATCTGTCCGCCATAGAGCATTGACATTAGTATGGTCTCGATAACATCATCATAGTGATGTCCAAGTGCGATCTTGTTACAGCCAAGCTCCTGCGCTTTGCTGTATAAATGACCTCTTCTCATTCGTGCGCACAGATAGCATGGATTTTTCTCCACATTGTATACAGAGTCGAAAATATCAGACTCAAACACTGTTATGGGTATTCCAAGCCGCTTTGCGTTGCGCTCGATTATCTCACGGTTGGCAGGACTGTAGCCCGGATCCATAACAAGATATTTTACCTCGAAAGGGAACTTGCTGTGGCGGTGAAGCATTTGTATGAGCTTCGCCATGAGCATTGAATCCTTGCCGCCTGATATGCACACCGCTATCCTGTCATTAGGCTTTATAAGCTCATATTCGTTCACAGACTTTGTGAATCTGTTCCATATCTCCTTGCGGAATTTTTTTTGTATGCTCCGCTCAGCGTCCTGTGAGATATCCTCTACGACCTCTTGTGAAAGCTTTTCTCTCAACCAGCCATAATAGCCACCCTCAAGGTTTTCAGCGTTATAGCCAAGTTCACGAAGCTTTTCGGCCTCAGTGTCGCTTATAAGTCCGCTTTTACAGCAGATGAGAAGCTTTTTGTCTTTTGGCAGTTCGCTTTCATAAAGCTTGTCAGTAGGAATGTTCACTGCTCCGTCAATGTGACCATACTCAAAAGAAAGCTCGTCCCTTATATCTATTATCAGCGTGCCGCCGCTTGCATTTATCATTTGTCAGTTGACCTCCGCAAAAATAATCACTATTCTTTATAATAGCATAAAAATCAGCGTATTTCAAGCTTTATGCAAAAATACGCAAAAATAAAACGTGTAGTGCTACAATAGATATTGGACAAAATTAAGAAAAAAGAAAAGAGAGATAGACAAAAATCTGATAAAATAAAGTTACCACACCAAATTCAAATCAGAAAGGAAGCCTATCTCTCATGAATAGTATAACACAAGATATGAAGTTTCGTCAATCCTTAATGAATTACGCAAAGAAATATGGAGTGAGCCGAGCGAGCAGAAAATACAATAAATCACGTTCATATATATATTTCTGGCTGAAACGCTGGGACGGAAGTGTGGAGTCCCTTGCAGTTAAATCACGCCGACCGCATCATCATCCCAATGAGCATACCAAGGAAGAAATAGATCTTATCAAAAGGTATCACAAACGAAACCCGACACTTGAGCTTCCCGAACTATGGCATCGTCTCAGGAAACAAGGGTATACACGCTGTCTTGAAAGTCTTTACAGGGTTATGAAAAAACTAGGAATGCTTCCGAAAAAGCCGAAGAAAGCGACGTATAAACCAAAGCCATACGAGCAGATGACATACCCCGGAGAACGTGTTCAGGTGGACGTAAAGGTAGTTCCGAGAAAGTGTATAGCTGACCCAGAGATGAAGCTGTACCAATACACGGCGATCGATGAGTATACCAGGATAAGATTTTTATACGGATATGAGGAGCAAAGCACCTATTCTTCAGCAGACTTTGTAAAAAGGCTGGTGAAATGGTACAAACGCAGAGGAATAACGGTGAAATGTATTCAGACCGACAATGGATTTGAATTTACTAACCGCTTTTCGCCAAGCAAAAGAGACAAGAAAACGCTGTTTGAGAATACGCTCTCACAACTTGGCATTGAACACAAACTCATTCGTCCATATACGCCTAGGCACAATGGCAAAGTAGAGCGCAGTCACCGGGAAGATCACAACAAATTCTATTCGTGCCATAGGTTTTATTCCTGCGACGACTTAAACGTGCAGCTAGCTGCACGTTTAAGTCGAACAAACAACCGTCCTATGCGTCCCCTCAAATGGTTTTCGCCTATCGAATTTCTTAATAATAGTGTCCAATATGATTGACAAACCTACATATGCAAAAATACGCAAAAATAAAACGGCAAAGCTTGTAACTTTGCCGTCATGTTTTATGCCTTGTGTCTGTTTCTTATATAGAATATTATGGATATTACCGCTACGATAAATTCCGTGACAGGATAAGCAAGCCATACTCCGGTTAATCCTGCCGCCTTGGACAAAATGAAAGCCATTGGAACGATAAGTGCAAAGCCCCTTAGTATGGTGATGGTCTGGGCTGGTATTACCTTTTCTGAAGCCGCAAAAAACGCCGATATTATTATGTTGAAGCCTGAGAAGAACATACCGGTAAAGTATATCCTCATGCCGTCCTCTGCCATGCGCTGAAGAGAGTCGATATGCTCGCTGTTGAATATAGCGGCGATAGGCGTTGTGAAAAATGCAATAGCAAGGTAAACCATAAGCGCTATCGCAAGCTGTGATATAATAGAATATCTCAGCACTGCTCTAAGACGGCCTTTGTTGCCAATGCCGTGAGCAGCACTGATAAGGGGCTGACCGCCTTGTGCGATACCGGTGAATATGGATACCGCCACAATGGAAGTGTTTGCTATCACTGCATAAGCTGCAACGCCTGTGTTGCCTGCAAGACCAAGTATTATTATATTGAACGCAAGCACTACGATGCCAGAGGAAAGCTCAGTTATAAGCGACTGCACGCCTATGGATAATATGCCGCCAAAGGTTCTCCCTTCGTGCCTTGCCTTGACGATATGGAAGCTGTTCTTTTTGCGGAATTTGTATATGCTCAGTATGCAAAGGCTTATGACAGGCGAAAGTCCTGTTGCAAGGATAGCTCCGAAAATGCCCATACCCAGCGGGAAAATGAACACATAGTCAAGTATTATGTTTGAAAAGCTTCCCGTAAGCATTGCCGCCATTGAAAGCTTCGGGCTTCCGTCGTTTCTTATAAAGCAGTTGAAAGTGTCGTTTAGCACAAAGAAAGGTCCGAACATCATAAGCACTTTTAGATAGGTATTAGTCATGCCCACAACGCTGCCCTTTGCACCAAGAAGCTTTGCAAGTGGCATTGAGAAAAAGGCTCCGCCCAAAAAGTATATAGCTCCAAGCACCAGAGCCATAAGCAGTGCACAGGTGAAAACTCTGCTTCCTGCGTCGTCACGTCCCTGACTTTTGTATATTGCAAATTTTGTCGCGCCGCCCATGCCTATCATAAGTCCGGTGCCGTGGATAAGGCTGTATATTGGAATGGCGATATTCAGTGCAGTTACGCCGTCTGCACCCATGCCCTTTGCGATAAAGAACGTGTCCGCAAGGATATAGCACGATACGCCTATCATTCCAAGAACGTTCAGGGAAGCGTATCTGGCAAATTCCCTAAGATGTGAATTTTTCTTCATTTTTACCCTCCGTTTATCCCACAAAAAAACGCCGAACACCGCTGCCTTTTAAAGCCTAACGACAGCAGGTCCGACGCAAAACTTCTACCCGGCGGCAGAAGTAAGCCTTTTAGTCCAAACACATAAGATTATAGCAGAGAGTGAGGTCAATGTCAAGTGTTCATGGGCACTTCTTTATGTTAAATTAATGTTAAAAAACGCTCCCTGCGGTTGACAAGTTTTTAACAAAGCTTTATAATGAAATTGACAGAAAGCATATATAATATTATATGACAGCCTTATTATTTTATATACCGATAACAAAGAAGGGAAAACTATGAATTTAACTCATCTCAGATATATGGTAGAGGTCGAAAGACTTGGGTCTATCACAAAAGCAGCTTCAGCACTTTATATGGGTCAGCCTAACCTTTCAAAAGCCATAAAGGAAATGGAAAGAGAAGTTGGCATACCGATTTTTAAAAGAAGTGCAAAGGGTGTTGTTGCCACAGAAAAGGGTAAGCAGTTCCTGCAGTATGCCAAGGCTATACTTGTGCAAATGGATAAAATGGAGAGCCTTTATAAGGATAATGGTGAAAACGCTGTGAACTTCTCTTTGCTTTTGCCAAGGGCAAGCTATATAACCCACGCTTTCACTTGCTTTGTGAACAAGTTAGGCACGAATGTGGAGCTTGACGCAAAAATAAGGGAAACAAACTCCATGGAAGCCATAAACGCGGTGGTGGAATGCGAATATAACATGGGTATAATCCGTTACCCTGTGGCGTATGAAAGCTTCTTTATGTCAATGATAGAAGAGAAAAATCTGAAATATCATAACGTGTGGGAGTTCGATTATGTACTTATCACAAGCGAAAACAGCCAGCTTGCTAAAGAAAAAGAGATAAATGAAACTGTCCTTGATAAATACATAGAGGTTCTGCACGGGGATAATATCGTGCCGAACATCTCAGCGACTTATCAGAAGAAAAACGCTGAGCTTAATAATCACAGCAGGCATATTTACGTCTATGAGAGAGGAAGTCAGTTCGATATCCTCTCGGCTTGTCCAGACTCATTCATGTGGGTAAGTCCTCTGCCAAAGGAGATATTGAAGCGTTATGGCCTTGTGCAAAGAGTTTGTCATAGCTTCAAAAAGACCAATAAGGACGTTCTTATCTATCAGAGCAATTACCGCCTTAGCCATGCGGATCAGATGTTCCTTGATGAGCTTGAAAGGGTAAGAAAAGAGATATCAGAATAATTTTTTTAGCATAAAAATGCGGGCGAACATGAAAAGTGTTCGTCCGCTTTTTGTTTAAGGCAACACCGCACAAAGCCTGCCTGACGGCTTTGCACGCCATCTGCTTGCAGATTTTCCGTCATATCACACAAAAATCCCTTGACATACGACAGTATGCCTGCGGAATTTTTATGCAATCTGACAAAAAATCTGACTACGCATCTGACGCACAATCTTTGTGCGGTATTGCCTTAACAAGATCTAAGTCCTGAGCATATTATAGGTCAACGTGACTACAGAATATGCCGCCGTCCTTTGTGATGTCGATATAGGCATAGCTTGCAGGCTTACCGTCTCTCGGCTGACCTGCACTGCCGGGGTTTAAAATGTGGATACCCTCCTCATAGGCGTAGTAACGGCAGTGTGTGTGTCCGAAAAGTGCTATCTGTGCGCCTATTTCCTTGGCTTTGTAAAAAAGTCTGTCGGTAGAGTATTTCACGCCCCACTTGTGGCCATGGGTGAAAAATATCTTTATGCCGTCATCGGTCATGTATATGTCATTTTCGGGAGTGAGCGAAGCAAAGTCGCAGTTTCCTGATACGTTTACTATCTTTTTGTCAAGATACTGCACTCTCAGGCTGTCAAGGTCACGTTCGCCGTCGCCAAGAAAAATAAACAGGTCGGCGTCGCCGTTTCTCTTGAATATTTTGTGCATTGCAGAATAATTTCCATGAGTATCCGAAAAAACGATTATTCTCATAGTTACACCCCTTTACCAGTTATAACAAGCAATATTATAACATAAATATTTATAAATACTATAGAAAAAAGGAGAATTTTTTATGAGCGCAAAAAACAGCTTCAATTCTATGGATCCAAAAGCCATGCAGGCACTTCTTGCAGTGGCTTCAAAAAAGCTAGGCACTACACCTGATGTGCTGAAAGGTCAGCTTGAAAGCGGAGTTTATGACAGAGCGCTTCAGGGTATGCCACAAAACGAGGCTATGATGCTTCAAAAGGCTCTGTCAGACCCGAAAACTGCCGAGAAAATATTGTCCTCACCGCAGGCAAGGGCAATATTTAAAAAGCTTCAGGGGAAATAGTATTTTGCAGGACAAAAGCTTGAACAGGCGGTGAAATAATTGGACGATCTGATGAACAAAATACAGAATGTGCTTAATGACGAGGAAAGCATGAAGCAGATAAAGGAGCTTGCGGATATGCTCACGGCGGATAACGGCGGTCAGGGAGAACAGAGCGGTCAGAGCGAAACGCCCCAAAGCCCCCAGAACATGGACTTTTCTCAGCTTCTCCAAAGCCTAGGTGGCATTTCTCCACCTGCGGAAAGCAAGCCTGCGCAAGCGACACAGGCAGGGGGGCTTGATATTGCAAAGCTTATGAAGATACAAAGCATAATGCAGACGGCTTCAAAGCCCGATAAAAATATCCAGCTTCTTCTTGCTCTGCGACCTCTGCTAAAAGAAGAAAATCAGGCGAAAATAGACAGGCTCATAAAAATATTCAAGCTTTTTGCGGTGTATCCTGCACTGAAAGAAAGCGGACTTCTGGGAGGTGATCTGCTTGGCTTATTCTGATGACAATAATTTCACCACCATGCAGGAAGAGGCAATAAGGCGTGTGAGAGAAATGCAAAGGCGTTCACGAAGCATCGTGGGTGCAAGCCCTAATAGCGAGCCTGCACCGCCTAAAGCGGAGGAAAGCCCTCGCACTCAGAACGCTCAGAGACCACAAAAAGCCCCTCAGAGCAGTTCGCTTTTGAGCGGTCTGCTTGGGGGTAATTTAGGCGATATAAAGATAGACGAGGAAAAAGCCCTTATCGGTCTGCTTATTTACATATTATACAAGCAGGGCGCAGACATAAAGCTTCTTCTGGGGCTTGGTTACCTTCTTCTCTAAAGCGTCCATTCAAGAAGTGCAAGCGTAGAAGTATCGGAGAAAATATCGGAAAGATAGCTGTCATCATATATCCTGTCCATGTTGTCACCTGAGTATTCTATCTCCTTGCAAAGCTCCTTGACGGTTTCAAAGCGAGCGGGAGCGTTCTGCTCACGGCTGAGGTTTATGACCTCTGCGGCAAAAACGAACACTATCATAGCCTTTATCTTTGACAGCAGGTCGAAATCTCTCACAGCTTTAAGAAAATATCTGTATACAAAATACACCGCAAGCTTTTCGTACTCACCGCTCTCCTGAGACTTTATGGGTGCGGAAAGCTTTTTTACAAAGCGGCTTGCGTCCTTTATCTGCTGTGGGAGAATGTCGCCTATAAAGTCAAGATGTTCAAGATACAAAAGCATATTTTCGGCATTTTCCAAAGGCTTTTCAGGCAAAGCCTTTTTCAAGCTCTCCGCACGCTCTGCAATTATATCATGGCGAGAAAGCTCTTCTGCAATGGCTTTTATCTCCTCTGTATCCTCATCGTCAAGAGCATATTGTATCTCCGCTGTTGCTGAAAGAACGTTCACAAGTCTGTCGTGGAGAGAATATTCCCTGTTTTGAAGCAGGTCAATGAAAGCCGTCCGTGCCAAAAGCATGGTTTCAAGAAGCTCGGGGTCGAACTCAAGATCGTCAGGCTCTTCGTCTATCTCTTTGGTAAAAAATCTTACAGGTTCGCTGTCTGAAAGATACATTCTCACAGCTTCTTCGCAGGCAAGTCCCACGCCTGCCTCCTTGTAATCTCCAAACCACTCGTAAAACCTCGGGTGTTCACGGCATATGTCTGAGATGTTTTCCTCGCCGTAAGCAAGCTGAACAGAGCAAAGCCCCTTTTCGTTGAGCATAGGGCATTTGCCGTCGCAGTGGACAAGATATTTCACACCCTCGTCTTCCGTAACTGAGTTCACAAACTTCCTGCCTATATCATTGTCAAGCTTTTTGTAAAAGCCGTAGGTGTCCTCGTCTATCTCGATATCCCAATCGGTCATACAGCAGTTGTCAGAACACTGCGAGCCTGTGCAGACAAATTTTTCAAATATCTCAGGGTAAAAAAGCTTCATATAAATATCTCCTTATGAGGTGTTGACCTTATTATAATACTAATGCTTTTATCTGTCAACTTTCAGAATAAAAAATGGCAGACAAGCCGCCTTGTCCGCCTTTTGTCACTCTTGTGTGAAAACTATCCATTTTATGTTTTTGGGGCTTATCTCGTCAAGATACTCTGATGGCACTGTGACAGTTATCTGCCGTTTTGAAGTCGCCCCAGCTTTGTCCTCGGGTATCTCTTTAGCCACATATATGAAAAGGGAATCCTTGTCCTTGACCGCCCTTACTGCTTTGTAGTCGATATGCTCATATCCCGAAAGCTCTCCCTTTAGAAAAATAACATGGTTGTTGAAGCCGCCTTCGTTTTCAAAGGCTTCCATATCCTTCTTCATTTCCTGAATTTGCAGCTCACCATTGTATTTCAAATAATATTCACTGAAATCATCATAATTTGAGAACATTTTTTGATAGGGGAATGTCATGTTGGCTTCACTGCTGCACTTGTATATCTTTTGCTCAAAAGGAACGTCTGTAAGCTCACTTGTTACATTCTCCGTCTGATAAAGCTTGTTGCTTCCTGCGTAATATACCGTCAAGCCGTCCTCGTAAACGCTGTAAAGGCTGTCGGCGGAAAGCTTTTTTGAGAAAAGCTTCATGCTGCCCTCAGAAAAGTCCTCAGAGTCTATGGTAAGAACACCGCTGTCCCCTTCCAAAGAGCTTTCAGCATGTATCACCTGCGTGCTTGTGCATACTGTTATCTCAGCCTCAGTGCCGCTTTTTACGCACTCACAGAACTCAGCCCAGCGCATATCGCTTTCTTCCGAAGAGTCCATGAAAAGCATACCATGCTCTCTGGCCGTGTCAGCGGTTATCTCACTGCCGTTCCATGCCGAGAAAAATATCTTCGCAGGGCTGTCAACGACTTCCTCTTGTTCGATAAAAGAGGAGTTTTCGGTATTGACCACGCTCTTCTCAGATCGACCGCAGGCTGAAAAAAGGGTCAGGAACATTGCAGCAGATAATGCACCGCAGATAAATTTTTTATGCAACTTCCTGCCCCCTTGCTTTTATACTGTAGGGGCAACGCCTCTCAAGGCACGCCCTTAAAATTAATTATATCACATTTTGCTCATTCTGTTAATATGTATTTTAATCAAATTAGCAAACGCCTATTTGGCTATAATGTCAAAATATCAGCGTAAATATGGCAAATATCTCAAGAAGAGTGCTTAAAGGGTGAAATGTGACAATATTGTAATTAAACTGTCATTGACATTGATGATAAAAAATATTATAATATGTTTATGTACCTGTGCTTTGTTTGCAGGTGGGCAGGTGTGTTCCTGCAAAAGGAGGCGAAATGCGGCAGCTTGTGCCGTGCAATATATGGATAATAACAAGAATAACGTTTCCCGCAAGGCTTCGGGAAATACGGCGAGCGTTGTCGCAATAATAGTTGTGGGCATATTTGTGCTGTGCGTGATACTTCTGCTTGCCAAGGGGCTTTTTGCAAGCAATAGTTCAGAAGTGCCAAAGGGCATAAATACTGCCACCATAAATACAAATGAGTCTGTGGCTGAGCCAGTGAACAGCGCCGCCCCTGCAGATACGTCCGTTACTGATAACAGCAGTGTGGACGAAAGCGGTGCGGTAACAGATGTGTCAAGCGACGAGTCCAGCCAGACAGACGTGCTTGAAGTTATGTATGTCACTGAGTATGCTTATCTTCATGTGGCACCTGATAACGACGCCGAGAATATCGTTTGTATGTCACCGGGCGTTCAGGTAAACGTCCTTGAATATGAGGATAACGGATATGTGAAGATAAGTTTCATGAACATAGACGGTCCACTCACAGGATATATTTATAAGGATTATCTTACAACAGACAGCTCTATAGCAGTACAGTGGTAAAAAATACAGCGCCGCACAAAAGAATGTGCGGCGTTTTTGGATATGGGGGCTTTGAAGTGCCGAAATATAATACTTTTATCGTGGATAAAAACGGAGAGCGCATAGACTTTATCCTTGACGTTGCCAAAAGAAGCCGCCTTAATATGGGTATGCGTGACGGCACTTTGACAGTGCGTGTGCCGTACGGCTGTTCAAAGCAGCAGCTTGAAAGCTTTATAAACAACAATCTGGGCTGGATAAAGGAGCAAAAAGACAATGCGGCGGTGGGTCTGCCGAAAGATTTCTGCGATGGCGAAAGGCTCAGACTTTTGGGAAATGAGCTTACCCTGACCCTTGTTCAGGCTGATAAGTATTTTTCTCCAAGGATAGAGGACGGCAAGCTTCTTATTGCCGTGAACAAGACCAGCGACCAGAACTATGTAAAAGAGCAGACCACCAAGTTCATAAACGATCTCACAGTGGCGGAGATAACAAAAAGTATGCAGAAAATGTCCGCTGCCACAGGGCTTGTGCCTGAAAAGGTCACAATAAAACCACTGACAGCAAGCTGGGGAAGGTGTATCTCAAACAGGCATATTTCCATAAACTCAAAGCTTATCGTTTTCCGCAGAGAGTGCATTGATTACGTCTGCCTCCACGAGCTTTGCCACTTGGTCTTTATGGATCACAGCAAGGATTTCTGGGCTTTGGTGGGCAAGTTCTGTCCCGATTGGCGAGGCATAAGAGAAGAAATGAAAGGCTGACCATGCAGTCATACCCTACAAAATATACTCATGTGCTTTGTAGGTATTAACTATTGACAAATACAAGATATTGTGGTATCCTTTTATTGTGGCAACAATATATATAACAAATAAAAATGGAGGTAATGTAAAATGGTAAATGTGAACGTAACAGGCGGGGAGATGTCACAGGCAGAGATAAATTCTTATATCGACAGGGCGCAGAAGCTTTACCCTGAAAAGACTATCCAGACTATCGACCTTAAAATAGACGGCGACTTTGTTGACGTTGATTATCACTTTGCAGACGTGCCTTTTCAGCGTATAAGAAGAATAACAGGCTATCTTGTTGGAACTCTCGACAGATTCAACGACGCAAAGAGAGCGGAGGTCCGTGACCGAGTAAAGCACGGTCTTACAAGCCCCAGCGTATCAGAACAGTAAAAATCAAATACGGCATATGTCACCGCAAAAGTGGCATATGCCGTATTTTTTATGGAAGTGTATTGGTGTAGCTTTTTAGACCTTGTTTCCGCAAACACTGCAAAATTTAGCTCCGCTCTTCAGATCTGAGCCGCAGTGAGGACACTTTTCAGGTGCGGTCTGCCAGGCAGTCTGTTCAGCCACATCAGCCGTTTCTGTAGGTGCTTCTACAGGGTCTGCCTGCTGTGGTATCTCAGGCTCAACTACGCTCTGTGACATAACAGGCTCGGCATTGTCAGGCTTTCTGAACTGTGACATATCAGGCTGAGCAAAGCTCTGTTCCTGTGGCACTGCCATTGGGATAGGCGCAGGGGTATTGTCAGGCGTCTTTGCGGCAACAGGTATCTCAACGGCGAAATCCTCGCCCATAAGTCTGCCTGCAAGAACAAGTCCGCCGATAAAAAGCAGGAAAGCCGCAATAAATGGCAGAACATCATCAGCAAGTGAAAGGGCTACCCTGAACTTATCGTTGTCATAGCCCATTGTTATAGCGTTTGAGAAGTGACCCCTAACGAGAACATAGTATATCATAACGCCCTTTGCTATCATCACAACAAGTGGGAAAAGGATAAGAAAGCCTGCAAATGCACCGTCAAGCTTTTTCTTGCCCTTTGCTCTTGCAGATGTGAAAAACGCCACAAGGCTGAATATGGCGAGTGCGCATGAAAGACCATAGGTGTTCACATAAGCGAAAATGTCGGGGGTGAACAAAAAGTCTATCTTGTTTGTGAAAACGTTGTTGTAAACGAGCTTTCCCACAGGGTCAGCCAAAGCGCCTGCCGCCGAGAGAACGAATGCGAAAAAGCTCAGCAGACACAGGGACATTCCTGCATATGTAAGCTTTTTTGTGTAGATCTTTTTTGCCATTTTGATTAGTCCTTTCATTTGTGAAGTCTTTATCCGCTGTCCGAAAAAATAGGGGCGGATAGAATTTCCGTCCCTATTATAATACTATTTTATAAAAGCCTTGTCAATAGATTTTTTTCGCAGCTTCCGTCGCTATTTATCGTTTTTGCCGCTATCCTCGTCCTCACCGAGAATATTTTTCATCATCTCGTTTATGTGCCGAAGCTTTTCGTCATCATCATTGTCAGGTCGGTATATTCTCAGCGGCTCGTCCGTTGTATCAGTTGTGTCATTTATCACAGGCGTTGTGGCTTTCTCACTGCTCTCAGCTGTAAAGTTAGCTTTTGCAAGCACCTTTTTCATGACCTTACCACGCTTATATTCAAACAGGAATATAAGCACCAGCAGGGCAACACCAAAGCCCGTTATGATAAGAGATACTTTCCAATAGTCAGGGGAGAACTTCATTGTTATCTTGTTTTCGCCCTGCTCCAAAGGGATCGTTATAAGGCTGTCAAGAGATTTTTCAGCCGTCACCTTTTTGCCGTTCACAGTGATAGTCCAGCCGTTTTCGTATGGTATGGTAGTAAACAGTACCGAACCGTCATTCTCAGAATTCACAGTACCCTCAAGATAAGTGTCCTCAAAGCTTGTGACCTCAAGCACATTTTTCTGCATATCAGCGCAGGTCTGTGCAAAGCTGTCATAATCAAAGGTGTAGAAAAGCTGGTCTTTCCAGTAAGCTTCGTTATCGTCATTTGCCACTGTTATGCGTATGCGAAGCTCCTGCCCCTCATAGAATTTGCCGAGATTCATAATGGAATAATTGTCGCCCACAAAGAACTGCCCAGCATATTCCATAGGCTCAGAGCCGTCTATATAATCGTCCTCGTCCTGTATCCATACGTTGCAGGAACGCTCATATTTGGTAGGGAGATACATATAAAGATATGAGTCCTTATCCATTTTCACAACATAGTCAATGTGACATTCTGCAATGGAAGTGTCTGTAGGGAAGTATTTGGTATGTCCGTCAGTGAGCTGAGATGTAGAAACATTCTCCATTTCGCTGTTTATAACAGGTATCTTTGTGAAATATTCCTTTGTTGTGCCTGCAAGGGCGTTGAATACCATGTTCTGATTTTCAAAAGGATTATCCTCAGAAAGTGTCACGTCCTCAATGCTCGGCGAAGATACCATGCCAAGACCAAGAGCGTTAGGGTTGTTGTAGAATTTATACGTTGCGTCGCCCTCGGTGTATTCTGTTGTGAGCTTGTATTCCTCCGGAACTTTCACTCTTGTGCCTACAAAAGAGGTGTTGCCTGTTTTGTCCATAAGATATTTTATGTCAAACAGAGCGTCGGTCATGAAAGTTGTGCCGTCATATTTCGTGTAGTGTCCGCCGTAAGCATAGCCAAGCTTGTGAAGCATCATAAGAGCAGGTGCGTTCATTGTTGAGCTTGAATGTGAAATGCCCTTGTAGCCTGTGCCGATAGGGTCGTTTACAGTTCTGTGGAAAGTCGCCTCCATGCGGTAGAAAAGCGACGGGTCATATTCTTTCATC
This sequence comes from uncultured Ruminococcus sp., assembly GCA_934435205.1. Lineage (GTDB taxonomy): Bacteria > Bacillota > Clostridia > Oscillospirales > Ruminococcaceae > Hominimerdicola. Next base: position 73,609 of record CAKSAK010000007.1, on the reverse strand, counting down.
ATTGACACAGCGTTTCTGGTCTGGGTCATGTAAGGCTCATAGGAGGTGTATTTGCTGTATGCAACGTCAGTGTCTATCTTGTCGATAGTGTCAGCGCTGTTTGCGAAAAGCTCCACCGCAAGAACGCCTACCATTACGATACAAACAGCCTTTGACTTTGGATATTTCTTGATAAGATAGATAAGAGCAAAATATGCCGCCAATGCTATCATGGATACCCATATGCCTTGTATAACGTTTGTGGTGTCGCCTGTTTCACCTGCCTTTGTTTCAAAAAGCTGGAAGTGAGAGTAGTTCTCACGCTCACACCAGAAGAGGAACACCATAAGTCCGAAGAAAATTCCGCCGATATTCTTTGCCGTAACGCCCTCAAGGTTCTCAAACGCCCTGAACGCCATTACTATCATCAGGAATGAGAATATGAAAGAATATCTGTAAGGCAGCCAGTTCGGCACTTGGAAGCCGTGCATTGCCATGTCAGCAGGCTTTATATACATTAGTATAACAAGCAGGAAAGTGAGCAGACCTGTGGAGGTCTTTTCTTTCATTGTTATCCTGTCGTTCATGAAGAACAGCGGAACAAGTATCAATACAGCCGCTCCGCAGTATATCATAGGCATACCCTCAGGGTAAACAGTGTCATATGACATTGGGAAAAGCTTTGTTATGAACGTAAGGAAATCAAACTGCGTTGCAAGTGAGAAATCAGGGTCAGTAAATTCAAACTTGCCGAGCTTCAAAGAATTGTAGACCGGTATAAGAACGAACGCCGCACACATGAGTGCCACAAGCGTGCCGATACCGAAAGCCACACAGCGTGAGAAGAACTTTTTCGGCAATATCCTGCCCTCTCTTGAAAGGCAGTACCAGCAGAAATAGAAGAACGTGAAAATTCCCACCATATAGCCGATGTAGAAATGTGCAATGAACATAAGCGCAAGCGGCAGGATATAAGGTGCAAGCTTGCCCTCATCAACGAGCCTGTGAACGCCCCAGCATATGAGCGGCAGATAGATAAGTCCGTCAAGCCACATAGGGTCCATAAGCTGTACCACCATGTATGACATAAGAGCATACATAGTAGGGAATATGATAAGCGAGATAGTCTTAGGCTTCTGCACTGATATCTTTTTTAAGAAGAACATGAACGTCACAGCTGCCGTGCCTATTTTTGCAAGCTGTAAAATAAGGATAGAGGTCGCCATCATAGTTCTCGGCAGCAGCACAAGTATCAGCATAAAAGGGCTTGCAAGATAATATGCAAACACGCCGAACATTTCTCCGCTGAGGTTTCGTGACCAGTTGTATATAAAACTGCCGTTGCCATGGAAAGCGTCACGGAATTGCTCGTAGTAGTAAACATACTGACCATTCAGGTCAAGCACAAGCACCGAGCTGTCGCCTATAGGGTGAATCTTGAAAAACGCATAGGCAGAAAACATTATCGCCACAGGCAGAAAGAACACCAGAAAATACAACCGCTTGTCATAGCACCACTTTTTTATAAATGAAAGGGGAGATGTCTTAGTCTTTTCCATTCTTTTTCTCCTCGTCGTCTTTTCTTACGATATCACGGATTATGTATCTAGGTCGCTGTTTTATCTCCTCGTATATCTTTGAGAGATAAAAGCCTATTATTCCAAGGCTGAACATTATGATACTCGATGTGAGAAGCTGTAGGATTATGACAGTTGAAAAGCCCACTGCCGAAGCACCGATAAGCTTTTTGATAAGGGTGTGAAGCCCCAATATCACTGAGAATATAAAGGTTATAACACCGCATACTGTCACTATCTGCAAAGGCGCAGAGGTGAAAGAAGTTATGCTGTTTATGGCGAATTTGAAAAGCCCCTTTACAGACCACTTTGACTCGCCTATCTCTCTGTCAGCAACGTCAAAATATACACGCTCCGTCTTGTAGCCTACCCAGCTTGACATTGCTCTGAAAAAAGTCAGTCTTTCAGGCATTGCGTTCAGTGAATCTACCACAGCCCTGTCAAGAAGCTTGAAATCGGAAGCCGCTTCCATGTCAAGTCCGCTTGACTTGTTTATCATCTTGTAAAACCACAGAGAGAAAAATTTGTATACAGGGTTTTCCTTTCCACGGGAATTTTTTCTGCCCTCAACAATGTCAACATCATTGTTTTTCCAGATGTTGTACATCTCGATTATGACCTCAGGCGGGAACTGCAAGTCGCAGTCCAAAAGCACGCAAGCGTCGCCCCTTGCGGTTTCAAGTCCTGCGAAAATTGCACTCTCCTTGCCGAAATTTCTTGAAAAATTCACGCCCACGATATGCTCGTCATTGCGTGCAAGGTTTGAGATTATATCCCATGTTCTGTCCTTTGAGCCGTCGTTTACAAAAACAAGCTCATAGTCTATACCGTTTTCGCTGAGAAGCTTTGAAACAACAGAAGCACATTTTGCAACGTTGCCCTCCTCGTTATAGCTTGGTATTATTATTGATAGCATTTTTCGTTCTCCTATTCTTTATTGCCTTTATACACAAAACAGAACGCCATTTGTGAACATGACGTTCTTGATATATCCTTATTTGTTTTCTCTTTCACGGCGGTTTTCATAGTCTGTCCTTAGCTTGTTGAAGTTGTAAAGCATGATGAGCAGGAAAATATACACAAGTATCTTTGCTATTGCCGCAATAACGCCTGCAAGGGTGGTGACGAACTCTATTGGTATTAGTCTGTTGAGCAGGTCGCCCCCGAAATAAATAAGCGTCATAAGAGCAAGCTTGTTGAAACTGCCCTGAAGCCTTACAATGTTTGAAACGTCTTCCACAAGCTCTCTGTGGCTGTCCAAAACTACAAGGAACATTCTCATAAGGTTCAGCGACATATAGACAGTTGCCGCCGACAGCAAAATGCTTATAACGTTTGCCGCCATTGCCGCAGGGGAGAGAAGCTTCAATAGAAGCTGACACACCACCGCAAGAGCGCACATAGCGGAAGAAGTGTAAGCAGGCTTTTTCAGATGTGCGAAAGCGTCAGTGCGTTCTGCCGCCTCAGCCGTTCCCACTGCGAAAAATACAAAGCCTGCAAGCTTTATAACATAATTAGAAGTCCAGCCTGCGTTTAGCATGAAAAGCATGAAAAACGAGCCGACCATAAAGAAATTCATTGTTTAAGACCCTTTCGTAGCTGATTATACCTATTTATTATATCTCATTTAAATACCCTTGTCAACCGAAAACGCCTTGTTTTCACCTTTTGTACACAAAGCGTCAGCCCTGTATTCCGTAGGTGATACACCCTTTGTCTTGTGGAATATCCTTGAAAAATAAAGGCTGTCGTTATACCCCACCGACCTTGCTACAGCCGACACAGGCAGTTCAGTTTCTTCCAGCAAACGGCAGGCGGCGTTCACACGGAAATCGGTTATATACTGTGCAGGAGAAAGCCCCTCGTATTCCATGAAAGCACGATATAGCGTGGCACGGCTCACGCCAACGAAATCGGTGGCATTCTCGACCCCTATCCCAAGGGTGTAGTTGTGTGCAATGTAGTTTTTGGCCTTTGTGACATATCCCTTTGCGGTGCTCCCCGAACGGCTTTGACTTCCAGAGCGTTCCATAAGAATGCCCAGCGTGATGTAAAGCTGACCTGTCATTTTCACAAGGTCTGAGCTTCTGTTTCCACTAAGACGATAAATGCGTTCAAGGCTGTCTTTAAGCTCGCTTCCAAAGTCTGCGGAGATAACAGGACACTCTCTTGTGAAGCCTGCACGATCAAGGATAAATTCAGCGTCAGAGCCGTTGAAGCCTGCCCAGTAGTATTCCCATGGGTCGTTCTTGTCGGCAGTGTATGTTATCACAGTGTATGGGTAAATGAGAAAAGTGTCCCCTGCACTAAGGTGATATTCTCCCTGCGGTGTTTTGTATACGCCCTTGCCGCTTATGATGTGGTGGATAAGATAATGGTCACGAACACCGCTTCCCCAACTGTGAAGCCCCTGACATTTTTCATAGCCCACGTTGTATACTGACAGTGAAAGTGCGTCCGTTTGGTCTGATTTAAAAGAATGGCGGTCTGTATTCATGCTGTGTGTTCCTTTCTGTGAGATGGTCTGTTATAGATATGATAGCATATTTTTATTCTCTTTGCAACAAAAATCCATGTGTTTGAAACAAAAATGGTATTGCAAAAACGTGAAAATATGGTATAATGTAAGTGTAAGAAAAAACCTGACATATTTGGGAGGTAAAGAATATGGCAAAAATACTCGTTACAGGCGGAGCAGGATTTATCGGAAGCCACACCTGCGTTGAGCTTCTTGAAGCAGGCTATGAAGTAGTTATAGTCGATAACTTTTCAAACTCAAAGCCGGAGGCTCTTAACAGAATAAAGAAGATAACAGGCAAGGACTTTGCTTTTTATGAGGCTGATCTTCTTGACCTTGCGGCTATGGAAAAGATATTTGAAGAAAATAAGATAGACGCTGTTATACATTTCGCAGGTCTTAAGGCCGTTGGCGAGTCTGTTCAGAAACCTGTTGAATATTACCACAACAACATCACAGGCACTCTCATGCTTATCAAGGCAATGAGAAAATACGGTTGCAAGAAGATAGTTTTCTCATCTTCCGCAACAGTTTACGGCCCTGTAAACAAAGCTCCATATACTGAGGATATGCCTACATCTGCAACAAACCCTTATGGCTATACAAAGGTAATGATAGAGCAGATACTGAGAGACGTTTATGTTTCCGACAACGACTGGTCAGTTTCACTTCTGAGATACTTCAATCCTATTGGTGCGCACAAGAGCGGTCTTATTGGAGAAGACCCTAACGGTATACCAAACAATCTGCTTCCTTACATTTGTCAGGTAGCAGTAGGAAAGCTTGAAAAGCTCGGTGTGTTTGGTGACGATTACGATACTCCTGACGGAACAGGCGTAAGAGATTATATCCACGTTGTTGACCTTGCTAAGGGTCACCTTTGCGCAGTTAAGTATGTAATGGAAAACAAGGGCGTTGAAGCCGTAAACCTCGGCACAGGAAAAGGCTCAAGCGTTTATGACGTTCTTCACAGCTTTGAAAAAGCCTGCGGAAAGAAGCTCCCATATGTGGTAAAACCAAGACGTGCAGGCGACCTCGCAACCTGCTATGCTGATACAGCAAAGGCAAAGAAGGTCTTTGGCTGGGAAGCACAGTATGGTCTTGATGAAATGACAGCAGACAGCTGGAACTTCATTAAGAACAATCCTAACGGACTTTAATACATAAGCATAGAACATAATAATTTTCCTAGGCAGGGACACACTAATGTGTGTCTCTGTTTTTTATCCATTGACAAAATTATAATTTTGTGCTACAATGTAATACAAGAGGAGGTGCTTACAATGAATGTATCAGTAAGACTTAACGATGAGGACACAAGGCTTATAAAAGCCTACGCAGATATGTATGGAATAACTGTTTCTGAGCTAATAAGAAAGTCTGTATTGGAACGTATAGAGGACGAGTTTGACTTGAAACTCTATAATGAAGCCATAGAGGAATACAAGAAAAATCCTGTAAGCTATTCCCTTGACGAGGTTGAGAAAGAGCTTGGCTTATGAAATACAGGGTAGAACTTACGGAAAGAGCCAAAAAGACTATCAAGAAGCTTGATAAATACACGGCGAAAATGATATTGAGTTGGCTCAGAAAAAATCTTGAGGGTTGTGAAGACCCCAGAAGTCACGGCAAAGGGCTTACCGCCAATAGGAGTGGTCAGTGGCGATATCGAATAGGCGATTACCGCCTTATTGCAGATATCCAAGACGATAAAGTTCTGATATTGGTACTGGAGATAGGTCACAGGCGTGATATCTATGAAAGATAATGATGTCAAAGGCTGGGACACACAAAAAAGTGTGTTCCTGCTTTTTTTTACCCTTTTTTCACCCGTACAATAATGCGACAAAAAAATCCCACTGTAAGTGATAATATAGTTTCAGCGGATAAAACGAAAAGATGGAAGGAATGATAAAGCATGAATGTGGAGATAAAAAACTATCCGTCAGCCAGAACTCTTGTGGCAGAGATATGCGGCGATATCGACCACCATACAGCAAAATATTTCAGGGGAGAGATAGATAAAGCCATAAGAAGCCATAACCCTCTTACCCTTATCCTTGACTATTCTCAGGTGACTTTTATGGATAGCTCAGGTATCGGACTTGTTATGGGCAGATACAAGATAATGTCAGAAATGGACGGCGAGGTGATAGTGGCGTCGCCCCCTGCCTATATCCGAAAGGTCTTGCAGCTTGCTGGGATACACAGGCTCACAAAGATAGTCACGGATATTGCTCCGTATATACAAGAGAAGAAAGCGGATCAGGAACAGAATGAAAGCCCCGATGACAAAACAAAGGAGAGTGATAAAATTGAAACGAAAGCCCCTTAATGAAATGAAAGTCAGTTTTCCCAGCTATTCTGAAAATGAGCGCTTTGCTAGAGTTGCAGTCAGCGGTTTCCTTGCTCAGCTTGACCCTCAGATCGACGAGCTTGCAGATGTCAAGACCGCAGTGTCAGAGGGAGTCACAAACGCCATTGTCCACGGATACCGAAACACCCTAGGGGAGATATTTATGCAGATAAGGATATTCGAGAACAGACACGTCTACATAAAAATAAGGGATAAGGGCTGCGGTATTGCCGATATCGAGCAGGCCATGCAGCCGCTTTTCACCACCGCGCCTGAGGAGGAAAGAGCAGGTCTTGGCTTTGCGGTCATGGAAAGCTTTATGGATAAAGTGAAAGTTCGCAGCAAGCTTGGAGAAGGAACTACCCTTATCCTTGAAAAAACGCTGAAAGAAAGAGTATAAAATGAGCAGCATAGTCGAGACCCCTCTTGCAGAAGAAAATCTGGGGCTTGTTCACCTGTGCGCAAACCGCTTCCGCAACCGTGGCATAGAGTATGACGACCTTTACGGCGCAGGCTGTATAGGTCTTGTGAAAGCGGCAAAAGCCTTTGACAGCGACCGTGGGGTGAAATTTTCCACCTATGCAGTGCCAGTGATATTAGGGGAGATAAAAAGGCTTTTCCGTGACGGAGGCACGATAAAAGTGTCACGAAGCATAAAAGAGCTTTCCATGCGCCTTGTAAGAGAGCGTGAGCGATTTTCCATACAGCAGGGAAGAGAACCTACAGTAAGCGAGCTTTGTGAGCTGTCAGGAGAAAGCGAAGAAGCCGTTACCCTTGCCATGAACGTCGCCCTGCCTCCTGTTAGTCTTACTGAAAGCTCTGATGAAGACGACCGCCACGGGCAAATAGATATCCCTGTTGACGCTCCTGACATAGAAATTGCTGACAGGCTCTCTCTTCGTCAGGTCATATCATCCCTTGAAGCGGAGGATAGAAAGCTTATATACCTGAGATATTTTCAGAATAAAACTCAGATGGAAACGGCAAAACAACTTGGTATGTCGCAGGTGCAGGTGTCAAGGCGAGAAAAAAAGCTGCTCACTTTAATGCGTGAACAGCTTAAATAATATCATTACAGTGGGTGACTTTTAGTCGCCCATTTTTTTACAGATAAGACCTGAGTATCTCGATAGTTTCTTCATGTGAGCAAACAGCGTCAGAATCTATAAAATGCTGAAAATAATCCCAAAAAGCCTGAACAAGGCTCGTTTCGTTTATCTTCAAATAAGAAAAATCAGAGAAGCAGTTGTTTCTTGCAACGATGTTAAGACTTGTGTTGTCAGAAATGTTGATGCAAAGATTTTTAGACGCCGCAAAATAGTCGTCCTTTATTATCCTGTAGTCTGCCATGCCATTTTCACAAAGCGATATCATTATATGGAGCATTATCTTGCGTTCTGCAAGAGTAGGAAAAGTATATGAATTTCTCGGAAGCTCAAAGATCTCTCCCGTCGTCATAAACTCTGCAAGACCCTTTTCGCTGAACAGATTTACAAATTTGTGTTCAAGAAGAGCCTTCTTGCCCATGGTGAGCTTTGCTTTTACAAATTCCTTTGCGTCAGCAGGCAAAAGTGCATGGGCGTTGTATATATCCTCTGTAAGACAAAGCATGGTGCATGGCTGAAAATCCACACCGATGAAATTTGCGTTGTCATCGTACCAAAAGTAAACATAATCCAAAATATCCACAGCGTGGTCGAGAAGCTTTGCACATTTTGTCTTGAGTTTTTCAAACTGCCGCATATAGAATTCTACCATAGGCTGAGATCTGTATATAACGCCCTCGCAATAATCGCTGTCTGTTCTTATCAGAAAATTATTCGTTATAATTATGTTTGGCATGATGTTCGTGGAGTTGAAATATGCCGACGCACCCTCATAATAATAAAAAGCCTCATATTTTTCATGCTTTTGTGCAAGGTGACATATGAACGGAAAAATATCCAGATTGTATTTTGCGGTGTTTTTTTCACCTGTGGTGTTGTCAAAGAAGAATAGGTGGTTTATAGTAGACTCGCTGCCTTCTGCGGCAATGGACAGCAGATAGGTAAGAAATTCTGTTGGCTGAGCGATGACCTGAATGTCAGAACCATTCTGAACATCACTGCATATAAGCACCTGCAGGTTTTTTCTAAGCTCTCTCTTGTCAGTGTAGATAGATATCTCAGGAACAGTGTCAATATCCACTTCCGTCTTGAAAGTCAGGGCGTCAGGTTCTTCCATGTTGGTGTTTGCCATATCGTGTATTATCTTCGACACCTGCTTACGGCGATTGTAGACCTCTTCCCCCATCTCAGAAATGTTATAAAGCTCCATGAGCCTGCTTTTATCCTCTGTGGAAAGCATGAGCTGCAAGCTTATATTTTCTACAAAATCTACGCTTGGCACTTTCCTTTCACCTTTGAGTATCTTATGAAGATATGTTCTGTCGATACCACATTTTTCGGCAAGGGCTTTTATAGTAATATCTTTTTTCTTTATGTATTCTCTGAGAAGTTCCGAAAATTGTGACATTGGCATTATATCCTTTCTGTAGAAAACAGGCATTTAAAGTATATTTAAAGTATATTTTTACATACCGATACATATATTATATCCTATTTACGCATAATTGTCAACCTTTGATAATTTTATCTTATTAAGGCAAAAAACGTATATTTTTATAAACAGCTGCAAAAAATACAAGCGTAAAATGAAATGCTTTAAAAATTGGAGGAGCTTTTATGAAAATAATATTCTATGACGCAAAGCAGTATGATATAGATTCATTTGAAAAGCAGCGAAAAAACTATCCCGATATAGAAAGCGTCTACCTTGAAGCCGACTTGACGGAAGACACAGCAAGGCTTGCCGAGGGCTTTGAGGGCGTGTGTGCCTTTGTAAGCTCAACGATAACAGGCTCGGTGCTTAGACGGCTCCATGAACACGGTGTAAAGCTTCTTCTTATGCGATGTGCAGGCTATAATAATGTTGATATAAAAGCCGCTGATAAATACGGCATAACAGTGCTTAGAGTGCCTGGGTATTCTCCGGAAGCCGTGGCAGAACACGCCATGGCGCTTGCGCTTGCAGTCACAAGAAGAATACACAAGGGTTATATAAAGGTAAGAGAGAACAATTTCAGCCTGAATGGTCTTATGGGACTTGATTTTCATGGCAAGACCGCCGGTATAATAGGCACAGGCAGGATAGGTGCGGCAATGTGCAGGATATGCCACGGCTTTGGTATGCGTGTTATAGCTTATGACGTTTATCAAAACCCCGACCTTGATTTCGTGAAATATTATCCCCTTAGCGAAGTTCTGCGGGAAAGCGACCTTATCTCGCTCCATTGCCCCCTGACAGAAGCAAGCTATCATCTTATCAATACTGAAACTATCTCCCTTATGAAAGAGAATGTTGTCTTTGTAAATACCTCACGAGGTGCGCTTGTGAATACCGAGGATCTTATAAAAGGTATCAGAAGCAGAAAATTCCACGGAGTGGGTCTTGACGTCTATGAGGAGGAAACGGAGAACGTCTTTGAAAACCGACAGGAGGATATCCTTGAAAGCTCCGTGACCGCAAGGCTTCTGTCTTTTCCTAACGTTATCGTCACCTCTCATCAGGGCTTTTTCACCGAAGAAGCCCTAGCCGCCATAAGCCGCACAACGCTCGAGAATGCTTGTGCTTTTGAGCGTGGCAGGATAATAAAAGAAAATCAGGTCAAATAGACTTACGGGAACATTCCCGTAAGTCTGGCATGATATAAAAAAAGCGGACAATCAGTTGACTGTCCGCTTCGTATATAGCTTTGTTTATACGCTTATATTAGTAAGCTATGCCCTGCCACTTCATTGCGTCAGCGACCTTCAGGAAGCCTGCGATGTTAGCACCTGCAACGAGGTTGCCCTCAAGACCGAATTCCTTAGCTGCATTGTATGAGTTGTGGAAGATGTTTGTCATGATGTTCTTGAGCTTAGCGTCAACTTCCTCGAATGTCCAAGAAAGTCTTTCGCTGTTCTGTGACATCTCAAGAGCTGATGTAGCAACACCGCCTGCGTTAGCAGCCTTAGCTGGTCCAAAGAGAACGCCTGCATTCTGGAATACAGCAATAGCCTCTGGAGTTGAAGGCATGTTAGCACCCTCAGCAACAGCGAATACACCGTTAGCTACAAGAGCCTTAGCTGACTCTTCGTTGATCTCGTTCTGTGTAGCACATGGGAGAGCGATGTCGCATTTGATTGTCCAAATGCCGCTGCAGCCCTCGTGGTACTCAGCACCCTGAACTCTGTTTACATACTCCTTGATTCTGCCTCTCTCAACTTCCTTGATCTGCTTAACAACATCGAGGTTGATGCCGTTTGGATCGTAGATGTAGCCGTTAGAGTCAGAAAGTGCAACTACCTTGCCGCCAAGCTCTGTAGCCTTCTGTGTAGCGTAGATAGCAACGTTACCAGAACCAGAGATAACAACTGTCTTGCCTGCGAATGTTTCATTCTTCATGCACTTGATCATCTCAGCTGTGTAGTAGCAAAGACCATAACCAGTAGCCTCTGTTCTTGCAAGTGATCCGCCGTAAGAAAGACCCTTACCTGTAAGAACGCCTGTGAACTCGTTTCTTATTCTCTTGTACTGACCGAACATATAGCCGATCTCTCTTGCACCTGTACCGATATCGCCTGCTGGAACGTCTGTGTCAGCACCGATATGCTTGCAAAGCTCTGTCATGAAGCTCTGGCAGAATCTCATAACCTCTCCGTCAGACTTGCCCTTAGGATCAAAGTCTGAACCACCCTTACCGCCACCGATAGGAAGACCTGTAAGGCTGTTCTTGAAGATCTGCTCGAAACCGAGGAACTTGATTACTGATGCACATACTGAAGGGTGAAGTCTGATACCGCCCTTGTATGGTCCTATAGCAGAGTTGAACTGAACTCTGAAACCTCTGTTTACCTGTACCTTGCCGTTGTCATCTACCCAAGGAACACGGAAAATTATCTGTCTCTCTGGCTCAACTATTCTGTCGATTATACCTGCCTCAACAAGGTCAGGTCTCTTTTCTACAACAGGAATGAGGCTTTCCAGTACCTCATATACTGCCTGGAGGAATTCCTTTTCGCCGGGATTTCTCTTCTCAACCTTCTCATAAACGCTTTCAAGATACGCATTGTTCAAAGCCATTATTAAAACTCCCATCTTATAAATTATAATTTGTGCACGGCTTTTTTACTCATTCCGCACATCACCTACTCATTATAGCACACTATTTTGCAATTTGCAAGTAGTAAAATGCAAAATTTCATAATTTTATTGAAATTGTATAAAAATCATAGTCTTTTTTTGAAATGTGAAATAAAATCACAATTGTAAATTCATAAATCGTGTAAAATTTCCGTGAAATGTCAGCAAGTTGCACATAGCTCCCAAAAGCCTGTTTTGCGTGGATAAAATGCCTTTTTGGCGTTTTTGTGAGTGATACGCCGCAAAAAACGCCCCACGACACGCCGTGTTATGAAGTTTCGGTTGACGAATCCTGCAAAAAAGTGTACAATATAAAGTAATTAAGCACTTATAAACAAAGGAGCAGTACCAATGACAAAGAAAGAACGTGCACAAATGATAGTGGAAAGGCTTGAGCAGGTCTACCCTGAGGGCATATGCTCCCTTGACTATAAAAAGCCCCACGAGCTTATGATAGCAGGCAGACTTTCAGCCCAGTGTACAGACGCAAGAGTGAATATCGTCACGAAAGAGCTTTTTGCAAAATATAAGACCATTGAGGACTTTGCCAACGCAGACGTTGCCGATATCGAGGAGATAATACGCCCATGCGGTCTTTACAAAACAAAAGCTCGCTCTATCGTAACAATGTGCAGACAGATAATGGATAACTTTGGTGGTGAGATACCTGATACCATAGAAAAGCTCACCACCCTTGCAGGCATAGGCAGAAAGACGGCAAATCTTGTTATGGGCGACGTTTTCCATAAGCCTGCGGTGGTCACTGATACCCACTGTATAAGGATATGCGGAAGACTTGGGCTTACAAAAAATAAAGAGCCTGCAAAGGTGGAAGAGGATCTGAGAAAGATACTTCCTCCTGAGAGATCCTCTGATTTCTGTCACCGCCTTGTGCTGTTCGGACGTGAATACTGCAAGGCAAGGGGAGAACGCTGCAGCGAGTGTCCCCTGCTTGATATCTGCGGCAGCAGAAAATGACCGCAGGCTGTTGAAATAATAACGCAAAAGTAGTATAATAAGGTCACAAGATGAAATGCAGAGGAGATGAGCGTTTTGATAAAGGCATGGGAGCATTTCAAGACCATTACAAGACATCGCCACGGAGTGATAAAAAACTGCTATAAGGCAGGCATATTGTGGCAGGGTCTGAGGCATGACCTTTCAAAATATTCCCCGGAGGAGTTTCTCAAGGGCTGTAAATATTATCAAGGCACACGTTCGCCACATGAAGCAGAGCGTGAAGAATACGGTTTTTCTTACGGCTGGATGCACCATAAGGGAAGAAATAAGCATCATTTTGAATATTGGACGGACTATGATCTGCGGACTAAGTTGATGACCCCTGTGAAAATGCCCCTTAAATATGTGAAAGAAATGTTCTGCGACAGAGTTGCCGCAAGCAAGATATATATGAAAGACAAATACGACGACGGCGCACCTCTTGCCTATTTTCTCAGAGCGAAAAAAACAAGAGCCATCCACCCTGAAACATCAGACCTTTTGGAGAAGCTTCTTACAATGCTTCGTGACAAAGGCGAGGACTACACTTTCGCTTATATAAGGCGTTTGAAAAAATACTAGGGGGAGTTTCCATGGGACTTTTCAAAAAGAAAACTGTCAAGCCCATTCCGGAGGAGTGCAGGGGAATGGAGATAAAAATAATGTCAAGCACTTGTACAGGCGAGAAAACTATCGGCTTTTATAACCGCAACACCCGTGAGATAATGTATCCCGAGCTGGTAAAAAGCGACAGTGACATTGACGCTTTTTATGAAAAATACGGCTTGGAAAGATAAAATTTGTGAGCGGTGTTGAAATTTGTCGGAATGTAAACTTTTGATGAACGCTGGAATGAAATATATGTAATCTGATGCGGTAGGCAAATTTTACAAACAGCGGAAAACAGGCATTTGTGAAAAATCAGGGATATCTGATAAAAGTTAATTGTGGCTAAATTATAAATACTATTTCCAACGTGTGAATAAGTACAAAAATCAAGCGGCAGAGTTGCCGCTTTTTTATGTAAAGCTACAAAGATTGCAGGAAAGCACGCAAAATCGGGCAAATTATTTGACAAGAGGGGTCAAATACGTTATAATAACAGCATAAAAACAATGTAAAAAATTATAACGGAGGTAGATTCAAAATGACAAAAAATGATCTGATATCCGCAATAGCAGAAAAGGGCGGCTATTCTAAAAAGGAAGCAGAGCAGGCACTTGCGGCTGTAACAGAAACTATCACAGAGGCACTTGTAAAGGGCGAAAAGGTATCTATCGTAGGTTTTGGTGCATTTGAGGTAAGAGATCGTGCAGCTAAGGATTCTATCAATCCTGCAACAAAGAAGCCTATCCATGTTCCTGCAAAGAAGGTTCCTGCATTTAAGGCAGGCAAGGCTCTTAAAGAGGCTGTGGATAAGTAATTAGTAACACTTTTAAAGGAGAGGTTTTACAATGGCTGAAAAGAAGATCGCTGCTGACAAGAAGGCAGAAGAAGCTGTAAAGGAAGTCAAGGCTGAGGTAAAGGCTGCCGCTGAAAAGACAGGTGCAGCAGTAAAGGAAACAGCAAAGAAAGCTGTCAAGACAGCAGAAAAGGCTGTAAAGACCGCAGCAAAGGCAACAAAGGCAAAGAAGGAAACTGTAAAGAAAACAGTTGAGGCTGAGATAAAGGACGAGGTATTCGTTCAGTTCGCAGGCGGAGAGATAAATGTTGAAGCTGTAGTGGCTGCTGCAAAGGCTGACTACAAGGCAAAGGGTCACAGAACACCAAAGACAGTTTCAGTATACATCAAGCCTGAAGAGGGCGTTGCTTACTACACTGTAAAGGGCGTAGGCTCAGAGGACTATAAGGTAGAGCTTTAATTGTAACTTTTGTGTGTAGGGGCGAACATCGCCCACTATTTAACACGTTCTATCTATGTGATAAGCTACATCAAGCGGAGGGCAACACCTCCGCTTTTTTGCGTATATAAACAGAAAGTGCAGCATATTTCCATGCTGCACTTTCTGCGTTATTTAAGAAATCGTAAAACACATTACTGCGGTGGCGTCGAGAAGAATGTCTGCCATGCGTAGCCCTTTGTGCCGTTGTATTCAACATAATACCAGCCGTTTTCGTTGCGGTAGTATTTGCAGGTCGCACCCGATGGGATAGTGAGAAGATTTTCACTGCTCGATGTAGGCTGTGGGTGGAGATAAACTGCACTTATGCACTGGATATCGCCAACAGCGTCACCGTTGTCGTCATCATCACCGTCATATGGATCTTCGTCAGGCTCAGTTGCCTTTTTGGACTTTTTAGATGTTTCCTGCGGCTTTTCCGAAGTTGTGGTGGTCTTTGGCGGAATGTATTCCGTAGAAGTTATAGTACCAGTCTTTTTCGGAGTGGTGTTGGTGTTCACAAAAAGAGTTTTTGCAAATATCATTATTACTATGGCTACCACAAGTACAGTCAGCAGTATCGCTATTATTCCCTTTACAGTAGGAGTGAGCCAAGTGGAGCTTTCCTGCTGCTGAGGTCTGTTCTGACCCTGCGGTCTGCGATTCTGTTCAGGACGATAGTAGCCTTTATTGTTTCTGTTGTCAGGCATTATTTATATTCTTCCTTTCGGTTCATTGACTAGAGTTCGACACATTTCGTGTCCATATCTTTAATTATACAGAATATTAACTGTTCTGTCAATTAAAATTCGGTTACGATTTACATTTACTTTATAACAATATGGTGTAAATCGGGAGGCGTTTTTATGTAATAGATGTGAAAATTATCAAAGTGGATAGATATAATGTTTTCTTGAAGGCTTGTTTTGTTACAAAGGGAAAAAATATGTTAATAAATTTTCACAACCCTTTTATTTGTATATATAATATGCTATAATAATAACAAATATGAGAATTTTAATATTCTCAGTAAGCTGTAAGGAGATTGATGATAATGAATATTGCCGTTGCACAATCAGGAGGACCTACCTGCGCTATCAATGCCTCATTGGTGGGAGTTTTCAAGCAGGCTGTGAAAACACCACAGATAGACGCCGTTTTCGGCTCGCTCAATGGTATCGAGGGTATCATAAACGACCAGCTCATAGATCTTAAGCTTGTTATAAAAACAAACGAGGATATGGAGCTTTTAAGACAGACCCCGTCAACAGTTCTCGGCTCATGCCGTTATAAGCTTCCTGATGTTGAGGAGGGCGGTGAAACTTACGAGCGTATCTTGAACTGCCTTGAAAAGCATAGGATAGAAGCTTTCTTTTATATCGGCGGAAACGATTCTATGGATACCGTGGCAAAGCTTTCTGATTATCTTGCGGCAAGAAATTCAAAGATAAGAGTTATCGGCATACCAAAGACTATAGATAACGACCTGCCTGTAACAGACCATACACCGGGCTTTGGCTCAGCCGCAAAGTATGTTGCCGCCACCGTTCAGGAGATAATCCGTGACAGCTCAGTTTATTCTATCGAGTCCGTCACTATCGTTGAGATAATGGGCAGACACGCAGGCTGGCTCACAGCTTCCACCTGCGTCCTCAGAGCAAATGACGAGATAGCCCCTCACCTTATCTATCTCCCTGAAAATAACTTTACTGCCGAAAAGTTCCTCGAGGACGTAAGAAATCAAATGGCAAAGCATAAAGCTGTTATCATCGCAGTTTCCGAGGGTGTAAAGCTCAAAGGCGAGGAAAATAAGCCAAGAATGGTGGATAATTTCGGTCACGAGTATCTCTCAGGCATAGGAAAGACACTTGAACAGCTCGTTAAAGAGAATATCGGCTGTAAAGTCCGTTCTATCGAGCTTAACGTTATGCAGAGATGTTCTTCCCATATCTGCTCAAAGACGGATATAGACGAAGCCGAGGAGATAGGCTCAGCAGGCGTAAGAGCGGCTCTTGCAGGGGAAACAGGCAAAATGATGATATTCAAGCGTATCAGCGACGTGCCTTATGTTATGACAGTTGACAGCGTTGACGCACACGATGCCGCAAATAAGGAAAAATTCTTCCCTGCCCAGTGGATAAGCGAGGACGGCAATGACGTAAAGCCGGAAGCCGTAAGATACTTCCTTCCCCTTATCCAAGGCGAGGTAAAAATAGCAATGAAAAACGGTATGCCCGTTCATTTCAAGCTGTAAGCGTAAATTCGTTTTTATGCAAGTTGTAGGGGAGCAGCGCAATTTCTGCTTTGCAGAAATGCGACGTCCCGCTTGTTTGAGTCTTTTTCAACACTCTCAGCAGAGCAGTTTCAAGCTGTTCTGCTTTTTTTGTTCCATACCGTCATCAGCCCTTGACAATTCGGTGCAAAAGTGAGATAATATTATAATAGGTGCAGTAATGCCATATCATGCGGAAAGGAAAGAGTATAATGTGTGATCTGAAATTCAGCTTTCAAATGAAATTCACAGTTCCGTTTCGCAGACAGCCTAAGACACGAGTCTGACGGCAAAAAAGGCAAAACCTCTTGGTATTGCCATGATACTGTGATAGAAAAATATTTGCGAAAGGAATTGTTTTATAATGAAAAAAGAGCTTTCAAAGCTTTATGAACCTAATAAGGTAGAAGATAAGATCTACAAATACTGGCTTGACGGCGGATTTTTCCATGCCGAGCCTGATTCAAAGAAAGAGCCATACTGTATAGTTATCCCACCACCGAACATCACAGGTCAGCTCCATATGGGTCATGCCCTCGATGAAACTTTGCAGGATATACTTATCCGCTGGAAGAGAATGAGCGGATATGCCGCAGAATGGATACCTGGTACAGACCATGCTTCTATCGCAACAGAAGCAAAGATAGTTGAAGCTATGCGTAAAGAGGGTCTTACAAAGGACGATATCGGCAGAGACGGCTTCCTTGAAAGAGCATGGGATTGGAAAAAGAAATACGGCGGCAGAATAGTTGAGCAGCTCAAAAAGCTCGGTTCTTCCTGCGATTGGGACAGAGAGCGTTTCACAATGGACGAGGGCTGTTCAAAGGCTGTAAAGGAAGTTTTCATAAACTACTATAATAAAGGACTTATCTATAGAGGCGAAAGAATAATCAACTGGTGCCCACATTGCCGTACTTCTATCTCAAACGCAGAGGTAGAGTATGAGGATCAGGCTGGCCACTTTTGGCACCTGAAATATCCTCTTACAGACGGAAGCGGATATGTAGAGCTTGCCACAACACGTCCTGAAACGCTCTTGGGCGATACAGCCGTTGCAGTAAATCCAAAGGACGAAAGATATAAGGATATCGTAGGCAAGACGCTCACACTGCCGCTTGTTGGCAGAGAGATACCTGTTGTTGCCGACAGCTATGTTGATATGGAGTTTGGTACAGGCGTCGTAAAGATCACCCCTGCCCATGACCCTAACGACTTTGAAGTCGGTAAAAGACATGACCTGCCTGTTATCAACGTTCTTACTGAGGATGCAAAGATAGTTGACGATTATCCTGAGTATGCAGGCATGGATAGATACGAAGCAAGAAAGAAGATAGTCGAGGATCTCGAAAAGGGCGGCTTCCTTGCTTATGTTGAGGATCACGAGCATAATGTAGGTACTTGCTATCGCTGCGGAACAACTGTTGAGCCAAGAGTGTCCCTCCAGTGGTTCGTTAAAATGGACGAGCTTGCAAAGCCTGCAATAAAGGCTGTTGAGGACGGCTCTATCAAGTTCGTTCCTGAAAGATTTGAAAAGAACTACCTTAACTGGATGAACGATATCAGAGATTGGTGTATCTCACGTCAGCTTTGGTGGGGTCATCAGATACCGGCATTTTATTGCGACGATTGCGGTGAAACTGTGGTAACAAAGGAAGACCATGCTTGCTGTCCTAAGTGCGGCAAGGAAATGCGTCAGGACCCTGACACCCTCGATACATGGTTCTCATCAGCACTGTGGCCGTTCTCAACTCTCGGCTGGCCTGACAAGACAGAGGAGCTTGAGTATTTCTATCCAACAAACACTCTCGTAACAGGCTATGATATCATTCCTTTCTGGGTATCCAGAATGATAGTAGCAGGCATGGAGAACATGAAGCAGAAGCCTTTTGATACTGTTCTTATCCACGGTCTTGTTAGAGATTCACAGGGCAGAAAGATGTCCAAATCTCTCGGCAACGGTATCGACCCGCTTGTTATCATCGACCAGTATGGCGCAGACGCCCTGAGATTTATGCTCGCAACAGGCAACGCACCTGGAAACGATATGAGATTTATCGAGGATAAGGTAAAATCCTCAAGAAACTTTGCAAATAAGATTTGGAACGCCGCAAGATTTATCATGATGAATCTGCCTGACGATTTCAAGGCCGATAAGCTCCCTGAGAACCTCAACGTTGAGGATAAGTGGGTAATTTCAAAGTTCAATACCCTTGCAAAGGAAGTAAACGATAATCTTGATAAGTTTGAGCTTGGCGTAGCAGTTTCAAAGCTTTATGACTTTATCTGGGATATCTATTGCGACTGGTATATCGAGCTTACAAAGCCAAGAATAGCCGCAGGCGGTGAAACAGAAGCAACAGCACAGGCTGTTCTCGTGTGGGTAATGAAAGGTATGCTTAAAATGCTCCACCCATTCATGCCTTATATCACTGAGGAGATCTGGCAGGCTCTCGTAAATGACGGCACAGCTATCATGGTTCAGGATTACCCTGTATATGACGGAAAGCTTGAATTTGCCGATGAAGAAGCAACATTTGAGAAGATAATCGCAGGCATAAAGAGCATAAGAAACTGCCGTGGCGAAATGAACGTTCCGCCGTCTGTAAAGGCAAAGCTTTATATCGAAACTGCTCAGCCTGAGGTATTCTCACAGGGCGTAATGTTCTTTGAAAGACTTGCGTCTGCGTCCGAGGTCATCATCACAGATAAGTGTGAGGAAAAGGATTGTGCCGCCGCTGTTACAGACAGTGCAAGATTTTTCATTCCGCTTGCCGATATCATAGACGTTGACAAGGAGCTTGCACGTCTTGATAAGGACAGAAAGAACGCACAGAAGGATATAGACTTCCTTAGCAAAAAGCTCAGCAATCAGGGCTTCCTTGCAAAAGCTCCTGAACAGCTTATCGAAGCCGAAAAGGCAAAGCTTGCAAAGGCAGAGGAGAAGATGTCAAAGATAATGGAATCTATCTCCGCTCTGGAAGCAAGAAAGTAATATAAAAAATCAATGGCGAGGTCTTTCACCTCGCCATTTTTTTGTGTTTTATGTAGGGTGAGCTGTGCATGGCTTATAACCCAAAACAAAAAAGGCAGGACAGCCCGAAAGCTGTCCTGCTTGATTTTTTTATATCTCAGAATTAGTTCTTCTTTACGCCGATAGAAACCTTTTCGCCGTTGATGTCCCAATCCTTTTCGTTGCCGACATTTTCGCCAAGAACGATATCGTCTGCAAGAACGTCATGAGAAATAGCCTCTCTGTTCTTGTCAACAACAGCCATGACCTTTTCACTGCCGCTTACAGAAACAGTGATGTGATCCATTACCTCAAAGCCTGAATCCTTTCTCATTGTCTGGACCTTGCTGATAACTTCTCTTACAAAGCCCTCTTCGATAAGCTCAGGTGTGAGAACAGTGCTGATAGCAACAGTAACGCCGTTTTCAGAAAGGGTGTAGAAGCCCTCTTTCTGCTCAGACTCGATAAGAACATCGTCCTTGTCAAGTGCTATCTCACCGCTTGAAAGCGTGAGTTTCAGGCTGCCGGTTTCGTTCAGCTCGCCCATAGCCTTGTGTCCGTCAAGCTGTGAAAGCTGTGTTCTTATCTCACCAAGCTGCTTGCCGTACTTTGGCCCAAGTGTCTTGAGCTGTGGCTTGAACTTGTAGTCGATATATGCAGATACATCATTTGAGAACTGAACGTCCTTGAGGTTAAGCTCGTCCCTGATTATGTCGATATAGTAGCTGTCAAGTGGGTGGTCTGCTGCAACGTACATTACACTCAAAGGCTGACGGTTTTTAAGGCTTGCGCCGTTTCTTGCAGAACGTCCCAGAACAACTATCTCCAGAACCTCCTCCATGTCAGCTTCAAGCTTCTCGTCTATCATGTTCTCGTCGCAAACAGGATAATCGCAAAGGTGGATACTCTCAGGAGCGTCCTTGTCAACGCTTCTCACAAGATTCTGATATATCTCCTCAGTGATGAACGGTACCATAGGAGCTGCACACTTGCAAAGTGTAACGATAGCAGTGTAAAGAGTCATGTAAGCGTTTATCTTGTCCTGTGACATACCCTGTGCCCAGTATCTCTCTCTGCCTCTTCTTACATACCAGTTGGAAAGATCGT
Source organism: uncultured Ruminococcus sp. (assembly GCA_934435205.1). Taxonomy (GTDB): domain Bacteria; phylum Bacillota; class Clostridia; order Oscillospirales; family Ruminococcaceae; genus Hominimerdicola. The sequence goes on along the minus strand of CAKSAK010000007.1, from coordinate 52,688 downwards.
CAACAAACTCCTGCATAGCCTTTGCAGCCTCAGGTATCCTGTAGTTGTTAAGGTTGTCGTCAGCAGCCTTTATCATAGAGTTCATCTTTGAAAGAAGCCACTTGTCCATTACAGAAAGCTTGTCGTATTCTATCTTGTGCTTTGTAGGGTCGAACTGATCTATCTCAGCATAAAGCACATAGAACGCATATGTGTTCCAAAGCGTGCCCATGAACTTTCTCTGACCCTCTGTTACACCCTTGTCATGGAACTTGTTAGGAAGCCATGGAGCAGAGTTGGTGTAGAAATACCACCTGATAGCGTCTGCACCGTATTTAGCCAGTGCCTCAAATGGGTCAACAGCGTTGCCCTTTGACTTTGACATTTTCTGTCCGTTCTCGTCCTGAACAAGTCCAAGTACGATAACGTTCTTGTATGGTGCTTTGTCAAAAATAAGCGTTGAGATAGCAAGGAGTGAATAGAACCAGCCTCTTGTCTGGTCAACAGCTTCTGAAATGAAGTCAGCAGGGAACTGTGACTCGAAAAGTTCCTTGTTCTCAAATGGATAATGATGCTGTGCAAAAGGCATAGAACCTGAATCGAACCAGCAGTCTATTACCTCTGATACACGGTGCATCTGCTTTCCGCACTCAGGGCATTTGATAGTTACAGCGTCAATGTATGGTCTGTGAAGCTCGATATCATCAGGGCAGTTGTCTGACATTGACTTAAGCTCCTCGATAGAGCCGATAGAATGTCTGTGACCACACTCGCACTCCCAAATGTTCAGCGGAGTACCCCAATATCTGTTTCTTGAAATGCCCCAGTCCTGAACGTTTTTCAGCCAATCGCCGAAACGTCCCTTGCCAATGCTCTCAGGGATCCAGTTTATAGTGTCATTGTTTGCGATAAGTCTGTCCTTGACATCTGTCATCTTGATAAACCATGTATCTCTTGCATAGTAGATAAGCGGTGAGCCGCATCTCCAGCAGTGCGGATAATCATGCTCGAACTTAGGAGCGGCAAAAAGCTTGCCTGACTTGTCAAGGTCTTTGAGTACCTCAGGGTCAGCGTCCTTTACGAACATTCCTGCATATGGAGTTTCAGCTGTCATATCGCCCTTGCCGTCAACGAACTGAACGAAAGGCAGATCATACTTCTTTCCGACCTTAGAGTCGTCCTCACCGAAAGCAGGCGCAATATGAACGATACCAGTACCGTCTGACATAGTTACATAGCTGTCGCAGGTAACAAAGTGACCCTTTTTGCCCTGCTTCTTTGCGCTTTCGCCAGCACACTCATAAAGCGGCTCGTATTCCATATATTCAAGATCCTTGCCCTTGTAAGTTTCAAGTACCTTGTATGCAGGCTTATCCTCAGTTGCAAGCTTGCCAAGAACAGTGTCAAGAAGCGCCTCCGCAAGAATGTATGTGTAGCCGTCAGCAGCTTCAACCTTGCAGTAAGTTTCATCAGGGTTTACGCAAAGGGCAACGTTTGAAGGAAGCGTCCAAGGAGTTGTCGTCCATGCAAGGAAGTATTCGTCCTTGCCAACAAGCTTGAAACGAACGATAGCAGAACGCTCTTTAACAGTCTTGTAGCCCTGAGCAACTTCGTGAGAAGAAAGCGGTGTGCCGCAGCGTGGGCAGTAAGGAACTATCTTGAAGCCCTTGTAAAGCAAGCCCTTTTCGTATATCTGCTTCAAAGCCCACCATTCAGACTCTATAAAGTTGTTGTCATAGGTAACATAAGGGTGTTCCATGTCAGCCCAGAAGCCAACAGTGCCGGAGAAGTCCTCCCACATGCCCTTGTATTTCCATACAGACTCTTTACACTTCTTGATGAACGGCTCAAGACCGTATTCCTCGATCTGCTCCTTGCCGTCAAGGCCAAGCATTTTCTCTACCTCAAGCTCAACAGGCAGACCATGTGTGTCCCAGCCAGCCTTACGAGGTACCTGATAGCCTTTCATAGCACGGTATCTTGGAATCATATCCTTGATAGCACGAGTGAGAACGTGACCGATATGCGGCTTGCCGTTAGCCGTCGGAGGTCCGTCATAGAAAACATAGGACTCGCCCTTTTTACGGCTGTCAATACTTTTTTCAAAGATATTGTTATCGTCCCAGAACTTTTCCACTTCTTTTTCTCTCTGAACGAAGTTCAGATTGGTGTCAACCTTTTTGTACACGAAGATCAATCCTTTCTGATTTTGTAATAAACGATCAGTTACGCATAAAGATAAAATGCAATAAAAAAGGCTTCCGCCCTGAAACAGGACGAAAGCCGTAAAGCCATTCGCAAACCACCTTTTCAGCATACTGACATATGCGTTCCCTTTAACGCAGGAAAAGCGGCGAAGCTTACTTATCATATTGATTTTCAGCCTGCAACTCGGAAGTGATATTCAGCCTGAAGCTAATCATACCGCCCTCTCACTGTCGGCGGCTCGCTGAGATTTTCGCATAAAGCCTACTGTCTTCGTCAACGTTTTTTACATATGAAATCAGTATATCACCATGCTGATATTTTGTCAATGGTTATTTTGTTAATTTTCATGTGTCAGACTTTTTTATTTTTGATATAAAGTCATTGAGCCTGTGTCCACGCTGCTCCTCACGCTGTTTGTCACGATACTTTTTCAAATGCTCGCCAAGCCTTGCACCTGAGCCCATGGAAAGCATAAATCTGTATTTTTCTTTTCTCTCCTCTGAACTTTCCCTGATGTGCCTTTTGAACTCCTCGTATCTGATGACCATATCGTTCTCTTCCGCAAACGTTTTTATCTTCTCTGCCAGCTTCAGGGAATAGAATAGGTCGATAGCAAAAACACCATAGAAAAATCCAATAAAGAACGAGAACGCCAAATTATTCGCAAGCCAGTTGAGTGCGTCAAGAATGTATGGGTGTATAAAGAAATAATAGACCGCACCCAGTGCCGCCCATATGAGTGAATACAACGGACATATTATGCCTTTATAGTTGAATTTGTTTCCAGTGTAATCCCACAGCTTGACGTGCATTTTCACAATGAATATCTCGCCTGCAATAAGCTCTATCACCGTCATTGCTATAGCCATGAGCAAAAAAAGTATAAATTTCTGCAAAGCCGTGTTGTCAGTGTGTATAAATTTTTCAAGTCCCGCCAGCAGATAAAGGGTGCAAAGCCCGAAGCCGTATAAAGGCAGATAAGGACCAATGAGAAAGCCAGGGTTTATCCATTTTCTTGCTTTGTTGCTAGGCTCAAATCGTCTGAAAATAACTTCTATCCCCCAGCCTATCAGACACCCTGCAAAGAACAGGAATGCCAGAATAAGTATATTGCTCATATAAAATATCCTTTCAAGGTTTATAAAAGCATTGTACCATATTTGCCGTACTTTTTCAATAGCTTGGAATAAAAAAGCTTGATTTTAATCAAAAAAATATTATCCCTCCCACAACCGTAGGGGCGACCTCTGGTCGCCCGCTCCCCACCTTGCCTTATCGTTCACTCTTAACACATTTCGCAAAAATAAAAAAGGCAGGAAACCAAAATTTCCTGCCCTGTATAATCAGTGTAAGACGCTATTACATATAGCTCTTGAATTCGTTGTTTTCTTTTCTAATGCCTTCGATCTCTGCGTTTACCTGACTGATCTGAATATCAGCCTGCTCCTTCTCGGCATTGAGTGCCTTAGCCTTTTCCTGAAGCTTAACGATCTCCTCGTAGATATCGCTTGCCTGCTTACCGAGATCCAAAGACTTTGCCTCAGTTTCAGCAATGCTTGCCTTAAGCTCGTCGATCTTCTTGTTGTTCAGCTCGATCTGCTCCTGCGCAAACATACGCATTTTTTCCATTGGACTCATACCCATATTCTCGCCCTCCTCATCATTATTTTTTGTATTATCGGCTTGTTCAGCCTTCTTTTCAGCTATCTCATCTTCAATAGACGGCATAGTAGACTCAGGGGCAGGTGAAACCACCATTGTGTCATCAAGGCTTATAGGCTCGATGGACGGCATCTCGACCTCGTCCATTGTAGGAACTTCCTCAGCCGCAGTAGCTTCAGCCTTTGCATTTTTCTCTGCCTTAGCCTTTTCCTCAGCCTCTTTGAGAGCCTCAGGAGTAACAAGGTGAACGCTATTGTCCTCAGGAGGAACAGGAGCGGAAGCAGGTTCAGCCTTTGCAGGTGTTTCGATACCTGTTGCATACATATTGCTCTTTCTCTTTGCAATGCCGCTTGCAAGGCTTGCCGCCAGCGGATCGGCTATGTTCTGAGCAGGCTCTTCCTTAGGCTCAGACGCAGGCTCGACCTTCGGACCCTTGTATGTATTCATTCTTTTGAAATGCTCGTCCATGCAGCCCTGAACAGCCTTGATATCCTCAGGATCTTTATTGAAGAATCCTGCGATATCGTTTACGCTTCTGCCTTTCTGAAGCATTGAAGCGATAGCCGCAACACTGTGATCAACAAATCCGTCATCGTCCATAGCCAGATTTACAGTTACCTTTGCAGGCTCAACATTCTCCTGCTTTTTGTTCTTCTTTCCGAAAAGTTCGCTTACAGACATATTGAAAACGCTCTTTTTTCCGTTGCCGTTTTCATCAGCACTCTCTCTTACAGGCTGTTCAAAGCTTGCATAGTCAGGGAAGTGCTTTTCAAGTATTCTCGGAACATTATCCTTAGGCATCTCCATTTCTTTTGCTATCTCAGGAATGGAGTAGCCCTCCTTATACAAACGAACGATCTTGTCGCTTATGCTTTCATTCTTCTTTGCCAAAGCAATCAATCCTTTCAATCAATTTCCCGATACCGTGACCATTTGTAAATAAATACATTTCCACAATAAACGTTTAAGTAATTATGAACTGTCACGGCGGCACTATATATATTATACAACACAAAGCAGGTTGTGTCAATATAAAATATGCAATTTTTCTTTAAAAAGAGCAAAAAAATGAATATGGTTAAATGACTTATTATTTACATATAAATTAACAAATCACTTTTCACGAGAGCAGTTTTCAGGCAGTATAAACTCCCGACCCTTGAGCTCTATCAGCCCCTCACGGTGCATTTTTCCAAGCTCTGTTGACAGCGCACTGCGGTCAACGCAGAGAAAATCTGCAAGCTGTTGACGGTCGAAATTTGTCGTGACAATGTGCGATCCGCTTTTCTTTGCAAGCGAAGAAAGATAAGCCATAACACGCTCTCTGATAGTCCTTGGGGTTATCACTTGTATCTTCTCATTGAGCCTGAGATTTTTCATAGCCGTTATCTTTAGAAGCCTAGCCGTCAGCGTCGAGCTTTCCTTTATAATAGACTCAGGGGATAAAAACAGCACTGTGCAATGCTCCTTTGCACATACGCTCACCCCTAACGGTTCACCTGTGCAGGCATAGACTTCCCCAAAAAGCTGTCCTGCCTCTAAAGGAGCGATTATGCTCCTGCCGCCCCAAAGTTCGTCACGTTCGATAAGCGCCTTGCCCTCCAGAAGTATGCCAAAATAAGCGGTCTTGTCTCCTGCGTGAAAAATATAGCTGTCCTTGCGAAAGCTTTTTATGCCACTGCCGTCAGGTCTGAGAAACTGAGTTATCTCCTCGTCGCTCATGCTCTCAAAAAGGGGAGTGCCTTTTATTATCTCAATGTATCTATTATCCATTTTATCTTCCTCATTTTTTTACGAAATAATTTTATGCCTTTGTTGTAATTACAACAGACTTTGTGATAAGATTATATTATAATCATAGCATAAAGTCAAGAGCTTTATGCCGAAACAAAAGATATCAATAAAAATACGGAGGTAACCATATGATAAGACGAGTAATACAAATAGACGAAGAAAAGTGCAACGGCTGTGGCGCTTGCGCTAAAGCCTGCCACGAGGGCGCAATAGGCATGGTGAACGGCAAAGCGAAGCTTATGCGTGACGATTATTGCGACGGTCTTGGCGATTGCCTGCCAACCTGTCCGACAAACGCCATATCCTTTGTTGAGCGTGAAGCCGCCGCCTATGACGAAAAGGCAGTGGAAGAAAACAAAAAGCGCCTTGGCAAGCCTGTTTTCCATGGCTGTCCAGGTTCAATGATGAAAACCTTTGCCAAAAAACCAGCCCCAGCCCATTCCCCAACAGCAAATACCCCCTCACAGCTTATGCAGTGGCCTGTGCAAATAAAGCTCGTACCTGTGAACGCACCATACTTTGACGGTGCAGACCTGCTTGTTGCCGCAGATTGCACAGCCTATGCCTGCGGAAGCTTCCACTCCGATTTCATGGCAGGCAAAATAACCGTCATAGGCTGTCCGAAGCTTGACGCCACAGACTATTCCGAAAAGCTTGGAGAGATAGTGAAAAGAAACAATATCCGCAGCATAACAGTAGCCCGAATGGAAGTTCCATGCTGCGGCGGAATAGAACACGCAGTAAGAAAAGCCGTCACCGACAGCGGCAAAAATATCCCCGTTGCAGTAAGAATAATTACCACAGACGGCAATGTAATATAACACAAAAGGCAGGACAAAACGTCCTGCCTTTTTCATATCTGTACGAACAAACGATTTGAGAAACCGCACAACATATTGTAGGGGCGAACACTGTTCGCCCGGTCACTCGCCGTGACGGGCATTTTACGCCGTAAATCGTAGTGCAAAACACTTTTCCACCGCTTTTTAAAATTTGTAGGGGAGCGGTGCAATTTCTGTTTTGCAGAAATACGACGTCCCATTTTGTCGCCCGTGCAATCTTACGCTGTCCATACAATGTATTTGTAGGGGCGACCTGAGGTCGCCTGCATTTTTTTGCCCCATATATCTTAGAGAAACTTATTCTCCCTTAGCCATGACCTCAGCCAGCTCGCCCAAAGCCTTTTCAGAAGCTTCGTTAAGCGTAGAGCGTATAGTCACAACAGGCTCGGCAATGGTAACATTCTTGAAGTTTTCCACATAGCCCTTCATGACCCTGGCCGCAGTAGGCGCCCATGAGCCGTTCTCTACAAGACCTATCTTTCTGTTCTGATAGTTCTTTGATTTAAGGTGCATAAGGAAGTCCTCCATAACAGGGAACACACCGCCGTCATAACTGCTTGCCATAAGTATTATCCTGTCGTATTTGAAAGCGTCCTCGATATTTTCAGCCATGTCGCTTCTTGAAAGGTCGCTGACTACTACCTTTTCCGCACCCTTTTCTTTCAGCATCTCACCAAGCTTTTCAGCCGCCTTTGCAGTGTTTCCGTGTATTGAGGCATATGCAACGAATACGCCCTTGCTCTCAGGCTGATAGCTTGACCATGTGTTGTAAAGTCCAAGATAGTATCCAAGGTCATCTTTAAGTATAGGGCCATGTAAAGGCAGTATCATCTTTATGTCAAGGGTAGCTGCCTTTTTAAGAAGCGCCTGTACCTGTGCGCCGTATTTGCCCACAATGTTGAAATAGTATCTTCTAGCCTCGCAAGCCCAGTCCTCGTCAACATCAAGTGCGCCGAACTTTCCGAAGCCGTCAGCCGAGAACAAAAGCTTTTCGCTCTGCTCGTATGTAACCATTACCTCAGGCCAGTGTACCATAGGCGCCATTACGAACTGAAGTGTGTGGCTTCCAAGAGAAAGTGTGTCCCCCTCTTTTACCACAACAGACCTCTCGTCAAGCCCGTCAATGGTGAAAAACTGCTTCATCATAGGGAACGTCTTTGCATTTCCAACTATCTTCATCTCAGGATATTTCTCCGCAAGCTTTTTGATGTTTCCTGCATGGTCAGGCTCCATGTGCTGAACAACAAGATAATCAGGTGTCCTGCCAGCCAAAGCCTTTTCAAGATTAGCAAACCAAACGTCCGTCACCCTAGGGTCAGCAGTGTCCATTACTGCTATCTTCTCGTCAATGATAACATAAGAGTTGTACGAAACGCCGTTTGGCACAACATATTGGCTCTCGAAAAGGTCAATGTCATGATCGTCTGCACCAATATAAATAACTGAATCTGATATCTTTGTGTCTGCCATTTTTATTACCTCCGTATAAATATACTATTTTGATATACTTTGATTTTATCACACGTCCGGCATTTTGTCAATAACTGAAACAATGTTTATGAGAATTTTACCTCCTCAAAGAAAAGGTCTTTCCCCATGACCTCTTTCACAGGCATTTCCTCCTGATTGTAAGCAAGCAGAAGCTTCATATAAGCCGCCACCGCTGAGGTGGAGTATATTGGTATGCTGCCTGCCTTTATTATCTCCGCCACAGTGGAGTAGATAGGCACTTTTCTTTTCAGACCGCAAATATATACCATGATGTTCTTTGTTATGCACCGCTTGATAAATTCCGTCAGTGCATAGCTTTTCCCTTCTGAAACGTCAGTGCAAGCCGTCGCACTGTGATAAGGGGAGTAAAGCACCGCCGCTGTGTCATCACTGGGCACAAAGCACCCAAAGTCCATGGCAGGATAGCCCTCTATAAAAAGAACACGCTTCTCAAATTTGACATCATTATGGAAAATCCGTTCCCTAGGGCGTGACAGCATATTCTCGCTTACTCCGCTGAAAACAGAAAAGTCATTGAAGCCGTCATAACCATATACCCCAAACCTGTCCCGACAGGTATCTGCAGGTACCACCCTCGTAGGAAGCATGACCCTCTCATACAGCGTGAAAACTCCCTTGTATTTACCCTCTTTTATAAGCCCCACCGCCGAGGTGAAGTTGAAAAGTCCGTTCGACCCTTTCTCGCCAATGGGCTTGTTGCTTGCGATAATAAAAAGTGGAATGTCAAAATGCCTGAAATACATTCCAAGCAGAGCAGAAGTGTAAGCCAGCGTGTCGCTTCCGTGGGTGAGGATAACGCCCGAGTATAAAGCCGTGTCAATGCTGTTTATCTCGTGTATCATTTTCTCCCACCCCGAAAACCCCATGTTTTCGCTGAGTATATTAAGCACTTGCCGACATTCAAAGTCCACATCATCGCCGTATGCACTCTTGTAAGCCTCCACAACAGCGTATTTTCCCTCTCGCTCAACATCTATTATGCCGTCATTGGTGGCGCTTCCGATAGTTCCGCCCGTGAAAAGCACAAGTATCTTCTTCATTTTTATCCCTGCCTTTACCAAAAATCAATCCTTGACATTTGTTATAAATATAATATCATCTCACACCTGATTTGTCAATAGTTGTGCAAAATGCACAAAAGTGTGGATTATATTAATGAAAAATGAGTATTGAGAAATATGTCAGGATTTGATATAATAATAAGGCGACACCGCACAAGGCACGCCTGTCGGCTTTGCACGCAATCTGCTTGCAGATTTTCCGTCATATCGCACTAAAGCTCCTTGAAATACGTTAGTATTCCTGCGTCGCTTTAGCACAATCTGACGAAAAATCTGACGGCGCATCTTACGCACAATCCTTGTGCGGTGTTGCCTTTTGTTGTATTTTGTATAGTTTAACTATAGTTTCGCAGATATCTCATAAAATATAAATAAGCTGAGAAATTTAAGGACTAGAAACGCCACACTACCCCTGTAGGGGCGAACAGCGTTCGCCCGCCTTTTCTCAGCAAATCTATATTATCTGCGAACAACATTTTCTATTAGTATCAGAAAGGAAGATAATATTATGTGGGCATACGAAAGTGTATTTTATCAGATCTATCCTCTTGGATTCTGCGGTGCGCCATTTGAGAATGACGGCAAAGAGGAAAGCAGGATATTAAAGGTAATAGATTGGATACCTCATATCAAAAAGCTTGGAGCCAACGCTATCTATTTTTCACCGGTGTTCGATTCCGACACTCACGGCTATAATACCAGAGATTACCGCAAGATAGATTGCCGCCTTGGTACAAATGAGGACTTTGCAAAGGTCTGCAAGGAGCTTCACGAAAACGGCATAAAGGTAGTCTTGGACGGTGTTTTCAATCATGTCGGCAGAGGCTTCTGGGCTTTTCAGGACGTTCTGAAAAACCGTGAGAACTCACCGTATAAAGATTGGTTCCATATCAATTTCGGCGGCAACAGCAACTATAATGACGGACTTTGGTATGAGGGCTGGGAGGGTCACTTCGACCTTGTTAAGCTAAACCTTAACAATCCGCAGGTAGTGGATCATATCTTGGAATGCATAACAAATTGGGTCAAGGAGTTTGATATAGACGGACTCCGCCTTGACGTTGCATATTGCCTTGATAAGAACTTCTTGAAGCGCCTCAGACAGCATTGCGATTGGCTCAAGCAGGATTTCGTCCTTATCGGCGAGCTTCTGCATGGTGATTACGCTCAGTGGGTAAATCCTGAAATGCTCCATTCCTGCACAAACTACGAGTGCTATAAGGGACTTTATTCAAGCTTCAACTGCATGAATATGTTCGAGATATGCCATTCTCTGAAAAATCAGTTCGGACCTGAGAACTGGTGCAGATACAGAGGAATGCACCTGCTGTGCTTTGTGGATAACCATGACGTTTCAAGAATAGCAAGCCAGCTCACAAACGAGCGCCACCTGCCGCTTATCTATGGAATGCTCTTTGGTATGCCTGGTATCCCATGTGTATATTACGGCTCAGAGTGGGGAACAAAGGCAAACAAGAGCGAGGGCGATCCTGCTCTCCGTGTAAGCTTTGAAAAGCCTGAGTGGAACGACCTTACAGAGCTTATCTCAAAAATGGCAGAGGCACACAAAAGCAGCAAAGCTCTGTGCTATGGCTCTATCAAGATACCTGTCCTTACCAATAAGCAGTGTATAATCGAGCGTGAGTTCGAGGGTGAGCGTGTCCTTGTTGCAATAAACGCTGACGAGCAGCCTTTCACAGCCCACTTTGACGCAGGCTGCGGTCAGGCAGAGGAGCTTCTCACAGACACTACCCATGATTTTGGTGGCGGCAGCGAGCTTAAGCCATACTCTGTAGAGTTCTGGAAAATGGAAAGATAACCCCATATGAATATAGAAAAAGGACAGCATTTTTCCAAAGTGCTGTCCTTTTTTGTATCAACATAATGTAGGGGCGACCTCTGGTCGCCCGGTCACTCGCCGTGACGGGCATTTTAAGCCGTAAATCGTAGTGTAAAACATTTTTCCACCGCTCCCCTACAATGCTTGAACTATCGTAGGGGCGACCTTTGGTCGCCCACATATCACCTATCACTTGCTTTTTTTATATCATGTGTTTCTGTATCCAGCCTACCTAACAATAACCATGACTGCCTGAGAAAAAGCCCCGTAAGAAGTCTTTCCGTTCACGGTTTTGTAAGCCCTTACCTTTACCATTCTAAGTGAGTAAGGCTCAAATCCCGATACGATAGCGCTCTTCTGAGAACCGCCCACCTTTGCCGATTTCACATAATCACTGCCGTTTGAAGAGGAGTATATCTCATATCCGCTTGCACCCCCAACAGCTTTCCATGATACCTCAATGCTGCCGCTGCCTGATGATTTAGCCGTGCATGAAGCCTTTGCAGGCTTTGTGACAGCCTCTACAGACTTTGAGTAGCTAGCCGAAATGTATTCTTTTCCGCCCGATTTTTTTACAGCCTTTACCTTGTAGCTGTACCCCTTTGCACGAGCAAGTCCGCTGTCAGTGAAGCTCACAGCCTTTACAGTTTTTATCCTCTGCCATTTCTTGCTTGTGCTGTCATATCTGTATATAGCGTAGCTGTCAGCACCCGTTACCTTTTTCCAAGAAAGCTTAACGCTCTTTTCACCGGTGGAAGAAACTTTTAGCTCCGTCACTGTGGCAGGACGAATGTTGAAGTTCACAGTTTTTGTGCCTTTGTATAAGCCCTTGCCTGTTATTTTTACGCTCGCCTGACCTATGGCTGTGTTCTTTGAGTAGCTCACAGTGTAGTCGGTGTTCTTTACAAGCTTTTTGCCACCGTATGTCACCGCAGGCGCAGGAGAAATAGCCTTTCCTGTGTAGCTCTGCGTCTTTATATCCGTCACACTTGCGTCAGCAATATTACCCTTTACAGTGACGGTACATTTAACATTTTTTCTTCCTGTTGTGTATGCCGTGATAGTTGCTCTGCCTACTCCTTTTGCAGTGACCTTTCCGTCTGACACAGAAGCAATTTTGCTGTCAGAAGACTTCCAGGAAACAAAGTCCGTCAGACCGCTTCCGCCACCCATTTTTGCAGAAATAACACTGCTTTTGCCCTTTTCAAGAGTCAGTGAAGTCTTATCCAATGTTACCGAAGCCGCAGGCTTTATGCTAGCCTTTATAGTCTTTGTTGAGCTGTTTCCGTATTTGTCATAAGCCGTTATCTTAACGGTAAATTCACCGCTTTTTACTGAATAGTCCTCAGCAGAAACATAAGCCGAAGCCTTGCTGCCCGAAAGCTTTCCGCTTGCGTATTTCTTTGCACTTTCGCCATTTTTTGTAGGGTAAGCAGGGAAGACCACCTTTGAAACTCCGCTCTTGTCGCTCACATTGCAAGAAACATCAAAGCCCTTTGCTGTGATGTTCTCCACCTTTGCCCCCGATATGGTCGGCGCAGTTGTGTCAACATAAGTCTTTATGACCTGCTCAGAGCTGTTTCCAGCTTCGTCAGTAGCCGTTATGGTTGTAATATAATATCCGTCCTTGCCCCCAAGGTCAGCTACCTTTACAGGGTGAGAAAGCGAGCTCACAGCCGATGAGTAAACACGGCTTATAGTCTTTGCCTTGTTTCCCTCAAAATAAGTGGATACCTTTACCGAAGCCACAGCCCTGTTGTCAGAAATATCCGCCTTAACAGTGTAGCCTTTTCCCGTGATGTTCTCACAGCCTGCATTTGCGATAACAGGTCTTGTTGTGTCGATGTCAAGGCTTTGCGCAACGCCGTTTATGTAAAGTCTGTAGAAATAGTGATTGTTAGTAAGCACCTTTCTGTTTTTCACAGTGTAAACAGTGTCGTTCCAAGTCCATTTGTAGTTCTGCTCGATAAGAGTAGCCGTCGTACCCTGACAGTCCTTTACAATGGCAACATGAGAATAATCCTTGTCCTGCATTATGTCACCGGCCTGCGGAGTTTTCACCTCACGAAGCTCCGCCCTTTTGCCGTAGCAGTACACGCTAGGCTTGTCGTCCACCATGTTTATGTTGTATACTGTAACACCGAACTTTTCTTCATAAAAACGCGAAACATACCCTGCACAGCAGTAATAACCGGTGTCGGAATAGCCGAGAACGTATTTAGCGTCAACGCCCTCAAAAGAGTCTATGACCTGATAATCATAGTCCACAGTGACGGTCTGCTCGCTGTAGCTCACCGCATTTGTCACCTGACAAAGCATGATCAGCATCACAGCACAAAATACCGCGCCCATAGCCGAAAAAACTTTTTTCAGCCCCTTTTCCATTCCAAACGCCCCCTAACTGACAGAATTATCTTATACGTTTTCGTACATCAACCTCATGATATCATAAAGGTTACAATTTGGCAACAGATTTTATCGCTTTTTGCCGAAATGACTAAAATATTTGTTTGTTTTCACAGGGAACACAAGTTCTATATTCAAATATATCCCCGAAATATAGACTGCTATATGCCATACGAACAAATGTCGGAACAAAAATTACAATTTGTAACTTTTATACTGAACACGCTGTCAAAAACGTTTAACTTAACATATATCCCCACAAAAACTGTAGGGGCGAACAGTATACGCCCGTCGAAGCTACTATCCCGCCTAGATATCCGTACCAATTGATCGCTGCATCTGACCGTCAAAATCCTAAACTGAAATTTGTTTTTCATTTGCACAAAAATTCACTCATACTGCACGAGAAGCTATTGAAAAGTCATCTGAAATAGATTATAATGTCTGTAAAATATAAACGGAGGTCACAATATGAAGTACATAAATCCAGTCATATCAGGCTTTTACCCTGACCCTAGCATTTGTAAGGCTGAGGGCAAATACTATCTTGTTTGCAGCTCTTTTCAGTTCTTCCCAGGTGTTCCCCTCTATGAAAGCGACGACCTTGTGAATTGGAAGCAGATAGGTCATGTTCTCGCAAGAAAAAGTCAGCTCCCATTGGAGGGCGCAGGCTCTTGGGGCGGAATCTATGCCCCAACTATAAGATACAATAACGGCAGATTTTACATGGTAACGACCAATGTCACAAATGGCGGAAATTTCTATGTCTACACTGATGATATCCATGGTGAATGGTCTGAACCTGTTTATGTTCAGCAGGGCGGTATCGACCCGTCGCTGTATTTTGAGAACGGCAAAGCCTACTTTATGTCCAATGGTGAGGACGATGAGGGCAACCATGGCGTTACACAGTGTGAAATAGATATCGAAACAGGCAAAAAGCTCACGCCAAGCAAGACCATATGGACGGGCGCAGGCGGACGTTTCCTTGAAAGCCCACACCTTTACAAAATAAAGGGCGAATACTACCTTATGGCGGCTGAGGGCGGCACGGAATACGGTCATATGATAGTCTACGCCAAAGGCAAGACCCCTTATGGTCCTTTTGAGAATTATCCTCACAACCCAGTTCTAACAAACAGAAATCTTGGTGGATACGAGATACAAGGGTGCGGTCACGGTGACCTTGTGGAGGACGAAAACGGCAACTTCTGGTGCGTTCATCTTGCGTTCAGAATGATAAATATGTGGGTGATGCACCACATTACAGGCAGAGAAGTCTATCTCGTACCAGTGACGTTCGATGAGAACGGCTGGTTCACAATGGGCGATAACGGCACAACCCGCAAGGAAGTCGAAACCGACAGACTCGGGGATATCAGGCAGGAGTTTTGGAAGGAATACACTTTTGAGAATACCAAAGTCGGACGTGAGTGGTGCTTTATGCAAAACCCTGACATGGAGCTTTATAAGCTCGATAAAAACCGCTTTGAGCTTACCCCTAACGAGCATACGATCTTTGAGGCAGACGGCTCGCCTGCTTTTATCTGCATAAGACAGAAAGAAATGAATTTATCCGTGGAGTGCAAAGTCGAGATAACAGAGGGCGAAGCAGGATTGGTGTTCTACATGACCCCCGATCAGCATTATGAGATAGCATTAAGACGCACAGATAAAGGCGTCGAGCTGTTCCGCAGACTTTGCATAGGCGATATTCGCCATGAGGATCATGTCATAGCATTGCCACATGGAGAAAGCTCGGCTGTGCTTTGCTGTAATGCTTCCAACTTTACATACAATTTCTCGGCGAAAACGCTTTCGGGAGATATAGACTTGGGCGGAGCACAAACGAAGTTTTTGTCTACTGAGCTTGCAGGTAATTTCACGGGAGTTGTTATTGGTCTTTACGCTCAGAAATATGAGGATAAAGGCAATAAAGCGGTGTTTACGGAGTTCAGATGCGAAAATAAGGAAAAGTATGATAGCTAAAAGATAAAAAACAAAAGGTCCGTGGGCGAACCCATGGACCTTTTACTTTGTTATGCTTTTTCATCACAGCCGCAATTTATACCATTTTTAACATCATCAAATGCCTTCAGCATTTCCTCAGACGGCTTCTTTGTGCAAAGGCTTACGATAACGATAAGCACAAGACTTACTAAAAATCCAACTACCAATGAGTATAGCCCCGTCTTATCACCTAAAGTCTGTCCACCTGCAAGAGGTATGTAATCCCATATTATTACCGACAGCGCACCGCTGGCAACGCCTGCCGCCGCACCTGCGAGGTTTGTCCTCCTCCAGTAAAGTGACATAAGCACGATAGGGCCGAATGAAGCGCCAAGACCTGCCCATGCGTTGGATACAAGTCCCATTATACTGCTCTTAGGGTCAAGTGCGATTATGTATGCCACAACCGCTACCGCAAGAACAGTTATTCTGCTCACAAGCAGAACTTTCTTGCTTTCAGCCTTTGGTGAAATGCAGGAGTGGTAAATATCCTCCGATACTGCCGAAGCCGTTACAAGAAGCTGAGAATCAGCCGTTGACATTATGGCGGCAAGTATTCCGCAAAGGAAAATTCCGCCGACAAATGGCAGACCGATATCGGAGTTGAATACCTTCTGTATCATCTCGATGAAAACATTCTCCGACTTGTTGTTTGCAAGTGCAGGCACAAGATAAGCTCTGCCCACTATAGCTATAAAGCAAGCGAAGCAAAGTGAGATAGCACACCATACACAACCGATAACTCTTGACTTCTTTACCTCTTTTTCAGAGCTTATAGCCATAAATCTTACCAGAATGTGCGGCATACCGAAATAACCAAGCGCCCAGCCAAGCTGAGAGATTATGTCGATAGCTGAAAGGGTCTGACCCTTTTCATCATTGAATATGTTAAGATAATGATGAGCGTCAACACCGCTTGCGGTGATGTTGTCCATAACGTTTCCAGCGCCAACAAGGAAAAATGCGATGATAGGGATAGTCACAACGCCTGCCAGCATAAGGAGTCCCTGAACAAAGTCAGTCACGCATACCGCCATGAATCCGCCCATGAAAGTGTAGCCAAGTATTACCACAGCGCCGATAGTAAGACATATCTTGTAGTCGATACCGAAAATGGAGTTGAAAAGCTTTCCGCCTGCCGAAAGTGCAGAAGCCGTGTAAACAAGGAAGAATATTACTATAGCTACAGACGATACAAGAAGCATTATCTTGTGCTTGTCCTCAAATCTGTTTTCAAGATACTTAGGAAGCGTCAATGAGTTGTTCGCTCTTATAGTGTATCTTCTCAGTCTGCCCGAAACTATCGCCCAGTTAAGTATAGTACCGATAAGCAGTCCCACAGCTATCCATATCTGCCCCGTTCCGAATGCGTAAACAGCGCCAGGCAGACCCATGAGCATCCAGCCCGACATATCAGACGCCTGAGCAGAAAGTGCCGCTACCCAGCCGTTAAGTCCTCTGCCACCAAGGAAAAAGTCCTCGGAGCTTTTTGTTTTCTTCATATATGCAGCGCCTATGAGAAGCATTCCTGCCAAATAGAATGCAAACGCCACAAGCGTCCAGATCATATCTGATTTCATCTATTACCTCTTTCCCGAAGCGGATCTTATCCTGTCCGCCCCATATTTTATAAACTGCAATGCCGCACAAGAGAAACTCCCCCTGTGCGGTATCGCATAAAACGTCTGTATAACAAAGCCGATTACTTAGCCTTAGTCTTTATCTCCTCATCAAGCTTAGCGATAAGCTCGTCCACAGGCATTGCAGGAAGCTCGCCCTCTTTTCTTGAACGAACTGTAACAGTGTTGCTGCTTACCTCGTTGTCGCCAATGATGAGCATATAAGGTATCCTTTCAAGTCTTGCAGCCTTGATCTTAGGACCGATGTTCTCATCTCTGTTGTCAACAGTAACTCTCATGCCCATAGCCGTCATTCTGTCGGCTATCTTCTGAGCGTATTCAGCATGGCTCTCCTTGATAGGAAGAAGTCTTACCTGCTCAGGAGCAAGCCACAGAGGAAGAACGCCGTTGAAATGCTCCAGCATATAAGCAAGTGTTCTTTCAAAGCAGCCCAGTGAAGTTCTGTGAATGATGTAAGGAAGCTTCTTCTGACCGTCCTTGTCAACATAGTACATACCAAATCTTTCAGCCAAAAGCATATCTATCTGGATAGTAACAAGCGTGTCTTCCTTGCCGTAAACGTTCTTGTACTGAATGTCAAGCTTTGGACCATAGAACGCAGCCTCGTCGATACCGATATCGTAATCAACGCCAAGATCGTCAAGAATAGTTTTCATTGCAGCCTGTGCGTGTTCCCACTGTTCAGCAGTGCCCTCGTACTTGTTCTTAGGGTTGGCAGGATCCCACTGTGAGAATCTGAATGTGCAGTCATCAAGAAGTCCAACAGTGTCAAGGAAATACTTAGCAAGCTCCAAACAGCCCTTGAACTCTTCCTCCAGCTGGTCAGGTCTGAGAATGTAGTGACCCTCAGAGATAGTGAACTGTCTTACTCTGATAAGACCGTGCATCTCACCGCTGTCCTCGTTTCTGAACAGCGTAGAAGTCTCTGTCAATCTCATTGGAAGCTCTCTGTATGAACGCTGTCTGTTAAGAAATACCTGATACTGGAATGGGCAAGTCATAGGACGAAGTGCGAAGCACTCTTTTTCCTCGTCATATGGGTCGCCAAGAATGAACATTCCGTCAAGATAGTGATCCCAGTGACCTGAGATCTTGTAAAGATCTCTCTTTGCGAAAAGCGGAGTTTTTGTAAGCAGACAGCCCTTTGCCTGCTCAACATCTTCTACCCAACGCTGAAGAAGCTGGATAACTCTTGCGCCCTTTGGAAGCATAACAGGAAGTCCCTGACCGATACAATCAACAGTTGTGAAATATTCAAGCTCTCTGCCTATCTTGTTGTGGTCACGAAGCTTAGCTTCTTCCTGCTGTTTAAGGAACTCGTCCAGCATTGAAGCCTTAGGGAATGCAGTTCCGTAAATTCTTGAAAGCTGCTTGCCGTCCTCTGCCTTGCCCCAGTATGCACCTGTGCATGAAAGAAGCTTAACAGCCTTGATAGGTGCAACGCTCATGATGTGCGGACCTGCGCAAAGGTCAACGAAATCACCCTGCTTGTAGAATGAAAGCTTTTCGCCCTTATCATCATGCTTGTGGATAAGCTCTACCTTGTAATCCTCGTGTCTTTCCTCCATGAGCTTTACAGCCTCGTCAGCAGAAAGCTCAAAACGCTCCAGAGCATAGCCCTCTTTTGCAAGCTTCTTCATCTTAGCCTGGATCTTTTCAAGGTCAGCAGGAGTGAAAGGCTTTTCTACCTCGAAATCATAGTAGAAGCCTGTGTCTGTAGCAGGACCTCTTGCAAGCTTTGCCTCAGGATAAAGATTTTTTACAGCCTGCGCCATAAGGTGAGAAGCCGTGTGCCAGAAAGTTTCCTTGCCTGCTTTTGTGTCAAAAGTCATGACCTCAAAATGGCAGTCATGGTCAACGACAGTTCTCATGTCGAAAACTTCGCCGTCCAGCTTTACGCAGCAGGCAGCCTTGTAAAGTCCCATGCCGATATCCTTGATTATCTCGCTTGCAGGCATTGCCTTTTCGATCTCACGGACAGAGCCGTCTTTTAATTTCAGCTTTATCATTTTTGATTCCTCCAATTTATATAATAATGTGATTCTTTATTATCAACGTGTAAATTACACGTCTTTTTCATTTGAAATTCGTCTATTGTAGGGGCGAACAGTGTTCGCCCGCATATCACCCTGCGTTTTCTTGCGTATGGTCTTTTATAATTCGGGCGACCTCAGGTCGCCCCTACAGGCATATTATTTGAAGTTCAGCAGTTCTGTATACTGTGAAATATACACATATACCCAGAAGCAAATAAGCACTACGCTCAGTACCGTTGAAATGTCGCTGAGAACGTGCCTTGCCCTTTTTTTGATAGCCCATTGCTTGGAGCCGTCCTTTTTAACCCTGCAAACAAGCTGAGAGAAAAATGTGTTGAACCAGTATGATACTATCCAAATGGGCAAAAATGTGAGAAACCCTTGCTTGTCAGATATAGTTCCGTTCCATGATAACCAGCAAACATATCCCGCCGCACCATAAGCGCAAAACCCAATGGTATAGCAAATGATCGCAAGTATGCGCCTTGTTTTCATGGCTTTCCTGTCTTTCATAGTATCATCACCCTCTTATATAACCAAAAAATCCCATAGGATACAAATATCCTATGGGACGATGATATCGTGGTTCCACCCAACTTCATGCACAGATAATCCCTGCACAACTCATTAGCCGCTCCTTTAACGCTGAGCCTGCGGCGTGTATTAAACGCACTCAGGGGCGGTATCCTCACTCTGCATAGTCCTGCACCGCTCACAGCCCGTATAAAAACGTGCGGCACTCTCTGAAAAGACCTTTCGCCGAGGGGCTTCCCCGTCAAAGCTTTCAAGTATATCTGCAAAAGACCTTATCTTTTGCTTCAGCTAACATTTTAACACCTCTTCACCCGCTTGTCAAGGGGTTTGTTAGAAAATATATAATTTTGTGGATTTAACTAAAAAAATTCTTGACAACAGAGAAGTTTTATTATACAATAATATTATGCATTATAATTTTTATATAACTGAAAGATGAAGTATAGTTTTTGTATTATTCTGATGTTTTTTATAAAATAAATTTTGCAATTTTGTATCTTTACAATTTAATATCAGGTGGATATCTTTTTTTCATGCGTTTTTTACGCACAAAATATGGATATCCATACTTTCTAAGAAGGAGGAAAGCTATACATGGAACCAGGTATTGCTATTCTACTGTGTGTAGTTGCTCTTGTTCTTGGTGCCGGTGTGAGCGGATTTATCTGCTTCAAACAGGGTATAAGCTATCGCAAAAAAACAGCCGAAGCTGCTGTAGGCTCTGCGGAAAAGGAAGCGGAGCGTATTGTTGACGACGCAAAGAAAAACGCTGAAACTCTGAAAAAAGAGGCATTGATCGAGGCGAAAGACGAGATCCATAAGTCACGCCAGGAAACGGAAAAAGAGCTTAAAGAGAGAAGGATCGAAGTTTCCAGACAGGAAAGACGTGTTCAGCAGAAAGAGGAGTCTATCGACAGAAAGCTCGATAATTTGGAGAAAAAGGAAGAAACTCTCCAGAACAAGCTGAAAAATGCTGACGAAAAGGTGGCTGAGGCTGACAGGATCAAGAAGTCACAGCTTGATATGCTTGAAAAGATATCTCAGTTCACTGTTGATCAGGCTAAGGATTATCTGCTTTCAAAGCTGGACGAGGATCTGGTGCATGAAAAGGCTGTGAGGGTCACAAACTTTGAAAATCAGGTGAAGGAGGACTGCGAGGCTAAGGCTAGACAGTATATTTCGCTTGCTATCTCAAGGTGTGCCGCTGATCAGGTGTCTGAATCAGCAGTGTCAGTCGTTGCATTGCCTAATGATGAGATGAAGGGCAGGATAATCGGACGTGAGGGAAGAAATATCAGAACTATCGAAACTCTCACAGGCGTTGATCTTATCATTGACGATACCCCTGAGGCTATCACTATCTCATGCTTTGATCAGGTGAGAAGAGAGGTCGCAAGGATCGCACTTGAAAAGCTTATCCAGGACGGACGTATACACCCTACACGCATTGAGGAAATGGTAGAAAAGGCTAAGCGTGAAGTTGAGCTGAAGATCAAGCAGGAGGGAGAGAGAGCTATTCTCGAAACCAATGTTCACGGCGTGAACCACGAGCTTGTTAAGCTTCTTGGCCGTCTGCGCTATAGAACGAGCTATAGACAGAACGTGCTTAACCACTCTATCGAAGTCGCTCACCTTGCAGGAATGATGGCGTCAGAGCTTGGCGTTGACGCAAATCTGGCAAGAAGAGCAGGACTGCTCCACGATATAGGAAAGGCTCTCAGCTATGAGATAGAAGGCTCGCACGTTCAGATAGGTGTTGACGTATGTAAGAAGTACAAGGAAAGCCCAGAAGTTATTCATGCTATCGAGGCTCACCATGGCGACGTTGAAACAAGAACTGTTGTTGCGGCACTTGTTCAGGCGGCAGACGCAATAAGCGCCGCTAGACCGGGCGCAAGAAGCGAGAACTATGAGAACTATATCAAGAGGCTCCAGAAGCTTGAGGAGATCTGCACGTCCTACGAGGGCGTTGAGAAATCCTTTGCTATACAGGCAGGCCGTGAGGTTCGTATCATGGTACAGCCTGAGAAGATCAACGATGAAAAAATGGTGCTCGTTGCTCGTGAGATCGCTAAGAGGATCGAAACTGAAATGGATTATCCGGGACAGATCAAGGTCAATCTTATCCGTGAGAGCAGAGCTATCGAATACGCAAAGTAAATTGTGTAAACAGCGGGCAGACTTTAGGGTTTGCCTGCTTTTTTATTTCCCCACCCCTTTTTTAATGAGGAATGAGGAGTGAGGAATGAGGAATTAAGGTATCGCCTGCGGCGATGTATTTTTAATTTTCAATTATCATTTCTTTGTTTAAAATTTAATATTCTTGTAGGGGCGAACAGCGTTCGCCCGTTTCGGTCATATCACTGTGATTTTAGAGTACTATTTTCAATGTGATATGCAAAGTGTAAAAAAACAAAGGTCAAACCAAATTCGGGCGAACATTTCGCCCCTACATAAAACAATAAAATATCTATGCTTTTTGGGGGATTTTTTATATGTCAAAAGCAAAAGAGAAAAAAGAGGTCACTACCAATCAAGGTAAAAAGCACCTTTTCGGCAGTTCGGAAAAGTCGGATTTTATCCTGAATATGTCTGCCGAGTCTGCACAAAAGCTGTGCGGAGTTTACAGCATTATCGCTGTGCTTGTTCTGTGCGTGATAACTATTCCGTATTATTTCACACAGAACATCAAATACGGTATGGACGAAAGCGTCAACCGTACTCTTTATCTAAACGAAAAATTTATATTCTTTATATCCGCCGCTGTGCTTGCGGTCGGCTTTGTGGGATTTATCATTTTCCTTATTGCCAACATGAAAAAGCAGGTGGAGCTTAAAGACAACAAGAGCCTTATCGTACCACTTGCGGTGGTGCTTCTGTCGGTGATATCTTGCTTGCTTTCAGCGGATATCTTCACATCTTTCTACGGCTATCTCGACCGCTCCGAGGGTATGCTCACCATACTTGGATATTGGGGACTTTTTGCCGCAGGAATGACAGTTACGGCTGATGACCGCAGAGTAAAGCTCTCAGACTTTATCGTAGGAATAGGCGCATTTGAAGCTATCGTAGGAATTTTGCAGGCTATCCCTGCCACCGCAAAAATAGTGCCAAACTATTTCAAAGAGATATTCTCAGGCTTCTCATCAGGCGGTATGACCTATACAAAGGAATATATCGCAACAGGCTTTTTGTGTACGCCTTTTGCATTGGCGGCTGTGCTTACAGTGATATCTGCCTTTGCGCTTAACGGTATGCTCTACGATGATAAAAAGGCAAGAAAGATATTCTATGGTATCTCCCTTGCTCTTATGACAGCGGCTGATATCCTCGCCTGCGTTGTCCCTGCTATCTTGGGACTTGGTGCGATCTATGTTATATCTCTTATTATTGCCGCCATAAAATCAGGCGTTGCAAAGGACAAGAAGCCTTTTATAGCCTGCCTTGTGGCTTTTATAGTCGCAGGAGGGATCTTTGCTGGACTTTTCGCCTCAAACGAGTTCAGGCTTATGGACGAGAAAATAATCTTCCATGACAGCTTCGACAGACTTTCTATCACAGGCACAGGCAGAGGCGATGATACCGAACAGTGGATATACCCTTATCTGTGGGACGACGGAATGTACACCGCCGAGCAAAACCTTATCTGGGGAACAGGTCCTGACAACTGGGGAACGATATTCGAGTCGGGCGCTATAATAGACCGCTCTTATAATGAGTATATCGACCTTTTGCAGTCAAGAGGACTCATCATTTTCGCACTTACAATAGTATTCCTTATTATGACTATCGTAAAAATGTGCAAGCTTATAGCAGGCTTTATGAAAGACAAAAACGGCTGGACAGGCTGTGCAGTATCAGCGGCAGTGCTTTGCTATCTGATACAGGCGTTTTTCAACATAAGCTCTGTTACTTCTTCACCATACTTCTGGCTTGCGGCTGGACTTGTGTGGAGTTTCACAGCGGTAAAATCCAGTACAAAGAAAAAAGCTAACTAAACCTATCTGTAGGGGCGACCTTGGGTCGCCCGCTCTCTGACCAATACATTGACAAAAAAATCACATTGATAAAAAATTCGGACGCAGTAAAATGAGTCCGATTTTTTTATGCCTTTTTGCAGACAATGATATAAACATATTAGCTTTTACATATATTGAAATATGGCTATAGACCTGTGCCGAATTTCTCGTTCATAAATAACGAGCGGATTTGAGCGAGCGAGAATAGGCGAGATCGCAAGAGATACAGTGAGCTAAATCAAAAAAACTGTTCACTGCTGACTTCCGCTGACTTCCCCGAACTTTGTCGGACTTTGCTAATTTGTAAGGCTTATGATATAATCATATTAAACCAAAGGACAGAAAGCTTTTGGCGAAACGGCAAGCCGAAAGGCTTTGTTTTATACGAAAGGAAAAAATCATGAGCAAAGAAAAGGTCATTGACATTTCAACAAGAAAAACAGGAAAGATCGTTGGCATTTGTGCGGCGGCAGTTGCGGCTATAATAGTGGTCGTATCCTCTGTATCCATAGTTCCGGCAGGTTGCACGGGCGTTGTTACGACCTTCGGCAAGGTATCAGACACTGCACTCAACGAGGGATTGCACCTGAAAGTGCCTTTTGCACAGCGTGTAACAACAGTGTCAAACAAGATACAAGTTTATCAGGCTGACGCTGACGCAGTTTCAAAGGACTTGCAGACTGTGAACTCTACCATAGCGGTGAACTTCCGAATAAAGTCGGCTTCTTCTGCAAGCATTTTCAAGAATATCGGTTCAGATTACGAGAACGTTATCCTTATGCCGACAGTGCAGGAATGTATGAAGTCGGTATGTGCAAAATATACGGCTGAACAGCTTATCACTGACAGAGCGCAGGTGGGCGAGGAAATAAAGGCACAGCTTGTTTCAAAGGTGGACGAATACGGTATCGAGATAGAGAAATTCAACATTGTGAATTTTGATTTCTCATCTGAATTTAATGAAGCCATAGAGGCAAAGCAGGTAGCAGAGCAGAATCTTTTGAAAACAAAGACCGAGCAGGAGCAGGCTATAGTTGTAGCTGAGGCGGAGGCTAAGAAAAAGGTCATTGCCGCAGACGCTGAGGCAACTTCCATAAAGACCAAGGCTGAAGCTCAGGCAGAAGCCAACAAGACTATCTCTGAATCTCTTTCAAACGAGCTTATAAAGTATCAGACCATCGACAAATGGGACGGCGTTCTGCCTAAGGTGGCTAACGACGCAAACCCTCTGATATCTCTTGACCTTGACGAGCAGAAAACCGCTGAATAACGCTGATTTCTGACAGAACGGCTGTCAATCGTTAAAAACACCAATGAGGGGTATAAAAATATGTTTAAATGAACAAAAAAGAACGTTTCTTTAACGTATTATGACATATTTCTTGACATGAAAAGCGTTTTCTGTTATCATAAATATATGTGAACATATTTTACTTTTATAGCATAAGGCTGTAAAATATGGAGTTGGGAGGAGAAAAAATGTTGAAAAAGCTATACCGAACATTAGGCTTTGCGCTTATTTCCTGCAATTTGTTTTTCACCCCTGTCATGGCATATGCCGACAGCAGTGTGAGCGTGGGAACAAGTATGTGCTTTGCTATACCGGGAGGACTTATAACAGGCTTTGTGCTTGTTTCAATGAGCCGCACAAAACAGAAAGCTACCAAGGCGGATAAATACATAAAGAGTAATCTTAAACTCACTGGGCGTAACGACACCTATCTGCGTACCACCACTGATAAGACTAAGATAAAAGACGATTGATAGGGGGTACGGATAATGGCTGTTAATATTTCTTACAAATGCCCTAACTGCGGAGCGGAGCTTTTCTGGAGTGCTGACAAAAACTGCTGGGCATGTGAATACTGCGACGGACAGTTTAGCTTGAAAGACCTTGAAGAAGCAGGCGGTGACGCTAAAAAGGCGGAGGAACTCAACAAGGATAACGTTGAAAAGCATGAAGAGGTCGATAAGGACGAATATAAGGCTTCTAATGACGGCACAGTAGGAAGCGACCTTGTAAAATACACCTGCTCACACTGCGGAGCGGAGATAATCACCGACCGCTCAACTGCAGCAACAGTATGCGTTTACTGCGGAAATGCGGTAATAATGGGAGAGCAGATAATAGACAATTTCTCTCCTGACTATGTTATACCTTTCAAAGTGCCGAAAACTCAGGTAATGGACGCTTTCAAAAAATTCAGCAAGAAGCCTCTTACACCGAAAGATTTCAACTGCGACAAGGTAGTGGATAAAATGCAGGGCGTTTATATCCCGTTTTGGCTCTATTCAGGAAACTGCGAAGGTGCTATCACTGCGGAGGGTATAAATACCAGAACTTGGACGTCTGGAAACTACAGATACACTGAGAAAAAGTATTATTCAGTTTACAGAAACGGAAACCTCGATTTCAAAGCTGTTCCTGTGGACGCTTCTTCAAAGACTGACGATGACGCCATGGACTCTATCGAGCCTTTTGATTACTCGGAAATGACAGCGTTCAACCCAGGTTATCTTTCAGGATATCTTGCAGAAAGATATGACGAGGATAAGGACAAGTGCCTGCCTAGGGCTAAAGAACGTATTGAGAACACAACTCGTGACGAGCTTAGAAATACTTGTAACTACAACAGCGTAAACGTTCAAACATACCAAAAGCACACCGAGATAAAGGACGTTAAATACGCCATGCTTCCAACATGGCTTTTGTATACCACCTATCAGGATAAGCCTTATTTCTTTGCAATGAATGGTCAGACGGGTAAATTTATCGGAAACCTGCCTATAAGCAAGGGAAAGCTCGCGGCTTACTCGCTTCTTGGGGGCGTTGGCGGATATATTATCGGAGCTATACTTCAGATAATGGGAATATTCTAGCAGGGGGGTATCAGCTAAATGCCTGAAATATCAACGGCACTTATAATAAAAATAATAGTTATAGCGGTCGCCATAGGCGGTGGTATAGCGGTGGTGTATTCTGTTAAAAAGGCGGTATCGAACGCCATTGGCAGACAACTGAGCCGTGCCAACGACCTGCTAAGGACCATAAATGACGCAACTGAGGAAAGACAGAACAACGCCATGCAGTTTACTTATGTTGACCCTAACGTAGTGAACAACATAAAGAGAGATTTTCCTGACTATGACGAGAATATAGCAAGGAGCATTGTGGAAAACACTGTGATGAAATATTTTCTCGTTATAAACGGAGAAGCAAGCGAGAACCAGCTTGAATACTGTACCGAAGCGTTCAAGCAGAGAGTAGCCACGATGGCGAAAGACAACTCGTCAACGGTTACGCCAAAGCATTATGACGATATACATATCCACAAGTCGCAGGTGGCGTCTTATCATAGAGATCATGACGCCGCAACGGCAAAGTTTCAGGTATCTCTTGAATATAAGCTAAACGGGATAAAGGCGCAGCATATTTATGAGGCGGATTATTCATACTATCTCTCAATGGGGATAGAGGGCGAAAACGCCAGCCTTATATGCCAATACTGCGGAGCGCCTATAGACACCGCAGGCTCGGTTTGTCCTTACTGCGGTTCAGAGATACACAGCTCTGTAGAGCGCACATGGAAAGTCAGCAGGATATCCATGCTGAGATAGACAAGTTTAAAACCCCTTTGGGGTGAAATAATACAGACAACGAAAGGAATTTAACTATGGGACTTATTAAGATGTTTACATCAGCGGTCGGTTCAACATTTGCCGATCAGGTAGTAGAGTACTTCAGATGTGAGGATATGTCAACTAAGATACTCTGCCAGCCAGGTACTCTTGTAAAGAGAGGAAAGGCTGTAAACAACGGCACAGAGGGCGTTATCTCAAACGGCTCACGTTTTGACGTTGCGGTAAATCAGGCGGCTTTGCTTATCGAGAACGGCAGAGTACACGATTTTGTTATCGGTACACAGGAAACAGCAGGTCAGTATAAGTATGATTCAACTGTATCTCCGTCACTTCTCGGCGGCGGCTGGGGCGACCTTGGTGCTTCTATCAAGGAGATAGGCAGAAGATTTACAGCAGGCGGTCAGGCAATGAACACAATGCGCCTTATCTACATAAACCTCAGACCTCTGCCAGGAAACAAGATCGGCTTCGGCAAGATACCTTTCAGAGACGGCGAAATGAACCTCACTCTTAACGCACAGGGTCACGGACAGTATGAGCTTCAGATCGTAAACCCTATGAACTTCTATGAGAACGTTGTTCAGAACGTAAATCAGGTGCTTACAGTTGACAGCACTGACGGTGCGGCAGTTCTTAGCCAGTTCAAGGCAGATATGACGCCTAAGTTCCAGAAAGCTCTTACAAGAATTTCAGCTCAGAGGATACCATATGATCAGCTTGGTCTGTATCCTGACGAGCTTGCAGAGGCAATGAACGCTGAGCTTGAAGAAAAGTGGGCTGCAAAGGGTATCAAGGTAACCAGCCTTTCTATCGAGCTTAATGTTGACGAAGAGTCAAAGCAGAGAATCGCAAAATTCCAGGAGGCAAAAACTGTTGGAAGCGACCCTTCAATGCTCTATGCTATGGACAGAATGTCTATCAACAAGGCAAGAGAAGCTGCAGCAAGCA
Organism: uncultured Ruminococcus sp.; assembly: GCA_934435205.1. Lineage (GTDB taxonomy): Bacteria > Bacillota > Clostridia > Oscillospirales > Ruminococcaceae > Hominimerdicola. Next base: position 24,555 of record CAKSAK010000007.1, on the reverse strand, counting down.
ATGCAAACGGTGCTATGGCAGGCTTTATGGGCATGGGCATGGCAGGCGGCATGATGGGTCAGCCAATGGACGCTACGATGTATCAGCAGCAGATGCAGCAGAACATGATGAATCAGCAGGCTGCACAGGCAGCACCACAGCAGGCAGCTCCAGCGGCTGCACCAACACAGGCTGCACCTGCAAACGGCTGGACTTGCGCTTGCGGAACAACGAACACAGGAAAATTCTGTGCTAACTGCGGACAGCCTAAGCCTGAGCCAAAGCCAGCAGCAGACACATGGAAATGCTCATGCGGAACAGAGAACACGGGCAAATTCTGTGCAAACTGCGGCTCACCAAAGCCTGAGCAGCCAGTAGGCTGGACTTGCTCATGCGGAGCAGTAAACAAGGGCAAGTTCTGCGCTGAGTGCGGAAAGCCAAAGCCTGCATCAGAGCCGCTTTATAAGTGTGACAAGTGCGGCTGGGAGCCTGAAGATCCGAAAAATCCTCCTAAGTTCTGCCCAGAATGCGGAGATCCATTTGACGATAACGATATTCAGAAATAATTCTTATAGTTACTTTGAGCCGTCCTGCGGAATGCGGGGCGGCTCTTTTTTTGTGGGGAGATGTTCGGAAATGTGTCGGTTTATATAGTTTATTTACATATGAAATATTGAAATCATCACGGATATGTGATATAATATATAGCGTATGATATTTTATATGGGTCTTTACCGATATACTAAAAAATTTTTCCGAAAGGACTTGATCTAATGCTGTCAGATATCGAAATCGCAAAGCAGGCGAAAATGCTCAAAATTGGGGAGGTCGCTGCTAAGCTTGGCATCTCAGAGGAGGACTATGAGCCTTATGGCCACTACAAGGCTAAGCTTTCTGAGTCGCTTTATGCTAAAACTAAAAATGATCCGGACGGTAAGCTTATTCTTGTTACCGCTATAAACCCTACTCCTGCAGGAGAGGGCAAGACCACTATTTCCGTTGGTTTGGCTGAGTCTATGAACAAGATAGGCAAGAAAGCTATGCTCGCTCTGAGAGAGCCTTCTCTTGGCCCTGTTTTTGGTATCAAGGGCGGTGCGGCAGGCGGCGGATACGCTCAGGTCGTTCCTATGGAGGACATCAATTTGCACTTCACAGGCGATATGCACGCTATAACTGCGGCTAACAACCTGCTTTGCGCTCTTATCGACAACCATATGCAACAGGGAAATGAGCTTCACATTGACCAGAGAAGGATACTTTTCAAGCGCTGTCTTGACATGAACGACAGAGCGCTGAGAGATATCGTTATCGGTCTTGGCTCAAAGGTGAACGGTATTCCTAGAGAGGATTCTTTCCAGATTACTGTCGCTTCTGAGATAATGGCTATTCTTTGCCTTGCTTCCGATCTGGCTGACCTTAAGGCTAGGATAGAGAAAATTCTTGTTGCTTACACAACTGACGGAAAGCCTGTTTACGCTAAGGACATAGGCGGTTGTGGTGCTATGACTGCTTTGCTGAAAGACGCTTTGAAGCCTAACCTTGTTCAGACTCTTGAGAACAATCCTGCGCTTATCCATGGCGGTCCATTCGCTAATATCGCTCACGGCTGTAACTCAGTAAGAGCCACAAAGCTTGCTTTGAAGCTTGCTGACTACACTATAACTGAGGCTGGATTCGGTTCTGATCTTGGCGCTGAGAAATTCTTTGATATCAAGTGCAGATACGCTGGACTTAAACCAAGCTGTGTAGTTCTGGTGGCTACTGTAAGGGCGCTGAAATACAATGGCGGTGTTCCGAAAACTGAGCTTACCAACGAAAATATTGAGGCTCTCGAAAAGGGTATCGTAAACCTGAAAACTCATATCGAGAATATGCACAAGTTCGGTGTGCCTGTAGTGGTGGCTATAAATAGATTCCATACTGATACTGAGGCTGAGCTGGCTGTTATCGAGAGAGTTTGCGGCGAAATGGGCGTTGAGTTCTCACTTGCTGAGATTTTTGCAAAAGGCTCTGAGGGCGGTATCGACCTTGCGGAAAAGGTTTGCAAGACTATCGAAACAAAGCCGTCTGAGTTCAAGCCGCTTTATGACGAGAAGCTTCCTATCAAGGAAAAGCTTGGTATACTTGCAAAGGAGATATACCGTGCAAACGGTGTGATCTATACAAAGCAGGCTGAAAAGGCTATAAAGGAGATCACTGACCTTGGATTCGGGGATATCCCTGTTTGCGTGGCTAAGACGCAGTATTCACTGTCTGACGACCCGACAAAGCTTGGCAAGCCTGAGAATTATGAGATAACAGTAAGAGATGTAAGGCTTTCAGCCGGTGCAGGATTTGTGGTAGCTTATACGGGCGATATTATGACAATGCCTGGTCTGCCTAAGAAGCCTGCGGCTTATAATATCGATTGCGATAATGAGGGCAATATCTACGGATTGTTCTAAGCCGTTTAAGTGAGGAGCAGGGGGTTAAATGAGGAGTGAGGAATGAGGAATTGGCATAGCTGAACCGAGCCAATCACTCAGAACCGAGCGTAGCGAGCACTAAAACGCAGGCTCAAGCCCGGCGTTAGAGGGCTTGTGGGTTCTTAGGGCAAAGCCCTAAGCGGAGTATGAGGCAGAGCCTTATTCGGCGTAAGCCGACTAGGTGCAGATTTAATGAAAAAAGCACGCAAAAGTTGTGTCTTACCACAAAGTAATATCGGAGTGAAAAATCTGCACCGCCTACCATCTTCCTTAGCAAATGTAACCCCGCAAAGAGCGTAGCGATTTTGCGGCGGGACAAACTATCCTGAAACATTGTAGGGGCGAACAGCCCGTGTGTGCAGAGTGGCGTGATATTCAGAAATGCGACAGCCCGTTCGGAGGGGTAATGCCGTGATCGTCATATTCTTGATGTCGAATTATTCGGGCGACATTGTTGTGATATTCTCCGTTAATTCAACGGACGAGAAATAACGGGACGCCGAGGGCGTCGTTCCCTACAGATGTGATAGGATAGTTTTTATGGTTATTCTAACCATGTTGTTACCGTTGGCTTGTTACTTCGTCGGGCAAGCAAATGTGTTTTGATAGCAAGTGAAAATATACGAACCGAGGTGAGCGGCAGTGACAGATACAGCGGTGAAAAAGAGTGCGGAAAGTGTGAAAATGCCTGAGAACGGCAGGAAAAAACATCTCTCCTGGCAGGTCATGGCTTGCGGCTGCCTTGTGGTCATAAGCGTGGTGCTCAACGTGGTCGCTTGGAAAAGCACGGCGTTCTGCGACTGGTATACGGCTCACGTTTTTCCAATTTGGGAAAATACATATGGCAGGCTCACTTCGCTGTTGCCGTTTTCTTTCGGGGAACTGCTTATTGCGGTGGCGGTTTTCGGTATTCCGCTTTCGTTGGTGGCTATGCTGGTGCTTGTGATAGTCAGAAAAGGCAAGAGAAAGAAAACTGCGAAAATTTTTGGGCTTGTTTATATGTGGATAGTCACTTTTGTGGTGACGGTGCAGACCTTTAACTGCTTCGTGCTTTATCATTGTTCAAGCTTTGCGGAGCTTAACGGCATACCTACGGAACAGCACACTAGGACGGAGCTTGAAGCTCTTGGCAACAAGCTTGTGACGGAGATAAATGCGCTTAGCAAAGAGGTGGAGCGTGACAGCGAGGGAAAATTCGTGCTGACCGCTGACCTTGACAAGACGGCGCAGGATGCTATGCGTGGGCTTGGAAGCGAGTTTAAAAACCTCGGGGGCTTTTATGTCACTCCGAAAGCTATAAAATGCTCGTTCTTTATGAGCCAAATGGACCTTATGGGCATTTATTTCCCGTTCTCTATGGAGGCTAACTACAATCAGGATATGTATAAGGCGAAGCTTCCTGACACTATCTGCCATGAGCTTGCTCATACGAAAGGCTACATTCAGGAGGACGAGGCGAACTTTATCGCCTTTATGGCGTGCGACAGGTCGGACAATGCGGATTACCGCTATTCGGGCTATCTGGCGGCGCTGGGTGAGGTGAGAAACAAAATATTTGAGTACGCTTCTGACGAGAAAAAGATAGAATTTGACAGCTCTATCTGCGACGAGGTGTGGGCTGATATGGAAGCCAACTGGGACTACTGGCGGAGCGTTGACGAGGCTAAGGACACTGTTTTCGACAGCGAGGCAGTGGGGGAGATATCTGACAAGGCTATGGAAAAATCACTGAAGCTCAACGGCGTTGAGGACGGCAAGCAGTCTTATGGCAGAATGGTGGACCTTATGCTCAACTACTTCAAGGACAAGGGTGAGCTATGATGAAAATTCTTGCGGTCATTCTGTTTCTCGGGATAATGCTCAGTTCATGCGGAAACAAGGCGGACAGTGAAAGGCTCAATGATTCGGCTTTTACCACTACTGCGGAAAGCTCTGTGGTGGATAGTGACAGCGTGGAAGTTGACGAAAGTTCGCAGGTCGGTGATGAGAGCGGTATTCAGAGCGACAGCTCGGAGGACGATATGAAGTGGCGGCTTTTTGAGGACACTTATAAGGAAACTGACAGCGGCAGGGCTGCGGAAAATTATGCACACAACAAAGACATCAAGATAGATGGCTTTGTGAAATACGGGCAGGAAAATCCCCCTGTGTGCGATCTGATGCTTGGCGAATCCAGGTTCGCAGGGGTAGGCTGTGAGGTCATTGCGGCTTATAATTATCTCACATACGAGGGCTTTGAGCCTGACATTGCAAAGCTTGCTTATGATTTTGAAAAGAATGCTCTTATTGCGGCGGACGGCTCGCTGGGGTCTAATCCTAGAAAAATAAGCGGTCTTTTTAAGGCAATGGGAGTGGGATACAAAAGATTTTATAAGGCTGAGGAGGCTCAGGCGGCTGTTGAAGAGGGCAAGCCTGTGATAGTTTCTTACCATATCGGGTTGAATATTTTCAGCGGTATTCACACGGTTTTCGCTGTTAAAGAGGAGGGCAGGCTGTATGTTTACAACTGCTACAATTCAGCGGCGGACAAGACAGAGGTGGAGAGCATTTATCAGCTTATGAATAAAAACAGCCTTTTTATTGTGGGCTACACGGAAGATGACGGTCAAATGAGGTGATAGGTTGACAAAGGTATACAAAACATCATCTGCGGCGGAAACTATCGCTTTGGGTGAGGAGATAGGCAGACGGCTGAAAGGCGGCGATCTTATCGCTTACAGCGGTGGTCTTGGCGCAGGAAAGACTACTATTACCAGGGGGATATCCATTGGCATGGGACTTGGTGACGAGGTGACTTCACCGACCTTTGCGCTGGTGAACGAATACCGAGGGGATAGGCTCAGCCTTATACACTTTGATATGTACCGCATAAATTCGGCGGACGATCTGGAAACTACAGGCTTTTTCGACTACATGGACGAGGACACTGTGCTTGCGGTGGAATGGTCGGAGAACATTGCGGAGGAGCTTCCTGAGGACGCTTTGAGGATAGATATTCAGCGCATTGACGAGGACAGCAGGGAGATAAGCATAACTGCACCTGAGGGAGATGAAAGATTTGAAGATATTAGCTATTGACACAAGCGGAAAGGTCGCATCGGTGGCGGTGACGGACGGAGAGAAGCTTTTGTGGGAGAAGTCTGTATACACAAAGCTCACTCACTCCCAGGTGATATTGCCTATGGTGAAGCAGGCTCTTGAGGAAACAGGGCTTACTTACACTGACCTTGATTGTGCGGCTATTGCAAAGGGTCCTGGGTCTTACACGGGGCTTAGGATAGGCGTGGCGGCTGTAAAGGGAATGTGCTTTGGCTGTGAGAGCCTGAAAAGCGCAGGAGTTTCCACTCTGCTTTCGCTGGCGTACAACTGCATAGGTTTTGAGGGCAGGATAATTTCTGTTATGAGGGCAAGGCCTAAGATAGTTTATGCAGGCGAGTTTCAGTGCAAAAACGGCGTTGTCACGAGGATATCCGCTGACAGAGTTTGCCCTGAGGAGGAAGTTTTTTCGGGTGAGTTTACTGAAAAGACAATGCTTGTGGGGGACTGTGCGGCAGAGATAAAGACGAAATATTTCGCTGACGACGAAAATGTTCAGCTTGCAAGCTATGTGAACAGGCTGCAGAGGGCGTCGTCGCTGTGTCTTGCGGTGGAGGCTCAGCCTGAGATAATGGTTTCTGCGGACAGGCTGGAGGTATCATATTTGCAGGCTACAAAGGCGGAAAAGGATAAGGCACATAGGGATAAATAGGAGGAAATTGATATGAAAATTGCTATTGGCTGTGACCATGCAGGTCCTGAGCTTAAGGCGGAGATATTGGCTCATTTGGACGAAAAGGGTGTGGAATACACTGATTTCGGTATTCAGGCAGGAGAGAAAGTGGATTATCCTGACAAGGCAAAGGAAGTTTGCGAGAAAGTCGCTTCGGGCGAATACGATATGGGAATTCTCATATGCGGAACTGGCATTGGAATGTCAATGAGCGCAAACAAGATAAAGGGCATAAGAGCGGCTTGCTGTTCGGACTATTTCTCTGCAAAATATACAAGAGCGCATAATGACGCAAATGTGCTTTGCATTGGTGCGAGAGTGCTTGGTGCAGGCTTGGCTATCGAGCTGGTGGACGTTTTCCTTGAAACGGAGTTCGAGGGCGGCAGACATCAGAGGAGAGTGGATAAGATCTCAGAGCTGGAGAAGTAGTTAGGAGTGAGGAGTTAGGAGTGAGGAGTGAGGAATTAAGGTATCGCCTGCGGCGATGAATTATTTTTCTGACTTTTTGCTTTATGGAGCAGGGCGGCTTGTTGTTGTCCTGCTTTTTTGCGTTTTTTTTATTGAGGGTGATATAATGCTCTTGACAAAATGGGATAATAGTGGTATTATAAAGCCATAATAAGATGTAAGGAGATGTTACAAATGCCTAAGATCATTCCTATAAAAGACTTGAAAAATACAAGCAGTATATCTGAAATGTGCCATAGTACGGACGAGCCTGTGTTTGTAACAAAGAACGGCTATAGCGATATGGTGGTAATGTCAAATCAGGCTTATGATAAGCTTGTGGAGAAAATTCGACTTTATCAAATGGTAGCAGAAGCAGAGCAGGATATCGAAGAGGGCAATGTGCTGGACGGCGAGGAAGTTCTCTCGGAAATGAGGGCGAAATATGGCTACTGAGAAGTATACTATTAAGTTCACTGCCCATGCAAGAAAAGACCTCGACAGTATATTCGGCTATATTTCAAAAGAACTTTATGCTCCGCAAGCGGCTGGTCGTATTATGAAAATGATACACAAGGCTATAAGCGACCTTTCGGGACAGCCTTTTATTGCCCCTGTCATCAATGATGAATTGCTTGCAAGAAAAGGTTTGCGGAAACTTGTGGTCGAGGACTACATAATTCTTTACAAGGTGCAGAATACAGCAGGTAATGTCCTTATTTACAGAATAGTCAACGGAAGAACAAATTATATGAGCTTTTTTACATCAAAAAACGGCTGACAAGCTTTTCGCCTGTCAGCCGTTTCTATATTGAGGTCTGTATTTTTAGGTAAAAACCGTAATGGCAAAGGGTTTTATTAGATAGCGTCGAATGCTTCGCTGAGGTCATAGATGATATCGTCGATATGCTCTGTACCGATAGAAAGTCTGATAGTGTTTGGCTTGATACCCTGATCTGCAAGCTCTGCTTCGTTAAGCTCTGCGTGTGTTGTTGACGCTGGGTGGATAACAAGTGATTTAACGTCTGCTACGTTTGCGAGGAGTGAGAAGAGTTTCAGGTGGTCGATGAAGTTCTGAGCTGTCTTTGCGTCGCCCTTTATCTCGAATGTGAAGATAGAACCGCCGCCGTTAGGGAAATACTTCTTGTAAAGTGCCTGCTGGCTTGGATCGTCTGATACTGAAGGGTGATTTACCTTTTCTACCTTTGGGTGCTTGTTAAGGAAGTCAACTACCTTAAGTGCGTTTTCAACATGACGCTCAACTCTCAGGGACAGTGTTTCAAGACCCTGGAGGAAGATGAATGCGTGGATAGGTGAAAGTGTTGCACCTGTATCACGGAGAAGGATAGCACGGATCCTAGTTACAAATGCTGCTCCCGGTGCTGCGTCTGCAAAGCTTACGCCGTGGTAGCTTGGGTTTGGTTCTGTGAGCTGTGGGAACTTGCCTGACTTCTTCCAGTCAAACTTGCCGCTTTCAACGATAACTCCGCCGATTGTTGTGCCGTGACCGCCGATAAACTTTGTTGCAGAATGGATAACGATATCTGCGCCGTACTCGATAGGTCTTACGAGATATGGAGTAGCGAATGTGCTGTCAACGAGAAGTGGGATATTGTGTGCGTGTGCGATATTTGCGATAGCCTCGATATCGACTACGTCTGAGTTAGGGTTGCCGAGAGTTTCGATATAGAGAGCCTTTGTGTTCTCCTTGATAGCCTTTTCAAAGTTAGCTGGGTCAAGCGGATCAACGAATGTTGTTGTGATGCCGTAATCAACAAGAGTGTGTGCAAGTAGGTTATATGTGCCGCCATAGATGTTCTTTGCAGCTACGATATGGTCGCCTGCAAGTGCTACGTTCTCAATAGCATAAGTTACGGCTGCTGCACCTGATGCAACTGCCAGAGCTGCTGTGCCGCCCTCGAGAGCGGCAATACGTCTTTCAAAAACGTCCTCAGTTGGGTTTGTAAGTCTGCCGTAGATGTTGCCTGCGTCCTTAAGAGCGAATCTGTCAGCTGCGTGCTGTGAATTATGGAAAACATATGATGATGTCTGATAGATAGGAACGGCTCTAGCGTCTGTTACTGAGTCTGCTGTTTCCTGACCAACGTGGAGCTGGAGTGTTTCAAATTTAAGTTTTCTTTCGTTTATTGTGCTCATTGTAAATTACCTCTTTCATTAAATTGATGTTTTTTAAATCCGATAAAAATTTTTGTTACTGAACTTTATGCTGTTTTTAACAGCAACACATACAGTACACACACATTCGTGAATCGTACGCTGTTTTCAGTTTCAGTATTTTTACACTCATTTTCAACGCCTCATTTCAAATTCATATTAATCCTAGTCGTTTAGTATGTTTTAGCGTATCTATACTATACCACACCCATAGAGGAATGTCAATAGGTTTAAGATGATTTTTAGCATTTTTGTGAAAAATGATATTAATTCTATCGACTTGGTAGGATTTAAGGACAAAATGCACAAAAACGTGGGGGAGATGAGGAATGAGGAATTAGGAATGGCATAGCTGAACAGGGTCGTGCCTCAGCACCGAGCGGAGCGATTTGGCGGCGGTAGGAGGTCGCCCGTGCTCTGGATTTGCAGTAAATTCTAAATTGTAGGGGCTTGGCTCAATTTCGGTTTCACCGAAATGCGACAGCTCGTTAGGCGGGGCAATGCCGTGTTTTCGCTGTTTGTTATTAAAATTGTATAAAAGTATCGTTTACCGACACTTTATAATTGTATACCAAAATAAATATTTTTAGTTGACAATTTATTCGGCATGTGATACAATATTAATTGTCAAATAAAAAGTAAAGGATAGGTTTACAATGAATAACAATGCTAAAAACAAAACAAAACAGATAGTCGGTATCGGAGTTATGACGGCTATAATCGCTGTGCTTTCGCAGATAACTATCCCTCTTCCTACTCACGTTCCTGTTACGCTCCAGACTTTTGCTGTGGCTCTCGCAGGATATTTTCTCGGCTGGAAGGGCGGCGCTGTGTCTGCTCTGGTCTATGGTCTGCTGGGCGCTATCGGTGTGCCTGTGTTTGCAGGCTGGTCAGGCGGTTTCTCCGTTATCGTAGGATATACAGGTGGATTCATTTACGGATTTATCGTTATGGCTCTTCTTTGCGGTCTTGGCGCAAAGTTCTGCTCTGACAAGATAAGCGGTAAGGTCATCGCTATTGTGCTTGGTATCGCAGGTCTTGCTTGCGACCACCTGCTCGGTGCTATCCAGTACGCTATCGTTGCTAATATTTCTATCGGCAAGTCTATCCTTCTCGTTTCTGTTCCTTATCTTGTAAAGGACGTTATCTCTGTTGTTGCTGCTTACCTTATCAGCATCGAGCTTGTAAGCAGACTTGCAAAGACAGGCTGCTATGCTTACAAGAGAGCCTGAGCTTAGATTTCATCATCTGCTGTGCCTGCCGCTTTTTCAGGGAAAAGGCTACAGTGACGGCTTTTCTGTGAATATGCAGTCTGTGAAAGACAGATTGGAGAGCGAGGACACTGCGGTGCGGTTTGTGTGCGGCGGAGATATGATATGTCAGCACTGCCCAAACAGGACGGAGGACGGTTGTTTGCTTGACGGCTGCGGTGGAACGGTGGCGCAGAAAGACAGCGAGGTTTGCAGACTTTCTGAGATAGAATGTCACTCGGTGGAGAATTATCGCAGTGCGCTGACAAGGCTTAGAAGCAAAATGGATAAAAAGGCATTTGATATACTATGCTCAGAATGCCGCTGGGCAAAGCTTGGTTTGTGCAGCTTTGAAAAGTGGCGTGAGGGCGTTGATAAACTGCTTTCTTCGTGACAGGTCACGTCTGTCATTTTTTACACAAAAGTACAGCTCCTGAGAAAAAACTCGGGAGCTGTACATTTTTTTGCTTATTCTTCACTTGCCTGATATGCGGACAGGAATTTCTCGTAGATATCGGGATAATGCTTCTTTAGTCTTACAGGCTTAAGGTCGGAGGTGGTGAAGCAGTGGGAGGTGTGGGCAAGGCAGGCTGTTTTCTGTGTGGTAAGATCAAAGACGTCGTAGTCAAGCTCATAGGCACAGCCGTTGAACTTTGACAGCTTACAGCGCACTTCAAACTCATCTCCGAAACGGACGGGATATTTATAGTGTGTTTCAACAGAGAGGACTGGGGAAACTATGCCTCTTGCCTCTATCTCATGGAATGGGCAGCCAAGCTGCTCCATAAGGTCAACTCTTGCCTCTTCAAGCCAGCGGACATAGTTGGAATGGTGGATTATATCCATGCGGTCGGTCTCATAGTAAAAGGCTTTTCGTTTGTATGGGGTGAATGTCATTGTAAGTCCTTCTTTCTGTGGGTTTAGCGTTGGTTGCTATGTGGGTGTAAAAATAGTGTGCGAATTATAAAAAATAGCGGGCGACCAAAGGTCGCCCCTACTTATTGCTAAATTATTCAAGCCATATGAAGTTGTTATCGGTGTTCACAAAGTCCATATTATAAAGGAAAATGACCTTTGTTATGCCGTTGTCTTTTACATACTCGCTGACGGTCTTATCCATGATGTGGTAATAACGCATATCTATCATTGTGATGTGCTTATACTTGTCGGCAAAGTATGGCATAACTGTGTTTGCGTAGCTGTCCTTTATAATAAGGACGTGTTCGTCGCTTTCGCCGTTTGTTTCTATCTCTGTGAGGGCAAAGTTTCCACCCATGAATGTGGAGTATTTATCCTTTTTGGTCTTGAATGAATCGTCAAAAAGGGTATCTGTCTGCTTGTTTTCTTCAACATAATTTACCTTTACGCTGTTGTCAGGGTTTGTGTAGAAGTGCATTTCGTCAGCAAAGGAGAAGTCTGTCGGAGCTTTTGAATAAAGTGTGCCGTGGAAGTCCTTTACAGTTTCTATATTGTAGGATACCTGTGGGATATCTTCATTCATGGCGGTCATAAGTGCGTCAAAGCCCACTTTTGCGCCCTCGGCTGTCCAATGGTGGTCGGTCTTATAGAAAACCTGCGTGGATTTTGCGGCGTCTTTGAGCTGGTTATATGGAAAGCAGAGGTTTATCCTGTCGCTGAGGATAGAGCTTATATACTTTTCGCTTTCAAGCTGGTCGTCGGTCTGTGTGACCGCAGGAAGCTTGTCTGACATAACGGAAACTGCATTAGGCACAAGAAGAAAGCTTACGTCAACAGACTTATCAAGGCTGTCTGCGAAATCGTTAAGACAGCTTATATTTTTCTCGATAAGAGGTCTGTTTTCCTGATAGTCTTGGAGATAATAGCCGTCCTTGCCGAAATATACGCCGTTCTGATAGTTTTTCAGAAGCGTGCGGTCGGTGACTGTCTTAAGGCTTACAAGCTGGTCTTTGAGGAATATCTGATCGGACATATAGCTTTCGATATCCGATGTGAACTCGCCGCTTTTGAGCTTTTTCCATGAAAACTCAGGGGCTTGCTGTAGATAGCGGTTCTCGTTTTCGGAGAACTCACGATCCTCTGAGATGAAGCTTGCCACTGAAAAGCCGAATATGAACAGCAGAAAGCACACTATCATGATATAGTTTTTAAGTTGTTTTTTCATATCTGCCGTCCTCCTTTAAAATCTGAAATACAGGAACGGATTGAATGAATTGCCTGCAAGGTAGGCGGTGGAAACTGCCAAAAGTGCCAATGCGCACAGCGGTTGGAGTATACAGCCGCATATCTCAGGACACTTGGTCTGAAGCTTCAAGGCGAGCTTTTTAGGAAGCTGTGTGGAAGCTATCACAAGTATCACTATTGTTACTGCATACTGTGCAAGCCAAAATACTGTTTGATGATTTATAAGCGGAAGTCCCCCTGCACCGAACATATTTTTGAAGTTTTGTGTAAGCTTGCCGAAGTCCTCATAGGAGAAGATGCCCCAGCCTATGACGATAAAAAGCAAGGCATAGATGTGCTGGAAGAACGCAGGTATCTTTTTCAGGGCTTTACCCAGGAAAAGCTTTTCACATAGGAGTATCACGCCGAAATACACGCCCCATAGCATAAAGTTCCAGTTTGCACCGTGCCAGAAGCCTGTGAGAAACCATACTATCATGATGTTAAGGCACTGTCTTGCTTTGCCCTTGCGGTTGCCGCCAAGAGGGATATAGACATAATCTCTGAACCAGCTTGAAAGGGACATATGCCAACGTCTCCAGAAGTCTGTGATAGAGGTGGAGATGTAAGGGTAGTTGAAGTTTTCAAGGAAGTCAAAGCCGAACATTTTGCCAAGACCTATCGCCATATCGGAATAGCCTGAGAAGTCAAAGTATATTTGGAAGGTATAGGCTATTATGCCCAGCCAGCTTGCGGCAACGCTCAGTTCGGATTGTGCTGAGTTTGAGATAGTGTCGAAAAGCTCGCCGATAGTATTTGCGAGAATGACTTTTTTGCCAAGACCTATGGAAAATCTCCACACGCCCTGTGCGAAATGCTCTATGCTCTCGTTACGCTTTTTGAGCTGTTCCGCAACGTCGATATATCTTACGATAGGACCTGCGATAAGCTGTGGGAAAAGTGCCACATAGGTGGCAAGGTCAAGGAAGTTCTTCTGGCTTCTTACTTCACCCTTATAAACGTCGATAACGTAGGAAAGGGTCTGGAAGCTGTAGAATGAGATACCGATAGGGAGGGCAAGACCCAAGGTCTTTATCTGCGTGCCGAAAATACTGTTTGCCGCACCGATGAAAAAGTCGGTATATTTAAAAAACAGAAGAAGCCCGATATTCCACACCACTGCCGCTATCATTGCAATGAGGGGAGTGTGTTTTTTTGCGTTTTTACGCTGTTTGTCTGCCAATAGTCCTGTTATATACGCAACGATAGTGGAAGCTATCATGAGGACGATATAAACAGGTTCGCCCCATGCGTAAAACACAAGGCTGAAAATAAACAGCACCAGATTGCGTGTTATGCGTGGGACGATATAATACGTTATCAGTACAATAGGCAGGAAAGCGAACAGAAATGTTGTACTTGAAAAAAGCATATACTTATTACTCCTAGCCTATTATCTCTTTTGCTTTATCGTTATCGTTTGAAAGACAGAGGTAAACATAATTGCCGTTGGTTACAAGAACAGGGTCATTAAGCTTTGTCATTTCCTCCGGAACATAGTTCTCAAAAACCTTTTTCTGGCTTTCGACTCTTGCTGTAAGTGTATCTGCGATAGCCTTTGCACTGTCTGCGTCCTTGGCTTCAAAGCAGTCTATCTCCTCGGCTGTTCCTCCTGATGAGCTTACATAGACCTTAGCCTTTGTATAGCTGTCTGCTGATATGCCGATTATCTTTTCTATCTTTGCTTCGTCAAGCTCTGCGAGCTCGTCCTTGAACTCTATGCCGTCCTTGAGCTTGTCCGCAACGGCTGTTACGTCAATGCTTTCGTTTGTCTGAGCGGCTGCCGCTGAATCTGCGGAGCTTGCTGTGCTGCTGTTGGAGTCTGAGCCACAGCCTGTAAGTGCCGCTGTGCCTATGCACATAACTGCCATAAGAGTGCAGAGTATCTTCTTTGTTTTCATAATTCTTCTTTCCTTTCTTATGTGTTGTCGATTATATAGTTGAGCCACTTGTCGCAGTATTCGCTCATAAGGTGTATTCCGTCTGAGGAGGCTTCCTCCGGAAGAGTGCCGTCTGCGCCTGCTACAGCGGAGGTACAATCAAGGTAATTTATACCTGTCTGCTGTGCCACCTCTGAGATAGCCTGATTGAATGTGGCTACATTTGTGTTATTTATGGTGTCGCCCTGCAAGCTTCTTGAAGCTGTTACAGGGAGGATAGATTCAGCATAGATAACAGCGTCAGGCTGTATCTCCTGTATCTTTGTGATAAGCTGTGTATAATAATCCTTGAAGGTGTCGATATAAGGCCAGCCAAGCTCGTTAGTGCCGAGGTTTATATACACTCTGCCGTATTGTCTTTCTCCAAGAGCGTCGATAACAGTGCCTGCGTTGCCGTTTGAAAGGGTGATGTTCTGGTCTGTCATAACGGTGTCGATGTGCATTCCCACAGAACAAAGGAACGTTGCCTTTGGCTTATCGCAGTTGTTTTGCAGACCAACTGTTCGTGAGTCGCCTATGAAAACTGCGTCGGAAAGGTCGTCGGCGTCATCATGGGTAACTGAGCTGTCAGTAAGGCTTTCATCTATGCCGCTCTCATCGACCATGCTTTCTGCCTGAGAAGAGCTGTCTGCCTTGCTCTCGGAGCTTTCGTTCTCTGCCACAGAGCTTGAAGCTGACATCTTCTTTGCTTCCACAGCCCTGCTGTTGCTGCTTCCTGCATGGAAGCCCCATATTGCCGCAAATGCTATGCACACAAGACAACTCAATGACACTATGCTTTGCTGTGCTGTGGCTCTTTTTTTTCTTATATTTCTCAAATCGCTTCCGTGTTGGCTCTCCATTATACTACCTCTTATATTATCTCTCCTGACCTGCAAAAATGCAGATCCGTTTCAAAGATTATCATAACACATTTTACAGCCTTTTTCAAGTGCTTTTTAGTCGAATTAAGGATTTTCTTCACTTTTTACAAACAGACGCAAAAAAGTCGGGAGAATTTGTTCTGCCCGACTTATTGTTGACAATTTATTTTGTTTTATTTGTTTGAAAAAGTTTTATTTCCAAAGCTTTTCAGGATAAACGCCTGCCTCTATAAGCTTTGCGATATCGGCTTTAACGGTTGGTTTATCCTCTTTATATGTAACACCGAACCACTTATCGTGAGTTTCAAGGAGCTTGCAGTCTGCAACGCCTGTTTTTATCATTGTATCGATACCTGCAGGGAGGAGAAACTCCGCTGTCAGGCTGTCTTTATTTTCTTTCATAAAGTCTGTGAACATACCATTGAGCTTATCTATAAAGCCGTCAGGACAAGCCCACATATTCATTGACACATAGCAGTTCTCGTCAAGCTCGGCTGTTTCTTCCTTGCCTGAGTAGACCTTGCCGTCATTCTCACGGCGGATATTGTAGGTTTCAACAACGTCTGTGAGCATAGAGTCTTCCACTTCGCAGACGCCTCTGTTCACTGCACCAAAATCGCTGAGAGTGTTTTTCAGTATAAAGCCTGCCATGCCGAGATGAAGCTTTTCGCAATCAGCACTTTCGCTGCAGAGAAAATCGTGGAGCTTCACAAAGGCTTCCTTGCCGTAAAAATCATCGGCGTTTATTACTGCGAAAGGCTCGTTTATAACGCCCTTGCAACAGCATACTGCGTGACCATGACCCCACGGCTTAACACGTCCCTCAGGAACGGAATAGCCCTCCGGAAGGCAGTCAAGCTCCTGATAGACATAATCTACTTTGACGTACTTTGATATACGGTCGCCTATCATTTTATCAAAGGCTTCACGGATATCCTTTCTTATAATGAATACGACCTTGTCAAAGCCTGCCTCAACGGCGTCATAGATAGAATAATCCATTATTATCTCGCCGTTAGGGCCGAATGGCTCAAGCTGCTTTATGCCGCCTTTGAAGCGGCTTCCAAGACCTGCGGCAAGTATGCAAAGGGTACAACTCATAATTTTTATCTCCTTGTTCTTTGATTTCTCAGTTTAATTTTATTCTATTTCTTAAAATTATATTAACATTATGCCATACTTTAAAGTAAATGTCAAGAGATTTTGACATTTTTATTCAGTTTTTTGCGATGCTTTTCTGCGTATTTTACATCTTTCTCACACTTGACAGGGTGATACTAATATGGTATACTAATATGACAAAAATCAAATGATATCCCTGAAAAGGGTGGAGGATGATATAAATGGCTAAGACGGCTTTGATAACAGGCGCAAGCTCGGGTATTGGCAGAGAGATAGCGAGAGATCTATCTGCAAGGGGCTTTCGTGTGATACTCAGCGCCAGACGTGAGGAAAGGCTCAGAGAGCTTGCGAAGGAGCTTGGTGACAACACAAGGGTGATAGTTTGCGACGTTTCCGACAGGGAAGAATGTCTGCGGCTTTATGAGGAAACAAAGAGCGAGAAGATATCAGTGCTTGTGAACTGCGCAGGCTTTGGTGCAGTGGGCAGCTTTGACGAGCTTCCTCTGGACACTGAGCTTAAAATGATAGACACCAATGTTACGGCGGTGCATATGCTCACAAAGCTGTTTTTGAAAGACTTTGTTGCCGCTGACAGGGGTTACATAATGAATATCGCTTCCTCGGCAGGGCTTATGTATGGTGGTCCTATGATGGCAACGTACTATGCTTCAAAGGCTTATGTTGTGAGCCTTACCAGCGCAATATATGAGGAGTTGAGGGTGAGAAACAGCAGGGTACACGTTTGTGCGGTATGCCCGGGTCCTGTGGATACGGAGTTCAATGACGTTGCAAACTGCAAGTTCGGCGTAAGCTCCATAACACCACAGTTTTGTGCAAAAAAGGCTCTTGAGGGAATGTTCGGCAGAAAGTTCATCATTATCCCTGAAAAGTCTATAAAGGCACTTTATGCAGGGGCTAAATTTGCTCCGAGAGGTATCGTGCTGAAAGTGGCAGGTAAGGTGCAGAAGAAAAAGCTTGATAAATGACGGTTTAGTATTTTTACATAAGATAAAAAAGTTTTGTAAAGTGCGAAAATTGGGCTATACTTCTAAAAATCGATAGTACAAATTGTTATGATTGCATAAGAAAACGATATCATATTTGTTAAATCAGCCGATTGAAATTTTTCGGAAAATAAAGTACAATATACTTAAAGTTATTTAAGAAAGGAAGTTTTAGAAATGAAACTTACAAAGATTTTTGCAGGCATGGCTGCAGCAGCTATAGCTACAACAGCTATGGCAGTAACAGCTTTCGCTGCTGATAAGGGTCCTAACGGATCAAATGGCGTTTCTGTATTTGGTATCTATATTCCAATGACAGAGGACGAGGCTAAGGCTAACGGCATTCTTGATGAGAATGGCAAGGGACCAGAGGATTGGTCAACACTTCCTATCACAGTTACTGTTGACGGTGTGAAGATCGACGGTGAGGACGCAACTATCAACGAGCAGCCAAAGCTCCTTTATTGGCAGGGCGGCGAGCTTAAGCTTGAGCTTGCTAACGTTTACAATCCAAACGTTTACGGCGAAGAGAAAGCAATGAACGATCAGCTTTTCTCAACAATGCCAGCTAAGTCAATTGAAGTAACATTTACTATCAGCGGACTTACAAGCGATCTTTCAGCTGCTGCTTGTGATAAGTCTACAACAGGTCAGTCATATCTCGGTGGTGGTTTCTCACTTGATGGTGCTGCATTCAACACAACATTCTGGCAGGACGGTTCAGATCCTAACCCAGCAGAAACTCAGTTCACACTTGCAAAGGTAACAGGCAATGGTCAGTACACAGTTGGTCTGACATTCCCAGATCAGGGCGGCGATGATACATCAAGCGGCACTGACAGCAAGGCTGACTCAAAAGCAGACAGCAAGACAGACAGCAAGACTGATTCAAAGGCTAACAGCACAGCCGCAACAACTTCTTCAAAGGCTGGTACAACAGGTACAACAACTGCTACATCTTCAAGCGCAGCTTCTGACAACACAGCAGCTACAGGCGCAACAGCAGGTATCGCTCTTGCAGGTATCGCTCTCGCAGGTGCAGCTATCGTAGTTTCTAAGAGAAAGTAATCTTAACTGAGGACTTGTTTCTTAGGGTACATAATTAAAATAACTAAAGGGACTTCCGCTGTGAAGTCCCTTTTTGTGTGCGGTATAAAAAATAAAAAAATATCGGCGAATAGTCTAGACAAATGGTAATTAATATAGTATAATGATTGTATACTTTTATTTTGGAGTTATTTTTTATGAGAGTTATTACAGGTTCACGCAGAGGAAAAAAGCTTAAAACTCTGGAGTCATTGGATACAAGACCAACTACAGATATGGTAAAAGAGGCTGTTTTTTCCATTATTCAGTTTGATGTACCAGCAAGTTCGGTGCTTGACATTTTTGCAGGCAGCGGTCAAATGGGTATAGAGGCTCTCAGCCGTGGTGCTAGTCACTGTGTTTTTGTGGACAGCAATCCTGAGGCTGTGGCTATCGTCAAGGATAATGTGGATTCATGCGGTTTCAACAAGGAATCCCGTGTGCTTTGCATGGACAGTCTGGAGTATCTGAAAGTTGCCAAAGCTGGGCTTGATATAGTTTTTATCGACCCGCCTTACAGAATGGGCATAGTTGAAAAGGCTTTGGAGCTTGTGGAGAGCAAACTTAATGACGGTGCCATAGTTGTGTGCGAGCATGAAAAGGAGCTTGAGCTTGGAGAAAGCTACGGCAGACTTAAGCTTCATAAGAGATATAAATACGGTAAGACCGCTTTGACGGTCTATAAGATACCAATGAAAGAAGTGGACTATTGATGCGTATCGCTGTTTGCCCGGGAAGCTTTGACCCTGTTACGCTGGGTCATCTGGATATAATCGACAGAGCTTCAAAGCTTTTTGATAAGGTGATAGTGCTGGTGTCCTTTAATGCTAATAAATCAAGGGCTGCTTTCACGCCTACAGAAAGAATGGAAATGATAATCGAGGTCACAAAGCACCTTGATAATGTGGTGGTGGATTGTTATAACGGTCTGCTGGCGGATTATCTGCAAAAAACAGGCGCTAACGCTATCGTAAAGGGACTTAGGGCTGTGTCTGACTTTGAGTATGAGTTCCAAATGGCTCTTGCAAATAAAAAGCTTTACAATGACGCTGAAACGGTGTTTCTCACCACTACGGGAGAGAATATGTTCCTGTCGTCAAGCGTTGTAAAGGAGATCGCAAGCTTCGGCGGAGATATCACAGGCTTTGTGCCAAAACAGATACAGAGCAGGATCACTGACAGGCTCTATAAGCCTGCCAATAATATAGATCAGTAATGAAAGGGTGTTTAAAATGACGGTAGAGGAAATACTTGAACTTATGGACGAATTGCTTGACAAGTCTTCAAGCGTGCCGTTTTCTCAGAAAAAAATGATCGATGTTGAGCAGATGCGTGAATACATCGACAGCATAAGACTTAACCTTCCGGGTGAGATAAAGCGTGCAAAGGATATGACCAGAGATAAGAAAAATATCCTTACTGAGGCCAACAAAGAGGCTGAGGAGATCGTAAAGAAGGCTAAGGATGAGGCTAAGAAGCTTGTGGCTCAGGAGGAGATCATCAAGCAGGCGGCTGACTATGCAAAGCAGATAGCTGCGGAGGCTAACAAGCAGGCGGCTGATATCGTTGAGCAGGCTAAGGCAAAGGACAAGGCTATCCGTGAGGCACTTTCAGAAAATCTGAACAAGTCGCTTTCTGAGGCGGCTGAGGTGCTTACAAAGAGCCTTAAGGACGTAAACACTACTAGGGACGCAGTTTCCAAGATAGGTGCGGCAGAGAAATAATATTGTTTGATGTAAGCAGACAGGCTTTGCGGCTTGTCTGCTTTTTCGTAACTAAAATTGCCCATATGAAATTCAGGCAGAATGTGAAAAATTGTGACAATATCTATTGACAAAGAAGCATATGTTGCCTATAATAAATAGTATATGATAAAAAGGCGAGCTTTTTCGCCAATATGAAAGGGAAGGTATTTTTTAATGGACGATGTCGGGCGACTGTGGATGGGAATAGGTGTTTGTGCGGCGGTAATATTGCTTATGGCTTTTCTTACCTTGTGCGAAAATGCGGCTGTGGAGTTCAATGACGCAAAGCTCAAGAAAATGGCTGAGGAGGACAAAGACCCGAAGGCAATAAGGCTTGCGGCTCTGCTTGGCAGAACGGGCAGGGTAGTTGCGACAAACCTCATAGCACGTTCTATTATGATAATCGCAGTTTCGGTGGTGGGAGCGATCTACTTTTATGCACCGCTTTCAAATAAGCTTCACAAGCTTTTTGATGTATATACTCAGGCTTCGTATTATGTTATCGGCATATGTTCATTTGTTATAATAAGCTGTCTGCTTGCAATTGTTATATGCACTTTTGGCATAGGCATACCAAAAAAGCTTTGCATTTCAGGCAAGGTGGGCGAGAGATTTATTCTAAATAGCTGTGCGGCTTACAAGGCGTTTTTGGCGGTGTTCAGCCCATTGGCGATAGTGAGCGGAGCGGTATCCGCAGGGATATTAAGGCTGTTTGGCGTTAAGTCAACAAACAAGGCGGACGCTGTCACTGAAGAAGAGATACTCATGATGGTTGACGCTGTAAACGAAACTGGCGGTATCGAGGAAAGTCAGGCGGAAATGATAAGCAACATTTTTGATTTTGACGATATCGAAGTTCGTGAGGTTATGACACACCGCACGGAAATGGTTGCCATAGAAGAAAATTCCACCCTTGCGGAGGCTGTGAAGCTTGTAATAGGCGAGGGCTTTTCGAGAATACCTGTTTACTGCGACAATGCCGACAACATAAGCGGTGTTATATTCGCAAAGGACTTGCTCAGGCTGGTTTTTGAAGAGGATAAGAAAGAACGTCCTGTAAAGGAGTTCATGAGAGATATAACCTTTGTGCCTGAAAGCAACAAGTGCGGTGAGCTTTTCAAAGAGTTCACTGAAGATAAGACACAGATAGCAGTTGTGGTGGACGATTACGGCGGAACAGCCGGTATCATTACTATGGAGGATCTGCTTGAAACTATCGTGGGTAGTATTCAGGACGAATATGATGACGAAACGGAGGAGATACAGAAGGTATCTTCTGATTGCTATGATATGGTAGGCACGGCGGCGTTTGACGACGTTATGGAGGCTCTTGGCAAGGAGTATCACGGCGAGGTGGATTATGACACTATCGGCGGATTCGTTATGGACCTGCTTGGCCATGTGCCTGAGGATAACGAAAAGGTGACGGTGCATTGGGAGAACGTGG
Source organism: uncultured Ruminococcus sp. (assembly GCA_934435205.1). GTDB lineage: Bacteria > Bacillota > Clostridia > Oscillospirales > Ruminococcaceae > Hominimerdicola. The sequence goes on along the minus strand of CAKSAK010000007.1, from coordinate 3,061 downwards.
AGTTCAAGGTGCTGTCGATACATGAAAAGAAAATAGAACGGCTCAGAGCTGTGATAAAAAGAGATAATAAAGAGGTCACGGACTAAGGGCTGAAAGATACAGACAGAATTTTGTGTAAAAATCGAGGACAAAAATTGAAAAGAAAGAAAATGGTCGCCGCACTCACAGCGGCAGTGCTTATCTGCACATCGGGGTGCAGCTTAGGCGGAACGGGAGAGAAAAATAAAAACCGTTCAAAAAATACTTTTGTGAACACTCATGCGTATGTTGAAGCCAGTTCGGAAAGACACACTGAAACGGGGCTTGACAGCAGAAACGAGAGTTTTACGGCACTTGAGATACCTGACACGGCAGAGTATATCGCTGATTTTCTTTGTGCTGACGAAAAACGTGTGTTTTCACAGCTTTACAAAGGGCTGAGCGGATTTGAAAGCTCTGTGGAGCTTACTGAGGGAGTTATAAGCAAGGACGATATCGGTGCGTTTATCTCCATGCTTACTTCGGCGTGTCCCTATATCGACTATATCGGTTCGCAGTATACTATCTGCATTGACGGAGATGGGTATGTGACATCTGTGGAGGTCACATACGACAAGACCGCTGAGGAAGCGCAGGCAGAGAAAGAAAAGCTGGATAAAAAGGTCGGAGAGATACTTGCAGGCATTGAGCATGGCTGGACGGATTATGACAAGGTGCTGTATTTCCATGACAGCATTATTCTTGAGTGTAACTATGACGATACAGCGAAAAATTGCTATTCTGCATACGGCTGTCTTGTAGAGGGAAAGGCTGTGTGCGAGGGGTATGCAAAGGCAATGCAGATACTTTGCACTAAGGCGGGTATAAAGTGCATACCTGTGGCGGGCAAAGCCTATGACGGCGGAGCTGTTCAGCCACATTTGTGGAACAAGGTCATGATAGACGGCGAATGGACAAACGTTGACCTCACTTGGGACGATCCTGTGACAGACGCTGGGGAGGACTATATCCGCTATGACTATTTCGGCATTACTGACGCTGAGTGCGCAAAGGATCATACTACAGATGACAACAAGTTTTTGAGCTATCCTGAGGCGTTTTCTTCGGGGGCGAATTATTACAGAAGAAACGGTCTGTATGCTCAAAACGATGATGATATTGTTCAGATGATGCGCAGTTCTGTGGCGGAAGCAATGGCTGACAGCGGATATGCAAGGCTAAAATGCGCTGACAGTGAAACATATGACAAGGCTGTGGAGACGCTTTTTGATGAGGATAATGGAGTTATCTTTGACGTGCTGAGGCGTGCATACAGTCAGGCTGGGGGAGATTGGTCTACCTCGAAATATGCGGTCATAAAAAATGATGAACTGTATACTGTCACGATAATACTTTACAAAAATGAATAATTTTCTCAAAAGCAAAAAATATGCTCAAATGTGTTGAAATTTGCGGCACTTTGTGATATAATAAATGTATTAGTGCGATAAAATATGATATTTTGGATATATCTCGGAAAGGAATGTTATTTTTAGTATGAGCAGTGCTACTAAGCAGAAGTCATCAGCAGGCAAGAACGTGCTGATATTCTTTATTGTTTTTATTATTCTGGAAATGCTTATCGTTGTGGGAGTGGGACGTGTTTTCAAAAACAAGAACGTTACACCGAGCATTGCAGGCTACAGCCTGTACATAATGAATGGTGACGGCATGGGTGACAGAGTTCCTGACGGAGCGCTTGTTATCACATCGAACATGACCCCTAGCACAGACAAGATAGGCGAGGCGGTTGTGTGCGAGAACGTGCCTGATATTGGAACAAGTGTGTTCTGGCTTTATGACATCACTTCAACTGACGATAACAACGGAGTTGTTTACACTGTTTATCAGGAAAAAGACCCTACAAAGCTTTATGAGATAAGCTCAAAGGACGTTGTGGGCGTAGCTTCTACATATTACATGACAGCAGGCAAGGTGCTTACGTTCATGTCGTCAACATTCGGCATGATAGTGTGCGCTGTTGTTCCTATATTCCTGCTTGTTGTTATCGAGCTTATTATTGCTATCGCTACTCATTCTTCAGATGATGAGGAAGAGGACGATGACGAGGAAGAGCCTGCAGAGAGCGTTACTCTTGACGATTTCCTGTTCGGTGGCGAGAACGAGGGCGAGCAGATCGCAAAGCACCGCAAGCACGTTGACGACGAGATAGCTTCTCACCACAAGGCTGAGCCTGAGGGCAAAAAGAAGGCTGAAACGGAGGAAGTTATCGAGGAAGTAGAAGAGGTCGAGGAAACTATATTTGAAAGACCTGCGGAAAAGGAAGAACGTGCTGAGATAGACCGCTCTTATTACGAGAGAGCTTCACAGCTTCTTGACGAGGCGACTTCAACTGAGGGTACTGTAGCCCCTGAGCCTGAGAAGAAGCCTGCGCCAAAGGCAAGACCTACGGCAAAGCCTGCACAGCAGACAAAGACGGCTTCGGCTTCTTTGGAGGATCTTATGAAGCTTATGGAGCAGGAGCAGGAAAAGCTCAAAAAACAGCTTGATAAGAAATAATATTTGAGAAATTTTATCCGTCGGGCGTGTGGCTCGGCGGATTTTTTTGGGGGAAGCATCATGAAAAAAGCCCGTTTCAGGGCAAAAAGTGCGGTTTTGATGTGGCAAATGCACATAAGTTTTTAAAAATATCGGACGAGCATTGTAAAATGATACAAAACATAAAAAATATCAAAAAAAGTGTTGACAAACAGGGTGGGATAGTGTATAATAGATACTGTTGTGAGGGACATGACAAAACAAAGTCCTGAAAACAACAAACCAGCTAAAAGGGAGCATAGCTCAGCTGGGAGAGCATCTGCCTTACAAGCAGAGGGTCACAGGTTCGAGCCCTGTTGTTCCCACCAATTATTTCGTGACAGGTAAAGAGATTTGCCTGTCAACGATAATAATTATTCTTCATTCTCGGAGAGCTGAACTCGAAAAGTTTGAAGTTATTTTTTTCAATGGCCGGGTAGTTCAGCTGGTTAGAACGCTAGCCTGTCACGCTAGAGGTCGTGGGTTCGAGCCCCATTCCGGTCGC
>CAKSAK010000006.1 GCA_934435205.1 uncultured Ruminococcus sp. | reverse complement strand
GCATTGGACATGCTGCGTTTGGATACTGCACAAGCCTTACAAGCATAACGATTCCAAACAGCGTTACAAGCATTGGAGAGTCTGCGTTTTTTGACTGCACAAGCCTTGCAAGCATAACGATTCCAAACAGTGTTACAAGAATTGGAAATGATGCGTTTTGTTATTGCACAAGCCTTACAAGCATAACGATTCCAAACAGCGTTACTAGCATTGGACATGCTGCGTTTGGATACTGCACAAGCCTTACAAGCATAACGATTCCAAACAGCGTTACAAGCATTGGATATGATGCGTTTTATGACACACCATGGCTTAAAGCACAGCAGGAGAAAAATCCTCTTGTTATAGTTAACGGTATTCTTATTGACGGTACTGCCGCTTCGGGAAATGTTGTTATTCCGAATAGTGTTACAAGCATTGGCGATTATGCGTTTTCTGACTGCACAAGCCTTACAAGCATAACCATTCCAAACAGCGTTACTTACATTGGTAAATGGGCGTTTGAGGACTGCACAAGCCTTACAAGCATAACGATTCCAAACAGCGTCACAAGCATTGGAGATTGGGCGTTTGAGGACTGCACAAGCCTTACAAGCATAACGATTCCAAACAGCGTTACTAGTATTGGATATGAGGCGTTTTATGACACACCATGGCTTACCGACGTATACTACACCGGCTCAGAAACAGAGTGGAACAACATTGATATTGGAGAAAATAATACATATCTGACCAATGCCACAATTCATTACAACTACGGCTCAATTCACACCCACAGCTACACAAGCAAAATAACCAAAGCAGCCACCTGCATCGCAACAGGCGTAAAAACATACACCTGCTCATGCGGTGACACCTACACCGAAACTATCCCAGCCACAGGTCACAAGTCAAGTGCATGGATAACTGACAAGGCGGCTTCTATTGGTGTGAAAGGCTCAAAGCACAGAGAGTGTACAGTCTGCAAGAAAGTTCTTGAAACGGCGGAAATTCCTGCGCTTTCAAGAATCAGCATTTCAAAGGCAAGCGTGACACTTTCAACTTCGACCTACGCTTATAATGGCAAAGCAAAAACTCCGTCTGTTACTGTAAAAGTTGGCGGAAAGACGCTCAAGAGCGGTACTGATTACACTGTTTCCTACAGCAACAATATCAAAGTCGGCACTGCAAAGGTAACTATCACGGGCAAAGGCAACTACACAGGCACTATCTCAAAAACTTACAGTATAAAAAATGACTTCAAGAAAGCTACCATTTCTGGCATTTCCACAAAGGCATTCACAGGCAAGAACATCACTCAGAGCATTACTGTTAAATACAACGGCAAAACGCTGAAAAATGGCACTGACTACACAGTTTCATACTCCAGCAACAAGGGCATAGGCACTGCTACTGTAAAAATTGCAGGAAAAGGCTCTTACGCAGGCACTATCACAAAGACGTTCAAGATAAATCCTGCCAAGCAAGAGATACAGAAACTCACAGCTAAGAGCAAGGCTTTCTTTGTGGATTGGGCACAGAAAGGCTCGGCTAGCGGATATGAAATTCAGTATGCTACCAACTCTAAGTTCACAAGTGCAAAGAAAGTGACTATAACAAACAACAAGACAGACAAGACCACTATTTCAAAGCTTTCGGGCAAAAAGAAATATTACGTTCGTGTTCGCTCGTACACAACTGTAAAGGGTACGAAGTATTATGGCGCTTGGTCGGCTTCAAAGAGTGTTACTACAAAGAAGTAATTACATATGAAAACAGCGTACCGCAGGAAACCCTGCGATACGCTGTTTTGCTCAATATACAAAATTATTTCTTATAGATCACAACGCTCTGTCTGCCCAAAATGTTATAACTGCTCTGGAAATTCGAGTACGAGAAGCGTCTGTTCTTTGTGCCTGTAAGCACATCGCCGAAGATAAAATCTCCGCTGACATCATCATAGCCTGTTATAACAAGGCAGTGCTGCGGCGCATACCACAAGAAGCTGTAACCGCCTGAGCCTGGTTGGGTGTATCTCTGTCCCCTTGTAAGCTTCCAATTTTGCAGAAGATACATAGGCTTGCCGTTTGTCGCCATCCACACTATAACAGGGTGACCCTTGTCTATCTCGGTCTTTATCTGCTCTGGGGTAAGTCCGCCAGCTGACTTTGTGCTTCCAAGGTCGAGCTTGCTGGTGCTTATCTTTTCTTTGTTGACGTTTTTGCCTGTGATATAATCGGTGTAAAGCTCTATCTGATAGTTATTCTGCATATGCCTGTCTTTCAGGAACTTATTTGCCGCTTGCGCAATAACAGGCGCATAAACTCCGGGTCCTGTGTAAGTATAAGGCGAGCCTGCATAAGCATAGTTAGGGTCTACAGTTCCAACTGCGCCGTGTGGGATATAGGCGTTTGAAACATAATTCTTATTCGTTGAAAAGCCTATGTAGTTTAAAACTGTGGCAAGAGAAGTCGCCTCACAGCCCATTGGCATTGGCGAGCCGCCCACATATCCGTTCTGATTTATACAAGCCACCGCAAGATTATTGTAACGCTGAACATAAGAAGCATTTATCCAGCCATGCTTGCCTGCCTTTGGCATTTTAACGTCGATACGCCCATTCTGTACTGCGCCGAACTGCGAAAGCACAGTGTTTGCAGGGATACTGCCGATAACAACATTATCGTTCTTTGAACGATACACAGTCACATATCTTGTGGTCTTGACAGTTTTATTTGTGTAAGACTTCTTTTCGCTGCTGAATGAGCCGCTGTAAGTCACGCCGTTGAATCTCCTATATGCTCTGACTTTAAATCTATACTGCTTTGCGCTTTCAAGCCTGTCGATAGTGAACTCAGTTTTTGTGGTATCTGCCAAATGCACCCACTTGCCGTTTGAATACATATAAACATTATAGCCTGTGGCTTTTGACACCTTTGACCAGCGCAGTTTCAAAGAATTTTTTGAAGTGATAGTAGAGTCCATTTTCACCGCCGACGGCAATGTGCAGGTAGTGAACTGCTGTGACAAATCAGAAAACACTCTTTCATCATTGACAGTTTTAAAAGCCCTTACCTTGTACATATACTTGGTAGCAGAAGACTTTTTGCTGTATGTATACTTAGTATCAGCTGTTTCACCTATTTTCACGAACTCCCCCGAACGCCAATAATACACCTCATAGCCCTCTGCGCCGTCAACAGCCGTCCAAGCGAAGGTGTTTGAGGACGAAGTATTGCTCACAGACTTAAGACCGATCGGTGCTTGGAGCGAAACCTCCTCCGTATCGTCAGCCAAGCTGTCCTCAGCACTGAAAGTTACGATTTCCGCAGTTTCCTCGCTGTCAGAAAAAGCGGTCTGCGCAAACCCCGTTGACATAAGCGACAGCGCAGCCACAAAAGCGATCATTTTCTTCATCATTGTAGTTTCCCCCTATAAGTTGAGTTATCATTTATTAGTATAGCATTTATTTTCCATAAAATCAAGTATAGGGTAAAAAATCATGCTATTCTGTAAATGAAGTATGCAGCGTGTTTTTGAGAAGGAGCACGAGGATTGTTCTTACCAGTGCGAATGGGAAGGATATCAGCTGCGATGAGAACTTCAACACTAGACAGAGGCACCCTTTTTAAAAGGAAATTACGGCAAACATGTACAGCATGGGAGAAATTGATCCTGTAAGACCACTTTCTATCATTGGGCTGAACGGCAGTATGGGAAACGGCAAGTTCAGAAAAATTGTACATGATCAACCGAGCATAAATTTCCTGAAGGATGCTCTCTGTCTTTTTTGCGTGAAAATATCTAAGCCCCACGGTGTATTTAAGGTCTCGGAAAGATGTTTCAATGCCCCAACGTATGGAGTAAAGCATTTTAAGGTCATCAGAAGAAAAAAGATCTTCAGATAAATTTGTAGCAATTACTTCATAGCTGTCATCTGATATTTTAAAGCGAACAATCCGTACAGGCAACTCATAAATAACAGTAGGCTCTGATTTTTTGTTTTTTGAAGGAAGAAAATCAAAGGTACAGCTTGAAAAGATGAACTTCAAGTATGGATCACTTAGCAATTGCTTTTTGATAGCATTTGTCTGCTTACGAACAAGTTTGAAAGTAATTAACTTATCAAACTCACCCTCAGGCAGATCAAGACCTGACATAATACAATTCTTGGAATCACGGATCCTTATGAGAAAATTTTGACCTGCTTCATTAAAATGTGCAAAAGTATTGTAAGATTCATAACCTCTGTCAGCAATAACAATGATTTGCTCAAGATCTATAAAATGGCGCTGTGCCATGGAGATAAGAGCGCTGTGTTCATTAGAACAGTGCTTTTTCTGTATAATAACATCAGTGTAAGTATGGGATAAAAGATCATACAAGGCATTGAGATGTAGCATGTTATATGGCTTAGAACCAGTCTTTCCAGAAATAAACGAATCAGCATCGCTCTTATTTGTCGGAATATGTATATCTGAACTGTCACATGCAAGAAGTCTGAAACCCTTAAAAAGCTTAATTTCAGAAGAAAGAGCATTAAATTTGTCAAACAGAGAGCCAAAAGCTTCAGATCTGATTTTTGCGCGAGCTTGAACAAAGGCAGATTTAGTTGGAATATTGGTAGAATAGTCAAAGTAATTCAAGAGTTCATGAGAAAGAGATGAACTTTCCATTGTTAAAAGGCACTTAAAAATATCTTGAGGAGAGATCTTGCTCGAACTCGAACGAGTAAAATCTCTTTTGGGAGAGACAAAACAAGTATTACGCTCAGAACAAACATGTTTAATAGCTGTTATCAATTTTTTTCTTAATCTGCCGACATATTTCATAATGAAACCCTCCTTGAAATGGGAAAACATATACCTACTTCAAAGGGTTTCATTGTCTTTAGACAATGAAACCGCAGATTTTCTGCGGTTTGTCAACTGGTTTTCGCTATATTTTACAATTTATTAAGATTTTCCGCTGTTCTTGTCAAAAAAAGAACCCACACTTTTTTTCGTGTGAGCTCCTTTTTTAGCTTAATGATATTGGCAAAAAAATTCGGCAATTTTTTTCAGACCAAACAAAAAACCACCGCACAAAGTCTTACCTCTGTGCGGTGTAAATATTTACTTTATTACTTTCTCTTAGAAACCACCAAAGCTGCACCTGCAAGTGCTGCCAGACCTACGCTGATGCCCATTGCCGCATCTGTATTAGGGTTTTTGGTGCTGTTAGGATTTGTCGTTGTCTTTGATGATGAAGCCGCTGCGCTGCTGTCATTTGTTGCCTCAGAAGATGACTCCTCTGCTTTGCTCTCGCTACTCTCCTCACTTGAAGACTCCTCAACAACGTTATTGAACTCAACGTCGTCGTCCTTTGTCATTTCGTCAACACCGTCGTTAACCAACTCAACTCTCTCCCAGCCGTAAATGCCTTCAATAGCATATGTAAGCTCATAAGCTGCTGTCTTCTGTGAAACAGCTGATGGGTGATAGTCAACTGCATAACCATTGTTTTCACTATCCTGAACGCTGAACTCGAAAAGTGATATCTTGCTGTCGCCTGTTTCAGTCTTATAAGTGTCAACTGCATCTGTAATAGAAGGATAAAGCTCCTGTCCCATAATACCGAGTGTACAAAGTATCTCAGAATTTGGATTCTTAGCTCTTATCTCCTTAAGGAAATTTATATAGCCCTTTTCAAACTCAGCACACTTATCAGCGTCACCCTTTGTGTATGAGTTATCGTTTGTACCAAGATTTACAACGATAAGCTCAGGCTGATACTGTGAGAAATCCCAATCATAATTAGCTGTCTGCTCACCGTCGAACCAGCTCCATGTAAAGCAGAACTTATCATAGAAATTTGGCACAAGCAGTGCGTCATTTATCTTGCCGTTGCCTGAATATCCTGAGATAACGCCTGCTCCGCTTACTGATACAAAGCTGTAGTCAGCGCCAAAATTCTGTGCTGCCTTGTAAGCATATGTCTTTGCGGCGTTCTCGTTGTAGATAGAAAATGACTTTCCAAGTGGATCGTCAACGCCGTATCCACAAGTGATAGAGTCACCAATAAACTCGATAGAATGCTTTGCTGCCTCTGTTGGCTGTGGCTTGCCGTCTACCTCAAAGCTGTCAATTGCGATAACGCTCTGTGCAGCTTCTGAGAGCTTTATGAGCTTGACTGTGCTTTCGCCCTCAGGAAGCTCTACCTCAACTGCGTTTGTCTTCTTATTTTTTATGTAGCCCTGCTTAACAAGCTTGCCGTTTACAAATACGCCAATTCTTGCCTCACCTACGCTGCCGTTTACATTGAAAACAGCCTTTGTGCCTGTGCATTTGAACTCGATACCACTTGCAGAATAGCCAAGTATCGTTGTGTCGCCCTTTCTGTAAGTACGGCCGATAAGCTTAACATTGTCGCTTGTTGCCTCATAAGAGGTGAGCTTGTCCGTTGCTTCCGTGTCTGCCATGGCTGTCATTCCCATGCAGCCTGCTGCAATTGCCGCAGCACAAAAGCCTGCAAAAAACTTCTTCATACTATGATTTCCTCCGTTGTTTAATTTTTTCGTATCTTTTGCCTTAATATTTCCCGATCCAATAATTTAATTATACTCTATCTGCAAGATATATACATTAATTTATCATTAACATTTATTCATCATTTTATTAACAGGACTATTAGATGTCTTTTATCCTCTTATAAACCACAGCCGACAGCGGTGGACAGACGAAACTGCCTGAAACGGGCTGTTTGTTCATCTTTCCGTTTTCGTCAAGCCTGAGATAAAAGCTTCCCTCAGGCAGACCGAAGCCCCTGTTCTCGTAGTAAGGATTAAGTGCGATAACATAGCATTCTCCGTCTTTTTCAAGCTTCCAGCTTACGCAGTTCCAATCGTCATTGTGCATAAAATGAAGATGCGCGTTCACGTCCTCTTTAGTGTGCATTCGGAAAAGCGGACTTCCCTTTCTCAGCCTTATAAGAGCCTTGTAATATTCAAAGACCTCTTTATATTCAAGCTTCCTGTTCCACTTTATGGAGTTAGTGTAGTCAGGCGCATTGTAGCTGTCATGGGAATAGATATTCACATCGTTTGGCTCTTCGCCTTCTTTGAGTATCCTCGGCTTTGACCTAAGAAAATCCTGACCAAGCTGTATGAACGGCATGCCCTGTGAAAGTATCACTATCGCCGCCGCAAGCTTATCCATTTTTATCCTTACGCCCTCACTGTCATTCTTTGCCGATATACAAAGCTTGTCCCACAAAGTATTGTTGTCATGAGCCTCGCAGTAATTCACCGCCTGAGTAGGCTCAAATGCCCAGCAAGCTTCTTTTGCGTCATTTATCTGATAGTGTGGCACAGAACCGGCTATACCACGCCTTAGGGTAGCAGCCGCATTTCTGTTTCCGCTGACAAAGCCCTTGTCATATGGATTGAAGGTTCCGCCCTTAATGGAATCTCTGATGTTATCATTGAAAAGTCCAACTCTTCCGAACTGATATGAGTTCCATTTATATGCAAGCCTGTCAGCAGGAAGCGGTGACTCTCCTCCCGTCCAGCCCTCGCCATACATTAGTATCTGAGGGTCTATCTTGTTAAGCTCGTCTCTTATGATGTTCACAGTTTCAATATCATGAAGTGCCATAAGGTCAAAGCGGAAGCCGTCAATCTTATATTCCGTTGCCCAAAATCTAAGAGAATCTATCATGAATTTTCTCATCATCATATGGTTTGAAGCTGTTTCGTTTCCACAGCCCGAGCCGTTTGAAAATGAGCCGTCATTTCTTATCCTATGATAATAATATGGGAAAGAACGCTCAAAAGCTGACTCCTCGGTATAGTAAGTGTGATTGTATACCACGTCCATTACAACGCCAATGCCATTCTCGTGAAGTGCCATAACAAGCTGTTTGAACTCTCTTATCCTGCACTTAGGATCATAAGGGTCTGTGGAATATGACCCTTCAAGGCAGTTGAAGTTCTTAGGGTCATAACCCCAGTTATATTGATTGAGCCATGGCTTGCTCTCGTCCACAGTGGCATAATCTTCCACAGGGAGCAGATGAACATGGGTTATGCCAAGCTCTTTAAGATGCTCGATACAGGTGTTCACACCCTGATATTTTGTACCCTTATCGGCAAAAGCCACATACTTTCCTCTATGCTCAGGAGCAACGCCTGATGAACTGTCCGCAGAAAAATCTCTGACGTGGCACTCATATACCACTGCGTCGCAGGCGTTTCTGCACTTAGGCTTCTTCACCTTGTCCCAGCCCTCAGGGTCAGTGGTCTTGAAATCCACCACCGCACCAACGTTTCCGTTGACGCCACAGGCCTTTGCATAGATATCTATAGTTTCATGCCTTGTTTTGTGGTCAAACTCAAATGTATAGGTATAGAAAACACCGTCAAGGTCACGGAGTATCTCCACATACCAAACACCATGGTCAAGCCTTTCCATAGGCAGGCTTTCAAGACGGCTTTTGCCCTCTCCGTCAAGATACAGATTAAGATAAACTCCCGTTGCAAGCGGCGACCATGTTTTGAACACAGTTTTGCCCTCTTTCATGACCGCACCCAGATCGTTTCCTATATATTGATTATCTCTGTCGAACTGTTCATAATTCAATCTGTACATCAACCATGCCCCTTGCCTATGTTTTTTACTTCTTAGATATTTTTACTTCAGACTTTCACCAAGCACCGAGCCTTGAATAAGCTTGGTTTCAAAGCCCTCCCTCGTATTTTTAAGCAGGTCATCGCAAAGCTTTACCTTGTCCTTTTCAAGAAGAAGCAGAATAGTTGAGCCGCCAAACTCGAAATAGCCTTTTTCTTCGCCCTTTGTGACCTTTACGCCCCCCTCAGTGTGCAGATTTGATATCTTGCCCACCATAAGAGCACCGACTTCCATTTGAATGATATCTCCGAACTTCTCCGTTCTTATCATGCAATATTCTCTGGAATTTTCCTTGAAAACAGGCAGATAATTGTTCACCACAGGGTTCACAGTGTGAAGGATACCATTTATCTTTCTGTTGTGGCTCTTTACACCGTCTGCACAATAGCAATAGCGGTGATAATCGTCCACTGAAAGTCTGATGATAACTGCATAGCCGCCCTCATAACGCTTTGCAAGCTTGCTGTCCCTGAGAAGCGAGGCGGTATTATACACTGCGTTCTTTATAATAAAGGTATCAGACTGTGTTATCTTATAAGCTGTCACCTTGCCGTCAGAAGGTGAAACCAGCAGATCTCTGTCCTTAGTGATAAAACGTCTGCCAGGCTTTATTTTTCTTGTGAAAAAGTCATTGAAAGAGCAATACATTCTTTCCTCATAGTCAAACATATCTATGCCGTTTTTTTCCGCAAAACCGAAAATAAAAGGCACTGAGAACTTGCTGTCAAGTATCACTCTTGCGCACTTTGAAAATATCGGACAGCCGAGAAATTTCATAAGCGCCCTGCCCATTGCCGAGCTGTAGGCAGCCGCAAGAAAGCTATCCTGAGATGTGGTCTGTTCGTATTCTCTGCCCTGTCTGTCACGATATTTCATCCGTTATTTCTCCTTTTTTATTTACAATTTTGTAGGGGACGGCGCTCCCGACGTCCCGTTTTTCACACACCTGTCCGACAAAAACATTTCCCATTCAGGTGATTTTTCTCCTAGATTATATGCTGCATTTTAAGATAGCCGAGAAGGATTATCGCACCTATAGTAAAGAGTATCAGCACACCCTTCATGGAAAGCTTTTTGACATTTATTTTCAATACAAAGAGTATTGAAATAAGTATCATAAAGCCATGGAAAACAAATGGGAAAATATTTCTCGGTATATTGTGCTGACCCATGAACAGCAGAGGAAGTATCATAGCAACTGTTGTAACAGGCAGACCCTGATATTCTTTTCTGTTCTCTGTTGTGTTTCTCTGACGCTCTTCCTCCATAACGTTGAAGTAGCCAAGTCTGATAACAGCACCAAGAACTATCATAATGCTTGCGATAAGACGGAGTGGATAAACCGAGTTGTAGTGATAGCCTATGACAGCAGGAAAAACGCCGAAGCAAACAAGGTCGCAAAGGGAGTCGATCTGTATGCCGAACACCTTTTCATGCTCTGTTCTGTTTTTCATGCTTCTTGCTATCTTGCCGTCAAAAAGGTCGCAGATACCTGAAAGAAGCAGGCAGAGAAAGGCTATTGACATATGATTTTCAAAGACCTGAGTAATTCCGAACACTGACGAAATAAGTCCTATGTATGTGAGTATTACCGAATAATTATAAAAACCGATCATTTTTTCTTTTCCTCTCATTCTTTTCCGACTTCTTTTTTAACTTCCTGCGGTGTATCCAAAGCGTTTTTCTTATCGTTTCTCATAACGATAAAGTGAGCCACGAATGTTACCAATGCGCTCATTATCAGCAGTAAATAGAAGCTGAGTCCACGGCTCAGAAGCATTGCAGGCTTTACAAGCTCTGCGGTGAAAATGCTCATGAACATATATGTGAAGCAGCCCTCCGTTACGCCTGCCGCACCAGGCAACGGCAGCATTTCAACTGCAACGCCTATCATAGTCTGAAGTGCAATAATATTCCAGAAACTCGTTCCGCTAAGTCCGTAGGACTTATACACTATCCATGTGACAGCCAGCAGGAACATTCTCTGCACCAATGTGATAATAAAAATATTTATAACAGTATGTACATTGCTTCTTATATACTCAGAGCCAAGCATATAATTGTCGCAGATACGCTTTATTTTGTTTATGTATTTTTCGTTGTTCTTTTCTTTGAGTATCCTTATGCGTGTCAGAAGATTTATAAGCTTTATGCCCATTTTTCTCGCCCACAAAGGCTTATAGAAAATAAACACAAGCCCTGCGATATAGGCGATATTCAGTATAAAGCCGATAAGCAAAAGCCACCAAAGCCGTCCCACATGAAGCTTTATAAAACCAAAGTTAAAAAGCAGGAACGCCACTGCAAGAAGCACCTGCACAGCCTTGAAAGCTATGGTGATGATAAGCATTATCAGGGTGGAAAAGCCTATCTTTATGCCGTCCTTTTTCATGTAATACATCTGCGCAGGCTGTCCGCCGGAAGCAGACGGCGTTATACAGCTAAAGAAAAAGCCTATAAACGAGTATTTCAAACAACGCCTGAAAGGAGTTTTTACTTCAAAAAGTCTTAGCATATACTTTATTATGACCGACTCTCCTGCCACATAGCAGAACACGCACACAGCACCCAAAGCCAGCCAGCTTTTCTTTGCAAGGTGAAGATCCGCCACTATATCGGAAAATTCTTCTCCTCTGAAAAGCAGTCTGATCGTCAGCCAGCCTATTGCCACAATAAAGAATACATTAAGAACATATTTCAGGTTCTTTTTTATTTTCATCATCTCCGAATTTTCAGCCTGTCCATTAAAAGGTCAGACCGCTTTTTGTCCCACACATATTTTTTACAGCACGAATGCCATAAAGCACAGATTTACGATTATCTGCAAAAGTGTAAATCTTATTACTACCTGAGTATCAGACCAGCCCTTGTTCTTTCTTGCATGGTCGTGAAGAGGAGTTCTTATGCCCTCCATAAAATTCTTTATTTTCAGGAAACGTCTGAAAGAAAGCTTGAGAAGTCCAAGTCCGCCGTCAAGTATGATAACTATAGCCATAGGGATAAATGCAAACGGAGCGGCAGTTTTTAAGAACATCACCGCAAGGAAAACGCCCAGCGCTCTCGAGCCTGCGTCGCCCATGAGCATTTGGCTAGGAGAGCAGTTGAACCACAGATAAGCCGCAAGGGTCACGAACATTATCATAGGAAGTAGCATATCAGCCGCACCGCTCTTTGTCACCATAAGTGCAAGTGGCAGAAGAACTGTCATGACCAGCGAGCCGCACAGCCCGTCCACACCGTCTGTACAGTTTGTAACGTTTATAGCCGTCCAAACAAGAACGCCTGCAAGGATAATGAACAGCGGTGCAGGGATAGTAAAAGTGGAATTTGTGATATAAAGCTTCACCTGCGAGCCGTTATAAAAATAGTATGTAAACGCAATGCCAAGAGATATAACGAGGTCGATAAGACCCTTTTTCAGGTTGCCCCAAGGAGTTTCAGCAGCATCATCAAAATATCCGCTGAGCATGGCGGCATACACAAGCACGAGATAGATTATGTTCTCGATATCGAGAGGATAAAAAAGTGCAGTGCAAAGTGTAAAGGAAGTCACAAAAATTATTCCTGCACCACGGGGCTTGCCCTCAGAAAGTGCGCCGTTCACAGCAAACGCTCTGCCCTGATCTTTAGGCAAAATACGTTTGAAGAATTTCAGACTGAAAAAAGCAACAAGAAAACTGCACAGCATTGGCACAAGCAACACCCAGGTAGTATTATTAGTCTTAGCCAAAAGGTTATAAAACATTGTCATCGTCCTTTTCTGTTTCAATTCATACATATACTATTATATTATACAACATAGCTGTGCAAAATGCAAATATTATTATCCGTCATTTTGCACAATTTTTTCTTAATGGTTTCTTAATGTGGAGTAGGCTAGGGATTTTTAGGCTGAGGGTTGAACACTTTGACCTTTTGTGCTATAATTATCTCATTAAGGGGGCATTTTTTATGGCAATAAAAGACAAAGTGCTGGAACTTCTCGACGGTAACAAGGGCAAATATCTTTCAGGCGAACAGCTTGCTGATACGCTTGGCTGTACCCGTGGGGCTGTTTGGAAAGCTGTGAAAGCTTTGCAGGAAAACGGCTATCCTATCTCAGCAGTTACGAACAAGGGCTATTCCCTTGACGAAAACACCGATATTCTTTCCCTTGCAGGCATAAAAAAATATCTTGACCCTGACCGTCAGGGACTTGAAATAGAGGTATACAAGGAAGTTAGCTCCACTAATCTGGTACTCAAAGACTATGCAAATCAGGGTGCGCCCGAGGGCAGGATAGTCATTGCAGGTATGCAGACCCAGGGGCGTGGAAGGCTTGGACGTTCTTTCTTTTCTCCCTCTGATTCGGGACTTTACATGAGCATTCTTCTCCGTCCTGACATGGCTGCGGCGGACGCTGTGAAAATAACCACTGCCGCTGCGGTATCTGTTGCGCTCGCTGTGGAAAAGGTCAGCGGTCAAAAGCCTGACATAAAATGGGTGAATGACATTTACATAAACGGCAGGAAGATATGCGGAATACTCACGGAGGCTTCTTTCAGCATGGAAAGCGGCGGACTTGACTACGCCGTGCTTGGTATCGGTGTGAACACCTACGAGCCGGAAGGCGGTTTTCCAGATGCAATAAAAGATATCGCAGGACCGATATTCCACGAAAGAAAAAGCGATATGCGAAACAGGATAGCCGCAGAGATAATAAACAATTTCATGCGTCTTTATGACAGCTTTGAGGAAAACAGCTTTTACCCAGAATACAGAAAACGCTTGCTGTGGGTAGGCGAGAAGATAAACGTAATAAGAGGAAGTGAGAAAACTCCTGCCACAATGCTTGGGGCTGACGAGGACTGTCGCCTGCACGTCAGATATGAGGACGGCAGAGAAGAATATATTTCCTCAGGAGAGATAAGTATTCGCAAGGCTTAACATAATATACGAAATGTTAGGTATATCTAATGAAACAAACGACTATGATTTTTTATAATTAATTCAGTTTATCAAATAGTATCAGCAGGTCGAGTCATTGAGAAATGGCTCGATTTTTTATGCATTATAACTATATAAACGTTTTCGTTTATGTGTATTTCTACAAGTTAGTCAATACTTATTCTAATTATATATATCCCATGTAAATAAAAACATTATTCATTTTGTGTCATATAGTATATAATTATAGTTGACAGTATGTCTTGATTATTGACTTTGTAATCAAATTTAACTTTAATTATATGGAGGAAATTTTATGACAAAAGAATTTGATTATTCACCGATTGACAAAATTCTTGAAAATCATGAAAAAACAGCGGTCATAGCCATATTGCAGGATATTCAGGAGATATATCACTATCTTCCAAAGGAAATATTCCCATATCTTGCAAAAAAGCTTGGCACAGGCGAAGCAAGAATATACAGCGTTGCGACCTTTTATGAGAATTTTTCTCTCGAGCCAAAGGGCAAATACGTTATCAAATGTTGTGACGGCACTGCCTGTCATGTAAGAAAATCTATACCTATTCTCGAATATCTCAGAGGAGAGCTTGGTCTTAGCGAGAAGAAAACCACCACTGACGATTTGATGTTCACAGTGGAAACTGTTTCATGTCTTGGTGCTTGTGGACTTGCCCCTGTTCTCACTGTGAATGATGTTGTTCACCCTGAGATGAATCCTGACAAGGCTGCGGCTCTGCTTAAGGAACTGAGAGAAAAGGAGGCTGAATAATATGCTGCTGAAAACGAAATACGATCTTGACAACGCTCGTGAACAGTATGGTAAGCTTGTTGACAAGCAGGCTAGAAAAGTGCTTGTTTGCGCAGGTACAGGCTGTGTTGCAGGCGGTTCGCTGAACATATACCAGAAGCTTATAGAAACTATCTCCGCAAAGGGATTGGAGTGTGTGGTGGCACTTGCTGACGAGCCACATGATGATGATATCCACGAGGGCGCTATCGGCGTAAAAAGAAGCGGCTGTCACGGCTTCTGCGAAATGGGTCCACTTGTTAGAATAGAGCCGGAGGGTTGGCTTTACACTAAGGTGAAGCTTGACGATGTTGACGAGATAGTTGACAAGACTATCTGCAATGGCGAGTGCGTTGAAAGACTGTGCTACAAGAAAAACGGTGAAATATATCGCCAGCAGTCAGAAATACCATTCTATAAGATGCAGCAGCGTATCGTCCTTGAACACTGCGGTCACATTGACGCTACTTCCATAAAGGAATATCTTGCTATAGGCGGCTACAGAGCCTTTGAAAAGGCACTTCTCAATATGTCACCTGAGGATATACTCAACGAAATGACAGAATCTAATCTTCGTGGACGTGGAGGCGGAGGATTCCCTCTTGGCAGAAAGTGGACAAGCGTTGCAAAGCAGAAAAGCCCTACAAAATACATAGTCTGCAATGGTGACGAGGGCGACCCTGGCGCATTTATGGATCGTTCTATCATGGAGGGCGACCCACACAGACTTCTTGAAGGCATGATGATAGCCGGTATCGCAACAGGCGCAAAAGAGGGATATATCTACGTTCGTGCGGAATATCCGCTGGCAGTATCACGTCTTAAAGGTGCAATCGCACAGGCTGAGCAGTTTGGTCTGCTTGGTGACAATATACTCGGCACAGATTACTCATTCAGAATACATATAAACCGTGGTGCAGGCGCATTTGTTTGCGGTGAAGGCTCTGCCCTGACGGCTTCTATCGAGGGCAAGCGTGGTATGCCTAGAGTTAAGCCGCCAAGAACTGTTGAACATGGCCTTTTCAACGAGCCTACAGTTCTCAACAACGTTGAAACGCTGGCTAACGTGCCTGTTATCATCAACAACGGTGCAAAATGGTTCAGGAGCATAGGCCCTGAGAACTCCCCTGGAACAAAGGCTTTCGCTCTTACGGGAAACATCTCGAACACCGGTCTTATTGAAGTGCCAATGGGAACTTCTCTCAGAAAGGTAATATTCGATATCGGCGGCGGCATGAGAGGCGACGGAAAGTTCAAGGCTGTTCAGATAGGCGGTCCGTCAGGCGGCTGTCTTGTTACACCTAACCTCGATATCCAGCTTGACTTTGACTCGCTGAAAAAAGTCGGTGCTATGATCGGCTCAGGCGGACTTGTTGTTATGGACGATAAGTCCTGTATGGTAGAAGTTGCAAGATTTTTCATGAACTTCACTCAAAACGAATCATGCGGAAAGTGTGTTCCGTGCCGTGAGGGTACAAAGAGAATGCTTGAGATACTTGAGCGTATCGTAAACGGTAACGGTCAGGAGGGTGATATAGAACTTCTTCTCGAGCTTGCCGACACTATCTCCTCAACTGCTCTCTGCGGTCTTGGAAAAACGGCTGCATTCCCTGTTGTATCTACAATAAAGAACTTCCGTGAGGAATATGAAGCTCACATAAGAGATAAGAAGTGTCCTGCGGGCAACTGCAAAAAGCTTGTGACATATCAGATCGACCCTGAGATATGCAAGGGCTGTTCTAAGTGTTCAAGAGTCTGTCCTGTGGGTGCGATCAGCGGTGAGATCAAAAAGCCGTTCAAGATCGACACCTCTAAGTGCATAAAGTGCGGAGCTTGTATTTCCAACTGCCATTTCAAAGCTGTCAAGGAGGTTTAATTTTAGCTATGAATAAAGAGTTTATGATAATCGACAATATCCCCGTTGCTATAAACGGTGAAAAAAATCTGCTTGAGCTTATCAGGAAGGCAGGCATCGAGCTTCCTACATTCTGTTACTATTCTGAGCTTTCAGTATATGGTGCTTGCAGAATGTGCATGGTGGAAAACAAGTGGGGCGGCATGGAAGCCGCTTGCTCAACTCCTCCGAGAAACGGCATGGAGATATACACAAACACACCAAGGCTGAGAAAATACCGCAAGATGATATTGGAGCTTCTTCTTTCAAATCACTGCGGCGAATGTACTACCTGCGACAAAAACGGCAAGTGCAAATTGCAGGAGCTTGCCGCAAGATTTGATATCCACAGGGTACGTTTTGATAATCCTAAGTCTAAGCCTTGTATCGATGATTCTTCCGTATCTATCACCAGGGACGCCAACAAGTGTATCCTCTGCGGCGACTGCGTAAGAGTGTGCAACGAGGTACAGAACGTTGGTGCAATAGATTTTGCATTCAGAGGTTCAAAAATGAAGGTCGCCTGCTCATTTGACAAGCCTATAGGCGATTCAAACTGCGTTGGCTGCGGTCAGTGTGCGGCAGTCTGTCCAACAGGCGCTATCATCATAAAGAACGACAGCCACAGGCTTTGGAAAGAGCTTAATCAGGAGGACACTATCGCCGTGGCTCAGGTAGCTCCGGCTGTAAGAGTTGCAGTGGCAAAAGAGTTCGGCTACAACGGTGAGAACGTTATGGGCAAGATAGTTGCAGCACTTAGAAGAATAGGCTTCAACTACATTTTTGACACCTCAACAGCCGCAGACCTCACTGTTATGGAGGAGTCAAAGGAGTTTGCAGACAGGCTTGCAAACGGCGGAAAGCTCCCGCTGTTCACATCATGCTGCCCTGCATGGATAAAGTATGCTGAGAACGAGTACCCTGAGATACTGCCTAACATTTCAACCTGCCGCTCACCAATGCAGATGTTTGCTTCCGTAATAAATGAGAAGTTCAAGGGCGAAGGCAAAAAGATACTTTCTGTTGCTATTATGCCTTGCACAGCTAAAAAGGGCGAAGCTGCAAGAGATGAGTTCAAGGACGAGAACGGCAAACCGCTGGTTGATTTTGTCATCACAACTCAGGAGCTTATCATGATGATAAAAGAAGCCGGTATCGTGTTCAACGAGATAGAGCCGGAAGCTGTTGATATGCCATTCGGCACTATGACAGGCGCAGGTGTTATCTTCGGTGTAACAGGCGGTGTAACAGAAGCAGTTATCAGACGTGTTTCCACAGACAAATCACTCGCTTCCCTGAGAAATCTTGCATTCGAGGGTGTAAGAGGCTTCGAGGGCATAAAGGAGCTTGAAGTACCTCTTGGCGACAAGGCTATCAAGGTCTGCGTTGTAAACGGACTTCGCAATGTTGAGGTCATAATGAACAGAATGAAAGCTGGCGAGCATTTCGACCTTATCGAAGTTATGGCTTGTCCGAACGGCTGTATCGGCGGAGCAGGTCAGCCAAAGGCTACTATCGACGAGAAGAAAGAGCGCAGTGTTAATCTTTACAATGCTGACAAGCTTTGCACTTTGAAGCGTTCAGAAGAAAATCCGCTTATGGATAAGCTTTACGAGGGTATCCTCAAGGGCAGAGAGCATGAACTGCTTCATGTAAGCTATGTAAAATAACAAAATAGCATAAATAGCGAAAGGCTGCACGAAATTGTGCAGCCTTTTTTGTGTCGAAAAAACTATAGTCAGCGGGCGACCTGAGGTCGCCACTACATATGAACAGCGTATTTACATAAATTGTAGGGGACGGCGCCCTCGACGTCCCACTTATTTAGGACGTTGTCAATAAGCTCAAGTTTGTACGAAATGTGCAGCCTTTTTTTGTACGGACTATTTTATTATGATATATCCTCAACCTTGACAGCTCTCTTTTCATTTCTGAAGTTGACTATCTCTCCCAACGTGCAGTATATAACAGAGAACACAGGCACGGCAATGAACATTCCGAATATGCCGAAGAGGTTTCCGCCTATGGTGATAGCGAAAAGCGTCCATAGTGACGGCAGACCAACCGAGTTTCCTACCACCTTTGGATAGATAAGATTGCCCTCGATAGCCTGAATAATGAACATGAACACCAAAAACAGCACAGCCTGCTTGAAATCCGTCACGCATATAAGCAGGAAGCCCACCACATAACCGAGAAAAGCTCCCACAATAGGGATAAGCGCAGTGCAGGCAACAAGTATGGCAATAAGCACTGCATTCGGGAAGCGGAAGATAGCCATACCAATACCGCAAAGTGAGCCGAGGATAAGGGCTTCCGTGGTCTGACCCACAAGAAAGTTTGCAAAAGTGTCGATAGAGCGACGGCATATACGACTTATGCGGTCGGTGATACGAGTGCTGAGAAAAGCACGGCTTATGCGCTTGCACTGGTTTTTGAGCCGCTCTTTTGCGGCAAGCATATAGACCGCAAAGCAAATGCCAAGTAAGAAGTTCACAAGACCTGAGAAAATATCTGTCACAAAGCTTACTGTGGAGCTGAGTGTATTCAGTATAACAACGCCGTCTTTCAGCCAGCTTGTAACCTTATCGATAATATCAGCAGTGCTTATATTCATTCTGTCAAGCCACCCTGCTATCTCAGGAGAATTGTTGAGCTTGTCGGAAATATTTGAAATAAGCACAGGGATATCGTCTGAAAGCTGAGAGAAAGTCTTTATGAGTGCAGGGATAATAAGCCAGCACACAAGTGCCACAACGCCCAGGCAAAGCAGAAAGGTCAGCACTATCGAGCATGGTCTTTTCAGCGTTTCCACAGTTTTGGCATATTTCTCTTTTTTAGGCTTCTTAAAAAGCCTCTTTTCAATGCCTGACATTGGCACATTCAGGATAAATGCGATTATACAGCCAAATATAACAGGCTTCAAGACCCCGATCATTACGCCCAGAAGTCTAAAAAACTTGTCATAGTTGGTCAATCCCCAAAAAAGCACTACGCCAAGAACCACAAGGGCTGCATTTTCTTTGAATTTTTTTGTGAATTTCATTAGTTTCTCCTTACAAAAATGAGCTGTACAGCCTTTGCCGTACAGCTCTCAAATCGCTTAGAAATTAGTGTTAAGGCTGAGATACTGTCCGCTCTGATAGAGATAGATCAGATATACCACAGACGCATAGATAGTTACAACAAGCACCACCAATGTTGTAAATACAGCAAGAATGTTCAGTATCGGTATAAACGCAACAACAAGACACACTGCCATGACTATAAGGCAGTTCTTGTTTACATTCCACACATGGTCGCCCTTGTTTGCAAGGCCATAGTTCTTCATGTCCCTCAGCAGATCGCCTGTTGATTTGCAGATATAGTAAAGCACAGCTATGTTCATTACATTGCCAGCAAAACTCAAAACACTTGATATCGCAGAATTGTCAATAAATGTGTCAACTATTGAAAAGATAAGATCAGCCAATGTGAAAACAAGAGCTGTCTGATAACCATTATGGTCTTTTGAAGCTTCAAGTATTCCCCATACGTTGAAAATGGTTGCGGCTATGGTACAAGTCATCAAAAGAAGTTCGCCTATCCCAGGTATAAAAGCAAGCGGAACTCCTATAACACCTATGATCTTTGCCAGAAACACCTTTTTGATACCGCTTGCGGCATTTGGATATTTTACCATTTTATTACCCCCTATAATTCGATTTCTTAATCAAGTTCGATATTCATTATCGGCTGTGAAACGTCTGCGCCGGCAGGTACCATTGGAAGAACGTTTATATCCTTGTTGATGATAACGTCCACAAGGCAAGGCTTACCGCATTTGAGTGCCTTTTCAAGCATTGGCTTTATCTCGGACTTCTTTGTTATCCTTACGCCCTCAACGCCAAATGCGTCGGCAAGCTTCATAAGGTCTGTTCCTCTTTCAATGTTAGTCTGAGAAAATCTCTTGCCGTAGAAAAGTCTTTGCCACTGTCTTACCATTCCGAGAACGTCGTTCTCGAAAACAAGCTCGATAAGCGGAATTTTATGCTTTGCAAGTGAAGAAAGCTCGTTGCAATTCATGAAGAAGCTTCCGTCGCCTGCAATGTTTACTACTGTTCTGTCAGGGTTGCCCACCTTTGCGCCCATTCCTGCGCCAAAGCCGTAGCCCATTGTACCAAGTCCACCGCTTGAAGCAAAGCTTCTTGGACACTTGAAGTTATAATACTGTGCAGCCCACATCTGGTGCTGACCGACTTCTGTGGAGATGATAGCCTTGCCGTCTGTAAGCCTGTCAAGCTCCTCGATAACGTCCTGCGGAAGCACCTCATCCTCGCTCTCGATAGGCACCATTCTCAGTGCATACTGCTTTTTCCAATCCATAACAGTATTCATCCAAGCCTCGTGCTTCATATCAGGAAGAAGCTCGCAAAGCTTTGCAAGGATATACTTAACATCTCCAGTAACATGGCTGTAAACGTTGATATTCTTGCCTATCTCGGCAGGGTCTATATCAATATGTATGATCTTCTTATCCTTTGCAAATGTCTTGGCGTTGCAAAGAACTCTGTCGGAAAATCTCGAGCCAAGAACTATCATAAGGTCACATTCGCTAAGCGTCATAGCGGCTGTCTTTGTGCCGTGCATACCAAGCATACCGATATAGCAGTCCTTAGTATTGTCAAGTGCGCACTGACCCATAAGTGACAATGAAACAGGTGCGTCCACTTTTCTTACGAACTCAGCCATTTCTTCTGTTGCGTCAGCAGAAACAACTCCGCCGCCTGCGTAGATAAAAGGCTTCTCAGCATTCTTTATAAGCTCTGCCGCAGCAGCTATCTCCTCGTTTATGCCCTCAGGATTGTGATTTACTACCTTCTTAGGCTCTTTCTTCTCATAGACCATAAGTGCGCCTGTGATATCCTTCGGTATATCTATAAGAACAGGACCCTTTCTGCCCTCGTTTGCAATATAGAAAGCTTCTCTGATAGTGTCAGCAAGCTCCGCAGGGTCTTTCACAATGTAGTTATGCTTTGTGATAGGCATTGTGATGCCGCAGATGTCTACCTCCTGAAAAGAGTCAAGACCAAGCAGATCTCTTGTTACGTTTCCTGTAATAGCCACCATAGGGATAGAATCCATATAAGCTGTGGCGATACCTGTTACAAGGTTCGTAGCACCAGGACCGGAAGTTGCGATAACAACGCCCGTTCTGCCTGTTGTTCTTGAATATCCGTCAGCCGCATGGCAGGCAGCCTGCTCATGAGCGGTGATAACATGGTGTATCTTATCAGAATATTTATACAGCGAGTCATATATGTTTAGAACTGCTCCGCCCGGATAGCCGAACACTGTATCGACGCCCTGCTCCAGCAAACATTCAATTATAACGTCTGAGCCACGTAACTCTTTCAACATTTTTTTATTTCCTCCAAATTACAAAATACATCTTAGATCATAAAAATATATCAATATATAATTATACTATATCTGCTTTAAAAAGTCAATACTTTCATTCATTTGGCTCATAAGCTCGTCCACCGTATCAGAGAAAAGCTTTGCCTGATCGTCAGGCTTCTTTTCCTCTACAGCTTCCGCCTTTTCAGGCTTCTGACTTTCAAGCATATCCTGCACGCTCACTGTCTTTTCCACAGCCTTTTTTGCTGTGAGCGTTTTAAGCTCATGATCGTCAAGATAAGGCTTTATGCCCACAACGGAAACATTGTCAGTTCCGCCATTTGTGAGAGCAAGCTCCATTATAGCGCCTAGCTTTTCAGAAACAGAAAGGTCAAGACCAAGGCCCACCACCATTTCTTCCTCAGAAACGTAATCCGACACACCGTCTGACACTATGATTATCATATCGTCAGGCTCTTTGCCAAAATCAGCCACCAATGGTGTTTGTGCCACATCAGGTTCATTGAGAGTGCTGCCGATAGAAGATATTATGGCATTCTGATACTGTGGCTCAAGCTCTGACACATCGTCTATCCTGCCATGCTCATACATATATCGTGCATAGGATTGATCAACAGATATCTGTCTGATAGTGCCGTTCACATAGCGGTACATTCTGCTGTCGCCAACGTTTATGCACATTGCTCTGCTTTCCTCGTCCACCGCAAGGCAGCACAGGGTGGTCTGCATATTTGCAGCGTTTTCAGCCCTTACGCCCTGCTTTTTTATTTTGTTGTGAACATCTATAAGCGTTCTTTTCATATCCACCCCTGAATTATATTCAAGAATGGAAAGATGCCTTAAACAAAGTTCAGAAGCGACCTCTCCTGCATTTTCTCCACCAACGCCG
The DNA here is from genome assembly GCA_934435205.1 of uncultured Ruminococcus sp. Lineage (GTDB taxonomy): Bacteria > Bacillota > Clostridia > Oscillospirales > Ruminococcaceae > Hominimerdicola. The sequence continues at coordinate 132,433 of CAKSAK010000006.1, read as the reverse complement.
TCGCAAACGGCTGCAATAAAAGGAGCAGCGACAGTTGACTCATAGCTGCCGCTGTTGATGACCTCGTGGTCTATTAAAATGCAGTCCTCATTCTGTTCACGGTAATTCCCCTTATCTGTTATTCCGAAAATATAATAATACATTTATTATCACCGTCTGAAAACTGGTATCGTGCTGTTATATCATATCTGCAACAAGACTGCCCATTTCCTTACAGCCAACAAGCTTCATGCCCTCTGACATGATATCACCTGTTCTGTAGCCTGCTTCAAGAACTTTCTTGACAGCATTGTCGATAGCGTCTGCTTCCTTATCCATATCGAAAGAAAATCTCAGAAGCATTGAAGCTGAAAGGATAGTAGCGATAGGATTAGCCTTATCCTGTCCTGCGATATCAGGTGCAGAGCCGTGGCTAGGTTCATACATACCGAACTTTGTATCGTTCAGTGAAGCGGAAGCCAGCATACCAAGTGAGCCTGATATCATAGCGGCTTCGTCTGAGAGGATATCACCGAACATATTCTCTGTAAGGATAACGTCAAACTGCTTAGGATCTCTTACAAGCTGCATTGCGCAGTTGTCAACGAGCATATGCTCAAGCTCGACCTCAGGATAATCCTTAGCTACCTCGTTTACTACCTTTCTCCAAAGTCTTGAAGAATCAAGAACGTTAGCCTTATCAACGCTTGTGACTTTCTTTCTTCTCTTCATTGCGATATCGAAGCCACGGATAGCAATTCTTCTTATCTCGTTCTCGTTATATGTAAGAGTGTCAACGGCAGTTTCAACACCGTCAACGTTCTCTGTCTTTCTTGCACCAAAATACAGACCGCCTGTAAGCTCTCTCATTATCATCATGTCGAAGCCGTCGCCGATTATATCGTCCTTAAGAGGGCAAGCTTCTCTAAGCTCAGGATAAAGATTTGCAGGACGCAGGTTAGCGAACAGACCAAGTTCTTTTCTTATTTTCAGAAGTCCGGCTTCAGGTCTGAGGTTCGGAGCAAGCTTATACCATGGTGAAGTGGAAGTATTTCCGCCGATAGAGCCAAGCAGAACTGCGTCTGAGTTCTTTGCTATCTCGACAGCCTCGTCTGTGAGCGGAACACCATATTCATCTATAGAACAGCCGCCCATAAGGATATCAGTATAAACGAACTTATGACCGAACTTTTCAGCCACCTTGTCGAGGACCTTCTGTGCTTCTGTAACTATTTCAGGACCGATGCCGTCGCCCTTTATAACTGTAATTTTCTTTTCCATGTTATTTATCCTCCTCAGAATTTAAAGTCGAAACGCTTATCTCGCAGGAATAGCTCTGCTTTTCGGCTGTCATGAACAAAATGCCTGTATAGACCGAACACTCCCCGTCAATAAGCTTCTTTTTGCAATAATCGTCAGCAGCCATGCCCTTGAGCTGATACTGCATATAAGTGTCCGCCGTATCAGTGCCGTCAAAGTTCACCTGACTATAGTCTATCTCCTCACCGTCCATATAATACGACCAGTAGTAAGACAAGCCGTCAGAGCCTTTGACCTTTATGCTGTTGGGTGAAACAGTGCTTTCTATGCTTGCTTCGTCTATATTCGCCCAAAGTCCGTTGAAAGTGGAAAATCCAGCACCATTTATCTCAGGCTTATTGCAGGCAAAGGTCTTTGTTGTAACGCCTTTTTTATCGGTCTTTTCATCTTTTTCCACAAGCACTATACTGCTGTTTGAAGCAGTTCCCCTTGCAAAATTGCCGCCAAGCTTTCTGTTTATCTCTGCAGAGCTTAGGGTCAGGTCTATCTTGCTGCCGTCCACCATTACCATAAAAGGCAGAAAATCCTTGCTGCTGTATTCAAATTTACTGCTGCTCTCCTCTTCTTTCGAGCAGCCTGCGCTGCACACCAGCATTACCCCTGCTGCAAGTGCCGCAAATAGCTTTTTAGCTTTCATAGCTTCACCCCTTCATAGAAACAGTTCAAGGGCGACCCCTTTTGAGAGATCCCCCTTAAAGCTTCAAAATATCTTATTTAAGTGAGTTAAGAAGACCATTGCTGTTGATGATATTGATAAGAAACTCAGGGAATGACTGACCCTGATAAGTCTCATTCTTGGTCTTGTTTGTGATAACACCGCTGTCGAAATCTATCTCGACCTCGTCGCCGTTATCTATCTTCTCAGCAGCTTCCTCGCATTCGATGATAGGAAGACCGATATTGATAGCGTTTCTGTAGAATATTCTTGCGAATGTCTTTGCGATAACGCAGGATATTCCGCTCGCCTTGATAGCAGCAGGCGCATGCTCTCTTGATGAGCCGCAGCCGAAGTTGCTTTTTGCTACCATTATATCGCCCTTCTGAACGTTCTTTGCAAAGTCAACGTCAATATCCTCCATGCAGTGCTGTGCAAGCTCCTGCATATCAGGTGTGTTGAGGTATCTTGCAGGGATAATAACGTCAGTATCTACGTTATCCCCGTATTTATGTACTTTTCCGCAAGCTTTCATTATGAAAACCCCTTTCGTCAAACTTTATCAGCCCTGCTTGAACTCTGACGAATGGAATATATTTTCTCCTATCGCCTGTTTTCTAAGCTCTTCATATATCTTTTCAAGATACGGGCCGTCTATAGTATCCTTGTTTCTTGTAATAAAATAGCAGATCTTTACCTTGTGGAACATTCCCTCTTTAACGAGAGCATACACAGGTGTACCCCCGATGTTGGAAGTATAAAAGGTATTGAAGCCCTTCTTGTCAATAAGAGCCTGCGTCATTTCCACGGTAAATGTATTTTGATCATGGAGTTCCTGAATGATCTCGTCAGCCTTTTCCTCACGCTGATAGTCATTTAGTGAAGTTCCGTACTTCTTTGTAACAATACTAAGAAGTATATCGGAGAATATTTCCCTAAGATAATTTTTCATCTGTTCTCGCTCCCAAGTCATATATGCAGTCATGCTGCATATCAATTATTCCCCCAACGCAAGATCTGTCAGCTGATTTTCTCCCCGAATATCACATAACTTCCGACGGCTGTGATATCTTGCCTGTCACAGCTGAAGCGGCGGCAACGTAAGGTGAAGCCAGATAAACCTCTGATTCTGGGTGACCCATACGTCCCACGAAATTTCTGTTTGTTGTTGCAACGGCTCTTTCGCCCTTTGCAAGAATACCCATATGTCCGCCAAGACATGGACCGCAGGTAGGTGTAGAAACTGCACAGCCTGCATTTATGAATATCTCCAGCAGACCCTCTTTCATAGCCTGCATATAGACCTTCTGTGTGGCAGGGATAACGATACATCTAACGTTCTTTGCCACCTTTTTGCCGTCAAGTATCTCAGCGGCACATCTCAGATCCTCTATTCTGCCGTTCGTACATGAGCCGATGACCACCTGATCTATCTTGACCTCCGGGATATCGTCAAATGTTCTTGCGTTCTCAGGCAGGTGAGGGAAAGCAACTGTAGGCTTTATCTGGCTGAGGTCGATAGTATATTCAGCCTCATACTCAGCGTCATCGTCAGCCTTGTATATCTTATACTCTCTGTCTACCTTATCCCTGATGTAATCAAGTGTAACATCGTCAACTGCAAATATGCCGTTTTTAGCGCCTGCTTCGATAGCCATGTTAGCCATGCACAGTCTGTCCTCCATGGAGAGGTTTTTCAGACCCTCGCCTGAAAATTCCATAGACTTGTAAAGTGCTCCGTCAACGCCTATCATGCCGATTATATGAAGTATAACGTCCTTAGCGGCACTATACTTAGGAAGCTTGCCTACGATATTGAACTTGATAGCGGCAGGGACTTTGAACCAAGTCTTTCCCTTTGCCATGCCTGCGCACATATCTGTTGAACCGATACCTGTTGAGAATGCGCCAAGTGCGCCGTATGTACAAGTATGTGAGTCAGCACCGATAACGCAGTCACCAGGAGCGACAAGTCCTTTTTCAGGAAGCAGAGCGTGTTCAATGCCCATATCGCCAACATCGAAATAGTTCTTTATGTCATACTTTGAAGCAAAGTCACGGCAGGTCTTGCACTGTGTAGCGGATTTGATATCCTTGTTAGGCGCAAAGTGATCCATGACCATTGTGACCTTATTCTTATCGAAAACATCTGTGAAGCCCGCTTTATTGAACTCGTTTATAGCCACAGGCGACGTAACGTCGTTGCCGAGAACCAGGTCAAGGTTTGCCATTATAAGCTGACCTGCCTTGACTTCGTCAAGACCTGCGTGGGCTGCCAGAATTTTCTGAGTCATTGTCATACCCATTTAATATTACTCCTTACTATCAGATCTCAGAGCATACCAAGATCCTTTATTTTTTTATACCCATTTATTATACCACTATTTTGATGTTAATGCAAATACATATTTATTATATATCTATGAATAATATTTATACTAAACGTTTGAGATATGAACATATCTCTTTTACTTTTACATATAAAATGCGAAAATTTTAATCACATTTTAAATAATAGCACCGCACATCAACTGAAATATCCTTCACAACATCACAAAATACGAACATTCACGGGAAAATACCGTCAGCCCTCCTGACTTCATTTGCATGGCATAGCTGTTCTCTTTCTGTGAAAAATAATATTACAAAGAAAAAAGGAGGAAACAGCAATGAAGATGAAGTCGATGATAACAGGCGTTTCAATGGCGATAGCCGCAGGAACAGTGGCTTATGCAGTCACAGAGGCGACATCAAGCGAAAAGAAAATGCTCAAAAGCCGCACAGGACGTGCGATCAGAGCTATCGGCGATGTAATGGACGGCATTTCAATGATGATGAAATAGCCCACACGCAGGAGCGTACCATGGTGGTAACGCTCCTGCTTTTTTGCATTTTTAACTCTGACTTATCTTTTTCAGCAGCGTAAGAGCGTCGATAACATCGACCTTTCCATCGCCGTTCATATCCGCACGCTTTAGCTGAGCGGAATCAAGCTGCGTCTTGCCTGCATTGTAACGCAGCATGAGCAAAGCGTCCACAACTGTCAGATACTTGTCGCCGTTCACATCTCCCTGCTGAAGAGTCTGTGAAGCGGCTTTTCTTGTTATTTTTATTGTGTACGTCCGTTTTACGCCGCTTGCCGCTGTGCAGGTGACCTTGATGGTATTCTCGCCCGTTTTAAGGCTCACCTTTCCCTTTCCTGATACCTTTGCGCTTTTGCCAAGAGGGTTTGCGTTTATAGTAACGGAAGATATCTCCGCATTGACAGTGGCGGTATAGCTTGTGGTGAACTTATCGAATTTCGGTGAAATGCTCGTGCCTGAAACGCTGAGAGAATTAAGATAATTGTTGTTATCACCACTGCTTGTAGGCTTTGGGCAAAGTTTATCAGGCATATTGTTGTAAACAGGTATCTTAAACTCCATTGCGCTGTTCAAAATATCCTGAGAATAGGCGTTTTTTAGGCTTATAGCTTCATTCGCCTGACCAAAAACGCAGGTCATATACTGATGATAATAAAGTCCGTTTCCGCCGTCTACCATATCGAATTTTTGCAGATAAAGGGTATCCTGACCCTTTGTTATGTAGCCTGTGCCTAAAAATATCGAGCCGCCCACTATGGACTTGTACTGATTTGTCCAAGGAAGAAGATAGGTCGGATTAGTAGTTTTTGCATACTTACAGCCCATTTCTGCGGCTGTCATGGTGGAGGTCGCATAAGCCTGAATGTCAAAGAAGTTGAAATAATTCTCATAGCCTTTCACAGTGCCGAGGGATTGCGGTGCACCATTTACGCCCTGCTCATTCCTGCACCTTGAAGCAAGATGATAAGGTGAAACGCCCGATTTTTTTGCAGCGTCCATAAAGGTCTGGGAATATGTATACTTTTTCTTTGTATCAGGGCAAGTGTAGCTTCCGCTCATAAAAGTGTCTGCAAGAATAGTTTTTACACCGCTTTCCGTCTGATACGAGGGATCGTATGACTGATTTTCAAACATAAAAATGTATGTATCGTTGAGAAAATTTCTCGGGTCCATATAATACATTATTATCTCTTTTGAAGCCGCCACCCACGAGCCGTCAAGCCCATACCAATAGCCGCCGTTAAAATCATATGCGCCCTTTTCCATTGACTTCCAAGAAGCCAGTGCCGACGAGTGGACAAGGTTTCTGCCCACAACACATTCTTCCTTTAACGCAGTGTTCCAATCCACGCCAAGCTTTTGAGCGGTAAATATCCACTTTGGGTGCTGTTCATGGAGCTTTCGCAGATATGGTTTATAGCTTTCAGGAAAGCCCTGCTTTGTCATATAGCTTTCAAAATCGGCGTCAGAACTGCCCTGCGAACCGCTTGATGTTAGCTGAACATATGCCGCCGAAACATAGCCCGTCACATTGCCGCATGATATCTTATACCATTTTGCACCGCTTGAGTCGGTGGTTTCGGAAAGTATAGTCAAACTGTCGCCATAGCTTACTGTTCCTGTCTTTGAATAGCTTGTGCCTGCACCGCTGCGAACATTCAGAACGTCTGCAGTACAGCTTCCCGTCATATTTGCCGCTGAAGCCGTCAAACATGAAGCCGCAATTGACGCCGCAATAGCAAATGACAGGATATATGAAATCATCTTTTTTATCAACTCGTTCACCTCAGAAGATATAGGCAATACCGCAGCAAGGCACGCCTATGTATAAGTCCTTATTTTTACACACATTTGTTTGTACATTTTTCTGTATCAAGTACAAAACTTCACCCTCATTATAGTACATTTCTCAGGGCTTTGTCAACAGTCTTTTTGATTCATAAAAAATTTACATTTAGCAAAATACAGCTTTCACTTAAAAGTTACAGATTTATTACAGTCTATTTAGTGGCTTTGCTGTTGATCGGTACATATATATTGTGACACAAATGCTCTCATTATAAATATATCCAAAAAAATATGCTTATTTTCGCTGTTTTGACTATTGACGTGTTACTTTATATTATGATATAATCCTATTACGACAAAGGTAACAGAACTTGTAATATTTTATGATGAAAAATTACAAATTAAAGACAAAACAATGGTAAACAAAATTAATCAAGAGCAAAATACTGACAGAAAAACACGATTTTGCAACGGAGGTATCAAATGAAAAAACTGAAAATAAACAAGATAGCGCTGTCGGTGGCAACAGCGTTTCTTATGCTCACGAGCATTGTTTCCACGGTGGCTAGTGCATCAGGCGGAAACGAGATAAAGCTCACAAGCGACAAGAACTTTGCACAGGCAGGCGACAGCATAAATATAAAAGCGAGCCTTGAACCTGACAAAACAGGCGTTGCAGGCTTCACTATAGATCTGCATTATGACCCGTCAAAGGTAACAGTATATGTGCCGACCGATGAGGAGAGCGAGAGTACATACAATGTGGGAAGCAAATTTTCCGTTATAACAAACTACGTTGCTTCATCAGGCACTATAAAAATAGTCGGTGCAAACCTCACAGGCTCTAACATAAAGGACAGCACAGACCTTGCCCTTGCGACTTTCAAGGTAAAAGACGGCGTAACAGGCAAGATAAACTATTGGGTAGAAGTAGAAACAATGGTTGCGGAAGCTGACGGTGGATACAAGTCAGTTTCATACTCAGCACCTACAGAGGGTTCACCGCTCACTGTAAGCGCAGGGGAGGAGATCACAACAACTCCTGCCACGACCACTACGACCGCTTCATCTAAGGCCGAAGCTACTACGACTACATCAAAATCGACCACAACTACAACGACTACAGCAAAGACTACGACCAAGTCCGAAGCGACTACCACAACTACGGCTAAGTCTGAGAAGGTTACAACAACTACGGCAAAGCCTGCTGAAACTACCACAACGACAACAACAGCAAAGAGCGAAACTCAGACCACTACAACCGCAACATCTGCACAGCCTGAGTCCGAACCGCTTTTCACACACAAGCAGGGTGACGCTGACTTCAACAGCGAAACTTCCCTCCAGTACGGCTTCAAGCTTTCCGACTACATAACAGACTATTCACAGCATTACAATGTAAAGGTCAACGTAAAGTCATCAGGCAACGCAAGCGGTGCGATCGGTGCGTTGGTTGACGGAAGCTGGTCTGCACAGAGCACGAAGCTCACAGGCGGCGAGGAAACACAGTGGATATACTCAGACCTTGACCCTTCAAGAACAAGCGACGAGGTTTTCGTACAGCTTTATTACTTAAAGGCAAATGCAGATTTTCAGGTAGCTTCCGTGGAAGTAACACCTGTCAAGGAAGCAGTTGACACATCAGCCGTTACAAAGGTCACAGCGGCAGAACCAAAGCCTGCTGACGATACAACGACCACAACTACTACAACAGCAAGCACAGAGCCAAAGGCTGACGAAAACACAAAGGCTGAAAGCACCACCACAACAGCAGCCAGACAACCTGCAAATGTCGGTGCGGCTGTTACAACTACAGTAAGTGACAGCGACAGCTCACAGGAGCTTACAGAATCACAGGCAACAGAAAAGATACAGCAGATAGTTGACGAGGCATCATCGCAGGCTGACAGCTCAAAAGTAAATCCGTCAACAGGCGTTGAAATGACAAAGAATATTCTTACTGTCATTGCCGCAGGATATGTTATTTTTGCGATATTTGCAGTTATCTTTAACAGATTTGCCGCAAAGAACGAAGAATAATAACCGAATATATTTCTTTTGGCTATAAAAAACGGACGTTTCCACATCGGAAGCGTCCGTTTTTCGTCAGGAACACCAAGGGGATAGTGTGATCCTGTATTTATTGACCTTCTATAACAGGCGGAATGAAATTCTCTAGGGCGCTGAGAAGCTTCGGGTGTCGTATAACAAAATGTATAGCAGGTGCGTTTCCCTTTGATATCATCGCCCACTGACCTTCATGGATAAGTATTTGCAAATTACAAAAGGTCTGCCGCTTAGCATATTTAAGGCTATAGTTTTCATGTATCTGCGCATAGCGTTCTGTGCTTTTTAAGTGTGCAGAATAATCATCATAGCTGTAAAGAACATCACTGGCACAGAATACGCCCGACAAATCAAGGGCATGGGAACGTGTTTCAAATTCCTCTCGTGAAAGACAGCATATCTCGTCCTCTATGGTCATGGTTTCCAGTATGCTCTCAACTCGCTTTTTACGCTCGCTGACATAAGCTTTTATATCTCTGCCCCGACGGTCGTCAATGCCGTTTCTGTCAAGTATACTATTTAGCAGGTCATTATCCATAGTATAAACAGGCAGAGCAGATAAAATACTCCTGCGCCTGCCACGCCTGTGAGAGTCGGCAGTGAGAAAATCACTGAAATCTTTTTCCCTGTCACTTCGGTATATCTCCATAAGCGGGCAGGCGTTTGAAAGCAGATCATTGGCACGTTTACGATAATATTCAAGCTCTTTTTTGGACTTGGTGAGATAATATCTGCCCTCGCTGTGAAAGCCTGCCACGGCTTCCCCTGAAAGAGCCGCCGCACCTGATACCTTCAGCAAATGCAGAAAAACATTATTCTGTATATTTTTCAAATAGTAAGGTGATATCTGCCCCGTCATATACATCGGTATCCAGCTTTCAAGACCAAGCATCATATCATCTAGGGAGCGGTCAAGATTATGTATCTGACAAAGGTGCAGACCCTTTTTAAGCATCAGAGCCATACCGAACATCCACTTCTTCGGAAATTCAGGATCGTCAGCCATTTCCTTCATAGGCATATCACTGTACATTATCACAGGCTCATTAGAACGTGACAAGACCGTGGCTTTCAAAAAATCAAGCTCGCTTTCCATCATTTCCTTGATGCCAAAATAATTTTTTGACACAGGAAGCTGAAAAGGCAATGCAGGCACTTTCATTTCATCAAAATGTATCGCCTTTATGTATTCGTTCAGGTCAAACTCATCAAGCTTATCAAGAAACTTTTCAATGCCACCGCTTTTTATCTCTCTGCCACCGCTTTTTATCTCTCTGCTCTGTCTGGCGTGATCGCTGAACAGCCATTTGCATATCACTTCATAACGCTGTGACATATCCTCTATATCACTTTCATTACAGCCCACAAGCTGTGCGACCGCTGATATCTCTGTGGGAGTTCTAAGCTCCCTTGCAGTAAAGCCTGCTATTGCGGCGACAAAGCGTTCAGGGTCGGCAGGCTTTCTTGTGCCGTTGCGTATACGGAAAACGGTGGAAACATCATAATTTATCTCCTTGCACATACGCTTGATGTTTATATCAAGGGCTGAGATAAGGGTATTGAAATTTTGCCGCATAGACTCTCTGTCGGCAGGTATGATGTCTTCACAGTCAAGAAAGGCTTTTTTTATGTTCTCCCTTGTCATATCGCCATAGCCTTTTTCCCTTGCCACAGCCGCAAGAGCGTTGCAAAGCCCGTCAAACGCCACAGTGTCTATCTCAGGTATTCTCTCGCCGCTTCTGTATCTGCTAAATGTTGAGGGAGATATCCCTGACAACTCACAAAGCTCCTTTGCCGTGCAGGAAAGCTGTTCTATATACTTACCAAGCTGTTCGCAAAACTTCATTTTAACGATCCCTCCCGCTGTCATATGGTGTTATGTTAATTATATATCATATTTATCAAAAAAGGAAGTCCCCTGCGATATATAATTTCAGAATTGGCATATGACTATTATGAAATAAGCCACAAATTTATTCATAGATTTGTTATAATGTGATAAAGAATATCACATTAGGGAAAATACAAAGTAATGGAGGTGTGCTTATAGTATAGTAGCGAATATGAAAAAATTATAATATCAAAAGGAGATGTATATTATGAAAAAACGATCACTGCAAGGGAGAATAACCGCTTTTATCCTTACCTTATGCGTGGCAGCAACGCTGATGCCCATATCAGCATTTTCAGACGGAGTAACCTACATCAGTAAGATCAATGTCTCATATGAACATATCGACTACAAGGCAGGTGATACGCCACGCACCACCGCCGCTGTATCAAATGCGGACGCTCACTGCACAGTTGCATATGAATACTGGCGTGAGATATACCAAAAAGAAGAGGGCGGCGTATGGTCAGGCACAGGACGCTATTGGTATTCCGACCCTGACAAAATGGCAAGTCTATCCCCTGACAAAAGGATAACCACATTTGAAGCAGGCAAGCACTACAGCTACAATATAGTTCTTGCCACCGACAGTGGATATTTCATAAGCGGAGATGAGACTGTCGTTTCCGTTGGAGGATATGAATGGGGCACACCAGATCATCACACAAATCTGGAAATAAAAGAGCTTAGCACAAAGCTTTTAATTTACAGCCCTTATTCTGTTGATATCCCTGATGACAGCAATGAAGAACAGACTATCACCAGTGCCACTATTGAAGATGTGAGATTTAATTATGGAGCTGGCGATACACCTGAGACATCGGCTTTTGTAACACCGGTAGACTACGAAAAATACGATGTGGCTTATGAATGCTGGCAGCAATTTGAAAACAATGAACCTGTTGCCGCATGGTATTCTGACAACGGCTCACACGGCTCTTTGCCAACTTTCACGGAATTTGAAGGCGGCAAAAAATATGTGTATTCACTTATGCTGAAACCGAAAGACGGATATTCTTTCAGCAGTGATACTGTCATTACAATAAATGGTCAGAAAGTGTCAGCACCTTTCGTAGGCGGCTCTATGTATATCCCTGCCATTAAAACGATCACTACATCTACGGTGACATTCATTGACGTGGTGGAGATCAACGATGCTACTATCAGCTTTAAGGACGGCGACAAGCCTGTTTTCACCGGAACTACGTCAGACAATAGATACAGAATCGTCTTTGAAGCATGGCGCACAGACGGCGAGGGTATAAGCTCAGAAGAGTGGTTCAACAATGAAGATCATCTTTCTTACTGGGGCGGCAAACTCATCAGCACATTTGACAAGAATAAAACATATTATTATGAGATCTGTATTATAACAAGTGCACAGGGCAGCGGAAGCGGCTGTTATTTTAGTCCAAACACAAAGCTTATCATTAATGGCGAAGAAGTAAGTCTTGACCGCATCAGCACCGATAATAAACAGCAGTTCTCAGGCATAACAAAACTGGCTATGAAACCAATAGGATCAGACACAAGTTCTGACAACAGCGATACAAGTTCTGACAACAATGATACAAGCTCAAACAACAGTAACACAAGTTCAGACAGCAGTGATACAAGTTCAAATAACAGCAGCACAAGCACAGACAGCAGTAATACAAGCGCAAACAACAGCACAAACACAAACAGCAAAGCTCCTGTAAAGAACAGTGCAGGAAGCACAAACCCTAACACAGGCAATAATGTTGGCGGTATCCTCTTTACTATTCTTATCACAGGAAGCGGACTTGTAGTTGCAGGAAGAAAATCACGCAAAAACAAATAACAACAGCATGAGCTGACAAAAGGAGATGTATATTATGAAAAAACGATCACTGCAAGGAAAAATAACCGCTTTTATCCTTACCCTATGTTTGGCAGCACCACAAATGTCTATGTTGACATTTGCCACAGATTCTACAGTCAGTAATGAAACGGAACTGAAGTCAGCATTGGAAAATACGGAATTTTCAGAGATCAGGTTGGGTGGAAACATTGAGACCACCTGGAAACTAGATGTGGAGCGCACTGTTACTCTTGATCTCAACGGATATACCCTGAGCTGCAGCTCGACAGATGATGAGATAATTCGGGTGCGCAGCAACGGAGACCTAACAGTAAAGGACAGCGGTACCAGTGGCAAGATCGACGGGCAGAACAAGAACTGCGGATTTGAAGTCAAGGGTGGTACGCTTACTCTGGAGAGCGGCAGTATCGTGAATTGCACGGATTCCGACGGAGACGGCGGCGCAGTGGATGTATCCAACACTGGTGTAACGGAAACTCCGGTCAAGTACGGCAAGTTCGTTATGAACGGCGGTACTATTAAGGATTGCAAAGCAGGTGATGACGGCGCTGCTGTAGATATAGGCATGGGCTGCACATTTACAATGAACGACGGTACGATCAGCAACTGCAGAGCGGAGGACGACGGCGGTGCTGTATTTGTCAAGCAGGGCAGCTTCTTCGTGATGAACGGCGGAACGATCGAAAATTGCTCTGCATACAATAACGGCGGTGCAGTAAACATATACGAAAATGGCAGCTTCACCATGACCGGCGGCACAATTAAGGACTGCAAGGTAGACTTGGGAGGTCTCGGCAATGCAGTATATGGCAAAAACAATACGGCGATCGTTGTCATTTCTGGAGGTGCGATCGAAAACTGTGGTGTATTTCCATGGTCTTTTGATGAGTTCACAGTGACATTTGATTCAGACGGCGGAAGTGCAGTGTCAGAGCAAAAGGTATTGAATACTTCTGCGATCGAGCCAAATGAACCGAAGAGGAACGGCTATGATTTTGCTGGGTGGTATCTAAATGATGCAAAGTATACCTTTGATACCAAGGTCACTGGGAATATTACCCTAAAAGCACATTGGACACCTGCGGCAACTTCAAGCAGTATTAACATGATCAATATCGAAAACGTGAAGCTCGATTATCAGCCGGGCAATGCCCCGCAGGTATCTGCCAAGCGAACAGGCGCTAATCAGGACAAATATGATATTCTCTTCGAGCGTTGGGAGAAACGTGAAAAGGACGCCAGTGACACCATGAACACCGTTGGCTATTGGTATTCTGATGAAAGCGATTATTCGGACGGTGATGTTCGATTCAATACTTTTGAGAAAGGCGGAAGATATAGATATTCCGTAAAACTTAAAGCAAAGGACGGCTATACCTTTGACAGCAATTTGAAAGATGAAAATGTTACGCTGAATGGAGCAAGCCTGCCTTTCGGCTCGTGGGTCGATGTAATGAATGACGGCAAGACCTGTCTTATTAGATATGGAACAGAGCTGCGCCCTGGTCAGGCTGTTGAAGAGATCCGACTTGATGCCATTATCAACTTTAATGCCGGAGATAAACCGCTTTTCAGCACTGGTGTCATTGACCCTATCGTTGACACCGATCATCAGCGTTGGGACGCCAATGACGGCAGCAGTTATGGCATTACCTCCAGCGATTTCTGGAACACTCGCTATAACGGCAAGCTCATTACGGAGTTTGAAGCCGACAAAAGCTATACCTATGGCGTATATTTCAAGATCTCCGACTTAGGCATGGAAGAGGGCTACCGCTTTGATCAGAACACGAAGCTCTATATCAACGGCGAAGAAATCACCCTGACACCCGATCAGATCGATGTGGATGATAGCGGCGAGACCATTTGGTTCAGCAATGTATTGACCATGACGCCGTCCACCGTGAAAGTTATTGATGTGGTGGAGATCAACGACGCCACCATCAACTTCAAGGACGGCGACAAGCCCGTGTTTACAGGCAAGAGTCCTGAAGGCGTGAAGTATGCATACAATTGCGAGTGGTGGGAATTGGACAGCAAGACAGGTGCGATCTCTGCGGATTTCTTCAGCGGCGCTTATGAAAATAAGATAACCACTTTTGAAAGTGGAAAGACATATCATTACGGCGTGTATGTGAAAGCTGTGGGCTTTGTTGAGAGTGAAAATACCTCTTATGTATTCGGACCAGACACGAAGCTGAAGATCAACGGTGAATTTGTGAATTACAAACGCTATGAAAATGATACGAGCGACGGCTCTGACGGTACTATGTGGGTCATCACTGACCTGACTATGACACCAAAGGCAGCTGATACAAGTTCTGACAACAGCGATACAAACTCAGATATCAAAGACACAAGCTCAAATAATAGCAGCACAGGCACAGACAGCAAGAATACTGACAGCAAAGCGGCCGACAGCAAGACCCCTGCCAAGAACAATGCAGGAAGCACAAACCCTAACACAGGCAATGACCTTGGCGGTATCCTCTTTACTATTCTTATCACAGGAAGCGGACTTGTAGTTGCCGGCAGAAGATCACGCAAAAACAAATAACAACAGCATGAGCTGACAAAAAACGGGCGTTTCAAAGCGAAACGTCCGTCTTTTTATATCCGTATCAAATTTACTTGTTCTGTGCCTTAAAGATAACGCCCGTTACCTTTGGACCTGCATTTATTGCAATTGCCGCACCTATCTGATAGCACTCAGCAGGCGGATAGCCCACCTTCTTCGTCATGGCCTGCACCATTTCATCTCTCACGCTTTCGTCATTGCCGTAAACGATGCAGTAAGGTGTCTGCGGTATCATTTCCTTTACAGTCAGGTCAAGTATCTTTGGCACGATAGCTTTGTCGCCTCTTACCTTTGTTTCTGTAACGATAGCATGGTCATGTATCCTCATGATAGGTCTAAGGCCCATTACCTCGCCAACAAAAGCCGCCGCAGAAGGTATCCTTCCTGACTTCTTTGCATATTTGAGTGTATATGGTGCAAAGAAAATAACGCAGTTCTTTATCCAGTCCTCCATAAAAGCCACGATATCAGCCGCAGGAACGTCCTTTGCGGCTTTCATTGCGCCCTGAACTACTGCATAACCATACGCTCCTGTGTAGCTCTCACCGTCTATATTGTATATAGTGAACTTGCCCTTTGCCTCAGGGTGAGCGGAATAAAACTCCTCTGCCGCCATAACAGCGTTGTTGTATGTTGCCGAGCCTTTTGAGTTTATAGTAGTGTTTATAACATCAGTATAGCCCTCGCTGTAGAGCTTCTCAAAAGTTTCCTGATATTCAAAGGCTGTTATCTGCGATGTAACAGGTATGCCGTCAAAATCGTCAAGCATCTTGTAGAACTTCTCATTGTCGAAATCTACCCTTGATGTGTAGCTGTCATCACCCATTGCCACCTTGAAATTCATAATCTGGATATCCAGCTTCTTTTCAAGCTCCTCGGTGATATCGCTCGCTGAGTCAGTAAGAAATTTTATTTTTGCCATTAGTTCACCCTCCGTTTTTTTATTTATTTTATTCGTCCCATGTATATTGCGTCAGTTTGCCCTCTCTGCCAAGGTCGGGATAATCCCACTGTCTTAACACCTCATAGCAGGCTATCGCCACTGAGTTTGACAGATTAAGGCTTCTGAGCGTTTTTCTCATTGGTATCCTCACACAGCTTTGGGGATTTTCATAAAGCAGTTTCTCAGGCAGCCCCTTGTCCTCTCTGCCGAAAATTATATACACTTCCCTATCCTGGGGATAATCCACATCTGAGTGCACCTTTCTGCCCTTTGTGGTAAAGAAATAGAACTCGCCGCTGTTCTTAGAAAAAAAGTCATCAATATTATCATACTCGTATATTTCAAGCTTATCCCAGTAATCAAGCCCTGCACGCTTTAGCTTTTTGTCGCTTATCTCAAAGCCGTAAGGCTTCACAAGATGCAGTGCCGCACCTGTCACTGCGCAAGTCCTTGAAATATTGCCTGTGTTCTGTGGTATCTGCGGCTCTAAAAGCACGATATTAAGTCTGTTCATATTCGGTAACACTTCCAGATATCACAAATTCGTATAGTCCCTAAGCTCCTGATAGCTTGTGAGCCAAGGAAGCTGACCCTCCAGCATAAGTCCGTCTGTCCAAGGGGTCTGATAGCTGTATGTAGTCTTGACAGTAAGCTCTGTGAACGCTGTGGCTCTGTTCATTGCGATAGGCAGGCTGTCACCCTTGAGAAGTCCTCCAATAAGAACACTTGTGAACATATCTCCCGTTCCTGAATAGTGCGCAGGAACATAATCATTCTTTATTTTCCAAAAGCTGTTGTTTTCTTTATCATAGCCTACAGTTGACATTCCGCCGTCTGCAAGATTTACGCTTGTGATAACAACTATCTTTGCACCCTGCTTTGAAAGCCTTACAAGCCATGATTTTATCTCAGAGCTGCGCATTGAAGCCGTTGGATATTCCTCACCAAGAAGTATAGCCGCCTCTGTGAGGTTAGGCGTGATTATATCCGCCACCTTTACAAGCTCGACCACACGGCTGCAAAGCTCTTTTGTGTAGGTCTTATATGCCTTTCCTCCGTCACCCATAACAGGGTCTACGACCTTCAGGGCGTCAGGAAAAGCCTCGAAAAACTCAAGGCAGTGGTCTATCTGCTCGCTTGAAGCTAGAAACCCACTGTACACACAGTCAAATTTCATATCCATTTTTTTATAGTGTTCCAACGCAGGCTTCATAAAGTCTGTAAGATCTCTCATAACAAACTCGCTGTAGCCAGTGTGTGCCGAAAGCACAGCCGTAGGCACAGGACACACCTGAATACCCATAGCGGAAAGCACAGGTATCACCACTGTTAGCGAACACCTGCCCAGACCTGATATATCCTGAATGGAAGCAACCTTTTTACAACCCTGCATAATAAAACCCTCTTAAAAAATACTCATAAATATTATTATAACATATCCGTCAGGATTTTTCAATAGCCCACGACTTGCCGGCAATAGTTTTTTTGCTATATTTTTTCATATTGTTCATATCTATATAATATGATTTACACGCTCTACAAAAAGCAACAGATAAGTGCCATTTTTCGCACTTTTTAGGCTAGCACCTACAAAATTCATCATGATAATTTGTACAAATTTAGTCTTGCAAAAACGTTTAAAATAGTATATAATATGTTTATTAAAGTAAAGTGATTTTGTTTATAACATCAAACCAAATATCAAAGAAAGAAACAAATGTATGAAAATAAAAAAGGAAATAAACCTCTTTGCGGGAATGTTCACCGCAGAGGAAATATATCGCTATGGTGATATCATACTGCTGTTAGGTCATATAATATACCTTGTACTGTTTTATCGGTTCGGAGTACACCAAATGGTATATTATAACTATTTCAGCGTAGCATTCTATACAGCGATGTATTTTCTGCTTCGTTTTAAGAAGATAGGCAAAATATCGTTTACTTACCTTGTGCTGGGCGAAATAATAGTACACGCCTGCATGGGTGCATATTACATAGGTTGGTCAGCAGGATTTACGCAGATAATGCTGTGTATAATACCTATTCCATTTTTCCTTGCACCAAACAGAAAAGCGATCCCATATATGCTTTCGTCCTTTGATGTTGTTGTGTTCATAGTCATGCGTATCGCAGCCACAAACAGGGTCGCACCTTACAGCTTTGATACCCACAGAGTGAATATCCTATACATTTACAATACTCTATGCAGCTTTATTATAATAATCTATGTATCTTCCATATACATTTTCACAAATGAGCATAACAGGCGTGAAGCAAAATCACAGAACGAAAAGCTTCAAAAGCTCGCCACTATCGACCCGCTTACTCAGCTTTTCAACCGCCGTGCCATGATGGATTTTATCAAAAAGATAGAAAGCAACTGCCGCAGGACAAACAGCGTATATTCTATGTGTTTGGGTGATATCGATGATTTCAAGCACGTTAATGACACATATGGTCACGAAGTCGGTGACAAGGTACTTAGAGCGGTATCAGATGTTATAGCTGAAAACGTGCCCAGCGAGGGCTATGTGTGCCGTTGGGGCGGCGAGGAAATACTATTTGTTGTTCCAAATACAGATACAGAAAGCTGTGAGAAGATAGCAAAGAGCATTTGCCAGAAAATACATGAGTGTACATTTAAGGAAAATTCTCAAAGCTTCAATATATCCATGACTTTTGGAGTTTACGCAGTGACTCCGAACGAAAACTATGACGAGGGTATCTCAAAAGTGGATAAGCTGCTATACAAAGGCAAAAATCAGGGCAAAAACTGCGTTGTATCTAAATAAGATAAGGCAGCCGTGGAGAAAAAAACTCCACGGCTGCCATTTTCATGCCTATTTTGCAGAGAGATATCCTCTCATGTCCACAGAAAGACGTTCCTCAAGACATATAAGCTCCTTGGCAATGTTCTTGGACTTCTCATCTGCCGCCTGATAATTGTTGAGATACCCAGACAGGGACTTCACACCCATATTACAGCCGTCTGTTATAAAATCTGCCACAGCGTCGTCACTGCTCTCTGCCGCAAGCTTGAAGTTGGTTTTAAGCCACGCCATGCCCTTCGCCATAGCAGGCGGCTCTTTTCCGCTGTCATGATATGAATTTAAAAGTCCCTGAACCTTCTCTTGTATCTCCACATGCCCTGCAAGATTTTTCTCCAGCGTTCGCTTTAACTCTCCGTTTGAAGTGTATTTCAGCGAATCCTCAATAGACTGCACGCCCATTTTTATTCCTGCGTCGCACTCCCTGAGAAGCTTTATTGTATCCTGTTCTATCATCTAAGTTCGCTCCTTTCATAACTGCAAATAGTTTTCCACAAAAATTTCTCTTTATGCCTGCATAAATTCAGCAAAACTATTGAAAAATCTTTAAATTTGTGATATAATTTTTTTATGGCTTATGCCTGAAGTATATAAGGGGGTATTTAAAATGGGAGAACACAAACATTACAAAGAGTCGGGCAAATTCAGCCCAGTTGGAGCAGTGCTCATGGTGCTTGCAACAGCGGTCTGTGGAGGATTGCTTTTCTGGCTCTATCTGCTTTTTGAGGGTTGGTGTACTATCATCTATCTTAACGTTTTCGCCGCAGTGGCAGTGTCATTTGCGCTGGGCTTTGTGGGCGGAAAGATAGTAAAGGCTTTCAAAATGCGAAACACTGTTGTAGCAGTTGCCTGTGCAGTGGTGGGCTTTCTGCTTGCCACATATTTTAAATGGGCGCTGTATGATTACAACGATCTGAAAAAATATGGCTATGAGCTTATGGAAGAATACACAGCCTATGACTATTATGACGAGCTGAATATGCTTTTTGATGAGAACACAGACGGCTTCGGTGATTATTATGACTTTTATCACCAGACCAAGGCATATGATCTTTTCAGCAACGATTCAACAGGCGATTTTTCAGACGAGGACATTGCCACGATGCAGAAAAAATCTGTATGGCAGTTTTTCGAGCTTGACAAGCTTCTCGGCAAGGACGAAAACTCAGCCAAGAAAAGCCTAGAAAAGTCATACACCATGAACGCTTATGACTACACCTATGATTACAGAGATTATGACAAAACAGGACTTTTTGACATAATCGCACACCCATCTGACCTTTGGAAAGACGTTAAGTCTATCAACGAGGAGGGTCGCTGGTCTTACAAGTCATCACATTCATCAAGAGATAACGGCTCGCTTGTGAACGGCACGATCCTGTGGATAGTATGGGGCGGCGAATTTGTGCTTCTGCTGGCATTCCTTGTGGCAGGGGTAAGCAATACGTCAAAGAAGCCTTTTATTGAGTCTGAGGACGATTGGGCAGAATACAAAAACCTCAAAGGCTCATACAGATTTATGGTGCCTGAGGACATAAAGTCTTTCAAGGTTTCAATGGAGCAAAGCCCTTACACGCTTTTTGATTATCAGACGGCTGTTACTCAATTCCTGCCTACATATATGGTGATAGATTGCTATGTGAGCAAGTCAGGCAATGAGAATTATCTCACAGTTTATCAGCAGACAATCAACCCTAAGAACAAAAATCCTGACACAAAGGTGCTTGTGAACAACCTCTTTGTTGACGGCGATTTCATGAACAGGCTTTATTCTCTTGCGAATTTTGCTCCGCAAATGCAGGACGTTCAGCAGACTCCGCAGTAAAGATAGCAAAATAAAGACATACAAATCAGGATGACTTAGATTTCATCAAAATGGGATATGATTATTATGATGAAATATGTTAAATATGTATTGATGAGTTTCATATATGCTCTTTTGTTTAATTTAACTGCATATTTAGGAGCAGGGATAGCTTCTGTTGTTTCTATATTTATTTTTTTTATTATTTATGCAGCGGTACAGTTGACTTTTTTTGTTAAGTTAAGCAGCCATAATATAAAAATATATTGTTTGGGTGTTATATTGACCATTTGTTTTTCTGTTATAATCGGTTATATATTTTACGATACTGATTTTTTTATTCATATATTTATGGCTTTCAACGGTGATTATGGAACACCTAATGCAGGAAGCGGCTTCGGTATGATTCTAAGTTATAGTCTTAATGGGATAGCATTACTTTGTTCAATTCTAATTGGTATATATAATATACTGACTAATCGACAGCAATAAGTCTAAATAGTTCAATCTAAGTTAGGTGGTATAGAGCATCCTCAATATTTACAGAGTTATTATATTTTTTCTGCTCATTTTTTTGCGAATAATTTTAATTAATGTAGGTGTCTGGGTTCAGCAATATTTTATACACATCATAACTAGGAGGAATTGTAGTGAAAAAAAATAGCATAGTAGCTGTTATATTTACATTGATTGTTTCTATGTTTTTATCTTCACGAAACATTGTATATGCGGCAGAAGATAAAGCAAGGGCGATAACAATTCATATGCAAGGACTATCTGATGAGGCGTATTATGTTGATCTTCTAAAGATAACAAAATAAAGACATACAAAAAACACGGCTGAGAAAATATCAGCCGTGTTTTTTATGCCAATTTTTATAGCTTACAGCCAAGCGCCGTAAATAGTTTCGCCCGTCAGCTCACGGTATGAGCGCACTTTCAGGTCGAGCATATCAGCTCTCGCCTTTGCGATTATCTGTGCAGGTGAATTGTAGTTCACCACTGTGGCAGGCTCACTGTGAGGAACATAGTCAAGCTTATCCTTCACCGCTTCTGCTACCTCATAGCCCTGGGCTTTCATTGTAGGCTTGCCCGACACGATAGACTTGTTGTTAAGCTCCTGTGGCTTTATGACCATCACATTGTCAGACTTTAGTGTTATGTCAAACTGAAAATCAGCTGAGTCACAATACTGACCCATGCCTATAACAGTCACCTTTGCAGTTCCAACGTTCACGTTGTCATAGTAAACCACCCTGTAATCAACGTCAGGGATAAGTGTCTCGCCGTCTACAAAAACGTCAAATATCTGTGTTCTCTCCTTGCCAGTGTATGACATAGAGCCACGCATATTTGTGGTACAGCCCATAATAGTAAGCTTTGTTTTTATGCTCATATCCGCACTGTCGCTTCCCTCTTGGACACTGTCAACAGTGTCAAGAAAAGCTGTCACTTTATAAATATATCTTGTTTTTGGAACAAGTCCATAATCTGTAAATGAAGTGCCGTCTGTTACAGTTGCTATCTGCTCAAACTCTGCGTCCTCAGCGTCGGTCTTTCTGTAAACATAATAGCCGTCAGCCTGCGACACCTCGTCCCATGTTAAAGTGAGCTTATCAGAGCAGATATCCTGCGACTTTACGTTATCAGGTGCGTTCAGAAGCACTGCCGCACTGCCTGTGACGTAGATATCGCCCTTGCTGTTATCGGCAAAGCTGTTTCCGCTTATTTTCACCTGAGATTTCTTATTAGCTTTTATTCCGTAGCCTTTATTTTTATTGCAGGTGTTGTTGAAAAACTCCACAGAAGCGCTGTTATCAGCCATAAGACCGCTAAGACCGTTTTCTTCAAGGATATTGTCAGAAGCCTTACCGCTTCCGCCAGTGAATATAAGTCCGTGATTTTTCGACTTCTTAACAGTATTTTTTCTCACATCTGCCTTAGCTTCTTTGGTTATCTTTATGCCGTTGGAGCCTGCGGAAGTTATAGTATTGCCTGATATGGTATTTTTATCAGAACCGCCTGAAACATAAACTCCCGACACACCTGGCTTTTTAATGGTATTTGAGCTTACCTCATTGCCTGAACCTCCGCTTATATAAACGCTGTTCTGCTTTGTGCCTGTAAGCTTATTTTTGGTAACAGTCACCTGTGACGATTCGCTGAGCCATATAAGATCCATGGAATAATTATATCTGTCATAGTCATAGCTTATATCGTTAGAACCTATGAAAATTCCCGAAACGTCTGTGAGCCTTAATGCCGAACCAGCTGTTTTTATAGTGTTGTCTATTATCTTCACGCCCTTTACAGTATAATTGTAATCAGGGTGTGAATATGACTTTTCAAGCTTTTTGCCAAATATCTGTATCGCATATGGCTCCGGATAATAATATGTACCCACAACGGTTATATCGTTGTTTCTTATTATGGTGTTGGCATTATCGTCAAGACGATCCTTTATGCCCGCATAGCCTGAATTAGGCACATGGAAATTTGCATTTTCATAATCTGTCATGTACTTGAAATCTATGGCACAGCCAACGTTTTTCATAGTATTGTTTTCGATTATACATTTTTTATGATTAATAAGTACGATAGCCGTTCCGCTCATATTATAAAATGAGTTGCCTGATATAAGTGTATTAGTATAATATACGCCAAGACAAGCTGAATGTGAGCCAAGACCTCTTATAAGGTCATGGAATTTGTTGTTCTTTATTACGGCATTGTCGCAAGGAGTATCGTCAAAAGGCTCATACGCCGGAAAAACATCACTGTTACTTATGGTATCTAGCTGTATAGCCTCTTTCTGAGATGTTCCCGTATAGCCGTGAAAATCGCAGTCCTCGATAGTGATGCCCTTTACGCCGCCTATCTCAACATGATGTCCGTTGTAATTGTTTTTTATCTCAACGTTCTTTATCCAAAGGTTTTTCATGTGACCAAATCTCATATTAGAAAATGGTCTTGAAGTAGACGAAGGGTTGCCGTCCCAGCAGCCGCCCTCGATAACGATATTTCTCTCGCTGTCATATCCGCCTGCGCCGTTCGCCTGAGCGTTCTTTATCATACAGCCCTTGTCAAAATTTCTGACGATAGTCGCTCCGTCCTCAAGATACAGCCAAGTGTTTGAATATATCTCCAAAAGCTTGTCTATCCTGTATTTTCCTTTCGGCACAACGACCTTTATCTGCACAGAGTTGGAGCCGTTGTCAATGGCATAGTCAAGGGCTTTCTGTATCGCCTTTGAGGAGTCTTTCTTTCCCTTTTTGTCTGCGCCGAAGTCAAGCACGTTCACTTCAAGCGCCCCTGAATATCCGCTTATTTCCGCACCGCTGGCTTTTGTGCCGGTGATAGTGGAATAATCATAAGCAAAGCACCTTACTGTCATAAGCATAATGGCGAGTAAACACGCCGCTGCAAAGGCAATAAAGGTGCGAGTGATCTTTGTCAATTCTCATCTGTCCTTTCGTTGTCTTGGGGTTATCGCTGCTCTCTTTTTTGTTCTTTTTATCTTTTTAGCAGAACATATTTTACACATATTCAATTATACCAAATCATGCCCCGTTTGTCAACCGAAAAACGTCAAAAAGACGAAAGCAATAACTCACAAAGTCAACACACGATACTTGTGCGTTATCACAACAAAAAAACTGCGGTGAAAAACATCACTGCAGTTTTTTACAAATAAGCCTTTTTATCCTAGCGCCACATCAAGTATCATCATAAGCAAGAAGCCTAGCATTACGCCAACTGTTCCCATGTGACCTTCCCCCAGATGTGCTTCGGGGATAAGCTCCTCCACCACCACATAGAGCATTGCTCCTGCGGCAAAGGCAAGAAGCCACGGAAGAAGCGGTTGGATAGCACCTGCGGCAAGGACGGTGAGAAGTCCGAAAACAGGCTCAACAAGTCCCGAAAGAGTGCCGAGGCCGAATGCTTTCGCCCTGCTCATGCCCGATTGCCTCAGCGGAAGTGCGATAGCCGCACCCTCGGGAAAGTTCTGTATGCCCATGCCTATGGCAAGTGCGATAGCAGAAGCCAGCAGTACCGAGCTGTCATTATGTGCCGCCAGTGCAAAGGCAAGACCTACTGCCATGCCCTCAGGGATATTGTGCAGTGTGATAGCGAAAATAAGCATTCCCGAACGCTTTAGTCCCCTGCGGACGCCCTCCTCCCTTTCAGGCTCAGGTAGAAAATAAGGCATTGCCTTGTCAAGCCCCATAAGAAACAGCACGCCTAGCGCAAAGCCGCCTGCGGCAGGTATCCAGCCTATCCTGCCGAGAGCTTCCGCCTCGTTTATGGCAGGGATAAGCAAGCTCCACACGCTTGCGGCTATCATAACGCCTGCGGCAAAGCCTAAAAAGGCTTTCTGCAACTTTTCGCTCTGCCCCTCTTTTCTCATGAAAAAGACCACAGCCGCACCTAACGTCGTCATAGAGAATGTAAAGCCCGTGCCTGCCGCAGCCCAAAGTAGACCATTCATACTATTATGTTTCCTTTCAGACAGTATTATGTCAGATACAATGACATATCTTAGTCTATGAAAAGCCTTTACGCTGTGTGAAAAAGCCTCTGCCGACAAAATACGTTAAATTTGTCTGAGATTTTCAGAATATGACCCGTCCCAAGTGAATATAATGTTCTCAGCAGGGCATTACAAGCCCTTTACGATCGTATGATCAGTTTATTTTTAGGAGGAAACAGACAAGATGAACACTATGGATCTAAAGCTTAACAGAGAGATGCTGTCAATGACACGAACTATCCTTGACGCCTCCTGCGAGCAGGCTGTGGAAAAGGATTTTCTGCTGCCCGACTATTATCCAGATATTTTCAGGATACTGAAATGCGTTATCACACCAACAGTACAGAGCCATTCCATAAACGGTGGAAAGCTCAGCTTTGACATGGCGGCACTTATCAGAGTGCTTTACATAAGCCAGAATGACAAGCGCATAAACTGCATCGAGCAGAAAATGAACTACACAAAGTCTTTCGACCTGCAAGGGGATTGCGGCGACCCTATGATATGGCTCACGCCAAAATGTGATTATGTCAACTGCCGTGTGGTAAATCAGCGCAGACTTGATATCAGGGGTGCTGTGACTATCCACGCA
This sequence comes from uncultured Ruminococcus sp., assembly GCA_934435205.1. Classification (GTDB taxonomy): domain Bacteria; phylum Bacillota; class Clostridia; order Oscillospirales; family Ruminococcaceae; genus Hominimerdicola. The sequence continues at coordinate 106,747 of CAKSAK010000006.1, read as the reverse complement.
AAGGTGACGGGCGAAGTAACTGTGCCTATAGTTACAGACGCATTCGGCTGCGGAATACAGCTTAAAAAGGCGGCTGTTACATACCCTGCAAAACGTCTTACCGCCGCAAAGCGTATCACACTAATAGAAGAATTGCAGCTTTCTGCGGCAAAAGCCCCTGTTGGCACTATCCTGCGAACAGATTGCCGCATTATCCCACAGGAACACAAGATGATAGCAGGCAAGCTTGTGACAAAGGGCGACGCTGAGATAACGATGCTTTACTCCTGCGTAACTGCCGACGGAGAAGAAACCGCCGAAACAATGCGGTTTACTCTGCCGTTCTCACAGATAATCGACATTGACGGCATTGACGATACTTTCACCGCAGATGTGAGGATAACCCCTGCGGGGTGTGATATCATACCAAAGTCTGACGATTCCGGCACACTTGAATGTGAGCTTGTGCTCCTTGTAAACTGCGTTGCCAAAAAGCTTTCCACCTGCGAGATCGTCACAGACGCATACTCCACCTGCTTTGAGTGCGAGGCTGAAAGGTGCGAAAGCAAGCTTGACAGCGAGAGCATAAAGATATCTGACAGCCACAGTGTTACTGCAAAGCTTTCCTGTCAGGAGGGTGAGATACGCTGTGTTCATGACAGTTGGGCGACTCTTTCCAATGTGACATCAAGGCTTGACGAGGAAAAGAAAGCCTTTATCATTTCAGGAAGCGTGACGTTCTGTATTATCGGCAGGAACGAGGACGGCACTCCCCTTTATCTTGAAAACGATTCGCCTTTTGAGCATGAGATACCCCTTCCTGAGAACGTCAATGGCGAGATATCAATATCCCCTGACCTGTGCATAGAAAACTGCACATACTATCTTGCAGACGAAACAACAGCGGAGCTTAAAGCCGATATCAAGATAGGCGGCGAAATGACTATCCAGCAGACGGGGTCTATGATATCAGAGCTTAGGGTGCTCACAGATAAGCCGAAAGAGAAAAATGACAAATACGCTCTGAAAATATGCTACTGCAGCGAGAGCGACGACATTTGGGAGATAGCGAAAAAGTATTCAACTTCCATAACAGCCATACTTGAAGAAAACGAGCTTACCGACGATAAAATATCAAAACAGGGAATGTTGCTTATCCCATTAATGAACTAGGAGGACAGACACATGAAAAACGATATTTACACCGACATTGCCACACGGACGGGGGGCGATATCTATATAGGCGTGGTAGGTCCTGTCCGTACGGGAAAATCTACCTTTATAAAACAGTTCATGGAGCAGTTCGTTATACCGAACATTGAAAGCGACTACCGCAAGGAGCGTGCCATTGACGAGCTGCCCCAATCCTCCGCAGGCAAGACTATCATGACCACCGAGCCTAAGTTCATTCCAGAGGAAGCCGTGAACATCACCCTAGAGGGCGGAGCAAGCTTCAATGTGCGAATGATAGACTGTGTTGGCTACATAATCCCAAGCGCCATAGGCTATATTGAAAATGAAGCCCCGAGAATGGTGGTCACGCCGTGGTTTGACACGGAAGTGCCTTTCAACATGGCGGCTGAGGTGGGAACGCAAAAGGTCATAACAGAACACTCCACCATAGGTCTTGTGGTGACAACAGACGGCAGTATCACCGACCTCCCTCGTGAAGAATACGAAGAATGTGAGGAACGCATTATCGACGAGCTGAAGCAGATAGGCAAGCCATTTGTGGTGCTTATGAACACCACTGAGCCTCACTCTCAGCAGACAAAAGACCTTTGCGAACAGCTTTCCGACAAATACGGCACTACAGTTATGCCTATAAACTGTTTGGAGCTTTCGGAAAAAGAGATAAAAGAGATACTTACTCTCTTGCTCTACTCTTTCCCTGTAAAAGAAATAAACATCTCTATGCCCTCATGGATAAACTCTCTTGACAAGGGTCACTGGCTGAAAGAAGCCGTTTTCGGACACATCAAGGAAGCGGCTTCGGCGGTGACAAATCTCCGTGACATTTCAGACTGTGCCGAAAAGATATGCTGCTGTGAGCAGGTATCCTCGGGGTCGGTGTCTGAGATAGACTTAGGCAAAGGCTCGGCTGTCATAAAGGTGGAGCTTGACCCTGCGCTGTTTTTCAGGATAATAGGCGAGGCCACAGGGCTTGAGATAAAGGACGAAAACGACCTTATGCCGAGGATTTTGGAGCTTGTAAAGATAAAAGAACGTTTCTCGAAATTCAGCTCTGCCCTTGACGAAATGGAGAAAACAGGCTACGGCATCGTTATGCCTGAAATGAACGAGCTTACCCTTGATGAGCCTGAGATAATAAAGCAGGGTGGAAAATACGGCGTAAGGCTCAAAGCCGCCGCACCTGCCATTCACCTGCTGAAAACCACTATCAACACCGAGGTCGCACCTATCGTCGGCTCGGAAAAGCAATCCGAGGAGCTTGTGCTTTATATGCTCAACGATTTTGAGGAATCACCTGAAAAGATATGGGAGTCAAACATTTTCGGCAAGTCACTCCACGAGCTTGTGAGCGAGGGTCTGCACACAAAGCTTTCAAAGCTTCCTGAGGACGCACGCATGAAGATAAAGGAAACTATCGAACGCATGATAAACGAGGGCTGTTCGGGACTTATCTGTTTTATTCTCTAAGAGTTTCATAAATGAAAATAAACTGATCCACAAAAAAAGCGTTACACTGTGAAAAGTGCAACGCTTTTTATCTTGTATGAAGTGTTAATTTACGCCCTCTGCAAAGCTGATCGGCACACCGAAAAGCACGCCTGCGTTAGGCTGTGAAAGGTCGCCTGTAACATCAGTTATCGCCTTTCTTGCAACATCTACCTGATCGTCTGCAACGGCAACGAAAATCGTCTTGCCCTTCTGTGCAGCGTCCTCACCGCTGAGAATAGATCTCAGAACGCCGATCATAGGCAGATTATCCATTGTAGAAATAGATTTCGCCATTCCCACGCTGTCAATGACCGTTCCGCCTCTTATGCCTGCCTGTGCCAGCGAACGCATGATTTCGTCTACTAACTCGATTCTCTTGATAACCAAAAACAATAACTGCATTTTGATCCTTCCTTTCATCTCTTATTTCCTGAATGACGCAGCCACCCAGTCTTCTTTTTCTCTTATCTCAATAAGCTCAAAGCCCTGAGCCTTAAGCCTGTCAAGCACCTCGTCTTTTCTCTGGTCGATTATACCTGAAACTATGAGCGTTCCGCCGTCCTTGATAAATCCGCCGAAAATGCCGCTCATGCCTATAAGAACATCCGCCACGATATTTGCGCAAAGCAGGTCATAGCCTGTGCCTATCTTCTCCACAAGAGCCTTATCATCTATGATATTTCCGCAGTAAGCTGTATACTTTTCTGCGCTTATATGGTTTTTCTCTGCATTTTCCTTCGCTATCTTAACAGAATTTTCGTCAACGTCCACCGCTGTTGCGCTCTCAGCACCCAGCAGCAGCGCACCGATAGAAAGTATTCCGCTTCCGCAGCCAAGGTCAAGTATCCTGTCGCCCTCATGAAGATTTTTCTCCACAAGCTCCAGACAAAGCTGAGTTGTGTTATGCTGACCTGTGCCGAAAGATGAAGCAGGGTCTATCTCCAGTATCTTTCTCTTTTCACCCTCAGCGACCTTTTCCCATGACGGCTTTATAAGAAGCTTTTCGCCAACGCAAAGTGGCTTGAAATACTGCTTCCAGTTGTTCGCCCAATCTTCTTCCTTGACGTTTTTAAGCTCATATTCAAGTCTGCCGAACTCATTGTTCACGTCACGCTTTTTGAGCGCTTTAAGCTCCAGCTTCATAGCTTCAAGATTTTCAAGGCCCTGAGCGTTCTCAGGGAGATAAACTGTCACTGTGGTCTCGCAGTTTTTTAGACCCATAAGGTCATCATCTATATAATCCCAATTGCCGTCCTTATCGTCAAGAAAGTCCTGAAAATCCTTTGCGTCCTTGATAACAAAGCCGTTTATACCCATTCCAAGCAGACTTCCCGTTACCGCTTCGATGCCTTCTGTCGTGGTATATATATCCATTTCAACCCAATTCATAATATCAATTCCTTTCGATAATATCTTATTATAACACATTTCTGCGATTTTGTAAAGCTTTTTGACTATGATTTATTATACAAAATTAAATATTGATAATTATATATATTTATCAAATATCAACTATAATAAGTGCAAACAAAAAGCTTTTCGCCAAAAACGAAAAGCTTTCATGATTATTTTTTCTTATCATAAGCGTCAAAGGCTTCCTCGACAGTGCCGTCCACCTGCACCTTGCCGTCTTTTAGGAATATCGCCCTTGTGCAAGTTTCCTCGATAGCCTTGCGTGAGTGGGAAACGAACAGTACAGTTACGCCTGTGGCGATAACATCGTTTATCTTGTCACGGCATTTCTTCTGAAAGTCTGCGTCGCCAACGCTCAGCGCCTCGTCAACAACGAGGATATCAGGCTTGATATTTATATTGATAGCAAAGCCCAAACGCATTTTCATTCCGCTTGAATATGTTCTTACAGGCTGGTCGATATACTCTCCAAGGTCTGCAAAGTCGATTATATCCTGCTCTATCTCCTTTATCTGATCGTCGTTAAGACCAAGGAGATAGCCCTTTAGATAGATATTTTCCATACCCGTCATATCCAGCGAAAAGCCTGCTGTAAGCTCAAGCAGTGCGGCAACCTTTCCTCTTACAGTGATAGTGCCGCTGTTTGGAAAGCTTACGCCTGTTATCATTTTCAGAATGGTGGATTTTCCCGCACCGTTCTTGCCGATTATTCCCACAGACTCGCCTGGGTATATCTTGAAGCTCACGCCCTTTAGAGCAGGGTGCTTCTTTACTCCCCTGTTTTTTGTGAAAATAGCCTTAAAGCGTGCCTTTTCGTTTTTATATAAAAAGTATTCTTTTTTTACGTCCAAAAATTCAATAATTGGCTCAGTCGCTTGATTTTCCATTTAAAAGTCAGTTCCTTTCAGCCTTTGTTACAGAACGTCAGGAAGTATCTTCCTGAACTTCTTATAGGTATGCGCTCCGAGGAATATCATAAAGATAAACTCCACATAGAACACTATAGTTTCGGTGGTATAGTTAGAATCAAAAATAAACGTGTCTGTAAGAAAGCTCTTTCTATAGCCGTTTACAAAATAGTTTATAGGGTTGAAATACATGAGCTTTCTCAGCCACAGAGGCGAGATATCATACGTATTCCAGAATATACCTGAAAGCCAGAAAAGTCCTGTTATAATAGAGTTTATAAGATTTTCAAAATCCTTGCTGAATGCACTGAGGGGGGCTGTCATCCACGAAAGCACAAGGAAGAAAAAATACATCATCAGCGCATAATAGATAAACTGAAGATTGTAAATGCTCGGTCCAAAGCCCAAACACAGCAACACCACATACATTATAGCGCACAGCAAAATGTGGATATAAAGTCCCGAAAGAGAAGTAAAGGTCATGATATTTGAAACAGGGAAAGACAGCTTTGTTACAAACTGCTTGTTGCTTCTTATTGACCTCGATCCGCCAACGATACATTCTGAAATATAAAACCACGGCACATAGCCTGTGAGCATGAAAACGAACTGAGTATACTTTCCGTTTATGAAATGCACTCCGCCGTTTCTTTTTAGACCTATCTCAAAGGCGAACCACAGAATAAAAAGCGTAAAAGTCGGCTTAATAAGCGCCCACAATGGGCCAAGCGCTGCACCCTTATACTTCTTCTTCAGCTCGTTCACCGACAACATTCTTATCTGTCTGAGCTTTCCCTTATGCTCTTTCAATATCTGGGTAAGCCCGAACCAATCAAACTTTTTTCCTTCTATTTTTATCATCTCCGTCAAAAACGCTCTTTTCCCAAAGCGCTGTCGATTATTCTTTCAGTTGACCTGCCGTTGCAGGCAGACATATATTTTTCCGTGAAACGCTCCACACCCTCACGGTCAAAGCTATTTTCACTATCAAGCACAGCCTGTGCAAGCTTCTCTCCCTCTGTTACCAAAGGCGCAGGCATATCTGTTTTATAGTCAAGATAAAAGCTCCTGCCCTTGCTGTAGCTCTCAATATCAGGGGCAAATATCACCCACGGCTTTTTATACAGGGCATACTCGAACACAAGTGACGAATAGTCCGTCACAAGCACGTCTGCTACAGGCATTAGCCTGTTTGTGGCAATGTCGCAGTTAGTCAGCCCGCTGTGAAGTCTGGGGTGCATTTTTATAATGACTTTCCAGCCGTCCCCAAGCTTTTTTTCAAGCTCTGCGGCATACTCTTCGCCCACGCAGTGACAATCCAAAGCGTTTCCTCTGAACGTCGGCGCATAAAGCACTATCTTCTTGCCCTTATAGTCGGGATATCTCTCAAAAAACTCACTTCTGCACTGCTCGTTGTAGCTTTCATCAAAGAACACGTCCGTACGGCTGACGCCAAGGGGCTTTACGATATCTTCTTTCAGCCTGAACGCAGACACAAAAGCCTTTACGCACACTTTACTGCTCACAGTGATAAGGTCAAAATTTCTTGTAACAGAGCCTTTGAAATGGGAAGATATATCCTCCTCGCTGTCATAGCCGAACTTTTTCAGCGCTCCGCAGGAATGCCAAAGCTGAACCACTGTGGTTTCCTCACGCTTTTTGCAGGAAGTCACAGGCACAAAATAGTTGCAAATGAACACTGCCCTTGCATTTGCATAAGCTTTCATAAAGCTCATCATATATTTAAGCCCCGAGACCATTCCACAGCTTGAAAGGTCGCAGTACATCTCCCTGACCCTATATCCACGGCGTTCAAGCTCCGCCTTTATAAGCTCCATGCTCTCAGGAGTAGAAACACTGTTAAGGTCTGCAAGGATAACGAGCTTTTTATCAATATCCTTTTTCTTTGACAGCTTGTAGCACAGCGGCAAAAGCGTTTTTTGCAGTGCTGATTTTATGTGCTGTCTTATTATACGTTTACGGCTCTCCATTATCCCCTAAGAAACCTCTTATATATCTTGCCTGTCAGCGATTTCGGCATTATGAAAATGAAAAGCTGGAAAGTGCATGGCACTATAAAGTCCCACAAGTTTGAATATCCCATACGGAATATCTTCCACCTGACATTCACAAAGGACTTTGTGTTTGCCCAGTTTCTTCTTCTCTCATAATTGTTTGCCGTAACTCTGTACATCACAAGCGTTCTGTCAAGATTTATTCCCCTTGCGCCGTCTGCAAGCATTTTCACCACGAACTCATAGTCCTCACAGCGCTTTATATTGCTGTAACCTCCCACGCTCAAAGCACGGGATTTCTTATAAACAAGGGTCTGATTATTAAACGGATTTCTCCGTCTTGCATATTTGTGTATCTCTTTATTGGTCAGGGGCGTTTTCTTTGTGGCTATCACTTCGCCCGTCTGACTGTCAAACTCATCTATATAAGCCCCAAGCATATCTATCTCAGGGTGCTTCGCCATAGCATAAAGCGACCTTTCACAGCGGTCAGGCTTAGCGATATCGTCAGAGTCCATTTTGACTATATACTCATTTTTGCAGGCGTCTATACCTCTGTTAGCGCATCTTCCTGTGCCAACATTCTCCTTGAGCCTTACGGGGTGAAAGCACTCGTAATTCTCCTCATAGTAGTCTACCACCTCATCAAGCTCCTTTGTGAGCTTTCCATCGCACACAAGCACAAAATCGTTTGTCACATAGGTCTGCGACAGCATACTCTCGATACTTGCCCTGAGATGTTCAGGCTTCTCTCCTGCATAAACAGACATAAGCACGCTGTATTCAGGCAACTCCACATTTTTCACTACCATAGCGCACCGTCCTTTTTTCATTCTGTCAAAATTATCCCCACAAATCTGTAAGCTATTCCATTATACCATTAAAACCGCTGTTTGTCAACGCAGGCAGGGCTTAACTTTCCCCAAAATCAACAATAAAATGTTAAAAAAATAGCGCATTTAAGCAACAAAAGGCAAATAAAAAATGAAAAAAGGAGCGTATTGCACCATGATCGATCATAGCACACTTAATAGTAATTTGAAAAGAGGCATTTTATCAAAAATAAGTTGAAGCCTTAACGATTGCAATAAATACTATGGATATTTCATAGGTCATAACGAGAAATGCTATTGTCAATATAGCTTTATACATTTCTCTCAAATACTTTAAGTGAAATTATATAAATCAACTCCTGAAAGAGCTTGTCAAAATTTAAAGAACCAGAAAATTTTCCCTCCATATGGATTTTTCTTACTGATCAACATTGCAGAAACTGCATGAACTAATAAAAACATACCGCTTATGATCGTCATTACTAATTCAAACTGTGATACGACTGACATAGAATTATCATTATAGCCTATATAAACGTTCTTGCTACCCAGAATAATGCAATTTCCCTCGTACCAGAACACATCGGTGCCATTGACCGGCGAATTCGCCTTGATCTGCAACACCGTATAGGTTGGCCGAAAGCCTTTCCCATAATTTGATTTGTAATTTCTGACACCGTTTCCGCTATGTACCTTGACGTACTGGGAGCTCTGTCGGGAATTTTGATATGTTACATTTCCTGTTGTGTGATTCTTCTTACAGACATATCCAACCACTTGCGTCATACCAGCCACAAAGAAAATCAAAGCAACTACAAGTGCTAAAATCTCAGCCGTATAAAATGCATTCACCAATTTGTTCCTAGTGTCTATCTCCTCATCACTACTCCACGGTTTATTATGGAAATTGCGAATTGCAGATGGTAACAGGCAAATTGCACCAACCACCCCCAGCAAGGATAAAATCGAACATATAAGTACCGGCATCCTTGTTCCGATAACCAAGTCTGCGTTCACACCCTGTTCTGTCGATTCATCCATAAACTTGATGTTACCACTTACCAACACACTTTCATCTGGTTTAAGATGAGACTTGTTTCCGGGATAATAATAATGGAAAAATATCGTTCCTCCATCCTCTCTGGCTCCATCTACCTTTAATACTGCATAACCGCTAGTCCCATGCATATCTGCACTCACAACTGTTGCTGACACTGCATTCGACGAAAGCAAAGAGAATCTCGGAACACAATAAAATGCAGTTATAGCAAACAAAATGACACAAACGATGGCGATCACCATATTTGAAACATTCTTTTTATAAGTCATATACATTCCTCCTGTTTCTCTGTTTCTTTGTCACTGCTATTATTTCCCACATTAACATTTTCCATATCCTTCGTTTTTATATAATTTAAATGAATGTTTCCACGATCCCTAGAGAATCACATTATTTATGTTTTATTATAGCATAAAATTGTTAAAAATAAAAGCAGAAAGGAGCAAGTTTTGCAAAAAAAGGCGGCATTTTAGGGCGGCGCACATAAAGCAGTTTATATGATTTGAAGATAAGGTTGCGTAACATCGCAGTTACGCAGCCTTTTTCTTTTTGTCGTATTCTCTGCTGTCAGCAATAGCCGTAGCGACAGCAACATCAAAGCGGAAGTGTATCTCAATCTGCTGAGTGCGATGTCCCTCGCTCTTCTCGGGAGCGTAAACGACTATCTTCTCGATAAGCTCATGCATGATCTCAGGAGTAAGCTCGGTGATATGCTCGTACTTCTGCACTACCTTTATAAATGAATTCACATCAGCACATTTCTGTTCTGCTGTTTCAATAAAAGCGGAAAGCTCTGATACTTTTTCTTTCAGCTTCTTCTGCTCGTCTTCATATCCTGCGGACAATACAGCAAAACGCTCGTCAGAAATCTTACCTGAGATATTGTCCTCATAGAGCCTTGCAAATAACCTGTCAAGTTCAGCAATGCGCTTTTCAGCCTGATTGAGAGCTTTTTTTGCCTTGAAAACATCAGATGAATGCTTTGATGCGGAATTGTCCATAGCTGTCTGAACAAACTCTGCTTCATTGTCCTTGACATTATCAAGAAGCTTGTTCAACGCATTCAAAACTAGCTCTTTCAACACCACAGTCCTGATGTAATGGGCAGAACAGCTATCCTTATCGGTCGAGTGCGTGGAGCATTTCAGATGCTCCTGATCTTCGTTAAGGCTTTTGGAACGGCATAGATAGAGCTTTTCACCGCAGTCAGCACAGTAACATATACCCGAAAACGGATTTACAGTCTCCTGTTTCTGATTCCTTCGCTTATTACTGCGAAGCTCCTGCACTAAATCGAATTCCTGCTGCGTGACGATAGGCTCGTGAGTATTCTCAAAGATGAGCCAGTCCTCTTTCGGATTTTCAATCTTACGCTTGTTCTTGTAGGACTTGCGGCGTGTACGGAAGTTCACCGTATGTCCGATGTATTCGGGGTGCTCTAAAATGTCAATGACAGTTTCAGTACACCAGCGGTCAAGCCTTGAATTCTTGTTAGCCGGGTTCCTTCCCTGCGATATTGCATAAGCTGTGGGATTGGGAATACCTTCCTCTGTCAACTTACGAGCTATCTGAGTCGGACCGTAGCCGCTGATGCAGAGCTTGTATATTTTGCGGACAACCGCTGCAGGCTCATCATCAATGATCCACTTGTGCTTATCTTCCTCAGATGCCTTGTACCCGTAAATAGGCAGAGAAAGCGGTTTGCCTGATTGACCTTTCGCCTTGAAAACCGCACGAATCTTCTTCGACGTATCCCTGGCATACCAGTCGTTGAAAATATTTTTGAAAGCCATCAGCTCATTCTCGCTTTTGAGAGTATCCACGTTATCATTGATAGCAATATAGCGGACATCATAGTCAGGGAATATGATCTCAATGTACTCACCGGTTTTCAGGTAGTCTCTGCCGAGTCTGTTCAGATCTTTGGTGATGACCGTTCCCACTTTGCCTGCTTCAACATCTGCCATCATAGCCTTGAAGCCATCACGTTCAAACGTCGTACCCGAAACTCCGTCATCAACGTAGTAAACGAGATTGCTGAAACCGCTATCCTTCGCATACTTTTTGAGGATAGCCTTCTGATTGGTGATACTATTACTCTCACCCTGTAACATATCGTCCTGCGAAAGACGACAATACAACGCTGTTATCTTGTCTGTCATATTAAACCTTCCTTTCCGACAGATAAAGCGAGCTATGTTATCATTATAGCGCAATATACCGTCAATAGCAATGCGCTGAAATGACGATTTTACACAGCCTGCTTCTTAGGTTCTTGTCCGGATTCACCGAGCATTTCTTCACACTCACGATCAATCAGCCTTTGCAGGATATCCGTAAGGCGTTCCTTTGAAGCAGGGTTGAATACTAACTTCACGATGTAAGTTGTTCGTCCGATCTTGTACTCGGACACGTTGTTTTCTTTGTTCATAGCGATCTTTCCTTTGCTTTTATATCTCTACGCATTGGTGAGGGCATCGCTTTCTTTCTCTTACCCTCTACGCAGCCGCAAGGTCAGTATTTCTTTCAGCCGACTGAGTATTTTGCGGCTATACCAATTATAGCGCGCACTGATACGAAAAGTCCAGATTCATTGCGCACGAACTTTGGGTGAATTTTCAGTTTTCCCAAGTGCAATTTATACTGGAAATATGAAAAGCACCAAGCGATAATACTCGGTGCTTCATAGGTATTATTAGATTTATAGGACTTTCTCCAGTGTCAGCAGCTGGATCTTTCTATCCAGACCACCTGCATATCCGGTCAGGCTGCCGTCTGAACCGACTACTCTGTGACACGGGATAATGATCGAAATGGGATTATGTCCGACAGCACCGCCAACTGCCTGAGCTGACATACGCTCGATGCCTTTTTGCTTTGCTATGATATTTGCGATCTCGCCGTAGGTCATGACCTGACCGTATGGTATCGTGAGCAGTATCTCATAGACAGCCTTGCGGAACGGAGTTGTTTGCAGATTGATTTGCGGAGTAAAGTTGGGAACTACGCCGCTGAAATATGTATCGAGCCATTTGATAGCCTGCATGAATATCGGCAGCTCGGCTTCGGTGCTTTCAGATATGAGCTTATGGGGAAAGTGTTTCTGTCTGTCGAACCATAAGCCGGTTAGTGCTTCGCCGTTGCTGGCGAAAGTAATGCTGCCGAGCTGAGAAGCATATCTGTATGTGTAGATCATGGCTTCATAACCTTTTCAAATCTGAACATACAGCCATCGTCATCGCTACCCATATCAGGCTTTCCGCATTCATGAGGATCAGGGTGCTTAGAGTTGAAGAACTCAACGGCGTGAAAACCGCAGCGATTAATATAAAAATGGATATTGCGTTTCTCGAAATAGGGTGTGCAGGTTTCCCATACTTTTGTGTCAGGGTGCAGACGTTCTATCTCAGACCATATCGCCTGACCTATACCCTTGCTTTGTATGCCGACTTTCACAAAAAGAAAATCAAGATGATTATGCTGAGTCTGCTCATTTATTACTACAATAGCTCCGCCTACAATATCATCATTGAGTACAGCAGCATAAGCTATCGCCCCGTCGGTGTTGAGAGAGTGATCAATATCCGCTTCGGGAAGCATCTGCATATCAGTCTCACCGTACTCAGCTTCCGCTCCAAGCTGAAAGGCTCTCTGCATTTCTTTTTTGTATTCAGCAAGCTCACTACTGTAAACAGGTCGTAATGTTATCATAATATTCTCGCTTTCAGTAATCGTTTATCTGAAAATAGTATAGAGCATATTTGACATAAAGTCAATAGTAATTTGTATTAAAAAGCCAGTGTCATAGTGCTTTGATGTAACAATGCTTCGCAGGAGCAAAAGCTTTCCCAGCAAGCTCGGTATCCCCGCATTACAATTTTGGAAAATTGAATGCTGTGATACATAGCTTGACAGGAGCTTTGCCCCTATGACCCCGACCGAGAATTTTACAAGACCTGATGCTATCCCTTAAACCACAAGTAAGCAAAAATACCGAGCCTGATTGCTCGTAAACGTAGATGCCACAAAGGGATAAAAATCAACCTCAGCAAGCACGGCAATTCGTTCCCACGGAAACCCGTGATAACGCCTCGCATTGCTTGCTGAGGGATACTCCCCCAAGCCCCCGTATCGTTAAACGAAAAGCATGAAAACTGAATGCCCAAAAAGAGAACAAAAACCAATCCAGCAAGCACGGTATATCGTTCCCACAAGTTTCGTGGGAAACGACATACAATGCTCGCTGAGGGACATCCCCAATCCCCCATATCTGAGCAGAGAAAAATACAACGAAAAATCCACTCTACGGTGCGTGGATTGACGTGACTTCCGCACGGGTTTATAATAAAAATATCAGCAGAAAAACTAATAGGCGGAAGGAGAAAAATCACTATGAAAATACTTGTTCTGAACGGCAGTCCGAAGCGTGAGAAGAGCGACACGATGCACATCACCCGAGCGTTCCTTGATGGCATGAAAGAAGTCGATCCGCAGGAAGTCCACATCGTTGATATTATCGACAGGCATATCGAATATTGCACGGGTTGTTTCACCTGTAAGCGGAACGGCGGAAAGTGTATCCATAATGACGATATGAAGGAGCTTCTCAGCGAAGTTCTGGAGAGCGATCTTCTGCTGTTCAGCTACCCGCTATACTGCTACGGAATGCCGGCGCCTATGAAGGCTTTTGCTGACCGCACGATGCCGCTTTCAAGTATGGCAATGAAGAAGCAGGGCGACAGGTATGTTCACGTCGGACAGGCGGATTTTTCGCACCTTAGATACATGATGATCTGCGGCTGCGGATTCCCGAACAGCAAGCAGAATTTCGAGCCTGCGGTCATGCAGTTCAAGCTGATGTTCCCGAATAACCACACTATCATTACTGTGCCCGAAAGTCCGATGTTCAATGCACACGAAGCGGCAGAGGTAACTGTGCCGAGATTGGAGCTTGTTAAACGTGCGGGAAAGCAGTATGCAGAGACAGTGATGATAGATGAAAAATTGCTTGTGGAGATATGCTCGCCGATGATACCCGAAGATATTTATGCGGCTATTTGTAATGGGGTGATAAAGGTATAAAAGCAACAGCGCAATGCACTGGAAAAAATCCACATTTTGCTGCGCCTTTCACAAGAATTATTACAATCATTCCAATATGCTGGACTCTGGCAATTTTATCGGATATAATGGATTCACGATAAAACTTATGGAGGTACACAGCTATGTTAAAAACACCCGAATTTGCAATGCCGAGAACACGCAAGGTCACAACCGTCTGCAACGGAAAGCGTGAGGTCTGGACGGACTACGAACAAGCAAAGGCGTATTTCCTTGAAGTGATGATGTCCACTGACGGCGAGGAGCACGACCGAGCAGAGTGCGTATACATTCAGCTTATACACGGGCTTAACGAGTGTTCGGACGAAGATTGAAAGGAGCAGACTATGTTGAATAAGATCATGATGTCAGGCAGGCTTCTAAGCGAGCCTGCTGTTACTACCAAAGATGACCTTAAATACTGCAAATTCAGTATCGCCGTTGAGCAGCCTAAGCAGAAAGACGTTGAGGATGTCGAGAGCGATACTTTCACCTGCCTCGCTTTTGATGATAATGCAAGTGCTGTGGGTTTTCTCTATTCCAAAGGCGGTACGATTACCTTTGTTGGTTCACTCAGGAACACTCCCGATAACACCGCTGTTCTCATCGTGGAGGAACTGCACTTTCAGAATAAGTTTGCTGTTAAGGTGGACGTTAATTCGGAGCAAATTTTCTGATAGTGCAGGTGGTATGCTCTCAGGCGAACGAAAATGGCTCACTGCGGCTGTCAGATACAGCATCCGTTCTGATATCTATAAATACGAAACGAGGCTCTCAGAGTGAATTCTGGGAGCCTTATTCTATATACCAAGAAAAATGCACAATGCATATACATAAACTTAGTATAAATATCACGAAATAACATTAAACCTCTTGTATTATTCAAGCCGATATAGTATAATTATAATGGATTATTATATATTTCATCTACTACATGAGGTGATAAAATGGAGAATAACGCTGTTAATGAAAAATGGATAAATCTTGAAGAGGCAGCTGAACACTTAGGAATCAAGCCTGTTACTATCCGAAGTTGGATTCGGAATAATAAAGATATTCCTGCCCACAAAATCGGTAAGCAGTGGAAATTCAAACGCTCGGAGCTTGATGTATGGGTAAAGAGCGGCAAAAGTGCTATTGAGTAATTTTTTAGCAACTTAATTGTAAGGAGATTCATGTTATGGCGGTTAAGAAAACGGAATTATATAGTTCACTATGGGCAAGTTGTGATGCGCTGCGTGGTGGAATGGATGCATCACAGTATAAAGATTACATACTAACTCTCTTATTTATGAAATATGTAACGGATAAGTATAAGGGGCAGAAATACGGAGATTTGACCGTTTTCGATAAAGAACATGATCCCAATCCTGATCCAGAAAAAAGAATAGGCTGTTCTTTTGATGACTTTATCGCGCTCAAGAACAAGAAAAACATAGGTGAAGGCATAGATAAAATCATCGCTCGACTTGCTGAGGTAAATGACAGCTTAAAAGGCGTAATTGATATTGCTCATTTCAATGATGAAGCCAAAATAGGTAAAGGACAGGAAATGGTTGATAAGCTCACAAAACTTATTGCTATTTTTCAGCGTCCTGAATTGGATTTCTCAAATAATAAAGCAGACGGCGATGATATCATAGGCGATGCATATGAATACCTTATGAGAAATTTTGCTACTGAAAGTGGAAAAAGTAAAGGGCAATTCTATACACCAGCGGAAGTTTCTCGTATCCTTGCTAAGGTTATAGGCATAGATAAATGTGCTGATCATGATGCTACAGTATGTGATCCTGCTTGTGGTAGTGGTTCGTTACTTATCAGAGCTCTTGCAGAAGTACCCTTTGAGATATCAGGCTATGGACAGGAAAAAGAAAGCTCTACAGCAGGTCTTGCTAAAATGAATGCCGTTCTTCATAATAAAGCTACTATCAAGATTATGGCAGGAAACACATTTTCGGACCCTCAGTTTATAAGAAACGACGATGCATCTGAATTAGAGCGTTTTGACTATATTGTTGCGAATCCTCCATTTTCTCTTAAAAACTGGTCGGATGGTTTGAAAGAGTATGGAAGGTTCTCCGGTTATGGAGATCGTCCACCTGAGAAAAACGGTGACTATGCATGGTTGATGCACATATTAAAGACATTGAAATCTACAGGTAAAGCTGCTGTTATTCTCCCTCATGGTGTTTTATTCCGTGGAAATGCCGAAGGAACGATTCGTCAGGCTATTGTTGATAAGGGCTGGATCAAGGGAATCATCAGCCTACCGCCTAACCTGTTTTATGGCACAGGTATACCTGCCTGCATACTGATCATAGATAAAGAGGGTGCAGAGAATCGCTCAGGCATCTTTATGATAGACGCAGGCAAGGGATTTGTAAAGGACGGAAGCAAAAACAGACTTCGTGAACAGGATATCTATCGTATCGTAACAACATTCAATGAGCAGATCACAGACGATCCGAAGTATGCTCGATTTGTCCCCAATAAGGAAATCAAAGAGAAGAACGGTTATAATTTGAATATTTCACGTTATATCGACTCTTCCGAACCCGAAGATATTCAGGATATCTATGCCCATATCCACGGCGGTATCCCTGCCGTAGACATTGATGCTCTCGGTCATTTCTGGACAGCTTTCCCGAAGCTCAAAGATGAGCTGCTCAGTGTATTAAGCGATGGATACTACAAACTGAATGTTGAAGAAAATGATATACGCCGCACTATATACTCAAATACTGAGTTTACAGCTTACGGAGAGCTTGTTGATAAGGCTTTCACCAATTGGAAGGCATACGCAGATACTAGGCTCAAAGCACTGAACAGTTCAGTTTCAGCTAAGGAACTTATAGTTGAGCTTGCGGATAACATCATGAAGGAATTTGAACCGCTTGCATTGATAGATAAGTATGATGTATATCAGATACAGCTCGCATACTGGAACGAAGTGCTTAACGATGATGTTTCCTTGATAATATCAGATGAGCAAGGCTACGGAGTTGCAAGAGAGACCGAGAACATCATGAAGGAGACAAAGAAAACTGATGCCGACGGCAATCCTGAGTTAAAGGTTGCTGGCTGGGAAGGCAAGATCATACCCAAGGCATTAGTGAAATCGGAATTGTTCCCTGAAGAGAAAAAAGCTATTGATGACCTTATGGATATCGTTGCAGAAACAGACTCTCGCCTTATGTCGATGATAGAGGAATCCGTAGAGAATTCTGCATTATCAGAGATTGCAGAGGGCGGAAAAGTCAAGAGCAAAGATATTCAGGAGAAGATGGACAAGATCATGGAGAATGTGCATACTCCGCTTATTGACGGTCTTGTAACGCTTCTGGAGCTTCTTCCGTCAATGAAGAAGAAGGAATATACACAGTATATTGACAAGCACACTGAGCTGAAAGTTGCATATACAGAAAAAGGAACTGTAACAAAAGCATCCATAAATAATGCGTTAAGTAATGCTCGTGCGGAAGCACCTGCCCCTGCTGCATATGCTGATGACTACGAAGAGTTAAAGAAAGCGTTTGAGCTTGCACAAAGGTCTGAGGAATCTACTAAGCTTATAAAAGAAATGGATAAGGCGCTTGATGAAAAGGCGCGTGAGAGATATGTTTCACTTACCGACGAAGAGATCATGGAACTGCTTGTAGACAAGAAGTGGTATTATGCGATTGGAAAAGGTATCAATGACCTTTATACTTCAATTTCTCATAAGCTTGCTGACCGTATTATTGAGCTTTCAAAGCGCTATGAAGAAACACTGCCGGATCTTATCAAGCAGGCAGCGGAGTATGAAGCAATAGTAAAAGAACAGCTTGGAAGGATGGGCCTCACATGGGACGAAGAATGAAACATACAGATATCGGTGATATACCTGCGGATTGGAAACTTCAGACATTTGAGGAAACCTTTCGTGTGCTGCCGAATAACACATTATCCCGTGAGAATCTCAACAATAAGGGCGGTGCTGTGAGAAATATACATTATGGCGATATACTAACAAAGTTCCCCGAGGTTTTGAAATGCAATGAGGAAGATATCCCGTATTTGAATGATCTTTCCCTTATCACTGCCAATACGCAGCTCTTACAGGACGGAGATGTTGTTATAGCTGATACAGCCGAAGATGATACCGTCGGTAAAACAATAGAAGTACAGAATCTCGGAAACGGAAAGCTTGTTGCAGGACTGCATACGATTCCGTGTAGAGTGAAGAAAGGCGATTTTGCTCCCGGTTGGCTGGGATATTATATGAACTCAAATATATATCACGATCAGATTATTCCGTTTATAACAGGTATCAAGGTATCATCTATCTCAAAAACAGCAATAGCTGAAACTATTATTCTTATTCCACCGATTGAGGAACAAAAAAGAATTATTGAAACACTCTTTCAAATTGATAAACTCATAACGCAAGAAAAGATAGTATCGGGTAAAATAATATATTTTAAAGCTGGCTGCTTATCCAAAATGTTCCCAAAAAATGATAAAAAACAACCTGAAATGCGTTATCTAGAATTTTCTGATGATTGGGAACAGCGTGAGCTGGGGGATTTGGCTGAAAAAACTTATGGAGGCGGTACTCCTACTACATCAAATGAGGCATATTGGAATGGAGATATTCCGTGGATACAGTCTTCTGATGTAGTAGATGGAAAGTTGTTTGGCGTAGAACCAAGAAAGCATATAACTCGTGATGGATTAAACAATTCCGCTACTCAACTCGTGCCAGAAAACTCAATAGCAATTATCACCCGTGTAGGTGTTGGAAAGCTCGCATTTATGCCGTTTTCCTACGCAACAAGCCAAGATTTTCTATCATTGAGCAAGCTCAATGCAGACCCTCTTTTTGCGGTATATGTTTGCTATAAAAAGTTGCAATCCGAATTGAATGCAGTACAAGGAACATCAATTAAAGGAATTACTAAAGATGAGCTGTTAGCAAAGACAATTATGGCTCCAAAATATAACGAACAACAGCGAATAGGTTCTTTTTTTAGTCACCTCGACCGCCTTATCACCCTTCATCAGCGTAAGTGTGATAAGTATACAAGCATAAAGTCCGGTTTAATTAGCAAACTAATATCTATGAAATAACAAACACATTAAGGAGGAATGTACGCATGAGTATCGGTGATACCGAGAGAACTACACAGAATCGTGTGGTTGATTTCTTTAAGAACAGAGATATCCTTGATTATAAATATATTGGAAATCTGAAAGATACAGCAAATAAGAATATCCGAGAAGACCGACTTCGTGCGTACCTGCGCCTTAGCGGTTACAGCCAAAGGCTGATTGACGGTGCGGTTGCCGAACTTGTAAAGGCAGCTGATGATATGACACATGGGCTTTATGACGCTAATCATAAGGTCTATTCGCTCCTGAAATACGGGGCAAAGGTCAAGGAAACTCCCGAAAGCGCACCGAAGACTGTTTACTTCATTGATGTTGATCATCCGACAAACAATGATTTTGCCATCGCTGAGGAAGTAACGGTTATTGACCGCCAGGAGAAACGACCTGATCTTGTAATCTATGTCAACGGTATCGCTATGGCTGTTATAGAGTTGAAAAAGAGTAGTGTTTCCGTCTCAAATGGTATTAGGCAGAACCTTACCAATCAGAAGAATGGCTTTATTGCGTCGTTTTTTACCACAGTACAGTTCTGCATGGCAGGCAATGAGACAGAAGGGCTGCGTTATGGCACTATTCTGACAGGCGTAAAATATTATATGGAATGGAAGCCTGACGGATTCCATGAAAACGAAGACGAGCGTGATCCTGAAGATGCACGTATTATGGAATACTGCGATCATATAGATAATCTTCTGCTTCAGCAGCTGTATCAGATGTTCGATAAGAAACGCTTTATTGACCTCATTGAGAATTTTGTGGTTTTCGATAAGGGAATAAAGAAAGTGTGCCGCTATAATCAATATTTTGGAATAAAGCGTACACAGAACAGATTAGCAAAACAGCGTGGCGGTATTTTATGGCATACCCAGGGCAGCGGTAAAACTCTGACAATGGTGTGGCTGTCAAAGTGGATACTTGCCAATTGTAAAGAAGAAAATCCCCGTGTGCTTATCGTTACCGACCGTGACGAGCTGGACGAGCAGATCGAAAAGACATATATCGGCGTTGATGAAAAGATCACCAGAACCAAGAGCTGTGATGATCTGCTCCGTAAGCTGAATTCCTATGACAGCTCACTGTTATGCTCTTTAGTGCATAAGTTTGGTCGCCGTGGTGGAGAAGCTACTGATTCCGATTACGATAAGTACATTGATGAGTTGAAGAAGTCGCTCCCTGCTGACTTTAAGGCAAAAGGAAAAATCTTTGTTTTTGTTGATGAGTGTCACAGAACGCAGTCAGGCAAACTTCACGCTGCGATGCAGGCGATCATGCCCGAAGCGATATTCATTGGTTTTACAGGAACACCTCTTCTCAAAAAAGATAAGAAAACAAGCATCGAAGTGTTCGGTACTTACATTCATACCTATAAGTATAACGAAGCTGTGCGTGACGGCGTTGTACTTGATTTGAGATATGAATACAGAGATATCCCGCAAGAACTCAGCGCACATGACAGAGTTGATCAGTGGTTTGATGTTAAAACACGTTCTCTTTCAAGCAGAGCTAAAGCAAAGCTGAAAGAGAAATGGGCAAGTATGCAGAAAATCTATAGTTCCCGTTCAAGACTCGAACGTGTGGCATGGGATATTATTCAGGATTTTGATTTGAAGCCCCGCCTAATGGATGGAAACGGAAATGCAATTCTCGTTTCAGATTCGATCTATACCGCTTGCAAGTATTACGAGATTTTTCAGCAAAGAGGTTTCAAGAAGTGTGCGATCATCTCCTCTTACACTCCGCTAGCCGGTGATCTGAGAACTGATACAGTAAGTGCTGATGATGAAACTGAAACTTTTGAAAAATACGAGATATATCTCCGTATGTTAGGACTTGCTCCTGATAATCTTCCTGAAAAGCTTTCCATTCAGAAAAAAGTTGAAGATTTTGAAAAAGATGTCAAAGATAAATTTATCAACCAGCCTGCAAACATGAAACTGCTCATTGTAGTTGATAAGCTTCTCACAGGATTTGATGCTCCGCCATGTACATACCTGTATATTGATAAGAGTATGCAGGATCACGGTTTGTTCCAAGCCATTTGCCGTGTTAACAGACTGGATGGTGAAACAAAGGAATTTGGATATATAGTTGATTATAAGCAGCTTTTCGGAGATTTAAAGAATGCGATGGACACCTATACTTCAGGTGCATTTGAAAACTATGATCCGGAAGATGTTGATGGACTTATCAAAGATAGAAGCACTGAAGCAATCAAGCATTTCAACGAAGTCTATGACCAGTTGGAAGAATTGTGCGAAGGCGTAGAAGCTCCAAAGGATGATTTACAGTATATGCATTATTTCTGCGAAGAATCCGGCATGAGCGAAGAAACGGATGACATCTATTCTCGCCTCAGAGAAAAGCTATATAAGCTCGTAAGCGGTTTGGTTCGTGCATTTGCAGAAGCAAAACCTTACATGATTGATATATATACTGCTAAAGAAGTATCTGCATATGATGATAAGGTTAGATTTTATGTTGAATTGAAACAGACAATCGGAAATAAAAGCGGAGACTTCTTGGATTTCAAGGCTTATGAACCAGATATGCGCAAACTCATTGATAACTATATTACAGCTTCTGATAGCGTTAAAATCGGGAAATTCGATGATTTAACACTACTTGATTTCGTAACAGAACAGGGAGAAACCATGACTGATGAAGATGCCCCCTCAGATAAAAAAGAAGGAGCAGCTGAAGCGATTGAAAATAATATTCGTCGTAAAATGGTAGAAAAAGTTGCGGTCAACCCCAAGTATTATGAAAAGATGTCAGCAATCCTGGATGAGTTGATACAAAAAAGAAAGCAAGGCGTTATCTCTTACAAGGAACTCCTTGAGGAACAAATAAAACTTGCTAAAAATGTTGAACATCCGGAACAAAATGAAGACTATCCTGAAAGCATAAGAAAAAGTAAGGCTTTGCAAGCTCTATACGATAATACTGATGGTGATGAAGTATTAGCAATCAAACTCCATAATGCTGTTCTTAGCAGTAAAATGAGCGGATTTCGGGGTGATCCTATTAAAGAAAATAGAATAAAGAAAGCATTATTCATTATTCTTAATGATGATTCTGAAGTTGAAAGATTATTCAAAATCATCGAAAAACAGGAGGAATACTAATATATGACAATTGTGATTTCTGGCATACCTATTGATATCCATAAAAAGAATATCAAGAATATGCATCTTCAGGTCAAGCCTCCTGATGGACACGTCGTTATCTCTGCTCCGTCATCTATTGATGATAAGGCAATAGAAATATATGCCCGAACAAATCTTATTTGGATCAAAAAACAGATTGAAAAGTTTCAACATCAGGCAAGAAGCACTAAACGTCAGTATGTAAGCGGAGAAACATTATTCATATGGGGAAAACAATATTATCTATCTTTTCAGCCTGATTCACAAAGGAACGGATTTGACATTAAAGGCGATAAGGTAATACTCTCTATGCGTGAAGAAAGCACAGTAAAGCAAAGAGAAAACTATGTGCGAGAGCAGTACCGTATCTTACTAAAAGCGGAAATCGAAAGATTACTTCCGAAGTGGGAAAGGCTTACTGAGCTATACTGTGATTCTTGGCAAACCAAATATATGTTAACTCGCTGGGGAACTTGTAATACAGAGAAGAAAAAACTATGGTTTAATTTACAGCTTGCACAGAAACCAATCGAGTGTTTAGAGTATGTAATATTGCATGAACTTCTCCATTTAAAGGAACGTACACATAATTCAGTTTTTATTTCATATATGGATTTGTACATGAAGGATTGGCGGGCTGTACGAAAAGAACTTAATGATTTAAGACTAGATTATTATAATATGGTCGAATGATGCGGTTGCTTGCCTTAGGCAGAGAAAGGAGTAAAAAATGTTAGATCAGCCCAAAGAACTAATAGAAAAGCAT
The DNA here is from genome assembly GCA_934435205.1 of uncultured Ruminococcus sp. Taxonomy (GTDB): domain Bacteria; phylum Bacillota; class Clostridia; order Oscillospirales; family Ruminococcaceae; genus Hominimerdicola. The sequence continues at coordinate 83,691 of CAKSAK010000006.1, read as the reverse complement.
ATAAAAACGCATACGGAAAGATCAGCAGAAGACGAAGCTGCTGTCTCTACATTAGAATTCTTTTTTCGTTCAAATGGGCGGATTAACCCATTATTTGCATCTAACGATAAGTGGCCTAATACTGATGGAACGTTTGAATATGTAGCAGATCCTGATGTATCAAGGCGACCTAAGCAAAATTTCTTTGTTCAGATAAAAGGTTCTCATTCATATAGAGAGGATAATGGGAAAATCAAATATTCATTGCAAAGTCTTGGTTTCCCTGCAACGATGGCTATGGATGTCACCTTAGACCCCGGAATACTCTTTATTGTACTTAACCCTGATGAAAGAGGCTCTGAGCGTGTTTTCTGGAAATATATGTCCGTAGACTATATTAATTCGATTGATTTTTCCAAAGGTAGTACAACTGTTGCTTTTGAGGCAGAAGAGGAAATTTTTAACACCGATGAAAGTATTATTGATTTTTGTAAAAAACTTGATCGTATAATTGAACATCATTCATTTGTAAATAAGCTTAGTTCAACTCAGCTTAATCTTGATGATATCAAAAGAATTGTAATGGCTTGTAATAGGTCGATAGTCAGAAGTATTGATACAATAGAAAGCCTTGGCGCAACTAGAGATGAAGTCTCACAAGATATTCTACCGAGATTATATGATCTTTGTAGAGCGGCTCTTTTACTAAACTCTTATAATCTTGGATGCTCAAAGCCAAATCTTCAATTAGCATATGAACAAGCTCAACTCGATTTGAGGACTAAGTGTCTTGCAAACTTCTTAAGAGGATTGAAGTATATTGATTGCCGTATTCCGGAAGATGGTCAATCTGAAAGATTGATGCTAAAATACTATAACTTCATGTGGCAGATTAGAGAATTTTTCAATAATATTTACAAAATTTCAATCTTGCAAAATCTTGAAGTGTTTCCACTTAATACAGATCAACTTGACAACGAGTACTATAATATAGTTGCAAAAGCTATTGAATCTACGGATTTATCACCTCGTTCTATGGAAAGCACACGTTTTTATGTTCAAAAGAAAACACCATTTTATGTTGGCACCGAACGCTATTATGAAATCACCTTGCAATTAGCCAATAAATATGCTACTAAATTTAATAGAATAACTGTTTATTCAAAGCAGAATATTTCAACTGGTTATTCAATTAATATTGGCTATACCGACACAACGATTGATTTATGGGGTATTGCTTCAAATATAAAAATCATCACAAACTGGAGGGTATCCATTGCACCTACTTGTTTAAACAAACTTGGAAGGATACTAAACATTAGTTTAAAAATAAGTAAGAACTATGGTGAATATTCTGAACTGATGGATTTTTTAACGAACACAGGCATGACCTTGCTTGATCTTATCGATTTAAAAGAAATCAGCTTTAATGACGTAGTTGATCGGATCTATAAAAATGCTAAAACTTGTTATTTCAAGACGGTAATTGAAACATTAAGAATGTATTTTTCTAGCGAATGTGTCACGTTCGGAAAGAACACCATAAGATTTCTTTTGATTAATATGCGTGAAGACCGAATATCTGATGTTATACCAAATCAATTTAATTCTCCTATGCCTAAAACGCCATTTTATTTTGCCAAAAAGTGTTTCCCATTTGAAAAGAATCCTTATCTGGCTAATTATGCAGGAAGCAAGACAAGTAATGGTAATATAGCAAAAATTATGAGTGCAGCTGGAACAGCACAATTAAAAACTATATCGCCGTATCTGGTTTTAAAAAACAAAATCAAGAATTCTGGTGAAATATATTTTAATTCTAGCGAAATCGCATCTGATACGGATATAGCTACATATAATGAGTATTTAGATGCGTGGGAAACACGTCAAGGGTTTAATATACTGCATGAACAAGAATATGTTACCATCGCTTCATATGAAAGCACAACATTACAAATACTGCAAAAACTATTAGATCTTTCAAAAAGTGGAATTAAAGGACAAAAGCAATTGAACGCCAAGTTCATCAAGGATAATAAGTCTATTCTTGATAATGTTGATGTATCCAAACAGAATGCAATAAAATATGCTTTTGTGAATTCCAAGCTGCTTCTCATATATGGTGCGGCCGGAACAGGTAAAACAACTCTCATTAACTATATTTCAAGTCTTTTGCCCAAGGCTAAGAAGCTCTTTCTCACTAAAACCCATACCGCAATCCAACATCTTAAAAGGCGCATTGACAATCCTGGTAATGGTTCTGAATTCATAAGTTTTGATAGCTTTACAAGAAAAGTTGAACTGCCGGATTATGATATTATATTTGTTGATGAATGTAGTATAATTGATAATTTTACAATGCTCAAATTTGTGAATAAGATTAGCGAAGACTCATTAATTGTGCTAGCGGGAGATGTAAATCAAATCGAATCAATTGATTTTGGTAACTGGTTTTATTATGCTAAAGATATCATAACTACGCAGGGAGCTAACGTTGAATTACTTGATACTTGGCGGACTCGGAAAGAAAACTTACTGAGCCTATGGGAAGAAGTAAGGAACAATGATGTTAGAATCACCGAAAAACTCGTCATAGACGGACCCTTTTCAAAAGAAATAGGATCAGATATTTTTACTTCTGATGTTAAAGATGAAGTCGTTTTATGTTTGAACTATGATGGGAAATTCGGGTTAAATAATATAAACAGTTATTTCCAAAATGCAAATCCAAATGGAGAAGCTATAATATGGCAAAGCTGGAGGTTTAAAAAGGGAGACAAAATCCTTTTTAATGATAACTCTCGTTTCACATACCTCTATAATAACCTTAAAGGAATTATTGTAGACATAGAAAAGACAGACGATCAAATAGCATTTATTATTGATGTCGAAACTATAATCACTGAACAACAGTGTAAATCAGACCAGATTGAGTATATTGACACACTTGATGAAAAAACTCGGATTAAACTTATTGTATATGCTTTCGATGAAGATGAAGTTGATGACGAGGAAGACGCTAAGAAGACTATTATACCTTTCCAGTTAGCATATGCCGTTTCGATTCATAAAGCACAAGGCTTAGAATACGATTCTGTAAAAGTTGTTATTCCGAGCGTTAATACCGAAAAAATAACAAAAGGTGTATTTTACACAGCGATAACTCGCACAAAGAAAAAACTAACGATTTACTGGAGTTCCGAAACGATGGAAGCAATTATATCAGGATTTTCATCTGAACATAATGGTTTTAAAAGTCTGGAAATCATAAAGAATAAATTAGTTCAGACCACTAGTTCCAGTTAAATCTAATAACGGAAGTCGTTTCTTCTATGTAAAAAGACAGATACCTCTCTTGTGGAAGTATCTGTCTTTCATTTCCATAGCTCGCTGTTTTGGTCTTAATATAGTAGTTTGGATTATACTGCTATATTAGCGCCGCACATTGCTGCCGTCCTTTGTATCAAGACCTTATCAGTCACTTTATGATCTTAGCACATATCTTTTCGTAATTGTCTATCTTATAGTTGAGCCTGTCAATAGTCGCAGCTATCTCCGCCTGCTTTTCAAGGAGGTCTTTTCTCTGCTCTATAAGCAGATTTTTTCTTGCCTCGATAGTGCTGTCGCCCTGCTGATACAAAGCAACATACTCGATAAGTGCTTCTATTTGCAGACCTGCGCCTCTCATGCACTTTATGAACTCTATCCAATTGCATGAGCTTTCATCATAGTCCCTAAGACCGCTTTTCGTTCTTGGCACAGGCGGGATAAGTCCTATACGCTCATAGTATCTCAGTGTATCGGGTGTAAGCCCGTATTTCTCACTAACTTCAGAAATAGTCATAGCTTTACCTCTCTATTAAAGTGCATTATACTGCTCGTCTGAAACAGGCTCGCACCACTCGTTCGATGCGCCCTCGGCAGGTATCTCAAGAGCAACGTGCGTGAACCACTCGTCCTTTGTTGCACCGTGCCAATGCTTTATCTCCGGAGCAATGTAAACAACATCACCAGGGTGTAGCTTTCTTGCAGGCTGACCCCATTCCTGATACCAGCCCTCGCCGTCTGTGCAAAGAAGTATCTGTCCGCCCTTGTGGTGAATATGCCAGTTATTTCTGCACTTTGGTTCAAATGTAACGTTGAAAACGCCTACGCCCTTTACATTCAGCGGCTTAAGATAGCTGTTTCCGATAAAATACTGAGCAAAGTTCACATTAGGCTCACCAAGACCGAAAAGTGAGTCTGAACAGCCGTCCTTTTCCTCGGCATATGCCTCTCTTACCATTGGAAAGACAGCCCATGCGTTAGGCCAGCCAACATAAAATGCGGCGTGAGTGATCATCTCCACCATTTCTGTCTTTGTTACTCCGTGATTTTTAGCGTTCTCAATATGATATTTGATAGAATTGTCTGTAATGCCCTTTGCCATAAGAGCGGTCACTGTAACGATACAACGGTCTCTCAGCGAGAGCTTGTCCTCTCTTGACCATACCTCGCCGAAAAGTACGTCATCATTAAGCTCTGCGAATTTAGGTGCAAGGTCGCCAAGACTATTTCTGCCTGCTGTCTGTTTTACTGCCATGGTAATTACCTCCTAGAGTTTTATTTATTGATTATATTTTACTACTTGGAGTTAGCTCCAAGTCAAGACCTTTTACACAAAATCGTCGATATGCACAAATCGTCATGCAAAATTTGTTATCACCGACAATAGCTTAACGCTAGTCCGACAAATTAAGAAAATCTTATGAAACAGTTAAGCTAATACTCGTGCGAAAGCTTCTTTAATATGGTATCATTGATACAGCAAAAGCAAAGGAGCGGTCATTATGACAAAGAAAAACAAAAAGCATATCGTAATCGCCACTGCAATCATTATTTTGGCTGTGGCATTGCTTATATACAGATATTACATTCCTGATATGAAGCCCAAGAAGCAGTTCACCCCTGCCGCAGTGGAATACGCCTATGACGACAGCGTGACATCATCTCAGCTTGCAGAGTATAACGCCCAGCAGGACTGGCAGCTCACATTGGTGAACAATGACACGCCTATATGCGAGAATTGCTCAGTGATACTCACCGCTCTTGACAATGGTCAGGCAGTGGACTGCCGCATTTATCCACAGCTTCAGAAAATGTTTGATGACGCACGCTCACAGGGGATATATCCAACTATCACATCATCGTTCCGCACCGCAGAGGATCAGCAGGACATACTTGAGAGCAAGTATGAGCACTATCAGAAAATAGGCTACAGCGACAAAAAGGCGAAAGCCTATGCGGAAGAATGGGTGGCGATGCCTGGCACAAGCGAACACGAGCTTGGTCTGTGCGTTGATATCGCAAGCGGTGACAGCAGAGTTACAAATCAGGAAGTATGGGATTGGCTTGCCAAAAACAGCTACAAATACGGCTTCATCCAGCGTTACACCTCCGAAAAGCAGGACATAACAGGCATTATCCCAGAAGAATGGCACTACAGATATGTTGGCGAAAAGGCGGCAAAGGAAATGTATGAAAATGGCCTCTGCCTCGAAGAATATTTGCAGAATGTGTCGTGAAAAATGCGTACCGATAGTTTGATATACACAAAACAGCGTATATACATCATTTGCAGGGGCTGACGTCCCCGACAGCTCACTTATCAAAGTTTTTTACATTCACAGCACTGTATCACCCACCGATACAGTGCTTTTATTTTGCAAACTGATTTTTCAGTATCCTAAGCATATCCTTTGCCTGCTGTTCAAGCTGTGATCTGAGATAATAGACACCGAAAGATATCTCTTTCACGCCTTTTATCGGTATCGCTTTGAGCGGACCTTTGTAAGCGTCCCCTATGGCGGGGAAGATCATAAACCCCAGCCCCGCTTCCGCCATGGCAACTGCGCTTTCATAATCTCCACAGAATATTATCTTATCCACCTTGCCGTTCGCAAGTATCCTGTGCTGAAAGGCAAATATCTCGTCAGGGCAGGTGTGATGCTCTATAAAAATAGGTCTGCCTGAGATATCGTCCACATCAAGGCTATCCGCCTTTGCCAGGGGGTGATCTTTCTGGCAAAGGCACATAAACTGACAACGGCAAAGCTCCACATAGTCAAAAGGCTGTTTATGAGGACTTTTAAATGACAGAAGAAGCTGTATTTTCTGATCTTTGAGCTGATTGTCTATAGACTTGAACGGAGTAAGATCTATATACGGCAATAGATCATCATAAAGCCCGGACATTTCTCTCAGGGCAGGAGTCAAAACGTTCAGCTCCGCCTGATTGTGACAGCCTATGCTTATCCTCACAGGCTCGTCCTCAGGCTTTTCTGACAGCCTGAATTTTGCTGAGCCTGCTATTTTAAGTATCTGCTCTGCGTCTGAAATGAACATTATACCCTCTCTTGTAAGCGAAACGCTCTTGCTCGTTCGCACGAAAAGCTTCACCCCTAGCTCGTCCTCCAAAGAACCTATCTGGTGGCTCACCGCAGGCTGAGTGATGCTCACAGATTCCGCCGCCTTGGAAAAGTTAAGATACTGCGCCACAGCCAAAAAGCACTCCAATTGTACAGTATTCACAAAAACCGCCCCTTTATATTTGTTTATTTCCGCAAATTGTTTCGTTCGGTAAACAATTCTTAATAAAAATTAAATTTGATAGCAATCTATAAAATTCTTTTATTCATTATAACATATTTGTATTTCACTTTCAAGTAAAAGTGTGATATTATTAGTTAAAGCAAAATGTTAGGTGCAAAAATGTAAGGAGGCGAACAATTTGGCAGATAACAGGAAAAAGAACATTCTGCGGTATTCCAAATACATTCATCTGAAAATAGAATGCGAGATAAACACCATGCTTGCAGGCAAGGGTATAACCGCCGCTCAGAGCCATGTGCTTATGTACATAATGGAACATAATGGCGAGCCTGTTTTTTCAACGGCGATACACCACGATCTGAATATTTCCCGTGCGACGGTATCAGGGCTTATAAAAAAGCTCCGTGCAGGGGGATATCTCTCCTATGAGGGCAGTGATGATGACGAGCGTCACAAGAAGATAATAGCAACCGAGAAAGCCTATACCCTCCAGCAGGACATTTGCGACTGTCTTAAAAAGATAGAAACAATGGCTTTCCGTAATTTTACAGATCAGGAGCTTGACGAAATGGAAAGGCTCCAGAAAAAAATGATAGACAATACAATATAAAAATAAATGAGAGGAGGGATCTGGCTTGAAAGAAATACTAGCACAGATCAAACAGTACAAGAAGGACTCCATTCTGACCCCTATCTTCACCGCTTTGGAGGTCTTTATGGAAATGCTTCTGCCTTTTATAACGGCGAAAATAATCGACGACGGCATTGAAAAGGGCAACATGACAAACGTTTATATTTTTGGTGGCGTAATGGTAGTGGCGGCAATGGTCAGCCTGCTTTCGGGCTTTCTTGCAGGAAAATATGCGGCTTCGGCTTCATCAGGCTTTGCCTGCAATCTTCGTGAAGCTATCTACCGCAAGGTGCAGACCTATTCGTTCTCAAACATCGACAAGTTCAGCACCGCAGGTCTTGTAACAAGAATGACAACTGACGTTACAAACGTTCAGAACGCATACCAAATGATAATCCGTATCGCAGTGAGAGCGCCGCTGATGCTCATCTGCTCAATGGCAATGTGCTTTGCAGTAAGTGGCTCAATGAGTCTTATATTCCTTGCAGCTATCGTTCTTCTTGGCATAGTTCTTGGAATCATCGTTAAAAAGACGATGAAAGTTTTCACAGAAGCTTTCAAAAAGTATGACGACCTTAACGCAAGCATACAGGAAAACGTTTCGGCTATCAGAGTTGTAAAGGCATATGTAAGAGAGGACTTCGAGCAGAAGAAATTCAAGAAAGCTTCGGGCAACCTCTACAAGATGTTCGTAAAGGCTGAGAGCCTTATCGCACTGAATAACCCTGTTATGATGTTCGTTATCTACTCCTGCGTAATGCTCATAAGCTGGCTTGGCGCAAAGAATGTTGTTGCAGGCACGATGAAAACAGGCGAGCTTTCATCTGTTTTCACATATGTTATCTCCGCCATGATGTCACTTATGATGCTCTCTATGATATTCGTTATGATATCAATGAGTACAGCAAGTATCAGACGTATCTCAGAGATACTCAAGGAAACACCTGATCTTCACAACGGTGAGAACCCAGCAAAGGATATGAAAGACGGCTCTGTTGACTTCAACAATGTAAGCTTCTCATACAAGCATGGAAGCGGAAAAATGGTGCTTAACAATATCGACCTGCACATAAAGTCAGGCGAAACTATCGGCATCATAGGCTCAACAGGCTGTGGAAAAACAAGCCTTGTAAATCTTATCAGCCGTCTTTATGACGTTGACGAAGGCTCTGTATGCGTTGGCGGCAAGGACGTAAGAGATTATGATATGGAATATCTGAGAGATCAGGTATCTGTAGTTTTGCAGAAAAACGTGCTTTTCTCAGGCACTATCCTTGACAACCTACGCTGGGGCAACGAAAACGCAACTGACGCCGAGTGTATCGAAGCCTGCGAAGCAGCCTGCGCTGACGAGTTCATTGAACGCTTCCCTGACAAGTATGAAACTTATATCGAGCAGGGCGGTACGAACGTATCAGGCGGACAGAAGCAAAGGCTTTGTATTGCAAGAGCACTTCTGAAGAAGCCAAAGGTACTTATCCTTGACGACTCCACAAGCGCAGTAGACACTGCCACAGACGCTAAGATAAGAGCGGCATTCGCAAAGTCTATCCCAGGCACAACAAAGTTCATTATCGCACAGAGGATCTCAAGCGTTCAGGACGCCGACAGGATAATCGTTCTTGACGGTGGCAAAGTGAACGGCTTTGACACACACGAAAAGCTTGTTGAAACAAACGATATATACCGTGAGATATACGAATCTCAGGTAAAGGGCGGCGGAGATTTCGACGTTCAGTCAGCAGGAAAGGAGGAAGCTTAAATGCCTAAGCCAATGAATAAAGAAATGGGCGGCAAGCCTAAAATGTCAGGCGACCAGATGAAAGTCCTCGGCAGAGTAATGAAATATATGCTCAAAAACTATAAGTTCTCATTTATAATAGTAGTGGCGTGCATACTTATCCAGGCTGTCACCACACTTGCGGGAATGATGTTCACGCAGTCACTTGTTGATGACTACATCACACCGATGCTAAAGACCTCCAGTCATGATTTTTCACCACTTGCAAAGGCTCTCGGTGGTCTTGCTGTAGTATACGTTGTGGGCATTGCGGCTTCATACGCATACAACAGGATAATGGTAAACATCGGTCAGGGTACGCTGAGAAACATAAGAGATGATCTGTTCCTCAACATGGAGACCCTGCCTATCAAGTATTTTGACACACACCCACACGGTGATATCATGTCAGTATACACAAATGACGTTGATACTCTCAGGCAGTTTATCAGCCAGAGCATACCTCAGCTTATAAACTCCCTTGCAACACTTATATCCACCCTCGTTTCCATGATAGTCCTCAACATTCCTCTTACTATACTCTCTATCGCAATGGCATTTGTAATGGTAAAGGTGACTAACGATCTCGCTTCAAAGTCAGGAGCGCACTTTGCGGCTCAGCAGCGTGACCTTGGCGCAGTTGACGGTTTTATCGAGGAAATGCTTGACGGACAGAAGGTAGTAAAGGTATTCTGTCACGAGGACAAGGCAATAGAAGATTTCGTAAAGATAAATGACAAGCTGAGAGTAAGTGCAAACGAAGCTAACAAGTACGCAAACATCATGATGCCGATAAACGCAAACATCGGAAACCTCAGCTATGTGCTTTGTGCCATTGTGGGAGCTATCCTTGCCATAAACGGCTATGCAGGTCTTACCCTTGGCACTATCGTAACTTTCGTATCCCTTAACAAGAACTTCACACAGCCTATCACACAGATAAGCCAGCAAATGGCATTCGTTGTTCAGGCGACAGCAGGCGCAGGCAGAGTGTTTGACCTTCTCGACCAGAAGCCTGAAACAGACGAGGGCTATGTTGAGTTCGTTAATGCAAAATATAACCAGAACGGCGAGCTTGAAGAATGCAAAGAACGCACAGGCATATGGGCATGGAAGCATCGTCATCAGGCTGACGGCACTGTTGACTACAAAAAAATGGAGGGCGAGGTCGTATTTGACGGCGTTGACTTCGGATATGATGACAGCAAGATAGTTCTTCATGACGTAAAGCTTTTTGCAAAGCCTGGTCAGAAGATAGCTTTCGTTGGCTCAACAGGCGCAGGAAAGACCACTATCACAAACCTTATCAACCGCTTTTATGATATTCAGGACGGCAAGATACGCTATGACGGAATAAACATTACAAAGATAAAGAAGCCTGCTCTGAGAAAAACTCTCGGCATAGTTTTGCAGGACACACACCTTTTCACAGGCACAGTAATGGAAAATATCCGCTACGGCAACCTTGACGCCACAGACGAGGAATGTATAGCGGCGGCAAGGCTTGCAAACGCAAACGGCTTTATAGAAAGACTTCCTGACGGCTACAACACTGTTCTCACAGGCGACGGCTCGAACCTTTCACAGGGTCAGCGTCAGCTTATAGCCATTGCAAGAGCGGCAGTTGGCGACCCTCCTGTCCTTATCCTAGACGAGGCTACCTCCTCTATCGACACAAGAACAGAGAGTCTTGTACAGGCAGGTATGGACGCTCTCATGCAGGGCAGAACAACATTCGTTATCGCCCACAGACTTTCGACTGTCAGAAACTCAGACTGCATAATGGTACTTGAGCAGGGCAGGATAATCGAGCGTGGCACACATGACGAGCTTATTGCCAAAAAGGGCAAATATTATCAGCTCTACACAGGAAACTTCGCAGAAGAAACAGCATAAAAAGGACAATTCCGCCAAGAGAAAAAACGCCACGGAGAAAATATCTCCGTGGCGTTTTTTGTGCAATAAAAATGCGGCTGACAAAAGCCAACCGCAATAAATCTTATTCTTCTTCCTCTTCGTCCTCATCGAAGTCTTCTTCATCGATGCCCATTGGACGAGGCATATCATCTGTCATAGGCTCATCTGCTCTTCTGAAATATGAGTCGAAATCAAAACGTCCCATGCAGATACGCTCCCAGTAAGGCTTACCCGGCTCAAGCACCATAACATTATGCTCATGAACTTCGATAACATCATAGATCTTGCCGTATGAATCCTTTACCTGATCGCCCTTTACAACATTGGTCATTACATTCACCTTCCTTGTCATATCTTGAATTATACCACATTATAAGAGCCTTGTCAATCGGCTTGGAAAATTTTTTGCCCTAAATACTTACCTTCTTCACAGCCGACCATTTGCCGTACACTTTGGTCTTGCCAATGGTTTTATAATCCCTTGCCTTGACGTAATATGTCTTTTTGCTTTTAAGATCTTTTATTGTGCCTTTGTTCTTTGAATTTCCGCTGAGCCACAAGGACTTGCTGTTCTTAAAGCCGCTGTTGTCGGCATATGACACCTGATAGCCTGAATTTGAGCTGTGCTTTGCAAGAGCGACCGCTATCTTCTTTCCGCTCTTGTCACCCTTGACAGAAATGCTCTGTCCCTGTGGGTTTATCTTGAAAGTCTTTGTTATCTTGCCTGTGTAGCTTCCCTTGCCTGTGACAGTCACCTTAGCAGTGCCTATATCCTTGTTTGCAGAGTAGCTTACAGTATAGTCCCTGTCTTTTTTGAGGGTGACGTTTCCGTCCTTTACAGTGACAGCAGGCTTCAGTGCCTTACCTGTCCACACCTGATCTGACACCTTGACAGACGCCTTCCCGACAGATCTTTTCGTTGCTGATCTTACCTTTATCTCAGTGGAATATCCACCATATACCCTCTTGCCTGACACAGTTTCATAACAGCGTACTTTGTAATAATAATCTGTGTTAGCCTTGAAAGATCCATCTGTAAACGTTCCTTTTGCAGTCGTCCCAACGGCAGAATATTTTCCCTTTGCGCCTGTTTTCCTGTATATCTCATAACCGCATTTGTTAGTTGATCTGCCAGAGAAGCTTATCTGTATATCCTTGTCATTCACAGACTTCACAGACAATCCTGATACTCTCGGCAGGCTGATAGAAGAATCTGCACTCTTTGCAACTGCCGCAGACTTTGAGCCGTTCACAGTGTTGTCTTTAAGTGAAGCCTTGCTGTGGGAGCTTACGCTTATGCCGTTCTTTCCGGAACCGCTTATGCTGTTTGAATTTACGCTCACGGAACTGCTGTAATTTGATACGCAAACGCCATTCTGCTTGCTGTTTGATATTTTATTTGAGCTTAGAGCCACACTGCCGCAGTGATCTGTAACAAGCACGCCATGCTTGCCTGCCCCTGAAACAGTGTTTGAAGCCGCCTTGCCCGAAGCATTCTTGCTGAACACGACACCATGACCCACGGCATTTTTAACTTCGTTTCCTGAACACTCGCCCTTTGAGCCGTTATAAATAAGAATGCCCGTGTCCCCCGCCTTTGAAATGCTGTTGGACTTTATCACAGCGGAAGAATTTGCAGCCACTGCTATACCATGCTTTTTCGCTGAATTTACGCTGTTTGAGCTTACAATATTGTTCTCAGAGCCGTTGTAGATATTTATTCCGTTCATTCCAACGTTCTCTATGGTATTGTTCTCAAGGGTATTCCCTGAGCTGTCAGTAATGGAAGCACCATTTCTGGCTGAGCCTGAAATGTAGTTATCTGTTATCTTTATATTGTCACACTCGTTAAGAGTAAGACCATTTTTATCCTTGTAATTAACACCGTCCTGCTTTGTAACAAGAATGTTTGATTCGATACTGCAATTTTCGGCGTCATTAAGTGCGATAGCAGTGCCGTTGCTCTCGATTCGATTTTCGACGATCTTTACTCCTGCCACTCTGTAATTATAGTCAGGGATAACACCGTTGTCCTTGACCTCATATCCTGTCAGGCGTATACCGCTTGTAATGCCGTATTCGTCATCACCGCTTACAGAGATAGTGTTAGATGAAATAACAGAGTTTGCATCGTCCTCAAAACCGTCAACCGCTTCCTCCATGGACTTCACCACAGGGGGATTGAAATTGTTATTAGGCAGGCTGGACATTGCCTTGAACTCGATACCGCTTGCGCAGTTTGTGATAGTGTTGTTTGTTATGGTACAATTTTTGTAATTGTACATTATCATTGCCATATCGTCGAGGTTTTCAAAAACGTTGTCCTCGATAAGGATATCGGTGTAATAGATACCCAGAGTGGCAGAATGAGAACCAAGACCTCTGCAAATGCCTGAGAAAAGATTATTCTTTATGACCACATTTTCACATAATGTATCGTCAAAAGGCGCATAGCCTGCGAAAACTCTGCTGTTGTTCATGCAGTCGAGCTGAATGGCTTCTTTTTTTCTGTAGCCTGTATATCCTGTGAAAGTACAGCCCTCAATGGTGACATCAGCCGCACCGCCTATCTCCATATGATGACCATTCTCGTTATTTTTGACGTGCATATCTTTCAGAAGAATATTTCTGCAATGTGCAAATCTGATATTTGAAAAATCTGCGGTATTTGGCCACTGGTCTGTGTTTCCGTTCCATATTCCACCCTCAACGATAACGTTTTTAACGCCCTCATAGCCGCCGATACCATTATTGTCGCACATAAGCATAGGTCCACGGGAAACGCATCTTTTTATCTCAACGCCCTCTTCGCAATATATCCAAGTATCGCTGTATACCACAAGTGCAGAAGAAATAAGATACGTTCCCTTTGGTATCACAACTTTTGTGAAAATGCCCTGTCCTGAATTTTCCTGTGCAGCGTCAAGTGCCTGCTGTATCTGCTTTTCGGTCATGGCGTTTCCCGTGTTGTCTGCACCGAAATCATCAACCACATTATAGGTGACGATTTCCATGCTGTCTGTATCGAAATCTGCCCCTGTAACAGCCGTTTCCGCCGCTTCTGCCACCGCTGTTATAGCCACCGAGAAACCATCTGGTATCACTGTGATAACCAGCAAGAGCGTTGTCAAAAGTGCCGCTATCCGTCTGAAAACGTTTTTTTCACTGATAATTCTGTTGTCTTTAATGTTCATTCTGCTGTGTTCTCCTTAAAATTCGGCTATATTTTTCTTGCCGCTGACAATTATTCGTACAAATAGTATTATAAATCATTTATAAGTATATGTCAACAAATGCTGAACTTTTCGTGAACACTGCACAAATTTGGCTGTGTATTTTTGGCACACAAAAAGCTCCCCTGACGCATAAACATCAAGAGAGCCTTTAAAGCAAAATATTTTACTGCACTTCCACTTTTTCGCCCATGATAGACCTGATAGCGTGGACACGGCACACCTCTGCACACTTTCCGCAGTTTGTACACTTGTCATAGTCGATAACAGCGTGGTTGTTCTGCACTGTAACAGCGCCTGACGGACAGTTCTTCTCGCAAAGCTTACAGCCTATACAGCCGTTAGGGCAAACAGACCTTGTCACTCTGCCCACATCTCTTGATGAACAGCAGATATCCACAGCCTGTGAGATCCTTCTCACTGCGATAAGACCATTTGGACAGGCTTTTGCGCAAAGCCCGCAGCCCATACACTTTGCCTTGTCGATAACGGCAATTCCGTCAACGATAGATATTGCCCCCTGAGAGCAGACCTTGATACAATCGCCGTAGCCAAGACAGCCGCTTGTGCAAAGCTTGCTTCCGTCATAAAATCTATTGCACGCCGCACAGCTCTGAATGCCGTCAAAATCGTATTTATGCGGTGTATGAGAGCAATCTCCCGAACAGCGCACGAAAGCCACCTGCGGCTCTGTTGCGGTCACCTCAACGCCCATTATCTCGGCTATCTTCTTTGCGGCAGCTTCTCCGCCTGGACGGCAAAGGTTACATTCAGCACCCTTGTTCACGATAGCGTCAGCATAATCCGCACAGCCTGAAAATCCGCAAGCTCCGCAATTTGCCTGCGGAAGCGCTTCAGCGATAGCGTCAACACGCTCATCCACCTCAACGGCAAAAACCTTTGAAGCCACAGTCAGCAGAACGCCTGCCAATATGCCCAAAGCGGCAAATATAGCCAAAGGGATCAAATATTCCATATCATTCTCCTCTTTCAAATTTATTTAGTTTGGTCGTATTATCCATAAAATCAAGGGTCATCTTAATGCGGTTTTTGATATTCACGTCCGCCGTACCCGAATCGTAATCAACGGCGGTGATAATGCTTTCGGGGTAAAGCTTTTTTATGCGCTTTATTATGCCCCTTGCGCAAGTGTGGCTAACAAGACAGCCGAAAGACAGCAGTATCACAACGCCTTTGCAGCCGTTCTTCAACGCTGAACACATTTCTGCACCGATAAGCCAGCCGTCCCCCATTGTTTCGCCAAGGCAGCCAAAGCTTTCGCCATAGCTTTTCAAGGCTTCATAGTCCTCCATAGGCTCGAAGCCATTTTGCACCAGCGCCAAATTCATCTTGCGCCAAAGCATTTTCATATAGGCGATAAGAGCTTTTGCACCAACGCCTGCAAAAGTTTTTCTGCCGTAAATATTGTCGTCATTGGTGCAGGAATCGGCAAGGTACATTATATAAGGCACAAAGCCGCTCATATATATCTGACAGCCCAGCTCACGGAGATATCTCTCAGTTTCGCCGTTGCCAAGGGCGCAGAACTTTATGTAAAGCTCCCCTGTTATGGCGATCTTTTTGATCTGCCTGCTTTTATCGCACTTTATCTCTGCAAAGCTTTCGCATATCTTGCGAAATATCACGGGCATTGAAATAGGGTCGGCGGCTTTGCCTTGCTCAAAAAGCTTTGAAAGCCTGCTGTTCCAACGTTGGACAATGCCGAGGGCTTCGCCTTTTTTCAGCTCATAGGGCGAAAGCTCATTGTAAAGATACATAAGCAGATCGCTGTAATATATGGCCGCACAAGCCGTCAGTACCATTTTCGGCGTTATGGAAAATCCGCTGTGCTTTTCAACTCCGCTGACATTCAGCGACACAACAGGAACATTTGGCAGACCTGCCTTCAAAAGTGCCTTTCGCAGCAGCATAATGTAATTGCACGCTCTGCACCCTCCCCCCGTTTGGGGCAGGAGCAGGGCTGTCTTTGCGGTGTCATATTTACCGCTTTTTAATGCGCATATGAACTGCCCTATTATGAGATTGCAGGGAAAGCAGACGTCGTTATTTGAATATTCCCAGCCTGCGCTTATCATCTTTGACCGGCTGTATTCATTCACCCCGATAACATCGCACTTATATCCGCCGCTCAAAAATGCGTATTTCAGCAGCGGAAAGTGAAAATCCAACATCGAGGGTATCAATATAGTGTGGGTCTTTTTCATCGGCTTTGTAAATTCAGCCCTTGTATGTTTCATATCAAATTATCAAATTATTCCCGAGAAGCCCATAAAGCTCAGCGAAACGATAGACGCCGCAATGAGCGTTGCAGGCACGCCCTTGAAAGTCTCAGGAAAATCGCAGTTCTCTATCCTTGCTCTTACTCCGCTGAAAAGCAGGAGGGCAAGTGTGAACGCAAGTCCTGTTCCAAGTGCGTTTGTGAGGGACTGAAGAAAATTATAGCCGTTGTCTATGTTTCCGATAGTAACGCCGAGAACTGCACAGTTGGTTGTGATAAGAGGCAGATAAACGCCAAGCGCCTTATAGAGAGGCGGCATCATCTTTTTCATGACTATCTCCACAAGCTGAACGAACATTGCTATAACAAGTATGAACGCCACTGTTTTAAGATACTCTATACCGAAATGCTCAAGAAGCCTGTATACAGGATATGTGATAGCTGTTGCGCATATCATAACGAATATTACCGCTGCGCCCATTCCCACAGATGATTTCATCTGCTTTGATACGCCAAGGAAAGGACATATTCCCATGAACTGAGAAAGCACAACGTTATTTACGAACACACAGCCAATAAGTATAAGTATGTAGCTCATTTTTATGCCTCCTCACTCTCTGTTCTGCACTGACCCTTGCACAAAGCCGCATTTGGGCAGCCTGAGCAGGATATCTCCTTTGGCGGCTTCTTGTTCGCTATCTTGTTCACAAGTGCGATAAGACAGCCAAGCACGAAAAATCCGCCTGCCGGCATGATGAACACTGTCATAGGATCGTCGCACAGGAAAGGTATCTTGAAGCCGAACCATGAGCCTGTTCCAAGTATCTCTCTTATAGAGCCCATTGTGAACAGTGAAAGGGTAAAGCCAAGACCCATTCCAAGTCCGTCAAGTATGGACGGGAATATCTTGTTCTTGCTGGCAAAAGCCTCCGCTCTGCCAAGGATTATACAGTTTACTGTTATAAGGGATAAGAACACGCCAAGAGCGCTGTAAAGCTCAGGTATATAGCCTTTCATAAGAAACTCGATAAGAGTAACGAAGCCTGCGATTATTACAATAAAGCAAGGCAGTCTTACAGCCTTTGGGATAACGTTTTTCAAAAGGGATATAACAAAGTTTGAGCAGACAAGCACGAACGTTGTGGCAAGTCCCATGCCGATACCGTTTTTAGCCATTGTTGTGACCGCAAGTGTCGGACACATACCAAGGAGCGTAACAAGTGTCGGGTTTTGCTTTATGATACCCTTTGTAAATTCATACAGATTAGAATTTTTCTCAGCCATTGAGTATCTCCTCCTTATGCTCGTCAAAAAGCTTTACAGCCTTTTTGCACGCAGATTTCATTCCCTTTGAAGAATAGGTGGCGGCGGTAACATTGTCGATAGAATTTTCATCAGTGTCAACGCCAAAGCCATTTAGCTTTGAAAGGAAGCTTTCGTCCTGCACCTTTGTGCCAAGACCCGGAGTTTCACCTATGGAGAGAAATTCTATCCCCTCGATAGTTCCCTCGCTGTTTATACCGATAAGCAGATGAAGTCCGCCCTTTGAATAGCCGTCCTCTGTTATCTCGATAACACATCTGCCGTTATCCTTGTCTGTGATAATGGAGTTCACGCCCTCTGTGTCGAATGTGACAGGGGTCTTGCTGTCACCCTCGCCGTCAAGCATTATCTCATAACTGCCCTTGCCGAATATCTCCTCACAGCCCTTTTTCATATCGTCTGTAAGAACACCTGTATTGTCAACATATGTGGCATTATAGGCAAGCACCAAAAGTCCGCTGACAACTATACATATTATAGTCAGCACCAATGGAGGCATTATTTTATCTTTCATTCAGACTTCGCCTCCTTTTTCTTTGTTATAGCCCCTAAAGGCTTAGTTTTTGTTATCATGTCGATATATGGTGTAAGAATATTCATAAGCAGTATGGAGAATGAAACGCCCTCAGGATAAGAGCCAAAGAAGCGTATCACGCAGGTGATTATACCACAGCCGATACCGAATATCACCTTGCCTGTTTTTGTAACAGGAGTTGTAACATAGTCAGTTGCCATGAAGAATGCACCGAGCATTACTCCGCCTGCAAGTATCTGATAAATGCCGTCCTCGCCGCAAAGGTAAGAGAACACGAACACTGTGCCGATAAATGCAAGAGGGGTATGTACTGAGATTATCTTCATCATTATAAGATATACACCGCCAATGAGCAGTGCTGCCGCAGAAACTTCACCCAAACAGCCGCCTACTCTGCCAAGGAAAAGGTCGAGATAGTCGGCAGGTGCGGAATGTGCCGCCGCAAGAGGTGTCGCACCTGTTACGATGTTGTCAGGGTCATAGAATGGCACTACCCAATGTGTCATGTTGCCTGTGAAAGCAAGCATAAGAACTATTCTTCCCACGATAGCAGGGTTTGCAAAATTCTGTCCCAATCCGCCGAAAAGCTGTTTTACTATAACGATAGCAACGAATGTGCCGATAGCGGCCTGCCAATAAGGCATTGTCACAGGCAGATTGAACGCCAAAAGCATACCCGTTACCAAAGCGGAGATATCCTTTGTGCTGTCTGGTCTTTTCATTATAAGATTGCAAAGCCTTTCCCATATGAGCGCCGTTATCATGCAAAAGCCTGTGAGCATGAGCGCACGTCCGCCGAAAACATAGGCAGACATTGCAAGGGCTGGACAAAGCGCCACAAGCACATGGGTCATCACCTTAGAGGTAGAAATATTATCCCTTATCTGAGGTGAAGGGCTGACAAGCATTTTTTCCATATTTTCTTACCTCCTTATGTTCTTATGAAAGCTTTTGCAAGCTGATTTTTCTCTGCAAGATCCCTCTTTGCAGGACAGACGTATGAACACGAACCGCAGTTCATGCAAAGACCCACCTTGAGCTTCATAAGCGCTTCCTTATCACGCCTGTCATAAGCCTTTTCAAGCTCTGTAGGCATAAGATTCAGCGGACAAGCAGAGATACATCTTCCGCACTTTATGCAGTTTGTCTGTGCGCATCTGTCCTCGACACCCTTTTTCTTATCGGTCTTTTCGCCAAATGCAAGAATAGCGTTTGTGGTCTTTGTCACAGGGGTGTCAAGCTCATAAAGGCACATTCCCATCATAGGACCGCCAAAAAGGGCTTTTCTAACCTTTTCTTTATCGCAGTCACCGAATTTCAGTATATCCTCCGCAGAAGTTCCTATAGGTACTTTCACGTTGCAAGGCGTTGAAACTGCGTCGCCGTCAACGGTTATACGCTTTGATATGAGTGGCATACCAGTTTTGGAATACTCTCCGATAAAGCCTGCTGTGGTGACGTTCATTACGATAACGCCCTGATCTGACGGGAGCTGACCCTCGCCAACTACACGTCCTGTGGCGTTGAATATTATCACCTTTTCTGCGCCCTGAGGATAGCAAGACTTCAGCACCTTTACTTCGATACTTTCATCATCAGCCGACTTTTCACGCATAAGCTTTATAGCCTGCGGCTTGTTGTCCTCTATACCGATGACCACCTTTTTCAGTTTCAGCATATCACGCACGAGCCTTATTCCGCACATAACATCGTCAGCGTTCTCCATCATCTCACGGTAGTCGCTTGTTATGTAAGGCTCACACTCAGCGGCGTTTATAACAAGGGTATCCACCTTGTATTTTTCCTCGTCAAAGTTGAGCTTTATGTGCGTCGGGAAGCCTGCGCCGCCCATTCCGCAGCAGCCTGATTGCCTTACAGCTTCGCAAAGGCTCGCCTTGTCTGTTATAACAGGCGGCTTTACGTCAGGTGATACCTCCTGCTCTCCGTCGGTGTCTATCTCCACCATTTTGCATACCTTTCCGCCTGCTGTGAGCAGTTCGGATATCGCCGCCACTGTGCCTGACACAGACGAGTGAACAGGGCATGACATAAAAGCGTTGCTTTCGCCTATGACCTGTCCCACAAGCACTCTGTCACCATTGGCAACTGTCGGCTCGCAAGGTGCTCCCATGTGCTGTGACATGGATATCTTCACTCTTGCAGGCAGCGGCATGGCGATAGTTTCGCTGTTTTCCGTCCCCTTTTTGTGGGAAAGAAAAATGCTGTTGAGTTTCATAAATTTCCCCCTTATCATACTTTATGACTATTCAAACCTGAATTTATCATCACTTATACTTATCCTGCTCTTTATACTGTCAGAGCAGTAAACTACGCCATTTTCATCAATGGCAATAACTTCTATATCTTCATCACTGAGCCACCTGTCAAGCTCAACGCTTCCGCCAATAAAAATGCAGGTAGACAGAAAATCGGTTTCAATGCCGCTTTGCCCCACAACAGTTACAGAAACAAGGTCTGTTTCACAGGGATAACCTGTTGTCAGGTCAAAAATATGGCTCCACTTTTTGCCCTGCGCTTCAAAATAACGCTCATATCCCCCCGAAGTGGAAACAAATCCGCTGCCGCTTGTGAAGCTAAGGCAGGTGTTATCGTTATCAAAAGGGTCTGTGACCGCAACCTTGAAATCTGTTTTATCCGGCTTCTGCCCGTAAAGAAGCGTTGACGAGCCAAAGCTCACCACCCCGCAATCGGCTTTTTCGCTATCCAAAAGCTTTTTCACTTCGTCAAGTGCAAAGCCCTTTCCGTCACAGCCCACGTCTATCTGTGTACCGTTTTCAAGGACACATTCGCTCCCAGAAAGCTTTATATTCTCATATCCCACAGCGGAAAGAGCAGTCTGTATCTCACTTTGCTCAGGCACTCTCGGTTCATCGCCAGTAACGTTCCAAAGTGCTGTCAGCGCCCCTGCGGAAATATCCGCTCCGCCGTATTTTTTTGTAAGCTCTATGCTCTTTTCTATAAGCTGTGCAGTTTCCTCAGAAAGCTCAAGCCTGCCGCTCTCATTGAGCCGTGATAACTCCGAGCCTTCCTCATAAGGCGAATAAAGCTTTTCCAAAGACTTTATCCGCTCTTTCACCGCCTCAGCGTCGCCGCCGTATACAGCCGCTGTGCATGGGCAATCCATGGCGAAAAATGTCGCTTCGTCAGGCTTTTTATCAAGGTGTATCATCACCGCTCCGCACACCATAAGAGCCGCCGCACACGCTACCGATACAAACAACCGCCTTTCAGGCTTTTTCATTTTTATACCTCACTTGAAATTAGTTGAAAAGTGTGTTATAATATCCGAAGTATGATAACAACGGTATCAAAATTCTTATGTGCAAGCGAGCAAAATGTGTTCGCACTCTTTGATAAACGCCCTCAGTTCAGGATTTTTTCCCACTGAAACCTCGAGCCTGTTCACCTTTTTTCCTGCCATACTAAGGATCCTGTCAAGGTCTTTAGGCTGAGCAGAAAGATATTTTACACAGCGTTCCATGGTTTCCTCAGTGTCAAGCTCAAAAAGCTTGTGGGAGTTGTGTGGGTTTTCAGAGTAAAGCTTTCTCAGAAGCATATAGGTGCATATTTTCACCGCCATGTCCGTCTGAGTTTCAAGCCCCTTGATGCCGCTGTCTTTTATAAGCTCCCTCAGCAGCTCGCTTCCCTCGTCCGGACAGCTTTCAGCACGAGGCCTTTCTTTGACCTGAACTGCACCGAACACATCTTCATAGGAAGCGCCGTAAAGCTTTATAAGAGCAATGATGATATTGACGTTCTGCTTTTTGCCGTGTTCAACGGCTGATATGCAAGACTGGCTGGTGCCGACTGCTCTTGCCGCACGGCTTTGTGTATAGCCGCTTTCTATCCTTGCGGCGGTAAGCTTCTCACCTATCCTGAGAGTCAGCTCATCTTTGCTGTCATTGCTCATGTAATATCTCCCATGTATAAAATCACATTGGTTTTTCAACCATTATTCTATTATACTATAAATTTATGTGTTTGTAAATATAAAATGACGAATAAAAGCGAAAAAAATTGTGCAGGTTTTAAAGCACTAACCATAAAAGATAACAGAAAGCAGGTATTTTAAATATGAAAGGCTACAGAATAGCATTTATCCGCCACGGAATGACGCAGGCAAATCTTGACGGACGTTATATCGGCACTACCGACTTGCCCCTGTGCAAAGAGGGTGCTGACCAGCTTTATGAAAAGATAGAAAAGTATGATTACCCTTCGGTGCAGAAGGTCTACACCTCGCCTTTAAAAAGGTGCAAACAGACTATGTCTATACTCCAGCCGAACCGACTTGTGGCTGAGATGCCTGAGCTTCGTGAAATGGACTTCGGCAAGTTTGAGAACAAGACCGCTGATGAGCTTATGAACGACCCTGATTATGAGCAGTTCATAAAAGGAGGACTTGACAATCCTCCGCCCAACGGCGAATCAACAAGAGAGGTCATAAACCGCTGTTATGAAGCGCTGAACATCATCATTTCCGATATGATGTACGAGGGTCTTACAAACGTTGCGGTCTGCACCCACGGAGGACTTATAATGAATATGCTGGCAGGCTTTGGCGTACCGAAAAGAAAGCCTATGGACTATGCCTGCGATTTCGGCGAGGGCTTTGAAGTCATGGTGACAGCTTCCATGTGGCAGCGTTCAAACGCTTTCGAGGTAATAGGAACATATCCGCCGAGATATGAAGAAATGCCTGATTACACATTTGAAGATTACTACGCTGACGAGGACGAAAAGTAAACAAGAGCAAAAAAACGAGGGGAGGAAAAAGGCTTGACAAACAAAGAGATAAAACTATTGGCAAGAAAAAACATAAGTCAGAACATGGGAAACTGCGTATCACTCACGGCATTTTTGTTTGCGGTGTTTGTATTTCTTGGTTTGTGCGAGCTTGCCCTTTTTCTGCTTTTCAAACGCATCGGCTGGGAGTACTTTTTCTCGTGGCAGGGAATAAAAGACCATGTTTCCGTAAGGCTGTTCTGGTTTCTTGACCTCATTGTCGTTATACCTTTTGCAGCTTTTGAAATGTGGACTGTCCGCAGATTTTTCGTTGATATTGCAAGAGCGGACAGCTATGTGGGTTCGAGGCAGTATATAAACTCACATTCTTATGTATATTATTCCCACACCATATTTTCTTCCATTATAATCAATTCACTGAAATTATTTTCCGCAGTGCCTTTTGCCATATCGGCATACAGCGTTTACTACTGGGGCTGGGTATGCAAGCTCAGCGAGCTTACCTCCGCAGGACTTCTTTGCTTCATGTTCTCGCTGGGTCTGTCGGTTGTGTTTTTCGGACTTATGGTGCATTACTGGATTTCCCTAGCCCTTGCGCCATATATAATGACTCTAAACCCACGCACCAACATTTTTGACGCTTGCGACCTTTCCGTAAGGCTCATGGACGGTCAGCATGGCAGATATATTTCATTTTTGTTCAGCTTTGTCATGTATCTTCCGGCACTTCTGCTAGTGTATCCTATCTTTGTGATATATCCTTATTTCAGGCTCAGCTACATTGTATTTTTGCAGGATATAATGGGAAGCTACTGGCAGGACAAAATGCCGTCAATGATAAAGCGCTGGAGGAAATACAGCAAATGACCGTTACAATAACAAAAGAAGAAAATGAAAAAGCCCTTGAATGTGTACTGCGTTCAAGGGGCTTTTCAAAAAGGCTCATAACAAGGCTCAAGCGCACTGAAAACGGCATGACAAGAAAGGGCGTCCTTATCCGCACCGTTGACCTTGTGTATGAAAATGATATCATCATGATAAACGAGGGTGACGGTGAAGCTCTTGACCCTAATCCTGACCTGAAAGCTGATATTCTCTATGAGGACAGCGAGGTGGTGGTGTTCTCAAAGCCGCCTTTTATGCCCTGCCACCCGTCAATAAAGCATCGTGATGATACGCTGGGCAATCTTTTTGCCGCACTTTATCCAAGCCTCGTTTTTAGACCTGTCAACCGCCTTGACCGCAACACGAGCGGCTGTGTGCTTGTGGCAAAAAGTCAGCGAAGCGCCGCAATGCTCCAAAAAAGCTTTGAAAAAACCTATGTTGGAATAATAAAAGACCTGCCCCACTGCGGCGGGCGTATCTGTGCGCCTATCGCAAGGGAGCAGGAAACTATAATAAAACGCTGTGTGAGGGCTGACGGACAATATTCCGCAACGGATTATCTTGTACGCAAACGGCTGGGAGATCTTTCTCTTGTGGACTTCTTTCTTGAAACTGGCAGAACGCACCAAATAAGGGTACACACGGCTTTTATGGGCTATCCCCTGTTAGGCGACGACCTTTATGGCAAGGCAAACCCTCTTATAAGCCGTCAGGCTCTCCACTGCGAAAAAATGACTTTTCAAAGCCCTGAAAACGGCAGGATAGTGGCTGTTACCGCACCGCTTCCCGAGGATATGCTCTGTCTTATGACACCCGACAGGTGATATCAGTTTCAAGCTCCACCGAGCCTAACACTTCATCAAGGCGGTCTGCATACTTTAGATAGCTTTGCGGATATTTATGACGGAAAAGCCGCCAAACATCAAAAATGTCCGTTCTGTTCTCATACATGGCTTTGTTCCACACACCTGTGATGTTTTCTTCAAGGCGCTGTTTCACAAGTGCCGCCACATCATCTGAGCTTTTCTCGTCACGGATATCAAGAGAAGTGTGTGCAAGGACAGTGAGCTTCAATCTGCACACGAGCCTGCCGTTCTCGTTATCAAGCTTCAGGCTGTGGCCGTCAGAGGTTATCCTGACGTCCATGGGGCTTCCGTTATAGTCGATAATATCAGAATACTGCTCTGCCTTTCCCGTGAGCCACAGACAGCCTGATGCGTCAGCGTGGGAAAGATAGCTCTCAAGCACCGTACCTTTTCGTATAAGGGCGGTCTTTTTTATTTCCAAAAGCGGCTCCTGCTGTTCCGCTGACTTTTCCTTATGGCTCTCCGCAAAATCTCCCAGCGGTTGTTTGATAGAGATAACCGGCATAGCGATATACTGCGGTGATCTTATGCAGGAAAGCAGGTCGATAAGGCGGCACTCCACCGTTATGCCGTTTTTTACACCCATTTTTATCACCTGTGTGAAGTTTTCTGAGGACATCGTTCCCCTTGTTAGCTGAACATTCATAAGCTCCTCTGCGGTATTTTCCGCCAAGCAAAGCTCCACTCCAAGAAAAACATTTTTGTCCTTTATAGCAAAAGAGAACAGCTCCTCAGGAGAGGAAAGATCTATATTTTTATTAAAGCATATTATTTGAAGATGGCCAAAAAAGATCTCCCTGCCTAGCTGATACTGACAGCCCTCAATGGCGTCTCGGATACTCCTGCCTTTGCAATTGACAGTCTGTATATTGGACTGGCTCACATCAAGAGGAGTGTCAGAACCCATACTCTGGGTCTTAAAGACCTGCAGTGACACATTGTATTCCCCGTTCTCATAGTCAACGCCCATAGCATGGCAGAGAACTCGCTCCTCGATATCCACCTGCCTGCCGAAAGAAGAAAACAACAGCGTCACCGCTGCGATAAAAAGCACAACAGCCACCTGTATCTTACGCTTTTTCATCAGATCTCGCCCCCTTTTTCACAAATATCAGGCATAGAAGCGGTATTACGCCTCCGAGAAATATGAGTGGGATAGGGCTGAGCCCTGCGTATGCGATGCTCTCCCACTTGTGAGGCAAGAGCCAGAAAAGCGTCACCGCCGCAGGAATCGCCGCTGTTATTATCACGCCCGAGCCAGAACCGAGCTTAGGAAAAACATATCTCAGGCATCTGCCTGAACAATGGAAATACACTCCCAGCTTATATACCGAGAGCATTACCCACACGCCCATAACAGCGGCGTCATAGCGTTCTATTATAGCAGTGCGTGAAAATGCCGCAAGTGCGAAGAAAGGCAGTTTTGCAAGAAGAGTGTAATCTCCAAGTATCATTGTGATAAAGCCTAAGACTATTTCAACAAGGGCAAGCCTTGTGAGCAGAAAATACACAGACGTTTTTGCGGCATTGCCCTTTATTGAGGGTAAAAGAAAAACTATCACTGCAAGATAGGAGCTTCTTGCAAGCTCGCTGACAGCAGAATGAAAAATGCCTTTGCCAACGTTTCTTTCCGCAAGATGAAAATCAACGAATGTGAAATTTTCAAGAGAGCTTATAACAAGAGTGGCTGTCACAAAGAGAAAAAGTGCAAAAAGCACTGTACCCGTTTTTCCTATGACCCCAAGGCCTGCCATAGCTACATAAATCCCGCAGGCGGCAATGCTGAGAACTATCATGAGCCGTGGGATATAGTCGGAGAAATAGTAGTCCATAAAATATGTGAAGGTGCCGATAACATAAAATGACACTGCCAGGAAATATACAAGATACAATGCGCAAACTCCCCTGCCTGCCCACTTTGAACGGCTCACCGCAAGGGTGCATGGGTCATCATTAGGAAAGCGCTTGTGAAAAGCCGCCATACCGCATATCATAACTATCTGAAAAGCTGTAGACAGCACTGTTCCAAGCATAAGCTCCAAAGCGTTTGCGGTGGTTTCAGGGAGAAATGTCATCATTGAAAAGGCTCTTGTGCAGATGAGCATTGCAAAAAACTGCGATGGCGTAAGCTTTTTCATTGGCTCCCCCCCTTTTCGTCAAGCTTGTATTCTTTAATGGTGCTGTGAGTTTTCTCATATGACCGAAAGCTCCGCCTTGAAATAACGTCCTTTATACCCTTTGAGAAAAATGGCGTAACAGGAGCGGTGTAAGATACTGCAAGGTCGTCCATGGAGTTTATATTTATCATCAAAAGCACAGTGCAAAGTGCAATGCCATAAAGCCCCGAGCCGCCGCCCACCAAGATATACACAAGCCTTAGTATAGCCGTCTGCTGATAAAGGCTGGGTATAACGAACGATGATGTTGTGGTTATTCCAACCACTATCAGCAGTGGAGCGGAAACAAGTCCGCTTCTTACTGCGGCGTCGCCTATGATAAGACCGCCCACTATAGAAACAGTGCTTCCCACAGGCTTTGGAAGCCGCAAGCCTGCTTCTTTCATTATCTCAAATAGAAGCATTAGCACAAGCACCTCTACTGTAAGAGGATAAGGGGTGGACTCTTCAGATACTGCAAGATTTAAAAGAAGCTTCAGTGTGAAGACCTCAGGGTGAAAGCTTGCCAGCGCAACATACAACCCCGGAAACGCCACCGCTAGAAAGAACGCAATATATTTCAGCCACCGCATAAAGGTGACGTAAAAAGGCTTTTCCGCAAAATCGTCCATGGTCTGGAAATTTTCCGCAAAAAGCGATGGGCAGATAAGCACAAATGGCGTGCCGTCCACAAAAACACATATCCTGCCCTGATTTAGCCTTGTACATATCATATCAGGTCTTTCGGAATAAGCCATTTGTGAAAACACTGACGAACCGAAGCCTTCGTCGATAAAAGGTTCGATATATCCGCTTGTGAGAACAGTGTCGAGCTTTATGCCTTTGAGCTGTTTTCTCAGCCTGTCCACAGCGTCAGAGCTTGCCCGGTCGCTCATGTACACCATGCACACGTCCGTTGATGAACGCTTTCCTATCTGCATCATCTCAAACCGCAGCGATGGCGTTTTCATTCGCCGGCGCACAAGAGAAAGATTAGTTCTTATTGTTTCCGTAAAAGAATCCTGTGCGCACCTTATAGTCTGCTCGCTTGCAGGCTCAGAAACCGACCTCTTGTCATAGCCTTGTATTCCATAAACAACAGCCTTTGAAAGTCCCTCCACAAATATGACCGCAAAGCCCGAAAACAAAAACTGTATGACATCACCATAATTAAAGACCGTTTTTCTCTCTGCGGCAAGCAGGCTTTCTTTGGTCAGGAAGTCGAATACCTGCTCTGCACTGCCCTTGGGCTTTTGCGCAGAAAGCTCCATTATAGGTCTGAAAATAAGCTCTGACATTGCGCTCGTTGAGGTCATTCCCTCTATGGATACCACCGCACAGCTAACGGAGCATATCTTCACATTCATTATGTTAAGGTCCATTGAATTGCCTGTTATGGTGCGAAGGGAAGTCATGGCGGTGTCAATGGTCTTATCTATCTCAGCGTTTTTATAATTTCTGAAATCGGGTGTGTTCATCACTATTCTCCTACATGAAAAATTCTTATCGTCTTTATTATCTGCGGCTAATGTCAGAATATTCTGCATTAAAGCTGCAAAAAATAGCTTTGACCATATTGGAGGAAAACAAAATGCTGATAGTTTTTTTCAGAGCCGTGATACTTTATATACTCATTGTCATAAGCATACGCCTTATGGGCAAAAGGCAGATAGGCGAATTACAGCCCTCGGAGCTTGTTATAACGCTTCTGCTTTCAAACATCGCCACCCTGCCTATCGAGGATATGACTATACCGATGTCAATGGGCATAGTGCCTATATTCACGCTGGTGTGTCTTGACGTTATACTCTCTCACTGCTCGCTTAAATTCCGAGGGCTAAGAAAACTCATATGCGGCTCTCCGAAAATAGTCGTATCCCGTGGGATCATAGATCAAAAACAGCTCAAAGACCTGCGTTTTTCTGCAGACGATCTTTTGGAGTCCCTAAGAAGCATGGGTATATTCGATATAAACGAGGTACAGCTTGCGGTGGTGGAAACAACAGGCAAGATATCGGTCTATCAGAAAGCGCAATTCCGCCCCGTGAACAACGGCGGAATGGGCGTAAAAGAATCTCAGACCGACCCTCCGCAGCTCGTTGTTGACAACGGAAGGATAATATACTCCGCTCTTAGTCTTATCGGCAAGGACGAAAAGTGGCTCATGAAAAAGCTAGGAGAAAAGGGTATGCCCCTGAAAGATGTTTACATCTGCACCGCCGACCCCTCGGGGCAGATAGTTGCCATAAGAAAAGACAATGGCAAGAAAAAAGTATAAAGGAGCAAGCTCAATGAAAAGATTGACCGCCTGCATTATTATCCTCACTGTCATAGCCGCCATGTCAGTATTCTCCGTATTTGCGGTAAAAAAGGAAAACGATAAGTTCATAAGCCTTGTGAACGCCGCTGAAAACAGCTACAGAAATGAGGACAGCGACACTGCGCAAAAACTTGAAGAGCTTGAAAAAGCGTGGAAGAAATATTACGTCAGAGTATCTTATATCGCACAGTCCTGCACACTTGATGATATCTCCTATGCAGTGGCAAAGCTCCCCGCCCTATTGGAAAAAGGCTCTGAGGAATTCTTGTCAGAGTGCGAGAGCATACGCTCATGGACAGAGAAGATATACCACACTCAGTATCCCCATTTATATTCGGTTTTTTAATGTAGAAAAAAATGTGTCCAAAACGTTATCAAAGTGTATGATTTTTTCTTGCGTTATTGTACAAATCTACAAAAATCATACAGAACAAGGCGGTTTCAGGGAGTTTTTCTTGACATTTCTTTTTACTGATATTATACTTAGAATGTATGAATAGGATAAAAAATTTTATCCTGTTTAGAAAAGAAGTATCAATGGAGGTATGAAATGAATACTATCAAGTTTTGTGCTAAGTGCGGAGCGCCGATAGGTCCAGAAGAAAAATTCTGTGGCGGCTGTGGTGCGTCTATCGCCGAAATGGAAGCCGAAGCAGGCATTTCATCACAGCAGGCAGCACCTGCTCAGGCACCCGTTCAGCAGGCTCAGCCTGTACAGCAGCAGGCTCCTCAGTATGACCAGCAGTATGCACAACCGGCAAACAACTACGCTCAGGCAGCAGCTCCTGCGGCTGCAAAGCCAAATCCTTTCGCTAAGCTTAGCGAATGGGTAAAGGGTCACAAGAAGATAACACTTATCGCTGCTGCAGCTCTTATCGTTGTTATCGTTGCGATCATCATTCTGTGCAACATCCTTAAATATCAGGTGATCGATGCAAAGGATCTCTTCAAGTTTGAATTTAAGGGCATTGACGGCTGTGGCTATGTTGAGGCAGAGCTTAACTGCTATGACAAGAGCTACTATTCAATGGCAGACGCTACAAACGCTCTCAGCGACCTTGCTGACGAGGCAGATCTTGACCTTGGCGACCTTGATGATCTTTCCGACTATGCAAGTTCATCTGACAAGTCATCAAAGGTAAGCAAGTATTTTGCACTTGACAAGAAAACTCTCACAAAGGCATTTAACAAAGCTGATGATTTTGCAGAAGCAAAGCAGATGAGAAATGCCCTTCTCAAAACTGATAAAGACGGCGAATATAAGCTGAAGATCACTTTTGATAAGAAAGCAAACAAGAATCTTAAAAACGGTGACAAGGTAAAATGTACCGTAAAGTACAACGAGGATTCTCTCAAGGACAAGAACATAAAGCTCAAAAACACTGAGTTTGAGGTAACTGTAAAGGATCTTAAAAACGGTGAGGAGATAGACTTCTTCAAGGGTGTTGAGGTCAAGTTCTCAGGCTTTGACGGCAACGGCTCTGCTGACGTTTCATATGACTCAGCATATCCATTTATCTACTATGATTATGACTACAAGTCAGATCTGAAAAACGGCGACAAGTACACTGTTACAGCTAACATAGACATTTATGGCGCAGAAGAAAGCGGTGACATGACTTGGTTTGAATATGACGACAAGTATTATACATACAAGACAGCCGACGTTAAGGACGGCAAGGTAACAAAGGATTTCACTGTTGAGGGCCTTGAAAAGACTCAGGAGATCGACCCGTTCGAGGGACTTGAATTTGAATGCTCAGGCGGTGTTCCATTTGTAAAGCCTTACTCAGTAAAGAGCGAGTCTATCCCTTCTGCTCTTAAGGACAATGTTTCTTACTCAGTATCATGCGATGATTATATTGGCATCGGCGGCACATTCAAGGTAACTTGCAGCCCTTATTCATCACTTGCAAGAAACGGTATCACACTTTCTGGCAAAACTGAAACAGACAGTTGGGGCGACACTGTTTATGTTAAGGAAATAACAGTTGACGAAACATTCCCTGCATATGTAACATCTGACAACGGCAAGGCTGCTATGGACAGCTATCAGTCATATATCGACGACAAGATCGAAGACATGAGAAAGGATATAAAGGGTCATTATGCTCCATATCCTGCTGACTTTGACGGCAAGGTAACATCTATCGAGTCTTTTGATTATGTTGACACTTATGTTGCATTCACAAACAAGAAGAATTATGATTCTTGGGAGAACACAAATGCACTCTACAATCTTTACAAGATAACTGTAAAGACAGACAAGGAGAAAAAGGCAGTTTCATTCTATGCTTCGATCTACTGCTCAAATATCGTTGCAACAGGTGAAACATTTACTGACGAGCCTTACTTCTCAACATCTTACTACAACAAGGAAGAAGACTTCAAGAAGAAGGTAGTTGAAGCCGAGGGTTACACAACAACTAAGGCTGGTGCGGCTTCAAAGCCTGCAACTGACGATTCTTCATCAGCTGCAGCAAGCGAAGCAACAACTACGACCACAACAACAGCAAAGACCGATTCTTCTGTAGCAGAAACAACTACATCTGCAAAGGATAAGGCAACAACTACTACAACTCTCGTTCCATAAGAGTTAAATAGCGAGAAACACGCCGCGGAAATTTTCTGCGGCGTGTTTTTATGTTCTGACAACTCTTGAAAACCTTGTCAAAATGTGATATAATATATGTTACGATAATAAAAAAAATCAGCCCCGAAGAGCCGGAGCTGATTTATGAAACGATCGTTATTTAAGGCACTGTGAACCATTTTCAAAAAGCACTTTGTTGAGCTTTGCCACATCATAGCCTTTGTTTATTGCGTCAATGAGTATGCAATCACGGGTGTTTTTCGGATAAAGCTGAGCCTCACCCGCAAGGGTCAGAAGTCGCTGAACGGTATCAATATCAAGCTTCATAGCAAGTGCGATAGCGATTATCTTATCCTTGCTTGGAAGTCTTGCTCCTGCAAATATCTGATATCCATATATTTGATTTAGCTGGGATATTCTTATGACCTCTATCTTTGTCATCTTTTTCTTTTTCACAAGCTCACAAAGATAACGTGCAAAATCCTGCCTGTCAAGAGAATCCTTATTGTTGCTTAGAAAACTGTTGATATCATCGCTTCCATTTAGCTCTTCCATAAGCTGTGTTGTTTTTTTCATGTCACCAGTTCCTTCCTATAATAATTTATTTTTTTACATTTTTACATTGGAGATGAGAAATATGTCCCAAAAAAGCTTATATGATTTTGAAACAGAACAGATAGACAAAATGTTCGACTGCAAAAACTATCTATTTAAAAACAGCAAGCACGAAAAAGTCATTTTAGAGAGTGACACAGGTGTAAAAATGGTGCGGCACATTATCTATAAGCCTGCTGACGTTTCTGTATATCAAAGGCTCGCATTGATAAATAATCCATATCTTTGCCGTATCTACGAGATCTCCGAAAGCACTGAAGCGTATACTATCTATGAGGAATTCTGCGACGGCATGACTCTTACGGATTATGCAAACGGTGAAACACTAACAGAACACGACGCCCTGAACATTACCTGCTCCATATGTCAGGGATTGTATGCTCTTCACAACAGCGGCATCGTTCACCGTGATATAAAGCCTGATAATATTATAATATGTGACGACAATAATGTCAAGATTATAGATTTTGATATTTCTAAAATTTATAAATCTAATCAACGCTCTGACACCCAGACTTTAGGAACTGTAGGCTTTGCCGCACCTGAACAATTCGGTATGCAGCAATCTGATGCAAGAACAGATCTCTATTCTCTGGCAGTGCTTCTGAACGTTCTTCTGACAGGTGAACACCCGTCGGTCAAAATGTGTGAAAACAAGAAGATCCTGAAAGTCATAAAGAAATGCCTTTCTATCAATCCAGACGACAGATACAGCACTGCGGAAGAGCTGTATAATGTGCTTAATAAGATCAGGAGAAAACTAAAATATGAAAAAATGTCCTAATTGCGGAAGAATTCTTCATGACGATTCTATTTTCTGCTTTGGCTGCATGAGCGAAATAAACAAGAGGCAAGAAATAGTTCTCGCTACCCCCAAAAAAGTGTTTTTAAAAGCAAAAATAACCACACCAATAATCGCTGTGGCATTAGTATCCGCAACTGTTTTCGGGGTGTATACTTATAATAACAATAGTGATAAGACCACGGCTGTGAAAAAAAGCACACCTCGATCTTCTGCCACTGTCACCACAAATACACCTGTGACAACTACTCTGCCTCCCGTTACCACTGTAATGACTACTACCACAAAAAAACGTGAGCCTGACAAGGCTGCCCTTGCGTCAGATATTGCAGAAGGGGCGGCGTTAGCAGAGTCAAAAGCCGCTGCAGTCACCACCACCACTACCACAGAGGAAGTGACTGAGCCTGTGACAGAACCTGCGATACAGCAGGATATACCGCAGGAAAACACAGAAGACACCCAGCAGGACGAGCCTGAATATTACTCCCCTGACGGTGCAAGTCAGATGACCCTTGACCTGCTCGATTATGTAAATCCTCTCCGTGAGAAATATGGTCTGAAACCGCTCCGTGCAAGCGGTCAGCTTGATGAATGTCTGCAAAAGAGCCTGTATCAAATGGATGACTACTGCCAAGGCATTGGCAACGTATACGAACATCTCTCTGAGGTCGGTCTGCCTAACAACAGCAAAATACGACAATTCACAGCAAACAACAGCTGTGTTTCAGACTATGACGAGGCATACACAGAGCTTTTTACTTGGTTAAAAAATAATGCAAGCTTCGGTCTCTCTTACGGTGACAATCTGATCAACGGCTTGGAAGATTACACATATCTTGGTGTTTGCTTTTTCCATGATGATATAGTTCAGGAAAGAAAAGACCATATGTGGAATGACCCAGATAATGATGAATACGAATCTATGCCGCTATATCAATGCTATGTTTATGTTATGAAATAAGCCGACAATATCCGACTTGAATATTTTATGTGTCTGTGATATAATAAAGGCAACACAAAGCGTAAAAAATAAATTACAAAAAGAGGATATTTATGAATAATCAGACTAATAACGAGAATTTATCCCAAGGCACTAATAGCCAGCCTGACGAATACAGCGCTTATCGTGACGAAGAATACGAAAGAATGCGCATTGAAATGGAAAAACGCCGTGCCGAAAGGCGTGCAAGAGAACACAGGCGTGTTATGAAAAACCGTATCATTGCCATAGCAATTCTTTTGGTGATAATTTTTGTGATAGTGAAAGCCTGTGGCGGAAAGTCAGACAACAAGCCTGCGGCTGATTCATCATCACAGACCGAAAGCACAAAGCAGGCTGAGGCTAAGACCACCACCAAAAAGAAAACCTCCGACAACAGCAAAGCAGAAGAAACAAAGCATAAGATAGAGCAGTCAAACGGCATGACCTTTGTTGACGGCATTCTTATCGTAAACAAGACCTACTCCCTGCCATCAGATTATGCACCTGGCGTAAGCACAATTGCACAGAACGCCTTTGACGAAATGGCAGCGGCGGCAGCTCAGGACGGCATAACACTCTTTGTAAATTCAAGCTATCGTTCATATCAGGATCAGGAGTATCTTTACAACTCCTATGCCGCAGAGCGTGGCACAGAAGCCGCAGACGAGGTATCCTCCCGACCGGGACATTCAGAACATCAGACAGGTCTGACCTTTGATGTGAACACCACCGAGAACAGCTTTGCAGGCACTCCAGAAGCCAACTGGCTGGCTGAACACTGTGCAGAGTACGGCTTCATTATCCGCTACCCTGACGGCAAGGAGGATAAAACAGGCTATGTGTATGAGCCGTGGCATATTCGCTATCTTGGCAAGGAAAAAGCCGAAGCGGTCACAAAGAGCGGACTTTGCCTTGAAGAATATCTTGGCATCACCTCTGATTACAAATATGCCGAAGATCAGAACTGTTAGAGCCTGAACGCTTCCGACACACAGTCAAGTCAGTCTGACGGCTACACAGACGGCTATTATCAGGACAACACTTATTACGATTATCAATACTGATATAAACACAAAGCGGACAGCCACAGGAAAGTGGTTGTCCGCTGTTCTTTACTTTGTCATACGGGACGTCGAGAACGCCGTCCACTACAGCCAAATATCCGTTACTTATTTTCTGAGCTTTCTGTGCTATCGGAGCTTTCCAAACTGCTGTCATCATAGTGTACAGGCTCAGTTGTAAGACCCTTATCCCTTGCCGCTTCGGCTTTCTCGGTCATATCGTCAACTATGCGCTTGAAAACTGTGAACGCCTTATCATAATTTTCCTGCATAGTTTCCTTAGAGTCGCCCAATGTCTTAACTGGCGTTCTCATTGAAAGGTGGATATCATTAGGCATATTCTCAAAATTAAGCTCCTTTGCCATGACCTCCATGTTCCAGCTCATGCCCATATCGTCAACATACTTGTTTCCTGGGAACTTTTTCGGAAGATCAGGTGTCATTATAGATTTGAACTCCTCGTCAGTGTTTGAGTCCGTTATAACCAAAATGGACTCTCCCCCCTGAAGCTGTGCCAAGAACTTTGTGCTGTTCACGTTCTGCTGCTGATAATCATCGCTGTGAGAATTTAGCGGTATCATAATGACATCAACATGGACATAGCCGTTGCCGTCAAGATCGTCCGTGTACTTTTCAAAGAATTTCTCCAGCTCCTCCTGACGTGTTTCCAAGCCGTTGTTTGCGATCATAAGCACTGTCAGGTCAGCCTTTTCTCGCCTTGCAGCGTCAATAAAAATAAATGCCGCCACCGCTATGATAAATATTGTAAAGATTATCCACACCTTGTTGTGATAAAAGAAATTCTGCACCTTTTCAAAGCCGTGAAGCTCTCTTATCTGGTCATGTTCTTCCTTTATGGTAGACTCGCTTTCGTCGATAACTCCGCTTTTGAGCTTCATAAGCTCGATACGCTCCTGTGCAAGCCTGCGTTCACGTTCCTTTTCTTCCTGACGTTCACGCTCACGTCTTTCAGCTTCCGCCTGCGCTAAAGCCTGCCTTTCACGCTCCTCAGCCTCACGCCTTTGCTGAGCCAGCGTGCGCTCATACTCTGCGTCGTCAGCGTCCTCCAACAGACCCTGACCCTCCAGACTTTTGTCGAGCTTTGATATATTAATGTCCTTTTCGTCTTTTTTTGACATATCACTGCCGTCCTTTGCGAGATATTTTACATTATATTAGTATAAACCAATAATGTTAACTCCGTATTAACAAAAAAGAGATAGCATTTTCATGAAAAATGTCTATATACAAATAAAGATAAAATGTGTATAATATACATAAATCAAATAAATTAAGTTGTGATAATAACAATTTAGCAAAAAAGAGGAGAGATAGCAATGCTTGAAAAGATCATACAGAAAAACACGGAAAAATCGGAGATATCCGAACAGCTAAAAGGGCTCAGAGAACAGCTCACCCTGCTTGAAAACAAGATAAAGACCGCAGGAGTGCCTGTTATAATCACATTTGACGGCTGGTCTGCCGCAGGAAAAGGCTCGATGATAGCAAAGCTCATACGCTCTCTTGACCCACGTTTTTACAAGGTGGTGTCATATCGTGCGCCAAACGAGCAAGAAAAGCGTATGCCATGGCTGTGGCGTTATTGGCAAAGTCTGCCGAAAAAGGGCGAGTTTCTTATTCTTGACCGAAGCTGGTATCGTGACACTGTGAACGCCTATATGTACGGTGAGATAGACAAGGACACGAGAGATAAGCGTCTTAAGGATATCTGTACCTTTGAAAGACAGCTTACAGATGACGGCTATGTTATCGTGAAAATTTTTCTGCACATCACCGAAGACGAGCAGAAAAAGCGTATCGAAAAGCTGGAGGACTCCTCTGTTACAAGCTGGCGTGTGGAACGCCACGATATAAAGAACATGGAAAAATACGATAAGTTTTTCCGCAGATATGACAAAATGCTTGAAGGCACAAACACGGCATTTGCTCCTTGGACTTGCGTTGGCGCAAACGAACGTGCCGCCGCTGAGCTTGAAGTGCTGACAGCGGTCACAAAGGCAGTAAGCGCCGCAGTTTCCGCCAAGGAGAAGGGCGAACATTATATTCCCGAACCGCAGTTCGACACCTGCGGATACAATTATCCTGAATATAAAACTATTGAAATGCCTGCTCTTGCAGAAGTGGATATGGACAAGTCCCTTGACGAAGCGGAATATGAGAAAAAGCTGAAAAAATATCAGGACAAACTTTTCAAGCTGCAAAATCTCTGCTATCAGAAGAAGATACCTGTTATAATATGCTATGAAGGCTGGGACGCAGCAGGAAAAGGCGGAAATATCAAGCGCATTGCGGCTGCTCTTGATCCAAGGGGCTATGAAGTTCACCCTATCGCTGCACCAGAGCCGTCAGAGCTTGCAAGGCACTATCTATGGCGTTTCTGGAAACGCCTTGAAAAGAATGGCCACTTCACTATCTTTGACCGCACATGGTATGGCAGAGTAATGGTCGAGCCTATCGAAAAGCTCACCCCCGAAGAGCGTGTGAACATGGCTTATCGTGAGATAAACGAGTTTGAAAGCCAGCTTCACCATTGGGGCGCAGAGATAATAAAATTCTGGGTGAATGTTGATAAAGACGAACAGCTCCGCCGTTTTAACGAGCGTGAGAACACACCTGAAAAGCGTTGGAAGATCACCGACGAGGATTGGCGCAACCGTGAAAAGTGGGACACCTATGAGAAATATGTTGACCGCATGATAACACTTACCTCCACTGATATCGCACCATGGACGATACTAGAGGGCAACGATAAGAAATACGCCCGCATAAAGGCGCTGAAAACTATTGTGAAACGTCTTGAAAAGCGTTTGGAAAAAGAAGATAAATAAAAAAGGCG
Organism: uncultured Ruminococcus sp.; assembly: GCA_934435205.1. Classification (GTDB taxonomy): domain Bacteria; phylum Bacillota; class Clostridia; order Oscillospirales; family Ruminococcaceae; genus Hominimerdicola. Next base: position 45,559 of record CAKSAK010000006.1, on the reverse strand, counting down.
GCGAAGCGTAATGCTCCGCCGTCTTTTATTTGCCGTCAGATCAGCATCCGCAGCCGCCGCAACCATTATCGCAGCCACAACCACCGCAGCCGTTTCCGCAACCGCCGCAACCGTTTCCGCAACCGCCGCAGCCACAGCAGAATATGAGAATAAGGATAATGATCCACCAACAACCGCCAAATCCACAACCGTTCATAAATGAAATCTCCTTTTTTATTAAGATTTATAAAGCTGAAGCTTTGCTCCGTTGCTTTATATTACAGTTTATGACGCAGAGAAAAATGTGTTACAAAAAAATCTGCAAGGAGAATTTGTCCTGTGCATAAGAATATAAAAGCGATAAAAATGCGAGAATAACAAGACGCAAAACTGTCAAGAATGTAGCTAAGACAAAGCTTTGTCTTAAACATTTTAAGGGGTGAATTTTATGAACGAACAGTTTTTTGATAGCGACAGCTTTACACCAAGAGCAAGAGAGCTTGTGAAAAATGCCGTCACTCTGGCAGGAAGCTGGGGGCATACTTATATCGGCACTGAGCATATCCTGCTCTCTGCCGCCTATGAGGAGGACTCCACAGCATGTGCAGTGCTTCTGCGCCACGAGGTCACGGCTCAGAGGATAGAGGAGCAGATAGAATACATCATAGGCAGGGGCACGCCATGCCGCCTTACGAAAAATGACATCACTCCCAACGCTGCCGCTGTTTTAAAAGGAGCAAAAAGGCTGTGTGAGAGCATGGGTGGAGGTATCGCAGGAACGGAATACATTCTTGCTATGATACTCCGCCGCAGTGATTGCTGTGCCTTTGAGATATTGCAGCAGTTAGGGGTGAACTGCAACAAGATGTACAACGACTGCTCATTGTCAGGCAACGAGCCTAATATTTTTTCAGACAGAAATTATCCCAAGCTAAAGACCCTTGAACGCTACGGCAGAGAGCTTACACGCAAAAGCGAGTGCGAAAAATTCGACCCCTGCATAGGCAGAGAAGCCGAAACAGAACGTATCATGGAGATACTCTGCCGCCGCACAAAGAACAATCCCTGCCTTGTAGGTGAGGCAGGTGTGGGAAAGACCGCCGTTGTGGAGGGGCTTGCGAGAAAGATCATGCTTGGAGAAGTGCCGTCTGCGTTGTCCTCAAAGCGGATCTTCTCCCTTGATATAACTGCCCTCCTTGCAGGCGCAAAATATCGTGGTGACTTTGAGGAGCGATTGAAAAGCTGTATGGACGAAGCCGCAAAGGCTGGAAATGTGATACTTTTCATTGATGAGCTTCACAACATAATGGGTGCAGGAGCGGCAGAGGGTGCAATAGACGCTGCAAATATCCTGAAACCACAGCTTGCAAGGGGCGGTCTACAGCTCATAGGCGCAACGACTTTTGAGGAATACCGCAAAAATATTGAAAAAGACTCAGCTATGGAGCGACGCTTTCAGAAAGTGAAGATAGATGAGCCTGATCAAAACCAGACCTGCCGTATCCTCAGCGGTCTTATAGACAAATATGAACAGCACCACAGCGTTGACATCTCCCCTGACCTTATCCCATATGCAGTAAAGCTTGCCGCAAGGTATGTCACCGACAGATTTTTCCCTGACAAGGCAATAGATATCCTTGATGAAGCCTGCGCCTGTGCGGTCATAGAGCAAAGCGAAAATAATTCTGGCGAGAAAATATCGGACGCTTTCAACGATTATGTGAAAGGCAAGCTCACCCGTGACGAATATCTCTCCGCCATAACAGAGTGCCGACCGAAGCGTATCCCCCTTGAAAAAAGGCACATTGACAGCGTTATTTCATCGCTTACAGGCATAAACTGCGCTGATATCGGGCAGGACGAAGCCGCAAGGCTTACAGGACTTGAAGATAAGCTAAGCGAAAGCATTGTGGGACAGCAGACAGCTATAAAGTCGCTCTGCTCTGCCGTCCGCCGCTGTCGTGCAGGACTAAAGGGCAGCGACCGCCCAATGGGAAGCTTTATTTTCTTAGGGTCAACGGGAGTGGGAAAGAGCCAGCTTGCAAAAGATCTTGCCAAAACGCTTTTTGGCAGAGATGACGCCATTATAAAGCTCGATATGTCGGAATATATGGAGCGCCACAGCGTTTCAAAGCTCATAGGCTCGCCCCCTGGATATGTAGGCTTTGACGAGGGCGGCAGGCTCACGGAACAGATTCGCCGCAAGCCCTACTGTGTGCTTCTCCTTGACGAGATAGAAAAGGCTCACCCTGACATCTACAATCTGCTTTTGCAGATACTAGAGGACGGCTGTCTTACCGACTCCGCTGGCAGGACAGTTTCATTTTCCAATGTCCTTATAATAATGACATCGAATATCGGCGTGAAAAAGCTTGCCGAAACCAAGACCGTGGGCTTTTCAAACAGCAAGTCAAATGGCGAAGCCAAGAAAAAAGCCATGCTCTCAGAGCTTAAAAGCTTTATGTCTCCCGAGCTTTTAGGCAGGATAGACGAGGTGATAGTTTTTAACGACCTTACCATTGCCGATATGGAAAACATTACACACCTTGAAATATCCGCCCTTGAAAAAAGGCTCTCCGAGCTTGGCTGTACACTCGCCTGTCAGCCAGAGGTATACCCTTTTATCGCAAAGCAGGCACTTTCAAAAAGCGGCTCTGCACGAGAGATACGCCACATAATTACCGCCCTCATAGAAAATCGCATAAGCGATATGCTTATCTCCTCCGCCTGCCGTGACTTTTCTGTTTGCGTATCTGAAAACACCTTAACTGTCGCACAGCACCGCAGGCAACTGTGTTCATAGAAATTTTACAAAGTATAATTGAGGGATATTTTACAAAAGCCCGCCCATATGTTATAATATTTTTATATATTGTTGCCCAAACGGCAAAAGGAGGATAAAAATGTCTGACAGAAAATACAAGCTATATTCCGACTCCACCTGCGATCTGTCGGAGGATATATTAAAAAATATGGACGTGACGCTTCTGGACTTATCTTTTGAAGTAAACGGTGTTGTAAAAAGCAAGAATGAAATGACACTGCCTGAATTTTATTCCCAAATGCGAAACGGAGCAGTAACGAAAACATCGCAAATAGGGATCTCCGACTATGAACAGGCTTTTGAAAAGGAACTTGCCGCAGGCTATGACGTGCTTTATCTTGGATTTTCGTCAGGTCTTAGCGGCAGCTTCAACACATCCTGCATTGCAAGAGATAGCGTAATGGAAAAATACCCAGAAGGCAAGATAATCTGCATAGACTCACTCTGTGCTTCAACAGGCGAGGGTCTTTTGCTCATAAAGGCTGACGAAAAGAAAAAGCAGGGACTTTCCATTGACGAGCTTGCCCAGTGGATCACTGACAACAGGCTTCACCTATGCCATGTTTTCACAGTTGATGATCTGAAATATCTTCACCGAGGTGGCAGAGTATCAAAGACCGCTGCCATAGCAGGCTCTATTCTTGGCATTAAACCGCTTCTCCACGTTGACAACGAGGGACATCTTATCCCAGTTGGAAAGATACGAGGCAGAAAGCAATCCATTGAAAAGCTTGTGGATATGATGAGCGAACGCATGGGAAACTGGGATAATTCCACAGTAGCTGTCTGCCATGGCGACTGCCTTTCAGACGCAGAATATGCAGCCGACCTTATGCGAAAAAAGCTTGGCAAGAAGACCACTGTGCATATCTGCTACACAGGTGCTGTTATAGGCTCACACTCAGGGCCTGGAACTCTCGCACTGTTCTTTATGGGCGACCAGCGATAAAAATACAATACAATACAAAAGCGGACGAAGCCTTAAAACTTCGTCCGCTATTTTTATATGTGATATCAAAGACCCTTTGCCTTTTTCAAAGTTATACCGTTATCTCCAAGCGGGATAGCGTGGTCAAGTCCAACGAACTTGCCTCCCTCCTGCCAAAGAACTTCCTTGACGAAATCATACTTTTCCTCGTCCCATGTAACAAAATCGTCCTTTACAAGTCCGCCCGTGTCACCTGAGTTTGCATTGAAGCACCAGAAGGTGTGATTTACATGATTGTCCTTTATGAGCTTTCTCATGTAGGTCATCCAAGTAAGATTAGGCTCTGTCATAAAGCCGCCCCACTCGCCTATAAGAAGCGGTGCGATATCCTGCTCCTGAATGTAGAACCAGTTGTCCTTCCAGCAGTCTTTCATAAGGCTCTTGTAGGTGTAATCCCCCTCGAACCAAGGCTGCTGATAAACTGTCGGGCCATAGTCGTGCGGTGAGTAAACAAGCTTATCCTGATATTTTCCAAGGTCGATAGGATAGTCCTTTACTCCTCTGAGGTTTCCGCCCCACCAGTTGAAATAGTAATCATCACTGTTTGTGGAAGAATAATCCCCGTTTTTCTTGATGTTCTTAGGGTATATCTCGATACCCTCGACCATTATAAGCACATTAGGATTTTTCGCAAGCACCTTGCTCGCCGCCGTTTCAGCCACATACTTCCAGTTGTTTGCGTCCTTTGAATTATTCCATATTGCCGCAGCGTCGCCCTCGTTAGGCTTGCCGTGAGGCTCGTTTTTCAGGTCAAATGCAATGATAGTGTCATTGTCCTTATATCTGTCAGCAAGCCACTCCAAAGCATGGTAATAGTCCTTTACAGTGACATTGTCAGTATACCACAGATTTACAGTGTGACCGCTGGCATTGGTTTCCGCTGAATGGATATCAGGCATTACTTTAAGACCGTTTTCCTCCGCAAGCTTGAGAAAATAATCAAATATCTCAAGGCTGTTCATAGAGTTCAGCTCTTCATTGTATGCGTTATTGTAGTTTGCCTTTGGATATTCGCCCTCTGACCACTGGTTGATAAGCTCCGCTGACATAGGCACTCTTATAAGATTGAAGCCATGGTCTGCGATAGCTTCCACCGATGACACAAGCTCGCTGTTCCAAAGTCCGTCAAAGGTGTTAGTGCCTGTGTTGTAGCCAAACCAGTTTACGCCCGTGAGCCAAACCTCTTTGCCGTCCTTATCAAGTATCTTGCTTCCGTCTGTGTGAAGCCAATCATCACCCTGTTTAGCCTTTGAGGTACGCTTTAGAAGCTTTTTAACGTCCTTTTCCGTGGCCTTTTTGTCATTATTCTGATTATTGTTGTTATTGTTATTATTCTGTGATACCTTGCCCTTTTTAACAGTACACTCCACACCGTTTAGCTTTGCAGACTTAACATTGAGCTTTGTTCCAGTGCCGATATTACAGCCGATAGAGGTCGAACCGCCCTTTGCTATCTCACCATTGTAGTCAACATTCGTGACCGTGAGCTTGTTGCCTTTCACCTTAAAGTTGCCGTTCCAGCCGTCACAGCTTTTGAGCTGGTCTATTTCAAGCTCCAGCGTCCACTCCTTGAGGGCTTCATCGGAGTTGTTCTCAATGCCTATCTCCATGCCCGTCATGACCTTGTCGCCGTCCTGCCAGCTGTTATCCCCTGAATAGGAGATGATAAAGCCCTTTTCCTTTTTATCGTCCTTGCTTTCCTGAGAGCTTTCCTCCTCATCAGCATCAGGCTCGTCCTCGCTTTCATCAGCCTCAGAGTCCTCATCACTGCTGTCATCGGTTTCTGAAGCCACCGCAGAACTGCTCTCCGCCTTTGAAGCCGAGCTGTCCACGTCTTTTTTGCCTGACGTTGCCACCAGTATCAGCGCAATAACAAGCCCCACTATAACAGCGCCCATGCCTGCAAAAGCGATAATAAGCTTTTTGTTTATGCCCTTTTTGCCCACATTCTCCTGCTGGCTGTTTACGTCTTTTTTCTCATCACTCATAAGCTTTCCCCTTTATTTTTGATATTATAATCTTACCATATTACATAAAACCGTCGGGTTACACGCCCGACGGTCGAACTTGCTTTTTTGGCGACCTATTTTATTGACTGGAGCTTCTCGCTAAGGAACTTCTCCTCAAACTTGTCTGACGGCATAGGTCTGCCGAAATAATAGCCTTGTATAACGTCCGTTTCCAGATCTCTCAGGATATCGAACTGCACCTGTTCTTCAACGCCCTCTGCGCAAACTGCTATATGCAGATCATGAGAAAGGTTAACTATCATTTTAACAAACACCGCAGTGTCAGGATTTTTTGCGATATCATCAATAAACGACTTGTCTATTTTAATGGTATTCAACGGCATTTCCTTTATGCAGTTAAGCGAAGAATATCCCGTTCCGAAATCGTCCAGCGCTATCTTCACGCCCTTGTCTGTTATATGCTTCAAAAGCTCCTTCATCTTTCCCATATCATGGATAGCAAGACTTTCTGTGACCTCAAAGCATATCTTCTCAGGGGGCGCACCTGTTTCGTCAAAAAGTGCGTCTATCTTGTCAAGAAAATCAGGCTCAATTATCTGACCTACAGACAGATTGATGTTCATTCTCAAATCAAGCCCTGCGTCAGCCCACTTTTTGCACTGTCTGCCTGCGATCCTTATCATGTTCTCGCCCAAGAGATTGATATAGCCAAGTCTTTCCGCCATAGGGATAAATTCGGCAGGGGAAACCTGACCAAACTCAGGTGGATTCCACCTCATAAGCGCTTCACAGCCCACAAGCTTCTTTTCCGAGCTACTGAATATAGGCTGATAGTACGCCGTGAAATGTGCAAAGCCGTTTGTGATATCCTTGTGCATGAGCCTTTCAAGGTCGATCTGCCTTGAAAGTATCCTGCCGATAGTTTCGTTATAATTTATAGTGCAATTCTTGCCCTGCTTTTTCGCATATGAAATGGCAAGGTCGATCCTTTTAAGAACCGTGTTTACAGTATCGTCAAGCTTTGGGAACTTTGCCACGCCCATTGAACAAGTGCAATAGCAAGTGCTGTTAGCTATCTGCCACTCTATGTTGAACTTATCATGTATGTTCTTGCATATCTCGTCGATCTCGACCTGATCCTGATCTCTCAGAAGAACAACGAACTCATCGCTGCCAAATCTAAAAACGCTCAGCTTTTTATTCTTCTGAGCAAAATTCTCAAAGAATTTACCTATCTCTTTAAGAAGTCGGTCACCATTATTGTGACCATAGCTGTCATTTATGTTTTTGAAATTATCAAGGTCAATGAGCATAACAGTGCTGTTCTCATCGCTTTCAATAATGCCCTGTATACTTTTATCAAGACTTAATCTGTTAGGAAGACCTGTGAGATTATCGTAAAAGACCTGCTTCTCGATGACCCTCTCATAATTTATCTTTTCTGAGATATCATTAAGTGTGCAAAGTCTGATAGTTCTGCCGTCATGCCATTTTATGAATTTTTCCGAAACATTGAACCATTTGTTCACGATCTCGGAATAATAATCTCCTCCAAAAAGCATTCCTTCCTTATGAGCAGGAAGCTCACACCAAGTCTTGCTGAAAACGTCACTTTCCTTTTTGCCGACCAGTTTCCCAAAATACTGTTCAAAGCTCTTGCTGGCAAAAACTATCTCACCACTGTCCTGTACCACTGCAAGCACATAGGAATTCATATTATCCATAACGTCAGTAAGCGTGCGAGTAGTGCTTTCAGCATGTTCAGCCGCTCTCCTGGTATGAAGCATGCCAGAAAGTATATATGTCAGACGTGAGGCTAGCTGTATCTCCTCAGGAGACCATACTCTCTCAGGATCAGAGGACAAAAGATTGAAATATGCAACATACTTATTGGAGTCCTTGACAGCACAAGTGAGTGAACAAGGATACACCACACCACGCAGGGATATTTCCTCCGCATCTCCATTCGGATGAGCCTTATCCGCAACGTGGATACCAGTTTGCATAAGTGCTTTTTTCATTGCATTGTATCTATTTCTATTAAATTCTTTATCAAAAGCAAATACAGTATATTTATGTGTATCAGCGATCAATTCATAACTCAAAGGTTCTGAGTTTTCATAGCCTGAAACTGTTACCGTAGCCGCATTGACATAAAGTGCAGAGCAAATACTTTCGAGAAGATTCTTGCACACATTATCAAATCTGTCATCGCTTTCAAGTATTTTCAAAAAGCTCTCGAACTTTTCGTTATAGGTCTTAGCTGGTATGTCCATACAAACAGCCCTCCTCTGCTTATATAAATACGTCTAGTATCATTATAACATATTTTCCGTAAAATCACAAGGGGAATTACCGAAATTTATTTATAATGCACAAAACAAATGACCAAATTTATGTATTATTAAAAAAAATAAGCCCCGTAGTTAAGCTTAAAAAAGTTTAACTGACGGAGCAAATGTGACCGAACCGATAAGCCGAGTTTTGTCGAGTGCGATAATCTATCTGGACTGTACGTCGCCGCACAGCTCTAGCCACCTATAGCCCCAAGTCTGACGAGCAGCCATTGACTTGCAAGCTACCATTGGTGTTGCATCGGATAAGGTTTACATAGCAATGACGTCTCCGCCATTCTGGTGGGCTTTTACCCCGCCTTTCCACCCTTACCAACAAAAGTTGGCGGTATATTTCTGTTGCACTGGCTCTAAGGTCACCCTCGGCTGACGTTATCAGCTATCCTGCTCTATGATGCTCGGACTTTCCTCATAAACCTAGAACGTTTACGCTATCGCATAGCTCGCTCACACTATGATTATATCACATGAATGACGAAATGTCAAATAAAAGCCAGCATAGACAGTGAGCATTCTTAAAAATCATGCAAAACGTCTCAAGCATATTTACAATTTACAAAAAATGTGATAGAATTAAAATAACCAAATCAAGGGAGCGTAAAAAAATGAGAACTTGTCCTCACTGTGGCAGCGAGCTTCACGATGATTCTACTTTCTGCTTTGCCTGTATGTCCATCGTCAACGAGCGTGAAGAAATACTTATAAAGGTAAACACGTCACGCAAAAGAACCATACCAATAGTTTGTGTTGCAGTCGCTATCATAGCCGCATCGTCAGTGTTCGCCGTTGTCAGCAAGAAAAACAATGCCGTAGAGACTAAGACCCCCGAGCCTGCGCAAGCTGTGACAACTTCTGCCACTGTAACGACCACACCGCAGACAACGACTGCCACCACAACAACTGTACCTACCACTACTACAACCACCGCACCTGCACCCACAGCAGATGAGATAGACAAAATTTCAGGCGGTATTAGGCAAGCTTCCACAGGCACAGCAGGCACCACCACAATGACTACCGCTCAACCCGAAGAGCCTGTCCAAGCACAGCCCGAAGAACAAAATGACTATCAGCCAAATGAAGCACAGCAGGAGGTAAACACAGCTCCAGCCGAGCCTGAGCCGTCATATTATTCGGATAACGGGGCAAATAAGCTAAGCAAAATATTAGTAGATAAAATAAATAAAAAGCGAGAAAGCAAAGGCTACACACCGCTGAGAGTAAGCGGACAGCTTGACAGCCTGCTTGCATTAGGCATTGACACAATGACTTACGAAGAAAGCGAGGGCGAGATTGACCATTGGGAACAGGTGACAATAGAAAAGCTCAAAAGCAATGCCAGCGACTTTGACCTCCCCTCAGACAGCGACTTTATAAATGTTGCTATTTTTAAATTAAACTTCAAGAATTATGATGAAGCTTTTGAATATACAAAAAACGCAGACTTTTCAAACTTGTTATTTACTGATGATGAAGGCAGCCTAACAGTTTATTCTCAAAGGCTGGATCACATATATTTAGGCTGTATAATATATGATGATCTCAGCAGCCAAACGAAGCCAAATGGTGAAGTTTCAAACTCTAACGAATACGTCTGTGAAGTGTGGGTAATGAAATAAGCAAATCAACGTGTTTTTAGGCAATTTACTGTTTACACGAGCCAAAAAATATGCTAAAATTAAGTTATGCGGTCAAGCCGCAAATAAAGTGACAAGGACAAACAAAAATGAATTTCAATATCAAAAAGGTCGCAGCCGCCTTTTTAAGTGCGGCAATGCTCACCACAGGCTCGGCTCAGCTTTCTGTTTTTGCACAGCAGACGCTAAAATATGAAGCCGAAAACGGCACTTTAGGTGGCTCTGCCTATATCCAAACAGACAGCTCCGCATCAGGCTCTAAGTCTGTGCGCTTTTCAGACTCAAGCTGCACATGGTCACAGACTGTTACAGTCAGCGAAAGCGGATACTACAAAATAAAGCTTTACAGCCGTGGGGAAGGCTCGAATAAGATAAACAACCTTTCTGTAAACGGCTCAAATGCAGGCACTTTCAGCAGTGCAAACGGCTCTGCCTATAAAGCGTCCACAGTGAATGGTATTTATCTCAAAAAGGGTCAGAACACTGTCAAGATAACGATGTCGTGGGGATATTTTTCTCTTGACTACATAACCATTGAAAAAATGGACGCTTCAAACTCCTACACTGCCGCTGAAAATCTCGTTGACCCATACGCTTCAAAAAGCACACAGCGCCTTTACAGCTATATGAAAGACGTTTACGGCAAAAAGGTCATAACAGGACAGTATTGCGACGGCGGTCTTAATGGCACTGAGTTCAAAGCTATAAGGTCTGCCACAGGTCAGACCCCTGCTATGCTGGGTCTTGACTTTATGCGCTATACTCCATGCCGTGTCCAGAACGGTGACACCTCCGAAGCTGTGGAAAAAGCTATCGAGTTCTCGCAGGCAGGTGGAATAGTAACATTCTGCTGGCATTGGAACGTCCCTGACAAATATCTTCTCTCAGGTACAGACGGCGGAAATCCACGTTGGTGGGGCGGTTTTTATACCAAAAACGTTGACCGCTCAAAGTTCTCGCTTACCAAAATAATGAACGGCTCAGACCCTGAGGGCTACAACACTCTTATGAGTGACGTTGACGAGATCGCCAAACAACTCAAACGCCTTTCTGACGCAGATGTTCCGGTATTGTTCAGACCGCTCCACGAGGCAAGCGGCGGCTGGTTCTGGTGGGGTGCAGACGGCTCGGAAGCCTACAAAAAGCTTTGGCAGGCAATATATGACAAGCTCACGAACGAATACAAGCTTGACAATATCATATGGGTATGGAATGGTCAGGCAGCAAATTGGTATCCTGGCGACGAATATGTTGACATAATCGGAGAGGATATCTACCCCGGCACAAGAGATTATTCAGCCCAAAGCTCAAAATATCTTGAAGCCACAGACTATTCACCAAACGGAAAAATAGTTGCCCTTACAGAAAACGGCTGTCTTTTCGACCTTGACAAAGCCTTTGAAGCAAACACCGCATGGTCATATTTCGGCACATGGAGCGGTGAGTTTTGCATATCAAGCTCTGAAAAATACACCGAGAAAAGTATGTGGCAAAAGGTCTATAACAGCGACTATGCCGTGACTCTTTCAAGTCTGCCCGACCTGAAAAGCTATTCTATCAGCGGTGACAACTCACAGATAACTCTTGACTCCACGTCAAAAGAAGTAACATACGGCGACAGCATTACCCTAAAAGCTAATGTCACCTCAGACACCCCTCAGACAGTAACATGGAAAAGCTCCAACACAGCCGTTACCACAGTAAAAGACGGTGTTGTGACCGCCACGGGTAAAGGCACAGCAAAGATAACAGCCTCCCTGCCTAACGGAAGGTCTGCCGTCTGCACTGTAAAAGTCATTGCAAAGAAAATGCCGTCATCAGGCTATTCCTACGCAAACACCGCACAGTACACAGGCAATGCAATTATTCCGAAAGTCACTGTTAAGGACGGAAGCAAAGTTCTCCGTCAGAACATCGACTATCGTGTGATAGTCACGAACAATGTTAAAATCGGTCATGCCAACATCACTATCTCAGGCATGGGCAACTACTACGGCAGTTATACCGCAAGCTTTGACATTATCCCTGCCAAGCAGACCATACAAAAGCTTGAAACAAGATACAAAGGCTTCTTTGCGGATTGGGCGCAGAAAGGCTCTGCAACAGGCTATGATATAGAGTATTCCACCAACGCAAACATGAGCGGTGCATCATCAAAACACCTCACCGCCAACAAGCCCGATACCCTAACAGTAAGCGGTCTGACAGCCGACAAAAATTACTACGTCCGTGTGCGTTCCTACACAAATGTTGGAAGCAAGACCTACTATGGTCCATGGTCTGACATAAAAAGCATAAAGACCGCAAGCTATGATATCACAAAAGCTTCCGTTTCTGGCATTTCAACCAAGGCATACACAGGCAAGGCTATCACCCAGAGCCTTACAGTAAAATACAACGGCACTGCCCTGAAAAACGGCACTGACTACACAGTTTCCTACTCAAACAACAAGAATATCGGCAAGGCAACTATCAAGATAACAGGCAAGGGCAAATATGGCGGCGTTATCACAAAGACCTTTACAATAAACCCTGCCAAGCAGGAGATACAGAAGCTTACGTCTAAATCCAAAGCATTTTTCGTAGATTGGGCGCAGAAAGGCTCTGCAACGGGCTATGAGATACAGTATGCAACTAACTCCAAGTTTACAAACGCAAAGAAAGTCACCATAACAAACAACAAGACCGACAAGACCACAGTTTCCAAGCTCAGCGGCAACAAAAAATATTACGTTCGTGTCCGTTCCTACACGGCAGTGAACGGCACAAAGTATTACGGCGCTTGGTCGGCTTCAAAGAGTGTGACTACAAAAAAATAAAGAAAAAGTGATTATCCATAGCAAAATAGAGGTCTGGCTCAAACGTCAGACCTCTATTATTTTTTATTCGCACACAAAAACACCCCGTATCATAAGACACGGGGTGGAATTTTTGTTATCTATTCAGATATCCTAAACTTTGCAAGAATTACTTCTTCTGTGCGATAGCAGCCTGAGCAGCAGCTCACCTGCACGAGCTTTTATGACAATTTCACTGTTTAAACCAAGTAGATTTATCAACCAGTATGTAAAGTGACAGCTTTCGCCGTCACCGATCGTAAGCTCAGCAGAGTTTTTTCTGCCTGTGAGCGTACAACGTATTTTTTCACTTTTCTCCTCGCCGAGATTGATTATCCATTCAAAATTTGTATTGTCAACCGGCGTAATTCTCGATACCAATTTGCTAATAATTTCATCGTTGATGTGACCGTTGTCAGCAGAAAGTATCTCATCAAGAGTTCTGCGAATACGATCCGTGTCTATGCAGTTTCCGCTGACCGTATCAGCTGTGTCGTTCCTTTTAAGCTCCGCTTTTAAACACTCAAGCTCATTTTCTGAATCAGCTCGGACCGTTCGGTATTCGTCCTTTTCAATATCTCCCTCGGCATACATATCAACCAGCTTGCGTATTTTCGCTTCAAGTTTTTCAATTTTGGATTTGATATTATAGGCGTTTTTCTGCAACGAATCGGTTCCGTCCATGCAGTGCTTGTTGATCAAGTCAAGCACCCTTTCAATGATCTCATATCTGTCCGCAAGCACCTCGCCCAAAATCTTGTCCGCCATCATTTCAAGTTTCCATTGACAAATGCCTTTTATATCGCACACACCATCCGCCTCAATCCCGTGATTTGACAGATAACGTGGACTGACCGACTGACTGCGACGATAGCAGGAATAACCATAAACCTCCTTGCCGTCTTTCTTGTTCGTCCGCCATTTATACTTTTTAAATCCAGATCCACAGTGGCATTTCAGCTTGTTAAGCCAAGGGTCAGTGGACGGATTATGTCCGAACTTCTTATCCTTACCCATACTGTTCTTTAGCACCTGACAGCGTGATTTCATAATCCGTGCGCACTCGTCCCACTGTGCTTCGCTGATGATCGGCTCGAAATCACCCTTGTGATAAACGTAGGTTGAGGTGTCATAATTGTTTTTCCTCTTTTGCTCCAGATAGTTATTGGTACTTGATTTATTGTACCCGATATAGCCCTTGTAGGTTGCGTTCTTCAGTATTCTGTTTACCTTTGAGACGTCCCACTTGACGTTACCCGATGAGTCCCTGCGTTCAAGGCGATATAGCTCGTTGACGATCTTCTTTATTCCGTAGCCGTGCAGATAGTAATCATATATTATCGTCACCGTTTCCGCCTGCTCCGGATTGATCACATAGGTTGAGCCGACTCGGTCGTACCCAAGAATATTTCCGTTCCCGTATAGCACACCGTTCTCGCGGCTGATATATTGTCCCGCACGAACTCGCTCAGAAATTTTTCTGCTCTCGTCCTGTGCAAGAGTAGCCATAAGCGTAAGTCTGAGTTCTCCGTCACCGTCCATTGTCCAGATGTTGTCCTCAACAAAGTAAACCTCAATACCCAAGTTCTTTAGCTCACGAGTAAACGTCAGCGTGTCAACCGTATTTCGTGCGAATCGACATACCTCTCTTGTAACTATAAGATCGAATTTTCCTTGGCGTGCGTCCTCGATCATTTGCAGGAACGACGGTCTTTTCTTAGCCTGCGTTCCCGTAATTCCTTCGTCAATGTATTTGTCGATAACGTTCCAGTTATTATGCTGTTTTGCTTGATCGTCATACCATTGAAGCTGATTTTCCAGAGCGGAGATCTGAGCCTCGTGCTCCGTTGATACTCGTCCGTAAAACACAACCGTTCGCTGTCTGTTCCTTTCCTGCTTTAATGTTGTGTACATTCAGTCACCTGTCCTTTCAAAGTCATGCACTCTTTTGCTTTTGATTGTCAAAATTTCTGATAATGTTGAGGTATGTAGGCTGATTTATCAAGCCTTTTTCAAAGAGAATTTCGATCATCAGCCTTACCTCATACTCAAATTCGATCTTCAATAAGTTACCTCCGTACTACAATTTTACTATTTTTTCAGCCGCAATGTAATCACCAACTGCAACCAAATTTTTCTCTTTACTTGTAGCAGTATCAATAAAAATCACATACTGTTTTCTTGGCACCTCTGATTTAATCTCTTTGATACTGCACAGCATCCTCGTAATCGATAATTCCATTGATCTTCCGTACTTCGTTTACGCACATAGCGTGCAGACTTTGCAATGTTTCATCATCAACATCATTTATCGCCGCAGTCATGTGAGACATTTTTCCAAACTCGACAGCGACCTTGAACATCAGACGAGCAAGCCGCTGTTCTGTACCTTTTATCTGTGCCTTGACCGTTTCCGTAATCAGTGGGGAGAGGTAGTTTACCTCTTCCTGCTGACGAAGGTAGCCGATGTAAAACTTCACGGCTTTCTCAATAAATTCTGTTTTCGAGGCACAATTATCCTCTTTATACTCCTGTTCGATCTTTTTAATTGTTTCCGGCTGAAAATATACAGCCATTTTTTCTTTTGCCATAAATCCACTCCCTTTTTTCTCACGACTCCTGAAAATATGCTGCTTTTACGCACATTTCTGCACTTACGACCCCTGATTTTCGTAAAAAGCCGTATTTTGACTCCATGAGGCGACTGCCTAAAATATACACAAGACCAATGCAAAAACTGCGTATTTACGGCATATTTGCGGTCAGCTTTGCTGTCCGCTGTGAGGGTCATGGCGGCTTCAGACGCCATGACTTTAACCAGCAATGAAATATTTCACTTTCATCGTCATGCGGCAAATCGGAAATTTGTGCATAACCAACATATCCGGTTTCCGATGTGCTTTTTAACTGATTTCCGAACTTCTCGTTTATCCCCTCGTAAACCGCTCACAAATCGCTTGTGTGGGCTTATACCGTTTACGGTGGTATGTTTACTCTAGTGCGAGCTAGGATGGCACAAATCGCCGTTATGTTGCGATTAAATTAATTACACTTTTTTCTCTTTTGCACATCTCCTTTTTAATTTGCAAAAGAGAACAGGCGGACTGTTAATCAGCAAATCAATCCGCCGATTCTATTCGTCATGCATCATCAATCAATCTTTGATAACTTCATATCATTCTTTCTTCTGCCATTATTAATATTAGTTAGTATTAATCCTTAAAGGTATAGCACAGTGACACAGAGGGTATCGCAATTCATGATCTGTAATCACGATAAATCAGCTTGTAGGAATTTTCAATCTGCCTGCCGCTGGGTGCATAACGTTTCTGCACTCTTATGAGGTCTTTCTTAGCAAGCTGACTGAGTATGCGGTCGATGTTTCTCACAGACATATTACAGGTCTGAGCAATATCTCTGCGGCTTACCGTCGCACACTTTTCATCGTAATCGTAGTCGCTGTAAAGCACAGTCATCACCATGAACTCCTGCGGTGCGATGTCATCGTATATTGCTGCCGGAAATGTCGGTTCAATATATCTTCTGTAGAATTTATTGTTGACGGTTTTCATATGCATCTTCCTTTCGTTTTTCATTTTTATTTTTTCTTCTGCCCCACAACAGTACAGTTCCTGTCAGAAAGCCTTGTTTGACTTAAGGACGTTTTTCCAAGCTTGGTACGCTCCTGCTCCTCCTGCACGATCTTCGCTGTACTTCGCCGCTTGGTATCTCTTCTGCGTGGTATTTAGTTTTCAAGATTCTTTTTGTCCGTTCACCCTGTAGCCGATGAAAAATACTTTTTTATGCGTGTGTGAAAAATATTTGTATACCTGCACAGTTTTCTGAATTGTATTTTAGCTAACTCGACTACTGTTACGATAATCAGCACTCTCTACTACTTACTAGCAATGTTTTTGCGTTTCTACAACTTTTTTTACAAAGGATTTTTTAATTTCGTGTGCTTGCACAAAGTCAGAACAGATTATTTATAGAGCTTGCTCTCACTTGTATACGGAAAGGAGTCGCCGTTTTGACAACCCTTAATTCATAAAGTTTGTAGGCTTGAACAAATTCGTAACAAATTTTATGTAGAGTTTGCTCTCACTTGTATAGGGGAAGAAGTTGAGGTTATAACAGCCATTCCGGCAGCGATTCTTTTAAAGTTTGTATGATTTGCTAATAGACAGAGCAGTGATGACTTTTTGTTTTTGCATTTTCACAACACGATGTGATAGGACGTAAACCACGACCTACCGCCAGAAAATAAAGTAGTAAACTCCACATCGTCTTACAACAGTTTATAATCCGACATAGAAAAAAACACTGCCGTGTTTTCCGACAGTGGTTCGAGAGAATGTTTTTATTAAGTTAGCAAAATGCTCTGCAAACAGATGAGTTTACAGAGCATTTTAAATTAAGCAACATTGATAGTATTCAGCAATTTCCCAGAGTTATCATCAAAAACAAAGATATAATCTCCGCAGGATTCAAATGTGTATGAACCGCTGCTTTTTATTTCATCTGCAGGCTGCTCGGCTGTGATCTCCCATTTATCAAACGAATATGTTAAATACTCTCCGTTATAATAGGTAATCGCCTTTTCATCATCTACATATAGTATCCGCTCAAAAGTCCGTGTGCAGTGCCGAAAGGATTTTGTGCAGTCGTCGGTATTTATAATGTATAAACAATCGTTTTCATGCTTTGACATTTCGCAGGAAGTTGCCGTAGGTCCTCCGTCTCTTGTGATTGAACGTGATGTAGTTCGTTGAGCAACAGATATGATATATTTGTCATTGGATACATAGGGCGTATTTTCAAAAAATCCTTGAGCATAATCACGAATATCAAGATTATTATAGCAATGTTCTTGACAATTGACAAATGAATATTCATACAACGTTCTAAATCGGAATGACGATTCGGTGTAAATTATTCGATCCTGTTGATAAAGCAATAAATTGACTCTTCCATTAGAACTGATCATATTTTGCCTATTTGAATCGACAGCAAAATAGGAATCTTTATAGTTATCTGAATCCATATCAAAATATAAACACTCCCCATATTCACAGCTATATTTATACAGCTTAAAATATGAATTTTCTGATTCAAATACAAAAGAATAGTCTACCGAAATTTGTTCTGTATGACCGCCGTTATATAATTGATATATTTTAATTCCGTCAGATGACACAAGGAAAAGTACATTGTCATTGATAAAAAAATCCTTTGTATAATCAGGTATTGAATAACTTTTTACTACTTTGCCTGATGAATTTATAACTTTAAGATTGTCTTTGGTACTGTTATCAATTACCCAGAGTAAATCGCCGAATGATTTTACAAATGCATATTTATCGCTTGTCTGATATATGCTTTTTTGATTATCTAAATTATATATATTTCCATCTTGAATTTTATAATAATCATTGTTTAAACATACGACCTTTGAGTGTTCATTATACAAACCGGATACCTTAATTTGTATATCGGGATAATAAAAATAGCATCTGTAAACAATAACAACCAATATTATTATGACTACCAAAATTGAAATCATAATATATTTGAGTTTTATTTTCATCAAAACCACCCGTAATCACTTTAGTATATATCCTACTCTAAATAATTCATCTGATGTGTTAGTGATCTCATTAACACTACCTGTATCAGTTGAACTATTCATATTGCAATTTTCATTAAACAAATCTATTCTTCCATTAGTATTCATTACCCCTGAAAAGGTATGAATTTGTAAATCCATTATTCCAAAATTATATGCCATAATCAAAACGTCATTTTGTGAGCATATTCCCACATCGACATACAAATCTCATATTTAGTTCTCCTATAAATTATATATTTTTAGAAACTGCAAATTCCGCATATAACATTCAAAACTGCCGAAAATAGGGCGTTTGTGACCTCGGCGTACTGGTGCTGGGGGATATTTTTATCCTCGCATATCGCCGCAACTTCGTCATTCCAGCTGCCCATTCCTGCGAAAACGCAGGCGGACAAAGTGCCGTTCAGCACATTGTCAAGGCGGTCGGTATCCTTCAAAAAACGGTGGGCTTCTTGGAAATCTTCTTCAAAGCCGTGATAGCCGATAGTATCGCAAAGCTTTTGTGCTTTTTGTATCGCATTTTTCAGATCGGATATACATTGTTTGATATCGGGACTGCTTGGGCAGACTTTGTAAAAAAGTGCTTTTTTCACTCCGCTTATCTCACGGTATGTTACATACCAATGGGTGTCTTGCCAAACTCTTTTGATCGTCCAAATGCTCTGTTTGCTTTTGAATTTTGTTTCAAGAAAGCAAATCTTATCAAACTCAAATGCGCTTTCGGGCAAGGCAAGTTGATCGCCGTTTCGGGCTATCGAAACGCCCTGCAAACCACGGCTTTTAAGTTTTTGACAAAAATGTGCAGGGGAAAATATCGTCTCGCCGTCAGCAAAAATAAACCTGGTCTTGTAAAGGTCATCGCAGGCAGGCGAGGGTGTGTTCGTGCTGTTTGTGCAGGACGTTTTTATGATATCGTAAATTTGTATCTCGAAATTTAAAAGCTGTTTCACGGCAACCTCTCCAAATACCCATTCTTTATATACCAATAAATTGATTTATCAAAAAGATATTGTATTTCTCCTCCCGATGCGCCAAAAAAAATTATAAAGTATCTGAGGTCTGAGATTTCTATAGTTTTTATACAGCATTTCAAAAGCATTTTTGTCTTCTTCATCGTCTATCAGAGCCATGCACACCGCAAGCATTTTATCACCTCACCAAAAGCAGTCTACGAATTATGATATCATATTTTGCCTATATTTTCAAGTGTTATATCCTACAAAATACGCTAAAATTCTTCTGCTTTTTCACATTAAATATATCATGAAAGTATACACAAAATCTATTCATAAGTAAATCTTATTAAAAACTAAAAAAATCAAGACTGATTATGGCAAAAATACTTATCGTTTATTATTTACGCAAGGGTGAGAACTATTGTAATCCTGTATAATAAAACTTGACACATACAAGACAATCAAAGTATAATAAAAACAAAGGAGTGTGTCATCAATGGGAACAGGAAAACAATATGATGAAGAGTTTAAAAAGCAGGCAATAAAGCTCGCAAAGGAGGTTGGCACCAAGGCAGCAGCAGATGAGCTGTGCATCCCCAAAGGGACGCTTGGGACGTGGGTGCAAAAGGCACGGATCGGAGAAATAGACACAGGTGCAGGCTCACGTACACCGGGAGAGTCACTTACTATAGCACAGCAGCTTCAGGCAGCAAACAAGCGGATCAAAGAGCTTGAAAAGAAAAACCGTGAACTTGAAGAGCTTAATGAATTTCTGGAGGAAGCATCTGCTTTTTTCGCCGCGAACCGTCGGAAGTCAGGAAAGAAGAACGGTTAAAGTTCATTTCCAAAAAGACTGATGACGGTAGGATCACAGGAAGGATCAGTTTTTACTGCAAGGCTTTGGAGGTTACAAGACAAGCATTTTACGATCATCTCAGCCATAAAAACGCCCCTTGGAAGTATCAGGCGCTTGCAGATGAAATGATGAAGATCCACGAAGAAGACCAATTTGGTCTGATGCCGATGGGGATAGCTATTGAAGATAATATGAGAGCTTCGCTCTGCTGCCATACTCTTGAAAACGCAAACAAATCATATCCTGATATAAAAGGCTGTATCATCCACTCGGACAGAGGCAGTCAGTATACAAGCGAAGAGTACCGAGCTGCTGTAAAGAAATATGGGATCATTTAAAGCATGAACGGTGCCGGCGGAAGATGTCATGATAATGCACGCTGTGAAAGTATGTGGGAAATCTGCACCGCCAACGGCGGGCTGCCTCCGGCAGCCCGAAGAAAGCTCTACTATGATCATATCTTTCTCGCTGCATAATTCTTGTTCGAATAAAATGTGTCAAGTGATATTGACAAAACCAATAGTAGCTTTCGGTGACGGCATTCGTTCCGTTATCCATAAATATGAAACAAGGCTCTCAGAATTGTTCTGAGGGCTTTGTGCTGTACATTACACCATCACTTAGTTTAATGGATCGAACTTTAAAAGAGATGTAATTTCTCTTTTTACTGCTCTTTTCAGTAAACAATACCGGATTTCAAGGAGTTTCATCACATTCTCTTTAGATCTCTTCTTTGTATCGTCATATTTTAAGGCTTCTTTTATTTGATTATTTTCTTCCTCATCTTCTCCCACATATAAATTCAGCTGGGTCTTGACTGAGGTATCTATTTTTTTCAGATATAAAGAAATATCATCATCAGCTATGCTATTGTTATCTTCGGCGACAATGTAAAGTAGATTTAATGGAGAATTACCATAATATTTTGTATCAGTTCGCATTTTACTGTCTTTATACTCTGACATTGAATTCAAAGGTATGATGTGGTGAACCTGAAGCTTATATTTCTTTTTATTCTCATCTGAATTATAAACATCGTCAGTATATGCACTTATTGTCACACTGTAAGGACTGTCTTTGTCCCTGGCAGAAAAATTAGGATAATAGCAAGACAGGTAGTACTGTAAAATAGCATTTTTAACAGAACCTTTTGGTGATTCTCCATCCTTGATAAGTAACTTGTCCATGTCTGAAAATCCAACATTTTCAAAAACACGATCTTGAATAGAAGAAATCCAATTGACAATTCCGGAATTACGATAATCATTCAAACCTTCAAGTAATCTATGAAGATGAGCGATAAACTGAGAGTTCTGATCCTTATCAAATTCTCCAGAAAACATGATTGCCCAATACCACGCTTCTAATAATTCGTGAATTTTATTATCATTGAAGAACTCGTTATTCATAAACAAAAATGATATAATTGATAATACATGATTATATGGAATATCATTTATTGCCTTAACACCGCATCTGTTTTTTAAGAAGTATAAAGCCCTGTCAATACCGTTACAGCTAAGTTCAAAACAGTCATATATCTGATCCTTATCAAGATCTAACTTTGCTTTTCTCTTGGCATTCTCCATTGTGATTTTTGTCAAGTCAATGAACAATGACCCAAATGGAACGGTATTTGAACTTTCAGCAGTCACAACTGAATTTGCATATAATGACAAGATATTCAGAAAAACATCAATGTATTTGGAATTTAGAGAGTCTTCTTTTTCGATGCATTTACAATTCTTCAAATATGTTTCATTTATGTAAGCTGCTTTTGTATTAGAACGTGTATCAACATAATTGTACTTTTTAATTTCATCATCTTTAAAAAGTGATTTATTAATAATTGAAAGAATTTTATCTTTAAAATCTTTATTATCTTCATGTAAAGACGCTCTTGCAATAACTAAATCAAAAATGCTAAGGCTTACACCGCCTTTGTTAAGATTCTCGTATATATCAATAGCTCTTTCGCGCTGAGACTTCTTGACCTCAATAATCGACATTATCTGATAAAGATTATTAAGACATGAAATAAGGTATGTTTTCATATTATTAGCCCATTCTTCAGCAAGGCTGTTGATTTTTTCTTCAAATTCCTTATTTCTTTCTGAGCCATTTTCAATTTCAGCCGAGTATTCTGTGTAATTTCTCTCATCAAAAAATTCTTTAGCAAAGCTATCTTTAAGATCATCTGTTTCGTTTGCTGAGAATACGGAGCAAATAGATTCTTTATAATCCTTGGCTATTTCGCTTATTATTTTTCCAAGAGTTGTTTTATCCTTTGTAATCAAATAAAGAGGGATATGGAATAAATTACTGGATTTTGTACACCAATCTATAAGTTCCTTTGACTCTAAGCCTTTCGTTTTTGATTTATAGTATGGGTTGAAAGGCTTGTCTGCTGTTTTTCCTGTTCTTGCATAATTTCTGAACTCAATTCTTTCTTTTATGTCCCCGGCAATAAAGTCAGGGTAGCTATCAAATTTATCTGCTTCATATGGGAATGTCAGCTTTTTAGCTCCAAAGTAGATAGCATCATCTGTTAATTCTTCATATTTAGGAAATGTAAGAAAGAATCTTCTCTTAAGTGAAGGCGACAGAATCGTTTGTTTACTTTTTTCTTCAACTTCATATATTACGTCGGAAAAGGCACAAGCCAAAACAGTTGTTCGCTGTTGACCATCAAGCAGATAGTCTATAACCCGAGGATCAGAGTCGACCGTATATGTTTCTTTCATTCCTATTTTTCTTACAGCAAATTCATTAGAGTCTCCCTCTAATAAGAGAATACTTCCAATAGGCATTTTAGATAATACAGAACAAATCAGCGATATCTGTCTTTCATCCTGTTTCCAAACAAAACTACGTTGAAAGTCCGGAAGAAGTATTTCATCACTTTTGATTTTTTCAATTATGGAAGTCAAAGAAAAATTATCCATTTTCATTTAAACTACACCTCACTTTTTTAATCTTTTATAGTACTCTTTTATTATAGAATCAGCGATTGTCCGTATTCTTACAGCATCTGATATACATAATGAAGCCCATAGATTAGGCAGCATAGAAATCGTTCCGCTATCCTTATCAACAACAAAGTATTTAATCAAACATGATCTGCCTAATGAATTAAAAAGAATCAACGTTTTAACATCCTTTTTAGTAGGTGTCAATTTAGCGAATATGCTGTCGCTTCGTTCAACATCAAGCCCTGCTTCTTTCCTTTTGCTGTAATACATTACAAAATAGTCAGCAATAGAATCAAGATCAGCAACACCTTTTTCGTTTGTGGATCTTAGAAATGCTAATACAGTAACAGGCATATAAGTAGTTTGTATCCTTGCTTTGCTTAAATCGGAGATAAAACAATCTTTAACTAGGTTTCCTGGCATATTTGCAAGTTCTAATTGCTGAGAATTATACTGTTTAACTCTATCAGCTATTCTACTGTCGTGCTTTTGTTTTGTAATTTGATTAATTTTTTTATTGTCCTGACTGTTGGATAGTCGCAATTCAATCGCTTCAAGAATATCATCAATGAGGATCAATGGAACGGATTCTTCAATCAGTATTCTAGAAATATCGGAATCAGAAATACCGTTGTTGGCTTCCTTGAAAGCTACTATCTTTTCTATTATTCTATCGTAATTATCCACGTTACCCTCCTCAATAACCTTGCTTATTCTTGAAAACTATCATTCAAACTTTCTGCAATATTCTTTTATAGCATCCACATCAACTGAACCCTCTCTTGCATTAATTTCATCAAGGAAATCATACAGATTAGTCACAAAATCAGAAGGAAGAGTTGAGTTATCAATTATCTTTTCATAAAGAATATCTACTCCGCCACGCATATAACTATAAAATAACTCTTCATCTTCTTTAGAAAAGTTGTTTCCCAAAGCTTTTTTAATTCTCTCTGAAACATCTGGCTGACTTTTTTCATCCAATAACATTATAGTTCTAAACACGAACATAATATCAGCGTTGTTTTTCATAAGAATATCACCAAATACAGCTCTTTCCTCATCAAAAGATCTGTCAAGAGGTTCAGCTCGCTGGTATGAGAAACCTATAATTGGTGCTACAAGGTAGACATCATAACTTCTTGCGAAAATCTGATCACCAGCTTCATTGTAGGATGAAGATAACGCTCTTGCTCTTGCAGCGTGTCTGCCCTTAAAATTAAACTGTTTATCAAACATTAAAAGCCTCCTTGATCTCAGTTTCAACAGATGTAACCTTCCTGAATAAATAGCTGCTTCCTATTTTTCCGGAAAGATGTTCGTGAGCAATTTCGCCATCTGTATCTTTTATAAATATGATGACCTGTTCACAAATTTCAGGAATAGTATCACATACTGTTTTAATTCGTTTTTTATCAAATGCAGATAATGGAGCATCCATAACAAGGGGATAAGGCTCAGTTGTGAGTTTCTTCTCTTTCTTATCCTGCTCATATTTTTTTGCAGTTTCAATAACTCCGGTGATAAAAGCAAAAACAACAGATATACTCTGAGAAGTTGAGGTTTCCACTTCATCCTGAAGGTTTTGTACATCGTTTACCCTTATCTTAACATTGTACTTGGAGTCTATATTAAGCGATAGACCTTCCGAGTATATGTTTAAGAATATCCTGTTGATACACTCTTCAAGATATTCACGAACGCCTTTTTCATAGGATGAATATTCCTTTTCTATGTAATCATATGCAGCCTCAGCATACGAACGGTATATAGCTATTTTTTTGTTTGTTTCATCCTGTAAAGAAAGCTCTTTTCTTCTGGAATCTTTGATCTTGATTTCACTTTCAATTTCATTGATCCGAGTAATGATTTCCCTGATTTCCTGCTCATCGTTATCTTGCTTTATTTTAATAGTACGCTGCTTTAATCGGAGCTGTTCAATATCCTTAACATTATCTAACTGCGCATCATAGTTTTCAATATCTAACCTTAAATCATCTATCGTTTCAATATTTTCCGTATCACTACGCAGCTTGTTAGCAACATACTCATAAAGGTCAGATGTTCCAGTAATTCTTGCTCTTCCTTCCGTTATATATGAACCGATCATATTACCAAAAGATTTTGGCGGAATGTAGTTGAGCAGGAGATTCAGCTCTTTTTCTTCGGGTGAACCGTCCTTTATTTCTGTACCACAGATACATCTATGATGCTTGAAAATGTAGTCTATTGTTTTATCGTCAATAGACGGAACGCCTTTATCGACCACATCTGTTTCAGCAAGCATTTTTATTGCCCTTGCGATTAGATGCTGAGAAAAATAATTTACTCCATCTTTACTCAAATGCGAGAAAATGTCCTTTGCAGAATTATCAACAATTTGACTGAGTCGTTCTATTTTTCTTTCTGCCTCTGCTTTCTTTTTGGCAATTTCTTCGCCTTCTTTGTTTTTTACGATTTGCTCAGTAAGTTTATCATATTCTTGCTGAATAATTGGTTTAGCAGTTTCCAGCTCATCTTTACGATTGTTCAATCCCTGCATCTCAATTTCCAAAGCAGATATCTCTTCGGTCAACCTTGATACACTTTCATTTCCTGAATCGGAATACTGTTTATTATACTTACCAAGAACAGTATCGCTTCTCATCCTGCCTTTATCTTTCTTTGGGTCACTCTTTATATGAATAAGCGCATTGAGATAACTATCAAGTCCGAGGATCCGTCGAACTGCTTCTGCAAATTCATCACTTTTACCAGATTGTATTTCAGCGCTCATTTTTTCAACACGTTCACCGTCAAAAAGAAAATATCTTGAAAGCTCTCTGGGAAGGATGCCATCAATAGTTTTATTTAGTTTATTCTCTGATTTAATAGTCTCAGTCTGCCCATCTTCTTTTTTATAAGTTAGAATACATTCTGAGAAACGTGGTTTGATTATGTCTCCGAGTAGATCCTTTTTATAAACTAAAGAACGCTTCAGGGTATACTCAATATCTCCGTGAACAAATACTAATTCAACAAATGTTTCTGCTGTATCAGTATTTGTCATTTCTGCCTTCTTTGATTTTGAGAAAATATCCTGATCCTTAAAATCTGTTCTTCCATACAGGCACCATGTAAATGCTTGAGCAAATGAAGTTTTGCCTGTACCATTATCGCCCATAATGATAGTTACATTCTTTACATGATCAGTTGAAAAAGTTACAGTCGTTTTTTCTTTGAACTGTCTGAAATTCTGTAGTGTTATTTGCTTGAAATACATTCTACTTCCTCCTGTATGATCTTAATGATCTTATCTGCCATTTGACTGTCAGACAATTCCTTAGACTTGTTATTCTTTGCCTCTGATGTTATTATACGATAAACTATCGTTTTTATCTTTTTCTCATCTAAAGTGTTATATCCCGTATCATTCATAATAATCGAACTCCTCTACAAATGAGTAATCCTCTTCTTCTATACCATATTCTTCTCTAATATCATCAAGCATTGCATTGCTTTCCACATAATTGTCAGCAAGTCTTGCAAATTCAAATGCACGTGCAAGCTCGTTTTTGACCATAGTAATTGTTAAATTCTTACTTTCATCAGTCATATATATCGATGAACCAAGAGGCATAGGAAGGGTGATAAAATCGTAAATTTCAGCATATTCTTTACCTTCAGCCAGACGTAGAACACGTCCACGCCTTTGAATGTATTCTTTTGGATTTGTAGTACTTGCAAGAATAAAAGCCGTTTTTATACTTGGTATATTAACACCTTCATCCAAACACTTTATTGCAATTAATGCCTGAAGATTGTCACCGCTTGCAAATTCACTTTTAAGAAGTTCACGTTTTTCAACGTTTTCCTTAGAAGTAAACTGTGATACTCTCATTCCCAATTTATTGCCAAGCATATCAGTAACTGCGTCTATTTGACGAGTTTCTTCTTCATACACTTCAAGTTTGTCTCGTGTATAATCCGGAAGTGAGGCCGAACCACAATAGACGAGAATATTATACTTATCTTTATATGGTTCGATTTCCTTAAGCAATGCTTGCAGCTTGCTTTCGGCAGCAGCTACAATTCTTGAGCGAGCCATGGCAAGTTTCTTGCCTTTTTCGTTTAGCTTATATGTGCCATCTTTAGCTTTTACAAGGCACTTTTGCATTGATTTGGATATGTTTGAGTACTTATTAAGTTCATCGTCATTAAGGCTAACGATAATGGGATAATACTTATACCTTGTAAGTTTCTTCTCCTTAATTGCTCTTCCGAGATCGTATGATATGCATTTATCTCCAAAGTAATCATATAACTTCTTTGTGCCTGTCGGATCTCCATATCGATCGAGCGTTGCAGATAATGCAAGGCGATACTGAAAATTGCCATTCAACAGCTCGCTCAAGTATCTTGCACCGAAATTATGTGCTTCATCAACAACAAATAAACATTTCCCTCTTATTTTTGAAATGGTGTTTTGAACGTACTCCGAGGAATAGGTGGCATTTGTACAGATAAAACAAAAGAAGTCCTTGCCACGAACACTTAGCTTTTGATTCCTTATAGCTGATTCAAGTCTGTTTTTCCAGTTCTTCTGAGTCGATTCACTATATCCTATGATGGGACTTATATTGAATTTTTCAAGATCTTCGACCCACTGTTCAACAAGATGTTGATATGGGCATACAATTATTACAGCGAGTTTCCCGTGAAATTCATCACTAATCCTAACGATTGATCCAAGAGCTGTTATTGTTTTTCCAGTACCTGTTGCCATATCGAATATGCCTTGAAAACCATGAGAAGCCCATGTATCAATTGCTTCTTCTTGATAATCATAAAAAGGTGGCTTATCAGGTCTGCAAGGTAATTCCGAATGAGTCTTGCGCTTTTTAAGAATCGTTGGTACTGGAGGAAATTCTGTTTCAAATGTATTATAATCTATATCGCTCTTTTTGTATTTTTCGATTATTACTTCATTTAATTCCGGGAAAGAAATAACTTCGATACCTGGCTCTGAATCATTCCAAATGGCGGTAAAAGCATTTCTCTTTTTATTTACACGCTCATTTTCAAATTCATTTGTCCAAGAACGAAAAACATCGATTGCTTCATAGTTTACGTTTATTGCTGTATTCGTTTCATTCATAGAGCCAGAAAAAGCAATCGTATTTCCACAAGAATCTGTTATTAATCCAAGTTTTTCATGATACATTCCAACCTGACGATCATTATCACAAAAAGCAATTTTTATATCCAGGAAACCATCTTTGATAAGATTAGCAAGTAAGTTTAGTCTTTCCTGCTCGAACTCATTTTCAGGTTCTTTCATCTCTTTGTGCAGAACTGATTTTATTACATCATCACGCTGTTTGTATCCGGCTTTTATCGCTGCTATGTCATCATCAGTCAGATATGGTGACGCAACTAGGCGAATTTTTCCACCATTCTTCACGAGACCTTCTATCCCGTATGAAGTATTTGAAAGAATAGTTGATGAAAAAAATCCCACTGCACGATCATACTGAACTGCTTCACGTAATGCTGGAATTAAGAATTCACCTGATATATCCGTGAGTAATGAACGATACTCTGTTTCTATTTTAAGTTCACTTAATGGCATTTTTTACACCTCAATTCAGCTATTTTCTTCTATATAAGATAGGGCATCATCAAGCATATCGAAATCTTCATCAGTGTTAAAGTAACTAACACTAAATCTTACTGTTCCACTTGGAAATGTTCCATTAAATTTATGTGCAAGGGGAGCACAGTGTAATCCGCTTCTAAAAGCTATATTCATATTACTTAATACTTGTCCGATCTCATCAGGAGCATAATTATCAAATAAACATGAAACTACTCCCACCGAGAGTTTAGGATTATAAACTGTAATATTTTCATAAGAGCCGAGAATATCTATTAGCCGTTTATGATTACGCATCTCTTGTTTATAGATTACATTAACTCCAGTTTTTAGTATCCATTCTACTGAAGCGTGCAATCCAGCAATTGCAGTTGTATTATGACTTCCAGCTTCATAGCGTATTGGTATTTCAGAAGGCATATCCTGATTAGCTGATTCTATTCCGGTCCCCCCTATGATAATCGGTTCAAGGTCATTGGGAAAATCAGTGATAAATCCTGAAATTCCAAGCGGACCGTATAAAGTTTTATGGCCGGCAAAAACAGCATAATCAAATATAGTACTGCTCAAATTAAGATCTATTAATCCTGAGCTTTGACATAAATCAGCAATGTTAATTGCGCCGTATTTTTTTGAAGTTAAGAAAAGTTTTTCAATAGAACATACCGCTCCAAAGACATTGCTGACTTGGCTTGCAATAACACAGAACGGTTTTTTATCTTTAAACTGTCTATCAATATCTTCTATCTGTAATTCGTATGTTGATTTATTAGCACTCAGTTCTATTATATTGAACGATGTAAACTTGTTGAGATAATGAAGCGTTCTTGTAACTGCATTATGTTCAAACGGAGTAATGTAAACATTAGCATTTACTGGGATCTTTATACCTTTTAATATTATGTTTAATGCTTCTGTTGCTGTATTAGTAAATACAACTTTTTTGTTAGTACAATGGAAGAGGCTTAAAAGAAGCTCGCGAGTTTCATCTGCAATATAACTTGCTCTTGATGATAACTTGTGTTGTCCTCTTCCCAAACTGACACCGCAACTTCTGGCAAACTCATCCAAAGCCTGGTATACACACTCAGGCTTTGGAAATGTTGTCGCTGCGTTGTCAAAATATGCTATATGATCCATTAACTCACTTCCTGTTTACTATAAGCACATTTTTTTCAATATATCGATTAGTATCTGTCTCTTTTCGTTTTCGGAAATAGACTGTCCCA
Organism: uncultured Ruminococcus sp.; assembly: GCA_934435205.1. GTDB lineage: Bacteria > Bacillota > Clostridia > Oscillospirales > Ruminococcaceae > Hominimerdicola. Next base: position 15,693 of record CAKSAK010000006.1, on the reverse strand, counting down.
TCTCATCAATAGCAGCTGTGATATCTTCATAAAGAAGATTAGCTCTAGAACTATATTCTACCTTATCAAAACTGCGCTCGATCTCCTTGCCATCTTCACCGACGAAAGTCATCTTAAATCTGCTTGCAGAGCTATTGCTGTAATCATGTCCCTCTGTATTATATCGCTCAATAGTCTCTTTGAAAGTTTGCAGACTATTCTGAAACTCAGCAGCAGTACTGTTATTCCAATCGTTAAGTTTCAATCCAGTCAAAGCTTTTCCTATTCGTTCGGCAAATGTTTTTTCATCGCTATTAACAGATTCTATAAGATTAAGTATTGAGTTTTCATTATTGTCAAAAAGATGTTGTATTGTTGTTTCATCTAATTTTTCATACCATTCATTCAATATCGACTGTAACGAAGCCGTATCATTGTTTCCAAAAGTATTCTTTATTGTGATTATTACGTATTTGGTAAGATCTGCTTTTCCTCCATCAAAAATGAATTTGGCTTCCTTTATTTTCTTGGCAAGTGCAGAACTGATTTCTTGATTAAATATAGCAGGCAGTTCTGCTAGCAGATAGTCTCTTGAATTAATATTTGGTTTCTTTAATGATTTAGGAAATGCAGAAACAGTCTTAGGTATTTTTTTACCATTAGAATAATAGCACTGCATATCTCTTGAGCATTTAGGAAGAGTAAGATACCATCTGTTTATAGCATTTAAGATGAATGCAAAACTATTTGATGCTCTTTCACTTTCCTCAACATGATCCGCAAAAAGTGTTTTTAATTGAGTAAGATACTGAGTTTTATTGTCATCCCAATCTTCCATTTGAACAGAATAAAGATATGGTTTATCGTTTATAGCGTTTAGCAGATCAGCTGTAAGACGAATTTCTTCACCATTCATTTTAAAAATGAGATCTTTTTTTACTGAATGAAGAACTATTCCTATAAAAATTGGAATAACACCTTTCTTTAATCCAATATTGTTTTCTGGTGCTGTAAGATCATAGTATAGTTCAGAAAACGTCTTTTCACCTGAAATTGTACTTTTAAAAAAATTTGATATAGTATTCAATACATATTTAAGATTAACATCTTCTGGTGCTAAATCCAGATAGTATTCAATATCGTTCTTTTTTAAGATGCCGGTTTGAAGCAAGGCACTTCTCATGAAAGAAACATCTTGTCCAGTACCTTTCAGACCAAGGTTTTCTTCAATTCTATCATTTTCAAGCAAAGCTGTTATTATCTTTGTCCTACTATTTACCGCAACTCCTGATAATCTATCTTTGTTAAGTGATTCGTTGTTAATTATTGGAGTTCTGGTATATATTTCGTTACAAATTTGGGAAAGCAAAGAACTTAACTGTGATTTTCTGCTTATCGCCAATGCTTTTCCTTTATAATAATATGTGGCTCTATGCAATTCCGGAGATAAGTAGGAATTAATAAAATCAGAAACAATATCACTATGATCATCTAAATAAAGTGTATATTCATCATACAGTATATGATCATCAACTGCTTCACTTCTAAGCTCACTGATTGCCAAGTATCTGATTATTATTTTGGTAACGGATATTTGAGCTGACGGAATGATTGTAATATGTCTTTGATTCTCAGACAGATATTTTTGAACTTCGGAACTGAACTCATTAAATTCAATATTATCAGTTGGAAAAACAGCATATATTATGCCAGTGGTTTCACTCGGCACTTGTTCTTTAATATCTGCAATATATGTCTCTATATCAACAAATTTAACTTTAAAATATCGTGTTATACAGTTATCATCATTATATGCAGTAGGGTAATAATACCTTTCTCCAACGCCTTCACTTATTATTTCTTGATTATTCTTGTTTCTTCTTATAGAAGCGATACGCTTTTCAATCTCATCATTAATGTTGATTCCGCTGGTTTCTTTAAGGCAAAGGAATCCATTACTGCTTTTTCTGTAAAGAATATACTGCTCTGAGATAAGCTCTTTTATACAATCGGTAACTTGCTTTGAATCGTAATCAATAGCAAATATCGTACATATAACATCAGTAGTAGGCGTTAAGCGTTCAAACTGCTGTATAAAGTGAATTACTGCTATTGTTTTTATTATTTTCGCTTCAAGTGTATCCGATTTAAAACTTCTAAGTATTCTTGAAGACAAAGAATACACCTTATATATTTCAGATGTCGTAAGCTCTTTGCGAAATTCATCTTCAAAATAGTCATAAAGATAATCAGGAGTTATAAACGGAACTTCTCTATTAGATCTATTAATAAACTGACTAAGTGTATTCTTCTGGCTTGACGATAGGAAAGTAAATAAAGTACGTTCATTCTGAGCTACTCTTTCAGACAAGCGAGGAAGAATGAAAGTAGTAACAGGATGTAATGGATAACAGCCATCAATTACCAGCTCCTGTTTCCCCTTGATAAGAGAATTATCATCATATGCTTTGTATAAATCATCAAAAACAGCAGCGTTGTTCTCTCTGAATCCGTTCCATCCTTTTTTATGCTTTATTGTATGTGAAATTATTTCATACATTTGAGAGAAATTGTTTGTAAGATTAATGTGCTCAAAACGGCCCGATATACCTCTCCATCCATCAACTTTATCTTGTGAAAGATTCATATCTATATAGTTTGAAATGTCTTTATGACAAATCAACATGAGATAAAGCTGCTGTGACGACTCACGGCAACACTTTTCAGCGAAATCCTGAAGCATTTTAGTTTCGCTTTCTGAAGCTGTAGTAATATTCGATTCAAGGTATTTGCCAAATTCATCATAAACCACAAAGATACCGGCAAATCCTTTTTTTTTCAATTCAGCATTTACCTTATCATAAATATCTATGATACTGCTATCTACAAAAGGATTAAATACACTACCAGAGGTGAGCTGCGGATGCAGTGTTGTAAAAGTATTATAGGCTTCTGCGTCATTTTCAGATAACCTATTAATAAACACCTCTGCATTCATACCTATTTTTTCGGTGAAGCGTGTGTATGTTTCAGGATATTCATCTTTCCACATATTAATAGTTCTGATTGCCGAATCGAAATAGGTCTCTGGCATAATATCGTTAAAGTTATAAACATTCAATGCTCTCTGTAACGCACTAAGAAATGCCTGCGACATTTTGCCACTGTTGCCATTTATAATAACAGGAAGCAATCTTTCGTTTGATGAAAGATAGTTATCTATTTTTTTATGAAGCTCAGAATTGCACCTTTTAATTTTAGGAAGAAGTCTGCTAAACAAGTTTTTATCAGCATTAAAAAGCAAACTCAAAGCAATGAGCACACAAAGAGACTTTCCTCTACCGTATGCTCCGGTGAGGATCTTAGCTTTAGAACTTGCTGTTTCCTTAACGGAATCGAATATATTGTCGATTATATCTAAACAAGCATTTGTTGGAATAAAGCCATCTATTTTCTTCTGATCATTAAAGTCGTATTCTATGTTAATAGAGGATTGAAATCCTTTAGAAACCCTAATATAATCACTTATCATTTCTGCTCACACCTGACTTAAATCTGATTTAATTTCTCATAGTACAGCTTTATGCAGTCTGTATAACTCATTTCAGTAGTTATCTCTACGACATCAAGACCCGCTGTACGAATAACCTTAACATATCCTGCTTTTTCAAGTCTGTACAGAATATTAATGATCCTTATCATATCAAGGTTAAAAGCCTTTCCAAGGCACTTATCATCTTTTACCAATGAAGCAATCTTCAGTTCTCTATTACCATTAGAATTCTTTATTATTATAGCAAGAGAAATAAGATCAGGAAGAACCTCTTCTTTGATCATTACCTTTTTGTATATACGTTCGTTATTTTTGTTATACAGATATTCAATAAGTCCAAGTTCAGTAAGCGGACTTTCTATATTATCTTCTGGATCAATAACGGCTTTAATTTGCTTATGATTGTAAGTGTTGATTAAACATTTAAAGTCATCTGAGATGGAACGTTCACCCGGAATATTTCTTTCAGGGTTCATTCTTACATACTTCCTAATGCTTATCTGAAAGTCATCCTCCGAAAACTCAATACAATCAAAAGCATTATGAAAAACAAACCAAGATGTTGCAATTTCTTCATTACAAGCTAATTCATAATGAATGAGACATAAAGATCCTGATTCTTCAAAATAGGGGTCATTGTCATAGATAGTCTTCCCAAGTTCAGTCAACGTCTGTACTCTATGACCTGATAAAGGCTCACTTGCTATTCCGGTGGCTAACATCCAGTATCGAAGTGATTTTACCATGTTTGCACCAATTCCAAGAACATCCATAGGATTACCAGCATCCCCGAGGAATACTCCCGGGCATTTTTCGATATTCTTTATTCCTTTATTTAACCAACCTTTTCTTATTGAAAAAGTTTCATGACCTCTAAATTTCATAATATCTATCCCTTGTTTTCTTTAGTTTTAAGGTATTTATCCATTAAGCATCCGCCATCAAGATATTTAGCAGTAACACACATTTTGCACCGTTTACATTTTTCTTCATTTATATGATAACTTCCGCCTGAAATTGAAATAGCACCAAACCTACACAGCGATTCACATTTTAAGCATCTACGACACGCATTAAATTTCCTAACTTGATAACCGATCATTCTTTGAAGGTCATCATGCTTTGCTACATTCATGGTCTTGACTTTTACTGAATACTCATAATCTTCTTGATTAAATGGTTGAACAGAAATTATAGGCGTATTTGTTTTCATATCAAGAACAATTACTTCGTTCAATAGTTTCCTCCCTAACTCTTTTGATACTCTTCCGAACGGAGTTAGCATATTAAGGAATTCATCATCCATAGGTCTTACAAGCTTATATATTTTTGCGTTATTTTCCGCTGTACAATTAGTGTATTTGATCTTAACATCTTCGGCAGCTTTCACACCGTTACCACCTTGTCGAGCTTTCCATTTTCCTGAATCGACGTAAACTTCTGCATCTGGTTTTCCAATTTTTTTAGCAAATTCAATTAGAAAACTTCTCCATTGAGCATACCGCTCTGGCATATAAATTGATGTTAAGAACTGAGCTCTATCATTATTATTAGGACAGCACCAGCAGCCGACTCTATCATAGCCTAGTCGATAAGCATAGTTAAAATCAATTTCCTCACTTAATATATAGAGCCATATCTCAATGTCCGACCAATAAAAGATAGGGGAGGCAACTTTCTGTTTCTGAATTTTTACAGATTCAGCATTATCTTCGACACGGTTATACTTACTTCTACTTACGGATTCACAACGGCGAATTCCATAAAAAGTAAGTATGTTCTTATCTCTATAATAGCGATTAAGAATTCTTGTTATCGGTCCGGTTTTAAACATAGAGCAGCACCAACGCATCATTCTTGCAGGTGGACCAATATCTTCGCATACTTTCATGAAATCCTGTTCACGATTTAAAGCAATTCTGAAAATAGTTTTGGGATTATCTGCCCTAAATCTTTCAGCATAATCAAGTGTTGTCGGAAATTCAAGCGTTGTATTGCCGAAAATATGTACTAAACTCGGCTCACTAAGAGCTTTGACAGCAAGATCAGCTGTTACAGTTGAATCCTTACCGCCTGAAAAAGAAACAACTACGCTTTCAGTAGGGTAGTGAGAAGCTTCTTCACGAATGAATCTATGTGCTTCATCTATTATATAGTAGTTTCTTTGAGCATTTGCTTTAGTAAAATCCGAAATAAAGCAGTCGAAATACTCATATGTGTTTAATTTTTTATATTTTTCTAGTTCAGAAATAATATACTCAGGATCATACTTTTTATAATACTTTGTAGTTATCACTTTAGATTTGCCGTTAAAATAATAGCGGTTATTATTTGCCCACACAGATTGATTGTGGTATTTCATTGGTTCATCCAATAATATTTCAACAAGAAGTCTTTCTTCTGGAAAAACAGGACGAATATCTGCTGAAAGATAGTTTATACCACTTTGACATAATGGGCATTTTTTTGTCTTACTATCGTTAACTTCCTTAATAATAGGTATGTTGCAATGGTCGCACCAAAACACCTCGGTAGGGATTACGGGTTCTGTTTCATTTCCACACAATTCACACTTTGCCCCATTTGTTTCGTGATTACAGTTTCTACACCACATAATATCCCTCCCTTTTAAAGCTAAATAGATTACTATATATCATAAGTTAATATCAATTATAATTTCTAAAACGAAACAACGTAAACTACAACGAGAATTAGTCTACTTGCACATAGTTACTCTTTTAATAATATCACATTTTTGACAAAAAATCAAGAGATTTGCATTATTTCAGATATATTTTTTGTGCTACAATAGATATTGGACAAAATTAAGAAAAAAGAAAAGAGAGATAGACAAAAATCTGATAAAATAAAGTTACCACACCAAATTCAAATCAGAAAGGAAGCCTATCTCTCATGAATAGTATAACACAAGATATGAAGTTTCGTCAATCCTTAATGAATTACGCAAAGAAATATGGAGTGAGCCGAGCGAGCAGAAAATACAATAAATCACGTTCATATATATATTTCTGGCTGAAACGCTGGGACGGAAGTGTGGAGTCCCTTGCAGTTAAATCACGCCGACCGCATCATCATCCCAATGAGCATACCAAGGAAGAAATAGATCTTATCAAAAGGTATCACAAACGAAACCCGACACTTGAGCTTCCCGAACTATGGCATCGTCTCAGGAAACAAGGGTATACACGCTGTCTTGAAAGTCTTTACAGGGTTATGAAAAAACTAGGAATGCTTCCGAAAAAGCCGAAGAAAGCGACGTATAAACCAAAGCCATACGAGCAGATGACATACCCCGGAGAACGTGTTCAGGTGGACGTAAAGGTAGTTCCGAGAAAGTGTATAGCTGACCCAGAGATGAAGCTGTACCAATACACGGCGATCGATGAGTATACCAGGATAAGATTTTTATACGGATATGAGGAGCAAAGCACCTATTCTTCAGCAGACTTTGTAAAAAGGCTGGTGAAATGGTACAAACGCAGAGGAATAACGGTGAAATGTATTCAGACCGACAATGGATTTGAATTTACTAACCGCTTTTCGCCAAGCAAAAGAGACAAGAAAACGCTGTTTGAGAATACGCTCTCACAACTTGGCATTGAACACAAACTCATTCGTCCATATACGCCTAGGCACAATGGCAAAGTAGAGCGCAGTCACCGGGAAGATCACAACAAATTCTATTCGTGCCATAGGTTTTATTCCTGCGACGACTTAAACGTGCAGCTAGCTGCACGTTTAAGTCGAACAAACAACCGTCCTATGCGTCCCCTCAAATGGTTTTCGCCTATCGAATTTCTTAATAATAGTGTCCAATATGATTGACAAACCTACATTTGCAGGCAACGCTTGAGAAAAGACAGCTTGATGAAGCACTTTACTATGTAAAAAGTATAACCAAGCAGGAAATAATTGATGCAAATAAGTTTTCAAGCGGAAATCAGATTGCTGATTCGATACTTTCGGAGAAAAGCGAATCAGCAGCATATGTGGGGTCGCAACTTAAATTCAGCGGTTTCATTTCCGATGAGATCCCTGCTGTTGATCTTTGCACGATGCTTTCCAATGCCTTGGATAACTCTATCGAGGCTTGTGAAAAACTAAGCTCATCCGATTCTGCTGTTATAGCGGTGAAATGTGCAGTTGTACAGAATGTTCAGGTTATTAAAATATCAAATCCAACTTTGGATAACAAAAATTCCACAGAGACTTCTAAGCTTGACAAAGATAATCACGGCTTTGGGTTATACAACATTCGCAGGACTGTCGAAAAACTTGGTGGTGAAATGAAAATTCCAAAACAGTTCCCAGAGTTTATTCTGGAATTGGAGTTTCCAATCAAATGATAAAAGCTGTTGTATGGTTATGATGACATACAACAGCTTTGTAATAGCTCCTATTCGGTTCATTTTTATTTTTCTGCGTTAATGGCATAACGCAAGCAGATCATCTTTAATATAAAAAGACTTCACTTGACTATCTTTGCCTGACCTTCACACACTATAACATAAAACCTCCGCAGTTAAACTACGGAGGTTTTATCAGCATATTTATACATTCGCCCAAACCTTAACGGTCAAATCTTCCCATTGGTTTCGTCTGAGATACGATCCTTGTGCTTTTCGGTAGCGCTGAGCTTCCTCAAAGCCAAAGGTGTACTCATATAAGGGCAGTTGTAAATTTCGCTTATTTCTGTGCAATAGCAGCCTGAGCAGCAGCAAGTCTAGCAATTGGAACTCTGAATGGTGAGCAAGATACATAGTCAAGACCGATCTTGTTGCAGAACTCAACAGATGTTGGGTCGCCGCCGTGCTCACCGCAGATACCGCAGTGGAGCTTTGGATTAACTGGCTTACCAAGGTCAAGAGCCATTTCCATGAGCTTGCCTACGCCGTTCTGGTCGAGCTTAGCAAATGGATCGTTCTCGTAGATCTTTGCGTCATAGTAAGCGTTGAGGAACTTACCAGCATCGTCTCTTGAGAAACCGAATGTCATCTGTGTAAGGTCGTTTGTACCGAAGCAGAAGAAGTCAGCTTCCTTAGCGATCTCGTCAGCTGTAAGAGCAGCTCTTGGGATCTCGATCATTGTACCAACCTCGTACTCAAGGTCAGAGCCAGCAGCCTTGATCTCAGCGTCAGCAGTCTCAACAACGAACTTCTTAACATACTTAAGCTCCTTGATATCATTTACCAGTGGGATCATGATCTCAGGCTTAACTGTCCAGTCTGGGTGATTCTTCTTAACGTTGATTGCAGCCTTGATAACAGCCTTTGTCTGCATCTTAGCGATCTCAGGATATGTTACTGCAAGACGGCAGCCACGGTGACCCATCATTGGGTTGAACTCGTGAAGTGAAGCAATGATTGCCTTGATTGTCTCAACTGACTTGTTCTGTGCCTTAGCAAGAGCCTCGATATCAGCCTCTTCTGTTGGTACGAACTCGTGAAGTGGTGGGTCAAGGAATCTGATTGTAACAGGGTTACCCTCAAGTGCCTCATAAAGAGCCTCGAAGTCAGCCTGCTGCATTGGCTCGATCTTAGCAAGAGCAGCTTCTCTCTCTTCAACTGTATCTGAGCAGATCATCTCTCTGAATGCAGCGATTCTCTCAGGATCAAAGAACATGTGCTCTGTACGGCAAAGACCGATACCCTCAGCACCCAGCTCTCTTGCCTTCTTAGCGTCAGCAGGAGTATCTGCGTTTGTTCTAACCTTCATTGTTCTGAACTTGTCAGCCCAGCCCATGATCCTGCCGAACTCGCCAGCGATTGTAGCGTCAACAGTTGGGATAATACCATCGTAGATATTACCTGTAGAACCGTCGATAGAAATGTAGTCACCCTCGTGGAACTCCTTGCCTGCGAGTGTGAACTTCTTGTTAGCCTCGTCCATAACGATATCTGAGCAGCCAGATACGCAGCATGTACCCATACCACGAGCAACAACGGCAGCGTGTGATGTCATACCGCCTCTAACTGTAAGGATACCCTGTGAAGCCTTCATACCTGTGATGTCCTCAGGTGATGTCTCAAGTCTTACGAGAACGACCTTCTCGCCTCTCTCGTTCCAAGCCTCAGCGTCATCAGCTGTGAATACGATCTTACCGCAAGCAGCTCCTGGAGAAGCGCCAAGACCCTTGCCCATAGGAGTAGCAGCCTTGAGTGCCTTTGCGTCGAACTGTGGGTGAAGAAGTGTATCGAGGTTTCTTGGGTCGATCATTGCAACAGCCTCTTCCTCAGTTCTCATGCCCTCATCAACGAGGTCACAAGCGATCTTAAGAGCAGCCTGTGCAGTTCTCTTACCGTTTCTTGTCTGAAGCATATAGAGCTTACCGTGCTCAACAGTGAACTCCATATCCTGCATATCTCTGTAGTGATCTTCAAGTGTCTTACAAACCTTGTTGAACTCAGCGAATGCCTCTGGGAACTTCTGCTCCATTTCAGAGATGTGCATTGGTGTACGAACACCGGCAACAACGTCCTCGCCCTGTGCGTTTGTAAGGAACTCACCGAACAGACCCTTAGCACCTGTAGCTGGGTCTCTTGTGAATGCAACACCTGTACCGCAGTCGTCACCCATGTTACCGAATGCCATGGACTGAACGTTTACTGCTGTACCCCATGAATAAGGGATATCGTTATCTCTTCTGTATACGTTAGCTCTTGGGTTATCCCATGAACGGAATACAGCCTTGATAGCGCCCATGAGCTGCTCCTTAGGATCAGTTGGGAAGTCAGAACCGATCTTAGACTTGTACTCAGCCTTGAACTGGTTAGCCAGCTCCTTAAGATCCTCAGCGTCCAGCTCAACGTCCTGCTTAACGCCCTTCTTAGCCTTCATTTCGTCGATAAGCTCTTCAAAATACTTCTTACCAACTTCCATAACTACGTCAGAATACATCTGAATGAATCTTCTGTAGCAGTCCCAAGCCCATCTTGGGTTACCAGACTGAGCAGCGATAGTCTCAACAACTTCTTCGTTAAGACCGAGGTTAAGGATTGTATCCATCATACCAGGCATTGATGCTCTAGCACCTGAACGTACAGAAACGAGGAGTGGGTTCTCCTTGTCACCGAACTTCTTGCCTGTGATCTCTTCCATCTTTACAATGTACTCGTTGATCTCTGCCATGATCTCAGGATTGATCTCACGGTTGTCCTCATAATACTGAGTACAAGCTTCCGTTGTGATCGTAAAGCCCTGAGGAACAGGGAGACCGATATTTGTCATCTCAGCAAGGTTAGCACCCTTACCGCCGAGAAGCTCTCTCATGTTGGCATTACCCTCAGAGAAAAGATAACAATACTTCTTTGCCATTGGTTTTTTACCTCCAAAAATTTTTTGAATTCCGAAGCGTGCGGACACAATTATCCCGTCGCCCACGGTTACATATATATTATAACAGATTTAAAGTCAAATTACCATAGGTTTTTCTCACTTTTATACATAAAATCTTATACAATATTTGCTCATCATTTATGTGCAATATGACAGTTTTTGAGCATCGGCACATAAAAAAGCCCCGCTGAAAAACAGCAGGGCTAAAATGTCTATTCTGTCGGCTGGAAGCAGCCGCATTACTGCGGAAAAATAAGCTACTTATGTCCGAACTCAGCAGACTCGCTGAAATATATTGGGTCTTTCGACAAGTATATTATAGCATATCCGCCTGCATTTGTCAACACCAAGATGCAAAATAAAAAGCCCTGCTGAAAAACAACAGGGCTGAAACGTCTATTTTGTCGGTGGAAGCAGCTGCCTCTGCAGAAAATACCTACTTATGTCCGATACCGCAGACAAACGGCAATATATGATATGCCGTACATTTATAGTGCGCTGAACGGGGTGCGCCACGCTTATTTCTAATCCACCTATATCATACCATATCCGCAAGCATTTGTCAATAGCAAAATGCAAAATAAAAAGCCCTGCTGAAAAACAACAGGGCTGAACGTCTATTTTGTCGGTGGAAGCAGCTGCCTCTGCAGAAAATACCTACTTATGTCCGATACCGCAGACAAACGGCAATATATCACAAGCCGTACATTTATAATGCGCTGAACGGGGTGCGCCACGCTTATTTCTAAGCCACCTATATCATACCATATCCGCAAGCATTTGTCAATAGCAAAATGCAAAATAAAAAAAGCCCCGCTGAAAAACAGCAGGGCTGAAAAGTCTATTTCGTCGGCTGGAAGCCAAGATACCCAAGATATCTGTGACTTATGTCCGAACACAGCAGACAAACTGTGATATATCAGGTCTTTCGACAACTATATTATAACATATACGCAAGCATTTGTCAACACCTAAACCACCTGAAAAAGATAAAATTTCAGATAATCCGTTTCAGGCACATTGAGAAGTATCGGGTGGTCAGGGGCCTGCTGTCTTGCTTCGATAAGCTTTAGCTGAACGCCTGCGTCCTTTGCGGCACTCATGACCATTTTCACAAACAGCCTGTTCTCCATAAAATGCGAGCATGAGCAGGTAGCAAGATATCCGCCCCTGGGCAGAAGTCTCATTGCCCTGTAGTTTATCTCCTTGTATCCCCTCTCAGCGCTCCCAACTGTCTTTCTGCTCTTTGTGAAAGCAGGCGGGTCGAGGATTATCATGTCATAATCAGCCTTTTCCTCAAGAAGCTTCGGGAGCAGGTCGAAAACGTCTGCACAAAGAAAATCCATTCTGTCCGTCAAACCGTTTCTCTCAGCATTCTCCCTGGCCGTATCAACAGCGAACTGTGAAACGTCCACCGCCGTAACGTGCCTTGCACCGCCCATTGCCGCATTGAGTGCAAACGATCCTGTGTGAGTAAAGCAGTCAAGGACTTTCTTACCCTTCGCTATCTTCGACACCGCAAGACGGTTATATTTCTGGTCAAGGAAAAATCCTGTTTTCTGACCATTCTCAACATCGACCTCATAGCGTATACCGTTCTCCGTTATCTCAGTGATATTTGACGGTGGCTCAGGGAGAAATTCAGCCATATACCAGCCTTTGTACTGCTCCAAGCCCTCCAACTTTCTGATAGCGACATCGTTACGCTCCATTATGCCCGAAACTTTAACTCCGTCCTTTTCAAGCTCTTCAACAAGAAGCCTGAATATCATATCCTTTATCATATCCATGCCGTAGGAAAGCACCTGCGAAACAAGTATATCTCCATACTTGTCGATAGTCAGCCCTGGCATGCCGTCAGCCTCGCCAAAAATTAGCCTGCAAGCCGAAAAATCGTCCCCCATAACAGTTTTTCTGTAATCTATAGCATAGCGGATACGTCTGCGGAAAAAGTTTTCCGAGAAATTTTCATTTGCGTTGTCAGATAAGATCCTTATCCTTATCTTGCTGTTAAGGCTGAGAAAACCCGTTCCAAGATAAGAGCCTTTTTCAGAGAAAACATCGCAAAGCTCGCCGTTTTTCAAGCCCTCAGGCTCGTTTCTCAATTCGTCACAATACACCCATGGGTGACCGTTTTTCAGGGACATTTCCCCTTTTTTCGATATAGTGAACGCAGGATAGATTCTTTTGCTTTTCATTATTATACCTCACAATAATTTATACATTATCCACACAATATAAACAGACCGTAGGGAACGACGCCCTCGGCGTCCCACCACTCTATGTTCTGTGTAAAAACATCAGCAATATTGCCTTAAAGTATAATTATAGCACAATTCTCTCTATTCTGCAATACATATGTATCGCCGCACCCGAAAATTTTCAGATGCGGCGTTATATGGGGGATTATAACATCAGCACTTTGTATTACAAAGCACCAAAATGAAGAAAGCTTATTTGTCCGCAGGGTCAATAAACTCGATAGGGTCTATCCACTGACCGTTCTTTTTCAAGCCAAAGTGCAGATGAGAAAGCTCTGCAACTTCCGCCTGAGCAGTGTCACCCACAGCGCCTATGACCTCCCCTGCATTCACCTCGTCGCCCTCCTTGACGGACATTTCCTTTGACAGATTGTAATAATGCCCTACAATGCCGTTTCCATGGTCGATAGTGATGCAGTTGCCCCACAAAGCGTCTTCCCATATCTTTGTGACAGTGCCCTTGTTCATCGCCTTAACAGGCTCAGCAAGGTCAGCCTTGATATCAACGCCGTCATGGGTCTTCCAGTAACCGAGAGTTTCCGACTTCACAAGCTCGCCATTAGAAAACGGCTCTAATATCTCTCCGTTCACAGGCATAACGTTAGGTTGAGTTTGGATATCGACTTCCGCCTTGGAGCTTTCGTCCTTTTTAACATCATCTTTCTTGTTGTCAACCTGCTTCGGTGCAGTGCTGTCAACGCTTGAGATAGTCAGATTGTCAGTGATATCCTCCATAGCCTTGTTATATGCAGCTATACCCGCACCGCCAAGAGCCAGCAGACACGCCGCAAGTGTGATGTAAACACCCTTCGCTCCCAGAGCCTTGCCTGCGTGTGAATTTCTGATACTGAATTTTTTCATACACACAAAACCTTTCTCCGATATGATTTCCGCAGCCACTGTTGCGCCCACGGCAGTCTTATGCTATCGGCGGCATAAGTCCTCTGGCATTATTTTTGACATATACGGGTAAAATATTCACAGCAAAATAAAAATACCGCACCCGAGCTTTCACCCAAGTGCGGTATTCATCAACAACCAAATAACCAACGCCCAATTTCGGGACGTCGGGGCAACCTCCCCTACAAAATATCCCTATCCGTTTTGTATCCCTTTCATTCTATCATACTTATCTATCCTGCAATTTTTTCCTCACAAGCTTAAACACAACCCCTGCAATAGCAAGCACCGCCGCAACTCCTGCCAGACAAAGGCAGACTATAACATCATAGCGGCTGTTATCAGCACCTTTCAGAGAAACTATCTCAGACAGTTTCATACCATTCCACGCATCGCTCAGCACAGTCATTGTCGCTACCCATACCACAGATGCCGCAAAGCAAAGTGCACCTTTGAAAAAGCCGTTCACCTTTAGATACCTTATAATAAGGAACACAGCCCACACCAATGCCACACAAGCTGCCGTTGCAAGCATGCCGTCACGAAGGTCTACCACGTCACCATATTTCAGCGTACCAAAAACAACGCAGGCAAAAGTCAGTACCGAATCCACCGCCATGCACACAAGCCCCTTGCAGTTGCCTGCATACTTTTCAAACACATCACTCCTCAGTACAAAAGGCAGGAAAACGATAGCCTCCCCAAGGAGCGTTCCAAGCACCGCCATAGCAAACCAATCCCCGTGTGAATAAACACACCCTGCGGCGAAAAGAAGCATAAGCGAAACTGTTGAAGCACAAAGCGTCCAAAGCGCCCTGTTCTCCCTCACAAGCACAGGCACATTTATAATAGAAAACGTCAGCATAAGCGACGTGATAAGCACCATGAACCAGCCTATACCGCCATGAGCCACATTATAAATAAAGCTCGGTATTATCGCCGCAAGATAGCCAATTCCGGTTATGATAGTGTACCCCCGAACAAAGCTTTTATAGCTCCGCACCATAAACTCAGCTTCCCTCTGCTGGCGGTCCTCGCTTGCAATGCAAAGCTCGTGCTCAGAAATGTGCAAGACCTCGCATATGCCTGATATCATGGTTATGTCAGGATAAGATATCCCACGCTCCCACTTTGACACCGCCGATTCCGTCACATAAAGCGCCTTTGCAAGCTCTTTCTGTGACAAGCCAAGCTCTTTTCTTTTTGTCTGAATAAATTTCCCCAGTGTAGATTTATCTTCCATTTTCATCGTCGCCTTTCAGCAAAATTCAGAGTGCGCTCTCTATGGTCAACATTATAGCCCAAGGCTTTGAAAATGTCAATAAAATTGGGCTGGACTGTCAATCAAGCCGCCTATCTACGCACTTTTTCGCATCTTTTTCACCTTATCACTGCCCTATCCACGCCCACAAAACAGCATAAAAAATCGCCCTGCTAAAAAGCAAGGCGTTGCTGGAGCGGGTCAGAGGGATCGCACCTCCATCTCCTTTCAGGAAGAAAAGTATTCTGGTAATTGAAATAAACCCGCAAAAAATATGAAGTCCTTACTCGTCGTAAGGACTTTTTGTGGAGCGGATTACGAGGCTCGAACTCGCTACCTCCACCTTGGCAAGGTGGCGCTCTACCAGATGAGCTAAATCCGCA
>CAKSAK010000005.1 GCA_934435205.1 uncultured Ruminococcus sp. | reverse complement strand
TATGCGTACCAGTAGCCTTTGTTTCCAAAGGTATACGGCGAGCCGAGCAAGGTTGCCGCCTTTGCGATCACCGTATCTGCCGACGGAAAAGCTGCGTTTTCAGTCGATGAGCTTGCGGCATTTGCCGTAATAACTCCGCTCATAGATGAACCGAACATAGAAAAAGCGCAAAGTCCTGCCATGAACCCTGCACTGAGTTTCTTTAATATTTTCGATTTTTTGAACATAAAATGCATTTCTCCTTTTCATTTTTGCAAAGAAAAAGAGCCGGATTTCGGCTCTTTCGTTTGCACATTTTAATATATTTCATCATATCTTTGGCTGCTTATCAAATCCGCCCCTGATACATATGATTCATCAATATCTATTATTTCGCTGAATCCGCAGTCGTTATTCAGCAGAAATCCTTGTCCCTGCGTATCAAGAACAAACCATGTTCCGTTTACCTTAACAACATTTGCTACATGACCATACAGTTTTGACGGCGTCCATGCAAGATAGCATTCCAAACCTGTACCTTTGCACAAATAGTAGGTCTGCCACGAATAATTCACACAAGTGCCCGAACCGTTTTCAGTCATCCAGTTGTATACCGCCTCTGCCTTGCTGTAATCAGAGCCGTTATGAGATAAGCTTCTGCCGATATCCATATATCGTTCTTCCTCAGTAGGCACCGGCAAGGGTGGTTGAGTCTGCAGCGCTGTTGTAGTCTGAGACTTTGTCGTTGTGACAGGCGGATTTGTTACCGCAGGCACTGCCGATGCTGACTGCTTTGCCGTTGTTGATCGGGTGGCAGACGGCTCGTTATTCTGAGGTTTCTCATTGGACGGCTGAGCGTTCTGCTCCGCTAAGTTATTGTCCTGAGAATTGTTGTATGGAGTATTATTCTGCACAGCTTGGTTATTACCCTGTACAGCGTTATTCTGCCCCTGAACCGAATTGCCGCCTGTATTTGAAGTGCTTGATTTCTTAGCCGCAGTTACCTCAGTATCTGTCGGCTTTGAGGAAGATGATACCGTCTGTGAACTCATTTTTATAGTCGTTGTGGTTTCACTTGTATCCTTTTCTTCCTTTGCAGATGTTACTGCGGAAACTGTGACCGCAGTCGTAGTTTGGCTCACTGCCGAAGTGTCGACGCTTACTGATCTTTCGGCAGTTTCCGCTGCATTTCCGCAGGCTGATAAAAACACCGCACAGAGTATCAAAATTAATATCGCTCTTTTCATATCATCACGCTCCTTGTCAAGCAATATATCATATATCCGCCCACAAATCTATACTTTTTGCAAAAGTTCTACCTTTGTTACAAGATACACAGCAAATGCTTTAGCAAACTACATACTTAGCTCCGGTTCAGGTTCATCTTCAGGCTCCGACATTTCCTCATCGGGAGTGTTCTCCACCTCGATATCCGTCTGCTGAACCTGCTGCAGCTTGAGATCATAAGCATTGAGCACAGCCTGATTTACGGCAGTTCTCGCCGACTTGGTTATGGCGTGGAAGGTGTCGCTGTACTGCTTGTTGCCGTCCTTATCGGTGTATGAGGTGGAGGGCATATTGACAAATCTGCCCTTTTCGGTCTCGATGACCCTCAGTCCGTGAACGGCGAACATACCGTCCATTGTTACGCTGGCATATGCCTTGATTGCTGAATCCTCTTTGTTTACCATTCTGTTGATAGATGCGTGTATTCTCATAGTTTCATTCTCCTTTACATTGTCTGTTCGATTTCCGGTTCTTCTTCATATTCTTCAAGCGGTTGGATCACTTCCGGCTTTGTTTCTCTCACAGCAACCAGCCCGATCTCGGGCAGATCTACTATGATATGATCAAACTGCTGCTTGTACTTTTCTATCTGTTCATCGGTAAGTGAACAGCTGTCCCACTCGCCGTATTTGTTACGATAATTGCCCGAAATATAGAAAGTGCCGTGAACAAGAGTATTTCCAACTATCCTGTTAGGCTTTGAACCGTTCAGCAGAAACTCATCATTGCACCAGCAAAGTGCGTCATTTGTCTGCTCAAAATATATTGGCTCGATGCTGCCGCCCACAACTTCCTGCATGGCATGGATATCATCTTCAATATCCTTTACATATGGTTCTTTCAGAGGTTCAAACACAAGTATCCTCATTCTTTTGCCTCACTTTCACAATACTCTTTCAGCGGACAATCGCCGCAGTCATCAAACATTGCACAGGTACGCTGTATCTCCTCTTCGGATATTCCACAGTCAAAATTCTGCTTTTTCTGCTCGTTCTGCCATACGATAAGTGAAACACCGCTGCTGTCACGTTCGACCTCCACCGTTACAGCATTTCCGTGTTTGTCATAAAGCCCAGAAAATTCTGTTTTGCCTTTCACCGTTAAAACCTGTGCCAATATTATCTTCTTCATAAAAACCTCCTAATCAAAAAGCGAAAGCTGCCTAATAGCTTTCGCACGTTCGCTTGTGTCATAATTTGAGATAAGCAGTTCGCCGTACTGACAGCCTGCGTCATAACGCTGTGCTAAGTTGTTAAGTCTGCTTATCTCCTCGATGTGGATATTAGGCTTGTCCCATATCTCCCTTATCTCCGGACAGTCATTGTATGAAACCAAAAATCTGCCTTTGATGTCAAGAAGAGCGTCACGCAGTCTGATATGATCTTTTGCCGTAAATCCCACGTCCTTGTAGTAGCTTTCTGTAGCAAAGTAGGGCGGATCGCAGTAGAAAAAGCTGACGGGTCTGTCATACTGCCTGATAAGCTTTTCAAAATCTTTATTCTCAACTACTACCTTCTGCAACCGCCTTGCGGCAAGGTCGATCATAGGGAAGTCCGACCACATCGAATGCGGCTGACTTCCAAAGCTGTCAAGACTGCTTGCATAGCTATAACGTATAAGCTGATAAAATTTTGCGGCTCTGTCAACATCATAAAGTCGAGGCAGAATACCACGCTTGTGAAGTAGGGCTAAATACTCAAAATCTTCTCTTGAATCAAGCACATACCTAAGCTTGTATTTCAGCTTTGCAGGCTTATCACGAACGCAGCGGTAGAGGTTTGCAAGATTTGAATTAAAGTCATTGTACACCTCAAAATCTGCACCGGGCGGCTTGTGAAACAGCACCCAGCCTGCACCGCCGAACACCTCGATATACCTTTCATAGTAGGTTGGAAACCTTGCAAGCACTTCATCACGAAGATTCTTCTTTCCACCTACCCATGACATAAAACTGTTCATTAAGCTCCTTTCCTTGCCAAACAGCAGAAAAGAAGTATGCAAATGAAAAAGTCGCTTTGCAAGCACCAGATTTATTTATCTGCTGTTGGCAAAACGACCTTAGTTGTTATTTAATTGTGCTTACCTCACCCTTTGATCATAGGGTTTACATAGCTGAATATAATGCGTTTCTGTTCAAGGTAGCCGTCGGCTTTGTTTACCTCATTACACAGCTCCTTGTATTGCTTTTCCGAAAGCACAGGCTTTGTTGCTCTCAGCATTGCAGGGATACTTCCCATGCAGAACTTGAAGTCGACCTTTGCTTTAACTCTGTTTGTGTGCATCTTTTACCTCCTTATCCAGACGGGCAAGCTCCTTTTCGGCTGCTTTGAAAGCTACAGTAAGACCTCCGACCGTAAATCCGATAATTCCTCCGATTATTATTCCTATGAATAAATACGTCATTTACATCATCTCCATTCCAAAATCTTCGGTTTCCGACTTATCCTGAATATATCCTCCCAAAGAGTTCTCCGCATAATCCGACAGCCACGTGCTTCCAAAATCATTTCTTGTCTGAAGACGCCATATTGCAAGCTTACCTACATCAAGCTGAACATCTTTAAAGGGAAACAGCAGGCAGGTGAGGTCTCCGTTTACAAAGACATATGTTTTTTCAAACTTACTGCCGTTCTGCAATATTCCGCTTTTCGTCAGCATATCGTTTATGCCGTTCACCCAGTCATGCAATTTACCGCCGCAGCCCTGCAGGACAAGACCTTCGATGTCCTTCATTTTTCTGAGCTCGTCCAAAGTAACACCTTGAATATCCATTACTGCAAAATCTCCTTTCCGTAATACTTTTTCAGCAGTCCGATTATGAACACCTGACCCTTGCCCGTCACAAGCGTCTGCTGATAAGTCTTTTTCATGCCGTCCACCTCGAACACCGACTCCTTAACTGCGAAATATCCACGGTCGATAAACTGCTGATAGGGGAGATTATTCGCCATAAGCACTCCCATGTATTTTAGCCAGCGGAACAGCCTTGTCCTGCCGATTTTAAAATGCTCATCAGCCGCAAGTTTTGCCATTGCGTTCATGTCGATGAGATTTTCTGTTCCTGCTACCTGATTTGCAAAGTCCACCAAAGGCTGATTGTGCCTGATACGCTCGTTCAGCTTTTTGATAGCCGTCATCTGCAGGCAGAAAAGATTACGATACGGTTCTTCCAGAAAGGGGAGGTAGTTTTCTATGAACATATCCTCATTTGAAACGTAACCTCCGGTGTGATTGATCTGAGGCAGGATTTCATCAAAAATCCATGACTCAAATTTTTCAGCTCCAGGCAGCTTGCTATGTGCAACAAGTCTGTAAACATCACTTTCAGGAATAAAAATCATTTTGATTTTTTTAGTCGGAGACTGCGGATGAGGTAGGTCGTGTTTCACGCCCCACCTACAATGCCGTCTTATTGCGTCTTTTGTATTGCTGTAGCCCAATGCAGAAGCTACGTCCTTTCCGCAGAACATGATCCTTCCGTGTTCATCTGTTAACGTTCTTAAAGAACCAAATTCATCATTCTCAAAAATCTTTATCACATTGCTCATGCGTTTTCTCCTTTTTCCGTTTCTAAAATTATTCTTGCAACCGCCTCCACAACATTTGTGGTCACGGCATTTCCTGCCTGCTTGTAAAGCTGAGCGTCGGACATTCCTGTGGCTTTGACCTTGTTGAACTGCTCATCGGTAAAGCCCTGTAGCCGCCAACATTCTAGCGGCATAAGTTTTCTGATATACCCGCAGTACACAACGCCGTGTCTGTCGGTAACGGTCAACGTAAACATCGGCTCGTTGGGAAGTTTAAATCTTCGGCCTTGCTGTCTTGTTTCTGCTTTTGCAGGGTCAAGCACAGCTATCGGGTCTGTTATGAGGACTACTCCGGATTTTTCGCCTTTGTGATGACCGATACCGCTGTCCTGTCTTGCGGTGATGCATCTTGCAAGCTCTGTGATCTTCGGCTCTGGATTCATATCTATCCCCAATGCGTAATATCCCTGATTACAGCTTGTTGTAAGGGTATGAGCTATCTCCTTGCCAACTCTCCCACGCCTTGAATTCATATTTGGATATGCAAGGTCAATACTGTCGCCGGGCAGAGCTATCTGATAGCCTGACTTAGTTTTTGATTTTATCGGCAGGCCGATTATCTCATAAAGGCCTGTTTTTCCGCCAAATCCGCCAGCCTGACTTGTAAGGGTTATGCTCAGTCCGTCGGCTGAATATACTCTGTTGCCCTCTCTGCCTGAAATTCTTTTGACAAGAGTTTTTGGATTTGCGTCTGTGAAAGACAATACTTTTCCGGAACACTTTTCTCTATGAAATCCGATAATATACACTCTTTTTCTGGATTGGGGTACACCAAAATCTGCGCTGTTAAGCACTTCCCATACGACATCGTACCCCAATTCATCCAACGTACCGAGGATGGTCGCAAACGTCCTGCCTTGGTCATGCGATAGCAGTCCGGGAACATTTTCAAGGAGCAGATACTTAGGTTTTTTAGTGGCGGCAATTCTGGCAATCTCAAAGAAGAGAGTTCCTCGGGTATCGCTGAATCCTTTTCGTTTTCCAGCGATCGAAAAGCTTTGGCAAGGGAAGCCTCCGCATATAAGGTCGAGATCGGGCAGTTCGTTTGGGTCGATTTTTCTTGCGTCATCATAAAACACCTCACCTTCTGTATCATACAAAGTTTCATAGGCTTTCTTTGCATACTTATCTATCTCGCACCAACCGACGCACTTGAATCCGCCTGCTTTTTCAAGCCCTGAGCGAAATCCGCCGATACCTGCAAAGATATCGAAATATTTTATCAGTACGAATCATCTCCTTTCCAATTTTTCCAACAAAAAAACGGCTAAGTCTTTTTTCAAAACTTAGCCGTTACATTGACATATTCATTTCTTCATCTTCTGTTTGCTCACTATCTTCACTTACGATATGGAAATCGTCCACACCAGGGATAACTCCGAGCGTTCTTCCGTTATCAAAAACGCAATGCAAAGTGCCGATGTCATCAACGTGATCGACCCTGCCAAGAGTACCAGACTCAACAGGGAATGGATCATCATTCATTCTGTCAAGGCAGATGCGAGTCCCTTCGGGATACCGTTCTTTCAGCCATTCTACTTTCTTGTGATCGTAATACATTATATATTCCTCCTTTTTCTACAAATGAAAAAAAGGCTGTTCTATCATCGTCACTTAAATTCGTGACAATAGACAAAACAGCCTTCTAAACTTTGTGAATGTTTTTTTATAAAAAAACGGCAAGCCGGGAGCGAAATCTGCTCAAAGCTTGCCGTTTTATTTGACAATATTCATTTGTCGAGGGTTCAAATCCCTTCGGTCGGTGAAAATCATGAAAAAGCATCCATGGTTTTACACTAAAAATTTTCGGCTGAAAAGCATGAAAAAAGCCCGTAAATACGGGCTTTTTCAGGTGAATATCCATTTAGTATCACCAATATGGTTGCGGGAGCTGGATTTGAACCAACGACCTTCGGGTTATGAGCCCGACGAGCTACCGAACTGCTCCATCCCGCGATATTTTACTGATTTTTTACTGCCCTCTCCTGAGTGCTTATTTATTATATCACAAATGAATGTGAATGTCAATACCTTTTTTGCAATTTTTTTATTTTGGCTGAAAACTCTTGACTATTGTATCCGAATCGGGTATAATATATACGTTGTCGGGGTGTGGCGCAGATTGGTAGCGCGCTACCTTGGGGTGGTAGAGGTCGTCGGTTCAAATCCGGTCACTCCGACCAAAGCAAAAGGCTGTTGCACTTGCAACAGCCTTTTTGTTGAATAATACTAAAGATTTTCATGCGCAAGAATTTTTTTATGTAATTCAGAAGCGAATTTTTCAAGAGCAGACTTCGTCCAAATTAAATTCGATTGATTTTTTTTGATTAAATCAAGGGTATAGCTATAAGCGGCTTGATAAATATCATATTCGGATATAGCAGTAAGAGTAATCAACCCTTTTTCATAATATGAATCCATTGCATACATAAGTTGAAAACATATCCTACTTAGTATTTCTTCTCTTTCTTCTGCAGTAACATCATTAGGGTTATTTTCTAAAATAAGACCTTCCTTTACCCATTTTGCATCATAAACACGATACGCAAAAGCAAGAATATAATAATTATCAACAGTATCAAATTCATTCATTTTAATCAACCTTTCTATGGTATTATACGCTTTCCTTAATTTTTTCAGCTTGGCGGATAAGTTCAAGATAATACTGATATTCATCAATAGAGAAAAGGTCAACAAGAAAAAACGCAAACAAAGTAGCACGAACCTCAGAGCCTGTAGTCAACTTATCAAAAAGAAATGCTATTTCTTTGTTCATTTTTTCTTTTGCGATATTTTTCATATGTTCAATAGTCATTTTCAACAATCCTTTCAACTTGACATTTAGTAAAATTTGTGTTATACTCGGATTTACAAAGCGGAGGATATCCGAGTTTGTGTGTGAATATGTAGTCGGTGTATTTTGACGGATTGCCGACTACATTTTTTTATGCTTCTTCAAGCATTTGTTTGAGTTCGTTAATAAGCTTTGATAAAGCTTCATATTCACAATCAGCATGAATGTTCTGAGCCTTGTCTATTATAATTCTGAGCTGTTCACGCTTTGCATACTTTATCGCAAGTTCTGTAGCTGTAGGCATATTCTGCATTATCCTCACTCCTTTCAATTTCCTCCGCAGTGAAAGTTCCCTTTATCTCTTTCACTATATATATTATAGCATAAATGGGTACATATATCAATACGCATTTTACACAAATATATGTATACATTTATGTTTAATTTGTATATGTACACATTTATCTATATGTGATAAAATGATTAGCACGGAGGTGATAAAAATGGCAACATCAAAGGCACAGTTAAAAGCCAATGCAAAATACAGAGAAAAGCTTGACGATATCAAGGTACGAGTGCCAAAAGGCAAGCGTGAAGTCTACAAAGCCCATGCAGAACGGCAAGGAAAGAGCCTTAACGCACTTATAATTGAACTACTCGAAAAGGATATGCAGGAAGAAGATTAATCTTCTTCCTGCTTTTGCGTATAGAGAACGGCAGAAGCAGACGGAAAACTTGCGCCTAGTTACTCAAATGTCGAACTGATAGCCCATTCGTTCAAAAGTTCTGCCCACAGCGAGTTCGACTTTACCGCCCGAATGCTTTTGAACGAAAAAAAGAAGCAAAAAACATACACAGGTAAATATTAATCATCATAACACGGAACAGAACAATTCTCACAAGCAGGGGAATCAGTGAGGTAAAATATACATTCCTCACAGTGAGCATAACAGCAACAGTTATCATAAGCACATACCTTATCGGCACATTCGCCATGGTCGGTATTTTCTTTACAACAAAAATTAAACTCTTTCATTTTAAAAACTCCTTTATTATTCAAATATGAGATTATTCACAGCTTTGCACATTCAGAAATCATTCTGAGAAAAACGTTCTTTGAGTTTTTCACGCTCAACAACATATAATTCAGACAAACTACACATTGAAGAAGTCAGAAGATGACGTAATTCATCCATATCATCAGTAACGCACATACGATTAATAAGACCTTCGAGCATATCAACGGAATTCATAGTTTCTCTATGCTTTTGCTCCGTGTAAAATTTACTTTTCATTTTAAAAACTCCTTTATTCAAATTTTAAATTATTAACAGCTTTGCACATTTGGTTGAAATTGCTATGTACATAACGCTGAGTAGTTGTTATATCAACGTGTCCGAGCAATGCTCTAAGGGTTTCAATATCTGCACCGCACTGAATGAGATACGTTGCATAGCTATGTCTAAGCTTGTGCGGGGTGAGATACTGTAAATCAGGATACTTTGTTTTCTGTTGCTCATAGAACGCTCTGTAGAGCCTGTTATAACGTCTGAGGGATATAACTGTATGTGTTATAGGTGAAACGAATAGAAAGCCGTCTGAGGCGTCCTGAGAGCGTATCTGATTAAGTATAGCTATTGCATTACTATGCAGAGGAATAAGCCTATCACAGCGAGATTTAGTTGTATGTACAATCCTATCACCGCATGAAGTATGTACAAGTGTCTGACAAACTTTAAGATACCTGTTATCAAGGTCAATATTATCCCAACTAAGGGCGAGAAGTTCACCACGGCGGAGACCTGTCCACAAGTCAAGCTGAAACATTCTGCAAACTCTGCTATCATCATCAAAAAGATGTAAAAGATTATCGGGGCTGAAATATTCAGCTTCTTTTTTTATACGCTTTGGAGGTTTAACATAGTCGCAAGGGTTTTTGTCACAATAACCATTAACTATAGCTTCACGGAATACACGTTTAAGTAAAAAATATGAACGTCTTTGGCGGTCATTACTGTAAGAAAGGGTGGATTTAAGACAATTCTGAATATCAATAGGCTTTACGCTCAGAAGCTCCATATCGGCTATATAACCGAAGTGTTTTTGATTGATATAGTAATAGTCCTTGTAGCAATCATAGGCTATCACATCAACGCAGTATGCGTTATAGAACATATTAAACCATTCTTTGAAAATCATAGGACATCATCATTTCCATTCTCTTTAAGATATTGAAGTATATCATTGCAGTTCTTTTCAACCTGACTTGAAAAGGTAAAACTACTTTCATACTGATAACAGACATTAGCACGAGGGGGAGAAACTATCGGTAAATCATCTTTAAAGTCTGAATTGCAATAGATCTCTTTAGTTTTGCGGATTATGTTCTTGCTACTCCAGAAGAATTTACCGAAAATTTTCTTTACGTCCTTAGTAATGTATTTAGTGACATAAAAAGCTAGGTTTGACATCTGCCCGTAAGTCTGAATAGCTGTTGAGAAACCATAGCGCCAATCAGACACGTTATATACAACAGGCAAATCAGATAAATCACAGCCAAGCTTATCACATATATGCAGGCGTTTTATAGTATCTATTTTAAGGGGCTTATCGTGACCCTTAACAAGACGTGTACCGCTATCAACAAACTTGAAATCACAATCGTTAATGAGAGCGTGGCAATGTATACCGCCTTTTTTGTGATACTCAGGAACAAGGACATAACGCAATCCTTTACGTTGAACAGCATTATCAAACCAACGTTTCAAGGGCTTAAAAACTTCCCGAGGGTCGGAGCGGTCAAAATCTTTACCGCTGAACGTTATAGTAAGGAAGTACTTCCAATCATTTTGATATACAATATCAAAAATACTCTGCTTAGCACGTTGCAAACTATCAAGACGAACTTCACCACTACGCTCATGCTTATCCTTAAATTTTCTCGTATCAAGCATATCAAGCATTATATTTCCGTTTTCGTCCTCATACTCAAAATAACATATGTAATTATCACGAGCATTTTTAAGTTTAACTTGTCTAGAATTTTCATCAATGCTATGTTCATGCTTGCAGTGATACTCAAAAGCAGGGTCCTTAAATATATGACGGTCAGAACGTGTTATAGTGTAACTGCCGTCACGATATTCCTTTATCTTTGTATTGCACTTGACCTCTTTAGAGGACGTTTTTAGGGGCATTTTTAACACCTCATTTTTAAAAGTGAGTACTTTTTGTGGCTAATATCAAGTAATAGCCACACGCACCGCAGGGCGACGCAAGCGCTCGCCCCTGCGGTCGCTCGTGGCTATACGCCACGCCTTTTTCGCAGGCTTCTGCTTGTCTTTCTATCGTGCATAATGTCACTTGTGACATCTACTCCACGATTAGCAAGTATTTCCGTGTCGCTGATATACTCCTTATCAAGCATATTATCTACAAGCTGAGAAGTATCATATAGCTGTCGGCTCTGATTAGTCTGCAAATACAAACGGCTGTAAAGCTTTTTCGGCATATATGACTTATTTTCCGTATAAGCTTCATACTCGTCTATATCATAGGTTTTGACCTTGATAAGACGTGTATAAGGGTGACGGAATGTAGCACGGCACGTTGACACTGTAGCCGTTATATCTCGTATCTGTTTATCAAGTAGATTAAATCGTTGCACTGTAGCAAGTATCATCATTTTGCGCTTTCTACATTGACAGAGGTGTTGAAAAAGCGGTTTAGGAACGGCTCTTTTACCACCTGAGAAATCACGAGAATTAAAAATAGTACCTATTTCATCAATAACAACAATGCAATTTTTAGGAGCGTGCAGGATATCTTGAGCGGAATTAAGCTTATATATATTCGTCCACTCAGGGAAGTTTTGAAGATTAATATTTGTAAGTATCGACAACTGAGGATAACGCACGCAATAGTTATATGCTATCTGAGCAAGGGTTGACGTTTTACCAGTGCCAAATTTACCAGTATAAAGGTGAATGCCCCAACCTTGAAAAATAGCGGAATTATTGAAGTATGCACCGAAAAGGTGGTCATAAACCTCATATGTGATAAAGGGCGGTATTTGTTTTATGTAGTCAAATATAATCATAACAAATCACCTACACAGCACTTGCACAACGTGTCATGCGTATCATCACATTATAAAAGAACTTGCAGAAGATACAGAGCATAACCACAGCGAATATAAACGCCATGCCAAGGAGCAAAGCATCATATCTATTCATGACTTCTTGCGAGAGGTCACAACCCATTAACTTCAAAAGCTGAAAAAATGGATTATTTTCATCAAAAACTATGTGTACTTTCATCATCACTCACCTCACAATTAATTAATATTTCTCAAATCATCAAATGTTATCTGGTTAAAATCCTCACCTAACCACCAACGGAAAACATCTTGTCCTGTTTGCCATGACATTTTAGAGGATTTTCCAAGCTGTTTTTTGCGTTCAAGCATTCTATCGAATGCAGTTATATAATTTTGTTTGTATTTCGGATATCGTTCAAATTGGCTATATCTATGTTTTCCACCCATAGGACAACCAATACAACCAATACGATTAAAACCGCATTCATACAGCGGATTTGATTTACAACCATAACAATGCAGAAAATCCCACACATCTTCATCAGACCAATCAACTATAGGGTTTACCATAGTTTTCGTAGTGCGATAGCAATGTTCAACCAATCTGCGATTTTTGTCATTATCATCATTAAGAATTATTCCGCCCTGATACGTTTGTTGATATTCTGAACCTATTTCATCAGCAGTTTTCAACGTTGATTTAGGCTTTCCAATAATTTTAATAACATCTGCCGATTCTTTACGGCGTTGACTTTCAGACCACCTAACACCGGTAACAACAACACGTCCTATACCACCACGTTCTTTTAATTCGCTACAGCAATAACGTGCAATGCGTGTCGGTGGCATTAGCTTCTTGACAATCAAATTCCACATTGTAATGTGATTGCCGTCTTTGTCATATGCTTTGTCTATTCTCACGTCTGGTTGAGATTGGACATATCTAACTGTTTCAGGTGTATCAACTGTTGTCAAATTATGTACAGCTTCAAACTTAACGCCTGCAAGCTGTGCCAAAATTTTAATGCAGTCACTATCTTTTCCACCGCTATATGCTAGATAATATCCGTCTGCAGGCTCAAATGCTTTCAGACGTTTGATTGCTTTTTGTTCTTTCATAACATTCATCATCATTCGCCTCACTTTCATCAGTTTCAACCGCAGGAACGGCTTTTATTTCAACATCTTCACCGAACATAAGATACTCAATAAGCTGTTTTCTGTTTCCGCTGAACTCATGTTCAGCCTTAAACCTTTTAAGGTCAGTGAAGAAACCTATAACACCGCTTATGGTGCAGACCATAAAGCAGACGGCAAGTATAAACAAAACCAAGTTAAGCATTTTTCTACCTCCTAACGAGCCATACGAGGGAAAGGACCATAAGAGCAACGAGGACAACTAAAACAATATTCACTAACATAATAAACCTACTTTCTAAGCATAAAATATAATAACGTCAAGCTGATTGATAAAAGCATACCGCCTATTATAGCCGCACCGAGGGTAAAGCTGTATTTTCCAAATGGAAAAGTATAAGCCATACAA
Organism: uncultured Ruminococcus sp.; assembly: GCA_934435205.1. Taxonomy (GTDB): domain Bacteria; phylum Bacillota; class Clostridia; order Oscillospirales; family Ruminococcaceae; genus Hominimerdicola. Next base: position 265,698 of record CAKSAK010000005.1, on the reverse strand, counting down.
TTCATCAGAAATTTAAAAACTAATTCAATACCATGTATTATATCCATAATTCACCTCACCCTGGTATAACAAGCTTGATAAGTGCAATAGCTAAGAATAGCACAAACCATGCAGAGAACACAGCATAAAACCATGACGGCAAACAGGAAAGAGCGGCGGTTAGAAAATCCCAATATGTACCCGTTGTACTGAATATAGATTTTATATCCGTGAAATCAACAGAGCCAAAATTAGCATTAATTTTCTTCTTATCAAGGTACTTGTTATAATCATCAGGTTGCATATATGAACCATCATTTATAACACCGTCTGAACCTTTGGCAAGGTCAACGTCAGTAACCTTTGACGGAGGGATATTACACAAATCCTTAAGCTTTGTAGTCGAGGGATTGTAAGTGTTTCCGTCCTTGTCTTTATATACTTTTGGAACATAATCAGGGAACTTTTCATAAGAAAATGAGTCAGAGATAACAGAATAAACACGATAAGCCTTGAAAGTTTCGGGCTTGCCTGTTTCTTCATCAACAGACTTAACAAAATCATCAAGCTTTTCACAAGACTTAAGGTTTGTGAAATCTTCTTGATAGGCATAAGAGCCGAGCCACGTTGAAGAAGTTGTATCTTCTGTATTTTCACCATTTTGCGGATTAACATGACCATTATTCTTTACGAAAACACCGATAACATTAACATAAAGCTGACTATCATCAGTAAGACCATGTGTTTCATAATCTATAGAAGTGAGGTCAAAGGATACTGTAAGCTTGCCGTCACGAGGGATAGTATAAATAGGCGTTCGACCTTGATATAATGTTAAATACGGCTCAAAAGTATCAACAGTATCATTACTGTTCAAATCGTCAGAAGCAGAGCCGTCAGACTTGACCTTTTCATCATCTTGTCCCTTGTAATAAATGCCGTCATGGTTCATTGCATAAAGCACAACATCTTCATCAAAGAAACGTTGCAAATCATCACCAGAATTAAGAAGATTTTTTGAAAGACAGCATAAAACGGCATAAGTGCCAGAGCCGTAAGCTTTTCCCAAGTCTTTTTCATTGAACGTTTTTAAAAACTCAGGAGTAAGCTTAATATCAAGGTTTATATTATTATTTTCAGCTGCTACAAGTCCATTTTCATCAGCATTAGCACCGCCCTTTGACGGATAGTAAATTTTATTTTGCATATTCAATGAAAGTTCGGGTGTATATGTAACAGTAAACGGAGCAGGAACAGCGTTGGGGTCGGGCGGCTCTAATTCGTTCTCTATGTTATCAAAATCATATACTTTTGTATGAAAATATACTTTAACCGTTGATTGAACATAGTCATTAAGATTAATTAATGCACGACATTCAGATTTTATAAAACCATTTGGTTTAGTAACTTCCCAACCACCATAACCAACACTTTGAGTTTTATTATCGGATGAATCAAATTGAAATAGTAAACGCTGCGAATCATAAGCAAAATTTGAACCAAACAAAAATTGATTATTAGTAAAGCTATAATATGCAATAGCAGTTGGATCGAAATAGAGTATATTAGTTTCTGATGTGCCGTCAGATTTTTTGCCATAGACAGCTATATAATTATCAGTTTTCGAGATAGTTGACTGAAAGCGATTATAAACATCAGTAAAGTGCGGAATGTCAGAAGATTTACTAACAATATTCCATTTAACGCTTGACAAGTCATTTTTAGTTACTGTATCATCAGCGAACGCAGGAACGGCACAACATATCATCACAACAAGTGCAGAGAACATACATAACACTTGCTTAATCTTTTTTCTCAATTTATCAACTTCCTTTCAAAAAAATTAAGCGGAGCAATTTGAATTACTCCGCTTATGTAAATGGTTTTGCTTATACAGCGTGTCTGAACTTTGCGAAAAGTCCTGCACCTGAGCCGAGAAGAGACAGACCTACAAGAATTGCAATAGGTACATTGCTTGTCATAGCATCCCAACAAGAACCAAATACAGTTACGGCATTTGTAAGCATTGTTGTTACAGCTTCCATTATTAGCAAAACTCCTTTCTTATTAAATTTTTATAACAGCGGTTTCACCGCTTATTACTTTGTGTTGCGGTGAAGTGTTCCGTCTGCATTGATTACAGTTATATCAACAAGCTGAGAACGACCGTTGAATATCTGATAATTCAGCATAACATCACAACCGAGAAGCTTATTGAAATCTTCTGAATTTCCGTTAAGTCTGATTGCATTTTCGGTCGGTATTTTCAATGTATCGACCATTTTTCCATGACAGTCGGGGTTATCAACTTCCTGCAGAAGCTGAAATACAACCTTTTCAGGGCTATTTATCTGCTTGCCCTCAATTACTCCGTTAAATGCTTTCTTTTTTGTCCAGCCTACGATAGTTGTTTTCATATTTTTTTCCTTTCTGAGGTTTTTCGGCTTTTCCTCGTGCCTTTTCCTTTGTGGTTCTTTTTCGTGTTCCTTTTGCTCCGGCTAACGCTGGAGCGGAACGGCAAGCGACCTCATTCGCTTTGCTCATGAGTTCCATTGCCTATTTTTTTAACTTAAATTTCTTTTCGCTTCACTCAAATAAATTTAATTTAAAAAAATTCCATGGAACACTTACGTTGATTATCTCTAGTACAATAATGTACTATCGACATATATAATATACCCCATTTTTGTACTATTGTCAATAGGACAATACTGTACTATGATATAATTTGTATGAATAAACAAATAAGTGAGGTGTTTTTTATTAATTATTATCAAAGACTTAGAGATTTAAGAGAGGATATGGAACTAAATCAAAGCATGATAGCGAAAATCCTTGACACTTCTCAAAAACAATATAGTAGGTGGGAAACAGGTGAATATCCTATCCCATTTGAAAAAGTTATACAGCTAGCGAAATTTTACAAAGTGAGTATTGATTATATAGCAGGACTAACGAATGACAAAAGGGGAATAGGCTACAAAGCAGACAGTAACAGCAAATACAACATAACACAGCAGAACAATAATAGTGCTGTTGTGAAGATTAAGGAGAAATAAAATTGAATGGTGCAGAAAGTGTATTTGGCGTTTTTAGTGGAATAGTAAAATTTATTATTGCAACACGTTTGATAATAGATGTGTTAATACTCGCACTTATAGTCTATTTGATTTGCAAATTTCTTGACCTTTGCAAAACTGTTAATGAGCTTTCAAAGAGGAACAAGGAGCAGGCTGAACTATTGAAACAGCAGAATGAAACGCTTGTAAAACTAGGGCAGATAATGATAAAAATAAATCAGGATAAAGAGGAGTAATCATGCTAGAGGAATTATTTCAAAATGCAGAAACAGCAACAGCAATATTCATAGGGTTGAATATACTTTGGTTAGTAATTGTTATTGCTTTGATAATTTGTGTTTTCAACATATCCATAAGACAATCACATCAGGACAGAGGGCAAGACACTATAATCAATCTACTGCAAAACATATCCGACCAACAAGAGGACATACTCGAAGAACTGAAATACCTCAATGAAAGCAATGACATAGACCGACAGGAGCAAGAGGACTACGCAGAGCCGAATAACTATCAAGACTTCTGAGTGTCGCCTAATCGGCGAAGGTACAAAGTGCTAACCACTACGGAATAATGTTGAGAAGCGGTGCTTGTTTGTCGCTCCGATATAACACAATCAGGGCGCAAGCTATGAAGAGCCTTGCGACAGTGTGCAGACCTGCACCCCAAAGGTGGGCACGTGGCGATGTCACACAAAGTTTTTCACTGCGTTCAAAACTTTGGCGACCGCCACTCAGGCAGGGGGCAGGCAAGGCGCACAGCACAACTCTGTGCGCCCTGCACCCTCAACATTTCATGCTTCGGGCATAAAAAAACGCCCTGCGCACTTCGTGCGTGGGCTTGCGTGGGCTTGGGGTGGTAGAGGTCGTCGGTTCAAATCCGGTCACTCCGACCAATATGTAAAAACGGCTTTCCGCTATTGTGGAGAGCCGTTTTTAGTTGTCAAAATATTCTAATACAAATAAGCTCCGACGGCAAATCGGAGCTTTTGGTTTTATATTACATCTTTGCAAGCTTTGCAAATTCTGCTTTCAGTGCAGGATAGATCTCGGTGTAGAGCTTGTAGTATTTCTCATACTCAGGTACTCGCTCTGCTTCAGGCTGCTGTACCTTGTCGGTCTTTACTACTGCCTTACAAGCTTCCGGTACTGATGAGTAAATGCCTGCGCCTGTTGCTGCAAGAAGTGCTACACCAAGGGCTGGACCTTCTTTCGATGAAGCTGTTTTTACAGGGCAGTTGTAAAGATCTGCGAGCATTGATCTCCACAGCGGTGAGCTTCCGCCGCCTCCGCAAGCCATCATGTCGGATACGTTGATATCCATTTCTCTGAATACCTCAACGCAATCTCTTAGGGAGTATGATACGCCCTCCATTACGGCTCTAAGCATATCACGCTTTGTGTGCATTGCGGAAAGTCCGAAGAATACTCCTCTTGCATCAGGGTCAAGATGAGGGGTTCTTTCACCCATGAGGTATGGAAGATAAAGAAGTCTGTTTGCACCTACCGGGACTTTCTCTGCTTCTTTATCCATAAGATAATATTCATCAACGCCCATGCACTTTGCTGTTTCTTTCTCTGCATTGCAGAAATTGTCTCTGAACCATTTCAGTGAAAGTCCTGCACCCTGTGTAACGCCCATAACGTGCCATGCGTTCGGTACTGCCGCACAGCAGGTGTGAACTCTGCCCTTTGGGTCGATAGAGATAGAAGAAGTGTGTGCAAACACAACGCCTGATGTTCCGATCGTTGTGAACGCCTTGCCGTCCTCTGCAACGCCTGTTCCGATAGCCGCAGCGGCATTGTCGCCTGCGCCGCCTACTACTATAGTACCCTCTTTAAGTCCTGTAAGCTCAGCCATTTTCTTTGTGACCTTGCCTGTTACTTCGCATGACTCATATACCTTGCCAAGCATTGACATATCAATGCCAAGCGTATCGCAGACTTCCTTTGACCAACAGCGGTTTGGTACGTCAAGAAGCTGCATACCGCTTGCGTCGGAAACCTCTGTTGCATACTCGCCTGTGAGGATAAATCTCAGATAGTCCTTTGGCAGAAGAATGTGTCTGCACTTTTCATATATATCAGGCTCGTTGTTCTTTACCCAGAGAATTTTTGCAGCTGTCCAGCCTGTGAGGGCAGGGTTTGCTGTTATCTTGATGAGCTTTTCTCTGCCTAGCTTTTCGTTCATTTCTTCAACTTCTGCGGCAGTTCTCTGATCGCACCAGATTATGGACTTTCTAAGAACGTTGTTGTCCTTATCCAGCATAACAAGTCCGTGCATCTGTCCAGAGATACCAACGCCTGCAACGTCCTCTTTATTTACACCGCTTTTGGCCATAACAGCCTTGATAGTGTTTATCATTGCGTTTGCCCAATCAGCAGGATCCTGCTCTGCATAGCCGTTTTTAGGCTGATACATTGGATATTCGATAGTTACAGAAGAAATGACAGTGCCTTTTTCGTCAAAAAGCACCGTCTTAGTGCCGCTTGTGCCGCAGTCTACGCCGATTACATAAGCCATAGTTTTTTACTCCTTTATAATATGTATAGTATCATTTGTTTTTGCTAAAACGATTACATTAATTATACAATATTTCTCTCTGAAATGCAATACCCATAAAACGTTTTCGCAAAATTTATCTGCACATAAAAACAGGACGGTGGGGCTACCGTCCTATAAGTTTGTTGAAAGACCTAGTGAGTGGGCGGGACGTTGAGGACGCCGTCCCCTACAAAACAACGTGTCTGTGTTATTGACAGGATACGGCTCGATATCGTCCATTTAAAGTCTAGTCTGCTTTCTCAAGCACAAAGAATGTGCTGTTGTTTTCGTTTTTCATTTCCTTTATAGCCCAGCCTGCCGCGATCAGACTGTTGAGCTTTTCAACTCGCTGAAATCTGTCCATATCCGGGGCTTTTCCATCATGGGCTTTGTCCTCATTTCTTGAAACATAAAATATCTTTTGCATATATATCCTCTTTCCCTGAGAGTGACAATTGTTCCCCAATTTTTTTACAACTGTCGCATTCTATTGATTACATTATACTACACAAATATGGAGATTTCAAGGAATACCAAAAATTTTAACCTCTTTTTAACGCTTTAGTATTATTCTGATTTTTCATGCTTTTCAGTGCTTATTATATATAACGGCATAGGTAAGGTGTAAAAATGCACGTTTTCAGGGCTGTTTTATGTGCTGATATGTACAAAAACTTATGACGAGTGAGTATTTTTATATGACAGCCCTTGACTTTTTTTTATAAAAGGCATATAATAATATTATTAATTTATATATTTATAGTCTTTATAAATAATGAAACTAATTTATGTGGAGGGTTTAACAATGGGTAGAGTATATAACTTCAGTGCAGGTCCTGCTGTACTCCCTGAGGAAGTGCTTAAGGAAGCTGCCGACGAAATGCTCGATTATAAGGGCACAGGTATGAGCGTAATGGAGATGAGCCACCGTTCCAAGGCGTTCGATGACATCATCAAGGAAGCTGAAAAGGACATCAGAGATCTTATGGGTATCCCTGATAACTATAAGGTACTGTTCCTTCAGGGCGGTGCTTCTCAGCAGTTCGCAGCCGTTCCTATGAATCTTATGAAGAATAAGAAAGCGGCTTACATAATCACAGGTCAGTGGGCTAAGAAGGCTTATCAGGAGGCTCAGAAATACGGCGAGGCTGTAGCTGTGGCTTCTTCTGCTGACAAGACTTTCTCTTATATCCCTGATTGTTCAGATCTGGATATCCCAGAGGACGCTGACTATGTTTATATCTGCGAGAACAATACTATTTATGGTACAAAGTATAAGACTCTGCCTAACACAAAGGGTCACACACTTGTTGCAGACGTTTCTTCCTGCTTCCTGTCTGAGCCTGTTGATGTAACAAAGTACGGTGTTATCTACGGCGGCGTTCAGAAGAACGTTGGTCCTGCCGGCGTTGTTATCGCTATCATCAGAGAAGATCTTATCACTGACGATGTTCTTGAGGGAACACCTACAATGCTCAAGTGGAAAACTCAGGCTGACGCTGACTCTCTTTACAATACACCTCCTTGCTATGGCATTTACATCTGCGGCAAGGTATTCAAGTGGATAAAGAAAATGGGCGGTCTTGAGGCTATGAAGGCTCACAACGAGAAGAAGGCTAAGATACTCTACGATTATCTTGACCAGAGCAAGCTCTTCAAGGGTACAGTAGTTCCTGAGGACAGATCTCTTATGAACGTTCCATTCGTAACAGGCGACGCTGAGCTTGACAAGAAGTTCGTTGCTGAGGCAAAGGCTGCTGGCTTTGAGAACCTTAAGGGTCACAGAACTGTTGGCGGTATGAGAGCTTCTATCTACAACGCAATGCCTATTGAGGGCGTTGAAAAGCTTGTTGAGTTCATGAAGAAATTCGAGGCTGAGAATGCTTGATCGTCTTTTAAAGATGATATCTTCACTTGACACTATGCGGCATGACGATTGGCGTGAAAGAATGCAAAGAAAAAACGGCGTGAGGGCTAAGCTTGCAGCTGTGATTTTTGGCATTGTGATAGTCGGTTGCCTGCTTGTCAGAGTGATCTCATAAACCATTTGAAAGAGGTAATTGAAATGTATAATATTTTAACTCTGAATAAGATCGCAGCCTGCGGTACTGATATCTTTGACAAGGCTAAGTACACAGTAAGCGATAATGCTGAAAATCCTACTGCTATAATGGTACGTTCAGCAAAAATGCACGATATGGAAATGCCTGAGAGCCTGCTTGCTATTGCAAGAGCAGGCGCTGGCGTAAACAATATCCCAGTTGAGAAGTGCGCAGAGCAGGGAATCGTTGTATTCAACACACCTGGCGCAAACTCAAACGCTGTTAAGGAGCTTGCTATTTGTGCGCTTCTTCTTGCTTCAAGAAAGATAACAGAGGCTGCTGCATGGGCTGCTTCACTTAAGGGCACACCTGACGCTCCAAAGACTGTTGAGGGCGGCAAGTCTAAGTTTGCAGGTCCTGAAATTCTGGGCAAGACACTTGGCGTTATCGGTCTTGGTGCGATCGGCGGAAAGATCGCAAACGCAGCCGTTGCACTTGGCATGGACGTTATCGGTTATGACCCATTCCTTTCAGTAAACGCAGCTATCCAGCTTGAGCCTGCTGTAAAGGTAACAGCTGATATCAACGATATCTACAAGAACAGTGATTATATCACTATCCATGTTCCTTATACACCTGACACAAAGAACACTATCGACGAAGCTCAGATCGCAATGATGAAGGACGGTGTTCGTCTTATCAACCTTGCAAGAGGCGAGCTTATCAACAGTGAGGCTGTTGTAAAGGCTATCAAGGACGGCAAGGTTGCAAAATATGTAACAGACTTTGCAGATGATGTTGTTCTTGGCGAGGAGAATGTTATCGTTCTTCCACACCTTGGCGCTTCCACACCTGAGTCTGAGGACAACTGCGCAACAATGGCGGCTCACGAGCTTATCGACTATATCGAAAAGGGTACTATCAGAAATTCTGTAAACTTCCCTAATGCAGAGCTTGCTAAAACAGGCGACCACCTTGTTTGCGTGCTTCACAAGAACGTTCCTGCACTTATCGCACAGATCACATCTGTCGTATCTGACAAGGGCGCAAATATCGAGAACCTTGTAAACAAGTCTAAGAAAGACTGGGCTTACACAATGCTCGATGTTACAGGCGACGTTGACGCTGACGCTTTCAAGGCTATCGAGGGCGTTGTTGGCGTAAGAGTTCTTTAATTGTTGATAAAAGAAATTTTATATGCAGCAATGAGGCTGCCCACGGACGAACTGCGTCTTGGGCAGCCTTTTTTGATACAAAAAGCTATAATTTATGTGAAAAATGGAGGAATTTAAAATGGACAAACTTATAACAGCAATTTTATTTATCGGAATACCAATGGCACTGACTCAGCTTATTTACAGGATAATCGACCGCAAGGGCAACAAGACCGCAAAGCTTGCGGAGCGTTTTCCTGTGCTTGTGAAAAGAAAGTTTCTTGTGCAGATAGGCGGAGCAATGGCGTTCGTTATCGTGTTCGGACTTATCTCGCTTCTGCTTGACCTGCCTATCAAGGTGTTTTTCATTGTGTGCGGAGTGGTAGTGGGCGTGATAAACGGAATGGCGGTCACGCTTATGTACAGAGATTGATCAGTTGCAACGTGGCAACTGATGCAAAAGAAAAGCTGTCAGCGTTTATTGCCGACAGCTTTTTTATGTATGTGCTATTGTTGTTAGGGGCGAACAGTGTTCGCCCGCATTTGTTTGTTCACACAAATTCATTAAAAATCAAAACGAAGTCGCTTCGATATCGGGACGCTGTATTTCTGCAAAGCAGAAATTTCGTCGCTCCCCTACATTTAATGTTTTTATCAACATAAAGCATAACCCAACGGGCGACCTTAGGTCGCCCCTACATGGTCTGTGTGCTATTTCTTTCTGAAAACCACAAGCTTGCTGATAACATAGTTAAGTATCAGCACCACAACGTTTGCCACTATCTTTGTTACCCAATAGTTGAAGCTGAGGAGTGAGTAGCCGAGCCACATCATGAACATTTCTACGAGAAGTGTGAATATCCTGCCACCGTAAAATGAAGCCGCCTCGGAGATTATCGCCTTTTTGCCCTCTGCTTCAGACTCAAATACCCATATCCTGTTTGTGATGTATGCGAATGTTACTGCACATATCCATGATATGACAGTGCTTGCGGTGGAAACACCGCCCTTGCCTATGCCTGCCTGCTCTAAAAGCACTTTTGAAATGCCTGCGGTCACAAAGCTCACTGCGGTGGTGAGTACGCCGAAAAACAGATACAAAAGCATTTCCTTGTTTTTGACGTAAAAGGGTCTGAACCAGCCGAATATCTTCCAGTCCATTATTTTGTCGAAAATGTCTTTATCTTTCTTTGCCATTTCTGTTATCTCCTTTTGTGCATATGAATATTATGAACACAAGGAATATTATAACTCTTTTACACCGATTTTTCAACAATACTGTTGCAATTGGTTAAAAAATATGTTATGATAACTATATGTAGTCAGTTTTCATGACTGCCTTTAGTGCTATTTTTATAACTAGGGCGGCAAATCTATATTCTGACCTGAAAGGATAATTTTATTTTATGAAAGTTGTTATCATCGCTGTGCTTCTTATGCTGTCTGCTATTTGTTCTGCAACGGAGACAGCGTTTTCTTCATGCAACAGGATAAGGCTAAAAAAACTTGCAGACGACGGAAACAAGTCTGCAAAGAAGGCAATGAACATATGTGATAATTTTGACAAGGCACTCACTGCTATACTTGTGGGAAACAATGTGGTGAACATTTCTTCATCTTCTATTGCAACGGTGCTTTTTACGGAGAAATTCGGCAAGGGAAGCGTGGGTCTGGCTACCATAGTCATGACGGTGCTTGTGCTTATTTTTGGTGAGATCTTGCCTAAGAGCCTTGCAAAGGAAAATTCTGAGCGGTTCTCTATTCTTATGGCGGCTCCGCTTTCCGCATTCATGTTTATCATCACGCCTATAACAGCTATCTTTATGGGCATAAAAAGCGGTGTTTCAAAGCTTGTGGGCAACAAGAACAGCGAGCCGTCTGTTACTGAGGAAGAGCTTAAATATATTATAGACGAGATACAGGACGAGGGTGTACTTGAAGAGCAGGAGTCGGAGCTTGTGCGTTCGGCACTTGATTTTGATGAGATAACCATAAGCGAGATACTTGTACCGAGAGTAAATATCGAGGGTGTTGAGCTTCATGAGGATATGGAGAGCATAAAAAAACGTTTTGTGCAGACAAAGTTTTCAAGGCTTCCTGTTTATGACAAGGACATTGACCACATTGTGGGACTTATCCACCAGTCGGATTTCTTTGAAATGTATCTCAAGGGCAAGACGGACATAAGCCTTATAATGAACAAGCCGCTTTACATAACCGAAAACCGCAAGATCTCTGAGATCCTGAAGCAGATGCAGCGCAAAAAGGTGCATATGGCGGTGGTGCTTGACCAATACGGCGGCACGGAGGGTATTTGTACCCTTGAGGATATCATAGAGGAGCTTGTGGGCGAGATCTATGATGAAAGCGACGAGGAGGATACCTCCCTTGTGAAAATAAGCGACGGTGTTTATGAAGCCTCGGCGGAGCTTTCAGTATCGGATTTTCTTGACAGGATAGGTCTGCCGGAGGACACTATCGAAACCGAAAGAACATCTCTCGGCGGCTGGATAATGGATATGCTTGACAGACTTCCTGAGCAGAATGAAACTATAAGCTGTCCGCCTTTTGAGATGACAGTTAAAATGGAGGACGAGCAGAAAATAGACAGGATACGCTTCAAGATATCTGAGGAGGAGCTTGAAAACAAAAACACGGAGGACGAAAATGCCTAAGCAGATAAAGAAAGAGCAGATAAAAAAGTCAGAGCTTTTATACAGAAAATGGTCTGTAGCAGGGCTTGCGTCAGCGGCTGTGTTCATGGGGTGTATGGCTGGGCTTATGAGCATGATAGTGAAAACCGAGGGGGCAAAAGTGCCAACGATAGTGCTTTTTGTGGCATTCGTTATCTACACTGCGGTGGCGGTGATATGTGCGGTGCTTGGAGTGAAAAGCTATGTAAAGGACGACTGTGGAGTGTGCCTTTTTCAGGGTATAGTGCATATTTACAGCGTTATAGCCTGCGTAATGAACGTGAGAATGGCATTTATAATACTATTCTCAGCATTAGGCTCGCAATCGGGGGTAGATACCCTTATAGGAAGCCAATCGCAGAACGAATTTATACAAAGTCAGTATGCAAGCTGGATATGTCTAGCCATTGCTACTCTGTTCTCGGTGATACTTGGTATTCTTGCGGTAGTAAGGCTTGCTAAGAATAAAAAGGGCTGATAGAATTATCATTTATATGTAGGGGCGAACAGCGTTCGCCCGTTATTTGGCGTATGCAATGTATGCCAATAGGAAGATCATAGAGTAAGGAAGAAGAAAAATAATGTTTTTGCTTATACTTGTAGTTGTATGCTACACAATATGTTCCCTTAGCGACAAGTACGCCGTTTCAACGGCAAAATTCAACGGCGATGAGCTTGGATTCTTAATGGCGGCGGCAACGGCTGTTTTCATGGCTTGCTGTCTGCCTTTCCTCGACAGGACTATCACACTTAGCTGGCAATCCTTTGCGGCGATAGGTCTGCTGTGCTTGTCGAAGATCCTTGAATTTAAGCTTTCGGCCATTATCCTTGATGAAATATCAGCCTTTGAGCTTAAGGCCTGGCTTGGTATCACCCTGTTCATGTCCTATGCCACTGATATTTTCCTTGGTGAAAAGCCGAGCATTTTCAAGTTTCTTTTTATCGTGCTTACTGTTGCAGGACTTGTTTTTATTGCAAAATCAGGCAGAACGGACAGCGGCAATATAAATTACCGCAGGATAGTTGTTCCTCTGGTGTTCTATCTCTTGGCAAGATACGGCTACGGAATAGTTGTCAGGGCGTCGGAGAACTACATATCCTCGACTATGGCGCTGTTCTTTGCGCTTATACTTATGGCTATAATACTTCTGCCAAGGGCGAAGCCTTTGGAGATATTCAAGAAAAATCAAAAGGGCGCATGGGTGGTCGTGCTTACAAAGATACCGAATGTGGCAGGTCTGCTTGCAGAGAACGCTGTTATTGCGGTGAGCCTTGCAAGTGCGTCATTTATCCAGCCTATGATACTGTGTTCGCTGTTTGTTATAGCGCTCATAAGAAAAGAGCCTATCACAAAGCTCAGATTTATCGGCAGCGTTATTTGTATGGCGGGCATAATCGGATTTCAGGTTTGTTAAAAATAAAACGTCGGGCGTTTCAATTCGTCCGACGTTTTTTGGTATCAGATAGTTTGCATAAAAAAAGCGGGCGACCAGAGGTCGCCCCTACATTTTGATGTTACATTTATCGTTCCATATTGTACATTGCGGCAAACCAATAATCTTCTTCAAGATAGCTTGTGTCTTTCTTGCCCCATGTAATTTTTATCTTCACAAGACAGCCGTCAATATCCTCTTTTGGAAGCTCAAGCTTTTTGGACTCCTTGACAAGCACCTTTCCGTCATAGCTGTAGACAGTGTAAAGCACGTCGCCGAGTCTGTCCCCTGTGGCTTCTACGGACATTGGGGTTTTAAGGGTAACATTTCCGTCCTTATCCACAGCCGCCTTGACATTGAATGACGGCACAGAGGAGAGCAGATCTTCAAAGCTTTCATCAGCGGAAAGGCTTTCGGTCTTGCCGTTGTAGTATCGTGTCTTTTCAGTGCCGGGAAGCTCATATTTGCTCCCGTCACAGGTCAGCACAACTGAACCTATCTCTACCTTCGGGGTTATATTTATTACAAGGGCGCAAGCCAAAAAGATAACGGCGGCAAGCAGCCCTACAAGTATTTTCCTTTTCATTATTATCACCAATGCTATTATAGCACCTTTTGGAATAATAATCAAGGGCAGTATTTGAAAATGAGAACAAGCATTGTGTTGCGAATTAGCAATAAAATATATAAAAAACTATTGACAAAATCAAAAATATAGGTTATAATAACCTCATAGTAAAAGAGAGTAGCTGGCGGAGAGATCCGTTTATGTTTGCGTCAATACGTTCCGATGTGGGACCGCTGCATATCTAAACGGCGAGACTTTTATTGATTAAATTGCCATAGGCGCAGTTTACCCAATAAACGTCTTGCCGATTTTTTATGCGTTTATTGCACTGAGCCTGTGAAAAAGGAGGCTTGGAGGGGTATATCGGCAGCGACTACAGGAAAAAATAAAAAAGGTGGTATTTTATGCAGCAGTATCAAAAAAAGCTTGACCAGCTTTATACCGAGTTTTCATCTGGCGAAAATGGTCTGACAACTGAGCAGGCAGTGAAAAACTGCGAAAAGTTCGGAAGAAATGTTATCACAGAGGGCAAGAAAAAGTCCATTCCTATGATATTTTTAGAGCAGTATAAGGACTTTCTTGTGCTTATACTCATTATTGCGGCGATAGTTTCAGCTTTTATGGAAGACCTTGAGAGCTGTGCAGTAATACTTGTTGTTATCACAATGAACGCTATTTTGGGAACAGTTCAGACCGTCAAGGCGGAAAAGTCATTGACGAACCTTAAAAAGCTTTCTGCACCGACGGCTAAGGCTCTTCGTAATGGTGAAAAGGTAATTATCCCCTCTGAGGAGATCGCAGTGGGCGATATTCTTCTTATCGAAGCAGGCGACCAGATATGTGCAGACGGCAGGCTGATAGAGTGTGCGTCAGTTCAGGTGAACGAGTCTGCACTCACAGGCGAGAGCGTTAATATCGACAAGGATATGAGCGATATCGAGGGTGAGAAGCCTCTTGCTGAACGTGCAAATATGGTATACTCAGGCTCTTTTGTAACATACGGCAGAGGAAAAATGCTTGTAACTGAAGTCGGTATGGATACTGAGGTGGGCAAGATAGCTTCGCTTATTCAGAACGCTTCTGAAAGAAAAACGCCTCTTCAGAACACTCTTGACGAGTTTGGCAAAAAGCTTTCTATAGCTATCCTTATTGTCTGTGCAGTTGTGTTCGGACTTAGTATGCTTCGTGGCGGCGAGACTATGGATTCGTTCATGTTTGCGATCGCACTTGCTGTTGCGGCTATCCCTGAGGCTCTCAGCTCTATCGTTACTATTGTGCTTTCTTTCGGCACACAGAAAATGTCAAAGGAAAACGCTATCATAAGAAAACTTCAAGCTGTTGAAGGTCTGGGAAGCGTTTCCGTTATATGCTCTGACAAGACGGGTACTCTTACTCAGAACAAGATGACAGTTAGAAAAATAATGGTAGACGGCAGGATAATCGACACTGACGCTGTTGATCTTGATGATGAAAAGGTCAAGACTATGACAAGAGCCATGATCCTTTGCAACGATTCAAGCTGTAAGGACGGCGTTGAGATAGGCGACCCTACAGAAACGGCTCTTATCAATTTTGGCACAAAGCTTGGTATAGACACTGACAAGGTGAGGGAAGATCTCCCTAGAATTTCTGAGATACCATTTGATTCAGACAGAAAGCTTATGTCAACTCTGCACGTTATCGACGGCGAGAAGGTGCTATATGTAAAGGGTGCGGCTGACGTTCTTATAAACAGGATAACTTCAAGCGACGAGGAAAAGGCTGTTATAACCCAGCGTGTGGCAGAGCTTTCGGAAAAAGGTCTGCGTATACTTGCATTTGCAGAGAAAAAATTCGACAAGGATACCGTATGTCCAGAGGACGAGGACGGATTGGAGTTTGTCGGTCTTATTGCTATGATGGATCCACCGAGAGAGGAATCAAAGGCGGCTGTTGCGGAATGCCGCAAGGCAGGCATAAAGCCTGTCATGATAACAGGCGACCATATCGTTACGGCTTCGGCTATTGCCCGTGAGATAGGCATTTTGGACGACAACTCAAAGGCTGTTGAGGGTCACGAGCTTGATGCTTATTCAGACGAAGAGCTTGTTGATTTTGTAAAGGACAAGGCTGTTTACGCCCGTGTTACACCTGAGCATAAGATAAGGATCGTAAAGGCTTGGCAGGCAAACGGCTGTATAGTTTCCATGACAGGCGACGGTGTGAACGACGCACCTGCATTAAAGCAGGCTGATGTGGGCGTTGCAATGGGCATCACAGGTACAGAAGTATCGAAGGACGCTGCTTCAATGGTGCTTGCAGACGATAACTTTGCAACTATAGTCAAGGCCATAAGAAACGGCAGAAACATTTACGAGAACATTAAAAAGGCTATACTCTTCCTGCTTTCGGGCAATTTTGCGGCAATTCTTGTGGTGCTTTTCAACTCGCTTCTTGGACTTCCAGTTCCATTTGCGGCAATACATTTGCTGTTTATTAATCTGCTTACAGACTCGCTTCCTGCTATCGGTTTGGGTCTTGAACCGCACTCCGAAGAGGTCATGAAACGCAAGCCTAGAAACGCAAACGAATCTATCCTCACACGTCCTTTCCTGGGCGAGATCGCATTGTATGGCGTAGTTATAGCGATAGCAGTAGCTTCGGCTTTCCTTATGGGAAACAAGACAAGCGCAGATCTTGGCATGACGATGGCATTCGCAGTGCTTTGCTCTGCAAGATTGTTCCACGGCTTCTCGTGCAAGAAAAAAGGCCCTGTTATCTTCTCAAAGGACTTTTTCAACAACAAGTTCGGTCTTATGGCGTTTGGCCTTGGAATGGTATTTTTAAACTCCGTTCTGCTCGTTCCACCGCTCAAGGGACTTTTCAAGATCGCAAACATGACAGGTATGCAGTTTGCATGGATATACATTCTAAGCTTTGGCTCTATGCTTGTTATCCAGCTTATAAAGGCGATATTCTTTACAAAGTCTGATAAGTAAGGCTGTAGAGTTATTTCGCAAAAGTTTGATAGGCGGGCGACCTTAGGTCGCCCCTACATAATAAAATAAACCGCTCTTCGTGATGTCACGGGGAGCGGTTTTTGTTTTATTAAGATGTGGCTATATGTGCCGAGAAGTTTTGCTTCCATGCTTGTATGGATATATCTATTTTCTTGCAATACTCTGAATAATCGTCATACTCGCCTTGCGGGATAAAAAGCGGAAGCGCATATATCTTTGGCTTGGCATTATAAAATGAGGCAAAGGCGTTTATTTCCCTTGGGTTTGGCTCGGGGCTTTGCTCTTTCTGAGAGGGATAGATTATCCCGCAGGTGTCACCGCCTGTCAGGAAAAGATATGACAATAGCTGGTGGATATCAGCGTCCTTATTCCATTCCCAGAACTTGTATTTTGCGTCAAAT
This sequence comes from uncultured Ruminococcus sp., assembly GCA_934435205.1. Lineage (GTDB taxonomy): Bacteria > Bacillota > Clostridia > Oscillospirales > Ruminococcaceae > Hominimerdicola. Next base: position 248,805 of record CAKSAK010000005.1, on the reverse strand, counting down.
ACGTTTCTTTTGGAATCGGATTTGCCCTTTTCTATGTAGTCAGGATACCAATATTCTTTGTCAGCCCATTGCAGGCTTCCCTTGGAATTGTCTGTGAGCATATGCAAATAGCCGTATTCGTTCAATAATTTGACAGCGATAAACTCCTCCCACAGCCATGAGATATCAATGAGTATGCCAAAGGTGTCTTCTTCTTTATCGTCAAACACATTCTGTCCTGATTCCTGCAATATCATCAATGCGAGCTTTCTTACGTCCTCGTATTTCTGATACATAGGGTGGGTTATCTCTCTTCTGCATTTCATGGAGTCGGCATAGTTCACGTTCATTCGATATGAGGGTGTTGCATTTTCTATGGCGTCTATTATCTCGTTGAGGATAACGTTGTTGTTGAGATAGCCTTTTAAAATGTCGGGAAAATAGTCTTTGATATAGTCGAGAGTCTGGCGTATGAGGCATAGAATATCGTTGTCATAAGAATATTCTCTTGTGGAATATGCGGTCTTTCCTAAAAAGGGATCGTTTATCTTTATGTGCCTGTTGATATCCATAACGCCCTTGAAGTCATACTCGTTGTATCTTTTTCGCACATACTCTTTATATATTCCGTCCTCGTATGCTTCCATAAGCTTCATTAGAAACAGAAGCACCATTATGGCGGTATAGTCGCTTTCCGATTGGCTGTTTACGCTCAGGTCAAAAACATTTATACCGCACACACTGCACAATAGATAAAGCAGGAAATACTGTTTATCGTCCTCGTCAAAGCGTGACCTTATCTCTATTCGATAGTTATCTTCACTTTCTTCACCCTTGCTTCTGCAGGACAGCACGCCCACCCAATTGTAGGTGAAAAGCTTGTCATTTACTCGTGAAAATATATCGTTGTTTTTGTTTCGGCTTTTGGAGGGTATGGTAATGATACTGCTGCCATTTAGCGAAGATATACTGCTGACCTGCTTGATATCCTCCCAATAGCTTTCGGGTATCTCTTTTTCGTCAGTTGCTTCGTCATCATAGACCAATGAATATGCCTTATCATAGCTTTGGTTATCTTTAAGACTGATCGTTATATGATTATCCATTTTGCTCCTCCGATCAAGCCTTAAAATCCTCACCTATTTTCGTTACTTCGCTTTCAGTTCTCTTGCCCTTTACATACTCATACAATATCTGGGAGAGGTGGTTATCCCACACTTCTTTTCTCGCTTCTTTGTAGTCATTTCCGTCAAGATACAGCAGTATCTTTGCAAAATATGACGGACCCAGGTGATAATGTCTGTTAAGTTTAAGGGTGTTATCAATGGAATTATTGAGATCTGTTATCTTTGATACATAATTGTCATAATTATTGTTAAGCTTGTTAAGCGCATTATCTACGCCCATTTCTTTTAATACCTTATCCATTACGGCTTCTGCAGTGACTTCATGCCAAGCAAATCTTCTTCTCAAAGCAAAGTCAAAGACCTCTACGCTTCTGTCGATATCGTTCATAGTGCCTATGATATACACGTTAGAGGGGATAAAGAACTTATCGTTATCCTTATTTATATAGAAGGTTTCGTTCGTTGCCAGCGCAGAATACTGCGTTGCTATCATGCCGTTTGCACCTCTGTAGTCTGCGTCCAAGCAGAACATGGTTTCGCCAAGGACTTTTGATATTTCCGCTCTGTTTATCTCGTCAATGATGAAAAGGAAAGGAGGGAGGTCGGCTGGTTTTATATCCTCTGCATTGAGGCCTTCTTCGTTTATTTTATTTATCCAGAAATCAACGATAGACTCGTCCTCGCCCTCAAGAAACTCTCTTATGGTGTCTTCCGTCACCTTTTTGCCTGAAGCCTTTATACGCTCTATAACTCCTGCTTTTCTGCAAAATGACTTGAAAGAGCCGTTCTTTAACGTGTAGCCTATGCTTCCGCTTGCAAGGTTTGGTCTTAAGCCCTCGATAAAGTCAGTGTAGTCATATGAGGGGTGAAACTGCACCATTTCCATTTGGATATTCTTATCGGCGTTTTTGCCCAACAGCTTGTCGGCGATCTCATTTCTTGCTGAAAAGGTCTTTCCTGTGCCTGGTGCGCCGTTTAAAATGAGCTGTTTGTTTGCTTTTAACAGTGAATATGTATCTACCATAAGTGAAAAACCTCCGTCAGATGTGATTTGGGTGCCGTTTATCAAGAAGTCTGCTATCTGTTGCATTTTCTGTATGGCGTCAGCTTTTCCATTGATAAATACGCTGTTATTATTGGCGTCCCAAAAGATAGGTTTTCCACTGTTGTCTTTAAAATTGACCCAATCACCAGTTCTAAAAACGTCCATGGTTGTTTTTTCAGATATTGATTTTAATCCATTGTTTATTGTAAGGTTTCTGCCTTTGTCAACAAAATTACCTGCATTTTGCCGCCATGTTCCTAGCTTTGTTTCTATTGGTGTAGGATTTGGATACAATATATAAAGAAAATTTTCAATGTGTTTTCTGCCTGTAGGCGATTGAACGCCCTGCAAAACTATTGCCATAAAGAAATGGAGATTTCTTCTTAAATAACCGCTATCTGTTGCTTTTTGGAATTGGTCACTGTTTAAGTATTCAAGCTGTTTTACAAACGTTTCGTCCTCGTCTATCAACAGTTGCTGCACATCTTTAAATGTGCTGTCCCATTTAATTTTTCCCATATTAGGTACTCCATTCTTCTATGATTTTATTGCGATAATTTCATTATATCTTATCGGCAAAGGCTTGTCAAGACAGGTCATCAGAAAAGGAGGAATATCCACTGATCCATGGTGTCAAGATCAAGTCCTCTTACGTCTATGGTCTTGCTGGTGCTGTCTGATATTATGGTCACGGTCTCGAGGCTTTCACATTCGCTGAATGCGTATGAGTTGATGTAATGTAATGAAGTCGGGATAGTTATGTTTTTAAGGTTTTTGCAATGATAAAATGCCATGAAGCCTATATCTGTTACGCCATATGGTATCTCAAGATTTTCAAGGCTTGTGCATTCGCTGAACGCATAACCGCCTATACTTTTAATTGTGTCGGGAATGGTGATGTATTCAAGACTACGGCAGCCTGCAAAAGTATTATTGTATATTTTATCTATTGAATCAGGCAGCTTTATGTGTTCAAGGCTTTCGCAATTGTTGAATGCGTGTGCGCCAATGTAATATAATGAATTAGGAAGAGTTATGCTTTTAAGACTTTTACACTGATGAAACGCATAATGTCCAATATCAGTTGTGCCATATGGTATCTCGATGCTTTCAAGACTTGTACATTCATCGAAAGCATAACACCCTATGCTTATTAACGCATTAGGCAGGGTAATGTTTTTAAGACTTCGGAAACCTGAGAACGCACAATTGGTTATTTTCGTTACTGAGTCAGGTAGCTTTACTTGTTTTAGGCTTTCACAATTTTCAAATTCGCTGTCGCATATGACAAGCGTACCATTTGGGACAGTTATGTCTGTAAGTTTCTTGCACCCACTAAAGGCATTGCATCTTATGTCCTTTGCGGACTCAGGTATTTTTATGTCTTCAAGGCTCGTACATTCGCTGAAAGCATGTTCGCCTATGGCTTTAACTGTGTCAGGCAGGGTGATGTTTTTAAGACTTCTACAACCCTCAAACGCACTATTGCGTATCTCAGTTACCGTCTCAGGCAGTTTTATGTGTTCAAGGCTTTCGCAGTTTTCAAATACGCTCAGGTCTATGAGCGTAACGCTATTTGGGATAGTTATGTCTTTAAGATTTTTGCAGCCTTTAAAGGCATAGAAGTCAATGCTCTCTACTGAATCAGGTATTTTTATGCTTTTGAGGCTGGTGCAGTTCTCAAAAGCCTTTTCCCATATAGAAATTACTCCATCTGGTATATTTATACTTTCAAGACTGGTGCAGTCACTAAACGCCTCAAAGCCGATAGCTGTCAATAAGTTTGGGAGAATTATGTTCTTTAGCTTGGTGCAACCCTTAAATGCGGCATTGTCAATGCTTATTACAGAATCAGGTATAATTATACTTTCAAGCTCGGTGCAATTACAAAACGCTTCTTTGCTGATAGTTGTCAGTGAGCTTGGAAGAGTTATATTCTTTAGTTTGGTGCAACCTTTAAATGCGCCTTTGTCAATTATTGTTACAGAATCGGGGATGGTTATACTTTCAAGGTCGGTGCAGTTTCCAAAAGCTTCTTCACCAATAATTGTCAGCGAGTTTGGGAGAGTTATGCTTTTTAGCTTTTTACACTCATAAAACGCCTTGCAGCTGATGACCTTTACTGAATCTGGAATATTTATGCTTTTAAGGCTGACACATCGCAAAAACGCCTGATCACTTATTTCGTCTAGTTGGTTTGAAAGTACAATGCTTTCAAGGTTTTTGCAAGCCTGGAATGCTCCAAAGCTAATAGAAGTTATTGTGTCGGGGAGAGTGATGCTTTCAATGCCACAATCCTGAAATGCACAAAAGCGAATGGTAGTTACTGTGTCAGGAATGTCTACATTTTTTAGCTTGAAGCATTCGTCAAAGATCAAAGAATGAATGATCGTTGCGTTTTTGGGAAGCTTTACGCTTTCAAGTTCATAGAAATATCTAAATAGATAGGCGCAGCGTGTCGATTCGGGCATAGTCAGGTTTTCAAGATTTATGGAACTCATTGATATATTCCTCCATTTTCTTTATTTGACTATATTATAACACATCAACTGTCCGTTTGTCTGGACTGCAAATAAAAAAAGCGACCATATGCAAAACATGGTCGCTTTTCCAATATCTTTATTGTTATATATCCTCGCTGTTCACCCATACCCCGTCCTCTTTATGAAGTATCCTTTGATTTTCAGACCCTCTGAATTTCAGGGAGATGTTCTTCTTTTCGAGGACGAACTCGCCGTCAACGAGGTAGTCGATAAGGCTCAGCATTTCGTCTGTGAACTGTGTTCTGTATGGGGACTTTGAGCCTGCAAGCAGGTCGGTTTCCAGAGTACAGCCTGTGTAGCACCACACGTCCTTGTCGGAAAGCTCAGTTTTCACACGGTGGAGGAGCTTTGTAAGCTCAGGCTGGTTCTCAGGCTCCATAGGCTCGCCGCCTAAGAGTGTAAGCCCTTTTATATAGCCCTTTGAGAGGGCGTTTATTATCTCGTCTGCGGTGGTATCGGTGAAAGGCTTGCCGTAGTCAAAGTTCCAGGTGTCAGGCTGAAAACAGCCCTTGCAGTGGTGTCTGCAACCTGATACGAACAGCGTGACCCTCACCCCTGAGCCATTGGCGATATCGGTTTTCTTTATCTCACAATAATTCATTTTCCGCTCCTTTCCTACATACAACGCAGGGCAATACGATTTTGTATTGCCCCGATAGTTATATGCTGTTTGCTATTTTATGTCAGTAATAATGTTCATTATTTTCGGATTTTGCCGTTTTGAGTTTTTGAGTTTTCCTTGCTATAATGTTCATTTTTCTGACGAGTTTTGATTTTTGAGCTTTTGAGTTTTAACGGCTATAATGTTCACTTTTTTTGAAAATCGTTCAAAAAAATTTTTGGGTTTTTAATTTGTTCAAAAAAATTTTTGGGTTTTCTTTTGATTGTAATTTTACAATGGGTTTTCTAAAGAATCACAAATGCAAAACTCTCTCCTTTATCTCCTGAGTCCTGCCCTGATTCCAGAACTGCGTGCCTATGTAGCCGCAGGTGCGTCTTGCAACGTTAAGGGTGTTCTGATCTCTGTTGCCGCAGTTCGGACATTCCCATACAAGCTTGCCGTCATCTTCTACTATCTTTATCTCACCATCAAAACCACACTTCTGACAGTAGTCGCTCTTGGTGTTAAGCTCCGCATACATGATGTTGTCGTAAATATGCTGCATAACTGCAAGGACTGCCTCTATGTTGTTCTGCATATTCGGCACTTCTACATAGCTGATCGCTCCTCCCGGTGAGAGAGCCTGGAACTGTGACTCGAATGTGAGCTTGTCAAATGCGTCGATATCCTCTGTAACATGGATATGATAGCTGTTTGTGATGTAGTTTCTGTCTGTTACGCCCTCGATAACTCCAAAACGCTTCTGCAAACATCTTGCAAATTTGTATGTTGTGGACTCCAATGGCGTGCCGTAAAGGCTGAAATCTATGTTTGTTTCAGCTCTCCACTTTGCGCAGGCGTCATTAAGGTGCTGCATAACTTCAAGTGCAAAAGGCGTTGCTGACGGGTCAGTGTGTGACTTGCCTGTCATGTATCTTACGCATTCGCAAAGGCCTGCATAGCCAAGTGATATGGTGGAATATCCACCAAACAGGAGCTTGTCGATAGTTTCACCCTTTTTAAGTCTTGCCAATGCGCCGTTCTGCCAAAGGATAGGTGCAACGTCTGACGGTGTACCCTTAAGTCTTTCATGACGGAGCATGAGCGCACGTCTGCAAAGCTCAAGTCTTTCATCGAATATCTTCCAGAACTTATCCATATCCTTATATGAGGAGCAGGCAACGTCCACAAGGTTTATTGTAACAACGCCCTGATTGAATCTGCCGTAATACTTAGGCTTGCCGTTTTCGTCAAGATATGTTGTAAGGAAGCTTCTGCAGCCCATGCAAGGGTAGCACTGACCATTGCCGTTCTTGTCTACTTTAAGCTCCTTCATTTTCTTTTCGCTTATATAGTCAGGCACCATTCTCTTTGCGGTACACTTTGCGGCAAGCTTTGTAAGCTCCCAATACTTTGAGCCCTCTCTGACATTATCCTCTTCAAGGACATATATGAGCTTAGGGAACGCAGGAGTGATATAAACGCCCTTTTCGTTCTTTACGCCTTGGATACGCTGTCTGAGCATTTCCTCTATGATAGCCGCAAGGTCATCTCTTGTCTGACCCTCAGGCACTTCGTCAAGGTACATAAAAACAGTAACAAAAGGCGCCTGACCATTTGTAGTCATAAGGGTGATGACCTGATACTGTATCATCTGAACGCCCTGAACTATTTCAGCCTTAACTCTCATTTCGGCTACCTTATTAATAGTATCCTCGTCGGCAGGGATATTAAGCTCTGCGAACTCTTTTTTTACCTCACGGCGGTACTTGTCACGGGATATCTGTACGAACGGAGCAAGGTGAGAAAGAGTGATACTCTGTCCGCCATACTGTGAAGAAGCTATCTGAGCGATAGACTGTGTAGCGATATTACAGGCTGTAGAGAAGCTATGGGGCTTTTCTATCATGACCTCGCTTATGACAGTGCCGTTCTGGAGCATATCCTCAAGATTTACAAGACAGCAGTTGTGCATATGCTGAGCAAAATAATCGGCGTCATGGAAATGGATAAGACCCTTTTCGTGAGCTTCAACGATATCGTCAGGAAGCAAAAATCTTCTTGTGATATCCTTGCTCACTTCACCTGCCATATAATCCCTCTGAACTGAATTGACAGTAGGGTTTTTATTGGAATTTTCCTGCTTGACTTCCTCGTTCTCGAAGTTAAGAAGAGAAAGTATCTGCTTATCGGTAGTATTCGCCTGTCTTACGATGGAACGCTCATAGCGGTAGGTGATATAATGCTTTGCCACTGTATACTTGCCGTGGCGCATGATATCGGCTTCCACCCAGTCCTGAATAGTTTCAACGTCCATAGCCCTATTCATTTCAGCACATTTGTCCTCTATATTCTGTGCTATCTCTCCTATTTCTCCCTCAGAGAGCCTATCCTTTTCCTCCACAGTGATATTAGCTTTCGCAACGGCATTTTCTATCTTTTCCTTATCGAACGTATTCTCAGCGCCGCTTCTTTTTATTATCTTCACCTATACTCTTCCTTTCATTCTATCCTATCTAACCACTATATATTGTGGTCGGTTACTTTAATCACAACATAATATTGAACATTTACTATTATACCACAATCAGAATATAAGTCAAGGGCATAGAATGATAAATAATCTACAAAAATTCCGGTTTAAAACAGAGCAGTTTGCCGAAAAAGTATTACAAATGATTACAAACACTTGATTGACAAAAAGTGTGAAAAACAATGGCATTTAAAGGGTGGATCATGGTGTGAAGCTACAAGAAATGATGTGAACATTCTGTAAAATAAGCGAAGAAATTCTATTAACTTATTGACAAAGGCGCTTGCATATGATATAATATTAAAGTTGAATGCGCCAGTAGCTCAGCTGGATAGAGTGACTGGCTACGAACCAGTAGGTCGGGGGTTCGAGTCCCTCCTGGCGCACCAGCAGGGGCGTGCCCCTGCACCCATTTCACGCTTTACATTGTGTAAGGCGTGTTTTTTTTTCGCTGCGATAATTATGTAAAATAAACAGCCTTGGATAAACTCGCCGTGACGGGCGTATCACGCTTTACTTAGTGTAAGGCGTGTTTTTTTTATTTCTGTCATTGCCAAAGCACTGTCAATGTGGTATAATATGACCATTAGGAGGCATTGACTATGAACATGGATAAAAAGAAAACCAAGGTAGACCTTGTGACGGGGTTTCTCGGGGCAGGTAAGACCACTTTTATAAAAAAATATGCCCGTTATCTTTTGGATAAGGGCTGTAAAATTGGCGTGCTGGAGAATGATTTCGGTGCAGTTAATGTGGATATGCTTCTTTTGCAGGAGCTTTTGGACGAGAATTGCGACCTTGAAATGGTCTCGGCGGCTGATAAGGACTGCCATAGACGGCGTTTTAAGACCAAGCTTATCGCTATGGGTATGCGTGGTCTTGACAGGGTCATTGTGGAGCCGTCAGGTATCTATGAAGCTGATGAGTTCTTTGACGTGCTTAGAGAAGAACCGCTGGATAATTGGTACGAAATAGGTAGCGTTATAACTATTGCAGACGCCTGCCTTGATACCAACTTGTCGGAAGCTTCTGATTATCTTCTCGCTTCTCAGCTTTCAGAAGCAGGCATAGTTCTTATGAGCAGATGTCAGGAAGTCACAAAACAGGAGCTTGAGGATACTCTAAAACACCTTGAAGCCGTGCAGAAAAAATTCCGCTGCCACCGCATGACAAAGCCTGAGATAATAATGAAAGATTGGTCGGAGCTTACAAACGAGGATATGAAAAGGATAGCCAACAGCGGATATGAGCCAGATTCCCACGAAAAGCTGTGGTTCGACCAAGATAAGGCTTATACCTCTTTGTATTTTATGAACATGAAGTTCCCTGATAATGCTATGGAAGATGCTGTGAGCAAGCTTATGAGCGACAGAAAATGTGGCAGGATATTCCGTGTAAAAGGCTTTATGCAAAACGCTGAGGGCAAGTGGCTTGAGCTTAATGCCACTCATAAGAACATCACAGTGAAGCCCATAGAGCGAGGTCAGGCGGTGTTTATCGTCATTGGCGAGGGGCTTGACAAGGAGCATATCAACGGCTATTTTGTGCCTGTGTAGTGTCAAAATATTGTAAAATAAATACTGATAGTATTGTATATTTATCGGGCTGTCGAGGGCGCCAGCCCCTACAATAATGTTGTGCGGATATTGAAAATTGTGCAAAAAAGGGACGACCCAAGGTCGCCCCTCATTTTTATTCAGCGGTGCAAATTTGTATCATATCACAATGTATGGCGTAAAATGCTCGTCACGGCGAGTGACTATTTTACCGTCTTTTCAGTATAAGCGCCATAGTAGTTCACACCATTGTATTTTCTGTATGCCCTTATTCTGAATGTTTTAGTGCCTGACAGATTTTTAGCAGTGTAGCTTTTGCCTGATGTTGTGGTGAGCTTCTTCCAACTGCTTCCCGACTTCACATATATCTCATATCCTGTGGCTTTTGATACCTTGTTCCATGCAAGTGAGATGTTGCTTCCTGAACGCTTTGCCGTTGTGACAGTGACGTTTGCAGGGAGCGTGCAGGTGACCACCTGTGCAGGCTTGCTGTATTGCATAACATTGTCGCTTACATAATATGCCTTTACTCTGTATGTGTACATAGTGCCTGATGATTTGCCTGAGTTTGTGTAGTATGGATAAGCAGTGTCCCCAAGCTTTTTGTAGCTGTCTGATGTTCCTATCCACTGATAAACGCTGTAGCCAGATACTCCATTCATGCTTTTCCATGTGATAGTGTTGGAACTTGAAGTGTTCATTGCCGAAGACAGCCCCTCAGGTGTGTTTGCCGGACGAATGGTGATGTCCTTTTCAGTGTAGCCGCCGTTGTAGTTTATGTAGTTATAATTTCTTATGGCTCTTACTCTGAAACGATACGCTGTATTCTGTGAAAGATCGCTTGCGGTGTAGCTCGTTCCCGAAAGGGTGGAGAGCGTTTTCCATTTTCCGTTTGTGTACATCTCTACCTGATAGCCTGTAGCCTTTGATACCTTGTTCCAGTTGAGCGTTATGGAGTCAACGTCAGTGGAGCAAAGGGAGAATGATACGTTTGCAGGAAGAGTGCAGGTGGTAAGCTCAGAGGAGTATGCTCCCTCAATACGCTGTCCATCAACAGTGTTGTATGCCCTCACCTTGTATCTGTACATTGTGCCTGAGCTTTTCTTTGAGTTTGTGAACTTTGTCGATGTGGTCGTGCCTATGAGCTTGTAGCTGTCGTTAGTACCTATCCACTGATAGACCTCATAGCCTTCCGCTTTTGTGGAAGCGTTCCATGTTATGGTGTTTGATGTAGAAGTGTTTGAAGTGCTTCTTATGCCTGTTACTGCACTTGGTATGTCAGTGACCTCAGCGTTTACATATGTGTAGCCACCGTTGTAGTATACGCCACTGTAATTTCTTCTTGCCTTTACCCTGAACATATTAACGCCGTTCTGTGTGATACCGTTCACCTTGTATGATAAGCTTGAAGTTGTGCCGACCTGCTCCCATACACCGTTCACATAATGCTCCACGATGTAGTCGGTCGCCTTTGAAACCTTGTCCCAGCTAATGGTGACAGAAGTTCCCCTTGCAGAAGCGGATATCTTTGAGATGTTTGCAGGAAGAGTGCAGGTGGTGAATACCTCGGAGTAATCCCCGTAAACACGCTTGCCCGAAGCGTCACTGTAGGCTCTTATCATGTATTTGTACATTGTGCCTGTGGACTTGTTAGAGTTTGTAAAGTATGTATTCTTTGTGTCGCCTATTTTTTTCTTGCTTGTGTCGCTAGGGCTTGTTCCCTGATATACCTCATATCCTGTTGCGTCAGGAGCGCCGTTCCAAGCAAATGTGTTGGAGGTGGAGGTGTTTGACACAGAGATAAGGTCAGACACATAAAGTGGAAGCTTGCCCGAATACCATACGTTTACGTCAGTGTAGGCTGAAATGCCTGAAACCGTACCGCTTCCTGAATATTGCCACATATCCATGCGTTGGTCATAATTGGTGTTGCTTGTGTAGTGAGCCAGCCATATAGGATATTTCTTGCCAAGCCCTGCCCCGTCAATGTAGTAGTTTAGCCATGTGTAGTTTGCATAAACGCCTGCGCTGTAGCCAGACTTTATGATAGTGTCGCAAAAAGCCGTACAAAGAGCCGTCTTTTGAGCCTTGGAAAGCCCTGCGCTGTCAAGTCTGCCAGTGTCATAGTCAACAGACTCGATATCGTAATAAACAGGCATTTGCAGAGAATATCCCTTTATTCTGTCAAGAACGAACTTAGCTTCCTCCTGAGCCTCGGCTGTGGTTATCGCCTGAGTGTAGAAGTATACGCCCACTTTAAGCCCTGCCTTGGCAGCTCCGTCAAGATATGTCTTGAACTTAGGGTCTTCCACAAGCGTTCCTGAACTGCCATAGCCACGGTAGCCTACCCTTACGATGACGAACTCAACACCGCTGTTTTTGACCTTTTTCCAATCTATGTTGCCCTGATAGTATGAAACATCAATGCCATAGACCTTTGAAACACCGTTAAATCTGTTCTGATGAGTAAGACTGTCAGCCCCCCACAGAGCAGACATTGTCATAATGCCGTATGGGTCGTTGTTTTCAAGATATTTATGATACTCAGGGTCGTCCTCAGTGACAGGCTCTAAAAGACCGTCAGCCTCCATATTGCCTGCCGCGTATTCAGGCTTTGATATCTGGATATCATTTGAAAGCTCACTTGACGCAATGCTTTCCTCTGCCGCATACACGAATGGAACAGACTGAGCCATTATTGCCGCTGACAAAACCACGCCAGTCAGCTTTGGAATAAATTTCATAATTTCCTCCCGTAGAACTGTAGGCAGAGCTAACATTTTTTCTGCCATTTTACACGATAATTTTTACACATCCTTTATTATAGCCCTTTTACAGCACATTGTCAAATTCACGTTTATACAAATAAATACAATTTAGTAATTTTAAAGTTAAAATATTACACTTATTTTGAGATTTATGTAATAATAAGTAAATAAAGATGTTCATGATACACAAGATTAGGAATGAAATTTTGTATGTTATGATATGCCTGAAATGGCACTGCAAGGCACAGTTAATGAGAATAATCAGCATTTTAGTTGGCATAATAATGGAGAAAAAAAGAAAAGGAGAGCAGAAAAAATGGATATATCAAAGCGAAACGCAGTTAGGATAGTGTCCTTCACAGCGGCTGTCGTGGGCGTGCTTGCAGTGAGAAATATACAGCTTATGAGCAGTGAAAAAAGGGCGTTGCGTAGTGTGAACTACACCTATTCAAGAGCCATGGGCGACCTGTGCGACGCAGTAGAGAACGTAAGCGATACCCTTGAAAAGGAGCTTTACGCAGGCTCAGGGAAAATGCACCAGTCACTTGCGGTGAAGCTTTACAGAGAAGCGTCCTCGGCAAAATCAGCTTTGGCACAGCTCCCCATAGAGGAGCTTCAGCTTGAAAACACCTACAAATTTCTCTCACAGGTAGGAAACTATTCCATGGCAGTGAGCGAGAAGCTCATGAACGGCGAGGAGATAACGGACGAGGAGTATGAGAACATATCCTCGCTCTATGACTTTTCCAAAGAGCTTTCCGAGGATATGTGGGAGCTTGAAAGCTCAGTGAACAGCGGTGAGATATCCCTCACTCAGACAGGTTCACAGCAAAGCGACCCACCCACAGTGACCGAGGGCTTCTCAGACTTTGAGGGAAGCTTTGAAAGCTATCCAAGCCTTATTTATGACGGCCCATTCTCAGACAATATCTTAGAGCGTACTCCACGAATGACATCTGAGGCGGAGAACGTTTCACAGACCAAAGCCCTTGAACGCTGTTCCTTGGGGCTTAATATGAACTCCACAGTGTTCACAGATATCTCAGACGTAGAGGGTAAAATGCCATGCTGGAGATTTTCAAACGAGGATAAGACGGTGGCCTGCGAGGTGACAAAGCAGGGTGGATATATTTCATACTTCCTCAAAAGCCGTATCAGCGAAAGCACCGAGCTTACAAACGAGCAGGGCGTAAAGGCGGCGGAAGATTTTCTCGATGACCTTGGTATACTGTCCATGAAAACCACCTACTATGAGAATATCGACAATGTTCTCACAGTGAATTTCGCCTATAATGACCTTGATGTTTGCTGTTATACCGATCTTATAAAGGTATCAGTAGCAATGGACGACGGGGAGATACTTGGCTTTGACGCAAAGGGCTTTTTGGTGAATCACTATGACAGAGATATCCCCGAAGCGGAGATATCCCAAAGCCGAGCAAAAGAGAGCGTGTCCCCACGCCTTGAAATAGTATCCGGCAGGCTTGCCCTTATCCCTACAGACGGCTTGGAAGAGAAGCTGTGCTATGAGTTTCGGTGCAGGGCAGAAAATGGCAGGAATGTGCTTGTGTATATAAACGCACAGACCGCTGAGGAGGAGCAGATACTCATTCTTGTGGAAAGCAAGTCAGGAACACTGACTGTATAAAGGAGGATAAAAATGTCAGATTTCAGAAATTCAAAGACAAAGGATAACCTTATGAGAGCCTTTGCAGGGGAAAGTCAGGCTCGAAACCGCTACACAATGGCGGAGGAAAAGGCAAGACAGCAGAAGCTTTATGTGCTTGCCGACCTGTTCAAATTCACAGCCGATCAGGAGAAAGTTCACGCAAAGATATTCTACGAACATCTCAAAGAGCTGTCAGGGGAGAGCGTGTTCGTTGACGGCGGCTATCCTGTGGATATTTCAGAGGATATGTGTACCTTGCTTGGCATGGCAGACCACAACGAGCGTCAGGAATCAGATGATGTTTACCCGGCCTTTGCTGAGGTCGCAAGGCAGGAGGGCTATGGCAGGATAGCACAGGACTTTACGAATATCGCCAAGATAGAGAATGTTCACGGCAAGCGTTTTGCGGCATTTGGCAAGCTTATGAAAGAGGGCAAGCTGTTCTCTTCCTCCCAGTCTGAAACGTGGGTATGCTTGAACTGCGGTTATATCGTGGAGGGCACGCAAGCCCCTGAGAGGTGTCCTGTTTGCGGAGAAGCGCAGGGATATTATATCAGGCTGTCAATGGCGTCATGGGGAAGTAATTGTAACTGTGATAAATAGTGCTTTGTGCGGTGCGGCTGAAAATGCCGTGCCGCATTTTTGTTTGCTTACATGGTTTGTATAAACTCAAACCTTGCCACTCCCAGAAACGGGACGTCGGGGGCGCCGTCCCCTACATTTTGGCTTCAAGTTCTACTGTCGCAAAATCGCTTCGCTCGGTGTTTTCTCTGCTTTGCATTGGCTTCTTTCTCTGTTCGGCTGGGTCATTCCTCATTCCTCACTTAGTCTCCTCACTTAACACCGCTCCGCTATTTGCATTATTCACAATTATATGTTATAATAAAAATAACTGCGATAAAATACGAAAGGACTTGTGATAATTGATATATCTTGATAATGCCGCCACCACAAAACCTTGTGATGAAGCTAAAGCGGCTGTAATGAAAGGCTTGGAGGTCTTCGGAAACCCCTCTTCTCTGCACAGAGCAGGTCTTGACGCTGAGCTTCTTGTTTCTGACGCTCGTGAAGCCATTGCCGACGCTCTCGGTGTTACCCCCGACGAGGTCTATTTCACATCAGGTGCAACAGAAAGCAACAACACCGCCATTTTCGGGGCTTACAAGGCTCACGGAAAGCGCAAAAAGCGTGTTGTCATATCCTCTGTTGAACACCCTGCTGTGAAAAATCCTGCCCAGGAGCTTGAAGATATGGGCTGTGAGGTCATAAGGATATCCCCTGACGAGAACGGCGAGATAAACGCCCGTGATATTTTCGCCGCTGTGAACGAGGACACTTTCCTTGTGAGCTGTATGCTCGTGAACAACGAAAACGGCTACATACTTCCTGTGGAAAAGGCTTTTTCTATGATAAAGAAAAAATATCCCCAGGTGCTTACTCACTGCGATTGCGTTCAGGGCTTTATGAAAATACCGGTAAAAGCCAAAAAGCTGAATGCCGATATGATATCCCTAAGCGGTCATAAAATATACGCTCCAAAGGGTATAGGTGCGCTGTATGTGAAAAAGGGCGTTCATATACCGCCTTTTATGCTTGGGGGAGGACAGGAAAAGGGCTTCCGTTCGGGTACTGAGTCTGTGCCGTTAATATGCGGTTTTGGTGCGGCGGTGAAAAAGCTTGCGCCGAATGTATCTGCGAACTTTGAAAAGGCGGCGGATATTCAAGCCTATCTCATAGAAAAGTGCAACGAAAACGGCGATATTTTCGTAAATTCACGAAAAGGCGGTTCGCCTTATGTTACAAGCATTGCTGTCAATGGGTTAAAGTCCGAGGTGCTTCTCCACTATCTTGAAAAGCGTGAGATATATGTTTCAAGCGGTTCAGCCTGCTCAAAGGGCAAGAAAAGCTCTGTACTCAAAGAGTTCAGATATCCCGAGCAGAGCCTTGACTCCACTATCAGGATAAGCTTTAGTATCGACACTACAAAGGCTGATATCGACGCTCTTATGGAGGGCATAAAGTCTGCACAAAATGACCTGTGCAAAGTAAGGTAAAACACGCAAACAAATGTTTTGTACTATTTATAAAGGGAAACGGCGAAAAAGGTCGCTTTTGTCAGGTTTTTGACGAGGACTTTTTTGTGCAGTTTTCGTAAAGAAAGGATAAAATTTATGAAAGAAATCATTCTCTGCAAATATGGCGAGATAGCTCTGAAAGGTCTTAACAAATCAAGCTTCGAGAGCATGATGACAAAGAGCGTAAAAAGAAGACTTAAAAGCTGTGGACAGTTCAGCGTATCAAAGGCGCAGTCCACGTTGTATGTTGAGCCGCTCAATGATGAAAGCGACGTTGACATGGCAGTAGAAAAGCTGTCGAAAATTTTCGGTATCGTTAAGCTCTGCCGCTGCTGCGTTCTGGAAAAGGATATGGACGAGATACTCACAAAGTCCCTCGACTATATCGAAGACGAAATGGAGACCGCAAGAACTTTCAAGGTGGACGCAAAGCGTTCAGACAAGAAGTTCCCGTTCAAGTCCCCTGAGATATGTATAGAAATGGGCGGAAAGATACTTGAAAGATTTCCGCACCTTAAAGTTGACGTCCATGACCCTGACGTTGTGGTAACAGTTGAGATAAGAGAAACCAACGCCTATGTTCACGCAGGCTCTATCGAGGGCGCTGGCGGAATACCTGTCGGCTCAAGCGGAAAGGCAATGCTTCTTCTTTCAGGCGGTATAGATTCGCCTGTTGCAGGCTATATGATGGCAAAGCGTGGTGCGATAATCTCCGCTATCCATTTTGAAGCTCCGCCTTATACTTCCGACAGAGCTAAGATGAAGGTGGAGAAGCTTGCAAAGATAATCACTGCTTACTGCGGCGATATCAACTTCTTCTGCGTGCCTTTTACGGAGATCCAGGAGCTTCTGAGAGATAATTGCCCTGAGGAGCTTTTCACTATCCTGATGAGAAGACTTATGATGGAGATAGCACAGAGGATATGCGAGAAAGAGGATATTCAAGCCCTTGTTACAGGCGAGAGCCTTGGTCAGGTAGCGAGCCAGACTATGTATGCAATGGTCTGCACAGACGCCGCTTGCCGTATGCCTGTTTTCAGACCATGCGTTGGTATGGACAAATCTGAGATAGTGGAGATAGCAAGAAAGATAGATACTTTTGATACCTCTATCCTGCCTTATGAGGATTGCTGTACAGTTTTCACGCCAAAGCACCCTAAGACAAGACCAAATCTTGCAGATGTTGAAGCCGCTCAGAACGCTTTTGATTGGGAACCTTATATCCAGAAAGCTATCGAGGGAACAAAGCCTTATCTTATCAGAAACGCATAGCGTATTTTCATGGCGTACACCCATTGTATGGTGTCTGTGAAAAGGTTACAAACGGGTTAAAACTGTAACAGCTTGTAGCTTAATTGTACGCTTTTTTGTACCCGAATATTGTGACTTTCCATGGCGAAAAATGCCGAAAAGCCCCGAATTTTCAGGGCTTTTCTTTGCGCCCAAAAGGGTGCTGAACGGGCTTTTTAATAATGAAAAATAAGTAATTTGGTAACAAAAGTGTAACATCTGCTTGCAGAATTTGCTATTTGCATTGGTTTTTGAAAACCGTCGAATTAACAAAATGGACAAAAAGAGCCGATTTTTTATGTGCAATATATAACTAAAAGGGGTGATTATTACTATGAAATTTGCTGAAGGTGACAAAGTGGTTACAGATAGTATTGACATAGTTACAAAAAGTGTAGTAAAATATATGATAAAGAGCGGTCGGAAGCTGTGTACTGCGGAAAGCTGTACAGGCGGAATGATAAGCCAGACGATCACTTCCGTTTCGGGAGCGTCGGAAATGTTTCTCGGCGGTGCTTGCACCTATACAGAGGAAATAAAGATGAAGCTTCTGAACGTGAAAAAGGAAACGCTGGAGCAGTATACTGTTTATTCTGAGCAGACAGCCAGTGAAATGAGCAAGGGTGCGCTGAAGCTTTTCGGTGCAGATTGTGCAGTGGCTGTCACAGGTATTGCAGGACCAAGCGGCGGCTCTGAGGAGAAGCCTGTTGGAACTGTGTATGTTTCAGTGAGAAGTCGTCAGAAAGAAATAGTCAGACGGCTTGAGCTTTATAAAGAATATGAGAATTTGGACAGAAGAAAGATCCGTATGCTTACAACAGAAGCAGCACTGAGAATGGTGCTTGAGCTGTATGAACAAAAGGCGGAGGCTTGAAATAAATGTCAATGGCTAATGAAACAATGAATCTGTCCGAAAAGGACGATACAAACTTTTTTATAAGAGTAGTAAGATATTTTATCCCGTGGAAGGGCGACGGAGCAGGAGAAGTGTTCAGAAAGATAGTGTTCATGTTCTCTATCGTGCTTTTCTGTGTTTCTCTTAACGAGCTTTCTGATTTTCTGAAAGCCGATGAGCAGGATCAGTCCTATATGCAGGAGATCGTAAATTACGAGCCTGACTTTAGCGATGACGTTGACCTGAGCAAGAATAACGGCTCAGACGATATAGACGTTTCTGACCCTGAGGCTTCAACGAAGGACAGAGAAGTTCAGGATTGGGCTAAGAAGCTTCTGAAAAGAAACAAGGATGTCGTAGGCTGGATAAAGATCCCCGGCTTTAAAAATTCCGCAGGTGATGAATATATAAACTTCCCTGTTCTTAAAGGCAAGGATAATGAATATTATCTTTACAAGAATATTGACAAGCAGTATTACGAATCGGGAAGCATTTATGCAGACGCTTGGTCTACCATAAATAAGGACGGGCAGTCTGACAATATCACGATATACGGCCACAATATGAGATATGTGGGAACTTCCTTTACTCACCTTACTGAGTATAAAAAGGGCGTTGATTTTCTTAAGAAATATCCTGTTATAGAGTTCAATACTATCTATGACAACAACTGTAAGTATGTTATCGTGGGTGCTTTTGTAACGGGAATACGTGAAAGTCAGGACGACGGAAAGCTCTTCAAATACTGGACTACCAGATATTTTGACGACGCCGACTATAAGTTCGACGATTGGATCTCAGAAGTGAGAAAGCGTTCGTGGTATTCAAACGATATCGAGTGTACAGCAGACGATAAGTATATATCGCTCTCAACTTGTACAAACGAAACTTCAAATCTCAGGTGGGTCATCGTGGCAAAGAAAATGACGGCTGACGATAACCTGGATCTTATAATAGATTCCTACAAGGACAAGGCAAATAAGGATATTTATTTTCCTAAATGCTGGAGAAATGTATACGGAAACAATAAGAAATATTTCGGCTGGGATTATTGATGTTTATTACACCAAATCGGTGTAAAATAAATTTTAGCTGGCGTCAAGCTCACGGACGGCAGTGAAGACGGTTTGCGTGCAGACGGTCGGAAAGGGTAATGTGATTAAAATGAAGCAGAAAAAAACTGAAGACAGCATAAAGCGAACAGCTAAGCCGTCGGTCAGGAAAGTAGGAACAATGCTGGGCAGCGGTGCGCTGGCAGTGCTGATGATAGGTACAGTAAGTATCTTCGCACTTACAAGCGGCAACAACGAGGCTCAGAAGGACACAAAAGCTGCAATAACCAACACTAAGACCACTTCTGTGACAGAAGCAGAAACTGAGAGAGATGAGACCTATACTTCAATGAACACCGTTACATGGAGAAAAGCGGGTATCAGCGAGTATAAAATGGCACAGGCAGAGTCTGAGACAACAACTTCCGCCAAAGCCACCACAACAAAAAAGACAGAAACAACTAAAAATGCAGCAAAAGAAACAAAGGTCGATAAGGTAACAATGGTCGCAACTGAGATCGTGAACGTCAGAGAAAAGGCTGACAAGAACTCAGAGATAGAAGCTATCGTTGCAACAGACGAGGAAGTTATCGTTACGGCTGAAACAAGCGACGGTTGGTATAAGGTTACATACGGCGACTACAGCGGATATGTAATGAAGGACTATCTTAAAAAGGCAGAAGTAACAACAACTTCCGCTGCAAAGTCCGAAACTACAACAGCAGCTAAGAAGTCTGAAACAAAAAAGACTACGACAACAAAGGCTCAGACAACAAAGTCTGAAACAAAAAAGACAGAAACAAAGAAAACCACAACAGCAGCAAGCTCGAACAGTTCAGTTATAAGCTATACAGATGAAGAATTTGATATGCTTTGCTACGTTCTTCAGGGCGAGGTAGGAAACTGCTCAGAGCAGAGCAAGATCGCTGTTGCAAATGTTATCATCAACAGAGTGAAAACAGGCAGATTTGGAAGCTCTATAAGCGATGTTCTTACAGCGCCAAATCAGTTCACAGCAATAAACGGCTATTACAGCGGCAGAAACAAGCCAACTCAGAACACTATAGATTGTGCAAAGAGAGCGCTGAACGGCGAGGATAATTCAAACGGCGCAGTTTATTACTACGCTCCACAGTATTGCGGTGGAAGCACAGCGGCTTGGTTTGAATCACTCACATTCTGCATGGAGCTTGATGGTCAGAGATACTTCAAGTAATATTTGAAGTTTTTGGCTAAAACGCTGATATTGCGGATATAAAATTGTATATTATGCTGAAAAGTCAGGACGAAACTTAGCTTTGTCTTGACTTTTTTTCAGTATTTGATAAACTATTATTTAGGTATGCAGTGAGTATTTTGCTGCCAATGGGAATGTTTTGCGGTGTGACCGCTTGAAGATAAGGACAGTGTCTTGACGATGAATTTGATGACAAAAAAGATATGTGCAAATGTCTGCGCAGCAGTAATGAGCATAACCGCCGTTGGTATATGCGGTGAGCTGTTGTTGGATAATAATAGCGTGGGCGCAGAAAAAGCCCCTGCGGTGCAGGTCAAAAACGTTGAAGCTCAAAGCGTTAAGACCACTGCCGCTACTGAGGTCTATGACTTTGTGAAGTTCAAAAAGTCCTCTGTGGATAAGTATGATATGTCTTATGTTCAGCAGAAAAAGCAGGCAAAGACCACAAAGAAAAAAGCTTTTGCCAGTGAGTTCACTGTGGAAATGCCTGAGGATAAGGGCGAGTATTACGATATAAAGAACGACCCTGCTAACTTTACTGATACAAGAAGCGTCGCTGATGAGTATTATACTGTCAATGATATAATCTCAGGAAATATCGTCACTCTTAATGGTCATGAACTGCTCTGTCAGATAGTCAACAGCGAGATAGGCGGCGAGTGGGGCGAGGAAGCCATAAAAGCGCAGGCAGTGGCGGCTTATACATGGGTCAGATTTAACGATTCTATCGGCGCTATACCTACGGTGGGACTTAAAAGCGGATATTCTTCAAAGATAGAAAGATGTATAAATGCCGTTGAGGGTCAAACTGTTATGTATAACGGCAATATCATAAATGCCGTTTATTCTGCTTCAACAGCAGGTTATTCTACCACCAGCGAGGATATATGGGGCGTTTCTTATCCTTATCTCAAGCGTGTAAAGAGCGAGTTTGACGATAAAGACCCTAACTGGGGCATTGAAACTACATATACAAAAGACGAGGTCAAGGAGCGTATCGAGAGCCAAACTGATATAAAGCTTTCTGATGACGTGAAGAACTGGTTTAAAATAGATTCTGCTTTCAGCGGAAAGTATATAAGCGCAGTTACTATCGACGGCCATACGAGCTGTACCTATGAGGGCAGTGAAGCTAGGATAACAGGCATCACCCTATGCAATCTCTTTGATGTGAAATCGAACGCCATGGAGATAAGCTATAAGGACGGTGTGTTCACTTTCAAATCCTATGGCTGGGGTCACGGCGTTGGAATGTCACAGTGGGGCGCTTGCTATTATGCCGAGGCCGGCTATACATACGATCAGATACTTACTCACTATTATGTGAATTGCTATCTTGGTCTGTCATCTGTAAATGACAAGGCTGTAAAGAGAGGTCAGATGTCGCAGGACGAGATAGATAAGGAGATAAAGGATTCAGAGATAGTTGACGAGGGCGGAAACGCTTCAGGCGACAGCAAAAAGGACAGCGAGCCTGCACAGACTCAGCCTGCTGAGAGCGGCACTGTTACTACTGCTCCTGCCACAGAAGCACCTGATACTACAACAACTTCGCCTGACGTTCAGCCTGAGGACAATACCGCCACAGAGCAAAAAACAGAAGAAATATTATAACCGAAAGGGAGAATAAAAATGGGATTTTTTTCACCTAAGAATACACCTGAAAATGCAGTAAAGGCACAGATAGACGCAAAGCTTGCCTTTATAAACGATAAGTATACCGAGATAGGCAGATTTGTCAAGCTCAGAATGGCTGACAAGATAGAAGAGCCGGAGGTGAAAAACCTTATTGCTCAGATAGACGCAACTCTTGAAGAACTGAAAAATCTTAATGAACAGCTTCTTACCATCAGAGGAATGAAGCTTTGTTCCGGCTGTGGCCACGAGATACCGGTGAATATGGCGTTCTGCCCTAACTGCGGAACAAAACAGCCTGAAATGGCTCAGCCTGTTTATCAGCAGCCAGCTCAGGGCGGTGCAGTTCCAATGGGCGCACAGCCTGTTATACAAAACAGTCAGGGCTATCATAATCACCCTGTTTCACCTGCTTATACTCAGCCACAGGCTAATCCTGTTTATGGCAATCCTGCTCAGCAGAATGTTCAGACAGCTGCTCCTATCCCTGAGCCTGCTGTTGCACAGACAGCTGCACCTATCCCACAGCCTGAAACAGCACCTCAGCCAGCACCAATGCCAGAGCCTGCTCCGGTGATAGCAGAAGCTCCGGTGCAAGAGCCTGCAAACAGCAGTTTTGTATTCTGCTCTCAGTGCGGTCACAAAGAGCCGGCAGGCGTTAAGTTCTGTTCAGAGTGCGGAATGAAGTTGTAATAAAAAAACTAAGGCAGCGCAGGATAATAAGTGCGTTGCCTTTTTGAGTAAGAAGTAAAAGAAGTAAAGGAAGATCTTTATGTCAGTGAATATTTCAAGCGAGCTTATGGAGTATGATGTTATACTTGCTTCAGCATCGCCAAGAAGAAAAGAACTGCTGTCATTGATGTGTGAGAATTTCAGAGTTATCCCCTCTGATTGTGACGAAAAAATACCTGAGGACGTTACGCCGGAGCTTGCCCCTGAGTATCTTTCAGGGATAAAGTGCAGATGTATCGCTTCGGTCTATGATCTGAGCGTTGTTATCGGCTGTGACACTGTTGTAATATGCGATGGGGAAGTTTTGGGTAAGCCTGAGGACGAAGCTGACGCCATAAGAATGTTAAAAATGCTGTCAGGCAAGACACATCATGTTGTAACAGGCGTTACCCTTGGCAGAGGCTGTCGTTACAGCAGCTTTTCCGCCACCACCGCAGTGACTTTCAGAGAGCTTTCCGACCAGGAGATAAAAGCCTATGTGAAAAGCGGCGAGCCTATGGATAAGGCAGGGGCTTACGGCATACAAGGGCTTGGAGCGCTTCTTGTGGAAAAGATAGACGGGGACTTTTATAACGTTGTTGGTTTGCCTGTGAGCAGGCTTGCAGAGGAGTTGCACGAGTTTTTGAAGAAGGTTCAGTCGAAGTAGATCTTTTTGTTGCTCTCCTGAGTTTTCGGGAACACTGTCACTTTGTCGTTTCCGTCAACAATGCAGAGGAAAACTTTGTCAGGGGAAGAACAGCCCTGCTTTTTTATCTCGTTGGTGAGCCATTTTATCTCCTTGCCTGCGTATTTCAGATTGTCCTCCATAATAACGCCGTCAAGGATAAGGTCGGTGCAAAGCTTTTCGTCCTGCTTCTCATAGCCTAAGTCTTTTGGCGTGAGAGGTGCTTCTGTGGCACGTTCCATGAATGAGATAGTGCCATTGGTTTCCAGAATAGCGTAGTATATCTTTGAGATGTCGAAATAGCCTGACGTTCTCGCCCTTGAAAGCAGATCGTTCACATCAAGCTTGGCGGTCTTAAGGTTTTCGGGATATATCTTGCCTTTCTCAATAAGCAGGATAGGCTTGCCAGAAAGAAAATGTCGGCAATGGATAGACTTCATCGTAAGCACCGACAGCAGAAAGCCTGTCAGTCCGTAAAGCGCCATTGCGATAACAGGCACGATAAGCTCGTCCATTTCCTGGGATACAGCCATTTCCGAGGCGATAGAGCCTATGGTGATACCGTTGATGTAGTCAAAAAGCGTGAGCTGTGATATCTGTTTGTTGCCAAGAAGCTTTGATATTGCGAACATGACTATTATCGAACCCACAGTGGCAAGAATGGTATGTGTGATGTTCATAGGTTTGACCCCCTTTTGATTCATGCCATTAGTATCTGCATATGGTGGCAGATTATTCTTCCTTTGACAGAGAAACGTCAGATAAAAGGATATAGGAGAGTAAAATGGGATTATTTAAGAGAAATAAGGGTACGCCCTTGAAAGAGCTTGGACGCTATCACGGAAAGAGGGTTTCCTATGTGGTGGAGCGTGAGGGTGCAGAGGAAAATGTTATCGGAAGAACAGGCGGAATATCTGTTGATAGTGAAAAGCTTGTGGTGGTCTGTGACGGACACGAGGTTTTCAGGTGCAGTACCGACGGCATAGTTTGCGCTGAGCTTATGAGCCACAACGGAGCGGATATAAAGGGCAGGGATATGACAACAGGGAAGCTTCGCCATATCGTTGTGCATTACGCAAACAAAAGGTGATATTTTTGCAAATGCACTCTCTTTGCACATAAATCTATCACATTGCAGTGGTAATATTATTACAGTCGGAAAGGAAAGACCGACAGTTTAATAAGACTTCATGATTGTTTTCTTCATATATTTTTCTATACTTCCTTAATTAAAGGCAACACCACACAAGGAACGCCTAGCGGCTTCGTACGCAATCTGCTTGCAGATTTTCCGCCATATCGCACAGAAACTCCTTGACTAGCGTCAGCTAGCCTGCGTCGTTTCTATACGATCTGGCAAAAAATCTGACTACGCATCTTACGCACGATCCTTGTGTGGTGTTGCCTTAAAACCCACACGCAAGTGCGGGTTTTTATTCTGTTTTACAGAAAAATTCATTTTATTGCTGTTGACAATTCATATTTATGGTGATATAATGGTTGTATTGAATATCATAAAGGCTGTGACGAGAAAGGTGACGGTGCGAATACTTCGCAGAGAGCGGACGTTTGGTGAAAGTCCGCAGGGATAACGCCGTCAGGATCATCTCTGAGCTGATCCGCCTAAGCAGATGTGTTAAGCGGATACGGTCTCTCACCGTTAGAAAGAGATATGAGTGGCAGGCTTATGGTCTGCAATCAGAGTGGTAACACGGAGATATTATGTCTTCGCCTCTAGTCAGGCGAGGGCTTTTTTTATTACATAGAAAAAAGAGGTTGTTTTTTATGCTTACATTGGATAAGGTTTTTGACGCTTCAAACGTGCTTAAAGAGGTCATCAGACCAACAGCGTGTATCCATGCGCCAAAGGTGAACCCTGATTGTGACGTTTATCTGAAAACAGAAAATCTTCAGGTAACAGGTTCTTTCAAGGTAAGAGGAGCTTATTATAAGATATCACAGCTTTCAGACGAGGAAAAGTCACACGGTGTTATCGCCTGCTCAGCAGGAAACCACGCTCAGGGCGTTGCTCTTGCCGCAACAAAGAACGGTATAAAGTCTATCATTTGTCTTCCTGACGGCGCACCTATCTCAAAGGTAGAGGCAACAAAGGGCTATGGCGCTGAGGTATGTCTTGTGCCTGGCGTTTATGACGACGCTTATGCAAAGGCTATCGAGCTTCGTGACGCTAACGGCTATACATTCATTCACCCGTTCGATGACGAAAATGTTATCGCAGGTCAGGGAACTATCGGTCTGGAGATACTTAATCAGGTGGCTGACGCAGACGTTATCGTTGTTCCGGTTGGCGGAGGCGGACTTATCTCAGGCGTTGCATTCACTGTAAAACAGCTCAAACCAAGCGTTAGAGTATACGGTGTTCAGGCTGAGGGCGCACCTTCAATGGTAAATTCACTTAAAGACGGCAAGATAGAGTGCCTTGAAAGCGTTCACACTATCGCAGACGGAATCAAGGTAAAAGAGCCTGGCGAGCATACCTTCGAGTATTGCAGCAAGTATGTTGACGGCGTTGTTACAGTTTCAGATGACGAGATATCATCAGCTATCCTCCACCTTATCGAGAAGCAAAAGCTCGTTTCAGAGGGCGCAGGCGCAACGCCTGTTGCCGCAGTAATGTTCAATAAGATACCTGACATCAAGGGCAAAAAGGTCGTATGTCTTGTTTCAGGCGGAAATATAGACGTAACTATCCTTTCAAGAGTTATCAAGAGAGGTCTGCTCAAGTCTGGCAGATCTGATACTCTTACTATCCAGCTTGAGGACAGACCAGGTCAGCTTAGAGATGTTTCAGAGATAATCTCAAAGCTTGGCGGAAACGTTGTTTCTGTTCACCACGAGAGAGCAAGCGAGGACAGCGATATCACAGATTGCCTGCTCAGACTTGTTCTTGAAACAAGAAACTTTGATCATATCAGAGAGATAAGACAGGCTCTTACAGCCGCAGGCTTTAAGATAGTCAATAAGTAATTTTAAGACAGGAGTAGATAAAAATGGCAGAAGTTGTTTACACAAAGAACGCACCGGACGCAATAGGTCCATATTCACAGGCAATGAAGGTAGGAAACCTTGTTTTCACATCAGGTCAGATAGCAATAAACCCTGCAACAGGCAACGTTGAAGCAACAACTATCGAGGAGCAGACACATCAGGTTTGCAAGAACCTCACAAACGTTCTTGAAGCCGCAGGAACATCTATCGGCAAGGCTGTAAAGACAGTATGCTTCCTTAAGAACATGTCAGACTTCGGCGCATTCAACGGCGTTTACGGCGAGTATTTCACATCAAAGCCTGCACGTTCATGCGTTGCCGCAAAAGAGCTTCCAAAGGACGTTCTTGTTGAGGTAGAGGTGATCGCTGAGGTATAAGTCCTATCTGTAGGGGCGAACAGCGTTCTCCCGTTATGCAGTAGTATCAGGCGTTTTGTATAATTTCGGGCGGCATATGTCGCCCGTTGTTTTTCTGTAAAAAGGGGTGAGGAAAATAAGCAGTGAGTTTATAAAAAGCAAAATGCGAACGGTGAAAAAATTCTCCATAGCCTTTGCAAAGTGGGTCTTTATAGCCTGCGCTGTGGGCGTTGTCGGGGGAATAGTCGGCTCGCTGTTCCATATGGCGGTAAACTTTGCCACAGGCTTCCGTGAGGGTCATAGCTGGACACTGTATCTTATGCCGTTGGCTGGTCTGTTTATCATTTTCAGCTACCGTGTCTGCAAGGTCAACGAGGAGACCGGCACAAATCTTATTATAAGCTCTGTTCGTGGAAACATCAAAGTGCCGTTGCTTATGGCGCCTCTCATCTTCCTTGGCACTGTACTCACCCACCTTACGGGCGGCTCGGCAGGACGTGAGGGTGCGGCTTTGCAGCTTGGCGGAAGCATTGGCGCAAAGGCAGGCGAGCTTTTAAAGCTTGACGAAAAAGACTCCAGCCTTGTGATAATGTGCGGAATGAGCGCAGTGTTTGCCGCACTTTTCGGCACGCCTTTGACTGCGACTTTCTTCGCCATGGAAGTAATAAGCGTGGGCGTTATATACTATGTGGGTCTTGTGCCTTGCATAGCTTCCTCCCTTATCGCATATAAAATATCCCTGTTGGCAGGGCTTGCACCAACAAAGTTCACCATAACAGGCATACCAAGGCTTTCCCTTGTGTCTGTGACCCAGATAGCAGCGCTTGCGGCTCTTTGTGCGGTGATATCCATACTCCTTTGTATGGTAATGGAGTTTTCGCATTCAAGATTTCAGATGTATCTCCCTAACACCTATCTCAGGATAGCTGTCGGTGGCGCTGTGGTCATTGCTTTGACCTTGCTTGTAGGTACAAGGGATTACAACGGAGCAGGCGTAGACGTTATCGTGGCGGCTTTAGAGAAAGGTAAGGCGCACCCAGAAGCCTTTGCCCTGAAAATGCTTTTCACCGCCATAACTATAAATACAGGCTTCAAGGGCGGTGAGATAGTTCCAACGTTCTTTATAGGAGCGACTTTTGGCTGTACAGCCGCAGGCTTTTTGGGACTTGACCCATCATTTGGTGCGGCTATAGGTCTTGTGGCACTTTTCTGTGGCGTTGTGAACTGTCCTGTGGCTTCCATACTTCTCAGCTATGAGCTTTTCGGTGGAAGTGGTCTTGTGCTTTTTGCGGTCGCCTGCGGAGTAAGCTATATGCTTTCGGGCTATTACGGACTTTATTCCAGCCAGAAAATAATGTACTCAAAGACAAAGCCTGAATATATCAACATAAATGCAAAATAAAAGAGAGCCAAAGCGGCTCTCTTTTTCTATTCACTCATTGTTATGCTCTCGAATTTACCCCTTGTGACCTTGATAAGGTCTTTTGGTGAAAGCATTATCTGCGACCCGATACGTCCGCCGCTTATGATTATCTCCTCAAACTGCTCCGCAGAGCTGTCAACTACCGTCATGTACTGCTTTTTCATGCCAAGAGGCGTACAGCCGCCACGAATGTAGCCCGTAACAGAGTTTATATCCTTCACATGGAGCATCTCCACCGACTTTTCACCTACGGACTTTGCCGCCTTTTTCATGTCAAGCTCCTCTGCGATAGGAATGGCAAAAACATAGTAATTGCCGCTTTTGCCCACCGTCACAAGGGTCTTGAACGAGCTTTCATAAGGCTGACCGAGCATATCTGCAATGTGTATGCCGTCGATAAACTCGTCGCACTCGTATGTGTTGACTTTGTATTTTACCTTATTTCTGTCAAGAATACGCATGGCGTTGGTCTTGACTTCCTTATCCTTTGACATTTTTTATCGCTCCCAATAAAATATTGCCCCTATTTCTCCCTTGAAAGCTTCACAGTGTCGGCAATTATGTCGGCACACATTTCGTAGCCAAGCTTGCCGCTGTCAAGGCACATATCATAGCTTGAAATATCTCCCCACTTTTTGTTGGTGTTGGAGTTGTAGTAGTCGGCACGCTTCTTGTCATACTTTTTGAGCCTTGCTTCTACCTCGTCCTCGGAGATGTTGTGCTTCTCCATTGCGCACTCCTGACGCTTCTCAAAGCTTGCATTAATGAAGACATTCAGCGTCTTGACTTTGTTTTTCAGTATAAAATCTGCACATCTGCCCACGATAACGCAGTTTCCCTTTGAAACAAGCTCCATTATTACCTCTGTTTCAGCGGCGAATATCTTCTCTGTTATAGGATACTCTTTCTCCTTAGAAAACAGATTTATAGGCGTTTTGAGAATGTTCAGCACAGCCTCTTCGTATTTTTGTATCTCGCTCATTGCAATGCCGCTTTTCTGCGCCGCCATGTCGATTATCTCTCTGTCATAGCATGGGATACCAAGCTTTTCAGCCACGATCTTACCGATAGTCGAACCGCCTGCGCAATAATGTCTGCCGATAGTGATAACTTTTATTTCAGCCATTTTCTGTTTCTCCTTTTGCAGTATTTTTTATTTTTTTGACGGACTTCTGCCCTTTTATACAGTATAATATATTTGCTTGTTATTGTCAATAACATATTGGTTACACTTTGTTTAAGCTAGAGTAATAAAGTTCCTCATAAAACGGAAAAGGACCGACCCTATGGTCAGCCCTCTTTCGTAGTAAGGAAAGTAAAATGAATTAAAACGAAAAATTCCTATTTATCAGCGTTGGCTTCTTTTATTTCGATATAAGCCTTCATAAGCTTGATAGCACCGTCAACGCCTGTCTTTGACGAGTTGATACAAAGGTCATAGTTCTTTGCCTCGCCCCACCTCATGTCGGTGTAATAATTATAGTATGAAGCTCTCCGCTTATCCGTCTTGCGGATAAAGTCCTCAGCCTTGTTCTTTTCTATATCGTATCTCTCAAGGATACGCTTTTTCTTCTCGGCAGTGTTGCCTGAAATGAAGAAGTCGATAATGTTAGGCTCATTTTTCAGAACATAGTCAGCACAGCGTCCAACGATAACGCATGGACCCTTCTTTGCAATGTTCTTGATAGTTTCAAACTGAGCCAAGAATATCTTGTGATTAAGCGGCATATCAGGATTGATCCTGCCGTCTGCACTTACAGGGTAATTTCCCATGACCAGTGAGAAAAGAAAGCTGTTAGTATAGGACTCATCGTTCTTAACAAAAAGCTCCTGACATATACCGCTCTCTTTTGAAGCCATTTCCAAAAGCTCTTTATCATAGAAAGGTATGCCCAGATCATCAGCAAGCTTCTTGCCTATTTCACGTCCTCCGCTGCCAAATTCACGGCTGATAGTAATAATTGATCTCATAAAACATATCTCCCTTCTTTGATATATTCTTTTTAACGTACATTTATTATAGCATATTTTTTATGATTTGTACATAAAAATCCGAAAAATTCTTGCACAAATTTATGTATTTTATATTGTACATTTTGCGCACAAATTTATTTAACAAATTCGTGACAAATACAAAGGCAACAAAAAAGCGGGACGAATGAACGTCCCGCTTGAAAATACTGAATTATTCAGCAACGTTAGCGTTTGCTTCCTTGATGATGTAATCAACAGCCTTCTGGTTCTCAGCAACGCACTCTGTCCATGTAGTAGCTCCGCCGCCTGTTACCATTGTAGCCTGGTTTACTGTCTGCATAAGTGTTGAAAGCTCAGCAGATACACCGTCCTGGAAGTCGAATACAGGATTCTGTCTAGCCAGATCGTAAATTGTCTGACGCATCTCGATCATTTCGTCTGTCCAGCCGTAGTCGTTCTTGAGCTGCTCGTTTGTGATGTTCTGTACCTCAGAGTTTGCAACCTTGCAGCAGTTTACGAAAGCATTGAAACCGTCTGGGTTTGGAGCGTTCTTGCAGAGGAGATAGCCGTTTACGCCTGTAGATACATAGTACTTGTCGGAATCGTCCATTCTTGGCATTGGAACGAACATAACTTCGCCGTCCTTGACGCTTCCGAATGTCTTAGTCTTTTCAGCAGTATCCTCGAGAGCCCATGTACCGATAGGGATAAAGAGTGTGAGCTGTGAGCCAAGGCCCTCACCGTTAGCTCCGTCGCCTCTTGTCTTCCAGTTGTTGCTTGATCTGTCGAATACAACGTTGTTCTTCTCAAGGTTGTACATAAGCTCCTGAACTGTGCCAACTTCAGCCTTAGCCATGTTGTTTACGAGCTTGCCGTCCTCAAGACCGATAAGTGGATAACCGCAAGTATCGTTAAGAGCCTTGCCGTACCAGTAACCGTCAAGAGCGTATCTGTCAGCCTCAGAGTCTGCAAAGTCAAGGCACATCTCTGTGAACTTGCTCCATGTCCACTCATCGTTAGCATAAAGCTCAGCAGGATCGTCATAACCAAAGTCTGACATTGTCTTTGTGTTGTATACGCAAACATACTGTGGTCTTACGTCGATAGCAGCTACATAGTGCTTGCCGTTGAATACGAATGAATCGTTAAGTGTCTGTGATGATGACCAGATGTCTGAGCTGAGATCAACTACATCGTCGATAGGCTCGAACATGGCCTTGATAGCACCCTTAGGGAATGCGTCCATGTCGTCAGCAGGGAAGAAGTCAGGTGAGTCATTAGCCATAACTGCCTTAGCAAGGTCAGTATATCTATTGTCCCAAGTTGTCTGAACGTACTGGATCTTTCCACCATACTTAGTCTGGAAAAGTGAGATAGCAGGTGACTCTGACTTACCATCGCTAGGGTTGATGTCATAGTGAGCCATCCACTTGATAGTCTTGTTTGAAAGCTCGATGTCAGGGAGCTTATCCTGAAGTGCATTTACCTGCTCCTTCTGGTCATCTGTCATAGCCTTAGCTTCCTTCTTGGAAGATGAGCTGTCACTTGATGAGCTGCCGCAAGCAGCCATGCTGCAAGCCAGTGAAAGCGCACAAGCAGCAGCGAAAATTCTCTTTGCCATTTTCATTAATAGTAACCTCCTTGATAATAGACGAATGTTCCTTACCCAAAAACGTTCATCTGTTACGACTGACAAACGCCGTTACCCGACAACGCTTGCCATAACGCTTGTTTTTCGTCCTTACTAATGATAACAAAAAGTTTAAATTTAGTCAATCAGCATTTTGCAATATAAAGCTCAAGTGTTTTTGTTGATTATGACAAAGGTGTGTTGAATTTGTGTGAGTATACGTTTTCAGAAAACGTTTTCACTATTTCGCTCATACATATTAACAAAAAGTTTACAATCGCTGTATACAGGTTTTACATTGCTGTACCACCTGCCTTTTGTCAGCAGGTGAGAGATCGAATGTCCTCTTGTGACAGGGCAGGGTGAACGGCACGGTTTATGCCCATTGCAATGAGATTTGCACAGTTTTCCGAAAGTTTGTCAGCAGTTTTCGGAGCGACCATGATGTTTTCGGAACTTTCAGGAGCGGTTTGACCGAAAATGTGCTGTGCGGCAGTGCAAAGGTCTATGACCGTTGGCACGCCTATGGCAATGCACTTTACCCCGAGGGTCGAAAGCGAAAGCTCTTTTCGTGCGTTTTCGACTCCGCTCCCCGGAGAAATGCCAGTGTCGCAAAGCTGTATTGTTCTGCCAAGATTTGAAAGCTCGCTGCAAGCCAGTGCGTCAACGGCAATGACAGCCTGCGGTCTTACACGCTCTGCGATAGCTTTTACCTGCTCGGAGGATTCTATTCCCGTGCTTCCAAGCACTCCTGTCTGTATCACCGTGACCTCGCCCAGATCGTCAGTATCAAGCTCTTTTGCAAGCATTTTTATATGCCGTGTGGCGAATATTTTTTCTGCGGTGAGCGGTCCTACAGCGTCGGAAGTCAGGGCAGAATTCCCAAGCCCTACTGTCAAAAAACGTTCGCAACCACCGCAAAGCTCCCCTATGGCTTTTGCTATGACTTCTGCACGCTCACGAAAACTGTCGCTGTACATATCGAATGTTGAATCTGTGGCGGTAAGGGTGATGTATCTGCCCACAGGTCTGCCAAGCTTTTCAGCGGCTTCCTGCGTTTCTATGGTGATGTCCGTTACCTCAAGCCTTGCGCTTTCAATGACCTTGTTTTCGACCTTTACTCCTTGAAGCTTTTTTGCACCGCCTGCATGGGAAAAGCTTTCTGCCGCCATATCCGTTCTAATGCTCATTTTATTCACCTTTCTGTGATATCGTGTAAGTTTTTGTGTGTTCCTACAATTTGGAGCGTGAAATTTCTATATTTTTTTCATCATACCCCCTTGCAATTTCTTTTGAAATGTGGTAAAATATTTTACAAGGCTTGTTTAAAGGGCTTTCCGCATTTCCTCTCAGTCTGCGGATAGCTTGTGCAAATAAGTGCAAATTTATACAGAATGAGGGAGGTGTCGGTATGCCAAACATTAAATCCGCTAAGAAGAGAGTCAAGGTTATCAACACTAAGACAATGAGAAACAAGGCTGTAAAGTCTGATCTTAAAACTGCACTCAAGAAGGCTGACGCTGCTGTAGCTGAGAATGCAGAGAACAAGGAAGAAGTAGTAAGAGCTGCTATCAAGAAGGTAGATATGGCTTGCACAAAGGGCATTATGCATAAGAATGCTGCTGCAAGAAAGGTATCACAGCTTGCTAAGAAGCTTGGCTAATTTTTCAAAGTAGCTTACAAGACCGTTCCGAATGGGGCGGTCTTTTTTGTTTGTATTAGTCTGTATTATATAAATAGTATACTTTGTTGGTCATAGTTGACTTTTTGGAGCTGTTATAGTATAATTGAGTTAATTATAATGCAGGAGGAGGGACTCTATGACGTATCGTGTTGGAAAATATACGCTGCCTGAATACAGTGTGCTTATGTCGGTGTATGACCGTGAGCTTCCTGAGAACCTTAACGAGAGCCTTGAGTCTATGCTTATGCAGTCATATCCTCCCTCAGATTTCGTGCTTGTGTGCGACGGCAAGCTCACCTGCGAGCTTAATATTATCGTGAAGTCTTTTCAAGACGAGTTCAAGCATATTTTCCATATCGTTCAGATAGACGAGAACGTGGGCGTTGGAAAGGCTTACAACGAGGGCATAAAGGCGTGTAAATGCGATTATATCGTGAAAATGGACAGCGACGATATATCTCTCCCTAACCGCTGTTTGAAGCAGATGACTCTTTTTGCGGTGAAGCCTAAGCTTGATATCATCGGCACATATGTGGAGGAGTTCGACACTGACACCGACGAGGTAGTTTCGGTGAAAAAAGTGCCTGTCATGCATAAGGATATCGCTTCATATTCCAAACGACGCAACCCTTTCAACAGGCAGTCGGTGGCTTTTCGCAAATCCTTTGCGGAGAAGATAGGCGGTTACAGCGACCTTAAAATATGCGAGGACTATGAGTTTATTGCACGAATGCTACAGCATGGTGCAAAGGGACAGAACATACCAGAGGTGCTTGTGCGCTACCGCATAGATGAAAATACTGTAGACACACGCAAAAGCTGGGAGCATACAAAGGCTTTCATTCGTGTGAGGTGGATAATACATCGCTCAGGGTATACTGGCTTCCGTGACTTTTTCATGCCATGCGCTTTACAGCTTGGCTTGTTTATATTCCCCAGAAAATTCACCCGTTGGGTATACAGAACATTTCTCAGAAAATAATATTTTTATATATGAAAATATGAACCCAATGCCGTTTGGGTTCATATTTTTTTAGTTCAAATCAAAGTAAACGTTATCAATTTTGAACACGATGTTAAACATTAAAAACGGCTATTGACAATGGTTTTATATGTGATATATTTAAAAGTATGGAATATAAAGCCTAAAGGCGAAAGCTTGGCTTTATAAAAATTTGAATATTTTAATTATTAAGAATGAGGAGAACATTATGCGTGAAATAATGAAAAGAACAGTTGCTGCCGTTATGGCAGTGCTTATCGCTTGTGCGGCAGCAGGCTGCAGCAGCACAGGAAACAGCAGCTCGGGCAGCTCGTCAGCAGGCGAGACTACCACCACAACAGCCCCTGTCGTTGAGGATATGGGCAACCTCGACCTTTCAGACGTAACAACAGAGTATGACGTTCCGGAGGATTTCAGCTACGAGTCCGAGGCGGAAAAGGGAACTCTTTCGGGAGGTGCGGCAGTGCTTGATAAAAACTTTCTTGGTGCATTTTCAGGGGACGGCTTCGTTTCTATAGGATCATCGGGAGATATGGTGGAGTTCGAGATAGATTTTCCTGCAAAGGGAAGCTATAATATTACTCTCACAATGGCGGCAGACGGCGAGGGTCAGTCAAATCTTATCACCGTTGACGGTGCAGCACTTACAAACTTCACATCGACCACAACAGAGTTTGGTGACACTATGGCTGAAAATGTGCTTATCCAGGAGGGTACTCATAAGATAGGCATAAAGGGCGACAATGGTCATATCTATATCGACAAGATAAAGATAACCCCAGCTCCTGCTATCGACCTTTCACAGTATGAGGTATCAAATCAGCTTTCAAACCCTAACGCTTCTGACGAGGCAAAAAGACTTTATAACTTCCTTACGGACGTTTACGGCAAGTATACTATCTCAGGTCAGTCCTCGGGAGATAACGAGGGCAAGGACAGCCGTGAGTTCAAGGAGATAAAGAAGCACACAGGCAAGACGCCTGCTATACTTGGTCTTGACGTTTTAAACCTCTCAAACAGCGCACTTTCACATGGCGCAGGCGGCGGAGATATGGTGCCATTGCAGGCTATGGACTGGTACAACAACGAAAACGGTATAGTTTCACTTTGCTGGCATTGGTATGCCCCTGAGAAAAACCTGGAAAAGAACGGCGGAGCATGGTGGCAGGGCTTCTATTCTGAATACACAGACTTCGACCTTGCAAAGGCTCTCAGCGGTGAGGATAAAGAGGGCTACGATTCTATCATAGCAGACCTTGACCATATGGCAGGGGTACTTAAAGAGCTTGCAGACGCAAACGTGCCTATACTTTGGCGACCTCTCCACGAGGCGGCAGGCGACCCTAAGTATCCTGGCAACGCATGGTTCTGGTGGGGCTCAGCAGGAAAGGACGCTTATATCCAGCTTTGGCAGCTCATGTATGACAAGTTCACAAACGAGTATGGTCTTAACAACCTCATCTGGGTATGGAACGCACAGAATCCTGACTGGTATCCGGGTGATGAGTATGTTGACATCATGGGCTATGACTGTTATCCTGCAGAGCGGGACAGCTCTTCACAGAAATGGTATTATGACCTTGTTAAGTCAAGCACATCGACAAACAAGATAATCGCAATGACAGAGAACGGCTCGCTGTTCGACCCTGACGGAGCATTCAACGACGGCACACGCTGGGCGTGGTTCAGTACATGGAACGGCGAGTTCTGTATCAAGGATAAACAGCTTTCAGATCAGTACACCACATTTGACGAGTGGAACAAGATCTACAACAGCGAAAGAGTTCTCACCCTTGACGAGCTTCCAAACCTGAAATGCTATCCAATGGATACAGAGAAGTATCTTGAAGAGCATAAATAATTTCGGATAATAACAGTAGGGGTGAACAGTGTTCGCCCGTTACTTTGCACATTTTCGACCAATTCAAACAGGCTTGAACTCAACTTACAAAAATTGTTGATATCATGGCGGCAATATGCGGGCGACCTAAGATCGCCCCTACATAACAAAACTGCGGACAGTGTTTAAACTATCCGCAGTTTTTATTTTTATCATTACAATGCTTGTACCAAAGGCGGGCGAACGCTGTTCGCCCCTACAATATAGACCTTGTGGAGTATTATCAGCTATAAATATTCAGTATGCAAGGTGCAACATAAACCACTATCATCACAATGGTTCCCACACCGATAACAGCCACAAGTGCAGCGGATTCCATAGTTTCTCCGAATTTCAGCTTCTTTCTCATAAGGAGATATCCTGCTGTCAGCGCAATGCCTGCGATAGTCAGTGCAAGACCTGCATAAAAGCCCTTTGGCACGCTTGTTACAGTTATGGTGTTCTCGCCCTCCTGCAAGTCAAAGCTTACAAGGTCACCGAAAACTTTGTCATATGAAACAGACTTGCCGTTGACCTTTATTTTCAGACCCTCCTGATATGGTATCTGAAGCACGCATTTCTGTCCTGCCTTTGCGTTAACGCTTCCTGAAAGCCTGCCGTCACTGTCTGTAAGACCTGCGGTCTGTACCTGCTCAAGTGCCTTTTCAAGCACATTGTGGTGAAGCCCGAAAACGCCGTAGGAACGGCAGTCTGTGATGTCTTTCTTCAAGGTAGCACGCACGTTGACGTGTTCATTTTCAAATTCCCCAAGCTTCAAAAGCCCGTTGCTTGATTGTGACGGATAATCCATCTGCTTTATCTGACCGTTTACTGTTACCATGAAGCTTCCGTTTATATCCTCGCTGAGGCTGTTTGAAAGCTTGTCGAAGCAGTCAAAATAAAGGGTCTGCTTGTCTGTAACATCTATGCTGTAGTCCATGTAGGCTACATCGCCTGTGGTGTTGAGGGTGTAGTTCGGCTTAAAGTTACTGTCGTCCTGCACACCATAGATCGTGGTGTATTCGTAGTCTGTGATAAGCTCGTCACCATTGCCTCCGAAAAGCTGTTCAAAAAGCTTCTTCTGAACGTCGCTTCTTGTGCCTGTGGAAAGCTCCTCACTGCCGCTCAGGTCAGCGTCGGTCACAATGCCAAGTGGGATATAGTATTCTGTCGGCACTATCTCGTAGGTGTCGTTTGAATATACAGCGTCAGCCGAGCCTGTGTTTTTCTCAATGAGATATTTTACCGACATAAGAGCGTCAGTAAGCTCCGTTCCGCCGTATGAGCCTACCTCCATCCAGTAGGATGAGTAGCCAAGCTGTTTCATCATGTACATATAATCACGGCTTGTGAGAGAAGTGTAGTGGCTCAGTGAATTGTAGCCCATTGAGCCTACCAGATTGACCTCAAAAAGCTTGCTTGCGGTCTTTACTCTGTAAAAGCCCTCTGTTTCGTCAAGTCTGTCTGAAAGATCCATTATCTTCTGATGATTAGCCGCACGCTGAGGATTGTTCACGCTTGGGGATACCATATAAATGTTCACGTTTGCGTATGACTCAGCCGCAACGAACATTGCAAGGAAGATCGCAAATATCTTCTTTGTTATCCAGCCCTTTTTGTGTAGCAGAACGACAATCGCATAAAATGCCGCCGCCACAATGAAAAATTCAAGGCAAAGCTCAAAGGCGGTGCTGTCTTGCCAAAGGCTTGAAGTGTATTTTGATATTCCCGAGCGGTTGTTTTCAACAAAGCCCTCAGAGAAGTTGTAAAAGCCGTAGATAAGCGCCGCTAGTATCAGGAAAATAACAAAGTGGTCACAGTTTTTCTTTTCTTTTGCCACTGCGTTTTCCGATGAAAGGAAATATCCTGCGCAGATAAGTGCAAAGAATATGGTAATGAAAGCGTATCTGCATGGGAATGACATATAGCTTCCCGTGTGCCACATAAGGTTCGCAGGCTCTATTAAAATAGGTACGAGCATCAAAAAGAGCATTATAAGGTCGGTGTTAAGGCGCTTGCTCCTTTTTTTGCCGTCAAGAAGAAATACCGCAACTATCACTATGACCGAAGCCGTTGACAACAGCAGGCAGAAGGTAGTGTAGTAGTTTGTGATGAATGAGGCAGTTTCAAGCTGTTCGATAACTGATTTAGAACGTCCGCTTGACAAAAACTGCAGGAAGCATGGTATCCATACCACCGCCGAAAGCAATGCACCAAGGAGCGAGCCTATGATGAACCTGCAAGGAACGTCCCTGTATTTTTCTTCCTTGCGGTAACGCCAACAGCAAAGCGCCATGAAAAGCAGTATGAAAACAACTATCATGTAGCTGATATAATAGTTCACTATCATCATAAGGGTGAGCATGACAGTGTATGGGATAATGCGCTTTTTCTCAAAAAGCTCCCTGAACGCCACCATAAGAAGCGGGAAAAGATACATCATGTCGAGCCATATGTTGTTCTGATAATATAACATTCCATAGCCGCAGAATGCGTATATGACGCTGAGTACAGCGCCAATGTAAGGGTCGAGCTTTTTTTGACAGGAGCGGAAATATATCTGCGCCGTGACAGCCGCTGTCATCATTTTAAGCACTGTGAGAATGTTCACAAGGTAGATAATGTCAGCCTTGTCAACAAAAAGCACAAGTAAGGTGTAGGGGCTTGCGATAAAGAAGAAGAAAACGCCCCACAGGTCCATTCCTCCTGCGTTGTGGAAGTTAAGGAACATTCCGTCCTTGCCTGTGAAAATATCCTTGAAGTCGGTGAGCAGAGGTATCACCTGCTGTGACATATCACACCATGATACAGTGCCGTCACCAAAAGGGTAAAGCCCATGCCGATAAAAAGCAAATCCCATTATGAGCAATACAGCCAAAGGTGGGATAATAAAGGGCAGAGCTTTTTTTAGCTTATCCATTTTGTTCAGTCCTCCATGCATAACATAGTTTTTATATTTTTATTTAAAAAAACAATATAATTATACTCCATTAAGAGTCAAAAATCAATATTAAATAAGCCAACTTTAGGCTTCGTATGATGAAAATTCTGTGAAAAACATGGTCTGATGTTGATTTTTTTGCATGGAGGTGCTATAATAGGCTAGTGAAAAGGCAGAAGTGCCATTAATAATGATCGAAAGGACGATAAAAAATGAAACTTAAAAAGCTATTCAGAGCATTGGCTCTTTGTACAGCAGGCGTGCTTGCCTGCGCAGTTCTTACCGCTTGCGGAGATAAGGGTGACAGCTCATCACAGACCTCTGCGGCTGACACTGACAAGAAGTTCGTTATCACGCTTTATGCCAATGACGCACCTATCACCTGCGAGAATTTCGAGAAGCTGGTAAAGGAAAAGTTCTATGACGGACTTACTTTCCATAGAGTTGTTGACGGCTTTATGGCACAGGGCGGTGACCCTAACGGCGACGGCACAGGCGGAAGCAAGGAAACTATCAAGGGCGAGTTCTCAGCAAACGGCGTTGAAAACAACCTCAGCCATACAAGAGGCGTTGTTTCAATGGCAAGATCCAACGATATGGACAGCGCATCAAGCCAGTTCTTTATCTGCTACAGCGATAAGGATACTTTCCTTGACGGACAGTATGCGGCTTTCGGCATGGTAACAGAGGGCATGGACGTTGTTGATGACTTCCTCAAGGTGGAGAGAACAACAGGTTCAGATAACGCACAGTCAAAGCCTGTTACACCTATCACTATCGTAAAGGCTGAAATGATAGACGATGACGCAGACGGCAACCACAGAGTTCAGTTCACAGTAAATTTTGACTACAAAGATAATTCAAATTCGGCTACTGCTAAAGATAAAAACGCATTTTAATGTAGGGGCGAACAGTGTTCGCCCGCCTTTAGACAGGCTTCTAAGCATACAAGAGGTGTCCCCTTTCGGTGGATACCTCTTTTGTTTGTTTACTAAAATGGTTTGGCAAAACAAAAAATTCATAATTTATATATCAAATCACTGATAAATACTATTGCAAAAAGCCGTGTGTTCAGTTATAATATATGGTATAGGTTTATGCACAGCCGTTATCAGAGGGCTGTCGCTATCAATTTTTGAAAGGAATGTATATTATGAAGAAATTTGCAGCAGGACTTATTGCAGTGGCAATGAGCGTTACAATGCTTGCAGGCTGCGGAGTGCCTGCTAATACAGTTCACAGCGTTGACGACCTGGAGGGCAAGACTATCGGTGTTCAGCTTGGAACAACAGGCGATATCTATGCCGAGAAAGTTGATGACGCTAAGGTAGAAAAATACAACAAGGGTGCTGACGCTGTTCAGGCTCTTAAGCAGGGCAAGATAGACGCCGTTATAATCGACGCTGAGCCTGCTAAGGTATTCGTTGAGAAAAATGACGACCTTGAAATACTTGACGAGCCTTTCGCTGAGGAGGAATACGCTATCGCTATGAAGCTTGACAACACTGAGCTTCAGACAGCTATCAACGGTGCGCTCAAGGAGCTTAAAGCTGACGGAACACTTGACGCTATCAAGGCAAACTACGTTGGCGAGAACGCTGGCAAGAACCCATACAAGTCACCTGATAATGTTAGCAGAGATAAGGGCACTCTTGTAATGGCAACAAACGCTGAGTTCCCTCCATACGAGAGCAAGGAGAACGATAAGGTCGTTGGTATCGACGCTGATATGATGCAGGCAGTTTGCGACAAGCTTGGTTATGAGCTTAAAATAGACGATATGGCATTTGATTCTATCATCTCAGCCGTTCAGTCAGGCAAGGCAGACGTTGGCGTTGCAGGCATGACAGTTACACCTGACAGAGAGAAAAACGTTCTTTTCTCTGACACTTACACATCATCAAGTCAGGTAATAATCGTAAGAAAGAAATAATTTTTCACACTTCGGCTGTCGTAGAGCGGCAGCCGAAATTATTTTGATAAAGAACAGGAAGTGCTGAATTGAACAAATTGATCGCTGATTTCCAGCAGAATTTTTTGGACGAGAGCCGTTGGCATTATCTTACCAATGGTCTTAAAACAACACTTATCATAACATTCTTTGCGGTCATACTCGGCTTTGTGCTGGGCTTTCTTGTGGCTATAGTCCGCTCTACTCATGATAAGACAGGCAAAATGAAGATACTCAATGCTCTTTGCAGAGTGTATCTTACAGTTATAAGAGGAACGCCTATGGTAGTTCAGCTTCTTATAACATATTTTGTTATCTTCGGAAGCGTGAACATAGACAAGACCCTTGTGGCTGTGCTTGCGTTCGGTGTGAACTCAGGCGCATATGTGGCTGAGATAGTCCGTTCGGGTATCATGTCAGTTGACAACGGTCAGTTTGAAGCAGGAAGAAGCCTTGGTCTTAGCTATCGTCAGACAATGATATCAATAGTTCTGCCTCAGGCTTTCAAAACTGTTCTGCCTGCACTTGCAAATGAGTGCATAGTTTTGCTGAAAGAAACTTCCGTTGCAGGATATATCGCAATTCAGGACCTTACAAAGGGCGGAGATATAATCCGTTCTCAGACGTTCTCGGCATTCATGCCGCTTATTACAGTCGCACTTATTTACCTTATAATGGTAGTTGTGCTTACTCATCTGGTAGGAAAGCTTGAAAGGAGGCTGTCGCAAAGTGATAGACGTTAAACATCTCAGCAAGTCTTTCGGCGATGTGGAAGTGCTGAAAGATATAAACGAAACTATCGAAAAGGGCGAAAAGGTCGTTATCGTTGGGCCGTCTGGCTCAGGAAAATCCACCTTTCTCCGCTGTCTTAACCTTATGGAAAGACCTACCTCTGGAGATATTTTCTTTGAGGGCGAGAACATCACTCAGGCGAACGAGCATGAAATGAACAAGCTCAGACAGAGAATGGGCATGGTTTTTCAGCATTTCAATCTTTTCCCACATCTTACCATAAAGAAGAATATCACTCTTGCCCCTGTGAAGCTTGGTCTTATGACAGCCGAGGAAGCCGACAAAAAGGCGGAGGAGCTTCTTGAAAGAGTTGGTCTGCCAGATAAGGCTGACGAGTATCCCTCAAGGCTCTCAGGCGGTCAGAAGCAGAGAATAGCTATCGCACGTTCCCTGGCAATGAATCCTGAGGTAATGCTCTTTGACGAGCCTACTTCCGCACTTGACCCTGAAATGGTGGGCGAGGTGCTGGAGCTTATGAAACATCTTGCAAACGACGGCATGACAATGGTTGTGGTTACCCACGAAATGGGCTTTGCAAGGGAAGTCGCTTCAAGAGTGCTGTTTATGGCAGACGGAAAAATACTCGAGCAGAACAAGCCGTCCGAGTTCTTTGCACACCCTGAAAATCAGCGTTTGAAAGAATTTCTTTCAAAAATCATATAAAAGTCAACACTGCACAAGGAACGTCTATCGCCTTTGTGCGGTGTTTTTTTGTTTGCAAAGGTCTAAAATGCTTGACATTATGGGCGTTATGGTCTATTATTATTTTATACGACTTTATATTAATAGGAGATACATAAATGAGTTTAAAAAACGCTTTCACCATTATTTTCGGCAAGCTTAT
The DNA here is from genome assembly GCA_934435205.1 of uncultured Ruminococcus sp. GTDB lineage: Bacteria > Bacillota > Clostridia > Oscillospirales > Ruminococcaceae > Hominimerdicola. The sequence goes on along the minus strand of CAKSAK010000005.1, from coordinate 205,918 downwards.
GGTAAAAACTCTGCACCTGCTTGGCAGGGACGCAGGCAACTTTCCGGGGCTTGTGCTGTGGACTATAAATAAAGACTGCCTGAAGGCTTTCAAGGTGGATTGTCCTATCGTTGCCGTCACAGGCACAAACGGCAAGACTTCTGTTACAAACTATCTCAGCCACATTTTTGCAAGCGGTGGAAAGAAGATAATAACAAATCCTGAGGGAAATAACCTTGATACGGGCATATGCTCCCTCCTGCTCAATCACTGCGATATGAGGGGAAGAGTCCACGCCGATTATCTTGTCCTTGAAACTGACGAGTCACACGTTCCTGTGGTCTATTCAAAGCTCAATTTGCAGACCCTTGTTCTGCTGAATTTCTTCCGTGACCAGCTTGACAGAAACGGCGAGGTGGAAACGCTTATACTCAAAGTGAAAAAGTTCCTTGAAACATTTGAGGGCAACGTTGTTCTCAATGCCGATGACCCTAACGTGGCAAGACTTGGACTTGCTAATCCTAATAACAAGAACATACACTATTTCAGCGTTGACAGATATCAGGGCGCAACGGACAAGCCTTATGAGGTGGGCGAGGGCAAGTTCTGTCCTTTCTGCGACACCGAGCTTGTTTATGACTATTATCAGTATTCACATATCGGAAAGTTCCATTGCCCCAAATGCGGTTTTGGCAATATCGAGCCAGAGGTGGAGATAAAGAACGTTGACCTTACCGTTCCGTCATTTGAGGCTGACGGAGAAACATATAAGACCGCTCACAACAGTATCTATTATATGTATAACATGGCGGCTGTCTATACCGCCGCAAAGCTTTATAACTTTGACAAGGCTATTTTGCATGACACCTTCGAGCATTTCGAGGTCAATAACGGCAGACTTGAACGCTTTGAAGTAGACGGCTCAAACCTCCTTGTGAACCTTGCTAAAAACCCTGTTGGCGCAAATATGACCCTGCGTGTGATGAACGAGCAGGCAGGCTCAAAGGAACTGCTTTTTGTCCTTAACGATAACCTTGCAGACGGCCATGATGTTTCTTGGATATGGGATATAAACTTTTCCGTGTTCAATAATGTTGACAGAGTTGTGACTTCTGGTACGAGAGCATATGATATCGCCATAAGGATAAAATGCTCAGGCTATGACCCTGACAAGATATTCGTTTATCCCGACCTTGACGAAGCAACTGCGTCACTCTTCTCCACAAAGGGAGATAAGTTTGCCATAGCCAATTATACCGCTATCCAGCCGACAAGAGCCGCAATAAAAAGGTATAAGAGCCTGAAAGAAAACGGGGAGGAAAAGTAAAATGGAAAAGCTGAAAATTCTTCATATGTATCCTAATATGCTTGACCTCTACGGTGACAGCGGCAACGTTGAAGTGCTTTCTTACCGCTGTAAAATGCGTGGCATAGAGCTTGAAGTTTCAAAGCATCTTATTGGTGACAAGGAAACTGATTTCACCCAGTATGATATCATCTATCTTGGCGGCGGAGCTGACTTTGAACAGCAGATACTTGCCGACGACCTCGTTTCCTGCAAGGACAGTATCATGGAAGCTTATAAGGCAGGAACATTTTTCCTGATGATATGCGGCGGCTATCAGCTCATGGGTCAGTATTATAAGGATTCAAACGGCGAGAAAGTGCCGGGATTGGGGCTTTTTGATTACTATACTGTGGCTTCTACTGATAAAAGATGCAGATGTATCGGTAATATCGTTATCGAAGCTCAGCTTGACGGAGAGAAATATAAGGTCATAGGCTTTGAAAACCATGGCGGACAGACCACCAACGTCAAGTCACCATTCGGAAAAGTCCTCTCAGGCAACGGCAACGAGTTTGAGAGCAGTACAGAGGGCTATATGGAAAAAAGCGTTATCGCAACCTATCTCCACGGCCCGCTCCTGTCTAAAAATCCAAAGGTCAGCGACTATGTTATCTCTTATTGCATGAGCAGAAAGCTTGGCGAAAAGTATATACCTGCGCCTATAAACGATAAGCTTGAAGAAGATTGCCGCAAACAGCTTTTTGAGAGGCTTGGTGTGTAAAAAATGTTTTCACTGTTCAAGAAAAAGCAGGCTCAGAGCGAGCCGCCACTTAAAAAGAAAATAAAAGACATGAAGTGCCGCAAGATAAATTACGTTGACGAGGGCTTTGATACCCTCGCATCGGAAATGTCTGCCGACCCGAAAGCTATTCTCAGGCTCAAGCCTGTGAACTATTATGCCGTAAAAAATAAATATATCATGGGAAAGGTTTATACATCTGAGGATCATCAGGAGAATTATGTGCAGTTTTTCAGATACGAGTATGACCACGAGTGCGGAAAAACTGATATCTACCCACTGTCGGCGGAGCTTATGTCAAAGGCTCTTGCGAAGGTGGGCATAATAATAGACCTGAAAGCCCTTGTCAAAGACCAGTGAGGAAACGAAAATGGCTTCAAAACTTGACGAATTTGATATGAAAGTCCCTGTGGCTGACCTGCTTTATCCCTCTGTGGAAAAGCACAACGCAATGAAAAAAAGAGCTGCCGCCCTTGAAAAGCTCCCCAGAGCGTTTGTTGACAATCTGGAGCTTGAAAAGGTGGCTGATATCATCACGCCCCATTACCAGTATCGTGTAATGAGGCTTTTTTGTGAGGTCTGCGACGATGAGGAGATAATAAACTACCGCCTTGATATCCTTGACGATTTCATAAGGCTTCCGTCATTGTCTGCCACCATACGCAAGGTGATAAACGTCATGGTGGAAAATGACAGAAAGAACATCTATAATCTTACTACTCCCGACAGCTTTTCACAGCTTGACGACGCCATAAGCGGTTTTGACGCTTACATACAGTGTATGGAGATAATGCACGATTTCTATGAGAAAACGAAAGACAAGATACGCTCAGAGGGCGTGAAAAAGCTCTTTGCGTTCTTTGAGGAGCATTACGGCGACAAGCATTATATATCCCTGAAGGGTGAGATAGAGAAGCTTAAAAATGCGCTCCATGACCGCATACGAAGCGTTACAGTGGCAATAAACCTCGATGAAAGGCTAGTTCCTGTTTCAGCAGGCATTATAGAGCTTTCAAAAGAGCGTTACGATATAAAGCCGTCCCTTGTGGATAGGATACTTTACCATGGTGCGAAGTTCAACGATAAGGCTGTTGTGAAAAATCTCAGGAAAAAGTATAATGACAGCGAGGTGTCTGACGATAAGCTTATCAACACTGTGGATAAGACCCTTTTTGACGAGCTTAGCAATTTGACCGATACTTTTGTGAAAATGATAGATAAGGTGCTTGCGGAGTATCAGAAAGCAGGCATTGCCGATATGCGCTATATAGACTATCAGCTTGAATACTACATGGGCGCAGTGGCTATGATAGAAGCCTGCGAGGATCAGGGGCTTAAAATGTGCCGTCCGAAAATTCTTCCTGCCGGTGAGAGAAAAGCCGTCATAAAGGATATCTTTGACCCTGTTTATTTCCGTGAAGCCAGAATATATAATCTTGACCACAAGGAGAAAAAATCTGTTGTTACCAACGATATCTCCATGGGCGGTGACAGCGAGGGCTTTTATGTGCTTACGGGCGCAAACAATGGCGGAAAGACCACATTCCTCCGTGGGGTGGGTCTGTGTCAGATAATGGCGCAGACAGGGCTTTATGTGCCTGCTTCATACTGTGAGATATCCCTTGTGGACTATATCTACACTCAGTTTCCACAAGAGGAAAAAACAGGCATCGACACCAGCCGTTTCACCACAGAGATAAAAGAGTTCCGTGAAATAAGCGACACTATCACCGCAAACAGCCTGCTTCTTATGAACGAGTCTATCCAAAGCACAACCCCTAGAGAGTGCGTTGAGGTCGCCTGCGAGCTTTTGAGGATATTCTGCAAAATGGGCGTAAGAGGAGTTTTCGCCACACATCTTGTGGATATCGCATACAAGACCGTGGAGCTTAACAAAGACAGCACCATCAGAACAAAGCTTGCAAGCATAGTTGCCGACGCAGATGATGAAACAGGGGAGCGAAAGTATAAGATAGTCCGTGGAATGCCTCGTGACAACAGCTTCGCTCAGACTATCCTTAAACAATACGGCATAGATATGGAAACAATAGAAAAGCGTATAAGAGAGAATAAAGCCTGACTATTACAAAATTGTAACCATACTTGAAAATTTCTTTGATGTGTGATATACTGAAACATACAACTATGAAGATAGGAGATAAAACCATGAAAAAGATAAATAGAACATTGAGCCTTTTAACAGCCGCTGCAATGTGCACCGCAATTCTCTGCTCATGCGGAGAGGTGTCTGACAGCTCACAGACCGACAGCAGCTCAAAGGCGACCACGACTACAACAGCCGACACTACGGCTGATACAACCACCACAGGGGAGGAGAGCAGTACAGCTTCTGTTACTTCTGCGCCTGACAGCAGTGTTTCAGACAGCTCGTCAGCGGTAACAGACGATACAAAGACGAACGGTATCACCCCTGCCATGTGGAAAGTGACTTCACCAGAGGGCAACACAATGGTGATGCTCGGCTCTTTCCATGCGCTGAAAGACGAGTGCTATCCGCTCCCTGAAGCTATAACGAACGCTTATAACAATGCCGATATACTGGCGGTGGAGTGCGATATAACCTCCACAAAGGAGGACGGCGAGTATATGAAAAATCTTATGAAGCAAATGCTTTATAACGATAACACAAAGCTCAGCCAGCACATTTCCGAGGAAGCATACTCAGCTCTGAAAACATATCTTGGCTATTGGGGCATGGATATTTCAGCCTTGGAAGTCTACAGACCATGGGCTGTTTCAAGCACACTTGATACTCTGCTTATTCAGGATGCCGACTTTGATTCGGAAAAGGGCCTTGATAACTACCTTCTTACCACCGCCCATGCAGACGGCAAGGAGATATATGAAGTCGAGTCGGTGGATTTCCAGATGAATCTGCTCATAAACTTCTCTGACGATATCTATGACCTTATGTTCAGAAGCTTTGAGGGGGAAACTAAGGAAAGCCAGAAGCAGGCTCTTGAAGACCTCTATACCGCATGGAAGTCGGGAGATATCGAGACTTTTCTTGAGGAAGATAACGACGAGGAGCTTGCAGGCTATACCGAGGAGGACAAAAAGATCGCCGAGGATTATAATAACCAAATGCTCTATGACAGAAACAAGAACATGGCAAAAGCTGCCGAGGATCTTATGTCTCAGGGCAAGAACGTGTTCTATGTAGTTGGAGCGGCGCACTATGCAGGCGAGGGCGGAATAATCGACCTGCTTGAAAAAGACGGCTACACAGCCGAGCGTGTGCAGTATTGATAGAATTGTATAGGGGAAAGGGGTAAATAAATGCCACATTCATCAGGGGGAGGCTCTCACAGCGGAGGGTCGCACAGCGGCTCAGGCTTTTCAAGCTCTTCATCAAGCTCGGGAGGGTCGAGCGCTAAACACATAAAGCACACAAGCTTTCCTGGGGCGAAAAGATACGTCTATTATGAGGATTGTCACCCTGTGTATGTTTACGCAGACTATGATATCCGCAAGGGGACCGCTTCGGGAAAGGTGTGGAGCATAATAGGCAGTACTATCAACCTGCTCTTTGGTATCATGCTTATTGCCTTGTGCTATGATAAGCCGCAAAAAATGGATACAAGTCCATCTTATCACTGCGAGATAAAGGATACGGCAGGGGTCATTGACTATCCTGATAAGGTGCAGAGCGCAATAGATGATTTCTATGACGAAACCGGTATACCTGTGGAGATAATGACAGTGAACAACGAGGATTGGCAGGGAGGATATTCAGAGCTAGAGGACTTTGCCTATGATATGTATGTGACGGAATTTGACGACGAGGAACATTGGCTTGTGGTCTATTCTGAACCTGCATCTCCCGACCCTAACTTCAACGATTGGTACTGGGAGGGTATGCAGGGCGATGATACCGACAATATCATAACTGTAGATGTAGCAGACGATTTCAAAGATCTTATGCAGAAATATCTCACCGCCAACAGCCGTTATGATGTCGGCTCCGCTATAGCGGCGGCTTTTGATGAAACTACGCCAAACGTTATGGACGGTCATGTAGAGTGGCTGTTCGTGATCTGGGGACTTCTCATGTCAGGTATCGGGGCTTATGAGATATATCAGACGCTTATCACAAATAAAAAGGCTTACCGAAACGCAGTGAAATGTGCAAATGACGCAAAAGAGGACACCTGCGAATACTGCGGAAATGTCTATGTTATCGGCACTTGTCATGAGTGCCCGCACTGCGGAGCACCGCTCAGACCACATAACGTGGAAACAGTACAGCTTGCCGCAGATACCACACAAAAATAAGAAAGGGGATAACAAATGCCACATTCATCGGGTGGAGGCTCTCACGGAGGAGGGTCACACGGTGGCTCGCATCACAGCAGTCATTCACACGGAGGCTCAGGAAGAAGCTCACGCCACACAAGAAGCACCTACTTCCCAGGCGCAACAAGATATGTATATTATAATCATCACAGACCTGTCTATGTCTATGCAGATTATGACATAACCGAAAAAAGAAGTCCTTTGAGATTTCTTATGCTGCTTTTCTATCTGCCGTTTATTTTATTCACATTTTCTATGTTTGCCGAGGCTTATCATCACCCTCATAAGCTTCCCCAGAACTATGATTATAAAATAGTTGTGGAGGATAAAGCAAACGTTCTTGGCAACACCGCAGAGCTTAGAAACTCGCTGGTGGCATTTTATAACCGCACCGGTATCTCACCTGCGGTCATAACGGTGGAAAATTCCGATTGGCAGGGGTATTATTCAGACCTTGAAAATTATGCCTATGACCTGTATGTGAACCACTTTGCGGACGAGAGCCATTGGCTCATAGTTTACTCTACCCCTGACGGCTATTCTTCCGCTGACGGCTTTGAGGATTGGTATTGGGAGGGTATGCAGGGCAATGATACAGATGATGTTCTCACAGAATCTGTAACGAACAGCTTCAATGACGAGCTGCAGAAAAATCTTACAGCGAGAACACGCTATACAGTGTCTTCAGCTATCAGCACATCATTTGATGACCTGACGCCTACAGTAATGAAGAGTAAAGTGAATTGGGGTATACTATTTACTTCTATCGCCATTCTGGCCTTTGTGTGTCTGCACGCCTGCCTTATGTTAGGCATAAATCCAAAGGCGAGAAAGTATGCCAAAGCAAAGCCGTGTTCTGACGTAGCTCAGGAAAAAGCCTGCGAATATTGCGGCTATACCTATGTCGTAGACACCTGTACAGAATGTCCTCATTGCGGAGCGCCTATCCCACCGGAGGATCAGCCCGGGGCACGATTTACTTGATAAAAAAATCACCGTCTGAGAAGCGTTTACCTCTCAGGCGGTTTTGTTTGTCATTTTTAGCCGTACATCTCTGTCTGCTCAGCGTAGCTGTAGATTATCTCGGAGTCAGGGTCAATGTCAACTCCCTTTGCATGGAAAAGCTCTGTTATGGTAACAAACTCGTAGCCCTGTTCTTTGAGGGCAGGGATTATCTTATCCAGCGCCGCAACTGTCTGAACGTTTCCGCTCATGTCATGAAGCAGGATAATTCCTCCGTCCTTAGCCTGAGCAAGCACCTTTTCAACACGTTCCTCAACGCCCACAGCATTGTTGTAATCCTCTGCGCCGTATCCGCATATGAATGGCATATCCACAGCGTCAAACATGGTCTGGTTTACTGCAATATATGGCGGACGGAAAAACTGCGGACGTTCGCCAACAGCCTCTTCCACCTTGTCAGAGGTAAAGTCTATCTCGGCCTTTATTTTCTCTGCGGTCATTTTTGTCATGTCAGGGTGGCTCTGAGAGTGGTTTTCAATGTCGCAGCCCATGTTGTAAGCACGCTTCATGACCTCTGCGCTCTCGTCTGTGATGTTGTTTCCGATAACGAAAAACGAAGCCACAATGCCGTGTTCTTCAAGCTTGTCAAGCACAAGGGGAGTTGTGTCAGTGTTAGGACCGTCATCAAAAGTGAGGGCTATCACCTTGCCGTAGTCAGACTTGTCACGAAGCTGTCTGCGCTTAGCCTGCGAACTTTCATCAGTTTTTGAGCTTTCTTTTTCTGAACTGCTGTTTTCAGCAGAACCACAGCCTACGCCCATAGCAAGGCTGAATGCCACCGCACCCATAAGTATAGTTTTAAGCACCTTTTTCATAAGATTTTCTCCTTTATATTTATTATCTATATGATAGCATATTTCCCCATGATTTTCAATAGCCTTTCCAAATTTGCGTTTTGTGCATAAAAAACGAGCGGTCAAAAACCGCCCGTCAAATGTCTTTTATTTTTCAGAATGTTTTTTGCTCTTGAAGAATTTTCTGTATATTGCCACCGTTATAACAGCATATATCGTTCCCGTTAGAACGCCTGCGATAACGTCAAATGGATAGTGTACCCCAACATACAGCCGTGAGAACGCAATGAGTGTTGCCACTATAAGTGCAGGCACGCCATATTTTTTCGGCATCTCCATGAACATTACCACCGCCACCGCAAAGGAAGCTCCCGAATGTCCAGAGGGAAAGGAAAAGTCCGATTGTGCGCCTATTATCCTGTTAAGTTCCTCTATCGCCTCGTAGGGTCTTGTTCGTGCGATAACATTTTTCAAAATGATGTTGTTTATAAGAAAAGTCACCGCAAGTGAGCATGAACACACGATGCCTGTTGTTCTAGTCTTTTTCAGTATGATAAGTAAAACGCATATGCCTATCCATAACGCACCGCCGTTTGCAAGATATGTTATGAACTTCATTATGGGGTCAAGCCACCCTGCACGCAGATTGTCCTGTATCCATAACAGTATGTCACCGTCTAGTTTAAGTAAGGTGTCTATCATTTATCCTCCTGCCATTTATGTAAATCTATGCCTTGAATATATTTACATCAAAACTGACAAGCCCGTCAAAAAATGAGCCTGTCCTTTGTGTATTAATGCGCTAGTTCATATTTTCGCAAATTTATATTATGATAAGTTCATTTTCATGTATAAAAAGCTTAAAATCATGTGCAATACCCTTAACAAATTAAATTCGCATAGAAAATTGATTTCCAATTACAGCTTGACAGGCTCTATCTTCCAAATGTTCTCAGCATAGTCCTTGATAGTTCTGTCAGATGAGAACTTGCCTGCATTTGCAATGTTCAGCCAGCACTTCTTAGCGAATGCAAGCTTGTCCTTGTAGTTAGCGTTGACCTTGAGCTTAGCCTGAACATAGCTTTCAAGGTCGCCAAGAACGTAGTAGTGGTCAGGAACGTGCCAGCTTGCTCCGTCAGTGAGTGCCTTGTAAAGCTCCTTGAAGCTGCCCTCCTCGTTGGACGGAACGCCGCCGTCTGAAAGACTGCCGTCAATAAGCTTGTCAAGCACACGCTTTATCTTGTCGTTTGAGAAAAGTATCTCCCTAGGGTCATACTTTGGCATTATCTCAGCCAGCTCCTCTACTCTTGCACCGAAGATGTAGTTGTTCTCCTCGCCTGCCTCCTGAACTATCTCAACGTTAGCTCCGTCATATGTTCCCAGTGTAACAGCACCGTTGAGCATAAGCTTCATGTTGCCCGTGCCGCTTGCCTCAGTGCCTGCCGTAGATATCTGCTCGGAAACATCAGCCGCAGTAACAAGCTTTTCCGCATAGGAAACGTTGTAGTTCTGTACGAAAACCACCTTGATAAGGTCCTTTGTGTCAGGGTCAGAGTTCACAAGCTTGCCTATTTCGCCAATAAGCTTGATGATAGCCTTTGCTCTGCGATATCCCGGAGCAGATTTTGCACCGAAAATAAATGTTGTCGGTGTGAAGTCCTTTATAGAGCCGTCCTTTATGCCGTAGTAAATATACAGTATAGACAAAGCGTTCAGGAACTGCCTCTTGTATTCGTGCAAACGCTTGATCTGAATGTCAAAAATGGTGTTCGGGTCGATGTCAACACCGTCATGCTCCTTTACAAAAGCGGCAAGGCGGTTTTTCTGAGCTTCCTTGACAGCCATGAACTCGTTGAGAACAGCTTCATCGTCAGCGTACTTTTCAAGCTTTTTAAGCTCGTCCAAGTTCTTCACCCAATCTGCATTGCCAAGAAGCTTTGTGATAAGAGCAGAAAGCTCAGGGTTGCAAAGTGCCAGCCAGCGTCTTTGTGTGATACCATTGGTCTTGTTCTGAAATCTCTCAGGATAAAGCTCATACCAGTCTTTGAGAGCGTCCTTTTTCAGTATCTCAGTGTGGATAGCCGCAACGCCGTTTATATAGCTTGAAACATAGATAGCCATAAACGCCATTTTCACCATGCCGTCACCAACAGGAGCAAGCTTTGAAATGTACTCTCTGTCCTTTTTGAGAGCGTACATATCCTTTATAAAACGCTCGTTTATCATAAGAATGTATGTGTAGACCTCAGGCACTACCTTTTCCACAAGTCTGCAATCCCACTTTTCAAGAGCCTCAGCCATGATTGTGTGATTTGTGTAGTTAAAGACCTTGTGAGCGATCTCAAAAGCCTTGTCAAAGTCATAGCCATGCTCAGCGCAAAGCTGTCTTATAAGCTCAGGCACAGCGATAACAGGGTGTGTGTCATTGAGCTGGATAGTGATATAGTCGCCAAGGTTGTCAAGCGTGCCGAACTTAGCCAAATGCTTTTTGAGAATATCCGTTACAGAAGCTGAGGAGAAGAAATATTCCTGCTTAAGTCTGAGTATCTTGCCCTCCTCGCAGTTATCGTTAGGATAAAGCACCTTTGAGATGTTCTCAGCGTCATTTTTAGCCTTTACAGCACCGTCATAGTTTCCGCAGTCAAACTGAGCGAAGTCGAAATTCTCCACGCTTTCAGCCTGCCAAAGTCTGAGCGTGCCAACGTTCTTAGTGCCGAAGCCGATAACAGGCATATCATAAGGCACAGCGTAAACAGTCTGGTCGCCGTATTTAACGACCACCTTGTCATTTTCGCATCTCTTAGACCAAGGGTCGCCGTACTTAGTCCAGTTGTCAGCTTCTTCTTTCTGGAAACCGTCAACTATCTTCTGCTTGAAAAGGCCGTACTTGTATCTTATTCCGTAGCCGTCCAAAGGCAGGTCATGAGCGGCGGCGGAATCGAGGAAGCAAGCGGCAAGTCTGCCAAGACCGCCGTTGCCGAGAGCAGCGTCCTCTATCTCTTCAAGGTCGTTAAGGCTTCTGCCGTGAGCCTTCAAAAGCTCGTCCACCTCGTCAGTTATACCAAGGCAAAGGAGGTTGTTGTAAACGGCTCTGCCCATAAGGAACTCCATAGAGAGATAGCAGGCTCTGCGGCTGTCAAGGTGAGCCTTTCTGCTGTTCTCCCAATCGCTGTCAATAAGCTCCATAACAGTAGCCGACAGGCTTTCGTGGAGCTGCCAGGGCAGAGCATTTTCAACGCTCGTGCCAAACTTCTTTTTCAGGTCTTTACTAAGTTCGCTGTAAAACAGTTCTTTGTTCATTGATTTTTTATCCTTTCTGGTGTTTTATGTATTCTATTGTATGAGATAGTTTGCTATGCCGCAAAATCGCTGCGCTCTTTGCGGGGGTGATTTGTAGAATGAGATAGTATAAGCGGTGCAGTTTGGTTTCTTCGATGCTTATTTGTTTAGTGATTTTGTTTGACATTCTTCTTTTGCTTTCCTGCACCGCTTAGTAGGCTTACGCCTATTGAGGCTCTGCCTCAAACTCCGCTAGGGACTCTGTCCCTAGACCCTGCAATGGGTTTCACCCCTTGACCCTGACCAGGGGCGTGCCCCTGAACCTTTTGCTCGCTTCGCTCGGTGTTTTATTTTACTCCATTCTTGTGATTTGTTCGGTCGGCTATGCACATTCCTCATTCCTCACTCCTCACTCCTCACTTGAGCGTTGCTTTATCTGCCATACACCGCAGTTATCTTCGCCAATCTCTCCGCCAAAGTATCATCAAGCTTATCAAAGCTTTCCAATCTCCACTTCCAGTTCGCTCCCACTGTTGACGGTGTATTCATTCTGGCTTTATCGTCAAGGCAGAGTATATCCTGCATTTGTGCGATAGCTGTATCACACACGCTGGACCAGCAAAGCCTTACCATTGCCCAAGGTACGAACTCGTCTTTTGTAACTCCCAGATAGTCCTTGCAGTAGCTTCTGGTCTTTTCGTCACAGCTCTTTATCCAGCCAAGTATGGTTTCATTATCGTGCGTACCAGTGTAGCAAATGCTGTTTGTGGTCTTATAATTGTGAGGCAGATAGCCATTTGTGTTGTCAGAATCAAAGCCGAACTCCAGCACCTTCATGCCAGGATATCCGCTTGCATTGAGCATTTTTACAACGTGCTTTGTAAGGAAGCCCAAGTCCTCTGCGATTATCTTCACGTCCCCAAGTTGTTTTCTCACTTCTTTGAAAAGCCTCATGTCAGGACCTTTTCTCCACTTGCCCTTTTTGGCGTTCTTTGCGCCGTATGGTATGCAGTAATAGCTTTCAAAGCCCCTGAAATGGTCTATTCTCACCACGTCATAGGTGTCAGAGGCCGCCTTTATACGCTCTACCCACCAGCGGAATTTATCTCTTGCTATGTATTCCCAGTTGTAAAGAGGGTTGCCCCAAAGCTGACCGTCTGCCGTGAATGCGTCAGGCGGACAGCCTGCTACCTCAACAGGCTTTTTCTCCTTGTCAAGGCTGAAATACTGCGGTGTACTCCACACCTCAACACTGTCATATGCCACATATATCGGTATATCGCCTATTATCTCGATACCCTTTTCGTTGGCGTAAGCCTTTAGCTTTTTCCATTGCTGGAAGTATTTGTACTGCACAAAGCACCAGAAGTCTATATCATTTGCATATTCTTTTCTTGCACTTTTTATCGCCTTAGACTTGTACATTTTCAGAGGTTCGTCCCATTCATACCAAGCCTTGCCCTTGTTTGCGAACTTCAGCGACATAAACAAAGCGTAATCGTATATCCAGTCTTTGTTTTCCACCACAAATTTTGAGTATGCCTTTTCAGGCTTCTTGCGAAAACGCTTGTGCGCCGTTCTAAGCACCTTGAAAATTATCTCATATATCTTGCCGTAGTCAACAGACCCCTTGTCATCGCCCCAGTCGATATCCCTGTATTCCGCAGGTTTCAGATAACCCTCTTCCTCCAGAGCTTCAAGGTCTATAAAGTATGGATTTCCTGCGTGAACCGAAAAACTCTGATATGGCGAATCGCCATAGCTTGTAGGAGATATAGGAAGTATCTGCCAACATTTTTGGTGAGCCTTTTCAAGAAAATCCACAAAAGCATAAGCCTCCTTGCCAAGCTTGCCGATACCATAATCGTTAGGCAGAGAGGATATGTGCATTAAAATACCTGATCTACGCATAAAATGCTCCTTTCATGTCAAAACCGCACTCATTTGAAAATTTCAGTGCAGTCACATATAATACATCATTATGATTATACTACTTTTCAGCCATTTTTGCAATAGAAAAACCGCCATATATTTCATTTTAGAAATATTTTCTCTAAACAGAAAAATCCCGAGGACTCAAACCCTCGGGATTTTTTTATCTTATTCGTGAGTTATCATCATAAGTACCGCAAAGTAGTGAAAAACGCTTCCTGCAATGGTGAACAAATGCCATATTGAGTGAAAATATTTCTTGCTCTTTTTAACATAGAAAATAACGCCAACCGTGTAGAAAAGTCCGCCGATAAGGATAAACCACAATGACAGAGGATAAACCTTTTCTATCATAGGCTTCACCGCAATTATAACTACCCAGCCCATTGCAATGTAGCAAACAACAGAAGGCTTGCGGAACTTTTCAAGGTCAATGGAGTTCAGCACAATGCCAAGGATAGCCGCACCCCAGACGATTCCGAAAAGCACCCAGCCAAACGCACCTCTCAAAGGCACAAGGGTGATAGGAGTATAGGTGCCTGCAATGAGGAAGAAAATGGTGTTGTGATCCATTATTCTGAAAAACTTTTTGGCTTTCGGATTGGTGATAGCGTGATAAAGGGTTGACATGGTGTAAAGTATGATAAGAGAAGCTCCGAAAATAGCGGAGCTTACAACGCCCCAAGCGTTGGAGTAAATGGCGACGAGAACGATAAGAACGGCAGTGCCGGCAATGGATAGCAGACCGCCTGCACCGTGTGAAACGGAGTTGAAGATCTCTTCACCGAGGGTGTATCTTTTGGTTAGATCCTGAGATTGGATCTCAACAGATTTTGACATAGTATCATTTCCTTTCCGATAGGACCGAGAATTTGCATATAAGTTTCATTACTATAGTATAGTAACATTTTTTTAGACACTTGTCAAGTTTAACTACAGGTGTAAAAAGTGAGGAGTGAGGAATGAGGAATGAGGAATGAAGAATTAGGAATGGCACAGCAAACTCGCCCGAATGATCCGTAGGGGCGAACATCGTTCGCCCGCATGGTATGCAACCAGTACCATGTAAACAAAATACCTCCAATAACTTAAATCAAAAAAAATTTCAAAACCCCCTTGACAAAATATGAATATATGATATAATAAACATATGAACAGTTATTCATATGATGAATTGAAATGACACGTATGGAACATACTAAAACAATAATAAGAAAAGGAGAGCGAAAATAAATGAGTGAGAATACAGTAAAGCATGAGCATAAACAGTGCGGAGGAAAGAATATAGAGAAAATGGAGGAAATAGGAAAAACGATGCCCGTTGAGGAGGAGATATATGACGTGGCAGAGCTTTTCAAAGTCCTTGGCGACCAAACAAGAGTGAAAATACTCTTTACCCTTATAAAGGACGAAATGTGCGTGTGCGATATCGCAGAGCTGTTGGAAATGTCACAGTCCGCTATCTCGCATCAGCTCAGAGTGCTGAAGCAGGCTAGGCTTGTAAAGTATAGACGTGAGGGAAAAACCGTCTATTATTCCGTTTCCGATGAACACGTCGCTATCATACTCAATATGGGTATCGAGCATATCAGCGAGTAAAGTAAGTGATCTGATCTTTGTAGTATAGGAGAATGTGAAATGAGTAAAATGACTTTGCTTCTTAAGGAACTCGATTGTCCTCATTGTGCGGAAAAGATCGAGAAACGTGTGGGCGAGCTTTCGGGCGTTAAAAGCTCTAACCTTGATTTTATCAATAAAAAGCTAACAATTGATTTTGACGGCGATAAAAACGCCCTCTTTACCGAGATAGAAAACGTTGTCCATAAGCTTGAACCTGACGTTAGCGTGAAAGAGCTTGGCAATTGTGCTGAGAAAACTCTCTATTTGAAGCTTGAAGACCTCGATTGTCCCAACTGTGGTGAAAAGATAGCAAACCGTGTGGGCGACCTTGCAGGCGTTATCTCATCAAACGTCGATTTTATCAGCAAAAAGCTTACTGTCAAAACAGACGGCTCTAATCCTGACCTGCGTATCATGATAGAAGATACCGTCCATCAGCTTGAGCCTGACGTTACTGTCAAGGATTACGGCACTCAGACAGCAGAGGAAGAGCCTGTGAATGACCATAAGGGCGAGATAGCAAAGCTTTCTGTGGCTATCGTGTTCTTTATCGCCTCAATGCTCTTGGATAAGCTCGGAAGCGGCACTGTATGTGAATATCTCAGCGCAGGCCTTGCAATAGTCGCTTACCTTATCGCAGGTCTTGACGTTGTTATCGCCGCTGTAAGAAACCTTGTAAAAGGCGAGGCTTTTGACGAATCTCTGCTCATGACTATCGCAACAGTGGGTGCGTTCGCACTTAAAGACTTCCGTGAGGGTGCAGCCGTTATGCTCTTCTTCCAGGTGGGCGAGCTTTTCCAGACTATCGCAGTAGAGAAGTCAAGAAAATCTATCACAAAGCTTATGGAGCTTAAGCCTGAGTCTGTAACAGTTGTAAGAAACGGCAAAACATACGAGCTTCCTCCTGAGGATATCCTTAAGGACGAGATGATCGCAGTAAAAACAGGCGAGAGAATACCTCTTGACGGTATCGTAACAGAAGGCGAATCAGAGCTTGATACATCAGCACTCACAGGCGAGTTTCTTCCTGTTGAGGTCAAAGCAGGGGACAGCGTCCTCAGTGGCTCAACAAACCTGAGAGGACTTCTCAAAGTTCGGGTCACAAATACCTTCCACGAGTCTGCAGTGTCGAAAATTCTCGATATGGTGCAAAACTCCAGCGAAAGAAAAGCTAAGACAGAAAAGTTCATCACACGTTTTGCAAGAGTTTATACCCCTGCGGTAGTTATTGCTGCACTTGCACTGGTGTTTATACCAAGCTTCATTCTGGGCTTCGACCAGTTCTCAAAATGGCTCTACAGAGGACTTCTGTTTCTTGTAATATCCTGCCCATGCGCACTTGTTATCTCAGTACCTCTCTCATTCTTTGCAGGAATCGGCGGAGCTTCTAAAAAGGGTATCCTTATCAAAGGCGCAAAAAATCTCGAAACAATGGCGAAGTGCAAAACTCTCGCAGTTGATAAGACAGGTACTCTCACAAAGGGCAAGTTCACTGTCCTCAGCGTAAACCCACAGGGCGTTTCACAGGATATCCTCCTTGAAGCTGCCGCATATGCAGAAAGTATGTCAACTCACCCTATCGGTATCTCCATAGTGCAGAGATACGGCAAGGAAATAGACGGTGCAAGACTTTCTGATGTTGAAGAGATAGCAGGAAACGGCGTAAGAGCAAAGCTTGACGGTAAGGAGATACTTTGCGGAAAGAAAGCACTTCTTGAAACAAACGGTATTGCCGCACAAAGCTCAGAAGACTCCGCAACGGCAGTTTATGTTGCCCTTGACGGCAAGTTCATAGGCGAGATACTTCTCGGTGACGAGATAAAAGAAACCTCTGCCACAGCCGTTTCAAGACTTAGAGACCTTGGGGTCGAAACTGTCCTCCTCACAGGGGATAAGAAAGATACCGCCGAAAAGGTGGCAAAGAAAGTGGGCATAAAAACATTCTTCAGCGAGCTTCTCCCTGAAAATAAGGTAGAAAAAGTTGAGCAGCTTATAAAAGACCCAGACCGCAGACTTGTTGCATTCGCAGGGGACGGAATAAATGACGCACCTGTTATCGCAAGAGCCGATATCGGTATCGCAATGGGCGGTTTAGGCTCAGATATCGCCATAGAAGCCGCAGACGTTGTGCTTATGAATGACGACCCGTCAAGCATAGCAGACTCAGTAAAGATATCCCGAAAGACTATGACAATAGTAAGAGAGAATATATTTTTTGCCCTTGGAGTAAAAGCTCTTGTGCTTATATTCGGTGCATTGGGACTTGCAGGAATGTGGCTTGCGGTTTTCGCAGACGTTGGCGTAGCCGTAATAGCTATCCTCAATGCCCTCAGAAGCAGCAGAATAAAATAAAACTATGTTTAGACCTGCAAATGCGCATAAATACGGCATTTGCTTGTAGGGGCGAACAGTGTTCGCCCGCTTATCCACAACAACGTAAAAATAACAAGGCGGACGCTGGAAAAAGCTCCGCCTTTTTTTCTGTCATTGACAATAAGCCTGATATGTACTATAATATTGGTATTGTAAAAATGAACGGAGGTGCAGTCAGGTGGCTAATAAAGACAGACAACAAAACTACACAAACGATAATAAGCCTCAGGACTACTATGAACAGGAATATCAGCGACAGCTTGACGAGTTCAATCGCATAAGCGGTGCGGGCGGACAGCGTGTTCAGCAAATAGACGAGGGCGTGAACGACTTTGACGATTACTATGACGCTGGCTACCCTGATGATAATACACAGGGTACAGCTCAGCCATACGGGCAGGGAAGCCGTTCATCATCAGACTACGCAGGCTCATACAGAGAAAGCACTCCAAGACGGCAGACACAGAGCAGACAAACGTCACGTCCACAGAACGGACAGAGCAAGCAGAGAGGTTCAGGCAAGTCAGCAAAAAGCAACAAGACATCAGCCCAAAGACGAAATAATGACCTGCAATTTGGCAAAAACAATAAAAGCCGTAATGGTCAGACGAACAAAAAAGGTAAAAACAAAGTGGAAAACAAAAAAAGACACCCTATAAAAACCTTTTTCAAGGTGCTTATCATCATACTTTTGGTGGCTTTCATATTGGCGAACGTGCTTATATGGCGATACATAGGCATGGTGAACAAGGTGGAAAGAGGTCAGCGAACGAACACAGATGCTTCCATGAACAGCTCTGATGTACGAAATATCCTGCTTATAGGCTCTGATACAAGAAACGCTGACGAGCGTGGCAGAACAGACTCTATGATACTTCTCTCCATTAACAGCACCACAAAAGAGATAACAATGACCTCTTTCATGCGTGATATGTATGTGAATATCAAGGGTGTTGACGCTGATGGAAATGATATAGACACATGGTCAAAGCTCAATGCGGCGTATGTTTACGGCGGTGCAGAGCTTCTTATGGATACCATAGAGTATAATTTTGATATTGCCGTTGACGATTATGTTTATATCGACTTTCTTTCATTCGTTGATATAGTTGACGCAGTTGGCGGTATCGAGCTTGACATTTCCGACGAAGAAGCCGAGGGCATGAAGCCTCCAATGGCAGAGCAGAACAAGCTTCTTGGCAATAAAAAGGGTACAGACTATCTTGATAAGGGCGGAAAGAAGCTCCATGTAAACGGCAATCAGGCGCTTGCCTATGCAAGACTTAGATATGTTGGCAACGCAGATTTTGAGCGTACAGAACGCCAGAGAACAGTTATCACAAAGATAATCGAAAAGGCGAAAAGCTCAGATCCGCTGACTATAGACAAGTTCGCAAAAGCATCAATGTCACATCTTACAACCAATATGTCACAGACACAGCTTTTTGCCCTTACCTATAAGGCAATATTCTCCATGAATTACGAGATAAAGTCCCTGAGAATACCTGATGATGATTCCTATTCATATGGCACATCATCTGACGGTCAATCAATTCTTGAAGTTGATTTTGACGCCTGCAAGGCACTTCTCAGAAAAGAGATATATAACCAATAAAAAAGAAAAGCTCTGCTTCGGCAGGGCTTTTTTGTATGGGAAAATAAGCGGTCAAATGGTAGGGGCGAACAGCGTTCGCCCGCCTTGTTTATGCACGCATTTTCAATATCCGCACATATTCATGCACCAAAAACGGCGTACCCCAAAGTGGGATAACGCCGTTTATATTCTTACTTATTGTTCAGGTGTCGGCTCAGGCTCAGGAGCAGGCGGATCAGTTTCCGTAACAGGCTCCGTTACTGTTTCTGTAACAGTTTCCGTGTTTGTTGACACCTCAGTGGTTTCACTTGGCTGTGTCAAAGATGGAGTATTTTCAGTTGCTTTTTTCGTTTCTGTTGAAACCGAAGTCGTTGTGGTGGTCATTGAAGTTGTGGTCGTGGTGGTGTAGCTTGTGGTGGTCGTAGTTGTGGTGGTCTCTTCCTCTGATGAGTCCTCTTCCACAGGTGCGTCACCGAATGCTATAACGCCCCATTTTCCAGACTTCATTACCCATGCCTTGCCGTTATGAGCAGGTCTTGCCTGATCGAACTCGCCCGGCTGTACGATACAGTTGCCGTCTATGTCATAATAACCATATGATGAATTTATGGATACCGGCAGATAATCGTCAGTGAAAAGATAAGGATGAACTGCCATTTCGTCATCTATCACCTTTCCGCAATAGGCACTCATGTCGCCGTCGCACTTGAAGTCGATTATAGTCTTGCCGTCAGAACCAACATATCCCCATTTGCCTTCGTCGTTCTCAAAGGCGATGCAGGTAAGTCCTGCGCCTTTGTATGCAGGCGCATAATAATCAGTGTACTGCATATCAAGTATAAGCTTGTCCTTTTTAGCAAGCCCGTAAAGCGGTTCGCTCACAGGAGAAATGTCATAAAAACCATTGTCAGACTTTTTCACATCAGCTTCACATACTACAACAGCTTTTTTGCCAGTGTATTCTTCGCCCTGTTCTTCATCAGCGTCCTTTACATAGATCTTTTCCTCATTGCTGTTCCAGTAATATCTCGGTGAGCTGTCATGATGTTCCGCCGCATAGTATACTACCTGATTTGAGCTGTCGATACTGCAATACTCATACTCATCATTCTTTTCGTTTATAATATTGAAAAGCGTGACCTCTCCGCACCAGCAGGTGTAGTAATCGTCATATTCCGCAGGCACTACCATGTTTCCGCTATAGTCTATAATGCCATATTTGCCATTCTGTCTGATAACAGAATAGTTGGCATAAGCTGTGTTCTTTTCGTTGTTAGGGTCGACCTGACTTCCGTCAAAAGAAATGATATTATCGGCGTTTATAGTTGGCTCTATGAGCCAGCGATAAGCTTGTTTCTGTTCTGAATTTGAGTCAGCCGTATAGGAATAACCGCCAGGGGCAACGTCGTCATCAGCACCCTTTTCCCAAGGCATGGCACAGCCTGTGAGCATAGTGCCTGCCACAATGGCTGTCAGAGCAGAACAAAAAATCTTGTTCATAAGTTTCCTCCTATCATTTTCTGCTTCTTCCTCATTACCCATTATCTGTATTTTTTATCTTTTCAGGGCAATATCTACACATACGATTATTATATACTATAACCCCTTTTATGTCAATAGCACAACTTACAATTACAAATATGTTCCCCTCGATTAATTCAGTTATTTTTACGCTTTTTGCGACAAAATAAGACCCACATGACTATTGACATTTGTCTTTGTGTATGCTATACTAAAAGCAAGATAAAGTAATTTATCAAGTGTTGCGGTCATGGGAATTTGGAGCATTATTCGCTTGTCGGGCACTTTAAATCAGGTAGTTCCCTTGCTGTGGGGAGCTTTTATGCTAACGCAGCCAATGCTCTTTTTTGAAATATCAGCCCCGCTTTATTTGTGGGGCTTTTTTATTATACTGGACGTGACAAAAAATGACACTATATGATATAGCAAAGCTTTTTACAGAACAATTGCTTGACAAGTTCTATCTGATAAAAACGGACTCCCGGCAAATACTTGTCAAAACCTTTCCAAAGCATTTTCTTCATCTTACAGGAATGCAAAGGTGTATCGACATAAAAATCAAATCGTCTGAAAAGTTCTTTTATGACTGCATACACAATAAATATTCAAAGCAGTTAAAAGAATACAACTATAAAAACAAGTCAGACAAATATATGACCATAGTGTTCAAGCTCGAAAAGGGAAAAGATTATTTCATACCAGCTTCAATATAAATCGATAAAAGCCATGAGTACAGCATTATAAAAACAGCAACCAGATCAGAAAAAATAAACTCAGTTGAATGTATACACAACAAATGAAGCCGACCTGTCAATAACAGGTCGGCTATTATTATATGTAGCTTTCGGTAAAATATACCTCTCGAAAATTATTCTTCCTCTTCGACCGGCATATTTTCCCAGTTGTGGTAAACGTTCTGAACGTCGTCATCGTCCTCAAGATGCTCGAGAAGCAGACCCATTTTCTTGATAGCGTCCTCGTCTTCGATAGTTGTGTAGTTTGAAGGAACTTTCTCAGCCTCAGCAGAAAGCACCTTGTAACCCATTCCCTCGAGAGCTTCTCTTACAGAAGATACCTGATTAGGGTCGCATGATATCTCGATAACATCGTCATCAACGTTGAAATCGTCAGCACCTGCCTCGAAGCAGTCCTCCATTATCTTGTCCTCGTCAGCACCATTGTTCTCCATAACAACAGTACCAACATCAGAGAACATGAAAGATACACAGCCTGATGTACCCATGTTTCCGCCGAACTTGTCGAAGAAGTGACGGATATCGCCTGCTGTTCTGTTCTTGTTGTCTGTAAGGCACTCAACGATAACAGCAACACCGCTTGGACCGTAGCCCTCGTATACCATTGACTCGTAGCTGTTCTTGTCGCCGTCGCCTGCTGCCTTTTTGATAATTCTCTCGATATTATCGTTAGGCACGTTGTTTGACTTAGCCTTTGCGATAAGATCTCTCAGCTTTGCGTTACCTGCAGGATCAGCACCGCCCTGCTTAACTACAACAGCGATCTCTCTGCCTATCTTTGTAAATATCTTAGCTCTTGCAGCGTCTGTTGCACCCTTTTTTCTTTTAATGTTTTCCCATTTTGAATGACCTGACATTTGATTCACTCCTTGTGTATTGTAATATTATCCATTGATGCTGCCCACAGACCATGCTGCCTCGAACAGTTCACCTATACGTTCCTCACGTCCCGTGAGATATAAAAAACCGAAAAGACATTCCAAACCTGTCGCCATGCGGTATTCCCCCACAGTGGAATGTTTCGGAGCATTTATGCCCTTTGCATTTCTGCCCCTTTTAAAAATATCCATTTCCTGTTCGTTCAGCAGCCCCTCGTCAAGCCACTTGCGAACAGCCTTTGCCTGATATTCCGCACACACCCTCTCAACAGTGAGCTTGTGCAGCTTGTCCGCAGGCATATTAGCTTCAAGGATAAGCTTTTCCCTTACCCTTATCTCGTAAACGCCGTCCCCGATAAAAGCCAGTGCCAGAGGGGAGTATTGCATAGCGTCCATATCAGAAAGCTTTCCCGTGACGCTCCCTCCTATCTGAGATATTCAAACTCAAAGTCGAATATAGAAACAGTGTCACCCTCTTCGATACCCATTTCTTCCAGCTTGTCGATTATGCCGCTGGTCCTGAGTACGTTCTGGAAATACTGTAGTGAGGAGTAGTCGTCCATGTTAGCCGTCCTGAGTATGTCAAGAAGCCAGTCTGCTTCCACGAAGTAAACTCCGTCCTCCACAGTAACACGGAAGTCTTTCTTTGAGATGAGCTTATCGTCAAGCTCCTCCTGCGTGAGCGGCTGAGCCTCAAACTGCTTAACAGGCGGCAGTACAGAAAGTCGCTCCCATACGCCGTACATAAGCTCCTTCGTACCCTTTGTGGTAGCGGCTGATATCTCATAGAACAGAAGTCCCTGATCCTCGACGTAGTTTCTCAGCCTTTCGATTTGCTCAGGAGTAGCCATATCGCTCTTGTTTGCGGCAACTATCTGCGGAGCTTCCGCAAGCTCCATTGAGAAGTTTTCAAGCTCGTGATTTATCGCCTTGAAATCCTCGATAGGATCTCTGCCCTCGCTGCCTGAAACGTCGATAACGTGAACGATAAGTCTGCACCTCTCAACGTGTCTGAGAAATTCGTGACCAAGACCGACGCCCTCGCTCGCTCCCTCGATAAGACCTGGGATATCCGCCATAACAAAGGATTTTCCCTCTTCTATCTTAACAACGCCAAGGACAGGCGTCAGGGTAGTGAAGTGATAGTTGGCTATCTTTGGCTTTGCCGCCGATACAACAGAGATGAGCGTGGATTTACCCACGTTCGGAAAGCCCACAAGTCCCACGTCTGCAATAAGCTTGAGTTCAAGCATTACCTCATATTCGTCACCACGGAAACCGGGCTTTGCAAACTTCGGTATCTGCCTTGTGGAAGTGGCAAAATGAGCGTTTCCACGTCCGCCCTTGCCTCCGTGAGCGATAACAGCAGGCTCATCGGTAGAAAGGTCGGCAAGTATCCTGCCGCTCTTTATCTCTCTAACCACAGTGCCTCTAGGAACTTTGACAACAAGGTCGGGAGCATTCCTGCCTGAGCAGTTTTTGCCGCTGCCGTTCTGCCCCTTTTCGGCAACATATTTTCTCTTATATCTGAAATCTATAAGGTTTGAGATATTGTCGTCAACAACGAAAACAATATCTCCGCCTTTACCGCCGTCACCGCCGTCCGGACCGCCTGCCGCAACGTATTTCTCACGGTGGAATGAAACTGCACCATCGCCGCCGTCACCGGCTTTTATATAGATCTTCGCCTGATCGACAAACATGATCAAACCTCCTTATAAATGATATTATGCGTAAATTTAGTTGTCATTAATCAACAAAAGACCCCAAGCCTAAGGCTCAGGGTCATATGTTACAAAATTAAGCCTTGGGATAAACCGAAACCTTCTTGCGGTCTCTACCGAGTCTTTCAAATCTTACAACACCGTCGCTTGTTGCGAACAGAGTATCGTCAGAACCCTTCTTAACGTTCTCGCCTGGGTGAATGTGAGTACCTCTCTGACGAACGAGGATGTTACCAGCCAGTACGAACTGACCGTCAGCTCTCTTTACGCCAAGTCTCTTTGACTCAGAATCACGTCCGTTCTTTGTAGAACCCATTCCCTTTTTATGAGCGAAAAACTGCATTGAAATCTTAATCATCTAAATTACACCTCCATAAAATGTAATCCGTCCGATCAGTTATCTCTGACCGTGACTTTGATCCTGCCTGAAAATTCCTCAGCTAGGAAATATAAATGAGTGAGAAGCCCTAAAAGTAGCTTGTCCCCCTCCTCTGAGCTGTCATTTTCAAGCCTTAATATTATTTCGTTTTCTTCCACTGCAACATCAGCCTTTATCTTAAAAGCCTCAGTGACAGTGTTAGCCGTCAACATTACAGCAGACGATACGCTTGCACAGCATACGTCCTCGCCATAATCTGCATAACCTGCGTGACCCGTTATACGAAATCCCACAAGTCTGTCATGCTCATTTCTGAAAAAATCAGCACAGATCATTATGCGTTGATAGCTTCGATCATAACCTTAGTGTAAGGCTGTCTGTGACCGATCTTGGTCTTTTCGCCCTTCTTTGGCTTGTAAGTGAATACAGTCACCTTCTTGGACTTGCCGTTCTTGATGACCTTAGCTGTTACGGAAGCGCCGTCAACATATGGAGCGCCAACCTTGATACCGTCGTCAGCGCCAACAACCATTACCTTATCGAAAGTAACAGCGTCCTCAGCGTTTACGTCCAGCTTTTCTACGAAAACCTCATCACCAGGCTTGACCTGATACTGCTTTCCGCCTGTTTCAATTACTGCGTACATTACGAATGCACCTACCTTTAAATAAACTCGCTACGCACGGTGGTCTGCAAACACAAACACTTATGACCGTGAATATGCGGCTTTAATATCATAACATATCCGCCCCAAAAAGTCAAGCACAGCCTTGTTTTCACTTGAAAATTTACAGAAATTTAACTTTTGCTTTGTCTCTTCTTGAGCTTCATTCTGTAGCCAAAAGGCCGCTGATGATTTTTTGTCATTACCATTCCAAGAACTACCCAGAAATATGGTGTAGTATTTACAATACTACTGTTAAAGCAAGCCTGTGAAGTATAAGCGATGAACATTGTCAGAAAAATGCAGGTCACAACAGCGTTTGTACGATCCTTGTTTATGCCTTTGAGTGCGCTCTTTATTCCTGTGAAAAACGCATAAAACAGAAGTGCAAGGTAATTTACTAAAGCAAAAACGCCCTCAGTGACAAGTATGTGTATGTATTCATTATGCCCCTTGCCTTGTGTCCAAGGAAGTGTAGAAAAATCTGCTCTGTATTCAAATGCGTCACGATAATTGTCAAGCCCAATACCTGTCAGCCAGAAATCAGGCACAGATTCAAGCCCGATACGCCAAATATAGCCACGCCAACTGCCGAATGAATCAAATGCAGAAAGAGAACCCATATTCTCAAATTCACCTATGGTAGTTTCGAGATCACCATTAAGTCTTCCGAAGAATTTAACAAGGATAAAGAATATAACGCCAAATGCCGCCAAAACAACTCCGTAACGCTTCAAATGACATTTCAATTCTGATTTTGACGCCTCTTTTCTGTGCAGAAGAAATATAAGTATCATAGCAAATATCATAAAGCAAATGTTGCCTACCAACGATATTCTTGTGCCTGTTGATATGGAACAGTAAAAGCTCAGGAGGTCTATTATGAATAGTATAATGCACGTCTTTTTGCTCTTGGCAAATAAGAACAACATTGTGCAGCAAGCAGTGAAAACTGTGCTTATTCCTGCATAGAAGTTTGAGTTTTGGGTAAGTCCGTACACCCATTTGTTTTCTTCATGAGATTCTGCACCAAAGTACGCATAATATGGCCATGCTCCAACAGATTCCAACACGCTTGGTACTATATTTATAGCTGTCACAGTAACAAATGCAGCAAGGATATATTCTTTGTATTTCAGTTTTTTGACATTTGTTGCTGCAAACATCAAGGTGAAGTATGCCATATAATGTATAAACCATTCGTCATAATAGAAACCGAAAAGAGTCTGATTTCTGTCATGCGAAAATGTGCTTGATATTACAGCAAACATAAACAATGTGAAAAGAAAGAAGTCAGACGGATAATACTTTTTTCGGTTTGCAATAAAATATGCAACTGCCATTATACTGCCCACCCAGCCTGCAAAGTCAACGATAACAGGCTGGGACACAAAATACTCGTTGTGAACTAGCGTTGCGATCTCACCTAAAGGTATCAGTACTAATGTGAGTATTATAAACAAAGTGAAGCTTTTTTCAGTGGCTATTATTTTTGAGTAGTGAATAGCCTTTTCTTTTATGTTTCTTTTCATATTATACCCTCTTTTACTCAAAGCGACACCACATGGCTTTTATATGGACTGCTTTAACAAAATGTAGATATATTATATCACGCATATTAACAAATGTCAAGGATTTCAATTGTGGAGCCTTTGAGATCTGATATAAAACATTTCTCTTCAAACCTATTGTAAACCCGCAAAAAATATGCTATAATAAATGTGTATACATTATATAATATTACGAAAGAGGTCGAAGAACAATGACAAATTCTTATGAAAGCCCGTTTTGTACCAGATATGCAAGCAAGGAAATGCAGTTTATTTTCTCTGCTGACAAGAAGTTTACTACTTGGAGAAAGCTGTGGGTAGCCCTTGCCCGTGCTGAAATGAAGCTCGGTCTTAACGTTACTCAGGAGCAGGTAGACGAGCTTGAAGCTAACATTGATAATATAGATTATGCCGCTGCCGCTGAGCGTGAAAAGCTTGTTCGCCATGACGTTATGTCACACGTTTATGCCTATGGTCTTGTTTGCCCAAAGGCAGCAGGTATTATCCACCTTGGCGCAACTTCCTGCTATGTAGGTGATAATACAGACGTTATCATCATGAGAGATGCACTTAAAGTCGTAAAGAGAAAGCTTGTCAAGGTCATCGACCAGCTCGCTAAGTTTGCCGATAAGTATAAGGCTATGCCTTGCCTTGCCTATACTCACCTCCAGCCTGCACAGCTCACAACAGTGGGCAAGAGAGCTACTCTTTGGTGCAACGAGCTTCTTATGGATCTTGAAGATCTGGATTTCAGACTTGCTAACCTCAAACTCCTTGGTTCAAAGGGTACTACAGGCACACAGGCTTCATTTATGGAGCTTTTCCACGGAGATACTGATAAGGTAAAAGAGCTTGAAAAAATGATAGCCGAGGAAATGGGCTTTGAGGCTGTCGTTCCAGTTTCAGGTCAGACCTATTCAAGAAAAATGGACTATCAGGTGTGCTCAGTTCTTGCCGGTATCGCTCAGTCTGCTATGAAGTTCTCTAACGATATAAGAATTTTGCAGTCATTCAAGGAGATCGAAGAGCCATTCGAGAAAAACCAGATAGGTTCTTCCGCTATGGCATATAAGAGAAATCCAATGAGAGATGAGAGAATAACATCACTTGCCAGATACGTTATCTGCGACGTTCTCAACCCTGCATTCACAGCAGGTACACAGTGGTTTGAGAGAACTCTCGACGATTCTGCAAACAAGAGAATTTCCGTTGCCGAAGCTTTCCTTGGCGTTGACGCTATACTTAATATCATGCTCAATGTTACCGACCCTGAAAACGGCTTGGTAGTATATGACAAGATCATCAGAAGAAGAGTTATGGCAGAGCTTCCTTTCATGGCTACTGAGAACATTATGATGGACGCCGTAGAAAAGGGCGGAAACAGACAGGAACTCCACGAGAGGATCAGAGAGTATTCAATGGTAGCAGGCGCAAGAGTAAAGAAAGAGGGACTTGACAACAACCTCTGCGAGCTTATCCTCAATGACCCTATGTTCATGATAACAAAGGAAGAAATGGATAAGATAATGAAGCCTGAGAACTTTATCGGCAGATGCCCACAGCAGGTGGACGAGTTTATCGAAAACTGCGTAAAGCCTGTTGTTGAAGCAAACGGCGTTTCTGACGATGTTGCAGAAATAAACGTATAATACCAAAGGATAAAAATATTTCAGCGGGCTGACAGGTCTTTTCAGATCGTCAAGCCCCTGAATTTTATCTGATAAACACCACACAAAAGAAAGGCGGAAAACACCATGGCAGATTTTTGTACAGGCAAACGCTGTCCAAAATGCGGCGGCAGGAATTGTCAGCTTATAAGCGAAACAGACTACAGAAGCGGCAAATACGGCTTTGGAAAAGGCTGCTGCGGCTATATACTGTTCGGACTGCCAGGGCTTATCTGCGGACTTTGCGGCATGGAAAGCAAGTCAAAAACACGCTCCTATTGGGTCTGTCCTGATTGCGATTATAAGTTCAGAGCATAGCATGAGAAAGAGAAAAGACCCATATGCACTGTGGCTTTATCTTATGAAGCTTGGTGCGTCGGCAGGCTGTCACCAACGCCCTGACAGAAGCTTCTTTTTTCACGGCTGGCAGTTTCCGGTGTGCGCAAGGTGTACAGGCGTGCTTGCAGGACAGCTTGCAGGCTTTCCGCTGGCGGTAAAGAAAAATATATCCGCTCTCATAGCCGTACTCTGCTGTGAAACTACCATGCTGGATTGGCTTTTGCAGTATTCAGGGGTGAAAAAGTCCACCAATAAACGTCGGTTGATAACAGGTTTGCTTGGTGGCTTTGGACTTGCGGTGATCTATGTTAATATCATCAGATTTGTGATAAAAAAGATAAAAAGGGGAGCGAAAACGTGAGAAACGGTGATAAAAATGGAACTTGAACAATATAAAAGCAGTGCCTTTGAGATATTTGACAGACTTCTCAGAGCCATGAGAAGCCCCGAGGGCTACGTTCACCCACAATCCCTTTTGTGCTGTATAGGCTCTCTTGCAGGCTATTCCTGCCAGCAGGACGTGAGAAAGCTTTTCATGACAGAGGGCGTGAAAGAGGAGGACGTTTTCACAGTGTTCACTGATAAGTCAGGCAGAAAGTATTTCTACGGCGATATCATTGACGAAAAGCTTGTGGGCAATAACTACTCAGTGTGGTCTTTTACCGCAGGAGTGCTTCAAAAATATAACGAGCCTTTCACAGACGTTGGGGAAATGCTCCGCTACACGGCGGCAAACGCAGGGGGCGCAAGCTTTGGCAAAATAAGAAACTGCACCACAGGCGAAACTGTCCAAAGCTATATAAAGCTTCTTTGGCAGGCGCTCCTGCCTATAGCGCAGAAGTCAGCAGGCAGGGGAGAGCTTCACCTAGTTTTCGGACTTTGCATACAAAAAGCCATGATGACCTGCAAAAGCGCAGTTTCACTTTCAGAGTGCGCAAGAATAATAATGGAAAGTGCTTTGACGGGTGCAAGGGTGGACTTCAAGGACTTGTAAGGTAAACAAAATAAAAAAATAGGGAGAAACTTAATATGAAAAATAGCAGAAAAACAGCCGTATTGCTGGCGGCATTGCTGTCAGTATCACTTTGCGCCTGCGGACCTGTTGAGGAAACCGCAGACAGCGTTTTGGAAACAAAAGATACTGCCACCACCACGGAAGCGGTGTCAGATACGCCTGACAGCATGGAAGAAAGTTCACAGGCGGACGACAGTTCGCAGGTGGAAATGATCCATGACCCTGAGCTTGTTTGTGACCTTAGTGAAATACCATATACGGCAAAATGCACCATAGAGGGCAATTTTGGTGCAGGAGCAAAGCTTTCTGATTATTATGGTATAAACGCAATGATAAACTCTGACGAGCCGCTTCTTAGTATACCTGTCAAGTATACTGACGCTGATTTCGGAGGTGGGGTCATTCGCTTTGAGTTTAGTGACAAAATAAGCGACGAGCAGAAAGCCAGTGCGGTTATAATGCAGTTTGACGAGGACAGCACGTTCACGAAACTTGAAAGTTTCGTTGACGAAAATGGCATTTCTGCGAATATCACCACGGGTGGTGTTTACATGGTCATAGACAGTTATGTTTATGATATGTTCAACGGAGGGTCGGTGGATACAGACCGTTATGATGTTGAAAACGGTCTGACCATAGAGCTTTCAGATTTTTCTGCCGCTTTAGATCTGCCTGAGATAGGTGGATTTTCTGCCGCAAAGGTGGAAAAGCAAGAGATAACCACAGACGATTTTGACGGCACAAGAGATGTGAAGATAGTCTATGCAAACCTTATTGACGGCAAAGTGGACGAAAAATATGACGGCTTAAACCTGTCATTGTCTTATTATCAGCGGCTTGACAAGACCACAGTCGATGATATGCTTGATATGTATGCAAAGTCGGCTGATATCAGATCTGATGATAATGTTTGGCTGGATTATCGGGGACTTGACATTGGTAACGGCAAGCGAGGCTGTGTTATTGCGGCTCTGGGTGAGGATCAAAGTGTAAACGTTCAGGGCATATACGAGTTTTCTGACAGCGAATATATACAATATAATGTGGTGATACCACTAAAGTATGTTTCAATGGGAGAAGATATTTTCGATTCAGCTATGAGTTTTCGCTATGCAGAATAAACGCATTTATAATGTTTGGGCGGTCTGAGGGGACTGCTGTTTTAAACGCTTTTTGAAAAGCTTTTTATATTGGTAAAAATTTTGCGGTCATCACCGCATTGAAAGGATTTGATTTGATTGAAGATCGAAACACAATGTTTACACGAGGGCTATACGCCTAAAAACGGAGAGCCGAGGGTAGTGCCTATCGTACAAAGCACCACCTATGTCTATGACTCCTCGAGAGAGATAGCAGAGGTCTTTGACGACCCTACTAAGAGCCTTATCTACTCACGCTTTGAAAACCCTACCACAGACGCAGTTGAGAAGAAAATTGCCGCTCTCGAGGGCGGTGCAGCCGCAATGTGTACATCAAGCGGACAGGCTGCCACACTTTGCTCTATCCTGAACATCTGTCAGGCTGGCGACAGCTTTATAGCTTCAACTTCTATCTACGGCGGCACTATAAACCTTTTCAGCATAACAATGAAAAGACTTGGTATAGAGTGTATCTATGTTGACCCTGACGCTACAGACGATGAGATACAGGCGGCTTTCAAGGATAATACAAAGCTTGTTTTCGGTGAAACTATCGCAAACCCAGCACTGACAGTTTTCGATATCGAGCGTTTTGCAAATATCGCCCATAAGAATGGCGTTCCTCTTATCGTTGATAATACTTTCGCTACTCCATACCTTTGCAGACCTATAGAGTGGGGCGCAGATATCGTTATCCATTCTACATCAAAGTATATGGACGGCCACGCTGTTCAGGTTGGCGGAGTTATCGTTGACAGCGGCAAGTTCGATTGGACAGGCGGAAAGTTCCCTTGCATGACCGAGCCTGACGAAAGCTACCACGGCACTATCTACACCGAAAAATATTCGTTCGCACCTTATATCGTAAAAGCAAGAATGCAGCTTATGAGAGATTTCGGCTGCTATCCTGCCGCAAATTCCTCGTTCCTGCTCAATCTGGGACTTGAAACTCTCCCTGTAAGAATGAAGCAGTATTGCGAGAATGCCATAACAGTGGCAAAATTCCTCGAAAGCAATGACAAGGTAGAGTCCGTTGCATATCCTGGACTTGAAAGCGATAAGTACCATAAGCTTGCTGAAAAGTATCTCCCTCTTGGCACAGCAGGCGTTATCTCGTTCGTTATCAAGGGCGGAAGAGATACAGCGGCAAAGTTCATGGACAGCCTTAAATTGGCTTCCAATGAAGTTCACGTTGCCGATATCCGTACTTGTATCCTCCACCCAGCCTCCGCAACACACAGACAGCTTTCCGACGAACAGCTCGTTGCCGCAGGCATAAACGGCGGAATGATAAGACTTTCCGTAGGTCTTGAAAACGTTGAGGATATCATAGATGATCTGAATCAGGGCTTTGCGGCTATCTAAAAATAAAAATCAGTAAAAAATCAAGGACGGATATTTCCCCCGAAATATCCGTCCTTTTTATATGCCTATCCATTCTCAGGGAGCGTAACAATAAAATTTGTACCCTTTCCGTATTGTGATTCAACACGGATATTGCCGTTGCACAGCTCCACGATACGCTTAACAAGGGGCAAACCAAGTCCGTTTCCCTCTGAAGCGTGCGCCCTGTCCCCCTGATAAAAACGCTCGAAAATGTGTGATATGGTCTGATGATCCATGCCAATGCCACGGTCAGTTATCTCAGCCGTTATCACATCACCCTCTTTGAAAAGCTTTACTCCGATATCGCTTCCCTCTGGGGAGAATTTTATGGCATTGCCTATTATGTTCACCCACACCTGCGAAAGCATTTCCGCATTGGTGGTGTATTGTATCTCCTGCATATCAATGTCAAAGCTTATGTCTTTAGCTGTCCATTGCTTTTCAAGCAAAAGTATACAGCTTCTTATCTGCTCATCTAGCGAAAAGCTCGTCTTGTCAGTTATGATCTGCTGATTTTCAAGCTTTGAAAGCATAAGAATGTTCGATGAAAGATTGGTCAATCGCTTTGATTCGCTTATGATAATGTCAATGTATTCCTGCTTTTTCTCTTCTGACAGATTTTCTTTTTTTAGCTGTTTCGCAAAGCCCTGGATAGAAACGATAGGCGTTTTGAACTCGTGGGAGAAGCTGTTGATGAAATTCTCCCTGAACATCTCGATGCCCCCAAGCTCCTGCGCCATTTTGTTGTAGCTTTCTATAAGCTCGTCTATCTCACCGTTAAAGCCTGTTACCTCTAACCTCTGTGAGAAATCTCCCTTTTCTACCCTGTGCATTGCCTTTTTTACCTCACGCACAGGCCCGACTATCTTGCTTGCAACAGCGACAGAAATGCAAGTGCCTATTATTACCGATACTACAAGTCCCACAATAAGGAAAACTAAAGGCATTTGCAAAGGAGATAGAAAATGCAGGCATCTTTTTATGCCTATCATTATAAATCCCGTAAGAAGCCCTGCCCAAAGCATTATTACAAATACTGCCGAAACTATGCTGGCGTTCATGGTGTAATTCCGCCTGCGCTCTGAGCGAAGAGCAGAGATAAGATGTTTTTTCATGAGCCTATCCTTTCAGCTTGACCGCCTTATAGCCAAGCCCTCTCACTGTCACTATCTCAAAATCGTGGTTATTCTTCAAATGCTCTCTTATGCGGTTTATGTGTACGTCCACAGTGCGTTCGTCAGTGTCTGAGGTCATGTCCCAAAGCTCGTCCATAAGCTGACGGCGGGTGAATATCTTGTCGGGATAGGAAAGAAGCTTGTAAAGAAGCATGAACTCTTTTGGCGGAAGCTCCCTTATGCCCTCAGGGGTCTTGATAGTCAGTGCGTCATAGTCGAGAGTGGTGTTGCCCACAGTTATCTTGTGGTCGCTCACTATCTGCGAACGTCGCAAAAGTGCCTGAATACGCAGAAGCATTTCCTCCTCGTCCACGGGCTTCACCATGTAATCGTCCGTACCTTTTATAAAGCCCTGCTTTTTGTCAAAAGCCGTTTCCTTAGCCGTCACCATTAATATAGGCGTCTGAAACCCAGCCTTGCGGATAGTTTCGCAAAGCTCCAAACCGTCCATACGAGGCATCATAACGTCCATAATAATAAGGTCAACGTGTTTTTCGTCCATTATTTCAAGAGCCTCTATACCGTCACGAGCCTCGATAGGTGTGTAGCCGTTGTCGCTAAGCACATCGCAGGTCAGCCTGCGAGTGTTAGTATCGTCCTCTACCACAAGTATGTGAAACATTTTTACCCCTCCGTTCACTTTGCATTATATCATCATTTTATTAACGTGATATTAACGAACGCAGGGGGTATAGGCAACACCGAGCGAAGCGAGCAATAAAGCGCAGGGTCAAGCCCGGCGCTAGAGGGCTTGTGGGGTCAACGGGGCAAAGCCCCTGCGGAGTTTGAGGCAGAGCCTCATTCGGCGACAGCCGACCAAGCGGTGCAGAATAATAAAAGAAGAATTGCAAAGTTGCGACTTGTACAAATGCAGTAT
Source organism: uncultured Ruminococcus sp. (assembly GCA_934435205.1). GTDB lineage: Bacteria > Bacillota > Clostridia > Oscillospirales > Ruminococcaceae > Hominimerdicola. Next base: position 171,851 of record CAKSAK010000005.1, on the reverse strand, counting down.
CGAAGAAGCCAAACTGCACCGCTTTTCTATCCTCCTGCACAATGTATAATCCGCAAAGAGCGGAGCGATTTTGCGGCACACCGACCCAAAGCACAAATTTGTGTTTTACAGACAATGTATAAGCACAAAACCAACCCCTACATATATTCGGGATAGTTTATTCCTCCGCAAAATCGCTCCGCTCGGTGCTTAGGGGCAACTCTGGTCAGCTATGCTCATTCCTCACTCCTCACTCCTCACTTAAATCTCCCCTCCGACAATTTTTACACCCAAAACCGTGTTATGTTTAAACTGAGTTTATAAAACCCTATTATAATATCTTTACAATAACAAAAATAGGAGAAAAAAATATGCTTAGTTTAAAGGACATAAAAAAAGATTATGTCGTTGGTGATTCCACCGTTTCTGCCCTCAAAGGCGTCAGCATTGATTTTCGTGAGAATGAGTTCGTTTCTATCCTCGGTCCGTCAGGCTGCGGTAAAACCACTCTTCTTAATATTATCGGCGGCCTTGACAGATATACAAGCGGTGACCTTAACATAAACGGCAAGTCCACAAAGGATTTCAAGGATTGCGACTGGGACTCCTACAGAAACCATTCCATAGGCTTCGTGTTCCAGAGCTATAACCTTATACCGCACCAGACAGTGCTTTCAAACGTTGAGCTTGCTTTGACCCTCTCAGGTGTTTCAAAGTCTGAAAGACGTGAAAGAGCCGTCAAGGCTCTCGAGCAGGTGGGTCTTGGCGACCAGCTCCACAAAAAGCCTAATCAGATGTCAGGCGGTCAGATGCAGAGAGTTGCCATTGCAAGAGCGCTTGTGAATGAGCCTGATATCCTCCTTGCAGACGAGCCTACAGGTGCGCTTGATACTGAAACAAGCGTGCAGATAATGGAGCTTTTGAAGAGCATTTCCAAAGACAAGCTTATTATAATGGTAACTCACAACCCTGAGCTTGCCATGAAGTATTCTTCAAGAATCATCAAGCTTCTTGACGGAAAGGTCATAGACGATTCCGACCCTCTTGACAAGAACGTTGTCGAGCCTATCAAAAAGCCTGAAAAAGAACCTACGAAGGCTGACAAAAAGGCGGCGAAGAAAGAGCGCAAAAAGCTTAAAACTTCTATGAGCTTTCTCACTGCGCTGTCTTTGAGCCGAAACAATCTTATGACCAAAAAGGCAAGAACGCTTCTTACTTCTTTTGCAGGCTCTATCGGTATAATCGGTATCGCACTTATTCTTTCTATCTCAAACGGCGTTCAGCTTTATATAGATCAGGTGCAGTCTGATACCCTTTCAAGCTATCCGCTTCAGATAACAAAGACCACCGCAAGTATAGGCGAGATAATGAACACCATGGCAAAAAAACATGAGGACTCCGCAAACCACGGCAAAGATAAGGTCTATTCTCAGAATGCCATGGGCGAGATGATAAATACTCTCATGGAAGAAACAAAGGTCAACAATCTGGAGAAGTTCAAGAAATATCTTGACGATAACAGCGACCTGAAAGACCTTACAAGCGACGTTCAGTACACTTACGCCACCACGCTTAACGTTTTCACGGAGAGCGACAGCGGTGTAATGCAGGTCAATCCGTCAACGCTTCTTGAAGATATGGGATATATGTCCTCAACTCAGATGGAAGCAATGTCCATGAGTGGCTCAATGGGTGGCATGATGGGCATGGGTACTGACGTATGGAGCGAAATGATAGATAATGAGGAGCTTATCGACAAGCAGTATGACGTTATCGCAGGACGTTTGCCTGAAAAGTATAACGAAGTTGTGCTTGTAGTTGATAAGAACAACGAGATAAACGACTATGTGCTTTATTCTCTCGGACTTCTCGACCCAAGCTCACTTAACGGCATAGTAAGACGTGCCATGGCAGGAGAGGATATATCCGTTGACAGCGAACAGCACGTTTATACCTATGATGAGCTTCTTGACCTGAAATTCAAGGTCGTTCCTACACCTGATTTCTATAAGAAAAAAGACGGTGTGTGGGAAGATATGACAGGCGATGAGAGCTACATGAAAAAGGCTGTTGCAAACGGCACAGAAATAAGTGTAGTCGGTATCTTAAGACCTGATGAGGACGCTTCCTCTGCTTCCATAAGCGGCGCGATAGGCTATCGTCATGACCTTATGACATATCTTATCGACGAAGTAGATAACAGCGAGATAGTAAAAGAGCAGATAGCAAACCCTGACATAGATGTTTTCACAGGACTTAAGTTCAAAACGGACGAGAATGCGACAGATACAGACAGCAGTTCAGAAACCGTTTCCGACAGCATAGCCGATACAGAAAGCAAGGCTGACAAAACAGCAGACAGCTCAGACACAGACAAGCAGGCTGGTTTGGTAGCAGGCGACAGCTCAATGGAAATTCCTGAGGGAATGACCGAGGAGCAGTATAAGGCTCTTATGGAGCAGAGCGGTGCTTCCGATACAGGCGAGCTTGCAGATATGGGCATGAACGCCATGGGCTCAATGGATATGTCAGCAATTCAGGGCGGTGATATGTCATCGCTTACCGAAACTCAGAAGAAGTATATAGCTTCACTTTCTGACGAGCAAATGGAGCTTATGAAGCAAATGCTCAAAGAACAGTCTGATACAAATGCGGATCAGCTTGCCAACAGCGGAAAATATTCCACCTCAAACTATGACAGCAACATGAAAACTCTTGGCTATTCAGTTGTTGAAGACCCTGACAGCATAAATATCTATCCTGTGGACTTTGCTTCAAAGGAAAAGATAATAGATTTGATCGACGATTATAACAACAGTGTTGGAGAGGAAGACAAGATAGAATACACAGACTATGTTGGTCTTATGATGAGTTCTATCACCTCTATCATAAACGCTATCAGCTACGTTCTTATCGCATTCGTTGCAATTTCACTTGTGGTATCATCTATCATGATAGGCATTATAACCTACATCTCAGTTTTGGAAAGAACAAAGGAGATAGGTATTCTGAGAAGTATAGGTGCTTCAAAGAAGGATATTTCAAGAGTGTTCAATGCCGAAACTGTTATCGTGGGATTTGTGGCAGGCGCATTGGGAATGATAATTTCCTACCTGCTCACAATACCGATAAACATGATAATCGCACATCTTACAGACGTGCCGATAAGAGCTTCAATACCTGTCAGTGCGGCAGTTATACTCATTGCAATAAGCGTTTGCCTGACGCTTATCGCAGGTCTGTTCCCGTCAAGAGTGGCGGCAAAGAAAGATCCTGTTATCGCACTGAGAACAGAATAGTTTATTTCAGACCCCAAGGAGGTAATCACTATGAAAAAGCTTACAGCAGAAAAAATGGACAACATCATGGGCGCAATGAGCTGTATCGTAACAGGTCTTTGTCTGATGGCTCTCATTATGATGGGACATTGCTGATCCCTGACATTTCCATAACAAATTCCTATATAAGCTCTGCCCGTCATACCATTTTGGTTGGCGGGCAGTAGTTTTCTTGTGAATTGGTGCGGTATGGCTTAGAATATTCTATAAACCGTCACAAATTTTACACAATAATAGGTTATTATATAAGCAAAGAATATGAATTAAGGCAGCAAAGTCGACAGGCGTTCCTTGTGCGGTGCTGCCTGAATAGGAGGGAATGACTATGGCAAAAATACTTGTTGTAGACGATGAGATAAAAATAAGAGAGATAATCAAAGAGTATGCCGAGTTTGAGGGATATGAAGTAGCTCAGGCTGAGGACGGTATGCAGGCTGTGGAAATGGTGAAAAATCAGGATTTCGATATCATCATAATGGACGTTATGATGCCGAAGCTTGACGGCTATTCAGCTTGCAAGGAGATAAGAAAGATTAGACAGATACCTGTTATAATGCTTTCCGCAAGGGGCGAGGAGTATGACAAGCTTTTCGGCTTTGAGATAGGCGTTGACGATTATGTAGTAAAACCGTTCTCGCCAAAGGAGCTTATGGCAAGGATAAGGGCAGTGCTTAACCGTGCGTCAGCTTCTCAGCACACTGAGGACGTTATAAGATACGAGGGATTAGAGATAAACTTTACAGCCCGTGAGGTAAAGATAGACGGAGAGAGGGTTTCCATGACCCCGAAAGAGTATGACCTGCTTTTCTATTTGGTGAAGAACATGAACATTGCGCTTTCAAGAGAAAAGCTTCTTGAAGAGGTATGGGGCTTTGATTTTTACGGTGACGACAGAACTGTGGACACTCACATAAAAATGCTGAGAAACAGCCTTGGAAAATACCGCAATCTTATCGTTACTCTGAGAGGAATGGGATATAAGTTTGAAAAGATCCAGTAAGCTTGCAGAAGTCAAGGAAAAAGTCAGCAATAAGACGGCGGAGATAAAGGCGAAAAGAAGTCTGCGGTCATATGTGTGGATGTATTTTATCTTCTTCACGGCTTTTATTCTTATTCTTATTTGGCTTTTTCAGTATGTCTTTTTAGAAAGATATTACCAGTCGGCGAAGATAAGAGATATCACAGACGCTGCAAATAAGATAATCCAAGCATATGGCACTGACGAGCAGGAGGTAACGAACCGCTCGCTGGCTTTTGACAACAGCCTTTGCATTGTTATAACGGACGAAATGGGCAATCCTCTTGTGATAGAAAACAACATGGGAGCATATTCGCATCTTTACAAGGTCATAAACAAGGGCTATGGCATCGGACTTTTCAAGATGATATCTCAGCTAAAGCAGTCAGACGATAACTATATCACGCAAATTGCCCAGAACGAGAATTTCAAGAGCAAGGAGATATTTTACTGCACGTCTATCTACACTGATGATTCGGACACGCAGGCGTATCTTTTCATTGAAAGCTCAATAGAGCCGATAGATTCCACTGTAAGCATTATAAGAGAACAGCTCATTTATATCACTATCATACTTTTTGAGCTTGCTTTTATTGTAACTATGTTTATCTCAAAGCGACTTTCAAAGCCTATCGTTGACATTACGAACACGGCGAAGAAATTCGGTGAAGGGGATTATACGGTGGAGTTCAATGGTCATGGCTATTGTGAGATAGAGGAGCTTTCCACGGTGCTTAATAATGCCAAGGACGAGATACAAAAGGTATCGGAGCTTAGGAAAGACCTTATTGCGAACATATCTCACGACCTGAGAACACCGCTCACTATGGTAAAGGCTTATGCGGAGATGATAAGGGACTTGTCCGGGGACAATCCTGTGAAGAGGCAGGAACATATACAAGTCATTATCGACGAGGCTGACAGGCTTTCAAGCTTGGTAAACAATCTGCTGGAGCTTTCAAAGCTGGAGTCGGGCAATGCGGAGCTTAAACTCACGGACTTCTCTATAGTTGACAAGCTCAATGACTGCATGACTCGATATCAGATACTCATAGAGCAAAATGGTTATGATATCAAGTATATCCCAGACGAGGACAGAGTGATAACAGCGGATATCGCAAAGCTCGATCAGGTAATTTACAATTTTATAAACAATGCTATAAACTATACAGGTGACAATAAGGTCATTCGTATCAAGCAGATAAACAAGGCTGATGTAGTTCGTATTGAGGTAACAGACAACGGAAAGGGCATTTCTAAGGAGCTTCTGCCGAAGATATTTGACAGATACTACCGTGACGCAAAGGTAAAGCGTGACGTGGTAGGCACAGGACTTGGACTTTCCATTTGTCAGGAGATACTCAAAGCCCACGGCTTTGCATATGGCGTTCAATCGGAGGAGGGCAAAGGCTCGACATTCTGGTTTGAAGCAAAGATCGCAAAGCAGGAGAGCAAGACTGTTCAGAAAATGGAGAGCAGGCTTTCCCTCAGCGGGCTGGAGGAAAAATAGGGTAAAATATAAGAGTGCATTATCATGGGTGGTAATGCATTCTTTTTTTGTTTGTGCTGCCGCAAAATCGCTTCGCTCAGTGTTGGCAACCATACTTTTGTACGGCTGTATCATTCCTCACTCCTCACTCCTAACTCCTCACTTAAACTTCCCCTTGCAATCCCCAACAAAAAGTAGTATAATAGTCTCTGACATCAAAGACAGGAAGTAATTAAATGAGTAAAACCCAAACGCAGACCATAGATTACGGCAAAGGAAGCACTTTCAAAATACTGCTCAAACTCGCTCCTCCCGTAATGCTCGCACAGCTTATCCAAGCCCTTTACAATATCGTTGACAGCTTTTTTATCGGCAGATACTCAGAAGCAGGTCTGACAGCCCTTTCTATTATCTACCCTATCCAGCTTCTTATGATAGCTTTCGGCGTCGGCACAGGCGTTGGAATCAACACACTCATGGCTCACTACATGGGCATTGGCAGAAAACACAAGTCCGATGAAAGTGCAGGCACAGCCACCGCTCTGGGCATTTCAATGTGGATAATTTTCGCTGCCGTCTGCTTTTTCATCATGCCTGCCTACGCCCGAATGTCCACAACCTCACCCGAGGTCATAAAGCTCGTCACCTCTTATGGCAGGATAGTCTGTACCTTCAGTATCGGTCTTTTCTGCGAAAGCGTATGGACAAAAGTCCTCCAGGCAGAGGGTGATATGCGCACGCCTATGATAGCGCAGATAGTGGGTGCAATAATGAACATAATCCTTGACCCTATCCTCATATGGGGCGTGGGCTTTGTTCCAAAGCTTGGCATTTCAGGTGCGGCTATCGCCACTGTTATCGGACAGTCTGCCGCAGCGGCTATCGTGATGCCAAAGGGCTTCCGCCACACCCCGAAGCTTTGGAAATACCCTTCTTATTTGAAAAAGATATATCATCTAGGTTTTCCAAATATCCTTATGCAGTCCGCATATACGTTCTATATTTTCGGACTAAACATGATACTTAAAACTTTCTCCGACCAAGCCGTTACTGCTTTGGGGCTTTATTACAAATGGCAGGCGTTTTTCTTTATCCCGCTTGGCGCAATGCAGACTTGCATCGTTCCTATCGTAAGCTACAATTACGCCGCAGGGAACTCAGAGCGTTGCAGTAAGACCTTGAAAAACTCCGTTTTTATGGGCATGGCGCTTATGGCGTTCGGAACGCTTTGTTTTGAGCTTATCCCTTCGCAAATGCTCAGTGTGTTCTCGCATGACCCTAAGGTCATCGCTATCGGAACAGTGGGCTTCCGCTTTATCGGTCTGAGCTTTCTGCCTATGACTACCTCGCTTATCTTTCCGGTTTTCTTTCAGGCGATAGGCTATTCACTGAGAAGCTCGGCACTTACCATACTGCGGACCTTGGTGCTTTTCGTGCCGCTGGGCTGGCTGTATTCGCGCATAGGGCTTGACTATTTCTGGGCGACTTTCCCCACCACCGAAGTCATTACTACCCTTGTGGGCTTTATTTTCTACCGCTCATTCAAAAAGACTTATGCTAAACGTGGGCATTGATATGAAAACGTGTATTGCCGATATTGGCATTACACGTTTTTTTCTGTATAGTTGTAAGGCAATAAAAAACCGCCTTACATAAAGTAAAGCGGTTTGGGTGCAGGGGCACGCCCCTACAAAGTAAAGTCGCCATACAAAAGACCTCAGCGGTGTCTTTGTAAGGCGATAAAAAATGCCGTAGCGTGCTACGCCCGCCACGGCGATACAAAGTTTGGTTTATAAACAATAACTTATTGAGCGAATACAAAAAAATAGCGCCGCACAAAAGTACGGCGTGATTTGGTGCAGGGGCACGCCCCTGCTGGCAAAGAACCGTAATTTTGATAGAAACCCTAAAAGGGGGGTGCAACTTCGATTTAGAGGGGGGTGCAATTCTTAATTTGAGGGGGTGCATTGTTTTTATGTTAACCTTTGCCATAGGAAACTACAAAACCCAGCTATCAAGAAGCCTACTTGATAGCTGGGCGTTGCGCTATTTTATACAGAAAAGCCCGCAGGCGGTTGAACCTGCGGGCTTTGTGCCTATTGGGGCTTACATATCGATCTCTGTGCCACCACGGAATTTGAATGTCATCTGCCCGTCGGCGTGGACGGCTACCGTGTCAATAATTCGAATCCATTATACAGTTTTTTACTGTTTGCAAAAACGCTTCTGCCGCTTTGCTGAATACTGCATAGCGTTTCCAGATTAGCGCATAACGGATCTCCAACGTTGGTTCCAACGGGCAAAAGCATACACCTTCGTCCAATTTAGAGGGCAGCAGATCCTCGGTCGTCAGGTAACAGCCGAAGCCGCTTTTTACAAAATTTTCCGACGAACCGTTAATGACGTTATAGGTCGCGGCGATATTCAGATTCTCAATTTCTATCTCCGCCCAGTGAGAGATGATCCTTTGCAGACCGGCTCTGCGGTGAAATACCAATGGGATCGCGGGCAGATCCTCTTTCCGGATATATCCCTTTTTCGCCAGTGCATGATCGGATGGCAGCAGCAAGCCCCAGCGCGAGGAATCCGGCAGCGAAATATATTCATATTGCATGGTGTCGATTGGTTCCAGAAAAACGGAGAAATCCAGACTGCCGTGTTCCAGCCGCTCCAGCACATCAATGGCGTCGCTGCTGTAAAATTGAAAATGAATACCCGGATGCTCTGCCCGGAGCGCAGCGGCGGCTTTCAGTACGGAGGCAGTCGGATTGCCGCCGATGGCGACCTCTCCGCTGATTTGCGCGGCGTCTGCGTTCAGCTCACGCTCTGTCTTTTCCAGCAGCGTGATGATCTCGTCGGCACGTTTTCGCAGCAAAACACCTTCCTCCGTCAGCGTGATCTTCCGTTTTCCCCGAATCAGCAGTTGTTTTCCAACTTCCTGTTCCAACTCCATGAGCTGCTTGGAAAGCGACGGCTGGGAGATATGCAGGCTTTCTGCGGCTCTTGTAATATTTTCTTCCCTTGCGACCGCAAGAAAATAACGCAGCAGACGAATTTCCATCTTGTCTTCACCTCTCTTACAGTATACTCCGATTTATCATTCCCGTCAACTATGATAAGCTATTCTATATAAGTATTTGCTATTGTTGAGTGAAAGCAGTATACTATTTTTGAAATATAGAAGCAGAAAGAAGCATCTGAACATGGAAACAGAAAAGGCAAAGCGGCAGCTGGATATGCTGCACGGTTCCATCTGGAACAAGCTGCCACTGTTTGCCTTCCCGGTGGCGGCAACCGCCATTTTGGAACAGCTATTCAATGCATCCGATATTGCGGTGGTAGGTAACTTCACCGGTGCGGGAAAGACCGTGGCTGTAGCGGCGGTGGGGGCAAACAGCTCTATTATCGCCCTGATCGTCAACCTGTTCGTCGGCATTGCGCTGGGTGCGAATGTTGTCATCGCCAACGCCATCGGACGGGATGACCGGGAGGCGGTGAAAAAAGCGGTCCATACCTCTATTGTGGTAGCGTTTCTGGGCGGCATTCTTGTGGCGGTAATTGGTGAACTTGCGGCGGCTCCGCTGCTGCATTCTCTTAATGTGCCGGATGATGTGTTTGATTCCGCGCTGCTCTACCTGAGAATCTACCTGTTGGGAATGCCCGTGATTTTGCTTTATAACTTTGAGGCGGCAATTTTCCGCAGTGTGGGCGAGACAAAAATTCCGCTGATTGCGCTGTTCGTCTCCGGTATCTTGAATGTAGCGTTGAACCTGTTCTTTGTGGCTGTCCTGCGCATGACCGTCAACGGCGTTGCCATCGCCACGGTGATCTCCAATGCGGTCAGCTCGGTGCTGCTGCTCCGGCGTCTGCGGATCTCCAAGCAGTACATTCATGTAGAGTGGCAGTCACTGCGAATGGATTGGAAAGCCTTTGGGCAGATCATGAAGATCGGTCTGCCTGCCGGTATCCAGAGCGCCGTGTTTGCAGTTTCCAACATCGTGATCCAATCTGCCATCAACAGCCTTGGCACGGTGGTCATGGCGGCGTCCAGTGCGGCATACAACATTGAAATTTTTGCCTATGATGTACTGAACTCATTCAGCCAAGCCTGCACGACCTTTGTCGGGCAAAACTTTGGCGCAGGGCAGCTTGGGCGCTGCAAGCGAACCCTGCTTCTGTGCCTGATCGAAGACCTGATTGCTTCGGCAGCCGCAATCGCGCTGGTGCTGTTTGCCGGAAAGCATCTTCTGGCGATTTTCAACAACGATCCGGAGGTCATATCCATCGGTTATACACGGTTGCTGATGGTGTTCTCCGCCTACACGTTCAGTATGCTCTACGAAGTGATGAGCGGCTATCTGCGCGGCTTCGGGATCTCCCTCGTTCCGGCGCTTCTGACCACCATTGGTGTCTGTGGGATCCGCATCGGTTGGATCCATTTTGTGTTCCCGCAAAGCAGAACCTTCCAGACGATCATGACCGCTTATCCGGTCAGTTTGTCAGCCACGGCGCTGCTGATCCTGATTGCACTGCTTTGCTACCGTCCGTCCCGCAGATTTGCCAATTTGCAGCGAAAAGAGGAAAACGCACATGAATGACGAACGCTGCCTGTCCGACAGTGGTATGCCGTCGGATCAAATCCAAACTGTAATTTCTTGCCTGCAAGCCGGAAAGAAAAAAGAAACCGCAGCGATTTTGAAAGCATGGCGTACAGGGCTTCTGGATCAGCTTCATGTCTGCCAGAAACGGATCGACTGTCTGGACTTCTTTTTACAGAATCACAAGGAGGAACTGCAATGAACGAAGAAAAATTGACCTTGAACAATGGCGTTACCATGCCGAAGATCGGCTACGGTGTGTTCCGCATGACAGACAGCGCCCAATGCGAAGAAGCCGTCGTACAGGCGATCCATGCGGGTTATCGCCTGATCGATACCGCTGCCGCCTACGGAAACGAGGAAGCGGTGGGACGGGCAATCCGCCGCTGCGGTGTTCCCAGAGAAGAACTGTTTATCACTACAAAGCTGTGGATTACGGACACCAGCTACGAGGGTGCCAAGCGTGGCTTTGCCCGTTCGATGGAACATCTCGGTCTTGACTATCTGGATCTGTACCTCATCCATCAGCCTTACAACGACTACTACGGCGCATGGCGCGCACTGGAGGAGTTGTACGCTGCCGGAAAAGTCCGGGCTATCGGTGTCGATAATTTTACGCCGGATAAGCTGGCGGACTTTGTGTTCTGGAATAAAGTGAAACCGGCGGTCAATCTGGTGGAGTGCAATCCGTTCTTCCAGCGGGAGGAGGAACGCGCTTATATGGAAAGCCGGAATATCCAGATGCAGGCATGGTCGCCCTTGTCCGCAGGACAGGCAAATCTTTTCCGGAATGAAACGCTCTGTGCCATCGCCGAAAACCACCGGAAATCTCCCGCACAGGTGGCGCTCCGCTGGCTGACGCAGCGTGGTATCGTCCCCATTGTGAAATCCGCAAACCCGCAGCGCATGAAGGAAAACCTGAGCATTTTTGACTTTACGCTGACGGATGCCGAGATGGAGCAGATCGCAAGGCTCGACATCAGGCATACTTGCTTTTAATCCTGTATAATAAAACTTGACACAAACAAAACAATCAAAGTATAATAAAAACAAAGGAGTGTGTCATCAATGGGAACAGGAAAACAATATGATGAAGAGTTTAAAAAGCAGGCAATAAAGCTCGCAAGCTTCAGGCAGCAAACAAACGGATCAAAGAGCTTGAAAAGAAAAACCGTGAGCTTGAAGAGCTTAATGAATTTCTGGAGGAAGCATCTGCTTTTTTCGCCGCGAACCGTCGGAAGTCAGGAAAGAAGAACGGTTAAAGTTCATTTCCAAAAAGACTGATGACGGTAGGATCACAGGAAGGATCAGTTTTTACTGCAAGGCTTTGGAGGTTACAAGACAAGCATTTTACGATCATCTCAGCCATAAAAACGCCCCCTGGAAGTATCAGGCACTTGCAGATGAAATGATAAAGATCCACGAAGAAGACCAATATAATGACTGCTACGGCAGGGAGCGTATGTATCTTGCATTGCAGCAAAGAAAGGCTGCCGGGAAAACTAACATTGACATTCCATGTGAAACTACTGTACGCAAGGTCATGGTGCAGATAGGATTGATACACAAGCCTCGCAGAAAGCCAAACGGGATAACCAAAGCGGATCGGTTTGCTCGAAAATCGGATGATCTTCTCAGACGTGATTTTTACACAGACAGGCCTTTGAAAAAAGCTGTGACCGACATAAGTGAGGTGAAGGCAAAGGATGGAAAGCTCTATGTTTCAGTGATATTTGACTGCTTTGATCTGATGCCGCTGGGGATAGCTATTGAAGATAATATGAGAGCTTCGCTCTGCTGCCATACTCTTGAAAACGCAAGCAAATCATATCCTGATATAAAAGGCTGTATCATACATTCGGACAGAGGCTGTCAGTATACAAGCGAAGAGTACCGAGCTGCTGTAAAGAAATATGGGATCATTCAAAGCATGAACAGTGCCGGCGGAAGATGTCATGATAATGCACGCTGTGAAAGTATGTGGGCAAGAATGAAAGAAGAGCTGTTCTACAGCCGTGAGGACAAACCGGATAACTACACTATGAAAGAGTTGAAGACTATGATCTGGAGATATTATATGAGTTATTGGGCTAACAGAAGAATCTGCACCGCCAACGGCGGGCTTCCTCCGGCAGCCCGAAGAAAGCTCTACTATGATCATATCTTTCTCGTTGCATAATTCTTGTTCGAATAAAATGTGTCAAGTGATATTGACAAAACCACGGTGCGGTATTTGCTACCTCAGTGAAGGGCAGTACTTTACCGCCCCGCAAAACACTGACCTTTTCATCTGCGCCGACCTGCTCGATGTACCGCTTTACAATGACATCGCAGAACTTCTCGTCCAGTTCGATGGTACAGCAGATGCGGTCGGTCTGCTCACAGGCAATAAGCGTGGAGCCGGAGCCGCCGAAGGGGTCGAGCACCACGGAGTTTGCCATAGAGCTGTTCTGAATGGGGTACGCCAGAAGCGGAATGGGCTTCATGGTGGGATGGTCGCCATTCTTCTTGGGCTTATCGAACTCCCAGATGGTGGATTCTTTGCGCCCGGTGTACCATTGGTGCTTGCCTTTCTTCTTCCAGCCGTAGAGACACGGCTCGTGCTGCCACTGGTAGGGAGAGCGTCCCAGCACCAAGGACTGCTTCTTCCAGATACAGCAGCCGGAGAGATAAAATCCGGCAACGTCAAACGCCTTGCGGAAATTTAATCCCTCGGTGTCGGCGTGGAACACATAGATGGAGGCATCGTCCGCCATAACCTTCTCCATATTGGAAAAGGCATCGAAGAGGAAGTCGAAAAACTTCTCCGATGCCATGTTGTCGTTTTTGATTTTCCCGGCGCTGCCCTCATAATTCACACTGTAGGGCGGGTCGGTAATGACGAGGTTCGCCTTGCGGCCGTCCATGAGGGCGGCGTAGGTTTCCTCTTTGGTACTGTCGCCGCAGATGAGCCGGTGCCGTCACAGCGTCCAGATGTCGCCGGACCTTGTGAAGGTCGGCTTTTGCAGCTCGGCATCCACATCAAAATCATCCTCTTCGGCTTCAATGCCGTCGTCAAACAGCTTCGACAGCTCCTTTTCGTCAAAGCCGGTGAGGAGCGGGTCAAAATCCGCCGCCTGCAAAGACTCGATCTCCACACGCAGGAGTTCTTCGTCCCAGCCTGCGTCCATTGCCATACGGTTGTCGGCAATGATGTAGGCTTTTTTCTGGGCTTCGGTGAGGTGGTCGGCAAAGACGCACGGAACCTCGGTGATGCCTTCCTCCTTGGCGGCAAGAATACGACCGTGACCGGTAATGACGCCATAGTCACGGTCGATGATGACGGGGTTGATGAAGCCGAACTCTAGCAGCGAGGAGCGGAGCTTGTTGATCTGCTCCGGGCTGTGTGTCCGGGCGTTGTTGACATAGGGAACCAGCTTCGTGACGGGGACAAGCTGCATTTCGGTGGTTGTTTTCATTAGACCAGCCCCCATTTCGCAAACTTCTCGAAGCCGCCGACCGAGCAGATGTAGTTCCGGGCAATTTCCACGATTTCGGCGTAGGGCCTTCCGTCAACGGCATCGTCTCCGATAGCACAGCACAGCGTTACGGGCCTGCCGGTTTTCTGCGCTTTGAGGAAAGCGTAGATATTCACGGACACATCTGCTTTGGACAGATCCTTGCCGTGCAGACCGCCGCCGGTCACAGAGTCTGCCATATCCGAGCCGAGCTTGCGGTTGGTTGCGCCGGTATCCACATCGGTGCCGCCCGTCCAGTCATCGAGCGGATTGATCTCCGCATCGGGATACAGCTCTCGGAGCGCATCCGAAGGTGCATTGCTCTGACAGAGGATAAGCCGGTCACCGTCCAGAATGTACTTTTCGTCAAAGGAATACACGGAGAAAATATCCCGTGCGATCTGCGAGAGCCTTTTCTGCTCCACGGTTACGGGCATTCCTTTGAAAATGCCGTTATCGCCGCAGCGGATGCCGTCTGCCTGGTTGTCGGCGAGGTGACCGTCCTGCGGCACTTCCACATAGTCCACGGCGAGGTTTCCGGCAATGCGGTGAACTGCGGCGGTGACATCCGCCTTGTCCAACGCCACGGAAGTTTCCACAATGACATGGCACACGCCGTGGCCGATGAGAACTTCCACAGCAATGCGGGGATTTTCAGTTTTTGCATACGACAGATCCACCAGCGCGCCGGCAATTCTGTCTGCCACCTTGTCCGGATGGCACGGATTTACTTTTTCAAACATGGTGTTACCCCTTTCTCGCACGGAGCAGGCGCTCCATGAGGTCGTCCTGTGGCGTTGACTCGCCGTATTCCGTGCTGCAGTTTTCTTTCACGATCTGGAAGATCTCATTCCAGAGCCGAACCGCCTGGTTCATGTAATTGATGCCGATGTTGATAAACGGGGACGGGATCTGCTTTCCCGTGGTTGGGTGCTTGGAGAGGAAGCCCATGCGGTTGGTCATTTCCTCGCACTGCACCCAGCGGGCGGAACACATGGCGTAGCGCTCCAAGAGCTGCGGCGACACCTTTGCGGCGCAGCCGATGCCTTTGAGCCATTGCCAGGTTTCCGTGTAAATTTCCTGCGCCTGCAGGACGCTGCCGTCCCGCTGCTCGGCAGAAAGAAAATCATGGGGCTTCGGCATGGCAACACCCTCGACTTCGGGAATGTCCAGCACTTCAAGTTTTCTGCCGCCGGGATTACCGTTTTCGGCTTTGTCCTTGACTGCGGATTTCTTCCTTCCCGCACCGGGTCTTGCGCCGCCGCGCCCGCCTGTGTTATTCGATTTTGTGGGCATCCGAGTTCACCTCCCTTAATTACCCTTTTGATTTCGCCTTTTTCGCACACGCGACCCCGGGCCGTTGCCCGACCGAAAAGGTCCCGGAGATTTTCATCCCCCTACCGGTCGCCGAGGTCGTGGTGGATCTTGGTATGGCAGGACTGGCAAAGGCTCATAAGGTTGTCTCTTGCGTGAGTGCCGCCTTGGGAAACGGGCAGGATGTGGTGAACTTCCTGTACCGGGGTCAGCCGACCTTCCTTGAGGCACATCTCACAGAGAGGATGCTCCGCCGCATAGCGGTCACGGATGCGTTTCCATGCTCTGCCGTACTTGCGGTTGACATCAGCGCTGCGCTCGTATTTGTCGTACTTTCGGCGTTCCTCCACACGGTGCTGTTCACAGAACTGTCCGTCACACAGGTTGGGGCAGCCGGAATGAGAGCAGGGTCTGAGTGGTCGCTTGGGCATTTGCTCACCTCCTTCGGGCATAAGAAAAGCCCCACGGGATTGACTCCCATGAGGCTATCCTCGATTCTTTTTCGCTATTATAATGATACTACATTTACGATTGGAACTCTACGGAACTATCAGGTACACTTTTGGCTTTTAAGATTTCCGTCACCACATCGAGTGAGCGGTCGTGCAGCTTTTGTATCCATTTTCCGCTGTAGTGCATATCCACGGCGATCTGCTCCCAGGTGTGGAAACACAGATACCGTTTTTCCAAAAGAATTTGATACTCGCTGTTGTCTACCGCCTTGATGACCTCCACGATGTCACGTTTCAGATCCACCAGACGGTCGATGTCGTGGTTGATCTCCTCCTGCAGGTCGATGATCTTGCACACGGCATCCGCCATTGTGGAACTGCCATGATTAGGGTTTCTCGGCATACCCGTCAGCGTGGCGGTGCATTTGGTGGCAAGCTCATTCAGCGAAGCGACCTGTGCGATCTTTGCATCGATGCGTTGGTCGAGGCGGTATGCCTGACTGAGATATTCCTTTGCCGTCATACGCCGTACACCTCCCGGTGGAGTTTCTGTATCAGCACCTCACCGTCCAGGGAAGTAAGCGTCTGAAACCAGCCGGAGCGGAAGAACCGCTCACAATCCTTTCTAACGGATTCGGCATCCTTGTCCCAGGGGTATTTCTTCAAACGGCGCAGCGCACGGCGATGGTCTTTCGCTGCCGCCAGAATAATGGCGTTTGCGAGGTTTGTATAACAGGTTTCCATTCTCATCCCTCCAAGTTGGCCTTGACCGCATCGATAAGTGCGGTTTGGGTCTTTTCTTTTTTTACGGAGCGCAGTCATGATGCGCTCGTCGATGGTGTCTTTGGCAATAATGTGATGAATGACCACGGTATCGGCGGTCTGCCCTTGCCGCCACAGTCGGGCGTTGGTCTGCTGGTAGAGTTCCAGCGACCAGGTCAGCCCGAACCAGATGAGGGTCGAGCCGCCTGCCTGCAGGTTCAGTCCGTGACCGGCAGAAGCCGGGTGGATGAGTGCCACGGGCAGCTCACCGTTGTTCCATCTGCTGATACTGTCGGAATCGTTCAGTAGGCTGAACGGGGTATGCCGTTTGTGCAGCCGCTCGGAGATGCGCTCCAAGTCGTGCTTGAACCAGTACGCCACAAGGGCGGGTTTCCCGTTGGCGGCTTCGATGAAATCCTCCAGCATATTCAGCTTGCGGTCGTGTATCTGAAACACATGCTTGTCCTCTCCGTAGACTGCACCGTTTGCCATCTGGGAGAGCTTGTTCGCAAGCGCCGCGGCGTTCCCGGCGTCGATTTCTTCGCCTTTCAGCGAGATGACCAGGTCTTTCTTCATGGCATCATAGGCTTTTCGCTCTTTTTCGTATAGCGTCACAATGGCGTCATTATGAGTGCATTCCGGCATATCCAAATGGTCGACGGCTTTCATGGAAATGGTGATGTCCGAGATGGCGTTGTAGATCTGTTCCTCAGCACCGGGTAACGGCTTGTAGCTGAACACCACCTGGCCGTTGCGCTTATCCGGGCGGAAGAAGGTGTTGCGGTAATGGGTGATGAACCGACCGAGTCGCTTGCCCATATCGAGGATGCGGAACTCTGCCCAGAGGTCCATAAGACCGTTGCTGCTGGGTGTGCCGGTCAGTCCCACGATGCGTTTGACGCTGGGGCGGACTTTCAGCAGACTGCGGAACCGCTTTGCCTGGTAGCTCTTGAAGGAGGACAGCTCATCGATGACCACCATGTCGTAGTCAAAGGGAATGCCGCTTTCCTCGATGAGCCACTGGACATTTTCCCGGTTGATGATGTACACGCTGACCCGCTGCCGGAGTGCCGCCTTGCGCTCGGTTTCCGTGCCGACTGCCACCGAGTAGGTCAGCCCATGCAGATGATCCCACTTGTGGATCTCCGCAGGCCATGTGTCTCTGGCGACACGCAGCGGAGCGATGACCAGCACCTTGCGGACCAGGAAGCTGTCGAGGCAGAGGTCGAAGATGGCGGAAAGCGTAATGACGCTTTTGCCAAGACCCATGTCGAGGAACACAACCGAGATGGGATGCTCCAGGATGAAGTTCGTGGCATAGGCCTGGTAGTCATGCGCCTTGTATTTCACTGAGTATCCCTCCAATCTGTTCGGGGCTATCGATGCAGTACACCGAAAAGCCAAGTGCTTCTAACTGCCTTTTTCGCCTTACCTGTAAAGGGCGGAGCGTTTTGCCCGGTGCTTTCAGCTCAATGAAGGCGATTTTGCCGCCGGGCAGGAGTACCAGACGGTCCGGTACTCCATCAAGGCCGGGACTTATAAACTTTGGTGCGAGACCGCCTTTTGTCCGGACAGCCTGCACCAGCTTTGCTTCTATCGTTTTCTCACGCATAATGACCTCCTGTGTTCTCAAAACCCGAAAAGTCCTTTACGTGCGCAAATGCGGGTATTGCGTGCTTGTTGCTCTTTATTCCTTCTTCTTTCGATATATAAGAAAGGTTAGGAACACAGGAACAAGACCGCCTGTTTTCTTTGGTACTTATGGGGCCGCCGCCGTTCCCCTGAGGTGTTCCCATAAATGTGCCGAGCGGGTATGCATCTCCCCGGAACCTGTTCCGAAGGATGTCGGGTACAGTCTTTTTCATTAGGAACACTCCTTGGGAACAAAGACATACTGCGGACCGTAGAGCGGGATACGCACCTTGCTGTCCAGCCGTTTCCAGCCCAGACGGGCAAGAATGGCGGTCAGCTCGTTGCTGTCCGTCCTGCGGATATTGGCGCGCTCTTTGCCGAAGCACTCGCACCAGATCTCCATGTTGGACACCTGGGTGCGTTTGACCGTTCCGTGCTTTTGGGTATCGCAAAAGTCGCTGCCGGTGAGGAAATTGCGGCACTCGAAGATGTCCATGCCATCCCAATCCTCCGGGAGCAGCGTGTCGAGATACAGACGGACAAGCCCTTCACGCTCGTCGGACTCCATAGCTTCCCGCTGTTCAGCTTTCGACAGAGCCTCCAGCTCGGCACTCAGATAGAGCTTCTCGCCCTGCTTCACATACACCAGTGCTTCTGCCCAAATCTGGCAGATAAGCTCCGGGGTCAGATCCCAGGAGTGCTTGATGCCCGTACCGGGCGTCTTGACCGGCCAGAAGCGGCGGTTTCCGGTGGTATCCCGCAGATAGCCGGACTCGGCGTTGGTGGTGCCGAAGAACACGCACTGACGCAGGTGCGGTGTGGCTCTTTTGCCAAATGCCGCACGGTAAATATCGTTTTGCCGAGAGAGGAAGGAACGCAGTGTTTCTACTTCGGCCTTCTTCAGACCCGCCAGCTCGCCGATCTCCAAGATCCAGTACCCCTGCAATTTCTCTGCAGCGGTCTTATCCTTGGTGTCGCCCAGGTTCAGACTGTCGGAGAACCATTCTCCGGCCAGCTTGGCGATGAGGGTGCTTTTACCAACGCCCTGGGGATCGTTCAGTACCAGCATGGAGTCAAATTTGCAGCCGGGATACAGCACACGCTTGATGGCAGCGCAGAGTGTTTTCCGGGTAACGGCACGGACATATTCGTTATCGTCGGCACCGAGATAGTCGATGAGCAGCGTATCCACTCGCTTTACGCCGTCCCATTCCGGCAGATTTTCGATAAACTCACGGATGGGATGGTAGGACCGATCATCCGTGACCTTCGCCACGGTGATGTCATAGTTTCGGGCGGAGAAGGTGCCGTAGTGGGAATCCACACAGCTGATGAGCTGGGCATCGTCCGCATCCCGCCAGAATTTTGAGGGATGCCGCCAGGGCACATCGCCCTTGATCTCCATGCCGTCCAGGAGCTGATTGAACACCAGCGGTTTCAGAAGCGGGTCGTTCATGAGGATCACCGTGAGGTTCTGCAGCGTGTTTTTCACCTTGCCGGCCTTGTCCAGCTCCAAGGCTTTCTGCCAGTCCTCATCGGAAAACTCTTCGTTTGCCTGGGCTTTGCGTTCCTCGGCAAAGACCGCCTTGACCTTCTCGTCCTTGAGGGCAAAATCCGACATTGCCTGAAAGGACGGCAGCTTGCTGGGGGCGGTGTCCGGGGCGCACTTATCGTCCAGGTCACGGAAACGATGCAGGCGCACCAGGTCAAAGGCGTTCAGCAGCCGACCGCAGACCGGGTCTGTGGCATGGTGGCTGTAGGCAAACTTCCCATCGTAGACGATGACACCGGCAGAGGAATCTGCGGGGATATAGTCATAGCGGCCGTTCATGGCAGACGGCGCATACACATCCGAGAGGAAGGCGTCGATGGCTTCCTCCACGGTATAGGCGCGGCAGAAAGCACCCGCCACACCCGGCTTTGTCAGCGGGTCGGCCTGCTGAGCAATGCTGTGCTGCACCACCTAGGACTGACGGCTGGAAACCGGCCAGGTGGAAGCGTCGTGCCAATCATCGTAACGGGAAAGGTATTCATCCGGGTCAAGCTCGGCACCGTCCTGCACCTTGTAGAAAAACTCGCCGTTGGCGGAGGTGGAAGGCCAGTACATGAGCCGGGATGCCTCGTAGGTGGTATCGTCAAAGAGGTCGATGCCGATCTCCTTTGCCACCATGCGGGCGACTGCCGGATATTCTTCTTCGCTGATCTCCCGTTTCAGCGGAATGAGCAGTCGAAGGCGGGGATGCTCCGGTGTGTGCTTATGGGTGGAATAGACGCAGCACTTGAAGTCGTGGAACAGCGTGATTTCATCCCAAATGTCCGGGGTGCCGTAGTCCATATCCAAGGTGAGCAGAGAGCGGCACAGAACCATACCGTTTTTGCGGCGACCTTCCCGGAGTTGACCTCCGACAAAACCGCCTACATCCTTGATGCCGTCCTGCTGACCTTTTTTCAGCTTGCGGTATTCTTCGACCGTTTCGGTGGTGCGGATGGTACTGCCGCAGCGGGCGCAGAGATCCGCCCAGGAGATGTCCTGGTTCTTCCACTTTTTATCCATGCGGCTGTTGCCGACTGCGATCTTCATCTGCGTACCTCCTCACAGGTTTCGGAAAAGTAGCGGATAAGCTGACCCTTCCGCTTGGCTTTCTCGATCTCGATGCTCATGCCGCTGGTGATCTTCTCGCCGAACACCCACAGCTCGGCGCACTTGGAGAGCAGGACGATGTCCATGAACAGCGCCAGGTCACGCTCTTTGCGGTCGTTGTCATTCATGAATTGGGTGAAATAGATGTGCGGTGCGATGGGGACACACCCGGCATCCACAGCGAAGTGGCAGTAAGTACGGGCATTCTCCTGGTTCTTCACCATATCTCCGGCAAGCGGAGAGCAGATATACACCACAGGGCGGAATGCCCGGAGTGCCTTGGCTTCCTGCTCGATCTTCGTCAGCGCCTCATAGGCGGTGGGGTCGTAATACCCCTCGCAATTGAATTTATTGACTCCCATTTGGGTCACCTCAGTCTTTCTTATAAAAATCGCAGACATAGCCGTCTGCCCGGAGCAGAAGCCCCGATGCCCAAGTGGGCGTTTGCCCCATGACGGAGCAGATATTCTCCAAAGAGGCATCCGGCGGCGCTTCGATGACCGCCTCATCGTGGACGTGCATGACAATGCGGTACCCGGCAGCATTCAGCCGGAGCATGGCTTCCGCAAGGATGTCCCTCGCCGTCGCCTGTACGATGTTCTCCACGAACTTGGGACCGTAGCTTTCCAGGCGCAGCCACTTTTTCTGTTCGCCGATGCCCTCATAGGTCACGGACTCGTTGCCGAAGCGGTTCATACCCATCTTCGGTTTCACATAAACGAGCCGTCTGCCGGAGGGCAGCACCACGAACATCATGCCGCTTTGATAGTAAAAGCGGATGCCGTGTGTTTCTGTGGCAGTTCGCTCCCGGACGCAGGTGGAAGCCGCTTTGTCCACATCCCACCATAATTTAGTGATGTGGGGATTGGACAGACGCCACGCATCCACCAGCGGTTTCAGTTCTTCTTCCTGCAAGCCATAGTTCAGTGCGCCCATCGCTTTCAGCGCACCCACGGAGCCACCGTAGCCCAGAGCCAGTTCGGCGATCTTGCCTTTCTGCCGAAGATGCCCGTTCACGCCGTGCTTTTCCACGGGGACATGGAACATCTGCGAAGCGGAAGCACAGTAAATGTCACCGCCGTTTGCAAAAACCTCCTGCCGCCAATGTTCCCCGGCGATCCATGCGATGACCCTTGCTTCGATGGCAGAGAAGTCTGCCACATAAAAGCGGCAGCCGGGTTTCGGCACAAAAGCGGTGCGGATGAGCTCGGACAATACCAGCGGCACGGAGTCATAGAGCATTTCCACGGCATCCGTATTGCCGCTGCGGACAAGTGCCCGTGCGATGTTCAGATCCGGCAGATGGTTTTGCGGCAGGTTCTGCACCTGAATGAGCCGACCGGCATAGCGGCCGGTGCGATTGGCACCATAAAATTGAATCAGCCCTCTGGCACGGTCATCCGAGCCGACCACGGTCTGCATGGCGGTGTATTTCTTGACGCTGCTTTTGGCAAGCTCCTGCCGCAGGGAGAGGGCAAGCTCAACCTCGCCGTCCGCTTTTTCGAGCATATCCGCCACGGCGGCTTTGGAGAGTGAATCCGCCTCCACGCCTTTTTCGGCAAGCCACGCCTTGAGCTGCACCGGACTGTTGGGGTTATCCAAGCCGGTAACAGATCGGGCCTGCTCCATGTGCGTCCGCTTGAAGCGTTCATCGCAGCGAATTGCCTGGGTGACAAGAGTGCGGTCAAGCATAATGCCCCGGTCGTTGATCTGCTGGTCAAGGGTGTAGTTGCGCCACTCGGATTCCGTGACCGGGAACTTGGAGAGCTTCTGCTGAATGGACATTTCCGTTTCCACATCTCGAAGGTTGTAGGCTTTGAACAGCGACCATTTCTCCGGAGAGTCTGTCGGATAATGTCGAATGAGCGAACCGTCCCTTGCTTTTGCCGGAGTGCAGAAATACCGAATGAGGTCTTTGCCTTCTTTGAGCTTCTGCTTTTCCAGCCCCAGCACGGCACCGACGCCTTCCAGTGAAAGCGGCAGTCCCAGGGTTGCCGCCCAGACCATCGTGCAGTGCCAGGAGGACGGGTCGAGATATTGTCCGGTCGGGTACCCAAGATAGCGGGACAGACACACACGCTCGAACTGTGCGTTGAATGCCCATTTGGTCACGGTAGGGTCGGTCAGCGAAGAGCGTACATCGGCAGGAAGCGTTTCTCCGGCAGTCAGATCCACAACCTTCACCGGCGCACCGTCCGCCGAGTAGCCGAAAAGCAGCACTTCAAAGTCCGGGGCTTCGGCATAGCGGTACACGCCGCACTTGGTGAGGTTCTCGGAGGAGAAGGTCTCAATATCGATGCTAAGTGTTTTCATACGCATTCCTTCCTACGGAATATGGGTGGCAGAGGTCGATGTCTGCCACCCACAGATCCGTCTGGGGTTACTTCAATTCCTTCATGCGCTTCTCGTGGTATTCCAGCTCACGGGAAGCCTGTTCCTTCTCACGCTTTTCACGCTTGTGGTCATTGCTGATGCCTTGCACCAGCCAAACGAAGAAGCCGACGCTGAGGCAGGCCCAGATGCCCAGGAGGGCGGTTACCAGAATGTTCTGAATCTGTTCCATTGTGCTGCACTCCTTTCTCAGGACAGGAAGTCATCGTCCAGGTCGGTTGCGAAATCGTCAGCCGCAGAGGACTTGCCGCCGAGAGGCTCACCATCACGAACCTTCTGGATGTTGCCAAGACCACAGGCGATGCCGCGGTTGCCATTGGAATTGAAGGCGTAGAAGTTTACGGACACTCTGGCGTAGCAGCCGGAATACACCTCGGAGCGGTCGAGGATCGGCTGAACGCTGCGGTCAACGATCTGAGGAGCGGTGGTGCTGTTGGCGTTTACGAAGAAGCTGTTCTTGTAGGCTTCATCGGCACGCTCGGTATCGCCGTCACGGAGCGGGAGCTTCAGAGCTGCCTTGTTGGGGATCTTCCCGCCGAACTTGGCGACGCCTTCCTTGATGGCGGCATCCACGGCGGCGTTGATGGCGTCGAGGGTCTGCTTATCGGATTTCGGGATAATGAGGGATACGGAATACTTGGGGTTGCTGCCGTTGATGGAGGCAGGCTCCCACACATTTGCATAGGACAGGCGGACAACGCCGGTCACGACCTTAGTCGAATTCATCTTGTTAGCCATAATTACAGTTCTCCTTTATAGTCGGTAAAGTCTTGTTTTGCACCCGTTGTCGTGATAGCCGGACGCCGGTCGGATGCGGGAACGAGCGTAGGCTTTCCTTTGGGCTTGACGACCAGACCGCCGAGCACCTCGGCAAAGGTCTTTTTGCCCATGAGCTTCTCCATCTCGGTGATGGGAATGAGAGATTTCTTGAAGATGTCGGTATACCCGGCCGCACGGGCGGCAGCTACAACGGCATCCTCGTCGGTATATTTGCGATTGGTGCGGCTCTCCACCAGCTTGTAGCCGGGCCACTGTTTTCCGTGGTTGACCGCTGCGTCCTGGGCGTAGGCCATGAGCTCATTTGCCCATTTGGTGAGGTCATCCAGCTTGCCGAGAATGTCGCCGATCTCCGCATCGGAAAGCAGAGGCGGCTGGGCAAACTCGTATTTTGCAAGTTGGAGCTTGGCATCTGCTCTGACACGGCATTTAACCGCCGCCTTGCAGAACTGACACCAGCTTCCGGGGCAGTATTCACCTTCGCCTTTGAAGGCAAGCTCGGCCTTAGGCTTCAGCGTCTTTTCCGCCCAGTCCCGAAGTTCGGCAACGGAAATGACCCAGGTGCTGACATTCTCCCGGCGCGGCTGGTAAATGGTCATGGAGACCGTTTCGATGTCGTAGAGGCAATCGAAGATGCGGAGCGCACCGAGGGCGTACAACATCATCTGAGGATTCTCTTCGGCATTCACCAACACTCCCTGGCCGTACTTCAGATCGATAATGTGGAGGAGCTTGTCCGCCACGATGAGGCAGTCGCCGGTTCCGAAGCCGTCCGGCACATAGCAGGAGAAGTCGAGCCGCTGCTCAATGAGCACCTTGGGGTCCGGGCAGTCCTGCCGGGCTTCCTCGATGGCTTCCAGAACGAATTCCAGGTAGCCGTCCGTGTACATCTCCATTTCATCGGAGTCATACTTGCTGACCGGGCGGGTGGAGCGCATCTTCAGTGCCTTGCGGAGCTTGTGTTCCGCCAGCGCATGAGCGGCGGTGCCTTCGGCTGCGGCTTCCGTTTCTCTATCCTCAAACTCCAATTCCAACCTTGCGGAGGGATTGCAGTGGAGCCAGCGGTGGGAGGAGGATGCCGAGAGGACTGCGTGACGATTAGGGGGCATCCTTCAGCACCTCCACATCCTTGAGCAGCGCTTCATAGTGCTTGGGGTCGACGCCGGAGAGCTTCGGAGCGCCGTACTTTTTAAGGAGCGCCTGGATCTCGGCCGTGAATCCGGCTCGGCTCTTTTCACCAAGCACCGCTCGGACTTCCTCCAGCGTCAGTTCCTTTTGGGGAGCGGATGTGGGTGTCTTCGGCTCCGCATCGACAGTCGGCTCATTCTGCAGCATGGCATCTGCCACAGCCTGAACGCTGTCCGCCAGGGAGCGAAGGTCCTCGACCACATCGAGCAGGAGCTTGACCTTACTCATGTGTGCCACCTCCCATCGGAACTTCGGTGATGGCAATGGACTCGACACTGCTGCCGGGAACCACGACCATGACCTTCTGCTTGGGACCCAGGAGCAGGGTGAAGAGCTTCTCGCGGATGCTGACCGTTCTGCAAGCAACTACACCGCCGTTTTTGGGTTTTTCTGAAACACGGATATTCAAGTTGTGTCTCATACGGGGTTACCGTCCTTTCCGGAGGGCTTGTATTTTGTTGCCTTCCGGTGTACCCAGAAAAATCGGGGTTTTGTCAGGGTGTCTGGCGGTAAAATTTCAAAAACTTTTTTCTGCCCGCCTCGATGGACTCGGAAACAGACTGAAAGCTGGCCTCTTCAATAGCTGCGATTTCACGCAGGGTCTTGCCGTTTGCGTACAGTCGAAGTCGGCGCTGCTGGGTGGCGGTCAAATGCGAGAAGGCTTCTCGGATATGAGCAGCCTGTTCTGCCGAATCATCCTCCACGGCATATTCGTCGCAAGCGCCGTGCTCCTCGCCATCGTAGTCGATGGCGTCGTAGGAGTAGCAATGGTAGCGATGGCGCTCGTCCTGTGCGTGCTCCGCCCTGCGGCTGTCGATGATGACGGCACCGATTTCATCAGAAACCTCGACCTCCGTCACTGTTTCGTCCAAGAATGCGTATTTGATTTTCACAAAAAATTCCTCCGTTTTGATTTCTCGAAACGGAGGAATTCGGTGCAGCTGCTTTGGGCATAGTGAAAAAACCACAGTCCAAACGGAAACCTCCGTTTCGGTCTGCAGCAAACCCGCTCAAAAGGCAGCTACATTATTTACTTGTTCCGCCAGATACCGTTGAGCCATCAGTGATCAGGTGATGCGGTAAATAGCGGCTGAGATCAGGTCATTTCATGTCGCACGCAAGAAAAGTCTTTCTCACATCGAGATTGTCCTTTACGGCTTTGCAATGTCCTTATCTCGAACTAATAGGTTGACAATCGGACATTTCTGTGCTATAATATTCTTGATTTTTGTTTGTAGCAGATGGAAGCTGCCCCGAATGTCGGTTCTATTATATAAAATGGGGATCTGTGATTTAGGGATAGAATGGTTCACCGCAGTTCAGCAAGGTTCAAATTTACGAAAAGGAGAATACGCAGTGGAATTTAAAACTCTGTTCCCGATATTTAAGAAATATTTGGCGGATGGTGCCGATGTACCATACTTCTTTCGTGAATTGATGGCTATGATTACTACCGTTACTGAGGAAGAATGGGGATCCAGTAAGGACCCTTCAGCAAAGGCAAAAGATGAAACTTTACGGACTTATGCCAAACGAGGGATTTCGCAAAAGCTGGCAAAAGCCATCGTTTACAGGCTTACCCCGGAAATTCTTGTTGAGCGTATCAATGAGAAAAGCGAAACAGTGAAGAACCTTCTTGCCTCGGATCTGTACGGCTACGATGCCACACTGAATGCGGAGAATGTGGCAGGAAAAGTTGCGGATTGGATGGTTGAAATTGTCCAGACTCGTGCTGGGCTTATCCAGCAGAGTGAACTGGAAAAGCAAAAACAGAAACAAGCCGAAACCGACCTGCGAAATCAATACGGTTACTACCTTCTGAATGAAGTCGGCCATTACTGTCCTTTTCCGGGGTGCGGCAGGCCGTTAACTGTTTTCAAAGGCGGAAAGGCAGCAGATGCCTATTGTGTCAGTGTGATAGATAAAAAGAAAGCACCAGAGGTATGAAACCTTCTGGCGCTGTGTCCGCAGTGCTATGCTACATATTCAATTGATGACAATTCTAAAGTCAGCAAAGAACTTTTGAATGTGAAAAAGATTCTAGAAACTCGCACCCAAAATCTGAGTTTAATTGATGATTTGCCACTGGGAAAGGGGGTTGTTCGAGCTATCGGTAAAATCAAAAAGCTAAATGAGAAGGAGCTCGCAGATGCTTCCCTTGATCCGAAAGAGATCCGACAGAAGTTACGGTCTTCGGACAACGTCGCCTTATACCAAACTATAAATCTGTATGTAACCACATATTTCGTGAAAATCAAAGAAATTATGATTAGCCTCGATAAACATGGTGAAATCGACTACGAAGAAGTACAGGATTAGATGAAAGCTATATACAGACGCCAGAATAAAGTGGGAAAAACTAATATGGAGATATTTAACGAGATCGTTGCAAAAATCCATCGAATAAGTCTGCAGGAAAATATCTACTGCCAGATTGTTGTTTCCTATTTCGTTCAGAGCTGCGAGGTGTTCGATGCAATTACCGAATAAATTATACTCATATAAAAACAGCACCATGGCGTTAATACCCAAAGTGCTGAGTGAAATCAAAGATAGTCCCGTTCCTGTGTTTGAGTTATATGATAAACTGAAACCGGAACTCAATGATGCGACAGATTTTTTATCCGTCATGGATTGCCTATATGCTCTGCGGGCAGCAGATATTAACAGTGAAGGTGAGGTGTTTATATGCTTGTAGAGATGTTCTCCCCAGCGTTTATAGAACAGGGTGAAATTCGTCCTCCGATTCGATTCAAAAAAGGGTTGAATGTCGTGCTTGGCAAAGAGGATGGCGCAAACTCTATCGGAAAATCCTCTGCTATGCTGGCAATAGATTTTGTCTTTGGAGGCAATACCTATCTGAAAAGTGATGGAGTAAAACACATTGGACACCATACTATTTTCTTCGCATTCCAGTTCTGTGGTCAAAAGCACTATGTTGCCCGTGCCACAGAGGATGCTGATAAGGTGTTTCTTTGCAAAGAGAACTATGATTTGATGGGCCCATACTGGACAAAAGATGAGTTTGTAAACTGGTTGAAGGTGCAGTATCATATGGACTTCGATGGCTTGTCTTTCAGAATAGCATTGAGCAGTTTCTTCAGAATCTACGGCAAGGATAATACAGATGAACGCCGACCACTGAGAGGCATCCCAGGACAGGATATGGAAAAATCCATTGCCCTGTTGGTTGCTCTGTTTGATAGAAACAAAGACATCCAAGTATACCGTCAGAATCTTGTCGAGGAAAAGAAGAAACTCGATGTCTTTAAAGAGGCTCGAAAATACCACTTTGTGTCAAGCCTTGTCGGTGGCAAGGATAAATACGAGGAAAACCTCGCTCTCATTAGGGATCTCGAAATTCAACTCAGTACACTTACAGAGCAGGCAGATCAAGGACATACCGAAGAAGAAATCGAGAAAGGCAAGGAGAAAGCCCAGCTTGATGCCCAACGTTTGATGCTTGAAACTGAGTTGCAGTCCAAGCAGTGTAAACTAAAGCTGGTGACAATGAGTTTGGAGTACGGGCTTTATCCCACGGAAGCTGACCTTTCTGCGCTACAGGAGTTTTTTCCGGGCGTAAACATCCGCAAACTGTATGAAGTGGAACGATACCATCAGAAACTGGCACAAATCCTTGATGAGCAGTTTTCTACCGAGCGGCAATCCATAAAACGTGAAATTGACTTTCTGGATCAGCAGCTTGCAGAAGTTAGAACCCACATAAGTGCCTTGGGATTCATTGGCAACATTTCAAAGGAATTCTTAGACAAGCACGCTGAAATTAAGGGAAAAATTGATGCTTTGAAAGTACAAAATGAGGCATTTCTTACATTGAAGGGATTGCAAGATGCTAAGGCCAGAGCCGATGAAATTCTGAAAAGGGCAATTGAAAGCATTCTCTTGGACATTGAGACCGAGTTAAACGATAAAATGCGGGAATTTGATGCACAGTTGCACTCTGAGCCTCGTAAACCGCCATATCTGCGTTTTGACAGCTATAACAGATACAAATTTGAAACCCCTGACGACACAGGTACCGGCGCTAATTTCAGAAGCATGATCATCTATGATTTGGCTGTGCTATTCACCACTGCTCTGCCAGCGATAGCACACGATTCGCTGATTTTGAAAAATATCAGCGACGGTGCGATTGATGGAATCATGAAAATTTATTAGAAAAGCGATAAACAAATCTTTATTGCTTTTGATAAGCAGGCAGCATATACGGCTGATACACAGGCCATTCTGGAGCGCAATTGCGTTTTAAGACTGTCTGATGGAAATTGCGAACTTTACGGTAGATCTTGGAACAAAGAGGAGCAAAACTAATATGAGAATGAGCTATAACAGGCTTTGGAAGTTACTAATTGACAAAAATATGAAGAAGTCCGACCTGCGAAAAATAGCAGGTGTCAGTTCATCTTCCCTCGCTAAACTTGGTAAGGGAGAAAATGTGACCACAGATGTGATACTAAAAATCTGTGTTGCGCTGGATTGCCGTGTGGAGGATATCATGGAAATTATCAATGATGAAACGCTTTTCTCAGAGAGTTAGTCTCTTTTTATGAATGGTTGAAGTGATACACGCAGTAAGCAACGATAACTGACTTTGTGAAAAACTGCATATTGGAGATTCTTGTTCGATGCGAGTATACATGTTCTGATGGACAAAGTCATTCCAAAACAACGAAATGGATTCGGTAATCGACCGCATTGCAGAAGAACGGTCGTTGAAAACAACGGCCGTTCTTAGAAATCCCTTATTTGCTGAGACGCTTGTCCGCTCTGTACACGAGGCGGGAGATTTGACCAGCAACCTGCTCCGCAGAGTTGGTATCCGCCTTGATCGATTCGGCGGTCAACTCGTGACCGGCGATGATGCTGCGGATCTCCGAGAGCTTAATGCTGTTCTGCTTGGCAACCTCGAAGATGATTTCCGCATAAGCGAGTTCACAGCCCTTGTCGATGATCAGGCCAGCCAGCTTACGGGGCCTCATGGAAAGGTGGGTCACAGCCAGCCGCACCATTACTTCAGCGGGACGCTTGCTGAGAGCAGCAACTTCGTTAAGAATGGCTTTTTTCTTCTCAGCCTGCTCCCTTACCTGCTTGGCCTTCAGTTCCTTCTTGAGTTCCCTGATGGTTTCACGCTCAACGTGCATGCGTTCGGGATTGTATGTATCGTCTCCGATCGTATCGAGCCAGGTGTATGCGTCCTCCGCATCAACGCTAGTTCCCTTGATCGTGCTATCGAGAGATACAGTGGTGAATTTGTTCTGGGGAAGATCAAAGCAGTCATCCAGCAAGTGATTGAAGACGGCAAAACAGTAGTTCTTCTGCTTCTCGATAGGCTGATGGAGAACACGGTCGAGATTCACGATAATCTTCATAACACAGTCGGATTCGAGATCAGCTCTTGTGGCCACACCACGCTTCTCGAGTTCGTCAATTTTGCGGATGTTTCCGTTGGAACAAAGGGCGAAGTGACAGAAATCCATCAGTGCCGCCCCAAACTGGTTGTACAGATACGGATTGGCCATCAGTGCGACCTTGGTGGTGATACCTTCCTCGTGGATGGTGTTCAGGATGTTAACGAAAGTGGTGCAAGTAGCCTTTTTCATGATTGGACTCTCCTCTCAGTTTTTGTTGAGGGAGGAGTCGCAAACACGATTGACTTGCTTGTCCCGCCCTCTGATGAAAGGATAAATCCTGGCTTTCAAGAGCCTTTTATATTGGGAGTCAAGGGGAGAACAAGATAAAAAAAGAATTCATCAAGAGATTATAAATTTCTCTCTTGATAAATTCTTGAAGTTAGAATGTTAGAATACGATAGACGGTTAGTCTAAGAAGGACTGGAAAGCCTATGATAAATACCAATTTGCCGCGAGGCTTAAAATACAAAATCGATAAAGTCCGTCCGGGGATAATTATTCCTGGGACAGATAACGAACCGATTATTACTATATCTGGGCGAGGTACCATGATTCAGTACCGTCTAGTTACATTTGCATTAGGAAAGTACGCTCTTATTGATGATACTTATTGCGAAGGTGATCTTGACCAGGATGAACTGGACGGTATCGAAACTTGGATAAGCCATAGTATGCCATCCTTACTATCTGAGTCGAAAATTCGGCACCTAATCTATTTTCTTCCAAATTCTGAGTGCTACTACGATTTCCTTTTTCAGACACTATATGGAGGAAACGGTTATAAAGAAAAAAAGAAGCAGCGTGTTGAGTTCAGAGAAAATACAGCTCCAATTGACGGAAACCCGTGTTCGTTAAGTGTAAGTGAAATTGCATTTATTGATATATTGACTGAGCATCCAAATACTCCGTTTAGTGCCGACCGTTTCTTCGGCGAAGATGCGGAATCCACAAAACTGACTACGGCAAAAAGTCTTGATCAGACTTGGTATCGCTTTAGACAGTATGACTCGTCAATCAATGAGACCTTTAAACGGGAACGAGGGTATTTCATCTATAGAGGTAACCCCCAAATTTGGAGAGTAGATGCGGAAAGTGAAACAGTTAATCTCTCAATTGAGAAGGTATTCAAGGCCATTTGTACTCGCGATGTTGTTGCAACATTTGATGAAGCTAGCAGACAGTTTCGTGCTGTAGCTGTTTCTGATATTTCATCGCTTGAATTGCTGAGTTTCCTTGGACTTAATTCCGATCTTCTGGATCCTGCTTTGATGAGCATCGATCGACTCGCTGTAGATAATTTCTGTGATTCTGCCGAGGTTCTAAAACAATTATTTGAGAGGTATTATCATACGCTGGACGCAGTCTGGACCAGACTGAAGAAAATTTTCATTGGGAATTATACCTATAGTTTAAGAGCCGCCTCGTTTTATGGGGATACTGGAGCTATGCCAACAAGAATAGTTGATCTAAAAGGCTATTCTGTATCAAGAGAACGACTGGACAATTCAATGAGACGGATTTGCCCAGCCATAGAAGAAACAATTAAGGGAACGAAAATCGGAGCAAGTTATTTTAGTTATTGCATTACCGAAGTTACGCCGGAAAACGCAGTTGATTATATTGTTGCGTTAATCCTTATTTGTATTAGTGATTGTCATACTGCTTCTACCGACGAGGAGCTAGTAAAGTGGAAAGGTAGATATCAACAAAAACTCCGCACTCTTATTCAGCAAAAGTTTAATTTTGTTCCTCCAGGAGACGGAAAAGACAGTATCTTTGAAGAAATAAGAAGAAGGCTATTTGATTTTGAAGAACAAGCACTAGCCGATGGATTAGAGACGTATGCTCTGCGAATATCCGAGATACGCAATCTCTTTATCCTTGGCTATAATGACGAGAACAGTTTGCTTCCGCCATCAATGGGCAGGGAGCTTTAAGGAGTAGCATATGATAAGTTCTAACAACCCAAATTTTTCACGTCCTGAAGTGTTGTTTCAAGAATTTGCCCATCTTGATGTAAACACTCACCGGTTTTCTGGCAAGAAATCCTTTGATGGTCAAATCGGGGGATTCCCGCTCTTGTACAACAAGGAGAAACAGCAGTTGGTTGTAGACGCCAGTGACAGTCATACACTTGTCGTTGGTGCATCCGGCAGCAAAAAAACTCGCGCTCTTGTTCTGCCTGCCATCAAGGTTTTAGGTTATGCCGGCGAGAGCATGATTATCAACGATCCAAAGGGCGAGCTTTACAATCGCACAGCCGGAGAACTCCGCGATTTGGGGTACAGTATTATTACAGTCAATCTTCGTGATCCGTCAGTGGGCCATGCCTGGAATCCGCTCCAGATACCGTACAACTACTACAAGGTGGGCGATATGGATAAGGCTGCGGAATTTGCTAACGATATAGCAAACACACTTATACTAGGCGAAATCGCATCTGATGATCCGTTCTGGGGCTACTCAGCATATGACTGCTGCTTGGGTCTCATTATGCTCCTTTTCAAACTCTGCAAAGAAATGGATTATCCCGATAATGCTGTGAATATCTCAAATCTTTTGCGGCTTAGACGAAAACTGTTTGAAAACGGCACAAACGCAAAGAACTCACCTCTTTGGAAATGGGCAAGCAGAGACGAGTTGATTGCAGCCAGTTTGACGGGGAGCGTTATGACCGCACAAGATACAATGCGCGGAATTCTTGCTACTCTTGACCAAAAGCTAAGGGCGTTGGCAATACAACCGTCTTTGCTGGAAATGCTGGCTAACTCAAACTTTGATATTGAAGAAATTGGGCAGAGTAAAACTGCTGTTTATCTTATTACACCAGATGAAAAGACGACCTATTCCTCGATTGTTGCGATGTTTATTTCGCAAAGCTATCAGCATTTGATTTACTCAGCAACACAAAGTGGAGGGCGTCTGAGTATTCGTGTTAACTATATTCTTGATGAGTTTAGCAGTCTTCCCGCCATTGGCAGTGATTTTCCAAGTATGATTTCAGCCGCAAGATCCAGAAACATACGTTATCTCATCTGTATTCAATCAAAATCACAGCTGGTTAAGCGCTATAAGGAAGAAGCGGCGACTATAATATCGAATTGCACAAACTGGGTCGTCCTATTTACTCGTGAACTTGAACTGCTTCGAGAAGTGTCTGAGTTGTGTGGGCAAAAGAAGGACCGGACACCCAATATTTCGGTATATGATTTACAGCACTTGTCGAAGGAGAAGGATGAAGCACTTTTGCTGGCGGGAAAAGCAAAACCTTGTCTTGTAAATCTGTTAGATATAGATCACTTTGGGGAACGCAGTTACAAAGTAATCGATTTCTATACACCTGAAAGACTATCGCGATTCAATATTGATTTTGCTGAACTGCCTGCAGAGGCAAAGGCAATTATCGAAGAAGAACGAGCTCGAATGGCAGCCTCTTTAACCCCTGGTTTTAACCCATTTAGTTCTGGATCGAATACTCCGCCTTCGACAACAACACCGCCGAAAACAGGGGCAGGCTCAACTGAAACACAGTTGGATGTGGATCAACTGGTTGCAAAAATCGATAAAAAGATTGCTGAGTTGGAAGAGGAAGAACGCAAAAAATCCGACGCTTCTAAATTGGATCATGTGATAGATACAATAAAAGAGCGCCGTGATGAACTATATCAAGCCAGTGCGACTGGTTCGACCGAAGAATAAGGAGGATAAATTATATGGAACGGGAAGTTATTATAGCTTCTACTGAAGAAAATGCTACTGTGTCGGAAAACGGAGAGGTAATTAACCTTCCTATAAAAACAGCGAACGCCATCGCACAGACGTACTTGGAGAGCATTTCCGGTGATGACTTGTATGAAGCGGAGGCAGCTCTTAAAGATCTCAAAGCCCTTGTTCAAAGAGTCATTCAGCAAACAGTTAAAGCCGGAGACGCTGACGATTGGCATAATTTCGCCGTCGACATTGCACGGAAGGACTTGTATGACCTTGCATGCGATCTTTTAGAGTGCGGATTGTCGATATACCCCAAGAACATCGATTTGCTGGCAGATTATCTCCAGTATGGCACCTCTTGCGGAAGGATAGAGAATTGCAAATCGTTCTACAAGGTACTCTCTAAGATACCTAAAATACGTTGGGGCTGGCGTGGATACAGTTTCTCGGTTAGTTATCTGACATACCTTTGGGAGCGGAGCGATTCGGAAAAGGAACTGGAAAAGCTTCAGGAAGAGATGCTAGGTTTGGCGGCGGCCTTTAGGAAGAATCTTCCCTTTGATGAGGAAAGCTATCGTTGTGAGGCCGACATCTACAAACTGTTGCACAAGAAGAAAGAAGAAGAGGAAGTTCTGCGCTTGGCTTTGAGCAATCTTAAGATTGCTCCGAAATGTGCGCTTCGCCTTTCGGATTTATTGTTTGACCGTGGCGACTATGAAGAGGCGTTAACGCTGATCCAGCGAGGTCTCCGTGACGCCATGCAAACGCAGAGATCTGTTAACGAAGGGTATTTATACTACCTTATAGGTCTTACCAAGATGGCTCTTGCACAGCAGGCCGAGCAGGAAGGGACCCCAATCTCTGAGGAAACAGCGTGTGATATCTATGCCGATTTCGATATTTCTCTGCGGCAGGAACACAGAGCGGCGTATGTTAATACGATGAAAGCCAAGACCATAGTCCTTGTGAACAAGTCCGGAGTACCCATCCCGGAAAAGTACGAGGAACTTAATTACTTGGTTCAATAAGAATGTAATCGACCCCCAAAATGGTGAGTTTTATGAGTGCTGATATTGCAAAACTGAATAAACGGGTTGAACAATTCTGTAGTAGCCCAAGTCTTCTATTCTCCGACGAGGCACAAATCCTATTAAAGGAATTGCTTAAGGCGTTCTGCTATGAGGAGGACTTTTTAAGGCGCAACAAATTGGAGCAGCTTCTCGGTATGATTCGCCGTTCTTCAGAAACCGACGTATCAACCTATGCGCATGTTCTTCATTCTATTGCGTTTGAAGAATATGAAGTTGGAAATATTGACTTCGCAGAATACCTGTTCCGCAGTGCATGTGACTTGGTTGATGACAATTCCCTTAACAACAATTTGGCATATGTACTTCGAAGGAAAAGGGATGATTCGATTAATAGTTGCGAGGTTATTACGCTTCTCCTTCCTGGCGTTCAAGAGAGAGAACCATTCTGTATCATTAACATGGGTTTGCTCCTTGCGTTAAATCTTTCCACTCCTAATGATTGGAAAACCGCCGATGACCTGTTCGCTTTGTTGCCGGACGAACTAACTGGGGCTGATTCTTGGTGGGAAAAGCTAGGTAAGAATAATGAATCCGAGGGCTACCTGGTTCATTTCTTCCTGCTTCGACATGAGAAAATTGAGCAAAGCAGTTTGGGTTCCATAAAAAGTATAGCCCTGCGTTTGGCAAAAAGCATTGACGGATTCCCCGAATGGCTCGCAAAGGATTATGCTGTCGAAACCAATGATGACGTGACAGACTAAACAACAAAAGTGTGGAAAAATCCAGATCCTCCCCGTATTTAGAGTTAGAACAGATACGAGGAGGATTTTAGTATGATTAACTGGTATGAAATTCCTGGCGCACTGGACAACTTCGAACTCAATCCCGCCTATCACGAAAAGTTGGCAATTGATGCTGATATCGAGCTGGTCAGGAATGTGATGCCCGCCAATAAGCAAACATTCCGTCAAATTGATTGCTCGTGGGTCAAAAAGCGTGAGTACAAAAAGAAATTGGTTCGCCGATTTCTTAGCATTAATCCTGACATGGATTATTCTAAGCGGCATGGTATGCGTTGCAGTCCTGCTATTTATCTTTGTTTTCCCACTTATAATGACGGAGATTTTTATGATCCGAAGATGACCTATTCCTTTAACCTTTATACCCGAGTATTTCTTTCACTCCGAGGAGATCTTCGAAAGTATCACGGGGCAGCATTTCCTATTCGCAGCAGTTACGCTCTTGGACCGAAGGATAAGGATGCTGCAAAAATCACGAATCGTCGAATTCGCCGCCACGCTCTCGATGAGGATATGTGCAGAAGTTATTCGTACTATAAAAAACTCTACGGCCCATTGATCGATGAAATCTGGTAACAGAATACTGTTGATAGAGGACTTCAGATTTAACTCTGAGGTCCTCTGTTTTGCTTGGAGAAAAAAGGGAAGTACACGTACTAAGAATCGGAGAAATATTGAAAGGAGTCACGCCGATGTCTACTATCACGAAAACCTGGAGCGAGGACAATATCCGATCCATCATCCGCAAGCTGGATGAGAAAACCGGACTCAACGGAGCGGCGTTGCCCGTCGCTTTTAATAGTTATGGGTGGTTCCTCGGACACTACCGTTATGTTGAGCCTAAAGCGTTCGGATTCAACCGTAAGTTTTTCAACAATCCGTCCACCGGAGAAGCTGAGGTAATCGATGTTATCCGGCATGAGTACGCTCATTACTATGTTGATGTCGCTCATCTGGAGCGATACATTGGACACTCCCGTCGCGAAACATCCCATGGGGATGACTGGAAGTGGGCCTGTAAGATGGTCGGCGCCGATCCCACGCGCTGCCATAACAATTCGGACTCTATCGGTAAAAAGTGGTCCCTTGCTGAAGCGATGGCTGCGTACAACGCTGATGATGTTGCTGAGTTCGATGTACTCTCCTATCTGAACAAATGGCATCAGGTGCCGGTCGATTCTGAGACCGCCTCCAAGACTCTTGCTCGTATCAAGGAACGCAACCCCTATGCCTACTACGAAATCGGCGACGAGATTCTCCATCCCAAGAGAGGATTCGGAACCGTTGAGGACGCCATCCCTCATGACTACTGGACACAGAAAATCCATGCCCGCTTCGAGGACAAAAGTGATGGCGTGTTTGACGCTAAGGATATCTGCAAAATCGTCGATGGGGTTGCTATCCCTTATAAGACGAAGCATCGGTGAACAGAACATGTGGTCGAGAAAAGACGATATATATTCTCATATCTCGACTACAGAAATCAAAAAAGAATTGAAAAAGTGGAGATTTCCCAAACGCCCCCGTATACAGAGACAGAAAGCAAACACAAGTCCACCAAAATACTAAAGACGAAAGGATGTACGAAAATGAACAAGTACGAATTCAACGCAACCAACCTTATTGCAGAAATCTTTGAGAAGCGCGGCGTCAAGTTCGACGTTGTCAGTCACCATGGCAGCGAACAGCTGCTGGCAGGTTTTTCCGTTGACTGCGGGTCCAACGTGATCATGAGGTTCATCAGCTGCGATAACGACAACGATGTTGCGGCACGCATCTTCGGTCTGATCACCAACACTCCTAAGGAGAAGAGAGCCCGTGTTATGGAAGCCTGCAATATGCTCAACCACAAGATCCGCTACATGAAGTTCTATCTTGATACGGATGGTGACATCAACGTTGAGTATGACTTCCCCGTGCACAGCCCCGATAACGGCATTGGCGAGATGGCTTTCGAGATTTTCGTACGCACGATGCAGGTCCTCGACTCCGAGTACAACATCTTCATGAAGGCACTCTACTCCGAGGAGGAGCTTGATATCCAGGGTCACAGCCTTCCTGCCGAGCTGATGCAGCGGCTTCAGGAACTCCGCAAGATAATGGAAGCCCGGATGAATGCCACCAGCACTTCCGATGATGAGGAGTCCGATGATGTTGAACTGAATCTTGAGGATCTTGAGTTGGTGGATTCTTCTGACGACATCGCCTGCTAAGTTCGTAATCTCCTCCCACCTGAATGAGAGCCGGATGGCAACCGGCCGAAACTACAGCAGCAATCAACGCTGCTGTAGTCGTGGGAAGCCACTAATACTGAACAAAGGAGATAAAAGCTATGACAAACTATCCCATTGACGGCGCTCTTGCCGCCACCGAAGGCGCCTTTGAGATTGATCTGCTCAACAAGGTGACCGGCACTACTTACCCTCAGGCTGCTGTGTACGGCACGAACACTCTCGGACAGGTTCTGCAGGAGTATGCAGTTGACATTGGCGTGAATCCCAATGACAGCAAGATTCTCTTTGAGAACAAGCGCACCGGAGCCTCTACCAGCGACACCAATGAAACCGTCGAGGGGCTTGAGCTTCAGGAAGGCGATGTGCTGGCAATCAGCGACAACGCAGGCGTGGCTGCCGATGATGAGGCCTTTGAGATCGATCTGCTCAACAAGGTAACCGGCACGACTTATCCTCAGGCCGCTGTGTACGGCACGAACACACTCGGGCAGGTTCTCCAGGAGTATGCAGTTGACATTGGCGTGAATCCCAATGACAGCAAGATTCTCTTTGAGAACAAGCGCACCGGGGCATCTACCAGCGACACCAATGAAACGGTAGGAGGACTTGATCTGCAGGAGGGTGACGTCCTGGCAATCAGCGACAATGCCGGCGTAGCGTAAACGAAAGGGGGCTGACATGATGGTGACAATATGCATCTTTGTCGGCTTGGGTTTGGCTGCTTGCGGAATCATAATCGCATGTGTTACGAAAAAGGGACGCAAAGAAAAATCCGCCAATGCACCTCCTCCGCTCCCTCCTCGGGTCAATGTGGGCATACCCTCATCAACAGTCAGCCATGCTCAAACTAGAACTAGTAGCTCTTCCGCTACAAGGGCGCTGCCTCCCCGCCGTTCTTCCGCGTCGGCAATAGCTAATGCAACTCGAAGAACCTCGGAGAACGGCAATGGTCCCCGCGGAATCAAGCCTGCACAGTTTCCTTGTTGCCCCTTTGATAAGCAAAGGAATGTCCCTGGTGAGCGTCAGGTGATCTTCTGGGACAGTGGAGAAAACTGTTACCGCTGTTCCAGAGGTCACCGATTTAAGAGTAATGGGAAGTTGTTATGACAGCCCGGAAAGGAAGGATTATCTAACATGAACAAAGTCGTTTATAACGCTTTGAAACTCTCAGAATATCGCCCTTTATTCCATGCCCTGCGCATACTGATTGTTGGTGCCGGAGCGGTTGGAACGCATCTCATGGAGAAATTCGCCAAAATGGGACTTTCTCCTGATACGATGGACTTCGATTCCTTTACACTTGAGAACGCCGCTAAACACGGCTGTTTGATTCGCACACCGGAGGATGCCGGACGAAACAAGGCGGAATGCTCGGCTGATCGGGTACAGCCGCTTTTGGATGACGGTTGCTCTTCCAATGGAATCGACGGTGATCTTTGTAAGCTCGGACCTGAAGCGTTTTCTGATTATGATTATGTAGTTGCAGCAGTCGATAATTTCGATGCCAAAGTACTGTTGAATGAGTTGATCCGACAGCTCCCGGAAGAGCGGAGACCGATTATCATCATGGATGGAACACATGATGAAATGGCCCAGAGCGTGATTCTTGACAACACCGAGTTCTGCCTTCGCTGTCTGATTGACGAAAGCTGGATGAAGGACAGCAGCATCAGAACGTCCTGCACAGGGCCACAGGTCAGGCAGATTGACGGTGTCAGTGAGATCGTTCGCACCTCAAATCTCGCCAGCTCCATGGCTGCTCATCTCAGTGCTGAACAGCTTAGGGCCAGTGTTATTGGGGATGGTGCTGTGATGAATCGCAGATTGACCTATACAGCTTATCCCCATCTGGAATTAAGTTCCTCGCATCCTTTGCGGAAACGTAATTGTCCCGGATGCGCAATCCATCCTCCTGCAAAAATCGAATGGCTTCATGGTAACGCAACAGATGTCACTCTGAAGGAGGCAATGGATCAGATTGCTGCTATCCTTGGTACGACGGATTTTGAGATGTCCGTTCATCGCATGAATTACAGGAAGATCGTCCATGCCGGCTTTATCGTGGATGATGTGTGCCATTCGTGTGGAGCCTCTATTAAAGTGATGAAGCATGAGGGCCGTGTCTTCCTTGACGATCTTCTGTGCGATAAGTGTAGCACCCAGGGGAAACGCGCTCATAACAGTGTGACATTCTCTCATGGCGAGATCCTGCATGCTTTTGACCTCGGTTGCAGTGAAGAAATCCAGAAGATGACACTCTACGACCTGGGGTACCCGCTTGGCGCCCATATCGAGGTGATTCAGCGTAACGGAGCTCTTGACTTTTTGGATACCGAGAAGATCACTAGGACAATCTTTGCGCTCGATGAGGATCACCTGAAAATGCACGAAATCCATAAGCTCTAAAAGGAGGTTCAACATGAGTTACTCAACCAACTATACCGATGAATACGGTCACACGAGAGAAGTCTTCATCACTGAAGAAGACTCTGCCGAGGCTTTGAAGAACGATTACCAGGAAATCGTCCGGAAATACAGCCCCAAGTATGTGACAATCCAGAGGGTTCAGGCAAAAACCGGCGAGGCGATGCACCTCAAGGTGACGGTTAAGGCACCTTCGCATTACCTCACCACAAACGAGGACTCTACGCCTAAAGCCTGTGAATCTATGACGGCGGATATCATTTGCTATCCCGGTTATCCGCTGAAATCCGTATCGGCATCGTATGCCTCGGATCATTATCTTGCGAGTCCTAACGTTTTTCGCTCCGGGAACGCCTGCATTGACACCTGGATTCCCTTCACGAGTTCCCTGACTACAGTCGTAGACAAGCTCGTGCACGATATGATTCACGATCCCGGTGTGACTCGATATGAAAGTATGGCAAACAGCAGCGTGGCACAGTGGCATAAGGATGGTGTTGCTTCCAAACGTTTCCCCACGATTCATCCCAAACTGCTTTATGCCCCTGAACTGATGGCTCTTCCACCTCGCAAGGTGACAGTCAAGCCTGTGACCGCACCTCCGCCCCTTCCCGGCAGACACCACTGAAAGGAGATGAAGCATCGTGACCAATTATACACCCATGCCTACCAGGCGTCCCTCGGAACCCAAGACTTATCCGGTATGCAGCCTCAAGAAAGCCATGGACATCATCAAAAGCAAGTGCGGTGATGTGTATGTCAAGGAAAGGCATGGCAAAGGACGCAACAAGGTTATCATCCTTCCCGAACCCGAACAGGAGCTTAACTCGATCATCTCATATGGAAGACGATCCCCGATGAATGTCTATGAGCAGAAACTCTATGGGATGGGCCATTTTCTGGTCGATGATGACGGTAACGTGATTACGATTATCAGCCATATCATCGAGATCCAGACTATGAATCGTAATCCGGTCGGAGCATCAAACCTTGGTCCCAACGGAGAATACAATCCGGGGCTGGATTTTCTGGAATACCATCGTGATGAGTTCCTGAGAAACGAAGCCAAATTCAATACGGATGCATTCGGTTACCAGGTTGATCCTTTTCTCAAGCTTTGCGGACCTTCGGAGTTCGCTTTGGAAGGGCATACTCACCCTGATCTCGGTGTGTTTTACAGCGGAACCGACAAGGTGAGTGGTGCTGCACGCGCGGCATCGTCTCCCGTCTGTATCTTCGTGTGCGACCCGATTCGGAAGAAAATGCTGGGTAGCATTGGGAAAGACTTTGCCGAGGCGGAAATCATTGTGTTTTCGCGTGGCACGGCTCCGCAGGAGGATCTTAGCGAAGACAAGCGTCTGATTCCGCCGACGGATGAAATCGTGCGGCTTTCCAGTCAATGTCTTCGCACACACGGATATGCTGGAAATATCAGACTTCATACGCGTATCGATGGCAAAGGATGTCTGAAGATTAAGTTGGTAATACCTAAGCATAGAAAGGAGTGACTCATAATGATGAAGGAACCGGAGAAACTGGGTTCTGAATATTATAGGGGATTTCTTACTCGACAGGGTCAGGCGTTTTATGACCGCATCAATGCCCAGTTGCTCCGGGGAGATTACTCAGGTAAAACGACTTTCCCCATAAGCAATCCTGAAGTATCTGCATCTGATTGCTTTGCGGCATACAAAGCAATCAGAGACGATCACCCGGAATTCTTCTATCTGGGATTTCAAAGCGAATTCACCCGTAGAGGTCAGACAGGCACTCTAGAGTACCCAATCCTGTATGCCCCTGAAATCATTGATAGAATCCGGCAGCAGGTGCGGAAGAGTGTTTACCGCACCGTTCGTGGAACTGCTCATCTGCAAATGATTGACCGTGAGATTCTCGTGTACGAACGTATTTCAAAGAAGCTCGCATATTCCAATCATAGCGATGTTCGGGATCACAATATTGTGGGACCTGTGCTTCTTTCATCGGGTGTATGCGAAGGACATAATGCATTGTTGCTGTTGTGCTTCAGGCGAATCGGCATCCCCTGCATCAAGGTTTATGGCAGAACCAAAACGGACGGCTGGCATTGTTGGACGATTGCATGGATCAACGGGATTCCCGTCCACTGTGATGTCACTTGGGACGGAACTGAGGAAGGAATTGTACGCTTCGATTACTTGAATCTGTCGGATGATCAGATTTCAAGCGATCATTACGACTTCAAATGTGCACGGGTTCCAATATGCACATCGGAAACACTGAGCTACTATAGCCATCGCGGTCTGTGCGTTCGTTCCTACAGCGATCTTAAGTCGCGACTCAAAAAGGATTCTCAGAGAGGCATATCGCCGATATTGATCCACTTCAGTTACCGTCCCTCGTCTGGAGATTGCCTGAAAGAAGCTCAAAGGGCCTTCTCAGAAGAACATATAAGCGGAAATCACAGGCTCTATTATCACCCTACTCTGAAAAACCTGGCCGTGAAATATATATCATAAGTACAAGGAGATGAGACTATGTACCAATCAATCATTAGAGATCCGGGTGGAAACGGTTTAATCCGAATTCAGCCGGATGTATGCGGACAATACTCCGCAATTGTCAACGGGAGTATTCTGGTTGTCCCTCTGGGAACCACTGCGTTCGTTGCTATCAACGGTACGCTTTCGCACCCCTATGGTTCCGGCAGATACGAAATCTTCACAGGCGTTGATCCCTTCTTTGTACGGCTCCGCAACATCCTGACCCGTGGCGATACTGGAACCACCGTGTCTGTATTCTTTGTGTCGACGGAGAGGGCAAAGTTTGTCAATCTCGGCACTGGAGAGTTTCCTTTCCGAGAGCATCGCTTCTGTCTTACAATGAAAGCGCTTGCATCTTGCAATCTTTCCTTCTCAATCTCCGATCCTCTGAAGGTTCTCACAAAACTGGTCGGAAGCTATAGCTCCGCGTTTTCGGATGAAGATATCGATCCGTGTATTGAACAGATGGTTCTCGCTCCCATAAGAGAAGCCATTTCCAGAGAGATCGGCAAGCTCGATGTCACTGAGTTCAACACCAGACTCTCTCACATCGGAAATATGGCGGTCACCACGATAAGGCCCAGTCTGTCTGAGTACGGTATCAAGCTGGAGCGGTTTGACCTTGTAGCCATCAATGTCCCTGATTCGGAGATTCAAAGACTCTATAGCCTGGAGCAGGAGTATGCTGACGGGAAAACCAGAACCGATCTCGAACTGGATAACCTGCAAAGAGTATGGAACGGTAACGTCAATAACCGCACTCTGGGTG
The DNA here is from genome assembly GCA_934435205.1 of uncultured Ruminococcus sp. Lineage (GTDB taxonomy): Bacteria > Bacillota > Clostridia > Oscillospirales > Ruminococcaceae > Hominimerdicola. The sequence continues at coordinate 127,852 of CAKSAK010000005.1, read as the reverse complement.
AAATGATGACGGGAATTCCTTCTCGAGGGCAGGCTCCTACTGGTGGCGCAGCATGTAATTCCAACGGGAACGCTGGCGGAATGGCTCCCATGATGATGCAGATGATGATGCTCTCACAGATGCTTCCGGCGCTGCGTGAGCCGCTGACCGAAATGACTCGGCACACGGATATGTTTGGTGGCGCATCGTCTGACGCCCAGGGAAACACCTCATCTGCGGAATCGCCTCCGCCCATGCCTGATCGGTACAAGCGTTGCCCGTCGTGTAACGGAAACGTGATGCGTGGCAATAGCGTTTGCCCCATCTGCGGTTATAGATTTTAAGTGAAAGGAATGATGAAAATGACACGCAAAAACTACTCTTTGATCCCCGTCCTTGCGGCCATCGTTTTGATTCCCCAGTTTCTTTTCTGGTGGCTCGCCCCTGCAGAGGCAACAGCTCGTCTCGCAGTGTACATTGGCGGCACACTTCTCACTGTTGGAATCCCTGTGGCATACCTCGTAACGTACTGGAACAGCAACCTTCGCAAAGCAGCTGGACTCTCCGTCGTTTGTTGTATCCTTGAAACCGCTGTGATTGCTCTTTCCGCCTTGCTTTTGGGAATTGACGTATCTGTAAGGTCGGCGGTCTTTGCCTTCATAATCACAACTCTGGTTTGCCTGATTGCATTGATCCCTTTGATCAATGCCGCGCTGAAGCAACAGAGACAGGGCGTCTATTCTGCTTCCATTCCTGTGAAACCGAGCAGCCAGCCGGTTCGTGAAGTTCAGGATCACAGCGATCGTGCAACTGGTCTTCAGCCTCATAATCCCATTTCCGCGCGTATGCCGCATCAGGCTACAGCCAGCAAGCCTTTGCCTCCCAGAAATCGATAATCGTATCATATCCTTAGAAAGGTGGTGATTCTATGGATCACATCTGTAGTCGCTGTGGCTGCTCCAGTTTTCACTACAATCGTAGCAGAATGAGAATGGAGTGCGACTCGTGTGGACACCCGGTTTATGATCCGCAGCAAGATCAACAACTCATGCAGTATGACAGGACATATTCTCAAGCCATGAGTCACCTTGCTGCCGGCAATTGGGAACAAACCATCGTCCTTCTGAGACCGTTAATGAGCCAGTACCCCACAGAGAAGAAACTGTATCTCGCTGTCCTACGGGCAGCAACTCAGGACTTTGGTGACATAGACATGGATAATACCGCCAATAGAACCATCGCCTCCGAAACGTGGGATAAACTGGTAAGGCTCAACGGCGTAACCAGTGAAATGATCAGATACGGCAGACAGCGCTATGAGAAGCACAGAGATGAGCTCAACGGACAAAAGACAAGAATCCTTGCATGGATTTTTGCTGCCGCGTTCTGTTCTATCATTGCCGGAGTACTTTTTGGCACGGAGTGCTATTTTATCGCTGTGCTTTGTACAGGTGGTCTGGCGGGCTGCCTGTACAAGGTGTTCAGTTCACGTCCCGTCAAGGTGATTAATCAGCTTATGAGCTCCGTACCGAACTATCGAAACAATCCGTTCATTTAGGAGGACCCATATGAAGAAGTTTTTTGATGGAGGAGAATACTTTGTCCTGACTTCATATCGCATCAAGGCAGTTCCTATCTCAGACGACAATGAAATCAGCTTAACGCTTGCAAAAACGATTTGCGAAGATGCTTGCTATCTATCTTCTGCAGGAAATGGGCAAACAGCAATTGAGCTTCTCCGAATCGCGGGAAGAAAAGCAGGCAGCCGTATTCATCATTTGCTTACGCTCAGAACCCACGACAGCTCTGAACAGGCTTGTGTTGTCCGTCAGGAAGCTCTCGAAAAAGGCATCCTTTCGCTTCTTCATCAGTCTGGTTTTACAGCAGAAGAAGTGTCCTTTGAGAACTACAGAAAGCATATTTCCGAAATGGAAACAGACTCGGTCTGGGCATTAATGAAACAGGACATACAGGAATACGGCGTACAGGAAACATATAAATCGCCGTCTGTAGTCGAAAGTGTTGACTGGAAGCGGATCTACTCCGTTTTGGACGGCTCCGGCTGTGGCTTATGTATTCAGATTATTCCTGCGCTGTTGTCTGATGACGAACGTCGGCTGATCGCAAAAAACACTGCTCATTGTTCACAAGCAGTGGATGGCGTAGTGCCAAATATTCGTGACAGCCTCGCTGCGGCGTCGGCAGATCGATGGAAATACTATGCACAGAAAGTCGCAAATCCTTTCGCCGAAGTAAACCTTTTCGTTGTAGGGACGGTAACCAGCGCCGCACTGGTTACCGCCAGAATAAAGCAGTCCGTACACGGGACGGCCTTTCGGACCATTGCTGTTTCAGCGTATCAGAAGTACAGCTTTTATAACCAACCTTGGAAAATCTCTCACGATCTTAAGAAGTCGGATGCGGCAAGTCTATGCAAATGGACATCGGATGAGATTTCACAAATCTTTCAGCTGCCGATGCAAGGCAGCTACTTCATCGGCATCGATAGGAACGCATTCTCTTTGATGCCTGAAGTGAATCTCTTACCCGAACAACTGACTAATGACGATAGAGAAGGTCTGTATCTTGGACGATCCGTATATTCGTCGCAGAGGTTATTTGTTCCTCTCGAGCAACTGTTACTCCACACCGCTGTAATAGGGAAATCGGGTGTTGGAAAAACCACTCTCTTGAAGCAGCTGATAACGCAGTTCCAAAGTCGCAGTATCCCTGTTTTGATACTGGAACCAGTTAAACGTGAATACCGTGATTTGGTCGCTGGCATGAAGAACAGCAGGGTCTTTACTGTGGAACGACCGGTAGTTCCATTGCTTATCAACCCGTTTTATGTTCCAAAGGATGTGCCTCTCGGTGAATACAGAAGCAGTTTGTTGTCCGCGTTTAAGGCCGCTTTTTCTTTGCCCGATCCTTTGCCGGCGCTTTTTGAAAAGGCGATTACGGAGGCATATACTCTGAACGGCTGGACAGACATAAGTACGAGTGAAGACGGCAATGTTTCCATTTTTGATATGGCTGATTTTGTCCGAGTCTTTAAGCGCGTTATTGCCAGATCCAGTTACAGCAATGAAGTAAAGGGAAATATGATGTCCGGAGGCGCTTTCAGGCTTCAAAGTCTGATTGAGAGGTGCCCTCGCACGTTTGATACGATACATTCTACATCTGTGGAGGATCTTTTGAACGGATGCGCAGTTCTCGAAATGGGAAGTCTTGAACCGGAGCAAAAATCGTTAGTTTCAGCTTTGACTCTCATCAGCATACTGGCCTATTTGAAATCCACAAGACAGAGCAATCACCAGCTTAGAAATATCGTTTTGATTGACGAAGCTCACGCTTTGCTGGATCAGGGAGAGGGTGCAACACAAGAGGAAAAAGCTCTGAACAGCACTATGACACAGTTAATGATCAACATTATTACTGAAATCAGGGCATACGGAGTTGGTGTTATCTTTTCAGATCAATCTCCCTCGCGTGTCGGCGGGCGAATGCTTGATAATGTTGACAATATTATCTCCTTTAGGCTAAGTGGCGAAGAGGCGGAAATGTTGAGAGAACATATCGGAGCGGATAACAACCTCTGTGATGTGCTTCCTCTTATGTCCGCCGGTGAGTTCGTGCTTAAGAATCGTTTTCTTAGATCGGCTCTGCCCGCCAGAATGGATTACTCGCCCGACAAAGAACATCCGAAGCACGTTTCAGATGAGCAAATAGTCAATACACACACAAAGTATTTGACTGCCCATGGCAAGGATTATTGCCCGTTCTCTTTCTGCGAAAAAGCAGGGTGTAAACACTGCTCAGTTGCTGTCCGGGAAGAAGCAAATATGTTTGCAGAACAGATATTTGCCGAGCGGCAGCTCAAACTGAGCACTCCGGAAGAGGTTGCCGCACACATTATCCGCATTCCGTCTGTTTTATCATTTCGTATTAATACTGAGAATGCGGCTATGTTCAGAAAGAAATGTAGCTGCATTGCTGTTCATCTCTTAAGAAAATGCTCTATGGAAAATGGTATCTCGTTTGGGGAGCAGACCGTCAAAAAGCTCTTGACAGATATGAATAATCACGGAAAGGAAGAAAACGGCAATGAATGAATTCAATAACACATCAACAGAATTTTCTGAAACTGATGGAATCGATGTGCCGGAGACGAATGATTGGACTGATTTTGATTCCACAGAAACGGATGATATCGACATTGACATGGCTGAAAGCATCGGTGCTGGAGCTACTCCAGACCTTTCGTTGGCGTCAGCATTCGACGACAATAATATTCAATCCGAAGCAGAAAAAGCAGCGGATTATGCTCGCTCTTTCGGGTTTGACAAAGCGGCTGACTACATAGAGCGACATTACGATGGAGATGAATTCATCCCTGATGATCCTATTCCAATAACTACTCGCAACATGGCTCTCGATGGCCTCGAATCTGAAAATGGTGTCTCGTTTGAAAGACGAACAGCGGAACTTACCGATGGGCTATCTGTCGATGGGGTTTTCCCTGAATTCGATAGCAAGCACCACGTTGAACTTGGAAGCGCCGCGAACGATATGAGCCTTCACCAGCAGTTCAGCGCCTGCAGAGAGGATTTTCAGGATCACATGTATGATAGTCCCGAAAAACTGCAGAGCATAACGTTCGGTGCTATGGAACGGATGGATTTGCCGCAAGGCTATACGCCTGAAGGATACACCTGGCAGCACAATCCCGAAACAGGTAGTTTTGATCTAGTATCACAAGATGATCATTCTGTTGGGCACACAGGCGGGAACGCCCTGTGGGGAAACTAGGAGAATGATACTTCATTAGATTTCGATCCATTCCAGTATTTCTTTGTGTTTCTTGTCTACTTTGTCTGAAACCGAGAAGAGAGCAACCCCGCTCTCTTCTTTTCTTTTGGAGATTTTTCGTAATTCTCCGTATTGATGGATGTAAGCCAAAACAAACAATTCCTTCTTATGGAGATTTGCTTGATGTCTCCGTATTCAGAGACAACAAGACAGAAAGGATAAAAACGATGAAGAATTATGAAGGAATCATGAGCATCGGGAACACGGATCTGAAGGGCTTGGTCATTGAGGAATCGCCCAACTCTCTGATCGTTACGGCAAAGAAGAAAATCTATGTCCCTGAAAAGAAGATTATCCTTATGGACCAGGTAACCGAACAGGAATCTCGGTTCTTAATGGGTGTGAGCAAGAATAAGGGAGGTTTGATCGTATGAACTATCTGATGAAGAAGGCCGTTAATCTCAATGGTCAAGACATGATGCTTACGCCTTTGGATATCGACTTCGCCCATCGCACTATTTCTCTCACTGGTGAAATTGATGAAGATGTAGCCACAGTAATGAACTCCGCCCTCAGGTGTCTCGCAAGAGACTTGGAAGATGACATCATCATCTACATTCAGAGTCCTGGAGGATCTGTCTCCGCCGGCTTCAGCATCTACGATACCGTGAAGGCATTGAAGTGCGATGTTGTTACTGTCGCATGCGGCATGGCGGCAAGTATGGGGGCCTTTCTTCTGGCTGCAGCCGGAACAAAGGGTAAGCGTTGGTGCCAGCCGAATGCTGAAGTCCTTATCCATCAGCCGCTTGGCGGAACAAGCGGTCAGGCCACAGACATTCGCATTCATGCCGAACATATCCTCAAAACGAGAGCGAAACTCAACAAGATTTTCTCTGATTGTACCGGACAGTCTTCCGAGAAGATCGAGAATGATACCGAGCGCGACAACATTATGTGCGCAGAAGAAGCTCTCAAATACGGCCTTGTGGACAAGGTTGGCGATCCTATTTCCGAATGGTGAATGGAGGCGCGTTATGAAACACTATGACATCACTAAGCCCATTGGGCTTGCCACCCCCTGTAAAGAGATCGAGAGTACGTGTAACAATGCCCATATGTATAAGAGGTGTGGTCTTCGCCCGAAGCACTATATCATTCCTCTCGATTCCGGTTCCGGCAGGACGACTCTGGTCGAATACATGACCGACAAGTACAAGGAAGCCGGCGTCCTGAGCTTCACCAGCGGTCTCGATGACTATATCGAAATCGCCTTTGATGGCTCTCTTCGGCAACTCAAGCAGGCATTCGCCGCAATCGACTCCGCCGCTGTGTATACCAACGAATACTGCAATATTATCGGCATGGATATCAGCGGTATCTCTGCACACCTCGGTGAGACTCAGCTTTCCGAGTTCATGAAGAACTGCAAGAGAGTGTGCGAGCACGCATGCATTATCTTCTTTGTCCATACGACTCCCAACAGGAACGAAGAAAAGCTCTTGGAAAAGCTGTGCGAAACCGTTGATAACATCAAACGTCTCGAAGTCGAACCTTATACCAAGGAAGATATCTGCGCTTTGATTATCAAGACGGTTGAGGAGCATGGCATTGAGATCAAGCATGAAAATGTATTCCGCGCCGTGCTTGCAGATATGGTTTCGGAGTTTTGTATTGCAAGCGTTAAGGACGCAATTACCACTGCCGATGCACTTGTCTATTTCGCCGACTTCTCGGGTTTCATCCCTACTGTTGACGAAGGCAGCCTGAAATCTATGATTACCAGTTGGCACAATGATGCAGAGAGGAGCGAAGTGAAATGAGCAGAAGTGAGCGCTGGAATACCGTAAACGAAATCAAACGCAGGTTTCACGAAACCACGGACCGGGTGAACGGTGCCGGTCCGGTGGTGTATGTCGAAAACGGCAGAAAGTATTCTGATGACAGTGAATCGCACATCGCGGTGATTGGGCGTACCGGCAAGGGTAAAAGCCAGTGTTGCAGCCTTCCGTATATGCGAGAGATCCTCAAAAAGGGGGAGAGCCTCATCATGCTCGACCCCAAAGGCGAAGGCTATAAAAAGAACGCCTGCTACATTCCTGAGCACTATCAGGTCTTCTGCGTTGACTTCCGCAACCCTCGCAAGAGTCCTACCAAGTGGAACCCGCTGAGCACTCCGTATCGGCTCTTTTGCTCCAAAGATCCCGATGATAACGATATCGCAAGCTCTATGCTCAGTGAGCTTTGGAATGGTGTTTATCCCTATGACGGTCATTCTGACAAGTTCTGGACGGACTCCTCCGTGAATTACGCGAAAGGATTGACATATGGACTGTTTGAGACTGCCGGAAAGGAAACCATCAATCTTGACAGCGTTGTGGTTATGATGGAACAATCTGAGATTCGCTTTGGCGGTCCCAGTAATACCATCCTGAAGGAGTTTTACGAGCAGCTCCCCCTTGATTCTCTGGCCAAACGCAACCTCGCAACCTATGTTACCGCTCCCAATGAGACGAGGGCTTCCATTCACAGTGTGGCCGCCTCCGGCCTCGAAGTCTTCAGTCGCAGCAAGGGTCTCATGGAAATGCTCAGCGACGATACGCTGAACATTATGGACATCGATGTAAATCGTCCTTTCATTCTGACGGTCATTACCCCCGATGAAACAGATGTGTATGACGCTCTTTCAGGTCTGCTCGTCTCCCAGGTTTCACAGCACTTTATCCGTGTTGCACAGGAGAATGGCGGTCGGCTTCCGATCAGAGTGAACATCATCCTGGAGGAACTTGGCTCGGTTGGTAAGAGCATCCCCTCTCTGCCCAATCTGATGGTGGCTAGCCGTAGCCGAAATATGAGGCTGATGCTGGTTCTTCAGAGTAACGCTCAGCTCGTTGATGTCTACGGTAAGAGCAAGGCTGAAACGATCAACTCTTGCATCGGTATTACAATCGGCTTTTCCACTAACAGCTGGGAAACCCTCTCCGAGTGGGCTCAGCGTTGCGGAGAGAAGCAGATCGAGAACAGCGGTCATATCATCAAGGAACAGTTGATTACAGCATCGCAGTTGGCTGCAATGCCCACTGGCACTGCGCTGGTTATGGTAGACAGCCAGTATAAGTTCATCGCTCATCTTCCTTTCTACGATGAGATGTACGATAATTCCAAATGGAAAGCCCCTCAGTATGAGCCCACCGCAAGCGGGAGGCCGTTCAAATCGCTTGATTTCGAAGCTATGGTCAAGGGAATCAAGAAGAAGCAGATGGAGTCCACTATTTCGGGGCTTTCCGCTGAACGGAAAACTCCTGCGGTTCCTACAGGTTTCCCCTTCTTTGAAGAAGCCCAGGCTGATGGCCCCATGGATATCGACAGCCTAGTTTCAAGAATTGACGCTAAAATCGCTGAACTCAAAGCTGAGGAAGAGGCAGAGCGAAAGAAGCAGGGAGCAAATAAGAAGCATCATGTGATTATCACAGAGGGTCAAAGCAATCGAGCAAGAATTGCACAAGTAATCGCCTCTGCAACGGGAGAAAGCCTCGAAAGGGCAGCGAAAAGGCTGGCTCAGTTCCCGGTTGATATCGCTTTTAGCACCAAGAGTGAAGCCCTGAAATTTGCCAAGGATGTTACTAACGCCGGTGGAAAGGCAACAATTAAAACATCGTAAAGAGGTGATCCGCAATGTATCCGGTTCTCAAAGAGGGCGTGTCGATCGGAACCTTCCAGTATGAAGGTTCCGACACCATCCACTATTACATCGAAAATGCTGATGGAGAGGAATTTGAAATCAGCCGCAGACTATGGGATGCTCTACTGAAGGCAGATGGTACCCGTCCTTTGGACCTGCCGGACAATGGATGCCGGATACTTCCCAAACTGAAGCGACATGGGCTGGTGCGGACTTCCAGATTTATTCCAGATGACGGTCTCTTTAACCGCTTTGTTTTGTTTTCCATTGGCAATAGACTGCAAGCCAAAGGGCTGGTTTTCAGAGCACTAAACGCCGCTCTTCCAGCAGTATCTATTCTCACCTTTGCGATTGGCGTATATGTAACGGCATCGGAAGGTGCAGAGAGTGGACACAACTTCAGCTGGTGGCTTTATTATGCTCTCATAGTTTTATCCATTGCACTTCATGAGTTGGGACACCTTGTTGCGGGAGTTGCGTATGGGTACAAAATCATCGATACTGGAATCCTTCTCCTCGGTATTATTCCGTTCGGAGCATATGTAGCCCACGAGGATAAGGAAGATGCAACGAAAGCTGAGAAGATACAGTTTGCGTTGGATGGGGTTGAAGTCAATCTCCTTATGGCCGGAATTTGTCTCATTTTAGCGATGCAGTCTTATCAGTGGTCGCGGACTATGTTCTCCGTCGCAAATGTCAACGTCATCCTTGCCGGTGTAAACCTGTTGCCGGCATCGGGGCTTGATGGGGAATCATCGTTGAGTGCAATGTGTGGAGTTGACAGCATCAGCGAAGTGGCAAGAAAATGGCTCACCAATAAAAAGTGCCGCCCAAAGCTCCTTCGTGCCGGTTTGCCAGGATACGCTTGCTTCTGCTTCTTCTCCGTTACGATGATTTCAAAAGTCATCCTTTGGCTGCTTATTGGCCTTGATGTTGTATCGGTCTTCTTCAATATCTTCTGAGTATTCATAAGCGTGAGAAAGGTGTGAGATAGATGGAAGGAAAGAGTAGGCAGAATAGAATCGTAAACAATCGGATTCCGTTTGAGCGATTTGTCCGATTGTTCGCCATGATAGAAATAGTGCTTGCGTTTCTCTATGCGAAGTGTTTTGCAACATTCTCTGTATATGGAAGCCGTAGTTGGGTATTGGTGATTATTGTTTCCATCCTTGCCGTGGGCAGTCTTATCCTTTCATGGAAGGCTGAAAGAAACTGGGTCAGTCTGATAAGCGGAACTTTGATGCCGGTGCTGGTATACGAAGCAATAAGTATGTGGAAATACTCTGTGGTGATACGAATAATAGTTCTTGCAGGGTGCTTCGTTTCGGTTGCCGTCGGATTCTTTTGGGCCGTAAAGAACGTGAACCGGATCAAGCATATTCGCAGCAGACGCGAAGTGTTTGTTATAAAAGCCGCCCGTGTATCTCGAATTATCTGTTGCCTGGTGCTGTTAGGCGCTTGTGTTTGCGGAAAAGTCTTGATCTCCTCACACTATACAATCAGTTACAGCGATATCGCGTATAGCCAGTCCGAATCTTATAACGACATTCCAGACTACGAGAACTCCCTTTCTGCTAACATTGCAACCGTAGCAAAGCTTGATCCCGATGGAGGATGGAGAACTCTGCCTCTTGAAGAAAAAATCGAGGTGCTGGAAACGATAATCCGTATTGAGTGCAGATACCTGGGGATGCAGGACTCCGCTCTAGCCTTAGAGCTGGCCTACTTGGAAGAAGGTCTACTTGGGCAGTACGATAGCAAAAAAGATGAGGTTACTCTTTCGTATAACTATGTTGTTGATTCCGAAGCGGGAGGCTACTCCGTGATACAGGTTCTTTGCCATGAGCTTTATCACAGATACCAACACTATCAGGTGAACCTCCTTCAAGCTATCAGGGACAACAGTGATACTGCAAAGTACGCCAATCTCCTGGTTCTTGATACCGCTGGGATATACGAAGATGAGTTCGGCAACTACATTTCTCCTGATGATGACTCCGCCATCTCGTACTATATGTACAGCTCGCAGAGACTTGAGCGCGATGCTGAAAAATACAGTAATGCGTCCGTCGCTGATTACTATAATCAGATATGTTCATATTTAAAGACTAATTAGCAAAGAGGTTTACATGATAATGGCGATTTGCAAAATCTATTAGAATAATTTAATTTTGCTAGGCACTCTTTTGATATTTTTCCATACCTCTTAATTTTCCTCATTAAGGATGCGAAAGTGAATTGTAAAATACCACTTTGAATTGGGTCATGGGTGACCGCCTACTAAACGGCTTACGCCTCGGGTATTTGCAAGGAAAACAGATGCCAGAGCTATCCTTGATCAAATGTGCTTATAAGTTCTAGCATCAGAACTTGGTGGTTTAACGATTACCCCCAGTAATTCAACAAATACACGGCTGTTTAACGATTATGTCGGAGCAGAAAGCCACGATCCCCATAAAACGCAGAAAACCCCGCTGCAGAATTACTCTGTAGCGGGGTTCGTTTCTGTGCTGAAACAGCCGAAAAGCCTGATTTCAAGCGGTTTTCGGGCATAGAAAAATGCCACCGTAATTCTATCAAAATTACGGTGGCATTATGGTGGAGGTGAGGAGAATCGAACTCCTGTCCGAAAGCCTATCCCCACGAACTTCTACGAGTGTATTCTGTTATTGCGGAAAACTCCCGTTCCCTTGCACAAAGGCAAACAGACACGCCTGTGTGTTTGGTAGGCTGTGATACATCACAAGGCTACAGCCGTCGCTTTGTAACGTTCACCACTGATCGACGCCTTTACCAAAGCCGTGGTACTCTAAGGCAAGACGAGCGCTGACTTAAGCAGCAGCTAATTCAAAATTATCGTTGTCGTCTAATTTTAAAACGTACGCCGTTTAAAGAGTGTGCGCTCCTCTACTCGCTTATCGTGCTTCAAAACCCCCGTCGAAACCTTTACACCCCCGTGTCAGTTTCGCTCTTTCATGGCACGCTCTATGTCACGCTGTGCGGCTTTCTTTGCCATGTCTTCACGCTTGTCATAAAGCTTTTTGCCCTTGCAAAGCCCAAGTGCAAGCTTGACTCTGCTGCCTTTGAAATATAGCGACATCGGGATAAGCGTAAGACCCTCCTGCTGTACCTTTTCGAACAGCCTCAGTATCTCACGTTTGTGGAGCAGCAGCTTTCTCTCACGGCGTGGATCACGGTTGAAAATATTGCCGTGTTCATAAGGGGATATGTGCATACCCTTGACCCACATCTCTCCGTCCTCGATAGAACACCAACTGTCTTTCAGATTGACGCCGCCGTTCCTTATAGACTTGACCTCTGTTCCCACAAGCTCGATACCGCACTCTATCTGCTCCAGCACGAAATAATCGTGACGTGCCTTTCGGTTGTCGGCTATCTGCTTTGTGCCTTTTTTGTCTATCGCCATACTGCTCACCTCCCGTGGAATATTATTATAACACCATTTCCCGCCTTTGTCAACAGGCAAAGAGTTCAAAAAATTGTACAAATGGTCGTAATGATTAGATTTTTACACATCACTGTGTGTGCTTATGTGCAAATTCGTGTATTGAAATAGCTTTGATGGTGTGATATAATATTAGGTACGATAAAAATAGTTAGTTTAAAGATGAGAGAAGATCTGGTATGAAAAATAAGAAGATAGATATGTTAAACGGTCCGCTTGTGGGCAAGATCGTTATTTTTGCACTGCCCCTTGCATTGTCAAGTATTTTGCAGCAGCTTTTTAACTCTGCCGACCTTGCGGTGGTGGGTAGATTTGACAGCGACAAAGCCATGGCGGCGGTTGGAAGCAATTCATCATTGGTGAACCTTATTGTAAGCCTTTTTTTGGGACTTTCTGTTGGCGCAAACGTTGTGGTGGCAAGGCTTATTGGTCAGGGCAGAAAAGATAAGGTAAACGAGGCTGTACATACGGTGGTGCTTTTGGCGGTCATAAGCGGATTTATCATACTGGGTGTAGGCGAGATATTAGCACCGATACTTCTTGGCATGATGAATGTGCCTGACGACGTTTTCAAGCTTGCAACGCTGTATCTCAGGATATTCTTCTTTGCAATGCCTTTTATCGAGATATATGACTTTGGTTCGGCAGTGCTTAGAAGCAAGGGCGACAGCACCCGACCTCTTTACGCTCTCATCACTGCTGGCGTTATAAATGTAATCCTTAACCTTGTGTTCGTGATCGTGTTCAAAATGGGCGTGGCAGGCGTTGCAACGGCAACTGTTATATCAAACTTTTTCAGTGCCTGCATGATACTTTACTTTCTTACCCACGAGGAGGAGATGCTAAGACTTGATTTCAGAAAGCTCAGGATACGCTGGGAATATCTCCTTGGTATCATAAAAATAGGCTTGCCGGCTGGTTTGCAGAGCATGGTTTTCTCACTGTCAAACGTTGTGATACAGGCGGCGATAAACAGCTTCGGTTCAGACGGTATCGCCGGAAGCACAGCGGAACAGAATTTTGAGTTCATGGCATATTTTGTGATAAACGCTTTCGCTCAGACTGCGACCACCTTTACAAGTCAGAATTTTGCGGCTCAGGATAAGGAACGCTGTAAAAAGATATACAGGCTTTGCACCTTTATCGGGCTTGCAAGCTGTTTTGGGCTGAGTCTGATATTCCTTATTGGCAGACACCTTTTTATACAGATCTTCTCAACGGACGAGAACGTTATACACTATGCAATGATAAGAATGTGGTCAGTTTGCCTGCTTGAGCTTCTTACGGGTGTTTACGAAATATCAGGCGGCTGTCTTAGGGGAATGGGTCACTCTATGACGCCTGCGGTCATAACTGTGCTTGGCACCTGCGTGTTCAGGCTTGTGTGGGTGAACACCATTTATACGGCTCACAGAAGCTATATTATGCTCATGATAGTTTACCCTGTTTCCTGGGTGATAACAGGCACTGCGGTAACAGTGGCTTACTTTATCACACGGCGCAAAGAGTTTGCACAGATAGGTAAACGCAGGGCGGATATTATTTGATAGATAGGCGACGATTCAGATAGACGTGGGTAGGGGCGAACGCTGTTAGCTCCTACAGAAAAAGATAATTCTGCACTCTGAAAGCTTTAGGATTTTCGGGGTGCAGAATTTTTTGAAAAAAAGTCGCAACTGTCCAAAAAAAGTTACCACAAATGGTTTTTGGTGTGATATAATACATACATCAGGAACGAATCAAGGCAATACCGCACAAGGATTGCCTTATGACTTCTGCACACTCCTTCTAAATTGTTTAAATTGTGTTTTATTTGTTATCTTATGATGTTTACTACTCTTTTGTTTGATTTTGTTTTGGTTTTTGAAACTTTGCGATGTTTTCATAATACCCCTTTACTGTGTTCCTGAGAGCAGAAGTCATTTTTTTACCGCAGTTCTTTTTTGAACTGCGGTGCTTTTTTTTATGTGTTACATAAGCTTATAAAAATAGGCGTCATGCTTTTGATACAAAGCCTTTTCGCAGAAGGGGGATAAGTATTCCGCCGATGGAGTTGCCAAGGGACATTATAATAAGGTAGCCAAATGCTTTAATGCTCCATGAGTCTGCTATGGTAAAGAAATACATATTAGCGACGCAGTGTTCAAAGCCGCTGAGGATAAAGACCACAACGGGGAGAAATATAGCAAGTATCTGTCCCACAGGGTTTTGGATAGTTTTATAGCCGTCTGCGGCAACGAACATAAGTATTCCGCAGAAAAATGATAGGATAAAAACGCTTGTGATATTATCCCCAAGCTTTATATTGCAAAGCTCTGTGGCTTTGTCGCTTATGGCGGATATGCGTGTTTGGGTAATAAGCAGGGCAGAGAGGACTGCTCCTGCAAAATTGCCGAGCCATATCAAACAAAGCTCTCCGAGATAAGAGGGCTTATTTTCCACTGCGTAGCCGACCTTTCCTGTGAAGAGATTAAATCCAAAGGACAGTATCACAAATAGTCCTATGCCGAAAAGAAACGCTCCCAGATATTTGTTAGGGCAGGAAAGATAGACCGTTCCGCCTATGGCTATCGCCACGCCTGTGAGCAAAGAACGCAGAAATATGTCGATAATTTTCTTCATGTAAATTCTCCTATAACTTTTTTGTGACAAAGCACTGTGTTATTATACTATATTATAATAGCTGTTTCAACAGAAACTTGGCATTGTTTACACTTATTTTGATTTTTGTTTCCAAGTAAGCCATGGGTAACATGAATTTTGTGACATATTTCTTGTGATATGGGAGATATGTGATGTGAAGAATAGTCAAAACAGATCCAGCATACTGTCAAGATAAATTTGCTCTCTGATTTTTAGCTGATACTGTGGTTTTGTCATATAGTAGAGCAGAAATTCAAGTATAAGGGCGCTTCCAAGGCTTCTGCCCTCTATTTTGAAGTTTGAAAAGCCCATGGGGAGATAGGTGTTTTGGATATCCTCTATGCCGATAAAGGCGGGGCTTTCCATGGCTTTTGAAAAGCGGTAGCCCTCTTGGGCGTTTGGTGCTTTGCAAACATGGTCGGGGCAGTTTTCACCGAGATTTTTGCGGCTGACGTTTTCATAGCAGTTTTTTCGGTCTGTACAGCCTACATAACAGCACTCGTTGCAGAGAAACTCAACCTTGTTTTTCTGCTGAGAGGAGAGAGTTGAGAGCTTATCAAAGGCTTTGTTAAGGCGAAAGTCTGGGACTACACAGGAAAAATCGTCGTTGTTAAGCTCGTTTACAAGCTGAGAAAAGTCGGTGAGGACTTTGGTGGTTGAGGACACAAAATAGAGGTGGGGATAATTCTTTTTCAGGTAGGATAAAAGCAGGTTGGAGCATATTATCACGCCGTTTTGTGGGGTGGTGCTTTTGGAAAACAGCCTGCAAAGGTCATTGCACTTTTTGTCTGAAAGGTGTTCTTCTCTAAGCAGGGAATTGCTGAAGGTCAGCCGTGAGGAGATGTTGTATTCTTTCATAAGGCTGAGGACGTCATGGGGAGAATGTTCGCCGAAGCCTGCTCGTCCGCCGCCCCATATGCAATCGGCAGGTGCGCCATAGACAGAGCCTATCTCGCACCAGTCATAGAAATATTCTCTATGCTCACGGAATATGGGTAGGAATGCGGCGTAAAGGTCATAAAACTCGAAAAGCCCCGGCAGGTGGTAGTATGCTTTATGGGTCATGTGATGTCACCTCTTTTTATCATTATAGCATGGTGGGGGTGGGAAGTCAAAGGGGAGCGTGGTTTACAAGCTCATAGGTCAGGTTATTACGGCAGTGTGACTATTTTATCATAAAGTATCTCAAACTTAGGGTTTAGCTTGCTCACATAGTCGCAGTGATAATGTCCGCAAAACCAGCGTTCATACTGCATTTTATCTGCAAGGTCACGGAAAAACTCTGTGAGCCTGTTTTCTGAATAGTAGAAATTATAGGCAGATGTGCTTTTTCCATGCTCTACCTCATATTCGATATCTGTAGGGGCGCAGTGTGTTATAACATAGTCGGCTTTGTATCCGCACTTTTCAAGGGTGGAAAGCGCCCCAGCGTATTCTTTGTTATTAGGAAGCTCCTGCTCCCAAATGCTTATGCCTATGGTGCGAAACTCTCTGTCGTGGCTTTCTGCGCCGCCCATGGTGAAAAAGCTTTTGCCCTCGATATCAAAAAGCTGTCCTCGCATAAGGTGGATAATGCTTGGGGCTATTCGGTGTATCTTTCCTCCGTGCCAATTTTCCACAGGGTAAGCGTTCAGAAGGTCGAAATTCTCGTGATTGCCGTCAACAAAGAGGGTGGTGAAAGGTCTGTCATTAAGCCAGCTTCTCCACCACATATCTTCCTTATCGTTGTTCCACACAAGTCCGAAATCTCCGCAAATTATAACATAATCGTCCTTTGTCATGGTGTTAAAAATATCCTTGAAGTCGGGATTGCCTTTGTCGCTGAGCTTATGGATATCGTGGCTTCCGTGGATATCTCCTGTTACAAGTATCATTTTGCGTTCCTCCTTATTTCTTCAAGTGTTCTGGGGGTGTAGTCCATATAAGAGAGCATACAGCCCACGTTATAGCTTTCAAATGGTATGGATAGGCTTTTGCATATTCGCGCATACTGCAAAAACGCCTGATAGTCCTTGGTGTTGTGGACATGACCATAAAGGTGGACTGCACCACGATACTGATTATACCAATGGGCGATAGGATAATGAGAAAGCACCACCTGCGTTTCGCCGTCTTTTATCACTGCATAGTCTTTTACCCACTGAAAGCAGGCTTTCATTTCCTCTGTGGGCTTATCGTGGTTGCCGAGGATAAGATACTTTCTGCCGTTGAGCTGAGAGAGCATTTCAAGTCCCTGAGCGTTTTTCCATGCAAAGTCACCAAGGATATACACTTCGTCTGTAGGGGCAACGGCGCTGTTCCAATTTGCCGTCATGACAGCCTGCATATGGCTGACATCAGTAAAAGGTCTGTTATCATGGCGCAGGACGTTTTGGTGTCCAATGTGCATATCCGATATATAAAATATTGGCATTTTATCCTCTCCTCTTTTAGATTTATGAAATATTATAGCATTTATCTTAACTAAAATCAATAGTATCTCATTTTCATTATGGCTCATCTTAAAATTATTTTTGTATCTCCTTTGCCCAAAGCTTATCTGGGCATAAAAACACCGACACAGCTTATAAACTGTATCGGTGAAAGCTTTTTTCAGACTATTTTTCCATTACTACTATTTTGTTTGAGATATTGCTCACAGGCTTTATCTTTTTAAGAAGCTTGAATATTGGGATAAACTCCGCCATTCCCTCGGCAAGGCTGTGGTCTTCAATGTGGCGGAAGTTCGGGAGAAGCTTTGCAAGCTCTTTGCCGTCCTTGACACCCCATGTGAATTTGGCTTTGCTGCCCTCGATAGACTTCTCTTTCATTCGCTTTACCATAGTGGGGCTCATCGTCTCGACCAGCACTGTGACGTGTTCAAAGCGTTTATTTATGATATCGAATATCTGCTTTACGTCCTTTTCTGAGAGGTACATAGTCAGACCCTCGATAATGACGAGGGCAGGGGCATCATGCTCGGTTATCTCTCCGCTCCAATCGTCCATTGCTGACATTGCTATCTGGGATATCTCCCCTGATTCAGGGAGAAGCTTTTCTCTCACGGCGATAGTTTCTGGCAGGTCGAGGTTATACCAATGGGTGTAGCCGTCCATTCTGTAACAGCGTGTATCAAGTCCGCAGGCGATATTCACCACCACTGCGCCTTTGTTTTTGTCAAGATACTTTTTTGCAAGCTTATCGAGGACTATCGTTCTTGCCACAACGCCGCTGTGCATGGCGGAGTCTTTATCGGCAAGTGAGAAGTCATAATCTATCTTATCAATTATCTCCACTGCCTTTGTATCTTTTATTGCGCCCCTTGTTTTTGTTTCCTTTGCACGGGCATAAACAGTTTGCAGCATAGTTTCAGGCACGCCTGAAAGTTTTGGTTTTTCATTCACATCCATTTTTCTTCCTCCTGTGGTGTTATTGAGATAGTTGCGACTAACTTACTTTTTTATGATAGCACATTGAGGGGGAAATGTCAATAGAGGTGGGGCGGATAGGGGCGTTGGGGCAGAAAAATACCGATACAGAGGGGCTGTATCGGTGGATAATTATTTAAGAAAAGAATGACTAAATGGAAGTATTCTATATCTTCTTTATTGGATGCCTAATGACAGTTTTCCATTTTTCAGGAACAACTCTTCTTGCATCTGAGAGATAAATTTCATGGTGTAATCTTGTCGTAGTTATGTCATTAACATATCCGTTTTTATCCAAATATTCATCCATTAATGCGATAGTAGCTGGCTCATCATCAAATGGACCCAAGTGCATTATTTGAATACACAATCCCTCGTCAATTGTCATTAGCTCTGCTGATGAACAATCTAACTTTTTCTTTTTAGTTGCTGTTTCAACCGCCCATTCAAAGTCTTTTTGAGTTATAAATTCAGGCAAACGGATAACAGAAATCCAATTGAATGACGCTTTATCAGTATAGTCTATACCGTCTATGCCGTCCTGCCACCAGAAACCCTCAAGTGGTGGAACTACATATTCAAAAAATCCTTCAATTTTATGATCTGTTTTATAACTCATCTTTAGCGTATAAGCAACAGCATATAACACACTAATTGCTTGTTGATATGCTCCACCTACTTCATTTGGGTCGCCTTTTCCTCTGACTGAAATATAATTTGCTTTAGGAACAGTTACAATTTCAGGTTTGTTTTTAGGCATATAAAATTCTTTGTACTCTTTCTTAAAATCAAAAGCCATAGTTACCTCCATAAATCTCCGCTTATAAGCACACCTTAGTAGGGTGTGTAGCCTGTTTTATCCTCGGCGGTTATGCCTTGGGTTTAGGACAAGTATAGCACATTTTGAAGTGATTTTCAAGGGGCTAGTTTATTTTGTCAACATAAAACTCGCTGTCAGTTTCAAAGCAGTATGCGCACAGACGTCCTCCTGAGGCACAGCCACAGTCTATGGCTATGTGTCCGTTGGCTTTGTAGGCTTCGGGTCTGCCGTGGTTTGGGATATTGGCTGTAGGGGTGTGACCTGTCACGAGGAATGTGTTGGGGTCGCTGAAATAGCGTTTTGAATAGTCGGCACGCTCCCAGATAAGCTGGTGGAGGGTATACTTGTCAAGGGGCTTATTCTCGCTAAAGTCGCCAAGACCTGCATGGGTGAGGACAAAACGTTTGCCGTTTATGGTGATATCCTCATACATGGAGAAGCTTTTAAGAAACTCCATAAAGTCCATGCGGTCGGCTTTGGAGAGGGAGATAAATTCGCTGAAGGTGGGTTTGCCGCCGCTGGTGAGCCAATCTATCAGGTCAAGCCGTTCGTCTTTTGTGAGCTTATCTATGTTGTTTTTTATAAGGTGGCGGAGATTGATATAGGCAAGGTGTTCGTGGTTGCCGAACAGCGGGATAACATTATCCCGAGTCATAATATCGTAGTAAATTTCCATAGGCTTTTCGCCCCTGTCGCAGATGTCACCTAGGATATAGAGGGTATCGTCCTCAGAGAAGCCTATTTTTTCGATAAGCTTAATATATTCCTCATAACAGCCGTGGATATCAGATATTGCATATGTCATAAAAGCACCTCGCTGGGTTTGTGGTCGGGTTTCTTGTTTATTCTATTATAGCATACTTAGGGGCAAAATTGGGGATGTTTGAAAAATTTTTTTACCCATTGGTATAGAGTTCGCTTCAAGGTGCATGATGGGGATAAAATTAAGGAGAGTTGAGCAAAAGTAATCGTAAAATATTCCGCACACTACCCGACTTTGCCACTAAAAATGATAAAAGGGACAGAATATTCAACTGTCCAAAAATTGTTACCACAAATCTAAAAAATATGGTATAATATTAGAAAACACAGTTTGGAGGTGTGATTATGGAATCTGGAAAATACAACAGAAACAAGGACATGCTTGACGATTATATAGGCTACAAGCTGACAACAGAAAACAGCTCTCAGCATATTTCGTTAAATCTTAAAGGAATCGTTGTCGCTGTGTTGATCATCATAGGGATAGCCGTGATCTATGATGCCCTGCGCCCAAAATGCGCACACTCAGGCTGTGACAATACTCCTGAAGAAGGCAGCAGCTACTGTTTGATACATGATCCTAAGTATTACAATAATAAGAACAGCTATACTCCGGTATTCACAACTGCTACAACATCACGTCCGAAAACCACTACAGCAAGTAGTTCAGCTACCAGAGCTACCCGTAAGAATACCAATAAAACCTCAACCAGTAAATCTGGTGAGAATGATGCTCATTATTATGACGACCCAGAGGATCTCTATGAGGATCACTATGATGATTTCTATGACTACGAGGATGCAGAGGATTATTGGGAGGAGAATTATTGACTCTTTTTCATACAAGGAAAAGCACAAATGCAAAAGACGTTCCACTTGGATAAAATGAAACGACTTTTGTTTGATAATAGTTTTATCGTAGTCCTATAAACATGAGAATGTAATGTCTGCACGACAAACGGATAAAGCTGTGAGATATTGTTTCGTATATTCTACTTTCTAAAATCTCTTGGACTGCATCCGTAGGCCTCTTTAAAGGCTTTTGAAAAATAGCTGTGATCGTCAAAACCGCAAAGCCCACAGATAGCATTTATCGAGTCAGATGTGTTTTTTATCATATATGCCGCATTGCGCAGACGATAATTTTTTAGATATTCAAATGGCGACTGTCCTGTTATGTTCTTAAAACACCTCAGCACCTCGCTTTTGCTGACAAATGCCGCTGACGCCATATCTTCAAGGGTGATCTTTTCGGCATAATGGTCATGGATAAAAATCAGTATCTCACGAAGCCTTGCTTCCTGCACTATGCTTGCGGCAGGACGTGCCGATACGTTCTTTTCCGAAATGCTTATAAGAATGCGAAAAAGTTCAGAAAGCTCGCTGCGTACATAAAGCTCGTGGTCGGGCATTTTTGTGTTTTCCGTGTTCCATATGTTCGTGAGCAGTCCCAGTATTTTTGAATATCCGCTGTCCTTTGGGGTAAGTATCAGTTCACGCAGTCCGCTGCTGCCCGTTATGGGCGCAACGTATTTGCGGTGATAAACGCTGCTATCTCTTCCGCCGACTATCGAGCCGTGCACGACCACAGAACGAAAAACGCTTTTAGTTCCCGAGCCTGATCTGAACAATGCGTGAAGTGTATTGGCGTTTACAAAATATATATCGCCTGTGTTCAGTATATGCTTGTTTTTTCCACACTCGATAAGCACGCTGCCCTCTGTCACATAGCCAAATTCAAGCTCCTCGTGCCAATGCCAGCTCACAAAATTATTCGTAACATCTGCGTTGTAAACGGCTATTGGAAAATCAGCTTTCCCGTGCAGCCCTGATTCGTCAGATTTAAAAGGCGGCTCCGTACCATGATCTTCATTTTTCAGTACACTGTAATCAACTATTGACATTTTTGTTCCTCGCTTGACGTTATTTTCATAGTTTTAGATAATTTAATTATACCTATTTCCGCTTTTTGATGTTATAATTATACTGCAAATTTAATTGAACGTCAATACTAAAATTCCACAGGAGGTATTAAAATGATAAGATTTATTGAAGATAACGGTGCGCTTATCGTACGGTCCAGAAATGAAACTATCCGTATCGAGGGCTGGGGAAACAATGCTTTGCGTGTAAGGGCAACACTGCTTAAAAAGCTTCCCGAAAATGCACACGCTCTTACCGAGAATGTGGCACACAGCGCAACGGTGACCATTGACGAAGGAAGCGAAACAGCAGAGATAGTAAACGGTAAGATAAAGGCAACTATCAACGGCGTCGGCATAATATGCTTTTATAAAGACAACGAGCTTATTTTGCAGGAGTATTACAGCTATTATTATGGCTCGATTCGTAAAGAGGCTATATGTTACAAGACCAGATCCCGTGAATACAAGGGTCTTGCTTCTGATGATTTTAAGATAACAGTTCGCTTTGAGTCAGACCCTGATGAAAAGCTTTACGGTATGGGTCAGTATCAGATGCCTATACTTGACCTTAAAGGCTCTGTACTTCCTCTCGAACAGCGAAATTCTCAGGTAAGCGTTCCTTTTGTGATCTCTAGCAAGGGATATGGTATGCTATGGAACAATCCTGCAACGGGCGAAGCCGCTTTCGGAACAAATATCACAAAGTGGATCTCTGACGAAAGCGACATGGTGGATTACTGGATAACAGCCGACGATACACCTGCACAGATCGTGACGAATTATACCGAATGTGTGGGCAGAGCACCTGTTATGAGCAAGGATTATCTTGGTCTATGGCAGTGCAAACTTCGTTACCGTACCCCCGATGAAGTGCTTGAGGTCGCAAGAAAATACAAAGAGCTTGGCATAAAGCTTGATGTTATAGTTATCGACTTTTTCCACTGGCCATATCAGGGTGATTGGAGATTTGACGAAAAGTACTGGAGCAAAGAGGCAGTAAAGGCAATGACTGACGAGCTGCACAATATGGGAACTAAGGTCATGGTATCCGTTTGGCCTTCAGTAGATAAGCGCAGTGAAAATTATTATGAAATGGAGCAGAAGGCGCTCATAAGCACCACTGATGTGGGTTCGGTGCAGACCTATGATTATGAGGGCGACTGCGGCACAGTAGACTTTTTCAATCCCGAAGCGCAGGAATTTGTTTGGAGCAAGTGCAGGCAGAATTACCGTGACCTGGGCATTGACCTTTTCTGGCTGGACAATTCCGAGCCTGACAGCACCAAGTATGATTTTGAAAATTACCGCTATTATACCGGACGTGGCTCAAAGGTAGGCTGCGAATACCCAAAGAAATATGTTGAGGCATTCTATAACGGACAGGAAGCTGAGGGAGATCATGAAGCGGTAAACCTCTGCCGCTCTGCTTGGGTAGGAAGCCAGAAGTATAGAACTCTTGTTTGGACAGGCGATATTCAGTCCAACTTTGAATCCTTTAAGGATCAGGTCATTGCAGGTCAGAACATGGGTCTTGCAGGTATACCTTGGTGGACGACGGACATTGGCGGATTTATGACGGACAACTGGGACGATCCCGATTTTACGGAGCTTCTTATACGCTGGTATCAGTACGGTGTATTCTGTCCTATCCTGCGTATGCACGGAAACCGTGGTCCTGACTGGGATATTCCAAAGCTTGATGACCGTGATTTTGGCGGCGGATATCTTTATACAGGTCACCCAAACGAGCTGTGGAGCTATGGTGATGAAGCCTATGAGATCATGAAAAAGTGGCTGGATATACGTCTTTCAATGAAGGACTACATTGCGGGACTTATGGAGGAAACGGCGAAAACAGGCGCTCCGCTTATCCGAACTATGTTCTTTGAGTTCCCCGACGACGAAAAGTGCTGGGAGCTTCCGGAGCAGTATATGTTCGGCAGCGATTATCTTGTAGCCCCTGTGCTTGAGCTTGGCGCAAGAGAGCGCAGCGTATATCTGCCGAAGGGCAAGTGGGAGAGCCTTTCCGATAAGAAAGTATACAACGGAGGTCAGACTGTGACCGTGCCTGCACCTCTTGACATTATGCCTGTATTTAAAAGACTTGGATAAGGGCAAAAGGCTTTGTTAAAATAGTAATACAGAAAGGAAAGAGATGATCATATGAATTACAGAAAAACGCTGATAGCCTGTTATATGGGATTTGTCACACAGGCGATAGCTGCAAATTTTGCACCGCTGCTGTTTCTCACATTTCATAAGTCTTATGTGATACCTTTGGGAAAAATAGCGCTTATCTCATCTGTATTCTTTATCACGCAGCTTATAGTGGATATTTTGTGCGCACATTTTGCAGATGTTATAGGTTACAGAAAATGCGTTGTTGGTTCGCAGCTTCTTTCGGCGGTCGGACTTATCGGACTTGCTTTTCTTCCGCAGGTCACAGCTGATCCGTTTACTGGAATAATTATCAGTACAATACTCTACGCCATAGGCAGCGGTCTTACGGAAGTGCTTGTCAGCCCTATCGTTGAGGCGTGTCCGTTTGAACACAAAGAGGCGGCAATGAGTCTGCTGCACTCCTTTTACTGCTGGGGTTCTGTAGGAGTTATACTGCTTTCAACGCTGTTTTTCTCGCTTTTCGGGATAGAAAATTGGAGAGTGCTGTCCTGCATATGGGCGGTGATACCCCTTTGCAACGTGTTTAATTTTGCGGTATGCCCTATCGAACACCCCACAGAGGACGGCAAGGGATCTAGCATCGGCAGCCTGCTTAAAGTTCCGCTGTTTTGGCTCTCCATTCTGCTTATGATATGTGCAGGAGCGTCGGAGCTTTCAATGGCGCAATGGGCATCTGCCTTTGCAGAATCAGCATTGGGACTTTCAAAATCAATGGGCGATATTGCAGGCCCTTGTATGTTTGCCGTTACAATGGGTATAAGCCGCTCGCTGTACGGAAAATATGGCGAAAAACTTGATCTTATGAAATTTATGATAGGTTCGGGTGCTCTTTGTCTTGCTTGCTATATTACAGCATCTTTGTCGGAGATACCTCTGCTGGGACTTGTCGGCTGCATAGTGTGCGGCTTTTCGGTAGGCATAATGTGGCCCGGAACAATAAGCATCTGTTCTGCAAAAATACCATTAGGCGGCACGGCTATGTTTGCTCTGCTGGCAATGGCAGGGGATATGGGCGGAGCGCTTGGCCCTGCTATCATTGGCAACATTTCGCAAAACGCAGGAGATAACATTCAGAAAGGGCTGTTTGCAGGCTGTGTATTCCCAGCAGTGCTTGTTATTTCTATACTCTTTTTCAAAAAGCTTAGCGTATCAAGCAGAGCATAAAAAAGGCGTTGCCATTTGTACCGAACTGTTTTCGTGTCACCCGTTTGACTTTCTTTGCGCTGATATGCTATAACCCGACTTTTACACAAAAAATGATGGCAGACACAGAAAAGTGCCTGCCATCATTTTAGCATTGCCCACACCTCGTGCTGTCAAATCGGCACGGGGTGTGGCGTTTATTTTGATAATAATTTTATTGTATTATATAAACTGGAATTTATTTTTCAGTGGAGATCAGTACGGCTCTGCAAGGTGAACCATCTGAGCCTGATAGATTCAACGGCGCTGCGTTTAAGAAATAAACACCCTCTGAAACTTCTGATAAACGTATCCCTTCAAGCAATACGACACCAGCTCCTAACAAGATAAGGTGTACTTCCATTGGAGCGTTTTCAGGGCCAACAGTTTGAGATTCGTTGCCAAGCAGTAAAATGTTTGATTCGGCAAATACTTTAGCTGCTTCCGCAGAGACCTCTGCCTCTCCCTTGATAAGAATTCTCTTTGCCGCTTCTGGATTCTGTTTTTTCGCTTTTTCAAGTATTTCCGTGGCATCATCGGCAGAAACGATTCCATTATATTCTGCAACATAAGCCATGCCTATAAATGTATCTAAGCCAATGAAATCGACAGTTTTTCCGCCTTTGATAAAATGAAACGGTGCGTCGATATGCGTGCCGTTGTGAGCACACATACTAAAAGCAGTCAGGTTATACAGATCGCCTTTTTCCATTGAAGAAAGCACCCTTTTTTGGGGCGTCGGGTCGCCTGGATATACCTGACAGCCAAAAATCTCTTGTGAAATATCATAGATCTTCATTTCATATTCTCCTCCACAAAATTCGATTTGCATTTCCATTCATTTTAGAAAATGGACAACCCCGATCAGAATTGCCCACAACGCTTGGTTTTTTGGCAGGCAAGACAGCCTTTACAAAAGCCGATTGTTTTATCGTAAAGGCTGATTTTTTCTGCGGTATTTCCGTGTCCGTTATCGGTTTCGGTAATCTCCGTTTCGGTCTTGCTTTCCGTTCGTGAGGATATTCTTTTTCATTAGGCTTCCTTTCCACAAAAAAACGTCCGTCTGACTATGCAAGTGGGTGTTTTTTTGTAATCTTTGATTTTAATATTCTGTACTGAGCAAGAAATCCGCTATGTGCATTGTTTTAATGCCCTCATAGTTTCCCCCTGCAAATTCATCTGTCGTGAGAACATATTTCGGATAATTATCGTGTATTTCAAGCAGTCGGTCATACTCTCGCTTCTCCGTTTTTTCCGAACGGATTTCCTGCGTAACCTGAACATAAATTTTTTCGTTCTGCCTTACTGCGACAAAATCAATCTCACCGTCTCCTGTTTTTCCGACATTTACGGTATAACCTCGCCGGCAAAGTTCCAGATAGACGATGTTTTCAAGGCTTGAAGCTACACTGTCTGCATTGTAGCCGAGAACGCTGTACCGCAGAGCAACATCTGCAAGATAGAATTTTTCCTGCGTTTTCAGTATTTCCTTTCCCTGCAAATCATATCTTGAACACCGATGGAGCAGATATGCCTTTTCCAGCTTTTCCAGATAGCTGTAAACCGTTTCATTGTCAAGGGAACGGCGTTCAGATTTCAGATAGTCTGAAATCGACTTCGCAGAAAAGGTGTTGCCCACATTGTTGAAGGTGTATTTTACAACACGCTCCAGCTGGTCGATTTTCCTGACTTGATTCCGCTTTACGATGTCCGAAAAAATCGTTGAATTGTATATATCCCTGACAATCGTGTAGATTTCGTCCTGAGAATACGCCTGTAAATGGGTTGCGGGAAAGCCGCCCAAACGAACATAATTTTCAAGCTCTGTTTTGGAATTGCTGATTGCCGCATACTTTTCCTTGAACATCAGGTATTCGCCAAAGGACAGGGTAAAAATCCGAAAGGAAATATATCTTCCGGTAAGATAGGTTGATATTTCAGAGGACATCATTCGGGAGTTAGAGCCTGTGATATACAGGTCAACATCAAAATCCGACGCCAATGAATTTACAACCTTTTCCCACCCCTTGATTTCCTGCACTTCATCAAGAAACAGGTAAGTCTTTTCATTGTTTGAAAGCTGTTCCTTTAACTGAGCGTACATCTGCTTCGCCGTCATATCCTCATATTCCATCGAATCGTAACGACAGCTTATAATCCGATTTTCAGGGACATTGCGCTCCGTTTTCAGCTTTTCCATAATCATTTTGAGTATCGTAGATTTTCCGCAGCGGCGTACTCCTGTGAGTATCTTCACAAACGGCGTATCCACATAAGCCATTATCTTATCTACATACATAGGTCTGTAAATCATTCTGACCACCTCCGTCTGTAAAGTATTATACCGCAAAATTCAGAAAAAGTCAATTAGTTTTGCGATTTATAACCGCAAAACTTTTCGATATATTGTTTTGTTGCGGATTTCATATTCGCACAGCAAGGACTTACGCATTCTCGCCCGCTGACAATTCAGTAGAATTGAATTTACCAAAAATATCATTTTCTATAAGATCGGGGTCAATTACAGTTGAGTCATCAATATCCTTAATGATTTTCTTTGCAAATGGTTCCGTGATCCACATTTTATCATACTGATTTGCATAATAAACCTCAGTATTGTATATTTCTTTAGGGTGTTTTCCAAAAAATATTCTAAGCACAACACCATCTCCTTTTTGCTATTATTCACAAGCAAAACGGACGTATACGCCTACTCAGCCTGCCTCCTTGAAAATATTTGTTATTCCTATTATACCTTTTTTCTGCGGGGAAAGCAAGCAGGATCGCACAAACAACAAGCCACGCCTCGTGCTGTCAAATTGGCATAGGGTGTGGCTGATATTTTGATAATAATTTTATTGCAGCACTGTAAACTGGAATTTAAGTTTTTCGTCTGTTCCTTATTGAATAGATAATTGTTATAGTTAATGTACACAAAATTAAAATATGTAAAATGGTATGATATACATCAGGTATGTATTTTCCTTCTACATCAATCCAGTGAATTGTTTCTGAGAAATATTTAATTTTACCATCTAATGATCCCATAAATCCACTGTCAAAAATAGTATACCACTCGTGACACATAAGTTGTATAACAAGCCACATTGACATCAACCCGATAACAATATATTTTCCAATATCTTCTTTTACAAGAAACAGTATTATTGTAATCAAATAAATCAAAAAGAATATACCATCTTCTTTATATGACCTTGTAACTAAACATTTGTTTCCAAAATACAAACCTGTCATATCAAGGAAAAACCATAATAACAATGCAATCTGTGCAACAATACAATATCTTTTTTTCATTTACACAACCCCTTCAAACTGGAATTTGTCACTATAAATCAATCTCTATCTCATACTTATCATCAATAAGTAAATATTTTACATTATACTTTTTGGCAAGTTTCAAAAACTGTGTATTATCTTCCAAAACGCTTTCCATAGTACACCATTCATCGTCTAAGCGACACTCTATGGCATTGGCATACTTCTTGATATTGTCAAAATGATTTTTAATATAATTTTCACTCATTACAAGGCAAAAGTATCGGATGTTATTAAAATAATCATTTTCTTCTCCTCACATCTTCCGATTTGTTGATCCAATCAACTCGTACTAATTTGATTTTTGAAGATACTCTATCGCATATTCCAGTTCAATGTCTTTGTTATCTTCTCCGAAAAGTTCTTCTGCATTTTCTCGTGTGATCGGTATCTTAACATCAAGCGGTATATTATTTTCCCTTGTGTTATCAGTATCTATCAGCGGAGTGCCATTCTCAGACAAACTCAAAAATACTGGATAGCACACCTCAATATTTTCTGTAAGGTATATATATCCTCCATTGTTCTGATTTACACCGCTGCTTGAAGTAATGCCCATTAAAGTGACGTTATCGCAATCGCCAAGGAATTTAGCCATTCCGTCGCCTGCGCTCATACACTGAGAATTTACCAATACGGCAACAGGCAGATCTTTGTATCTTCCGTCGGGATATATGTACTGATTTTCACTAATATGGTATCCGTTAGTATCTTCATATCCGAAAGAAACCATATGTTTTTTCTCCTCTGTAAAAAGCGATGCTAACGCTCCCGCGACACAATCATAACCGCCGCCATTATTACGAATATCAATGATGAGATATTCCATACCTTGATTCTCTAAATTTTTTATCATATCCGCATAATATTCTGTAAGTTTAGGATAATATCCATTTCTGACACATGCTACGTTATCCCAAAGAGAATTATAGCTTTCGCTGATGATCTGAATATATCCACATTTATCATCCAACATACACGAATGAAAATTACGTTGCTCGGTATTAAGATGTGACAGCTTAGCATATGTACTCATTAGCCTATCATAATATGTATCTATGCTTTTTACAGATATGGTCTGTTCTGCACCCTCGTCATTAATGAATGTTATATCAACACATTCTTCGCCTTTTCCGGCAAGAAACATAGGACGAAATACATCTTCATTTTCTTTTACAGGAAAACTAATGCCGGGAAAACAGCACTCGGTTTCGGCTGCTGCTTCATCTATATCCTTGCCGTTCCAAGCCACTATAGTCGTTCCATCGTGAATACCTTCTTTATTTGCCAAACAATTAGGCTCAACAGAAACTGCAAGGACACTGCCGTCATCAACTCTTATCATTGATAAACCGTAATCATTTCCTGCCATATATTCGCAAGTGCTAAGATCTACATTCTGTGAAAGGTATGAGTATGTATGAGAATCGTAGAATTTATGGGTAACTTCCGTAATTATCGCAGCATATTCTATCTCATTATTATTCCGTTCAGCCTCTTCAACTTGCGGCAGATATTCATTATATAAGGCATCATAATCTATTTTCTTCCAAGAACTCAGACAATACTCCTTTTCTAAAGTATCAAGCATATTTTTAAAGCTTTCCGTATAACTCATTCTCGTATAATTATGTACCATAGGGCTACCGATAGCATTTACTAAAAATACAAAGCAGACAACGAACGCCAATATCGATGAAGTTAGAGATCTCAATATCCTCAGTTTAGGCTTTTTACCCGAATACAGGAACATCAGAGGTATCAATGCCTCAAGATACAAAAAGATAAAATGCCAAAAGCATACTATACCATAAACCGCAAAATGTATAACAGCAGCAATGACAGGGAGTACAGACATAACTCTAACTATACCATACTTTTCTTTTCGCTTTAATACAGGACTTAATATTGCAAGAATAAGTATATAAAGCAGTATTGCTATTGCGATCAAGCCGTTTGTTGTTTTCATTGTTAAATAAAACAGATACATAATGCCTCGCCTCATTTTCAACTTTTGCTTTTCAGCGTAAAAGTTCTTTTTGTGTGTATGTTAATCAATTTTAATTATACCACATATTTTAACCAAATACAACCCCCACGATCCTCATATCCCCCTCGGAATGATCGTGTAACACTCTTTTGACAGTGTCTGATAATAATCATACGCATCGTTAAACTCGTTATTTAGTTTCATTACAGACTTTAAAACAAACATTCCGAATTCATAATTTATCTTCTCTTCAAATTTGTCCAGCTTATGATGCTTTTGCAAAACAAAGTTTGTACTTGCCGCCATATCATGAAGCTTATCGTGCTCGCTGCGAAACATTTCGTCGGCGTGCTCTTTTATTTTATACGGCACTTTTACCTTGTAATTGTTCCAAAGATTGCGGATAATGCAGTTTACTACCTCTTCGCTCATTTTAAAACTCCTTTACAAAAATTAAAGGCAGACCCGAAAGCCTGCCTATGGTGTTCACTCGTCCTTTTCTGCGATGTAGGTGATGATCTCCTGCGCTATCTCCGCCAGCACGCTGCCCACAAGCACGAGTATGACTTTAGCTTCGTTCATCGTAACGCTCTCCTTTCTGCATTTGCGTTACTTCACAAAGATGATGTATATTTGTAATATGAAGCAACAAGCAAGAGATAACGGCGTATGGGACAAAATAATGGGAAATCTCCTGTATAGTCACGTTCATGCGGCAAATATTCACGATACAAAGGGCGGCATGTATACTTTTAAGAAGGCATTCTCAAAGAATCTGGCTGGACTCAATAACTTCGCAGTTCGGTCCCGTAATCTTGAAGTACTTTACGCCATGCTCCCAGAAGGGCAGAAAGTGAATGGTATCTTTCTGGTTGTTCAGTCCCAGTGCACAGACTTCCTCATAAGCGGCTTCAATGTCCTTGACATCAATCGCCAGATGATCCCATGCCCCCGTCTGCATTGGTGCTTGATGATTTTCATAGATCTCCAGCATCAGATTTCCCAGCTGCAAAAATGCCACTGCCTCGCCGGCCTCTTCGTTATAGGTGCGAAGTGCCACGCTGAATCCGAGCTTTTCATAAAAAGGGACGGTTTCCTGCAAATTGTTGGTCGGGAATCCCATGTGCTGGAATCCGGTCGCATTGTCCTGCAATTTCATACTCATAACCTCTCTTTCTTCAATTGTTCCATGACCTGTGCCATGTCTGGCATTGCTGGAATGGCTCCATGTTTCTGGACACAGACACTTGCCACTGCATTTCCGAAATCTGCAAACTCTGCTGCCTCTTCTGCCGTGACAGCTTCCGGCGCTTTTCCGCAGCGGCTGAACTGAAACAGAAATCCGCCCCAAAAGGCATCGCCTGCCCCCGTTGCATCTACCGCTTTATTTCGGAATCCCTTTACAAGCGTTCCGCCCTGTTTGGTCTGCACATAAGCTCCCATTTTTCCAAGTGTTACAACTACAATTTTCACACCATTCTGCATCAGAATTTCAGCAGCGGTCTTGTAATCGCTTTCACCTGTGAGCAACTGCGTTTCTTCTTCCGAGATCTTCATCAAATCCGCATATGGAATCATACTCCGCATTTGTTTTTTTGCAAGTTCCTCTGATTTCCAGAGTGAAGCACGATAATTCGGGTCATAAGAAATTACACAGCCTGCTTCTTTCGCTTTCTGTACGGCAAATAAGGTGGTGCTGCGAGCTGGTTCATCGGTCAGCGAAATCGAGCCAATATGCAAAATTCCACTACTGCGAATCAGTTCCAAAGGAATATCACTCTTTTCCAGCATCTTGTCTGCCCCATGATTCCGTGCAAAGGAAAATTCTCTTTCTCCGTCCGGCTTCACGTCCACAAACGCCAGTGTTGTGGAGTAATCATCGCTCAGCGTCAAACCGGTACTGTCAATTCCGCACTGTTCCAGTGTTTCCTTTAAAAATCTGCCATGCATATCGTTTCCGGCTTTTCCGATAAAGGCAGTTCGTGCGCCCAGTTTTGCCATGGCAGCCACGACGTTTGCTGGAGCACCGCCTGCGTTTTGTGCAAAAACACGCTGCCCCTGTTCATTTCTGCCTTGCAGGGTAAAATCTATCAGTATTTCTCCCAGTGCACATGCCAGAAACGTAGTCTTTTGGATCATTGGTCCTTCCGGACACAAGATCCCCAGATGTTCAAGTTCTTCCAAAAATGGTGTGCAGATATTTGGGTCATCAGAATGTACTTGCAAAATGCCGGTGTCGTTTTCTGGCAGTCCTAGCACTCCAAGAATAGATTTCGCATCTATCACAAAACTGCCTGACTGCAAGTCTACATCACATGGCAAACGCTCTGCTGCAAGCACCAAATTTTTAATAGTGACCATATCGCATAGTTTTACTTTCAAACGCATGAATGATTCCTCCTTTATGCAAAAATCGAAATTACCAACGCACACACAAGACCAACCAAGCCGATAATTGTTTCCATGATAGTCCATGATCTCAGTGTGCTTTTTTCGTCAATCTCCAGCAGAGAACCGACCAGCCAGAAACCGGAATCATTTACATGACTGAATGCAGTTGCACCGCCATTGATAGCACAGACCATTGCTGCCAGTTCAACAGGAGAAAGTGCCTGTACTGCCGGCATGGAAGCCATGATCCCGGCAGCCATGGTCATGGCAACGACTGCAGCTCCAACTGAGGAACGAATCAATGCGGCAATCAAAAATGCAACTAAGATCAGTGGCAAGCCGCTTTTTTCTAGTGCTGGACCAATAATTTCACCCATGCCCGCATTTTGCAAAACCCAGCGAATGATACCACCGCCTGTGATGACGAGCAGGATCATACCTGTTGGCTTCAATGCTCTGTCTAAGATCTTCTTAATATCATCACCGTTGTATCCCTGCTTTTTTCCTAAGAAGAGCATAGCGAACATGGTTGCGATAATTAAAGCAACAAATGGTGTTCCCAGAAATTCAAATACGGATTTTACCGCAGTTGGCAAAGATAAGTAGTCGGTTATTGTGTTCAGCAAGATCAACACCAGCGGAATTAAAATAATTGCCAGTACAGTTCTAAAGGGTGGCAGTTTCTTTTCATTCTCGGTGTCTGCGATCTCTCGAATATTAGACGGCAGTTCTGCATAAATACGCTTTCCACAGAATTTACCCCAGAGTACGCCGGCACAAATCACGGCGATGATTCCAACCGGAACGCCCACTGCGATCATTACGCCCAGATTCACGCCAAGCATATTTGCAACCAGTACCGAACCGGCAGACGGCGGAATGAAAGCAAATCCGGTTGCAAGTCCTGCCAGTAACGGAAGTACATAGGTCAATGTGGATTTTTTTGTCTTTTTTGCAAGACCAAAAGCCAGTGGGATCAGAATGACTACCCCCGCTTCAAAAAATACGGTCGTGCCTACGACCAGACCGGTGATACCTAATGCCCAGCCGGCTTTCTTTTCGCCAAACTTCCCGATCATAGTTTGAGCCACCTGCTGCGCACCGCCAGACACTTCCAAAATACCGCCAAACATAGAACCAAGCCCAATCAGCAGCACTATGCCCTGCAGTGTATTTCCTGCCCCATATTCCACGGTGTTCATCAGTGTCGTTACCGGCATTCCGGACCCCAAGCCAATTGCCAAAGCAGAAATCAACAGACTCAAGACTGGATGAAATTTGCATTTCAGGATCAGTATCAAAAGAATGGCGATTCCGGCAATGGCGGAAATTATCAGTCGGATCGGCTCTGCGGTAAAAACTGTTTCTGTCATACGCTCACCCCACTTTTATTTTTCTGGAGAAATAATGTATTTTCCTTTTGCTCGAAGTTCTGGTTTTGAGAGGATCTCTGCCAGATTTTCCAGGCTTTCTACAGCATAGACCATGCTGGAAACGTCCAGCCTGCCGGAGTCGATCAGCTCCAGTGCGCGCTTCTGGGTATACGGATTGATGTAGGATGCTTTCAGTTCTATTTCCTTTTTGAACACTTCAAACGGCTTCAGGGAGATCGTGTCGTCAGGCTTGGTCAGTCCGAACATCATAACTGTTCCCTTATTGCCAACAATATCTATTGCCTGTTCAATGGTAGAAGTTCTGCCAACACATTCGATCACTGTGTTTACCCATGTCATACCGGCAGAGGCAAGAACTGCCTTAACATCATCGTGGATCGGATCAATGCAAATGTCTGCTCCCAGTTTCTTTGCAACTTCACGCTTTGCTTCAACAGGTTCCAAAAGAGCTGTTCTTGCTGCACCGGCAAGACGTGCCAGTTGGAGCATCAGCAGACCGATCATGCCACCGCCAATAACAACTACACTGCTGCCCGGATGAATGTTGCACATATCAATGCCGTGTAAACAGCAGGCAACTGGTTCAGTCATGGCGCCCTGTTCAAAAGTAGTATTATCACCAAGCTTGTAGACCTGACGCTGATTCACGCTGCAATATTCCGCAAAGCCGCCGTTAACAGTTGTACCATAGCCGATCATATCGGTGCAATAGTGTGCAATGCCGTTACGGCAGAAATCACACTTGCCACAATAGCAGTTTGGGTCGATACAAACACGGTCGCCAACCTTCACGTTTGTTACAGAAGAGCCGACCTCTGCGACCACGCCTGAAAACTCGTGTCCAAGAATGGTCGGTGGAGTAACTTCTGCTGCACCCTTGTCGCCTTCATAGATGTGCACATCTGTGCCACAGATGCCACATGCCTTTACCTGAATCAGGACATCTTCTTTTCCCACCTTTGGCATTGGGGATTCTTCAACTCTCATGTCATGTTTACCATAAAATACTGCACTTTTCATTTGAAATTCCTCCATTTTGTTAGTTTAGATTGATACTTATGCGTAACACCTGATTACAAGTATATTCTAACAGATGGGAACTAAAAAAGCAAGTGGCAAAACCACGATTATTTTTATTTTTATTTGTGTAAAATGCACGAATTTAAAAAACATCTTGAAAAAAACAAGGAAATATGCTATACTATCTCATAGAATTACTTTTGATCAGGACAAATCGAAAAGAGGTATCTCATATATGTCAAATTCCGGAATGACGACCATTGAGGTCAAACGTATTAACCGCAGCAAAGTTTATCAGATGATTTATGAGAAGCATTCCATTTCTAAACAGGAGTTGTCACAGCAACTGCACATGGGGTTGACAACAGTGTCACAGAACCTGAAAGCACTGGAGGAAGATGGGTGGATCCATCGAACGGGTTATTATGAATCCACAGGTGGCAGAAAAGCGCAGGCAATAGAGATCGTTCCAAACGCACGGATCGCCATTGGCGCTTTTATTTTGAAACGTTCGATTTTGCTGGTGGCAGTGGATCTATATGGAAATGTCATTGAACAAAAAATGGTAGCGGAAATTTTTTCTGCTACCGAGTTGTACTATCAATTCTTAGGAAAAGAAATTATGCGTTTTGCAAATCATATAGAATCAAATCCTGATAAGATCTCCGGTGTTGGAATTGCGATTCAAGGTGTACTATCTCCAGATCGAAGCAAGATCCAATACGGTAAATTATTGCAGCATACCACTGGATTGAATATTAGCGATCTTACACGCTATATCCCGTATCCTTGTTTTACAGAACATGATTCCAAGGCAGCTGCTTTTGCAGAGATCTGGAGTCAGCCACAGCTGTCTGATGCAGTTGTCTTTTTGCTGAACAAAAATTTAGGCAGTGCATTGGTCATTCATGGAGAAGTGCATCAGGGAAAGTCTATGCATAGTGGAACTATTGAGCATATGTGTATCATTCCAGACGGGAAGCCATGCTATTGTGGAGGCAGAGGTTGCCTGGAAGCCTACTGCTCTGCGGAGAGCCTGCAAAATCAGATACAAGGCCGTTCTTTTGAGGATTTTTTTCATTCCGTACGAAAAAATGAACCCCAAAGCAATGCGGTCTGGGAGGAATATCTTTCTAAACTGGCAGATGCCGTCCGTAATGTTAACACTGTCATAGATAGTGATGTGATTTTAAGTGGATTTCTTGTGCCATATTTCACAGAAGCAGATTTAAAATTTCTGAAACAAAAAATCACAGCATTGCCGTTTTTTGCAGAACGAGATATAACCATTCTGCTTGGAAAACATGGAGAATTTGCACCGGCGATCGGCGCAGCACTGCCATTTGTGAAAAATACGGTAGAGGGGATATAGGCAGGCAGCGCAGCAAAAGCCATTCCTGCACAATTGGGATCGCAGGCTGGCTGTTTTATATGGATTTTTCTATGATATTTATAAGCGAGCCCGTAAGTCAGATGATCTTCTGAAACGCTGATGGCGGGCTTCCTCCTGCTTGTAAAACGGCGTAGGTTCTATTCTGCTTTGACTACCGCTGCTTAACTTCAAAATCCTTGCGGTCAATGTGTCAAGTTTTATTGACAAAATCATTTTTTTATGTAGCTTTGGTATAGTCTAAAACTATGTTAAAATGCTTTATGTACAGCACCTAAACGATCTGTCCGTGATTATCCTTGCAAAGATAAGTCCCAGCGGCAGGGCTAGTATTATCAGCAGCGCCGAAGCAAGCCAAGATGCTGACGTCTCAAGGGACATAACGCCAAGATTATAAAAAGCCTTATAAAGATACAAGCCCGGAACCATTATGACTATGGACGGAACTGTTATGGATATTCTCGGATAGCCCACATACTTTTTCAGCAGTGAAGCAAGTATTCCTGCGGCGAATGCTCCCACAAATGCTGCGGCGGCAGGCGGAAATGAAGCAATGTCAACAAGCTCCAGCCGCAGAGTGTTTGCAAGTGCGCCTATCAAGGCTGCTGAAGCCGCAAGCTTAACAGGACTGTTGAACATAACGGAAAAGCCGAAAACTCCGCAAAAGCTTGCCGCTAGTCTGAACAATATAAACTGCCATAAAGTAAGGTGCAATGGCAGAAAGTCCATCGGCGTAAGGTGCAGGATAAGCGCCATAAGCCAAGCCGTCATCGTGGCCACTATTATAATAATGAGGGCGTATGTAAGCCGTTCGATCCCCGAACGCATATCAAGTTTTGAAAGGTCTATTCCGCTTGTGATGAACGGAAAACCGGGTATTATAAAAAGCATTGCGCATATGTAGCCTGCCTCGTGCTGCATTTTTATGTTAAAAAGTATTTTCGCCAGCTCAAAAAGCCCTGCATATGAAAGGCACGCCGCTGATACGGAAGCCACTATTCCAAGCACAAGGGTAAGATGATGCTTTGTGAACTTGCTCCGCACATAATTGCCAATGCCTGCACCGAAAAATGCACATATCATTTCGGTAAGTCCGCCGCCCAGCAGAAATGTGAATGCCCCACAGGCAAGCGCCGCCGCAAGTCCCAAAACAGGCGGTGAATAAAGTCCGTGTATCTTCTCGATGTCGTCAAGTTCATTGTGCACCTGCTCACAGGTCAGACTCTCACATCGGCTGACAAAATCATTTACAAAATTCTCAAGACGTGTTAGCTTTGAATTGTTCACCCCCGTGTTGGTAAGACAAAGCGACTGCGAAAAGCAAGCCTCTCCGTCAAAGCAGGTGTAGTTTATTGACATAAGTCCAATATCAGCCGTGCAGGTCAGCCCCATACATTCCGACATTGCGTTCATAGAGCTTCTCACTCTCCACGCTCCCGTTCCGCAGGAAAGAAACATCATTCCCACCCTGCCTATGACAGAAGCCTTTTCTTTAAGGCTCGCCTTTGAAACTGGTTCTTCCCTTTCAGCGTCGGTGAAATCGTGCCAATGGATATCCATATGATTTTTCTTGACTGTTTTCTGCAAACTTTGTGCCATTTGTGACATTTCATATCACTTCCATTTTAAAGATCAAGGCTGTCTGAGCCTGCTTTTTTCATCATTTCCTCACGGCAGGCAAGTACAATGCCGTCGATCTCGCTTAGGTGCATAAGCATTTTCTTTTCAAACTGGTGAACAGGCAGCAGAACGCCGATCTCGTCAAAAGACTTTCCTGCCTTCTCCCCTGTTTCCTGTCCATAATATACCATTGCGGTGGGGGCAGTCTGCTGTATCTTGTGGAAAGTGTTCCATATAACGTCATAAGTCTGAGCCTCGGAAAGACCAAGTTTTACAGTGTCAGGCAGGGCGTAAAGTATAAGCACGCCACGTCTTTTGTCAACACGTTTTTCCTCAATATTCATTCCGTCGGTATAAACTCTCATAAGGTCATAACCGTCGGCAAGGTAAAGCTTGGAACGTGGAGCACAGCTATGGTTTTTATATATGTCACGGAACTTTTCGAATTCGTGTTTTGTGACAAGCTTTCTCTTTTCCTCAATGATATCGCCCTCAGGTGTGGTAAGCAGTTCAGGATTTTTTCCTGCCTTTCCGTGAAAACGCTTTGGTATAAGATACGCTTCTCTAAGCAGGTCAAAAAGACTTCTTCCGCAAAGTTCAAGCAAAAGCGCACTTATATCGCCGTTTGTGTATGCAGTCAAAAGTACCTGCACAAGATGTTTCGGATCAGGGTCGGTCTGCATATCGTCATCGCTGAGATGATCGTAAAGCACGCTGCTGAGTCTTTCGCAAGCCCCCTCAGATGACATTATCCTTGAAAAAAACTTTTCAACTTCTTTTTCTTTTGGCAAAACTGTCGGCATAAAATTATCTCCTTTCAAGTGTCGATTTTTACATTTCTGCATTTGCAAACATACTGCATTTTTTCAGTATCATTTTTTGTATTTCCGTTGCGGCGGCATTAAGCTTTTTGTCTGCATTTTCTGCAAGCACAATACTCCTTTTCGGAAACTCCTCATCGGTTTTAAGTATATAAACATCGCCGCTCTGTGCCATTGGTTCAGGTATAAGTCCTATTCCAAGATTACTTTTTACAAGCGGCATTATCTGATCGGCTGTGGCGACCTCTATATCAGGCTGAAAATCTATTCCATGCTGAAAAAAGAAATCGGAATAAAAATCATACGTCCGTGTGTTTCTGTTAAGTGATATTATAGGGTGGCTGCAAAGTTCATCAAGTGAAAGCGTCCTCTTTGCAAGATCTTTAAGCTTCGTGCTGCATATGATAAGCTCACGAAACTCTCTCAGCTTGTGATACCTGAGCGAACCTTCTGCGCTTATGGGCGTCGTCACAACGGCAAGGTCAGCCACGCCGCCTTTAAGTGCGGAAAGTGCCTGCGGCGTTGAATGGTTCAGAAGTTTGATCTTTATGCCCGGATATCTTTCGTGAAACTCATTGAGCAGCGGCAGCATTACTCCGTGGAGTGCAGTTTCCGTCACGCTTATTGTGACTGTTCCGCTTTGCAGGTCATTGGCTTTTGATATTTCTTCCTCACCCTCAGTAATAAGTTCCACAGCCTTTGAGATATGTTCATAAAGTATCTCCCCCTCAGGGGTAAGTGTAACGCCGTTTTTCATTCGGTTGAAAAGTGTACATCCAAGCTCGCTTTCAAGTATCTTTATCACCCTTGTTATATTCGGCTGATTTGTAAGCAGCACTTTTGCCGTTCTTGAAAAGCTGCGATTCTTTGCAGCGTAATAAAAAATCTTGTAATATTCGTAATTAATATTCACTTCATCACTCTCTTGCTATATAGATTTTATATATATCACATATCAATTATATATTTGACTTATATATCTGAGATAATTATAATTGAAAAAGGAGAAAATTAAAGTGCATAAAAATATTTTTCTTGTTAATTTTTTATGAAGGAATATGATAAAATGATGTTACGATCGAGAAAACAAATGTCTGAGACCAATATGCTTATGATACTTCTGACCCTATCTGGCGGCTTGCAGGACGCATATTCGTACTTTGTGAGAGGTGAAGTTTTTTCCAATGCGCAGACGGGAAACATTGTACTTATGAGCACATACGTCGCAAAGGGCAACTGGCACAGGGCACTGCACTATCTTATACCTGTGCTTGCGTTCGCAATGGGCATTTTTATTGCCGAGCGTCTCCACGCACGTTTCAAGGATACAGGCGTAATACATTGGCGGCAGATAATTGTCTTTACAGAAATGGTGCTTCTGTGCATAGTTGGAATTATACCGCTTGGCGGCTCATATGACTTTGTGGCGAACGCACTGTCCTCTTGTGCTTGTGCAATGCAGGTGCAGTCTTTCAGAAAGGTCAACGGATATCCTTATGCAAGCACGATGTGCATAGGCAATATGCGAAATGCAATGGAATCCATAAGCGCATATATGAGAATCGGAGACAAGTCACTGCTGAAAAAATCGTTGCAGTATTTTCTTACAATATTCGTATTCGCTTGCGGCGCAGGAATAGGCGGAGCATACTCATTATATATAGGCAACGAGTTCATATGGATATCATGTGTCCTTCTTTTAACATGCTTTGCGCTTATGTTCATAAAGAGCGAGAATGATATGATGAGAGAGGATATGTAGGAATAGAGCCGTATAAAAAATTG
The DNA here is from genome assembly GCA_934435205.1 of uncultured Ruminococcus sp. Taxonomy (GTDB): domain Bacteria; phylum Bacillota; class Clostridia; order Oscillospirales; family Ruminococcaceae; genus Hominimerdicola. The sequence continues at coordinate 87,252 of CAKSAK010000005.1, read as the reverse complement.
AAAGTCGCAAAGTCTAACAGCGTTTTAGCTGGTTTGACTTTACGACTTGTTGTGTGTTTGATTTTTTCTATGTTTTTTACAGATAATAATCAATAATCTACCTTATATCGATTGTATTCAAAAGTTTATTATAATTATCATCAAATACAAAAATATAATTACCGCACGTTTCGAATCTGTAAGTACTGTGATTATCAATCTCCTCTGCATTAACAGATTTATAACAATTCCATGTATCAATATTATAAAAATGATACATTCCTTTGTAATAAGTTACGGCAGTTTTATTATTCAAATAAATGATTTTTTCGCCGGATTTTGTTTTTATATTTTTTATTTCCATTTTTTGTATTGATTATATTTATCTTATCTCCTTTATGAAACGCAAGAGGGAGTTCATCATAAAAGCCAACATCTCTTGCAGAATACTCATCAGTTAAAAAACAAAATTTTTTTAAAAACGAATTATCATTATAATCACTATTGAATGCAATTAACAATTCTTCATCTAAGAATATGTGCCTGATATCGGTTAATTCAATACTATATCCTATGGATATGGTCAGAGAAAGGGAACTAAACGTCCCTATATTTCAAAAGCAAAAATCTTATCAAGCACAGGCGGTTCGAAGAAAGTACATAAAACCGCCCTTTGAGAAAAGGATTTTTTCCTCTCTCAAAGGGCAGGTTGGCAAACTGGGATCTGTCGTATTAGAGATACCAAACCAATCCATTTTCTGTTGCCTGAATCATTGCCCCCTTCGGTACCTTTCGCAATATGATTAAAACATCCATATAATCGGGTGCTGGAGAAATTAGTCCCATAAACGAAGGAACTACACATATTGTCATCAACCACTTCATTGAAATCGGGCAGACCACGAAAACAGCAAGAAAGATTATCCCCGGAATCAAAGGTGCCAATGACATCATTATATATCGTCCTCTGCTAAGTGCTGCTGAGGATGCAGCATATGCTCTCAACTGTTTTAGAGATACTCCTATATAAACTTTTGCCCCCTTTGGATAACCTATAGCATGAAGAAATTCATGTAACGGCATCGCAACAAAAAAGCCAATAATAAATGACAGCGGCATAAGCCATAAATTAAATATAAATTCATCTGATTGCGCCTTTTTTGTAAAAATTGCAACAAAGCATACAATACAAGGGATAAACATGTATGGAATTGATGCTTTAATTATGTCATCTGGTCTGTCAATTAGAACTGCATTTTCAGGAATGCTTTTTTCTTCAATCTCTCTGTCCCACGGCTGCTTACCGTCCCAAACGTTTTCCCAGTTTTTATTGCCATCCCATATTATCTGCGCCATTTTAATATCCTCCTCAAATTCCGATTTATATTTCCATTCATTTTAGAAAATGGGCAATCCCGATCAGAATTGCCCATTTATTTTACAAATTATTATGTTATGGTTACTCCAACGTCTTCATCGTAGGGAAATACCTACACCGCCTTTTTATATCTTTTCAAAAGCTCGCAAACCCTTGATTTTACTGGATTTGCGACGTTTTTGTTTTTACGAAAGTTTATATATTATCGCAAAATCTACGCCATTTTGGCGTAAAATTGGCGTAGGTGGATATGGTGGAGTGGTGGGATTCTACTATAAAACAGTTTAGATTTTATTGGGCTGAAAAAATTAAACAGCTTTTTTAGAATCTATCTTTCAACTCATCGTTTAAAAGCTTTTCTTTAATGATAATAGTGTTCTGCCATTGATATTCTCGCTCGACAATTCGTAGATCTCATCTAACTCAAGCATTAAGCCGGTGGGGTTTCGTCCTATTATTACATATTGGTTTTGTGCATCAAAAGCAATATACTGTCTCATTTTATCGTCCAGCAGAATATCTGCGTTATCTATCACAAAAAGCTTATCCTTTGAATTTTTTATCGAAGTTTTGTAATTCTTTTTCTGGTCAAGGTAATTAAAGCACCTTATTCTTTTATCATTTGCAGACAGTTCTTCAATAAATGAATACAGAGCGGATTTGCCAACGCCAGAGTCGCCTGTGATAAAAGTAACGTTGTAATCAAAATGTAGATCAATGATGAAGGAAGTGTGGGTAGTATTGATCTCTTGCATCACGATCGGTTTAATCTTCATCGCTCCACCACTCCTTCAATTCTTCATAATCATCTATTTCTCTGCATTTCTTCTTACTCTTATCATACACGTTCACTCGTGTCATATCAAATGATATAAGCGGATAATCACAACAGATTTTTCCTTCGTCAAGAGAATAGATCATATCAAGAGCATTATCACCACATTCTCTTATGTCAAAAATCTTATCAGTATTGTACATTATATTCAATACCGTCTTGCAGCCACTGGAAAGCTTATCGGTGTTCAGCGTTGTCCCGTCAAAACGTGATTTAATTGTATATGGCCCGGTCAATGCAGCGTGGTCAATTTTTTCAATTATCTCATTTGCCCTATTATCCAGCATTTGAGCAGTATATTTGTTAAAATAAACATCGTTCAATTTAACAATTTCTATTGATTTTGGAATCTGACCGTGTTTATATATTGTAATCATTTATTACCTCTCTAACTGCAACACATCTTTTAAAACGGAATACTGATAAATTTGTCTTGCCTTATCTTCCGAAGAATGCCTGTCTGTATCCAAACCGCAAATGTCGTGCTTGCCATTTCTTGTGTACATTCTGCTTGCGTTTTTATGAAGTTAAAACAATTTTCACGTCAGATTGGTTTTGTCAACGTATATATCCTGTTGCAAACAACGCTGAAAATCCACATTATTAGGATTAACGTAGATGCCCATACAGCCTGCCTCCTTGAAAATATTTGTTACTCCTATTATATCATTTTTCCGAGCGGAAAGCAAGCTGGATCGCACACAAAAACAAGCCACACCTCGTGCTGTCAAATCAGCACAGAGTATGGCTTGTCTATTATTATTATTCCATTGCATTTAAAATAGAATAAATATTTTGTTCGGATAAATATCCGGAAGGGATATGGCTCTTGTTCTCGTGATACTCAAGATTTGCTCTGCCATTAGTTTCTGCCACCAGCAATGCAGTAAAAAAACGCTCCCAACTGAAATACTTTTCACAATCTATATGTTCTGCCGGGTCAGCCAAAATCTCTTGAACATTATCGTTACGGTCAAAAATCGCCGAGCGAAGAATAAGCCATTCAAAACTCTCCGGCAAAAAGAGGTCGATCTTATTATTTGATACAGCCCTTAAATACATAAGCTGTTTGATTTCTGAACCAAGTGCCGCAGCGTCGGCTATTACAAGAATACGCTTACCTTTATGCTGTTCCAGTAATTTTACAATTCCGCTTTTTCCATTAGAGCTGATACATTCGAGATCACGATCTTCAGTTGCTTTCTTAAAGAACTGAAGACCCGACCTGCTGTCCTCAACGATCACAATATCATACGGAAATGCTGATATATCCTTTTTTGAAATGTTCTTATATATCTTCTCGAACTTCGGTTTTGCACCATTTTTATGGATCTTCCTGATAGCATCTATGCTGTATGGAATTTGAGCCAATGGCTCTCTTGTTACAAGAACATAATAATTATCAGAATCCTGAATCGCTTTTGCAAACTCATAAGAAGATAGAAATTGCGTACTTTCTTCAACAAAAACAATGCTCTCGTGAGTATTTTCAAGAATGGTTTCCCAATTAGCATTTGACAATACAAGGCAAGGCTTACTGCACTTTAAAGTTACACCGCTTTGTTCACCAAGTTCGGAATAGTTTCTCACCATATTTATGAGTTTCGTTTTTCCGGTGCCGCTGTCACCTGTCAATATCGTTACATTTCTCTCAAGAGTAAAATTAAACGTTATGTGCCTGTTTTTTATTTGTATTTTTATTTTACCCCTCATTTTCTTCACCCCTCAAATATCTATCTGCAAGCATCAAATATTCAATTGGGTCTGTAATCACTTTTCTTTTTCCCTCATTTATTATTTTCACAGAAAAAGACTTTCCAAAGTCCATCAAATGATGCAATGACACCGTAATATCCTTGTTTTCAGCCATTTCAAGCAGATACTTTGCACAGTTATCGCCGCAGTTTGAAATATTGAAGATCTTTTTAGGCTGATTATATATCAGCAGAAGAGTCTTAACGCCCGCTGACAATTCAGTAGAATTGAATTTGCCAAAAATATCGTTTTCTATAAGATCGGGGCCAATTACAGTTGAGTCATCAATATCCTTAATGATCTTTTTTGCAAATGGTTCCGTGACCCACATTTTATCATACTGATTTGCATAATAGACCTCAGTATTGTATATTTCTTTAGGGTGTTTTCCAAAAAATATTCTAAGCACAACACCATCTCCTTATAGCTATTATTCACAAGCGAAACAGACGTATACGCCTACGCAGCCTGCTTTCTTGAAAATATTTGTTGTTCTTATTATACCATTTTTCTGTGGGGAAAGCAAGGGCAGAGTAAAGTCTGTCAGATAAAAAAAACCGATACAGCCGCCAAGCCATATCGGGGTCGATGATAAATTTCGGCAATAAAAAAGATAGCCAGACGCATCCGACTATCTTAGGCTTAGTCCGCAGACGTCAGCCGCTATTCTATATTATATTATACTACATCTGCATAAAAAATGCAAGTCATTTTCAAAAAAATTTAAATATTATTTTTTATTCCCGACAACTTTGCTTTTGTATCAGTATATATGATTTTAGAATAAATATTCGTAGGTACATTCTTTCTAAAATTGTCACAGGCATCTTCAAACTGACGAACAAATTGCTGTATTTGCGTTTTAGGACATTCGAGTAATAGCATAACAAATGCAATCAAAACTATATAATCTACAATCGTATTAAAGGTTATATTAGAAATACCAAGTTCAGACATTATGTATTTGGATATTCTGTAATTTACCTTACTTGTTTTGAATCTTGTATCGAATACCGTATTATTATGAGCTACGGAATTTCTCAGATCCTTTAAAGCAAAAACAATTTTCTCAAGCATTTTCCCATCAGGGTCTACGCTTGATTTAATACCAACATTTTTAGAAACCATCTTTCTTACGTTAACATTTACACAAGACAAAAAGTTTCCGAATTCGCCCAAACTCAACAATTCAAAAATAGCCCATATCGGAACCGCTTTGTCCTTGTCGTAATAATGATTTACAATATTATTTTTGCCATAATCCCTTGAAATAACATTATATATCTTATTTCTGACACTCATTCGCTTTGTAATTAATTTTTTATACCCATCGCTTCCAACAGGAAAAGACTTATAGTCATTAAGAAGCTTTGCATAAATGTCAGCAAAACGTTCACTTCCTGACTGTTCAAGAATGATCTCCAAAACATAATTTTTTATTGTTGTTTCAAGAAACATTATCTGTGGATACAGTATCGCCTTTAGATTCATATCAAATTCGTATACAGCTTGAAGTTCATTAAAGCTGGTGTATGGCAGCAATGAAGACGGAGAATTACAGTATCTGTATCCTTTATACCCATGATAATATCCCATATACCTTAATTTTTTCTTTTGAGTACTTCCGCTTATAGCTATTCCCTTTTTATCACGCATATATTTTATAAGCGAATTGATGCTTTTAGGTTTCACACATACACCTGCCTTGTAATCAAACTATTATATCTTTATTATAACACAGATTTCGTACTATGTCAATTTTTGTTTCAATTCCAAAATTCCAAAAATCAACATCTATAATAAAAACACCGATACAACCTTAAAACATGCATCGGTGTTCTTCTATTTATATCCTTTCCCCTTATCTCGCCAAAAACTTCTGATACTTACTCTTCGGCTTTTAAGCGTAAATATTTTTTGAGATTTCTGATGCAATTATACTGATTTTATTAGAATTTGTCAAGATTAAATTCTTATAAATTGTAGTTTGTCTTATAAAAGTCTAATAAAAGTCGTATAAAATGAGGTGATGGCTTATAAATTGATATGGAAGTGCAAAAAAATCACCGATACAGGCACAAAGGCTTGTATCGGTGATTTTTCTTTACCCATAGTCATTTGATCGAAAAGCCCGCTTAGCCTACCTCAGCTCAGCGAACTAATATAATACCCTAGTGTACTCTTAGGATTAAGCTCCGAAAGATCAACAGCTACGCCTACCGCCATGCCTAGCCGCTCGCGGTCTGCCTGCGATACGTCGAACTCTATTCCCCACGCGTTGCCGTCTATATTTATCCACGCCGTCGGGCCGAACGTTCCGCCGTCAAGCGTTGCACCCTCCAGGCTCGGGCATATCGCTTTCAGCTCGTTGTACGTCATTCCTACCTGCACGCCCTCGGTGATGTATCCGCCCGGCGTGGCGTGTATCGCGTACGGGAAATCAAGCGTGCCGATGTTCTGTATGTCCGTGGTGTAAAAGCCGATCTTCGTGTTCGGGTACACGTCATCGTTCTCCACGGCAATGATGTTTTCCTGTCCCACGGATATAAAATCCATGCTGAAATCGTCGCCCAGCTCGGCAAAAATATCGTCCGCCGTTTCGTAGATAAGGTCGTTTGCATACACCGTGTCGTCGTAAATGTCATACGGCGCAAGCGTGGTCACGGGCTTAGTTGTAGTCGCCTCGGCGGTCGTAGTGGTGGTAGTTTCCGTCGGTTTGTCTGCACTGTCAGATTTTTCGTCTGCCGAACTTCCGCCGACTTCGATAAGAAAAGTCGCCGAATGTTCGTCACCGTCTGAATCATAATGGCTCTCAGTGATCCTGAAATCACCCGCATTGTCCACACCAATGCAAGCCTGAGCCTTGCAGGTGCTTCCAATAGGCGCTTCATTTGGGTTTCTCGCAACGTCGCCCGGGTAACTGTAACCCATAACGCCATTGCTGTCTATTATGGTGTCCTCCATGTCAAAGAAAATGCCCTTTGCTATGCCGTCCTCGTCCTCGTAACCGATGTTTGTATATTCGTAGTCCACGATATAGACCGCCGCAGGTTTTTCGTCCGCATACTCATTGCGCTCAGCCGTTTCCGTGACTCCCGTGATGGTAAGCGACCACTGTCCATCAACTGTCCAGGTTTTGCCAATGGTGTAGTAGTCCTTCTTCTTGCTTTTTCTGCCGCCGCCCGAGTCGCTGTCGGAACAAGCGGTGAGCAGCACCATCGCACCCGTGAGGACTATTGCTGTTAGTTTTTTTATGGTCATGGTCATTTGGTGATCCCCCTATATCTTGATCTCAATAGCGAGCAGTTTTTCCTCAGTTTTCTCGATCTCTTCAAAAACTACGCCTTTCGTTCTTACAATGTACTTGTCCACCGTTTCATGAAGGTCATTTTTGATAGCTTTTGCCGTCTTTACGTTTATCTTTATCTCTGCAAAAAGCTTTTTCATAAGCTCTTTGGTAACATCCTGGTTCATGAATTTCAGTATTTTTCCCGTTGATTCGGCGATCCTTTCCACCTGCTGACTTACTTCTTCTTCGAAAGCCTTTGTTGCGTCGAAAAACATTATCGGGTCGTTCAGCAGTTTTAACGTATCCATACCAAAAACGATCGTGTAATACTCTTTTGACAGCTGCTGATAATAATTATACGCATCGTTAAACTCGCTATTTAGTTTCATTACAGACTTTATAACGAACACGCTGAATTCATCATTTATCTTCTCTTCAAATTCATCCAGCTTATGATGCTTTCGCAGAACAAAGCTTGTACTTGCCACCATATTATGAAGCTTATCGTGCTCGCTGCGAAACATTTCGTTGGCGTGCTCTTTTATTTTATACGGCACTTTTACCTTGTAATTGTTCCAAAGATTGCGGATAATGCAGTTTACTACCTCTTCGCGTCCGAACTTCTTTACCTCGCCCGAAATAAGCTTTTTCTCATAGTTGTTCACGAATATCACCGAGTCAGCCGAAACGCCGCCGTCTTCAACTATGCGCTTTTTCATGCGCTTAGCTCTGTCATCGTCCTCAGACTTGCAGTGCGTTATCACAACGTTTACGTTGTTTTTCTCAGCTATAAGGTCGTTTATTATGCTTATCTCAAAATCTTCCACTCTGTCAGAGTCGGCGCTAAGGCAGTAGATTATTGTACTGAACCATTCGTTGATAGAGTGCTTGTCGTACTCCGCTACTTTGTCTATTATCTGCTTGTGCCATTCGTCCGCCTTGTCAGGTTCAAGACCCCAGCTGTCGCATATTGAAAAAGATATGCGGTCGTTATCTTTCAGCTCGAAAGAATATTCGTGCAGACCCTCAGCCGTCACGGGCTTTCCTGCACCCGTCTCCGCGACCTCTTCGCCAAATATGTAATTCAGCAGACTGCTTTTGCCAACGCCCGATTTGCCGGCTATCAGTATATTAGTTTTTATCTTGTCACCTTCCATTATTTTCTTGCTCCTTTTTCCGTATCCTTGAACATATCAACTACAGCTTTTACTATTCTCTCTACAATTTTCTGATCCTTGCCCTTGCTGATCTCTTTCATTACCTTTTTCAGATTTTCAACAGTAAAGTAGTCGGAAATTTTGGTGATCATAAGGTCTTTCGAGCCGCCGTTCTCTATGCAGGCTTTAGTGTATTCCTCGCAGATCTTCGTTATCGCAACGCCGAGGGTAGCCGTAACAGTAGTTGCCACTGAAACATTTACCGTGGCTTTCGCCGCGCCGCCGACAAATGGGATCACCGAAAGCAACTGAGAAGCCAGCGTTTTTCCTATATAAGAAACTGCGCCCGCTCCGGCTAAATTTTTCACAACGCCATTCATATCATTATCTATTCCGTAGCAGCTTAAAATATCCATCGCCATTTTTACCTGTATGCCCATAAGCGGTACCGAATCGGAAAACGGCACGGGGACAAACGATGTAGCCGCAACTGTACCTGCGGCTACAGCCGCGTATTTCGGTATCTTGTGCTTTATCATCATTTCTGCCATTTGACCCTGCGCTTTTTTGAGCGATGGAATAAAGCTTTCTCTGAGGTAGTCGTCAAGATTATGATGTGCCCAGCTGTTTATCTCAGATTTCTGCACATACTCGTCGCCAAGATCGCTGTTAGTAGAATAGGTAAACACCTCAATGCCGTTTATTCTGTTTCGTTTTCCGGCTTCGCCTACAGCGTCCTTTATCTGAGCGACCTCGTTTTCGTCAAGGTTATCCACCTTTGTAATAATAACGCACACGGGGATATTTCTCGCCTGTATGTCTTTTATCAGCCTTTCATCGAGATCCATGAAGCGGTTATTTATGCAGTACCAAACCTCGTGAATGTGCATACCAAAATCCGCAGGATATGTATTTTTGCGTTCGTCGATCAGGTCGATTATATTTTTGTAAAAAGCGCTGTTTTCCGGCGTAGACGAGCTTTCTACCTCGTAGCCCTCAGTGTCGAACAGGGTAATACTCTTCGAACGATATTCGTGAATACCCCTTGTCTGCGGCTTTCCGCTGCTTCCGACAGGCGCAGCACTATCCTTATCAAACTCGAAGAAGTCGTTTATAAGGCTGCTTTTGCCAACTCCGGTAGCTCCGCACACTATGATATTGATATTTTTTGAAGCATTTTCCTTTACTTCTTCATAGCACTTATCATAGTCAAAGTTTTTTACGTCAAATTTCTTGTTGATGTTTTCGTTCATGTCAAAAAACTCCTTTTCCTTATTGATTTGTCAATTATCAACTATAACTGACATAATAATACGTTTTTGTATGTTAATTATAACACATTCTTTTTCACTTTTGTTAAGCTGGCTGCTTAGTATAACGTTTTCGTAAGATATTTTTTTATTTTAACAAAAAGCATGGCACAATCCGCTTCTTATACAAATATCATATTATTTCAAATACTTTACATCATTATATCATATTATTTCACATATTTCAACCCCTTTATAGGAAAAATTCCGACACAATGCATAATGATATAGGATAAAATATTATATATGGGGGTGCAAATAATGTACGAGAACAAATTCATGTATGACAATAATTTTGCTTTGAGGATCTCAAAACTTCGCACACAGAAAGGTGTTTCCGCAAGGGATATGAGTTTATCTATTGGACAGAACGCGGGGTATATAAACAATATCGAAACGGGAAAAGCCCTGCCCTCTATGACCTCTTTCTTTTATATCTGCGAGTATCTGGACATTACGCCGCAGGAGTTTTTCGACGCCGACGCCGAGCAGCCGAAAGAGCTGAGCAAGCTGATCTCAGACCTAAAAAAGCTCAACAAAAAGCAGCTGGAGAACATTGCGGATATTGTTAATGATCTGGCTAATGGGAATAGGAGGTGAAAAGGGAAGAGGTAAATTTATACGTCTGCCACGTAGACAAGACCGACACTTTGAAGCATGATTATAAGGTAAATAGGTACATGGGAGGTGAGTTCAGAAAAAAAATCACAGCCCCCCTCTAAAGCTGTGATTCATTTTCAATTCAATACTCCTCCGCCAACATCAGCGTAATATGATCCACATCGTCGATCATATACGCCCTGCCGTTTACCTCCACGTCGGTCGGTATGAAATATTCAAGATTAGCCTCAGGACATTCCTGCATATGATAAATGTGCAGGAATTTTTTCTGCACATTGACATCTCACCAAAAAAATATTATCATAAAATCACCGAATCAAATCAAAATTCTGCGACTTATAAGTGAAAGCTTTCAAACGAGGTGTAATATGCAAATAAATGACATTGAAAACATTATTGAATACCTGTTTTCTGTTGCATTGAAAAAATGTGAAAACTTTGAGGAGGCAGAGGACTTGACAAGCGAAACTTTGCTTGCCGCACTAAATTGTCAAACTGAAATAAAGGATATGAAAAAATGGCTGTCCTCGGTACTGAACCACAAGTATTACGATATGCTACGCCGAAAATATAAGCTGCCAACAGTAAGCATAAATCTTGTATCCGAAGATATTCCTAACTTTCCCGAATTTAGAGAGGAAAACGACGGACGCCCAAGCGCCGATAAGGTACGCCGTGAGGTCGCTTATCTGTCGGAAAAATATCGTGAGGTGATCGTCCGTCATTATCTTGAAGGCGAAAAAGTACAAAGTATCGCGGACAAGCTGGGTATCCCAAAAGGAACGGTACTGTCAAGGCTATCCACAGGCAGAGAACAGATGAAGAAAGGATTTGATTCTATGGAGCGTTACGAAAAGCAAAGTTACCGACCCGAACGCCTTGACGTCACCTGCAACGGCTGTATGGGGCTTAATGGCGAGCCGTGGTCATTAGTTGACGGAGATATGCTAAAACAAAATATACTCATAACTGCATATCAAAAACCGGTAACCTGCATCGAGATCGCCCTTGCGCTGGGTATTCCGACAGCGTACATTGAAGGCGCAGTAAACGCCCTTGTAAGTGCAGAACTTATGAAGCGAAAAGGCAGCAAGGTCTTTACAGATTTTATGATAATAACTCCCGAACAGACTTTGCAAAATCTTGATGTTCAAATTAATTTTGCACACAAACACTATGACACCATATGGGGCTTTTTCAGCGAATTTCTAAAAGAGATAAAAAATCATACCGCCGATCTAGACCTTACCGAAAGCGAACAGCGCAAGCTTGAATATTATTTTGTTCTGCATCTTTTTTCAAATGGACTATATCAAACACTTCAGAAGATAGTACCGTCAAAAGAAGAATATCCACTCCGTCCCGACGGAGGAAAATGGATAGCTTTTGGCAATCAGTATCCACTTGATTTTGACTTCGAAAAATATCCGGCCGCTAAGTATTGTTACGGTGGTGAAAGAAGGTCTTACGAAAAAAACTTTTTCAACTCAAGATCAGTCGATCTGCACATTTATGACGCACAGCCCGATCTCAACAAATATCAGCACGGCGAAAAAACACTTGATGATGAGATACTTATGAAAATGCTGTACGTTATTTACAAAGGCATACCATTTAATTACACAGGCATTGACCCTTGGTATCTAAACAATATACCGCTTCTTGTCGAATGCAGGATACTGCGTATGGAAAATGGCAAACCGAAACTTGATATACCCGTTATCACCAAGCAAAAATATGATGAGATCGAAAAGCTGCGGATAGAACGTATATACAAGTTTGTCGATATATGTGAGCCGCTTATCAAAGAAATAATGCCTAAGATAAAAATTGATGTTCCCAAGCATCTAAGCACACGCATTTCTGAGATCAGAAAGTATCAATCCTTCGCCATACCTGTGGCGACTATCAAAGAGGCTGTGAAAAAGGGTGATTTCTATTCCACTAACTGCACTCCGCCTATGGTTATGGTGATAGAGGAATAGGTGAGGCGTTCGCCGCAATGGTCGCATACCACAGTTTCGTTATCGTAGCAATCCTGACAAAGTATCTCGTTTTCGACTTCATAGCATTCCGCCTCGTCCTCTAAAGCGCAGCCGCAAATGCTGCAATGGGTAAGTTCGCTCATTTTAAAACTCCTTTACAAAAATTAAAGGCAGACCCGAAAGCCTGCCTATGGTGTTCACTCGTCCTTATCTGCTATGTAGGTGATGATCTCCTGTGCTATCTCCACCAGCACGCTGCCCACAAGCACGAGTATGACTTTAGCCTTGTTCATCGTAACGCCCTCCTTTCCGCATTTGCGTTACTTCACAAAGATGATGTATATTTGTAAAGAGTAAGTTTCCGAAAAGTGCTTATCAAAACCGCCGAACATTAAGATAAACCGATATTTTTTGAAAGGAATGATAAATTATGTTTGACGATATACCCGACATCCTTACCGCTAAAGAATGTCAGCAGCTTTTAAAGATAGGTAAAAACTCTATGCTCCGTTATCTTAAAACAGGGGAGATAGAGGGTTTCAAGATCGGCAGCAGGTGGAGGATATACAAGTTTAGTGTTATTGAGTTTTTGAGGAAGAGGTGAAAAAGGCAGGCTGTTGTGGTGTACGCAACAGCCTGCTTCTTATGTTATCCTATCTTATTTTTCTCAAACTTAAAAACCTCCTCCGCAGGTATCCTCCAAACACGGATACTCGGCTTGAAAGCTTTTATCTTTCCCTGCTTGATAAGCTTAACCAAAGTTGGTCGGCTGAGCCGCAGCATTTTGCAGGCTTCATTAAGAGTAAGGAACAATTTCTCTGTTTCAACATTCTTCTTGCTCACACCTATGCCCCCCCTCAAATTCGTAATAATTATCTGACGCATTAAGATAGAATTTTCTGTTTCTTGTCTTTTTGAGCAGATACTCATACAGCCTAGTATCGGTCGGCGTTGGGTCGTTAAAGCCAAGTGCACTGCTCAATGACTGCAAAAACGGATAATTCTTGTTTTTGATAGTGACAGGCGATATGTGTATATCGTCGAACCAATTCATCACGCCTAACGACGAATTATGTTTATCGCAGTATATCAATCGTGCGTCCGTAATATTTGGCAAACTGTCTCTGTCAAGTATCGTCGCTAGATCTATCATATACTTTTTGTGCTTAGGCTTGCCGTCAATGCTTCTTTTTATGTACTTTTTCAGCCAGTAGATATTCAAAAACGACTGCGTTCTTTCTTCAACGTCAAATATCCTATAGAATTCTCTTTCGATAAAATAGCTTCTCCAATCAAACATATGGCGCAATATCTCGATAGTAGTTGTTTCGTGCGCCATTTTTCTTATGTAACTTTTGTAACATCTTAACTCTAGCCTCATAGTATTTTTATAGTATTCAAGCTCCGTGGCGGTAAGTTCTTGATCTATTGCCGCACGGGCTTTATTATATACAACAAATTCCGCTATACTTGTGCTGCCTTTTTTCATCAAAGCATTGAACGAATCTTCTCTGCGAAAATCCTTTGTGTTCTTTTCAAGCTGTTCGTTGAGTTCAAATTTGCCAGGTACGAACATTCTTCTCATTAGTATTATGTATTCCTTGATGACTGTCTCAGGTACTTTGTGTATGTCTTTAGTTATATCTATCCTAGTCAGTTCAAAATCATTTATATCGAGGTCAGGCATTCTGAACTTGATAAATTCATTGACATAGTATATCATTTTATCAAGATCGTCCCTCATTTCAACGTGCTTTACCTCGTCTTTGAAATATGGTATCTTTCCGGTAGCTATCCTTAAAACTATCTTGTAGTTCTCGCCTTTCTTATGACGTTCTCCTTTAGAACATTTTCTCGTCCTCATATCTATACCCGACCTGTTAGCTTCAAGTGAAGTCGGATAATAAAATTCGCCTTTCTTTACGCACTTCTTTGGCACTGTGCTTAGCTTTTCTGTAATATATTCAAATGTAGTGTGATAAGTCAGCTCGATAGTATCTATAAAATAATTGTTTTTCATTTGATCAACTCCTTGTTTTTCGGCAAAAAATTTTATTTTATAGGAATGTTATATCAAAATAAAAAATAATATAAAACAATTCTTTTTGATACAACATAAAAATAAAAAACAATTATTTATAATATAAACAGTTTATTATAGACCCGTTTAGCCGGATACAATATCATACTTTTATTACTGATTTATAAGAGTAAGAATAGATATTAAGAATACATGGGGATCAAGGGGAAGACCTACAGCTCTAAGCTGTTCATTTTTTTCAAGAATACTTATCCTTATATATATTGCACTAAGTTACGCACAATTATCAATGTGAATATATTTGCATTTCACCTTTTTGCAATTTATCAGATTGCTGTTCAGACTCTTCAATGTATCTGATCGTTCATTATCATCAGTATACCATTTCAAAGTAAGCGCAGAGATAAAATATTTGAAGATAGTTGTAGATATTACAGTATTATTTGCTCCCAAAAATCTTTTTTCTGCTATGCCCTTATCTTTTCTAGTATACCTTGACAAGAGTTTCAAAAAGATACCAAGAGAAAGATACGAACTTTTCTGAGTTTCTTCCATTTGAATGTTTCCTCCTTTTTGTGTAGATTGGTGCTTATGTACAAATAGCATAAAAATCAGTCTGAAATTTTGTAGGCGTTTACTCGCCGTTAACCCTTTAACATCTTTGCGTTAACGGGTCTTAGTGTGATAAACTCTAAACAGTCGATGACTTAAATCGCACGGTATCATCGAGGATAAGAAATTCCAACGAAGCAAAGCTCTGCGATTTCATCCAAATGAATCAAAGCAGCGGCAACTGCCACTACAAAGACGTCAAGGTGAAACTTGACAACATAGCGATCGTTACAGCAGAATATGTCATAAAAAACAACAGCACAGTAAACAGGTGTTTGTTAGTTCAACTTGAAATTGCCTTTGACAGCGATGAGCTTACCATACTAAAAAAAGAACACGGAAAGTACATGGCGTTTCTTAAAGACTTCATCTTGTGGCTGTGCCGGAATTATGAAAAAATATCCGGTGAAGCGGCGTATTACAAAAACAAGAACGATAATTGCAATATCCGAAATGAAAATAGCGGCAAGCTAAAGCGGATAATGCGTACTTATCAGATACTTTGTATAACGCTGGATATTTTCAAACGCTACCTCAAAGAACAGCACGATCTTACAGACGAGCAAATTGACGATTTGTCTAACATATGCAAGACCTCGATAGAAAACTGTATCAACGACACGATAGACCATTGTTTGACCGATGATAATAAGATAGGCAGAGAATTTATCAACGAGATACTTCTCGGCATATACCAAGAGGACATTGTGTCCGCCGATTTTGCCGAATATTCCAAAGAAGCGAAAAAAGCAAGGAAAAACAAATATCTGCAACGATACATCTTTTATTTTGACAGCGCTTACCTTTGCGTTGAGGCTGATGTTTTGACAAATTGGCTGAAAACCAGACTAGAGCTTGAGGTAGTACCCAGCAAGCAAAAAGTATCGGCGCAGTTAAGATATTACGGTCTGCTCAAAGTTATCGGCGGCGAGTACACATCTACTATTTCAGAGGACAAGAGCAGAAAGTATTATCAGCTATACTTGCAGAGATTGAAAGAATGTCAGGCCGAGATCGCCAATATATCGGCAGACGAAGTGCATTATTGGTGGGACGATACGTCAAGATCTTCTGATTATGGCAGTTGGGGAGATAACTCGAACGACTGTTTTGAAGACATAGACGACCAAGAAACATATGAGTCCCATAACAACTACGGTTTTCTAAAGAATAGAAAAAAAGTCGAACAACGCTTATAAAAAAGAGCAAAGTCTTATTTTACACTAATACATTATTTTCAAGACACCAAGGAGGTAAACGATTATGGATATGGTCAGAGAAAGGGAACTCAACGTCCCTATATTTCAAAAGCAAAACCTCACTATCGAGGAAGCCGCGGTTTATTCAAACATCGGTCAGCACAAGCTGAGAGAACTCACGGCTGACGAACGCTGTCCGTTCGTTTTGTGGGTGGGGAACAAAAGGCTTATCAAGCGCAGGCAGTTTGACGATCACTCATATAAAAAACGCCCTTTGAGAAAAGGATTTTTTCCTCTCTCAAAGGGCAAGTCTACAAATTGTAATTTATCTTTCTCTTTCTTTATTTTTATCAGCATTTGCTCTTCTTTTTATTCTTAATATTAAACTATCAGGACTTTTCTTTTCTTCCGTATTTTTGCCTGCATTAGCTCTTGCTTTTATTCTTGATATCAAATTATTTGTATTTTCTTTTTTATTCTTTTCCATATAATTAACCTCCCTACAAATTACTTTTTGTATTTACATTCATTTTAGAAAATGGACAATCCCAAAAAGGAATTGCCCATTACTTCAACAAATTATCTTACTATGTTTACTCCAACGTCTTCATCGTAGGGAACAAAAGCACGTCCCTGATAGCCGGTGAGTTAGTCAGCAGCATAACAAGTCTGTCAATGCCGTAACCAATACCGCCTGTAGGTGGCATACCTATCTCAAGCGCCCTCAGGAAGTCCTCGTCTGTGTGGTTTGCTTCCTCGTCACCCTGCTTTAATGCCTCTTCCTGTGCCGCAAATCTCTCACGCTGATCTATCGGATCGTTCAGCTCTGAGTATGCGTTGCACATCTCTCTGCCTGTGATGAAAAGCTCGAATCTCTCTACATAGTCAGGATCATCAGGCTTTTTCTTTGTGAGCGGGGATATCTCGATAGGGTGATCCATTATGAATGTAGGCTGAATAAGATGCTCCTCAACATATTCCTCAAAGAACAGGTTGAGTATGTCGCCTCTCTTGTGCCTTGCCTCGTATTCAATGTGATGCTCGTCTGCAAGCGCCTTTGCTTCCTCTGTTGTGGCTACCTGTGAGAAGTCAACGCCTGAATACTTCTTAACTGCGTCGATCATTGTCATTCTCTCAAACGGCTTGCCAAGGTCGATCATTACATCACCGTATGGTACGCAAGTCGTGCCGCATACCTCCTGAGCAACGTGCCTGAACATATTCTCCGTCAGATCCATCATGCCGTAGTAATCTGTGTATGCCTGATAAAGCTCCATAAGAGTGAACTCAGGATTGTGTCTTGCGTCAACACCCTCGTTTCTGAATACTCTGCCTATCTCGTATACTCTTTCAAGTCCGCCAACAATAAGCCTCTTCAAATAAAGCTCCAGAGAGATTCTCAGCTTAACGTCCTCGTCAAGTGCATTGTAATGTGTCTCAAATGGTCTTGCAGCAGCTCCGCCTGCGTTAGATACCAGCATTGGAGTTTCAACTTCCATGAAGCCCTGTCCGTCAAGATATCTTCTGATAGATGAAATGATCTGCGACCTCTTTATAAAGGTATCCTTTACCTCAGGATTGCATATAAGGTCTGTGTATCTCTGTCTGTATCTTGTGTCCTGATCTTTAAGACCATGCCACTTCTCAGGCAGCGGCAGAAGTGACTTTGAAAGCAGTACGAACTTCTGTGCGTGAATTGATATCTCGCCCATTTTTGTTCTGAATACAAAGCCCTCAACGCCAACGATATCACCGATATCGCCCTTCTTGTAATCGTCAAATTCTTCCTTGCCTATCTCGTTCATTCTCAGATAGACCTGAACCTTGTCGCTCTTGTCTCTCAGGTCGAAAAAGCTTGCCTTGCCCATAAGACGTCTTGACATTACTCTGCCTGCAACGCTTACTGTCATGCGGTTTGCCTCGAGAAGCTCCTTGAGCTTTTCCTCGTCCTCGCCTGCCTGCTCCTTAAGCTCAGCCTCAAGCTTTTCATACTGCGCCTTTGCCTCAGCACAGCTTGCCGTAACGTCATACTTTGTTATCTCAAATGGATTCTTGCCCTTGGCTTTCAGCTCTTCAAGCTTGTCCATTCTTATCTTCTTTAAGCTGTTTATGTCCTCCTGAGTAAGCTCTTCCTCAGGAGCGTTTGTGCGGTTTTCCTCGCTCATTTATATTTTCCTTTCCGTGTGTTTTGTAAGTGGTCTGTTACTTTGAAATGTCGATGACCTCGAATTTCAGCAGACCGGCAGGTGTTTCAGCCTCGAAAATGTCGCCTACCTTGTGCTTGAGTGCAGCCTTGCCTATAGGTGACTCGTCAGAGATCTTGCCGTTGTCAGGGTCAGACTCAGTTGAACCTACTATCTGAAGATCTTCGATCTCGTCAAGCTCAATATCCTTTATCTTGATGATAGAGCCTACGCCTATCTCGTTTACAGAAATATCATCGTCCTCAACGACAGTTGCGTTTGAAATGAGAAGCTCTAACTCATTGATCTTTGACTCAAGGATAGCCTGCTCGTTCTTAGCCTCGTCGTACTCAGCATTCTCGGAAAGGTCTCCGAAAGAACGTGCTTCTTTAAGCTTCTGAGCAACTTCACGTCTTTTTACTGTAATAAGGTATTCAAGTTCCTCCTGCAATTTAGCATAACCTGCTTTTGAAACAGTCTTAGAAATAGTTGCCATAATTAAACACTCCTATATCAATATAATTTTATACGGGTACTATCAACTTAATATTATACACGATTTGCCCTCTTTTGTCAAGGTCGGAAGCCGTCGCAAACGGGCTTTTTTGCACCTTTGGACAGCCTGCACGATTTTGCATTTTGCACAATTTTTCACCTCCAACAGCGTGTTAGGATATTGAAAATAATGATAGTATGCTTTATAATTATCTTATGATAAAACAAGTTATGAAAAAAACATAGGAGGAAATTTTCATGCCAAACCCCATTTTGCCTGCATGGGAGTATATCCCTGACGGCGAGCCGAGAGTTTTCGGAGACAGAGTTTACCTTTATGGTTCACATGACAGAGCCGCTCAAAGCGACTTTTGCGACTATAAACTGAAAGTCTGGTCTGCGCCACTTAATGACCTTAACAATTGGGTCTGCCACGGACACAGCTTCCATACCCGTGATGACCGTGACCATAAGTCCGATACCGAGGGCATGACAGACCACAAGCTGTTCGCTCCAGACGTTATAGAAAAAGACGGCAGGTATTATCTCTATGCCTATATAGTCGGCTCAAAGGGCGTTGTCGGCGTGTCCCATAAGCCCGAAGGTCCTTTCAAGCTTCTCTCTCAGTATAAATATGACCCTGAGGACGCAGGCGATGACGGCATTTATAACGATGCAGGCGTGCTTGTTGATGATGACGGCAGAGTGTATATTTATTACGGCTTCACAGAATCCAACTTCAATGAGATAGACCCTGCGGATATGTATACCATTAAAAAGGGAAGCTACAAAAGAGCGGTCATTGACGACAGCGACAACGCACCGCAGGAACAGCGCTTCTTCGAGGCAAGCTCCCCGAGAAAAATAGGGGATACATACTATCTTATATATTCCCCATGTGTAGGAAGCAGGCTTGCTTATGCCACCTCAGATAAGCCGCAAGGTCCGTTCAAATATCGTGGATATATAATAGACAACGGCGTGGATTATCCGGGGGGAAATGACCATGGCTCAGTGTGCAATATAAACGGTCAGTGGTATATTTTCTATCACAGAATGACAAACAACACCATAATGTCAAGACGTGCCTGCGTTGAGAAAATAGAGATACTCCCTGACGGAACGATACCGACAGTGGAAATGACTTCGCTGGGATTTGAGGACAGCCTTGACCCTTTCAAGCCTTATCCTGCGGATATAGCCTGTGTGCTGAAAGGCGGCTGTTTTATCACCGAAAAGGATATCTTCACAAGAAGCATCGTGAACATCACCCACGGCAACGTTATTGGCTATAAGTATTTTGATTTTGGCGAGGACTTTTCCTCAAAGACCATGAAGATAGCCCTGAAAGTCAGGGGCATGGGAACTGTCGCAAAGGTGGCGGTCTATGCTGATGAATATGAGAACAGCGAGCCATTAGGCTATGTTGATATCGGCACAGGCGACGGAGTTTACACAGGAATAGTCAAGTCCCTTACTGGCAGACATTCTATCTACTTTGTGCCTGCAGTTTTTTCAGATGATCTTGCCGATTGGATAGCAGGTTATTTCAAAAACAAACCGCTTTTTGAACTTGAAGAATTTGTATTTATGAAATAGGAGGAAATAATATGAGAACCATTAAAGCTATCTCGCTTCTTACTGCGGCGGTCATGGGCTGTACAGCACTGCTTGCAGGCTGCGAAAAGGGAAGCAACAGCTCATCAAAGGCAGAGGAGGGTGCAAAGACCTCTGATGACGGAAGCATAAACAAAGACCTTACAGCAACCGAGCTTGCAAGACTTCTGGGCAACGGCACGAACCTTGGAAATACCATGGAAGCCTACGGCCACAAAAGCTATTCCGCAGACACCGACCCTGAAAGCTTTGAAACTCTCTGGGGTCAGCCTGTCACAACAGAGGAAATGATAAAGGGCATGAAAGCAAGCGGCTTTGACTCTCTCCGTGTGCCTGTGGCATGGACAAACGCAATGGAGTATGAAAAAGGCGATTACACCATAAATGAAGCCTATCTCGACAGAGTGGAGAAGATAATAAACTACGCTCTCGATAATGATATGTATGTTATCATCAATGACCACTGGGACGGAAGCTGGTGGGGAATGTTCGGTTCTTCCGAGCAGAGCGACGTTGACAAGGCGTTTGAAATGTACAAGTCCATGTGGACGCAGATAGCGAACAGATATAAAAAATACTCTGACAGACTTATATTTGAGGGTGCAAACGAAGAGCTTGGCGACAGACTCAATGACACAGACGTGTGCAAAAACTCAGGCTCGCTTTCAAAAGCCGAGTGCTATGAAATGGCCAACAAGATAAATCAGACCTTTGTTGACACTATCCGTGCAACAGGCGGAAACAACGAACAGCGTTTTCTTCTTATCCCAGGCTACAATACCGACATCACAATGACCTGCTCAGACAAGTTCCAGATGCCAACTGATACCGCAAAGGATAAGCTTCTCCTTTCCGTTCACTATTATACCCCATGGGATTATTGCGGGACAAAGGGTCGCTCCGATTGGGGAACAAAGTCAGACTATGAAGAGCAGAACAGACTTTTTAAGAACATGACAAAGTATTCAGAACAGGGCTACGGCATAATAATAGGCGAGTATGCAGTGCTTACAAACGGCGGTGACGTAAAGAAAGGCACTGACAAGTTTATCAACAACCTCCTCGACAACTGCGACGCCTACGGTTTTGCACCATTCCTTTGGGATTGCAGCGACTTTTTCTCGCGTTCAGAGCTTAAAATGCGTGATGAAACCGTGGCAAAGATATTTGATGAAAGACGCCGTGATAACCAGTCCTCTATGACAGTGGAGGAGGAAAGAGCCGCCGCTGCAAAAAGAATAGAGGAAACTCTCTCTGCCGCACCTGAAAAGCTAACAGACGATACCGCACCGCAGGCTGACGAGAACACAGCGGTGGCATGGATAATGTATCAGAGTGCAGATTTTTCCGTATGCTACAGCGTTGGTGACGAGTATGATCCGGTTTCAAAGAGCGACGGAGTTATCGCAGAAAACGCAGTTATAGACGGTGAGGGAACTTACACAGTAAGCCTTGATATGTCATCAAACAACGCCAACGGCATTGCATTCTCGGCTCTGGGTATCGCAAACGGTGAGAAGCTTTATCCGAACTATATCGCAACTATTGACGAGATAAAGATAAACGGCGAAGCTGTTGAAACCATAGCGGAGGGCTACACCACATCTGACGACCAGCTTTGCACAAGAGTGAACCTTGTAAATCAGTGGGTATCCACACCACCTGAGGATTCAAGAATAGCAGGCGGTGACCTTTCAAAAGCTTCTCCAACAATACTTGACTATGCAGGAAAGATAAACACTCTCGAAATAACATTCACATACGCTCCTGCGGCATAAAATAAGCAATATAAAAACGGCAGTTCAGCATCAAGCTATTCTGCCGTTTTGGTTTGTGAAATATCAGAACTGCGAATTAGTCCAGTCCACAATACTTTGGATAGACTTATCACGCTTGTTAATGAACGCTCTTATGCAGTCTGATGAAGCATATCCTCCATGAAGCGCTTCTTCAGCCGAGCCTGTATCCGGGTATCTTGCAAAGAACTGCTCATAAAGAGGGGAATAAACGCTCTCAAATTCTGCGAGCCTATCAAGTGCCTTTTCTTTTTCAAAGGTACCCTCAGACATCTTTAAAAGCCTGTCATTGAAGTCGTTCCTGAAATCTTCGTTTGACATAAGATAAGCAAAACTCAGCACCGCAGGATTTTTTGTGTCCGTGTCAAGCAGTCCCTTTGGCTTGTAGTTATCCTCTTTCATGGTGTTCGTCCATGCGTCGCCCTCGCCGCTCACTCCGCCGAACTCAACGTCATAGAACATGAAACGCCATTTGCCGTCTGCATATTCGTTGGAACTGTCTGTGTTCTGCACCTTCCACATTGACCAGTTTTTGCCCGGCCAATCCCACTTGTTGTTTATCCAGACCTCTGCAAGGAAATAATCTCTCACACTGTCGGTGTCAACAAGCTTTGAGAACTCCTCATAATCTGCCTGTGCGGATAAGTCTTTGTGAGAAGCGAAGAAATCTGTAAGCTCCTTGAAGAAATATCCCTCGTCTGTTTCTCCCTCCGGAAGCTTGCCCTCGTCAAGCTTGTAGCCGCTCTGATAGGTTTCTGCGTCGCCTTTGTAGACCACAACATCGTCTTTGTTCACACCGTAGTGGCTTTCAAAATAATTGTCGGAATAGTCCTCCTCCAGCACATAAAGTCCCCAGTATTCGCCATTCAGATAAACAACGCATGGACGTGAAGCCTTTGTTGAGCCGTCAAGCTCTGTCATAAGACTCTGCCAATAGGTGTCATTGAATTTTGCTGTAAAAGCGCAATTTCCACCTGCACGGAGAGTAAGCGTCTTAAAGCTGTCGATAGTTTCATCAGATGTGTTTTTCAGCCCCTCAAAGACCTCATAGTTAAACTTCTTTTCGCCATATTTCTTTCTGGCGTAAAGCCTGAATCCCTTTTGCAGGTCGGAGCGTGAATAGTTTCCCTGTATCCTTATGCCGCAATCCTGTGACAAAGCGTTTGTCACATTTCCCTCGGCGGATATCTCGTTAAGCTCGATGTGACAGTCACGTTCCCATTCCTTGCCACGCTGTTTGTAGTTTGCGTCAAGCTGTCTTGCAGTTTCGTTTTCTATGCTTTCTCCGCTGGCTTTATATTTCTCAAGTGCCTTGCTGAAAATATCTCCCTTGACGTAAATGCCGATCTTGCTGTCAAAAAGGTCAGCGTAGTCCATTGTGATGTTCATTACCGCAAGGTCATGCCCAGCCGCTTCACAGCTTTCTTTAAGCCCTTTTATATGCTCCTCTGCGCTTCCTATGTAAAAGCTGCCTGAGAAGCTTTTTGAAACGCTTCCGTCGCTTTTTTCGCTTGACGCTCTTATAACAGTGCATTTGTCCACCGCATTGTCAGAAGGTGCTTTTTTGTTGCACCAGAAATCTCCCTCGCCAAAGCTGAACTCATTGAAATTTCCTGATATCATTTCTGTCGGCACGGCTGAGACCACATTAGGATCATTGCTCCTGTCCTTTATCTCGATAGGGGCAGTGTATTCTTCTCTCGTGGCAGAAGTCCTAGGGTCTGTGCCGTCGGTGGTGTAGTATATTTTCTCGCCCTCGTTTGCAGTAAGCTCAAGGCTGAAACCGCTGTCATAAAAGCCGCTTGCCTGCGAAAAGCCTACCACGCTGTCATTGAGGTCAAACTCAGGCTTGTCTGTTTCAGGCTCGGTGGTGGTATTATCATAGTCTGAAACACTGCTGTCCGCTTTGCCGGAGCTTTCAGCCGCCTTTGATGAAGCCTGCGAGCCGTCTCCACCCTTTGAACAGCCTGACAGCATAAGCACTGCGACCATAAGGCATAATATTTTTCTTGCGTTCATATATTTCCTGCTTTCTGTTTTATGTAAACGTTTTACTTTGCACATATGATTGTACCATAACCCTGCCACGAAAGCAATAGAAACGCCCCATTTTCGGCATTTGCAACTGTTTGAAGCCTGCTTGTTTGTCTATTATGGATATAAAAAAAGCGACAAGAAAAAGCGTCGGATAAAACTACCCGACGCTTTGTGTATTGTATTTTAAATTATTGTTTGTTTTTATTGTAGATTATCATAAGCCCTTTGAGCAGAAGCTCATCGTCAATGACTATGTCACGCTTGCAGTAAGGCACTATTATCTTTGCCACACCGCCTGTGGAAACCACAGTGCATTTCTCACCAAGCTCGTTTTCTATCCTCTCTATAACGCCGTCAATGCTTGCGGCATTGCTGTGGATTATACCGCTCTTCATACAGTCGATAGTGTTAGTGCCTATGACCTTTTTCGGCGGTACAAGGCTGATGAAAGGAAGCTGTGAAGCCTTGCCCGAAAGCGAGTCGAGGGAAGTTCTAAGTCCCGGTATAATCATTCCGCCTATGAAATTCTTTTCCTTGTCTATTACTGATATGGTAGTAGCAGTGCCCATGTCTATCATTATGATAGGCACAGGATAGAGGTTTATCGCCGCAACTGCGTCAGCAACTCTGTCGCTGCCAAGCTGTGCAGGATTGTCAAGATTTATCTTGAGTCCCGTCTTTATTCCAGGTCCGACCACCATGATACGCTTTTTGATGAGCCTCTCCATTGCCTCTTTCATCGTGAGGGTCACAGACGGCACGACCGATGAGATTATGCCGCCCCTGAAATCTGACATATCTATAGAATGTATCTCAAGAATGTTCTTGAGCATTATGGCATATTCAAGTGCCGTGGACTGCTGATTTGTAGAAAGTCTTTCAACAAAAAGTATCCTGTCGCTTTCAAAACAGCCCATTACTATGTTAGTGTTTCCTATATCGACCGCTAAAACCATTTGTATGTTATCCTTTCGGTGAATTTATGCCTGCGCTTTGTTTTTGCCGGGTATGAACCTTGCCTTATAAAGTGCAGCACCCACTGTACCTGTAACAAATGTACATACAGCCATTTCGACCAGAGCATTTATGCCTACAAAGGTGCAGATGAATACTATGATATTCTTTCCGCCCATCAGACCCTGTACATATTCGGTGCTGCCAAAAAGCAAAACCAGCGCGCTCATAAAGAATAATGTGTTCAAGAACGCAGTGCAAAAGCCTGTAACAGCATATGAAACATAGTGGTTTGTGACCTTGCTCATGCCTTTGGCTATAAATCCTACGACAATGCCGTCAAGAAGTCGTGGTACAAATCGCTGAACGAAAGCCAGGACCGGATCGATCGCAACAAGTGCTGCGCCCATTCCGCTTGGCACGCCTATTCCGAAGCATTGCAAAAAGCTGAGCAGTCCGAAAACTCCTCCAATGACTGCACTTCCCACAGGGCCTACCGTTACAGCTGCTATCGCAATAGGAATTACGTTGAGAGTAATTACCAGCGGTCCGATAGGTATAGAACCGATAGGAGTGAACGAGAAGATCATTGTAAGAGCTGTCATTAATCCCAGTATCACCAATGATTTTGTGTTGACCTTTGTTTTCATATTAAATTTCCTCCTTGTTATTATTCCTCCATCATGGGAGGATACAATACAATACCAGTATATTATATCACATTTTTTCGCATATTTCCATAGCTTAAGCAAATTTTTTATGAATTTTTTTATCTTCATCTACAGGTATGTATGTAGTGCTATAAATGTATAATTTATTAACGAAAGAATAAAAAAATCATGCCGCACGTTCCCGCATAATTCAAGCTAAACAGTGATTTTTCATACAATTATGATATTTCTTACACCTATTTTACACATTCATATGTACATTTAGCTATATGCACATACTTATATATGCTATGTAAAAGTTAATAATTAATAGATTGTTCACGAATTATGTTAGAATAGTTCATTGACATTTTGTATAATTAAAATCAAGCAAAGAGGAAATTTGTGTGATATTTACACAAAACCTCTTTGAGCACATTATTACATTACATATAGGAGGAATTAGAAATGAGATTTACATTACCAAGAGACCTTTATCACGGCAAGGGAGCATTGGAGAACCTGAAAACACTGAAAGGTAAGAAAGCTATCATCGTAGTCGGCGGCGGCTCAATGAAGAGAAACGGTTTTCTCCAGAAGGCAGAAGCTTATCTGAAAGAGGCTGGAATGGAAGTTAAGCTTCTTGAGGGCGTAGAGCCAGACCCTTCTGTAACAACAGTTATGAACGGTGCAAAGGTCATGCTCGAATTTGAGCCTGATTGGATCGTAGCAATGGGCGGCGGTTCACCTATCGACGCTGCAAAGGCTATGTGGATCAAGTATGAGTATCCTGACTGCACATTTGAAGATATGTGTAAGGTATTCGGTATCCCTGAGCTGAGAAAGAAAGCACACTTCTGTGCAATTTCTTCAACATCAGGCACAGCTACTGAGGTAACAGCATTCTCTATCATCACAGACTATGACAAGGGTATCAAGTATCCTATCGCTGACTTTGAGATCACGCCGGATGTAGCTATCGTTGATCCTGACCTTGCAGAAACAATGCCACAGAAGCTGACAGCTCATACAGGTATGGACGCTCTGACACACGCTATCGAAGCTTATGTTTCAACAGCAAACTGTGCATATACAGATCCGCTTGCTATCCACGCTATCGAAATGATCCAGAAGGATCTTGTTGATTCTTACAACGGCGATATGGGCGCAAGAGACAGAATGCACGACGCTCAGTGTCTTGCAGGTATGGCATTCTCAAACGCTCTGCTCGGTATCGTTCACTCAATGGCTCATAAGACAGGCGCAGCTTTCGCTGACTATGGCGCACATATTATCCACGGCGCAGCTAATGCAATGTATCTGCCAAAGGTAATCGCATTCAATGCTAAGGACGAAACAGCTAAGAAGAGATATGGCGTTATCGCTGATTATATGCACCTTGGCGGTTCAAACGATGACGAGAAGGTAAAGCTCCTCATCGAGTATGTAAGAGGCATGAATGACAAGCTCAACATTCCTCACTGCATCAAGAACTATGGTACAGACAGCTATCCATGCGAGGAGGGCTTCGTTCCAGAGAACGTATTCCTTGAAAGACTCCCTGAGATCGCTAAGAACGCTATCGCAGACGCTTGCACAGGCTCTAACCCACGTCAGCCTTCACAGGAAGAAATGGAAAAGCTCCTCAAGTGCTGCTACTACGATACAGAAGTTGATTTCTAATTCTCCAGATTATAGAACAGAGAGCGTCCCGAACTTGTTTCGGGGCGTTTTCTGCTTTTTTGTGTATTTTGCTTAAAAACACTTGATTTTTGCCAGCATTTATGTTATAATTTTAGTTAGACTTGGGAAATTTTATTATATAAGCAGGGGGAGAGTGTTTATTTTGCAGGATATGGACTATTATTTTTCTCATTTTCCTGTGCTGGAAACAGAAAGGCTCATACTCAGGGCGAAGACCGCTGCTGACGCAGAGGATATGAAAACCTATATGGCTGACGAGAACCTTTACAAATATTGGGGCAGAAACATGACGAGGCAGGAAAGAGAGCCGTCGCTGTTTTTCGGACGCACTCTTAACAACGGCAAAAAGGATCATATAAGCTGGGGGATAGAGCTGAAGAAAAATCATAGGTTGGCAGGGGAGGTGAACCTGTTCAATATTGAGAATGACAGACAGGCTATGATAGGCTATCGTATCTCGGCGGCGTATCAGAACATGGGCTTTGTCACCGAGGCTCTAAGGCGTGTTATCAGATTTTGCTTTGAGGAAACAGGTGTTCAAAGGCTTGAAGCAGAGGTCATGACAGTGAACGTGGCTTCAAACAGAGTAATGGAAAAATGCGGTTTTACCTGCGAGGGAACAAAGCGTCAGGCGAAGTTCGTGAATATCTATACAGATTTCAACATCTATGGGCTTCTCAAAAGCGACATCATGGGAGAACGTGCGGCTTCTACATAAGACAGAAAAAATAACGGGCGGAAGATTTGGTCTTCCGTCCGTTTTGTGTTGTCGGTTTACTTATTTCCCACTATTCTAATTTTTATTGGTAAATCACCTTTTTTACAGAGTGAGTATCCGCAAATATACACATTATTACCATATACATTTACAATGCACCTCTTGTTTTTTAAGGCGTCAACATATTTTGTTTGAATTAAAGGCGTAGTTATTTTCCCTTTTTCATAAAGAACAACCAGCTTATAGAAATATCCTTCTCTATAAGCATTTATTCCTATTTTACCAACTATTCTGCCCTTGTATTGTTGTCCTTTTAATGTACAGATCCGTTTTTTATATAACAATATAATTCCATCTGCGGCTTTATATGAATTAAATAAAATGGATAATATAGCAATTCCTAATATAGCATTATCAAGTCGATATTCGTTGCGATAGAAGACATAAAACAATAAAGATGAAAACAATAATATCAGTAATATATGGATATACATCGTTTTTTCTACATAATAATATAATCGTTTCATACCAATATTTATAGTGATCACCTCACGGTCGGTCTATAATATGTTTTTCTATTGCACTATTTTTTTATTACACAAAATTGGGGATAGAGTCTTGTACTATGTCAGCCTATGGTCTTGAACGCCTCTCGTATTGAGCGCACGCCGATTATTTTCATTGAGAACTTGCTTGTGTCAACGCTTTTCAGCGAATGTGCAGGGACGATACAAGTTTCAAAGCCCATTCGTTCGCACTCTGCAAGGCGCTGTTCACAGTGGGAGATGCTCCTAAGCTCTCCGCCTAAGCCTATCTCGCCAAGAGCTATAAGCTTGTCGCTTATAACTTTGTCCGTCAGCCCCGAGTAAAGCGCCAACGCCACCGATAGGTCAGCCGCCGTGTCATCAAGCTTTAATCCGCCTACAATATTAATGTATACGTCCAGCCCACCGAAAAAATAGCCAAGCCTCTTTTCAAGCACAGCTATTATTATAGCCATTCTGTAGTAGTCAAAGCCCGTGGCAGTGCGCCTTGGTGAAGCAAGCACACTTTTGCATACAAGCGCCTGAACTTCCGCCATAACGGGTCTTGTGCCTTCCATTATGCAGGCAACACAAGTTCCCGAAGCGTCCGTGGGTCTGCCCTCCAAAAACATCATAGAGGGGTTTTCAACCTCCAGCAGACCGCTGTCAGCCATTTCAAACATACCTATCTCGTTTGTTGATCCGAAACGGTTTTTTATGGCTCTCAGTATCCTGTAGGTGAGATTTCGCTGACCCTCAAAATACAGCACACAATCAACGATATGCTCCATAACTTTTGGCCCTGCGATTGCGCCGTCCTTGTTGACGTGACCCACTATGAACATGGGTATCTCTTCCGACTTTGCCGTACGCATGAACATATTTGTACATTCTCTAACCTGCGTCACAGACCCCTGCGCTGAGGATATCCCGCTTATGTTCATGGTCTGGATAGAGTCGATTATGACTATCTCAGGCTTTTCTTTTACTATCACAGAGCATATCTGCTCGCAGTCGTTGTCTGCAAGAAGATACAGATTTTCAGAGTCAACATGAAGCCTGTTTGCACGAAGCTTTATCTGCCGAACCGATTCCTCTCCCGATACATAAAGTATGGTGTGGTCTTGCCCTAAATACTGACATATCTGCAAAAGCATCGTGGATTTTCCTATGCCCGGTTCACCGCCCAGAAGCACCAGAGAGCCTTTTACAAGCCCTCCTCCAAGCACTCTGTCAAGCTCTTTCAGCCCCGTTGCATAACGTATCTCGTTGTAGCTTGCGTCAACGCCGCCTATGCCCACTATCTTGTCGGAAATATCTCTGACAGCCGTAGGCTTAGACTTTGCACCGCCTGCCCTGACCGCAAGCTCGACCTCCTCAAAGGTGTTCCATTCGCCGCAGTTAGGGCATTTGCCGTTCCATTTTGAAGTTTCATATCCGCATTGACTGCACACATACGAAGTTTTCACCTTTGCCATATGGACGTTCCTTTCTGATTACTTGCCCTCAAGCCCTTTCAAAGCCTTTATCTCGTCACGGTCAAGCTTGATGTAAGAGTCCTTTATGACCTCAACATCGTCTTTCTTTACCACAACAACATTGTCGTTTTTATCCATTTTAACTCTCAGCTTGCCTGTGAGCAGATTTACTTCCTCAACAACGCCCTTTCCGTCAGCCGTTCTTACGATAGCGCCCACCTTTGGCGTGTGCTTGAGAAGATCCTCATAGCTGTCCTGCTCGTATTTCAGACAGCACATAAGTCTTCCGCAAGTGCCTGATATCTTCGTAGGGTTAAGCGACAAGCCCTGCTCCTTAGCCATTTTAATAGAAACAGGCTGGAACTCTCCCAAAAATCTCGAACAGCAGAAAGGCTGTCCGCAGATACCAAGACCCCCAAGCATTTTCGCCTCGTCACGAACGCCTATCTGACGAAGCTCTATTCTCGTTCTGAATACCGCCGCAAGGTCTTTTACAAGCTCACGGAAGTCAACTCTGCTCTCTGCTGTGAAATAGAAAAGAAGCTTGTTGTTGTCAAAAGTACATTCAACGTCGATAAGATTCATTTTCAGCTTGTGAGCGGCTATCTTCTGCTCGCATATCTTGAAAGCGTCCTTTTCCTTTTGTCTGTTTTTCTCGATAGTTTTCATGTCGTTAGGGGTGGCAAGCCTTATAATGCCTTTCACGGGGTTTGTGAATCTTGTTTCGTCTATTTCCCTGTCCACAAGTGCAACTTCACCGCATTCAACGCCCCTTGCGGTCTCAACGATAACTTTGTCGCCCATTTTCACGTCATAGTCTTTTGGGTCGAAGTAGTATATCTTGCCAACGCTTTTAAAGCGTACACCGATTATTTTTAACATCTCTTTTTCCTTTCAAATATATATCACGGCAAGACCGCTGTGCAAAATCTGTACCCAAACGGGCGAACACTGTTCGCCCCTACAGCTTTCATAACACAGCCGTCAGTCGTTAGCTATTTTCCTGTGACAGAGTATATCTGTCCTGCCAGACTGTTTATAGTCAGGCTTATGTTGCAGTTTGCGTCGATCCTGCCTATGTAGTCTGAAACTATATCGTAAAGCCTGACCGCCTGATCTGAGGAAAGGCTTCTGCTGAGCGTCTTTGCACCCTCTTTTGCACAGCTCACAGACTTTTCGCTTTCTCCCCCGAGCCTGAATGCCGCACTGTCACGGAGTATCTCCTGAAAAAGGCTCAGCCCCTCTCTCAGCAACGCTTTTTTGCCGTCTGCCGCAAATAGCGTTTTCAAAACGTCATATTCGTTTCCACCACACATTGCGTCGCACAGACCTCTTGCAAGCTTCACGCTGTCAAAAAACTGGGAGTGTTCAAGATACTCGACACATCTGCCGATATTTCCACGCCCTGCTGAAACAGCTTCGCTTATGAGTGCAGGGGCAACGGCAGGATATTTCTCCTGCAAACACGCCATGCTCTCCGCCTCCGTGACAGAGGTCATGCCAAGGGAAAGCACTCGTGAGATTATGGTCGGCAGAAAAATTTCCTTGCTCCTCGCCGTAAGTATTATAGCAGTATGCTCAGGTGGTTCTTCAATGACTTTCAGCAGAATGTTCTGCACCTGAATAACAGTGTTCACCGACAAGTCAAGGTCAGGGATAATGTATACTTTCATTCTCGCCTCGTTCGGTGCAACGGGAGCTTCCGCAACTATAGGTCTGATAGAATCGTCAACGATATAGTTGCCGTTGCTGTTTGCCTTTGCCACCATAACGTCAGGGTGAGCTCCGTCGGCTATCATTCTGCAAGTTCTGCAAATGCCGCAAGGCTCGCCTGTCTGACGTTCGCACAAGAGTGCCGCCGCTATCCAGCGTGCAAGGGTCTTTTTTCCAAGCCCCTTTTCACCGTGTATCATTATGGAGTGGGGCTCTCGTTTCTTTTTTATCATCTCAGATACGAGCCTGCGAGGCTCGCTGTTTCCGTATATTATCAAGCCCTCAGACCCCTTTCTGAAAATTTTCTATCCCTTAGACTTTCTCAAAACGCTCGATATCCGTAACGAAAATAGTTGCGCCGCCGATAGCCACCTCAACAGGATATGAAGCCGCACCGTCAGGCTCCATGATAGTTGATGACGGAACAAACTGCTTTCTTTTCTTTGAATACTTTTTGCATACCTCTATAACAAGGTCTACCTGCTCGTCAGGGCAGCAGATAAGAAAGGTGGTGTTTCCTGACATAAGAAAACCGCCTGTTGAAGAAAGCTTTGTGGCTCTTATGCCGGCTTTCAGAAGTCCTTTATTTACAGCGTAGGTATCATCGCTGTTTACGATAGCATAGACAAGTTTCATGATTTTGCCTCCTGTTATTTTTAATGTAAGAATAGCTTTTTTAGCTACACCTTATATTATAGCACATTTATGCGTTCAATTCCATAGCTTTTCAAAATTTTTATTACCTGCGGTGTTATCTCCTCACCGCTCACTGCCACGGGCACAGAGGGCTGACAGCTTGTGACGGTCATTCCGCATATAAGACCGCAGGCGTCCTCCACGTTTACGGTGTGCTGAGCCGAGAAAGCCGCCTGCCTTATACCCATGCGTTTTATCCCTTTTGGTATAGCGGGTAAGTCACCGAAAAGCCTTATCCTAGGCTGTTTTATCTCAGAGAACGCCTTTTCAAGCCTCAAAAAGTCCTCCTCGCTGTTGAAAGGCGACGGCATAAGCACAACATATTGTGTGTCGCTGTATTCAGGCTCGATGCTATATTCCCTCAGCCTGTCTGCAAGGTCGTCCCCTGTGATACCGCTTTTGTATGCGGCAACGGTTATCTTCATAGGCTCTTCACCTATGGTGTGCCAGCCGAAAGCCGTTATCCTATCTTTGCAGACTTTTACCCTTTCCACAGTGCGTTCAAGGTCATGAGGAAAATTGCTATTCACATAGTCAGCGCAAAGGTCAAGGCTCTCCATTATAAGATAGGAGGGGCTTGTTGAGCCGAACATTGACATTATCTCTTTAGCACAATCATCATATTCCGCAGGAGCGTGGTTTGAAATATGGAGCATTGCTCCCCCTGTGTAGCATGGAAGCGTTTTGTGAGCGGAGTCACAGCACATATCAGCCCCCAAGTCCATGGGGTGCAGGCTCTCAGGGAGAAACTTCAGATAAGCTCCGTGAGCGTTGTCGCAAAGAAGCGGCACACCGTATTTTCTGCAAACCTCGCTCATGCCCTTTATGTCGCTGAGATTGCCAAGATAGTCAGGTGAGGTCACATAAACGCAATCTGCCTTTGTCCTTGACAGCACTTCCTCAACGTCCTCGGGAGTGACGCTTCCTGCACATATGGAGGTAAACTCGCCCTTTGGATATATCCACTCCACGTCCACATCAAGAAGTATGCAGGCGTTTATAAACGCCTTGTGGACGTTTCTCGGTGCGGCAACAGTTATCTTTTTCCCTTGCCCACTGCGGCACACTATGCCAAGCATCGCCTTTATGCAAAGGCTAGACCCCTCGGCGGAGTAAAAAGTCCGCCTGCTGCCGTAGGCTTCCGCCATTTTGGCTTCGCTCTGTGCTATTATTCCCTCGGCTTCAAAAAGATAGTCCGCACCCTTTATCTCAGTGATATCCCAAGGCTCAAGACCATGGAATTTCTGCCCCTTGTGACCAGGCATATGAAACCTCGCTATGCCTGACTTTGCATATTCTCTAACGAATTTATTCACAGTTGCGTTCAATGCTATCTCCCTTTCAGTGCGCTTTTGAGCATGGCAGGCTTCATGCCGCAGGATATGTGCTTTCTTGCAAGTCCGATAGTTCTGGATACAGTGGATTTTGAGACCCCCTCTGCGTCAGCTATCTCCTGCATTGTCATGCCCTTTGTATAATACATTATTATATAACATTTCTGCCGTTTCGTCAAATTTTCCCGCACTATCTCACGCATGAGCCTGTTTTCTATGGCAGAGGCAGGGTCGGGACTATCATTCTCAGTGACCTGAGGACTTGGGATATAGTTTTGTGTAAGCTCGTATGATACCTTTGTGTGCTGCATAAAATTCCTTTCTTTATCTTTTTTTGATGTTTTCTGACCATTTTTTTACCCACTATATATTGTGGGCAATTTTTTGGACAAACACAATTTTCAAAATTCTTGTTTAATTTGTGGGAAATTAAACGGACTGTTTGTGCATTTTACCATTGCAATTTGAAGAAATATGTGTTATAATGTATCTGCAAATTTGTTTGAGGGTGTTTTGTTGGACTTATAAATATAAATAAAGAAAAAAGCCGATATGAACATCTTTTGAACGCAAAGGGCGGTATTGTGTAAGCTGCCCGTTCTATTTTGAGCCGAATACTGCGGATAAAAATAAAAACACAGGGCAGTGTGAAGCTTTAAGGAGAAGTGTAAAAATTTATGGAGAAAGTAAAGCTTAACAGATTGTCTGAGCTTACTGCTATTGCGAGAAAAAGAGAGCTTACGTCAGAGGAGAAGTCTGAGCGTGAGGCTTTGAGAAATGAGTATCGCAGAAGCGTTATAGCTAACCTGACAGGTCAGCTTGAAGCCACGACGATCATTGAGCCGGACGGCTCAAGAATTAAGGTTTCGGATATGAAACGCAGCGGGGAGGATAAAATAAAGTGACAGGAGTTTCCAGACAGAAGCAGAAGCTTTTGACCATGAAAAAGCTTTTTGAGACCAAGACAGACGAAAAGCACACCATTACAGGAAACAGGCTTATCGAGATTCTGGGCGACTACGGCATAAAGGCTGAGCGTAAGACTATCTATGATGATATCAAGACCCTCTGCGACAGCGGAATGGATATCGAGATAACAAAGGACGGTCACTCCAACGCTTATTATCTTGCTCAAAGACTGTTTCAGGACGAGGAGCTGTATGTTCTTGCGGACGCAGTGGCTTCCAGCAGGTTTCTTACACAGAAGAAATCAAAGGAGCTGTTAAAGAAGATACAATCACTTACATCAGAACACAAGGCAAAGGATCTGCGTCGAATGGTCTATGTGTCAAACAGGACAAAGACCTTCAACGAGCAGATATACTATGCTATAAACAGCATACAAGAGGGCATTTTCAGCGGCTTGGAGATACGCTTCAAGTATTACGAATACACAGTTGAAAAACGCAAACAGCTTCGCCACGGTGGCGAGGTGTATACGGTTTCACCGTATTCTCTGGTTTGGGAGAACGACAACTATTACCTTGTGTGCTATTGCGAAAAGCATGAAAAGATATGCCGCTACAGAGTTGACAGAATGACTCAGGTCACTGTTACAGATATCCCCAGGAGGGAGCTTTCCGAGGAGGAGAAGACCGAGGTCACAAATCGTCAGACTATCTACGGAATGTACGGCGGCGAGCTTATGACGTTGCAGTTGCAGTTTGACAATAAGCTCATAGATGTTGTAATGGATCGTTTTGGTGAGAAAACCATATGTCACAAAAATTCCGACAATACCTTCTATATAAATGAGGAGGTGCAGGTCGCACCAACATTCTGGGGCTGGCTTTTCCAGTTTGGATCACAGGCAAAGGTGCTTGGACCTGAAAGGGCAGTGGAAATGGCAAGGGACGCTATTTCAAACATTGCCGATTGCTACAAATAAAAATTTGGACAAGGATAAAAGAGCCGAGATATAAATAGGCGAACGTCTGCTGTAAAAGGCAGGCGTTTTTTTATTTGGATATACTGCTTCACTATTGATTGTAGCACATATGTTCGCATTTGTCAAGAGGTAATGTAAAATTTCCGTAAGATGTCGGCAAAAAGTTGACAGCACAGGGGCGAATATGTTATAATATTTACACAAGCAAAGGCGCTTTGAGTAGAAGATACCCAAAGCGCTATTTTTATAATAAGACGGTAACTGCCATATCTATATGTAGGGGCGAACAGTGTTCGCCCGTGTTCAGAAATTGCCATAAATTCTGAATTGTAGGGGACGGCGCCCTCGACGTCCCGACCGAAGTGACGAGGTTTGAATTATCCAGAATTTGTGTAGATCAACATTGTGCGGATACACAAATGAGATCGCAGTAAATGCGATGTGTTTGTTGTGAAAGGAGTGATACATTTGACCACAATGCTCATTTTATCTTCTGTGATAGTGCTGTGCTGTGTGTTTTTCAATAAAATATCGGATAAGTTTGGGCTTCCTGCATTGCTGGCGTTCATTCTACTTGGAATGTTGTTCGGCTCTGACGGGCTTTTTAAAATAGAGTTCGATAATTATAAATTTGCCGAGGAGATATGCTCGGTGGGACTTGTTTTCATAATCTTTTATGGCGGTTTCGGCACAAAATGGAGCGAAGCCAAAAAGGTGGCAGGCAAGTCACTCATACTTGCCTCCGCAGGAGTTTTGCTCACAGCCTTTGCAACGGGAGCATTCTGTAAGTTCGTGCTGGGCTTCGAGTGGCTGGAAAGTTTGCTTATAGGCGCTGTTATAAGCTCCACAGACGCCGCTTCGGTGTTCTCGGTGCTGAGAAGCAAAAAGCTGAACCTGCGCTACGGTACGGCTTCAATACTGGAGCTTGAAAGCGGAAGCAACGACCCTTGGGCTTATATGCTCACTATTATAATACTTTCAGTAATGAAAGGCGGTGCGACGGCAGGAGGCTTTGTTGTGAGCTTGCTTGCACAGGTGTTCTTCGGCGTGGGATTCGGTGCGCTTATATCTTTGGGCGCAGTGTATCTCATAAAACGTGTGCGATTTGACGCCGCAGGCTTTGACGCTATCTTTGTCACTGCCATAGCCATACTTTCCTACGCTCTGCCCTCAGCGGTGGGCGGAAACGGCTATCTTAGCTGTTACATTGTGGGAATAGTTTTGGGCAACACAAAAATATCAGGCAAAACAGCTCTAGTGCATTTCTTTGACGGAATAACGGGCTTCACGCAGATATTGCTGTTCTTCCTCCTTGGACTTTTGGCGTTCCCGTCGCAAATGCCGTCAATAATACTTCCTGCGGCGGCGATAGCTTTGTTCCTTACATTCATCGCAAGACCTGCGGCTGTTACTGTTATCATGAAGCCTTTCGGTGCAAAGTGGAAGCAGATAGCCCTTATCTCGTGGGCAGGACTAAGGGGAGCGACCTCTATAGTTTTCGCTATCATGGCGACAGTTGATGATGCATACATGAAAAATGACGTTTTCCATATCGTTTTCTGTATCGTGCTTATGTCTATCGGTATTCAGGGTACGCTTCTGCCGCTGTTTGCTAAAAAGCTCGATATGATAGACGATGAGGAGAACGTAATGAAAACGTTCAATGACTACAGCGACGAAACGGAAGTGCAGTTTATAAAGCTTTCCGTTCAGCCGGACAGCAATTGGGCAGGGCGGAAGATAAAGGATATACCGTTTCCGAGAGGTCTGCTTGTGGTGATGATACTTCGTGACAAAGAGAAGATAATACCAACAGGCAAAACGCAGATACTTGCAGGGGACGTTGTGGTGCTGAGTGCGGCAGGCTTTTATGACGACAGCCATTTTGTACTAAGCGAAATGAACCTTGATAAGCATCACGAGTGGTGTGGTCTGAGAGTGTCGGAGATAACAATGTCAGAGGACAGCCTGATAGTAATGATAAAACGTCAGGGGCGTATACTTATCCCAAACGGCAGACTGCGGCTGAAAGAGGGAGATGTGCTTGTTGTCACATCAGGATAGTTCATATTCAGACGGCGGAAAATTTCTGCCGTCTTTTTTTACTCAAAAAATCAAGCACAGTAATAAAAAGTATGCTATACTATAAGTACAGTAACGTTACTATATAATATAGGCTAGTCTATATACGAGGGGGCAGGGAAATGAGAAAAGAAGATCAGAACAATTTCTGTATTTTCACCACAGCGCTTGACTATATCGAGCAAAATCTGTGCAGTGAGTTCACACAGGAGGATATAGCCGCAGTGTGCTATTGTTCTCTTTCTGCGCTTCAAAAGCTTTGGAGATACGCCACCCACACAAGCCTTAAGGAGTATATCTCCAAAAGACGGCTCACAAATGCAGGAATGGATCTTCTGAACACTAATATGACGGTCATGGATATCGCCATGAAGTATCAGTATAATTCCCATGAGGTCTTTACAAGGGCGTTCACAAAGCAGTGGGGCGTTGCACCCTCAGTGTTCAAGAAAGAGTGGAACAAGAGCTGTGGACTTTTTCCGAAGCTCAACCGTGACTATTTAGAAGGAGCGTATTATATGGGCAACAAGAAATTTGACGTAACTGAGCTTTTTGATTATCTTAACGAAAGAACAGGCACATATGTATTGTGCTTTGACATTGTGGGGCTGATGAGGATAAATGACGATATCAGCAGAGAAGCAGGAGATAAGGTGATACTTGAGAGCCTTAAAAGGATAAACGCCGCCGCAGGAGAAGATATGCCTGTGCTTAGGATAGGCGGTGACGAGTTCGTTATGGTCACAGGGCTTGACGATGTTGACCAGGTGACAAAGATAGCGAAAGCCGTCATGGCGAAAAACGGCATTGAAACGGCATACAAGGACGGAACAGTGCCGGTATCCATAAGGTCGGGAGCGGTGATGATAAGAAAGCCGCTGAAATATTCCATGCTTTGTCATGATTTTGACGAGGTCATAAGCTTTGCGAGAAATGACGGAGAGGTGCATTTTGCGAAAGCAGAGCAGAAATAGAGAGCAAAAACGAGGGTGGACAATGGTCTGCCCTCGTTTTGTGTGCGAA
The DNA here is from genome assembly GCA_934435205.1 of uncultured Ruminococcus sp. Classification (GTDB taxonomy): domain Bacteria; phylum Bacillota; class Clostridia; order Oscillospirales; family Ruminococcaceae; genus Hominimerdicola. The sequence continues at coordinate 48,199 of CAKSAK010000005.1, read as the reverse complement.
AGTTAAAAACGGGCGAACACTGTTCGCCCCTACAGGTGGTGGCATGGTGTATGCTGATGTGAGCAGGCTTTGTGTACTGTATTTTTATGAAAACCACTTTGCTTTTCTTATCAGCTTATTTTCAGGGTCTTTTCATAAAACTATCATATTAAACAGGTATTATATATACAAGGTCAGAGGAACACCGAGAAAGACCTCAGGCAAAAGCTTTGAGAGCTTGCTGAAAGTTCCGCCAACCAATTACTTATAATGAGTTTTCATACATGGGCAATGCCGCACAAGGAACGCCTGTCGGCTTTGCACGCAATCTGCTTGCAGATTTTCCGCCATATCACCCAAAAGCTCCTTGACTGGCGTCAGCCAGCCTGCGTCACTTTTAGATGATCTGACGAAAAATCTGACTACGCATCTTACGCACAATCCTTGCGTGGCATTGCCCAATAATTTTCCTTCATTCTTCTTTTCATTTCATAACGCTGTACTCTGAATTTTCAGAGTGCGGCAAAAGTGAAATGGCATAGGAAAATACATAACTTAAGCATTCCCCATTCATAATTTTTTCTTCATATTATACTTCTTACTTCTCTGAAAGACCCTGCGGCTTTTGCCACGGGGTCTTTTGGATTTGTAGAATTTTTATCAAAACAAACGTTCTTATCTGTGCATATCGACAAAAATCTTGCTGTCCAAAAAATTACCCCTCAAATTCATGAAGTTGTGTTATCATACATACAGCCCCGAAATAGAAAAATATGAGGATGTGTGTAAAAATGATATGGATAATCATGATGAATGTTTTTATCGTTGCGGCAGGTGCAGGCGGTGACAGGTGGCTTATGAAAACTATAATGAGAATGGTGCTGTTTTTCCTGCTTGTTGCGGTAGCGGAGAGAAACATGGGTGCAGTGTTTGCCGCAGGCATCGTGCTGACGGCGGCATGGGCGGCACTGTCGCTTTTTGAAGCGGAGACCAAGAAAAAACGCCATGCGAAGAAGGTAAGACAGTGCCGTGTCAGAGAAAATATAAACCGTACATTACAAATTGAGCGATAATTAACAAAAAAATCACTTATTTTATGGGCATATGTGTTATAATTAATAATGATTGTAATAATTTAGCCTGAGAGGTGATACCGCTTTTGAAAAATTCTGCTGATTTTGAACTGTATGATAAAATAAAAAAGTATAGAAGATCTATTTTGAAAACAAGCGTGTTAGTGCTGTTCGTTGCTTGTCTGCTTGTGTATGCGTGTGCCTGCTATTACAGCGGTGTGAACGCATTTCAGAAAGAGGCTCAGCTTTGCTCTGCCATAAATGCGGAAGCAGACCAGAATGTGGCTGCCTTTATGAAGAAAATGGAGGACACTGCCAAGCTTATAATGGGCAATGAGGACTATGCGAAATATGATCCTACTGATACGTCAAAGAGCGAATTTGCTGTGCTTAATGAAGAAAATGTTCTCACTGATAGGCTTATTGAGCTTAGTACATTGGGTAACTATACAGATTTTGGCATTGTAAGCAGTAATGAACATAATGTAGGAAAGATAACCGACGGTACAAAGGATATCTTTGACGATGAGATATACAAGAGAGTTTCCGACCTTATGGGTGACAGCAAGATAAAATGGTTCACGGGACAGGACGATAACTACAGACGTGTGTATTTCGCAGGCAGGATAAATGACGATCTTATTTTTATCTCCTCTGTGTTTTCAACGGAGTTTGATCTTGTTTTTCTGCCCTCTGACAATTACAGCGAGATAAATACCATGCTGTGTGATGACGAAGGCAGGATAATCTATGCTAACGACGGAAAAAGTGTTGTCGGCGAAAAGCTCGATGAAAAGCTTTCTAAATTTCTTGATGGAGGCACTGGCGTCACCGTTTCTGATATGACTACTATCTGTGCTATTGATGATTGCAGTGACGATTGGGTGGTCATTACTACCGTGGATATGTCAGACACTTTGCGTCACTATGTGAGAACAGGGCTTAAATGCCTTGGTATCTTTATTTGCTGCGCAGTTATATTTATTATGATATCTGCGGCAGCGGCGGCGGATAACGACCCGCAGAACGGACCAAAGTTTGGAAAATATCCAAAGGTGGACGAAAATACAGGGCTTTTCACTGCGGAATATACCGAAAACAGCATTATGGATAAAATGGAAACTTGTATCTCAGGCTCGACTATCGCATTTATTATCGTGAAAATAACAAATCTGGAGCTTATAAGGCTAAACTATGGCGAGGAGACAGTGGCGGAAGCTGAGCGAAAGGTCGCCGAAATACTGGTGGAGAACCGCAGGGAGGGCGATATCTGCGGAATTTTCAGGGAGGGCGAGTTTGCTCTGTTTGCAGACCACACGAACTTTGACCTTGTAAAAGCCTATGGTAATGTGAGGGCTTATGTTAAAGAGCTTAACGATAAGCTGAAGGAGTGTTGCCTTGACGATGACAGGGGCTACATAAAATGTGCAGTGGGTGCGTCGGTCTACCCTGAAACAAGCGACGATTATGATGAACTTTACGAAATGGCAGAAAAAGCCTGCGAAGAAGCAGAACACAGCGAGGACGCAAGAGCGGTGATATATGATAAAAAAGAGGAAGAGGTGAGCCGCAGTTGAAAACACGCATTGTGAAGTGTGCGGCTTTGACCGCTTCAGCGATCTGCACAGCGACGGTCATGACGGGCTGTGCATTGTCTGAAAGAAGAATGGAGCATACTGTAAAGACCGAGGTGTCCTTCTCGTGGTGGGGCAAGGACGTGCGTAACGAGTATACTCTCGACGGACTTAAAGCCTATCAGAACAGCAATAAGAACGTTGTGGTAAGACCTGAGTATGCAGACTTTGACGGCTTCAAAACACGAATGGACGTGGAATTTTTCTCTGACACCACCGCAGATATCATGCAGCTAAACTACAGTTGGCTCTATGAATATTCTCCCGACGGCGAGGGCTTTTATGACCTTAATGAGCTGTCAGAATACATAAATCTTTCAGCATTTGATGATGACAGCCTTTCATACGGCACTATAAACGGCAAGCTTAACGCCTTGCCTACCGGTACGAATTGTATAACCTTCTACTATAATAAGACGATGTATGACAGCTATGGTCTGAGCCTGCCTGAAAATTGGTCTGACCTTATAAATGCGGCAGAGGTCATGAAGTCAGACGAGGTCTATCCTGTTGAAATGACGAAAAAGGCGGCTTATCTCAGCTCTGTGGCTTATGTGGAGCAGGCAACGGGAAGAAAAATGTTCTCCGACAGCGGTGAGTTTCAGTATACCACGGAGGACGTAAGGCTCATGCTCGCCTTTTATCAGGAAATGCTGAATAAAAAGGTCACAAAGCCTGCGTGGGATTTCGATAGGAACGATCTCGAAAAGTGCCTGACGGCAGGAGTGGCTTCCTGGATATCAGACGCAGAGTATTACTGCGAGCCTGCTCAGAAGCTTGGCTTTGACATCGTTATAGGCGACTATCCAAAGCATAAGCAGGCCGTGAGCAGCGGTTGGTATAAAAAGCCCACCAGCGTTTATGCTATAAAGAAAAATACCAAGTCCCCTGAGGAAGCCGCAAAGCTTCTTGACTATCTTGTGAACGGTGAGGAAATGGCTCTCCTGCAGGGCATAGGAAAGGGCGTGCCTGCATCAAAGGCGGCATTGGAAGCCCTTGAAGCAAGGGATATGCTTGACGGGATAGAGTATAAAGCCAACGAGAAAATGGCAAACTCAGAGGAGCTTGAAATAATGTCCCCGAAGCTTGAAGATCAGGGGGTACTTGACCTTTTTATAAGCACCTCCGAGTCGCTCTATTATGGCAGGGCGGAGATAGAAAACGCTTCTGAAAATCTGTATAATAAGATGAAGGAATTATACAAATAGTTAAATATGCGAAACAAATAGTGCAAATTGTATTCAAAAATGAATGAGAAATGTACAGAGTTCACAAAAATAACGAAAGTGTTAAATAAGTCTTGACAATTTATTTGTTTTAAGATATAATTAAGAACGATGTAAGGCGATACATCATAAAACGGTGTGTGACATAATTTCTTGTGAAAATGTCAACATAGTGTTATCAATCGTCAAAATGCCTGATTGAAAATTAGTTTTTCGTCAAATTGAACAAAGTTGAGAAAAAATCGGAAAAACTATTGACATTTTGGACAAGATGATGTATACTTTAATCATGGTGATAAGGAGAACACAAAGAACTCCGAAAGCCACTTAATTATTGGAAAGTAGTCGCTTAAATCGGCTTGCGGCACTTTTATAAACAAATTTATTTAATTTATTATGGAGGGATTTTCTATGAAGAAATCTAACAGAAAAGGTTTCACCCTTGTAGAGCTCGTAGTTGTTATCGCTATCATCGGTATTCTTGCAGCTATCCTCGTTCCTACAATGATGAACTATGTAAAGAAGTCAAAGCTCAAGACAGCTAACTCAAACGCTAAGCTCGTTTTCACAACTGTAAACAACGAAGCTGCTGATATGCTCGTAAATGGTGAAACAGTTGGTTCTGGCGATGGTCAGACAGCACGTGTTGAGATCAAGACATTGGCATCAGCTGCTCCTGCTTCTGGTAACGATACTAGAACAACGAAGGTAAAGCTTGGCAACGCTGTATATGAGGCACTTAAGGACAATGGCGATGGTGCTGGCTATTGCGTATATTCTATCGGTACTTCTGGTAACGTTGAGTACGCTCAGTGGTCTGATGTTACAGATCCAACTAAGGGTGTTCTTGGTCAGTATCCTGATCCTTGCAAGGACGCAGATAAGGCTAACAAGGCATTCGGCTCAAAGATTACTAACTGGTAATTTTAACTTTGAATCTTCAAGAACCGCTCAAATGAGCGGTTCTTTTTTTGTCTGAAAATATATAAAATAGCCAATAAGAATAGCTTGTCTTTGTACAAATGGTAAAATTGAGTAATAAAGCTTGCCTTTTCCTTGACAAAATCGGGTAAATTTTGTATAATATACTTGTCGAAATATTAAATGGGGATCAATATTTTGATGAAAGAATTGAGGGAAAGACATGAATAAAAAAGGCTTTACTTTGGTGGAGCTTGTGGTGGTTATTGCCATAATAGGCGTACTTGCGGCTATTCTTGTGCCAACTATGATGAGTTATATCAGAAAAGCGAAGCATAAAAGCGCAAACAGCAATGCAAAGATAGTGTTCAATACTGTAAATGCGGTCGTGACAGATATGCAGTGTGAGGGCAAAGATATCGACGTTCAGTCATGCACGGCTGTGATCGATTGCTCCGCTGAACCTGACGAATCCAAAAAGCTTGAAAAAGCCGTCCATGACGCACTTAACGTCAATGGCGATAATGCAGGCTATGCCTTTTGGATAGCAGGGGAGGACGGCAGATACAAGCTTGCACAGTGGTGTGATTCAAGAACACCCACGTCTAAAAGCATAGTAGGGCAGTATCCTGACCCTGCGAACAAACTTGACGATCTCCCTGAGAATTTCAGTTGGGGCGTGAAGTTCTAGCACACTTGACAATTTGCCACGATTGTGGTATGATAAAGATAACAAAAAGAGGCATACTGCTGTAAGCGGTTTACCTCCATGGTTGACTATTATTTATAATAACCGTCCTATGTGGTAGTTGGGCGGTTATTTCTTTTTATTGCAGACATTGAGCACAATCCCAATTATGTTTGTTATAAGTAGAAGCAAAGTTAAGACTTCCATAACGCTCATGTGTCGCTCACCTCCTTAGCCATGAGGCTTTTGGAGGATGATTTAAACCGCCTACCGTTTTGCAGTATGCCATAAAGTAATTTTATCACACATTTGTTTCTTTGTCAATATTTGTCGCAAAAAGTTTTACAAAAACATTGACTAATTTCTTAATAAATGGTATAATTTATATGTCAATTATTTTTTTGGAGGATATTAATGAAAGAGAAATTTAAAAGCTGGGCGTTCAGTAAAGAGCATGGAAAATGCGATGTTATAACGCTGATAATATACCTGCTTGGCGTTTGCACTATATCGTTTTTTCACGAGCCGTGGTTTGATGAAGCTCAGTCGTGGGCGATAGCACGTTCGGGAACTATAAAGGAGATACTTTTTGAGATACCACACTATGAGGGTCACCCGCCGCTGTGGCATTTGATATTGGTGCCTTTCGCAAAGCTTGGCGCACCATATGAGCTGTCCCTTGCCATAGTAAATATCTTTTTCATGACTCTTGCAGTAGCAGTGTTGCTCTTTAAGTCGCCTTTTCCAAAGCTGATACGTTGTCTGCTGCCATTTAACTTCTTCCTGTTTTATCAGTACGGTGTTATTAGCAGACCCTATTCTATCTTAACATTGTCATTTTTTCTCGCAGCAGTATTTTATTCCTCCCGAAATGAAAAGCCACTAAGGTATGTATTTTCATTGGCATTTATGTGTATGATTCACTCGTTTGGTATAATATTTGCAGGTGGATTGTGTGTGGTGTGGCTTTCAGAAATAATAAGCAAGTATGTTAAAGAAAAAACATTTTTAAAAATATTTTCTGACAAACACTGTTGGATGATGCTTGGTCTGCTTGTTCTGGCAATAGCAATAATTATAGAGATTTTTCCAAATGAAAATACATATACCGCAGGTCATGAAACAACAAAAGAATTGTTTGCATTCTCGTTCAGTTACGTTCAAGTAATGTGGTATATAATGTATCTCTCTGAAGCTTTTCTGATACAAATGCCAGACAGTAAACTGGATTCATATGATGTGGCAAGTATTATACCTCAGTTTATCACCGCAATTTTGGTGTTCATTATTGCAGTAAGTATTCTGCATAAAAATAAAAAGCTTCTTACTTTTATAATACCATATTCGTTTTTTGGATTGTTTTCGGCATTAATTTATTCTTCGCCTTATCATTCGGGGATGGTTGGTGTATTTTTGATATTTGTGTTTTGGGGTATACTCGCCGATAACGGCAAAATTGAGTTGCCAGAGTACATAAATAAGGCGGTTTCTTCCCTTAGAGGAGGTTTGAAAAAAGTAGTAGTAGCTATAGCTTTTTTGCCTATGGTAGTGCCTATTGCATGGAGTGCATATTCTTCATATATCGATGTCCGCTTTGATTATTGGTATAAAGAAGCTGCAGAGTTTATCAAAGAATATAGGCTTTATGATTATAAAATTTTATCGTCATGGGGACACATCGCTGTAAGTAATGATACTTCAAAAAAAACTGACTCAAAGGTTGATGAATCTGACTATCAATGGCATGATTATCCAAAACTTCAGGCATTGGCTACAGCTATTCTTCCGTATTTTGATGACAATATTTTTTACAACTACAATATTGATAACCATAATAAAACATTTATGTACTATCAATCATCAACTGAAGAAGAAACTAAAACGATTTTTGATAAGTGGCGTGAACAGGGAGCTCCTGATGTTGTTATTGATCGTTGTGAAATAACAAAGATATACCCTAATATTGATGTCGATGATTATGTTGCCGTAAAGCGAGTAGAGGTTTATAAACCTTATAAGTTTAAAACAAATGACCAATATATAACCATCTATGTAACAAAGGAACTGTTTGACAAAATAGGAACATTTGAAGAAATACCTGCACAATCGTTATACTAACCCCAATACCGCCGAGGACTCACAACGCCCCCGGCGGTATTTTTCTACCCAAAATAAACCCCGTAATACCTGCAAGCCTTTAGCATAAAATCCTCGCTCACATCAAAATGCTGTGCAAGCAGATAAATGCTGTCAAGATTTTTCTTTATGGCTTTGATAAGCTCGCTTTTCGGTATCAGATTTTCTATCGCCCATTTGTCTGCTCGGTATTCATGCTGTGAGATGTTGTCTGCCGTGGCGTATCTGTTGTAAAACGCTCCCTTTACGCAGTGACCTATCTCGTGAGCAGTGCGCTCTTTCAAAAGCCTTGCAGGCGTCTGGCTGTCTATGCCGATCGCACAGCCACCTGCACCGAAAAGAGATATCGCTCCGCACTTCGGACAATCAATAAAATCTATAGTTATGTTCTCTCTGCTGCAAATATCATACAATTCCTGTATGTTCGTCATCTCTCACTTTTCACCAGCCTTTCTGCGCTTTGCTTCCTCTCTGAGCATGACCATTTCTGCATACTGCTTGACCTCGTCAAACATTTCGTCCGTCACGCCAAGCGTGCCGTTGAATAATGCATATTTCAGCTTCGTGTCAAAATCTTCTTCCCTGCCAGATATAAGATACTGTACGCTCACTCCAAATCGGTTCGCTATCTTTGTAGAATTTTCTGCGGAAAGTCGTTCCGTCCTGCCTTTGCTCAGCTCAGATAAACAGCTCCTCGTTATAGACAGCTCCTTGCACATCTGCGATACAGTCATATAGTTTTCCTCGCATAGCTCTTTTATCCTTTTGTACATTTCAGTCATATTTTCTTCCTCCAATTGTGATCATTTCACAAAAGATACAGAAGTCTGTATCAAATTTGCTAAGACCTATTGACTTTTGCAGAAACCTGTAGTATACTGTATGTATCGTTAGTACAGATATCTGCATAAAATCTGGCTTTGATATAATTATAATACATTTTCCTGTAAAAGTCAAGAGGATAAACCGCCCCCTTTTTGACATCTCTGCCCCGAGAGATATACAGAAAACGGTTATCTGAAATGTCATTGCTTTATTTTATTTACAGTATATCATACTAACTGTCCAAATGTCTGTACAAAAAGGCGAAAGGAGAAAAATGTACGATAATATAGATTATTCCGTAGAGGTAAATTCCATAAAAAGGCTTGCGCCCTCAGCGAGCCGATATAATTTCAGAAGCGGTGGAAGCAGAGCTAATACAGCCGCACTGCGAAAGCTTTCACAGTATCGCAAACTAAGGTGGCAGGAGTGGAAGCTTAAAGAAGATATCTGCGAAATGTCCTCACAGCTTGCCGCAGTGGGGGAGCATTGCGGCAGGGTAGCCCACAGAGGGAAAAAGCTTACTGACTTGTGGCTTGATCTTGCAAAGGTGCAGCTTCGCTTGAGAGAATGTGAGGAGCTTGCGGCAAAAATGCCAAAACGCTATCGTGGCGTGGTGAAAAGCCGCTATTTTGACGGCTCAAAGAAGCACCCACCAGAGTGGGGAAGCTCCGCCGCAGAGTTCGGCTTTCCCTTTGGAGGAGAAGAACTGCGCAGGCGTGTGACAAAGTGCCTTAATGAAATATGCAATTAATAAAACGCCCCACACAAAGTAAGGCGTAAAATGCCCGTCACGGCGAACATCATAGCTCTCCCAGCATATCACACCAATGGGCGGCAATAAAATATCCGCCACCATAAATGATAGCGGATATGGTGCAGGGGCACGCCCCTACAAAGTAAAAAATAACAATCAACTACACCCAGCGGCGTAATAGTAAGGTTTAGAAGAAAGTTGGGCGTAAATCGCCCGTCACGGCGAGCAGACAAAGTGCTTTATTTTGCAAAACTATATCAGCGGTGCAAAAATTACGCCTTACACAAGGTAGGGCGTAAGAAAAACGGGTGCAAGCCAACAAAGTAAAGCTCCACTACAAAATAAACCAAGCGGTGCAAAAAATACGCCCTACACAAAGTAGGGCGTAATTTGGGTGCAGGGGCACGCCCCTGCTGGTGCGCCTGACAGGAATCGAACCTGCGGCCTCAAGAGTCGGAGTCTTGCGCTCTATCCAACTGAGCTACAGACGCATATAAGGAGCGGAAATCCGCTCCTTGTTTTTTGGGGTAACTTTTTTATCTAAGCTTAGCTCCGCATGGCAAGTCCTGATCCGGGAAAATAACGCTTGCCGCACCGTCAGGTGTGTCAGCCGCACATATCATGCCGTTTGACTCAACTCCGCAAAGCTTCACAGGCTTCAGATTGGCTACAATAACTACCTTCTTGCCAATAAGATCTTCAGGCTTGTACCACGCCGCAATGCCCGATACAACCTGCCTGCCGCCAAAACCGTCATCAAGCTGTAAGCAAAGAAGCTTCTTGGACTTCTTTACCTTCTCGCAGTCCTTTACAAGTGCAACTCGCAGATCAACTTTCGCAAAATCATCTATGGTTATCTCGTCAGCTATAGGCGCAGGCTCAAATCCATCGTCAGCCTTTTCCTCAGGCTCTGCCTTGCTGCCTATTATCTTGTTAAGCTCCTCTATCTCCTTGTCAACGTCAATTCTTGGGAAGATTATCTCGCCCCTGTGAACTGTAACGTCAGCAGGAAGTACACCAAACTTGCCGGCGTTCTCGTATGTGATGTCGCTCTCAGCCGCACCTATCTGCTCCCATACCTTTGGCATCGTGGTAGGCATAAAGTTGCTCAAAAGTGTGGATACGATCCTGATAGTTTCAAGCAGATTGTAAAGAACTGTCGCAAGCCTTGCCTTTTTGCTCTCGTCCTTACCAAGTACCCATGGAGCTGTCTCGTCAATGTACTTGTTAGCTCTCGATACTACCTTGAATATCTCAGCCAAAGCATTGTTTATCTGAGTCTTGTCCATGAACTCGTCAACCTTTGCTACAAGTCCCTCAGCCTCAGCAATAAGCTCAGCGTCAAAATCGCCCTCTTCTCTCTCAGCAGGAAGCGTGCCGCCAAAGTATTTGTCAGCCATTGCTACAGTTCTTGAAACAAGATTGCCAAGACCATTTGCAAGGTCAGAGTTTATTCTGTTTATCATTATCTCGTTTGAGAATGAGCTGTCAGCGCCCAAAGCCATTTCACGAAGAATGTGATATCTGATAGCGTCAGCACCATATCTCTCACCAAGAATGAATGGGTCAACAACATTGCCCAAAGACTTGGACATCTTCTGTCCGTTGAATGTTATCCAGCCGTGTACAGCAAGATGCTTAGGCAGTGGAAGATCAAGTGCCATAAGCATTGCAGGCCAAATGATAGCGTGGAATCTCATGATATCCTTTGCTACCATGTGAACATCAGCAGGCCAGAACTTGTCAAAATCATTGTACTGCTCGTTCCAGAAACCAAGTGCAGAAATATAGTTGGAAAGTGCGTCTATCCAAACGTAAATAACGTGCTTGTCATCAAATGTAACAGGAATACCCCACTTGAAAGAGGTCCTCGATACACAAAGATCTTCAAGACCGGGCTTGATAAAGTTGTTTACAAGCTCAGTGGCTCTCGTCTTAGGCTGGAGATAATCTGTCTCAGTGAGAAGCTTCTCGATCCTCTCCGCAAATGGCGACATCTTGAAGAAGTAAGCCTCCTCCTTAGCCTCTGTTACCTCTCTGTGACACTCAGGACAACAGCCGTTCTCATCAAGCTGTGACTCAGTCCAGAAGCTCTCGCAAGGCGTGCAGTATTTGCCCTTGTATTCGCCCTTGTAAATGTAGCCCTTGTCATAAAGAGCCTTGAAGATCTTCTGAACAGTTTCAATGTGATAATCGTCAGTAGTTCTGATGTATCTGTCGTAGCTGATGTTCATGTAGCTCCAAAGCTTTTTGAAAGTCTTGACTATCTCATCAACATATTCCTTAGGCGTAACACCCTTTTCAGCGGCTTTCTGTTCAATTTTCAGACCATGCTCGTCAGTGCCTGTTAAGAACATGACATCATAGCCCTGCATACGTCTGTATCTGGCAATAGAATCGCAGGCAACAGTGGTGTAGCAGTGACCGATATGAGGATTACCTGAAGGGTAATATATCGGGGTAGTGATATAAAACGGTTTTTTCTCCATATAAAGGACCTCCGTAAAAGAATTTGCATAAGCAGCATTTCTTATATTATACTACTTTACAGAGGTTTCGTCAAGCGGTAAAGCGATTTAAGTGAGGAGTTAGGGATGAGGAATGAGGAGTGAGGAATGAGGAATGAGGAATGAGGAATGAGGAATGAGCAAAGCCTACCAGAGTTGTGCACCCAGCACCGAGCGTAGCGAGAGATAAAACGCAGGCTCAAGCCCGGCGTTAGAGGGCTTGCAGGGTCAAGGGACAGAGTCCCTTGCGGAGTATGAGGCAGAGCCTCATTCGGCGCAAGCCGATCAAGCGGTGCAGACAGAAAAAGAAGAACGCCAAACTTTCTCCTATCACAAACACAAAATCGAAGTACCAACCTGCACCGCTTTACTATCCTCCTGCACAACGCACCCCCGCAAAGAGCGTAGCGATTTTGCGGCACAACAAACTTCCCCTAACAATCTGTAGGGGCTGGCGCCCTCGACAGCCCACCCCCCTTGACATTTCGCATTATTGTTTATCTCTCAACCCTTGATAACCCCACAAACATCGGTAGGGGCGAACAGCGTTCGCCCGTGTTCAGAAAATGCCGTCCCCCTACACTCAGCCTCCTTTTGTGCTGATTTAACAAATAATTCATACACCTTTCGTGTAAAAATGCTATAATAAAAAGGTTAAAGTGTATATTCTAAGAAAAAGTAACTCTAAGGTGGGAATCGTAAAATGGAAGAAGTAAAAGAAAATAAAATGGGAACGCAGCCAATAGGCGATCTGCTGTTCAAAATGTCCCTGCCGATCATGATATCCATGCTCGTGCAGGCTCTCTATAATATCGTTGACAGCATATTCGTGGCAAAAATAAGCGAGGACGCACTTACTGCCGTGTCACTGGCTTTCCCTGTGCAAAATCTTATGATAGCCCTCGGTGCAGGCACTGGTGTCGGTATCAATGCACTGCTGTCAAAATCACTTGGTGAAAAGAATTTCAAGCAGGCTAACAGCGCCGCCAATAACGGCATTTTCCTCTGCCTTGTGAACTTCGCTATCTTCGTGGTTTTCGGTGCATTTTTCACCGAGATCTTTTATCGCTCACAAACCTCAAGCAAAATAATCATCGAATACGGCGACCAGTACCTCACTGTCATCAGCCTGCTCAGTATCGGTCTTTTCTGCCAGATGACCATGGAAAAGCTCCTGCAGGCTACAGGTAAAACTATCTACTCTATGTATACTCAGGGAATAGGCGCAGTGATAAATATTATCCTCGACCCTTGCTTTATCTTCGGCGTGGGCTTTTTCCCTAAGTGGGGCGTGACAGGTGCTGCCGTCGCTACCTGTATCGGTCAGTTCACCGCTGCAGCTTTCGGTCTGTTCTTCAATATGAAGTTTAACAAAGAGATAACCATAAACCTTGTTAAGTATAGACCGCAGGCGAAAATAATCAAGAAGATCTACGCTGTCGGTCTGCCGTCCATAATCATGCAGTCTATCTCTTCTATCATGACCTACAGCATGAATAAAATACTTATCGGCTTCTCAAACACTGCCGCCGCAGTTTTCGGTGTGTATTTCAAGCTTCAGAGCTTCGTTTTCATGCCTATTTTCGGACTCAATAACGGTCTTATCCCTATCGTTGCCTATAACTATGGTGCAAGAAAGAAAAAGCGTATCACAGGTGCAATAAAATATGCCATGATTTATTCTGTGTCTATCATGATAGTTGGCACTATCATAATGCAGATTTTCCCTGCACAGCTTCTGAAACTCTTTGACGCAAGCGACAATATGCTTACTATCGGCGTAACAGCCCTGCGTATAATCAGCATACACTTCTTCTTCGCAGGCTTCGATATAATCATAATCTCATCATTGCAGGCTCTCGGCAAGGGACTTTCCTCTATGCTCATCTCTTTCACAAGACAGCTTGTGGTGCTGCTACCTGTGGCGTATCTTCTCTCTCTTACAGGCAAGCTTGCCGCCATATGGTGGGCTTTCCCTATCGCCGAGATCTTCTGCATATTGGCGTCACTTTTCTTCCTGAGAAGAGCATATAACGCTGAAATAAAACCAATGGCAGACTAAACAGGAGGTATTTTTATGCGGCTTATTTTTATCAGACACGGCGATCCCGATTACGTTCATGATACCCTTACTGAAAAGGGCAAGCGTGAAGCCGAGCTTCTTGCACAGCGTGTAAAGAACTGGGACGTTTCAAAGTTCTATGTTTCTCCCCTTGGCAGAGCACAGCTCACAGCGGAATATTCTCTGAAGCTTCGTGGAGATACCGCTGAAACTCTCCCTTGGCTGAGAGAATTTAACGGCATAATACCCACCTCCGACGGAGGACATCGTATCCCTTGGGATATGTACCCCACCGAGTGGGCGGATAAAGAGATATACTATGACCGCAATAATTGGTTCAAGTCCGATTATATGCAAACAGGCAATGTTGAAGAACAGCTTAAATGGGTGCATGAGGGCATTGATAAGCTTCTTGCCGACCATGGTTATATCCATGAGAACGGTATGTTCCGCATTGAAAAACACAGCGATGAAACCCTTGTGTTCTTCTGTCACTTTGCCGTATCAATGGTGATGATAGGACATATCCTTGGCATTTCCACCATGAATATGTGGCATGGCTTCAATATGCAGCCTACCTCTGTGACAGTCCTCGGCTGTGAAGAGCGTGAGGGCGACTATGGCTTTTTCAGATGCCACGTCATGGGCTGTACAAAGCACCTTGCAGGCGGTAATGAACCTATCTCCAACGCAGGCTACTTCACCGACGTTTTTCAGGACTAAATAAACTATCAGAATATCCGTAGGGGCGGCCTGAGGTCGCCCGCTTTGCAAATTCTCGTCCGCTCTGTCACCCATTTTTGTGACAACCAAAAATATTTACTATCCGCTTTGTTATCTCAGGGCGGATATTTTATTGTACGAAAACTTAGTTTAATATAATAAAACAGTCAAAGAAAACGTTTTCTTCTAAATATGACTATCGTTAGATAACAACATATTCATAATTTGTGAAAAAGCACAACAAAAGCTTCGTATCTTCGTTGGTTTTTTAGCTTGTTTTATTTAAACTAAATGCTTTTACCCCCTTGACTTTACTTTCAAAAGGGCTTATAATATCCCATAGCTTAAAAAGAATATGGGTTTCATATTTTTATATATGTGCCTATGAGAGCATGAAGTTTAGAAGAATAAAAGGAGAGTGAAAGAATATGTTCCAGCTTCAATGGATATGGCACAACCTGAAAGGCTACCGAAAATTCTATGTAACAGCCCTTGTGCTGTCTATCGTATGCAACGCCTTGTATCTTACCACACCTTATTTCAGCAAAGAGCTTGTGGATAAGTTTCTTTCAAGCAAGGACGCACTTTTCAACCTTGAGCATGAAAGAAAGCTGTTCTGGCTGCTGCTTGCAGGCATGGTGGGCTTTACCTTGGTTAGAACTATCTGTCAGTACACCTGCAACATGACCTATGAATTATCATCTCAGGGCATGATATACAGAATAAGAACGCACCTTTTCAGACGTATCGAAAATCAGGATATGGAGTTTTATGACCGCAACCGTACAGGCGACCTTATGACAAGACTTACAGGCGACCTTGATATGGTGCGTCATGCAGTGGCATTCGTTTTCAAAGGAATGCTTGAATCATGTTCGCTGTTCATAGCCTCGTCAGTTTATTTCTTTATGGTAAGCTGGAAAATGGCACTTCTCCTGCTGGCTGTTACACCATTCATATTTGGCGTGGTGGTGCTTCTTGATAAAAAGGCAAAGCCGGTCTACGTTGACCTCCGTGAGAAGCTATCCAAAATGAATACAGACGCTCAGGAGAACATCTCAGGCAATAGAGTTGTAAAAGCCTTTGCCCGTGAGGACTATGAGATAGAAAAGTTCCAAAAAGCCAATAAAGATTATTCCGATGCAAACAAAAAAGCCTCACTCCTGTGGCTGAAATTCTTTCCTTATATGGAAGCTTTCGCAAACGCCTTGTCAGTTATAATGCTCCTTGGCGGCGGATTTTTCCTTATAAAAGGGGAAATAACCATGGGCGAGTATGTTGCTATCTCAGGACTTATCTGGGGCATCGCAAACCCTGTCAGAAACCTTGGTATCTATGTGAACGATATGCAAAGGTTCATGGCTTCCGCAATGAAGGTCATCGAGATATACTATGCAAGACCTATCATCTCCGACCGTGAAGACGCAGTTGACCAGACAGAAAGGCTTCACGGAGATATCCAGTTCAAGGACGTTACCTTCAAGTTTGGCAAGCATATAGTCCTTGACAACGTGAACTTCAAGATAAAAGCAGGTCAGACCGTTGCCATAATGGGCGAAACAGGTTCAGGCAAGACCTCGCTTATAAACCTCATTCCAAGATTTTATGATACCAACTCAGGAGAAGTTCTCGTTGACGGTGTGAACGTAAGAAAGCGTAAGCTCTCACAGCTCCGCTCGCAGATAGGCATGGCAACGCAGGACGTCCTGCTTTTCTCTGATACCATAGACGGCAATATTGCATACGGCGATTCCGATATGTCTGAAGAGGACGTTAAGCACTATGCAAAGCTTGCGGCAGCAAACGAGTTCGTTGAGAAAATGCCTGAGGGCTATGACACTATCGTCGGCGAGCGAGGCGTAGGTCTTTCAGGCGGACAGAAACAGAGATTGTCTCTTGCAAGAGCACTTGCCATAAAGCCTGCCATTCTTATCCTTGACGATACCACCTCCGCCGTGGATATGGAAACGGAAAAGTATATTCAGGACAGCCTGAGAAACCTTGACTTCCCATGCACAAAGCTTATCATTGCCCAGCGTATCTCCTCCACCAAGGACGCAGATGTCATAATAATCCTTGACGACGGCAAAATAACCGAAATGGGCACTCATGAAGAGCTTATCGCCAAAAAGGGCTATTACTATGAGGTATTCAAGCTCCAGAACGAGGGCTTTGGAAAGGAGGCGGTCTGAATGGCAAGAAACCGTTATGACGTTGACGAAGTCCTTGAAACTCCATTCGACTTCGCCCACCTGAAACGCTCCTTTGTGTATATCAAAAAATATAAGGGCAAAATGATAACCGCCCTTGTGCTCAGCGTGTTCGCCGCAATTTCGGGACTTCTCGGACCGCTTATCACACAGTACGCCCTTGATAACACCATTCCGCAGAAAAACATGGGACAGCTCGTCCTGCTCACCCTCGCATTTGTGGGCACGATAGCAGTGTCCATAACATTCTCCACTATCCGTTCAAGGATAATGACCGTTGTTGGTCAGGATATAATCTTCGATATCCGTACCGACCTTTTCAAGCATTTGCAGGAACTGCCATTTGAATATTACGACAACCGCCCACACGGCAAGATTCTTATAAGAGTTGTAAACTATGTAAACTCCGTGTCGGATATGCTCTCAAACGGTATCATCAATGTTATACTCGAGTGCCTTAATATGCTTTTCATTATGATATTCATGTTCTTTGTGAACGTGAAGCTGTCATTGGTGGTGCTTTCGGGTCTGCCGATATTTGCGGTCATAATGATGATGATAAAGAAAAGACAGCGTAAAGCATGGCAGGACGTTTCCAACAAGTCCTCCAACCTTAACGCCTATTTGCAGGAAAACATCACAGGCGCAAGAGTGACCCAGATATTCACCCGTGAGGAAGAAAACGCTGAGATATTTGACAGGCTCTCAGAAAAATATCGTAAAAGCTGGATAAACGCCGTGAAGTATTCACACCTTGTTTGGCCTGCTACCGACAACGTTTCTACTCTTGTGAGAGCCGCAATATTCGTGGTGGGTCTGCTGGTTCTGACCCCTGCGGCAGTGAGCCTTGGAACTATCGTTGCCATGACAAGCTATGCTTCAAGCTTCTGGCAGCCTATCATGAACCTTTCAAACATCTTCAATAACTTCATCAACAATATCGCCTATCTTGAGCGTATCTTTGAAACTCTTGACGAGCCTGCCACTATCGCAGACAAGCCGAACGCTCAGGATATCGGTGATATCACAGGCGAAGTAAAATTTGATGACGTTACATTCAGCTATGAGCAGGACAAAACAGTTTTGGAGCATATCTCCTTTGACGTTAAGCCGGGCGAAAGCGTTGCCCTCGTTGGACCAACAGGCGCAGGAAAATCTACAGTAGTTTCCCTGCTGTCAAGATTTTATGACCTAGACAGCGGTAAGATAACCATAGACGGTAAGGATATAAGTCAGGCGACCTTGCATTCACTTCGCTCACAAATGGGCATAATGCTCCAAGACAGCTTTATTTTCAGCGGCACTATTTACGATAATATCCGCTACGGCAGACTTGACGCAACGGAAGAAGAAATAAGAGAAGCCGCAAAGATAGTCTGCGCAGACGAGTTCATAAGCGAAATGAAAGACGGCTATATGACCGAGGTCAACGAGCGTGGCTCAAAGCTTTCAGGCGGACAGAAACAGCTTATCTCCTTTGCAAGAACGCTCCTCTCCGACCCGAAAATACTTGTCCTTGACGAAGCCACTTCATCAATAGACGCACGAACAGAAAAGCTCCTCCAGCAGGGACTTCAAAGACTTCTTGTTGGCAGAACATCATTTATTATCGCACATAGACTTTCCACTATCAAAAACTGCGATAAGATAATGTATATCGACAATAAGGGTATCGCAGAGTGCGGCACTCATGACGAGCTTATCGCAAAGAAGGGCGAATACTACAAGCTTTATACCGCACAGCATATGGACGAATAAAATCACATAAAAACACGGGCGACCGCATATCACCCCCACCACCGGTAGGGGCGAACAGCGTTCGCCCGTTTGTTATCTCGCCTTGTAATTGCGTTTGTTATCTTTACTTTATCACTATCTTGTCCAGCGTTTCCCCCACCTTGTCATGGATAACAAGGTCGCAGGAACCGTCCATGGAAGTCTTGTCCCGATTTATCAGCACAAGATTATCCCCCTGAAAATATCTCACCATTCCTGCCGCAGGATAAACTGTCAGAGAAGTGCCTGCAATAATAAGCGTGTCGCATTGAGAGATCTCTCTCACCGCCTCCGTCACGGTTTCATCATCAAGCCCCTCCTCGTAAAGCACAACGTCAGGCTTGATAGTTCCGCCACAGGTGCATTTCGGCACGCCTGTGCTGTTTAAAATATCCTCAGCCGTGTAGAATTTTCCGCAGTCCATGCAGTAGTTGCGGTGAACGCTTCCATGAAGCTCCAGCACCTTTTTGCTTCCTGCCGCTGTGTGAAGTCCGTCAATGTTCTGGGTGATAACAGAAGAAAGTATGCCTGCCCTCTCCATTTCCGCTAGCTTGTAATGCGCCTTGTTAGGCTTTGCCGTCAAACAAAGCATTTTGTCACGGTAAAAATCATAGAACGCCTTTGTGTGCCGCATAAAAAACGTGTGGCTAAGTATCTGCTCAGGGGGATGATCATATTTCTGATTGTAAAGCCCGTCCACCGACCGAAAATCAGGTATGCCGCTCTCTGTTGATACCCCTGCACCGCCAAAGAAAACTATCCTGTGTGATTTGTCTATTATCTGCTGCAGTTCCATTTTTATCACTCCTATGAAAAATGCGGTCTATACCGAAGCACAGACCGCATTGATTATTCACGATATTAGTCGATCTTAACGATCCAGCCGAACTCGTCTGGTATCTTGCCCCACTGAATGCCTGTCATTGTATCATAAAGCATCTGTGAAACAGGGCCGATCTTGTTGTTGTTTATCTCCATTACCTTGTCGCCCCACTTAAGATGACCAACAGGTGAGATAACAGCAGCAGTACCTGTGCCGAATACCTCGTCAAGCTTGCCGTTGTCGTAAGCCTCAGCGATCTCCTCAATAGAGATCTTTCTCTCGCTTACCTTGTAACCCTTCTTCTTGCATATCTCAAGAGCAGACTTTCTTGTGATACCAGGGAGAACAGAGCCAAGGAGCTGTGGTGTAACAACTTCGCCGTCAATAACGAAGAAGATGTTCATTGAGCCAACTTCCTCAACATACTTTCTTTCAACACCGTCAAGCCAAAGTACCTGCTCGTAATCCTGCTCGTGAGCTTCTTCCTGACCAGCAAGTGAGATAGCGTAGTTAGCGGCTGTCTTAGCAAAGCCTGTACCGCCTCTTACGGCTCTTACATACTTGTTCTCAACGTAGATCTTAACAGGGTTAAGACCGGTTGAATAGTAAGCGCCAGAAGGTGAAAGAATAATGATGAACAGATAGTGGTCAGCAGGCTTAACACCTACATATGGGTCAACTGCGATGATAAATGGTCTGATGTAAAGGGAAGCACCCTCAGTGTGAGGAACCCAGTCCTGCTCCATTTTAACGAGAGTTTTCAGAGCATAAAGCATATCCTCTTCGTTTATCTTAGGAATTACCATTCTCTCAGCAGAGTTGTTCATTCTCTTGAAGTTCTCCTGAGGTCTGAAAAGCTGAACAGAGCCGTCAGCAGTACGATAAGCCTTAAGACCCTCGAATATCTCCTGACCGTAGTGCAGGCACATAGCAGCAGGGGAGAGCGAAAGGTCGCCGTAAGGCACGATCCTAGCGTCATGCCAGCCCTGACCTGCGTCATAATTCATAACAAACATATGGTCAGTAAAAATGTGACCGAAACCAAGCTTTGTCTCGTCAGCCGGTTTTTCCTTTGGAGTAGTGGTACGTTCGATCTTGATATCTAACATACAGATCCTTCTTTCTTAAATTAATGATCGGCTCGCCAAGCGAACCTTTACCACATATATTATAATACTTATTGTGATCTTTTTCAAGAGGTTTTGCAAAAAAAATTCCTTGTCACAGGAAAAATATGCAGGATAACTTTTTGAAAACTGCATTTTTATACAACTGTATGAAAACTGTTGAGAAATCGTCATAAAATTGTCTTTATATTGTAGGAAATACTCCTTGAAAAAAAGGTGATAGTGTTGTATAATAGGGTAAAATAAATGTGAAACGAGTATATAATAAGGATATATAAGGAAAGGTAATGTTATGAACGATAGAGAAAGAAAGGATAATGACCTTGGTATAGATCTTGACCTTGATATGAAAGGTCTTACCCTAGACAGCGATGACGCCGCAAAGCCGCAGGCGCAGAACCGCCCTATGAGCCATGAGGATATGGCAAGAATGATCGCCAAAAATATGGCAATGCAGGACGGCGGCTTTGACGAGCCTATCACTCCCGTAAGAGGAGTTTCAGATTTTGGCGAGGAAACTGTCAAGCCTAAAAAGCCAAAAACGACTGAAACACGCAGTAAAAATGCAAAGCCTGCATCAAAGCAGACTTCAAAGAACGGCTCAAAGAATGGTAAAAAGAAGAAAAAGAAGTCCTCGTCAGGAAAGACCGCCGCAATCGCAATATGCTCAGTTGTTGGCGTTATGATAGTCGCCGCAGGCGGATTCTATCTGTGGGGCATGAATTCGTATAAGGATAAGTTTCTTGGAAATACATATATAAACGGCATAGAGGTCAGCGGAAAGACCAAGGCGGAGGCCTATAAGCTGGTAAGCGAGCAGGCTGTTATCCCTAAAGCCATAACCGTTACAAAGAAAGACGGCACAGCTTTTTCCATAAAGCTGTCTGAAATAGGCTATAACGATAATACTCAAAACCTTATCACACAGTATTATACTCAGCAAAACCACTATTCATGGTTCTCTTCTGCCATGAAGCGTACGGATTTCACTTTTGAATCAAAGTTCAAGTACGATAAGGCTAAGCTTGAAAAGGTGCTGAAAAGAAAGGTGCTTGACTCCCAAAGCACAAAAGAGCCAGAGGACGCCTATATCAAAAAGGGCGACGATAACAGCTATGTTGTTGTGAAAGAGACCACGGGCGACGCTGTGGAGGAGGATAAGATAGACGAGCTTTATTCCTATGTGGAAGAACAGCTTGACGACGGTAGCTTTGATGTTGATATCTCACAGGCAGATTGCTATAAAAAGCCTGCCATAACAGCGGATATGCTTGAAGAGACCTGCCAGAAGCTCAATAACCTTAACGATATCGAAATAACATTCGACTTTATCTACACCACCGAAACTCTCACGGGCGATACTATCATGGATTGGATAACCTTTGACGAGGATAACGCCGAAGCTGGCTATACAGTTGACGAAGATAAGGCAATGGCATATGTTGAAGACCTTGCAGATAAGTATGATACTTTTAATAAGGACAGAGAGTTCAAGACCACAAAGCGTGGAACTATCACTATCTCCCAGGGCGAGGGCTGTTACGGCTGGTGGATAGACCAGCAAAAGACCTGCGGCCTTATCGTAGACCTTGTTGAAAAAGGCGAGTCTGCCGAAACTGAGCCTGTCTACTATGTAAACCCTGACTCAGCCTATGAGTATACCTGCAATAAGGATTGGCGTACAGCCGATAAGGATTACGGCAACACTTATATCGAGGTAGACCTTACCGCACAGCATTTGTGGTATTATAAAGACGGCAAGCTCACAATGGAGTCTGATATAGTTTCAGGCTATCCAAGCAAGTCAAGAAATACCCCTGGCGGTGTTTATAAGCTTTGGTATAAGGAAAAGGGCAAGACCCTCAGAGGCTCAGCAGACGGACAGTCATATGCTTCCTATGTTGACTATTGGAACAATATCTCGACTATAGGCATAGGACTTCATGACGCATCATGGCAGAACGGCAACTTTGGCGGTGAGCGTTATAAGTCAAGCACATGGGGCTCACACGGCTGTATAAATATGCCTTTTGATAAAGCAAAATACGTTTATGAAAAAATAGATATGGGTACTCCTGTATTTATGTATTGGTAAAAACTGCGAAATAACGGGCGAACTCTCCGCACCCTTTGTAGGGGCGACCTGAGGTCGCCCGCCTTTTCACATAACTCCCACGAATTTTCTCACGATACACCCCAAATTTTCACATACCGCCCATGCGTCCCACTCAGTTTAAAGATAGGAGAATTTATGTATATTACAGATGAAGACAACCCACGACTGCCATTTCTGCGTGATAAAACTTCAAAGCTCACCACCTCACCGGGCTGTTATATAATGAAAGACAAAATGAAAAAGATAATCTATATCGGCAAAGCGAAAAATCTCCGCAACCGTGTGACATCTTATTTCAGAAAGGGTCAGGATCATCTTCCGAAAGTTTGGAAAATGGTGTCCCACGTCTATGACTATGACTTTATCGTCACCGACTCTGAGTTTGAAGCCCTTGTGCTGGAGTGTTCTCTTATAAAGCAGTATACCCCGAAGTATAATATCCTGCTGAAAGACGATAAGGGCTATAGCTATATCAGGGTCACAAATGAGGACTATCCACGCCTGCAAGCTGTCCTGCAAAAATATGACGACGGTGCAGAGTATATAGGACCTTATACAAGCTCCTTCGCAGTAAAACAAGCCGTTATCGAGGCCAATAAAGTCTTTATGCTCCCTACCTGTACCCGAAAATTCCCTCAGGATTTCAGAAAACAGCGTCCCTGCCTTAATTTGCACATCAAGCAGTGCATGGGCGTTTGCACAGGGAAGTTCTCAAAAGAGGAGTATAATTCTATCGTCCGTCAGGCGGTGGACTATATCCGAAACGGCTCGTCAGATTCAGTTGAAAGGCTCACCGAGGAAATGAACAAAGCCGCCGAAGAGCTTGACTTTGAGCTTGCCGCAAAGCTCCGTGACCGTATCCAAGCCATACAGAAAGCCGCTGAAAGTCAGAAGATAATTAATGACGATATTCGTGACACTGATATAATCGCCATTGCTCAAAATGGCGAAATGGCTTGTGCCAGCGTTATAATGTACCGTGGGGGCAGACTTTTTGATAAGGCTTCCTATTTTCTGGGAGAGAAAGACGACAGTGTAAAAATGCGTGAAGATTTTCTCATGCAGTATTATTCTTCCAAAGACAGCATACCGAAAGATATCCTCCTTGACGAGGATATTACAAACGGAGAGATAATAGAAAAATTTCTCCGCCAGAAGTATGACCATGCCGTGAATATCTCCACCCCGAAAAGAGGACAGTTTCTCCGCCTTACCACCCTTGCCAAAAGCAACGCCACCGAGTATCTTTCCATAAAAGTCGGCAGAACGAGCCGTGAGATAACCGCCCTTGAAGAGCTTGCCAAAGCACTGGGACTTCCCAAAACTCCGAAATATATCGAGTGCTACGATATCTCAAACCTCGCCTCCACAAATATGGTAGCAGGCATGGTGGTCTTTGAAAACGGCAGACCATGCAAGAAGTATTATAAAAAGTTCTCTATCAAAACAGTGGCAGAGCAAAATGACTATGCCTGTATGCAGGAGGTCATAGAACGTCGATTCAGAAACTATTTTGAGAAAACAGACGAGGGCTTTTCCATTATGCCCGACCTTATCTTGCTCGACGGTGGAAACGGCCACGTCAATGCCGTTGAGCCTGTCTTAGAGCGAATGGGTGTGACCTGCCCAATGTTCGGACTTGTGAAAGACTCCAAGCACCGCACAAGAGCAGTTGCCACAGGGGGCGGAGAAATAAGCCTTGCAAAGTGCCGTGCAGCCTTTAATCTTGTTACCGCCATTCAAGACGAAGTCCATAGAGTAGCCATAACCTATCAGGCACAGAAGCATAAAAAGAATGCCCACCGACTTGAGATAACCAAAGTCAAAGGCATAGGCGATAAAAAAGCCGCCAAGCTAATAACCGAGTATAAGACCAAAGAAGCTCTCAAAAAAGCCACAGTAGAGGAGCTTGCAAAGACCGCAGGTGTGAATATAGACACCGCAAGAGAGCTTAAAGAAATAATAGACGAAATGTAGTGATAGAATTGATAGAAAATACCAAAGACATAGACGAACTTGAATTTATAAACAGCTTTTCCCATTCAGGCAAGCCCGTGAAAGACCTGTCCAGAATAAAAGCCTTGCTCTCCGACCTTGGCGACCCGCAGGACAGCCTTAAATTCGTCCATATCGCAGGCACGAACGGCAAAGGTTCAATGGCGCAGATGTTCAGCGAGGTCTTTCAGTGCGCAGGACTGAAAACAGGTCTTTTCACCTCGCCTTATATAATAAGCTATACCGACAGGATAAAAATAAACGGTGTTGATATACCAAAGCCTGCCCTTGCGAAAATGGCAAAGCGTGTGAAAGCTGTTACCGATATGCACTGCGACCGTGAGAATTTCTCTCAGTTTGAAATAACCACCGCCATAGCTTTCCTCTATTTTGCCGAGGAAAACTGCGACATAGTCGTCCTTGAAACAGGTCTTGGGGGACTTTTAGACAGCACCAACGTTATAAAAACCCCTATTCTCACAGTTATAGGCTCAGTGGACTTTGACCACACCGCCATTTTAGGTGACACCTTGGAGAAGATAGCCTATCAGAAAGCAGGCATTATAAAGCCCCACTGTCCATGTGTGCTAAGCGCAGGCAATGACATGAAAGTTATCCGCACCGTCAGAGAGCAGGCGGTGAAAAATCTTTCTCAGCTGGTTATCCCCGACATCAACCAGCTCAAACTTATAAGCTGCGACGTGTTCGGCTCAGAGTTTGAGTTCAAAGGACAGCCCTATGAAGTCACCATGGGCGGCGCACATCAGGTGCTGAATGCCATGAGCGTCATAAGCGGAATACGCCTTATCAACGATATCCTGAAAATTCCCCAGGATAAAATTTTTGAGGGCATCAAAAAAGCCCAGCTCCAAGGCAGAGTGCAAATTCTCAGCCGTGAGCCGCTTTTGATACTGGACGGCGCACACAATCCTGACGGCTTGTCAGCCTTGGCAGGCGTACTTGAGCATTGCCCAAAACGCCCATGCTATGCCGTTATGGGAATGTGCAGGGATAAAAATATCACCGCCGCCGTGAAGAAGCTTATCCCCTATGTAGACAAATTCTACACAGTTGACGGCTTCAGCGACAGAGCCGAAACTGCCTCTGACCTTGCCGACATCATAACCAACGCAGGCGGCAGGGCAGAGCAAAGTCCAAAACCTGCCCTTGAAATGGCTCGGCTTCTATGCGCACAAAACCCTCATGGCGTGACGCTTATCTGCGGCTCTCTGTTCCTTTGTGCCGAGGTGCTTAACGAAATAAAAGACAACTAACATCATGGGCGACCTTTGGTCGCCCGATTTTTTTTGTCTTTCAAACTTGCGATATCCGCACAAATCATGTAGGGGCGAACACTGTTCGCCCGTTTCGTTCGCCCATACAATCCTGTAATATCCGCACAACACTCGCTAACAACGTGCGCTGTTCCGCACATTCCCTACGTATTTCACAACCCATGTAGGGGACGGCGCCCCGACGTCCCGTGGTTGGTCGCCTGCTCACCACTGCGATATCCACACAACGTTAATTACATCATTTCAAAATACCACACGGCGCAACATTTCCAACACGGCACGCCTACACAACATTGCAAAAATTCAAACCTCGCAACTCCCAGAAACGGGACGTCGTATTTCTGCAAAGCAGAAATTGCGCCGCTCCCCTACATTTTGGTGCTATGGCTTGTTGTGCCGCAAAATCGCTGTCGCTCTTTGCGGATTTTACTTTGTTCAATTGGATAGAAAAAAGCGGTGCAGAGATTTTTCTCCGACACCGCTTTGTTGTTTCTTTTACTTTGTTAAGCTTTTAAGTCCTTTTCTGCACCGCTTGTAGGCTTGCGCCTATTGAGGCTCTGCCTCAAGCTCCGCAGGGGCTTTGCCCCTTGACCCCACAAGCCCTCTGGCGCCGGGCTTGACCGTGCGCTTTATCTCTCGCTTCGCTCGGTTTCTTCTATTCTTTTTCTGATTTATTTTTCAATAGCCGCTTCGACCGCTTTCTTCCAGCCGCCTATCAGATCACTGCGTTTACCCTCACTCATAGACGGAATAAACTCCCTGAACTTATCCGAAACTCCCACAAGCTCTTCCATACTGCCCCAAAGCCCACAGCCAAGCCCTGCAAGATATGCCGCACCTGTTGCGGTGGATTCCACATTATAAGGTCTTATGACCGAATGTCCCAATATATCAGCCTGAAATTCCATTAGAAAATCGTTGCTCGCCGCACCGCCGTCAGCCTTTATGCTTCCTATAGCCCCAGCGTCCTCCTCCATCGCTCTGAGAACGTCATAGGTCTGATAGCACATAGCCTCCAGTGTCGCCCTGACTATGTGGCATCTGTTCGTTCCTCTTGTCAGCCCTGTTATCATGCCCCTTGCCTCAGGCTTCCAGTATGGTGCGCCAAGTCCCACGAATGCAGGCACAAAGTATACTCCCCCTGTGTCCTCAACGCTCCTTGCAAGCTCCTCGGTTTCTGCCGCTGTGCGTATTATGCAAAGCTCGTCACGAAGCCATTTTACAGCCGCACCCGATACGAATACCGACCCCTCCAGAGCATAATTTACCTTTCCGCCTATGCCCCAGGCGATAGTCGTGAGCAGTCCATGACGGCTTTCCACAGGCTTTTCTCCCGTGTTCATAAGCAGAAAGCCGCCAGTGCCGTAGGTGTTTTTCACATCGCCCTCACGGAAACAGCATTGCCCGAAAAGTGCCGCCTGCTGATCTCCCGCACAGCCTGCTATCTTTATCCTGCTTCCGAAAATGCTCTCCTCAGTTTCGCCCAAGTCACCCGAACATTCTTTGACCTCAGGGAGCATACAGCTCGGTATGCCCAAAAGCCCCAGTATCTCTCTGTCCCATTCCAGCGTGTGAATGTTGAAAAGCATAGTTCTCGAAGCGTTCGAGTAGTCTGTAACGTGTACCTTTCCACCTGTCAGATTCCATATGAGCCAGCAATCCACAGTGCCGAAAAGTATCTCCCCCTTTTCCGCACGCTCCCTTACGCCCTCTACATTTTCAAGTATCCACTTTATCTTTGTGGCGGAGAAATAAGGGTCGATAAGAAGCCCTGTCTTGTCCTTGAAAAACTTCTGTAACCCCTGATCTTCCATTCGTGCGCAGTCCTCAGAAGTCCTCCTGCATTGCCAAACGATAGCATTGTAAACAGGCTTGCCTGTGTTCCTGTCCCAAAGTATCGTCGTTTCACGCTGATTGGCGATGCCGATAGCCGCCACGTCCTCCGCTGTGATCCCAGTCTTTGCAATGACCTCACGAGCAGAACTGAGCTGACTTTCCAGTATGTCCATAGGGTCATGCTCCACCCAGCCGTTGCCTGGGAATATCTGCAGATATTCTTTCTGTACGCTCGCAACCTTTTCACCCTTTGCGTTAAAAAGCACCGCTCTGGAGGAAGTCGTTCCCTGATCTAAAGAGAGTATGTATTCTTTCATAAAATTTCTCCTTATTGCAAAAAAGGGGCGGAAATCCCACCCCTTATAGATCTGTTATCTAAATTGCTAACGCTGTTTGCTTCCATACAAAGTCATGCATTACACTACCATGTAGGGGCGAACAGCGTTCGCCCGTATTGTTCGCAATTTCATCTACGTTACTCGCACAACGCTGATGTTTTAACAAACCATGTAGGGGAACGGCTCAATTTCTGTTCCACAGAAATGCGACGTCCCGCTTTCTCGCCCGATTAATTGCCAAATAAACTTGTGTTACTCGCACAATGTATGGTAGGGGCGAACAGCGTTCGCCCGTTTCGTTTTACTACACTGTTTTTGACGTCATCAAATAAGCCCCGTGTAAAGCAGTATAAGATAAATGATCAACAAAAGCGACAGAACGCCAAGAAGCTTCCAAACACCCTTTATAGCAGACTTTTCCTGCTTTTTAGCCTTAACAAATTCCTCGATAGCGTCCGGAGTGTATTCTTTGTGCATCTGGTTTCCTACTGTTGGATTGAGCATATCATTGATGTTGATGTTGCGGTATTTTTCCTCACGAAGCTTCTTAGGGTCGGTCTCCTTGGTGCTGATGTTATCATATGAAGAATTGAGCAGGCTCTTGTCCATTTTCTTCATATTGATAGCGTCCATAGAAAGCTCTGCTTCCTCAGGTCTGCCAAGGCTGTCACCGTTGTCGTAAATATGCTTTGTGTCAACGCTCTTCATAAGCTGATTGTTTGAGCGGTTCGCCCTCAGCATCTTGATAAGAGTGTCAGTGTAGAGGTTTTCCTCTTCCTCAGCCTCGTCAGTAAGGATTATGTCCGAGGTGTCGTTTATCGCCTCGTCAACTGTATCAATAAGGGAAGTAAGTCCCTTGTTCGCCTTCTTGTATGGCTTTTTAGCCGCAGGCTTCGGAGCTTCCGCCGCAGGCTGTGGAGCAGGCTGGCTGTACACAGGTGCTGAAACTGTCTGCTGAGCAGGCTGAGCCGTCTGAACAGGCGTTGGAGCAGGTGCAGGCTGTGAAACTGGCGGAACAGGAGCAGAAACAGGCTGGCTCGCAGGCGCAGAGCCTGAAATGCCCTCGTGTCCCGGAATAAAGATCTTTCTCTTTCTTATAGGTGCGTTTATCTCGCCCGACATACCGCTCTGAGCCGTCGGCTTTGTGTTGAATACAGGAGCAGACTGAACGTCCTCTGCAGGTGCCGGAGCAGGAGCAGGTGCAGGTGCAGGAGCGGGCTGTGGCTCTGGTATAGGTTCTGGCTCTGGTATAGGCTCTGGCTCTGGTGCAGGCTGTACTGCCGCAGGCTCAGGCTGAACGGGAGCTGGAGGCGGAACTACCTTAAGCTCAGGATTTTCCTCAGGCTCGTCAGGTATAGGCTCGCTGTCAGGACCGTCCTCACCAACGATAGCGTCAGCCGAAATAGAACTTGCGGCCGCAGAGAAGTCGTTGCTTTCTATAGCCGAGTCCTCGTCACCCTCAAAGTTCACCATTTTGCCCGTTGTAACATCATAGTATTCCTCGCCGTCCTTGACAGCGATCTTGAGCTTCGGCGCAGGCTCGCCCCTCTTAGGCAGATTAGCCTGTGGAATGTCAATGTCAGGGAATACCTCGTCAACGTCCACCTTTGCGATCTTAAGTATCTCCATTGCGGATCTGCACTTCATAGAGCCTCTTACCATTTCCTTGATAGGAAGCAGAATGATATCGCAGAATGTGGCATAGAAAGACCTCAGCGCAGACATTGAGCTGTCAAGCATATCCTGCGGAAAACGATGGTCAAAATACTTATCCCATTGCTCAGGGCTTGACATTATCATCTTGTCTATGTACTGACAAAGCGGTATCCAAAGCTCAGGCTCTTCAAAATCTCTGTCATTGGTGATGAGCCACATATAACATCTGAGGAAACAGTCATAGCATGAGATATCCTTCAGGTTGAGCATAACGTCATCAATGTTCAGGGAAGCCGAAAATATAGGATCAGAGAATGCGAAGCATCTGTATCCGTTGCTGGCGATCTTTGCATAAGCCGTCTTCAGATCCTTTTCAGAACGTGAGAAAGGCGGCAGAAAATCAAAATCATAAGGCGTTTCATAATCAGCAGTGTCACCCTTAGCCGCCATATCAAGCAGCTTTTTGTATGTGAGCGTGACATCGGCAGTAGGAGTGTCAACGGCTATGCCGAGCACCCTGAAAGGATTGCAGGCAAAAAGTTCCATTGCCGTTATTCCAAGTGACGGTCTTGTCATAAATATATCCTCCTCCATGAATTTACTTCATATATACTTAAGCTTTTACCTTTCTTATACATCACATAATGGCATTTTTGTTTATCTTCATGCCATAAATAGTTTTCTTAAACTAATTTGTTTTTTGTTTTTAATTAACAAAATAAATAACTTAACAAATATAGTATAGCAAATATTAGTATAAATTACATTAACTAACCGTGAATTTTATATTTATATTCTATTAATGCGAAACAAAATGCACAAAAAGAGTTTAAAAAATCGTACAAAAAGTAACCGCCAAAAGGTTTGCAATTTTGGTGAAAATATTGTATAATAAATAAGTATAAGATGTCAGGCGAAAAAACGCCGATATCAGATCATCATGCCAATAAAAAAGGGGGAGATCTTATGGGTCTGTTCAGCAGAAAAAGCTCCGAGCCCAAAACATCGACACAGCCTAAAAAGCAGCAGATAAATGCTGATGATATATGGAATGCGCCTGTGAAGAGAGCAGGCGGAGATACGGCTTTTGTGAAGGAGTCCCACAGCGATAAGGTACACGCCGAGAAGATAACCGATACCATAGAGCCGGAAACTATCCGCAGCAAGATGGAGCAGCTTGAAAAAGAGCTGGCTGAAAAGAAAAACGATCCCGTAAAGACCTATGCCGACTACGACGTGAACCCAGTAGGACAGGCTGAGATAACCGATGCCCAGAGCGAGTATGAAAAGCTTTATGAGGAGGAGCACGCAAGATTTGTGGCTTCTCATAAGGAGGATATAAGCGTGGCGTCCGTTGAGGGTATCGACTCAAAGCTTGAGGAGATATATAGGATACATGACGAGAAAGTGGCTCAGGAGAAGCGTGATACAGGAAATATCGAAGCCATAAGTGCAGAAACCACAGCCGCAAAGGTGGCTGAGCTTCCTTATGCAAAAAAGCCTGAGGACTATGCAGAGTATAAGGATATAAAGGGAATATCCGTCGATGAGGCTCTTGTGGAGGGTCTTGGCTCTGTTGACCACAGCGAGGACGACGACGCTATCGGCTCAGTATCGGAAGAGTTTTTGGCGCAGAAGGTGAAAGAATTTAACGAAAAATATGGCAGATGATCGGGGTAAAGGCAGTCATTAGGGGTATTGCCAGAATAAATTGAATTGGAGAGATAGAATTGAAGATCAATACCGATAACCCTATCATAAAGTTTTCAGGCAAAGGCAAGCCGTTTCAGTATGATAAGCTGCTTTATGCTACATTAAATGAGTATATACTTGATTATAAGAATGCAAGACTTGATAAGCTCACCGATCAGGACGCTTCTATATGCCTTGCAAGAATAATAAGAAAAATGGAAGTCAATGACGTTCCTGTCCAGCAGTTCTTCCATGAAGAGCTTGAAAAGTGGAGCGAGCATACCAATTATGAGAAGATACTCAGACTTTGCGAGCTTATGGCAAAGGATATCTTCGGCTGTTTCGATAAGAACAGAGATGACGGCAACGGCGGCTTCTATAAAACAGACAGGCTCTATTGCGTGAATAATGACG
Organism: uncultured Ruminococcus sp.; assembly: GCA_934435205.1. Classification (GTDB taxonomy): domain Bacteria; phylum Bacillota; class Clostridia; order Oscillospirales; family Ruminococcaceae; genus Hominimerdicola. The sequence continues at coordinate 16,393 of CAKSAK010000005.1, read as the reverse complement.
GTGAAAGAGATTATATAGTATGCGACGAGGTTGAGAAAAAGGGACTTTTCAAGAAAGTTCCAACTCCTGTCACATTGTATTTCAATGACCTTATGGAGAAAAATAAGCGTGGCGAGCTGCCAAAATCCAAGTAAATTTTGTATTAACAGATAATAAGGAGAGTATTAACATGGTAAATATAGAAATGGCAAACGGAAAGAATATCAAGATCGAGCTTTATCCTGACGTTGCGCCTATCACAGTTGCAAATTTTGAGAAGCTTGTTAAAGAGGGCTTCTATGACGGACTTATTTTTCATAGAGTTATCTCAGGCTTTATGATACAGGGCGGTGACCCAACGGGAACAGGCATGGGCGGTGCAAAAGAGAAGATAAAGGGCGAGTTCCTTGCCAATGGCGTTCGTAACGACCTCAAGCATACAAGAGGCGTTATCTCAATGGCACGTTCAGCAATGCCAAATTCAGCAAGCTCACAGTTCTTTATCATGCATCAGGACGCTCCTCACCTTAACGGCCAGTATGCAGCATTCGGCAAGGTAGTCGAGGGCATGGACGTTGTTGACGAGATCGCAGCAGTTGAAGTAAATTTCAACGATAAGCCGCTTGTAGATCAGGTCATGAAGAAAGTAACTCTTATCGAGGACTAATAAAAAGGAAAATCATGGGCTGCGGTCTTTATGGCGGCAGCCCTTGTTTACGGCAAAAACAATATCAGGAGAGTAAATAATGGATTTCAAGAAAGTAACAGTGGGATTTTTCGCAGCGGTCATGGCAATGACCTCAGTGTGTTTCGCTGATCCCGAAACGCCTGTGACCACCGATGTGCCAGTCACAGATCCTGTACCGGAAACAACCACTACCGCTCAGCCTCAGTGGGAGGATACTGAAACGACTACAACTACCACAGCTCAGACATGGGAAACCACCACATGGGGAACTACCACATCTTATTCCTATGTTCCGGTCGCTCCGACTTCAACTCCGACAGTGGTAAAGCTTGTGGTCAGCGAGGTAAAGGACAAAAAGTTCACAGCGAAAATAAATATACAGTCCGACCACCTTATCTCAAACGCCTCTATCTCCGTGGGCTATGACGATAGCCTTATTGAGTTTGAAAAGTGCGATACAAATGATAAAGCAGGGGGCATGGCAGTTGACAACGCCTTTGCAGGGAAGTTTGTCTACAACTATGTTAATGCAGACGGCACAGATTTTGACGGTGATTATGCGACCCTCCATTTCAAAGTCGCAGACGAAAAGCTCACCTCAACAGTGCTTTATCTCACAGTAAATTCTCTTGATGACGAAAACCTCAATGCCATATCAAATCAGGTAGAGAATGGTATCGTCAAGTATCAGGACGCCGCAGACGTTCAGGAGGACGACAGCGATTATATCGAAATAGACGTTGACTATTCCAAGTACCCTATCGCACCAGAGGACATAGGACTTACAGATGTTGACAGCGTAACAGTAGCCAACGGCGAGGTGCTTATATTCGAGGATGGCAAGTTCCAGACCCTCAGCACAGGCGAAACAAAGATAGACATTGTTTATAAGGACGGCTCAGTAGGGCATTTTAAAATAGTGATAAAAGAGCCTGAAGCCGTGAAGCTTGAAAGCTCAGAAGCAGAAGTGACCTCAAAAGCCGCAAGTCCGGTGTCGGAAGAAAAGAGCGGTTCATCAATGGGCGCAATTATCGCAGTGGTCTGTGTTTTGTGCGTAGCTCTTATTGCCGCTGAGTATCTTATGATAGTGAAAAACAAAACGGTAGGCGACAATAAGTCAGCCAACAAGGATAATGATAAAGATATCCACGATACAGACGAAAGCGACGATACCAACGAAGCCGAGCCTGACGAAAATGACGAACCAGACGAAGCGGACGATACAGAAGAGCCTGATAGCACAGACGATACAGACACAGAAGAATAAACAAAAGGCGGTTTTTTTAGCCGCCTTTTTTGTATCTATCCGCACATTTTAACTGCAACTTTGCCGTGCCGCAAAATCGCTGTCGCTCTTTGCGAGGAAAGTTTGTAAAAGAAACAACAAAAAGCGGTGCAGAGTTTTACACTCCGACACCGCTTTGTTTTATTCTTTACTTTGCTATTCTTCTATTGCCTATCTGCACCGCTTGGTCGGCTGTCGCCGAATGAGGCTCTGCCTCAAACTCCGCAGGGGCTTTACCCCTTGACCCCACAAGCCCTCTAGCGTCGGGCCCCCGCCTGCGCTTTATCTCTCGCTTTTTTGTGCGCAAAAAAACAGCCGTACAGTTCTCCTGCACAGCTGTTCCCCATTTACTGTTATCTTATTTACTATTATTAGACAATTCCTTAAGCTCTCGACCCTCTTTAAGCAGGTCATGCAACCTTTGAGCGTCATTATTCGCAATAGCGTCACGATACTCCGTCAACCTCGCAATTATATGCTCTATCTCGTCCACCAGCGGATCACGGTTCATAAGGAAAAGCTCCGTCCACATATCCTCGTTGAGCTTTGCAACTCTCGTAAGGTCTTTGAAAGAACCTGCCGAAAAGCCTGCCTGCTTCAAAAGACTAGGGCTTTTTACATAGGAGCTTGATACAACGTGTGCAAGCTGAGAAGTGAACGCAATGACTCTGTCATGCTCCTCAATGTTTGAAACTACCACCTTCGCAAAACCTATGTTGTATGCAAGCCTTGATATCTCCTGCACCACCCTCATAGGCGTTCTGTCAGTAGGCGTCATTATGAAGCTTGCTTTTTCAAAAAGATTGTCTACCGAGTATGCAAAGCCCGAAAATTCACGTCCTGCCATAGGGTGACAGCCTAAAAAGTTTACTCCGTTTTCTATGCAAACGTCCTCAACCGCTCTGACTATCTCGCCCTTTACACCGCAGGTGTCAAGCACGATACCGCCCTTTTTGAACTTGCCTGCGTTCTCCGTGATGAATTTTATGGTAGCCTCAGGGTGAAGTCCCACGATAACAACGTCACAGCCTGCAAGGTCGTCAATGGCCATCTCTCCGTCAATAGCCTCCTGCGCCAGCGCACCGGCTATGGTACCCCTGTCAATATCTATACCGAAACAGCTCTCGTGAGTGTTCTTTTTTATTGCCTTGGCAAGCGAACCACCTATAAGTCCAAGTCCAACTATACAAATCTTCATTGTCCGTCATGCTCCTTTTGCTTTTACGCTTTTAAGCTTTTATGCAATAAAGTATACCACTAAAAACCCACTTTGTCAAGAGCCATGCACGCCCAATTATTCACCGCAAAGCTCTGCAATAGCGTTAGCATACATATTCAGATTTATTTTGAAAGTTTCCATAGAAATATGCTCGTCAGCTCCATGCATATTGTTGTTTTCCTCAGGAAATTCCGCACCGAAAGCAACACCGCCATTTGTGTTGTGAACGTAGGTTATTCCGCCCTCAGCGATACATTTTCCCTTTTCGCCCTTGACCTTTTCGTATACTCTGAGCAAAGTCTGAACAAATTCGCTGTTTTCGTCAACATAATGGGGCTCCATTCCGTCAAGCTCGTCCACCTTGAAGCACTTGCTTTCAAGTGCCGAAGTAATGATACCGCTTATCTCAGCAAGCGTCTTGTCAATAGGGAAGCGTATGTCGATGCCTCCATGAAGCCTGCCACCCTCAGTTTTAAGGATAGTCAGCGCACAGGTCATTTCTCCTGATACATCGTCTGAAAAACCAAGACCGCAGGACTTTCCGTTGCATTCTCCGTGTGGGAAAAGCTCAGCCAATCCACCAAGGAGAGCGTTTTCATTTTTGTATTCTGCCACAAATTTCGTCACCGCATTGTCGCCGTTTTCAGGTCTTGACCCATGTGACGATTTTCCTCTGATGACCTTTTCACTGCCGTCAGCAAACTTAACAATGCACTTGTCAGGGATAGCGTTTATAACGCTTCCGCCCTTTATCTCAGCTATCTTATCCTCTGAAAATTCAGCAGAGAAAGTAAGATGCACCATGCCCTTTTCGCAGTTGAGCACAGGGAAAGAGCCGTCAGGTGTGAACACCATTTCAGGGAAAGGCTGTTTGCTCTCATAATATTCCATGTCCTCACAGCCGCCCTCTTCATTGCCGCCGAAAATAACACGGAAGTTCTTTTTTATAGGAATGTTAAGCTCTCTGATAGCCTTTACAGCCCACAGCACAGCAACGCTCGGACCCTTATCGTCTATTGTTCCTCTGCCGAAAAGCTTTCCGTCAGCTTCCGTCATCTTGAAAGGCGGATAGCTCCAGCCCTCGCCTGCGGGAACAGTGTCAAGATGTGAAAGCACAGCAAGCTTACATTCCCCGTTTTGGTAAAAATCACCGTGAACAGCATAGCCGTCAAAGTCCTTTGTTGTCATGCCGAGCTTTTCAAGATAAGCTTTACCCCATTCAAGAGCCTTTCTCGACCCCTCGCCAAATGGCTTAACAGGGGCGTTTATGTCGCCTACGCTCTCGATAGAGATTATCTCGTCAAGGTCACGGAGTATCTCCTCCATGTGCTTGTCAAAATATTCTGCAAATTGTTTCTGATACATATTTATTCCTGCCTTTCAAGTGTGCAAATCATTATTTCCGAGGGATTATTAAGCCTGAATTTTCCAAGTCCTGCCGTAACAGCAAGCTTCGCCAAGCCTTGCTCAGCGTCAAGCCCGTAAATGCCCTTTGTGTATCGTGGAAAGAATTTCCGCTCAGGAGAAAGTATTCCGCCAATAAAAGGCAATCTTATAACGCCCCCGTGGCAGTGACCCGAAAATGTCACATCTGCTCCCCAGTCCGCATAAGCATGGAAAGCCAGCGGCGTATGGGAAAGCAAAAAGTTACATTCGCTCTTGTCAGGCTCGCCTAAAAGCTTTGTAAGCTCGTCCTTTGTGAGCCGAGGAAGATCGTGATGTGAAAAATCTTCGTTGCGGTAAAATCTTTGTGGAAGCTGAGTGCCGTATATATTTATGTGATCCTCGCCTATTTTTATCTGCTCCATGTTGTTTCGCAGAACGTGTACCCCACATTCAGTGAGCTTCAAAGCAAGGGCTTCGGCATTGTCCATGTTGTCTGTTTCGTGGTTGCCGAAAATATAATAGGTTGGTGCGATATGCTTTAGCCTTTTCATAAGGGCAAGCTTTGGGATCATGTCCGTTTCATCACGGCTGTAAAGATCACCTGCAAAGAAAATAAAGTCAGGCTCAGCGGCAATACAGGAATTTACGAGATTGTTGAAATTATCCCCGTAACGCTTCTTGTGCAGGTCTGCAAGAAGAAGTATCTTTTTACCAACAAAATTCTCAGGAAGCTTTGATACTTTCAGCTCATATTCGTTTACCCTTAGCTGTCTGTTTGAAATAAGCATATAACCGCCCAGAAATGCGGTGGCAGCAAAAAGCGGCAGCTTGTATGACATTTTATTACCTCATTCCTACTTGCAAAGATATTTTTTCAAATCGTCCATTGCCCATTTTGCGTGGGCGTAGCCGTAATCATAAAGCTTTTTCAGCTTTGCAGGGTCGCCCTCTGTTCTGCCCACGCCGAAAGTGGTCTTTGGTGTGAAAACAAAGACTTTTCCCTCGGCTTTAAGCTCCATAAGCTCTGAGATACATTTGTTGTATCTCTCGGCTCTTGTGGCAAGGGCTTCGGCAAACTCAGGGTGCTTGTGATAATATTTCATGGCAAGCTTTGTGGCAGGCTCTTGTGTTTTTACATATCCCTTTGGTCGGGTCAGCACAACGATATTTTTGTCACAGCCTGCTTTTATCGCCTGCATATATGGTATAGAATCTGAGATACCACCGTCCATATACATTTCTCCGTTTATCTCTATCTCAGGGAAAAGCAAAGGAAGCGCACAGGTGGCTCTAAGCAAATTCCAGTGAGTATCATCTCTCGGCACGTCCATATATTCAGCCTTGCCGTTTTTTACGTTTGTAACAACTGCACAAAATCTTCCCTTGAAGTTTCTGTAGGCTTCATAATCAAATGGAAGCTCAACATTAGGCACAACATTGTAGGCATAATCGAGGTTATAGTAGCATCGGTTTTTCGGGTCCATAAGATGCCTTGCACCCATGTATTTTTTTGTTCCCATAAACTCAGTTGCAAGGCGGAGATTTCTTCCTGTCTGACCTGAGCAATATGAAACACCGAAAGCCGCTCCTGCCGAAACGCCTATAACATAATCGGCTATTATTTTATCCTCCAGCAGAGCGTCCATTATTCCGCAGGAATAGACCGTCCTGCTGGCTCCGCCCTCTAATGTAAGTCCAAGCATGATATTACCTCTGTTTCTGAAAAGAGGACGGCTTGACCGTCCCCAATTTTTATTATATTAGCTGTTCTCTGAGAAAACAGGCGAACTATGTCTACCAGAGTTGTCAAAAGCATAGCAAGCAACGCAAATGCTGTTCGCCTTGTGAATGTCGAAAAGTATCAAATCAACGGGCGAACGCTGTTCGCCCCTACGATTTTATCTGACAGTTTCAGATACAGTATTATCTGCCATGCTGTTATCTAAAGCTGAATCGTCAAGAACTGTTTCTGTAAACTCTCTGCCGTCGTCGGTGAGAGCCTTTTTAAGCTCGTCCATGGTGTTCTTTGTGGCGTTGTCGTCTGTTATCCTTACGATAACATTGTCGCTCATAAGCTTCACTGTGGAAACAAGACTTTTAAGATCTACCACACGCTCGTCGATTATATAAGTGCTTCCTGAAACCTTGATGTCATAAAATTCCTTTGGCACTGCTGTTGTTGTGGTAGTCACGGAAGCTTCATTGGAGGAAGCACTTGCGTCCTTGCCGTCACCTGAGCCTTCGCCTTTTCCGCCGCCCAGTCCAAGTCCAAGATACTGCATTATAAGAATAAGCGCCGCAATGATAATAACGATCAGCATGATACCAAGAAGCTTTTTCTTCTTTTTCTTTTTCTGCTTTTGTCTTTGTTTTTCAAGGTCACTGCGGTAGAGCTTTTCAACATCGTTCTGAATACTCATTTTTATTGTCCTTTCTATTTAGAAGTGTTTATGTATGTAAAGTAAACATTTTCGTATTTGTCTGACACAGCCTGCACAGCGTTTTCCACTATTCTCATGTTACGATAAAGCACAGAATCACCGTCATAGACCACTGCCGCAAGCATTACTTCACCGTCTGCCGCACCGAGTCCCTCAAAAAGTGATATGAGCCTGCCTGAGATATCTTCATCAGGGGTCACGGTCATAATATCCTCATCATTTCGGGAAATATACAGCTTGTCAGTGCCGTTTTCATTTCGCATATCAAGTGAGATAAGCATACCCTGAGTGTAGCCGTCAAGCGCCTGCTGATTTTTTGCGGCATTGCTGTTTATGCTCTCAGCCTTTTTATATGCCTCGTCTATCTGTTTTTGCATATCCTCACGGAGCTTTTCAAGCTCGTCAGCAGACTTTTGCTTCTGCTCTTCAAGCTGTTGAGTGACAGCCTGCACCTGAGCTTTTGCGTCCTCTTTCTGACTATCGGCAGATGCAGAAACATCGGTCATGACCCAGAAAAGCATTATCATGATAACATCAAGGAGGGAAGTCAGTTCAAGGACTATGCCCTTATTTTTTCTGAAACCGTTCATGGCTGTTCACCGCTTTGAGAATGTTCGGTATTGTTTCTTTCAAGATAAAGCTGAACATTTTTCTCGTTATCCTCTATCTTTGCGGAGATTATGCCGTCAAGGAATTTGAAGATTATAGCAAACACAAGTCCCCAAAAAGTGGAGGTCAAAGCGCCGTAGAAATTATCCTGAACGTTTGTCATGTCGCCCACCATACCGAGGAGTGAGATAACAGTACCAAGGATACCCAAGAGAGGGAAAATTCCTGTTAGGTTTACGAACAGGGAATAAAGGCTTCCTGTGCGGTTGCGCATAGAAACGATATCTGTTTCACGAATGCCCGAAATGTCGCTGTCTGCCTGACGGCGGGAAGCGCCTGAGTCGGGAACGAAGATGTTAAGATGAAGCTTATTGTAGAGAACATCAGCCGATTTTTTAGTTAGATAAAAGACGAGGGCAGTAGCGACTGCGACCAAGAAAATTATCATGTCGAAGCCGAAAAAGTTCATAAAAATTACGGAAAAGAGTTTTTTCATGGATAAGACCCCCTATAGAGATAATGATAGCACATTTTGATGGAAAATGCAAGATGTGGGGGGCGGATTTTTAGTGAGGAGGGGAGAAATGAGGAATGAGGAATGAGGAATGAGGAATGGGCAAAGCAGACCAAAGTAAATTGCAAGCATAAAGTAAAATAAAGTACCGAGCGAAGCGAGAAATAAAGCGCAGGCGGGGGGCCCGGCGCTAGAGGGCTTGTGGGGTCTAGGGGCAAAGCCCCTAGCGGAGTATGAGGCAGAGCCTCATTCGGCGCAAGCCGACAAGGTGCAGATTTAATGAAAAATAGCATATAGAAGTCAGATATTAGATGAAAGTGATATCGGAGAATTAAATCTGCACCGCCTTACTATCCTCCTGCACAACGTAAAGTCCGCAAAGAGCGTAGCGATTTTGCGGCGGAATAATCTATCAATAAAAATTGTAGGGGCTGGCGCCCTCGACAGCCCGCTCGAAGGAGTTTCAAGGTTTGGATTTTTCACGAAGTTGAGTGGGGGAACGAAACGGGCGAACGATGTTCGCCCCTACAGATTTGTTGCCGTTGGGTCGTGTTTTAGCCGTTTTTATATTCAATTTTCAAGTTACGTTCGGGGTGCGACATTGGGTATTATGCCCTTGGTTGCGTATACACAAAATAGCCAATGCACGCCCACGTCCTGATACAAGTACTCTACAGCCTGTTCCAGAAACTCACCTCGGTTTCACTAAGTCGCAGGACTTGTACGTGCCCGCAAGTATCAAAACGCTTTCTACTTATCCCGAAAATCACCCTTTTTGTTGCATAAAAAATGCAACAATTGCAGAAATGTTGCCAAATTAAATATAAAATCATTTGTTTGTACAAATTTGTGTGGCGGATTTTGTGCATATTGACATGATGTGAATAAATCTGTAAATGCTGTAAAAAATAAATGCAGATTTTCAGGAGGTGATCTTATGAGAAAAATGAGAAATCTGCTTGCGAAAAAAGCTGTGGTGACGGTGCTGGCGGTGGGAGTTTCGCTGGCGGCGGTGAATGCTTTTTGGGGCGGTTCGGACAGTGCGCTCTCTCAGCTTGGGTCTAGCGGCAGTGAGGTCAGGGCTATTCAGGAACGCCTTAAAGAACGTGGTTTGTTCAACGACTCTGTGACGGGATACTACGGTGAGAAAACAAAAGCCGCTGTGATAAAATTCCAGAAACAGCAGGGGATAAGTCAGACAGGGACGGCAGGGCCGCAGACGCTTCGGGCGCTGGGGATATCTATTGGCTCTGTGCCGTCGGCTACGGAGCAGAACATCAATCTTTTGGCGAGGATAATCTCTGCCGAGGCCAGGGGCGAGCCTTATGTGGGTCAGGTGGCTGTGGGTGCAGTAATTTTAAACCGCATCGAACACCCCTCTTTTCCTGACACTCTTTCGGGGGTCATTTACCAAAATGGCGCTTTCACAGCGGTGGTGGACGGACAGTTCAACGAGCCTGTTGCCGCTTCAGCTTACAATGCTGCCCGTGACGCTTTGAACGGCTGGGACCCCACAAATGGCTGTGTTTACTACTACAATCCTGCCAAGACTTCAAACGCTTATATGCACGCTAAGCCTACGGTGACGGTTATTGGAAGCCATAGGTTTTGTATGTGAAAAAATCACCGCAGAGCTTAATGCCCTGCGGTGTTAGTTTTATTTGGTGAAATTTAGTTTAAAAAGCGGAGCAGGGTCGGTGACATAATAGACTTTGTTTCCATTGTCATCTGCTTCAAGATAGGCGTTCACGGCTATTTCGGCTTCGGCTGTTGAATAGCCCTCCTCCAGATATCTTGGCGTACCGAACGCCGCTTCTTCTCCTGGATCTAACGGACAGAGTGCATCTAAGAGAGTATCTGCTCTATCCCTTTCTGTCAAATTTGTTTTGACGCTTGCTCTGCTTTGATCGGACAGGGTAAGTTTTTTGTCTGAAATGTTTTTCCATATGACATGATAACAGAATGTGTTGTCTATAAGCTCATAGCTTACAAAAACTTTGAAATAGCCGTCAGGAGTGACATACTCATTGTCGGTTATTTTTTGAAGCGTCATCACATATTCGTTTTCACCGCTTTTTTCTGTGCCGTCGGGCAAATTATCGGGGTCTATGATAACATAAGGTTCTTTAGTTGTGGTGGTCGCAGTTTTCTTTGTGGTGGCGGCGGTGGTAGTGGTGGCTTGGGTAGTTGTTTCGGAAGCCGCTTCGGTGGTGGTCGCTGGGGTGGTGGCAGTGGTAGTTGTTTGGGCAGTAGTTGTTGTGGTTGTCGTGCTTTCTGTGCTTTCTGAGGTTTCTTTATTTGTGCAGGAAGCAAGCGTTAGAATGGAGAGGGCTAGTATTATGGCTGTTTTTGTTTTTTTCATAATGAGGACTCCTTTCATATTTGCTTAGACAAGAGATATCTTTAATGCACTAAACACATTTGTTATCTTTGTTGCATATGTTGTTTGATATGTTTTGAATTCTGCATAGGGATCAATCGGGTCGCCTCCGCCCATAGTAATACCTATAATGGACAGAGTATACGGAGAGTTAGAACCACTTAAAAATCCAATTGGACCGCCGCTATCGCCACCATAGTTTGTAACTTTACATTTTAGCATATCCTTTTTTTGACCTGCAGGGTTTCCCATTTCATCAGGAGTTGTATCAACGGTGCAGCTGACACATTCCAATGTTCCTGCATATTCTTTTTTATTATTGATACCATACTTGTATATAGTTCTGTTTTCAAGTTGATAAGCAGGGTATGTATAATTTTTTATATAACCAAATTTCCCTGGCATTGACAAATCTCTGCATTTGTTCCAATATGTCATGCTGAAAAAAGGTATAAATGCACAGTCACATTCCGACACGCTGTTGTTGCTAATTGTACTTGCACCTTTGGTATTTATGACGAAGTCTTCATATGTTATTGTTGTTGATTGGGGTACACTCGATGAACTTATAAAGTGACCTGCAGTAACAATTCCGTATTTACCAGTTGTGTGCTGGTATGCGTTAAAACCGACCGTTGCACGCCATTTTTTTGTGTCATGCCATAGGTTGATTTCTGAGCTTGCAGGGACTTTGTCGGGTGTTTTTTGAGCTGTTGGCTCTGCAACCGCCTCACTGTTTTTCTCTACTGTGACCATATTGTTCGGAATACCTATATTTTTCATTACTTCAAGAAGTTGCTTTTCTGTGTATTCGCTATCATAGGTAACATGTAGAGAATTACTGCGTTGATATAGGCTTATGGAGTTAAGCCCGTAATCATCCATTACATCACTTAAAATATCCATCTTATTGTATAGTTCATTTAATGAATAATCTGCCTTGGAATAAACTATGCCTTTGCTGCTCAAAACGTCTTCATATACATCACTGTTATCATCTGTTAGTATTATATTCAGCCTTTTATTATCTGAGTCATAATAAGCACCAGCATAATTGTCAGGATATTCTATTTTACTCTCCGATATGGTAGCTGTGATATTTTCTGTTTGAATCTGCATTGTATCTGTATGATAAAAAGTATCATTAACAAAACTATTCATAAGAATATCAAATTGTTCTTGTGCATTTTCTTCTGCTAAAACTCTAAACTCAAAAGTATCAAGGTCTGCGGCTTCTGTGGTTATATTTGTATTGCAGACAAGTACACCCACAAGAGTAATAAATGATAAAACTTGCTTTTTCAAAATTGAACATCTCCTTTGTATTGAATTTCTTGATTTGGAATATTCCTCTACACATATTATACTATATAATGTAATATTTTGCAATTGGTGTTTATTACAATTTTAAACTGTTTTATGTGTGCAAAAGGACAAAAAAAGGACGGCAGAAGCCGTCCTGATAAAAACGCTGTGTTTAGTCTACAGAATAATATTTCTGAAGTCTTGTTTTGAATATCTCGCAGATGATATTTGCAGCTACTCCTGCTGTGAATACAGATACGAAAAGTATCAGAAATACTTTTGTTGCTTTGCTCATGCTATCTTCCTCCTGTAATTCTGTGACGCTGTTTTTACAGCCCTTTTCTTTAGGTCTATTATACTATAATCTTGCTCTGATTGCAAGCGGTTTGTGAAAAAATACGGCTTTTTATAAAAATATTTGCAAAAATCAAAGCATTGTGTTATAATATCTCTATGTGTTATATTTTTATGTAATGAGGAAATTTTAAATGGCAGAAACAGGTAAACAAAGCAGCTACAAAAAGCTGTTTTCAAATACTCTGGTGTTCGCTATAGGCTCGTTCAGCTCAAAAGTCCTTGTGCTGTTGCTTGTGCCTATTTACACCAACTATCTTACTACGGCTGAGCTGGGCGTTACGGACGTTCTCACTCAGATAGCTAACTGGATAATACCTCTTGTGACCATGACTATCACGGAGGCTATAATCAGATTTGGTCTTGACAAGGCTTATGACAAGGTAAAGGTTTTTACTCTTGGCAATCTCATATGCTTCTTCGGTCTGGCGGTGTTCGGTATTTTGCTGCCTATTGTGTCGGTGACGGGCATTGCTGACAAGTATATTGGCGGATACAGCTTGATACTATATATATATGTATTCACCTCAAGCATGAAGTCGCTGTATTCAACTTTCGTGCGTGCAATGGAGCAGGTGAAGCTGTTTGCTTTTAACGGCATACTGACCACGTTCTTTACGCTGTTCTGGACGGCACTGTTTTATATGGTGCTTCCTGAGAATTTCCTCGGGCATGGTACCGGTATTGAAAAGTATCTTCTTGCCACCATTCTTTCCGACCTTATCTCGGTAGTATTTCTCACGTTCAAGTCAAAGCTTTGGAGATATATAAACTTCAAGGATATTGACAGAGAGCTTTTGCAGGTAATGCTCCAATACTCTGTGCCTCTTATCCCTGCACAGCTTTTGTGGCTCATAACAAACAGCTCGGACTCTTTTATGACCACACACTACCTTGGTTCAGACTACAACGGAGTGCTGTCGGCGGCTTACAAGATACCTAACCTTGTTTCAACGGTGTATCTTATGTTCGGTCAGGCTTGGAATATGTCGGCTATCACTGAGGACGATTCTGATGACAGAGATACCTTCTATGAGAACGTTTTTGACTTCAATCAGAGCCTTTTGTATATCCTTGTGGCAGGCTGTCTGCTTATCGTTCAGCCTGTGACTAACTTCTGGATAGGCGCAGATTTCCGTGACTGCGTAAAATACTCGCCTATCATCATATATGCGACTATATACTCTTGTTTCACCACGTTTATGGGGTCGATATATCTTGCTTCAAAGCAAACGAAGAGGTCGCTTTTCACGAGCCTTGTTTCGGGCGTTATAAACGTGGGGCTGAATGTTATACTCATACCCAGGATAGGACTTTACGGTCCGCCGATATCCACGGTTGCGGCTTATATGACAGTTTTCATCATAAGAGCCATAGATTCTAGAAAGCTTGTGCCGTTCAGGATAGATATGAAAAAGATGATAGTGAACAACATCGTTATCCTTGTGATGATGTTCATTTGTCTTTTTGAAACTGACCTTATGCACCACCTGCCTTTGTATGCTGTCGTGGCACTGCTTTTCTTTGCGGTTTTCATACTCAACCGAAAGGCTGTGGAGAGCATATTCTACAAGGTGCTTCCTGCAAGGATAGCTTCACATTTTGTGAGCCTTAGCACTGCAAAGCTTTGTGCTGTTATAGGCGGCTTGGCTGTATTTGTACTCATAGACTTGCTCACAAGGGGCATTATTGTGTATGCTTTGCTGTTGGCAGGCTTTGGCTTTGCAATATACAAAAACAAGAACAGACTTATGTATATCTTTATGGTGCTTATGCCGCTGAGCCTTATTTTCAGGCACGGCATGGTATGGACAGCGGTGGCATTTCTGATACTGGCGTTGGCTGTTATCATCAAAAACCGCAGGGCATCAGATGTTTTCATCGGCATTGCGGCACTTGATATACTGCTTGGTGCGGCGGCAGGACTTTGGTTCTGTGTGCTTGCGGCGGCGGTGCAGACACTTGTATGCGGCTTTATATTCCGCAGACAGATATGGGATAAGCTTATTGAATGGGCATATAAAAAGCGGTAGAGATACTGCGTTTTATAGATAGAGGAGCTATGCTCCTATTACACCAATGGAGGTTTTTATCATGGCAGAATTGAAATTTGAGATCACAGAGCGTATAGGCGTACTTTCTGAAAACGCTAAGGGCTGGACAAAGGAGCTTAACAAGGTTTCCTGGAACGAGAGAGAGCCTAAATATGATCTGAGAGAATGGAATCCAGACCACAGCAGAATGGGCAAGGGTATCACTCTTACAGACGAAGAAGTGGAAACGCTCAAGGCTATTCTCAACGGCGAGGAGATAGAGGACGATATCGACGAGGCTGACATTCTTTAAAAAATTGTAAATGTTCGGTAAACAGTTAAATGATAATCAATTGTTAATCATGAGTTTAAAAATGTTTGCTATAATTTCCGAGAAGAACAATTAAAGGGCGGAGTTGTGCGGTATTTCATGCATGACTGCCGCCGGAAGCTTGCACTTAAAAGGCGTTTCGTATCAGTATTTAAAGGACACGGAACGCTTTGAGCGTACAGGGCAAGTAATAATTTATCCGGAGGGAATTATAGTTATATGGAACAGCATGGCATTAGCAAGCTTGATCTCAAGAGGCGCAACCGTATGCAGGTCCTCAAGATACTCAAGCAGAGAGGCCCTACTTCCCGTATCGACATTGCGGGAACTTTAGAGCTTACAAGAGCCGCTGTCACGATCATAACAAATGAAATGATCGAGCAGGGGATAATACAGGAAATTGGCGAATACAAGCACGTTACAGAAAAAGCTCCGAGAGGCAGAAAAAAGATACTTATCGACATAAATCACCACTACAAGTTCGTTATAGGCGTAACGGTAGAGGAGGATATCGTAAGCGTTGGTCTGTCAACTCTGGCAGGCGCTGTTCTCGACAAGAGAAATCTGGCTATCAACGAAAAGACGGACTACAGCACTATTTTTGATTTCACTGAGAAGTCTATAAACGAGGTGCTCGGCGACAACTGTCTTGACAAGAACTCTATTCTTGGCATTGGTTTCGGTATTTTCCCGACTATGTATTCAAGACTTGGCATCAATGTTGAAGACGGCGAGCCTGATTATTCTAAGCTAAAGGCTGCCATAAGAGAGAAAACTGAGCTTCCGCTGGTTTTTGACAACTCTGTAAAGGGTACGGCTATGGCTAACATCGACTTCCTTAAAACAAAGGATATCAACAGACACAATATAGCCTTTTTGCAGTATGGCAACACTATGCACTTTGTTGTGACGAATCTTAACGATCCGATCGTTTCATATGATAACAGAACTAACTTCGTGGATAAAATGATAATCAATCCTTATTCTGACAGGACTTGTCCTTGCGGAAGAAGGGGCTGTGTTGAGAGCGAACTCACTCCATCGGCTACTATGTCAAAGCTTAGGGAAGTATTTTCTGTTGAAAAGACGCCTTTTCTCTATGAGGCGGCAAGGGGAAGCTTTGAGAATGTCAATCAGGATATGATAACGATGGCATACGAGAAAGACGACAAGGCTGTAAAAGAGATACTTGACGGTGAGCTTATGCTGTTAGCGGTGCTTCTTAACAATCTGTATTTCTCTACCAATCCGCAGAAGATAGTGCTTCATCAGTTCAAATTCCAGAATGAAAAGGCATTCCAGAGATTAAAGGACGCTGTGACAGAGATAGGCGGAGCGCTTGTTTCAAGCAAGATCGAGCTTTCTATCATTGAGGACAAGCACAGATTCCTGTCAGGCTGTGCGCTTGCAATAAGAGAATTGTTCTTTAACAGGGGCGGATTTGATACTTCTTCAAATAATTAAGAGCATCAGAGCAGGGCATTTGCCCTGCTTTTTCTTTTTATATATAGTATAAACTGAACAACATAGTGAAAAATATCTAAATTATCGGGCAGAAAATGTATAAAAGAGAGAAACAATGAGAAAGCTATTGACAAATGTCGCTGTAGATGATAAAATATATAAGTCGCTTGACGAGAGCGACAAATGTGAATAAGATGATGACGATGGACGCTTTCAGAAAGAGTTCAACCGAGTTCACAAAGAATTCACAAAGAAAAGTCTTGACAAAGCTTAACTAATATGATATAATAGATAAGCTGATTTAAGACAGCACATTAAAATCACAAAGAGATCGAAAGTCAAAAAACTTTTTTGAAAAACTTCAAAAAAGGGGTTGACAAAAGATAAAAAGTGTGATATAATGTA
>CAKSAK010000004.1 GCA_934435205.1 uncultured Ruminococcus sp. | reverse complement strand
CCCGAACCTTTTACCTTCGTTTCGCTTATTCCTTTATCGCTCTCTCTCGAGGCGACTTGTTTATTTTATCACTTTTATACACGTTTGTCAAGCGTTTTGTACCGTTTCTATGTTTTTTATAGATATTTTCATTATTTTGCACAGAAACAGTACAAAACTTACACAATATTGACGATCAGAAGAACGTCGAATATATCTTTGACTCGCCTACACTATAAACTACCCCGTCATTGAACGCAAATACAACTGTTAGAGTAAAAGTACCCTTGCTGTCTGTAAAAGCACCGTTCTGCGAATGTACAGTAAGCGTTCTGCATTCATTAGTATAATTAACGCCAAACGTCTTATTCACATCTTCTATTGTCGATCCAGTCTTTATTCCGCCTATAGAGAACTCAGGACAATTATCCAAAAACAATCCCATAACATCACATTCACTTGCCTTAGCTTCTTCATAAGTATAATTGTCAATGGTCATGCTTCCTGAATATCCTGTTGCACCATTGCTGAAGAAAGTTTCCATATCATCTTCCGCTATCACATAATTCTTCGGGTCAACGCTCTCAGAATAACCACCTAAACCTGCCGCCCAAAGACCCATATCCGCTACATCACTATACTTTGCAGGAAACGCAAATTCCCTGCCCTTTAATGTCATATCAAAAAGTCTTTCGTCCTGCACATATATCTCAGGGTAAACAGGGTCTTTTTCATCAAACTCCACAGGGTCTTCCGTATCGTTCTTCGGCGGTGTAACTCCCGCCTTGCTATCGTCCGTCTTGCTGTCTGTATTATCTGTATTGCTATCGTTTGAAACTACTCCGCCATTGTTGTCACTTATGTGGTCATTGTCTGTTATGTGCGTATTTCCACCCGTATTGTTGTCTTTATTGAGCGTATCGTCCGCCTTGCTGTTGTCGATCTTTGAATCATGTGTACTGTCGGCAATGCTGTCCTCTGTTTCGCCACCAGCTACTGTCTGATTTTCGTCAGAGCCGTTCCCATTTCTATTTATAAGGTCAGGCGACCAACTGTCATTGTCCTGCACTGATGAACTGCCGCTTGTCTTTATGCTGTTTTTATCAGTTTTGCTGTCGGATAAAAACAGACCTGCTCCAACTGCCACACACAGCGCCGCCGCACATACTCCGCCTATCCACATAGGTTTCCTGCTTACCGCCGCAGTATTGTTGAGCTTATTTTTAAGCTCCTCTACCTGCTCTTCGTCAGGCTTTATCTGCTCTTTCATGCCTCTGAAAAATTCCTTATTCATAGAAATATCCTCCTTTCAGCTTTTCTTTCAACATTTCTCTTGCCCTTGTAAGCTGCATTCTCACCGTTCCACTGCGCACTTTCATTATCTCAGCTATCTCATCAGTAGACATCTCTTCAAAATAGTAAAGATAGACCACCATTCTGTATTTTTCAGGCAGTTCCGTTACAGCACAGAAAACATCATTTTCCTCACGGCTTCTGAAAAAGCTTACCTCTTCCTTTCTTTCTTCAAGGGGAACTGTACGCCTGCGCCAGCTTGACAACGTTATCTTTTTGCACTGATTGAGAGTAGTCCTGACAAGCCAGAACTTCTCCTCATCATTGTCCTTGACTGTTATCCCCTTTCGATACGCTGCAAGAAACACTTCCTGAAAAACATCGTCTGCATCTGCTTTTGAGCCAAGACGTGCTATAGCGATTCCGTAAACGGTACTTTTATATTTATCTATAAGCCTGTCTGTCTCAGAAGGCGTATTTTTCAAACTGACGTCCATTTGATCACCCCTTTATAATAAATACTTTTTCTCTCCCGAAATGTCACAAAACAATAAAAATATTTTTTCAAAAGCCGCCTGAGCATACGCCCAGACGGCTCAACTTTCTTTAGAACAATCCCTGCTCCTCTGCAGCAGACGGCACATATTCCTCGTTCTCGATTATATAGTCCACCACTCTGCAATAGAAATCTGTAGGATTCATCTGAATTTTCGATTTTATATAATTTGCCTGCTCCTGATCAGGTGCGTAAAGAGTTATGTCCATAAGCACCATATCATCGTCACAGCAACGGCAATGCACGTTATAACCACGCTTTGCAGGCTTTATATCAAAGCTTACGTCACGATCGTTTTTAAGCTTGACGAACAGTCTTAGACCTGCCGCATATATCTTATCTCTAAAACTTTTCGGCACAAGTTTTTTGAATTTCTCAGCGCCCTCGATGCCCTTTTCAGTGAGCCGATAGTAATTCGTGCCTTCTATTTCCGCAAGCTCCAGCGTGCCGTTTTCCAACATTCTGCTGACAGCTTCCGTATATACAAAATAATTCACAACACCCTCGCCCGTGGCTATCTCAGTAAGCTGGTTAGGCGTACAAAGCTGATTTATCTGACCAAGAAAATAAGCCAGAAGTATTTGAACCTCATACACGTCGGAAATGTTCTTCATGTTCTCTGAAATATGAGCCTCAGGATTTTGTACCAAGCTATCAATCCTCCTTTGGAAAATTCTCTAAAAATTTGGGTATTCAAGCATATGATTGAGCAAAGCTATATTAACAGCCGCCTCAACACATGGCACAGCTCTTGGAACAACACAAGGGTCGTGTCTGCCCTTTACTTCGAGAGTTTCATTTTTCATAGCTGAATAGTCCACAGTTGCCTGCGGTCTTGCTATTGACGGAGTAGGCTTGAAAGCCACTCTAAGTGTGATAGGCATACCAGAAGCTATTCCGCCCAGTATTCCGCCGTGATTGTTTGTCTTTGTTACAACGTGACCCTTGTCATTTACATAGAACTCGTCATTGTTCTCCGAACCTGTCATTTCCGCCACCTTAAAGCCTGCACCAAACTCCAGACCCTTTACCGCAGGGATACCGAAAATAAGCTGAGCTATGGAGTTTTCAAGTCCGTCAAAGATAGGCGAGCCGATACCGGCTGGAACATTGATAGCGATACATTCTATAATTCCGCCAACGCTGTCCTTATCCTTTCTTGCCTTGTCTATCTCCTTTATCATTTCGTTGCCCTGAACGTCAATGATAGTCGGGAACTCTTTCTCACGAACTTCCCTTATCATATCCTTAGTGGTATTGATAGGGTCAAAAGCCTTATCCTTTATGCCATGGACTTCTGCGATATGAGCGCCCACATAGATACCTCTTTTTTCAAGTATCTGACCTGCCACTGCTCCTGCAAAGCAAAGTGGTGCAGTAAGTCTGCCTGAAAAATGTCCGCCGCCTCTTACGTCATTGAAGCCTCTGTATCTCAGTGCGCCTGTATAATCAGCGTGACCTGGTCTTGCAAGCTTTGAAAGATTTGAATAATCCTGTGAATGCTGGTCTGTATTGGCTATAAGTGCACAAAGAGGAGTACCCGTAGTCTTGCCGTTGAAATAGCCAGACATTATCTGCGGCATATCCTTTTCTTTTCTCTGTGTAGAGGTCTTGTTCTGCTTAGGCGCTCTTCTTGCCATGAATTGATATATCTTGTCAAGGTCGATAGTCTCCCCCGGCGGTACATTATCCATAACAACGCCTATTGCAGGGCCGTGGCTCTCACCGAAAACGGTAAAGCCTATATTGTTGTTCCATGTTGATGACATTTTACTTCCTCCTGTCAGCTTATAAAGCCTGTATAAATAACGGCAGATATCCGCCAGATCAGCACAAATTTTTGTACTCGCCCATATCAAGGCTCACGGCTTATCTCTCCTCCGATGCTCTCATATACCTCAAAAAAATCGGGATATGACTTGCTGACGCACTCCGCACCGTTTATCTTCAGCGGCGAAGTACATCTTGTGGCAGCCACCGCCATTGACATTGCTATCCTGTGATCGTTGAAGCTGTCAACTTCTCCGCCATTCAGTAAGCCAACGCCCTCTATCTCCAATCCGTCCTCAAGCTCAGTTACCTTGCCGCCAATGGCATTAAGGCACTGAGAGATAGCCGAAAGCCTGTCGCACTCCTTTATCCTAAGACGTGCGGCATTTCGTATATAGCTTTTTCCCTCACAGAAACTTCCAAGTACTGTAAGAACAGGCACAAGGTCGGGTATATCCGAGCAGTCGAGGTCAAAAGGCTGCAAGCTACCATTTTTATTATACACTATTTTATCGCATATTTCAACAATTTTTTTATCTCCCTGAAAAGATTTTTCAGAAAGCCCTGCAATATCAATATCACTGCCCAAAGAATTTGCCACCTTGAAGAAAGCCGCCTGAGAATAATCCCCCTCAACTCTGCCGCTGAAAGGCTCATAACGCTGACCGCCCTTTACAAAATATCCGTTCTCTGTTTCCTCAACCTGACAGCCATGCTCTCTCAAAGTGCCGAGAGTTATGTCAACATATGGCTTTGACTCCAAATGAGAAGTGAGTATTATCTCGCTGTCCGCCTCAAGAAGCGGCAGAGCAAACAGAAGCCCTGTGATAAACTGAGAAGATATACCGCCGTCAACATAGAACTTGCCACCTGTGAGCTTTCCGTTAGTGGAAAAAGGCATAGTGTTGTTGTATTCAAAGCTTACGCCGTGTTTTGGAAATTCTTCAAGATATGGTGTGATAGGTCTTTGCGGAAGCCTGCCCCTGCCGGTGAACTGAGTATCCACCCCAAGTGCGCAGGCAACAGGTATGAGAAATCTCAGTGTCGAGCCGCTTTCACAGCAATCCAGAACTGCGTTCTCAGGGATATCCTTTATGCCCTCTATCACAGCCTTGTCACCGTCAAAATCTATTTTAGCCCCAAGCGCCCTCATACAATCCATAGTCGCAAGGATATCCACCGAGGGATAAAGATTTGTTATCTCAGAAACGCCGTTTGACAACGCCGCCGCTATCACCATTCTGTGGGCAACGCTTTTTGAGGGCGGAACTGTCACCTGTCCGCTGAGTTTTTTCGGAAATACAGTTATGTTCATCGCTATCCTCCGTTACATCTCTGTGATTATTTCAGCTATCTGCTCCTCGGATATCTCTTTACCGTACTGATTTTCACCGAAGCACATCATCTCGCCTATTTCTTTTTGGAAAACAAATCTCAGCTTTCCGTCACGGACCTTTTTATCTGTATAAAGCTTTTTCACAAGAGTCTTTCTGTCAATATAGTCAGGTATTTTCGTAGGGAGCTTTGCCCTTTCAAGGAGCTTTTCCACACGCTGTTCATTTTCATGGGATATGAAACCAAGCTTCTCGCCCAATCTTGCCTGTGCCACCATACCGATAGCTACAGCTTCTCCATGATATAGTCTATAATCAGACACAGTTTCAATAGCTCTGCCGACAGTGTGACCGAGATTAAGCACCTCTCTCAGACCCGACTCTCTCTCGTCTTTCATTACAACCTTGTATTTTACCTCGCAGTTTTTCTTTGCAATATACTCGCAGGCTTCGCCGTCACATTCAAGCACCTTTTCCACGTTCTTTTCAAGATACTCAAACAGCTCCTTATCACCAAGACAGCCGTGCTTTATAGTTTCCGCAAGACCGCTTGAAAGCTGTTTTTCAGGCAAGGTTTTCCATGTATCTATATCGAGATACACTTTCTTAGGCTGATTGAACAGACCGATAAGATTTGTAGCAAGTGGCGTATCAACGGCAGTTTTTCCGCCAACTGATGCGTCAGCCGCCGCAAGAAGCGTTGTGGCATAATTCACGAACGGCACTCCTCTGCCGAATGTTCCTGCAACAAAGCCTGCCAGGTCTGTGACAACTCCGCCGCCAACGGCTACCACACAGCAATCACGGCGAAAGCCTTTTTCAAGCATAGAGTCCTCAACGAACTCTTTCATCTGCCTTGTTTTGGACTTTTCTCCCTCAGGTATCACAAAAAGCTCAGCTTTCAGACCTGCGGCGTTGAGCCTGTCATAAATATCTCTGCCGTAGAGATCCACAACGATAGAATCCGTCACAACGGCAAATTTCTTTATCTTTCCCACAAGACCGCCTTTAAGGTCGCTTACAAGCGTATCCTGCAATTTTCTGCCTATTTCTATATCGTAAGAATCGTCCACGACCCTTTTAAGCTCGCAGTTGAATTTCATTAAAACCAAAACCTTTCAGTACATTTTTTTACACAGCTATCATAAAAGCCTAATTGCCGTCGGAGCATTTCTCGGCGTCTATCGCAAGTGCAATGAGCAATCCTGCCAAAGCATTGCTATCGTCATAAACGTCTATGACATAGGTATCAGTAAGGTGCAAAAGCTCCTTTGACACATGCATTATCTGTTCAGCACCGCTATAAACGGAATAGTCCCAGCCGAAAATATCGCCGTCCACTCTCCAGCCGCAGAAGTCGATATGGAACTTTGGCTTGAAAAATGTGAACTCTTTCTTTATACAGCCCATATACTCGCCGCCTATGTATATCTCAAAGGTCGGGAGAAATTTCAGCACCTTTTCTTTGAGTACGCCCACTTTATTTCCCATACTGTCATATATCTCCAGCAAGTGACCCCATGAGAGTCTGCCTTTTACGCTGAAAACTGCGTTTCCGTATTCGTCGCACACATCATAGCTGTCAAACCATGAAAAAAGCCTTTGTTTAAGCACAAGTTTCATCGTTCTTCCTCCTTTGCACTTTATCCATTTACAGTTCTAAAACTATTATACCATACAACTGAAAATTTGTAAAGAAAAAGAGGTGTTTTCGCACCTCTTTTTCAAAGTCTTGTTTATTCGTTTACATCAAGAGGCTTGCCCATGAACTCGGAAAGTGCCTTAACTTTCTTCATTGTTTCAGCGAACTGTGCAGGAGTAAGTGACTGCGCACCATCGCTCCATGCGTTCTTAGGGTCGTTGTGTACCTCTATCTCAAGTGCGTCACAGCCTGCTGTTACAGCGCAAAGTGCCATTGGCTCAACAAGTGAAGCGATACCTGTAGCGTGGCTAGGGTCGATAGTGATAGGAAGATGTGTTTTCTGCTGGAGCAGAGGAACAGCAGAAAGATCAAGAGTATTTCTTGTGGCAGGCTCGAATGTGCGGATACCTCTCTCGCAGAGGATAACGTTCTGATTGCCCTCAGACATTATATACTCAGCGGACATGAGAAGCTCCTGAAGTGTTGATGAAAGTCCTCTCTTGAGAAGAACAGGCTTGTCACTTCTGCCGAGAGCCTTGAGAAGTGTGAAATTCTGCATATTTCTTGCGCCTACCTGAACAACGTCAACGTCAGCAAAGCAGTCAAGGTCAGAAAGATCCATGATCTCAGTAACGATAGGCAGACCTGTTATCTTTCTAGCCTGAATAAGAAGGTCAATGCCCTCCTTGCCAAGACCCTGGAATGAATATGGTGAAGTTCTTGGCTTGAACGCACCGCCTCTGAGCATTGTTGCACCTGCTTCCTTTACAGCGATAGCAGTTGTGATTATCTGCTCCTCAGTTTCAACAGAGCAAGGGCCTGCAATGACCTGAAGCTTTCCGCCGCCTATTTTTCTGCCGGCAACGTCGATAACAGTGTTGTCAGGGTGGAACTTTCTGTTAGCGTTCTTGTAAGGCTCCTGAACACGCTGGACCTTTTCAACGCACTCCTTAGCCTGAACAGCCTCGATATCAATCTGTGTTGTGTCGCCGATAAGACCGATAACATTTGAATGAACGCCCTCTACCAGATTCGTCGATACATGGAACTGGTCGAGCCAGTTCAAAAGCTCTTCTACCTGTTTTTCCTGTGAATTGTTTTTCAATACGATGATCATGTTACTTTCCTCCGAAAATCAAATTTGTATAGGCAATAAAAACAGCCGTGACATTCTTTTCCAAGAAAGCCACGGCTTATAATAAACGCAGATATAAAAACAGAAACTTCTCTATACGCCTATTCTGATCTCGTCGCTTTCTTCACACGCCAAAAAAACTCGAAGCCATAAAAGTAGCTCAAGCTCATAAAGAAGTATGTAAAGACTGCAGACATGATAACAGTAGACATATTCTGTTTTTTCCTTTCGATTTATTTGTTATTGCTAACCACGTTTATTATACTCTCACAGGTAGGGCTTGTCAATAGCCTTACCTGTGAGTTTACATTTTTTTAACGTTTGCAAAACACTTTATTCTTCGTTTTTCACCTTATAGCTTTCCACAAGATGATAGACCTTGATATCCACAAGAGCGTCAAGAACGATACCCTCAGCAGTATAATCCTCACTGAAAATCCTGCCCTCCTGCCTTATGGTGTTCACAAGACCCGCCTTGTCAAAAGGCAAAAGAAGTCTGCATCTCACGCTGTTTTCGGGCAAAGCCTTTTGTATCGCCGCAAGCAGACTGTCAATGCCGGTGCCGTTTTTGGCAGATATCTTCACCGCTTCACCTGATGTGTCAAGCTCATTTATATAAGGCACTTTGTCGCACTTGTTGAACACCGTAACCACAGGTATTCCCTCACAGCCAAGCTCTTTGAGCAGTTCAAGGGTAACTTTTGCCTGTTCCTCGCAGTCATCAGCCGAGGCGTCGCACACATGGATTATAACGTCCGCACTTGCCGCTTCTTCAAGAGTGGATTTGAAAGCTTCCACAAGCTGGTGCGGCAGACGTCTGATAAGTCCTACCGTGTCAATAAGCGTCACCGACCTGCCGTCAGGAAGCTCTATAGCCCTTGATGTTGTTTCCAAAGTCGCAAAAAGCTTGTTCTCTGCAAGAACGCCTGCTTCTGTAAGGTAATTGAGCAATGTGGATTTGCCCACGTTTGTGTAGCCAACGATAGCCGCTGTAAGCACGCCGTCCTTTTTGCGACGTTTTCTCATAAGTCCACGGCGCTTTTCTATCTCTTTGAGTTCGTCTGAAAGTGCCGCAATACGTGTTCTGATGTGTCGCTTGTCAGTTTCAAGCTTCGACTCACCAGGACCTCTTGTGCCGATACCGCCGCCAAGACGTGACATATTCGTTCCCATGCCTGCAAGCCTTGGAAGTCTGTATTTATTCTGTGCTATCTCGACCTGCAATCTGCCCTCACGAGTAGTCGCACGCTGAGCAAAGATATCCAGTATCAGCATAGTTCTGTCAATAGTGAAAACGCCGCACACGTCCTCAATATTTCTTATCTGCGTGGCTGTAAGCTCGCAGTCAAAAACGATCCTGTCGATATTTTCATTTCTGCATATCTCAGCCATTTCTTCAAGCCTGCCTGAGCCTATACAGGTGCCGCTGTCATAGGACGGCCTTTTCTGTGTCACTCTCGCTATCACCTCACCGCCTGCTGTTTCTGTCAGCTCTTCAAGCTCGTCAAGAGAAAGCTCCACGTCATACGAACCTGTGTCCACTGCCGCAAGCAGCACACGGTCTTTCTTTATTGTGTTGTCAAACATTTCTGCCATATTAATCACTCCTAATGTCTGTTATCAAGCCGCTCTTCGGCTTTTTCAGGCATAAAAAAACACACCCTCAGGCGTGTAACCAAAACGTTATACGGAAGAGTCGGAGCGGCTCGTGCCAATGCACCTGCCTGATATTCGGTTTAATAGTTTCTCACCCATATTCTTGTAATTCTCATGTCGTCCGACGCTCCTTTCGTAAAATATGTTTTATTATATCACAGCCGTAATTTTTTGTCAAGCATAAAAACCAAAAAACAGGCTGTCTGTTTCGGACAGCCTGAATAATGTTATTCATAATCGCTTTTAAGAATACTTCTCTTGTGCTTTTTTTCCTCATAAAGCAGGATATCGGCATGGCTGAGAAGCTCTCCTATCTCAAGCGTGGCACTGCATACGAAAGGGTAAACGCCTACGCTCGTATGGATTATATATGGCTTATCGGCGGCATATTTGATATTGTATTCTCTTGTGACCGCTTCTATATGGTTTCTCATTGACGGGATATCTATTGCGTTATCAAGAAAAGCGCATACAACGAACTCATCGCCACCTATACGACCCACTATCTCACTGTTGCCAAAAGAGTGTTTAAGTATCTTTGCCGCAGATAGTATAGCAAAGTCGCCCTCCTCGTGACCAAATTTATCATTTATGGTTTTCAGACAGTCAAGATCGGCAAAGACCATGATAGCCTTTTCACCCTCATTTTTGTCATTGCTGAGCCTTTTACGAAGTTCCTCGAAAAAGCCCCTTCGATTGTAGCAACCCGTCAAAGCGTCCTGCCTTGAAAGATCTCGAAGAAGCTCATTGTTCTCCTTGATCTCGATCAGGCTCTTTTTAAGCTGCTTCTGGGTAACAGCCTGCTGTTTCATCAAGGTTATTATTTTAAGTGCCGCACAAAGCTGAACTGTCACCGACTGCAAATAATTAAAATACTCATGCTTTATCTCACACATCAGTATTCCGTAATGCTCCTCGTTAGAGAACAATGGTGATACCACTAATGTATAACGTCTGTCTGTTGGCAGATACTTATTCGACAACAGCTCCGTATACTTTACAGCCTGCTCTTCATGTGGGAGCTGGATAGCGTCAGAACCATTGTGATAGGCTTTGAGATACATATATTCCGGCGGCTGCCACTTATCTGTACCAAGGTGAATAAGGGCAGGCTCGAAGCTGAACAGAAAGCTTGATTCCATATGAAGCCTCGTAAGCTTATCCACAACGGTCTCATATGCTCTGTCATCATAAGCTTCAAATACAAGCATATCCCTTGTGATAGAATTTGCCTGCCATGCAAGGAACTCATTATCCTCGAGCTTTTCCTTACAATAATTCGCATTGCGTTCTGCCAGTATCTTGTATATCTGAATAAAAGTCTGATTTAACTTCAAATGCTTCTCCACGTTATCAAAACGAGAGATAAGCTTTTGCTGGATATACTCAACAGAAGCATAAAGCTCATCAACGCTCACAAACCTAAAAAATTCTTCACTGGCAAGAGTTGAGGTCATTTCTAATACTTTGTCTTTTTTGACCTCATTATCAAGATTTTCCTCACGGGCATAATCATCAAGAGCATATATTATCTTGACGTAATCTTCTCGCATTTTCGCAGTCGTTTCACTTGCACTGTATTTATTAAACAAAAACTGGCTCATTCTTCTTGCAAACGCTTCCGGATCATCTGATATGCGACCAAAAGATATGGTCTTTAATTTTGAGTTGCCCTGACAGCCGCAGGAATTTCTTCTTACCATTTCAGAAGATATCTTATCGTTGTTTATAGCCTTATTTACAACATAGTTCACAGCCTCCTGAACGGCATGATAACCAAGCTCAGAAGGGTCAGCCTTGACAGTCGTCAAATGCGGATTAAGCTCCTCAGCCACAGGATCGTCATCAAAGCCTGTCACAAGGATATCCTTACCAGGACGTATCCCACGCTCTTCCATAGCCTTATAGCCTGCAATTGCCATCTGGTCGTTCGCAAAAACGATAGCATCAAGTTCTGGATTATCGTCAATTAGCTTTCCGACTTCGTCAACACAGAATCTCGAAAAATTACCATATGCAACACGCTTTTCGTCATAGATGATACCATTTTCCTCAAGAGTCTCCTTGTAAACGTCAAGTCTTTCAAGGGCATCATCACTTGTTTTAGGTCCGCTTACCATACCTATCTTTTTACAGCCATGCACCTTTATAAGATGTTCTATAGCCTCCTTCATTCCCGTTCTGTTGTCGAGCATGATACAAGGATAACCATCAATATGTGCCGTTATAGTTATAACAGGCGTTCCAGCAAATTTTTTCAGAAACTGAGCCTTATGCTCGTTGTCAAGATATGTTCCAATTGTGCCGATAAGCACAAGCAGAACGTCGAACTTATTTGCCGCCGCCATATCGAACAAAGTATTATACTGATACTCATACACCGTTCTCAGCTTGTCGGCATAGATCCCATCTATATATCTGCCTGGAAAAATAACGAGGTCGGCGTCGCACTGCTCTGCACCTATCATTGCGCCCTCTGCAACCGCATCGTCAAAATCATCTTCAAGGTGGCTCACCAAAAGTCCTATTTTTATACGTCTGCGTTTAGCAGTATCATTCATCATCTCATGATCCTCCGTACAAATCAGCCGTGCTGCTTCAGACGATCTAAAGCAGCGTCACACAAGGCACGCCTATAGGCTTTGCCTTATTCGTTTATCTTGATATCTTTTTTACAGTCGACTACTGAAAGCGTACCATTCGGACTTCCAAGCCCCCAGCCGTCGCCTGTAAGGAACATTACGTCGAACTGACAGCTTTGTGCTGTCACGTCACCTTTGCCTGTTTTATCTCCAATACCTGAAACAGAACCGCCCTCGCAATAAAGCGTAAATACAGCATTTTCAAGCTCACAGTCAATTTCGCCGCCCCTTGTTCCCACACAGTTGAGAGTTCTTCCTTTCATGGAAATGTTGAGCCTGCCATCAAGAATACGTATCTTTCCAGTTCCATTGCTCATAACTCCCACTGCAGTCAGGTTATTTCCCGAAAGCACACAGCTCATGTTATAGTCTGAAATGCTTATATCAGCACTGCCGTTTACGGCACCAACGCCCACTGACATTCCTGCCGCAAGCTTTAGCCTGCAGCCACAGTTCGAAATACTTATATCAGCGTCGCCGTCGATGCTTCCGATACCAACGCACCTATCGCCACTGCAATTTACAGCTATATCACCGCCTGCAATGACAATACCATCTTTGCAGCCTCCTCCGCCTATTCCGACGCAGTTGTCACCATTTACAGTTATATCAAGAATACCTGTCATTGCAACAGTTATCCTTCCGTAAGGCTGCTTGCTGTCAGTACCTATTGCATAGCAATCCTGTGACTCTGATCTTATATAAAGCTCACCTGAGCCTACAAGCTCTAACGACGATCCCTCAGGGACATAAATACCTCTGCCGTCTATATGATCTTCACCGCTGCACACTATCCTTACTCTCGAGCCAGTGCCAAGCTTTATGTTCGGTAGTTCCTCATATGTAGTGAGCCATGCGTTTTTCAAGTTAATAATGCAATCAACGCCATTACCAACTGTCACAGACAGGGGAACTGCACGATCGTCCTCAGCCTTTCCTGAAAGAGTAAATGTACCTGTACCGAGAAAAATGTCAGAATATCTTTTCTTATCCATCTCAGCAAGGTCGATGACGTCATTATCCTCAGCGTGGTAGACCTTTTTATCATTATCCCCCGCCTCAATACTGTAAGCCACGATCTCCTCGCGGATATTTTCCGAGATATCGTGGATAAGCACAGGCTTCGGCTTTGAAACATAATAACCCTGAATAAGATCGACGCCGAAATATATCATAGTTTTAAGTTCTTCACTTGTTTCAACGCCCTCTGCCAGTGCGGTATATCCGCTTGAATGGAAATATTCCACCATTTTTGAAACTATCTTCTGAGTCTTAGGATTCTGGTCAATGCCAGAAATGAGAGAACGGTCTATCTTTACCACCTCAGGATCATATCGCAGAAGATTAGATGTATTTGAATAGCCTGTGCCGTAATCGTCAATAGCAAGGCTCATATTGTTCTTTTCAAGACGCACCCTTATCCTCTCAAGGTCGTCCTCACTGATCTCTGTTTGCTCTGTCATTTCAATAACGACCTTTTCAAGAAGTTCGCCATAATCATTGACGATCGCATAAAAATCCTTATCGTCAAGAGCATGAGATGATATTGAATTTATATACAGCCTGCGGTTTTCAAAATCGAGCTGATGCTTGCTGAGATATTTAAGAGTATTTTTCAGTGTAGCTTTCTCTATATCGTAAAGTCTGCCGAAATTTTTAGCACAGTTGAGTATCTGAAGCGGATTGAGTGCTATATTTCCCTTTGTTCTCATAAGCGCTTCATAAGCGACTATCTCGCCTGTTGAAGCACTAACGATAGGCTGAAAATGATATGTAAACAGGTTTCTATCAAGAAGCTCTGAAAAAGCCCTGATATTCTCGATATCACTCTTCTGCATTGCATATTTTTCAGGATCAAAGCAACAAATACTGCCTGCACCCTTTGCCTTTGCTTCATAGAGTGCAAAGCCTGCTGCGTGCATAAGTCTTGCTGGCACTTCAAAGCCGCTGCTTATGCCTGCCGTCACAGACAGCGAATGATTTGAAGACGATCTCACTCCAAATTCATCTGGCAGGCAACACTCCTTCACCGCTTTACGGATATTGTCAGCAAACTCCTCAGGCTTACCTCCAAAGCGTGGAACATATATCCAAAACTGACCATCTGAATTAAATGCCGTCACAGTATTTTCAGGCAAAACCGCAACAGCCGCCCTCAGTGCCTCTCCTATGCAGTAGTCTGAATCCAACAGCTTTCCTGCTCCATCAAATCTTACAAGAGCAAGCAATGATGAGCGTGTCATTCCATCAAGAAGTCTTACAAGCTCTGATTGTGATATAATGTCAAGCCCTTCAAAAACACCCGTTGACATATATTCTCTCGACAGATACACTATTCCGGCGGTAATGCCGCTTGGAGTGTCAAGAAATTCCATACACAACGGCAGGCCAAGATCTCGTCCTCCGCCGTTCAATGCAACTATATCTCTGAACTTGTCATAATCTGTGTTCTCTCTAAGACCCATAAGAGCACGACAGTTTTCATCGGCATAAAACTCTCCGCTTTTCTCGTCCATAACAAACCCGCCGATATTGTGCCATATTGAACAAACCTTTTCCCAGGCGGCACCAAAATAGCTTTGCCACAATTTATTTTCCATATCCATGATCTTCACCATGCCTGAATATTCGACTGTGATCAGACAATCCTTCCCTTGGAAATTTGTTAATTTTTTATATTTCTATAACTAATTATTTACCAAGTCTATTATAACATAATCCCGATAAAATTACAATAGCGACTAAGGAAAAGATGTTACAAAATCGTGCATGATTTTTTGTATATCTGTTTGACTTAGCTGGTTTTTGGTAGTATAATATAAGCATACACACAATGGAAAGTTAGGATAAAATGACAGATTTTCGCAATAAATATTCAGTTCTTCAGGACTTTTTCGGACATTCTCAGTTCAGAAACGGTCAGGAGCAAATAATAGACAGCATACTTGCAGGGCGTGACTGCCTTGGAGTTATGCCAACAGGCGCAGGCAAATCTATGTGCTATCAGATACCTGCACTTATGTTTGACGGGATAACTATAGTTGTTTCGCCGCTCATATCCCTTATGAAAGATCAGGTGAACTCGCTGATACAATCGGGAGTGAGGGCAGCATATCTGAACTCGTCACTGACGGCGGCACAGTATGAAATGGCGATATCAAACGCCGCCCGTGGTATGTACAAGATAATATATGTTGCACCTGAAAGGCTGATGACAGGTTCGTTTCTGTCACTGGCTTCGTCGGTGAAGATATCCATGCTTGCGGTGGACGAAGCCCACTGCGTTTCTCAGTGGGGACAGGATTTCAGACCCTCCTATATGAAGATACCCGAGTTTCTTGACAGGCTTCCCTACCGTCCCATAGTCAGTGCATTCACCGCCACTGCCACCGCAGAGGTAAAAGCCGATATAGTCAAAATGCTTGAACTTCGTGACCCATTCTCCATTACCACAGGCTTTGACAGAAAAAATCTCTACTTTGGCGTTTCTCACCCTCATGACAAATACAGCGAAACTGTTAGGATAGTTGAGAAATACAAGGACAACTGTGGGATAATCTACTGCTCTACAAGAAAAAATGTTGAGAGCGTGTGTGAAAAGCTCTGTGCCGACGGCTACAACGCTTCACGTTATCATGCAGGGCTTTCTGATGAGGAAAGACGCAAAAATCAGGACGATTTTATCTTTGACCGTGTCCAGGTCATGGTGGCGACCAACGCTTTCGGCATGGGAATAGACAAATCAAACGTGAGCTATGTCATACATTATAATATGCCTAAGAATATTGAAAGCTATTATCAGGAGGCAGGCAGAGCGGGACGTGACGGCAACGATGCAAAGTGCATTTTGCTCTACAGCGGTCAGGACGTTGCGACCAACAAATTCCTTATAAACAATTCTCATGACAATCCCGACCTTGACGATGACACACTTGAAATGATACGCAAGCGTGACCTTATGCGTCTGAAAAAGATGACCGATTACTGCAACACAAGCGGCTGTCTGAGAGAGTTTATCCTTGGATATTTCGGTGAGAAGCAGGACAAGCCTTGTCAGAACTGCTCAGGCTGTTTGGGTGATTTCGGAGAAACAGAAGAAGTTGACGTGTCTGTAGATTGCCAAAAAGTGCTTTCCTGCATTTATAGACTTCACCAGCGCAATCTGTCATTTGGAGCAGGTGTCATAGCACAGATACTTAAAGGCTCAGACTCCGAAAAGGTAAAACGTTTTGACCTTTCTACTCTTTCAACCTACGGCATAATGAAAGACTCCACGCAGGTCTATATCCGCAGGCTCATAGCTTTTCTTGAAGCCGATGATTACATCACGCAGACTTCTCACGGGGATTTTTCTGTGCTTACCCTAACAAGAAAGTCGGCGGAGATACTCATACAGAAGAAGCCTGTTACAATGCGCCTGCCGAAGAAAAAGCCAAAGAGCGAAGCGGTCACAAAGATCGGCAGAGACGAAGTTACGACATTCGACAAGGAGCTTTTCGGACGGCTCAGAGCTGTGCGAAGCAAGCTTGCGACACAGGCAAGTCTGCCTGCATATATCATTCTTACAGACGCATCTCTGCGTGATATGTGCATAAAACTGCCTAAGACGCAGACGGAGCTTTTGAATATCTCAGGGGTAGGAAAGTCAAAGCAGGAACGTTATGGAAGATACTTCGTAGCTGAGATACAGAAATATCTCAAAGAAAATCCTGACGCTGTTTCAGGCTACAGATATATCCCTGAGGGTTATCTGCAAAAGCAGTCGCAGGCAGGGGGACAGAGCACAAAGGAATATATAATCGCCCACGCAGGTGAGCTTTCTGGCAAGGAACAGGATATGACCCTTTCAGAAATGTGCGACAGTATTTTCTATCAACTCGGCACAGACGGCGACATAAGAAGCATAAAACTTGCCATAAAAGAATGGCTCATAGGTGAAAATTATCTTGCAAAAGACGGTGCAAACGGCAGGGGCTTTCTTGAAACTACAATACTTTCCCCTGAAGCAGGAATAATAGAACGTGAAAAAATATCACAGCTTGGAAACAGCTACAAGGCGATACTTTTTCCAAAGCAGGCGCAGGAGTTTATTTTTGAGAACATAGAGGAGATACTCAGCAAAGATGTACAAAACTAATAATAAAATGCGGTTTTGCGGCGGATATTTATGTTTTCATACAATTTAAGTGGGAAAAATCAGAAAAGCTATTGAAAATCCACGAAAAAAGCAGTATAATAACGATAGTACATAAAACAACACGGGAGCTGAATGTTTTTCGGCTGAGAAAGAGCGAATCGACGTTCTGACCGCACCTGATATGGGTAATGCCAGCGTAGGAAAATAGTGTGTATATCTATGCGTATGCCCTTTTATCAGGCGTACGCATTTTTTGTGTGCAGATAGGAATGGTATAATATGAAAAATTCAAAAACACTCACACTGGTGGAGGGTGCAGTAATGGTGGCACTGGCAACAGTGCTTAGCTTTATCAGAGTATACAAGCTCCCTTGGGGCGGCTCTATCACACTGCTCTCCATGCTTCCTATAGCCGTTTTCAGCATTAAGCATGGCGTAGCAAAGGGTCTTGGAGCGGCATTTGTGTTCTCTCTCATTCAGTTCATTCAGGGTATCACAGACGGACTTTTCGGCTGGGGACTTTCTCCTGTAATGCTCGTTGCCTGCATATTCATTGACTATCTTGCAGCCTACACAGTTCTCGGTGTGGCAGGAATGTTCAGAAAGAAAGGTGCAGTGGGCTGGATAGCAGGAACGATGATAGCAGTTTTCCTGAGATTTGTTTGCCACTTCCTCAGCGGCGTTGTTATCTGGAAGTCATTCGGTGCACTTTGGGACGGCTTCTCAACGGACAACAGCGTACTCTACAGCCTGCTTTACAACGGCTCGTATATGCTCCCTGAGATGATATTCACAGCTATCGGCGCATTCGCACTTTTCGAGATACCTCAGACTAGAAAGATACTTTCCACACAGGATAAATAATTGCACAGCACGAAAGCGTCACCCTTTAAGAGCTTTGCAGTTCGTGACAAACGGACACGCTCCCTTGCGGTGATAAAGTTTGAAGAATATCTCTCTGAAAGTGATAAATGATATCTATATTCAGGCGTACATGACAAATGTTGTGTACGCCTAATTTATTTATATTGCAGGATATCGGTCATAAGCCTGCTGACAGTTTTTCTCTTTTCGTTTGTGATGACTGTTTCAGCCGGGGCAGAGGCAGCGAGGGGTCTGTCTGCGGAAATAAAGACCGATAAAAACGATTATGTTTCAGGCGACAGAGCGGATATAACGCTGACAAAGACAAACGGCGGCAGCGATACGCTGGAAAATGTCAGCGGCGAGATAGTTCTGCCTGAGGATATGAAACTTATAAGCGGTGCTCTCACCACCGAAAGCTACGTTCTGGCGGCAGGCGAAAGCAGAGAACACAAGGTGACAGCAGTTGTTGAGGGCAGCTCGTCTGCAACTTCTGATGTAGAAAGCACTGTATCAGAAAGCTCACAAGGTGACACATCATCAGCTGCATCATCAAAAGCAGCCGACACAGCAGGCAGCGTGAACCCGTCAACAGGCTCACGAAACGCAGCACCGTGGATAGTTCTTATGCTTATTTCAACGGCTGGACTTATCATCATTGCCACAAAGAAAAAGCAGGGCAAGCGTATACTTTCGATGTTCCTTTGTACCGCAATGTGCGTTTCTGCTTTTGCAGCAGAGTTCCCACAGACAGCCTCGGCTGACAGTGCGGAAAGCTTTGACGGACTTGTTATAACAAAGGACATTACTGTCAACGGCAAAAAGACGACTGTTACAGCAAAGATAAAAGGCTCTGTTTCACAGTCTGACGATGACACTGTGACGATATCCTTTGACAGCGGCGACGGCACACCTGTTGAACCTGTTACCGCAATAAAAGGCAAAGAGGCAGGCACTCTTCCGCAGGCTTATCAGGCAGGAAGATCATTCACAGGCTGGTATTCAGACAAGGGGCTTACAGAACCTTTCTATGCTGACACAGTGGTAAATGAGGACACGACCCTTTATGCCTCATATGTTGACAGCGACGATAACTTCCAGCTCAACAAACCGTCAACATACTATGCAGAAGATCAAAGCGAAAAGCTTGCTATCACGCTTATAAGCGACAGCGAGATAACGGCGGATAATCTTTTCGACTTCATTTCTCTCAGAGCCTTGACAGGCGAAGTTCCGGATAAGTTCATTGTCACAGCAAACGGCAATGAATACACATTCATTCCTGAGAGCAGTTATACAGCAGGCTGTCTTTACAGAATGACGGTCAACGACGGCGTGACCATAAAGGGCGTTGGAGAAGAAGTCACAGAATACACGTTCAGGATATACAAGCCTGAGTCAAATATCCTTGAACTTAACAACGAGGTAAAATATCTGGACAAGGATAAGCTTATCGCCACAGACAGCGAGTTTGAGTATATCGCAAGCAAGTCATATTACAATGAACAGTCCCTTAAAGTGGGCGACACTGTATGTCTTGGTGACGGAACTCAGAAAATAGACGAGAGCGTCCGCTTTATGAATATCGTTGATATCACAGAATACAGCGGCGAATATTATATCACTCTTGAGGACAGTGACGTTGACGACGTTTTCGATCAGGTGGATATCAGCTTTAAAAAGGATATGACCAACGAGATACTAAGCGGCGGCATTGACATTCAGGCACTTGAACAGTCGCTTTACAGCAGCGAGGGCGTTGCTCAGCTGAACATGATAATGGCGGCAGTTCTTGCAGAAAGTGACGAGGTAAAGGACGAACTCGGCGGCGTATCGAAGGCTCTGTTACCCTTTCATTCTTCGGACTTGAACGCCTTGGCAAGGTAGGAATGGCTCTTGAAGTGGGCGCTTATCTTGACATTTACGGCTATGCGAAATATCATATCGTAAAGCCTGAACAGTATTACGATAATGTATACCGAACTCTCGTGGGCGGTTTCTATATGGAAAGCGGTATCTATCTGGAGCTTAAACTAATAGCAAAATCAGATGTATTCAAAGCCAAGGTGGAAGTGGCTTTGGCAGAAAAGAAGTGGCCGTTCTTTACAATGGGAAGCAAGGAAGTCCTGCTATCCATAGACCCCACCACCACGCCTATAGTTCTCACATCAGAAAAGGGCGAGGGCAAGGTCAAGGTAAAAATGGAGGATCTGCCTGCAATGACAGGTACAGTTCTTGACATAACCACAGGCAAAAAGAAAGACCATGCAGTTATCTCATGGGGATCAATGTTCATGAGATTTTCTCACAGAGGATTCACTATCGAACAGGTATACTCCTCTGAAAGAAGAGGCTTTGACAAATACGTTCAGTATAACAAGGCTTATGACCCGTCAAAGAACACAGTTTCGGCTGTTGCGGAAATATACTACTCAGGACCGTATCTACAGTTCACAAAGGGTGCAGCGAAAAGCTCGAACACTGTTGCAAGAGTACAAATAATCTGGGCTGACGCCACAAAGATAAAGCCTGACGAGATAGGCAAGATGTACACCGCCAACTTCTACTCTGAGATAGACGGCGTGAGAGAGCTTATAGCTACAAGACAGGTCATGGCAGGAAATGTTGCAGGCGCAATGTATCCTGACGATATATACGGCGTAAAATACACTAGCGGCTCATGGAACAAAGACCCTGCAGCCACTATAATGAGAAGCAACACTGACTTCATATATTCAAGGCAAAAAATGCAGGGAACAGTGGCGTTCCTTTACTATGACGCAGATACAAACCTGTGGACGGCTGAGATAAGAGCCGCCAACGTAAACGAAAAGGCAGTGCCGCCTGAAAACGCTGACAGCAAGTATATGAAGCTGAAAGAATGGCACACAAGAATAGGCTACAATTTCAGAAGCGACGTATGCGAGTCTACAAATGGCATAAAGGTAATGAATCAAGGCATCTATGAACGCCTTGGCGTTCAAAATCTCACCTATGGTCAGCCTGTTGACAAGGCGCTTTACAAGGTGACTTCACCAAACTCTTATGATCTGCTCATGACTTTGCAAATTGCAAATCAGAGGGATTATTACTCACTCACCTATATCTACACCGCTTCTTATGACGTGGCTGATCTCAACGTTAAGTTCGCATATGAAAATTACAAAGGAGAACAGTGCGTTGAGATGTACACCTATCCTTTCAATGACCGTATAAACATAATGCCGTGGAATCGCCCGCTGGGCAAAACGCTTCTCGGCTACAGCACTGAGCCTAACGGAGGAGATATATATAACGATAAAACATGGTTCCCACCGGTAAGAAATGACGTTACCTATTTTGGTATCTACCAAACAACGCCATGCAATATAACA
The DNA here is from genome assembly GCA_934435205.1 of uncultured Ruminococcus sp. Classification (GTDB taxonomy): domain Bacteria; phylum Bacillota; class Clostridia; order Oscillospirales; family Ruminococcaceae; genus Hominimerdicola. The sequence goes on along the minus strand of CAKSAK010000004.1, from coordinate 330,455 downwards.
TTGCAGTATTATGATGACGTCAACCACAAGTATGTTGACTACAAGACATACACCATACAAAGCGGAAACAGGATACCTGAGGAATACTTCAAGGAAGCTGAGGAAGCCTGCATATGGCGCAAGGATTCTGAATACACCTTAAATCATTGGGAAAATGCAAAAAGCGAGTCCAAGTTTGACACAAACAGTCAAGTTCTTGGAGATCTCACTCTAAGAATGAATTTCGACCAGACTATAACTCTCAAGCTTGACCCTGCCGACGGCAAATTCACATCTGACGTAACAGAGATAAAGGTAAGCTCAAAGGACTTCTTCGAGTTCATTCCTGACAATTGGGCAGAAAAGGCTTCTGACGAAACAACTGACTACAAGCTCACAGGCTGGCGTAACCCTCTCACAAGAGAGATATATGCTATCGGACAGAAAGCCTCATGGAGCGTGCCTACTACCCTGACGGCTGTTTACACGGCAGTGCCTAAGACCTATAATGTGACAGTAAAGACAAAATACGGCGTGCTTCAAAACGGCAAGTCTGAGGACGTATTCTCAGGCGGATATGAGGGCTATGTTGACTTTTTGAACAAGTATGAGGGCTGGCTGCCTGAAAACGTTGTGGAAGAGGGTCTTACAAGAAGCTGCACAGGCGTTTCAAAGGAGCATTCCGAGGACGGACTCACGCTGACCATAAGCTATGACGAATGGCAGGAAACTGTCCACAGATATACTGTTACCCTTGACCCTAACGGCGGCGTTTTGAACGGCATAAGCTCAAAGACAGTTGACTACGGCACATCACTTGACATTTCATCAATGGCATCGCCTGTTAAAACAGACGATATGCGTGATTATATCCTCACAGGCTGGGAAGATCAGGACGGAAACTTCTACAGTGCTTCAAGCCGGCTTATCGTCCGCAAAGACCTTGACCTTAAAGCTGTATGGAAAGACGGCGACCTTAAAGAATACACCATAACATTTATCCTCAACGGCAAAACTATCGACACTGTTACAATGCACTGCGGCGACAAGCTTGCTGAATACGGCGAGCCTGACGAAGCGGCTGGATTGCTTTTCAGCGGCTGGACATGGAGCACCAAGGACGGACTTCTTGACAAAATGCCTGAAACAATGCCTGCCTGTGCTCTAACAGCGACGGCGACCGCAGAACAGTGCTATGTGTTCTATGAGATAGAGGGCGAGTTCATCTCTACCCCTGAGCCTACAGCTATCGGCAGCACAGTGACAGTAAGAGAAAAATACACAGCAGAGGGCTATGACGTATCAGATTGGACGGCTGAGAGCGTGACTATCACAGAGGGCAAGTTCACAATGCCTGCCGGAAACGTGGTATTCACAGCGACCAAAACGCCTAAGAAATATAACGTGACAGTTTATGTGGACGGCACTGAGATAGCTGACAGCCCGATAAGTGCAGATTACAACAGCACTATCACACTGCCCGAACAGCCAAAACGTGAGGGCTACACATTCTACTGGGAAACAGCAGACGGAACGCTTATCCCAGAGGGCAAATACACTATCCCTGCAAAGGACACTGAGGTAAACGGAATTTACACCGAAACCACCTACAAGGCATACTTCTATATGGAGGGCGAAGATGAGCCGTATTATGTTGAAGAAAACCTTGTGAAAGGCTCGGAGGTCCAGCTCATAGACGGTCCTAGGTCTGAAATAGACGGACAGACGTTCACAGGCTGGTACACCACCGACGCTGTTGCGCAATACAACAACACTTATATCATAGAGGACAAAGACATTCGCTTCACAGGAAAGTTTGTTGATATCAACACTTGCGCTGCGATAATAGTAATGCAAACAAAGGACGAGGAGGGCAACGATATCGAGTTTGACCTCTGGCAGGATTTCGGCGGATATGGCGAAACCATTACACTGCCTGAAGTTTCAAGAGACGGCTATATGCTGTACTATTACTGCAGCATTAACGGCGCTTATGACAGAGCGACAAACACTATCACGCTCCCTGACAGAGATTCAGGAAATGACTTTGTAGTGCTTTACGTTTCATACTCAAAGCTTGACCCTGATGAACCTCTCGAAGGATAAAAATATCACAGCCGCAGATACGTTCTGCGGCTGTTTTCCTGCACCAAAAAAGAGTACGGAAAATGCTACCGTACTCTTTTCTATTTCTGTCTTATTTATCATAACCAACGGCAAGACGTTTCTCAAACTCTGCCGCTGGCATTGGTTTATCAAACACAAAGCCCTGAACAGCGTCACAGCCAACTTCTCTGAGATAGTCAAGCTGCTGTTCAGTTTCAACACCCTCGGCGATAGTTTCCTTGCCAAGCTTTTTAACCATTTTTATAATGTAATAGAACATTATAAGGTCTTTATCCTTGCCCTCATAATCCTTTTCAAGAGGAATAAAGGACTTGTCTATCTTTATTACCTGAAGATCAACGTTCTTTATCATATTGAGCGATGAAAAGCCAGTACCAAAATCGTCCATAGATGTGACGATACCATTAGCTCTCAGACCATTCACGATCTCTGTGATAAGCTCAAAATTCTGATAATCCTCGCTTTCAGTAAGCTCTATTTCTATAAGCTGATGATCAAGCTCGTATTTGTCGATCAAGGCAACTATATTACCTATCATATTTTTTTCTTCCAGGTGCTTCCTCGAAAAATTCACTGATATCCTCAAGGGTTCAAAGCCCATATCTATGCGTTTTCTCAGCCATTTGCAAACTTCTTCAAGCACATAGTAGTCAAGCTTTATTATGCTTCCGTCATTCGTAAGAAGCGGAATAAACTCCACCGGTGCTGATAGCCTTCCCTTTCTATGCCAGCGTACAAGAGCTTCTGCACCAAATATCTCCTTGGTTTCGATGCGTACCTTTGGCTGATAATACACCTCGAACTCACCTGCCATAAGCCCAGCCATGAAGTTTGACAGCACTCCCTGAATTTTCATCAGTTCTTGTTTTATATTTTCGGAATACTCCATTACATGGCCTGCACCAGCTCGTCTTGCAGCAGCATATGCGATGCTTGCACGAGCCATTACTTCTCTTGGATATCTTATACCCACAGTTGACGAATATCCGATGGTTGCACCAAAAATAAAATCCTTTGATACTTTGCCATCGTCATACCTTATGTTCATAAAGCTGAGCATATCAATATATTCTCTGAGCGATTCGTTCTTTACAAGCATAACGAAATTATCGCCGCCAAGTCTTGCGATCATCTCACCATCTGAAAGATTCCGGTATATTGTCTTTGTATAATTACGCAAAACAACGTCGCCCTGTTCGTAATTTAATACCTTATTTACATATTTGAAGTTATGTATATTGAAAAAGATTATACTGAAATCCTCTATCCTGTTTTGCGCTATAAGCATACCGGCGTAATTTATCAAAGCGTCTAAAGTTGCTGCACCTGTTTCGATATCCGTTTTTATAACATGAGTAACAAGCTCCTGCATAACTACCCTGTTAAATTGGATAAAAACAGTGTTTGCGATTATCTCTACGATATTCCTTTGCTCGTTATCAAAGCCATTGGAATTACCAGAATAAAAGGTCACTGTTATAAAGCCGCCTTCAAACAAAGGAAAACTTGCCTCAAAAAGCTCGTTTTCCACGTCCTTCTCTCTGTCATAAAGCACCATGAGCATATCTGCACCATCCTCACAAAGCTTTGTTGCAGGCATTTTCACTGCAAGCTCCGCCCTGACGATGTCAAGCTTGTCTGCCACAGCAGCCACAGCACTTTTCACCTTGGCACTGCATTCGTCCATATTCTCCGAATCTTCATATATCGTTCGGAAGAAAAGCATCAAATCATTATCAAAATTCATTTTTATCCCCACTATTTTTTTATATTCAATGATCACGTTCAGGAAAACGTTTTCAAAAATACCTGCACTTACCTTATTTCATTTTACTACTTTTTATAAAAAAAGTCAAGCAAGCATAGCAAAACGCCGTCCTTTTCCGACGGCGTTTTATCGTCTTAGTATCTATAGCTGCTCTCACCTACAAACTCCCTTGCAAGGGAATTTACAGGCACACTTTCGAGCATCACCGGCTCTATCTCCTCAAGGGCTTTTAGCATAGGCAAAAAGCGTTCAAAATCCTTATAGCTCCTGCTCTCACGTCGCAGTGTATCCAAAAGATAGTTCTTATACAAGGCAGGCTCATAAGCGTGAAAAGTATCCACTGAAAACTCAGCCCTGTGCTTGTATGGCATTATATACTTGTTCTCGCCAGCCTCAACGCTGTCAAACATATCTAGTGTTTCCGCTGCACTTCTGCCACGGAAAAATCCGTCCCTTATAAGTCTGCGCATAAGCCTGATATAGCAAGGATGCAGAAGCTCACCGTCTTTCAATTCAAGTCTGCTTCTTACACTGACATACATACATCTTGCATAATCCCCAGCCGCACCTGTGACCTCCGGGTTAAGAGCATGGATACCCTCGAAAACAACGATATCGTTCTTATCTCGTCTGAGCTTTTCCCCATCACGCCTGCATTGTTCTGAAAATTCAAACTTTGGCAGAATGACCTCCTCACCGCTGTTTATCATTTCCATATGCTCATAAAGAAGCTTTCGGTCTATTCTGTCAGGAGATTCATAGTCAGGCTTTCCGTCCTCTCCTATAACAGCGGTGAAGCTGTCAGCAGGCAGAAAATAATCGTCCATAGAGATAGTGTGGGTGTGTATCCCCCTGCTGTCAAGTATTTCTTCTATTTTCAACGCTGTTGTGGTCTTGCCCGCCCCCGACGGACCTGCCAAAAGCAATATAGGCTTCTCCTTTTGATGCTCCTCGATGCTGTCTGCAATGGCAACGAGCTTTTCATTATATTTTCTGTCGCACTCTTCAACAAAAAGCTTTTCGTCATCTCTGACCTTACTGTTTATAGCACTGACGTGTATCTTTTTCATTGTGTGGTTTGTTCCTTTCGTATGCGTCAGGCAACACCACACATAAAGCGTGCAGTGTTGCCCTGTATCTCATATTATATGTGATGCAAAAGCTAATCGTTCCACTTTGCACAGATATTATTTATGGTATCAGTGAGCTTTGCAAGGTCTTTATTCGTAAGACCTGAGCTTTTGTTCACCAAAGCCGTCAGCCTGTCAAGAGCGCTGAGCAGACGCTGATAGTTAGGCGACGCACCTGTCTTCTTGACTATCTTTATAGGGGTCGTATTCTTGAACTCGCCGCTTATAAGGTCAAGCTCCGCACCGCTGTATGGTGCAAAGGCGTTAAGCCCGAAATCGTTGCGCAAATGCTCCTTATATGCCTCGGCAACAGAATCCTCGCCATGGTTGACAAAAACCTTTTTAGGCGGATTTTCATAGCTTTTTATCCACTTGTCCAACCCATCAACGTCAGCGTGACCGCTCACACCCGGAAGCACAAGTATCTCAGCCCTTACCACTACTTCCTCGCCGAAAAGCTTTGCCGTTTTTGCACCATCCACAAGGCTTCTGCCAAGAGTATTCATAGCCTGATAGCCCACAAAAAGTATGGTGTTTTCAGGTTTCCACAAATTGTGTTTGAGGTGATGTTTTATTCTGCCCGCTTCGCACATTCCGCTTGCTGAAATTATTATCTTAGGCGTGTCGATAAAGTTTATGGCTCTCGACTCGTCGCTTGTGACAGCAATATTAAGTCCGCTGAATATGATCGGATTTATGCCCTTGTTCACATATGACATTGCTTCTTCATCGAAACATGAATTTTTATTCTTATTGAATATCTGCGTTGCCTCGATAGCCAGCGGAGAATCCACATACACAGGAAAATCCCCATGTCCAGTCACCATATTCTCCGCCTTGATATGCCTTATAAAATACAGCAGTTCCTGAGTTCTGCCCACTGCAAAGGACGGTATAACGAGGTTTCCTCCCCTGTCAAAGGTCTTTTGAATGACCTCTGCAAGACTTTTTGCATAGTCCTTCGGCCTATCATGGCGACGGTTACCGTATGTGGACTCCATTACGACATAATCTGCCTCCGTTATATACTGCGGATCTCTGATAAGAGGCTGGTCAAGGTTTCCTATATCTCCCGAAAATACGATCTTACGCTCTTCTCCGTTCTCTGTAAGCCATATCTCAATACTTGATGAGCCAAGCAAGTGACCTGCGTCGATAAAGCGTACCTTTATGCCCTCGGATATCTCCGTCACCTCATTGTATGGGTGTGGACAAAGGCAGGCAATAGCCGCTTCTGCGTCTGCCATAGTATAGAGCGGCGAAACCTCGCCTGTACCCTTACGTTTGCCCTTTCTGCTTCTCCACTCTGCTTCAAACTCCTGAATATGTGCTGAATCTCTCAGCATTATCTCACATAAATTACAAGTGGCTTCCGTTGCGTGTATCTGACCTGCAAAGCCGCCTGCCGCCAACAGCGGAAGCAGACCTGAGTGGTCTATATGAGCATGGGTCAGCAATACAAAATCTATATTTCCAGGTGGACAAGGTATCTTCGCATTTTCAAAATAGTCAACGCCCTGTTCCATTCCGAAATCCACCAGAAATCTCTTTCCGCAGGCTTCTATATATGTACAGCTTCCCGTTACCTCATGTGTTGCACCGATAAAATTAAGTTTCATTGCCCTTATCCCCTCGTTTCGTTTATTTTATGTGACATCTTTTATATCACAACTTTATTATATCACAGGCAGATCATAAATTCAAGCACTTTGCATAAAAATGCTTTGATATCGGTAATTTTTTTGTAAAGTCTGAAATATAGCTATGTAATAAATGAGTAGACACGAGCATATAGATTACTACAGAAAAATTTAATGGGGTGTGAACAATGAATGGATCCGAAAAGGAACGATGTGTGCTGCTTGGAGAATATGTTGCGGCGCACAGAGCCACAGTGCGCTGTGCGGCAAAGGAATTTGGCATAAGCAAATCCACAGTACATAAGGATCTGACAGAACGTCTGCCGAAAATCTCTCCTCAGCTTTTCAAAAGCGTAAAAGAGGTCCTTGAGGAAAACAAACGTGAAAGACATATAAGAGGCGGAATAGCGACCAAGCATAAATATGAACAGCAGTTCAAAAAGGCTGTAAAATGAAAGAAGGACGGTCTGAGCCGTCCTTTTTGTGTTATCAGAATTTTCTTGCTTCCGCCCTTTTAGAGATAAGATCTCTCCATGCAGAGGGGTGGAAAAGTATCAGCAGAGGGAAAAGCTCCAATCTGCCTGCAAGCATATCGAACATGAAAACGAATTTTGAAAAAACAGAGAAGTTTGAAAAGTTGCCTGCTGGACCTACCTCCTCAAGACCAGGTCCCATGTTGTTAAGTGTAGTAAGCACAGCGGTGAAATTCGTCACAAGATCCTTGCCGTCAAAAGCTATCATGAACACTGACGACGCAAAGATTATCACAAAGGTCACGATATAAACGTTTATGGAACGCACTATCTCATGCTCAACAGGCTTGCCGTCAAGGTTTACCTTGCGTATGCTCTTAGGGTGGATATAGGAGTGAAGCTCCTTTATCATTGTCTTGAAAAGCACGATCACTCTTGATACCTTTATACCTCCGCCCGTACTGCCTGCGCACGCACCTACGAACATTATAAGCACAAGCACCGTCCGGCATATCTGAGGCCACAGATTAAAGTCAGTGCTTGAAAAGCCCGTACTTGTAATGAGCGACGCCACCTGAAATACTGATTTTGTGAGTGCGTCAAAAATGCTAACACAGCGGTCGAGGATATTTGCAAATATTATAGCTGTGGCAATGAGGATTATAGCAAAATAGCACCGTACTTCCTCCATTTTGAATGCCTTTTTGAAGTGTCTGTATATAATATAATAGTATGCGTTAAAATTCACGCCAAACAGTATCATGAATATGGCAACCACCCACTGCAAATATGGCGAATAGCTTCCAAAGCTGTCGTTCTTGATTCCAAAGCCGCCAGTGCCTGCCGTTCCAACGGCTGTGCAAATGCTATCAAACACAGGCATTTTGCCGATAATAAGGAAAATAAATTCCAATATGGTCATGCCGAAATAGATTATATAAAGTATCCTTGCAGTATATCTCATCTTTGGAACAAGCTTGCCCACTGATGGTCCAGGGCTTTCCGCCCTCATAAGATTTATATTTGAGCCACCGCTCAGCGGTATGATAGCAAGCAGGAACACCAAAACTCCCATACCGCCTATCCAGTGCGTGAAGCTTCGCCAAAAAAGTGCAGTATGAGAAAGCGCTTCAACATTGGTAAGGATCGAAGCACCAGTTGTTGTAAAGCCAGAAACTGTTTCAAACATAGCATCCGTGAAGCTTGGTATCTCTCCGCTTATCCAGAACGGCATACAGCCCACAAGGCTCATAACTATCCAGCTCAAAGATGTTGCTATACAACCCTCTTTGAGATAAAACACATAGTTTTTAGGCTTTTTCCAAGCCATTACCAAGCCAAGAGCAAGACACACAATGGCTGTTCCAAGATAATAAAGCCCCTCGCCCTCGCCGTAAACCAGCGACACTATGCAAGGCAGCAACAGGAAGCAAGCTTCCATTCGCATAACATGTCCTAAAATATATCGAATGATCGAGCTGTTCATATTTCCTCCGCTATTTCAGAATATCAGTGATATCGTTAAATCCCGTATGAGTAGTGACGACCATTACAGTGTCGCCCTTCTCTATAGTATCCTGACCGCTCGGGATAATAATCTTGCCGTTTCGGTTTATGAACGCCACCAGCAGATGTCTTTTCAAATTCAGATCCTGAAGCTGTGTGCCTGTGACCTCTGACTCCTGATCCACCTTGAACTCAATAGCTTCTACTCTGTGGTCGAAAAGGTGATACAGCGTTTCGATATTGCTGTCGCCCGATTCGTTCTTCGCACGGACGTAGGCTATTATCGCTTCCGATGTGATATATCTTGGATATACCACGCTTCCAAGGTCAAGTCTGCTTATAACGTCCTTAAAATTTATCCTGTTTATCTTTGTGATAGTCTTAGCATTTGACACCTGTCTTGCATGAAGAGTGAGCAGGATATTTTCTTCGTCAATTCCTGTGAGAGCCACAAATGACTCTACATACTCGATACCCTCTTCCTTCAGAAGTTCCTCGTCAGTGCCGTCGCCGTTTATTATTATCGCCTTTGGCAGAAGCACGCTGAGATCCTCACATCGCTGTCTGTCATTCTCGATTATCTTGACGTTGATACCCATGCCTATAAGACGCTTTGCAAGATAATAAGCCGCCTTGCCGCCGCCTATTATCATTGTGTTCTTCACCTGATTGGTCTTTACACTGATATCCTCAAAGAACGTTCTTGAAAAATTTCTTTGGGTGCAAAATGAGATAACGTCATTCTTTTTCATTGTGAAATCGCCTGACGGGATATATATTTCTCCCTCTCTTTCAACAGCGCATATAAGCAGGCTCGTTGCCGTTTTACGACTAAGCTCTGCGATAGTAGTGCCGTCAAGAGGGTTGCCCTCAGGTATCTTATACTTTATAAGCTCCGCCTGACCATTCGCAAATGTGTTTACCTCAAGAGCTGTTGGCAGACAAAGTATTCTTGACGCTTCTCTTGAAGCCTCAAGCTCAGGATTTATTACCATTGCAAGACCAAGCTTCTCTCTTAGATAGACTATCTCCTTGCTGTAATCAGGTGTTCTTACTCTTGCTATAGCCGAACACTTCGCTACTCTCTTGGCAAGTGTACAACAAAGCAAGTTAAGCTCATCAGACTCTGTGACAGCAATTATAAGGTCGGCGTCCTCTATGCCGGCGTCCTGCTGAACGCTAAAGCTTGCGCCGTTCCCTACGATGCCCATAATGTCATAAAGACTACTGAGTTCCTGTATCTTCTTTGCATTCTTGTCGATTATCGTGATATCGTGGCCCTCTTTCACAAGCTGTTCAACAAGGGTCGTGCCTACTTTTCCGCAGCCCACAATGATAATATTCAAACCGCCTGCAGGCTTCTTTTGTTTACTCATATTTTTCCTCCCACCGAATGACATACTGCCATTCACAGCAGTTCTCTGCACTTCTTCTCTTCAATAAGCAGAGCCTGTTTATCAAAAGCGTATAATTCCATATGATATAATGTATCACTATGCTGTTAATAATATGTTAAAGTACAGTAAATATATTAATAAGATTTAGACCTTTTCTGACTATTGTTAGCTTTCCACAATATTCTATATTTTTGTCTGCAAAAACTGTGCTTAACACATATCAATAAATGAAACTGTGCCGCCGATACAAACCGACAGCACAGCTCAATTAAGAAAGAATGATTTGGAAGGATTATTCTACATTTTTGAGTGCCTCGTCAAGAGGTACTTTCTTTACACGCCTTGTAAGAATGAATGCCACCACTGCATAAGCAATAATGCCGAACAGCGGAACTTCAACAAATATATACGCAGGAATGTAATATGGCAGCCAGCCTGAATACTGAGCGAACGCCGCAATGAAGATATATTTCAGCGTAACGTTTACCAGCGGAACAGAAAGTATCAGCGAAACGATAACAACGATAGATGTTGTTGTTATATAAAGGCTGTTTATCTCTCTGTTATTGTATCCCAATATCTTTGTCATTGAGATAGACTGGCTGTTCTTTTCGATAACAACCTTTGAAAGCAGATAAATGATAAGCATGAACGATATGATGCCTGCACCTGCAAAAGCAGATATCATTGAACCCATTGAAACGATAAGCTGACGTGAAGTCTTTGTCATATCGTCCTTTGTGATAGTGGTTGCGATATAAAGATCGTCTATATCTTTTATCTTAGTGTTTGAGAAATATCCGTTAAAATAGCCGTCATCGAGGTCAAATGTCTTGATAAAATTATCGTCAGTCATATAAACTGCGATAGCCGCCGGCTCGTCATAGACTCCGTCTACCTTGAAAGTATACTTCTTATCGCCGTAAGACTCTTTCATGGTGAGTTCATCACCAACGTCTATGCCAAACTTCTGTGAATAGCCGTCAGAGATATAAACTCCGTCGTCTGTGATGTCAGCCTTTACGAACTTGCTGTCTTTCTGAATACCGTAGACTGTTACATTTTCTTCTTTGAGCTTATCGTCAACAGTTTTCATAGACCCTGCACAGTATTTCTCAGCACCCTTTGTTTCTGTTTCAATAGGAGCTTTCAAAACATACTGATATTTTGCTATCATGTTGTCCTCGATAACTTCCTGATAATGGAGGAGCATTGGTTTCATTGCAAGACCGAAGAAAATGATAACGCTTGCGAAAAGCACGCCAACGAATATCGTCACATAGTTAGGAATGTTCTGGAAAACAACTCTCAATCTGAAACGCTTGAGAATACCTATCTTTGTGTTGAGCTTGAAAGCCTTTTTCTTCTGATGCTTTTTAAGATCACGTCTGAGGAATTTCAGCGGCGAAAGGCTCAGCTTGTTTATAAGCATAATAAGGTTTATCAGGAAAAGTATTATAAGCGGAACAACTGTTGTCTTTACAAATGCCTCTGCATTCCAAAGGGTCACATATGTCGGCAAGCTGTAACTTCCGTAGTATGCACTTACGGCAAAATCCTTAAAGCAGGTATAGCCAAGGATATTACCGACCACCGCAGCCACCAGCACTACAAACATAGGCGTTGCAAGATAATGTCTTACAAGCTCTGCCTTTGTGTAGCCTGACGCTCTCAGAGTACCGATAACGTTAGCCTCTTTTGCAATAGTGTTTCCTGTTGTGATTGCGAAGATAAATGCGATTATGACCATGAAAAGATACAGGAAAACTGCTATCATAGTGCTGTCGCCCTTGATATCGTCACCTGTGAAGTGGATAGCCTGATTTGAATATTCAGGTATGAACTGAGTAAGCGGAGAAATGCTGTTTATGTGTTTCATAAGCTCCTCAGCCTTATCCTGAGCGTCCTTATCGTCAACAGGTGCTTTGTCATATTTCCATGAATAGCTGTAGTGGAGATTTGTCTCGCCAAATTCGTCAAAAAGCGTATCGGTAACGATAGCTACACCGAACTTCAAAGCGTCAAACATCATATCAGACGGATTAGAATACAGTGCGCTGTAATCTGAAAGTGCAACAAGACCTGTTATCTTAAGCTTCTTGCCGCCGACCGTCAGGCTGTCGCCGACTTTAAGCTTGTTATTATCAGCATACATTCTGTCAATAGCGATCTCGTCATCAGCAGAAGGAAGCTCACCGTCCATTATACATATCTTGTCGATATCCTTACGATTTTTGAAAAGCCTGATAGTGCTGTCAACTTCTTTTGTTTCTTTGTCAAGATAAAAATTTTCGTATACCTTTATCTTCTCCTCACCGTCCTCTATCTTCTTGATAGCATCATCATCGGCTTTTTGAAGAAGTTCAAAATTTCCGCTTTCGATATTGTATTTCTCAAAGCTTTCGTCATAAGCAACAGACATACTGCCTGCCGCAACAAGAAATCCTGATACTGTGCCTATCATCATTGTGATGAACAAAAATAGAACGATGTATTTTCCTATTTCGCCCTTAAGCTCTCTGGGCAAACGCTTGATAAGAGGGTTTTTCATGCTGACCCTCCTTACCAATCAAGCTCTTCGGCTGTGAGCTTAGTTTCATTAAGATAATTCTTTCTTATCATACCATCTCTAAGCTTTACAACTCTGTCAGCCATTTGCTTGATAGCGTCATTATGTGTTACCATTATGATAGTGTTGCCATACTTCTTGTTTACGTCCTCTATAAGCTGCAATATCTCCTTGGAGGTATTGTAGTCAAGTGCACCTGTAGGCTCGTCGCAGAGCAGGATATCAGGGTTCTTGACGATGGCTCTGCCAATAGCAGTTCTCTGCTGCTGACCACCCGAAAGCTGATTAGGAAGCTTGTGACGATGCTCGTAAAGCCCAAGTGTTTTAAGCAGGTCGTCAACGTCAAGAGGGTTGTCGCTAAGATATGCGCCTACCTCGATATTCTCCTTGATATTCAGGTTAGGTATAAGGTTGTACATCTGGAAGATATAACCCAAGTGCTTTCTTCTGTAAAGGGTCAATGCCTTTTCGTTCATGTCGGCTGTTTTTTCGCCGTTTATTGAGATATACCCCTCGTCAGCGGCGTCAATTCCTCCTATAATGTTCAGAAGTGTTGATTTACCTGAGCCTGACGGTCCGAGAAGCACGCAGAACTCTCCTTTTTCTATTTCGATATCAATGCCCTTAAGCACTTCAACCCTGCTCTCGCCCTCGCCAAAATGCTTTTTTATGTTCTTTATTTCAAGAAACACATTCATTCCCCTTTCTAACTATTTATTTTAATAATGTATCTTTGCCGTTTTTAAACGTCATATTATACATATTTGTATGCCATAACTTACTTCGCATTGTGGTTAATCACAACTAACCGATATATCTGATAAATCCCGCCGAAAAGGCGGGATCTAACGATATAAATATTACTAATTTAGCCGTTTGTCGTGCTTTGCAAAGCAAAGCTTACAAGCTTGTCGAGAGCGTCATCAGATATCTGAGAAACAATAGCCACCGAGTCATTCTCGGCATTTTTTCTCTCAACGCCCACACGGTTTTCAAGAAAATCCTGAAGTATCACACTTGGAGTATAAAGCTCATTAGCTGCCTTTATGCCCTCAGATGTCAGTGTGATCTCACGGTAAGGCTCTTTGATTATATAGCCCTCGTCTATAAGCTTCTGAGTCATCTTGACGGTGCTTGCCTTTGTCACGCCCAGAACAGAAGCTACCTCTGTGGACTTGACAGGTCTGCCGTTCTGACCCAGTCTGTATATGGCAAATAAATACCTTTTCTGTGATTTAGTCAGCATTCAGATGACCTCCCCGAAGTTTATTACTGTTTTATCATGATCTGTGACAGCGAGAAGAATTTGGACAACAGCCGCAGCTGCCTCCACAGGAGCTTTTGCCCTGCTTCTTATCCTTTACGAGCTTGTAAATTATAGCTGCCACGATAGCAGCGAGAATCACTGCTATCAGAATCGTACCGCCTACTGTGTCCATAATTATCCTCCCAACTGTTTATGCAAGATCAGTGATAATATTTGCTTTTTTATTATGCGTTTGCGCCTACCTTAACGTCCTTTTCAAGCTTTGTGCTTTCCTTATAAGGTCTAACGAGCATATAGATGATAAGAGCGATAAGAGCTATTGCAAAGATAAGACCGATAACATTCACCTTACCAGCGAAGAGGTTGCCAAGCTGATTTACGATAAGTGCGATAACATAAGCAAAACCGCACTCGTAGCCAATAGCGAACCAGAACCACTTTCTGCTGTTCATCTCACGCTTGATAGCTCCCATTGCTGCGAAACAAGGTGCGCAGAGGAGGTTGAAGATAAGGAATGACATACCTGTGATGCCAGTGAATGCAGCACCGATCGCAGAGTAAACTGAACCATCTCCGCCGCCGTAAAGGATACCCATTGTACCAACGATGTTCTCCTTAGCAACAAGACCTGTAACAGCTGCAACAGTTGCCTGCCAGTTGCCCCAGCCAAGAGGTGCGAAGATCCAGCAGATAGCCTTACCGATTTGAGCCAAGATACTGTATTCCATCTGGTCTTCTGTGAGCATACCGAATGAACCGTCTACCCAGCCGAAGTATGAAGTGAACCATACAAAGATAGTTGACAGTGTGATGATAGTACCAGCCTTCTTGATGAATGACCAGCCACGCTCCCACATTGATCTGAGTACGTTGCCTACTGTAGGGATATGGTAAGCAGGAAGCTCCATAACGAATGGTGCAGGATCTCCTGCGAACATCTTTGTCTTTTTCAGCATGATACCTGAAATGATGATAGCTGCGATACCGATGAAGTATGCGCCTGTTGCTACCCAAGCAGAGCCGCCGAAGATAGCGCCTGCGATCATTGCAATAAATGGCGTCTTAGCACCGCAAGGAATAAATGTTGTTGTCATGACAGTCATACGTCTGTCACGCTCGTTCTCGATAGTTCTTGAAGCCATGATACCAGGGATACCGCAACCTGTACCAATAAGGATCGGAATAAATGACTTTCCTGAAAGACCGAACTTTCTGAAGATCCTGTCCATTACGAATGCGATACGAGCCATGTAACCGCAAGCCTCAAGGATAGCAAGGAGAATGAAGAGTACGAGCATCTGTGGAACAAATCCGAGTACCGCACCAACACCGGCAACGATACCGTCAAGGATAAGACCCTTGAGCCAATCTGCGCAGTTTACTGCGTCAAGACCGCTTTCGATAAGTACAGGGATACCCGGTACCCATACGCCGTAATCCGCTGGGTCTGGATCAGCAAAGCTGTATTTCTCAGCGGCTGCAACTGCAGCTTTCAGATCAGCATACTTAGCTGTTTTTGTTGTTTCTTCAAGTGTTTCCTCGTCCTCTACTGTATAATCAGCAGTTGCAGACTTATCTACTGTAGCAAGCAGATTGTCTGCTGTTGCCTTAGCAGCGTCAACGTCAAAGTCATCAGCTTCGTTGTCGATAGCCTCGCCGCCCTGCTGCTCGATAAATGCGTTGATTATATCAAGTGAGCTGCCATATTCGTCAGCAGCGTCCTCAGCGTCAGATGAACCGATACCGAACAGATGCCAACCGTCACCAAAGAGTCCGTCATTTGCCCAGTCAGTTGCAGCTGAACCTACTGTTACCATTGAGATATAGTAAACAAGGAACATAACCACTGCAAAGATAGGAAGACCAAGCCAACGGTTCGTAACGATCTTATCTATCTTATCTGATGTTGTAAGACCGCCCTGATTTTTCTTTTTATAGCAATCCTTGATTATTGAAGCTATGTAAATGTATCTCTCGTTTGTGATGATACTCTCCGAGTCGTCGTCCATTTCTTTTTCAGCAGCGCAGATATCCTTTTCAATATGAGCCTTTACCTGCTCAGACATACCGAGCTGTTCGATGACCTTCTCATCTCTCTCGAATATCTTTATGGCGTACCATCTCTGCTGCTCTTCAGCAACATCATGGAGAAATGCTTCCTCAATATGAGCGATAGCGTGTTCAACAACACCGTTGAATGAATGCTGAGGTACCATTGGAACTTTTGACTCAGCAGCCTTTACTGCAAGCTCAGCAGCTTCCTTGATACCGGTACCTTTAAGTGCGGATATCTCGCAGACCTGACAGCCAAGCTCCTTAGCAAGCTGATCTGTATTTATCTTGTCGCCATTCTTTTTTACAACGTCCATCATGTTGATAGCAACAACAACAGGGATCCCAAGCTCAACGAGCTGTGTTGTGAGGTAAAGGTTTCTTTCGAGGTTAGTTCCGTCGATGATATTGAGGATAGCGTCCGGACGCTCGCTTATAAGATAGTTTCTTGCAACTACTTCCTCAAGTGTGTAAGGTGAAAGCGAGTAAATACCAGGAAGGTCCATGATAACTACGTCCTTATGACCCTTGAGCTTACCCTCTTTCTTTTCAACTGTTACGCCCGGCCAGTTACCTACGAACTGGTTTGAGCCTGTAAGAGCGTTGAAAAGAGTTGTTTTACCGCAGTTAGGGTTACCTGCGAGAGCAATTTTGATCTCCATACAATTCGATCCTTTCAGAATTTTGGCACTCTGATATATCCTCATCTTCTGAGTACACATCAGCTCTGCCAATGAAATTTTTGCTGTTCGTCTGAACTATGTATCAGACAGTTTCGATCATCTCAGCGTCAGCCTTCCTGAGCGAAAGCTCATAGCCTCTAACTGTTACTTCGATAGGGTCACCCAAAGGTGCTACCTTTCTTACATGGACTTCAACACCCTTTGTGATGCCCATATCCATGATCCTTCTCTTTACAGCACCAGTGCCGTTGAGCTTCTTTACGGTAACTGTTGAACCGATCTTAGCTTCTTTCAATGTTGCCATAACCTGATCCTCCTAACTATACAAAATATCTTCAAACATATCTATCATGGCTTGACCGCCATATGTTCCCTATACCATTATCTTCGCAGCCATTTCCTTTGAAACAGCTACTCTTGATTCTTTGACCTTAACGATAACGTTTCCGCCGATAGTGCTTACTACCGTTACCGTTCCCCCTGCGACAAAACCCAGATTTTCAAGAAACTTTCTTGTTTCAGGCTTTCCGCCTACTTTCTTTATCATGTTTTTTTCCCCTACGTTTGCAAATGTCAGCGGCATCATTCAGACCCTCCTGTTCTTTTGTCAGTATCGAAAGTTAGATTTGTCTAACTTTCAGGCTTATTTAAAAGGTTAGCATTTTCTAACCCGTAATATAGTTTAGCACGGCTAACCGAATTTGTCAAGACTAAATGTGCCGTTTTTTCAATTTTGTAAGCTTGCACAAAAACATAAGTTAGTTATGGGTAACTTTAGTTAGTTTTTAATAACTCGATCACTGCACAAACGCAGACAGAAAAGCAAAACTGCCTTTTCCGCCTGCGTTTGCAGTTTACATTATTACATTAGAGATATATGCTTACTTAGCAAGAGCCTCGCCCAAAGCCTTGCAGCTTGCAAGAGCATCGTCATCAGGAGTTTCGTTTACAATAAGTCCCTCACCATTTACAAGTGTTGCACCGTCGCCCGTAACTCTGTCCTGCCACTGACGCATCCACTCACCGTCGCCCCAGCCGTACGAACCAAAGAGTGCTACCTTTTTGCCTGAGAGCTTGCCCTCGATGCCTGCGAAAAATGGTTCAAACTCGCTGTCCTCAAGCTCCTCTGCACCCATTGCAGGGCATCCAAGAGCTATTGCGTCATAATCCTCAACATTGCCGCTGAACTCAGAAACTGCGAAGCACTCTGCGCCTGCACCCTCAGCAACTGCCTTTGCCATAGCTTCTGTGTTGCCTGTGCCGCTCCAATAAATTACTGCTGTTTTCATGTGATTACCTCCTAAGAAATTTTCAGGGCTTGGTAAATGCTCTCACCCTGAGCAAGTTTATTACACAGATAATTTCTGCACTTGTCATAATTGCTGAAAATTCGTCTTGCTCTGTTTTCGTCAGAGTAGACTTTCCAATATCCGCAGAGAAGATAGTTCCTTCCCTTGTTCTGTATGAACCCTGTCACATCATCAACAGGATAGCCTAGAAACAGACCTATCTCATGAGGAAAATCCTCACTTGCGGATATTCTTCCAGACAGCCTTTCAAGCTGCTGTTCAAGGGTCATACGGCTGTCATAGCCGAAGCTTTCAAGAAGCGTTTTCACTCTGTTGTCTGCAAGTCTGTCAGACAAAAGCTTTTCGTTATAGAGAAAAAGCAGCTTTCTGCTTTTGCACTCACAAAGCACTGTTAGCTTCATGCCCTTTGTATATGCCCTGCTGTTGAAAAGCTCGACATTTTCTTCAAGCCCGTCCTTATTCTTTTCCATTGACATAAGACAGGCAGGCTTTATCCCAAGCATTGCAGGGGCAAGATGATAAGCCATGCTTTTTTCAAAATTTCTCAGCTCAGACTGTGACATAGTCCCTCCTTTGGTTAGAAATTCCTAACCCGCACATATAGATCTATGCGTTTACAACGCCTTTTGTACAATATTTTTCAAGCACGTTCTTCAGAGCTGAACAGCTTGATGAATGGCATATAGCCACGGGAAAATCAAGTTTGCTTGCTCTTTGGTTAAGACCATTGAGCATTTTATGTGACACTGTATCAGTAAACACCACTGCCAGATCAGGACTGCCTATCTTCTTATCAAAGCCTGTAGGATATTTGATGAACACCTTAGCCTTGCAATCATATGATTTGCAGATATCCTTATAGCGTGTTGCCATACGGTCATTTCCGCCTACTATTATAACGCTCATACTTTTCTGAACTCCTCCTTTACATTAGTTTAGGTTAGCATTTACTAACCATATTCATATTAGCATAAACTAACCCTGTTTGTCAAGGGAAACTTATGTCAGAAGTATAAACTTTTCATATGATAAAATATTCACGACAAAAGCGAGAATACTATATATAATATGCGTTACATATCGCAGATTATGTTTGGTATTGTTTTGCAAAAAAAACGGCGAAGTGCTAAAAGACACAACGCCGTAAAAAACAAATATTATTTACCTAAAAGCTCTGCGAATTGTTTCATGAATGCCTCGCACACGACCTTGCCGCCCTCGCCGTTCGGGTGTCCGCCATAAAGCGCACCTGCTGGGTTTTCAGGTGTTGAAAGCTGTGCCGCAAAGTCAAAATACTCTGCGCCGTATTTCTCAGCCGTCTGCTTTTCAGTATCGTTAAGCGCAGTTCTCACCGCTTCGTGTTCCTCGTCATAATCCTGCGGAGGGGCATTGAACAAGATAGTCTTACAGCCTGACGCCTGAGATTGTTCAAGGATAGTGCTTATATAGCCGTTCACCTCGTCGGCGTTGTTTCCACCGTCGCCGCCGTATTCGCCCGAAACTATATCGTTCGTACCAAAAGCAACTATCATGATGTCGCTGTTGAGCGCTCTTCCGAGCCAATTGCCTTTCTGTGCGCAATCGCTCGCTCTCGCCCAGCCAAGACCGCAGTTCCAGAAAGCATAATCAGAACCAAGCTCTTTTGCTATGCGTGCCGCCCAGAACTCATACGCCATGAAGTCTGTCATACAGCCCTGGGTAATAGAATCACCGATAGCTGTGACACGATATTTCACGTCACGCTTTGCGCCTACAAGAAGCGGCAGTGGCACATCGTCACAATAAGTGAAATCACTGCCGTTTTTCGATGATGTGGTAGACGTGAGGTTTGACATCTTGTTGCATGGGATATCTCTTCCCGTCACTGTCCACTCCCACACAAGATAATGATCCTCAGGGATATTCAGTGTAACAGGGTCGCTCCAAAAAGTTTCCGCAGGTGCGACTTTCTTTGAGCCTGCACCGTCAAATGTTACCTCAGTGCGTGAGGTTATCTCGTCATCAGGACCTGTTCCGCCGTCACAGACATAAGCCGAGGAAATCTCATACTCTCCGCCCTCTTTGCCTGCAAAAGCCTGCTTTCCGTCAGCGTTGTATGTGGAATCCACTGTATTTGAAAAATAGAAAGCGTATTCAAGCTCTCCGTATTCCTCCAGTGGAAAATAGGCTCTGTATGTTACCTCATTAGCTTTCTTTACAACAAAATTGTTTCCCGTAGCAACGTAAGTGTTAGACACATATGTATGGAACTTATCATCAGCAATCTTACAGCTCTCCACCGCAGGCTTTTCGTCCACCTTAGAGCTTGACTTGTCAGCCACACTGCTGTCAGCGTTTTGACCGCACGCTGCTGCAGACAGTGACAAAGCCGCTGCCAATATAAGTGATATTACCTTTTTCATCTATGTTTTCCTTTGTCTGAAAGCAATTAGTCCATAGCAGCCTTTATTGCAGCCATAAGCTCATCATATGTTTCATAAGCAGGAAGCTCAGGATATTCAGCCTTTATGCTGTCTGTGCTTCTGAAAAGGAAGCCTGCCTTGCTCGCCTGTATCATACCAAGGTCGTTGTGGCTGTCGCCGCTTGCGATAGTTTCAAAGCCGATAGACTGGAGAGCCTTTACAGTTGTGAGCTTTGACTTTTCACATCTCATCTTGAAACCTGTTATCTCACCGTTGTCAGCAACTTCAAGAGTGTTGCAGAAGATAGTAGGGTAACCAAGCTTTTTCATGAGTGGACCTGCAAACTGTGAGAAAGTATCGCTGATGATTATTACCTGTGTGAAGCTTCTCAGCTCGTCAAGGAACTTCTTTGCACCCGGCATTGGGTCGATAGTTGCGATAGTATCCTGAATTTCCTTAAGACCAAGACCATGCTCCTTAAGAATGTTGATACGGTATTTCATAAGCTTGTCATAGTCAGGCTCATCTCTTGTTGTTCTTTTAAGCTCAGGGATACCTGTAGCCTCAGCAAAAGCTATCCATATCTCAGGAACGAGAACTCCCTCAAGGTCAAGACAAGTGATATACATACTCATAATTATTTCCTCCTTAGAAATATACAAAAAAATTCGTAATTTGATTATACCATACTTTTTATAATATTACAAGGGTTTTGCTTTAAATCATTAAGGCAAAAATAATGATATCAAAAAACTGCCTATTGTAAAATTTCGCTGATGACCCTTTTTCCGCTTGACAATTTGTGTTATATATGTTATAACTAATACACATACTAATTTGTAAATCATTATTAATAAACAATGAAAAGAGGTGATACATATTTCTACAAGAAAAGATGGTATCGAAACGAAAAAAAAGATACTCACTGTATGCGTCCAACTGTTTCTGGAACAGGGGTATAAACAGACAACTATCTCACAGATAGTGAAAAAAGCTGGCGTTGCAAGAGGAAGCTTTCAGAACTTATTCTCCACAAAAGACGCTATTCTAATGGATCTTGTGGGCACGATGTTCAGCGGACAATTTGGAGTGGCAAAGAACATTGTTGGTTATAATATGTCGCCGATATACACATATGCTGTGGAAACTGCCATACAGATAACCCTCACTGAGCTGAATGAAAATCTCCGAGAGATCTACATTGAAGCTTATACTATGCCTGAAACGGCTGAGTATATCTATGTCCACACTACGGCGGAACTGAAACAGATATTCGGCTCGAATTTTCCGGGCTATACCGAAAGCGATTTCTATGAAATGGAAATCGGAACATCAGGAATAATGCGCAACTATATGGCAAGAAAATGCGATATCCATTTTCCTCTTGACCACAAGCTTAGGCGTTTTCTGACAGCGGCAATGCGAGTGTATAAAGTACCGGAGGAAGAACAGGCAAAAGTGCTTGCATTTATCAGGTCGCTTGATATTAGAGCTATCGCCACAGAGGTCATGTATAAGCTGTTTGCAATGTTGGAAATGACATTCGATTTTAAACTTTCAAAAGATGATGAAGAGGGGGAAACAATATGAAAAAACGGTTATTGAGCATCATACTTACTCTATGTATGGCAATGTCCATTACACCATTGAACGCATTTGCGGTCACAGAATATGGCATATGGATAGGCGAAGAACAGGTAACATCTGATAAAACATGGAGCAAACAGGGCTGGAAATACGATATACAAAGCAAGACCCTGACGCTTCTTGGTTACAATATGGCGACTATAGGCAAACGTATAAACGGCAACAGCGAAAGGCCCAGCCGATTTGGTCTTATATACGTTGAAGGCGAACAAGATCTGAACATAAAGCTTGTCGGCCGCATTGATCTTGGTGACAGCCCGTTTTCAAGCCAAGCCGCAACCAAATACAATGAAAGCTACAGCGGAATTTATGCTCCTGACAGTAATATCACGATCATTGGCGACGGAACATTTTCAGCAGTAACACATGACGCAGCAATATACTGCTCAAATCTTACTATCGGCGACGGAACTGAACAAAATGCTACCAATGTATCGTGCGAAAGCTTCGGCGCTTGCATTATCGTAAAGTATAATATGATAGTTAATGACTACAGCACTGTCTGGGCTTGCGCAAACGGACCAACTGTGGGCATGAACGGCATTTATGTTGAGGGTTCGCTTTATGTAAACGGCACTAATACCACCGTAGAGGGTCGTGCTACATACAGACCTGTTAAGGGAGAGTGCACCAATTACACACACTACAGACCTAAAAATCTCACTTCAGGCGGATATTTCAACAATGCCGGTTCGACTATTGCAGGAATAATGGTATATGGAATTTTGACAGTTGACGGCAGTAAGGTCGAGGGTAACGTCTTTAAAGAGATACACAAATCACAAGAATACGATGCAGAATACACCTCAGGCCTTGAAGCAGGCGGTATCGTAATAAAGAACAACGCCACAGTAGATGGCAGAAACATTAATCCGTCCACGCCGGGATTCATGGAATACGGCATACAAGTTCACTATTATTCAATAAAATTTTTAGGAAAAGGACGTGTCCGTGCCGGAACAGAGTATGTGGATTATGAAAGCGTCAATCGTGGTTTCCGTAAATCAGGCGGCAACGAAATAGCAGTTTCGGGACGGCTGAAACTCTATGAAAGCGATACTTGTCCCGCTGACTTCAAGAAGTTTGCGCAGTATGGCTTCGGAGGGTATACAGAATATTATACAGAAAACATGGACGGCATCTATATAAAAGATGATAATGGCCGTGGTAAAATGTCATATTTCAAGGATATGCATGATTATGAAACATTTTATTTAGCAAGCGGAATAGATCTAAAAGATATATATGACCTTGATCTTGATACCAACGTCCCATTTGATGTAAACATACTTTCAGGCGATATCAAAATGAACATAGATATCAAAAGCGGTTTTGAGCTTCCGAAGATCATTGTCTATGACGGCGCAACTTTAAAATTAAAGACCTCCCCTGATAAAACATATAATTTCACTTATCCTATCGAGCTGAAAGGCGGCACGATAGAATTTACAAACAGTGCGATCGTGCGAGGACTTAACATTGTAGGCGAGGGCAAGGTCATCATTGATAGCGGAAACTACTCTGGAACGCTTGGCGACAACGTAATCTTGCAGATATCAGGCGGAAGCGCTGACTTCAATGACAACGGCAAGGCTGTGGACGCAAAAGGAAACTCAGTACACAAGTACACCTATGTTGCAAGGGGTGCAGATGGCAATGAGTTTATAGGCAGTGCTAACACACGTCAGCCCCCATATGACGATTTTTATGGCTATAACCGCTCAGAAATATTCCATGACGGAAACAAGCTTCATCTCTGGCTCAAGTCACAGGATTCCATTTATGGCGTGAATGCTTTTAAAATAAAAGCTGACGGCACTCTTGAAGATGAGAACACCTATTTTAATCTGCGTTATGGAACGAATATCTTAGAGCATAGGATACCTTTTGATCCTATAACATTAAAATACTTTGTTGTGAAAAAGAACGACGTCGTTATTCTGAAAACAATGGAAAACGAGCCGTCCTCACTGCAAGACAATGATATCCGAGTAGAATGGTACAGCGTTGAAAACGACAAGCGCACAAAAATAAATGCCCATGGCACAAGCATGTATGTGGGGCGTATGGGCAACAGTGACAATGGTACGCATTATCAGGCAGATGTATATTATTTAGGCTGGGATTCCAAGCTCAATCATTCATATACCTATGACGCATATATCTTCATTGACGAGCCGGTATTTACTGCTCCTGACAAATTCCACCTGGATGAAAAGGCAAAATTCGAGGTCACAAACAATACACCAAATGGCGCAGTGCGGCTCAAATATCTATGGGAAGTGAGCAAAGACGGCGGAAAGACTTTCACCGCTATTGACGGCGAAACTTCTTCTGTTTACGAGCCTACTATAGAAAGCCAAATGAACGGCTGGCAGATAAGATGCAAAACATGGGTATCAACAGGAGACGGACAGAAAACTGAACCGACCGTTTTCGGCCCTGTTACGATAAACTTTTCCGAAAAAGCACCGGTCATAGTAAAGCACCCGCAAAGCGGTGCAACAAACGCTCCTAGCCAGCCTAAACCTGTTAAGCCCGGAGAAATAATTATCGTAATTGAACGTTACTATTTCTTCAATGTAGAAGCAACAGGCAGTGAACCGCTCCAATATCAGTGGCAGGAAAGCAGCGATAACGGAGAAACTTTTGTGGATATCCCATATACCAACGACAATTCACATTCATTAAAAGTGCGAAAAGAAAACAACGGAAAGCTTGTGCGCTGTGTTGTATCAAATGAATACGGCTCTGTAGTTTCAAATGCGGCAAAGCTTACAATATATTATTCTCCTGAGTTTACAGCCTCACCCGGCAATGAGACCATAAACAGCGGAGAAAAGGCTACGTTCACACTTCCTATCGCTCAGGGAAATCCTTACGGAGCTGAGGTGATATGGCAGGTGAGCAAGGACGGTGGAAAAACTTTTGCAGACGTTACCGAAGCTGACGGAACGTTCTCTCTTGATTCAAAAGTCGTGGACGGCAAGGAAGAATGGTCGACTACATTCACCACCTGTGCAACGAACATAAGCTTTAACGGGTATATGTACCGATGTACGGTCAAGAACGCTGAAAATGAGGACTATGTGGGTACTTGGGTATCGGAAAAAGCAACGCTTACAGTAATAAGAAACTGCGCAGTAGACGGACATATATTTGACGAGGGAACGATAATCTCCGAGCCGACTTGCACCGATAAGGGTGTGAAGAGGTTTAATTGCTCCGAGTGTTCACAGTACAAAGATGAGCCTATAAACCCATTGGGACATGATTGGAAAGAAGCGACCTGCACAGCTCCAAAGACCTGCAAACGCTGTCAGGCTACTGAAGGCGAGCCTATCGAACACAGCTTCGGCGATTATATATCCGACGAAAACGGACATTGGAAGCAGTGCAGTGAGTGCGGAACAGACAGCCAAAAGGAACTTCACGCCTACAAGTGGAATACGGAAGACGGCGAATATTGGCAGGATTGTACAATTTGCGGATATGAAACGAAAAAATCAACTATTTTGAAGATATCCATAAACGGAACTGACGAGACCTGTCCTTTAGGTGATTATGAATTTACATTTGCTCTGCCTGAGGGCTGTACTGACGTGACAGTAGGCTTCAGATTTGCAGGCGACGGTACGGAATTGGCGTTTACCGCAAAAGACGATCTTTACACCGCAAAGGTAAGTGCGTCAGATCTTGAGAGCGGAACAATGACGGTTTACGCTTCGGCAAAACTCAAAGACGGTTTTGTTATTACAGGCGAAAAAGAAGTAACTGTCCTTGAAAACCATGTGGGCGGCACTGCAACTTGTGCTGAAAAAGCAAAGTGCAAATTCTGTAATAAAGAATACGGCGACCTTGACCCGACAAATCACACAGGCAAACCTGTTTGGGACTTTGACAGCAAAGAACACGAGAAAAAATATGATTGCTGCGGTGAGGTGACTATCGAGAGAGAACCCCACGAATGGAACGCAGGCGAATGTACAGAGTGTGGATACAAGTGTACACATTCTGGCGGCAAGGCGACCTGCGCAAAGAAAGCCACCTGCGATATCTGCGGCAGTGAATACGGCGATATCGACCCGAACAATCATGGAAAGCTCACACATATAGATAAAGTTGACGCAACACATGACAAAGAGGGAAATATCGAGTATTGGTACTGCGAAGAATGCGGCAAGTATTTCGGCGACAAGGACGGCACAACGGAGATACAAAAGGCAGACACTATTACAGATAAGCTGAAAGACACTCCAAGTGATGACAAAAAAGATAACTCAAAGCCAGATAAGCCGAAAGGCGATACTAACGAGAGCAAGACAGACAGCTCTACAGCAGAAAATCCGAAAAACGATTCAAGCGAAATCAAGGCAGACAGTTCCACGGCTGATAAGCCTAAGAGCGAGCAGAAAAATCCACAGACTGGAAGCGGCAGTGGTATGAGCCTTTGGCTTGCAATGCTGTTGATAAGCGGCGGTGCGGCAATGGGAATAAAGAAAAAACGCAAGAAATAACTGATCTCTTAACTGCACACAGCGGTTGTCTCAAACGGCAGCCGCTGTTTTTTTGATCAACATGACAAAAAATTTGTTACCCAAAGTTAAATTACCCCTTGACCTGTGGCGAAAATAGTAGTAAAATAGAAATGTAAATACAATAATTGAAAGGAATGTTCATCATGCCAAAGTTTATCGTTGAAACATCTGCACGTCACGTTCACGTTACTCAGGAAACTCTTGAAACGCTGTTCGGAAAGGGTGCAACACTTACAAAGAAGAAAGATCTTTCACAGCCTGGCCAATTTGCTTGCGAGGAGAGAGTTACAGTTGTAGGTCCTAAGAAAGAGCTTGCAAATGTTTCTATCCTCGGTCCTGTAAGAAAAGCAGACCAGATCGAGCTTTCAGCTACAGACGCACGTTCTATCGGTGTAGTCGCTCCAATCAGAGAATCAGGCGACACAGCAGGCTCAGGCGCTTGCAAGCTTGTTGGCCCATGTGGCGAAGTTGAGTGTTCTGAGGGCGTTATCGTTGCTAAAAGACATATCCATATGACACCTGCTGACGCTGAAACATTCGGCGTTAAGGATAAGGATATCGTAGCTGTCAAGATAGAGTCCGCAGAAAGAACAGCTATCCTCTGCGACACTGTTATCAGAGTCAGCGACAAGTTCGCACTTGCTATGCACATTGATACAGACGAGTCAAACGCTGTAGGTGCAGGCAGAGAGCAGTATGGCGAGATAGTAAAGCTCTAATATCGCAGTACATACAACTGTTGATTTGTAGGGGCGAACAGTGCTCGCCCGCCTTTTGATAGTTTTTAAAAAGACCGCTTTTTGATGAGCGGTCTTTTTTCATATATAAAATCATCGCCGCAGGCGATACCATAATTCCTCACTCCTCACTCCTCATTAACAACAACGTTTCGATTGACACCGCACTCCACCTGTGATATAATTTTCTTGTAAAACACAAAACGCAAATACGGAGATCATAAAATGAATAACGATACAATAAAACTTATACGGAAAACCTCAAACGTAAACTCACTTATGGTGATAGTTTTCTATATGCTTGATATCGCACTTATAAGACTTGGCGACTTGGCGGTGTACCATATCGCAGGAAAATCTGCCTACTATAAGGATATCGCTCAGCTTGTGAGCTACTGCATACAGTATCTCGTGGTTGTGCCAATAGTTCTTGTTGTATTCAGACTTGTGAGCGGCAAAAAAGAGGGGCTTAAAATAACAGCCTGTTTCAGAAAGCCCTCAATGCCTGCAAAATGGGTAGCAAAATGGATCGTCATATCATTCGGTCTTATTTACGCCTCAAATTATATCAACACATTTATTTTCTCTTATGTACAGAAAGCTTCGGGAACGAGCCTTAAAGGCGTTGACTTCACTTCAAGCGGCACTGCCCTGGGTGGCATAACGAGCGTGCTGGCAATGTCAGTGCTTGCACCGTTTTTTGAGGAGCTTATGTTTAGAGGTACGCTTTTTAGAAATGCCGAAAAGTGCGGACAGCTCACAGGCATTATAATGGTGGGTCTGACATTCGGACTTTGGCACGGAAGCTATCAGCAGATACTCTATGCGGCTGTTATGGGAATGTGTGCCTGCTTTATGGTTGCAAAAACAGGGTCTATCTTCCCGTCTCTGATACTTCACTTCACCATGAACACTATCGGAGCGATTCAGAGCGTCGCACTTGGTTCCATAGACTTCGACAAGTTTGCCGCAGACCTTGAAAAAGGTCAGATCACAGGCACAGCACCAATGATAATAATTGCTGTCGCTCTTCTCTCTTTCGGTCTTATGATAGCAGGACTTGTGCTTTTTGTAAAAGAGCTTAGATATCACCGTGACAGTTTCAAACTTATAAACTTCTGCCCTGACGTTTCGCAAGGCAAAAAGATACTCATTTATCTCACCGCACCTGTTACCATACTCGCCTTTGCCGGGCTTATCTTCATCACAGTCCGCACAGCTTTAGGTCTTGGGATATTCTAAAATACGCATAAAAATAACGCAGACTTTTTTTACAGCCTGCGTTATTTTTTTCAAGAGTTATTCATTATGATTTAAGGCTTGCGATCTTCTGGTTAAGTTCCTTGATCTCGGAATCTACAGTTGCAGAATACTTCTCACGAACCTGCGTCCATGTGGACTGTACACCCTCTTCATTAACGTTTGAAGCGTCACTGTAGAGTGCGTCAACAAGACACTGGTTTCCGTCAAACTGCTTTCTGTCGCCGAGAGCGGAAGATATACCGTAAGCATAGTCAAAGAGCATAAGGTAATCGTCAGAAACAACGTCCATTTTCACATCATACATCTCGTCTGTCCAATTAGGGTTGTTCTCCATGAACTTGTCCTTGTTTGTCTGCTCATACTTAGGGTCTGTCTTTGAAGCTCTTACGCACTCAAACCAGCACTTAACAGCTTCGCTTCTTGTTGAGCCTTTTACCCACATGAAAGCTGTCATATCAGAAGTTGTTATCTTCTGCTGATTATCGTCATACTGAGGGATAGGAACAACGCCCCAGTTCTCACCCTCCTTTGGAGTCTGGTTGCCTGTGTAAGCCCACTCGCCCATTGCATAGAACAAGCAGTTCTGATTGAAGCAATCTCTTGCAGAGCCCACCCAGCCGTTGAGGATAAGTCCGTCCTTCATCATATTATAAAGGAAGTTCTGAGCCTTTTCAATATCAGGGTCGTTAAGGTTGCTTGAGAACTCGTTTGTTGCAGAGTCATAGTTTACAAGACGCTTGCCTGTCTGCTGAACAACGTGCGCTCTGAAGAAGCCGTTTACGCCGTAACGCTCAGTATCAGCCGGTGCGTTGCCAACATATGAGGACATGATATCCTCCCAATTTTTCCAAGTCCACTCATTGTTTACATAAAGCTCATATGGATCGTCAAGACCCTCTGCATCGATGATATCCTTATCATAGCAGAGCATAGCAGAAGCAACATAGCCAAGAGGCGCAACATAGTGCTTTCCATTGAGCATGAACTGATCTGCTGTATCCTTTGTTGCAGACCACAAAGGCTGACTGAAATCAACTATGCTGTCGATAGGCTGATACATATCCTTTACTACCTGTGAAGGGAATGCGAGCCACTCATACTTGAATATATCAGGAATGTCCTTGTTAGCTGTGATAGCAGCGGCAAGATTATCAAACCTATCCTCATTTGAAGTCTGCTGGAATCTTATCTTTCCGCCCTTGCTCTCAAAAAGCTGAAGCTCAGTGCTCTTCTCTGGGCTGCCCTTAGTAGGGTTAAGGTCGCCCTCACCGAGATAAAGTATCTCCTTTTCAGCACCCTCAGGGATAGCCTCGATAGATTCCGTGTCAGCTACCGCAACGTTCTCTGTTGCAGAAAAATCGTCCTCTGCCTTGCTTGAAGAATCTGATGAGCTTCCGCAGCCCGCTACTCCTGTTGCCATTGACAAAGCCATTACAGCCGCTATGTACTTTTTGTAATTCATAAAATATTCCTCCATAATTCAATATTTTAGCACTAAAGCTACTCATATGTAGTTGACGAGTTCATATATTAAATCTTGCTATAATTATACAACACATATAAAGCTATTGTCAACCACCATTATAGCACAATTATCAGCAATTTTATTGTACACTTTGCACAATAAAATCTATATATATTGTTAGAACACAATATTATGATCAATATCGTTTAAAATATGCGCATAAAGTTCAAATATTCAATATGTTGTTTCAAAGGCGGTTTTGGCTGAAAAGATCAGATACAAAAGTCTTTTGTAGAAAACATTAACACAGGCGGTAAAAAATGTGCTGTATTTATGCAGTTCGTAAAACTTTTTTCATGTAATCGTTTGATGTTTTCAGTGGTACTTGTAATTGGTGAACTATTATAGTATACTTGTTTAAGAAGATTTTTTACCGAAAGGAAATTGCTCTATATGACAGATTTTGAAAGAAACAAAGCAAGGGTGACAGCCGAATATGAGGCTCTCATCAACAGAAAAAACATTGTGTCCGACAGCTACAACGGAATTTATGACAGATACGTTTACCCTGTTCTGACAGCCGCACACGCACCTGTTATCTGGAAATATGACATGAACCCAGAAACAAACCCATATTTCATGGAGAGATTGGGAATAAATGCAGTGCTGAACTCAGGTGCTATCTACCTTGACGGCAAGTATTACCTTGTTGCAAGAGTTGAGGGCAATGACAGAAAGTCATTCTTTGCAGTAGCAGAGAGTGACAGTCCTGTTGACGGCTTCCGTTTCTGGGACTTCCCTGTTCAGCTTCCTGACACTGAACCGGAGGAAACAAACGTATACGATATGAGATTAACACAGCATGAGGACGGCTGGATATATGGTGTATTCTGCTCAGAGAGCAAGGACAAGACATCGAACGATCTTTCTGCCGCTACAGCTCAGGCTGGTATCGTAAGGACAAAGGATCTCAAGACATGGGAAAGACTCCCTAATCTCAAGTCCAAGTCACCACAGCAGAGAAACGTTGTGCTTCACCCTGAGTTCGTTGACGGAAAGTACGCTTTTTACACACGTCCGCAGGACGATTTTATCGAAACCGGCTCAGGCGGAGGAGTATGCTTCGGTCTTTGCGAAGACATCACAAACCCTGTTATCTGCACAGACGAAGTTGTTATCTCACCAAGGCAGTATCACACTATCACAGAGGTAAAGAACGGAGCAGGTGCAGTGCCTATCAAGACACCTAAGGGTTGGATACACATTGCACACGGCGTAAGAAACACAGCCGCAGGTCTTAGATATGTAATTTATGTATTCGCAACTGACCTTAAAGACCCTTCCAAGCTCATCGCTTCGCCGTCAGGACTTTTCATAGCACCGCACGGCAGTGAAAGAGTGGGTGACGTATCAAACGTTGCGTTCACAAACGGCGCTATCGTTCGTGAAAACGGTGACGTGTACATTTACTACGCATCATCAGACACAAGACTTCACGTTGCGTCAACAACGATCGACAAGCTTATGGATTACACATTCAACACTCCGTCAGACCCACTGCGTTCTGTTGACTGCGTAAAGCAGAGATGCGAGCTTATCAGTAAAAATCTCGAATATCTTAACAAGTAATATATCAAACTCAAACAGACGGCTTCTGCTGTCTGTTTTTTTGTACACTAAGACTTTTATTTGCACGTTCAAGCCTGCGATATCCGTACATTGTTGATGTTCCCTACAATTATGCTATGGTTTGTCTGCCGCAAAATTGCTTTGCCCATTTACCGCAACTTTTTTTATATACCCTCTTGCAATCGTCCACAATCTATGGTATAATTAATTAATAAAAGCACAATATATGCAATATTACGCACAACATTTTCACTTAACTAAGGAGTGTTTATAATGAGATGTCCTTTTTGCAACTATGAAGATACAAGAGTAATAGATTCACGTCCAAGCGAGGGAAAAAAGCGTCGCCGACGTGAGTGTCCGAAATGCGGAAAGCGTTTCACTACTTACGAGGTGGTCGAAAAGCCACAGCTTATGGTATACAAGCGTGACGGCTCGTTTGAGCCTTTTGACAGACAGAAGCTTATAAAAGGCATTCAGAACGCTATCAAAAAGCGTCCTGTCAGTGTTGATGATATGAAAAACCTTGTTGACGATATAGAGAACACCTTTGCAAACAAAATGCAGACCGAGACCACTACAAGTGAGATAGGCGATATGGTGCTTATGGGTCTGAAAAAGCTCGACCACGTTGCATATGTGCGTTTCGCTTCCGTTTACAAGGACTTCTCTGACGTTGATTCGTTCATTCAGATAATCACTGAGCTTTCTGACAAGAAGAAATAAATAAGAGCGTTCCGATAATTTTCGGGACGCCTTTTTTGCGCCAAAAAAAGCGGACAGCCAAAGCCGTCCGCCATATTTTTTATATTGTATTAAAGCTGTGTATCAACAAAAATTGTATAGATAGCCTTCATTGCAGATTCAAAATCAGCCTCGTTTACACCGATGATGATGTTAAGCTCGCTAGAGCCCTGATCTATCATCTTTACGTTTACATGAGCGTGTGCAAGGGCTGAGAATATTCTGCCTGCTGTACCTCTGTTTGACTTCATTGCACGTCCCACAACTGCAATAAGTGCAAGGTCTGTTTCAATATCAATTGTATCAGGGTGACAGTTTCTGTGCAGACCTGACATTATCTCCTGCTCCTTTGGAGCGAACTCTGCCTGATGAACAACGACAGACATTGTGTCGATACCTGATGGCATATGCTCAAAGCAGATACCATTCTTCTCGAATACTTCAAGCACTCTTCTGCCGAAGCCTATCTCTGCGTTCATCATATCCTTTTCGATATTGACTACTGTGAAGCCCTTCTTTCCTGCTATACCTGTGATAGTGAATGCAGGCTTCTGAGATGTGGACTCAACGATCATTGTACCCATATCCTCAGGCTTGTTTGTGTTCTTGATGTTTATTGGGATACCTGCTTTTCTTACAGGGAAAATAGCGTCCTCATGAAGCACGCCTGCGCCCATGTAAGAAAGCTCTCTCAGTTCCTTATATGTTATGGTAGTGATAGGCTGTGGGTTGTCGATAATTCTAGGGTCGCATACCAGGAATCCTGATACGTCTGTCCAGTTTTCATAAAGATCAGCGTTTACTGCTGCTGCAACGATAGAGCCTGTTACGTCAGAACCGCCTCTTGAAAATGTCTTGATAGTATCGTTTGGCATTGAACCGTAGAAACCAGGTATTACCGCATTGTCAAGTGTAGCTAATCTCTGAGGAAGCACCTCGTTTGTTCTTGCAGAATCAAACTGACCCTGATCGTTAAAATAGATAACATCGGCAGCGTCAACAAAGTTATATCCAAGATAGTTAGCAAGAACTATACCGTTAAGATACTCGCCACGGGAAGCCGCATAGTCACGTCCTGCCTTGCCTATAAAGCAAGCCTTGATAGTCTCGAACTCCTTTTCAAGAGAAAGGTCAAGACCCAGATCATTGATTATGCCGTAATATCTTTCCTTGATAGCGTCGAACTCGCTGCTGAAATCCTTGCCCTTTGCCGCAAGGTCATAGCAGCCGTAAAGCATATCAGTTACCTTTGTATCGTTTGAAAATCTTTTACCAGGAGCAGACGGCACAACAAATCTTCTTGAGCTTTCCGCTGTGATTATCTCCTTGACCTTTTTGAACTGCTCAGCACTTGCAAGAGAGCTTCCACCGAATTTTACAACCTTTGTCATTTCACAAACCCCTTATAAACTATAGAATTATTCCTGTCTGCGTACTTTTCCCACGCTGACGTTACAATAAATAGTATACCGAATTTGCGTGATTAAGTCAATGTATAAATGGACTAATTTTTATAGTTTTTTTGGTGTATGTTTGTGAAATACGCTTGTATTTGTATGACGGACAACTTATGCTTATCTGTCTGCCTGTTATCTGTAATGTTCGTCTATCCACTTATCATGTTTCCGTGAAAGAAAACCCTAGCGTTCTTCAGCACAAAGCGCAGCAGATAAAACAAGCGGCAAAGAAAGCAGCACAGCCGCAATAATAAGAATAGCCATATTACTTACGTTCATAAGAACGCCTCCCGTCTCGGTTTTGTTATGACTATATTATAGCGTTCCATGCTTAAACAAACCTTAATGCAAAGTGAAAACTAAATGAAAATGCCCCGACCGAAGTCAGGGCGGATATCTTATCAAACAACGTTTTCGCTTACGATATGACAGCTTTGGAGTATCTCAGGGTCAAGCTGAATAAGTGATATCATTCTTCTTGCAGGTCCGATAGGGCGGTTTGTTCCCGTTTCCCAAGCCTCAACAGTTTTTGTGGAAACACCGATAACCGCCGCAAACATAGCCTGTGTAAAACCTAATCTATTTCTGATAGCTTTTATTTCTTCTGCTGATATATCAGGCAAAGGCTCTATCGTTAAGGTAGTTTTCTTAGCAGGTATCTTGCCCTTTTCATATTCAACAGCCTCATTCAAGCCGTTCATGATACTTTCAAAAACATTCATTTTAAAGCCTCCTTATTTGATCTTATCTGCTTCTCAAGCTGTTCTATCACAGCTTTGATCGCATTTCGCTCTGATTTACTGAGATTGTCTTTTTCATTTTTAGTATATGCAGTTATCAAGTATATAGTTTCATAAACCACAAAATCTACATATACAACACGAACGCTTCCACTTTTCCCTCTGTTTTCAAGAGCAAATCTAACTTTTCTAAGACCGCCTGTCCCCTGCATAACAGGATTATCCTGCGAAGTAAAGAGCAGTTCAGCCTGCAAACGTTTCAAATCGCTGTCAGTTAAGCCTATTTGTTCCCAGCGTTTTTCAAACTCAGGGAGCATTATAAATTCTCTCGTCAACACTATCACCCATATATATTATACCCTATTTGATAGGGTTTGTCAAGGCATACAAAAGCCCCGACCGAAGTCAGGGCTTTTATCATCAGACCGCTTAAACTGTCACAGCCTGAGTATTATTCTTTTTAAGCACCTCGATAAAATCCTTTTCAGGAACAGGCTTTGAGAAGTAGTATCCCTGAATGAAATCACAGCCCATGCCAAGAAGCGTGTCGAGCTGGTGCTTGTCTTCGATGCCCTCGGCAACTATCTGCATATTGAGTTTCTTTATCATCGCCACTGTACTCTCGATAGTAATGTGCGCCTTTTCGCTCTTGAAGCACTCCCATACTATTTCCTTTTCAAGCTTGATAAACCTGAAAGGCAGGCTGAGAAGATATGTCATGTTTGAATATCCCGTACCATAATCGTCAAGTGCAAACTTCACACCATAGTCGGAAAGAGTCTTGATGTTTTTCTCCATAATGTGCGGAGTATACACCGCTGCAGTTTCCGTTACTTCAAGACAAATAGACGATGGGTCTACCTTGTATCTGTCCATAACGCCGAGAAGCTGTTCCACAAGGTCAGACTGCATACACTGGACTACCGACAGATTTACCTGCACATATTCGATACCAAGCG
This sequence comes from uncultured Ruminococcus sp., assembly GCA_934435205.1. Lineage (GTDB taxonomy): Bacteria > Bacillota > Clostridia > Oscillospirales > Ruminococcaceae > Hominimerdicola. The sequence continues at coordinate 294,973 of CAKSAK010000004.1, read as the reverse complement.
AAGTACCAACGCCTTTCTTTATAAAGCGGCAGGCTTCCTCGAAAACATATTTGCCTATTTTCAGTATCTTGCCGTTTTCCTCCGCTATAGGAATAAATTCCTGCGGAGGGATAGATCCAAGCTTTTCATCATTAAGCCTAACAAGAGCTTCACAGGAAACTATCTTGTTTCTTTGACTTGAATATATCGGCTGATAGTATACCTCAAAGCCACGATTGTCCAGAGCCTTGTCTATAGCATTCTCTACCTCACTTCGACGTTTGCTGTCATAAAAGTTTATGTCAGTTGCATGAAGAAGTCTTTCCGTTTCAGGTTCACGATGCTTGAACTGCTCGATAAAGTCCACCAGCATATCTGAATTGTCAACGTCCTCAGGGCAGTCGATACGCATAAAGCAGGCTGTTATCAAAGTATCCACAGTACCTATATTCCAGTTTTCAGACAGCTTTTCCCTTATCGCACGATACGTTTCCCCCACCTTTTCAGAATTCTTCGGGAACATAAGAGCAAAGCATTCGTCCTCCAAATAAAATCCATCGCCTAAATTAACAAAGTTATAAAGATATTCGGAAAAGCTTCTTAACAGAGAGTTGGAAAACCGTCCGCCAAAGGTTTTCATAAGCATTTTGAAATCCGGTATCCTTATGAGCAATAATGTAAAATCAGAAGCTGAGGCATATTTTATGGAACACCTATTGACAAAGCTGCTCCAGTTGAGCATTTTCGTTCCTTGGTCTATCATATCGTCCTGACTTTGCAAAGTGAACATTATGAGAAGCATACATACAGACGCCGCAAAGCACTCCACAAGAAGATGTTTATTGATCATCTGAACAATTACCGCCACTACCGTCATTGAGATAAATGCTGTTATTGAAGTGACCACCTGTCTTGATAGCATACTTCTATTACGCATTGCGTAAACGATGCCAAATATAAGATAATATATCGCCACAATGTATGTAAACGGCTGAAGAGAACCACGATGATAACCGCCTTGACTATCCACATAGATGATAAAATGTGTTGCAGGCGTCGTAATCACAAGCAAAAGATCAATGATCATCGGTGTATATAAAAAGCATTTGAAAAGAGCCGACATCTCTTTAAAGCCGTCCGTCAGGAAAAGTATGTAGATCACAAATATAAACGGAATAAGATTATGTGTAAAATAATAAGCCGTATGGAAGAAGGTTTTAAGCCCTATGCCCCATTCGCCGGTAGACAACACGCTTAAAATATCCAACACAGTTGATAAAGCCGAGTCGCCCACGAGAATGCCAAAGACCTTATTCTTGCTGCACGGAATACGCTTTTTGAAATAGAATACAACTCCTGTGATAGCATATATCACAAGGGCACATATATCATAATGGATAATATAACCCACAACGCAGACCTCCCCATATTATTATGATAATATTTTAACATAACTCTGTTATGGCTTCAACCGATTTAACAAAAAGTTATAATTTTTTTGGTTGTGTGCATAACTTACATATAAATAAATGCCCGAATTTATGGGTTTTGTCAATTATTATCTATTCGTGTTAATGTTCATTCCTGCGGTTTACAGATCAGAAACCATAAACATTTTAACATTATCTAAAAGCTTCATCAAAAAATGAAAAGTTAGAAAAACTATGATAATTTAACTTACGGCAAAAGATTATATATAATTTTAAATAATTTTTAAATTTGTCGGTTTGACTTGACTAATAAATATCTTGGAGTTATAATAAAAACGTGGTAAAGATCTGTCATAAGACTTGTAAAAAGCTAGTCTTTTGACAGAGTTTCTGTATATACCGAAATAATTAGTTCTTACTGATCTTTAGAGACGAAAACAGGAGGTAATAATTATGTTAAAATGTTTTAAAGACGAGAAATTCTGGTGTGCAGTAGGCGGAGCCGCCGCAGTTATTCTTGGCAAGAAAGTCGTAAAGGCTAAGAAAACAAGAGAGCTTGCCGTTACAGGTCTTGCAAAGGGAATGAAGCTCAAGAGCGACGCTCAGTCAGCACTGAGAAGCATGAAGGACGAAGCATCTGACATCTGCTATGACGCTAAGGTCGAGGCAGGGATAGATGACGAGGAAGAAGTAACTGAATAATGAAAGCTCAGATCGTTTATGACAAGCCCTGCCGCATACGTTTCCGCTGTGGCTGCGACGCTTTCACAAAAGAACTTGAACGGTCGATACATAAGCTTGTTATGTCAAACCCATGGGCGATCGCCTGCGAGGCTCACTATGAAAACGGCGGAATACTTATCCGCTATAGAGAGGGTCACAGAGCCGAAGCTGTCGAGCTTGTAAGAAAGCTCAGAGCAAGCGACCTTGAACCTGTCAGCGACAATCAGTATGACACTGAGGAGATAGACAGAACATTCAAATCTGACCTTGCAAAGCTGGTGGCTCAAAGGTATATAAGGAAAGCTGTGCTTCCTGCGCCTATAGGTGCGGCACTTATCGTGTACAGCGGACTTAAATACATAGCAAAGGGCATAAGCGCACTGTTTGACGGCAAGCTTACAGTTGAGGTGCTTGACGGAGCATCAATAAGCGCTTGTCTTATCCAGAAAAATTACAATACGGCTGGTGCCGTCATGTTCCTGCTTTCTGTATCAGGCTTGCTGGAGGATTACACAAGAGCGAGAACAAGAGCCGCTCTTACTGACAGCTTGGCGATAAAGGCAGATCAGGTATGGCTGGCAGGCAAGGACGCTGATACTCTTATACCAATGTCACAGCTTCAGGTGGACGATTGCATAAGAGTGCGCACAGGAAGCGTTATTCCTGTTGACGGTCAGATAACTGAGGGTGAAGCTTACATAAATGAAGCTTCTATGACAGGCGAACCTCTGGCTGTGATGAAGAGCGCAGGAGCAAGCGTATTTGCGGGAACAGTTGTCGAGGAAGGCTCAGTTGTGATAAAAGTTCGCAAGCTTTCTTCCGACACAAAGATAAGCAAGATAATCGAGCTTATCGACAACTCAGAAAACCTTAAAGCAGGTGTGCAGAGCAAAGCGGAGCGTCTTGCGGATTCTATCGTTCCATACAGCTTTCTTGGATTTGCACTTACACTGCTGTTTACAAGAAATGTCACAAAGGCAGTTTCAGTTCTTATGGTGGACTATTCCTGTGCTATCAAGCTTTCAACGCCTATAGCCGTTATATCCGCTATTAAAGAAGCCGCTGATGATGACGTTACGGTAAAGGGCGGAAAATATCTTGAAGAATACGCACTTGCCGATTCTATCGTTTTTGACAAGACGGGTACTCTTACAAACGCTGAGCCTGTGCTTGAAAAGGTAATAGCCCTTGGGGATTACTCCGAGGCGGAAACGCTGAAAATTGCGGCTTGCCTTGAAGAGCACTTCCCTCACAGCGTAGCGAGAGCTATCGTAAAGGGTGCTGCCGACAGAGATATCGACCATGCCGAGGAACACGCCGAGGTGCAGTATATAGTTGCCCACGGAATTTCAACAACTCTCCACGGCAAACGTGCTATCATAGGAAGCAGGCATTTTGTCTGCGAGGACGAGGGCATAGAGATAACAGACGAACAGCAGGCAGAGATAGACGAAAAGTCGGGAGCTTGCTCGGTAGTTTATCTTGCTGTGGGCGACAAACTCACAGGTGCGCTCTGCATAAGCGACCCGCCCAGACCTGAAGCCGAAGAAGCTGTCAGAAAGCTCAAAGAAGCAGGCATAACAAATATCGTTATGCTCACAGGCGACAGCGCAAAGGCGGCTGAGATAACCGCCCAGAAGCTAGGCATATCGGATTTCAGGGCGCAGGTGCTTCCTGAGGACAAGCACAGATATGTGGAACAGCTCAAAGAGCAGGGTCACAGAGTGATAATGGTAGGCGACGGAATAAACGACGCTCCAGCCCTTGCGGCGGCAAACGTTTCTGTTGCCATGAGCGACGCTTCCGATATCGCAAAGGAAACTGCCGATATCACAGTTCGTGGAGCAGACCTTACACAGCTTGCGGCTATAAGACAGCTTAGCGAAAAGCTTATGCACAGGATAAACAGCAACTACAGATTTATCCTGCTGTTCAATTCAGCACTTCTGCTGTCAGGCGCTTTCGGACTTTTACAGCCGTCAGCCTCAGCGCTTCTGCACAACGCTTCAACAATGGCGATATGTGCAAAGAGCATGACACCTTTAGAGGATAAAAAGCTCAAAAAGAAAAGCAAATAACCAAAATAAAAAGAGCGAATGATCATCATGTCATTCGCTCTTTTTGCGTCTTAATAAATGTAACGCTTTTTCTTAAATTACCTGGCAGGTGTACAGTAGCAAATAGAATAAACTGTGATATCACCGTTTTTTGCCGCAGCATGAAGCTGATCCAGCTTATCAAAACCTGCACCAAGCGCCTTTACGCAGTCTGCATATGTGAACTTAGCATAGTAATGACCGTTAGCTTTGCCTGTTTCGCTCGGCTGAACTCTCGCCCAGCTTGCTCCTCCTGACCAGCTCTGGAGAATAAGCTCAAACTCGTTCTCTGCACCCGAATACTCAACATAGAAATAGCCATTTGCAGAAAGATACGAAACATCAAGACTGCCATAATTTTTTGAAGTCATAACTGAAACTGCCTGCCCCCATGAACCACATGATTTTGCGCCCCAGAAAATAGATACATATGGATCCTGCTCCGGCTCATCAGGGTCAACAGGATCTACTGGATCAACAGGTTCTGTTGACTTCTCGATGATATACTTAACACTAAGAACTTCGATATCTCCGTTAGCCGCACCAACGTGGAAGCGGTCTACCTTAGAGAAATCTGTTGTTCCGAACGCTGCCGCAACATCGTCATAGCTGTACTTTGCATATACAATGCCGTCCTTTTCTGTTACCTCAGTTGGTGAAACTCTCGCCCAGTCTGTGCCGCCTGACCAGCTTTGAAGAATGATCTCCGCCTTGTCTGTGTCGCCCTTGAACTGAACTTCAAAATAGCCGTCCTTTTCTATAATAGAGCTGTCAAAGCTTCCGCCCTCTTTGGTTGTGGAAAGTGTTATAGCCTGACCCCAGCCTGATGTCTTTGCCGAGCCTGTGAAGATAACAGTTTCCTTTCTGTCGCTCACCTCGCCTGTGGCAGGGATAACCTCTGTCTTTATCACCTTGCCGCAAGTTGTACACTCAGTGTGCTTTGAGCCGTTTTCTATTGCAGTAGCCGCCTTGTCGATTATCCATGCGCTTTCGCTGTGACCTGTCGCAGGGATAGTTTCAGTGTACTTTTCACCGCATGAGCAAGTGTATACCTTTTCGCCGTCAGCTTCGCAAGTTGCAGCCTTTGTTGATGTGAGGGTATAGCTGTGCCTGTGACCGATAGGGTCGGTGTAATCGTCCTTCTTTGTCTCGCCGCAGGAAGCGCAGGTGTAGATAGTGTAGCCCTTTTCGTTCTCTGTAGGAGCAACTGTCTCGCCCTTTACCCAACTGTGACCCTTTGCAGGGATAGTTTCAGTGTACTTGTCTCCGCAAGTACAAGTGTAAATTCTCTCGCCATCTGTTGTGCAAGTAGCTTCCTTTGTTACCTTTGCGGTGTAGCTGTGAGTGTGTGATGACTTAACATTCTTGACAGTGAGTGCAAATGTATCTGAGCTTCCGTCTGAGAATGTGTATGTAAGTGTGTAAGTGCCGTTTCCAAGAGTTTTCAGCCAGCTTTCGTTGAGCATTATCTGACTTCCGTTTGTGGAATAATCGGAGCCGCCTGCAAGCTTCTTGCCATTTGCTGTGATAGACTCAACGCTCTTTCCATAAAGCACAAGGTCTGTTCTTACACCGCTTGGAGCGTCAGCGTCAAATGTGCCTGACTTTGTGGAAAGGTGTGGCTTCTCGGTCTGTCCGTCCTCATAGAAAACAACATCGTCAATATAAACTATGCCTGTTGCCACAGAGTCGCCGCCCATATAGAACGAGAACTGATCAAGCTTTGATGTATCAAGAGTTCCGCCCGACTGCCAGCTTGGCGCTTTAAAGTCAGCGAATGGTATCTTGATAGTCTTTCCGCCTGTGAAATCAAGTGCTATCTGCGCTTCAAAGTAGTTGTCGTTTGCGTCTCTAAGCTGAACAGTAAGGCTGTTGCCTGTGCCGTCGCCCTCTACCCAAAGCTCAACGCCTGCAAATGATGAAGCATTTCTCACTGCAATCGGGTGATTTACTCCGCAGTAGCCGTTCGGCGAGCCGATATCATAGCCGAAAGCAAGCGCCTTTGAGCCGTTCTTTGTTGTAAGAGAAAGTGAAACTTCGTTGCCGCCTGTGTTTCTTGAATAAGCCGACCAAAGCGCCTTATCGTCCGAATAGCTCTCGAATGTGTCAAGCTCATCAAGGCCTGTGGTGTCGGAAACATTTATTGTAAGCTCTCTGTCCTCGCCCTCATAGAAATCAAATGTGAGGGTCACAATGCCTGCTGAAAGCGTCTTGAGATATGTTCTTTTAAGGGTAACAGTGTCGCCCGAAGCAGTGTAATCTGTACCCTCTGCGAGTGTCTTTCCATCAGCAATAATTCCCCTGAATTCGCTTGTCTTGCGGTCCATGGTGATATCAACATCACTGCACTTCTTAGGGTTTACGTCAACAGAGATTATCTCAGGTGAGATAACAGGCTTAGGGATAGAGCTGTCGCTCACTGTCAGATTGAACTTAGGCTGATTGCCGCCTGTTGTGAGTATCCTGCACGAATACTTTGCAAGCTCCTGCCTTTTAAGATAAGAAGCCTTGATAGTAACAGCGTTGCCACTTATGGTGTAATCGTCTGACGAGAGTTTCTTTCCGCCGACCTCAACACCGCTTATGCCGCCCTCTTTCATGGAAACATTCACCACAACATCGCCTGACTTGCTTCTGTCAAAGGTGTATGTAGACTTGTCAGTGGTGTTTACAATGTTCTTCTTTTCCATTTTTGCAGCACCGTTCATCATAAGAGTTCTTGTGCTGTCCGTCTTGTCAACGCCCTCAGGACCGTAAACTGTGTATCCGTCATAGTCCTGATAAAGAGTGCCGTCATCAAGATAAGAAGCTATCATCCAGTAGTTGAAGCCCTGATATTCGACACCCTCGTAGTAGTCGCCTGTTACGATATCCAGCCAATCGGAATAAGCGGCGTCACGCTTTGTCTTGTCTGTAAGACCAAACTCCTCGAAGATAACAGGCTTATCAGCGGAAGCTGTGGTCTGTGCATGGCGCTTTATCCACTCAAGATCATCATCGCCAAGGTCAAAGCCCCACTGGTCAACGTACATATGCGGCGTGCCGAAGTCTACAGTGTCGATAGTCATAAGCTTGTTGAAATCAACTCCATAGTAGCCCGAATATGCGGCAGACGGGAGATCTTGCTTTGCAGCCTCCTGATAACCAAGGTTATAGAAGCCCTCGTCGCCAACAGATACCATGTGATAAGGGTCGATAGACTTTACATATGCTGACGTTTCCTTTGCCCAGTTATAAAGAATATCGTCCTTGCAGAACTCGTCAACAGTACATCTCGGCTCGTTTGAAAGCTCCCAAGAAAAAACAGCTTCAGAATCCATAAGCTTCTCGCCTGTATAGTAGTTGGTGTGATTTAACAAAGTCTTGATATAGTCCTTATACCAACCCTTGATAGTTTCATTGGTGTAGAAATCGCAGGTGTCCTTTTCATCGACCTTGCTGTTTCCAACGCTCTTGCCCTGTGACATCTGATACCACTTTACATACTGACCCATTCCACCGAACGCTTCCCAATAGTTCGTGAACGTGATAACGAGCTTCATATTATGTTCTTCAGCCTGCTTTATGATGTAGTCAAGCCGTCTCAGACCGTCCTCGCCCTCGTTCACAACAGGCTTGCCGGCTTTATCGTCCCAATACTGGAAATAAACGCCGTCCTTTTCGCCCGTTCCGTCATTGTTGCCCTCAAAGACCTCGTGACCAGACTGTGAGTCGATCTTGCCTGTTTTCTTACCAACGTCAAGATTTCCCCAAATTCTTATTACTTTAAGCCCCATTTTTGAAGCGTCATCGAAAACGTTCTTCACCTCGCTCTTTGACTTATAGGTGAGATAATAGCAATTCGTGCCGCCATAATAGTAAGGGCTTCCGTCACACATAAACTTTGAGCCGTCAGCATAAACAAATCCTTCCGGGTGTGCCGCCGCATACTCCGCATATGCGCTGATATCTGCGAAAGGCACAATGCTAACAGCCATTGCCGCAGCCGCCAGAGCCGCAGAAAATCTTCTCATTACTCCTGTCATAACCATACTCCTTTTCATCATGTTAGCTAAAATCCGATTAATTTAGCTTACTTGTTTATTGCAAAATTACTTTATCACAAACTTAATTTTATGTCAATCTTATAAAACGATTAAGTAAGCGAATTTTAAAAAATCATTGTTTTAGACAAACAAGGGCGCAGAAACTTAGTTCATTATGCTATAAGTAATCATCATTTTCTATTATTTTTGTCTGCTATTGTCAAAGAAAGCAATAGTTAAAAACGTTTACATTTTACATTAATGTTAAACGTTTAAGATAAACAAATTAACAAATGTCATTCAAGGCAAAAAAATAAGCCGAGCATACCATTTCAAAATGATATGCCCAGCTATATAAAAAGATATTCAATACACTTACCCTGCATAAAGATGATCCCTATGTAAACATAAAAAACTCCTATCCAAGCGCCACATCAAGAATCATCATAAGCACAAAGCCCATCGCAAAAACTATCGTTCCCACGTTGGAGTGCGGCTCTTCCGACATTTCAGGTATAAGCTCCTCCACCACAACGTATATCATTGCACCTGCCGCAAAGCTTAGAAGATACGGCAAAACAGGGATTATAAATTGCGCCAAAAGTATCGTAAGCACAGCTCCCACAGGCTCGACAACCCCCGATAGCACACCGTAGACAAATGCTTTTCCCTTACCCATGCCCTCCGAACGCAGTGGCATGGATATTATCGCACCCTCTGGAAAGTTCTGTATTGCGATACCGAGGGATAATGCCAACGCACCAGCGGCGCTTATTGCATGGCGGTCTGCCGCCCAGCCTGCATACACAACGCCAACAGCCATTCCCTCTGGGATATTGTGAAGCGTCACCGCAAGCACAAGCATCGTTGTGCGCTGAAAACTGCTCTTTGCACCCTCTGGTTCGGTAGCATTCATGTGAAGGTGCGGTATCACCCTGTCAAGAAAAAGCAGAAAAAATACTCCCAGCAGAAATCCTACCGCCGCAGGAACAAACCTCAGTCTGCCCATTTTCGTCGATTGCTCCATAGAGGGTATTAGCAAGCTCCACACTCCTGCCGCCACCATTACTCCTGCCGCAAAGCCTGTCAAGGCTCGCTGGACAAGATAATGCAGATTTTTCTTCATAAAAAGCACACACGCCGCACCAAGAGATGTACCCAAAAACGGTATCAGAATGACTTTAAAAATAGTCATGCTCATTGTTCTTCACTGATATGCTTCTTCAATGCCGCAAAGCTCTCGTCAGACAAAACGTGTTCTATCTTGCAGGCGTCATGTTCAGATATTTTTCTGTCAACACCAAGACTTACAAGCCACTCTGTCAATACAAGGTGCTTTTCGTAGATCTTTTCCGCAACATATCTGCCGTCATCAGTGAGAGTGATAAAACCGTTTTCGTCCATTGTAATGAACTTTCCCTCACGAAGTATCTTCATGGCGTTTGATACGCTGGGTTTTGTAACGTTCAGCTCCCTTGCAACATCAATGCTCCTCACCTCGCCGTTTTGCTTGTTCCATAAAACGAGTATCGCCTCCAGATAGTCCTCCCCAGACGTGTGAATGTTTCCCATTTGTATGCCCCTTTCTTTGTTAGCTATAGCTAACTTATATTTTTAAAATTACTGCACGCCACGAAGCCAAGCCTATCAAAACAAAATGCCTTTTCACAAAAGCTTTTTGCAAGCTTAGCCATACCCTTTTCGTGCAGTATCAAAAGAATAGAATATCAGTTAATGTATACTAACCGATATTCATTATATCACAGAAAATATGTTTTGTCAAGCAAACAAAAAAGCCGTGCCAGACTTTTTCATCTGCCACGGCTTTGTGCATAGCTATTTACTTGAATCTTGCAAAAAAGCCTTTTTTCTCATAAGGCTCTCTTTCAGCGGAAATAAAAGTGTAGCCTGTTTTCTCAACTGCTTCTTTAAGCTTTTCATCAGGGATATCCTCATCAACTATAGCCACAGTTTCACCCTTTGCATGGGAAGAGCTTACCTTTTTCACCTTGAAATTCTGCCTGAAAGTATCATTCATATGCGATTCACACATTCCGCACATCATTCCGTCTATTTTTACTGTTATCTTTTCCATTTCTGACCCTCCAATGCTTAATAGGTTAGAATTTACTAACCATGTTTATTGTAACACAACCTGTAGCTATTTTCAAGTCAATAATGTAAATTTTATTCTGCCGTTTGTCTGTTGTTTTCCGCAAGAAGATAATTCTTCACTTCCCAAAGCTTCTGAGAAAGGTCAACATAATAAGTGTGCGGATTTTCAAATCTTGTTATCTCGTCCCAAAGCGTGTCTATCTCAGCCGCCGCATACTTTACGATATCCTCATATGCAGGCTTTTGGTATACACACTTGCCGTCCTTGAATATCTGCTGTTGAATAGGCTTAGCCTCAAAGTTTGTGATGACCTTCTTTTTCCATGTGAACTGCGGGTCAAAAAGCGTAAGGGGTCTGCTTTCGTCTATCACCTCATCATGAATACACAGCAGGTCAGCCACAGCCTTGTGGTTATCCTTATCATAAATTCTGTAAAGCTTTTTGAAGTGTGGGGTCGTTATCTTCGCCACGTTTTCAGAAATCTTTATCTTAGGCTGAATATTACCCTCATCGTCTTCCACAGCCGCAAGCTTGTAAACTCCTCCGAAAACAGGCTCGCTCTTTGCGGTGATAAGTCTTTCGCCCACGCCGAACATATCCACCTTTGCGCCCTGATATATCATATCTCTTATAAGATACTCGTCAAGAGCGTTTGACGCACATATCTTGCAATCAGGATAGCCTGCCTCGTCAAGCATTTTTCTTGCTTTCTTGGAAAGATAAGTTATATCTCCCGAGTCTATCCTTATTCCCACAGGACGGCAGCCTATAGGCTTCAGCACCTCGTCAAAAGCCTTTATTGCATTAGGCACACCGCTTTTCAGCACATTGTAAGTGTCCACAAGCAGAACAGCACCCTTTGGATAGCACTTACAGTAAGTTTTGAAAGCTTCAAGCTCGCTGTCAAACATCTGCACCCATGAATGTGCCATTGTTCCTGTGGCATTGAAGCCGAAAAGCTGGTCTGTGATAGTGCAGGCTGTGCCTGAGCAACCGCCTATGCCTGCGGCTCTTGCACCAAGTATGGCAGCATCTGCACCATGAGCACGTCTTGAACCAAATTCAGAAACCGCCCTGCCCTGAGCCGCCCTTACGATACGGTTAGCCTTTGTTGCAATAAGCGTCTGATGATTTATGCAAAGCAGAAGATAAGTTTCCACAAGCTGAGCCTGAACAGCAGGGGCTCTAACTGTGATGATAGGCTCGTTAGGAAACACCACCGTACCCTCCGGCACAGCAAATATATCTCCTGTGAAACGGAAATCCTTAAGATATTCAAGAAAGCCCTCGTCAAAAATGCCCTTTGACCGAAGAAACTCAATGTCCTCTTCGTCAAAATGAAGATTTTCGATATAGTCTATGACCTGCTCCAAACCGCAGGCAATGGCAAATCCGCCGCCGTCAGGTATCTGTCTGAAAAACAGATCAAAATAAGAAATCTTTTCCTGCATACCGCTTACAAAATAACCGTTTCCCATTGTCAGCTCGTAAAAATCGCACAGCATAGTGTAATTGAATTTGTCCATTTTGCTCTCTCCTTTTCAGCTTATAACAAAAGGGACTAATGTCCCTCTTGATGTTTTACCATATTATATCACGCCACAGGTGCAAAAACCTGAACTAAAGCGCAAATTTTTCTGAATATTCAGCCAACAGCTTCTCGTAATAGTCAGGACCGTTTCTGTGAAGCTTATCAAGATATTCGTGCTTTTTAAGGCTGTTGTATTTCTCTTGGTTTGCGATAAGATAGACCGCAATATTTGAGCAGTGGTCTGATATCCTCTCAACATTTGTGAGTATATCAAGAAAGTTCACGCCCACCTCGATGTTGCAAAGACCATTCTTAGATCTGTCGATATGAACAGCCTTCAGCTCCTCAACAAGTCTGTCTACCACCTCTTCAAGTGGCTCGATCTCCTTGAGAATGTTCATATCCCCTGTCTTTGTGGCTTCGATAGCAAGCCCGATTATCTCCTGAATAGCGTTGCACACAACATCAAGCTCGTGCTTCGCCTGCTCAGAAAAACCGATCTCCTTTTCATAAAGAACATCTGCAGTTTCATAGATGTTTATAGTATAGTCGCCTATTCTCTCATACTCTGAGATAAGGTGGAAAAGCGCAGTAACTGTTCTCGACTCGTCCTCGTTCAGACCGCAGTCATTGAGCTTTATAAGATATGAACCTACTCTGTCCTCCAGCCTGTCGATAAGCTCCTCACGCTCTTTTATCTTGTCGATAGCCTTAAGGTCATACTTGTCAAAAAGCTCTCTTACCGATATGAAATTTTTCTGTGCCAGCACGCCCATTTGCACAACTGCCTCTGTAGCCTGTGCGATAGCAACGTTTGGAGTAACAAGAAATCTGTCGTCAAGAAGATCTTCCTTAGTGAAAGTATCATCGTCCTCAGCGTTCTTCTTATCTCTGATAGTCCATTCGGCAAGCTTTTCAAGCACTGTATAGAACGGCAGAAAGATTATAGTTACCACAACATTGAAGATAGTATGGAAGTTTGCGATGCTTCCCGTTGTAAAGCTCTTGTTCCAGAACGGAAGCCCTATTGTATACTGAATGATATAAACGCCGATAAGAAAGATTATAGTACCGATAAGATTGAAATAGAAGTGTATCATAGCGGCTCTCTTAGCGTTCTTTGAAGCACCTATACTCGAAATAAGAGGCGTAGCACAAGTACCGATGTTAGTACCCATTATGATAGGGAACGCAGAAGCGAATGTGATAGCACCTGACACTGAAAGAGCCTGCAAAATGCCTATAGAAGCGGCTGAGGATTGTATGATAGCCGTGAATATCGCACCCACCAATACGCCCAGAACAGGGTTTTTAAGCACTGCAAAAAGCTGCTCGAACTGCGGAAGCTCAGCCAGCGGAGCGATCTTCTCCTGCATAAGTATCATTCCCGTAAAGAGGATACCTATGCCCATCATTATCTCGCCCACGGTTTTTGTCTTGTTCTTCTTTCCCACCATTATGATGATAAGACCGATAACGATAAGTATAGACGAGAAATTCGACGGCTTGCAAAGCTGTAATATAGCAGGGCCGCTGCTGTCGCCCTCGAGGTTCGTGAGCCTCAGTATCTGAGTAGTCATGGTAGTACCGATATTCGCACCCATGATTATTCCCACCGCGCCCTTAAGCTTCAAAAGGCCTGCGTTTACAAGTCCAACCACGATAACAGTAGTTGCAGATGATGACTGCACTGCTGCTGTTACCAATGCACCGAAAAGTATTCCCGAGAACACGTTTCCCGTCATTTTTGCAAGGACCTTCTCCATAAGTCCGCCCGAAGCCTTTTCAAGTCCCGAACTCAATATGGTCATTCCGTATAAAAACAGACCAAGTCCGCCTGCCATTCCGATAATGTTAAAGATGCTCAAATCAATTCATTCCTTTTCTTGTTTTTTCCACTGCACAACGTCCGAGTACGCCCCTGCGTACCCCATTTCCTTACTTTTTACGCTGATTTTATCACGATTTTACTTAATAAATAAAACAAAGCCAAAGCCTGCACGGATATCCCGTAAGGCTCTGACTTCATTGATTATTTCTTTCCAGCCACCACAAGTCTGTTCATGGCACGTCGCAGTTTCTGCTCCGCCCTTTCAAACTCCTTCTGGCTAGCATTTTCTCTGAGCTTGTTCTCTGCCGCTGCCTTTGCCTTTTCAGCTCTTGCAACGTCTATCTCGTCAGCCCATTCGATTGCAGATGTCACCACTGTAACGCCGTCGGCAGACACCCTTATAAGCCCTCCCGAAATAGCGGCAGTTCTGAACTCGCCGTCTATTTTGATACGGAAAGGAGAAGAAACGATATTTGCCACATATGGCGCATGACCTGCAAGGATACCGATATCTCCAGATACAGTTCTTGCAATGATCTGCTCAGTATTTCCCTCAAAAAAAGTTTTTTCAGGGGTTATTATCTTAAGATCAAAAGGCGTCATAATCTTTCTCCATAAGCTTTTTACAAATCAGCGTGTGTGGCACAAAATTGCCACATACATTCACTATATACTATAATCCGACTCTTGTCAAGTATTTTTCTTTAAACGTTCTGTTACTACTGTTCACTTTCTGCGATCTGTCTGCCCTTTTCAACAGCCTCGTCGATAGTTCCCACGAACAGGAAAGCAGATTCAGGCAGGTCGTCATGCTTGCCCTCGATTATCTCCTTGAAGCCTCTGATAGTCTCCTTGATAGGCACATATTTGCCCTTCATGCCTGTAAACTGCTCAGCAACGGAGAACGGCTGTGACAGAAAACGCTGTATCTTTCTTGCTCTTGATACCGTGAGCTTATCCTCGTCAGAAAGCTCGTCCATACCCATGATAGCGATGATATCCTGAAGCTCAACATATCTCTGCAAGATAGACTGCACCTGTCTTGCCACCTGATAATGCTCATTGCCAACTATCTCAGGGGAAAGTATCCTGGAGTTTGACTCCAGCGGGTCAACAGCAGGATAGATACCCAGTGAAGAAATACTTCTTGAAAGCACCGTTGTTGCGTCAAGGTGAGCAAACGTTGTGGCAGGCGCAGGGTCTGTCAGGTCGTCCGCAGGCACATAAACTGCCTGAACGGAAGTGATAGAGCCTTTTGTTGTGGAAGTAATACGCTCCTGTAGCTGACCCATTTCAGTTGCAAGGGTAGGCTGATAACCAACGGCTGACGGCATTCTGCCAAGGAGTGCCGACACCTCAGAGCCTGCCTGAGTAAACCTGAATATATTGTCGATAAACAAAAGCACGTCCTGATGCTCAACATCTCTGAAATACTCCGCCATTGTCAGTCCTGAAAGTGCAACTCTCATTCTTGCTCCGGGCGGCTCGTTCATCTGACCATACACAAGCACGGTCTTGTCGATAACTCCCGACTCTTTCATCTCATAATAAAGGTCATTGCCCTCACGGGTACGCTCTCCAACTCCTGTGAATACCGAGATACCGCCGTGCTGATTGGCAACGTTATTTATAAGCTCCTGAATAAGCACAGTTTTGCCTACTCCCGCACCGCCGAACAGACCTATCTTACCGCCCTTGAGGTATGGTGCGATAAGGTCGATGACCTTGATACCTGTTTCCAGGATCTCATTTGAAGCAGACTGCTCCTCATATGTCGGAGGCTCTCTGTGTATCTCCCAGCGCTCCTTAGTTTCAGGGGCAGGCAGATTGTCAACAGGCTCACCCAGAAGATTGAACATTCTCGAAAGAGTTTCCTTGCCCACCGGAACGGATATAGCCTTGCCTGTATCAACAGCGTCGATACCTCTCACAAGTCCGTCCGTAGAGCCCATGGCGATACATCTTACTATATCGTCGCCTATATGCTGAGCCACCTCGACAACGAGCTTTTCGCCCTTGTTGTCTATCTCAATGGCATTGAGCAGGTCAGGCAGGCTGTCCTTTTCAAAGCGGATGTCGACTACCGCACCAACTATCTGGACTACCTTGCCTATGTTTTTGCTTTCCATTTATTTACCACCTTTCAAAAAGGGATATCATAGCCTGATATGTTTAAAAGCCTGCGAAAATGCGGGCGAACACTGTTCGCCCCTACAAGACTTCTCCAACAATACCCACTACATTTACTTTTGAACGCCCCAAACAAGGGCATAATTACCTTTCCTACCTTCCGATAGTTGCCGAGCTTATCTCCGTAAGCTCCTGAGTTATCTGCGCCTGTCTTGCCCTGTTGTAAAGAAGCGACAGGTTGTCTATCATTTCTCCTGCGTTGTCCGTTGCAGACTCCATTGCAGTACGTCTTGCCGCCTGCTCAGAAGCGTAGCTGTCCACTATCGCCGAATAAAGCATACCGCCTATATACTGGGGTATCATGCCGTCAAAGACCTCCTCAGGGGACGGGTCATAGATAGTTGACGGGTGCTTTCTGCCCCCAAGCTTGTCAAGGTCCTCCACAGGAAGTATCTGCAAGCTGCAAGGCTCTTGCGTCAGTGCCGACACAAATGTTGTATACACAAGCTCCACCTTGTCATAATCTCCGTGCCTGAAGCCTGCGATAATTTCCTCTGCAATGTCCATAACAGTGTCAGCGTCAATGCTCTCCGCTATCTGGGGATATTTCCACGCAAGGTCATAGTCACGCTTTTCAAAGAACTCAACAGCCTTTTTGCCCACAGCCATAACACGAAGCTGACCGCCTGATGACTTCACCTCGTCAGCCTTTGCCTTAGCCATTTTCAGCACGTTGGAGTTAAATCCTCCTGCAAGTCCCCTATCGCCAGCCACCACTATAAGCAGTGTAGAATTAAGGAACTTTTTCTTTGTATACACCGATTTAAACGCACTGTCGCAGGATATATCACACATTGTCTTAAAAAGCGTTTCAAAGAACGGCTGAACTGCCACCGCCTTGTCTTTGGCACGTCTGAGCTTAGAAGCCGCCACAAGCTGCATGGCTTTTGTTATCTGCATGGTGCTTTCAACGCTTTTGATACGTCTTTTGACGTCTTTCATATTAGCTGTTGCCATTGCTCAGCGCTCCTTATCTGCTTTGAAGAAACTTCTGTGAATACTCCGCAAGCACGTCCTTTATTGCCTGTTCATTATCTTTTGTAAGGTCACCTGTTTCTCTTATTGACGAGAAAATGTCAGGATGAGTTTCATCTATATACACAAAAAGGTCTTTCTCAAATTCAGCGATATCCTCAACTCTGATATTCTTCAGATAGTTGTTTACCACCGCATAGATTATGACAACCTGCTTCTCAACGTCCAACGGAGAGGTCTTGCCCTGTTTGAGCACTTCCACAATACGTTCGCCCTGTGCAAGTCTTTCCTTAGTGTCCTTGTCAAGATCAGAGCCAAACTGTGAGAATGATTGCAATTCTCTGTACTGCGAATACAGCAGTTTCAGCGAGCCTGAAACCTTTTTCATAGCCTTTATCTGAGCCGAGCCGCCAACACGGGATACCGATATACCAGGGTTTACCGCAGGTCTTACGCCTGAGAAAAACAGCTCAGATTCAAGGAATATCTGTCCGTCAGTGATAGATATAACGTTTGTCGGGATATAAGCCGAAACATCGCCTGCCTGAGTTTCAATAATAGGCAGAGCGGTTATAGAGCCTCCGCCGTAGTCCTTGTTAAGACAGCAGGCTCTCTCCAAAAGTCTTGAATGGAGATAGAAAACATCTCCAGGATAAGCCTCACGTCCTGTCGGTCTTTGGAGCAGAAGCGACATAGTTCTGTATGCCACAGCGTGCTTTGAAAGGTCGTCATAGACGCAAAGAACGTCCTTGCCCTGAAGCATGAAATACTCAGCCATTGCAACGCCCGCATATGGAGCTATATACTGCAAAGGTGCCATTTCAGACGCCGTTGCCGATACAACTATAGAATAATCCATTGCCCCATGCTTTGAAAGAGTTTCCACCACGTTTGCCACAGTAGACTGCTTCTGACCTATAGCCACATATATACAAATAACATCTTTGCCCTTCTGATTTATGATAGTATCAAGGGCAATAGAAGTCTTACCTGTCTGTCTGTCGCCTATAATAAGCTCACGCTGACCTCTGCCTATAGGTATCATAGAGTCGATAGCCTTGATACCTGTCTGGAGTGGTCTGTTTACCGATTGTCTTGTAATAATTCCGAAAGCAGGGCTTTCCACAGGTCTTGTTTCTGTTGTAAGCACAGCACCCCTGCCGTCGATAGGCGCACCGAGAGCGTTCACAACTCTGCCGAGAAGCGCATCTCCCACAGGCACAGAAACTATCCTGCCTGTTCTCTTTACTCCCGAGCCTTCTTTTATTCCGTCCTCAGAGCCGAGAAGTACACAGCCTACAAAATCCTGCTCCAAGTTCATTGCCATACCGTATGTTCCGTTGGAAAATTCAAGAAGCTCCCCTGACATACACTTGTCAAGTCCATGAACTCTTGAAATTCCGTCGCCCACAGTGCAGACCGTTCCCACATCGTCAAGCTCCAGCTTGCTGCGGTAGTCCTTGATCTGCTGTTTTATCAAGCCTGTTATTTCATCAGGACGTAATTTCATGTTAAAATACCGTTCCTTTCCTATGCAATGACCCCGTCGATCTGAGCCTTGATATCATCAAGCTTAGTTCTGACGCTGCCGTCTATTTCTGTGTCTGAATATCTCAGCACGATACCGCCCATAAGGCTTTTGTCCACCTTTTCCACAAGCACTATCTTTGCCCCCGAAACAGCTTCCAGCTTAACCACAAGCTTGTCCCTGAGCCTTTCAGACAGAGGCATAGCCGTCACCGCAGTGACCTCTATGATATTATTATGCTTTTCATAAAGCTCCTTGAACTTTGCGCATATCTCAGGCAGAAACCTTATCCTGCCCTTTTCGCTCACAAGGCAAAGAAAATTAAGCGTAACAGGCTGTATCCTGCCCATAAACACCTTTTCCAGCGTCGCCCTTTTTTCATTCTCCGTTACCAGCGGAGACGCAAGCAGCTCCACATATTCCTCCTGACCCTGAGAGAAAATTATATCCCTTATGCTCCCAAGCTCACCATAGACTTCATCAAGGCAGTTTTCCTCGCAGCACACCTCAAAAAGTGCATTGCCGTAAATATTCCCGATACTGTCTGCCATTACATCTCACCCACATTGTCAATGAACTTCTCGATAAGACGTTCGTTGTCCTCGCCTGTCATATCCTTTTCCACAACTGCCGCCGCAGCAGAGAAAGCAATATCGGTGATCTCGTTCTTGATCTGGTTGACAGCGATCTTCTTTTCTCTTTCGATCTCTCTTGAAGCGTTGTCCACAAGACCCTTTGCCTCAGTTCTCGCTTCGCTGATTATCTCGTCAGAACGCTGCTGAGCCTTTCTTGTTGCCGTCTGTATGATCTGTGCAGACTCTTCCTTTGCACCCTCTAATCTGCTTGTATACTCAGCTTCAAGCTTCTGGGCGTTCTCTTTCGCCTCGTCAGCCTGCCTGTAAGTTTCCTTAACATCGTTCTTCCTGTCCTCTATGACCTTGTTCACCTTGTCGAACAGAAAATGCTTGAGCACCAAAAACAGTATGAGCGTGTTGAGCAAAGTCGCAATTATCGTTGTCAGATCTATTGACAGAAACTCTGTCACATCGCCTGCTGCCAATACCATTTATCCAACCTCCCCTCCGCACCAATGCAGAGCAAATCTTGTTTGAAGCTTTTTATTAAAGCTTTCCGATAAATGGGTTAGCAAAGAGCAGGATAAGCGCTACAACGAATGCGTAGATACCTGTTGACTCAGCCATAGCAACGCCTATGAACATCGTTCTTGTGCAGTCGCCCTTAGCCTCAGGCTGTCTTGCGATAGCCTCGATAGTCTTTCCTACTGCGTAGCCCTCACCGATACCAGGTCCGATACCTGCGATCATTGCAAGTCCTGCGCCGATTGCTGAACAGCCAAGAAGAATAGCCTTTTCCATAATGATAAACCTCCGTTATTTACTATTTA
Source organism: uncultured Ruminococcus sp. (assembly GCA_934435205.1). Lineage (GTDB taxonomy): Bacteria > Bacillota > Clostridia > Oscillospirales > Ruminococcaceae > Hominimerdicola. The sequence goes on along the minus strand of CAKSAK010000004.1, from coordinate 275,144 downwards.
CTTTTTATACTTTCCGCCAAAGCGGTAAATTACTCTGTTTCCGCCGCCGCACCAACGTTTACCATGGTGAGCATAGAGAAGATATAAGCCTGTATACACCCCGAGAACAGGTCGAAATACACGCTGAGTACCGCAGGTATACCTACCTGAAATACACTGAAAGCCCATGAGCCTGCCTCAAAAGTCAGACCCAGTGCCGAGGACAGCGAGCCGAGCGCTCCGTAAAGAAGCCCCGTTATTACCATGCCGCCTGCAACGTTACCGAACAGACGGAACGCCATAGACACAGGCGTAGCCACCTCACTGATGATATTAAGCGGCAGAATGAAAGCCACAGGCTGAGCAAAGCTTTTAAGATAGCCCTTGAAACCATTCGCTTTTATCTTGTTGTATGTGATAAGCACGAATGTCATAAGCGCCCACGTTGCCGTAACATTGATGTCCGCAGTCATAGACCTCAGACCTATCAAACTGATAAGAGCGCCAAACACCGCATAAATAAGCAGCGTAGCAATATAAGGGGCATACTTCATCATTTCAACGCCCATGTTCTCTTTTACCATGCTGTTGACAAAATTCACAAACATCTCAACGAGTACCTGACGCTTTTTCTCAGGCACCTTTTTCAAGTCGTGTGTGAGCCACAAGCACAGTATCAGCACCGCAACTATAATAAGCCAGCCCATCACCACCGTTTCGGTGATCCTCAGACTGCCTATCTCAAACACTATCTTAGGGCCGTTTCCTATACCCGTCATTTATTTATCCCTTCTTTCTCTTATCTGTATGACATACAGAATTATCCTCGGATAAAACTGTGGCAGAAGTATCCCAACTGCACTTACAACCTTTGTTAGCATAGCACCCGCACAAAGCACAAAAAGCACCCCATACCTTGCCATATAGCACCCAAGCATAGTCCGTTTAGCCTTTTTGCCATCAAGCTCCACAGCCTTCTCGCAGGTCACGCCAAGGAAGTACATACAAAGGCACATATAGCCCCAACCCAATGCAAAGCCAGCAAGCTGTGTGATATCAAACCCCCACAGCAAAGTGAATGCCCAGCATACTCCAGCCATAACACCGCCCCATAAGCATATTTTTTTCAGCAAGCCGCCAAGCTCAGAGCCTATATTTTTCACTTATTTTCTCCGATTTTCATAAAGAAATCCACCATAAATCTTTACATTTTCTTAATAGCAGAAAATATCTGCCTGATGTATTTCATTATACCACACAGCCCTACATTTTTAAAGAGCAAACCGCAAACTTAAACACTTATTTTACATGGATTTTACATTTTATTCACAGTTAGTCAAATAATTAGTTAATTATGATTTAGCGTTAATAATTTATCAATAGTCAACCATTGATTTTTGATATTGTTTGAGTTTTATCATACGACTTCACAATAAAAAACGGACTGCCACAAGCCGAAATAATATCACGGCTGAGCAGTCCGCAAGCATATGTGCAGCTTATCTAATGATATCGTCAACAACGCTTTCTACAGTGCTTACAGTATCATCAATAATATCCGCACCACCGCTTACAGTGTCCTTGATACCATCGCCAACACGGCTCACAAGCGTGTCGCTGTCATCACGTCTGCTTGTGACCTCATTTTTAGAAGTTGTGGTCGTAGTAACGCCGGAAGATGTCGAACCTGAGTTATCGTCATTTCTTGAACAGCCTGCGAGCATAACGCCGCAAAGGCCAAGACAAGTTAGCATAGCGAACAATTTTTTCATAATTAAGTTCCTTTCAGTATAAGATATGCCATTTTAGGCTAATGCTATTATTTCTCGGAGATGAGGATATATTCATAAAAAAATGAAAAAAAGAGATGAGCCAAAAGCCCATCTCTCTGTCAGATCAAAAAATCAATAGAACTGCGATCTCTTTTTCTTGATAACGAAAATAACAGCACCGACAATAACAACCGCAACGACCGCAATAACTACAATGCCTACTACTCCGATACCCTTTGAAGATTCAGCCTCAGATGACGAAGTGCTGCTCAGTCCGTTTGACTTAGGCTGTATCTTTAAGCCCTGCACGATCTCCTGTGCCTTTGCACTTTTATTGTAGCCATCGAGATTCATTACCTGAAGATCTTCACCGTTCTTCTGCAACGGAGTATCTATTACAAGATTATCAATATAAAGCACATCTGTCTTATCCATTTTCTTTATAACCGGTATCTCAAATACGAACTTTGTTGCTCCGCACTTGTCAGGTACCGGTATAAGTGCTGTCGCATACTGAGTAACATTATTGCTTGCATCTGTATTTATTTCAAGCTGAACACTATTGCTGGTCACCGTTTTGTATTCCTCAGTACAAGGAAAAGCAAACACAGAATCTCCCATAAGCTTGCCCTGAGCGTCCTGATTTATCCTGTACTTGAAAGAAAACATACAGCCGTCAAAACAAGTCATGCCAAAATCCTTGGCGTCGATCTCAACGCCCATCGTTATATAAGGCGTATCTTCAGAATCAGAGCCAGGATAAACCAAATTCTTATCGTCATCTCTTATAAGCGAAGCAAAAGTACAATAATCGCTTATGTCATTAGGCTGTGTTGCTGTTATCTTAAGGCTCGCACCCTGATAAGCATAGGTCTTTTCCTGAGATACTCCCACTGATATCTTCTCACCATCAGGAGTCGCCTTGATATATCTCTCCCAATCCTTCATATCGAATGATAAAGACGGTGCTGAAGTATCTGTTGTAAGGATACTCTTGTCGGCACTATATTCAGGTATTTCAGCCTCACTGTCGGCATAAGCAGGCACAGCACAAACGCCAAGCATCATTATCGCTGATACCATGCCAAGTATTCTCTTTGATCTCATCTTAATTCTTATCCTCCCTTGATACTATCATATGTAAACGCTTTCACAGCCGTTCACACAAGTATCGAAACGTTATAAAACACTATTAATATTTTACACCTTTTTAACAAAACTGTCAAGCGCGCCATGCAACTTTTCATATAATGTAACTGTTTTGTAATACAAACTAAGCGTTTTCACCAAAATAGCCACACGCTTTTTATGAATAAACTCTTATTAACAGCCATTTTTAACAAAAAGACCGCCTTCTCAGACGGTCTTGCGAACTTATTGAATACCAAGGAACTGGAAATACTGCTTATCCGGCATTGTTGTAACAGAAGTGGCTCTCAGATCGTCAGCCTCCGAAAGTCTGTACTGCACCTTGAGAACTCCGTCCTCCTCTACCCAGCCAACATCAGGAACTGTTCCCCTTATGCCCTTGTTGGAAATGGTCTTTTTGATACCTTTCTGCTTAAGCGTAAAGAATTTAAGCTCGATATCCTGATTGTATGGCACTACGCATATCTTTACAGCACCCTTATCGCTGTCCTTTACATCATAAAGTATTATCTGATACTGGCCGTCAGGCGATATGGTATTTGATTCTGACGTTACCTCAGTGAGCTTCTTGAAGTTATCTCTGTAGAGAGCATAAACACTTGACGATGTATCAAGATCTGAATTTAGTACAGTTTCAACAGATGTGCCTCCGAAAAGGATATTAAGCACAAAGTATGCAACGATTCCAAGAACATACATAAGCAGGTATATCGTACCCATTATGACCTTTACAGTTTCGTTCGTACCTGCCGCAAAGAACATTATGATAGCAACAACGAACGGCGGAACTATCAATATCCAGTCGCCCATGTTGAAAAGTATCATGCAGAACACGACCGGAAGCATGAGTATGCTCAGTATCTCCGTCACAAGCTCACGTCTTGAAAAGAGCATAAGTCCCAGAAATACAACATTCAGCACCACATATACAGTAAAAAACGACTTCTCTCTGCCTGCCGCAAACTCCAGATCATACAGGAACGTTGCATAGGTGAGCAGAGTTATTACAGCAAAGTAAGCGACATTAAAAACTGATACCGCTCGCTTTACCCATACGTTAGATAAAAAATCCTTCATTTTTAGTCCTCCCTAGACACTCTGTTCTTTTATTTTACACGAAATTACGCAAAAAATCAAGTGCTTTATTTCTTTATTTTTTCTTAAAACACAAATCAGCCAATCAAATAGTATTTAATTGGCTGAACGCCGTCAATTGAGTATTATCTCTTCACCGCCGCTGAGTCCCGAAAGTATCTCAACGTTGTCGTTGTCCTCGATGCCAAGCTCTACGTCCTGCTCTATCTTTACACCGTCCACAAGCAGATTCACATAGTTGCGTCCGTCAAGCTTCTTCACTGCCTTCTGCGGAACTATCACAGTATCAAGCCTTGAATACACGTCAAAGACAACCTCTATGCCGCCAAGATCCAGCATATCGTTCTCCTCGTCAGGGGTGATAACATAAACATATGCCGAGAAATCTCCGCTCTCATTGTAGATTATATCCGTCACAGTGCCGCCCATAGTATTGGCACCCTGCACTATCTGCACTGCAGTGCCAAAATTCACGTTTGTGAGCGCATTGTCAAATACAGACACGCACAGAGCCTTTTGCGATTTATCGGAAGTATACCCAAGCACCTCGCCCTTATTCACCGGCATGAACGCTGTCAGCTCCTGACCTCGTCTGTCTGCAAGATCAAACTGTCCGTCACATGGAGCGTAAACCTTATAATCCTCCAAGGACGCCACAAGCCTGTCATATTTGAGCTGTTCTATCTGCAAGTCGTACTGAGAAAGCTGTATCTCACTGTAGTCAGCACCGTTCGCCTGCAACGTGGCAACAGTCTGCTTCGCCTGATCGAGCCTTATTTCTTCCTCTTCTATCTGCTCGTCCACATCGTCAGAATAAAGTGTGCAAAGCAGATCGCCCTTTTTCACATCACAAGGCGACTCCACATCAATAGACTTTATCTGACCGCTCGCCTTGAAGGTGACAGTTTCGCTGTAAGGGTAATCATAAACACCCTCCTGATGATACTCCTGAGAGATATCTCCTATCTCAGCTTTTACCGTCTTATATGTTATATCCTTAGTTTCCAGAATAGGCACAGCTATCTCGTCTTTTTTCTCCGACTTTCCGCAGGCGCAAAGCCCGAAACACATTGCCGCCGCTGAAATCAAAGCAATAAATCTTATACTTTTCATAAAAAAACCTCTCGGTAACATAAAACTGCGGACACACTCCGCCGCAGTGAATTATACCACATTTTCCGTCATTTTTCAAGCTTATCCCCTACATATCGTATATCTATTGTATAACTGCACAACACTGTCTGCCTATATTTATACAGGTTTACCACAGCAGCTCACCGATAATAGAGTTTGATGCCAGAAATCCCGCAGGCGTAAGCCTTAAAACGCCGTTTTTCACCATGCAAAGCCCCTGCTTCTGAAACATTGCCGCCTTTTTGCGGATATTATCCCCAAGCTCCTTGCCCCCAAGTTCCTCGGCTTTGCCTATGTCAATGCCCTCCGTGAGCCTTAACCCCAGCATAACATACTCTTCCGCCTTGTCAGGATCGTCCTCAAGCACCACCATGCTCTGCACCTTGTCAGAAATAAACTTCTCAACATCGCTCTTGCAGTAATATCTTTCGTTCTCAAAGAAAGAATGTGCCGACGGACCAATGCCTATATATTCTTCCCCGTGCCAGTATTTAAGATTATGCCGTGACTTTCCGCCCTCTTTGGCAAAATTTGATATCTCATACTGCAAAAAGCCCTTGCTTGCAAGCTGTCCCACAGTTTGCAAATACATATCGCACAGCATATCGTCATCAGCCACAGCATTTCTCATCTCATCGCAATCAAAAGCCGTACCCTTTTCTATTTTCAGCATATAAGCCGAAATATGGTCAACAGGAAGTGCCGTAAGGCTCTCTATGCTGTCCCAAAGGCTTTCAAGGGTCTGACCCTTTACCCCCAGCATGATATCGCATGAGATGTGCCTAAATCCCACCTGAGCCGCCGTTTTCACAGCCGACTTTGCCTGAGAAAAGTCATGAAGCCTGCCCAAGAAGCCAAGCTCCCTGTCATTAGCCGATTGAACGCCGAAAGAAAGCCTTGTTACCCCTGCTTTTCTCCACCCTGACATCTTCTCCATGTCCACAGAGCTTGGATTAGCCTCCAAGGTTATTTCAGGCTCGCAAAGATCAAAGCACTTTCCTGCCGTATCTATTATCCTGTCAACCTGTTCAGCCGACAGCACAGAGGGCGTACCGCCCCCGAAGTAGATAGTATCGCATTTTATGTCCCTGCCCTTAAAAGCCTCAATATTGCGGCACACAGCCTGAGTGTATTCCTCATAAAGCTCAGGTCTGCAAACGGAATAGAAGTCGCAATATGGGCATTTTCTTTTACAGAAAGGCACATGGATATAAATGCCCGTCATAGCATATCCTCGTCATCATCAAAAGCCTTGTCGATATACTCCCCTGTTTTTTCACGGTTGAGCCGAAATCTCTCTACCGCCTTTTTCACGCCGAAGATACCGCCCCACACAAGGAACATACAAAGGCTTATAAGCACCGCATAAAGCACGAAATAAGCCTGCTGTTTCAAACTGAGCTGAAAATACACCGACCGCCTGTTTAGCATATCGGAAACTCTGGGGTGAATAACGATATAGCAGATAACGCCAAGAATACCTGCATAAGCAAGTGTGCATACCATGCCCATAAAAGCTTCCTTGAATTTGAGTGCCGAGAATTTAGCTCCTGCACACACCGCCCACACAGCGATAAGCACAAGCCCAGCCGCCCCAGAGATATTGGCATAGACCTCATAAAGCACAGGCAATATCACCGCACCGCTCAGCCCGAAAGCAAGCGATAATTTCATAGACTTTTGTATATCAGGCATAGCTGCTCCTTTCAAAAATTATTTATATTTGTACCGACCGACAACCCCCATGCTATCTGCACATCATTTATGTTTTCACAAACTATAATACCCCCACAAATGACGGTAGGGGCGAACACTGTTCGCCCGTGTCAGTCGCCTATTCATTCCTACGTTATACACACAATTTGGTGCGTTCCACAAACCATGTAGGGGAACGGCGCAATTTCTGCTTCACAGAAATGCGACGTCCCACTTGTGTTTGCCTGCTCATTCCTGTGGTATCCGCACCATGTTCGGCACAACATGGCACGTCTACACCACTTTGCAATAATTCAAAATTTCAAGCTCCCCGAAACGGGCTGTCGAGGGCGCCAGCCCCTACAATTATGCGCCACCTTGCCGTGCCGCAAAATCGCTTCGCTCTTTGCGGATTTTACGTTGTGCAGGAGGAAAGAAAAGCGGTGCAGTTTTGTTCTTCGATTTCTGCATTGTATAAGGAGAAACTTTGCATTTCTTCTTTTGCTTTTCTGCACCGCTTGTAGGCTTACGCCTATTGAGGCTCTGCCCATTTCTTGTGAGCGAAGTCGAACAAGAAATTTACTCCGCTAGGGACTCTGTCCCTAGACCCTGCAATGGGTTTCACCCCTTGACCCTGACCAGGGGCGTGCCCCTGGACCTTTTGCTCGCTTCGCTCGGTGTTTCCTCTACTTTGTGTTGGTGATTTACTCGGTATGGCTCCGCCATTCCTCACTCCTCACTCCTCACTAAAATCCGCCCCGCTACTCGTCCAGCTTCAGCACCGACATAAACGCTTCCTGCGGTACTGACACAGAACCAAGCTGTCTCATTCGCTTCTTACCCTCTTTTTGCTTCTCCAACAGCTTCTTCTTTCTTGTGATATCTCCTCCATAGCACTTAGCCAGTACGTCTTTTCTCATAGCCTTGATAGTTTCTCTGGCTATTATCTTTCCGCCGATAGCCGCCTGCACAGGTATCTCAAAAAGCTGTCTTGGTATATTCTCTTTAAGCTTCTCCGTCAGTCTTCTGCCCCTTGAATATGCCTTATCCTCGTGTACGATAAACGAAAGTGCGTCCACTACCTCGCCGTTAAGGAGTATATCAAGCTTCACAAGCTTAGACTTCGCATAGCCCATCATCTCATAGTCAAATGAAGCATAGCCCTTTGTGCGTGATTTCAGTGCGTCAAAGAAGTCATAAACTATCTCGTTGAGGGGAAGCTGATAATGCAGGTCAACTCTCGTTTCGTCTATATACTTCATATCCTTGTATACGCCACGTCTGTCCTGACAAAGCTCCATTATATTTCCAACATATTCAGACGGCGTGTAAATATGCGCATTTACTATAGGCTCTTCTGCCGAAGCGATATTTGCCACGTCAGGATAATTCGTCGGGTTATCTATAAACACAGTTTCGCCGTTAGTAAGATTTACCTTGTAGATAACCGACGGAGCAGTTGTGATAAGGTCGAGATTATATTCTCTCTCCAAACGCTCCTGGATTATCTCCATGTGCAGAAGTCCGAGGAATCCACATCTGAAACCAAAGCCCAGCGCAATGGAAGTTTCAGGCTCGAATGACAGTGAAGCGTCATTGAGCATAAGCTTTTCCAAAGCGTCTCTCAGGTCAGGATATTTCGCTCCGTCCGCAGGATAGATTCCGCAGTATACCATAGGGTTTACTTTCTTATATCCAGGCAGTGCCTCAGCGCAAGGCTCTGCCGCATTTGTCACAGTATCGCCCACACGAGTGTCGCCGATATCCTTTATAGATGCCGCAATGTAGCCAACCTCGCCTGCATGAAGCTCGCCCACAGGCACAAGGTCAGTTGCACCCATATAGCCTATCTCCACCGTCTGAAACTCAGCTCCCGTAGCCATAAGCCTGATAGTATCCCCCGCCTTTATATGACCCTCTTTCACACGACAGTATATTATAACTCCCTTGTACTGGTCATAATAGCTGTCAAAAATAAGCGCCTTGAGCGGAGCGTTCTCGTCACCCTTAGGGCATGGGATATCCTTTACCACACGTTCAAGCACTTCCTTGACGTTCGTACCCATTTTAGCTGATATCCTCGGAGCGTCCATAGCAGGGATACCTATAACGTTCTCAACCTCTGCGCAAGCCCTTTCAGGGTCAGCAGACGGCAGGTCTATCTTGTTTATAACAGGCACTACCTCAAGGTCATGTTCGATAGCAAGATAAGTGTTTGCAAGTGTCTGCGCTTCTATACCCTGAGAAGCGTCAACGATAAGCAATGCACCCTCACAGGCGGCAAGAGAACGTGACACCTCATAGTTGAAGTCAACGTGACCGGGAGTGTCGATAAGGTTAAAAACATAGTCCTGCCCATCGTCAGCGTGATAGTTAAGACGTACCGCACGAGCTTTTATCGTGATACCTCTCTCACGCTCGATGTCCATATTATCAAGAAGCTGATTTTCCATATCTCTTAGCTTCACAGTATCGGTAAGCTCCAAAATTCTGTCGGCAAGAGTAGATTTGCCGTGGTCTATATGAGCTATAATGCAGAAATTTCGTATATTATTTTCGTTCATTTACTGATTTTCCTCTCTCAGACAAGTATACTTTTCCATAATACTTTATTATAACACGCTTGCCCCACATTGTCAATTTCTCCGCAAAGAAAAAAGGCAGACACAAATCGTGCCTGCCCAAAAATCATATGTTATTCTGCGCTGATATATGCCGTTACAGCTTCATCAGAGCTGTCAGAAGTTGTTCCCTCTGGATAAGAACTGAATGTGAACTTATAATCCTTGTAGCCCTTTACCATAAGGAAAAGGTTTACATACTTGTATGTATTTCCAACAAAATATTCGTTCTTTTTCTGTGTAAGAAGCTCAGTAGTTCCGCCCATGCCGATATAAGTAGAAGCACCGTCCGCAGAAGGTATTCCTCCGCCGCCCTTGTTGGAAGCAGAATAGTTTACATCAGGAGAGATTATGCCCCAATCATTGCTAGGGAAATCATCAGGAACATATACCTCATATTCCATAACGCAAAGCTCGCAGTCATCAGGTATTTTCAGCTCGCTCTCGTCTATCTTATAAAAATCACTGCCAACAGAATTATTAAGCTCGATAGCCTTGTTTACATAATCTGCGTCCTCGCTCTTGCTGACTACCTTTGTTATCCTTGTATAAATAGTGTGATAAATTTTATCTGTAGGGCAGTACATGGTGGTCTTTATCCACTGACCGATAGGTGCAAGATTTTCCTCGCTTGTTTCTGACGGCTCTATAGCACTAGCCGCAATGTCATTGCTGTCACCGCTTGCAGGCTTGTTTTCGTCAGCCGTGCTTGTGTCAACCGCCTCAGCCTGTGATGATTCCGTCACCGCAGGAGCAGTTGTTGTTGTAGTTATTGTTTCTGTTGCATCTTCCGAAGAGTCAGCGGCACTGCTTTCCGTCTGCACAGCCGCAGCCGAGCTTTCCTTATCGCTGTCGGAAGACCCGCTGTCAGAACAGCCTGCCATGCCAAAAGCCATTACCACTGCCAATAAAAGAGCAGATATTTTTTTCATAATGTTACCTCCATATTTCTTTAATAAATTTATTTTACAACATTTTCCCATGCAAGTCAACAATATTTTCGACATTTATAAATATTTTGTTAAATACCCACAAACAGCCATAGTGTTTTTACAACATAATGTAGTAAGAAAAGCACAACATAATGTTGTATGATATATTAAATATATACTATCAGAAAGGAATGGAGCGCCGCATGGTTTTTCAAAGAATACGAGATATGCGAGAAGACGCAGACCTTAAACAAAACGATATGGCAAAAATACTCCATTGCTCACAGCAAGCATACAGCAACTACGAACTAGGCCAGCGTGATATCCCCACGGATATCCTCATAGCCTTGGCTGAATATCACAAAACAAATGTAGACTATCTTTTGGGACTAACCAAAAACAAGACCTACTATAAAGATATGTAAAGCGGAAAGAACGGCTCTTTCCGCTTTTTTTCAACCCCCTTTCATACACATTTATACAATTCTTCCTCATGCAGTATTTGTGAAAATTGCCTATGACATTTTGTGAAAAAAAGTGCTATAATGTATATAAGAAACAAAATAAAGTTATATTCACGATTTAATGCGGAAGGAGCGTTAAAAATGCTTAAAAAAGGCGACGTCATATCATATGGTACAACTGGAGTGTGTAAAGTCGAGGGCGAGTGCGAACAGACCGTCAAGGGTCAGAAAAAACGCTACATAGTACTAAAGCCTGTCCACCAAGCCAATTCCACCTTGTATGTGCCGGTAGATAATGACGAGCTTAAAACAAAGTTCAAACCTCTTCTCACAGGGGAAGAGATAGAGGAGATAATAAAAGAAATGCCCGAGGAGAGCTCCCTCTGGAAAGAAAGCAGCAGCGAGCGTGCCGAGCTTTATTCACAGATACTTGAAAGCGGTGATAGAAAGCGCCTTGCACAGCTTGTAAGAACGCTTTATCTCAGGCAGAAACATCTTATTTCAAAGGGCAGACACCTCCATTCATTGGACGAGCGTTTTTTCAAGAATGCGGAAAATCTGCTCTTTGACGAGTTTTCAGCCGTCCTGGGCATATCCCAAGACGAGGTTTTCGACTTTATCGAAAACCGCCTGAGCAAAGCCTAAACACATACGAACAATGTTTGCAGGGGCGACCTGAGGTCGCCCGTCACTGCCCGTTACTGCCCATTACTTTGATACTTTTCAGCACTCTCACAGGCGAACACTGTTCACCCCTACAAAGAGCCAAAATATCAGCAAATAAAAAAGGACAAACCACATCGGCTTGTCCTTTTTGTTTTAATAAATAATACTCGATTATTCCTTGTCAACGTCCTCAACAGGCTCTTCGATAGCGTCGAGCTGAACTTCAACGTCAACGTCCTCCTCAGTTGCAGCCTCGTCCTCAGCAGGCTCTTCAGCCTTTTCCTCAGACTCCTCAGCAGCCTCAGCGTCCTCTGTCTTATCAGCTTCATCAGCCTCGTCAGAACACTCGTCGCAGCCGCAGCAATCGTCGAAATCCTCATCGAGGTCTTCGTAATCGTAGTTTTCAAGCTCCTTGTGCTTTTTAAATGCAAAAATAGCAGCAGCTCCTGCAGCGATCGCACCGAGTGCAGCTATAACTTTCAATCCGCTTGCCATAATAAAACGCTCCTTTTCTGAATATTCCACTCTGAACTGAGTTCAGATTATCTACAGTATAGCATATTTGTTATAAAAAATCAAGACGTTTACAAAAAATACTGATTTTTTATACAACCTGCTCAAAAATTCTCAGTAAGCTTTGACAAATTGCCCACTGCTACATATTTCCCGTAAGGCTCATTATCACGCTAAGAGCCGCCAGCGGAGCAGTCTCACACCGCAGTATCCTAGGTCCAAGACTCACCACAGTGACCCCTGCCTGACTACAGCTCTCCGCCTCATGGCTCTCGAATCCGCCCTCACAGCCGATAAACAAGCCAATAGTTTTTTCCTCGCCCTCACTGACAGGGGCAATGCCTGTCTTGCTAAGGCTCACACCGCCTTTTTCATAGCACATAAAGCTCTCGTCGCACTCTTTAAGCTCACCAAGGCACTCCTCGAAGCTTATAAAGTTCGTCACCTCAGGCACATATCCCCTGCCCGACTGTTTCGCCGCTTCCAAAGCTATCTTATTGTATCTCTCCACACGCTTTTCGTAGCCGCTTTTTGCAGGTCTTGAAACGCACCTCGCCGTAATAACAGGCACTATCTTGTACGCTCCAAGCTCCACAGCCTTTTGCACTATAAGATCCATTTTATCAGACTTGGGCAACGCCTGATAAAGCACCACATTCACAGTAGGCTCATTTTCGCTTTTCTCAGCAGAAAGCACATCGCAAACCACTTCCTTATCAGAAATGGACAGAATTTTTGCTCTGTATTCCACCCTGTCCGCACAAACAGTGATGATATCTCCAAGTCTCATACGCAAACTTCTGCCGATATGATAAGCGTCATTACCTCTGATAGTTACCGTATCCCCCGATACGCTGTCAACAAAAAATCTAGGCATATTCCCAACCAGTGTCAAGCACTGTCCTCCAATCTCAAATCACGATTCTACGCACTTTCACGACGCTTCCGTCGCTTCTTGGTATAGTATACCACACCTTCAAAAATTGTTCAATAAAATTCACATAACTAACACAAAACTTTCATATGCAGTACATACGGACAAGGTATTATATACTTGTCGCAAGGGACAAGACCCCACGAGGAAAGTTCCGAAAGCGATGAATAACTTTGGTATGTAGGCTTTTACCCCAAGCCTTCATATATACAGCTTGTAGATTAATTTCTACTAGCTTCTCCCCTATAATTTTTTATTTTTTGGCACCCACAGTTTTCTGTGGGTGTTTTTTTGTCCTTTCGAGGATGTCGCAGGAAAAGTTTGTAAAACAAACTGCAAAAGCGGTGCAGAATTTACACTCCGACACCGCTTTGTGATTGATTTTTCATTTGCAATTCTTCTATTGCTTTCTGCACCGCTTAGTAGGCTTGTGCCTATTGAGGCTCTGCCCATTTCTTGTGAGCGAAGTCGAACAAGAAATTTACTCCGCTAGGGACTCTGTCCCTAGACCCTGCAATGGGTTTCACCCCTTGACCTTTTGCTCGCTTCGCTCGGTGGGCCTTTTACTTTGCATTGGCTTTTCAACCAAATTACGCAAACAGTTCCCCTGCCGTATCTTTATAATACTCCGCCTGTGCCGCCCACATTGCTGTATATATTCCGCCTTTGGCGATAAGCTTTTCATGGCTGCCACGCTCTATTATGTGGCCATTGTCAAGAACTGTTATATCATCGCAAAAACGGCAGCTTGACAGCCTATGCGAAATGTAGATAGCCGTTCTTGTTCCAACAATGCTGTTAAATTTTGTGTAGATGTCATATTCAGATATAGGGTCGAGCGCGGCGGTGGGTTCGTCAAGAACTATGAAAGGTGAGCCTTTATATATCGCCCTCGCAAGGCATAGTTTCTGGGCTTCACCGCCTGATATCTCCACTCCGTTTTCGTTGAAGTCCTTGTAAAGGTATGTATTTATACCGTCAGGCATTTTGTCAAGAAGTTCTGATAGCCCTGCTTTTCTTACACAGTTTTCCACAAGTTCGCTGTCAAAATCGGTATCAGCGGCGACATTTTCTGCAAGGCTGTATGAAAACAGCTTGGAATCCTGAAAAACAACAGAGAAAAGTTGCATATAGTCATCATAGGAATACTTGCGGATATCAATACCATTGAGGGTTATCTCACCTTTTGTGGCGTCATAAAGCCTGCAAAGCAGCTTTATCAGCGTTGATTTGCCTGAGCCATTCCTGCCCACCAGTGCCATTTTCTCACCGATACGCCATTTGAGATTGATATCTTTCAGTACATACTCCTCACTGTTGGGATACCTGAACCAAACGTGCTTGAACTCAAATTCATATTCGTTATCGTCACGCTTTTCGGTGGGTATAGTGCCTTTATACTTTTCATCAGGGATATCAAGAAAATCAAAATATTTCTTGCAGAAAGTCGGCGTTATTTTCAGCAGTCCGTAAAAGTCTGAAAGATCTGACACGCCTGCGGATATCTTTTCAAAGTACAGCGCAAAAGCTATCACCTCGCCTGGAGATAACATTCCGCTTGCCGCCCTAATGACCGCAAAGCCGTACATAAGTGCCTTTGTGAGGATATTGACCACCTGACAAAGAAAATTCGGCAGCATAGCTGACTTATATGCTTTGAACCAACCCTCTGCTATCTCATCTCGTGCTTTATCAAGCTCTTTATCAATAAGATTTTGCTGGGAATATATTCTTATCTCTTTGCCGTTTCGATAATTGCCGAGAATGTAATTACTGAAAAAGCCCTCTGCACGATTTGCTTGAATGATCTTTTTGTCATTTTGTACCTTTTCGAAACCAAGTATGGCTTTAGGGTTTATGACCAAGGATTTTAGCATTTCAAGCAAAACAGTTATTATAACCACCGCAAGAAAACCCCATATAGACTGAACGAAACCACTAAACCCTGCTGTGGTGACAGGCTTTGCAAAAATCATCGGTATGATAAGTATAACGCCTGTTATCATCATAAATAATCCGCCGATCCCATAATTGATATAGGTACACTGGGCTGGTATGCCTGCGTTATAATTATTTATCTGATCGTCTGCGTTAGAAAATTTGTTTTGTGTGTCGGTGCTTTCAAGGTGGATAAAATCCATTGTCATTACTTTCTGCCAAAGATTTTTATGCAGATTGGTACTTCTGGCAAAAGTCTGAGAACTTGAACGTCTTAAAAGAAACAACTTTATCATAAATATCACAGCCTGCACGCCAACGACAATCGCTGCATAAGAAAGCAGCGTTCCAACAGGTTTTGACTGCGTAATGCCGTCGATAACAAGGGCAGACAGATATATAAAGACAAATTCCGTGGCAAGCCCCAGCACATATTCAATAGTATCTCTAATGAGATAACCGCCGTCGGCGACCCTTACAGCTTTCAGCGTTCGTTTTATTATCTCACGTCTTTCCTTTGCGGAAAGCTTTTCTTCGTTGTTTTCATTACTTTTACTCATTTATCTGCACCCCCTTGTCATTGTAATATGAACTTTGAAGCTCGAAAAGCTCGGCGTATTTTCCGCCCTGCGCCATAAGCTGGGCGTGAGTGCCTGTTTCTGTTAAAGTGCCGTTTTCTATCATTATTATCCTGTCGCAGAACCTTGTTGAGGCAAGACGGTGGGATATGAAAACGCTTGATTTGCCTTTGGTGAAATCGGCATATTTCAAATACATTTCCTGCTCTGCGATAGGGTCAAGTGCGGCTGTTGGCTCGTCAAGGAGAAGTATCGGTGCGTCCTTATACAACGCCCTTGCAAGTGCAAGCTTTTGCGTCTGACCGCCCGAAAGCTCGGTGGAATTTTCAAAAACTGACTTCACAAGCCTTGTGTTTTCTTTTTCAGGCAAACTCATAACTTTATCGTATAGTCCTGCTTTTTTAAGGCAGTCATAAACTTTTTCACGGTCAAAACTATCCGCATCTGCACCTGCGATATTTTCAGCGATAGTCACCGCAAGCAAGGCAATATCCTGAAAAACTGCGCCGAAAAGCGTGAAATATTCATCTCTGTTGTAGCTGTTCACAGGCTTTCCGTTAAGAAGTATCTCGCCCTCTGTTGGGTCATAAAGACCGCACATAAGCTTTATGAGAGTGGTCTTTCCTGCGCCGTTAAGTCCCACAAGTGCAAGCTTTTCGCCCTTATGCAAAGTAAATGAGATATTTTGGATAGTCGGCTTTTCAGCACCGGAATACGTGTAGCTGACATTTCTAAATTCAAGCTCGCACTCCCCTGTTGGTAGTTCTTCGCCCTTGCTGCGATTGGTCTTATCGGGCATTTCGAGATATTGTCTTGCATAGGAAGTATTGTTAGAAAGCCATTTGAAACCTGAGAACTTGTCAAACGCAGTTCTTACAGAATAGCCGAAATTCCATATGGAATTGAAATACAGCACAAAATCGCCTGCGCCTATATTGCCTTTAACTACCATATAAATAACATAAGCATAGGCGGCAAAATCTGCAAGCCGCAAGATGATAGTTGACACCACATTGTGACGGAATGTCCATTCGTCCTGCTGTTCGTACCAGTTCAAGCGGTTTGCATATGAGCGGTCGAAAATCTTTGTGAACCATTTGTCCATTCCGAAAATGCGCACATCTTTTGCCGAAGAAAAATCTCTGCCTGCATTGCTGATATAATTAAGTTCACGATCATACTGCTGCCAATTATCTGCCATGTTCCATATCCATTTCATTTTATGCCGCTCAAGATAATAGACCGTAATGGTAGGAACGCCGACGATAAGGATCATTATAGGATCGAGCATTGAAAGTATTCCACCATATGCTGCAAGCTGTATCAACGCCATAAGAAAATCCCTAATGGTATAAATTGTCTGAGTAGTTATGTAATGTGAACCTGTATGTGCCTTTTGCATCAAGTTGCTGTTCTCGCAGCTTTCGTTGTTCTCATAGTCGGTAGACATATGCTTTCGCTGCATTTTTCGCAGCATATAGTTGAGAAATTTGAATTGACCTAAATATCCTCCATAATCCCTCGACTCTTTTTCTATATATTCCGATATACGCTCGCCGACTATAAGCAGCAAACATATTACTGCAAGCCTTGTGCGTGATGAAGTTCCCAGCGCAAGCTCAACAACATATTTGCTAGTGAACGTATTAAAAAGAGTTGCGGCGACGCTTGAAAATATCTGCACAATGACCAGTATCAGCATTATAGGCTGGCTTTTCCAAAGCTCATAAAGGGTATAGCGCATATTTTCAAAGGTCTTGTACTTTATCTTGCTTTGCTCTTTGTTGTATTCGTCCCTCGCTTTCTGACGTTTTTCTTTTGTGTACTTTGCGATTTTTACACGTTTCATATTCTCACCTCACATTCATCATACAGCAAAAAAGACCGCCCGTGTTGATTTCTGCACGAACGGTCAAAATACGGCACGAATGGCAATACTAACTGCAAAGCGGCACCATTATTTCGGTGGCAAACACGCCCTCTTCATTCTGACGATTAACATATCCGCCGTACCTTTTCGCAACTCTGTCGATTCGGAATAAGCCGTAGCCGTGTTCACCCTCTTTGGTGGAGAGATATGTATTTTTCGACTTGCGCACTTTGCCTGCGGAGTTCTGCACAGAAAGATACAACTGTCCTTTCAGCTTGCCGATATACACACGCATAAATCGTTCCTCTTCAGGAAGCGTGCCACAGGCTTCAACTGCATTATCAAGTATATTTCCAAGCATTGAACAAAGCTCAACATCGCTCATGGGCAGCTTGTCGGGAACATTCGCTTTCACGTTGAGCTTTATGTTCATTTTCTCCGCAACATTCAGCTTGCTGTTGAGGATAGCGTCCGCCATAACATTGCCCGTCTTTATTACAGTATCCACAGTGTCAAGATCGTCCGCAAGCTCGTTGAGATAGTCAGACAGCTTATCATAATTGCCCTCTGAGAGCTGAATTTTCATATTGTTGATATGGTTGCGGTAATCGTGCCGCCAGCCACGCACCTGACGATACATATTCTGTATCTCACGCACCTGCTTTTCGATAAGCTCGCTCTGAAAGCGCTCTATTCGGCGGTCTATCATGTTATATAGGGTGCGGCGGATTAGGAATAATCCTACAACGCAGAGTGCTGAAAATAAGATTACCGCACCTATTATGATTGCTATTTTCATATTAGTCCTCACAATCACTTATAGGTTCAAACCCTTGACTTATTAGACATTCATTAAGTAGTTCAAAAAACATATTAACAGCTTTATCTTCGTCACCTTCAGTTTCGTAAATCAATGAACAATAATTCAATACGGTCTTGTTATGACCAAGCAACTTGACAGCAACAAAATCGTTAAAGCCCTCAGGCAAAATATGGTGTTTTCCATCATTGAAATGCAATTTAGCTGCACAGTTGTAACCGTTGAAAAAGTTTTGTAAGAACTCCAATGACATTTTACCAATATACATACCAGGACGTCGTTTAATATTAGCTAATAATTTTCTTTCGACTATATTTATATCTGTTATTGCGTTTTCCATAACTTTATCCTTTCGTATAGAACTGAATAAATTTCTCATTTACATCTTTATAAAGTCGCCGAGAAAGCGGAATAATCGTACCGTTATCAAGAGCAATTTCCGTCTTGCCGATACTCCGCACAAACCGCAGATTTACAATGTACGAGCGGTGAGGACTCACAAATCCATTCAGCCTCATTGCAGAAAATCTGCTTATGCTCACCATGCAGTCTATTATCCTATCGTCTGATAAGTGAACTGCTGTTTTTCTGCCGAAAGCTTCAATGTAAGTTATTCTGTCGGCTGATATATGTGTCGCTCCGTTGGCGGTTTCAATAATCAGCTCGTCAGCTTTGACGGAACGTTTCTCTACATATTTATCGAGAACAGCGAACAGCTTTTCCTTAGCTACGGGCTTTAGCAAGTAATGCAGGGCTTCAACGTCATACCCCTCAGCAATGTAATCGGAATAGCCCGTAATGAACACTATCGGGAGCATATCCCCATTGGAACGAAGGCGCTTGGCAAGCTCCATACCATTGAGCCTATCCATTTCAATATCCAGCAGGATAAGATCACAAGGTTTGTCGGGATATGAAAACAGGAAGCTTTCTGCACTTATGTATTCGTCAATATCAAGCGCAAAAGGCTTGTCGGCAGACCATTCTGCGAGAAGCCGACGCATTTCTTTTATTTGATTTTCGTTATCGTCGCATATTGCTATTGTCAGTGGCATTTAGTTCACCTTAAAAAGTTTTGATTTTTTTAATTATATCATATCAGTTATTTTTTTGCAACAAAACATATTCAATAAATGGAAATCTAAGCAACGCAAAAAGCGGAACGCCCCACACAGAACATTCCGCTTAAATCAAATTATTCTTTTTAGTTATATTCAGGGAGCGATTATCTTGCACCCTCAGCAAAGCCGCTGTCAACAAGATCAACAAGACCCTTTACTGCTGCTTCCTCGTCTGGACCGTCTGCAATGATCCTGATAGTTGTGCCGCCTACGATGCCAAGTGAAAGAATTCCAAGAAGGCTCTTTGCGTTTACTCTTCTCTCCTCTTTCTCTACCCAGATAGATGACTTGAATTCATTTGCCTTCTGGATGAAGAATGTTGCAGGGCGTGCGTGAAGTCCTACCTGATTCTGTACTACTACGTCTTTTACGAACATACTGATCTCTCCCATTCATTATAATGCTGTTAAACTCCCTAATTAAGGGACTTTTTCAAGATACCCTCAGGTTATTTGATATATTTATTATACTCGACAAGTCTGCCTTAGTCAACGCAAATTTTAGACAAACAAGCGAAAAACCCTCAATTTTCAGCATAATGCTCTAAACTTTGCAACTTTTGCAATTAAACTTGTGATATATTCACAACACAGATTTTTACATTATATCACTTTGTACAAATTCATTTAACAATTATGTGAAAAGTGTTGAAAACCAATATCACTTTTTATCCTCTTTTTCTTCTAATTTGTGTATAATAGCCAAATCTTTTTCCGTCAGCGGACTTCTTTCCAACAGCTCAGGACGCTTCAAATAGGTGGCTTTTACAGCCTCCTCACGGCGCCATTTCGCTATCTCAGCATGATTGCCCGACAACAGCACTTTAGGCACTTCCCTGCCGTGCCAAATCTCAGGACGTGTGTACTGCGGATATTCCAACAGTCCATTATAATGGCTCTCGTCCTCATAGCAATCCGCCTGAGAAAGCGTTCCCTCCAGCATTCTTACAACGCAGTCCACCAGCACAAGCGCAGGAAGCTCTCCGCCAGTAAGCACATAATCGCCCACGGATATCTCTTCATCAACTATCTCGTCGATGACCCTGCTGTCCACACCCTCATAGTGACCGCATAATATAAATATGCTGTCAAGCTGAGAAAGTTCCTTTGCCCTCTTCTGGGTCAAGGTCTTGCCCTGCGGTGACATATAAATAACGTGAGGCTTCGCCTTACCCTCTGTCACCGACTTGTAGCAGTTATAAATAGGCTCGCACTGCATGAGCATACCCTGTCTTTCACTATAAGGGGTATCGTCTACCCTGCGGTGCTTGTCCTGAGTGTAGTCTCTGATATTATGACACGTTACCGTGAAAATATTCTTCGCCCTCGCTCTGCCTACTACGCTTTCAGAAAGATAATTTTCAAGCATTTCAGGAAAAAGCGTTGCAATATCTATGTTCAAATCAATTCCTCCATATCATGTCAAAAGGCTCATAAGCCCAATTTTCCTCAGTGCTGTTCAAATGCTCCTGCACAGAGCCGCCGCTTTTTTCATAGTATCCTATGCCCTGCACAACACCGATCGTCACCACAATAGCGATTATTATCACCACAAATAAGCTCCACAAAGCAGACCTGCGCTTCTTCGGCTTGTTGCCCTCGTTATTGTAGTATACCCTCAGGCTTGTAAGCATATTGTCAAGCTCTATAAAGCTCAGTCCCTCGCCCTCATATGTGTTGGCAAGCCTGTTGAAGCCGCTCTCTTTTCTGAGCCTTTTTATGAGCCACTTCTCCTCAGCCCTCCGACTTTTCAGCCGTGGGCTTTCGTCTATGTATGCCGTAAAAACTCTCTCGATACATTCAAGCGACTTTTTACGGCTGTTCATCTTTGGAAATATCAGACTGAACATTCCGTCCGAATAATCTCTGACAAGCCTTTCCAAATCCTCGTATTTACAGAACCTCATCAGTCAAAAAGCCCCTCAAGCGGAGTTATCTTCATGATACCGCCCTCAATATCAGTTTCAGCCACCACCTCAGGTATGGCAGGGATAAGCTTAACATTCCCCTTTTCGTCAGTGATGTGGTAAACATCGTTTGCGCCTGTCTGACTTACGTCTGTTATCTTGCCGTAGCTTTCACCGCTGTCAGCGTCAACCACTTCAAGTCCTATAAGATCCTGAACGAAATAACAGCCCTCTTCAAGCTCCACGTCCTCACGGTCGATATAAAGCACCCTGTTGCGGAGTTTCTGAGCATCCTCCACAGTGTCAACGCCCTTGACTTTCATTACAACGATATTTTTTGCAACTCTCGAACGCTCTATCTCCACAGGAGTACCGCTCTTATAATATAGTGTGTCAAATCCGCAGAGAAATTCAGGTCCGTCACACCATGGCTGTACTTTTATCTCGCCCTTTATGCCGAACACCGATACTATCTTTCCTGCTTCAAGATATTTTTTTACGTCCATTTTGATTACCTCCCGATAACAAATCTTACAGCTCTCTTTTTATAGATTGTAACATATTTTTTTACCCTTTGCAACGCTTTAACTACGCTGTTATGCACATAGCTCAGGATATTTACAAAAAGTTTATTAATTACAATTTGGTTACTCAAAGCGAACTTTACGACCCTCTTTTGTACAAAATCACCATTAAAACTTGTGATTTAACAAAAAATTCACACATAAGAGGGCAAAATGTGTTACAATTTGTAATATATCAGACCGCAGACCGGTGCTTGAAACTGCGGTATAAAAGTTTTTTTGCATATTTTCACTATAAAACACTTGCAAAACATATCGTTTTTTGTTATAATAACAATGTGCAGACATCTGCCCTTATAGGGTAATTATGCCCATGGCAGAACTTAGGTCGAAAATTTTTGCAAGTAGAGGGGAATAACTTATGTCAAACAGATTATTTCAGAGCGTTGTTCATCAGATGCGTGACACTATCGACTGCGTCATAGGCGTAATAGATGAGAACGCAACTATCATTGCCTGCTCTGAGCTTTCACAGGTCGGAACGACTAACGAATTTGTTTCGTTAGATCTGGGCGATTCACACGACATTTTTGTTAGAGACGGTTATACCTATAAGCCATTCGGTGCTCATATGAAACCTGACTATGCTGTTTTCGTTGAGGGAACAGACGAGGTGGCTGCAAAGTATGCAAGCATACTTGCCATTACTCTTTCCAGCATAAAGCAGTATTATGACGAAAAATACGACAGAAACAATTTCATCAAGAACGTAGTGCTTGACAACGTGCTGCCGGGCGACGTTCATGTTAAAGCGAGAGAGCTGCATTTCAGCGCTGACATTTCAAGAGTCGTGCTGCTTATCAGAATACTCTCCACAAATGACGTTTCAGCTTACGACGTTATCCAGAACCTTTTCCCTGACAAGTCTAAGGACTTCGTTTTCAACATCACTGAGAGCGATATCGTGCTCGTTAAGGAAGTTGCAAACGGTGTTGAGTCAAAGGATCTTGAAAAGCTGGCACGTTCTATTTCCGATACCCTTTCAAGCGAGTTCTATACAAGAGTCACTGTAGGTATAGGAACAGTAGTTGAGGGCGTTAAGGATCTGGCAAGAAGCTTCAAGGAAGCTCAGATAGCTCTCGAAGTAGGAAAGGTGTTCGATACTGACAAGAATATCGTTTCTTATGATAATCTTGGTATCGCAAGACTTATCTATCACCTGCCTACAACGCTCTGCGAAACATTCCTCAAGGAAGTTTTCAAGAAAGGCTCTATCGAGTCACTGGATCATGAAACACTTTTCACAATCCAGAAGTTCTTTGAGAACAACCTGAACGTTTCAGAAACTTCAAGAAAACTGTTTGTTCACAGAAATACTCTTGTGTACAGACTTGAAAAGATCAAAAAGCTCACGGGTCTTGACCTGAGAGAGTTCGACCACGCTATCATCTTCAAGATAGCTCTTATGGTAAAGAAGTATCTCTCCGCTAACCCTGTCAAGTTCTAAATCCCACGAGCGGAAAAGAGGCTTGCTTGCCTCTGTAAAACTAAGGCGGTGTAAATTTTGGTAGAGTTTAAAGACGTGTCCGTCACCTATTCAAGCGGTGTGGACGCTCTGAACAAAGTAAACCTGAAGATAAACGACGGCGACTTCGCTTTCGTAGTAGGTCCTTCAGGTGCCGGTAAATCAACACTTATCAAGCTGGTGCTTAAAGAAATAGATGCGACCAGCGGTACAGTAATGGTAAACGGCTTCAATCTGAAAAAGCTGAGAAGAAGAAAGATACCTGCCCTTCGCAGAACTATCGGCGTTGTTTTTCAGGATTTCAGACTTATCCCTACAATGACAGTTTATGAGAACGTGGCGTTCGTGCTGAGAGTAATTGACGCTCCAGCAAAGTACATAAGAAGCCGTGTTCCGTATGTTATAAGCCTTGTGGGACTTTCCGATAAGGCAAAGAGCTATCCGACCGAGCTTTCAGGCGGTGAGCAGCAGCGTGTGGCGCTTGCAAGAGCGCTTGTAAATGACCCTCAGCTCATCATTGCCGACGAGCCGACAGGTAATATCGACCCTGCGCTTTCATATGAGATAGTAGAGCTTCTAAAGGGCATCAACGAGTGCGGTACGACCATTCTTATGGTTACTCACGAGCATGACCTTGTGCGCTATTTCGGAGGCAGAATTATCAACATCAACAAAGGTCAGGTTGCCTTTGACGAAGTGATAGGAGGCTCCAATGAAAGCAAGTAGTTTCAGATATCTTATAAATCAGGGCTTCAAGGGCATTTGGAAAAACAGAATGATGACATTCGCCTCTTTCTGTATCCTGCTCGTTTCCCTGCTTATGGTAGGCACTTCTGTGCTTGTGTCTATCAACCTTACAAGAATAATCGGCGGTATCGAGGACAAGAGCGAGGTCATCGTTATCGTTAAGGACGGCACAAGTCAGGCTGATATGCAGACCCTTGAAAATAAGCTCAAAGAGGTCGGAAATATCAACACTGTGAGCCTTTATTCAAAGGACGAAGCGTGGAAAAATATGCTCAAGGGCATGACTGACGAGGAAAAGGATTTCTTCCAGTATGCCGACGATAACCCACTGCCTGATACTTACAAGGTAACGGTCAAGGATATCGAGAAGATGAGCGAAACAACCACTCAGATAGAGACCTTTGACAATGTTGACTCAACAAAGTCCCCTACAGCATTTGCTGATATCCTTATCAGTGTCAGAAGAATATTTACGATAGTTGCCTTTGCGGTCATCGTGGCACTTGTTGTGGTTTGTCTGATAATCATTTCAAACACCACAAGAGCGAGCGTTTTCGCAAGACGTAAAGAGATCAACATCATGAAATATGTAGGCGCTACCAACAGCTTTATCAGGATACCTTTCTTTATCGAAGGTATGATAGTTGGTCTGCTTGCAGCCGCAGGCGCACTGCTGCTCACAAAGTTTGCCTACGATGGAATTTACAACATCTTCAATGATGACTTCAAGCTCTGGAGCATTCTCGGCGTTCAGAACTTGTATTCGTTTAGATCCCTTATGCTCCCTGTTGCGGCTTCTTACCTTATCACAGGCGCTGTTATCGGTGCGGTGGGTACTTCTATAAGCACAGGAAAGCATCTTAAAGTATAATACATTTGCCAAATATAGACATAAGGCAGGCTATGATCCAACGGGGTTTTTAGACTGCCTTTTGTTGCAGTTTAAAGCATATCCTGACATGAGATAAAAAAGAGAGAACGTGCGGGATAATGCGTTAGAGAAAGATAAAAACGTGTAAAAATGGTCTTTTTTAAGACGGAGGACAGGTATGAAAACAGGTATATTCACAATGAAGCGAGTATTGGCTTTCACTATCGCCGTAGTCGCTTCCATGACAATGCTTGCAGGCGGAACACAGCCGCTCATGACAGCGCAGAACGCTTCTGCGGAAAGTCAGGCAATAAAGAACAATAAGAAAAAGATATCCTCTGCCAAGGATAAAATAAGCGAGCTTGAAAAAAAGCAGGCTGACCTTGACGAGCAGATAAGCAGCACAAAGGACGATATCTCCAAGGAGGAAGAAAATCAGAAAGCTATACAAGAGCAGATAGAAACTGTTCAGGAAACTATACTGACCCTTGAGGATTCCATAGCTGACCTAGAAACTGAGATAGCCGACCTTGAAGAGGCTATCGCAAAGAGCGAAATAAAAATAAAAAACAAGAGAACTGAGATAGAAAATGGCGTTGTTGACTTCAAACAACGTCTCAGAGCAATGTATGTTGCCGGAAACAGTTCATACACCGATATTCTTATTGGTTCGACGGACTTTTATGATATGCTTATGAAAATAGAGCTTGTCAAGAGAGTGGCTGACCATGACAACACCATGATCGACGGGCTTGTTGAGCTTAAAGGCGAGTATGAATCTCAGGAGGCAGAGCTTGAAGCCAACAAGACTGACCTTGAAACTAACAAAACTACCCTTGAAGAACAAAAGACATATCACACTGAGCAGAAGAAAAAGCTTGACGACCTTTATGCAAAAAGTCAGGCTGTTATCGACCAGCTTGAGGAAGATAAGGCGGCTTATGAAGCCAATAAGGAGCAGATAAACAAGGAGCAGGAAGACTTTGAGGCACAGCTCCAGAAGCTTTACAAGGAGCAGGAGCAGATCAAAAAGAAGGAAGAAGAGGAACGTAAGAAAAAAGAAGAGGAAGAACGTAAGAGAAGAGAGGAAGAACAACGTAAACAACAGCAGCTACAGCAGCAACAGCAGCAGAATAATAATAACGGCAATTCTTCATCTTCTAATGCAAACGGCAACACCTCTAACAGCGGTCAATCTTCTACCAATAACGGTGACTACAATTATACCGACAAGAGCCAGTTCACATGGCCTGTGCCGGGTTATTATCATATTTCCTACGGCGTGGGCTGGCGCTGGGGCGCTTATCACAAGGGTATCGACATCTGGTCCCCTGGAATAAGAGGCGCAAAGATATGCGCTGCCGCTGAGGGTACTGTTATACTGGTCAGCAACACCTGCACACACGATTACGGCAAAAACGGCTCATGCGGCTGCGGCGGTGGATATGGAAACTACTGCATAATCGACCACGGCAACGGCTACTGGACCCTTTACGGACACTCACAGTATATGAGCGTAACACAGGGTCAGCACGTCAACAAGGGCGATGTTCTGGGTATTGTCGGCTCGACAGGATATTCAACAGGCGACCACCTGCACTTTGAGGTGCGCCTGAACGGCGTGGCACAGAACCCGTCAAATTATGTATAAACAGGCAATGCCGAAAGGTCTTGCCACACAACCAAAGGAGTCTTTTATTTCATGAACAGGCTTTACAGCTTAAAACGTATTCTCACTTTCATTATCGCATTCGCTGTTACTGCTGGTATTGCAGGAAGCAGCTACAATTCGTCTTTGAAGATAACCTCAGCGGACACTGAAAGCTCGCAGGGGGAGGACTATAGCTACACTGAATCTGTGGCTGACGAAGGTCAGCAAAGCGATGAACAAACAGAAAATGACGATAATTCTCAGGAGGAGTCAACAGGTTTTGACATCACACAGTATGCAGAACAGCTAAGAGAAATATCAAAAAAGCAGACGGAAATAAACGAACAGCTCGACCAATATGATGAGGACATTGAGAAAAGCGAGAAAAAGCAGAAGCTTCTGAAAGAAAAGATAGATTCTATAAATGACGAAATAGACGTTCTCAACTCTTACATGACTGCACTGGAGCTTCAGATAAACACCAATCAGCGAAATATCGAGAAGAAGCAGGCTGAGATAGACAAGGGTATAGAGGACTTCAAGCAAAGGCTCAGGGCAATGTATATCGCAGGGTCGGACAGCTACACCACAATGCTTTTGGAATCAGACAGCTTTTATGACATACTCATGAGATTAGAGCTTATAAAGCGTGTGGCACACCATGACGACACTATCATTGATAACCTCACAAAGCTCAAAACAGAGTATGAGGATATGCAAAAGACCCTTGACAAGCAGAAAGCTGAGTATGACGCTCAGTACACACAGTATACACAGCAGAAGGATATGCTCAGTCAGCTTTACCGCTCCAGCACAAAGACACAGCAGGAGCTTAAAGCTAAGCAGAAGAAGCTCAGAGAGCAGAACGAAGCCTATGAGGCGGAGCGTGAGCAGTTTGAGGGCAGCCTTTCTGGAATACTGAAATCGTCAGGCTCAGGCGGAACAGCAAGAGATAACGAGGTTTCCGCCACAATGGCGCTTGCAGATGTAAAGCTTGAGGAGCTTCACAAGGAGATAAATGACCGCCTTGACAAGGGCGAAAAGCTTGGAGATACCGAGCCTGATTACTACTTCGCATGGCCTGTTCCTGGGTCTTACTCCGTATCATCAGGCGTGGGTGCACGCTGGGGCTCATATCACACGGGTCTTGACATTCCTGCGGCTCACGGCACGCCTATACACGCTTCATGCAGTGGCAAGGTCATAAAGATAAACACCACCTGCACTCATGACTACGGCAAGGAGGAGTCCTGCGGCTGCGGCGGCGGTTATGGAAACTATGTTATCATCGACCACGGCAACGAGTTCATCACCCTTTACGGACACCTCACAGAGGTAGATGTGGAGATAGGCGACGAGGTAAAAAAAGGCGACGTTATCGGCAAAATGGGTTCAACGGGCTTTTCAACAGGCGACCACCTGCACATTGAGATACGCTATCAGGGCTATATATTGAACCCTGCGTTCTATCTTGATGTTACACAATAAAAAATCGACCTCTTATGGAAAAACCATAAGAGGCCTTTTTATCTTATTTTGAAGCACTCACACGCTTACAAAGACGTGAAATGATCGCTGTGATATATCTTGCTCCTGCAGTGCAAAGAAGCATTATCACGGGGATAAATGTAACGATATATCTCGGTGGATTTTCCCAGATAAGGAAAAAGAGTATAACTCCCGTGAGAGTCACAATGCTGAAAAACAAAGCAGAGTGGCGACGCTTGCCAGCGGCATAAACTGCACCAAACGCCATTGCTATGAGCATTGCGCTGTGATAGCCGTCAACGTAGATACCAAGCATTCTGCTGTCAAGGACCTTTTTAAGTCCCCCTGACGGGTCTGACCGTGAGAGATATTTGCCATAAGAAAAACCACCGCTGTCCCACGTTCTGGTGACTTTGTGATAAGCCATTTTGCAGGCTTCATATGGTGAGCTTATATTTTCAAGGCGGGCTTTTATCTCACGGATATTCGCCTGCTTTTTGGCGTCATATGTGTCAAATGACATTGTGAAGCCAACGTCCTCATCAACGTGGGTCTTGTATTCGCTGTTAAGACTCATCATTATCCAATGGGTGACAGGGAAACGATATCTGTCTACCATTTTTTCATCAGAGATACCCATGGCAAGACCGCCAAAGTATGCCGCCTTTGACACGCCAATAAACAGCATAACAGCCGCAAGACTGAGTATAGCTCCCCTTTTCACACCCATTTTCAGCACAAAAAATATTATCGCCGCAATAAGCATTACTGCAATGCTTCCCTTGACAGTGTTTCCAAGTGCGATAAAAAGGCTTGCTATAAGAGCATAGACAACGCTTTTTGTTTTGCTTTTTTCTTTCACCGCAAGGGTGAGAAAATAGAGTGTACAGCTTACAAATATCATGCCTGCTGTGTCAGAATGAAAAAACGGCGTATACAGAAGCATAACAGGCATAAATGCCGAAATAATGCCGCAGAAAAGCCTTTGGCTGTTAAGTTTGAATATCCTCTCCCCTGTGAGAAAGGTCATTATTACGCTAAGTTGAATAAGAATTATGTTAAAGGTCTGCCCTGCATAGATGCTCACACCGCCTGTGAAAAGCTTCCATAAGGCGAAAAAGGGTATCTGCAAATATATCATGCCCCATGCGTTAGGGTATTTCGCAGCATAAATACGGTAGCTTTCTTTACTGCTCCCCAGATCTTCACCCATGACAAAGCGTTTTGCGAACTCCCCTGTTATTTTGGGGTCAACCATTTCGTAGTTGTAATAAAGATAACGCATAAGCAATATCTGCAACGCAAGCAAAAGCAGACAGAAAAAAGCAAATATAAGTCTGACACGCTTTTTGGTAAGCTTTTTTTCACAGCGTTTCAGTGCAATATACAACACTATCGCCGCCGCAAGGAAAAATGGTCCAAGACAAAGCATTCGTATGTTACTGCGTTTTATGTATGAGATAAACACAGTTGCAGTGCAACAGCAGCACACGATCATGCTTGTGACCGCAAAAAATCGGCTGGTTTTCTTCACAAACATTTTTTAGCTCCTTATAAAAGGCATTTTAGCAGTATATATTTCTACATGAAAAAGCCCCGATCTTCTAATTGTTCTATATTTCTACCATTGAATTATATCACCTATAGCAATAAGTGTCAATTATTTTAACAGCCGAATTTCCGGAAACTATTTTAGGTTGTTTTAGTGAAAAAAACAAAAAAATCGCCGCTCTGTTGCAAAATACAGAGCAGCGAGTATTGCCATAGTAAAAAACTTACTTTGTGCCGAAGATCCTGTCGCCTGCGTCGCCAAGACCAGGAACGATATAAGCGTCCTCGTTGAGCTTTTCGTCAAGGTTGCCAACATAAATGTCGATATCAGGGTGAGCCGTTCTCAGGGCGTCAAGACCCTCAGGAGCAGCAATTATGCACATGAACTTGATGTTCTTGCAGCCCTTGTCTTTCAAAAAGTCAACAGCCTGTATCGCAGATCCGCCTGTTGCAAGCATTGGGTCACAGACAATAACAAGTCGCTCGTTTATTCTCTCAGGAAGCTTGCAGTAATACTCATGCGGCTCATGTGTGACCTCGTCACGGTAAAGACCGATATGTCCTACCTTTGCAGACGGAACGAGCGCAAGAAGTCCGCTTACCATGCCAAGACCTGCTCTGAGGATAGGCACGATAGCAAGCTTTTTGCCGCAGAGCATAGGAAGCTTTCTTGTGGTGATAGGTGTTTTCACCTCAACGTCCTCTGTTGGAAGATCTCTCATAGCCTCATAGCCCATGAGCATTGCAACTTCTTCAACGAGTATACGGAACTCTCTTGTTCCGGTCTTTTCGTCACGCATAAGCGTTATTTTGTGCTTAACAAGCGGATGATTGATGATATTTACGTTTCCCATTTTTGATTTCCTTTCATAATATATTTTTAGTCAACGTGCGAACACTGTTCGCACCTACAGTTTCGATAAAATTATTTCTTATCTGCGTTGCCCTTTTTCTTTGAAAGCATAACGTTTGTGAGTATGCCAAGAATAAGTGCTGCCGCTACTTCCGTGAGTGTTATATCACCGAATGTGAGTGTCAGACCGCCAATGCCTGCGATGAGGATAACGGACACAACAAAGAGATTTCTGTTATCGTCAAGGTTTACGTCCTGTATCATTTTAAGACCTGAAACTGCGATAAAGCCGTAAAGAGCGATACAAACACCGCCCATTACGCAGGCAGGGATAGAATCAACGAACGCAACAAGTGGAGTGATGAACGAAAACAGCATACAGCCTATTGCTGCCGCAAAGATAGTTATAACAGAAGCATTTCCCGTGATAGCAACGCAGGCAACGGACTCTCCGTATGTTGTATTCGGGCAGCCACCGAACAGTGCGCCTGCGATAGAACCTACACCGTCGCCGAGAAGCGTTCTTGTAAGACCAGGCTCTTCAAGGAGGTCATGGTCGATAATAGAAGAAAGGTTTTTATGGTCAGCAACGTGCTCTGCAAAAACAACCAATGCGACCGGCACATAGGCAACAAAGATAGTTGCAAAATAAGAGAAGTCAAACTCTTTAAGACCTTTCATACCTGAAACGAACGAAAAGTCAGGCAGGCTAACAAATGTTTTCAGTGAAACGCTGCCGTCTGTGAGCATATAGCTGCTGAAAACGCTGAGATCTACTATTTTAAGTGCGTCAATATCACATATATTGCCGATAACAGTGAAGATTGCTGCGGCTGCATAGCCTGCGAGGATACCGATTATAAAAGGTATAAGTCTGAGTGTTTTCTTGCCGTATGTTGAGCAAAGCATAACAACTGCAAGAGTGATAAGTCCGCAAACAAGAGCCACATATGATGAACCGACAGGCACGTTGGATACATTTTCTATAATCTCAGGCGTACCGCTGTCTGTTGACACCACATACTCTGTTACCTGCTTTGTAACGTCGCCTTTGAGCAGGTCGCCGATAGCGTTTCCTGCAAGGGAAAGTCCGATAATAGCAACTGTAGGTCCTATTACCACCGCAGGCATGAGCTTATTGAGCCAGCCTACTCCAACAAATTTTACTACTATTGCGATAACGACATATACAAGTCCTGCAAGGAGTGCGCCTATGATAAGACCAAGCATACCAAGCTGCATTGAAACTCCGCCTGCAAAAGCAGCCGCCATTGAGCCTAAAAAAGCAAAGGACGAGCCAAGAAACACAGGGCTTTTTCTTTTTGTGAAAAGGATATAAACTATAGTTCCCACACCTGCACCAAACATTGCAGCCGCAGGAGTAAGACCGTTGCCGATAATAAGCGGCACAGCGATGGTCGCCGCAAGGATAGCCAGCATTTGTTGTAATGCAAAAACTACCAGTTGCCCAGCCTTTGGCTTGTCTGAAACATCAAAAATAAGTTTCAAAATAACACCTCATTCATATTTTTTCTTTCCCCATATAAAAGGAAAACACTTCTTTGCGGCTTTTCCGACACAAACCGCCTTTTTAATTTTAACTTATAACAATATTTTTGTCAATGAGCTAAATGCCGTATTTCAGCAGGATTTTTTGTGCGTAATTGCCCATTTTCTTTGACAAAAAAGCCATTTTGCGTTATAATAGCAGTTGATATATTGTATTATGTGAGGTAATGACATGAAAAATTACAAATATGTTCTTTTTGACCTTGACGGCACCCTTACCGAGTCGGGCGAAGGGATAATAAATTCAGCGGTATACGCCCTGAAAAAGTTCGGCATAGAGCCTGAAATTAGCACCATGACAAAGTTTCTCGGTCCACCGCTGAAAGACTCGTTCAGGGATTTTTACGGTTTTGATGATGAAAAATGCGAGCAGGCTGTAAAATACTACCGTGAATACTACACCACCAAGGGCATTTTTGAAAACCGTGTTTACGAGGGAGTGGAGGATTGCCTTAAAATGCTGTGGGAGGCTGGTTTTCACCTTGCAGTGGCAACTTCAAAGCCACAGGTATTTGCAGTAAAGATACTGGAACATTTTCACCTTGCGCAGTATTTTGACTATATAGGCGGTGCGGAGCTTGACGGCTCTAGGAGCGTAAAAGCCGAGGTTATCGTACACACGCTGAAAAACTGCGGAGTTAATGACCGCTCGCAGGTGATAATGGCAGGTGACAGGCAGCATGACGTGCTTGGCGCAAAAGCTCTTGGTATAGACTGTATCGGTATGCTTTACGGCTACGGCACAAGAGAAGAGCTTTCAAAGGCAGGTGCGGCGTATATAGCCGAAACGCCTCTGGAAGCCGCAAAATGGCTTTTGGGATAAATTTGACAGGTGTACAAAAGAGCGAAAACCTATTGCAAAAGTCAAATGTTTATGATATAACCCGACTTTTACACCAAAAATGAGCAAACAGCGCAAATACGCAGTTTGCTCATTTTTTTGTTATTGCAAATTTGATGCTTTTCATATATTTGTTTAGATTTTCCTGTTTGACGTTCACATGAACGAACTGACCACCGAAAATGTTTTGAATTTTAATAAGATCCCCAACAGTTTCATAATTTTCAGAGATCAATAATGAAATGTACTCGTTGCCTTTTTCATCTTTTTTTATGATATATTCATTATTACATGATGACATGTTCAGCCTAATAATACCCTTGGCGATTTCTTCACACCCGAATGAAGCAAGTGCACGCTGAATACGTTCAACTGACATTTGGTCATCACCTAATTTTAGTTCTATTAGCCGTATTATCAGCAAGGCTACGAAGCAAACTGTCAGCGAGTTGCTAGGTCATTCTAATGTTAATATTACACTTAACCGCTATGTTCACTCATCGCTTGATACAAAAAAGAAATATGTTGAAAAACTTAATTTTGTAGCTTAAAAGTTTTTAGCCGTCAGAAACATCTGATTGGTAGTAAATAATGCATGATTTTACGTTGATTTTTTGCCTTTTTGCCTGTAGGTGCAGATTTTGCGAAAAAATTATATTTTGTTTTGTAAACTATTATACCAGAAAATTGATAAAATATGTATTGATTTTCTGAAAAATGTTTGGTATAATGGCGTATAAAGGCGGTGATCGTATGATCAGAGTTGCAATTTGTGATGATGATAAACATATGCAGGAAAGTTTATCAAAGTATTTGTTAGATTATTCAATGCAATGTGACAGAGAAATTGATCATGCAGAATTTGATACTTGTGAGGAATTAATGGACGAGTATCTCAAGGGGAATTCGTTTGACGTAATATTGCTCGATATTGAATTTAAAAATAATGTTGAAAAACAAATGAATGGTATTGAGCTTGGGAAAAGACTGCGTGGACTGTATGCCAATGACAACACTGCTATCGTTTATGTGACATCTTATGGCGAGTATGCTATTGACTCCATTAAAATAAGGCCCTATGATTATATAAAAAAGCCAATTACCTATGAAAGAATAGTTGAATTTTTTGAAACTTATTATTTGGATCAGGCTAAGAGAAAAAGGGTGTTTGAATATACTGCACATAAAGTCAAAAACAGTATCATAGTATCTAATATTTGTTATTTTGAGAGTCAGGGCAGAACAATAGTGATCCATACTATTACGAATCAATATACCTTTTACGGAAAATTATCTAACCTGCTTGACAATGAAAGTTTAAGTGATTTTATCAGTATTCATAAATCTTATTTAGTAAATAAAAATTATATTGAAAGATTCACTTCACATTCAGTCGTCCTTATTGGCATAGACCGAGTGGAATTGCCGATAAGCCCTAATAAGAAAATGGAGGTCAGTGAACAGCTGTTGAAAGAATGATATGACTACTTTATTTTATTTGTTTTCAAATGTGTTTCACATATATGCCACTTATCAGTTTTCCAATGTGTTTTTACAAAAGAAAAAAGAGTCGACAAAATCAGACATTGTCCTGTTTACACTTTATTACATTATAAATAGCTGTGCGTATTTACTGTTTGGTAATTGGATTATAAATCTTTTATCAAATTTTGTGCCGTATTGTTTGATAGCAATTTACCACAAAAATAAATTTATTTATTCGATTGGATCGTCATTCATACTTTGTGCAGTACTTATCGTGCTGGATACACTGGTTGTAGCCATACAATCTGTATTAAATATTCATTCAATCTTTTTTGAACAAGGGTTTGTTTCTAACATAGTTATGGTAGCCTTTGTAAATATTGTATCGCATAGTTTTTTCAAAAAAAATCAACTTAACGTTAGTTTACCTGTTATGTACTATATAACTGTTATAATAATACCATTTGTTAGCATTATTATTGGTTACTTAACAGCGGTCAAATTAAATATTGTATCACTTATCTGTTCTGTGATAATTTTGCTTATTAATGTTGACATGTTTTATTTGTATGATAATCTAATTAATTTGTTTTCTGAAAAATACGAAAATAATATAATTGAGCAGCAAAACAAGGCTTATCTTAACCAGTTGCATTTAATGCAGGAATCTCAGATGAAGATAAGATTTTTAAAGCATGATATGAAAAATCATATTATCAACATGCAAAGTTTGCTTAGTGCTGAGAAATACGATCAGCTTAAAGATTACCTTGCTGAAACCAATGATTATATTTATAGTAATAATGTTATTATCGATTCAGGAAATGAAACGATCGACAGTGTTCTGAATTACAAATTGGCACCGTTAGAGAACAACAGCGTTGAAAAAAGTTATCATGTTGTTCTCCCTGAGCAAATTCTTATTAGTTCATTTGATTTAAATATTGTTATTTGTAATCTGATAGATAATGCACTTGAAGCGTTAAGCCTCCTAGGAGAGAACGATGAAAAGAAGATAACTATCGATATTGTTTATAAGCAGGGTTACATTAAAATATTAGTAGGAAATTCATTTGACGGAATTATACACAAGGATAAAAGGACAAGAAAAAATGATGAGATAAATCATGGAATAGGGTTAAAGAGTGTTCAAAATATTGCGGAAAAATATGGAGGTCTTTTAAAAACTGATGTATCTGATAACTGGTTTGAAACATCAGTGATAATGTATGAAAAATAGAGGTAACAATAAGTTGCCTCTATTTTTTTTACAAAAAAGACGTTTTTTTTGACATTTACGTTTTTTTATTCTTATATTATGTATAATCAAGTCATAACTTGTTATGAAAGGAAGAAAATCATATGAAAAGAAATTTAATGAAACTCAGCAAATATTCGTGATTGGAGTGTTAATACCTATGGATTATGAAGATTACTACTATGAATCTAGAAATAGATATTTTGACGCTTGTTCTGAAGTTAATAACTATGAAAACAGGGCAAATGAGCTGAGGTCTCAGAGACAAAGAAAAATTATATATATATCAATCTGATACTGTACACTATTTTCATGCAATAACAACAAAAACAAGTATGTGCGATTGTGAAAACATACAAACTTTTATTTTACAACCAGCCATTTTTACTGCTTTTTCGGTTTATATAATTGAAAGGCGGTGAAAATGATGAAAAAGTTTATATGCTTAGTTCTGACAGTTATTCTGACCTGTTGTATTACAGTATCTGTTTTTGCTTCTTGCGAAGAGGTTGCAATAACAGATGAGATTGACGCAAGGTATGCGTATACCAATAAAATCGAATCTACGCTAAGTATATCATCCAAAAATGCAACTTGTAAGTCAACAGTACAAGGCAGTTCCAAAACTGTGACCAAAATTATGGTCAAGCAGACATTTTAGAAAATTAATATATCAAAGAAAAACATTATGAAAAGGAGTTAATAATATGAAAACAACAAACTATCTCGCCGGACTAGCGGCAATAACAATGACATTCACAGGCGTGGCTGCGCCAATATCAGCTTATGCCGATGATATCTCAAAGTCTGCAAGCATAGACTATGCAACATACGGCGACTTTGTGTACATTATCGGTGCTGACAAAACAGCCGAGATAGTAGAGTATAACGGCAAGGAAGAGAATGTCGTTATCCCTGCTGAGGTCAACGGCTATACTGTTACAGGTATAAGCGGTTGGTCGGGTAAACCTACAAATTCTCACCCTATGGGTGTCATAACTGGTGCTTTTAAGAATAACAAGACCATTAAAACCGTAGTCATTCCTGATACAGTAAAATATATCGACGATGAGAGCTTTTACGGCTGCACAGCCCTTGAAAGCGTGGCATTTGGCAATGGTGTGGAAGAAATAGACGATTACGCCTTTGAAAACTGCACTTCACTTTCCAAGGTATATATACCTGTAAGTGTAAAGAAAATAGGCGCTGAGGCTTTTGGTTATACTTTCGGCTCAGAACTTACACTTAATAAAAACTTCTCAATGACCTGCGCTAAGGACAGCGCCGCTGAAAAATATGCAAAAGAAAATGGTATCCCATATGACACATATCAGGTAAAAATTGATGAGCTTGCCGTTTCAGGTATTAAGGACAAAGAGTACACAGGTAAGCCTGTTACGCAGAATATAGTTATCAAAAATGGCAATGTCGTCCTTGATGAGGGTACTGACTATACTGTTACTTATTCTGCAAACACAAAGGTGGGTACTGTTGAGGTCACCATAACAGGAACAGGCTCATATATCGGCGAGATAAAGTCAAGCTTTGTTATCGCACCTGCCAAACAGCAGATACAGAAGCTTGAAACACGCTTCAAAGGCTTTTTCATAGATTGGGCGCAGAAAGGCTCTGCAACAGGATATGAGATAGAATATAGTACAAATGCCGATTTTAAGGACAGCACAGTAAAAAAGCTTACCGCAAACAAACCTGACACCCTCACCATAAGCGGTCTGACAGCAGGAAATAAATATTATGTTCGTGTACGTTCCTACACAAACGTTGGCGAAAAGGTATACTATGGAGCATGGTCAGACAGCAAAAATATTACCACTGCAAAGTATGACTTTACAAAGTCAGCTATCTCAGGCATTTCTACAAAGACATACACAGGAAAGAATATCACGCAGAGCGTAAAGGTAAAATACAACAGCAAGACGCTTAAAAGCGGCACAGATTACACAGTTTCATATTCTAACAACAAAAATGTAGGCACAGCCACAGTAAAGATAACAGGCAAAGGACAATACGGCGGAACTGTCAGCAAGACATTCAAAATAAACCCTGCCAAGCAGAAGATACAGAAGCTCACAGCGAAGTCAAAGGCATTCTTTATTGATTGGGCACAGAAAGGCTCTGCAACAGGTTATGAGGTGCAGTATGCCACAAACTCTAAGTTTACAGGCGCAAAGAAGCTTGACGTTGCAAACAACAAGACCGACAAGGTGACGATTTCAAAGCTTTCGGCAAATAAGAAATACTATGTTAAGGTACGTTCCTATACGCTTGTAAAGGGTACGAAATATTATGGAGAATGGTCGGCTGTTAAGAGTGTGACGACGAAGAAGTAATGTAACCGTCAAATCTTCTGCACTTTTCCAAAAAAAATCAGACTCTGCAAGAGATCACAATCCTGCAGGGTCTGATTATTTTTGGGAGGGTGCGGAGGATTTGACTGTTACTGCGCATTTGCGCTGTTTGCTCATTTTTGGTGTAAAAGTCGGAGCTTTCTCAGGCAGGTGCGGTGTATATCGCAGAAAGTCCTCAGGCGGCCGCTGAGTGGATACTGGGATAAAGTACGCTCCACAAATTTGACAGGTGTACAAAAGAGCGAAAACCTATTGCAAAAGTCAAATGTTTATGATATAATAAAATAAATTATTATGTGGCGGCATAAGAAATAAGCTTGTGATCCTGCCACGATCAAGAGGAGTTGTTTTCTGTGATAAAGTTTCGCAACCACATTGGAACTATAGGTATATCCACTGGATATCTCAGACAGCTTATCTCGGATACTGCCGAAAGCTGTTTCGGCGTGGCAGGACTTAACGCCTATGGTGCAAAGCAGGGCGTTTCTGCAATGCTAAAAAAAGAGAACACCACAAAGGGCGTTATAATCCGTCAGGACGGGGACGAGCTTATCGTTGACCTGCACATCACTGTGAACTACGGCATAAATGTCGGAGCTATCGTTGACAGCATCATTCACAAGGTAAATTATGTTCTGACAGAGCAGGCAGGGGTCAACGTTAAATCTGTGAACGTTTACGTTGACGAAATGACAGGCTGAACGTCCTAGGATATCTATAACAGTACAGGAGGAAAACTATAGTGATAAACGGAGGCTTGCTGCGTGACGCTGTCATAAGTGCCGCACACAGCATATCTAACAAGAAAAAATCAGTTGACGAGCTTAACGTGTTCCCGGTACCTGACGGAGATACAGGAACTAATATGTCAATGACTATAACAAATTCCGTGGCAGAGCTTGAAAATCTCAGCGACGATACAGACTGCTCAGTTGTGGCAAGCACAACAGCTTCTGCACTTCTTAGAGGTGCAAGAGGAAACTCAGGCGTTATACTTTCACTTATTTTCAGGGGCTTTGCAAAAGGACTTGCAGGCAAAAAGGAAATGGGTGCCAACGAGCTTGTTGAATCGCTGGAACAGGGCGTTTCAGGAGCTTACAAGAGCGTAATGAAGCCTACTGAGGGAACTATCCTGACAGTTGCAAGAGAGTCTGCGGAGAAAGCAAGAGAAATGCTCCACTCCACAAACGATCCAATCATCATCATGGAAGAAGTTTGCAAACAGGCTGAACTTTCACTGAACGAAACCCCAAAGCTACTCCCTGCACTTGCCAAGGCAGGCGTTGTTGACGCAGGCGGCAAGGGACTTCTCATTATCTTTGAAGCAATGAGAGATGTATTCAAGGGCGGTGAAATAGTAAAGGCTGATGCTCCTGCACAGAAACAGCAGGTAACAGTTGACACATTTGCGGCAACTGTTGGTCAGTATGACTGTGAGATACACTTCACATACTGCACTGAAATGATAATCACAAAGAAAGCTGACGCTGACGATTCATCAAAGCTGAGAGCCTATCTTGAAACCATAGGCGACTGCGTTGTAGTTGTCGAAGACGATGAAATTATAAAAGTACACGTTCATACTAACGACCCTGGTAAGGCTATCCAGAAGGGTCTTGAATTTGGTTATATCAATCTGCCGAAGATAGAGAACATGAAACTTCAGCACAAGGCCAGACAGAAGGAAGCAAAACAGGAGTTCGTTCCTGCAAAGCCTGAAAAGCAGTACGGCTTTGTTGCAGTTGCGGCAGGAAACGGCATTGAGTCAATGTTCAGAGATATCGGTGTTGACTGCATCGTTAAGGGCGGACAGACCATGAACCCTTCTACCGAGGATATACTTGCGGCAATAATGTCCTGCCCCGCTGAAACGGTTTTTGTTCTGCCAAACAACAAGAACATCATCATGGCGGCTGAGCAGGCTGTTAAGCTTGCAGACAGAAAGGTTTGCGTGCTTCAGACAAGGACTATACCGCAGGGAATGTCAGCAATGCTGGCATTTGACCCTGACGCTGATTTCAACACCAACCGCATTGAGATGACAAACGCACTTGAAAGAGTTGCCACAGGTCAGGTAACATTTGCGGCGAGGGATTCTGACTATGAGGGTCACGCTATCAAGCAGGGTGAGATACTCTGCATTGAGAACGGCAAGCTGAGCTTTGTGGAAAAGGACGTTTCAAAGGCAGCTTACAAGCTCACAAAGAAGCTTGTTAAGGGCGACAGCTCATTCATCACGATCCTTTACGGCTCAGATGTTACAGACGAAGCGGCTGAGGCACTGCAAAAGCAGGTAGCTGCGAAGTTCTCAAATCTTGATGTAAACCTTATAAACGGCGGTCAGCCTGTTTATTACTACATCATTTCTGTAGAATAAGATAACAAGGCGGACGGCATTGAGCTGTCCGCTTTTTTGTACAGTGGGGAAATTTTCATGAGTGATATAACAAAGATTCAGTGCAGAAAATGCCTGCTTGAAGACATGGACGAAAATGATTTTCTCCGTGATATGCGTTCGCACATTGCGGCATATCCTGCGGACAAGCGAGTTGACGAAGGAGAATACCGCAGGCGTTTGGCGTTTTGCAAGGATTGCGACAAGCTTGTGGACGGAATGTGCGTTTTATGCGGCTGTTATGTTGAGCTTAGGGCATTGAAGATAGGTATGCGTTGTGCGGATATAGATAAGAAGTGGTGAATGCAGTGTTTTGGTGTAGGAGCGAACATTGTTCGCCCGTTTCGTTTCCCACTCAACTTCGTGATAAAACCAAACTTTGTCGCTCTCAGAACGGGACGTCGAGGGCGCCGTCCCCTACACATTTGTGCCTACAGTTTG
The DNA here is from genome assembly GCA_934435205.1 of uncultured Ruminococcus sp. Taxonomy (GTDB): domain Bacteria; phylum Bacillota; class Clostridia; order Oscillospirales; family Ruminococcaceae; genus Hominimerdicola. The sequence continues at coordinate 234,389 of CAKSAK010000004.1, read as the reverse complement.
TCCGCCGCAAAATCGCTTCGCTCTTTGCGGGGGTTACTTTGTATAAGGATATAGAAAAAGCGGTGCAGAGATTTTTTCTCCGACACCGCTTTATTATTTTTTTTACTGTTATGTGCTTTTTTACTTTTCTGCACCGCTTAGTAGGCTTACGCCTATTGAGGCTCTGCCTCAAACTACGACAGGGCTTTGCCCTGTACCCACAAGGGACTCTGTCCCTTGACCCTGCAAGCCCTCTAACGCCGGGCTTGAGCCTGCGTTTTAGTGCTCGCTACGCTCGGTGTTGGGGGCACAACTCTGGTCAGCTATGCTCATTCCTCACTCCTCATTCCTCATTCCTCATTCATCATTCCTCACTTACTCCGCCATTGCCTCTTCCATTTCCTTTACAAGCTCCCCGAACATTGCAAGCGCCTCATTGATAGGCTGAGTTGTTGCCATATCTACTCCTGCACCTTTAAGCAATGAGATAGGGTCAGTTGAGCAGCCGCCTTTCAGGAAGCCTATATAGTCCTTTACCGCAGGCTCGCCGTACTTCAATATCCTCTGTGAAAGTGCGATAGCTGCAGAATAGCCTGTTGCATACTGATAAACATAATAGTCATAATAGAAGTGCGGAATCCTTGCCCACTCCAATTTTATCTCATCATCAAGGACTATTCCGTCGCCGAAATAGAGCTTGTTAAGCTCGCCATAAAGCTCGTTCAGCCCTTCGGCTGTCAGGCTCTCCCCTGCCGCTACCATTTCATTTATTTTCAGCTCAAATTCTGCGAACATAGTCTGGCGGTAAAGTGTGGTACGGAACTGTTCAAGGAAGTAATTTATAAGATACGCTCTCTGTTTTTTATCCTCAGTATTTTTCAGCAGATACTGCATAAGAAGCGCTTCATTGCAAGTTGAAGCAACCTCTGCCACGAAGATAACATAGTCAGAATACACCACAGGCTGATTTTTATTTGACAGATAAGAGTGGATAGCGTGACCCATTTCATGCGCCAGCGTAAACATACAGTTAAGTGTATCCTTATGGTTGAGCAGTACATAAGGGTGAACTCTTGCGCCTGCGGAATATGCTCCGCTTGTTTTGCCCTCGTTCTCGTAAACGTCTATCCAGCGGTTTTCAAAGCCCTCTTTGAGTATCGCAAGGTAATCCTCGCCCATAGGCGCAAGGGCTTTCAGGACGGTCTCCTTAGCCTCCTCAAAGGTTATCTTCATATCTGCGTCAGGAACAACAGGAGTATAAAGGTCATAGAAATGCAGTTCGTCAACGCCCAAAAGCTTCTTTCTCAGTGCAACATAATCGTACATATAATGCATATTATCATGAACGGCTTCAATAAGATTTTTGTACACTGAAACAGGCACTTCTGTTCCGTCGAGAGCGGCTTCAAGGCTTGACTCATATTTTCTTGCCTTTGCGTAGAAGTTCACCGCTTTAATCTGTGCCGACAGTGTTGCCGCACAGGTGTTCTTGAACTTGTCAAAGGTGCTGTACATAGACTCGAAAGCCGACTTTCTCAGCACTCTGTCCTCACTCTGCACCAGTGGGATATAGCTTCCGTGTGTGACCTGATGAGCCTTGCCGTCCTTATCCACAGCGTCAGGGAAACGCAGGTCTGCGTCAGAAAACATAGAATAGATATTCTCAGGGGACTGACCCATTTCACCGGTGAGGGCAAGTATCTTCTCCTCAGCTTCTGAAAGGATATGAGCCTTTTTACGACGAAGCTTATCCAACGCACGCTTATAAAGCTTCAACTCAGGCTTATCCTCATAGAACTTCTGGAGCTTATCCTCCTCGATAGAAATGATCTCAGGTGTCTCAAAGCTTCCTGCTGAGTTTACTGCAACATAAGCGTTCATAAGCTGACCTATAAAGCCCTGATACTTTGCGTTTGCAGTATCCTCGTCAGAACGTCTTTGAGCATAGTTGCCAAGGCTGTCGCATAGAACAGATATCTCGTCTGAAAGCTGCATAAAATCATAAAGCGTGTCAGCACTCTCACCAAGTCTGCCCTTGAAAGCTGTGATCCTCTCAGGCATAGCTTTCAGCTTCTGCAAGTCCTCCGCCCACTTTTCGTCAGTGGCATAAATATCCTCCAGTGCCCACTTGAACTGTTCAGGCACTTCACTTCTCTTAGGTATTCTTTCCTCGCTCATTTTCATGACCTCGTTTCTATAATAATAGGTATAACTAATTTGTGTAACACTGGTTACATTATACTCCATTGACGTACTTTTGTCAAATTAGGGCAGGGAAACTGTAAAATAATACATAGTGTAAAACCACCAGTCGTTTTACATATCGGTCAATAGGCGAACTATAAGTAGGGGCGATCTGAGGTCGCCCGCTGATTTTTACATCACCATTCAAAGAAAAATAAAAAAATACACCCAGCGGCATAAAGCTAGGTGTACAAAAAAGCCGTGGCGGGAAATGCCCATCACGGCGACAACAAACTATGGGTTTCACAAACTTTATGAGCGGCAATAAAAAAATACACCCTACACAAAGTAGAGCGTATTTTGGGTGCAGGGACACGTCCAACGCAGTAAAGATAACAAAAAAATACACCCAGCGGCATAAAGCTAGGTGTACAAAAAAGCCGTGGCGGAAGATGCCCGTCACGGCGAGTGACCTGTTGGTGCCGGTGACCGGGGTCGAACCGGTACGGTATCGCTACCATCGGATTTTGAGTCCGACACGTCTGCCAATTCCATCACACCGGCACATAACATTATGATTATATCACACTTTTTTCAATTTGTCAAGCAAACTTAAATCAATTTCTGCTTTTTCCTGTTTGTGTATTTTCAACATAAAACATATTTGACGGCTATTGACTTTTGGAGATTATTATGATATAATAAAATTCAAGGCAGCTGAGGAGCAAATCCTTTCCGACATCGGCAATTACGGACAGGCTGCCGCAAAATCATTAGGAGGGATCTACCGTGAATATAAATGAAATGACAGTGCTTATATGCGACGACTCAATGTTCGCACGCAAAAAGCTCAGTATGTCCATTTCCGGATTCGGAGTAAAAGCAGTTTATGAGGCAGCCGACGGCGAGGAGGCTGTTAGCAAATATAAGGAGTTCAAGCCTGACGTGGTGTTTATGGATATCATCATGCCAAAAGTAACAGGTCTTGAAGCCCTCAAACAGATAGTTGCAGAAGACCCTGACGCTAAGGTGATAATGGCTTCTTCTGTTGGTACTCAGAGCCATTTGAAGGACGCTCTCAAGTCAGGCGCTGTTGACTTTTTGCAGAAGCCTATAGCTGATAATGACGCTCTTAAAGTCCTTGAGAACGTTGCAAAGGGGGTACTGTAAATGTTTGCACAATTTTTTGGCGGCTACCTCTTTAACCATAAGCTATGCACCGCCGAGGATCTTACTCAGGCTTTCGAGGCTAAAAAGCATACAAGACTTCGCCTTGGCGTTCTCGCTATAAACGCTGGTCTTATGACAGCCGAGCAGGTGGAGCACGTCAATATCACTCAGCAGAGTGTTGATAAACGTTTTGGCGACCTTGCCGTGGAGCTTGGCTATGTTACCGCTGACGACGTTGAAAAGCTTCTCGCTCAGCAGCCTACAGATTACCTGCTCCTTGGTCAGACTCTTGTTAATAACGGTGCTCTTACCAATGCTGAGTTTGAAAAGGCACTTAAAGACTATAAGACTGAAAATCAGATAACTGACGATATTTCAGACAATCAAACAGAAACTCTACATAACCTTATCAATGAGTTCTATCATTTTGACAATGATGAAAACGCTCGTATCTGTACTGATTATGTTACCTTGCTTTTCAAAAATCTTATCAGATTTATCGGTGACGATTTCACTCCTATGGAAGCGTCAGTTATAAAGAATTTTGCAGCAGAACATATCGTTATCCAAAAAATAAATGGAAAATATAACGCTGAGGCTTGCATTGCCGCAGATTCAAAGACGTATATGGCTTTCGCTGAGAGATTTGCCAAAGAGAGCTTCACGGAGGTCGATGACTTTGTAAACGCTACAGCAGGCGAGTTTCTGAACGTAAACGATGGTCTGTTCGTTGTAAATGAGTCAAACGAGCATGGCGTTGAGCTTACACTCACACCGCAGGAATTTTTGGAAAATGGTGAGCTTGTCCTGTCAGGCACTGCATTCTGTATCCCAGTGAACTATCCGTTCGGCAAGCTGAATTTCATTATTGCCACCTGATTAAATCTTACAAATCCATAATATTCGCCGCTGTCCAGCTTTGTTCAGCGGCGTTGATGTTCTTTGCCTTTTTTATAACTTTTTTTCAAAAACACTTGAAATTTCATTGGAAGTATGTTATAATAGTAAGGTAACAAAAGTTAGATTGATATGATTCAGTTATTGTTCCTCATCAATCCGAGATATAGGTGTGCGGGTCCTGTGCAATGAAACGCTGTGAACCATGTCAGGCGGGGAACCGAGCAGCATTAAGCGGTTTGTTTCGTGTGTCACAGTTCCGCCCGCACGCCCATATGTCGGATTGATTTTTTTATTTTCTTGATTGGAGTGAGAGTTTTGTATCAGGCATTGTACAGAAAATGGCGTCCAATGTCATTTGATGATGTTGTTTCACAGCCACATATTACAACTACTCTCAAAAATCAGATAAAAAGCGGCAAGACCGCTCATGCCTATCTTTTCACAGGCTCGAGAGGTACTGGAAAGACCACCTGTGCAAGAATTTTTGCAAAGGCTATCAACTGCCTTGATCCACATGACGGTGAGCCGTGCCTTGAATGTGAGATATGCAAAGATGCCGACAATGGCACTCTTTCCGACATTATCGAGATAGACGCCGCTTCAAACTCTAAAGTAGACGATATCAGAGAGTTGCGTGAAGGCGTTGTCTATACTCCTGAAAGATGTAAATATAAGGTGTATATCATAGACGAGGTGCATATGCTTTCCACAGGCGCATTCAATGCCCTGCTGAAAACTATGGAAGAACCTCCTCCGCATGTCAAGTTCATTCTTGCCACCACGGAGATACATAAAGTTCCTGCGACTATTGTTTCGAGATGTCAGCATTTCGACTTTCACAGGATAAGAAACGAGGATATCGTTTCAAGGCTTATGTACATTGCTTCTCAGGAGGGCTTTACTCTCCACGAAGATGCCGCAGGCATGATAGCAAGGCTTTCTGACGGTGGTATGCGTGACGCACTTTCACTTTTAGACCAGTGCGTTGCCTATGAAAATGACATCACCCTTGACGTTGTTTCCTCAGCTTCCGGCATTGCAGGACGTGATTATCTTTTTGATATTCTCGAAAAGATAGCAGAAAAGGACGCCGCAGGCGCACTTAGGGTCGTTGACAAGCTTTATGATATGTCAAAAGATCTGAAAGTCTTGGCAGGTGAACTGCTCGCTCAGATGAGAAATGTCATGATAATCAAAACTATCGACAACAACAAGGATCTTATAACCTGCCTGCCTGACGAGTATGAAAGACTTAAAGCCCTTGCAGAGCGCATGAAGCTTGATGAGATACTCGGAGATATAAATACTTTGCAGGAGTGCAGCGAGCGTTTTGCAAAAAGCACTTCAAAGCGTATAGAGCTTGAAATGTGTATCATAAAGCTGTGCGGAGCTGCTCAAAAAGCAGGTGCATCTGTGCAGGCTGTATCAGGCAATGCCGAGGTCACAGTGCTTCTAAATAGAATAACTCAGCTTGAGAATGCTCTAAAAAATGGTGCCGTTTTGCAGACTCAGCCGCAGATCGCTACACCAGCTCAGCAAGAACAAGCTCCACCGCCAAAGCCTTTTGACCCAGATTTCAAGAAAATGAAAGCAAGCGACTTCAAGCTTGTGCAGACATGGGACAACATTGTGGAGCAGGTCAAGCAGACAAATCCTGCAATAGGCTGTTTCTTAGTCAATTCAAAGGCTTATATGTGTCAGAATGTGTTGCTTATGATAGTACACAATGACTTTTATCTCAAAAAGTTCAAAGCAAGCAGTGACGCTACGGTGCTTAATGAGATACTGAAAAATAATTTCGGACAAAACTTCACTATCAAAGTCAAATCCGCCAAAAATGTCGCACCTGAGGATACGGAAAATCCTATAAATCAGCTGCTTGACAAAGCGAAAAAACTTGATATTGAAGTTGATATAAAAAAATAATTTTGAATATAAGGAGTTTTTAAAATGAAAGCAAGACTTCCACAGGGAATGGGCAAGGGTCCTTCCAATAACATGAATCAGATGCTCAAGCAGGCTCAGAAAATGCAGGACGAGATCACAGCTCTCCAGGCAGATCTTGAGCAGAGAGAGTTCACAGGTACAGCAGGCGGCGGAGTTGTTGAGGTAACTATCAACGGCAAGAGAAATGTCCTTAAGCTTGATATCAAGCCTGAGGTAGTTGATCCAGAGGACGTTGAAACACTTCAGGACCTCGTTATGGCAGCTTTCAATCAGGCTGTTGCTAACCTCGACGAAGTAAGCGACACTGAAATGCAGAAGCTCACAGGCGGAGTATCATTCCCAGGTCTGTTTTAATGGCTGAGTCAAACGCACTGCCTTTGGTACTTCTGGCAGAGCAATTTGCAAAGCTCCCTGGTATCGGCATGAAGTCCGCACAGCGCCTTGCCTACTACGTTATGTCCATGACAAATGAGGAAGCTTCGGCTTTTGCAGCGGCTATCACCAATGCCCACAAAAGCGTTCATTTTTGCAGTGTTTGCCAGAACTTTACTGACAAGCCAAAGTGTCCTATCTGCGCCGACCCAAGACGTGACCACACAACAGTCTGCGTAGTAGAAGACCCAAAGGATATAGCCGCTTTCGAGCGTACTAAGGAGTACAAAGGCGTTTACCATGTTTTGCATGGACTTCTCTCCCCTATGGACGACATTTCCCCTGACAAGCTTAAAATAAAAGAACTGCTTGCGAGGATAGAGCCTGAGAATGTTAAAGAAGTCATTATGGCTACTAATCCTACAGTTAATGGCGAAGCTACGGCGATTTACATTTCAAGGCTGCTGAAACCACTTGGTGTAAAGGTCACACGTTTGGCGTTCGGTCTGCCCGTTGGCGGAGTGCTTGAATATGCTGATGAAGTGACGCTTTACAAGGCTTTGGAAAATCGAAACGAAATATAAGGAAAACCTCCCCGAACTATTCGGAGAGGTTTTTTTTGCGTCTTAGTTTTTTGAAAAATTCCGTCAGCGTATCTGCACACTGCTCTTGCAGTACACCGCCTGTGCAAAGAGGTTTGTGATTATAAGGAAGCTCAAAAAGATTGACCACCGACCCACAAGAACCAGCCTTTTTGTCATACGCACCAAAAACCACACGCTCAATTCGAGAATTTATTATCGCACCCGTACACATAGGACAAGGCTCAAGTGTAACAAAAAGCTCACAACCCATAAGCCGCCAGCCGCCAAGATTTCGACTCGCTTCCTCGATAGCCACAAGCTCAGCATGAGTCAAAGGGGAACGACCATACTCACGACGATTGAATCCCCTGCCGATTATTTCACCGCTGGAACGCTTCACAACTATCGCACCCACAGGTACTTCCCCCTGCTCTGCAGCAATTTCCGCAAGCTCCAACGCCTTTTTCATGTAAAGCTCATCTCTCGTCATATTATCCTCGCACACACAAACATGGTCACAAGAATTGCAGCTATCCACACTGCGATAGAGTTAGTTGCAATGAAAGATTTAACTCGCTTTGACATCGTCATAAAAGAATTGTCATTCTCAATGTTGAATGTCCAGTCACCAAAGCTTGTAAGCTTCGAGTACATCACAAGTGATACACCAACTATCACTGTACAGATTATAACTTCTGCTATTTTAGCATAAGGAAGATCATAGAGAACAATGTAACTTAATACAAAATTCGTGATGTGGGCGCATATGCTCATTGAAATTGCAGTAAAAACCGAGCCTGTTCGTATAGTAAAAAGCCCAAGAACCGCAGTACAGCATACAACTAAAGGCAGATATGTAATATCATAGTAGCACAAACCATTCACAACAGCAGTGATCATAATAGCAAAGGTGTCGCCAAATTGACGAAAAGTCTGCAAAAAAACGCCTCGAAAAACTATCTCTTGCATTATAGGAACAATGATTGCAAAGAAAGCAAAAGAAACAAGAGCAACAGCAGGATCTTCAGAGAATACAAAAATAGAATATATCCCGTCTAAATGCACAGATGAAAACAGCAGACTAAGGATATATTGTCCAACTCTGCCCACAACGATTATGACCATCATTATTACTACAGCAGTTCCACGCATTTTTTCGTAGCCCTTAGAATTTGCAAAAACAACTTTATTAGGGATCTTGGTAACGATCTTAAAAATAAGACCAGGAATGACAAACTTTGCAGTAAACAACAAACCTAAAATAAAAGTCATTCCAACACCATATCTGCTATATCCACCATCCGTTTGGGAGAAATACACAAATCCTCCAGTTGTATCCGGCATGTATTTATTCACTATAAAATAGTTAAGAAAATCAATAGCAAGCATTACCACAAGACAAACGCCCAACAAACTACAGCATTTTAGCATAGAGATCCTCTCTGCTACCTCTGCCTTATGAGGCACAAAACCCTCGCCATCAATGTATGAGTGTTCTCTTGTATCATGTATAAACTGGAATCCAAAAGAATTCTGAGGATTTGAACGCCACTTTGCAAACGACTTCTTATATTCATCACTCTGATTTTGATAAGTTGTATCCTGCGCAACGTCAATCATATAATCTTTAGTATTTGTATCGTTCAAATTCTCACCCCCGATATACTAATTATAGCATATCGCCGTACTTTTTTAAAGCATGCGCACATCATTTAACTTATTATTCATAATATTTTAAGACAAAAAAAGATCGGATACATTTTGTACCCGATCTTTATATAGCAAACTAAAAATTAGTCTCTAACAGCTGTAACGACGCCAGAACCTACTGTTCTACCACCCTCACGGATAGCGAAACGAAGTCCCTCTTCGATAGCGATTGGAGTGATAAGCTCAACGTCCATCTCTACGTTATCGCCAGGCATGCACATTTCCTTATCAGCAGGAAGTGTGATAACGCCTGTAACGTCAGTTGTTCTGAAATAGAACTGTGGTCTGTAGTTGTTGAAGAATGGAGTATGACGGCCGCCCTCTTCCTTCTTCAGAACGTAAACCTGACCTGAGAACTTTGTGTATGGGTGAATGGAACCTGGCTTACAAAGAACCTGGCCTCTCTGGATGTCAGATCTCTGGATACCACGGAGAAGTGCACCGATGTTATCGCCTGCCTCAGCGTAGTCAAGGATCTTTCTGAACATCTCAATACCTGTTACAACAGTCTTTGGTCTCTCAGTTGAAAGTCCGAGGATCTCAACTTCGTCACCAGTCTTGAGCTGACCTCTTTCAACTCTACCAGTAGCAACTGTACCACGGCCTGTGATTGTGAATACGTCCTCAACAGGCATCAGGAATGGGAGATCAGACTTTCTGTCTGGTGTTGGAATGAATGAGTCAACAGCGTCCATAAGGTCAAGGATTGGCTTGTAAGCTGGATCTGAAAGATCGTCTGGAGCTTCAAGAGCTGCAAGAGCTGAACCCTTGATGATTGGAGTGTCGTCGCCAGGGAAATCATACTTGTCGAGGAGCTCTCTGATATCCATCTCAACGAGATCGAGAAGCTCTTCATCGTCAACCTGGTCAGCCTTGTTCATGAAAACAACGATAGCTGGAACGCCTACCTGTCTAGCAAGGAGAAGGTGCTCTCTTGTCTGAGCCATAGGACCATCAGAAGCAGCAACTACGAGGATAGCGCCGTCCATCTGAGCAGCACCAGTGATCATGTTCTTTACATAGTCAGCGTGGCCTGGGCAGTCAACGTGAGCATAGTGACGGTTCTTTGTCTCATACTCAACGTGAGCTGTGTTGATTGTAATTCCTCTCTCTCTCTCCTCTGGAGCTGAGTCGATGTTGTTGTAATCCTTCTTCTCAGCAAGACCTTCAAGAGCAAGAGTCTTTGTGATAGCAGCAGTAAGAGTTGTCTTACCGTGGTCAACGTGACCGATTGTACCAATGTTAACGTGTGGTTTGGTTCTTTCGAAATGTGCCTTTGCCATAGGAATTTTCCTCCTTAAAATTTAATAGTTTCCGATTTAACATACCGTAGTATAATTATATCAAATAAAAAGCAAATTTGCAATAGAAAAACAGAAAATTTTCCGCAAATTTATTAGTCCTTGTTTCTTGAAGCCATGATCTTCTCAGAAATAGACTTTGGTACCTGAATGTAGCTGTCAGGCTCCATTGTGTACTGTCCACGACCCTGTGTCTTAGAACGCAGGTCATTTGAGTAACCAAACATTTCAGACAGTGGAACGAGAGCGTCTACCTGAACAGCACCAGTTCTCTGCTCCTGACCGAGGATCTGTCCACGACGGGAGTTGAGGTCGCCTATAACTGTTCCGAGATAATCATCAGGAGCGATAACGCAAACCTTCATGATAGGCTCAAGAATGATTGGTGAAGCCTTTCTCATAGCCTCCTTGAACGCCATAGAACCGGCGATCTTAAATGCCATTTCAGAAGAGTCGACTTCGTGATAAGATCCATCGTACAGCTCGACCTTAACGTCAACTACCTGGAAGCCTGCGAGAACACCATTCTCCATAGCGCCCTTGATACCTGCGTCAACTGCAGGGATGTATTCCTTAGGAATAGCACCGCCGACAACCTTGTTGATGAACTCATAGCCCTTACCGGACTCGTTTGGCTCAACGTTGATCTTAACGTGACCGTACTGACCCTTACCACCTGACTGCTTAGCGTACTTGTAATCAACGCTTGCAGGAGCAGTGATCGTTTCCTTATATGAAACCTGAGGAGCGCCGACATTAGCCTCTACCTTGAACTCACGGAGAAGTCTGTCTACGATGATCTCAAGGTGCAGCTCGCCCATTCCGGCGATAATTGTCTGACCTGTTTCCTCAGAAGTATAAGTTCTGAATGTTGGGTCCTCTTCAGCAAGCTTTGCAAGAGCGATACCCATCTTTTCCTGACCTGCCTTAGTCTTAGGCTCGATAGCGAGCTGGATAACAGGCTCAGGGAATTCCATTGACTCAAGAAGTACAGGGTGCTCTTCATCACAAAGAGTGTCACCTGTTGTTGTGTTCTTCAGACCGATAGCGGCACCGATATCACCAGCGTAGATAGTATCGATATCCTTTCTAGCGTTAGAGTGCATCTGAACGATTCTTCCGATTCTCTCGTCCTTGTCCTTAGTGGAGTTATAAACTGTAGAACCGGCTGTCAGAACACCTGAATAAACTCTGAAATAGCAGAGCTTACCAACGAATGGGTCTGTAGCGATCTTGAATGCGAGAGCAGCGAATGGCTGATCATCGCCTGAAATTCTCTCAACTTCCTCACCTGTATTTACGTCAGTACCCTTGATGTGTGGTACGTCGATAGGTGAAGGCATATAATCTACAATAGCGTCAAGAAGCTTCTGAACGCCCTTGTTTCTGTATGAAGTTCCGCAGGTAACAGGTACCATTGTGTTAGCGATAGTACTCTTTCTGATTACCTTCTTCATCTCGTCGATAGTGATCTCCTCGTCTGCGAAATACTTCTCAGCGAGATCGTCATCAACTTCTGCAAGATGCTCGATAAGGTCAGCGTGATACTGCTCAGCCTTTTCCTTAAGGTCCTCAGGGATCTCTTCCTGACGGATATCCTTTCCAAGGTCATCATAGTATACATAAGCTTTCATTTCGAGCAGGTCGATGATACCCTTGAAGTCATCCTCAGCACCGATAGGGAGCTGGATAGGAACGGCATTACAATGGAGTCTGTCATGAAGCATGTGCAGAACGTTGTAGAAGTCTGCGCCCATGATATCCATCTTGTTGACATATACCATTCTTGGTACCTGATAGTTGTCAGCCTGTCTCCAAACTGTTTCAGTCTGAGGCTCAACACCACCCTTAGCACAAAGAACTGTTACAGAACCGTCGAGTACACGAAGTGAACGCTCAACCTCAACTGTAAAGTCAACGTGGCCTGGAGTATCTATAATGTTGAGTCTGTGACCCTTCCAGTAGCAAGTAGTAGCAGCAGAAGTAATTGTGATACCTCTCTCCTTCTCCTGTGCCATCCAGTCCATTGTAGATGCACCGTCGTGTGTTTCACCGATCTTATAGTTTACACCGGTATAAAACAGGATACGCTCTGTAGTAGTAGTCTTGCCGGCGTCGATGTGTGCCATGATACCGATATTACGGTAATCCTGCAATTTACATTCTCTTGCCATATATATCCTCCTTTATACCTCTTACCATCTGTAATGAGCAAAAGCCTTGTTAGCTTCAGCCATCTTATGAGTTTCGTCACGCTTCTTGCATGAGCCGCCAACGCCGTTAAGAGCGTCGAGGATCTCTGCTGCGAGTCTCTCTCTCATTGTATCCTCGTTTCTCTCACGAGAATACTTTGTTATCCATCTCAGACCAAGTGTCTGTCTTCTGTCAGGACGAACCTCCATTGGTACCTGGTAAGTCGCACCGCCTACACGGCGAGCCTTGACCTCCAGCTCAGGCATAATGTTATCCATAGCCTCCTGGAATACTTCAAGAGCAGGTCTGCCTGTCTTTTCTTCGACAATTTCAAATGCTCCGTAAACGATCTTCTGGGCAACACCCTTCTTACCGTCGAGCATGATGTTGTTTACAAGACGTGTAACAAGCTTAGAATTGTATACTGGATCCTGAAGCACGTCTCTCTTTGTAACTCTACCTCTTCTTGGCACTTTAATTCCCTCCTTCACAAATAATGAATTCACAGGTACTCGCTCTGTAACCACGGCACACAGCCGTTTTACAGCCCCGTCAGTTCCTTGTAGAGTCAACTAATATATATTAATCACTCCACATAAACTGTGGTCTTCGCAATATGCGACAATGAGTTATTACCTTGTTACTAAAATGAGCTTTTCAGTTTTTGATTACTTGGCTGCTCCTGCCTTTGGTCTCTTAGCACCATACTTGGATCTCGCCTGCATTCTCTTAGCAACGCCCTGAGCGTCGAGAGTGCCTCTGATGATGTGATATCTTACACCAGGGAGGTCCTTAACACGTCCGCCTCTGATAAGAACAACGGAGTGCTCCTGAAGATTGTGTCCGATACCAGGGATATAAGCTGTAACTTCGTTACCGTTTGTGAGCTTAACTCTGGCAACCTTTCTCATAGCTGAGTTTGGCTTCTTAGGTGTAGCAGTTCTTACTACTGTGCAAACACCACGCTTCTGTGGGCAGCTCTGATCGATAACTACCTTCTTCTTTGAGTTGAAACCCTTCTGAAGAGCAGGAGCTGTAGACTTGTCTGCAAGGACATTTCTTCCTTTTCTTACTAACTGGTTAAAGGTTGGCATATTTTCTCTCCTTTCATAGATTTGATACTATACGCCGATATACAATACATCAGCATACCTTGATATTATACACCATTCTCCGCCGCTTGTCAAGCACTTTTTCTTGACTTTTTTAACTTTTTGAAAATTTCAGTTAAATTTTCTGTCAAAAGCTATAAAAAGCACAGGGCAGCGGCTTTTCACGCCCTGCCCTGCAAATATATTCCCTCATTCCGTCTTGCTGTCTGTATCTAAAATTTCTCCTTTATCCGCCACTTCGACCTCTGCCTCGCTGAATCTATGATAAGTTATAACACAATCGCTGTCGTCAGTCTTGTCCGAATAGGTTATATCGTTTTGTACTTCGTTGATATAAAGTTTCAGATCATCACTAAAATAGGTGTTTGCACCCGTTGCGAATTTAATTGCAACGAGCCATTCATTTTCATCAAAGAAGTAATTTCTGTTGTTCTTTACCGTCGCACTTTCGGAACCGTACCATTCATTATTAGTATCGTCCTGCTCCACAATATCCTTATAATTGGAAGTTATACTGAAATATCTTCCGTCCACCTTGATAATTATGCCTTCCTTTGACCCTCCTGCTGCGGAAACGTTTATGGCTTTACCCTTTTGAATTGGTGTTATTATCAGCGGATAGATAATATCCCTTTCGTAATTGTCAGCATCATAATTGATATGCTTAACAGAATTTACCAGCGTATCAATTTTAAATCCCCAGTCCTTTTCAACAGGATTTAGCACAATGCTGAAGTCGTCAGCTTGCAGTATCATATCTTCGTATATATGCTGTACACTATCAAGAATGAGCTTATCAAGCTTTTCCTTGCCTGTATCCTTTGAACTGTCGATATCATAAGCATAGGCTATTGATGATCTAAGTGAATAATAGAAGTCTGTTCCAAAGCTGTCGCCACCGACCGTTTCGTCAAGACCTGTTGCGATCTCATCCGAGTTCCAATTACTCAGATTATCGCAGTTTGTGCCGACTGCGATTTTTTCGCCCACTTTCAGTTCGTCCGCATAAACAAACTTCCCTGTGGTAACATCTTTCGCTCTGAAATCAAGTTTAAACGCAGCGTAATAGTGGTATTTCAGGTATTCATATTCATTCACAGTAACATAGTCGATCAATTCGCCCTTTTTAACAGTGTATTTCTCAACATATATCTTATCGACAAAAAGATATCCCGTTCCGTCCGAGCCGCAGCCTGCATACGTTCCGACCGCCGTTATCTCTTTGTCTTTAACGACCTGTTTGAGCGCATTTTGTGCCTGTTCTAAATCAGCCGTAAGCTCAGTGCTGTCAAGGCTTTCCGAACTGTCGATACTTGGCTGCTGCATACCGACATTGATCTTATGCTCATCACCGCTGCGATAAAGCGTCAGCGCACCGCCCACCACAAGAAGCAAAGCCGCAAACACCGCACCTGCAAGCTGAAAGCCCGTAAGCTTCGTTTTCTTTTTCTCTATAGGTCTGTCATACATAAGCGCACGCTCCTTCCATTCCGAAGGAGTTTTAATGCAGTAAAAAGCGTTTATTTTTTTCATTTTCTGCTCCTTTCTGTGATATTATCATTGCAAACTATAATGTTATGTCTAAAATGCCAGCCCCTACTTAATGTTTTTACCGCTCCTGTAGGGGAGCGGCTCAATTTCTGTTTCACAGAAATGCGACGTCCCAATGCCCTAGGTTTTTATTGTCATTCATATAGTTCACAACATTATCATATCCTTCAGTTGTTCTCTTCCACGTTTCAAATGCGTTTTTATTGTATTTTCCTTTATCTTAGTAAGCTCGGCTATCTCCTGCACCGACAGCTCCTCAAAGTAATAAAGATAAATACTATCTCTGTATTTCGGGGGAAGTCTGAAAATAAGGTCAAGTATCTCTATGTCGCTGCCGTCCTTTGAGAAAGACGTTATGCTGCTCAGATCGACTGTGTTTTTCCTCAAACGATACCGCAAAACACTTCGGCATTCGTTGAGAGCCACTCTGATAAGCCACGCTTTCGGGTTTGGCAGACTGCCTTTTTTCATCTGCTTGAAAAGCTTGAAGAACACGTTCTGATAGCAGTCCTCAGCGTCGGAAAAATTTCCCGTGTGCACCACGCAAAGCCTTGTTACCATATCCGAATACTCCTCCACAAGCTGGCGGTATTCGCTTTCGGCAATATTCTTCATGCTTTCACTTCCCTTCATATACTAAAACGCCGCAAGTTCCAAAAAGGTTTCAGAAAAAAATAAAAAAAATCAGCCCGCATGAATGAACCATGCAGGCTGATATAAAAGTCATTAATACAACGGTGTTTCTGCGGTGTTATGGTTAGCCGCACTCTCATTCTTGACCACCTGAACGTTGTTGTAAACGTCCATACCGGTACCGGCAGGAATGAGCTTACCGATAATAACATTTTCCTTAAGACCCATGAGCTTATCGGTCTTGCCTCTGATAGCTGCGTCTGTAAGAGCCTTAGTTGTCTCCTGGAATGAAGCAGCCGACAGGAATGAATCCGAGTAGCTTGAAGCCTTTGTGATACCCTGAAGAACAGGAACAGTTGTGATAAGTCTTGCGTTCTCGTCGCCAGCGTCGATCTGAGCCTGTATCTCCTCGTTAAGTCTTGCGACCTCTCCTCTGTCGATAAGTGAACCAGGGAGCAGATAGCTTGAACCTGAATCGTCGATCTTGACCTTTCTCATCATCTGACGAACGATAACTTCGATATGCTTATCGTTGATATCAACACCCTGCAGACGGTAAACCTTCTGAACTTCGGTGATGATGTAGTTCTGAACAGCCTTAGGACCATTAACCGCAAGGATATCAGCAGGATTGATAGAACCCTCTGTGAGCGGCTCACCGGCTGTAACAGCCTGTCCCTCACGAACTCTTATCTTGTAGCCGTATGGAATAGCATAAGACTCCTGCTCAGGATTTTCAGTGTCCTCGCTTGTAACAGTGATCTGCTTGGTCTTCTTGACCTCCTCGATCCTAACTACGCCGTCGATCCTTGTAATGATAGCAGCACCCTTTGGACGTCTGCTCTCAAACAGCTCCTCGACTCTAGGAAGACCCTGTGTGATATCTTCCGCAGAAGCGATACCACCGGTGTGGAACGTTCTCATTGTAAGCTGTGTACCAGGCTCACCGATAGACTGAGCGGAGATTACGCCGACAGCCTCGCCGACCTGTACGATATTGCCGTTTGCAAGGTTAGCGCCGTAGCACTTAGCGCAAACGCCGTGCTTAGCCTGACACTGGAGAACTGATCTGATAGAGATTGAATCCTTGCCCTCAGCCTCAAGTGCTGCGACTATTCTTTCAGCGTCATGAACGTTGATGAGCTTGTTTCTTGAGCAGATCATCTCGCCTGTCTTAGGATCCTTAAGGTCCTCAACAAGGTATCTGCCCACAAGTCTCTCACTGAGAGGCTCGATCATTTCGTTGCCGTTCTTAATGTCGAATATCTCGATACCAACGTGAGTACCGCAATCCTCCTGACGAATGATAACGTCCTGAGAAACGTCAACAAGACGTCTTGTAAGGTAACCTGAGTCAGCAGTACGCAGAGCTGTATCGGCAAGTCCCTTTCTCGCACCTCTGGAAGAAATGAAGTATTCCAGAATGTTAAGACCCTCACGGTAGTTAGCTCTGATAGGCATCTCGATTGTTGAACCTGATGTGTTGGCGATAAGTCCACGCATACCTGCAAGCTGTCTGATCTGGTTGATAGAACCACGGGCACCTGAGTCAGCCATCATGTTGATAGGGTTATATGGGTCAAGGTTAGCTTTCAGAGCCTCTGTAACTTCGTCTGTAGCGTTGTTCCAGATCTCGATGAACTTCTTGGACTTCTCTTCTCTTGAAATATAACCTCTCTTGTACTGCTTGTCGATCTTGTCAACAAGTCCGTCAGCCTTAGCAAGGATATCCTTCTTAGCCTCAGGGATAGAAGCGTCGCATACTGCAACTGTGATAGCAGACTTTGTAGAATACTTATAACCAAGGCTCTTGATGTTGTCGAGAACTTCGGAAGTTGTAGTAGTACCGTGCTTCTGGATACATTTATCAATGATATCAGAAAGCTGCTTCTTCTTTACAAGGAAGCTTATCTCAAGATCAAACTGCTTTTCAGAATTTGTTCTGTCAACAAAGCCAAGATTCTGAGGAATGATAGAGTTGAAGATAAGTCTTCCGACTGTAGCGTCTATCACCTTTGATACCTGCTTGTCGCCTATCTGCTTGGTTATCCTTACCTTGATAGCAGCGTGGAGTGAAACGATGTGCTGATCGTAAGCCATAAGAGCCTCGTTCACATCTCTGAACACCTTGCCCTCGCCCGGCTCACCGTCTTTCTGCAGCGTCAGATAGTAAGAGCCAAGTATCATATCCTGTGTAGGAACTGCAACAGGACGTCCGTCAGAAGGCTTCAACAGGTTGTTGGCAGCCAGCATAAGGAATCTTGCCTCAGCCTGAGCCTCTGCTGAAATCGGCAGGTGAACGGCCATCTGGTCGCCGTCGAAGTCAGCGTTGAACGCTGTACAAACCAGTGGGTGAAGCTTGATAGCTCTGCCCTCTACAAGGATAGGCTCGAATGCCTGAATACCAAGTCTGTGAAGTGTAGGCGCACGGTTGAGCATTACAGGGTGACCCTGAATAACGTTTTCAAGTGCGTCCCAAACCTCTGGCTCAGCTCTGTCTACCTTTTTCCTTGCAGACTTGATGTTGATAGCAGGATTGGTGTCAACAAGTCTTTTCATAACGAAAGGCTTGAACAGCTCAAGAGCCATTTCCTTTGGCAGACCGCACTGATACATCTTAAGCTCAGGGCCTACGACGATAACCGAACGTCCTGAATAGTCAACACGCTTACCAAGGAGGTTCTGTCTGAAACGTCCCTGCTTACCTTTGAGCATATCTGAAAGTGACTTGTATGCTCTGTTGTTTGGACCTGTAACAGGTCTGCCGTGTCTGCCGTTGTCGATAAGTGCGTCAACAGCTTCCTGAAGCATTCTCTTTTCGTTTCTAACGATGATGTCAGGTGCTTCAAGCTCCAGCATTTTCTTAAGACGGTTATTTCTGTTGATAACACGTCTGTAAAGGTCATTAAGGTCGCTGGTTGCGTATCTTCCGCCGTCCAGCAGTACCATAGGTCTGATATCAGGCGGTATAACAGGTATAGCCTCGAGTATCATCCACTCAGGTCTGTTGCCTGATGTTCTGAAAGCCTCAACGATCTCCAGTCTTTTCAGAAGCTTGATACGCTTCTGACCCGCAGGAAGATCCTTAAGCTCAGTTTTAAGCTCTTCTGAGAGCTTCTCAAGGTCGATCTCTTCAAGAAGCTCCTTGATAGCCTCAGCGCCCATGCCGGCTCTGAACTCGTCCTCGTCATACTTTTCCTGCATTTCGCTATAATCCTTTTCGGTAAGGAGCTGACCCTTGATAAGCTCAGTGTTACCTGGATCTATAACGATGTATTTTGTGAAGTAAAGAACTTCTTCAAGTCTTTTCTGTGATATTTCAAGCATCTGTCCTATTCTTGACGGAGTTCCCTTGAAATACCAAATATGAGAAACAGGTGCAGCAAGCTCGATGTGACCCATTCTCTCTCTACGAACCTTGGCTCTTGTTACCTCAACGCCGCAGCGCTCGCAGACTTTGCCTTTAAAGCGAATTTTCTTATATTTACCGCAGTGACACTCCCAGTCCTTTGAAGGTCCGAATATCTTTTCGCAGAACAATCCGTCCTTTTCCGGCTTCTGAGTACGATAGTTTATTGTTTCAGGTCTGGTAACAACGCCGTAAGACCACTCACGGATCTTCTGAGGCGAAGCAAGACCGATCTTGATTGATGCAAACTCATTGAATTCCAACAGCAGTACCCTCTTCCTGTTTAGTTTGAAGCACGGCAACAGCCGACTTCTATATGAAACGGTCGCAGGGGCGGAGCCTTCCGCCCTTTGACCTCAGCTTATTTAGTTACTGTGCAAAATTATTCACCGTCATTAAGGAACAGATCAGACTCGTCGGAAGCTGCGCTGCCCTCCAGCTCGGAAGTTCCGTTCTCGTCTTCAGCCATAAAGCCCTCGTCGAGATCGCCCTCGTCAACGCCGAAGTCGATATGCTCTTCGATAGCAGGCTGTGGAACAAGCTCCTCGTCCTCGTCGAACGACTGCTTAAGATCTATTTCCTCGTTATTGATGTTGAGTACCTTGAGATCCAGACCAAGTGACTGAAGCTCCTTAACAAGTACCTTGAACGCCTCAGGAACACCAGGCTTAGGAACGTTCTGTCCCTTAACGATAGCCTCGTATGTCTTGACTCTTCCCACAGTATCGTCAGACTTAACTGTAAGGATCTCCTGAAGTGTATAAGCAGCACCGTAAGCTTCGAGCGCCCAAACTTCCATTTCTCCGAATCTCTGACCGCCGAACTGAGCCTTACCGCCGAGTGGCTGCTGTGTTACCAGTGAGTAAGGACCAACTGAACGTGCGTGGATCTTATCGTCTACGAGGTGGTGGAGCTTCAGGTAGTACATATAACCGACTGTAACTCTGTTATCGAACTTCTCGCCTGTTCTTCCGTCATATACAGTGAACTTGCCGTCCTCGCTCATGCTCAGAGCGTTAGGGTTGATGACCTCGTCCATTGTGTGGAGAGTGAACTCATCGTCCTTATGCTCCAGATAATTCTGCTGAGCCATTTTGAAGCATTCTCTGATGTCAGCCTCGTGAGCGCCATCGAATACAGGGGTCATTATCTTCCAGCCAAGAGCCTTTGCAGCCATACCAAGATGAACTTCAAGCACCTGACCGATGTTCATACGGGAAGGTACGCCCAATGGGTTCAGACAGATATCAAGCGGAGTACCGTCCTCCAGGAATGGCATATCCTCCTGTGGGAGTATTCTTGAAACGACACCCTTGTTACCGTGACGACCCGCCATTTTATCGCCCACAGAGATCTTTCTCTTCTGTGCGATATAGCATCTGACAAGCATATTTACTCCAGGAGAAAGCTCGTCGCAGTTCTCTCTTGTGAATATCTTAACATCAATGATCGTACCGGCCTCACCGTGAGGTACCTTAAGAGAATTATCTCTAACCTCTCTGGCCTTTTCGCCGAAGATAGCTCTCAGAAGTCTTTCTTCTGCTGTCAGCTCAGTTTCACCCTTAGGTGTTACCTTACCAACAAGAATATCGCCCGAGCGTACCTCTGCGCCTATTCTGATGATACCGTTCTCGTCCAGATCCTTAAGAGCGTCCTCACCAACGTTAGGGATATCTCTTGTGATCTCCTCAGGTCCGAGCTTAGTATCTCTAGCCTCTGTCTCATATTCTTCAATATGGATAGAAGTATACTTATCCTGCTTTACAAGGTTTTCGTTGAGAAGAACGGCGTCCTCGTAGTTGTAACCTTCCCAAGTCATGAAGCCGATAAGAGCGTTCTTACCAAGTGAAAGCTCGCCGTTTGAAGTAGCAGGACCGTCACCGATTATCTGATTAGCTTCGATCCTCTCGCCCTTGTTGACGATAGGTCTCTGGTTTGTGCAAGTACCTGCGTTTGAACGCTTGAACTTAGTCAGCTCATAAGTCCTGAGCATACCGCTGTCCTCACGGATAACGATCTTGTCAGCGTCAACGCTCTCAACAACACCTGCGTTCTTAGAAACAACAGCAACGCCTGAATCAAGACAAGCCTTGTACTCCATACCTGTACCAACGATAGGAGACTCTGTCTTGAGCAGTGGCACAGCCTGTCTCTGCATGTTTGAACCCATGAGCGCACGGTTAGCGTCGTCGTTCTCAAGGAACGGGATACAAGCAGTAGCCACAGAAACTACCATTTTAGGTGAAACGTCCATGAAGTCGATCTTCTCTCTCTCGATCTCGAGGATCTGATCTCTGTATCTGCCGTTTACCTTAGGTCTGGCAAACTTGTTTTCCTCAGTAAGAGGCTCGTTTGCCTGAGCGACCATGTAGTTATCTTCAACGTCAGCTGTCATATAAACAACTTCGTCAGTTACAACGCCTGTTTCCTTGTCAACACGTCTGTAAGGAGCCTCGATAAAGCCGTACTCATTTATTCTTGCGAAAGAAGCAAGGTAAGAGATAAGTCCGATGTTAGGACCTTCAGGTGTCTCGATAGGACACATTCTGCCGTAGTGAGTATAGTGAACGTCACGGACCTCAAATCCGGCACGGTCTCTTGAAAGACCGCCAGGGCCGAGGGCTGAAAGACGTCTCTTGTGAGTAAGCTCAGCCAGAGGGTTGTTCTGATCCATGAACTGTGACAGTGGAGAAGAACCGAAGAACTCTCTGATAGCCGCAGTGATAGGTCTTATATTGATAAGAGCTGTAGGAGTAACGACCTCAGTGCCCTGTGACTGAATGTTCATTCTCTCACGGATAACTCTTTCCATTCTTGTGAAACCGATCCTGAACTGGTTCTGAAGAAGCTCGCCTACTGAACGGATTCTTCTGTTGCCAAGATGGTCGATATCGTCAACAGTACCAACGCCCTCGCAAAGGTTGAGGAAGTAAGAAACCGTAGCGATAATATCATCGATAGTGATGTGCTTAGGAACGAGGTCGTCAGCCTTAAGTCTGATGTTCTCCTTAAGCTCTTCCTCATTCTCAGAATCTTCAAGAACTTCCTTAAGAGCCTTGAAAGAAACCTTTTCGTTGATGCCAAGCTCAGTGCAGTCAAAATCAACATAAGCGTTGATGTCAACCATGCCGTTGCCTATGATCTTAACTTCGCACTCTTCAAGCTTTGTAACAGCCTCGCCTGTAGCAGAAGTAAGATGCTCCTTTACCTCAACGTCAACGTAAACCTCCATAACGCCTGCGGTCTCGATCTCCATAGCCTTATCAAAGCTGATAAGATCGCCGGCCTCAGCCATTACCTCGCCCGTCATAGGATTTACAACAGGTCTTGAAAGTCTGTGACCTGAAAGTCTTGAGCCAACGCCAAGCTTCTTGTTGTACTTATATCTGCCGAATCTTGAAAGATCGTATCTCTTAGCGTCAAAGAACAGGTTGTTAAGGTGAGTAACAGCAGAATCTACTGTAGGAGGCTCGCCCGGACGGAGCTTCTTGTAAACTTCAAGAAGAGCTTCCTCTCTGTTAGCAGTCTGATCCTTCTGCATGATAGTCTGAGTAAGTCTTTCATCAGGACCGAAAACTTCCTCGATCTCCTCGTTAGTACCAATACCGAGCGATCTCAGGAAAGTAGTAAGAGGGATTTTTCTGTTTTTATCTATTCTGACATAAACCACGTCGTTAGAATCCATTTCATATTCAAGCCAAGCGCCTCTGTTAGGGATAACAGTTGTCTTGAACAGATCCTTACCGGTCTTGTCCTTATCAAAAGCGTAATAAACACCTGGTGAACGCACCAACTGAGAAACGATAACACGCTCTGCACCGTTGATAACAAAAGTTCCGCTGTCGGTCATTTTAGGGAAGTCACCCATAAATACCTCGGACTCCTTGATCTCGCCGGTCTCGGTATTGTTAAGTCTTGCAGTAACTCTCAGGGGCACTGCATAAGTTACATCTCTCGCCTTGCACTCTGCAACAGAATACTTAGCCTCTTCATCAAAATGGTATCCAACAAAAGTCAGCTCCAGCGTACCATTATAATCAGTAATAGCTGAAACATCTCTGAAGACCTCCTTCAGACCTTCATCGAG
This sequence comes from uncultured Ruminococcus sp., assembly GCA_934435205.1. Lineage (GTDB taxonomy): Bacteria > Bacillota > Clostridia > Oscillospirales > Ruminococcaceae > Hominimerdicola. The sequence goes on along the minus strand of CAKSAK010000004.1, from coordinate 211,257 downwards.
GAACCACTGATAAGAGTTCTTCTGCACTTCAATAAGGTTAGGCATCTCCAGAACCTCATTGATCTTGGCAAAGCTCTTTCTCGTGTTCTTACCAAGTTTTACGTCCTTGACATTCACCATAGGCTCAATCACTCCTTAATTTATTTGGAAAATACATTTATATAATAGGGCAACACCGCACAAGGATTGTGCGTAAGATGCGCCGTCAGATTTTCTGTTAGCTTGTATAGAAACGACGCAGGAATACTTCCGTATTTCAAGGAGTTTCTGTGCAAGATAACAGAAAATCTGCAAGCAGATTGCGTGCAAAGCCGCTAGGCGTGCCTTGTGCGGTGTTGCCCCTGTATTCACCAGTGGTTTTGGCGGTGTTTTCCATGATTTTCTGCACACAAAAACGCATGAAATAGGTGGAAAACTCCATTATGATACAGTATACTATTATATAATATTAGCAAGCCCTTGTCAAGCATTTTAGCTTACACTTCTCACCGATTTTCCTATTTTCTCCGATTTGAACAAAAATCGCACAATTCGACGCAGAAACTTCTACTATTACCAATGTGTTATCAAATCGTAAATTTTTCGTTGCTTACCTGCTTTTATCACCCTCCGCTCCCACTATCTCCGCCCCCTGCCCTACCCTTTATTTCATCACTATCCACACCAACTTGTCTGCCATTACATAATAATTCCGATTCACTTGTCATATCCAACAAAAATTCACGCAACAAATTGTGCAAACAAATGATTTATATTTTAATTAGGCAACATTTCTGCAATTGTTGCATTTTTTATGCAACAAAAGTGGTGATTTTCGGGATAAGTAGAAAGCGTTTTGATACTTGCGGGCACGTACAAGCCCTGCGACTTAGTGAATACGATGAGAGATTCTGGAACAGGCTGTAGAGTACTTGTGTCAAAGCGTGGGTGTGCGTTGGATATTTTGTGTATACGCAACCAAGGGCATAATACCCAATGTCACACCCCGAACGTAACTTGAAAATTGAATATAAAAACGGCTAAACCCACGGCTACACACCTGTAGGGGAGCGGCGCAATTTCTGCTTTGCAGAAATCCGACGTCCCGACCACTCGACGTTTCGCATTATTGTTTATCCCACAAACCTTAATAACCCCACAACGCATGGTAGGGGCGAACATCGTTCGCCCGTTTCGTTCCCCCACTCAACTTCGTGAAAAATCCAAACCTTGAAACTCCTCCGAGCGGGCTGTCGCATTTCTGTTAGCTTGCGAACAGAAATTTCGCCAAGCCCCTACAATGCTGAAATCATGCAAATTCTGAACACGGGCGACCCAAGGTCGCCCCTACAAATATTGGGGCAAGTCCTACCGCCGCAAAATCGCTACGCTCTTTGCGGACTTTACGTTGTGCAGGAAGCTAGAAAAGCGGTGCAGATTTAATTCCCCGATATCACTTTCATCTAATATCTGACTTCTATATGCTATTTTTCATTAAATCTGCACCTTGTCGGCTTGCGCCGAATGAGGCTCTGCCTCATACTCCGCTAGGGGCTTTGCCCCTAGACCCCACAATGGGTTTCACCCCTTGACCCTGACCAGGGACGTGTCCCTGGACCTTTTGCTCGCTTCGCTCGGTGCTTTATTTTACTTTATGCTTGTAATTTGCTTTGGTCTGCTATGCTTATTCCTCATTCCTCATTCCTCACTCCTCATTCCTCATTTCTCATTCCTCACTTAAAAACTTCCCCTTGATTATTCCCCCAAAAAGTGCTATACTATTGATAAGTAAAATTGCACGAAATCATAACCCCAAGGAGGTAAATTTCTATGAATTGTACTCATTTCAAAAGCTACTATCCGTCCTCTGACGGACTTCATAAGATCGCATATTACGTTCGCTTCCCTATCGGCACAGTAAGAGGTGTCGTTCAGATATCCCATGGTATGTGTGAATATTTCAGACGTTATGACGACCTCGCTGAGTTCCTCACAGGCTTAGGCTTCGCAGTATGCGGAAACGACCACCTGGGTCATGGTGACAGTGTGAACGACAACTCCGAGCTTGGCTATTTCTCCCCTGAGCATGGCTGGGAAAACGCTGTCGAGGATATGTATACTCTCACAAAAATGATGAAGCACAACTATCCTGACAAGCCGTATTTTCTTCTCGGCCACAGCATGGGAAGCTTCCTCGCAAGGGCTTTTGTCACCAAACATGGCAGAAACCTCACAGCGGCTATCTTCTGCGGAACGAGCGGCGGCATGGAGGGTATCCCTGCTCTTCTTACAGTTGTTGACAGCTTGAAAATTCTCCATGGCGACAAATACAGAAGCAAAGCTGTAAACAAGCTTGCTTTCGGTGCTTATACAAAAAAAATAACTGATAAGGTCAGCGAATATGATTGGATATCCCGTGACCCTGAGATAGTTTCCACCTATGAAAAAGACCCTAAATGCAACTTTATTTTCACCCTAAACGGCTTTGAAAATCTTGCAAAGCTTTTGTGGTATGTTTCAAACGAAAAGTGGTTCTCCACCTATCCGAAAACTTTGCCTACCTATCTTATAGCAGGCAGTGCCGACCCTGTGGGAAACTACGGAAAAGGCGTACTAAGCGTGTTCAACAGGCTGTCCCTCAACGGCTGTGACGTTGAGATGAAAATATACGAAAATGCACGTCACGAGCTTGTGAACGAAACCAACCGCCGTGAGGTGTATAATGATATCGCAGATTTTCTGCTGGATATCATAAGCTCTGAAATGTGTTCAGATTAAGCTGTAAGGGAGAGAAATCAACGTGTTTGCTGTAATAAACAGTGTGGGTCTGCTTGGGCTTAACGCCTTTGCGGTCAAGGTGGAGATAGAAGCTTCAAAGGGTCTGCCCTCTTTCGATATCGTGGGGCTTGCAGACGCATCTGTAAAAGAAAGCCGTGAACGTGTGCGTTCTGCACTGCGTTCAAGCGAGATAACATTGCCTCTGAGAAAAATAATCATAAATCTTGCACCTGCCGATGTGAGAAAAACAGGCTCGGTCTATGACTTAGCCGTGGCAGTTGCACTCTTGCGAATGGCTGACCTTGTTGATGACAGTATGCTTTCAACCTCCGCTTTTATCGGCGAGCTTTCTCTCAGCGGAGAAGTAAGACCTGTTCAGGGCGTTTTGCCTATGACCATAATGGCACAGAAAATGGGACTTTCTGAGATATATGTTCCTGCCGACAATGTTCGTGAAGCTTCCGTTGTGGAGGGTATAAAAGCCTATGGCGTAAGGTCTTTGCGAGAGCTTGTTTTTCACTTTGAGAAAAAGGCGGCGATAGTTCCTGCGGCACACTATAAGCCCACCGCTGAAAGCTATTTCGGAAGCCTTGATTTTGCCGACGTAAAAGGACAATCAGCGGCAAAAAAAGCCTTGGAAGTTGCAGCGGCAGGCGGTCACAACGTTCTTATGATAGGTTCGCCTGGCTCAGGAAAATCAATGCTTGCAAAACGTATGCCGTCCATACTTCCTGCAATGACCTTTGAGGAGTCCATAGAGACCACAAATATCCATTCTGTGGCAGGACTTTTGGACAGCAACAGCCCTCTTATCACAGCCAGACCTTTCCGTTCACCGCATCATACAGTTTCACCGGCAGGACTTGCAGGCGGCGGCTCAGTGCCAAAACCCGGAGAGATATCCCTTGCACATAACGGTTTGCTTTTTCTTGACGAGCTTGCAGAGTTTTCACGCCCTGCCCTTGAGATCTTACGTCAGCCTTTGGAGGACAAGCAGGTGACCATATCCAGAGTGTCAGGATCGATAACATACCCATGTTCGTTCATGCTTATCGCTGCAATGAATCCTTGTCCATGCGGATATTTTGGTCATCCTACAAGAAAGTGCATATGCTCGCCGAAACAGGTGTCAGGTTATCTTTCCAAAGTCAGCGGACCACTGCTCGACCGTTTTGACATTCATTTAGAAGTCGCACCTGTTGAGTTTGCAGATCTTTCTTCCACTGCCAAAGAGGAATCCTCAGCGTCCATAAGAGAGCGTGTTCAAAAGGCCCGTGACATACAAAACGAGCGTTTCAAAGGCACTAGCATAACCTGCAACGCACGAATAACCTCTGATATTCTTCACGAGGTCTGCCCTGTGACAGATGAGGCTTCAAAGCTTTTGGAGAACGTTTTTGACAGGCTGGGACTTTCCGCAAGAGCCTATGACCGCATACTTAAAGTGGCACGAACTGTTGCGGATATGGACGGTGCAAAGGTCATAGACAAAAAGCATATCGCAATGGCTGTTCAGTATCGAAGCCTTGACAGAAAATACTGGAATGGGTAAATCTAATGCCTAAAGCGAAATAACAAAAATGCGGGCGACCAGAGGTCGCCCCTACGAGGTTTGAGAAAAATACATTTGATTTTTGCAGACGGTTTTTATGCCGTCTGTTTTTTTGTGCAAAAAAGTACGGGAACGCTTTGAAACATTCCCGTACTGTCCTTTATCACAATTCTATAATTATCCCTTAAAATTCTATATTCTATCCCAAAAATCAATCTGCCACTGCGTTCTTTGCAATAACGTCTGCAACAAGATTTGCAGGAAGCGGCTCATAACGTGCCTTTTCAAAGGTGAACACGCCCTGACCCTGCGTCATTTGTCTCAGAAGCAGTGTGAAGTCTGCCATTTCAGCCATTGGAACTTCGGCAACTATCTCGGTCATGCCCTTCTTTTCCGCAGGATTCATGCCAAGAACTCTGCCTCTTCTCTTGTTAAGCTCGCCCATCATGTCGCCTGTGTTATCATCAGGTACGAAAACGCTCAGTGAGCCGATCGGTTCAAGGAGAACAGGCTCTGCCTGACGCATACCCTCTTTATATGCGATAGAAGCCGCCATTTTGAATGCCATTTCTGAGCTGTCAACAGGGTGATATGAGCCGTCAACGAGGATAGCTTTCAGACCAACCACTGGGAATCCTGCGAGAACGCCTTTCTTTACGCTTTCCTGCAAGCCCTTTTCTACGGCTGGGAAGAAGTTCTTCGGAACTGCTCCGCCAAACACCTTTTCTTCAAATACAAGATCGTCAGATACGCATGGCTCAAATTCTATCCAAACGTCACCATACTGACCGTGACCGCCAGACTGTTTCTTGTGTCTGCCCTGCACCTTGACTTTCTTTCTGATAGTTTCACGATAGGAGATCTTAGGCACAGAGGTCTGAACCTCAACGCCGAATGTTCCTGCAAGTCTGCCCACAACTGAATCAAGGTGAAGTCCGCCCAAGGTGCTGAGTATCATCTCATTTGTGGACGGGTCGAGCTTGTAATCTATGGTAAGGTCTTCTTCCATAAGTCTTGTCATTGCGGCGGATATCTTGCTTTCATCGCCCTGTTTCTTAGCTTTTACTGCCATTTTGTAGCATGGCTTAGGGAAGGTCATAGGTGCAAACTTGACAACCCTTGCGGAGTCACAGATAGTATCGTTGGTGTTCACGTTCATCTTCATTGCAACAACGATATCTCCACAGCCTGCTTCGGCAACGTCTATCTGCTTTTTGCCCTGAAGCGTAACAAGCTTTCCGACCTTTTCGGTGCTTCCTGTAGTAGCGTTCACAACCTCCTTGTTAGGGGTGAGCTTTCCTGAAAATACCTTCATGTATGACATCTTGCCAACAAATGGGTCGGCAACTGTCTTAAATACAAATGCGCTCATAGGGTCGCTTTCAACGCAAGCCACTTCCACAGCCTCGCCGTCTGCTGTTTCGCCTATCATAGCGTCCTTTTCTGACGGAGGCGGAAGCAGGAGGTCAATCTCCTTAAGAAGCATATCTACGCCAGACATATCGGTAGATGACACGCAGGTAACAGGAGTGATAACCCCTGAGTTCATGCCGTTGTGTATTCCGTCGATAAGCTCTTTCTGAGTGAATGCTTCGCCTGAGAAGAACTTTTCAAAAAGCGCCTCGTCAGTTTCTGCAACGGCTTCGGACACGGCTTCGATAAGTCCGTCGATACGATAACCCATTTTCTCTGATACCTCAGCAGTAGGCATATCAGTTTCAACTGCCTTGCCGTCTTCATATTTATATGCTTTCATCTCAATGAGATTTACATAAGAAACTATCTTTCTGTCTGCAATAACAGGCACAACAACAGGACAAACTGTAGGTCCGAACTCTGCTTTGAGCTGAGTGAGAACGTTGTTGAAGTTTGCGTTATCGTCATCAAGCTTTGTTACAACGAACATTGTAGGCTTGCCCATTTCCTTTGCAAGGTCATAAGCCTTGTGAGTGCCTACACGAACGCCTGATTTACCTGATACAGTAATGAGTACACAGCCGCTTGCGGCAATGCCCTCAACAGCTTCGCCCTCGTAATCGAACATACCGGGAGTATCAAGAAGATTTACCTTGAACTCGCCAGTTTCCAAAGAAGAAAGAGATGTGTAAACAGAACATTTTCTCTTTATCTCGTCAGGGGTATAATCAGAAACAGTGTTTCCGTCAGTTATCTTGCCGAGCCTGTCAGTAGCTCCGCTTTTATATAGCAGTGCCTCAGTCAGAGAGGTCTTTCCAGAACCTGCCTGACCTGCAATAGCAATATTTTTTATTTTTGTGCTGTCGTATTTTTTCAAGTTGATCGCTCCAATCTATGCCGTTGGACGGCTTAATGTGATATGCAGTATAATTATATGTATCATTTACACAAAATATATCAACCGCATAAGATAATTATATACTATTTTCACATAAATAGCAAGAGTGGAGAGAGAAATTTCTTTCGTGAATGTGAACAAAGTTTAGACTTGTTATAAAGCAGATTGCACAAGGGGGGGTTAAGTGAGGAGTGAGGAGTGAGGAGTGATGAATGAGGAATGAGGAATGAGGAATTAGGAATGAGGAATTAGAAATTAGCATAGCAGACCAAAGAAAATTACAAGCATAAAGTAAAATAAAGCACCGGGCGAATGCTGTTCGCACCTACAGTGGGGGTGCGGTTATGGAAGATGTGTGAACGCAAAAAGCTCCCCGAGCGGATCGGAGAGCTTTTGGTTATTTTACCCTTATAATAGGCTGAAGCTGTATACCATTAAGAGCCGACTGAATAGTTTCGGGTATGAGTTCAAACTCAGCCACTATGGAGTTTGGCTTCTTTTCGCAATTGTCCTGCGCATATGGTACGAAATAGTAGTTTCTCAAATTTTGCAGATAACCTATGTTTTTAGCACACCCTGCCAGTGCGTCATTTGTCGATATGGCGATGACTACGGGACGAGCGTTTCTCAGGTGGCTTTTTACCGCCATGGTGGCTGGAGTGTCCGTCAAACCAAGTGCCAGTTTCGCCGCTGTATTTGAGGTGCAGGGTGCTGCTACCATGATATCACACATCTTTTTCGGTCCGATAGGCTCGGCTTCTTCTATGGTGCGTATGACCTTGCGGCCTGCTATGGTTTCAAGACGTTTGATGTTTTCTTCTGCTGTGCCAAAACGTGTGGATATAGATGCGGCGTTGAAAGACATTATTGGCACAAGCTCTGCGCCCTGCTGCATAAGCCGTTCTGCGGTGGCAAATGCCTTTTCAAAGGTGCAGAAAGAGCCGGTCATGCAAAAGCCTATTCGTATGCCGTCAAGTGACATTCTTTGTTCCCCTTTCATTCAAAATGTCCGTGACTGTTCGGGCGATTATCTCTCCTGCGGTCATAGGTGCGGCTTTGGCAGGAAGTCCCAATGCCCATACCACACGCCTGTTCAGCTTTGCGGCTGTTTCAAGATCTACTCCGCCAGGTCGGGAGGCAAGGTCTATGATAAGAGAGTTTTTATCCATTACGCCCAAAAGCTTTTCATCAAGTATCATGGCAGGGACGGTGTTTATTATTATAGTATACCCCGAAATATTTTCTGCAAGAGCTGTGATAAGCTCCGCCTTATAGCCTGCGCCCTCGGCTTCTGCAAGTGCGGAAAGCTTTCTTGCGGATATGGTCACATCTGCGCCGACAGCTCGGAAAAGCTTAGCACAGGCTTTCGCTACTCTGCCATAGCCGATAACTAAGACGGTCGAACCGTTCACGGTGACGGCAAGCTCCTGCATGGCTATTTGCAAAGCGCCCTCCGCCGTTGGGATACAATTTCTTATAACAAGCTCCTCTCGCTTGTAGTAATCCTTAACGTCGAAGCCGAGAGAGGAGAAATATTCTATTTGATCACGGCGGAGCAGACCGCCTGCCACGAGTGCATTTTTCTTTAAATGCGCAGAAACGTCACTGCATGATACCTTTACATTACGGCAGGAAGGGATATCCAGTCCGTCAGCTTTCATAAGAGGAAGTACGAGAACGTCCGCCTTTTCGGTGAGCTGATCGAGATGAGCGAGGGGGATAGTGTCCTCGCCTTTATCGTCCATGCCGTAAGTATAGACCCTGCCGATTTTAGAGAGAGTCTGAGCCGTATATGTCTGTCTTGCGTCACCGCCGACGCAGAGGAAAACTGTTTTTTTCATATTGATACCTCCTGTGGGACTATGCCTGATAGAGTTATATATAATTATATGTATCGTGGGGCTAAATGTTACCGGCAAAACAAAACGCCCTATCCCTGCAAAGCAAGAATTGAGGCGCTTTGATACGATATCAAATTTCTATCTTTATAAACTTCGGCTCGTGCTTTTTGAAATAGGTCAGGTATTTGAAGCCTGCCGCCTGCGCCATTTCTACTCCTGCGGAAATGTCTCTGCCGATATCGGTGGTATAGTGGGCGTCTGAGCCTATGGTCAATATCTCTCCGCCGAGGGCTTTGTAGAGCTTCACATAGCCAAGGTCCGGGAGGGGTTTGCCGTATTTCTGCCTTAGCCCCGACACATTTATCTCTATGCCCTTGCCTTTTTGGATAAGTGTACAAAAAATTTCCCTGATAATGTCTTCGTATGGGGCGAGGTCTATTTGTATGCCGCAATCTCCTTGGATATATCGCAGAGGGTAGGTGAGGTGTCCTAAAACGTCGAATTTGCCCCATTTGCACATTTCTAGCATTTCTTTGAAATAATCGTCAAGGAGTGCATAGGTCTGTGACAAGTCCATATTTTTGTACTCTATCCAATAGAAATCATCCTTGCCTTTGTTTTGATGATGAGAGCCGATAATAAAATCAAGGCGTTTGTCGGCGGCTATCTCCTCGGCAAATTCTATATCCTGCAAGGGCTGTCCAAGCTCTATTCCGCAGAGAAAATTCAAGCCCTCTAGGTGCTGGGCGGCTTCATACTGTGCGGATATGCTTGCGGGGGCATACTCCCCTGAGCCGTACATCATGCCGTCTTTCAGAGCTTCGGGGTCGCCGTAATGGTCGGCTTTATAGCGGAAATTACAGTCGCAATGGTCGGTTATGGCAAATGCCGCCAAGCCAAGCTCTTTGGCTTTTGCTAAAGACTGTTCTACAGTTCCCTCACCGTCGGGGGAAAAGCCTGTATGGGTGTGCATATCTATAAGAGTTTTCATAGGTTCTCCTATCTGTACGAAAATTTGTACTTATATATGATTGTAAAGCTTTTCAAGCTGTTTTGCCGCTTCTGCCGCACGTCTTACAAAGCTGTCAGGTGCAGCATTTTGGTACATGGGGGACTTTGACATATAAAGCTCTAATGACAATGGCGGCTGGTGGTCGAGGTTTTTGAGCTTTCTGAGAAATTTCTCAAAGTCCAGGTTGCCGTCAAATGGTATCATGTGTCCGTCGGTGTCACCGTCATTATCGTGGATATGCAGGCAGGCAAGCTTATTTCCGAACTTCGTCAGGCAATCTGTATTCTTTGAAAAGCAATTCTCATGACCTGTGTCATAGCAGAATTTCACGTTATCATGGCTTCCGAACTGGTCAAAAAGCACGTCAAGAAACTGCGGGAGCTGGATATTCTCAAAGGCTATATCAACGCTGTTTTCTTCTCCGCACTGTATTATCTTGCCGAAATTCTCTATGCCGAAACGAGATACTTCTGGCGGAACAAGTCCGTCAGTGGGGTGGCATATCATGGTTTTTACGCCGTTTTCACCGCACACTCTGACACATTCAAGTGTTCGTTGGAGGATATATTCGCTCTCTGGACATATTGTCCAAAGGGCGTTCATGCGGTCAAACTGTGAATGGACGTTTTCTATTTCCAGTCCAAAATTTCGTACAATTTCATACTGTGTGTGTTTTAATCCGTCAGAAAAGCCAAGCATTACACCGTCAAAGCCGTTCTCTTTTATAAGTCTTATACGCTCCTCGAAGGGCATTTTAAAGGTGAAATCTGCAAACATACAGCGTTTCAATCTGTTTTCCTCCTTACCAAAAACAGCGGCAGAATTGCTCTGCCGCCGTGAAAATTTAGTTTTTGAGAGAATGGAGCGGTGCAGGTATCTGTCCGCCACGATTGATGAACTTGGAAGGTGACTCTTTTTTCAGCGGCATAACAGGTCCGCAGCCAAAAAGTCCGCCCCAGTCAAGCTCTTCGCCAACGCCCTTGCCGATAGCAGGGATAACTCTTACGGCGGTGGTCTTGTTGTTTACCATACCGATAGCTGCTTCGTCTGCGATGATAGCAGAGATAGTATCGGCTGGGGTATCGCCTGGGATACAGATCATATCAAGACCAACTGAGCATACAGCGGTCATGGCTTCAAGCTTTTCAATACAGAGCGCACCGCTCTTTGCGGCATCTATCATGCCTGCGTCCTCAGAAACAGGGATAAATGCGCCTGAAAGTCCGCCTATTCTCGAGCAAGCCATTACACCGCCCTTTTTAACTGCGTCATTGAGCAGGGCGAGGGCTGCTGTTGTGCCGTGTGTGCCGCACTTTTCAAGTCCTATTTCCTCGAGGATATGGGCAACGGAGTCGCCTACGGCAGGAGTTGGTGCGAGTGAGAGGTCAACGATACCGAATGGCACTCCAAGACGCTTGGAAGCGATAGTACCAACAAGCTGACCTACTCTTGTTATCTTATAGGAAATTTCCTTGATAACGTCAGATATCTTTGTGATATCGGCGTCAGGATATTTTCTCAAAGCGGCTCTTACAACGCCAGGGCCTGATACGCCCACGTTTATCATACAATCAGGCTCGCCAACGCCGTGGAAAGCACCTGCCATGAACGGGTTATCCTCAACTGCGTTACAGAAAACAACGAGCTTTGCTGCACCAAAGCAGGCAGAGTCAACTGTTCTTTCTGCACACTCTCTTACAACGCCACCCATCATTTTGCAGGCGTCAAGGTTGATACCTGTTTTAGTTGAGCCGATATTTACAGATGAGCAAACTCTCTCAGTAGTAGCCAATGCCTCAGGGATAGACTTGATAAGCTCGATATCGCCTGCGGAGAAGCCCTTTGGAACGAGGGCTGTATATCCGCCGATAAGGTTTACGCCAACGTCCTTTGCGGCTCTGTCCATAGCGTGTGCAAATGGAACAGGTGAACACTTGCAGGCAGCAGACACGATAGCGATAGGGGTAACGGAAATTCTCTTATTTATGATAGGGATTCCAAGTTCCTTTTCTATCTGTTCGCCCACCTCAACAAGTCTTGCGGCTTTTGCGGTTATCTTCTTATAGACATTCTCGCAGGCAACGTTTATATCGCTGTCGATACAATCAAGCAGAGAAATGCCCATTGTGATAGTACGAATATCAAGACAATCGTCCTGTATCATTCGTATCGTTTCCAACACGTCATATGTATTAATCATTTTACAGAAATCTCCTCTTTAGATATGGTGCATACAGTTAAAAATATCCTCGTGCATCGTATGGATCTTTACGCCCATTGTCTGACCAAGCTCTGTAAGTCCGTCTGCCATGGTAGCAAAATCGGAGTTGAGCTTTGTGATGTCAACAAGCATTATCATAGCAAAGAGGTCCTGCAAAACTGACTGAGTGACCTCGATAACATTCGCATTATATTCTGCACACTTTGTGCTTACCTTTGCAAGGATACCTACAGCGTCCTTACCTATAACCGTAACAACAGCTCTCATTAATAAGACCAGCCTTTCCAAATTCATTTATATATCTTCTATTATACCACACAGCGGAGATTTTGCCAAGAGTTTTAATTATAAATATTTTATTAACGTTGAAAAATGCGTGTTATGGGGCAATAATCAAGGCAGAGGGTTTGCGGTGAACGAAACGGGCGAACAGAGGTCGCCCCTACACATATTTGTGCGGATTACAGAAAATTTCGTAAAAAAATCAGAAATGGTGAAGTGCCAAAAAGGCGGAATGTCGGATTTCTGCAAAACCAAAAGTTTGATGAGCGGGACGTCGAGGGCGCCGTCCCCTACATGATTTGTGTGGTATTTATACAATGTAATATACAGCAAGTTTGTGGCTTCGACGGGCGAACGATGTTCGCCCCTACAGGTGTGGTTTTGACACCTACAGAAAAAGCCCTCGGGGTGAGGGCTTTGGGAATTATTTTTCTGTTCTGAATGGTGCAAGCGGTATGCCTGTTTCATTGAAGATAGTTACCTCGCAGTAGTTGAACCAGTTATATCTTGCATAGAGCGGTTTTTCAACAGTATCTGATTTTATGAATATCTTGCTGCCGTTTATTGTGATATCGGCTTTTACGAACTCTTCGTCCTTGCCTGCTATCTCAAAGCCCTGTGCTTCGCCATTTACTACAAAGCCGTTTTCGGCATGGTCGAAGCTAAGCTCTATACCACCGTTTTTATACTCCAGCGACTTATAGATAGGGCCGAACGCTTTCACGTCCATGCCGTAGAAAAGCTTTTCTGCCTGCAGGCAAAGTCTTTCGCCAACGGGTACTTTATCCTTTGGGTGAATCTCGTTGAATTCGCCGCAATCGGAGATAACAGCTATTCCTGTATTTTTCACTGTCTTATAGGCTCTCATCTGGGCTTCTCTTATTTTACACCAATGCTTATAATCAGGGTCGGCGGCATATTTGAACATTGGAAGCTGGACGATTATGAACGGAAGCTCGTCGTCGCCCCACTTCTCTCTCCACAGCTTTATGAGGGAGGTGAGAAGGGTATAATAGCTGTCAGGCTTATGGTCGTCTGACTCGCCCTGATAATAGAGGAAGCCTTTTATTGTATAAGGACAAACTCTTGATACCATAGTTTCAAAAAGTCCTGTTGGACGGAATGGGTTTACGCAGTTTATTGGGCCCGGCCAATTCTTATCGCCAAGGATCTCGTTGGCTTTCTCCCAGCTCATTGTTGGGTCTTTTTGCAGAAGCTCGCCGTATTTTTTATCCCACACACGCTCGAATTTCTGATAATCTCTGTATTCTTTTATCTGCTCTTCGACAGTTTTACCCTCAATACGTTTTTCATACTCGTCTATGTAGCTTCTTATTTCAGCGTTGTTTTCAAGGGTCGGTCTGTCTACCCATGCGGAGGCTGATGTGCCGCCCCAGTTACAGCCGATAAGACCTACTGTTACGCCAAGGTCTTTGGCAAGCTTTCTTGCAAAGAAGAAGCCAACTGCGCTCCACGCTCTTGAATTATCCTTTGAAGCCTGTGACCATGCGGTATTATTTTCGTCCTCATAGAACATTTCGTCAAGAGTGCCACGTTTCTGAGTGTAATAAAATCTTACGTTGCAATCAGGAGTGAGGTTTTCGAGGACTTCTTTGCCGCCCTTTGCGTTTTGGAGTTCAAGCTCCATATTTGACTGTCCGCCGCAGAACCACACTTCGCCTATCATGATACGGCAGAATTTTTTCTCTGTACAGCCGTCTGAAACTGTCATTTCGTACTCTCCGCCTGCACTCATTGGAGGGAGGACGGCTGTCCACTTGCCGTCGCAGACCTGAGTCTGAACTGACACGCCATTAAGGGTAACTGTGACAGTTCTTTCCTCGTCACCAAGTCCCCAGACTGTTATGTTCTTGTCACGCTGGAGCACCATATCGTTTGAAAAAATATTTGCTACTTTTAACATACTTCTTTCACCTTTCAATATCTATAAAAATTCAAAAAATATCATCGCCGCAGGAGATACCTTAATTCCTCACTCCTCACTCCTAACTCCTCACTTACAGTGTGTGGTAGAAAAGAATGATATCCTCAAAGACGCCCTCTTTGTTTTCAAAGCCCTGCGGTACTGTTCCGAGCTTAACAAAGCCAAGGTTTTCGTAAAGCTTTACCGCCTTGACGTTTGATGCAACAACTGCATTGAACTGAAGCACCTTAAAGCCTTTCTGCTTTGCTATGAAAAGACAATGCTCAACTATTACCTTGCCTGCGCCTTTTCCACGGCAGTTGCTTTTTACGGCATAGCTTGCGTTTGCGATATGTCCGCATCTGCCAACGTTATTTGGGTGGAGGATATACATTCCTACAGTTTCGCCCTCATACTCTGCAACTCCGCAGAATGTTTGTGACGCAAAGAACTTTTTGGCTTCCTCATAGTCGAGAGTTTCTTTCTGTGGAAAAGCGTTGCCCTCTTTTACTACTTCGTTCCATATCTCTGCCATTGCAGGGACATCGTCGATATTGTAACCTCTTACGGTCACGTTTTTCATTTTTGCCATTTTGGATACTTCCCCATAATAAAATTACTCTATAAATGACTTCATGCCACGCTCACGTCGCCAGTCAAGGAACTCTTCATATGTGCCCTGTCTGTCGATACAGCCGTCTGGGGTTATCTCGATTATTCTGTTTGCAACTGTCTGAACTATTTCGTGGTCATGAGATGCGAAAATCACAACGCCCTTGAAATCTCTAAGTCCGTTATTTACGGCTGTGATTGACTCGAGGTCAAGGTGGTTGGTAGGTCTGTCAAGCATTATAACGTTTGAGCCGAAGAGCATCATACGGCTGAACATACATCTTACCTTTTCACCGCCTGAGAGAACTTTTACCGGCTTATATATCTCATCGCCTGAGAAGAGCATTTTGCCGAGGAATCCTCTGAGGTAGGTATCTGTTACCTCGGAGGTGGAATATTTTCTTATCCAATCAACTATGCTTTCGTCATTATCGTTGAAGTAGGCTGAGTTGTCGATAGGGAAATAGGAACGTGATGTGGAAACGCCCCACTTAATGCTGCCCTCGTCAGGCTCTTCTTCCTCTGCAAGTAACTTGAAAAGCATTGTGATAGCCTGCTCGGACTCGCCGATAAAAGCGACCTTATCTGTACGGCTGAGGGTAAAGGAAACGTTATTGAGGAGCTTAACGCCGTCAACTGTTTTGGATATACCGTTGACTTTGAGAACGTCTTTTCCAAGCTCTCTATCCATATTAAAGCCTATGAAAGGATATTTTCTTGATGAGGCAGGCATTTCTTCGACAGTGAGCTTATCAAGAAGCTTTCTTCTTGCGGTCGCCTGCTTGGACTTTGATTTGTTTGCGGAGAAGCGGTTGATGAACTCCTGGAGTTCCTTTATTTTCTCCTCGGCTTTCTTGTTCTGGTTCTTTATCATTCTCTGCATGAGCTGTGAGGACTCATACCAGAACTCGTAGTTACCAACATACATTTTTATCTTTGTATAGTCGATATCCACGATATGGGTACAAACATTATTAAGGAAGTGTCTGTCATGGGATACAACGAGGACAGTTCCGAAATAGTCTGCGAGGAAGTCCTCCAGCCAGCTTATAGCGTCGATATCAAGGTGGTTTGTAGGCTCGTCCAGCATGATGATATCAGGATTGCCGAAAAGTGCCTGTGCAAGAAGCACCTTGACTTTCTCGTTACCTGAGAGAGTGGACATCTGTGAATAGAGGATATTCTCAGAAAGACCGAGACCCTGAATGAGCTTTGAGGCGTCAGACTCGGCTTCCCAGCCGTTTAATTCTGCGAACTCGCTTTCAAGCTGTCCTGCTCTGTCGCCGTCCTCCTCGGTGAAGTTCTCCTTGGCGTAAAGCTCGTCCTTTTCTTTCATTATCTCATAAAGACGCTTATTGCCCATTATTACTGTTTCAAGCACTGTATACTCGTCAAATGCAAAGTGATCCTGACGAAGCACTGAAAGTCTGTCCTCTTTTGAGATGACTACCTCGCCTGTTGTTGGCTCTATCTCTCCGCATAGAATTTTCAGGAAGGTGGACTTTCCTGCACCGTTTGCACCGATTATACCGTAGCAGTTGCCGTTTGTAAATTTAAGGTCAACGTCCTTGAAAAGAAGCTGACCACCGAATGAAAGGCTTACGTTTGATACTGTTATCATTTTAACTCTCCTATATCTGATAATTATACTTTGACACTTTATTATACCACACAAAGCGGCTTATGTCTACTTTTAATTATTAATTTTTCATCACTGTACTTTTATGGTGCAAATGGGGTTTTGCTCTTGACGTTTTCAACAAAAAGTGTTATAATTATTATGTACACATTGGCAATAGCGATAATTATTGCCCTGAAAATTCAAGAAATTAAGTTGGAAAGGATAACTTGAATATGAAAAAAGTATTGTTCGCTTCTTCGGAGTGTGTTCCGTTTATCAAGACAGGCGGTCTGGCTGACGTTGTTGGCTCTCTGCCTAAGTGCTTTGACAAGAGGTATTATGATGTCAGAGTAATTCTTCCTAAATATTCCTGCATGAAACAGCAGTGGAAAGACATGATGCAATACAAGACGCATTTCTACATGGACTTTGCAGGTCAGAGCCAATATGTGGGCGTGCTTGAATGTGTTTATGATGGTGTTACGTTCTATTTTATCGACAACGAACATTATTTCACCGGTGACAAGCCTTACACTGAGCATCACTGGGATATAGAAAAGTTCATGTACTTTGACAGAGCTGTGCTTTCTGCTCTGCCGCTTCTTGATTTCCGTCCTGACGTTATACACTGTCACGACTGGCAGACGGGTCTTATCCCTGTATATCTTCATGACAGCTTTGCAGGGGGAGATTTCTTCCGTGGCATAAAGACCGTTATGACTATACACAATCTGAAATTCCAGGGAAATGACGGCGTTGAGCAGTTCAAGAGGATATCGGGCTTGTCTGACTACTACTTCACTATCGACAAGCTGAGAACGGGCGTTGACGGAAATATGCTCAAGGGCGGACTTGTTTATGCTGACGCTATCACAACTGTCAGCAACACATATGCAGATGAGATAAAGACGCAGTTCTACGGCGAGGGTCTTGACGGACTTATGAGGGCAAGGGCTAACGATCTCCGTGGTATCGTAAATGGTATCGACTACGTTGATTACAATCCTGACACGGACAAGAACATTGTTGTAAGATACAATTATGACAACGTGCTTGAGAAGAAGATACACAACAAGAGGGCGATTCAGGCTGAGCTTGGTCTTGCGCAGGACGACAACCGCTTTATGATAGGCATTGTTAGCCGTTTGACAGATCAGAAGGGCTTTGACCTTATTGCATACATGATGGAGAGAATGTGCGAACAGGGCATACAATTCGTTGTGCTTGGCACAGGCGAGCAGAAATATGAGGATATGTTCCGCTGGTTTGCTGGCAAGTATCCTGACAGGGTTTCTGCTAACATTTACTACAGCGAGGAAATGAGCCACCGCATTTACGCTTCCGCTGACGCATTCCTTATGCCGTCGCTTTTCGAGCCATGCGGACTTTCACAGCTTATGTCACTGCGTTACGGCACGCTTCCTATCGTTCGTGAAACTGGCGGTCTGAGAGATACTGTTCAGCCGTTCAATCAGTTTGAGAGGACTGGCACCGGTTTCAGCTTTGCAAACTACAATGCACACGAGATGTACAACACTGTTATGTTTGCAAAATACATATTTGATGACAGACGTGACGAATGGAACGGACTTATCAAATCTGCAATGGCACAGGATTTCTCATGGCAGGCTTCTGCTAACAAATATCAGGAAATGTATGATTGGCTTATTGGCTAAGATAGATACAAAAAGCCCACAGGACTTTGATGTTCTGTGGGCTTTGTTATGCCTTATGGAAATTACAGTGTTTTTCTTACGTTCTTTGCGGCGGCAACAAGATTTTCAAGGCATACATAAAGCGGCACAGCATACACTGCACCGCCTGTTTACACATATTTTAGTCACCGAAAGCGACGCCCAGAGCCTTTGCGGTCTTGACGAGCTGGTGGTCGGCAGGAACGAATTTGGTTTTGCCTGCGACTTCTGAAAGTGGGTTTTCTGAAACCACTTCATTTATCATTGCCACTGCATAGCCGTATTTATCGGCAGCGATAAGCTCTGCGGCATGGACGCCGAACTTTGTGGCAAGCACTCTGTCATAGGCTGACGGACTGCCGCCTCTGAGCATATGACCAGGCACGCAAACTCTTGTTTCTCTGCCTGTAAGCTCCTCGATCTGCTTTGCGATTCTCGGTGTAGCAGTTGTAAGACCCTGCTCTGCACGGAGTCTTGCTCTTTCCTTCTTTTTAAGCTTTGCCTCTTCTTTATCAAAAGCACCCTCAGCTACGGCGAGGATAGAAAATCCCTTTGATTCTCTCTTTTCACAAGCTGCGGCAAGCTTCTCGATATCGTATGGTATTTCAGGAATGACTATCATATCTGCGCCGCCTGCGATACCTGAATAGAGGGTGAGCCAGCCGGCCTTATTGCCCATTATTTCTGCAACGAGTATTCTTCCGTGGGAATTGGCTGTGGAATGAAGCCTGTCGATAACGTCTGTGGCTGTGTCAACGGCGGTATGGAAGCCGAAGGTTACACTTGTTCCCCAGATATCGTTGTCGATAGTTTTTGGCAGGCCGATAACGTTAAGTCCCTCAGTTGAAAGGAGGTTAGCGGTCTTATGAGTGCCGTTGCCGCCCAAGGTGAGCAGGCAATCGAGCTTCTGCTTTTTATAGGTTTCTTTCATAGCCTTTACTTTATCCACGTTATCTTCCTCGATGACCTGCATTTTCTTGAAAGGCGTTCTCTTTGTGCCGAAAATAGTTCCGCCTGTGGTGAGGATACCAGAAAAATCAGACTGCTTCATTTCCTTGCACATATTATTGATAAGCCCATAATAGCCGTCCTCGATGCCGATTATCTGGACGTCATCACCGAATTTCTCATAGCAAGCCTTTGCAACGCCTCTGATAGTTGCGTTAAGTCCCGGACAATCTCCTCCGCTTGTGAGTATGCCTATTCTTCTCTTCATTTTTACCAAGTCCTTTCAATGAAATTCTGTCATTATCAATAATATCAATACTTATCACTTGTGCTGAAATCTTCTATATCGGCTTCGTCGGAAGAAGTGATATCCTGCTGAGTTTCCTCAGGGGTTGCCTCGCTTTCCGGCTCATCGTCAATATATGTGAACCTTGAAGGCTGATGCTCTTTCTTATCCTTTTCGCCATTCTCGCTGAGCTTGAAACGTGCTATCATATTCTTTAGTATAAGCGACTGGCTTGAAAGCTCTTCACTTGCGGAAGCTGAACCGACAGCAGTCGAAGTATTGGCTGATACAACGGCTGAGATCTGGTCTACTCCCGTATTTACCTGAATGATAGCTTCTGCCTGAGCCTCAGAAGCGTCAGAGATGTTCTTTACGAGATCCTTCATAGTATTTGAATTGTTTACGATATTGTTCAATGAATCAGCGGTTTCTTCGGCTATCTTAGAGCCCTTTGAAACGGCGGCAGACTGGTTTTCGATAAGTGATGCGGTCTGCTTTGCGGCTTCGGCTGATCTTGAAGCCAGACGTCTTACCTCGTCTGCTACCACGCCAAAGCCCTTTGAGCCCTCTCTTGCGGCTTCTACGGCGGCGTTAAGGGCAAGTATATTTGTTTGGAATGCGATCTCGTCGATGACCTTGATTATCTTTGAGATCTCATCGGAAGCAGTATGGATAGCATTCATGGCATTTACCATGTTGCCCATATCGCTGTTGCAATTGTCAACGGCTTCGGTATTCTTAAGCACGATATTATAAGCGTTCTTAGAGTCCTCAGAGTTCTGCGTTATCTGCTTTGAAACGTCACTAAGGGTAGCGGAAAGCTCCTCGATCGCGGAAGCCTGCTGTGTAGAACCCTGTGATACAGACTGTGCGATATTTGACACCTGAACCGCTCCTGAGTTCACCTGCTCGGCTGACATATTGATAGAAGCAAAGGTATCAGACAGTGAGTCAAGTATCTCGTTAAACGTACTCTTTATCTTATAGAAGTCGCCCTTGAAAGTACCTTCCATTCTGTGGCAAAGGTTACCCTCGGATATCTGGGTAAGAGCCACTGTGATAAGGTTGATATACTGTCTGAGGCAGACGATAGTTTCTTCCAGGGAATTTGAAAGGACGCCAAGCTCGTCCTTTGAATACCACACGTCAACAGGGTCGGTAAGGTTGCCCTGTGCGAGAGAACGAAGTCTGTTTGTAGTGGAAATGATAGGCTTTGTTATCCTCTTTGCAAAAAGCAGAGAGAACAGCACCGTCAGGCACATAAGCACAACGCCAATTATAAAGATATTAGTAAGGGCGCTGGAGCTTGCAGTGGTGAAGTCGGCAACATTTGTCACCATTACGACAGTTCCGTCAAAATATGACGAACCATAATAGCCCACGATATAATCGTTATCGTTCAATTTATACTCTGTTGTACCGCTGTTATTTGCCAGTATCTTCTCAACGGCATTTGTCACTTCCGTATATTCTTCATCTTTCTTACCGATCTCAAGGGCATTTTTACCTATCTGATCTGTATCCTTATGAAGAAGGATCTCTCCGTCTTTACCAACAAGATAAACATAGCCGGATTTTCCGAAGGTATATTCATTAAGAGCATTGATAAGCATATCGCTCTGAATGGTAATACAAGCGACTTTTTGTTCTGTGTTGCCAGACTTTGTTGAAGCAAGTATAGAAAAATAATTCTTACCGCCAAAGGTATATATATCGGTTATATAAGCCGAGCTTCTTTCGCAAGCGCTTATGATGTGCTCCTTTTCAACTGATGACGATACCATTTCATTATCTGTTGCAAGCACAATGCCGTCACTGTCAAAAACTGTGAAGTTCAGATAAAAGCCTGTGTTGTCTGCAAAGCCACTTTTAACCGCCTTTAGTCTGTCAGCGTCAGTTTTAGCCTCTAAAAATGAATCAGACTTTACTGTCGAAACTATATTATTCGTATAAGAGCCGATCACCGAGTCAAAATTCTTAGCCGCCTGAACAGCCAGTGGTTCAGCGGTGCTTTTGAGCGTATCCTTTGCAGAAACGTTTATAAAATACACGGAAACCAAGCTGAGCAGCACCGTGATGATGAGTGCGATTGAAAGCATTGCCAAAAGCAGCTTTGAACGCAACGTTTTCATATACAGTTCCCCCTTATGAACTTGTTTTTAACGCAGCGCACAACACTGCGATATTACGTGTTCATTATATCATAATTGCACAATTATTTCAAGTACCACAAGCATATTTTTTGTGAACTTATGATGCAATTAATGATATGGAGGTGAATAAGAATAGGTAAAAAGGGGGTAAATAGAATATGTACATAAGTCTAAGGATAAGAAAAAGGGTGATGCTTTGTGTTATAGCTGTGCTTACTATGCTGGCGGCGGTGGCTGTTATGCCGACCTTTGCAAAAGAAGAAAATACAGATGGGATAAAGCTTCCGATCATAATGTATCACAGCATTGTAAAAGACGAAGGTCGCAGCGGTGAATATGTCATAACGCCTATCGAGCTTGAAAAGGATCTGCTTTATCTGAAGCAGAACGGCTACACTACTGTTTTTGTAAACGATGTTATAAGATATGTGAAGCGTGGGGGCGAGCTGCCAAAAAAACCTGTCATACTGACATTTGATGACGGCACTTACAACTACAGAGAATATCTTCTGCCGCTTCTTGAAAAATACGATATGAAAGCCACTGTATCTATTGTGGGGGCTTACACTGACGCTGCCTGCGAGGAGGCTGAGCCTGATCCTGCTTACTCTTATCTTGACTGGCAGGACGTTTCGGTGCTTCGTGACAGCGGTCATGTGGAGATATGCAATCACTCTTACGATATGCACAATCTTGAGGGCAGGCGTGGA
The DNA here is from genome assembly GCA_934435205.1 of uncultured Ruminococcus sp. Lineage (GTDB taxonomy): Bacteria > Bacillota > Clostridia > Oscillospirales > Ruminococcaceae > Hominimerdicola. The sequence goes on along the minus strand of CAKSAK010000004.1, from coordinate 189,330 downwards.
GTCGGTCAGCTAGAGGGGGAAAGCTACGAGGATTACCGAAAGATATTTCTTAACGACACCACGAAGCTTCAAACGCTTTGCGATGAGCACTGCGGTTTTCAGCCAAATGTTTACACCTATCCTTTCGGCATAACCTGCGAAAGTGCAAGTCGTCTCGTAAAGAACATGGGATTTGAGGCTAGTCTTGGAGTAGAGGAAAAAATCAATATAATAAAAAAAGAAGATGAACGCTGCCTTTTTGGTCTTTACAGATACAATCGCAGCGGGATCATCTCCACAGAAGAATTCATGGAAAAAGTTTTTGGGGCATAAAAAAAGCAGCCCCTATTGGAGCCACTCTCTAAACTGAATCACCATCAGCATGTTTACATTATACTCTGGCAAGTGTCGAAATTATACTTGTTTTTGTGTGATTTTTGTAAAAAAAATGTGTATTCGTGTAAACAGAGTGATAAATGATGTCACAAACAGCCAAAAGCACGTTGATACGCCACTTTTGGCTGTTTATCATCTCTTTATACAGAACTTATTTATCCTTTTTGCCGCCTTTTATTTTTCCTCTTATCCAGATAATTATTACGACAAGTGCGATAACAAGGACGATAAGGACGATAGCAAGGGCGGTATTGAGCATCTTTTTATACTGATCCATAACATTTGCGTTTTTGGACACGGCAGATGAAGTATCGGAGCTGTCTTTCTTTTGGGCGGTCCGGGTCTGCTGTTCATCTCCGCCTGCGGCTCTTATTATAGTGACAGTATAGGTGGTGGCATTGCCGTCAACGTCTGTGACGGTTATGGTTCGTACGTTTTCGCCCACCTGACACTCGCTTGTGCCTGTATACCATATATAGTCAGAGGGGCTTGCTGTTGTTCCCTCAAGCTCAACATTGGTAACGGAATTGTCAACGTTCACTGTATAGTTATAGACATTATAGGCAAAAGCAGGAGAAAGCTCGCCGTTATCCACTGTCAGAGCTGTAAGAACGCCTTTATCGGGTATGCCGTTTGAAGGTGCGGTCTTAGTGGTAGTGGTGGTGACCTTTTCGGTGGTGGTCGTGGTTTCTGTTTCGGTCTGGGTCTCCACCTTATCGCTTCCCACTGTTACGATACAATAGGCGGTAGGAGAGCCGATAAGCTCTGAATCAGGGGAATATATCTGACAGCTTTGCAGGCTTATATTTGCATTTCCTGCCGACAGACCTTTGAACGTGAAGCTGAGATCCACTTCTGAAGAAGGGGTATCAGGAAAGCCGTTTACTGTAAGAACTCCTCCGCCTCCTGATGCGTTGTCGCTGGACACGAACTCTATTACGGAATCGTCATAGGCGATATTTGCCTGAACGCTTCCTATCTCTGAATCTGCGGAAAATGTCACGGACACTTCAAACTGCTGATCGGTCATGACGGGGTTTTTAGGCGGATAGAAGAAAGCCTCCCCTGTTGCATGGGCAGTGAGAGCCGTCATTGGAACTGCAAGTGCGGTTGTCAAGAGCGATGAGAATATTCTTTTTACAAGCTTTGTTTTTGTGGTCATTGCTATCCCTCCCGATAACATGGATAATTATTTGGTATAAACTTTGGCTATATCAGACCACTGTCCGAAATAGGTCTTGCCGCCTGTGTTGGTATAGCTTCTTACACGGACGAAATATGTCTTTTGGCTTTTAAGATTTGTTATGGTCTTTTTGTCGGTCCTATTTGAGGTCACTTTAACTGTCTTTGCACCGCTGAAAGATATATTTTCAGCATAGGATATCTCATAGCCGGTGGCAGAGCCTTTCTGTGCATAGTCTATATAAAAGCCTTTTTTCACTGGAGTGAGCTTTTGTATGGTCTGCCTGGCAGGGGTGATGATAAAAGACTTTGTTATCACTCCTCCATACGAGCCTTTTCCTGTTACTGTTACCTTAGCTGTGCCTATATTCTTATTGCAGGAATATTTCACTGTATAGTCTGTGCCGTTTTTAAGGGTCTTGCCCGAATATGTGACAGTTATGCTTTGGGTGATGTTCTTGCCTGTGAAAGACTTGTTTTTTATGCCTGCGACCTTAGCTTTGGAAATATCATATTTTGCGGTGGTCACGCTCTTTGTATCAGACCATGCTCCGTTATAACGCTTGCCGCTGACTATTGTATACGAACGCACTCTTACATAATATTTCTTCCCTGCCGTCAGGTTTGAAACTGTCTTTTTATCCGTTTTGTTTGAGGATATAGTCAAAGTTTTTGCACCTGCGAAGTCAGAGCGTATGCTGTATTGCAGGTCATAGCCTGTGGCTGAGCCTTTCTGAGCAAAGTCGATAAAAAAGCCTTTATATCTTGTTTGCAGAGATTGTATCTCCTGCTTGGCAGGATATATAGTAAAAGTTTTTGTTATGGTACCCTGATAGTTGCCCATGAAGCTTATGATCATTTTTCCAACGCCTATTTTTGTATTTGAGCTGTAGGAAACGGAATAATCATGTTCAGGAAGAAGAAACTTTCCTCCGTCTGTTACCATAACGTCAGGTCTTATGGGCTTGCCTGTGTAGGAGAGCGTATCAACATAATAGACGCTTGTCAACTGAGCGGACTTTGGAAGAATGTCGAATACTTTGGCTATAGTGCCACTGTATTCGCCAATGCCCGTTATTATCATTTTGCCCTTGCCTGCGGCTATATTATCGGCATAGTCAATGGTATAATCTTTATTTTTCGTCAGAGGAGTATCACCATAGGAAAGCATTATACTGCTTTGAGCAAGCTCATAGCCTGTGAATGTCATATTGGTTTTAAAACCTGATATATCGCAGTCTTTTATAAGCTTTCGGTCGGTATAGACCGCCTGCACTGTCATATCGGCTGTGACTTTTGAAAAGTCTTTATCCCAGCCTGCAAAGCGTTTGCCTTTTATGGTCGGTGCTTTGGGCGGGTTGGCACTTTTGCCGTATTCTACGGTCTGAGATGACAAAACTATGCCGTTTATATCGGTGAAATCAACTGTATAGGTATTTGCTTTCCAGCCTGCATAAAGGGTCTTTGAGCCGTCCGAAAAGCTCACGGACGTTATAGGCTCGCCATTAAGCTGTTGGTCGGCATACCAGCCTGTGAACTGTGCGCCCTCTTTTGTGGGGTCGGAAAGCTGTGCGGTTTCGCCCTCGCTAAGCTCATCAGGGTTAAGGGGGCTGTTTTCGCCACCGTTAAGGATATAATCTATCTTTGCCTTGTCGCTTGGTGTGACTTTTGCGGAAACTATGTTATTTTCTGTAAAAACTGTGTCGCTGTTCACAGGTTCGCCTTTACGATACCAGCCGAGGGTGTAGCCCTGCTGAACGTTCACGTTTGGAAACGTGGCTTTGCCTGCATAGTCGGTGCAGACTTCTATGGTCTGTGCCACAGCGGAGAATGTTATCTTATGGGAAGCCTGCTCGTTATATGAGGTCTGACGCACAAGAGTGCCGTCCATTGTCCACTTTGCGCTGTCTTTGAACTTTTCACCGTAGGTGTTCATTGAATATGCGCCTTGGGAAAGTGCATTTCCTGCAGAAAGGCTTGAAACAAAGCTGTCGCTATACTTACTGTAACAGCCGTATGCGTTCAGGGCGGAAACGGCTATATCCTTGCCGCCTATAAATGCGTTTGTAATGGCGGAGCTGTTTTCCCTGAGGTTTGAGGAACACTCAGTTATGATACCGCAGGATTGTCTGCCTATGACGCCACCTGAATAGACGCTTCCTGACATTGTGCCGTCAAAGGTGCAGGCTTTTATGGCTGTTCCTTGATAAAAACCCACTATTCCGCCTGCGTAATCTCCTTTCACTGTGCAGTTTTTCAGAGAGATGTTATTTATCTCTGCACCGTTTTTTATGTATGCGAAAAGTCCTGAATACTCCTCTGAGGAGATAACTGCGTTTTTTACAAGGTGTCCGTTGCCGTCAAAATAGCCCATGAATGGGTTTTCAGAATCACCCACGGGTGAGATAGTTTTTCCGTCAAAGTCAAGGTCGGCTTCAATGGTGACCAGCTTGCCCTCAAAGCTTTCGCCACTGCTGACACGCTTTGCAAAGCTCTCCCACTGGGCTTCGGTGGTTATAACGAGGACTTCGTCATGCTCTTCTGCGGCGGAGATAAGGAGCTTTTGGGCATTTGAGATATCATTCTTGGAAGCAGTTTCATCTGCAAGTACCTTTCGGGCGTTGTTTGCCTCCCTTTCACAGCCTGCAAGGGTGCCGTACTTCGCAAGGGTGATTTCAAGTGAACTTTTATCGGGCTTTGCGGTATCGTCAGTATAAGCATAGATAAAAAAGCTTCCTATAGAGTCGGTCTTATCTGCTCCAACGTCGGACCAATATTTGCCGTTAAGGGAAACATAGCTTTGCCCTGACTGTACCTTTGATGTTCGGTCGCTTTCTGCAAGGAGATATCCTCTGCCGCTGTCACCGCTGAATTTTACTGAAATGGAATATTTCTCGCCCTCTTCAAGGAGGATATCCTCGGGAAAGTCAACTGTATAAAAGCCGTTTGCAGACACTGAGCCGCTTATCTGCGTTTCAAGGACTCCTATAGGGTCGCTGTCGGAAACGTCGGTATAAACGCTCAGGGTATAATCAGCACTGCCCGTTTTACCCACATACATAAAGCCTGCTTTATCAAGCTTTTCATCGGATTTAGCAGTGAAAACATTTGCACCGTAAACAGAGCCGTCATTGCTGGCATTCACAACATAGCCTGTCATTTTGCTGTAGTGATATGTATTATCACAGCTTTCTTCAAAGTCATAGCAGCAGAACTGTCCAAACTCGGCTTCATCATAGGACACCCAATAGAAGCCGTCATTGTCCTGATCTGCACCCCACGAGCCTTTCACAAGCCATGCGCCGTTATGGGTAGGCTTATATCTGAAATTATCCTTACTGTAGTTATCGTCCCAGCCCACCACGGTGACGGAATGATTTATGATAGTGTTTTTTGATGCGTCGGGATCATAGTAGGCAGTATTGTTATGATTCATATAGCCATTTCCTGCAAAATAGCTTGCGGAAACTGCTCCAAGCTCCATTATTTTACGCTTCACCTGCGTAGTGCTTGAAAGCTCCATGGCATAATTCAGCCTGTATTCGCTGACGTTTTTCTTATTTTCGGAAACTATCATATTCTCTGTGCCGGATCCTAAAAACGGCTCGTAATCCTCATAGCATAGTCCCTGACCATTTGCAAGGGCGGAGGCCGCAAAGAGCCAGTTTCCCCCTGATGAAAAATCGTCTTTACCTGTGGCTGTGCCTGAATTTGAGGACAGCACCAAGGCAGGCACGGAAAATTCTGCGGAGGGGTTTTCAAGCCCCTTTTTGATAAGATCCTGCTCTGCGCAGGCAAGGGCTGAAAACGCCCAGCAAGCACCTGTTGATGCCTGATCTTTTACTGTGGTTAGCTCGCCTGAGCTTCTTGGGTCATAGGCGGAGGGAAGCTTTTGAGCGGATAGTCTTGCAGGGGACTTTGTCTGACAGTCACCGTCTGTGCTTTTGGCAACGCCCTCTATCTCATAGCTATAGCCGTTATGGGTAAAGTTTACGGGAACGACTTTTATGCCATTATCCTCGCCGGCAAGTGCAAAAGTCTGCGCTGAAAGCTGAAAAGCCAAGAGCAAAGCTGTCAGAAGCCCTGCCGCACCTTTCATTCTTCTCATTTTCCGCCCTCCTGTTTATCTCAGGTTATGGTTATCTTTCTTGTATACTCGTTTGAAACACATCTGCCGTATGCCGCTGTTTCTCTAAGTCTTACTGCGTTCTTTTCAAGGAAAGCAACACGCTTTGCATAGTCGGAGATATCCTCAAGCTTTTTCAGCGAGGTATCATACTCCAGAGTTCTGTTCTCAGCCTGCGCAAGTATGCGTGTGCCTGTGCGGTTAAAGGCAAGGATCCTGCCGTATGGCACTTGTCTGATATCGTCCTTTCTGATGCCAAGAACAAGGTGCAGGACCATTCTTCTTACTCTTGCCATGGTGATATTCTTTGACTTTATACGCTGTTCAAAGATATCCATAGTTTCAGGGCAGGAGCTTACGACAGACATAAATCTGTTGGCAAGGTGTTCGTCGCAGTCAGGCAGGGCAAGAAAATCTTCTCTTGGAGCAGTACAAAGCTTGAAAAGCATTTCTCTGCCTACCTGCTGGGTAAAGGACGGTTTACAGCCCTCAAAATCATATGGAACAAATCTCTGCCACTCACCGCCTTCTTTTATAAGCTCTCTTATATGAGAAGCCGAAGCAAAATTGCCAGACTCTGCCTGAGAATCATGTGCAACGGCTTCACGCTTTACGGCATAAGGCACTAGCCATGGGGCTATACGCTTTGCCGCCTTTATATACTCAACTGCAAGAACGTTATTGGGGGTGGAGAATATTTCCTCGGCGGTCCTGCCATAAAGACCTATGGAGGCTTCATACATAGCCTGAGGGTAGGTCTTTCCCTGAGATAAAAGCTCTCTGACCTGCTGTGAATTTTCAAGCATTGCGGATATTTCCGCCGCCTGTTCAAGGGCGTTCCTATCACCGCTTTCACAGCCGAAAGACAAGGTCGTTACTACGCCCTCACCAAGACCTGCAAGAAGCCTTACTGCACTTCTTGCAAAGACCTCGCTGTTTGAGCATGAGAACGGGCATGGCAGTTCTATAACAAGGTCTGCGCCGTTTCTTATTGCCGCCTGCGCTCTGTCATATTTTGAGAAAACAGCCGCTGAGCCACGCTGCACGCAATCACCGCTCATTACTGCGACGATACCCTCTGCGCCAGCCTGTCTTGTGGCTTGTATCTGATATTTGTGTCCGTTGTGGAACGGATTATATTCCGCAACTATTCCCGCAATTTTCATTTTTTACTCCTCTTTCTACCCTATGCATATTTTATTCTGTCTTTCAAAAGCTTACTGCGAATTATGATACTAATATGTTAAGCCCTAGTAAAAAAATTGTGCAATATGTATATTTATGAAAAAAGCTCTTGAAATTTATCATTAATATTGATATACTATAAGTATATGATATTATGGGCTTAAAGTCAAGCCCGTTATCTGACATATTATAATCGGGAGGAGATTTTTCCAATGAAAATCTTAGTTGTAAACGCAGGTTCATCATCACTTAAATATCAGCTTCTGGATATGAAGGACGAGTCTGTTATCGCAAAGGGCAACTGCGACCGTATCGGTATCGACGGCCATGTAAGCGCAAAGACAGGCGACGGCAGACACATCGAGGAGGATTGCAATTTTCCTACTCACACTGAGGCTTTTGAAAAGCTCGTTGAGGTACTCACATCAGGCGAAACAAAGGTAATAGATTCTATGTCTGAGATATCAGCCGTAGGTCACAGAATAGTTCAGGGTGCTGAGATATTCAAGGAGACCTGCCTTGTAACAGACGAAGTTATCGACCAGATCGACTCACTGGCTGAGCTTGCACCTGTACATAACCACCCACACGCTCTTGCACTGAGAGCCTGCAAGGCAGTTATCCCAGCAGGCACACCACAGGTGGTCGTATTCGACACAGCTTTCCACTCAACAATGCCAAGAAAGGCTTATCTCTACGGTCTGCCATACGAGTGCTACACTGATCTTCATGTAAGAAAATACGGCTTCCACGGAACATCACACAGATTTGTTTCAGGCGAGCTTGCAAGAGTAATGGGCAAGCCTATCGAGGAGCTTAAGATAGTTTCATGCCACCTTGGAAACGGCTCATCTATCACAGCTATCAACGGCGGCAAGTCTGTTGACACATCAATGGGCTTCACTCCTCTTGACGGTCTTGTAATGGGCACACGCTGCGGCTCTGTTGACCCTTCTGCTGTTGATTATGTTGAGAAGAAAATGGGCTTCACACCTGACCAGATGACAGAATACATGAACAAGAAGTCTGGCTTCCTTGGTCTTTCTGGCATCGGCTCTGACAACAGAGATATTCAGGCTGCTGCAAGCGAGGGCAACGAGAGAGCTCTTATCGTAAGCGAGATCTTCGCTTATCAGATCAAGAAGTTCATCGGTTCATATGCTGCTGCAATGAACGGTCTTGACGCTGTTATCTTCACAGGCGGTATCGGTGAGAACGCACCTGAGGTCAGAGCGGCTGCTTGCTCAAATCTCGATATCCTCGGTATCCACATTGACGCTGAGAAAAACCTCTGCCGTGGAATACTCAAGGAGATCTCCACTGACGAGTCTAAGACAAAGGTTTACGTTATCCCTACAAACGAAGAGCTTCTCATTGCAAGAGATACTCTGGCACTTGTTACAAAGTAATATTTCAGATAACACTAAAGGCGGCTTTCTTATGAGAGCCGTCTTTTTTTGCGCATAAAAAGGCACAGGAGATTTTTTCCTGTGCCTTGATCTGTTTGATAAGACCGCCAATTTTCATGTAGGGGCGACCTGAGGTCGCCCGCATTATACCAACATTTGCAATATTTTACCCTATCAGGTCTTAACGCCTGAGAACTGTGTCTGATATAGTTTGTAGTAACAGCCCTTGGCGGCGATAAGCTCCTCATGACTGCCCTGCTCTGCTACTCGTCCGCTGTCGATAACGACTATCTTATCTGCGTCACGGATAGTGGAAAGTCGGTGGGCGATTATAAGGGACGTTCTGTTTTTCATAAGAGCCACCATTGCGGACTGAATGTGCATCTCAGTTCTGGTATCTACAGAGGAAGTGGCTTCGTCAAGAATAAGTATCTTCGGGTCGGCAAGCACTGCTCTTGCTATAGAGAGAAGCTGACGCTGACCTTGTGAAAGGTTTGAGCCGCCCTCGGCAAGCACTGTGTCGTAACCCTCGGGAAGTCTTTCTATAAACTCGTCTGCGTTTGCAAACTTTGCCGCCGCTTTTATTTCATCAAGGGTAGCGTTTTCTCTGCCGTAGCGGATATTCTGCTCTATGGTGTCTTTGAACAACACTGTATCCTGCAAAACTATGGCTATGGAACGTCTGAGCTTGTCTTTCGGGATATCGTAAATGCTCTGACCGTCTATGGTTATCTCACCGCTGTCAACGGGATAAAATCTTGTGAGAAGATTTACTATAGTGGTCTTGCCTGAGCCTGTTGCACCGACTATGGCTATTTTCTGACCTGCTTTAACTTCAAGGTCGAGGTCTTTTAGCACCTGCTTTTCGGGAACATACGAGAAGTCGATATGCTTGAAGTCGATATCGCCCTTGACGTTTTCCACCTCAAAATCAGCCTTGCCCTCGTCAGTTTCCTTGTCAGCGTCCATGACCTCAAAGATACGCTCTGCGCCTGCTATTGCGGTCTGGATATTCGCAAACTGATTTGCTATCTCATTGATAGGACGTGAGAACTGTTTTGAATAGAGTATAAAAGCCTGAATAGTTCCCACTGTTATAACGCCTTTTATGGCGAACCAGCCGCCGAATGCGGCGATAAGGATAAAGCCGAAGTTGGATATTAAGTTCATGCAAGGACCCATTACACCACCGAATATCTGAGCTTTTATGCCACATTTTTTCAGATCGTTGCTCATTTTCTCGAACTTGTCAACAGCGTCCTGCTCTTTTCCATAGGAAACGACCGTTCTATAGCCCACTACCATTTCTTCCACTTCACCATTTATCTCGCCAAGAAGCACCTGCTGTTTGATGAAGTATTTCTTCATATACTTGGTAAGAACGCCTGAAACGAATATGGTAAGAAACACTGTAGACAGTGAGATAAGTGTAAGAAGCGGTGAATACAGAAGCATTATGACAACTGTTCCCACTATGGTAAGCACGCCTGAGATGAGCGAGCCTATAGACTGAGAGATAGTTGTGGAGATATTCTCGACGTCGTTTGTCATACGGCTCATTATATCGCCGTGGCTGTGGGTATCGAGATATTTTATAGGAAGTCTTACAAGGCTTGAAAACAAGTCTTTACGCATGGTCTTTACTGTGTACTGCGAAAGCTTTGCGGAGAATATGCCCTGCATATAGGTGAAAACTGAGGACAGGAGATAGACCAAGCCAAGACCTATGAGCGTTTTGCCCAATGCACTAAAGTCAACGTTTGTTTTCTTCTTAGTGAGAGTAATGCAGTCTATGGCTATCTGCTGTATTGACGGAGCGGCAAGGTTGAGCAGGGTTATAATGAGCATTACACCGATAAGGGCGAAGAACAGATATCTGTTTCTGCCTATGTAGCCTATGAGCTTTTTAAGGGTGTTCTTTGCGTCCTTCGGCTTTTCCATTGTGAGCCTTGCGCCGTGAGGTCCGCCAGGTTTTCTTCCGCCGGGTCCCATTGGAGGCATTGGAGGCATTACTCTTCACCTCCTGACGTTTTTACCTGTGAAGCGTAGATATCCTGATATACCTCGCAGGTCTTTAAAAGATTTTCATGAGTATCGCAGGCACAAAGTCTGCCGTGGTCGAGGACGGCTATCCTGTCGCAGGATTTTACGCTTTGGATACGCTGTGCGATTATGATAAGGGTAGTGCCGCTCATTTTGCGGTCTATCTCCGCACGAAGCTTAGCTTCTGTGCCAAGGTCGAGAGCGGAGGTTGAATCATCGAGAATGAGGATCTCAGGTTTTTTAAGTACCGCTCTTGAGATAGAAAGTCTTTGCTTCTGACCGCCTGACAGTGAAGCACCCTTTTCGGCTATCATGCCCTCATAGCCTGCTGGTATCTTCTGAATGAACTCGTCAGCCTGAGCTGCCTGTGCGGCGGAAATGACTTCTTCATGGGTAGCGTTTTTGTCGCCCCACTTTATGTTGTCCTCAACTGTGCCTGAGAAAAGCTCGCTTTTTTGCAGAACTATGCCAACTTTCTTTCTAAGCTCATCAAGCTTGCAATCCTTGACGTTTACGCCGTCAACAAGGACTTCCCCTGCTGTGCAATCATAAAATCTTGGGATAAGGTTCACAAGTGAAGATTTTCCCGAGCCTGTTGCGCCAAGTATGGCTACGCTCTCGCCTGACTTTATATCAAGGGTAAAGTCTGAGATAACAGGTCTGCCCTTTGTTTCAGGATAGGAGAATGAAACGTTTTTGAAGCTCACTGTGCCGCCTGTTTTATCTGAAAGGGAAACGCTGCCGCTTTTTATAACAGGGTCAGTTTCAAGGACTTCTCTCAATCTGTTTGCAGATGCGGAAGCCTTTGCAAGAGTCTGGAACATCATCGACATCATCATTACGCCCTGCAACACCTGAGTAAGATATGTGATAGCCGCCATGACCTCACCGACCTTCATTGCCTGCGCCTGCACCTGCCAGCCGCCTATAACTATAACAGCGATAACAGACAGATTGAGTATTATCATAAGAAGCGGCTGTAGGATAGCCATAAGGGTCTGGACACGGAGGTTTGACTCCATAAGGCTTATGTTTGCATCGTCAAAACGCTTTTCCTCGGTGTCCTCCCTGACGTAGGCTTTTACTACTCTTGCGCCTGTGACGTTCTCCTGAACAACAGAGTTCACACTGTCAAGGCGTTTTGCAACGATAGAATAGTATGGGTTTGCCTTTTTGAGAATTATTATCATCATGATTATTTCGACAGGCAAGGCACAGAGGATTATTATTCCAAAGCGCACGTTCAAGGTGAGCATCATGATTATTCCGCCGAAGAACAGCAGGCTGTCACGCACCAACATTCTCAGCAGAAAGTCTACCATTTGCTGAATGGCGGTTATATCCGCTGTAAGACGTGTTACAAGAGAACCTGTGGTGAACTTGTCGGTCTGTTCAAAGGAAAGACCCATGACACGTTTGAAAACGTCCACACGCAGATCTCGTGAAAAGCTTTGGGAAGCTATCCCACCGAATGCAGAAGCCGCAATTCCGCAGGCTCCGCCGCCTATAAGAACAAGGAGCATGAGAAGTCCTGTTCTTATGATAAGATCCATATCCTGACCCAACACGCCGTCGTCAACTATTTTTGACATAAGCTTTGGCTGAAGCAGGTCGCCCAGCACCTCGCCCACCATGGAGAGAGGCGTAAGCACCGCAAAAAGTGCATAGGGCTTCAAGTATTTGCTTAGTTTTACTTTCAAAGCAGTTCCTCCTAAAAATATATTTCAGGCTACTTATACGCAGGATAAATTCACAGAGAATAGCAAAAACAAAACATCGGGCTGTCGGGGACGTCAGCCCCTACCAAAAAACACATGATATATTTTTTATGTAGGGGCGAACAGCGTTCGCCCGCATTGCTCTTGCATTGCTAATGATCCACATAAAACTATCCCTGCTGGTGACAAGGCTACGCCCAAGGCATAGCCTTTATCACAGCCCTAATTGTGCATTATTTCAAGCTCCTCTGACAGCTCCTGAACGGTCATTTTTCTGCTGAGGGAAGCTTTGTCTATCATTATTGTAACAGGCTCTTTTCCGTGGATATCGAACCAGTTGTCAGAGAAAACGCAATCTGCGGTTTTAAGGCTGAGACAGACGCTTTTGGCATAATTTTCAGCACAGAAGGTCAGGGCGAATTTATCATCGCTTTCGGATATGCCGTAGGTTATGGCAGGCTCCAGGAAGGTAAATTCTTTTGGACGCACAAAGAGCGTTGTGCCGAAGCTCAGCACCTTGCCGTTCTCTATTATGGAATACTCAAGATATTTCTCACGAGGGTCGGTGCGGCTTTTAAGCTCGGCTGAAAGGTCTATGCCAAGGACGTTTTGTGCTGTAAGAGGCGGAACGCTCACGGACTTTTCGCCACTTTGCAGTATCTCAGCTTTGTTGTTTCTCAGCGTCCATTTTACTATGCCCTCAAAGGCTGTCATGCGCTCGTTGGATATGTTAAGGACAGGCTTTTTTCTATTGGTATCGTCGCAGGAGATAAGGCATGGGGCGTAAAAACGCTTTGCATAATAATGCAGACCTTTCCACCTGCCGAAATAGTCGATACTTGACCATGAGATAACAGGGTTAGAATCGTTCACCTGCCAATAGGCAGAGCCCATACATCTGCCCCTTGCACGTCTCATATGCTCAACATTTGAGCGTATGCAATCCGCCTGAACGAGCTGTGAGGAATAGATGAGCTGTTTGAAATCGTAAGGATATCTCACCATTTGAGCAAGATAATACATTATCTTCTCGTTGCCCTGAACGCACTTCTGGTGGGCTTCCATAACTGGCGAGCAAAGGTCAAAATCGCCCTTTGTTTCGTCTGCAAAGGCATGGCAGGTCTTTATGTCAGGCAGGCTCTCAAAGCCGTATTCTGAACAGAAGCGGTAATAAAACTCTCTGAACGCTTCGATAGGCTTGAAGTTGTGCCAAACGTCCCAATAGTGCATATCACCTGCATGGTTCGATGATGCGTCCTTGAAGCCGCCTCCTGAGGACGGTGAGGACGGCCAATAGAAGGTGTTTCCGCAGGGGTCATAGGCTTTAAGCACCTGAGGGATCATCTCCTCAAATATGATAAGATAGTCACGCTTTGCTTCCTCGTCCTCAGGGAGACCCCAATATTCCCATGCGGATTCTATCTCGTTATTACCGCACCACAGACCAAGGGAGGGGTGGTTTCTCAGGCGGATAACGTTGTCACGAACCTCACCACGGACAGTTTCTTCAAACTCCTCCGTGAGCAGATATGCAGAGCAGGCGAACATAAAGTCCTGCCATACTATGATACCATTCTCGTCGCAGTAGTCATAGAAATACTCGTCAGGATAGTAGCCGCCACCCCACACTCTTATAAAGTTATAGTTTGCGGCTTTGCAATCCGCAAGGAGCTTTCTTGTTTTAGCTTCATTACAGCGTGTGACTATCTGATCTTCGGGGATATAGTTTGCGCCCATTGCGAATATCTTCACGCCGTTGTTTATAAAGCAGAACTCCTCGCCCCACTGGTCTTTTTCACGGCTGACAGTGAGAGTTCTAAGACCAATTCTCTGAACATTTTTATCTGTGCAAGCGTCATTTTCATCATACAAAGTCACTGCACAGCTATAAAGCGGCTGTTCGCCATAGCCGTTCACCCACCAAAGCTGAGGGTCGTTTATCACAAGCTCTGTTTCGTAGTATTCAGCTCTGTCCTCTAAGCTTATATCAGCTTTTGCGGCGATGTTGCCCTGCGGGTCGGATATTTCAACCATAGCTTTTTTACAGCCGTGGTTTTCTATATGCAAAAGGGCTTTCAAAGTCACTTTGTTATCGGTATGCTTTTGGCTGTAGTAAACGTCAAGGATACGTCCGCTCTGTGGGATAACAAGAGATACCGAACGCCATATGCCCATATCAGGGAGCATTGGACCCCAATCCCAGCCGAACATACAATGGGCTTTTCTTATATGTGTATAGCCTGTCATGGTGGAATCAACGCCCCAAAGGTGACGTTTTTCGTCCATTTCTTTTATATATCTGTTTGGCGAGGTTATTTTCACTGTGAGAGTGTTGTCCCCCTCCTTGATAATACCATGGACAGGAAACTCCCACACTCTGTGCATATTATTCACTCTGCCAAGGTGAATATCGTTGAGATAGACGTTTGCTATGGTATCAATGCCGTCAAAGTGCAGAACAGTATGCTCACAGTCTGCGGCGGTCTTGTCTGCGGTGAATGTAGTTTCAAAATCGTAATCATCGTCGCATATCTGTGTGGAGATATACTCGTTCTCACGATAATACGGGTCGGGTATCTTTTTATAGTCAAGCAGGGTCTTATATACAGAGCATGGAACTTTGCAGTCAAAGCTCTCCTGCGAGCCTGCTTTTTTCATTTTCCAGTTATGATTAAGGCTTAGTGTAATACTCATTGAGATCTCCTTATTTGTCATGGACGCAGAAAAGGTTCGTTTCCCATGCGGGGTAGTATCTTTCCTGACGGATATAGAATTTATAGCCCTTGCAAAGGCTGTTTATATACAGCGGCAGGGTGATGTAATCATATGGTCTGTGATACAAGGCACTGCATATTTTCGGGGCATAGCGTGAAATGATATATTCACTGCCTTTGAGAGCTTCCAGGTCTGCGCCCTCAACGTCATATTTTATATAGGTGCATTTTTTGCCTGCAAGAACGCTGTCCAGACTTCTTGCACGGACTCTTTTGCCTGCGGCATCTACTCTTCCCTGTCTGCCTGCACCACCTGCAAAATTAAGCTCGGTATCTACGCTCCATGCGGCGGCATTGTAAAGGCTTATATTATCATAGGCTTTTAGATTTTTCAGGCATTTCTGAAAGTTTTTTCGCTCAGGCTCGAGGGCGTATATTTTCTCATACTTTCCCCCTGTGCGTGAGATAAGCTCTGCGGCAGTGTCGCCTGTGTATGCTCCCAAGTCGCAGTATATCTCGTTTTCTCCAAGGGGAAGTATCTCGGTTATCTTGTCCTTATCCGTAAATATCTCACGGAGATAAGAAAGCTTGCCTGTTATCTTGAACGCTGTCAGCTTTTCAAAGGTGAGCTTTGAAATATCGTCATCAAAAAGGCGGTAAGCTTTTTCAGCCTGAGAATACATTGAGAGAAGCTTTTCCTTGCTGAAATTCTCATCGCCTGCAACGCACATTTCAGGTACTATGACCTCGTGGCGTTTTTCGATATTTTCGATACGCTCCATTATCTCGGGCAGGCTCGTGCCAAAGCCAAGCACAACTGTGATATCCCCAAACTGCGCTTGCACCTGAGAGAAAGTCTGCACCTTAAAGCCTCTGAAGCTTTGTCCACGGACAAAATCGTCGCTTGCAAAAACGCCTGTGCATTTTATGCCAAGTCTGTCAAATTCGTCAAGAAGCTTTTCCGCTCCGTCGCCCATGCCGTATATGAATATCGGCTTTTCACAGGCTTTGAGCCTGTCCCACGAGCTTTCAAGGGACTGAAAATACTCTTTTGAAAACATTCACACTTTCCTCTCCAAAAAAGGCTCTCACAGAAAAATCTGCGAAAGCCCCTTATTTTTATAGAACTTTATATGATATCGTCATGGATATCAAAATCATCATGATCATGGCAATGACCGCCGTCACCGCCGACCATATCTCTGCCCCTTACACGGTATTTATCACGATTTATATTGATATACTTATCAAGCTGTGCAAGCACATCTCTTGGTGCTTTTATGGACTTGACTTCCTTAACAGGCGTATCAACGTCTTTGACATTCATTACTATTGTGCCACAGCCGAACATTCTTTGTCCGAACGGCAGGACAAGCTTTTTGTCGATGACCCTATAAAGGTCAAGCTCATCTTCCTCTATGCTGAGAAAACCCTTGCGTGTTATAAACTTATCTTCTGTGAGAAAATATCTTGTAAATGATATAGGCAGACCAAAAATCGTTCTTTTCTTATCTGTCCAAATGTAATTGATAACGTCTTTTTTCATAAAACGACGTCGCCTCCCTCAACATGATCTATAATTTTTTACAAAGGTATCACTGCAAACTGGTGGCACAAAAAAGCTGCTGACCATGTTTTTGGCAATGATCCTCCCGTATATTTTACCACGCAATAAAGCTTTTGTCAAGAAATTCTCTTTTGTAAAAGCCATGTAAAAGCACTGTTCATTTATATATTTCTATAGTATTTCGTAAATATTAACGAATATAATTTCATGCATTTATATTAATATCTTATTAACTATATAGCAACTTTTACTGGTATTTTCGACTTTTTTCTACATAAAAAATGCTTTCGCAGCAATGTAAAATCAGTGTAAAATATAGCGAATTGTCAGTTTGTTCATATAATATATTGATTTAAACGACACAAAAGCATATTTTCTCTGTGTAAATTACAATATTTGCACAATTATCTCATTTAAAATTTGGTCATAACCGACATTTGTTTATTTACTATGTATAGATTGTTGCGTGTTTCTTAAAACATAGTACAAGAAGCAAGAAAATTAAGTAAAAAACTTGAAATTAAATTGCAAAAATGTTATACTGCAAGTGTAGTATAAAGTTAAAAAATAAAAAAAATCGGAGGAAGATTTAAAATGTGTAAAAAAGACGTGATCAAAATCCTTGTCGGAAGCCTCAATCAGGCTGGCATGAAGGTGGCAGACTATCTGAAAAAACAGGGGTACAATGTTGCGCAGTCAGACTACAATCCACTGGAGATACAGCTTGAGGTGCTTAAAAGCAAACCTGATTTTCTGATAGTTTCAGAAATAACAGAGTTTCCCTACGAGCTGTGCAAAAATCTCAAAGGGGCTTGTCCTAAGCTGAAAATAATCATGCTTTCCGACAGAAAAACCAACAATGGAAACAATGGACTTGCAAAATACGCAGACATGATAATAAAAAGTCCTCTAAGCTGTGCGGACATCAAAAACGCACTCAGAGCGCTTCAGTGTCATGACGATTCTGCAGATCCGAACATCACAATAACAAGAAGCTCTGATGAGGGGTACACCAATGGAGACATACAATCTGCTATATCCACAATGATGAAGCGGTTGTGCATAACTCCGAATTATAACGGCTATGGTTACATCAAAGAGGCAATAAAAATGGCTCTTACGACAGACAAAGCCAACAGACGTGTCACAAAGGTCATTTACCCGGAGATAGCGGCGGCACATGGAGTAACCACAGTAAGCGTTGAAAGAAATATGCGCACTGCCATAAGGATCGGTTGGGAAAAGGCTCAGGACAAAGACAAAGCCGAGATATTCGGAAATTTCGCCATAAGGCCTGACCACTACCCCACGAACAGCGAATTTATTTTCGTTGCCGCTGAATACATAAACAGCAAATATCCAACGGAAAAGGCATTATCAGCCACCACTGAACATACTGGTGAAAGTAATTTATTTATCTGACAAGAAGAAAGCCGTTATGCCCGCAGGCACAGCGGCTTTTTTCTATATAAACGAAATGCCACGCAGTAAATGACAACGGGCTGCCCTGCGGACGCAGATCTTCGGCTGCGTCACCCACTGTCATACGATCACTGCAGACGCTCCGTTATCTCATTTTATGCCGATATGGTTTTTATGACACAAAAAAGCGTACCGAAAAATCGGTACGCTCAGTGTTTAAGTAAAAGCCGCCTTGCCGTCGCACAGCCGATAAACCCGCTATAAAAGCAGGGTGGGTAAAACAGCCTGAAAGCTTCACGCTCCCTTCGTCCGTTTCCGAAACGGCATATGCGGTCTCGTTCGGGAGGTCTGCAATCCCTTTCCAGAGTCTGAATCCCTTTTTAGAAGTGTTGGATTTATAATAACTGTGCTTGTTCGCACAAGGCAGGAAACCTTTTCTGTTATTTAGTATATCACAACATATCCATAATATCAATAGGTAATTTCAGCAAAACATAGTACATAAAATTGTACATTTTACATATTGACAAGCCTATATGCTGAGATATCTTTCTTATGACAGGTGGTCGTGATCGTGACAACCGCAGCCACAGCCGCAATCATCGTCTTCGTCCTCGTCGTCAAACTCGAACATTTCCTCGATACGCTCCATGAACATCTGACCGATCTTCTCATACTCGTCGTCATCTTCGATAGATGCTAGTATCTCGTCATTGTTCTCGTCATACTCAGCCTTGAGTATGACAACGTCGCCTGAATCCTCAAGGGCTTCGTCGCCGTTCTCATAATAAGGAGTGAGAGCATAATACTTCTCGTCCTCATATTCCATTGCGTCCAGCAGCTCAAAGGTCTGCTTATTACCATTTTCGTCCTCCAGCTCGTAGAGGTCCGGCAGAAACTCATTATCCATAATTATCCTCCTAACATGATCTTGTGCGGTATATCGGCACTTTCTGAGTGGGATATATCGGAAAAATCAGAACAGAAAGACTGTTTCTGACCACCGCAACACTTTAATTATACTACACTGCATAATCAAAGTCAAGCGCATTTTGTAAAAGTAATATTAAATATAAAATATACAAAAAAGTTGAGAAAAACTATTGACAAGTGCTAAAAGATGTGGTATAGTATAGTCAAGGAAAAACAAAGAGGCCAAGCAAAAGCAAACAGTAGGGTCGGTTGGAACGGTAAACGATCTGACGATGCAGTAACGATTTCAGGTGGCACGGCTGAAGCGGAGCAAGGCGAAAGGGTTTTCCTTATATATCACAGGCAGATCGGTGGACACAGCATATACCCGACACTAGGTACACTACAGTTCAGCAGGCGGGCAGGCTCATCGGATACCTAATAAGATATGAAAGGAGCGAGTCCAATGGACGCATCAGAGATCCAGGAGAGTATCCATAGGCTCGGCAATTTCTTAAAGTAAAAAAGGATCAAGACGCAGACGAATGAGCTGACAGGAATCCAGACATATATGATTTACACAGGAAGAAATTGCAGAGCCTCATGGATCAATCACAGCACAGAGTTACTGCAATTTAAGGATACTCTCAAATTTACAATTGAATATTTTGCAACTTTTATATAAGGAGTGATCGACATGATCGGTTACAGAAGGTTTGCAAATAAAATTTAGACAGGAGTGTTTCCAATGCACAATTTCAGCTTTTCAGAGGTAAAGAAATAAACTGAAAGAGTGATTCCAATGTAAAATTTAGCTTCTGAATATAAAAAGCTCACAGAGCTATAAAAATCAAATAAATTTCGAGGAGTGGTGCATATGAAAATGCACAAAAGGAACTTGAACATGAAATAGAATGGAGTGAGTCCGCCAAGAAATTTACGAGCTTAATGCTCTTACCGATTTGATTTACTGACTAAGATTTTTCTAAAGATCATATAAAATACTGAAGGAGTGGTGCGTTATGAAAATGCACTCAAGGCTTTTGAACATCTGATATTTGGAGGTGAATCCGCCAGTTACTTCAGCAAGGCTTATCTGATATGGTAAGCGTAGGATCTTGAAATTATGCGAAAGGCGATAATTCCAATGGAAATGTGATAAATTTCATTGACAATAAATTTCACGAAAGGTGTTAAGTCCAATGGCACGTTAAGTTTTATCCACTGAGGCATAACTTAATATTTTGAAAGGAAATAGATCCAATGGAAAGGTAATTTGCACTTAGAGATTATTTTTACCGAAAGGAAATAGATCCAATGGAATAACTTATATTATGCGGACAGAATTTTACTGAAAGGCGTGAGTCCAAAGTACAATTTAGCATGAGTTTACGACTAGAATTTTCAGAAGGGCGTAATACCAATGGCATAATCAATATGAACGTACATACTTAACTATGTGATGTATTCAGGCATTGCATAGTTAAGTTTTTTTTGCAAAAAAGCTGTAGGGGACGGCGTACTCGCCAGCCCCTACAACGTTATAAAGAATACAAATAAAGCACCCTGCGGTCAATGCAGAGTGCTTTTATTTTTATATCATATTTTCAAGGAAAGCCACTGTCTTTGGATCGTATGTAAGATCCTGCGCTTCCATATCCTCGTCAAGCTGCCACAGCTTTGTTACTGCGAAAACTGACGATACAAAGAACGGCTGGCTGTTCAGATAGCCGAGGGTTATCTTTGCCGGAGTGTCACCGGTCTGCTCGCTGAGCTGTTTTACCTTTGCAAGTCTTGCAAGATTTGCAGGTCCTGCATACTGTCCCTCTGGGAGATTGTTTGCAGCATCGCCCTTTGCAAGCTTTGCAAAAAAGCCCTTTGCCTGCGGTGAGAACGCCATAACAGGAAAATCGTGCTTCTTGTACCAGCGGAACTCCTTTGTATCCATACAAACAAGAGTATTGTCACCGAAAGTTTCAACGCTCGAATGTGCAAGGCTGTAATTTATCTGGCTGATCCTGATAGGCTCCATACCGTTTTTCTCTGCAAACTTATTTGCTTCCTCTATCCTCTGAGTCGTCCAGTTTGAAACGCCTATGAAATGTATCTTTCCGCTCTCATAAAAATCATTGAGTATCGGCATTATCTCTTCCACAGGTATCTTCGGGTCGTCACGGTGGAGAAAATAAATATCCACATAGTCAACGCCCAGCACTCTCAGGCTTGCTTCAAGATCCTTTGTAAGCTCTTCCCTGCTAAGACGACTTTCGTCCATATGACCCATTTCAGGGTGACCGCCCTTTGTGGCGATACAAATTTTATCACGGTTGTTTCTGGCTTTGAGCCACCTGCCTATTACGCCCTCGCTGGAATCGTGACCATTCTCCAGCCAGTCGCAGTAAACTCTTGCGGTGTCGATACACCAGCCGCCAAGCTCTACATATTTGTCGAGAAACTCAAAATACACATCGTCACAATCGTTTCTCTCAAAACCTGCCGCACCAAAAGTCAGGGCAGGGATTTTCATTTCATATTTGTCATTTTTCAACACATAGCTTATCATATACTCTTCCCCCTTGGCATACAATTTCCTATACTATTTATCATCACTATGTCTATCAATAAATCATTATACCATACAAAAAGGACTTTTTCCACAGAATTTTGTTAAATTTTATTTTTTCATAAAAACCCCTTGACAAGTCGGCAAACTTGATATATAATTGTAAAGGTTTATGACTTTACAGAAATTCATCAGGAGGTAAGCGGTATGAGTAAAAATTTGCAAAACAGCGTTTTGCTCGACTTGTATGGCTGCCTGCTCACCGATAAACAAAATGAGATCATGGATCTTTATTACAATGACGATCTGTCATTGGGCGAGATCGCTGCACAGCTCGATATCTCTAGGCAGGGCGTTCATGACGCTATAAAAAAATGTGAGACTGCAATGGCTGATTATGAAGAAAAGCTAGGTCTGCTGAAACAGCAGGAGGCTTATCTGGCAGAGCTTAAAGAGTTCAAGTCTCAGGCTATGGACGTTTTTAACGAGTGCAGAAAAAAGAATTATACGAGAGATATCGCCGAAAAGGTGATAGTGCTTCTTGAAAATCTCGATTCTAAGCTTGATGAATTTGACAACGCAGAATATACCGAAGAAGAATAAATATAGATAAAAAAATTATATGGAGGACAGTTTATGGCGTTTGAAGGACTTTCAGAAAAACTAAACGGCGTGTTCAAGCGTCTTAAATCAAGAGGTAAACTTAGCGAAGCCGATGTAAAAGAGGCAATGCGTGAAGTTAAAATGGCTCTGCTTGAGGCTGACGTCAGCTACAAGGTAGTAAAGGATTTTATTGCCAAGGTAACAGAGAGAAGCGTTGGCGAGGAAGTGTTAAAGAGCCTTACTCCTGGTCAGCAGGTCATAAAGATAGTTAATGACGAGCTTATAAAGCTCATGGGCGAGGCTAACTCGAAGATAAACTTCCCTAACAAGCCCCCTTGCATCATAATGATGTGCGGTCTTCAGGGTTCAGGTAAAACGACGCACGCTGCAAAGCTTGCGAAAATGTTCAAGAAAGAGGGCAAGCGTCCTCTGCTTATAGCAGCCGACGTTTACAGACCTGCGGCTATCGAACAGCTTAAAGTTGTGGGCGAGAGAGCCGAAGTCGCAGTATTTGAAATGGGTCAGATAGACCCACGAAAGATAGTAAAAGAAGGTATCAAGCACGCCAAGGATTACGGCAATGACCTTGTTATCATAGATACAGCAGGACGTCTTCACATTGACGAGGAGCTTATGAACGAGCTTAAAGACATCAAGAAGATCGCTGAGCCAAACGAGATAATGCTCGTTGTTGACGCTATGATCGGTCAGGACGCTGTAAAGGTGGCTTCAAGCTTTGACGAAGCTCTTGGTATTGACAGCGTTATCCTTACAAAGCTCGACTCTGACACAAGAGGCGGTGCGGCGCTTTCAGTGCTTGCTGTAACAGGTAAGCCTATCAAGTTCGTTGGTATGGGCGAAAAGCTTGACGAGTTCGAGGCTTTCCACCCTGAGAGAATGGCTTCAAGAATACTTGGCATGGGCGATATGCTCACACTTATCGAGAAGGCTACTCAGACAGTTGACGAGAAGGACGCCAAAAAGCTTGCAGAAAAAATGCAGGAAAAGGGCTTTGACCTTAATGACTTGCTGGAGCAGATGAAGCAGATACAGAAAATGGGCTCTATGAAGTCTATTATAAGAATGCTTCCAGGCGCTAACAAGGTAACAGACGAGCAGGTGGAGCAGGGCGAAGTTCAGCTAAAAAAGACTGAGGCTATGATAAATTCAATGACAAGGGCTGAAAGAGAAAAGCCTGCGATCATTGACCCTAAGAGAAAAAGACGTATCGCTGCCGGAAGCGGCACACAGGTGTCTGACGTAAATCAGCTTTTAAAGCAGTTTGAGCAGATGCAGAAAATGATGAAGCAGTTCGGTATCGGTGGAAATCTTCACGGAAAGAAATCCAGAAGAAACAGAGCGGCTCTTCTCAAAGGTCTTGGCGGCGGAATGCCGCAATAGTTGATAAGCTATCAGCAATCAAGTGATTGATTTGATATATGAAGTTTTTTATGGAGGTGAAAATACAATGGCAGTAAAGATCAGACTCAGAAGAATGGGTGCTAAGAAGGCTCCTTTCTACAGAATCGTAGTTGCTGATTCAAGATATCCAAGAGACGGACGTTTCATCGAAGAGCTGGGCTACTATGACCCAACTAAGGAACCTTCTGTACTCAAGGTTGACGACGAAAAGGCAAAGTCCTGGATCGCTAACGGCGCACAGCCAACTGATACAGTTAAGGCTCTTCTCAAGAAGAACGGCACTATCTAATAGCTGACAGGATAATTCCAGACGGTGAGCTTCCTATCCCACCACTTCGCTTGCCGTTTTCGGCGGGGAAAACGCTTCCCTGCCGCATTTTCGTGGGAGAATGGAGATATTTTTATGAAAGAATTACTCGAAACTATAGTTTCTGAACTTGTTGAAAACAAGGACGCTGTTGAGGTCGTTGTTGACGAGCCTAACGCAGAGGGTATCGTGGTTTATCATCTTCACGTTGCTCCGGACGACATGGGCAGAGTTATCGGCAAGCAGGGCAGGATCGCAAAGGCTATAAGAGTCGTAATGCGTGCCGGTGCTTCCCGTGTGGATCAGAAAATAATGGTAGAGATAGACTGATAATCCAGTGAATAAATCATCACCCCGTACAGATAATAGTATGGGGTGATTTTTTTGCGTATAAATAAAAAATGCTTTAATGCGCTAACTGGTATAGCCGTGGGGATATGCAACGGATTTTTCGGCTCGGGCGGTGGAATGATAGCAGTGCCTATGCTTGAAAAAGGCGGCAGCGAGGCAAAAAAAGCTCACGCCACGTCCATTGCCATAACGCTTCCATTGTCTGTTATAAGCGGACTTGTATATTTCAAGGGCGGAAGTCTTGACTTTTCGCAGGCTGTGAAATTCATACCACTTGGGATAGTGGGTGCGGCAGTGGGCGCAATGCTCATGAAAAAGCTTTCAAACAGCCTGCTAAAACGTATTTTCGGCGCACTTATGATTATCGCAGGGATAAGGATATTTATGAAATAGGGTGATATTACGGCTTGGTATACAATATGTGCGGTGGCTTTTCTCACCGGTATCTTTGCCTCCATGGGTCTTGGGGGCGGAATGGTGCTTATCGTTTATCTCACTGTCTTTGCAGGCTTTTCTCAGATAGCGGCACAAGGGATAAACCTTGTGTTTTTTATCCCTATAGCTATAATAAGCCTTGTGCTTCACACGAAAAACAAGCTTGTGGAATGGAAAAAAGCCGTTCCCGCAGTTTTGTGGGGAACGGCCGCTGTTGTCATATCCGCATGGCTTGCCACACAAGTCGAGCAAAGCCTGCTTTCAAAGGCTTTCGGTATTTTCCTTATTCTAATGGGTCTGAAAGAACTATTTTTCAAGAGTGAAGACCACAAGCTCAAAGGGGTCTGAGAAACGCTGTGTCCAGCCGCTGTTGCCTACTCCTCTTGATACAACGAGGGTGGTGTCATTCACATCATAAGTGCCGTCGGTGTATTTCGGGAACAGACCCTGACCTGGTGCATAAAGACCATTCACAAGGGGAAGTCTTATAAGTCCACCATGTGCGTGACCTGTGAAGTCTATGTCGATATGCGTTCCATACTGCACTGCGGTCTTGCTGAAATAGTTGCAATCCTCGGGATAGTGATTTAGCAGTATGACAAAATCCTCTGTGACCTGAGAAAAAGCCTCGCTGTCATTATCCATATTGTCAAAGCCAAGCAGGCTGACAGTATCGCCATTGCGTGTTAGTGTGGTATGCTCGTTATATAGGACGTTTATGCCGTAGCTTTCACAGCCTGAAACGAACTGTTCCCTTTCCTCCTGAGAAAGATTATATTCGTGGTTGCCCATAACAAGATAGACTGGACATATCTCAGGGAGCTTTTTCATAAATTCCAGCGAGCGGTCAACATCAGGGAAGATCTGATCTACGCTGTCACCTGTGACAAAAATATAGTCAGGCTCACAGTCTTTGACCTTTTCCGTCAGCCTGTCTATGTAGCCCTTGCCCCACTCATTGTGGAAGTCAGATATCTGAACTATCTTACAGCCCTCGAAGCCTTCGGGCAAGTTGTCAAAAGGTGCTGACAGCTTTTTGACCTCGATATAGGTATTCGACCACACAAAATCGGCTAATATCATCACCGCAAGCACTATTATAACTATAAGTATATTCCTTTTCTGCTTTTTAGTCAGCCTGCTTTGCTTTTTTTCTTCTGTATTCAAGATAGCCCTCCAAAATTATAGTTGCGGCAACTGTATCTACAACAGCCTTTCTTGCCTTTCCTCTAACGTTTGTTTCGTTTAGGATATTGTGTGCTGTGACAGTTGTGGAACGCTCGTCCCACATTCTCACGGGCAGGTCGGTACGCTCTTTCAAAAGCTCAGCAAACGCCCTGCACTTCTCTGCCCTTGGTCCTTCTGTGCCGTTCATGTTTATAGGCAGACCTACTATTATCTCACCTGCGCCGTATTCAGCCGCTGTCTGAGCCGCCTTATCTGCAAGCCTTTCGGCGTTTCTCTCAGGAACAGTGCCGATAGGAGAAGCAAGAAATTCCGAGCGGTCGCTTATTGCGAAACCTGTTCTTGCGTCGCCATAATCTATTGCCATTATTTTCATCTTCTACACCTCTATATCATAACTTCTCGTATCATTATATCATAACACTGTCTGTAAAACAAGTCCTAAAGCAGGATTTTGGGAATTAAACTGCAAGGACGCAATGTAGAAAAGCTTTCTGCATACCATTTGCTTAAAAAAGTAAAATAGTTCCTTAAATACTGTGATTATTTGTGCATTATGGTTATTGATTTTTATTTTTGATTATGTTATAATGCTTTATTATCAGAGGGTATGCACAAATATCAGGGCTAAGTTTTGTGCAAATTATATTTTATAAAAATTTGAAAGGAAAAAGAAAAAATGAAGAAATTTTTATCAGTAGCAATGTCTGCTATCATCGCCTGCGCTTCAATATTCTCATGCACACTGACAGCTTTTGCCGAAAACGCAGAAACTGAGGACGTTACAATAGATTGCTCCTCCGCAGAAGCCGCAAGCAACTGGGGACAATCTCTCACTATTGAACAGAGCAACTTCAATGCTACAAGACTCACAAAGGATTCAAAGATAGTTGTTACATTCAACAGCGAAGACGTAAACGAAAAGTCAGGCAACAAATACAATGCAGAGCTTATTTTTCAGAGCTGGGAAAACACAACTACATCAGTGGCACAGGACGGTGCAGTATGGGCAAAGATAGCCCCTGTTGAGTTTGACGAAACAACGGCTACATATGATTTTGAGTCTATTGCAACTGCATACGGCACAGACGATTTTAGTCAGGTATACAAGATAATGATAGGCGCAACTGACAGAGCGAAGATAACAGTGACCGGTATAACAATAACAAACTGCAAGACAAAGACTTATGCAGAAAAGGAAGAAACCGCTTCAAAGGGCACAAACCCTATTATCATAGTTATTGCAGTCATTGCAGGAATTGCTATCGCAGTTGTGGTAATTGTGATAATCATGAACAAGAAGTCAAGCGAAGCCTTTGACGTAAGCACAGGCAAGTTTGTAGACAAGAAAAACCTTTTTGACGAGCCTAAGAACGGTGAGGACGAGAAGAAGTAAAAAATAACGCTATCAGCAGGAGAACGAGCGGTTCGTTCTCCTGCTTTTTTCGTCAAAATACGCTACAAAACCGCTTGACAACACAGTTTGATGTGATATAATAAAAGCAGGAACGAAACAATTAGTCAGATATTTAAGGAGGCAGAGCTATGAGTACAAAAGAACTTGCATACAGTATGATAGACAATCTCACAGAAGAACAGCTCAATGCTCTTATCGTTATTTTGCAGGGACTTCAGAAAGATGAGCCTAACGAGGAAACCAAAAAAGTTCTCGACGAAGCGAAAGAGGGAAAGAATCTTGTTGGTCCGTTTGGCTCGGTAGACGAGCTTTGGGAGAGTCTGAAGGCTTAGAATAACAACGTTTAAAATAATTATATATATCCACAGCAGGAGGACGAGCGGTTCGTTCTCCTGCTTTTTTTATACAGAAATATTGACTTATAGACGGAGTTATGGTATTATATTAAGAGGTATATTTAATAATTGGAGGCTATATAAAATGTCAATATTTAAACTTGATCCAGCATTTAAGGACTACATCTGGGGCGGCACCAGACTTAGAGATGAATACGGCAAAAAGTGCGATTATGATAAGGTCGCAGAGAGCTGGGAGCTTTCTTGTCACAAGGACGGTCCAAGCGTTGTGGCTGACGGCGAATACAAGGGTCTGACCCTCAATGAGTATATCGAAAAAGCAGGCAAGGGCGTTCTCGGTAAGAACTGCGAGAGATTTGAGAACTTCCCTATCCTTATCAAGCTCATTGACGCTAAGGACAATCTTTCCGTACAGGTACACCCTGACAACGAGTACGCAATGAGAGTTGAGGGCGAATACGGCAAGACAGAAATGTGGTATGTTGTTGACTGTGACGAGGGTGCAACTCTTCTTTACGGCTTCAAGCACGAGATAACAAAGGAAGAATTTGCAAGAAGAATTGCTGACAACACGCTTCTTGAAGTAACGAACGCTGTACCTGTTAAAAAGGGTGACGTTTTCTTCATCAAGTCAGGCACTCTCCATGCTATCGGCAAGGGTATCCTTATTGCTGAGATACAGCAGAACTCAAACACTACATACAGAATTTATGACTATGGCAGAGTTGGCAAGGACGGCAAGCCTAGAGAGCTTCATGTTGACAAGGCTCTCGACGTAACAAAGCTTGCTCCTGCTGAGCAGTATCCTGAGACGCCTGTTGAGAAAAAGGACGGCTATGACATAAAGCTTCTTTCAAAGTGCGAATACTTCACAACATACAGGGTGAACGTTGACACAAAGGCTGAACTTGACGCTGACGAAAACAGCTTCAACAGCATTCTCGTTCTCGAGGGCGAGCCTGTTATCAGCGGTGGCGAAACTGTATCTGCAAAGAAGGGCGAAAGCGTATTCATTTCAGCAGGCACAGGCAAGTATACTGTTGAGGGCAAGTGCACATTCGTGCTTACAAAGATAGACTAAGGTGAGATAAATGCTTAAACTTGACCTGAAAAAGGAGATAGGCGAGCTTGGCGCACTTGTGATCGCTCTTATTATCGGATTTGTGGCAGGCTCATTTTGGATAGGTCTTATCAGCTTTGTGGTGCTGGAGCTTGTGTATCTTCTGGTATATGACGCCATAGCAAAAAAGGCTGAAGCCAAAAAGCCAAAAGAGGAAAAGGAAGAGATAAACTTCCACGAATATGATGATGATAATACTGAGAACAATGACGCTCAGTAAAATAAAAGGGAGAAATTATTATGAAGTATTACATTGGTATTGATCTTGGCGGCACTAACATCAAAGCAGGTGTTGTAAATGAAGAATTTGAGATAATCGCAAAGGCTACCTGCAAGACCAATCTGCCAAGACCTGCGGAAGAGATCTGCGAGGATATGGCTAAGGTCGCTTTGGAGGCTGTAAAGAACGCAGAGCTGGAGATAGAGCAGATAGAATCTGTAGGCATCGGCACACCCGGTACTGCAAACTCTGACACAGGCGTTATCGAGTATTCAAACAACCTTGGTTTCCTTAACTTCCACGTTGTTGACCTTATGAAGAAGTTCATCGACAAGCCTTGCTATGTTGAGAACGATGCTAACGCTGCGGCATACGGCGAGTATGTAGCAGGTGCGGCAAAGGGTGCGAACGACGCTGTTTGCATCACTCTCGGCACAGGCGTTGGCGCAGGCGTTATCGTTGACGGAAAGATATATTCAGGCTTCAACTTTGCAGGCGCTGAGATAGGTCACACTGTTATCGACCCTAACGGCCCACAGTGTACCTGCGGCAGACACGGCTGTTTTGAGGTGTTCTCTTCTGCAACAGGTCTTGTAAGAATGACAAAAGAGGCTATGTTTGAGGACAAGGACTCTATCATGTGGAAAATGAACGAAGAGGACGGCAAGGTTTCCGCCAGAACTGCGTTCAATGCCATGAGAGCAGGCGACAAGGCAGGCAAGGAAGTTGTTGACAAATACATAAAGTATCTTGCTTGCGGAATCACAAACACAATAAACATCTTCCAGCCTGATATTCTCTGTATCGGCGGCGGCGTATGCAACGAGGGCGACCCTCTGCTTTTGCCTCTGAAAGAGCTTGTGGCTAAGGAAGTTTACACAAAGAACTCAGCAAAGAACACTGAGATAGTTATTGCAAAGCTTGGAAATGACGCAGGCATAATCGGTGCGGCATTCCTTGGACTTTCACACAAGAAATAAATAACAAAAAAAGAAAAGGGGCAACTACAATGGGATTATTTGATAAGCTTTTAAAGGGTGCGGTTGACGCAATAGACAACGCTGCGGCAAAGAACGGCAATGGTCAGACAGGACTTAAAGACCTGTTCAATCAGGCTATGGACAAGAAGAACGAGGCTATAAACGGCTCTTCAAGCACCACAGCTTCAAGCAAGCCAAGCACTGCAAGCACAAGTTCAAGCAAGAGAAGCAATTGTGCTTATACAAGACCGACATACCACACTTCACCGGAAGTGCTTGCCACGGGAAACGTTCCTGCAAAGCCTTCAAGAAAAGTGGATTTTGAGATATATGACGGCGAGGATGGCGAGATAAGAACGAAGGTCACATTTGATCTAAGCGGCGATTTTCTTGACACGGACGGCGATATCTGCTATATAGCGTCCTACCTTCCGAACATTAACGATGATGATTATGATTCGGGCTATTCCGATGATAACACTCCGCTATTTGGCGTTGTTGACGCACCGGATAACAAGATATATGAACTTATCAAAAAGGTGGAAAATGGCGGCGTGCCTGATGACGCATTGATGTATCTGCCTGTTAATGATATGGGTCCATATGTGTGCTTCAAGGCAAAGGTCGAGGACAGAGGCAGGGCGACTTATTTCTATTATTGTCCGCTCTACGAGCATTGTGATCTCAAGTGTCAGTTTGGCGTAAGCTATAACAGCGATTCTTTTGGCACACCACTTGAGAAAAAGCTTATGGCGGCTGTTGATGAAGCAGTCCGCACTATCCAAAAAGAAATAATAGAAGTTAAGGATAGACCGTTCCGATAAGGAGGACAAACGAAATGAAGTTCAGTATAATAGGTTTTATACCTACTTTGCTTTTGCTGATACCTGTGATAGCAGCCTGCTTCAAGACACCTGCTGACAAGCCTGAGCTTGAGGACGAGAACATTATCGTCTTTATCGCAAAGTGCGTGGGAAGATTTGGCTGTATAGGCTATATGTGCCTTGCTATCGGAGATTATAAGGTAGGCTTTTCAAGCAAGCTGCTTTTCGTAATATGGGCTGTTGTTGCACTGCTCGTTATCGCACTTTACTGGGTGCTTTGGATAAGGCAGTATAAAAAAGGCAATCACTTTGAAGATCTTTACGGCACTGGCATACCGCTTTTCATTATCCCTGCGGTATTCGTGCTTGTGACAGGTATCTTCTCAATGAATTTTATGCTTATCATATTCTCAGCGCTTGATATCGTTTGCGAATACTGCTCTGCATACGGCGTAAGAAAGCGTCTGCACCCTGCAGCGACAGAGGAAAGCTCAGACGAGACTGAAACAAAAGAAAATGAGGACGGAGAATAATACCGCTCTCAGTAATATATTTTTCAAAAGAGGTAAAAAAAATGGCGTGTAATTATTTTTGTGACGGAGTTGACAAAGCTCCGCAGAGATCACTTTTCAATGCTCTTGGCATGACAAAGGAAGAAATGGACAGACCTCTCGTTGGTATCGTATCTTCATACAATGAGATAGTTCCTGGTCACATGAACATTGACAAGATAGTTGAGGCTGTTAAAATGGGCGTTGCAATGGCAGGCGGAACACCTGTTGTATTCCCTGCTATCGCTGTTTGCGACGGTATCGCTATGGGTCACATGGGAATGAAATATTCTCTCGTTACCCGTGACCTTATCGCTGACTCAACAGAGTGCATGGCTTTGGCTCATCACTTTGACGCTCTTGTTATGATACCAAACTGCGACAAGAACGTTCCTGGTCTGCTCATGGCAGCCGCAAGAGTAAACGTTCCTACTATTTTCGTATCAGGCGGCCCAATGCTGGCTGGTCACGTTAAGGGCAAAAAGACTTCCCTTTCAAGTATGTTCGAGGCTGTTGGTACTTACAACGCAGGCAAGTTCACTCTTGACGATGTTGAGGAATTCGAGAACAAAGCCTGTCCGACTTGCGGAAGCTGTTCAGGTATGTACACTGCAAACTCTATGAACTGCCTCACAGAAGTTCTCGGCATGGGTCTTAGAGGAAACGGCACTATCCCTGCTGTATATTCTGAAAGACTCAAGCTTGCAAAGCACGCCGGTATGCAGGTAATGGAACTTTACAAGAATAATATCAGACCAAGAGATATCATGACAAAGGACGCTTTCATCAACGCTATCACCGCTGATATGGCGCTTGGCTGTTCAACAAACTCAATGCTTCACCTGCCTGCTATCGCTCATGAGTGCGGAATCGAGCTTGACCTTGACTTTGTAAACGAGATATCAAAGAGAACGCCTAACCTTTGTCACCTTGCTCCTGCCGGTCACACATATATGGAAGACCTCAACGAGGCAGGCGGCGTTTATGCAGTTCTCGGCGAGCTTAACAAGAAAAACCTTATCAACACTGACTGCATGACCTGCACAGGCAAAACTGTCGGTGAAAACATCAGCGGCATTGTAAACAAAAATCCTGAGATAATCAGACCTATCGACAATCCATACTCACAGACAGGCGGAATCGCAGTTCTCAGAGGAAATCTTGCTCCTGACACCTGCGTTGTTAAGCGTTCAGCCGTTGCGCCTGAAATGCTTGCCCACGAAGGTCCTGCGAGAGTATTCGATTGCGAAGAGGACGCTATCGCCGCAATCAGAGGCGGAAAGATAGTTGAGGGCGACGTTGTAGTTATCCGTTATGAAGGCCCTAAGGGCGGTCCTGGAATGAGAGAGATGCTCAATCCTACATCTGCTATCGCAGGCATGGGTCTTGGCTCAACTGTTGCACTTATCACTGACGGACGTTTCAGCGGTGCTTCAAGAGGTGCTTCTATCGGTCATGTTTCACCTGAGGCAGCCGTAGGCGGTCCTATCGCACTTGTTGAAGAGGGCGACATGATAGCAATTGACATCGACAACTGCTCTATCACACTTAAGGTATCTGACGAGGAGCTTGCTGAAAGAAGAAAGAACTGGAAGCCAAGACAGCCAAAGGTAACAACAGGCTATCTTGCAAGATACGCTTCACTTGTAACTTCTGCAAACAGAGGTGCTATACTTCAGATAAAGGACTAATATCCGACACAAAATAATAAGGGAGAAAGGCGGAATAATATGAAAAAATTCATTTCAGGCTTGCTTGGAATACTCTTTGTAGTTCTTGTAGTAGTAGGTGTTTTCATCTGCACATATGTATTCAATCAGCCATCAAGATCTGGCGATTCAAGAGAGCTTATCTCTGGAACATGGACAGATAAGGACGCAAACATCACTTTTGAGTTCTCTGACGAGGGCGATTTCACTATCACTCACGCTGATGACAGCTCAGTTATCGCAAAGGGCTGGTTTAAGATTCAGGAGGACGAGGGAAGCGGAAAGATACAGCTTCTTGTAAATCCTTCTGAGAGAGATACAACTGTTGATATCGGTCTGAGAATGAAGTTCTTCTCGACTATTTCATACAAAAACCTTTCTGTACCGTCTGAGGACGAGGGCGACAAGGTCGCTACCTGCAAGTTCATTTTCCAGAACTCTGACGGAGTTTACTCTTGCGAGAGAAAAGACTCCGAAGGCTCATTCTACGACGGCAAATAACGAATTTTCAAGGGCTACGGCTGAACGATATGTTTAGCCGCAGCTTTTGTATGATATTGTGAAATAATCATGCTATATGAGCGGAAACAAAATGGATTGTTTTCACAAATGAAAGGCGTAAATTGGTGCAGGGGCACGTCCCTGCTGTGCAGCAAAGACTTGATTATGATAAAAAAGGAGTAAAAATGGAGCTACTGATCAAAAATATCCGTGCCTGCGACCCGCAGACAGGGCTTGACGGCATAACAGACATAGGCATTGACGGCGGAAAGATAGTCAGCCTTGGAAAAACTGACGAGCCTGCTCAGAGAGTTATAGACGCAAAGGGCAAGCTTTGTGCATTGCCCGGGCTTTTCGATATGCACGTTCACTTCCGTGACCCAGGTCTTACCTACAAGGAGGATATCATCACAGGTGCGAACGCCGCAAAGGCAGGCGGTTTCACAGGTGTTGCTTGTATGCCGAACACAAAGCCGCCTATCGACTCCCCTGAGGGCGTGAAATACGTTTTTGAAAAGGCAAAGAAAACAGGTATCGACGTTTTCCCTATCGCCTGCGTTACAAAGGGCATGAAAGGTCAGGAGCTTTGCAACTATGACGCACTCAAAGCCGCAGGCGTTACTGCCATTTCAGATGACGGCAGACCTGTTGAAAACGCTGAGCTTATGCGTCAGGCTATCGAAAAGACTAACGAGAACGGTCTTATCGTTACTTCTCACTGCGAGGACTTGAAGATAATAAATGGTGGTATCATCAACAAGGGCGAGATATCCGAGAAGCTTGGCGTAAAAGGCATGGACAGAGCTTCTGAGGACTATATCACAGCCCGTGAGATATGCCTTGCAATGAGCTGTAATGCGAGAGTTCACATTTGTCACGTTTCAACGAAAGGCTCTGTGAACATTATAAGAGCGGCTAAAAAGGACGGCGTTAAAGTCACCTGTGAAACTGCGCCGCACTATTTCACATTCACAGACGAAAAGCTTTTAGCTCGTGACGCTGATTTCAGAATGTCGCCTCCCCTTAGAACTGAGGAAGACAGGGCGGCTGTTGAGGAAGCTGTTCTTGACGGCACTATCGACTGCATCATCACCGACCACGCTCCACACTCCGCAGAGGAAAAGGCTGACTTTGAGAAAGCACCGAACGGCGTTGTTGGACTTGAAACTTCCCTTGCGGCTACGCTCACAAAGCTTTATCACAGCGGCAAGTGCGGTCTTGACAAGATAGCCGAGATAATGTCGGTAAATCCGAGAAAGATAATGGGGCTTGAGCCTATCAAGATAGCAGTTGGCGAAAGGTGCGACCTTTGTATCTTTGACCCTGACTATGAATGGGAAGTTATCCCAGCGGAGCTTAATTCAAAGAGCAAAAACAGCGTATTCAAAGGCACAAGGCTCAAAGGCAAGGTAATGTATACAATATGCAGAGGAAAGCTCGTTTTTGAGCTTTAAAATATAATATCCGAAAGGAAGATAAAAAATGGCATTTGACAGACTTATTGAAAATATCGTAAAGACACAGAACCCGTCAGTAGTGGGACTTGACCCAAAGCTTGACTATGTTCCTGAATACATCAAGGAAAAGAAGTTCAAGAAATATGGCAAGACTCTCAAGGGTGCGGCTAAGGCTATATGGGAGTTCAACAAGACTATAATCGACGAGATACACGATATCTGCCCTGCTATCAAGCCACAGGCTGCATACTATGAAATGTACGGCTACGAGGGAGTAAAGACCCTTTACAAGACTATACAGTATGCAAAGGAAAAAGGTATGTTCGTCATGACAGACGGCAAGAGAAACGATATCGGCGCAACTATGGAAGCTTACGCTACCGCACATCTTGGTCTTACTGACGTTGGCGGTGAGCTTGTGGAGGCTTTCGGTGCAGACGCTCTCACTGTAAACGGATATCTCGGCTCAGACGGTATAAACCCGCTTCTTGACCAGTGCAGAAAGTATGACAAGGGCATTTTCGTTTTGGTAAAGACTTCAAACAAGTCAAGCGGAGAGCTTCAGGATCTTATGATAGGCAACAAGACAGTTTATGCTACAATGGGCTCAATGTGCGAGCTGTGGGGCAAGGACGTTATGGGCAAGTATGGCTACAGCGGCGTTGGCGCAGTTGTTGGCGCAACTTATCCTGAACAGCTTGCTGAAATGAGAAAGGCTCTGCCGCACACATTCTTCCTTGTACCGGGCTACGGCGCACAGGGCGGCGGTGCAGAGGGCGTATCAAAGGCATTTGACGATCACGGTCTGGGTGCTATCGTAAACTCCTCCCGTGGCGTAATGTGTGCATACAAGAAAGAGGATAACTGTGACGAGCATGATTTTGCAAAGGCTGCAAGACGTGAAGTTATCAGAATGAAAGAGGATATAATCTCATATCTGCCAAAGATCACACTTGAATAAACACTAAAGGAGTGACTGAGTATGACAGCAAAGGGCGTTATATTGTTTACAGCGGCGGTGGGAGCTTTGCTTTTATGCTCCTGCGCAAAGAGTGAAGATACAAGCTCTTTGACGGAAAGTCAGCAGGAGCAAAGCGCTGTGCCTGCAAGCATTGTGGGCGAGTGGAAATGCCGTGAAACGCCCCTTGATAACAGCGAGCTTTATTCGGGATATCTCAGCCTTGATATCTATTCGGACGGCAATTATCTCATGTATGACGCAGAAGCAGGCAACCCCTGCTTAAAAGGCACTATCGAAATGGACGATGACGATATTGATCTTATCTTTGTTGATGACAGCGGAGTGGATTTTGCGCCCCCTGCAGGGTGGGAGAATATGTCCAAACGGCAGGAGATAGGCTATTTTGCTGACGCTTACACGCTGAAGCTTACTTATACTGATAATGAAAACTCGGTCACTCTCGTTTTTGATGCAGTGAACGCTCCAAATGAAGTAAAGAACTAATACAGGGAGGATTTTTAATGTACAAGCAGGGTAAATACCCAATAGTTTCAAAAAAGACCCTTGCAAAAGGAATTTTTGACATTGAGATATACTGTCCGCACATTGCAAAGGCGGCAAAGGCAGGACAGTTTGCACAGGTGCAGGCAGAGGGCTTTTTCCTCCGCAGACCTATCTCTATTTGCGATATCAACAAGGACAAGGGTACTATCCGCCTTGTTTTTGAGGTAAGAGGTCACGGCACTGACAAGATAAGCGAGCTTAACAAGGGCGACCTTGTTGACATTATCGCACCGCTGGGTAACGGCTTCAAGGTGCTTGAAAAGGGCAAGAAAGCTGTCTGTATCGGCGGTGGCATAGGCACGCCTCCAATGGTGGGAATTGCAAAGGAATACGGCGAGAACGCTACTGTTATAAGCGGTTTCAGAAACGCTGCGGCGGTCATTTTGCAGGAGGACTTCAAGGCCATGGGCTGTGACGTCAAGCTTTGCACTGACGACGGTTCAGCAGGAAGAAAGGGCTTTGTTACTGACGCACTTCTTGACGTGCTTAAAAGCGAAAAGCCTGATATCGTTTATGCCTGCGGTCCAATGATAATGCTGAAAAATATCACGAAGATATGTGAGGAAAACGGCATTTACTGTCAGGTATCTCTTGAGCAGAGAATGGCTTGCGGCGTGGGTGCGTGTCTTGTATGCGTATGCCGCACTGTCAAGGACGGTCAGGAGTTCAATTCTCACGTTTGCAAGGACGGTCCTGTATTCGACAGCGAGGAGGTAGTGTTCGATGAATAGGATAAATGTGAATTTCTGCGGAGTTGAGTTCAAAAACCCTGTTATCCCTGCAAGCGGAACATTTGGCTACGGCAGAGAGTACGAGCAGTTCTATCCCCTTTCAAAGCTGGGCGGAATATCCGTAAAAGGCACTACGCTTCACCGCCGTGAGGGCAACCCAGGCCCGAGAGTTGCGGAAACTCCAAGCGGTATGCTCAATTCTGTTGGACTTCAAAACGGCGGCGTTGACAAGTTCATAAACTATGAGCTACCTAATCTTGTGACAAAGGACACAAGGATAATCGCAAACATAGCAGGTTCTACCATTGAAGAATGTGCAGAGCTTGCAGAAAAGCTCAACGGCACGGCTGTTGACATGATAGAGCTCAACATATCCTGCCCGAACGTAAAACAGGGCGGAGCGGCTTTCGGCACTGACTGCAACGTGGCAGGTGCGGTAACAAAGGCTGTAAAGGACGTTACAGAAAAGCCTCTTATGGTAAAGCTTTCGCCGAACGTTACGAGCATTGTGGACATTGCAAAGTCTGTTGAAGCAAACGGTGCTGACGCTGTTTCACTTATAAACACACTTCTCGGTATGAGAATCGACATAAAGACACGCCGTCCGATACTGAAAAACAACGTGGGCGGACTTTCTGGCCCTGCGGTGTTCCCTGTTGCAGTAAGAATGGTATGGCAGGTGGCAAACGCTGTAAAGATACCGGTCATGGGCATGGGCGGTATCGCTACATGGGAGGACGCCATTGAAATGATGATGGCTGGAGCAGGAGCTGTTCAGGTAGGTGCGGCAATATTTGCTGACCCTTATGCACCTGTGAAGATAGCCGAGGGTATGCAGAAATTCTGCGAGGACAACGGCATAAACAACATCTCTGAGATAGTCGGCACTGTTAAGCCTTGGTAATAACATAGTAAAATATCCGCCTTTTGACAGGGCGGATATTTTTTATGGTATTTTTCTTATGAATTTCTTAAATCCATTGAAACCAGCTTGCAAAAGTGCTATAATTTAAGTCGTCAGGAAAGGCTGACAGAGAAAGGGGAAAGATATGTTTCTTAGAGTACTTTGCGTGATAACATCTGCACTTACAGTTCTTACCACGCTTTCAATGACATCATGCGGAGCGGACAACGCCATTTCGTCTGAGGCTTCCGAAAGTGCTGTTACATCTACGGCAGACAGCGGTAAAACTGCAAAGGATATCCTTTCGGCAATAGAGGGCGACCACATGGACGCTTCGACTTTTTACGGTGAGGACAGCTTCACAAAGAATACCGAAAAGCTTTATGGCATAGAAGCTGACAAGCTCAGCGACGGAGGAATACTTTACTCCTCTGACGGCAATTATGCTGACGAGATATCAATGCTCAAAATGGCTGACGGAAGCAGTGCAAAAAGCCAGCTTGCAGACAGGCTGAGCTACAGACTTAATCAGTATGAAAACTACAAGCCTGAAGAAACAAAGAAAATACAGGCGGCAAAGATATTTCAGGCTGGAGATTACTGGGTGCTTGTTATCTCTGACAATGCTGACGAGATATCTGACGAGATAACAGACATGATAAATTAAAAAACGGAGGAAAGAAAAATGACAACAGCGAAAAAAATACTTACCCTTGCACTTTGTCTGACCTGCCTTACAGCGGGTATGACAGGCTGTGCAAAAGATAAAAGCAGTTCTGATACTAAAATCGCTAAAAGCACATCATCACAATCAGAAAGCAGCGACAGCGAGAAGATAAAAGAGCTTAACGACAAGCTTGAAAAGCTTGAAAACACGCTTTCCAACATTCTGGGCGAGGATATATACGATTACGCAGACGGAGAGGGCAACGTAAACGGTGAGATACACCCTATCTATGACGATACGGCAGTGGTTGAAGCTTACAAGTCGGGTGACGATTCAAAGCTCACTGACGATAAGGACAAATACATACTCAAAGAGCTTAAAAAGGCTGTGGGCGAGATAATCAAAGACGGCATGAGCGAATATGACAAGGAAAAGGCTGTTTATGATTATGTGTTCTCTCAGACCCACTTTAATGACGATTCCCTTGTTGCGATATCTGACGACAGTGAAGATGACGAGTCATACAATCCTTACGGATTTTTCCATGACCACTCTACTATCTGTGTGGGAAATGCCACAACAATAAAGCTGTTTTTTGACGTTCTAGGCATCGACAGCAAGATAATACACTCAACAGAAAACGGCGAACACGCTTGGAACGTTGTGAAGGTAGACGGCAAGTGGTATCACCTTGATGTGACATTTGACGGCGGCGATGAAGCTCCTGACTACGCATATTTCAACGTACCTGACACTGCAAAGGACGACGGCTCTTATCCTTGGAACAAAGAGGACTTCCCTGAATGCACTGCCACTGACGATTGCTACATATGCAAGAATGCCAAGAAGCTTGACAGCGTTTATGATATACCTGAGCGCATAAAGGAAGCAATGGCAGGCAAAGAAAAAACTATATATATGTCACTTGACGTGCCGGAGGGTGCAGACAGCACTGCTGTTGCGGAGCAGGTCACCAACATAATATCAAACTTTTACATTGACGATTACAACATCTCTTCCACACCTGTTATTGACGCAGGGGACAAGGTTTGCTTTGGAATTTCTGTAAACTCGGCAGAAGATGACGATTCGGATAATTCTTATGACAC
The DNA here is from genome assembly GCA_934435205.1 of uncultured Ruminococcus sp. Taxonomy (GTDB): domain Bacteria; phylum Bacillota; class Clostridia; order Oscillospirales; family Ruminococcaceae; genus Hominimerdicola. The sequence goes on along the minus strand of CAKSAK010000004.1, from coordinate 149,740 downwards.
AGACAATGCACTTGGCATTGATTACGACAAGCTTTCAAAGGCATTCTCAGATGCTCTCGGAATAGATTATGAGTATGAGCCTGATCATTCTGATAATAACATAATGGGTCAAAGCCTATAAGGGGATTCTTTAATAAAAGCCGCAGGGCATACAGTTTTTACGCTGTACACCCTGCGGCTTTTTATATCGGATTTGATCGAAGAAAGCTTGTTCATTGGGTCACACGTCAGCTTGCCTGACTGTCTGCCTTTTTTCCGATTTTGTATATTTTGAGAGATTAGCTCTCGAAAAGTGCTGTTGAAAGATATCTCTCACCTGTATCAGGGAGAAGTGCAACGATAGTCTTGCCCTTGTTCTCAGGTCTCTTTGAAAGTATCTCGGCTGCTTTAAGTGCTGCACCTGATGAGATACCAACAAGGATACCCTCTGTTTTAGCGAACTTGTTGCCTGTCTTGAAAGCGTCCTCATTCTCAATAGGCAGGATCTCGTCATAAACCTTTGTATCGAGAACATCAGGAACGAAGCCTGCGCCGATACCCTGAATTTTGTGTGGACCTGACTTACCCTGTGAAAGAACAGGTGAAGTTGCTGGCTCAACTGCTACTATCTTAACGTCAGGATTCTTGGACTTGAGGTACTTACCAACGCCTGTTACTGTTCCGCCTGTGCCAACGCCTGCGATAAAGATATCTACCTTTCCGTCTGTATCTTCCCAGATCTCAGGACCTGTTGTTGCAAAGTGAGCGGCTGGGTTTGCTGGGTTTACGAACTGACCGAGGATAACAGAGTTCTCGATCTCGCCCTTAAGCTCGTCAGCCTTCTTGATTGCTCCTGTCATGCCCTTTGCACCCTCTGTGAGAACTATCTGTGCACCGTATGCCTTAAGAAGATTTCTTCTCTCGATACTCATTGTTTCAGGCATTGTAAGAATTACCTTGTAGCCCTTTGATACGCCCACAGCCGCAAGACCGATACCTGTGTTTCCCGATGTAGGCTCAATGATAGTTGCGCCTTTCTTGAGAACGCCCTTCTTTTCAGCTTCCTCGATCATTGCAAGCGCAACTCTGTCCTTAACGCTTCCTGCCGGGTTGAAATATTCAAGCTTTGCAAGGATAGTTGCGTCAGCATCTACTGCCTTTTCAAAATTAACTGCTTCGATTATTGGAGTTTTTCCGATAAGCTCCGAAACGCCCTTATAGATCTTTGACATTTTAATCTACCTCCGATATGAAAATTATTTTATGCGGTTTTTTGTACCGCTTATGTTTGCTATGGTTATACTATATCACTTTATTCCTACTATGTCAATAGGATTAATATGCTTTCTATGTTTTATACAACAAAGCCAGCTTGTCGCAAGTTTCGATTTGTGCATTATCACCTATAATCATACTCTGTAATGCAATATGGCTTATTATTTTCATCACAAAGCTCCACAAATTTTCTGCCCTCATCGGTATAAACAAGAGCCTTTATGGCTTTACCACGCTTCAAGGGCTTTTTATATTCCACACGGATACGCTTCACAGCAGACTCATTTTCCACAAACTCATCTGTTATGTCAAGATATCTCGCATTGTTGACGTGTTCGTTCATGTCGATATAGCATTTCAACACCGGGATATCCTCATACACCTGCGGCTCAGTATCAGGTAGGGCTATCTTTCTTGGAAGATACTCCATATCAAGCTTTGGATAGAGCTTCACCCTGTCAACAAGCTCCTGTGGAGCTTTTATAGGCCGCTGAGAAGTCTTATCCATGAAAGCACCAGAAGCTATGGACTTCACGCAGATATCACCATTTTCGTCATATATAACTGTGTTTCTGTAGCCATACATTCTTTTTAGCTCATAGGTCCATGTTTTCACTGTAAGCTTTTCGTTCTGCTCAGGTCTGCGAACGATATCGAGCTGTCTTGACACAAGAAACATCACGCAGTTTTCCTGCTCGAAAAAAGGTGACATAACAGGGTGAGTGTCAAGGTGGATAACAGAGCAATCCTGCAAAAGGTCAACAAGGCAGCTATTTCTTATTATGCCATGCGAACCTATCTGGCTGCAATTTACAGTGCGTTTCATTTCATACATATTGCTTTCCTCCATTCTGCTATATGATAATTATACAACTTATTGTCGCTTTTTTCAACAGCACATAGGTACAAATGTTAACAGAGGTAAAGAAATGTTAAAAAAAAATTGTTGAAATTAGTCCGCTTTGCTACTTATAATGATATTACAGCAATTTTACAGGAGGCAAAATATGTTTTTATGGTTAATGATAGCTATTCTTGTGGTGGCAAGCTCAGTTGCGGGCTTTATTTATGTCACAAGAAGAATATCGGCTTTCGGCTTTATAAAAAAGCTTTCAAAGGATAAAAAGATACTTAAATACGCCATAAGTGCAGGACTTATAGTGCTGACCAGTGGAATAATATGGCTTATATGGGGCGAGATAAATGCGATAATCTGTTTTTTACATCTTGTTATATTCTGGCTTTTGTGCGATTTGTTTATATTTATTGGAAAGAAGATATCAAAGAAACATGCAAGCAAATGCCTTGCAGGATTTATTGCAATTCCGCTTACTATAGTGTATCTTGCGGTGGGCTGGTATCTTTGCAACAATGTATGGGAAACTGACTACACCCTGAAAACTGACAAAAAGTCGGGAGATATCAGGATAGTTCAGTTTGCAGATTCTCACGTTGGAACAACTTTCCATGGCGACGGCTTTGCAAAATACATGGAGGAGATACAAAAGCTTGACCCTGATGTGGTGCTTATAACAGGCGACTTTGTTGATGATGACACATCAAAAGAGGACATGATACAGTGCTGTGAAGCTCTTGGCAAGCTGAAAACAAAATACGGCGTTTATTTCTCATTCGGCAATCATGACAAAGGCTATTATGACCCCTCATATCGTGGCTACAGCGGCGACGATCTTATTGCAGAGCTTGAAAAGAACAATGTTACAGTGCTTCAGGACGACACTGTGCTTATTGACGATCGTTTCTACATAATAGGCAGGCAGGACAGGTCAGAGGAAATGGAAAATGACGGTCACAGGGCATCTATGAAGGAGCTTACAAAGGACCTTGACAGCTCAAAGTTCACAGTTGTAATGGATCATCAGCCATGCGATTATGACGCACAGGCGGCTTCAAAGGTAGACCTTGTACTGTCAGGTCACACACACGGCGGTCAGCTCATACCGATAAATTTTCTTGGCACTCTCATAGGCGGAAATGACCGCACATACGGCTATGAAAAGCGTGAGGACACAAACTTTATCGTAACGTCAGGCATTTCAGATTGGGCGATAAAGTTCAAGACGGGCTGTAAATCTGAGTATGTTGTTATTGATGTTTCGGAGAATTAAATAGCAGAGCAAAGTAAAAGGGTCAGCGAAAGTGCTGACCCTTTGTTTTATTTGAACACAAGCTGTACCAAAAGCATATAGCATATGGTTCCCCCTGCAATAGACAGGAGCATTTTCCTTTTCCACAAATGCACTGCTACTGTCACGCCTATGGCGATAAGCTCTGGCAAACCGTAGCTGTAATGCAGTGGAGTTACGTTTCTAAGGCAATACACCACGAGCATACTGAATATTGCGCTTGGAAGCACCTTGCCCAGATACTGCACATAGCGTGGAGTGGGGCGTTTGCCGTTGAAAATAAGAAACGGGAGCGCTCTTGTGAGGACAGTGCCTAGCACGCACATTACTATGGTGATTATCTGCTGAGTTATCGTCACTTTGCGTCACCTGCTTTCTCAGGGTTTTCTATTGGCTTGCGGAAAACGGTGAGCAGAACGAGAATACATATCATTGTGGGTATCATGAAATCGTCTGCACCAAAAAGCAACAGGCAGACAACGCTTGATATCAAGCCTATCCATGCGCTCATGTGGTGTTTTTCTTTGAGCCACTGGTCGAGAAATATTACAACGAAAAGCGCAGTCATTGCAAAGTCAAGACCCTTTGTGTTAAAGCTTATAAGATCACCCATAAGACCGCCGATTGTTGCACCACTCACCCAATATATCTGATTGAGGAGGGTAACAAAGAAATAAAACCAACCTCTGTCAACGTCCTCGGGTATCTCTGCGGAGTAGTTTATGCTGAAAGTTTCGTCGCACATTCCGTAGATAAGATAATACTTTTTCCAACCAAGACCTTTGAACTTATCCAGCATCGAAATGCCATAAAACAAGTGCCTTGCCTGTATCATGATAGCCATTATCAGCGTTTGCACAGGCGCAAAGGGAGATAAAAGCATACTTACTGTGATAAATTCAAGGCTTCCGCCGTATATCGCCATGCTCATTATGAGGGGGTAGACAAAGCTGAAACCTGATGCATTGGCATAAATGCCATAGGCAATGCCTAAAAACCAAAAGCCTGCGAAGATAGGTATTGTATATGGGAAAGCCCATTTCAGGGCTTTGAATGCTTTTCTATCGTGAGTTTTTTCCAAAATGTTCATCTGCCTTTCGGGCGTTCGCTGTGTCGAAAAACGCCGTGTATAAAAGTTTAGCACAATGTTTTCTCATAGTCAAGCCCCGAACTATTGACAAACTTCCCTTGTGGATATATAATTTACCAAGAAGCTACACTTTGAAATGGAGGTGCGGCAGTGACAAAGGTCATATATCCTGTTATTGGCAGGCAGACTTCTCTGCCCTTTTATCTCACCGGAATAGGCATTTCCGACCCTGAATTTCACGTCACAAGAGAAAAAGGGCTTGTCTCACATCAGCTTCTTTTTACCTCAGGGGGCGAGGGCAGGCTGATCGTTGGAAATGAAGAATTTGTGCAGACAAAAGGCTCGGCATTTTATCTGCCGCCTAGCGTTCCCCATGAATATTATCCTGCAAATGGGAGCTGGATAACGAATTGGATAGTTTTCCGAGGAGAGTTTGCAGGGCAAATGCTTGCAAACTTAGGCTTTGACGGCTTTAAATTCTCCCCTGAAATAAACACGCAAAAGCCTGTTCAGCTTTTTGAGCGCATTTTAGCCGCCGCTTCCGACCCTGTGAACTGTGGTGAAAAAACTTCCGCACTTGTGTATGAATATATCCTCGCCATGAGGACCGCAATGCTTTCCCCTGACAGCCGAAAAAACGTGGGAAGCATTACAAGGCAGGCGCTTTTGTATATCGACAGCCGATACATGGAGGATATCACCGCAGAAACACTTGCAGGACTTTCAGGAGTGTCAGTACAGCATTTCTGCCGTGTTTTTAAAGCAGAAACTTCAATGCGTCCCCTTGAATATATTGCAAAACGACGCATCTCTCAGGCAAAATCAATGCTTCTTAACACCGACACTGACATAGGCGACATAGGCAAGCAGGTGGGCTATGAGGACAGAAACTATTTCAGCATCGTTTTCAAAAAGCTGGAGGGCGTTTCGCCAAGAGAGTATCGCAGGTCAAGAGGAACAGGTTTGTAATAATATTTTAAGCTTTATTCGAATTTTCTTAGTATATCTCAAAGCAAAATGTTCGGATATTAATAATATGCAAAATATTTCAGATTGACCATACACTCTTTTAAGCTTATAATTGTCATAAGAAAGCAAGAAGCTATGCTTTATGCAAGGAGGAAAACTTATGACGATACTTAAACGGTGCGCTTCAATGGTGTCAGCTTTGGTGATGATGATATCGGGTGCAGGCGCTTACAATTGCAGTGCGGAGGGAACAACAGTGAAGGATAGCAACACAAATAATACCAGAGAGTTAGTTATTGACGGAACTACGACCCAGCTCAAAGAAAATATGCGCTACAGGGGCGCAGGCATGGTGAGCGGTAACAACTCGTCAAGGCTTTTGCTTGACTACAAGGCTGAACACCCTGAGGCATATGAGCAGATAATGGAGTATATGTTTGGCAAGGAGGGCATCGGCATTACTCACCTTAAGGTGGAAATGGGTGCAGATATAAACTCATCATCAGGCACAGAGCCGTCTGTAATGAGAACAGCGGACGAAAAGGCTGACGTAACAAGAGGTGCAGCTTATCAGCTTGCCGCTGACGCAAAGAAGATAAACCCTGACCTCACTTTAGATATGCTTTGGTGGAGCGAACCAAAGTGGGTATCCAGTGCCTCAGACGTTTATGCCGCAAGGTACAAGTGGTATAAAAACACCCTTGACGCCGCTTATGAAACATATGGGCTTGAATTTGACTATGTAAGTGCGGTGCAAAACGAGCGTGGAGCTGACCTTGAATGGGTCAAGTATCTTTCCTCACATCTGAAAAGTGAAAAGGATACCCCTTACGACTATTCAAAGATAAAGATAGTGGGTGGTGAAGAGGTCTGCACATGGGGCTTTGCAGACAGAATGTATGAGGACAGCGAGCTTATGAACGCTGTTGACGTGGTGGGAAGCCATTACACAAGCGAATCCACTGAGAACGCTCAGAAGCTTGCATACGAAGAAAACAAAGAGCTTTGGTTCAGCGAAGCAAGCTCGCCAATGGCATATGCGCAGGGTACATACAGATATGACGGCTCAGGATTGGCAGGCATAAATGGCACCCTTGATATCGCAAACAGAATAATCGGAATGTATCCAAACGGCAAAATGACACTTTATGAGTATCAGCCTGTTGTGTCGGCATACTATGACGGCGCTTGCTACTGTCAGAAACAGCTTATCTCAGCCTGCGACCCTTGGAGCGGTTATTATATGCTTGACAGCGGATTTTATATGTCACTGCACTTCTCACAGTTTATTGAAAAAGGCTGGGCGTTCGTTGACAGTGGCTGTTACAGTGACGGTCAAAAAGGCGGCGACGGTCACGCAATCGTTGACGCAGTTTACAGCTACATGACTGCTACAGACACAGAAACAGGCGACTACAGCACTGTTATCACAAACACCACAAGCGAACCTATACAGTACGATCTCAAGGTATCAGGACTTGACAAGGCTTCCTCAAACGTGAGCGTATGGGAAACAAGAGGTCCTGACAGCATCGACGGCAGATATGACGAGAATTATTTCAAGAAAACTGAGGATATAACCCCTACAGAGAACAGCGGAGCTTACACATACTCTGTGACAGTGAAGCCAAATTCTATTGTGACAATTACTACTGTTACACCTGAGCGCACTGAATACAAAAACGCTGACGAGAGCCAGCGCACAGTTTTGAAGCTTCCATATTCGGACGATTTTGAATATGCAGGCTATCCTGAGAATTATCTATCATCAAGGGGCAATGCACCAAGATACACAACAGATCAGGGCGGAGCTTTCGAGGTGGAAAAGACCGACAATGGCAACAAGCTCGTTCAGCAGATAACGGCTGACATGAAAGCCAACGAGTGGGGCTACACCCCTGAACCTGTGACCACATTCGGTGATGACAGGTGGTATAACTACTCAGTGAATGTTGACGCTGCTTTTGAGGCTTCACAGGACACAGCCACAAACTATGTGGGCGTTGGTCTGAGATACACGCTTGGCTGTAACTCATACAGCGGATATTGGATAAAGCTTTATGAGAACGGAAGTTGGGAGCTTAAAGCAAATGACGGCACTCTTAGCAGTGGAAGCATAGACGGCTTTGACGGCATGGCTTCTCACAAGCTGAAAGTTGAGGCTGTAAACAACGTTATCCGTGGATATGTTGACGGAAACATGGTGGCTGAATACACTGTGAATGAAGGCGAGTCCCTTATCAGCGCAGGCAGAGCGTCACTTTTCAGCTCATACAACAAAAACAGCTTTGACAACTTCTCTGCTGAGCCTGTAGAGGGCAGTGACACATATGTTACACGCTTTGACGAAACAGACTCTTGCTTCACTTTCGAGGGCAATTGGGATCACAACCTTATGAGCAGTTTCAAAAACTACAAGCGCACCTCATCAAAGGGCGGCGAGGGCGACTCTTTCACAGTAAGCTTTGAGGGCACAGGCTTTGCGCTTTCAGGTGAAACAAGAGAAAACGCTGTACTTGGCGTATCCATAGACGGCGGTGATGAGCAGATGGTGACAGTTTCAAGAACAGGTCAGCGTGAGATATCATGCCATTTTGAAGGTTTGGCTGAGGGCGCTCACACCGCAAAGGTAACTATAAAGTCAGGCAAATATACAATTGACGCTATGCAGGTAACAGGCGGAAAGATTCCATTTGAGCAGGAAAAGCCTGCAAAGTCTGAAAGCAAAAAGTCAGGCAAAAGCAAGCTTCCTATAGCTGTTGGGGCAGGCGTATGCGCCGCTGCGGCAGTTGGTGCAGTGATATACGGCATAGCAAGAAAGAAGCGTAAGGAAAATAATGACTAAAATAAGCAGAACAACAGACATGACACAAGGCAGTGAAATGCGGCACATAATAATGTTTTCACTGCCACTGCTTGCAGGAAATCTTTTGCAGCAGACTTATAATATAGTAGACACTATGGTGGTGGGGCGTTATCTGGGCGATGACGCCCTTGCCGCTGTTGGTGCGACGGGTTCGATAACATACCTGTTTTACACCCTTTGCATAGGGCTGTCGGTGGGTGCAGGAATAATTGTCGCACAGTATTTCGGTGCAGGCAAGCAAAAAGCCCTGCGGTCGGCGGTGTTCAATTCGGCACTTGTTACGGCTATCTTCGGCATTGTAATAAGCCTTTTATCCGTACCTGCTGCAAGACCGATACTGGAGCTTTTGAAAGTTCCCGACAAGCTTATCGGAGATTCTGCGGCTTATATGCAGATAGCCTGCGGAGGTACGATAGCGGTGGCAGCATACAACTGGATAAATGCCATAATGCGAGCTTTGGGCGACTCGAAAACGCCGTTGATATTCTTAGGTGCGGCAAGCTTGCTAAACGCCCTGCTCGACCTGCTTTTCGTGGTGGTATTCAAATTCGGCATAGCAGGTGCGGCATGGGCGACAGTGCTTACGCAGGCGCTTTCCGCCATTTCTTGTATTGTGTACTGCTTTGCAGTGAGCGGAGAAATAAAGCTCACCGCCGAAGATCTCCACGCTGACAAGGACATGATGAGCCGCTGTGTAAAAACAGGCGTGCCTATTGCAATACAAAATGGACTTATCTCAGTATCAATGGTTGCGCTCCAGCGTGTAACGAACGGCTTTGGCGAAACGGTCATGGCGGCATACACAGTTTCAATGCGTATCGAGCAGTTCGTTCAACAGCCGTTTTCTTCACTTAATGCGGCGGTTTCAACATTCACGGGACAGAATATCGGTGCAGGAAAAGAAAAGCGTGCGCAGAAAGGTCTTGCTTGTGCAATAAAAATATCAGTGATATTCTCGGCAGTGGTGCTTGTGCTGTTCACGCTGTTCGACGGAGCGATAACATCTTGGTTTGTCAAGGGCAAGGCTGTTATAAGCATATCGGCAAAAGCGCTTATCATCACCTCACTTTTCTACTGGTCACTGGGAATTATCCACACCACAAGGGGCTTTTTGAACGGCGCAGGCGACACAAACTACGCCCTTGTAAACGGCATGGCGGAGGTAATATGCAGGATAGGGCTTTCACTTATCCTCACAAGGATAGCTTTCATAGGCTATTGGGGCATATGGTACACCACCGCCGCAACGTGGTTTGTGACCGCTATGGTGAGCCTTATAAGATACAAGGGCGGAAAATGGAAGCTTCATGCAATTGTAAAATAGATATTCATAACTGCCGTACTCATTGGGTGCGGCAGTTTTTTCATATCAGACTAAAACAGTTTCATATTATATATGAAATATTTATATGAAACCCTATTGATTTTTCATAGTGCTGTGGTATAATATAATAAAAGGAGTGACGAGCAATGAACATTACCGAATTTGCAAAAGCCGCAGGAGTATCAAAATCTGCTGTGAGCAGATATTTCAACGACGGCTATGTGAGCGAAGAAAAGCGCAAGCTTATTGAAGCCGCCATAGAGGTCACAGGCTATGCCCCAAGCGTTCAGGCACAGAATGTGAGAACGAGGGTGACAAAGCTTGTGGGAGTTATTATACCAAAGCTTTCAAGCGAGAGCTGTGCAAGAGAGGTGGAGGGCATAAGTCAGGTACTCAGCGAGCAGGGCTATCAGCTTTTGCTTGTGAACTCCGCCAACGACCCCAAAAAAGAAGTGGAATATCTGGAGCTTTTCCGAAGCAATCGTGTTGACGGAGTTATCTTTCTTGCGTCTGTTTTCACTCCGCTCCATGACGCTGTGCTAAAAAAAATGCGTGTGCCGGTGGTAATTGTAGGACAGGAATACAAGGGTGCAAACTGCGTTTGTCACGACGATTACAAAGCCTCCTATACCGCAGAGAAGCTTATGCTTGACAAAGGCTGTAAAAAGCCCGCTTTTATTGGCGTTACCGAGCAGGACAAGGCGGCAGGTCAGGCAAGAAAAGATGGGTTTCTCCACGCCCTTTCTGATAACGGCATCAACATTGAAAAGTCTGATATGCAGACGGCTGAATTTAAAATGGACTCAGGCTACAAAAAGGCTTTGACATTACTGAAAAGCGGCAGAAGATACGACCACATTCTCTGCGCCACCGACAATCTTGCCGCAGGCGCACTCCTTGCCTGCCGTGAGCAGGGATTGAAAGTTCCAGAGGATATAATGATAGCAGGTATTGGCGACTCTCAGCTTTGTAAGGTCACGTCCACTCCCCTGACCTCTGTGCATTTCCATTATCGCACCGCAGGCATAGAGGCGGCACAAATGCTGCTCAATTCACTAAAGCGAGAAAGCTCTATACCAAGGACGCTGACGCTCGATTTTGAGCTGGAAGAACGTGAATCTACAGAGAAAAAATGTGAAACTGTGTGAAACCTTATAATGCCGCCTTGTAAGTTTATATTATTTGTCAATAGACAAATGCACTACCATGGGTTATAATATAGTTAATGAAATCGGTATCACACAAAAGATGAAACCGATAAAATAGCATAGTCCGGACAAAATAATAAAAAAACAAGCAAAGGACGGGATATTATGGATCACAGAAGTTCAGCTCGTGAGATACTTTCTGCTATAGGCGGAAAGGAAAATCTGGTCAGTGCCGCACACTGCGCCACAAGATTAAGACTTATAATTGCGGACAACTCAAAGATACAGAAAGAAACACTTGAGAACATTGATGTTGTAAAGGGCGTTTTCGAGGCTTCAGGACAGCTTCAAATAATCATAGGCACCGGAACGGTAAACAAGGTCTATGACGAATTTATCGCAGAGGCAGGCGTGGAAGCCTCTTCAAAGGACGAAGTCAAGGCTCAGGTGGCTCAGAAGCAGAACTGGTTCAAAAGGCTTATCAAAACCCTTGGCGACGTATTCGTACCTATAATCCCTGCTATCGTTGCAGGCGGTCTTATCATGGGAATAATGGAAGCTTTGAATTTCATGGCTTCAAACGGCTTTATCTCCCTTAACACAAATGGATATGTTTTCACAATATTCAAACTGCTTTCAAATGCAGCGTTCACATTCCTGCCGATACTTATTGGCTACTCGGCAACTAAGGTGTTCGGCGGCAACCCTTATCTTGGTGCGGTAATAGGAATGTTTCTTATACACCCTGACCTGCAAAACGCTTGGACAGTTTCCACAAACGGTTATGAGCAGACATTCTCCATATTTGGTCTGTTCAACGTTCACATGGTAGGCTATCAGGGCCATGTAATACCTATTATCATCGCTTCATTCATTCTTGCGACTATCGAGAAAAAGCTTCACAAGAAAGTGCCTGACATAATCGACCTTTTCGTTACACCTCTTGTGAGCCTTACAGTAACAGCTTTTCTCGTTTACACCTTTATCGGTCCTGTATTTGTTGCCCTTGAAAATGGCATTATCACAGGCGTTCAGAAGCTTATCACTATCCCATTCGGCATTGGTTCGTTCATAATGGGCGGTTTCTATTCAACAACAGTTGTTGGCGGTATACACCATATGTACACTGTTATCGACATTGGTCAGCTTGCTAAATACGGTGCTACCTATTGGCTGCCTCTGGCATCTGCCGCAAACATGGCTCAGGGAGCTGCCTGCCTTGCAGTGGCAGTAAGAAGCAAGAACAACAAGATAAGATCAATGGCTTATCCTTCTGCACTGTCTTGTATGCTTGGCATCACAGAGCCTGCAATATTCGGTGTAAACCTTAGATTTGTAAAGCCTTTCATATTCGGCTCTATTGGCGGCGCTTGCGGAGCAATGGTCGCTTCTATCCTCCACCTTGGCGCAACTGCAACAGGTGTAACAGGCATATTCGCAATACTTCTTACACTCAACCACCCAGTGAAGTATATAATCTCAATGGCTGTAGCAATGGGCGTTGCATTCACTCTTACATGGCTTTTCGGCACTAACAACGAGCAGATAAGAAACGAGAACAAGCCTTCCGAAAACAAGGCAGAAAAGGCTGAACAGCCTGCACAGGCTATCGAAACAAAGGCTGAAAATGCAGACGTAGCAGATGACGGCATTATCACAGCTCCGCTTAGCGGCAAGGCTGTAAAGCTTGAAAACGTTCCTGACCAGACCTTTGCACAGGGTATACTTGGTCTTGGTGCAGCAATAGAACCTACTGAGGGCAAGGTCGTTGCACCTGGCGACGGCAAAGTAGAAACGCTGTTTGACACATTCCACGCTATCGGTCTCACACTTGACAACGGCAAGGAGCTTCTTATCCACGTTGGCATAAACACTGTTGAGCTTAAAGGCGAGGGCTTCAAGGCTTACGTTTCTGAGGGCGACAGAGTAACAAAGGGACAGACGCTTCTCACTTTCGATATGGACTTTATAAAAAGTAAGGGCTATCAGACTATCACACCTGTTCTTGTGGGCAATTCAGACGAATTTTCCTCCGTTGAGGAGCTTGCAGAAGAAGGCACAGAAGTGACTATAGGAGATAAGCTAATAAAGGTAAACGCATAAAGTTCAGACAAACAGTCAATAATCATAATCATCGCACCAAAAGGAGAGGATATAAATGGATAACAAAGAGAAACTGGAAAACAGAGAAAGAATAAAGAACGCAAAATGGCGTCAGAGATTTCATATCGAGCCGCCTGACGGCTGGCTCAATGACCCGAACGGTCTGAGCTTTTACAAGGGCGAGTATCATGTTTATTTTCAGTACAGTCCTGTTGCCGCTGACGGTCACACGCCAAGAGGCTGGGGACATTATCACGGCAGCGACCTTATGCACATGACTTATGACAGGGCTGTTATGATGCCTGATATCACAGAGGACAGCCATGGCGTTTACTCAGGAAGCGCCATTGAAAATGACGGTGTTCTGCATATTTTCTACACAGGCAATGTGAAGATGATAGGCGATTATGATTACGTCAAAGCCGGCAGAGGTGCGAACGTTATCCACGTCACCACCACAGACGGAAGCAACATGAGCGAAAAGCAGGTGCTTCTGAGAAACAGCGACTACCCTGATTTCTGCTCATGCCATGTGAGAGATCCAAAGGTGTGGAAAGAGGGCGACATATGGAAAATGGTGCTTGGTGCAAGAACTCTTGACGACGAGGGCTGTGTGCTTGTATACGAATCTGACGATCTGATAAACTGGAAATACACAGGCAAAGTATACAAAGAGGGCTACGGCTATATGTGGGAATGCCCTGACTATTTCGAGATAGACGGCAAGGGCTTTTTAAGCACCTGCCCGCAGGGTATGCCCCACTACGAGACAAAGTGGCAGAACCTTAACGAATCAGGCTACTTCCCTGTTCAGGGCAAGCTTGAGGACAGCGTTCTCGGTGACTTCACCGAGTGGGACATGGGCTTTGACTTCTATGCACCACAGACGTTCCTTGACCCTCAGGGCAGGCGGATACTCATAGGCTGGCTTGGCATGGATAACAAGGTCTACGGCAATGCCACAACTGAACTTGGCTGGCAGCACTGCCTTACCATACCGAGAGTTGTAACTATAGCACCCAACGGCAAGCTCAGACAGCAGCCTATCGCTGAATTTGACAAGCTTAAAAGCAACGCACGACGACAGAGCAGCGGTCAAACTGCAGAATATCCTCAGCCATTTGAGCTTGACGGCGAGCCTGCAGACAGCTTCAGCATATCTCTTGACGGCAAGCTGGAACTTGGCTTTGACAAGGACAAAGGGCTTTTCTCAATGAGATTTACTGACGAGAAATACGGCTGTGGAAGAACAGTAAGAAACGCAGAGATAGACAGCGTGAGAAACATAAGAGTTATCGCAGATATGTCAAGCATTGAGGTGTATATCAATGACGGCGAAGCTGTGATGTCAACAAGATCATATCCTGACAATGACAGCGTAAAGCTTGAAGTAAACGGCTTTGAAGCGCAAGTCTGGGATATCTGAAAGGAGAATTTTCAATGGGAAACACACTTTTTGCCATAGGCGAAGCACTGATAGATTTTATTCCTGCACAGACAGGCTGTGCCTTTGAAGAAGTAACGGCTTTCAGCCCTAAAAGCGGCGGAGCGCCTGCAAACGTCTGCGGAGCGTTCACTGTCCTTGGCGGAAGCTCGAAATTTATCACTCAGCTTGGTGATGACCCATTCGGAAAAAAGATAGCAGGTGACCTTGCAAGGGCTGGGATCGACACTTCCCTTGTGAGCTTCACTGACGAGGCGAACACAGCTTTGGCTTTCGTGAGCCTTGAAAATGACGGCAACAGGACGTTCTCATTCTACAGAAAACCCTCCGCAGATATGCTTTTTTCAGCTGAGCAGGTAAAAGAAGAATGGTTTGAGGACGCATACGCACTGCATTTTTGCAGCGTTTCCCTTGGAGATTTTCCAATGAAAGACGCACACAGAAAGGCTATAGCCTATGCACGTCAAAAAGGCGCAATGATAAGCTTTGACCCTAATCTGCGCTTCCCTCTTTGGAGCGACAAGAAAGCTCTGCATGACACTGTAAACGAGTTTATCCCAATGGCTGACATTGTGAAGATATCAGACGAAGAGCTTGGATTCATCACAGGAGAAAGCGACATCAAAGCCGCTCTGCCAAAGCTTTTCACAGGCAATGTGAAGCTTGTTATATACACCTGCGGTTCAGAAGGAGCATACGCTTTCACAAAGAACGCTCAGGCATTTGCAAAAAGCGAAAAGGTGAAAGCCGTTGACACAACAGGTGCAGGAGACGGATTTATAGGCTCGTTCCTATATGCACTGAAAACTCTCAGCGTGACCGCTGAAAGCCTTTGTGACCTTGACAATGCACAGCTAGAACGCTGTATAGCGTTTTCAAATAAATTCTGCGGTGAAAGCGTTAAGCATCAGGGTGCTATCGACTCATACAGAAAAATAGAATTTGCATAATAATTATCCCTTAAAAATACATTTCCTTAAAACAAAGCCATCCCGGGACACCCTTCGTAAGGAAGGTGTGTCCCGGGATGGCTTTTGTAATTTAAAATAAGTATTAGATTTTAACGGTGTAGCGTTTGTTATGCCGTTTTTTGTTTGCGTTTTGGTTTAGTTTTAGCCAAACGAGTTTTGTTTTTTTACTCCCTGAGATTTTCTTTCAGTTTTACTTTTCGATATTCTTTTGGTGACATACCAATGTATTTATGAAACAGTCTGCTGAAATAAAGCGAATTGGTGTATCCAACCATATTTGCAATTTCAGTAATGGTGTAGTCCGTATTTTCTAACATATTTTGTGAGTTGGAGATTCGCAGCTTTAAGATATATTGCAGCGGACTGGAACCTGTGATTTCTTTAAAGCACTGAATAAACCAACAGTTGCTAAGCCCTCTGGATTCGGAGTACTCCTCAATGCTGATCTCTGTGTTGTAATTCTTACGAAAATAGTGCATCGCAAAAGCAACTTCTTTTTCACTGGTACTGCTGAATTTCTTTGCACTCATGATTGCACGGCTTATCAAAACAAAAATATTTCGCAGCTGCAAAGAAATCAATTCATCATATCGTGGTCTGCAAAGCTGCAATTCCTGAATCATCTGACCAAATAACCACTGATAATCGGGAGATGTTCCGATATAGAGAATATTTTTTTGCAGGTTGATATTGTAATACTTTAAAATTTCTTCTACTTCATTTCCGGTAAAATGCACCCAATAAACATCGGTTTGATCTGCACGATAATAAACATATTCCTGTGGTTGATCCGGCAAATATACAATAATATTTCCAGCTGAAACCGTTTTTTCTTCTCCATGAATGAAAAAATGTCCTTTTCCGGAGGCAATATATAAAAGCTGATAATCTTTTCTTCCCTTCGGACGATGTGTTACTACTTCAGAACGATTTTTCACACGATAATTTCCACAGCTTGTTACAATCAAAGGTTTCGTATTATCCACTACAGCAGATGTAGAGTTGTTTAAATAGGCAACATTCATAAACATAAAAAGCACCTCCTTGCTTCTATAACTATAGTATATCACACCTGAGCACTGATTGCAAGAAAAACCCTAAACTTTGTGCATATATTTTATAACTTTGTGTATTTTTTAAGCCGTTTTGTGTGGTATAATAGAGTTAAGAAATGAGAGAAAAGAATAAAAAAAAGACGTCTTTCATTGTAATTCCATGTTGAATTCAATAAAAATTCTTTATACTCAAAAAAATAATCATCTATTCTGACGATGGCATTATTTCGTTTTTGCAAGATGAAAAGCAGTTCGTATCATTCATTATGGGAAAATTCTGTCCATGTGGGCATACAAACGATGAAAGGAGCTCTATTATGAGCAAAGAAAAAACATACTTAAAGTGGTATAACAAAGTCGGTTATGGTTCCGGCGATGTTGCAGGAAACGTTGTCTATGCATTGCTGACATCATTCGTAATGATCTATCTTACCGACACGATCGGATTAAACGCAGGTGTTATTGGCGTTCTCATTGCTGTATCGAAGATTTTTGATGGAATAACAGACATCATTTTTGGTACGTTGATCGATAAGACACATACGAAAATGGGCAAGGCAAAACCGTGGATGCTTTATGGTTTTATCGGCTGTGCAATTACCTTGGTTGGTGTATTTGCGATCCCGATGAACATGGATAATTTTGCTCAGTACGCATGGTTCTTTATCTGCTACACACTTCTTAACAGTGTATTTTATACAGCAAACAACATCGCATATTCTGCTCTGACCGCTCTTGTTACAAAGAACAGCAAGGAAAGAGTTCAGATGGGTTCTTATCGCTTTATCTTCGCATTCGGAACAAGCCTCCTGATTCAGGCTGTTACATTCCAATTTGTTGAAGCAATGGGCGGTGGTGCAAATGGCTGGAGAACAGTCGCAATTATTTATGCGGTTATCGGTCTTATTGTAAATACAATTTCCGCTCTTTCTGTAAAGGAACTTTCTGATGAGGAACTTGCAGACAGTGAAACAAAAACAGAAGAAAACAAATACAGTTTTGGAGAAGCATTCAAGATTCTCGTACACAACAAATATTATGTGATGATCACAGTAACCTACATTTTGCAGCAGTTCTATGGTGCGATGATCGGTGTTGGAACATACTATGCAAAATATGTTCTCGCAAATGAGAATATGTTCGGCACGTTTGCATGGTTTATCAATATTCCTTTGATTATCGCATTGATCTTCACTCCTACCATCGTACAAAAATGGAACGGCATGTATAAGCTGAACAAGTATAGCTACATGGTAGCAACAGTTGGCAGACTTCTGGTAGCGGTTGCCGGATACATGGGGAACATTCCGCTGATGCTTGCATTTACAGCACTTGCAGCACTCGGTCAAGGTCCATGGCAAGGTGATATGAATGCAGTCATCGCATCATGCTCTGAATATAGCTGGCTTACCAAACACAAGCACGTTGACGGAATCATGTACTCCTGCACATCACTTGGTGTAAAAATTGGTGGTGGACTTGGAACAGCAATTGTCGGTCTTTTGCTCGACTTTAGCGGATTCAAGGGTACTTTGACAGTACAGCCTGATTCTGCGATCAATATGCTTCACATTATGTATCTGATCGTTCCGTTTGCACTGGATCTGATCATCACATTTATTCTTTCTAAGATGAATGTTGAAAAGGCAAATGCGGAAATCAAAGAAAAACTTGGAATATCCGAAAATGAAGTTGTGATGGAATCACAGAACTAAAATGGAGGGAACAATATGAAATATACACTCGACTGGCTGACCAATCCGGAAGTGTTTGCAGTCAACAGAATTGCAGCACATTCCGACCACAGAATCTATGCGAACCATTTGGAAGCCGATGCAGACAATTCCTCTCTGATTCAGAATCTGAACGGCACCTGGAAATTTGCGTGGGCAAAGAATCCGTCTGAATGGCAGCAAAAGTTCTATGAAGAAAGCGACAGCACTGACAATTTTGACAACATTCAGGTTCCGGGACACATGGAATTGCAGGGATACGGCAAACCGCAGTACGTCAATACCATTTATCCTTGGGAGGGACAGGAGCATCTCCGTCCGCCGTTTATCTCTGAAAAGGACAACCCTGTCGGCAGCTACGTCAGATATTTTGATTTGAACGATGCTCTGAAAAACAAGCGTGTATTCATTTCTTTTCAGGGTGTGGAAACGGCTATGTATGTCTGGCTGAACGGTGAATTTATCGGCTACAGCGAGGATTCTTTTACACCGTCTGAATTTGAACTGACACCATATATCCGTGAAAAGGGCAACAAACTTGCTGTCGCAGTATTCAAAAGAAGTTCTGCAAGCTGGCTGGAAGATCAGGATTTCTGGAGATTCTCCGGCATTTTCCGTAACGTATTCCTTTATGCGGCACCGTCTGCCCATGTTCGTGATATGAAAGTGATTGCAGATTATGACGGTACAAACGGTATCTTCTCTGCAACGCTGGATATTGCGGGCAAGTGTTCTGTGAAATCGATCTTGACAGATGAAAATGGAACGGTCATTGCAGAATCCAATGAAAAGGAATCCGTAAACTGGACAATTGAAAACAGCAAGCCTTGGAGTGCTGAAATACCGAATCTCTACACGTTTACAGTGATTCTGACAGACGAAAACGGAAATGAAATCGAGGTCAGCAGAACCAAAGTCGGATTCCGCCGATTTGAATTGAAAAACGGAATCATGTGCTTAAACGGAAAACGTATCATTTTCAAGGGTATCAATCGACACGAATTCGATGCGAAAACAGGCAGAGCAATCACAAAGGAAGATATGCTGTTTGACATTCAGTTTATGAAGAAAAACAATATCAATGCAGTTCGTACCTGTCATTATCCGAACAATTCTCTTTGGTATCAGCTTTGTGATGCATACGGCATTTATCTGATTGATGAAACTAATCTGGAAACACACGGTACATGGCAGAAGCTTGGTGCAACAGATCCGTCTTGGAATGTACCGGGTTCACTTCCGGAATGGAAAGAAGCTGTACTGGACAGAGCGAAATCGATGTATGAACGTGACAAGAATCACGCAAGTGTTCTCATCTGGTCTTGCGGAAACGAATCCTACTGCGGAGAAGATATTGCTGCAATGTCGGAATATTTCAGAAGTGCAGACCCGACAAGACTGGTGCACTATGAGGGCGTTACAAGAGTTCCGAATCATCAGTATGATTCTATCACGGATATGGAAAGCCGTATGTACGCAAAACCGCAGGAAGTGGAAGAATACCTGAAACAGAACAGCGACAGACCGTATATTAGTTGTGAGTATATGCACGCTATGGGCAATTCTCTTGGCGGTTTGAGCCTTTATACGGACCTTGAGGACAAATATGAAGCTTATCAGGGTGGTTTCATCTGGGACTACATCGATCAGGCGATCGAAACCAAAAATGACGACGGGAAAACAGTTCTGGCTTATGGCGGAGATTTTGAGGACAGACCAAGCGATTACGGATTCTGCACCAATGGTGTGATCTATGCCGATCGCACCTATTCTCCAAAGGTTCAGGAAATGAAGGCTCTTTACTCCAACATCAGAATGTCTATTCAAAACGGAATGCTTACCGTAGAAAATCGAAATCTCTTTGCAGATACAAACAACTTGTCCTTTGTTGTACGATTGGAAAAGAACGGCGTTGTTCTGAAATCCGATACATTTTCTCTGAATGTTCCTGCCGGAGAGAGCAAGACAATGAAACTGACACTTCACAAAATAGACAGTGCAGGAGAATATGTTTACCATGTTTCCGCTGTTACCGCAGATCAGACATTATGGGCAGATGCAGAGCACGAAATTGCCTTTGCTCAGGAAGTGTTTGAAGTAAAAGATGACCAAATTACGGAAACTACATTGAAAAAACCGACGATCGTATACGGCGATGTTATCATTGGCGTTCACGGAGAAAACTTTTCTATGATGTTCGACAAAAAAGAGGGCGGCATCAGTTCTCTGAAATTCAATGATTTTGAATATATCACACGCACGCCAAAGGTCAGCTTCTGGAGAGCAATGACGGACAATGACACCGGTGCTTCCGAGCCGTACAATCTTGCACAGTGGTATGCCGCAGGTAAATTTGCAAAGTATAAAACCGTTTCATGGCTGGAACAGGAAGATGCCTTAAAAATCACATTCACATATCAGGCTGCCTGTGTTCCGACTTTTGAGTTTACTATAACCTATACCGCACACTTTGACGGAAAGCTGGGCGTATGTGTGAATTATGCAGGAGTAAGCGGAATGCCCGATATGCCAGTTCTTGCACTGGACTTCAAGATGAAAAAACAGCTTTGCAATTTCCAGTATTACGGACTCGGTCCTGATGAAAATTACAGCGACCGATGCAAAGGGGCAAGACTGGGATCGTGGAAATCTACAGCAAAAGAAAATCTTTCCGGTTATCTCAATCCGCAGGAATGCGGCAACCGTACAGGTGTAAGAACGCTCTCTGTCCATGATGATATGCAGCATGGTCTGACGTTCCAAAAGGCATCTGCTCCGTTTGAAATGAGCGTACTGCCATACAGTGCCTATGAACTCGAAAATGCAATGCATCTGGATGAACTTCCAAGTGTTCGCTACACATGGGTCAGAATCGCTGCAAAGCAAATGGGTGTCGGCGGTGATGATTCCTGGGGTGCACCGGTGCATGAGGAGTACAGAATCCATGCAGATCAGCCGATGAAATTGGAATTTGTAATTATGCCCTTAAGATCGTAAGAAGAAAGGAAAACAATGAAAATACAGGATTTTCAAGACAATGTTACTTGTGGTGGATTTGATAATATATTCGCAAACATTTATAAGCCACAGGATATAGAAAGTCAGAAATCACGATATATGAGTGCTGTGGAGAAATTCACAGCACTGTATCCGAATAGAAATGATATACACGTTTATTCTGCTCCGGGTAGGACAGAAATCGGCGGTAATCATACCGATCATCAACATGGCTGTGTCATTGCAGGAGCAGTTGACTTAGATGTTATCGGTGTTGTAGCATTTCATAATGAAAACATCATCAGAATTAAATCAGAGGGATACGATGAATTTGCAGTTTCACTGGACGATTTGGATGTTCATATCGGTGAAAAAGGTTCTTCTGAAATTGTCAGAGGGATCGCAGCTCGCTTTAAGGATCTAGGTGTAGAAATTTCCGGATTTGATATGTATACAACTTCAAATGTACTTGGTGGAAGCGGTATTTCTTCTTCTGCTGCATTTGAAACATTGATCGCAACGGCAATTGACAGCTATTACAATAACAATCAGATCGGTGCAGTAGAAATCGCAAAAATCGGACAATATGCAGAAAATTTTTATTTTGGGAAGAAAAGCGGATTGATGGATCAGATGGTTTGCTCCGTTGGTGGATTTGTTTTTCTTGATTTTCAAAACATTCAAAACCCAAGTATCCAAAAAATTGATTTTGACCTTTCAAAAACAGGCTATGCATTGATCATCACAGACACCAAAGGAGATCATTCTGATTTGACAGATGATTATGTAGCCGTTCGTACAGAAATGGACGAAGTTGCAGAATATTTCGGAAAAAAGGTTCTTCGTGAAGTTGATGAAAATCAATTCTGGAATAATCTTCCTGATATTAAAAGGAAGATTTCTGACAGAGCTGTCTTGCGTGCAATTCACTTTTTTGGTGACAATTATCGTGCAAAGGCAGAAACGGAAGCTCTCAAAAACAACAGATTTGAGGATTTTCTCACGCTTGTAAACGAATCGGGAGATTCCTCCATGAACTATCTGCAAAATTTATACTCATGCAGAAAGCCAACGGAACAAGGTATTCCACTTGCAATTATGGCGGGAAAACGAATATTAAAAGGCAATGGTGCTGTAAGAGTTCACGGAGGTGGTTTTGCAGGGACTGTTCAGGCATTTGTGCCAAATGATCTTGTCAATACATATAGGTCGGAAATGGACAGAATATTTGGACAAAATTCGTGCTACATTATGACAATCAGACCGTTTGGCGGTATTGAAATCAAATAATAGGAGAAAAAAATAATGGGGTATAGCTGATACCTGTTCTTTCATCAAGATAATGCTGTTTCATTTTGTAATCCTCCAATATGATTAATTTTCCTACAATCCAATCATTCTGACTGACTACAAAAGCCAAAGGGAGGGCTTTTATTTTCGGCAAAATTTCACAAAACATTTTGCAGTATATGTAGAGAACAGCGTCCTTGACGTTCCGCTTTTGTGTATTTGAAAGACTTGTTTTAACACGTTTTAGCATAGTAATATGATACCTTGTGAAAATTTGACAAAAGTCACGATATACTATATAATAAAGCTTGTCCGACTAAATTTACAGGAGAGTTTTTTATGAACGAAAATAAAAACAGAGCGACCTTTCAATCCCGATTGGGATTTATACTTGTGTCCGCAGGGTGTGCCATTGGTCTTGGCAACGTGTGGAAATTTCCATACATTTGCGGACAAAACGGCGGCGGAGCTTTTCTGTTCCTATACCTTATCTGCCTTGTGCTGTTGGGGCTTCCAATACTCATATGCGAATTTGCCATAGGCAGAGGAAGCAGCCGAAGCCTTTCTCAGGCTTTCAACCGACTTGAAAAGCCAGGTAGCCGATATCACTGCACAAAATACACGAGCATTGCAGGAAACTATCTGCTCATGATGTTTTACACAATGGTCACAGGCTGGATGTTATACTATGCTTTTAAGTACGCCACAGGCTCGTTGGACGCTTCAAGCACAGCCGCAACGGCTGAGGCTTTTAAGGATATGCAGGCTTCCCCGTGGCTAATGCTCATATTCTCGGCTATCGTTATCGTACTTTGTATCGGTGTTTGCGCACTGGGCTTGCAAAACGGCATTGAAAAGGTAACAAAATTTATGATGATACTGCTTATGGCGCTCATGGTGGTGCTGGCGGTGAACTCTATCAGGCTGAAAGGTGCTTCTGAGGGGCTTAAATTCTTTCTTGTTCCTGACTTTGACGTATTTAAGGAAAAGGGCTTCACACCAGTGCTTTTCGCCGCAATGACTCAGGCGTTTTTCACACTGAGCATAGGCATAGGCACAATGGAGATCTTCGGAAGCTATCTGAAAAAGGACCGCACTCTTGTAGGCGAGTCTGTGAACGTTATCGTTCTTGACACTGCCGTGGCTATCGTTGCAGGACTTATCATAATCCCTGCCTGCTTTGCATACGGCATCGAGCCTGACTCAGGTCCGTCACTGCTTTTCATCACTCTGCCTAACGTTTTTCACCACATGGCTTCAAGCCGCTTGTGGGGAATATTCTTCTTCATCTTCATGTCATTTGCGGCTCTTTCCACTGTTATCGCAGTATTTGAGAACATTATCACAATGTCAGTTGAGCTGTGGGATTGGAGCAGAAAAAAATCACTAATTGTAAACCTTGTGATGATACTTGTGCTTACAATGCCTGCTGTGTTTGGATTTAATCTGCTGAAAAATATCCAGCCTATGGGCGCAGGCTCGACTATCATGGATCTTGAAGACTTCTTGGTATCATCGAATCTTCTGCCACTTGGCTCTCTTGTGGGAGTGCTTTTCTGCGTTCGCAAAAACGGCTGGGGCTGGGAGAACTTCATCAAGGAAGCCAACACTGGCAAGGGCAAGCATATCCCTAACTGGCTTCGCAGTTACATGACATATGTTGTGCCTGCGCTTATATGCTTCATCTATCTTAAAGGCTACTATGACACATTTTCAAACAGAAGCAAGCCTGTTCTTATTGGCTGGATGTGCTTTGCGGTGATACTTCTTGTACTGATATTCTGGGCGGCTTTCTCAAAAAGTAAAAAAATTTTGGAAAAACCTATTGACAAATAGAAAATTTGGCTATATAATAAATTTTGCGTGATATTTCACGAAAATTCGTATAATGATAAACGCTATAAATATAAACTGAAAGGTGGTGGGTAAAATGAGAAATATTCTTTTTGATCTTCTAAAGACTAACGAGAATACAAACCTTGCAAATAATGTAAGTTCAATATGCCTTTCAGATGTCATTTTGCCTGCCCTTATTACCAAAAGCTAATGAGATTTTTATCAGCTTTCTGGATATTATACTGCAGATCTATTGCGACCTCTGATATCAGGTATCAGAGGTCTTTTTTTTGACCTGTTATAGGCAGTTACATTATGCGAATTTACAGAATTATATCGGAAGAATATGAAATTTATCCCGAAAAGGAGGGAATACATGAAGTTTTTTGACGTTTTGCCACAGCTTGCAGAAAACGAACTGCTAAAGCGTGGAGTTATGACCGACGAGCTGCTTTACTGCGTAAAAGCTGACCTTGACGGTGAGGGCGGATATGTGGACGTATACATAACTTTCACCAAAGACACCCTTTGCATACTCCGTGGCTATGAGGAATACGGAAAAATGAAGCGTGGGCAGAAGAGAAAAAATCTCGTAAGCTTCACAGTATCAGGCTATGATGAATACCACATAGACAGCATTGAAGAAATGTATGTTGACCGCTATGCAAATTCCGCAAGACTTATGATAAAGGACAAGTCAGACAAGGAGTTCCCTATAGCGAGGTTCTCACTTGGCTTTGCTGACAAATTCGAGAAATTCAGCCAGCGTGTGAACTGCACAGCCAAGAACGAACCTATCGACGACCGCCTGCTGGAGGGAGTAAAGACCCACTGCCCTACCTGCGGTGAGCCTTATCCTGACCCTAACCGCCCTGTCTGTCCGAGATGTGTAGACAGACGCTCGGTGTTCAAACGCCTGCTTTCTATGTTCGGTGAATTTAAGGGGGCGGTATTTCTCATACTGCTCACCATAGTTTTAAGCAACGTTTTCGCAGTGCTTTCGCCGATATTCGGCTCTCAGATGCTCTATGATGATGTGCTTGCGGAAAACGGAAAATACTATGGCAAGATACTCATGATAGTAATGCTCATCGTGGGCATAAACATTGCAGGCATGATAATGCGTATCATTTCAGGCATTATCACGTCAAAGGTCGTGCCTGTTGTCACGCACCGGCTTAGGGTGAAGATATTCTCATCAATGCAGCGGCTTTCACTTGACTTTTTCACAAGCAAACAGACTGGCTCGCTTATGTCGAGGGTCGACAGAGATAGTCAGAACATCTACTGGTTTTTCACGGATATAGTGCCATATGGACTTACAAACGTGGTAAAGATAGTGGGTATTGCGGTGATAATGCTCACAATTTCGCCGCTTCTGTCACTTGGTATAATCCTCACTATCTCGGTCATCGAGATAGTTCAGCACCAATTTTACAAAAGCCAGCGCAAGCTTTACCGCAAATATGACGTTGCAATGCGTTCTGCAAACTCTGTGCTGTCTGACGTTATGAACGGTCAGCGTGTGGTAAAGGCTTTCGCCCGTGAGGACAGAGAGATAGAACGCTACCGTGTGAAAAACACTGACGCATTTTTGATAAACTCAAGGATAAACTCACGAATAGCAAACACTATCCCTGTTATATGGACTTTCTATAGGATAGTGAACAAGCTTGTTTTCTGCCTTGGTGCAGTGCTTGTAATAAAAGGTCACATACTTTTCGGCGCACTTTCAGCACTTATATCCTATACTGAAATGGCGATGGACCCTATCAACTTTTTCACATGGATAGGCGACCGCTGGGCAAAGTGTATGGACGCTGCATCAAGAATGTTTGAGATCATGGACGCTCTGCCTACTGTAAAAGAGGACGAACACCCTGTTCACATTGAGAACATGAAGGGGGATATCGAGCTAAAAAACGTGTCCTTTGAATATGAAGCAGGACACCCTATCATAAAAAACGTTTCTTTCAAGGTGCAGGCTGGGCATATGTTTGGCATTGTTGGTAAAACAGGCGCAGGAAAATCCACTATCATAAACCTTATGGCAAGGCTTTATGACGTAACAGGCGGCGAGATAACCATTGACGGCGTGCCTATCAGAAAGATAGCATTTGACGATCTGCGCAGAAATATCGGAATAGTTTCACAGGAAACCTTCCTTTTCATAGGCTCTATTGCTGACAATATCCGCTATGCAAACCCTGACGCCACCATGGAAGAAGTTATCGAAGCGGCAAAGTCCGCAAACGCACATGAGTTTATAACAAAGCTCCCTGAGGGCTATAACACAAAGGTCGGCGAGGGCGGAATATCCTTGTCGGGCGGCGAAAAGCAGAGGATATCCATTGCCCGTGCCATAATACAAAAGCCTAATATACTTATCCTTGACGAGGCGACCGCCTCAATGGACACAAGGACGGAAAGAAAAATTCAGGCTGCTATCGACAACCTGAAACAGGGCAGGACGATAATCTCTATCGCACACCGTCTTTCCACTCTCCGTGACGCTGATATGCTTTGCGTTATCGAAAACGGAGAACTTAAAGAAATGGGCACACACGACAAGCTCATAAAAGAAAAAGGCAAATATTTTGAGCTTTACAAGCTGCAATCTGAAGCATTGCAGTTCATAAACGAATAGTAAGGAGATGAACACAATGGCTGAAAATATTACCACTGAGCAGGAGGTCTACGAGGTCGATAAGCTTAATTTGCTTGACGGCAAAAAGATACGCCTTGCAAAGGAAGAAAGCGGTTTTCTTACCCTTGACTATGAGGGCAAGACTTATCACAAGGTAAACCCCACAAGGCTCATACCATTTTACTCAAAGACCACATATATAAGCCTTTCATATGAAAACTCCGAAAAGGAGTTCCGTGAGATAGGAGTTATAAAAGACATGGCGGAGCTTGATGAAGCGCAATACAAGCTTCTTGACAGCTATCTTGAATACAAATACTATATGCCTGAGATAACAAAGGTCTACAGCATAAAGGACAATATGCGTGGTGCGATCTTTGTAAAGGCTGACACAACTTCGGGACAGAAAACTATCTGTATCCGTGACTGGTATCAGAATTTCAGAATGATAGGCTATGATTATCTTTACGTCAACGACGCAGACGGCAACAAATATTTCTGCCCTGACATTCACAAGCTTGACAGAAAGAGCCGTCAGGTGCTTGAAATGTTCACATAACATGGTTTGACCACACTGAAAGGAGTGTGAAAATATGGATCTTAAAACTTCCCTGCCGCAGAATGCCCCGGCAGACATTGTTTACTCTCTGCCTGCCAACTTCACCTGTAAGGGCGACAAAATGGACGGACATTTCTGCGTAACAAAAGAAAAGATATACATTTACAACGGCAGTGAGATAATACTTGAATACAGCATAGACGATTTCTCCGAGTTTGAGTGCAAACAGCAGATAGGCACTTCAATGGCTCAGGGAACGCTGAAAAGCGGCGAAACTATCTGTTTCTGCGGTTTTTCGCAGGATCAGTTTCTCAGATATGCCGAGCTTATGAAGCTTCTTGAACACTGCCTCAGGACTGGCGTTCTCATGGAAATAACGGATACACAAGAGCCTGTCTGCCCGAAATGCGGTCTGCCGCTGGAGGGTGCAAAAGAATGTATCTACTGCACAGGCAAGGGCAAGACAATGGTGAAGCTCATAAAACGCATTGCACCATACAAGAAATATTTTGCGATCGCAGTTATATGCACGATACTTTCCGAGCTTATATGGGTGCTTGCGCCATATCTTGACAGAGTTATAATCGACAAGTATGTTACCCCGAAAAACACCCATTGGGCAGGACTTGCAGGAGTTATCATAACAATCGTGACACTGTTGCTTCTGGCAGGAGTGTTTGAGTTTTTCAACATGAAAAACAGCTTTAAGGTGGCACTTAATTTGGGTCGTGACCTCAGGCAGGAGATATTTGAAAAGTCGCAGCAGCTTTCAATGAACTCCATATCAAAGCGAACAGCAGGCGAGCTTATCAACCGTGTTTCAAGCGATGCCGCAAAGCTGGAGGACTTCATCACTGCAAACGGCAAGGACGCAATAGTAAAAATTCTTTCACTTGTGATAATAGGCATACTGCTTTTTATAATGGATTGGCGGCTTGCGCTTATGACAGTTTTGCCTGTGCCGATAGTTTTCATAATAGTGCAAAAGCTTTTTGACGCCATGGCGATACGCTATACAAAGGTATGGAAAAACGGCGTTTCTCACGGAGAAACTTTGCATGATATCTTAAACGGCATAAGAGTTGTAAAGTCCTACGGCAACGAGGTAAGGGAGATACAGCGCTACACAGAATGTTCCGAACGCTGGGCGAAAAGCTGTGTCCGTGCGGAAATGATGTGGTATCTCACCATTCCTGCCTCGGAATTTATCCTCACCATTGGCAACTTCTTCGTACTGTATTTCGGTGGAAACATGATTCTCGACCACACCATGACATTAGGTCAGCTCATACAGTTCACCACCTATGTTGCAATGCTTTACGAGCCTATACGCTGGCTCATACAGATACCGAGAAATCTTGCAGACACCTCAGTTTCCGCAGGCAAGGTCTTTGAGATTCTTGACGAGGACACTGACGTTCGTGACTGTGATGACCCTATCGACCTTGACATTCAAGGCGATATCGAATTTGACGGCGTTTATTTCGGCTACAAGGTATACAATCCTGTGCTGAAAGACATAACCTGCAAGATAAACAAAGGCGAGATGATAGGCATTGTGGGACATTCAGGCGTTGGAAAATCCACAATGATAAATCTTATTCTCAGGCTTTATGACTGCACGCAGGGCGAGATACGCATTGACGGTGTGAACATAAAGGATATCGCACAGCACAGCCTGCGTTCACAGGTGGGCGTGGTGTTGCAGGAAACTTTCCTTTTTGACGGAAACGTGCTTGAAAACATTGCATATGCAAAGCCTGACGCTACCTTTGAAGAGGTAATAAGGGCAGCGAAAATTGCGAATGCACATGACTTTATCACAAAACTCCCTGACGGCTACAACACCCGTGTGGGCAACAAGGGCTATCAGCTTTCGGGCGGCGAACGTCAGAGAATAGCCATTGCAAGGGCGATACTCCATGACCCGAAGATAATCATACTTGACGAGGCGACGGCTTCTCTTGACACTCAGACGGAGAAGCAGATACAGGACGCTTTAGGCAAGCTCACAAAGGGCAGGACTACTATTGCGATCGCTCACAGGCTTTCCACCCTCAGCAACGCCGACAGGCTCATAGTTCTTGACAAGGGCAGGCTTGCAGAGTTCGGCACGCACACTGAGCTTATGCAGAAAAAGGGCGTATACTACAAGCTCGTTATGGCTCAGCGCCAGACCACAAAAATGAAAAAAGCTCAGCCGCAGACCTGTTAAGCACTTGACAATATCACGGCAATGTGGTAGAATACAATAGTAAAATCTCATATTGGGGAATGATGTTCTCCCCTGGGAAACCTAAACCGCTTATTAAGCTGATGACTTCTGTTTTTACGCAGGAGTTGTCAGCTTTTTTTGATTTTGGAGGTATAATTATGTTGTTTTCACTGGCTGTAATTTTTCTTGTGGGGCTGTCAGCCGCCGCCATTTTTCAGGCTATCGGTCTGCCGAGGATAATCGGTATGCTTGCAACGGGCATTCTC
This sequence comes from uncultured Ruminococcus sp., assembly GCA_934435205.1. GTDB lineage: Bacteria > Bacillota > Clostridia > Oscillospirales > Ruminococcaceae > Hominimerdicola. Next base: position 119,826 of record CAKSAK010000004.1, on the reverse strand, counting down.
ACTGGCACTTACGTTCTCGATCTTCTCGACCCTAAGATACTTGGCATATCCTCAGAGCTTCGGCAGATAGCCCTTATCATTATCCTTATCAAGGCGGGACTTTCCCTGAATCTGTCTGATTTGAAAAAGGTGGGCAGGCCTGCGGTCATGATGTCATTCCTGCCTGCAAGCTTTGAGATACTGGGATATTTTATTCTTGCGCCACTGCTTCTTGGAATAAACCACACTGAGGCCGCTGTTATGGGTGCGGTGCTTGGTGCGGTATCCCCTGCGGTGGTAGTGCCGAGAATGGTAAAACTCATGGAAGAAAAATACGGCACTGAAAAAAGCATACCGCAAATGATACTTGCAGGGGCTTCATGCGATGATATTTTCGTTATTGTGCTGTTCTCCACGTTCGTCACAATGGCGCAAGGCGGCTCTGCAAAGGCGACGGATTTTCTTAATATACCAGTGTCCATAATACTAGGCGTGCTTCTCGGCTCGCTGTCAGGGTTTGTGCTTTTCTATATTTTTGAGATATCCTACCGCAAGGGTCACAAAATAAGAAACAGCACAAAGGTAATTGCTATCTTGGGCTTGGCGTTCCTGCTTATGTCAGTGGAAACCTTTGTGAAGCCTTATGTGGCAGTATCGGGACTTCTTGCGGTCGTGGCAATGGCTTGCGTAATAAAAATAAAGGCTGACAAAAGCGTGTCTGCAAGGCTTTCAGAAAAGTTTGGCAAGCTTTGGATAGCCGCCGAAGCTGTACTTTTTGTCCTTGTGGGTGCGGCAGTAGATATCCGCTATACTCTCATGGCAGGTGCGGCGGCTGTGCTTCTTATTTTCGGAGCGCTTATTTTCAGAGCCGTGGGCGTGTGGATATGTCTTCTCGGCACGAAGCTGACCATAAAAGAGAAGCTTTTCTGCATAACGGCATATATGCCAAAGGCGACAGTGCAGGCGGCTATCGGCTCAGTGCCTATGTCCCTTGGTCTGCCCTGCGGAAAGATAGTGCTTTCTGTGGCTGTGCTTGCGATCCTTATCACTGCACCCCTTGGTGCGATAGGCATTGACCGCAGTTATAAGAGGCTTCTTGCACATGAGGAGTAAAAGGGCGTAGAATAGGCGTTTGCGGTGGTCTCTGCACATTTCCCTAGCGAATAGTTTCTGATTTCACACATTTTATGAGGGAATATTTTGAGTTTTCACACATTTTCCGAGAATTTTAAAGATGATCACATAATTAAATCGGCACGACCAAATCAAGGTCATGCCGATTTTAATATCCCTACCCTATCTACAGTTGATGCAAGGTGGTAATAAGAATTTGTTACAATGCTCATGTTACGTTGCTGGCAATGCGTTGTCAAATGAGGACTTGAACCTCTGAAACCCGCCCGAAGTTTCTGCCCATAATCAGCACATTCTCTGCTGATAGAGATACATCCACCCTGTAGATATCCCACCCATTTCATCACACCAGCTCTGTTGTCCAGTTCAGCTCCTGAATTTTCTCGTCCACAGTTCTCAGCTCTTTTGAAAGACCGTCAACTATCTTTTGCAGCTCTGACACAGGCACAGTGCTGACTATCTTTATCTCTGTTCTTGTCATTCTTGTGACACGGTTGCTTGCGGTATTCAGAAAATCTCTCATTACCCTTATCTTCTTTTTCAGGCAATCCCTGTGTGCAAGAAGCTCTGTGATAGTCTTGCCCTCATATACTGTTCCGCTGTTGGTAAGATTAATCCTCGCCACCAGATATTCAAGGCGTACTATCAGCCTGTCAAGTTCTTCCACAAGAGCCTTTGGGTCTTCCGCTGGAACATCGCCCTCCTGCACCTTTGCGTTATTGTCAAGTCTGACAGATATCGTGTTTATTCTGTTCTGGATATCAGAACGTTCAGCCAATGCAGTTGCAAGTTTCATATAAATTACCCCCTATCCTTTGACAACGCCCACTGTGAAAAGCTTCTTTATAGGGGTTGTCAGGTCACTTTGATTTTTCATAACAACATCTATATCCTTGTAAGCAAAGCGGCACTCCTCAGCCACGTCTTTCTTGCTGGTCTTTCCAAGCACCACGTTTCTTTGCTTCAGGTCTACCATAACAGTTTCAACGGAGAATTTCTCCTTTGCGCCTGTGCGTGAATAGTTTCTGCCTGCGCCATGTGATGAAGTCAAAAAGCTTTCAGCCTTGCCCATGCCCCTGACTATATAGCTGTTTGAACCCATAGAGCCTGGGATTATAGCGACTTCACCCTCTGCCGCATGGATAGCGCCTTTTCTGTGTACCCACACGTTCTCACCGTAGTGGTTTTCCAGTGCGGCATAGTTATGGTGACAGTTTATCTCGTCACTATAGTTCGGTGTGATACCCGTATACTTCTCAACCTGCTCTGTGAAAATATGCTTTACCTTTTCAAGCATTACCTCTCTGTTTTCAAAAGCAAAGTCCATTGCAAGCTTCATCCAATTGAGATATCTCTGACCCTCGTCTGTATCCACAGGAAGAAACGGCAAGTTATACTCTGAGGGAACAGTAGAGAAATATTTGTCATTCATCTCATGGGCTATCTTGTTGAAATACTGCCCTATCATGTTGCCAAACATTCGGCTTCCCGAATGGAGCATTATACAAGCCATGCCCTTTTCATCTTGCTGTATCTCTATAAAATGGTTTCCTCCGCCAAGTGAGCCGACAGAATAATATCCCTGCTCGATAAATTTCAGCAATTCGCTGTCAGCATTGTATCTTTCTATCTCACTTTGCGCCTTATCAAGCACGGCAGAAGCCTGCGGTTTGCCGTAGTGACTAAAACCCACAGGGATAGTGCGGAGTATATTTCCTACTATCACCTTTATAAGCTCACCGCTCCCTGTTACAGTGTCACGAAGGATGTTCACAGGGATATCTGTCTGCACGAATGCCATTCCACAGCCGATGTCAACGCCAACTGCATTCGGGATCACCGTATTTTTGCAGGCTATCACACCGCCTATAGGCATTCCCTTTCCTGTATGAGTATCAGGCATCAATGCGATATGGTCATGAGCGAACGGAAGATTTGCAAGGTTTATAGCCTGCTCAAGACAGCTTTCCTCGATATCGCCTATAGACTCTGTCCATATCTTGATCGGTACTAGCATTTTATCTTTATCATAATATTCAAACATTTTGTGTACCTCCTTCTTTTGCTGTTGTATGTATTATAGCAGATAGATACAAAATAATCATATAAAAAAAGGTGCGAGGTTTTGTTATGTATTGCAAAGCTAGTATAGATTTGGTATAATGTTATCAAAGGAGGTGTTCTGAATGGCGGTATATTCTGAGCTTATAAAGAATTTTGAGAAAATAAGAGAATATGTGCGTGATTTCTATATCTTTGGTTTTCACACAAGAGAAAGCTTTGACGCAAAAAGCAAGCGCACCTATGACAACGAAAAGCGCAGGATAGAAAGCTGGCTTTCAGACCACGTTCACACCTCTTTGGAGGGTCACAAAAAGAAAGTATCTGTACAGGTGGATTCGGGCAACATTTTTCAAAACCCACTGTATCAGTGCTATCGTTCAAAGACCTTTACGGACAATGATATCCGTCTGCACTTTATTTTAATGGACGCTCTTGAAGACAGCACCATGTCAGTGTCGGAGATAGCAGACTATATTTCGGAAAACTACGGCATGGTGATTGATGTGCAGATAATCCGTATCAAGCTAAAGGAATATGTAAAAGAGGGCTTGGTGAATGAAGTAAGAAACGGACGAGCTGTTTTATACACAAAAGCTGATTGTTACGCTGACGATATCGCAAGTCAGTATAAAGGCTTGGGGGATATGATAAAATTCTTCTCTGAGGAAAACCCTTTTGGTGTGGTGGGCAGCTTTATCATGGATAAGCTGAATGCGAAAAATAATATTTTTGTGCGTAAGCACGCTTACATGGTGCATACTCTTGATGATGAGATACTCATTGATATCATGGGGGCAATGGAGCAGAAACAGGCTGTTCTGCTATCCTGCGTAAGCCGAAAGAACGATAAAAAGCACGAAATAACAGCCGTTCCGCTGAAGATACATTGCTCGGTGCAGACAGGAAGAAATTATCTTATCATGTATTTCACAAAGGCAAAGCGTCTGATGTCTGTAAGGGTGGATTCCATAGTAAAAGTGACTTCCCTTGATGTGGTAGCTGACTATGATACATATTACAGATATTACGAGGACAACCGCAGATTTTTATGGGGAACGAGCTTTGGAAAAGCACGCAAATACGGACAAAAAGAGCATATCCACATGGAGATAGCGGTAGACGAAGCAAAAGAAATGTATGTTGTGAAGCGTTTGGAACGTGAAAAAAGAAGCGGTACGGTCACAAAGATATCAAATGGGCTTTATACCTTTGACATTGACCTTTTCGACGCTAACGAAGCTTTCCCATGGATAAAAACGTTCATCGGCAGGATAGCGGCATTTGAAACAACAAATGAGGAATTGCAGGATAAATTTGATTCAGATATTGCAAGGCTTTATGAGATATACGGAGGTGCTGACAAATGAAATTGTTTTCGGAAATATACAGCACCTATTACAGTATAACGGAGAAAATACTGAAAAAGCGCACTGTCACAAAGGCTGAGATAACAGATATCATCAGGGAAAACGGCTTTTCTGAAAGCGTTCTTTTCCTCGAACCTAAGCTCACAGGTGAGGACGGATATGGCTTGCTGAAAAAAGAGGACAACGTATACAAGTCTATTCTGAAAAAAGAGCCTCATATCCCACTGACGGCACTTGAAAAAGCATGGCTTTGTGCGGTGTTAAGCGACCCGAGAAGCAGTTTGTTTCTTGACACTGAGCAAAAGTCGCAGTTAGCGGAACTGCTTGGAGGGAAAAAGCTATATCAGAGAAACTTTTTCACCTGCTTTGACCAATATTCTGACGGCGATGATTTTCATGGTCCGCAATACATACAGCATTTTCGGGATATACTCTCGGCTATCCATGGCAAAAAGCTAATAAAAATAAGCTTTCAGACAAGAAAAGATAATCGCATCACACACTATTTTCTGCCCACAAAAATCGAATACTCTGCCAAGAACAACAAGTTCAGGGTTTATGTGAACCGATACCAAAAGCGCAGAATGGTGGACAGCGGCATTATAAATCTGTCGCAGGTCACGCTGACTAAGTTGACAGATATAACGCCTGAGAGCTTTTTAGCTGTCACAGACAAGAAAAAGCAGGCAAAAATAAAGATACTTAACGAGCGAAATGCAGTAAATCGTTTTATGCTTGAATTTGCAGAGCTTGAAAAAGAGTCGGTCTTTGATGAGGACAGCGGTGAATGTATGGTTTCTATTAAATATGATGAGCAGAATGAAAATGAGATAATAATACGATTGTTGTCTTTCGGACCTGTGGTGGAGGTGCTTTCGCCATATGATTTTCGCAGGAAAATCAAGGAGAGGGTGGACAGGCAGTTGGATTTGATGAAATAATAAAACAAAGGCTCTCCGCCGTTTATATGGCAGAGAGCCTTGCTTTTTATCGTTTAGAAAATTTGCCCGTCAAGCTTTTTCTTCTCTTTTGGCGGAAACTGTTTGTCAAACTCTTCTGCCGCAGATTCGTCAACAAAATAGCCCTTTGGCGTTGCATACTCGCCTGTCACTCCGTCAAGAAAGCCGTCTATAAGTTCCTTGCAAAGGAAAAATGACGAATCCTCACCCTCAGGCAGACCATGATATCTTATGCCATAGTCACTAGCGTACGTGAATCCGCTTTTGCCGTAAAAATCAATGTTGCCCTCAAAGCACACTGCTCCACAGCCAAGAGCTTTCGCCCTTTCAAGAGAATAGTCAAGAAGTATCTTACCATAACCCTGACGTTTGAACTCAGGCGAAATGCAAATAGGTCCCATTGTCATTATTGGGATATCATTGCCACTGTCAGACTTTATTTTCGTCCGCACAAACATATTCTGACCTATTATCCTGCCGTCTAGCAGCATCACAAAGTCAAGCTCCGGCACAAAGTCAGCGTCATTTCTAAGCTGACTAAGCACATAATGTTCAAGACAACCGGGACGGTAAACGTTCCAAAAACTCTCTCTTACAAGGTTTTCTACTTCATAGTATTCTTCTTTTTTCTCTAAACGAATTTCAATATTTTTATTCATTGTTTTACCTCCTGAATGTTGTAAATGTCAACTGCTTCTCAGCGGGAGGTTTTAAAGATCGCCGTAAACCTCCCGTTTACGCTGCAATCTCCATTGTGTTATACTTGTTCAAAAAGCACTCTCCTATTTTTATTATTTATAACAAAGCCATACGGCTCAGTCACCATTTATATATACTGTTGTTCTTTGTTATTATGCCTTTGCAAGAAATTCCTTTCCTGCCTTATCGGTATCAAGTATCGCCTTGATGAATTTTTCTTCCGAAGGTTCGCCGGGGACGTAAGTCCACTCAACAACGCTTGCCGCCTTATGTGCAATAACTGGTACATCTTCTTCTGTCAGAGCTATCTCTCCTAATGTGCATGGCAGACCTATACTGTGGTTGAACTCAAAAATGCGCTGACGTTCTTCAAACTGCTCGTCATATGTAAGCAGGCAAAGCACGCCGAATGAAACTATCTCTCCGTGGAGGTGGTCATGTTCGCACTTTGGAAACAGCGAAGCGCCATAGTAAACGCAGTGGGCAAGAGATGAATTATAATAGTAATCGTCATTTGGATCGGGGTTGTTCTGATGAACAGTAAAATTTGAAACAAGACCCGTTGTAATGATGATATCAAGAGCTATCTGCTCGATATTCTTTGAAGAAACGTTATTTCTGCAATCCTCAAGTGCTTTTTTTCCGTAGGATACAAGCGGTTCTGTGCATGCCTCTGCAAGAACTTTACCAAGCAAAGGCGTATGGGTCATATCCTTATCACGGCAAGCAAAGACCACCTCATACTCTTTGCTGAGGGCGTCGCCGATACCTGCCCAGAACAGCTTTTCAGGAGACTCTGCGATTATCTTTGTGTTAATGAAAGTATGGAGCGCAGGAGCTTTGAGGTAAGCATACTCCTTGAAAGTGCCGTCAGCATTGTAGATAACAGATATTGCCGTGCATGAAGCGCAGTTTGAAGCAAGGGTCGGGAAAGTGAAAAACGGCTTGTCCATTCTGTCGCAAAGGGTCTTTACAGTATCAACGGCACGTCCGCCGCCAACGCCAAAGACCATATCCGCATTTTGCACTTCTGGCATAGCTTTAAGCATTTCAATGTTCTCATAATTTGAGTCACCGCCATACCATATGAAGTCGGTTATCTCAAGGTCAGAGCCTTTGAGAGCCGCAATCAGTTCAGGCTTAGCCTTTTCCATAGCGGTCTTGCCGCCGATAACAACAGCGGTTTTTCCATAACGTCGGGTAACATAGGGTATTTCTTTGTAGCAGTCGTCACCAATAGAGTAGCTTGGTAAAAATTCGTTGTAAGACATATTCTTTCCTCCGTTATTTTTGACGGCATTATTCCGTCATGATTATATGATTTAATAATACAACTATTTATAGAGTAATTTTGTGACATTTTGTTAATAATTATTAAAAATATATCAAAAAGCGGCACTCCCACTGAGAGTACCGCTATATATTATTCTCCCTCACGGATAGTCTTAACGCCGAAAACAAAATATACCACATGGCAGACCCAAACCACTGCCAATATGACCCTTGCCACAGGCACTTTGAGTATCACCGCTTCGTTAAGGCTGTCAAGATTGCTTGTCGGCTCGTCAAGTATAGCGAACATCTTGCCGCCATGCCGTTCATTGCAACGTGAAAAAAGTTGCCCAATCTTCTCATTGGTATGAAAAAAATCAGCCGAGAGCATCCAACTCACAGTACAGCTTTTATAGCTATTTAGGGAAATATAGAGTAAATTCTGCACCCTTGTCAACCTCGCCATATGCTTCTATCCTTCCACCATGACGTTTTATAATGCGGTCTGCCGTGGCAAGCCCAATGCCGCTGCCCTCGTATTCTTCGTCAAGATGAAGCCGCTGAAAAACGCCGAAAAGCTTGTCAGCATATGCCATGTCAAACCCTGCGCCATTATCTCTGAAAGATATTACCACATAGCTCTCGTCAGGTATCGCAGACACTGTTATAACAGCATTCTGCCTGTGGCGGGTGAATTTGAAAGCATTCGTCATAAGGTTTTTCACAAGCATTCTCACCAGCACATCATCACCGCTTATTTGCGGCAAACTGCCCTCAATAAGGGTTATGTTTCGCTCAGGCTCAGCGGACTTGCACTCGTCGAAGATATCCCTTACTAATTCATTCATATCAAGCGTTTCATATTCAGGCTCGATACTGCACATTTTTGAGAAACTCAGAAGCCGTTCTATCATTGTGATAAGCTTTGCAGTCTTACCCTCTATCATTGAAGCTATCTTCAATGCGTCCTCTGTGTTGCCTGCGCTTATGTCCTTTTTCAGCGTATCAGCCAACATCTGCGTAACATTCAGCGGCGAACGCAGGTCGTGAGATATCGCCGAACAAAACAGACTAAGCTCATTGTTTGCCGCCTCAAGCTTTCTGCGCTTGCTGTATATTTCAAGGTGAGTTTTCACTCGTGCCAAAAGCTCTTCCTTTGTGAACGGCTTCACAACATAATCACAGCACCCAAGCTCAAAGCCCTTTTTTATCATAGCAGGGTCGGATTCAGATGTCATGAAGATAACAGGTATCTCCTTTGTTTCCTCATCAGATTTGAAATGCCTGCAAAGCTCAAGACCGTCCATGCCCTCCATTTTGATATCCAAAAGAATAAGGTGCGGCTTGCTCTTTTCTGTCATTTTAAGAGCCGCCTTTGCACTTGTCGCCCCAAGCACCCTAAAGCCCTCGTTTCGCAGGATAGTGCCCGCAAAAGCGATATGCTCAGGCATATCGTCAACAATAAGTATCTCTGCTTTTTCAAACATTTCATCACCGCCTTGCCTAAAAAATGCTATTCCGTCATGAGTCTTTGTACCTCGTCCTTGTCTGCAAGCTTCGTGTCATTTGCATAGACTATCTCGCCTTTTTCCATTACATAAAGCTTGTTGGTGTTTTCAAGAACAAAGTCCAAATACTGCTCCACAAGAAGCACTGTTATGCCTTTCCACTCGTTTATTTTCTGTATAGCCGCTCCGATATCCTGAATTATTGACGGCTGTATGCCCTCTGTAGGCTCGTCAAGTATAAGAATTTTCGGCTCTGCGGCAAGTGCTCTTGCAATGGCCAACTGCTGTTGCTGACCTCCTGAAAGGTCGCCGCCCTTACGCTTTGCAAACTTCGGCAGTATTGGAAAAAGGTCATAGATATAATCAGGCACTTTGCCCTTTCCGCCCTTTGGCTGCAATCCAAGCTCGATATTTTCCTCAACTGTCATCTTGGGAAAAATATCACGTCCCTGTGGAACATAGCCTATGCCAAGCTTCACACGCTCATAGACAGGCTTTTTGATGATGTTCTCCCCGTCAAATATTATCTCGCCTTTCGGGGTCTTTACAATGCCCATTATGCTTTTGAGAGTGGTGCTTTTGCCAACGCCGTTTCTGCCGATAAGCCCAACTATCTTACCTTTTTCTACCTCAAAGCTGAGGTTTTCTATAACACGGCTCTCACCATAATATGAGTCAACGTTTTTCAAGCTTAGCATTTTACTCGCCCCCTCTTCCAAGATAAACAGCCTGAACCGTCTTGTCTGCAAGCACATCGCTGATGTTGCCCTCCATGAGCATTTTGCCCTCGTGAAGCACTGTTACGATATCAGCCGCCTGCTTTACAAAGTCCATATCATGCTCGATAACGATAATAGTGCAATCCTTTTTTATCTCCTTTAGGATCTCGCCCGTTCGGAAAGTTTCGGGCTTGCCCATGCCTGCGGCAGGCTCGTCAAGCATTATTATCTCAGGCTTCTGCACAAGCTGCATCGCTATCTCAAGCCACTGCTTCTGACCATGAGCAAGACTTCCTGCACGTTCTGACGCTTTATCCTCAAGTCCCACACGTTCAAGCGTTGAGCGGATATTTTCCATATCCTCCTTTGAGGGCTTTTTGAAAATGGAATCAAGTATGCCCTTGTGACCCTTCAGGGAGAGTATCATGTTCTCCTCTACTGTGAGGTTTACGAACACTGACGGCACCTGAAACTTTCTTCCCACGCCCTCCTGCACTATCTTATACTCTTTCATGCCTGTGAGCCTTACGGCTTCTCTGCCCTTTGGGTGGAAAATAACAGTGCCGGAGGTGGGCTTTGTCTTTGCACAGATTATGTCAAGAAGCGTGGTCTTTCCTGCGCCATTCGGTCCGATAAAAAAGTGTATGCTGTTGCGCATGACCTTTGTTCTCACCTCTGTGAGGGCGTAAAAGCCGTCAAAGGAAACGGAAATATTGTTTATTTCAAGAACAACATCATTTGTCTTTGTAGCTGTAGCCATTTTACGCCGCCTCCTTTGCCTTGTCTTTGCCCTTTGTTTTAAGCTTGCGGAAAAGCGCTGGGAGCTGTTCGCTGACGATACCAACGATACCGCTCTTGAAGAATATGATAGTCACGCAGAACACTGCGCCGATTATATACTGCCATATCTCAACCATGCTTCCTGAGCTGAGGTTATACTCGCAAAGATTGATAAGAAATGCACCAATAACAGCGCCTATTATCGTTCCTCTGCCTCCGACAGCTACCCATATTACCATTGTGATAGAATATGAAATAGTCATTTGTGACGGAGTAATGCTTCCGTTGAAGTTTACAAAAACTGCACCTGCGATACCAGCCAGTGCCGCAGAAAGCACATAGATAAAGTTCTTGTATGCGCTTACCTTATAGCCTGAGAAGTATGTTCTGTTTTCACCGTCTCTGATAGCGATAAGAAGCTTGCCGAACTTGCGGCTAACAAGAAATCTTGACAGTGCGAAGATAAGTGTCATAAGGATAAGTGCAAGATAATAAAGCTTGAACATCTCGTTTCTGTGAAGATTGCCCTTGATGCTTCCGAAAATGGTCTTTATCTCTGTGATACCCACGTTTCCGTTCGTGTAGGTAGAAAGTGCGATAAAGATAGAATAAGCCGCCCATGTGAGTGCCTGTGAGATTATAGAGAAATAAACGCCCTTTACTCTGTTTTTAAAGATAAAATATCCGATAATGAACGCCACCACTGAGGGTACTGCTATAATAAGGATAAGGGTCAGAGCAAAGGAGTTGAAAGGCTTCCAGATAAGAGGAAGTTCATCAAGTCCGCCTATGTGCATGAAGTCTGTTATCTTGCCCCCTGTTTCCTGAAGCTTTAGATACATTGCCATGCAGTATCCGCCAAGGGCGAAGTAAAGTCCGTGACCAAGGCTCAGGATACCTGTATAGCCCCATATAAGGTCGATACCCATTGCGGCAATGGCGAACGCCATACATTTGCCGAGAAATATAACTGTAGATGAGCCAGAGAGCATTCCGGCGTTAAGAAGCAGCGGCATGATGCCGAGAATTATTGCTATTATAAGGAAGCTTATAGCAGCTCCTCTTTTTTTGAAAAATCTGCTTAGTTTCATTGACCGAAACACCTCCCTTACTCGTCAAGATTTCTGCTTTTGATAACGAAAAGTCCCTGCGGACGCTTCTGCAAAAAGATAATAACGATAAGCAGAACGATAGCTTTTGCAATAGTTGATGAAGTATAGTTCTCTGTGAAAATGCTTGCAGAGCCTATTATCACAGAGCCGATAGCTGTGCCGAGAAGCTTGCCAACGCCGCCGAGAACGACTGCCATAAAGCTGTTTACTATGTAGCTTTGACCAACTGTCGAGTCGATAGAACCAAGAAGCGCCACCGAGCAGCCTGCGATACCTGCAAGACCTGAGCCGATAGCAAATGTGATGTTATCCACCTTGCGTGAGTTTATACCCATACATTTTGCCATTGTTCTGTTTTGCATAACGGCTCTCATCTGCTTGCCGAAGTTTGACTTATACATGATAAACCACACCAGAAGCAGACAAAGTGCCACAAGAAGAATGATGAAAAGTCTGTTGTATGAGAATGTACAGCCGCCTATCTTTATTCCGCCGTTTAAGAATGACGGTGCTGTTACGTTTACGCCCTGTGTGCCGAAAATGCTTCTTGCCGCCTGCTGTAAAATAAGGCTTATGCCCCATGTTGCAAGCAAGCTGTCTATCTCTCGCCCGTATAATCGGGAGATGATAAACTTTTCAAGCAAGCTTCCAAGGATGAACGTCACGCCGAATGCGGCGGGTATCGCAACAAAATAATAAACGTCACGAATGCTTTCGGGACAGTATTTTACGAATATCTGCTGAACGACATATGTTGTATATGCGCCTATCATCACAAACTCTCCGTGAGCCATGTTTATTACTCTCATAAGTCCAAAGGTTATTGCAAGACCAAGAGAGGTAAGAAGTATGATAGAACTAAGGCTTACGCCGTTGAACATAGTGTTTATAAAACGATCCATAGATTTTTGCCACGTCCTTTCGTGTCCTTAATAATGCACAGCCAAAATACTGGCTGTGCATTAACAGCCAAATTACTGACTGTGCATTAAAGGATACTTACAGAGGATTTATTATGAAATATGCTTATTCAAGAGGCTGGATTCCTGCCTTAACAGCCCAATCATATGTTGAAAGATATGGGTCTGGAGCAACAGGATCAGTAGCGTAGATCTCGTTGATAAGTCCGTCGTCGCCAACCTGACCAATTCTAACCGGCTTTACAAGGTGGTGATTGTCGCCCTGGATAGTTACAGTGCCTTCCGGTGCGTCAAAGGATATCTCGCCTGACTCCACTGCCTTGATAACGTCCTCAGGCTCAAAGCTGTCTGCCTTTTCGCAGGCTGCTTTCCAAAGATAAACTGCGTCATATGCGGCTTCCGCAGGGTCAGATGTTACTCTGTTCTCACCATATGCGTCTTTATATGCCTTAACAAATTCCTTGTTCTTTTCTGTGTCTGTTGTCTGATAATAGTTCCATGATACCATGTGACCCTTTAGGATATCAGCACCGATAGTAGCGACCTCTTCCTCTGCGATAGAGAATGACATTGTCATGTAATCATTGCTTGTATAGTTCTTTTCAGACATCTGCTTGAAGAATGAAACGTTGCCTGTTCCGTTAAGAGTGTTGATGATAACGTCAGGCTTTGCAGCTTCGATCTTTGAAATGATAGCGGCAAAATCTGTCTGATCCATATCTGCATACTCTTCACCAACGGCCTCTGCACCCTTTGCTTCAAGCTGTGCATTGATTATCATGTTCGCTGTTCTTGGGAAAACGTAGTCAGAGCCAAGCAAGAAGAACTTCTTATAGCCCTGATCAAGCAGATAGTCGATAGCAGGAACGATCTGCTGGTTTGGTGCTGCACCTGTGTATACAATATTTGATGAGCTTTCCATGCCCTCATACTGAACAGGATACCAAAGAAGTGAGCCGTATTCCTCAACGATAGGCTTAACAGCCTTTCTTGATGATGAAGTCCAGCAGCCGAAGATAGTTGAAACGCCCTCGCTGTCAATAAGCTTTTCAGCCTTTGTTGCGAATGTTGACGGCTCGGAAGCTCCGTCCTCCTCGACGTATTCTATCTGCTTGCCGTTTACACCGCCTGCGGCATTTATCTCCTTGATAGCAAGCACCTCAGCGTCACGAACTGACTTTTCACTGATAGCCATTGAGCCTGTGAGGGAGTGAAGAAGTCCTACCTTAACTGTGTCGCCGTCGCCACTGCTTGAGCCTCCTCCTGAACCGCAGGCTGTGAGCATTGTTGCCGCCAGAGCCGCTGCTGAAAGCACCGCTAAAAATCTCTTCATTCTTGTCTTTTTCATAGTGTTTTCCTCCAATTCATTTTACTTTTCCATACTAAATGCAATAAAAAAATTGGCTCTCTGCTCTAAAGGATATTTTCCCTTCGCAGATAAACCAACTTCATTGTTGTGATATTCAGTTTTTGCCTAAAACAGACCAAGCTGTTTAAGCGCCTTATCATTTTCTGCTGTACCCTTTTTGGTGAGGATATCATCACCAAGCTTTATCTTTAGATACTGAATGATAAGCTCCGTGCATTTATCCATTCCCATACGGTCAGAATTAAGTGTCATATCGTAAAGCACCGGATTTGTCCACGTTTCGCCGCCTGTGTAATACTTGTAGTAATCGGCACGATAGCGGTCGGTCTGATAGATCATTCTGTGGGCTTCTTCCTCGGTAACGCCAAGACGTTCAATAACATTTTTCACGCAGAAAGCTCTTGGAGCTTCTATATACACGCTTACGGTGTTGTCATAGTCACGCAGCAGGTGATTTGCACATTTTCCAATGATAATGCAGGATTGCTGTTTGGCAAGCTCCTTGATTATCTTCGCCTGAATATTGTAAAGATTAACGTCAGAAATGAAGCTCCTGTCCGTCGGCTCAACGATATCGTCCTTATTTGCAGACTTCATAAGTCTTTTGATAAGGTGGTAGCCCCTCAGCTTTTCGTCCACTTGAAAAAACAGGTCCTTGTTTATTCCGCTGTAGTTTGAAGCCATGCTGAGTATCTGGCTTTCATAGCAAGGTATCCCAAGCTGTTTTGAAAGAGCAAGTCCGATCTGCTTTCCTCCGCTTCCGAAGCCTCTTGCTATGGTAATAACGAAATTGTCCATTTCTATCACCTCCTGTGCTTATAGTATAGCACAGTGGGCAAAAGATAAAAACACTAAAAATCAGAGAAAATCCTATATTTTTCAGACAAGTCACAATGATTGTTTATATTGTGCAGGGGAAACGCCCGTTATCTCTTTGAAAACCTTTGTGAAATAGTCTGCGCTTGAATAGCCAAGCTCCTCGCTTATCTCATAGGCTTTCATACCGCTTTGCCGCAGAAGCTCTTTTGCGTATTCTATTTTCACAAGGGTGCTGAACTTGCTGAAGCTTTCCCCTATCTGCCGCCTGAAAAGCTTGCCGAAATAGTCACGGCTGAAGCCGAAATGCTCCGCCGCCTGCTCAACTGAGATATCCCGACAGCTTGTATTTGAAAAATATGCGCAGATATCCTGAGTAAAGCTGTCGTCACTACTTTTGCCCACGGCTTCAAGTGCCGAAAGCACATAGTCTGAGCAGGTGTTTTCAGCCTTCTTCTCTGCAAGCTTTTCGCTCACACGTCTTAGCATATCCCAAAGCTTTTGCTCGTTGACGGGCTTTAAAAGATAGTCGAACGCTCCAAGCACAAGCCCTTTTCGTGCATATTCAAACTCGTCATAGGAGCTTATGAAAGCCACTGCCACATCTATGCCAAGCTCGTTTATCTTTCCAAGAAGCTCTATGCCGTCAATAAATGGCATTCTTATATCCGTCAGCACAAGGTCAAAAGCTTCGGCTTTAAGCGCCGCAAGAGCGTCCTTACCGTTTGACACCTCTTTTGCTATAACAAAGCCACATTCTTTCCACACCGACATTCGTGAGTAGATAAAGCGCATATCTGCGTCGTCCTCTGCCAAAAGTATCTTATACACACTTGTCACCTCCATAGATCCTCAGACTGTGTGATGCTGAGAAGGTCGTATCTGTTTATGTATTCTTCAAGCTGCCTGAATTTCGTCTTTTCCATGCACTCTTTAAACTCTGCCCTATGCTGTTGAAAATATTCCGCCGCAGAGATATCAAAGGCTTTACAAAGGTCTAAAAGCTCTTTTACAAGCTGTGAGTTTTTCTGGCTCTCTGCATTTTGCACCATGCTGTCATCATCAAGCTGCAAAAATTCTTCAAGCCTGCTCACTGCCTTTTCCCACTGCTCCTCAAAGTCTTTTGTATCAGCATTTTGCGGTGCATCAGATTTGAGAATATCACTTAATGCCTTTGCACTTTCATGAAGCTTTCTGCAACAAAGATTGCCCGAAATCCCTATAACGTCATGGAGTATAATCCGCGCGTTCATATAGTTTCCCGCTTCGATATGCTGGCAGATATATTTCTGGTCGCTTCCGTGTTCGGAAATAAAACGCTTTATTATGTCAAAAAGTATGCTTTTGCTTCCGCCCAAAGCGTCAAGGCAGGCAACGCAATCAAACACCTCGTCACCCTGCTCTGTAGCTTTTTCGGGCATTTCACGCCTTATGTGCAAATGCTTGTATATCATTTTTCTAAGATCATCAGGTCGGAAAGGCTTTGAGATATAGCCGTCCATGCCTGCTTCATAGGCTTTCTGTTCTATGCCCGAAACAACGTCGGCGGTAAGAGCGATTATTGGCGTAAGTCCGAAATCAGGAAGCTCTCTTATGTGTCTTGCAGTTTCATAGCCGTCCATATCAGGCATATGCAGGTCAAGAATTATCATATCAGGGCTGTGGCTATTGCAATATTCTATAGCCTTTGAGCCACTGTCAGCGGTATCCACCTGCAAGCCGTATGTGCCTAAAATCTCACTTTCGATATCTAGGTTCACACTGTTGTCGTCCACCAACAAAATGACAGCCTTTTCAACAGGCACGCCCTGAGAAGTATCGTTTTCGCTCTGCACCTGTGACGGCTCTGCAATATCAAATGGCATAAGAAAACTAAAGCACGAGCCTTTTCCAAGCTGAGATGTAACCTCTATGCTATATTTACCACCGCTTGCCGCCTTGACGATAGATTGCGAGATAGGAAGCCCCAGACCTGTTCCGCCGTGACGTCTTGTCACTCCTGCGTCGCTTTGGATAAAAGGCTCAAAAATGCTCTCAAGCCTGTCCTGCGGTATGCCCTCCCCTGAGTCAGAAACGCTGAACATGATAACAACGCTTCTGCCCTTTGTTTCCTGACATTTACAACCAAAGACCACCTCGCCCCTGTCGGTGAACTTCACCGCATTTCCAATAAGATTTACAAGCACCTGCCTTAATCGCAAAGGGTCGCCGCAGACGAAATTCGGCATATCCCCCGATATATCAAGGCGCAATGGGATATCCTTAGCTATGGCTGTGCTTTCCATTATGGAATAGGTGTCGCTTATAAGCTTCACAAGGTCAAAATCTGTATATTCGAGTTGTAAGCTTCCCGACTCTATTTTGGAAAAGTCAAGAACGTTATTGATAAGCCCCAGAAGATTTTCCGAAGCTGTGTTTATATTGGTGCAATATCTCTTCTGAGTATCGTCAAGGCTGGTATTTGAAAGCATATAAAGATAGCCTGTGATAGCATTAAGCGGTGTGCGAAGCTCATGGCTCATTTGGGCAAGAAAATCACTTTTTGCGCTGTTCGCCCTGTCTGCTTCTTCTTTAGCCTGCCGCATCTGCACCTCGGCTGTTTCACGCTTTTTAAGCTCGTTTTGCAGTATTTGCGAAAGGCGGTTGAAAAGCTCGCCAAAACGAAAAAGCTCATACGCTCCCTTTGGTGTCACACGGACGTTTGAAAGGTCAAATTCGGCAGATTTTTCATTACGCTTTGAAAGGCTCTCAGAATAGTCGTTTATAGGTCTGACATAAAGGCTTTCAAAAACTATCAGCACTATGCCCACAATAACAAGCACGCTCGCTGAACACACAAGCTGTATCACCAGTGCAGTTTCACGTCCTGCTGCAGCGCTTTCCACCTCTGCGTCAAGACGTTTATTAAGAGCCTGACGAAAGCGTTCTATAGGCGACATTATCATGGTTTTAGAATCGTTATAAAAGCTGTCATAAAGTATCTCACGAGAGCGCTTTTTCATTTCATCAGGGCTAAGGCCACTGTATTCCTCAGGCAGGGGCGTATTCTCCACAATGGAAACATACTCCGCCAATCTGCCGCCCTTGCTGTCACCAAACTGTTTCGCTGTTATTCCTTTTGCAGTGAGCATAAGCTTCATTGACACTGTTTCGGTCTTTATGAGCGTATCAGAATACTTTTTAGCTTCCGCAAGAAGCGCAGTTTCGTTCTCAGGAGGGTCAAGGGCGGAAAGGCTGTTTATAACACGGTCACGAGTCTTTTCCTCATAGACCTCATACCAATAATTATAAAGGTGTTCGATATCCCCTGTTACGGAGAATTTTCTAGCTTCATCGGTAAGATAATCGGAAGCGTCCGCAAGCTCCTGTCCAAGATCAGAAAGCTCTCCCCTGTTTGATTGTGCGGTATTTTCTCTGTCGATACACTGGGTCATATATCTGCTGCTCATTAAAGTAAGAGCCGTAATAAGAAGAAACACCACAACTGCACAAATGGTGATATTGCGGCTTTTGAGCGCACTTCTGCCCTTCTTTTCATTGACTTTCACAGAAAACACCCCCACAAAAAAATAAAAAACGCCCCGTGAAAATTACACGGAGCGTCATTGCCCTTAAATTATTACCTGAAAATTATATCATATTTTTGCAGTTTTGTCAACTGTTGCGGAAATTTGCTATTTCAACTTTGCTTGTGATAAATTAAAATCTTTGCTTAAGAAAAGACTTAACGAGAAAAGAACAAAAATATGGGAAGGTATAGACATCACTGTCATGCCCTATATTCCCATTGTTTAATTTTATGCCAAAACTTATATCTTCGTATTTATCATAGTTAATAAGCGTCTTTAATGATTTTCTCTTTTTGTTTTCAGATCTCACTTCAATGGGGACAAGATTGTTAGCAGTTCGCAGGAAAAAGTCTTGCTCCAATTAGCAATTATCTTTTCCGTCATTTCATCAAGTGAACTGAACGGTCTGTGATCAAAACCTATTATGTTCTTGTGTCCGATATGCAGGTCTGACGTATAAAATTTTTGGGGGTGCTAAAAAATTCGACGATTCTGAAAAAATATCCACCTGCTTTGGGTCATTATACTGATCCATTTTCTTCGTGTTCAGCGAAATAAGTATTTATACACTTACTGAACGTCCCCCAGGTCAATTTCCAAATCACTGGTATATGTACGACATCATCCTTAAATGTAACACTGCCGGGCAAGACCACATAGTCCACCGCCGGGTATCTGTCGTCAGTTAGTGCAGCCGACACTCTGCATCTCCTAACAGGTTCACTTTCACACGTTATCTCTACCATACAATTAATGTCAAAACAGTCTAAAAATTCTTCTAATCGCATTGCATTTTTCCTTCTTTCTTTTCAGCCGTTAGATTTTTTATTGCGTTTATTATTTTTTCAGTTCTTTTATACCAATTTACAAGCTCATTCTTTTCTATAAGATCTCTTATGATCGGCTCGACTACAGGATAATAATCTTTACGTATACATATGTGATTTCCAAATCCTTCATATAAATGCGCATAATTTTTGGGAGGCTTTGTATGCTTGAAGTTCCTTTCTTCCTTGCTGAAGTAGAACACGAACTCAGTTCTGCAGGATTCATCTGATTCAGGACCATTCCAATAGCAATCATCTAACGCAGGAAAATACTCCTTGACCTTTGAATATGGCATTTCTTCAGAAAAGAAAAGTGAGAACTCCTCACCTTCGGCTGTGATAAATTCCATAAGATTGCCGACCCCCATAGCACCAGGCTCGGCAAGAGTAAAGAACGCTATGTCTTTAAACATTTCTTTTGTATATTCGTGATTTTTTACGTTTGCCAATTTCATATCCACCTTTCATATCACTCTTCTAGGTTCGTTATATTCTTTGGGTCGCTCTTTATTACTTCAAATATTCTTTTCAAAGCGTGTGTGTAGCCCTTTTGACCATAGGCTTCTCTACCTTCTGCCCTTATCTTTGGTTGTAAATTATGTGTGACTATATGTGAGACAGTTTCATCTATCCAGGACATCTGGTGATTAAATGACATTCCGAAAAAGCTATCCTGAACACGACCGTTTTCCACGTTGCCCACTCCTTTCATACGCATCTTCTCTATATTTATAGTATAACACGCTTTCACCGTTACGTCTAGTACGTTATTTGTCACATATCAAACTATTTATAATTCAACAAACGGCACTTATAGTACCATAATAATGACCACGGTATAATCAAAACGAGCGTACACCAAATCGGTATACGCTCGTTTTGTCAAAAAGCTATTACTCTGAAATATATTTTTCAGCCTTTTCCTTGAATCTCTCGTGAATTTCTTGATTTCTTTCTTCGACAACTTCGTCGATAAGCTGTGAAAATGTATTATTGATATTTACCTTGAGAAGTTCCTGCGTCTTTGTTGACAGAAAATAATCATGGTTGATGTGTTATATATTGTAGCTAAGTTTACTTTATCTTTATTATTTCTCGCACACATATCACATCTAAACCGTAGAAAAAGAGTTCAAAATTTATAGGGCTTAAACGCAAAAACACCTATGACAGACAAGCCTTCTGCCATAGGTGTTTGCGTTTTTCACAACATTACTTCACTGCCTCTGCGATAGTTACTGCCACATTTCCTACTTTTGTGAGATCTGTGACGTCCGATAAAAGCCCACCGCTTAGGGTGAGAGCTGTGCTTATTGTGAGATTCTCGTCATCGACAGCCTTGTTTTCAGCTGTTGGTATTGTGACTGCATCATATGTAAATTCGCCCTTAACAAAGCTGTATTTATCAAGTGGCTCATATGTAAAATCAACGTCGATATCCGTATTTGAATGGTTTGTAACGCTTATATCATTACCTTTTGCAGACCATTTGCCCTTTGTGTCGATATCATATTCATGAGTTTTTTCATTCCAAGTCTTTGTTCCGCTCACATTGTATGTAAACTCCATTTCACCCCATACAACGTCAGCCTGGATAGTTTTTGAGGCTTTGATATCCTCAACATACTTTGCCTTTACACTGATATTCTTTTTGATGTTTCCGTCATCAGCCTCCGCTGCAAACGCCGCCGTACTGAGTGTTGCCGCAAGTGCTAATGCCATTACGATCGAGATCGTCTTTTTCATAAGTAATTGCTCCTTTACAATTTATCATTTTTTATGTATTTGGCGCGTCGCCGATCCCGTCCCACCTGCCGTCAAGTCCAATATACCGTCCGTCGATAGTGGTGTCCTTTGCTATTGAACTGTTTCTGTCTATATAGTACCAATCGTCATTAACATTAAGCCAGTCTGTGTGCAATTTTCCGTAATCCCATGGATAAGACAAATCGTACTCGCCACCATTGTTGCTGCCTGTGAGCACCTTGCCGTCTTCATCGGCATAATACCATTCACTTCCGCCGTCCTTAAACCAACCTTTCACCATATTGCCGTCTTTATCAAAATAGTACCAATCACCAGTGTCCTCATCCTTTACCCAGCCAGTTTCCTTATAACCAAGTCGAAAATAATACTTTGTGCCGTTCACGTTTGCCCAGCCGTGAGGATAGACATTCACTGTAACAGTGCCGATAGTCTTGCTTTCAAAATGCGCTGTCGGTTTACCCGACAAAGTAAGTTTGCTGTTTCGGCTTTCTGAGATAGGCACTATTAGCTCACTGCTTGAAAAATAGCCTTTTATCTCGTCCATGCCCTCTGCTTGTTTGTATGAAAAATCCGCCATAACACCCACATTCCCTGTGTTTGTCAAAGTAAAATTTCCGCCGCTGTCAGACCAACCGCCGCCTATATATGAATGGGTCTCAGGATCCCACTGCCGATCTGTATAGGTGAACTCCAAAGAGTCCCAAGTAATGTCGATGCTCACCTGCACTTCTGAGTCAGAATTATCCGCAGATGCAGAAACAGGCACTAACAACGCCGTGGCAATTCCCATAGCTGCAAAAAAAGCTTTTACCTTTTTATCCATATTTCACCTCTCATCATCTGACATTATGACAGCCGCCATAGTGTCCACCATTGCTTTCTAAACTGTTTCAGTATCATAGCTCATCGTCTGCAGAAACACTTTCGCTGAGTTTTCTATTATTCTCATTTTCATTGTTTAACAAGCATCTCTAATTTATAGCATTAATATTTATAATAATTATCTATCATTCTTAACAAAAAGTCAATAATATTTGCACAAACGGCAAAAAAGTTGCACAAGCGGTAGGTGATTTGGCGTACGGAAAGCAAACCTCCCACAGAAACAATTCCGTGGGAGGCTTGTTATTATATTGAATATTTAATTATCTCACTCATCGTCCTCTCCCACAGCCGAAAGCTTTTTATATCGGCGGTGTTCGATTATCTGCTGTTTGTGCTGTTCAAAATACTCGTCATATCTGTTCCTGCCAAACTTTGTTATCAGCTTATGGTTATAATTCATAAGCTTTGCTGTAAATTCATCACTATCAGCGTAATACAAATTGAGAAAATCATTATGATCATACCTTTGACCCTTTCGGTCAAAGTCAAGCAGGTCAAGAAGCATAGCGGCATTAAAATCTATTTTCAGATCCTTATGGCTAAGGTTTTCTGCCTTTTCATCACCCACCATATAAACATGGTATAATTCCGGTTCAGCAATAAATCTGTATTCATAACCGCCCTCTTTATTCTTTAATGAAGCGGCAATAACTGCTTTTTTCTCCTTGATATCATTATTGAAAAGACCCTTTATACGGCTGAGCAAACGATATGTTTCATAAAACTTCTTCTCTTTTATATCTCCACGAAGAATATTTTCCTCAGAATCCTCCTTGCTGAAAGACTTATTTTCAGCTTCGCTTTCAAACAATGCTTTTGCCGCAACAGCGTTCCAATAATTTTTCACATATACGCCCTGACCATTGTCCTGATCCTGCTCTACTCTGAAATATCCGCCCTCAGGATAAATAGAAAAGGTCGTTTTGTCAAGCTTTTGCGAAAGGCTATGCCTTTTTGCATCAGCGGCAGCACCACGGACGCTGACGATAATAACATTTCCAACTATTCTTATAATGCCTATGGCAAGATTGGCGGCTATCACAAAAGGCAGGATAAAGCCCCATGTAATAGCAAAGGTCGCACGCAAAGCTATAAGGATTATCCACAAAGGTCCCCATATGGTCATACCTAGATCGACCTCATATTCCTCACGGGTCATTTCATCTTCAAGGAGAACAACTTTTGAAAAGTTATTATACACAGAGCCAAACACATTGAAGCCCTTTCGCCCTATCCTAAACGGAAAGCCTGCCGCAAATATCCAGCAAAGTACACCTGAAATAAGCGCAGTGAGCCAATAATATTCAAAATATTTTGCCTGCTTGAAGCTTATCTGCTTGTTCAGAACTTTATTCACAGGCTTTTGCAGTGGAGTTACTTTACTAAAGATATTTTTAAGGCTGTTGTCAATATCAGTATACGAAGCCTTTTCACCGTCTTTGACAACGCCAAAGGCGCTTCCCACTGTAACGGTCTGCTTTGAGTTTTCAGCTATGTACTTATCATATCTGTCATCGTTTCCTGCGATCTTAGGTATAGCAAAGGTCACAATGACAAGTGCGACCACAAGTATCACAAACTGCATCAGGGCTGTAACAATGTTTTTCATTTTCCATACGTTCCTTTCAAATATGATCTTCTAAGTACATTATAATATATTGAAAGGGATTTGGCAAGAAAAATCATGATTTTTTCTACAAAAAAAGCTCTGCGGAATATCTTCCTCCGCAGAGCTTTTTGTAGGGAACGACGTCCCACTTTATCAAACTATCGGCTATTAGTATAGCTTTCCGTTTTTCTTGTAACCACCGTCAGCCTCAGAATATTTAAGGCACATAAACTGCCACTTGTAATTCCATTGCGGGCTGTCATAGACCTTTTCTCCGACTTCCAGCAGATAAGTCACTCCGTCTATCTTTATCTCGCCCCAGAAATGCTGTCCTCCGCCCTTGCGGTTGCCCATAACAAGGTTTGCGTCATAGCCGAGATAAACCATCATTTCCACCAGTGCGCCATTGTAATCAGCACATTGACCTTCTTTGTAAACAAAGATATTCTTGCTGTGCGAGCCTGTCGGTATCCTGCCATATTTCAAATTCTTTCTTATCCAATCCGCAGTATATTCGACTTTCTTTGCCGCCGACCAATCTTTCTTGAAATGCTTTGAGGCAAAGTTTTTAAGTATCTTCTTCTCCTCTGCTGTAAGAGTGTGCGTCGAGGTCTTTGTTTTCTTGCCCTGAACATTGTAGATCTTATAAGTGCTGTGACTCTTCTTTGTTGCCGCATTAAGTCTTGAAACTGTGTTTATCTTGCATTGGATACCCGTCCAGCTACTGTAAACCACCTTTCCGTCTATGGTCTTATAAGCCCTCATTTTGAAGTGATAATTCTTTGAACCTGAAAGGTCTGATTTTGTATAAGAGGTTGTGCTGTTCTTTGTTATCTTCTTGAGCTGAACATAGTCATTATAGCAATCCTTTGGCATACTATAATAATCGTTATGTGGGATAGTCCACTCATCGCCCTTGCACCAGTATATCTGATATCCCTCAGCCTTTGTGTTCTTGTTCCAGCTTATTGTGACTTTCTTATTATAAGCCTTTACCGTCATTTTCGGAGTGGATAACTTTGTGTTGCCTTTTACTGTTATATAAGGGCCGGTCTTAGAGTTGTATTCAAGCTTTACGGCATAAGTATAACTCGTTGCCTCTGAAAGCTTCTTGTCAGTATAGCTTGTGGAACTGGTGACCGTCAGACGCTTGTAGGTCTTTTTCTTTGGATCATAGCGATAGACCCTGTATTTGCAATTGCCGATCTTGTTCCAGCTAAGCTTTACAGAAGTGGTAGAGTCAGCGGTAGCCTTAAATCCCGTTGGCTTTCCAAGAACGATCTTGAATGTTGTCGAAACAGGGTACCTGCTTTCGTAGTTTCCGCCAAGAGTAACAACAGCGGTCGCTGTGCCTATATTTGTGTTATTGTAATATGTTACAGTATAGTCAGAACTCTTGATCATATTTCCGTCTGCCTTGACAAAAAGGCTCGGTCTGACAGCTTTGCCGGTATAATCCACATCAGCTACCTTTAGTATCTCGACCTCAGAAACAGCTTTCGGGCTGATAGTGAAAGGCACTGTCACATATCCTGTATAGCCGTTCATGCCTGATATGGTCATATAGCCTGTTCCGGCATTGACGTTGTTTGTATATGATACATTATAATCAACGCCACGTCTTAGCACTGCACCACTAACTGTAACGACAGGTGCAGGAGTCTGAGCGTAGCCCGTGTAGGTGCAGCTAGCATCCACAGAAATGTTCTCGCTCGATATTTCAGCCTCTACAACGTTATACTCAAAGGAATCGGTTCCATTAAAGTTTCCGATACCTTTAATATAAGCATAATGCCAGCCAAGCTCGCCACAATCGTCCTCATATTCGATCTCATAGTCAACGCCCTCAGCAAGCACAATATCATTGTATGTAACAATAGGTTTTGGCTGAACAGGTTTACCGGCACAGTAGCTCTGCTCATACTCGCAGTCAATATCCGCACGGTAAATATCAGTTGGCACGATATTGAAATTCTTTGTAAAGCTT
This sequence comes from uncultured Ruminococcus sp., assembly GCA_934435205.1. Classification (GTDB taxonomy): domain Bacteria; phylum Bacillota; class Clostridia; order Oscillospirales; family Ruminococcaceae; genus Hominimerdicola. The sequence continues at coordinate 94,484 of CAKSAK010000004.1, read as the reverse complement.
CCTGTGTAATTACCTATACCAGTGAAAGTAGCCGTCGCAGTACCTACGTTTATGTTGTTCTCATAAGTAACAACATAGTCCTCGTCCTCAGTGAGCCAGTAATAGTTGTTGCTATCCATAAGTGAATAGCCATAAAGCGTCTTTTCCGTGCCGTCATATGTCTGATCGCCTTCATACCAACTGTTATACATATCCTCCGTCAACTGAATGGCTTCATCGTTCTCCGACGTATAAAGACCGACTTCCCCTCCGCCAGCAGGAATTTGCTCCTCTGCCTCAGCTCCGAAGCATACCACTGCACTTTGCAGTGCAAGGCACACCGCCACTGCCGTCGTAAGCGTCCGCTTAAATAACTTCATATTATTTTTCCTTTCCACTATAATTTTCTCATATATTACTAATTTTATCACAAAAATGTGACGATGTCAAGAAAAAATACAGCAAATAGAAAGCCTCATGACATTCAGTTAGATTGTGAAGTGGAGGATGTAAAATACAGTGATACCACACAAGAATAGGGTGATCTGATTATGATCTCTGAATTTGTACGAGAACAAAAAAGATATATTCTGACGGCTTGATTGAATCAATATAAAGAAAATTTTATATGGGTATATATGCTCAACGCAGCATATATACCGATTTTTTTGTTTCAAAAAGTTTCTTAATTTTCTGAAATTTAAAAGCAAAGTTTTGTGTACATATAATATATTATACTGAAAATGTGATAAAAATTAGTCATATTGTTCAATTAATCTACGAAAAATTATGCTAAAATACGAAAATTATTTGTGTAAACGTTTTACTCAAATATTTCAGTTGACTTTTTTTACTTTAAATAATATAATGTTTTGTGTTGACAGAGTTAAGGCAGCAACGCACGAGGATAATACAGTGCTGCCTTAGAATACCGGTATTTAAAAATTAATTGAATAAGAGGAACTTTTTATGGTACAGAACAAAACTTTTTCTGCAAAGGCATTACAGACTTTTGTTGCTGTAATGTTTGCCGTAATAACCTGCTTTGGTTTTATGACAACACCGACCGCAGAGGCGGCATCAGGATTTTATGTAAGCGGTACTAGTATCTATGACGCTAGCGGAAACAAGTTCGTTATGCGTGGCGTGAACATTGCTCATGCATGGTACACAGAGAAGACTGAGACTTCTATCAAGGGCGCTGCAAACAACGGCGCAAATACCGTAAGAGTCGTACTTGCAAACGGCTCAAAGTACACAAAAACAAGCGCACAGGAAGTAAAGAACATCATCAACTGGTGCAAGTCAAACAAGCTGATATGCATTCTCGAAGTACATGACGCAACAGGCAGTGACAGCACTTATGATCTTAACAAGTGCGTTGACTACTGGAAGGAAATGAAGAGCGTTCTCAGCGGTACTGAGAAATATGTTATCGTAAACATCGCAAACGAGTGGTACGGCACATGGAACGGGAGCGCATGGGCTGACGGCTACAAGTCTGCTATCCGATCTGTAAGAAACGCAGGCATTACAAATATGCTTATGGTAGACTGCGCAGGCTGGGGACAGTATCCTGACAGCATCAAGGATTACGGTAAGTCTGTTTTCAACGCAGACTCACAGAAGAACACCGTATTCTCCATTCATATGTATGAATACGCAGGCGGAAACGCATCAACTGTAAGAAACAACATTGATAACGCACTCAGCATCGGTGTGCCTGTTGTTATCGGCGAGTTCGGCGGTCAGCACACAAACGGCGACGTTGATGAGGCTACTATCATGAGCTACTGCACAAGCAAGGGCGTAGGCTATCTTGGCTGGTCATGGAAGGGCAACAACTCTGACATGAGCTACCTCGACATTGCAAACTCATGGGACGGCTCAAGCCTTTCTTCATGGGGAAACACACTTATCAACGGCTCTAACGGAATCAAGGCAACTTCTAAGACCTGCTCAGTTTACAGCGGTTCAGGAAGCTCTTCCGGCGGTTCTTCCTCAGGCGGTTCTTCCTCAGGAACTTCAACAGATTCCAACAGCGGAGTTCTCGGACTTGACGGAACATATTACATTAAGAATGCACTCAGCGGCAAGTATCTTGACGTATACAAGGCAAAGGCTGACAACGGCACAAATGTTCAGCAGTACAGAGGTACAGGCGGAAACAATCAGAAATTCAAGCTTGTAAGCGACGGAAACGGCTATTACACTATTTACACAGGTGCATCAAATTACAAAAGCTGTCTTGACGTATACAACTGGAGCAGGGACAATGGTGCTAACATCAACCAGTGGCAGTATCACGGCGGTGACTGTCAGAAATTCCAGCTTGTAAAGATCGGCGACGCTTATGCTATCAAGACAAAGATCTCAGACTGCTACTCATGCCTTGACGTTTACGGACAGAGCACAGCTGACGGAGCAAACATTGACCAGTGGAGCTACTGGGGCGGAAAGTGCCAGCTTTGGTATCTTGAATCAACATCAGGTTCTTCCTCATCTTCATCTTCTTCAAGCAGCTCAGACAGCAATTACAAATCGATTTTCTGGGGTTCTTCAACTGCTTCAGCATGGGATCAGGCTGTTTCAGCAAAGACTTCAAAGAATGGCGGAAGCTTCAACGCATATGACATTCAGTCAAACGGCTACTTCTACGTTGAATACTCAGGAACACAGAATCAGGTAGAATTTGTTCTTCAGAGCTGGTCAGGCGGAGCAGAGTGGGCAAAGGTTTCACCAAGCGAAACAGGCACAGCAAACGGACACTACTACGCAAAGTATTCTTACAACAACTGCAAGTCAGCATTCGGCACTTCCGATTTCGGCGAAAAGCTAGATCAGATCCACGCAGGTGCAGCAAACGGCACAGTAACGATCTACTCTGTATGCTACTGCTGGTGATCTAAGATTTTTTTCAGACTTCATACTGTTTCACAGCGGTATGAAGTCTTTTTTTATGCAAAAAAAGTTTTAACTGTACCTTTGATTTTCTTCCTTCAAAAAACAAAAAATCAGAGCCTACTGTTATTTATGAGTTGCCTGTACGGATTGTTCGCTTTAAAATATCAGATGACAGCTATGAAGTAATTGCTACAAATTTATCTGAAGATCTTTTTTCTTCTGATGACCTTAAATACACCGTGGGGCTTAGATATTTTCACGCAATTTTATTTCTTGATTTTATTAGCTTAATGATATTGATAGAAAGCCATGCGAGTTTTTCTTAGATTGTTTGGATCTCTATCACGAATTTTCCTTCTGAGTTCACCTTCAGACGCAATGTCTTGACATATCTATTGCAAAAGTTCTCCATTTCTTTCATGGTAGCGGTTACTTTTGTGGCTTCATATATCTTGTGAGTAAGCTCCAGAGGGTTCTCTCCAATGAGTGAGGGCAAATGCTTTTCAAGCTCTGCAAAGAGTACGGCACGTTTCAACTCCTCCGTGCCTGCGGTGCAGAAATCATCAATGGCACAATAATAGATGCCGTGCTGTGCGAGGGCGTTCTTGATCGCCGTTCCACACTTCTCGTATTCGTACATAACGAGAAACTTTGCTTTCGGCAGGCTCTCGATAAGTCCCCAAAAGTCCGAATCACTTGACACAATGATAAAAGATGTTATCCCGTCACGGTAGAAGTCCGTGACTACGCTTGCAGTCATTCGCACATCGACCAGTGACTTTCTGTCTGTCACACGGTCAATTTCGATATGCTCAACGGGTATCTGCGTGAATTTGGAGAGCCAATCCCAGCCTGCGGTAGTGTTCGGATCGTCATATAGCGTGATCTTCTCGATCTTAGCAAGCTCCTCTTGATTTAAGCCTTTCAGAACGCTATAAAGCTTGTATGGATCAGAGTTCTCACAATCGACAGCTATAGCTGTTTTCTCGGTGCTGTCGATAAAATTATAGATATTGTTTCGTGTCTCATCATCTGCGTCCCGATATTTCGTATAATCGGTGAAGCTGTCATTATGCTGACCGTAGATGATCTTCAAAAACTTACGGTCTGAATAGATGATGCTCCCGACTTCGGCAGGTTGCCAGTGAATATACATCTGAAATGGGTAATGCTCGATATTCGCCATATATTTATTGAACTCGACTTTCATTACACCGTTCTTATTGTATTTCGGGACAAAGAACAGATCTCGGATATACTCCCAGTTCAGCCAATCGTAAAACAGATGAGAGCATTTGTCGATATTTTCATTGATGAGCCTTGTGAGATCCTGCATATACTTCTCCGAACGGCAATTCGCTTGGATAATGGTAAATCCCCATTTTTCAAGCTGTTTGATATTATCCTTATCGTACCATTCAATGTTATGCAAATTTTTGAGCTGATACCGCATAAGATCATCGGTCTTTTTGAACTTCTGCATCAGTACGGTCCGCAGCTTACATAAATATCTTATCGTAGTGGCGTCCTTATCGGCTTGGAGCTTCTCGATAAGCTCGGAACATTCACCGTAACTCACGGTCAGTGCTGACATTCGGACGCCTATCATATAGGCTATAGTAGTAACTACCTCTTTTGTATCAACGGTCAAGTAAAACCCTCCTATTCATTTAATATGATCATCAATTGCCGTCATTATCCTGTTGAGCCGATTTTATCATGGTCTTGCTGATAGAGATTTCTGCGCTCTCCACCCGTTTGATTTTCTTGTATAATACACAGTTTACTAATTCTTCGTTTTCGTTATCCATTGCGATCCACCTCCGCTCTGCTCTATATCCTGATTATAGCACAAATGGCGGTATATTGCAACGTTATTTGTTTGCAAAAGGTTTACAGATTGACTTTTTCGGGGCGGTTTGGTATAATAAGTATAAGTGGGATGTAATACTACTTCCTCGCTTAAATCGGAATTTGGGAGTGAGAGTATGGAAGTTAAAAAAAGAAATATTGTTATTCTTTCTTTATCGCTTGTAATGATATGTACAGTTACGTTTTGTGCGAAATTCGTAAAATACATAGACATAACTGCACTTAAAGTTATTGTGCATATATTTCTCAACTTGTCTAATGGACTGATTGCATTGATTGCAATGAAATTAACAAATATGAAAATCAATATTGCACCAAAAAATAAACGTCAATATTTGATTGGTGCTGCGATAGCACTCGTTCTTAATGTTGTGATTGCCATTGTTCCTGCCTTTTGTGGCTTTTCGCTCATAGGAAATCATATGGATTTTTCGTGGACTGTTCTCACTTATGATTTTTTGTTTTATATGTTAATCATCGGGCCAGTGGAAGAATTTGTGTTTCGAGAATATTTACAAGATGCTTTCATGAATTTCTTTGAGAAGAACAAATGGCTTGCTGTTGTAATTGCATCTTTCTTGTTTGGACTTTGGCATATCATCAACGGAAGTATCATTCAAGTGATATTTACATTTGGCATAGGACTTGTATTTGGTTTTGCAAAATACAAAATTAAAGATTGCGGTTATATGGGTGTTGTTTTTGCACATGGATTATATGACTTCTTAAATACCGTTGTCAGAATGTTTATTGTTTGACAAATTCTGATTTAGCTTAGTAACTGAATACACTCAAACACGGATAACCGTCCTCATCAAACGGCTATCCGTTTATTATTCCGCATTTCCACAAAAAAGAGCGCAAAAACATTACGGCAAATATCTGAAGTCAAGAAAAAAATAAAAGCCTATCAAACAACGTAGATACGCTATTTGATGGGCTTTTTGCGTAGTGAAACTTCTGAATTTTGGATCATAGCATATATTGCGTAACAACGTCCAGAAAAAATCAGCAAATAAGATTTTTCTACTGTATTTTCCCTCTCTCCCCCACAAACTCCACCAAACACATATCCTCCACAGCAATTCTAGTCTTGTCCATAAAAACAAGCTCGTTGGTGTAGCCGTCATAAATTCTCACTATGCCTGTCTTAGTCTGATAACTGCCACCGCTTTTTCTCTTATCGGGAATAAAATATGTCACACTTATTTCAGGGCGTTCGTCAAGCATATCAAGCAGGCGGTTGAGATCGTCATTTAGCTTGTTTACCTCGTCCTCGGTCAGCTCCGTCCTGATTTCGGTGTATCTTGCGGTTTCATCAACGGCGGCGTCATAGCCTGTCAAAGCTGCAAAAGGGCTGAACTGCGCCGCCCTGTCTGAAATAGACATTTGCGGATGATCGTCATAGTGCGGACGTGAAAACTGCTTTATATCATAATAATTATCGTACATTGTAAGTCCCACCTTTCATGCCTTGTGACCACCTATACTGCGGTTGCGCACCCTTGCCGTAGCTCCCTCGGTATAGTTCGTGCCTTTTAAAATGGCATTTTTCCCATATTTGTGCTTTATCAAGAGCATTGCTTCCTGCAATGCCCTTTCTTTTTCTTCTGCGTTGTTATCATTACTCGCTTCCGCCATATCAAACAAGCTTATCTGCTCATAGCTTTCAGCTTCGGGGATATCCTCTTCTCTTATGACATTACAGGCAGTCAGATTAAGCCGTCTTGCAAGCAAAGTCTTGTCGATAATTCGGTCAAAAAGCGCCATAGTTGCGTCTATTATTTTTCTGGTCGAGGAAGTGTGCCTGCCTAGATTTTGAGTGCCATGGGCGTGCTTTGGTATCTTCCTGCCATAGTGGTCGCAAACCACCTCGCCCGTATAGTGACCGTCCGCCAAGCTTTCTTTATCATACCCCACAGTTAAAACTATCTGATTTGTCACAACGCCCTTATCCACAAGATCAAGGGACAGCATATCAGCCATTTCCCACAGAATAAGCCTTGTGCGCTCATAATTGCACGGCTCTTGCAAGACCTGCCCAGAGGAAATGCTGTTGTTCGAGGGGCGGTATGACTTCACGTCAGGTATGGCAGTAGGCTCGATACCCCATGCATGGTCGATAAGAAGCTCGGTGTTTTTGCCGAAAACCTTGTAAAGCTTCCCTATAAGATAATGGTCCAGCGACCAGCGTGAGATATCCCCCATGGTGTAAATACCAAGCTTTTCAAGGCGGTTCGCTGTGCCTGCGCCCACACGCCAAAAGTCCGTGATAGGGGTATGCCCCCACAGCGTTTCTTTGTAAAGCTGTTCGTTCAGCTCTGCGATACGGACGCCGTTTTTATCCGCAGGGATATGCTTTGCCACGATATCCATTGCCACCTTGCACAGATACATATTCGTTCCAACGCCTGCTGTGGCGGTGATTCCTGTAGTTTTCAGCACGTCCAAAATGAGCATTTGTGCGAAGCCACGTCCGTCAACGTTATAAAGCCCGAGATAGCCCGTTGCATCGATAAATACCTCGTCGATAGAGTAGGCGAAAATATCCTCTGGTGACACATATTTCAGATAAATACCGTATATTTTTGCGCTCACAGCCAAATATTTCGCCATTTGCGGAGTTGCCACGATATAATCAAGCTCACAGGCTGGGTCGGATAGCTCAGAATAGATATAGCTTTTCTTTGCAAACTGTCTTTTAGGAGCTTTCTGCAAACGCTCCCTATTGACCTGCTCCACACGCTGAATGACCTCAAAAAGCCTTGCCCTGCCTGAAATACCAAAGCTTTTCAGTGATGGTGACACTGCAAGACATATAGTTTTCTCCGTTCGGCTCTCATCAGCCACCACGAGATTTGTATTCAGCGGGTCAAGCTGTCTTTCCACGCACTCCACCGAAGCATAAAAAGATTTCAGATCTATTGCAACATAAGTTTTTTCCATAGCATCACCGCCTTTTTTCTTTATGTATAATAGTATACCACGAAGCTTTCTGTTTTACAATAGAAAATCGAACAAAAGTTCTTAATTTTTAATTAACTCTTTTTATGGCAGTTGACAAAGTAAAAAACGTCCCCGAGGAAAACTTGGGGACGTTAGTGTTATATTCGATTTTAAGACGGCATACAATAGTCTACCAAGCTTCACTGTCATAAGGCTCAATAGGGATATTGTAATTTTCTGTTACCTTATAATACTTATCCGTATCGGTGTCTACCATTAGGACGTTTATATCTCCTGTGCTGAGCACATCTCCGTCAATGTAGTAGTGACTCGCTCCGTCATAATAGATATCGTTAAATCTGCGGTCGCCTGCTATACTGCTGGTGTGGACATGCCCTGCCACCACCTTTTTGTCAAGACCATGTATCTTGCCAAGCCGGTGAGGATACTGCTCTGTAAAAAAATAATCCTCGGTGCAGTATTCCCAAGCATTGCCCGAATCCTCGTCAATGCCTGCGTGGACAAAGATAGTGTTGCCCTCAACATGATATCTTGGCAGACGTTCAAACCAATATCTATACGAGTCATCAGCGTCATCATACTCGCCGCTGCCAAGCATTTCATTCACCGAAGAAAAACCGCTCATCACCATTTCCTCGTGATTGCCAAGAAGCGCCACCACCTTCCTATGACCATATATGTTCTGCAAGCCCATTATCTTTTTAAGCACAGCTATATTGTCCTCGCCGCCGTGGATATAATCTCCCAGAAAGATAAGCTTTGTGTCAGGCTCGTCAAGGTGGTCAATAACAAGCTCCAAAGCGTCGCAAAGTGCTGAATAACAGCCGTGGATATCACTCATGCAGTATATTTTCATGCTTTTCTCCTTTTGTATCATTAGTTTGCTTGTATTCGTTTATCAGGTCTTCCATTTTCTCAGATCTTGTTTTGACCTTATCCATAACTAGGTCGAGCATTGCTTTTAGCTGTTTTTCGTCTTTAATATCTTTGAGAGTGTTCGTTTCAGAATTTAAATAACCTTTTTCAAAAGGCTCTCCAGTAAGAATATTTATCGGTGTATACTCCTTTGTTTGCTTATCTTTGTCTACAAAATCGTTAAACAGAAAAAAGTCTACATAATCTTCAAAACTGTCAAAAAAGCCAAACCATGTTTGAGCGTCTGTCTTTTTATAATGAACAAAAAGACGATCTTTACTAAATTTGAAATTCTTTTTATCGTCCAATTCTCTATACTCAAAGTAATGCTTTATTTCCAGTAAAGTTAAGTCAACTCTGTCCTCTATATAACTTCTATTACCTCTTCCCATATTATAATCTCTATGCCAACTCTCAGGCCAAAGAAAAGAGCCGCCAAGCGTTCTTGTGGTATAAACATAATTTGCAAGGAATTCAGCTACTGCTTTCTGACCTTCTGATTTATTTTTCTGCCTGTCTAATTTATTTTTCTGCATTTCAAGATATCGGCTCAACGGATAATTCTTTCTAAAATATTTCAATGGAACTGCACTGAAACCAAGCTGGTCTGAGTGTACCGTAAAGTGTTGTTCGTTACCATATTTGTCTTTATAATACACAGTTATCATGCCGTAGGGAGCTTCATTTGCTTCAAATGACAAAATTTTATTATTTTTCCGACTTATTCTTGATGCATTAAGAAAATTTGATAGGTCTCTATAAAAGTCTATATTTTCCTTACCGTCAGGGTCTATGTATATATTATTACAAACCACGCCACGTCCCCTAAGTATATCATCAATTCGATTTTTTTCTTTTTTGGCAGCCTCATCATTCATAACACACTCATAGTCTGTTGACAACAGGTCTACCAGATACGCCTTATAGTTTTCCTCAAAGTTTTCTAGCTCATACGATTTTATCTTCTTGTTAGTTTCCATAACTTTTCCTCCTAAACATTCACATTATACTTTTTACAGAGTTCTTCAACTCGCTCTTTTATGCTTTTGACTACATTCTCAGGTCCTATCACCTCCACTTTGTCTGAATATTGCAAAGCCCAATTTACTATGCCGTAGGGGCTTGTCCTTACTTCAACTATCTCAAAATCCGTCTGATTTTTAGGGAGCTTGTGCTCCTTTTTATACGCCTCTGTTGTTATCTTATAATCCTCACCAAAGCTGTCATGGATAAAAGTAAGATTGTTCGTTCCTGTTTTATATGGATTTCTCACTTTTAAGGTAACAGTTGAGGGGGTGTCATAGCTCATTCCAAGGTGATTGTTCTTAAAACGCTCGTAACTGCTCCCTTGAACGGCATTATTTACGTTGTTAGCACCTGTTGCCGCCGCAAAGCTTTTGCCTATCTTTCTTATTTTGATATCCGACATAAGGTCGATACGATATATACAAAGCTTCTTTTTGCCCTCTGTATATCTCGGCTTGTCGCTTTCAAAACAGCCGAGCATATAAAATCTGCCCTTATCGGCAACGATAAAATGCGGGCTTACAAAAGTGTCCTTGCGCTTTGTCAAAACAGGTTTGAGTATATATTGGCGGGCTTTCAGGTCATATTCTGTGGTATAAAAATTGAATTTAAAGGCTACTTGCTGCCTGTTGCTGATCGCCTGCTGGATAGTATTCAAATTCTCTCTTAGCCCCTGAGAATCTGTATTTTCGGTGTTGTATATGGGGCAGGTATACTCCTTATAATGGCTTGAAGCAAGCTCAGTTTTTATACGCTCAACTAGGTCGGGCTTTTTATCCTCGTCTATCGCCTTTGACATTTTCACGGCATTTATAAGATCAGTGACCTCGCTTTTGGAAAATGGGTGATTGTAGTATATACCTCTCACAGAGTTTATTTTCTCCGCAAGTGTCAGTTCGTCATCATCGTCATCAAAATACTCGTCGCTTTCATATTCCTTGATAAGTGCGTCTATGGAGTCAAACATCAGCCTGCATTCACGTCTTTCGTTCAATGTTACGCCGTCGGCGGAATCGAGGGCTATCGCCATGTTCACCATTTTGTTGTGAAATGTGCTTTTTGTGCCGAGATATTCGCTTATTTCCTCCACCTTGCGCATTTGCGTCTGACTTGTGGGATTGTCCGCATCTGTATTGTTTTTCAGATACCCCAGAATCGCAAACAGCGACTCTATGATATCCTTATTGCTCTTTCTATGCCCCTCTTTCAGGTTTTCAAGCTTATCTTTTATATTTTCCTTTTCTGCCATAGTTCGCCCTCCTATAACAATTGTCTCTATAATTATATTGTATCACAGGGAATATATCCCTGTCAATCAGCTACGCCACACGAATTATATTATTTGAAATTATCTTGAAAAAGATATCTCCTTTCTCGCTTGTTTCAGGGGTGATACTGTTATACACAAAGGCTGAAACACAGCCGTCTATGCCGTCTCCTTTCATATCCAGGCACTCGCGCTCGGCTTTCCAATCGTTTTTGTACGGACTAACATAAAGCACTGCATTGCCACCTATGATAGCATATGGATAACACTTATCCTCACAATACTTCTGAAACTCATCAAACGCCGCCAGAGCCTCTGCTTCCGCTTTTGTGAGCTTCTTTCTGTTTATTCTTCCACTCCCCATTCTGTCTGTCATAAATTTCATGCGCTTTTTACTTTCCTCCACAAGCTCTTTTTTAGTTGCAAGGACTAGCTTATCATCGCATGAGTACCGCTCCTCGCCCTGCCATATCATAGCCTTTTTGTCATATGTAAAACCTCTTGGCAGGACAAAGAACACCAGATTTTTACCTCTGTATGCAAATCTGTCTATCTCAGCTATAGCCCTTTTTCTTGTAGGATAAACGCCCCCGCACATACACAATCTATCATACTTTCTGCCGTCCGTCCTGTTGTATGCCTCTACTTTCCACGTTCTTGCGTCAGCGTCACAGTACATAGAATAATCATCATATATCACCGTCTTTTTGCCCTCCTCGATCATGATGACCTGTGTACCCTTTCTTTGCTCGTCAAATGGTGGAATGTTATCTGACAATGCCAATCTCTCAATGACCTCTGTGTTAAAAATCTTTGTGTTCTTTTTCATAGCCTTACCTCCGCATCAACTCTGTCTTGACCTTATGTGCTTATTATAGCACCTTTAAGGTTCTGTTTACTGTTCCAAAATGGTCTGTGGTGTGTTTTTTTGATTTTATTCCCTTTTCAAGCTTCTATATATATTATAGCACCCACTTAGTACAGTTTACCGAACCAATTCGGCACAATTATGATATATTCTTTTTTTCTTATATTTTTTTGAGAGATATTTGATAGCGTATTTCTCATACAATAAACTTTTCTGCATCTTGTTTTTGCTACAGAAAAATGGTATAATAAAAGCAACAGAAAAAATCGACAAGAAGAGAGGATAAAATGGATATTTCAAAGAAAGATTGGGACTTGTTCAAAAAATTGCTTCCCGAATGGCAAGAGGCATATATGGAAAGGCTTATCAAAGAATACATTTTACTGCTGAACGAAGAAAAGCTTGCCTCTGACAAGTTTTGGGAGCTTGAAAAGCGTATAAATAAAGATAAGCGTGGTCCAGGAGTGATTATACAATACCGTAAATCAGATGTAATGATGATACTTCTTAAACTCATAAATGATAGCGTCATAACATTTGACGACCTTGATGGATTCAGCGATAATGTAAAAGGTAGTTTAAAATTTATAGCTGGTGCAGATCAAGCTTAACAGAAACAGGGAGATGCGAAAAATGAACATTGCGTGGAAATGCCTTTTTTCAACAGGGGTACATAACAGAGGTCATGATTATTTCTTAAGCGGTGCTGTCCATGATATTAAGTATTCCAACAACGAGCTTAAAGCCGTTGTATCAGGAAGCAAAGATTATATCGTCAGGATAGTTTTTTCAGAAGATGATGAAAATGAGATTTTAGATATGGATTGTACTTGTCCATACACTTGCGACGGATATAACTGCAAGCATATGGTGGCAGCACTTTATAAATTTGATAAATGTAGGGGAAATGGACTTTCCTTTAAAAATGCGACCGATATTTTGCTCAGGCCTGCATACACAAAAGATGATCTTGCGACCAGAGAAGTTGCAATAAAAAAGCTTATTGCATATGCTGATAATAAAACTGTTTGCTCTTTTTTAGCTGAGGTGCTTGCTTCTGATGACAAGCTTTGCATGAGGTTTTATAACATTATAACTGAGCTATGGGAAAACTGATGTGAGTGCTTGTTTCATCTAGTATTGCTATAAGCGAGCTATTACACAACGTCTTAAAGAGAAAAATAAGAAGATCAAATTAGAAAAGAGGTCAAGCGCAGTGCCAAACATATGGTACAAAAACAAAGAAACTGATACTATTTGGTGGAAAGATGACCCTACAGTTATCGGAGTATGGATATTCAGCTTTGACAAAACCACTGAATTTAATATGTTCCATGATTATCCTTATAAATTAACAAAAGAGCAGAAACAGATCTTTGATAAAGAAAATCCCGGATGGGCGGATTTCTTTAAGGATAGAAAATAGCAGACACAAGATTTCTATTTTGTAATTTGATAAATCTCTGATACTCAAATAATAAAAAAAGTCCACAGGCACGATCACATTGATCGCATCTGTGGGCTTTTGAAATTTTACCACACATCGTATATCTTAGCCTTTTCCTCGTTGAAATCATCAGGAAGCGTCCCGATATCCCAGCCGGAGTTGGTAGTTTCTATGTAAAGATAATGGCTTCCATTGTAATCATAGTATGTGCCGGGGGCATCGTCTGTCGCCTTTACTCCTATTGCAACGTGTTCAGGAAGCTCGATAAAAATACAGCCATAGCCAAGCTCTTTGAGCAAAGCGCCCAAAAGTATAGAAGAATCCTCACAATCACCGCACTGGTCATAAAGCGTTTCCAGAGGATATTTAGGAAAATCAGTATATCCCGTTGAGGTCATATCGTCAACATACTCTATACTCTGCACGAAATTTGCAGTTTCTCTTATAGTCTCAGATTCGCCATAGCCGCATTGGTCGCAAAGGCTTTTTATTTCGTCTGCAAGCTGTTTTACGAGCTTGTGATTATTGTCGTCACTTACATAGTTATGATAATCTTTCACATATGAGTATCTCAAAAGACTATGATAATATTCATACATATCGTCCTGTTCTTAGTTAGTTTACGGCTTGTGTCATATGTACATTATACTACAAGACATCATAAAATACAATACTATTAGATATACTTTACGAATTTGTTCTTATTTTTGCGGTTGTTTGATATTTTGCTAAATAGTTGAAATTTGCGGGGCGGATTTCATTCTCACCTTTGGTGGGTTTCTGTTATATTTGTAGTATCTGACCTAGCAGAACATTTTTTGTAACAATGAAAATATATATCCTTGTCGAGAAAGTCCCTTATGGCTAGTTTGTGTATGAAAAAAAAGCACCCATTAAGGTGCTTAGTTCCGATATTGGGGTATAAGAAAAGCACCCTGTTTTCACAAGGTGCTCTCGCTGTTTAAGCCTTAGCTTTGCTTTTCAGTATTCTCTGTTTTTCTTTGGCGGCTTCTTCTTCTAGCCGCTTGATCTCGGCTAGTCTTTCTTCTTTGGACATGGCTTTGATCTTTTCAGGAATAACAAACTTATCATTTAATACTGCTTCCATCTCCATTTTAAGTCACCTCCGCAAAATCTATCATATGGTTCTCTCTCAATTTATCGAGAGCTTTTAACTGTGCGTCATATTCGCTGTTCCCGTCTGAAATGTAAGAGCTTACATAAAGTGAATACAAGTCCTCACTTACTTCCTGTTCAGAAGTATAGACAAAAACCTTTCCGTTGTGACAAGCAACCACTCCACGTTTATATCCATTACGGAAACACGAATTAAAATCTGCTATACTTGGCGGCATACTGCTTGGGTGTGTATGCATAGCAACAAGTCTGCCCTTAGAATATGATGATACGATCTTTTTAGTTGTCTCAGAATAAACGATCTCCTGCTCAGAAGAACTGTCTATCTCATATGCAACAATCTTTCCACTTTTGCTGTCCAACCAATACATATCCTCGTACAATGTACCGCTGCGGTGTTTTAATGACTCCTTAGCTTTATCGTACAAAGCCTTGTTTACTGCCGGATCATCACAAATGTTATCAAACTTTCGTCGATACTCGCCGCCCTCAATATATGTTTTGTTGACAAGCGTATTTTTATTCCTGCCGTATCGCTGGTACTCAAGAGCCACATCATCACTTCCTACATTCATTATACCATATTTTTCGTTTTTGTCAACACCGCCGCCATAATACTTCTCCCTGCTATGATCCCTATGCAGCACCTCATTATGCTCATCAACAAACACCTTTAATTCATGCTGAGCCTGCCTGAGTTTTCGGCGGTATTCCTTAATGTTCACTCGCTTGCAGTTAGCGTATACGATACAGTTTTAATCCCAACAGTTTTCAAGAAAGTCAGTTTAACATCGGTGATACCTTTTATTTTATATAAATAGCTGCATCTTATATTATTTGATCATCTTTTTTCAAACTCACTAATATCCTCATCAAACACAAGATAAGCCAAATACTCATTGTTCTTTATCATATCTCTAATATCTTTCAAAGCTTCAGCGTTTTTTATTCTTTCTTTTTTAGAAAAATCCTGCTGGAGCTTTATTATATCCTCCATATCCTCACAAGATAAAAGCTTAATATCATTTCTTCTATCCAGCATACCATATGTACACTTTGTTTTTGATATCTTATTTATCTTCTGCTTTATCAACTTCATTTCCGGATCACTTGTCCAAGTAATAGAGTGCTTATGATCATATTGATGATTTATTTCACAGCCGCAGTAGTCGCATTTTAATTTTTCATCTACATACAGCGTAAGACGTTCACCGCCAAAAAGAAGAACATTCTTTGATTCTTTTATTGTGCTTATACATTTAAGAAACAATCTAAATGCTATACTGCCGGTCAGGACACCATAAGCTAAAATAAAACAAATTCGTTCTGCTTTTAATGCCACAAATAAGATACCTAATATTGAACATATAACTAAAATGCTCTTGTGTATCCTATCAAAGTCTGGTCTTTCAACAAGTTCCATTTTTACAGACGTTACCCTTGCTCTTATCCTGCTGCCAGGGTGTGTCATTTTATAATCATACATTCTATATATATCAAAAGTATGCCAAGAACGTTGTTCCTCAAAATATATTCGGATATCATCTATTTCTCTGTCACTTAAAATTATCTCGGTGGTTTCGCCCTCTTTTATACCAATATCTCTCCGCAGTAACTCTGGAACGACCTTTACAGGTGTTTGTTCTATACTTACCTTTTCCCACCCGATATCCTTTCCACACTCACTGCATATTATCGGCTCTTCTGCCCACATTGTTAAACAATAATTGTTCATTCAAAAACCCTTTCATTATATAATGTTTACTTCATTACATTTTGACATTAATTTGCCAAATATATTGTAGCATACATCAAAATGACCTGTCAAATTTAAAAGTGAACAATTTTGGACAGTTGTGCTTTTGTATAATACACAATCCATAAAGTATACAGATTTCTGAAATATAACAAAAAGAGAATAAATTAAAAAGGCACAAAAGAGTGATATTTGAAGATAGCCAAAAATTTTTGCTAAAGCTTTTTGAAAAAGCAAAAAAAGAAAGTATTTATATTTATCAACTAAAAGCACCCAGAAGAAGATACAAACAGTGCCACGCAGATCACCATAACATCTTTACCGTTCTTAGGGAAACAAAAAATAAAACTTGCAGGCAGGCTAATTTAATTAACTACACAAAGTAAGACGTTCTTCAATTTGAGGAACGTCTTTTTTTATTGAATTGAATATATAATTCAGACGTTTTTCTGTCAGGGAAAAACGTCTTATTTTTTTTAGGAGGAAATTTTATGTCAACAAAATCAATCCCATATTATTATCTGCCGCAGCAAATTATGAACGAAAAATACGAGGCGTTTTCTGTGGAAAGTAAAATGCTCTTTTCGATGATTTTTACCAACGCTGAACATATTAAAGCCATTAAAGAAACCGCTCAGTTGATTGAGAAAATTGATGAAAAAGAGCTGTATGAAATGCGCCATATGCTTGAACGTATGCAAGAGCTGAAAGAGGAAGGAGAAGAACAATAATGTTTGATTTTTTCTACGGCAACGAACCAAAGCAATTTGCGTTTTATTCGATTCCTCAGCTGCTTTTTACTGATGAAAAATTCAAGAATATGTCCTGTGAAGCTAAAGTCCTCTATGGTCTGCTGCTCGATAAGGCAGGGCTGTCCTCTAAGAACGGCTGGACAGACAAAGACGGCAAAGTCTTTGTTTATTTCAAACGTGAAGATATATGCACTATGCTAGGCTGCAAGAAAGATAAGGCTAGTAAAATACTGGCGGAACTTGATGATGAAAAAGGTATTGGGCTGATCAAGAGAGTATCACAAGGTCAGGGCAAGCCAGCAAAAATCTATGTTCGTCACTTCCTGAGAGTTATTGACGATGAAGTTGCAGGAAATCCTGCAAACGATATTTTGACTTCTGAGCAGCCCAATAAATCAGAAAGCGATTGTGAAATTAAAACCGACGTCAAGAGGGCGGAAAAACCGCTTTCTAGGGAGCGGAAAAACCGACGCCTAGAGGACGGAAAAACCGACGTCCTATCTAATGAACCAAACCAAGAGAATCATACTGAGTTATCCAACCTATCTATCATTCAGGACAACAATCGACAAAAGCCGACGTCAAACAGCGCAAGGAATATGAAGGATAGGATTGATAAGATTGGATATCTCAACAAACTAGAAGATGTTCGTCAGCGTGTCAATGCCGAATATTTATTGGGTATGATTAACACAAAAACAGGCTTGAATTTTTACGATCCAGAAGAAATTGATGAGTTAATCGAACTTATCGCTTGGGCAGAACTGACAACGCAGCCGGCGATCAAGATTAATGGCGAATACATTGATAGCGAGCTCGTAAGGCTGAGGTTTGCAAAACTAGACGAAGGACATATACAGTACGTTCTTGACTGTGTTAATAGCAATACTGTTAAGATTAGTCAAAGAAGGAACTATTTGCTGACTTGCCTATACAATGCCCCAAGTTCGATGAGTGGGTATTATTCTAACGAAGTCAGATCATTTTTATGATTTAGCAAACAATGGGAAAGTTATAACTTTATATCCACCGGATACAAAGTCAAATATTTTTAGGAGGAATTATTATGACAATGACAATTATCACACAGACGGAGGAAATCGTGAACTACAACAATCTGCTGAAAATTTCAATCGCAGAAGGAACGTACGGAGATAACGAGGTATATGCCATTGTTGGCTTGCCAGCAATAGACGTAGACAAGGTTGAAAACGAAGAAGATGTGCTGATACAGATCGGAATCTATGATACTGAAGATAAATGTCATAAAGTGTTTGAACAACTGAAAAAATGGCTTGCAAGCGGCGTACAGCCTGTCTTTAACGTACCGGTAACAGTTCCGGAGGAATAAAGAGATGGCTGATGATTTGCAAAAAAGTCTGTTAAAGACGATAGATGTAACGATACAGACGAGCAAAATGACCGATGAAGTGCTAAAACAGGCAATGAATGATTTTTTAAGCGGCGCAGCCGAAAAGAAAGGCAGGCTCACATATAAGCAGCTTGAAAATAAGTCATCGGGAAAGCTTGAAAGTATTGAAATTACTGATAATAACATACGAGATTTTCTCAATGTTGCGAAAAAATACGATGTTGATTTTGCTCTAAAACGAGATAAATCAACTGAACCACCTACATATCACGTCTTTTTTCAGTCGCAGAAAGCTGATAATTTCAATCGTGCTTTCAATGAGTATGTGGATAAAAAGACTAATCAGATTGACCAGCATAAAGCTTCTTTTGATCGCCAAAAGCTCCAGAAACGAGCCAATGAGATAAGCAAACAACCACGAGAACGAGCTGACAAAGTCCGTGAAAGAAATATGGAGAATAGCTTATGACGGTTAACTCAAAGAAAGTAAAAAAGCTTATCCTTACAAATCTGCCTTTTCTCATATTCGGATACGCTGGCGATATGATCGCCTGTGCTTATCGTACCGCTGAAGGCAGTAATTTCTCGGAAAAGATGTTGCCATTTCTGAACAACCTTGGTGTTGTATTCGCCAAAATGCTTCCGAGTTTAAATCCTTATGATTTGCTTTTCGGTGCTATATTTGGCGTTGCGGTGAAATTCTTGATGTATGTCAAATCCAAAAACAGAAAGAAATTCCGGCAAGGCGTGGAATACGGCTCAGCAGCTTGGGGAACGGAAAAAGACATTGAACCATATATGGATAACTCCAATCCCGATAACAATGTCATTCTTACACAAACAGAGGGATTAACTATGGGAAAGCCCTCTCACCCGAAGTATGCGAGAAATAAGAATATTCTTGTCATCGGCGGCTCTGGCTCTGGTAAAACACGCTTTTTCGTCAAGCCAAATCTTATGCAAATGCACAGTTCATATATCGTAACTGACCCTAAAGGTACTGTTTTGATCGACTGCGGCAAAATGCTAGAGCGTGGCAGACCCATAGGAAAAGACAAGAATGGCAAGACCATTTACGAACCATATCACATAAAGGTTTTTAATACCATAGATTTCGCAAAATCTATGCACTATAACCCTTTTGCATATATTAGCGAAAAAAATCGTGAAAAGGATATTTTAAAATTTGTTGACGTTTTAATTAAGAACACAAACGGAAATAAACCTTCCGGCGGTGATGATTTTTGGGAAAAGGCTGAACGACTGCTGTACACAGCGTATATTGCAATGATTTTCTGCGTTTTTCCAGAAGATGAACAAAACTTTGAAACGCTTATTGATATGGTCAATGCTTCTGAATGCCGTGAGGACGATGAAACATTTGAAAACTCAATAGATGAGCTTTTCAAATTCGTAGAAATGAAAATCAACAATACGTTTTCAGAAGCAGAAGACGTTCCACAAGTCTATGAAGATCTTGGCAATGAAGAATTCACACCGGAACAGCGTAGAATAGGGTCATTTGCGATTAAGCAATACAAGTCGTATAAACTGGCTGCCGGAAAGACGGCTAAGTCTATACTGATCTCTTGTTCTACAAGGCTTGCTCCATTTTCGATTGACGAAATGCTTGAAATAACACGCTATGATGAATTGGGTCTTGATAAGCTCGGTGATGAACTGTCTGCCTTATTTGTCATCATTTCAGATACCGACGCAACGTTTAACTTTATCGTTGCCATTATGTACTCACAGCTTTTTAACTTGCTTTGTACTAAAGCGGATAACAATCCGGGAGGCAAGCTAAAATATCACGTCAGATGTTTGTTGGACGAATTTGCAAACATCGGCGACATACCACAGTTTGAAAAACTGATAGCCACCATTCGTTCTCGTGAGATATCAGCAAGTATTATTTTGCAGGCTAAGTCACAATTAAAATCAGTCTACAAAGATAATGCTGATACCATTGAGGGCAACTGTGACACTACTCTGTTTTTGGGTGGCAAGGAAAAGACCACAGTTTCCGAACTATCGAAAAGTCTTGGCAAGGAAACTATTGACGCCTTTAATACATCCGAAAACAGAGGACAGTCGCAGTCATATGGACTTAACTATCAGAAACTTGGAAAGGAGTTGTTATCAGAAGATGAAATATCCATAATGGATGGCGGCAAGTGTATCTTACAGGTTCGTGGAGTTCGTCCGTTCTACTCAGATAAGTTTGATATAACACGCCATAAAAATTACAAATATCTATTGGACGATAACCCTGCAATGGAGTTTTCTATTGAAAAATACATCAAAAGATGTGCAGAAAACAGGGCAAAAATCAATGCCAAAACAGATATTACACAGTATTCTATTTAGATCTATAACGGACGGTAAAAAACAATATGAAACATACATAGGAGGAAAATTAATGAAAAACTCAAACAAAAACACAAAGCTCTCAAAGGGCTGCAAGATCACGAAAAAGGCTATTCTTACAATGATGACTATGGCTGTTATGAGCTGCCTGTTCAGCGTTAATGCGTTCGCTGCAACTGGTGAAGTTGATACTTCTTCATTCATCAGCACCGCTTGTACGGTCCTCAAGTCAGTAATCTGCCTGATCGGTGCAGGTGTCGGTGTGTGGGGCGTTGTAAACCTCCTCGAAGGTTACGGCAACGACAATCCGGGTGCAAAGTCGCAGGGTATGAAGCAGCTTATGGCTGGTCTTGGACTTATTCTCCTTGCAATCGTTCTTGTTCCTGTACTTCAGAATATGATGACTGGTGCAGTTTAATCATTTGAATTTGATAATACGATTAAGCCTGTGAATCTCAGCACAGGCTTAATCACTATTATCCGAAGAAGGGAGTGAAGTTGCAAAATGGGAATGGTAAGTGATTTTATTGACGGCATTGGAGAATGGTTTAACGATACGATACAGAATATTCTCTGCAATGGTATTGAAGGCTGCTTTGAGAATGTCCAAAGTGTGTTGACAACTACATACGCATCTGCTACCGACACAGACGGGCTTATGGCTGCATTTTTAACGAAGCACCCTGCAAAATTTACTGGCACGGCTGCCGGTGCAGGCAATATGCCAGTATCAGGGCTTTGGCGCACAATCGAAACATTGTGCAACAATGTCATAGTTCCGATCGCCGGATTTATATTGACTGTAATACTACTTAACGAGCTAATACAAATGGTGATACGGGGTAATAATTTCAAAGATTTCGATGATAGTATATTCATTAAATGGATTATTAAAGCGGTATGTGGCATAGCGCTTGTATCCGATTCATATTACATCGCTTCTGCCCTACTTGGCTTTGGGTCTAATGCCTGCGCAAACGGAATTGAAACGATTTTAGGACAAACTTCTCTCAGCTCAACTAATTACGCAGAGAGCTTCTCAAAAACTCTGCGAGGTGGAGCATATGACAATGGTGAATTGCTGATAATGTTGCTTTTGAGTTTTATTATTATGGTCGCTATATTTGCCTTGACTGTTGCAATTATATTGATTATGGCTTCACGAATGATACAGATTTTTATGTATCTTGGCGTATCACCTATACCAATGGCGACGATGATGAACGAGAGCTGGAACTCAGTCGGCAAGAACTGGATCAAGAATATGATAGCACTATCATTTCAGGGCATTTTTATCATCATTGCACTTGGAATTTTTAAATCCATATTCAATGTCGTAATTGCAAGCGTATCTAAGGCGGAAGATGGTGTCATAATGTCAATGCTAATGCTTGCCGGATACACGGCTGCATTGATCTATACAGTAATCGGCAGCGGTAACATATCAAAATCAATTTTCAATGCTTCCTGATAACTTTGTATCCAATGGATACAAAGTAAGGAAGAAAGGAGCTTTATGCTTTATGGCACATTATGTGAAAATTCCAAAAGATCTTAACGATATAAAAGAAAAATTTATGTTTAACCTTACGAAACGGCAAGTGGTTTGTTTTGGTATCGGCTTATTGGTGGGCTTTCCCCTGTTCTTTTTGACGAAAAACTCGATTGGTATGACAGGAGGAATATTTGCAATGGGTGCGTGTGCAGCCCCTGCGATTATCTGCGGCGTGTATAAAAAGAACGGCGTTTTCTTCGAGGAAAAAATTAAATTTATGGTTGAGTTCCTGAAAAAGCCACGAAAGCGATACTACCGAACAACTAACATATACCGGTGTATTGAAAATCAGATCGAATATAAACAACTAAGGAAAAAGCTAATTCAAGCAGAGGGAGGTAATGCAAGTGGGGCTGTTCAAACAAAAGCAAACTCAAGCAAATGAAAATCAGAACACAACAGATCTGAAAACGCAGGCAAATGTCCTTTTGAAAAAGCCGGCACAGACGATGACTAAGGAAGATAAAAAGATCATCTCACGCCGTATGGCTGAAATAAGGAAGTACAGCGGTGACGGAAATACCGTTCAAAACACGATACCGTATATGTGTATGTATCGGGACGGCGTTTGTCAAGTGAGTGAGAATTTCTATTCTATGACCGTGCAATTTTTCGACACAAATTACGCTCTTGCGGACTTTGAAGAACAGGATAATATCTTCGGCAAATACTGCACGCTGCTTAATTCTTTTGATAATTCTATTAAATTTCAGCTCACTTTTGAAAATCAAAACAGATCAAAAGATAAGATCATAGAAACTGTACAAATACCAGAGCAAGATGATGATTTCAATGAAATTCGTCGTGAATATTCCGAAATGCTTACATCAAAACTTCTCGGAGGTAGTATTGGTCAATCCGCAAGAAAGTTTATAACATTCGGTGTTGAAGCAAAGTCATACAAAATTGCAAAGTCAAAACTTGAATCTATTAAGAACGATGTGATCAAGTTTTTCAAAAGTTTCTCCGTGGAAGCGGACGTGCTTAAAGGCAAGGCAAGACTGGAAACGCTCTATTACAGCCTGAACCCATTTCGTGATGAACCATTTGTTTTCGACTGGAACGCTATGCTCAAGGCAGGAATGGATACAAAGGACTTTATTGCTCCGCCGTCCTTATATTTTTCTAAATCTCAGTTTGAAATTGGCAAAGCCTATGGACAAGTATGGGGTATGAACATTCTCGCCGGAGAACTGTCAGACGAGATTTTAAGAGATTTTCTTGAATTGCAATATCTGTTCTGTGTTAATATCCATATTCAGCCGCTTGAGCAAGCCGAAGCGTTAAAGTTCGTCAAGAGAAAGCTGACGAATGTCAATCAGATGAAGATTGACGAGCAGAAAAAAGCATCGCAGGCAGGATATGATCCCGACATATTGCCGCCGGCAATCAAGATGTACATTGAGGATATAGATAAGCTTCTTGATGATTTGAATAGTAAGGACGAAAAGCTTTTCCATATTTCAATTTCTATTAGAAATTATGCAAAAACTAAGAAAGAGCTTAAGTTGCAGCAGGAAGCATTAAAGAGAATTGTAAGTAAGAATAACTGTACAATTTTTACTTTTGACCACAGACAAGAACAGACTCTTATGTCTACTCTGCCGCTTTGTTATAACAAAATTCCTGTGGAGCGTGAAATGCACACGTCCGGTATCGGCATTTTTGTTCCTTTTACAACAAAGGAGCTATTTAAAATGGGAGCTGCCACATATTATGGCGTTAATACCCTATCCGGCGGAATGATAAGGGCTAATAGATCAGACCTCACTAATCCAAACGGACTGATTTTAGGCACACCGGGTTCTGGTAAGAGCTTTTCTACCAAACGTGAGATACTCGACTGTTTCTTGACCACAACAGACGATATCATCATCTGTGACCCAGAGGGCGAGTATTATCCGCTGGTAAGCGCATTGGACGGACAGCTCATCAAGATCTCAGTCAATTCCACAAGCTATATCAATCCTATGGATATACCGCTGAATATCGACTACGAGGAAAATCCGATCGCTATGAAGTCGGAATTCCTTACGTCACTTTGTGAAATCATTGTTGGCGGCAGATATGGAATTACGGCGGAGGAACGTTCCATTATTGATATATGTGTAAATGAGGTCTACAAGCCTTTCCTTAACAATAACCCGACGGAAGAAACTATGCCGACTATGAGCGATCTATACAACGCATTAAAAACCAAAGGTGAGATTGCTCTGCGCCTAGTTAATTCGCTTGAAATGTTCGTAAATGGTTCTCAAAGCCTTTTCAATCACAGAACCAATATTGATATGAACAATAGAATTATCTGCTTTGACATTAAGGACTTAGGCAACCAACTTAAAAAGCTTGGAATGCTAATTTTGCAGGAAACAGTCTGGAATAGAGTATCTGCCAACCGTGAAAGAAAGAAAATCACACGATACTACATAGATGAATTTCATCTTCTTTTGAAAGACGAACAAACAGCAACATATTCGGCTGAGATCTGGAAGCGATTCCGTAAATGGGGCGGTATTCCGACCGGTATTACTCAGAACGTCAAGGATTTGCTGATGTCTTCAAAAATCGAAAACATTTTTGAAAACTCGGAATTCATTTATATGTTAAATCAGGCAGCAGGAGATAGAGAAATTCTCGGAGAAAAACTGCACATTTCTTCGGAGCAGTTGAAGTATGTAGAAAACTCTGGGCAGGGCGAAGGACTTCTCCGTTTCGGCAGCGTGATATTGCCTTTCACAGACAGCTTTCCGAAAGACACGGAAATGTATAGGCTAATGACAACTAAGCCGCAAGAAACACTTACAGATTAGGTGATGATTTATGGCAGGGCTTCGTAATAATCAAAATCATATGGAGCAATCCAAAACTCGATTTGAAAAAAAGATCGACAAGCTGCGTATAAAAAATAAACGTGAGTTTCAAATTGAGTTCGTCAGAACAAAAAGTAACTCAGGCAAGTTTACCACAAAGGCAAATATCATAAGAGGAAGCAGAAGTAATGAAGTGAAAAAAGCAGGACTTCTACATTCCTTGGACTATTCTGCGAGAAATCGTGTTCACGGTGATATTCCGTCAATCACAAAGCAAATAGACAGTTTTATGCCAAAAACAAAAAAGGGGAAAGTTTTTCATACGACTGTCAAAGCAACGAATTTCATTGTTCACGACGCTGGCAGGACAGCCCTTGATGTTGGTCTTGCGGCAGAAACAGCAACGATTGCTTCATCAAAGACGGCTTTGAATAAAGCTACTTCAAAGCTTGGCGGTATGTATGAGCAACAGGCTCAGGACGATATGAATAAAGCTGCTATATTTTCTAGCAAGCTTATCTTTGACGGCTCGAAAGGATTGAAAAATCACTTCAAGCAGCGTAAAAATGCCAAATTGCTCAAAACGGAGTTTAAGCTGAAAAAAGCCGAAAGCAAGTATTTTCAAAAATTCACATACAAAGAAGAACGTCAGGCTATTCAGAGTAAACTGAAATTAAAGAAAAACAAGTTCAAGGACGTAAAGACAAGCTATAAAAATTCTAGCAAGAGTAACATTCGTAAAGCTTTGTATAAGGCAAGAAAGGCTAAGTTCAAACAAGAAAAGAAGTCATTTACACTTGATAAGACTGACCTGAAAGATAAGTCAAATTCTTTTAAAATTGATAAAAAATCTGCAAAAAGAGAATTTAAGATTGCAAAGCCAACACCGGTTCTTTTTAAGATGTCCGGTTATGGCGTTCACAGATTGAAGGCTTCTGCACAGCAGAAACTTTTAATTGCCGATGAGCATAACGATATGCTTAGAGGAGCTGATAAGGGTTATGAGCTTGCTAAAACTGGTACGGACAAAGTAAAGGAACACTATTCAGTTAAAAATCGACTGGAGAAGAAAAATAAGCAGATACGCAAATTTGAGCGGAAAGATCATAAGCTTCAGCAAAAATCGGATAGACTGGAGAAGAAAATAAGTTCTGCTAATTCTCAAAACGCCAAAAAGAAATATCAGAAAAAGTCCAACAAACTAAGTAAGAAAGAGAAGAAATCAAAGGAGAAGCTTAAAAAGCTGAAAAAGAGCAAAGCTTCTCTTGTGGCATTCTCAACGTTGGGTTCTTCTGTTCTCATCATAAGTATTGCTATGCTTTTTCTAATGACGGTATTCAATGGCACGTTGGAAGCAATATTCGGCAACAGCGGCTGGGTAATGGGAACATATACAGCCCAAGATAAGTACTTATCGCAAGCTGAGGAGTATTATACCAAGATCGCCTATGAATTTAACCAAAAGCTGCTTATGGTAAGTGATAAGGATAAGTGGAAAAAGGGATTAAACAGTTTTAACGTAGTTACAAAAGATATGGACGATGAACCTGATCAATGGATATGGGGCAACAGCACGATATTTGACTATGATCCTGTCTATGATTTTGATACATTCAAGCTCTGGAGCTTCCTATGTGCTTATTATTTTGATTTTCAAAGCACTAAGGATAAAGAAACAAGAGCTGAATATTGGGAATATGACAGCGACGTTGAGAAAGTAATAAAGGCACTATTTGACGCCGAATACAAATTCGAGTACTGGTATGACAATACTTCTCGTTGGGAAGAATTATCACCATACAATTACTGGGGCGGCGGAAGTGCCGATAGCGGTACATATTACAGGTGTGAAAAAGACGCATATATGTACACCGATCAACCTTATAGGTATCGTTTCAAGCCTATTGCGTATACGAGCGAACTCGGCAAATATCGTGATGATGATGGATACATATGTATAGACAGCAACTACCGAGTTCTCGACCCCAAAAACAAATACAAAGTAACCGGGTTCTACATAATGGATAACCGATACTATTCAGGCACAAGCAAACCTTTCTATTTATATGATCGTTCGGCAGATAAATTCTATTTTAAGCAAGGTTCATCACGATATGATCGTTCTTTCTGGGGCTGGGACTCTGAAGACGCTTGGTTTATGATCTCACCAACAGATACGCATATATGGAACTACACATTGAATGATGTTTGTATGTATGGTTATTACGAGAAGTATTACTGGAAAACAGATTGTCGGCTTTATTATAACGTAAAACGCAAAAATACATTCGATAAAGCGATTAAAAACACGTTGACGAGAATGGACTATGGTTCAGAACGTTACCAAATGTATGAAATGTTCCTTGGCACAGCAGAGGACAGTAAGACAACACGAGGTAATCATCAGACTTTTGCTAATCCTATCGGTGGCAGCATTCAAGACAGTATTGATAATGGCAATATTCTGAATGGTTATGGATATGACATACAAGAATGGAACACAAAGCATTGCAGCTTGTACGATGAGAATGAATCTCATCAAGGAATTGATATTATTTGTAATCAGAATACATCCGTTTATGCAGGAATGTCTGGCACAATTGATGAAATTGATCGTGACAATGACCTAGTTGTTATACGGAAAAATAGTTACAACTACTGGTATGACGGCGATGGTAAAGGAAAAAAACGTGATACAAAGATCTATTACTACAACATTAGTGCAAAGAATTCGCTTAAAGAAGGCGACACGATCAAAAAAGGGGATTATATTGGATTATCGTTGCCGGAACATAAATGCGAAAAAATCAGTAATGATTCTGTCGGCTGCTATTATATACACCTAAGAATTGAAATCGACACGGACGGATTTGGGTGGGACTACATTGATCCACGATTAGTTCTGGAATAAATAAAAGGAGTTTTAGTTATGGCAAGAAATACAACTATTAAGAAAATCGAAAAGCTCAAGGCAAAGGTTGCCGAAATTGATGAGCGTATCAAGAATGATATGCAGTTGAAGCAACGCTATGTAAAGGAAATCGAAAGTCTTGAAGCAGAAAGTATCTTGGTCGCTTGCAAAAGCAGCGATATATCACTCAGCGAAGCGGTGGAGAGCTTTGAACTATATAGCAAACTTAAAAGCAGCGGTTTGTCAAAAGACGATTTAAACGAGCTTCTTTCTTCAAACACCACAACTTCATCTCCGGTGGATACAAAGTTGAATGCAAACGAAAACGAGGAGGATTAAAATGTTTAAGAATATTCTTATCACAATTACCACGGCAACAATAGTTGCATTCGCAGGAGCTGTCACAGCTTCTGCGGAGGAAAGCAGTCAAGCTTCTACTGAGGGAGCAATGACAAGTGCTTCATCGCAGAGCGATTCAGGTGCAGACAATAATAACACAAGAAAAGATATACTGTCTTTTTTTGATAAAGATTATTCCGATGATAGCTCTAATGATTCTATGACTGATTATTACAATGATGACTATTATGACACAGACGGCAACGCTACGCTTATTAACAATCAGAAAATCATCTACAATTCTGACGAAATGCAGTTTATAAGCGTGACCACTAAGGACGGCAATGTTTTCTATGTCCTGATCAACTATTCGGATAGTGACAACATTGATAATGTGTACTTCCTTAACAAAGTTGATGACTATGACCTTTATGCGCTGCTTTATGCCGGCAATGAAAATTCAAGTGCAATAGACCCAGAAGCGGCTACAAACGCTGCTGACGCAGCAACAGCTAATGGTAGAACAAGTGATTCAAGCACCACATCAGAAGTCGGTAGTGTGGATTCTGCTTCATCTGGAAGCATTAATAAAAGTGCCACAAGCGGAATGATGAAAAATCTAATGATATTGGGCGGCGCAGTCGTTATTGGTGGACTTGTATTTGTCGTACTGCTTAAATCGAAAAAGAAAAACAAGCCGTCAGTTCCAAATGATACATTTGATGATTTTGAGGACGATGATGATAATGAGATAAATGAGGATACGGAATAATGAACGTAAAATATGCGGCTCTTGTCAGTTCAATTATATGCGGCATACTGACAAGCGTATTGGTTATAAAGAAAAAGCTGAAACAGTCATACACAGACGGCTGGTTTAGTGGCTTTGTTGAGGCTTCAAGGAGCTTAGAAGAAACTGATGATACTGGGGATAATTAAGTCTGAGCAACGTTATTGATAAAGGGGTTTATTGAGATGTTAAAGAATATATTCGGAGAAATTTTTGAAATTTCCTACACCAAAAATGGTATTAATCAGATTACTGTCATCAGAGCTGCTAATCTTCAAAAAGCCAAAGAAAAATTCGGGAAGAAGCACGGTTTGTGTGAAAATGTAAGATACAAGAGAAAATAGGGAGGATCAAACTATGAAGCTTGTTATAGCAGAAAAGCCCAGCGTGGCAAGGGCGATAGCACCTGTAATTGGTGCTAATACAAAGAAAAATGGATACACCGAGGGCAACGGATATATCGTATCGTGGTGTTTCGGTCACTTGGTCGGTTTGCAATATCCGAATTCTTATTGCGAAAAATGGGCTGCAAAGCCTTGGAATTTCTCGCAGCTACCTATGATTCCGGAACGCTGGGAATTCACAGTTACAGAAAGCTCAAAGGAACAGTTTGATGTTCTGAAAAAGCTGCTCAACGACAACAGCATTGACGAAGTGATATGTGCAACGGACGCCGATCGTGAGGGTGAATGTATTTTCAGATATGTCTATAACCTTTCCGGCAGCAGAAAACCAGTTAAGCGCCTTTGGGTTTCTTCTCTGGAGGAGTCAGCGATCAAAGACGGCTTTGCAAAACTAAAGCCCGGCAGCGAATATGATAATCTCTATTATGCAGGCTTTTGCCGAGCAAAGGCTGACTGGCTGGTAGGTATGAACGGCTCTAGGCTGTTTTCAGTCAGATACAATTCACCTCTGAACACCGGACGTGTTCAGACACCGACCTTGGCAATGATCGTCAAGCGTGACTATGAGGTTAAAAACTTTGTTAAGCAAAAATATTATACCGTTGAGCTTAACTGTGGCAGCTTCACGGCTTCGTCAGAACGAATTGATAATGAGATCAACGCAAACGACTTGATTTCAAAGGTCAATGGGAAAACTGCTGTTGCTGCGGAAGTAAAAAAAGACGTTAAAACTGTCAATCCGCCAAAGCTCTATGATCTTACTACCCTGCAACGAGAAGCAAATAAGCAATTTGGTTATACCGCACAGCAAACGCTTGACTATTTGCAAGCTCTCTATGAAGCAAAGCTTTCAACATATCCGAGAACGGACAGCCAATACCTTTCTGATGATATGGAACAGACGGCAAATGAAATGGTCAAAACCATTTATGGCGTTTTTCCTGAGTTTGGCGATGTTCCTGCAAAAATTGATATAGCTCGTTGCATTAATAACAAAAAAGTAACCGGACATCACGCAATTATTCCGACTGCAAATATCGCTACTTATGATCTTACAGCACTCCCCGAAGGACAGAAAAACATATTAAAACTCATATCAGCAAAGCTCATAACGGCGACCGCTGAGCCTCATAAATATGAAGCCGTTAAAGTAAGAATAAGCTGTGAGAATTCTGACTTTAACGCAAGTGGCAAAAGCGTTATCGAGAATGGTTGGAAATCAATTGATGATAAGGTCAAAGCTGCACTAAAAAACAAAAACACCGATGATGAAAAGAACGACACAAAGTCTTTGCCGCCTATATCAGAAGGTCAGACCTTTGAAAATGTATCTGCTGAGAAAGCTGAGCATTGGACAAGCCCTCCTAAGACATATACAGAAGATACGCTTCTTTCTGCTATGGAACACGCAGGGCAGGAAGATTATGACGATGATACAGAGAAAAAGGGACTTGGAACGCCTGCAACTCGTGCTGGCACGATAGAGGGGCTTGTAAAACACGGCTATGCTGAACGTAAAGGAAAGCAAATATCTGCAACGGAAAAGGGCGTTAACCTTATTAACGTAGTGCCAGACGAAGTAAAATCGCCTAAGCTTACGGTTGATTGGGAGCAGCAGCTACAACAGATCGAACGTGGAGAATATGCCGCCAACACCTTTATGAGTGAGATCAATGAGTTTGTCAAGGAACTCTGCTCAAAATACAGCACAGCTGACAGCAGCATTTCTTTCGGCAACGGTCAAAGGGAAGCCCTTGGAAAATGCCCGAAATGTGGCAAAGAAATAAAAAAAGGCAAGTTCGGTTATTACTGTTCCGGAAAGTGTGGGATGAATGTTGCAAAGGTATATGGCAAAGAACTGACAGATACTCAGCTTAAAAATCTGCTATCTGACAAGCAGATTTCCTACACATCAAACGGCAAAAAAACTATAGTATTACCCGAAGTAGTGGAAAACAGCTATAACGGCAGGGTGTACTATCAATGGAAAACTAAGAAAGGATAACGCTAATGACAAACAGCGGCTGTGATATTAAAGAAATACCTGATATGCGATTTCAAACATTGAACACTAAACACGCAGCGAGCTTGATCAATGGACTGATACAGTCAAGTATAAAGTATTCCGCTAAGTACAATGATGAAAAACTCACACTAGCTTATTCTAGTGCTGACGAAACCAAAGTTCAGGACATTTTGAAAAAAGGAAACAGCGATACCGCCGATTTTATCGAGCGCACACGTTCAAACACATATGGCGATGAAGATATAACCGCTATGAATTCACTATTGCCGGAGATCGCAGACATTATGAGCCTGTCAACATCTGCACTACAAAGCCGCCCAGCAGAGTTAAGAATGCTTCTGACACATACATATATTGATTATTGGTTTTGCGACAGAGCAACGATACAGACCGAGCTCAGTAAAGTGTCAGAGCTTGGCTTTGCTGCAAAAGCAGAACTTGAAAAATCTCAAATGCAGCAAGAGTTGAGCAATAACACCCCTCAGACAAGAAAGACTATTCACGAACAAGAGCAGCAGCTTGATAACGCCGCAGCGGTTGAGCGTGAGATATTTCGTCAGCAGCGTGAAGCTATCGCACAAGAAAATAAACGTACCAGTCCATTCAGCATATCAAAGCTGCGCTATGAAACTGAACGCATACGTCAATTAAATCATCAAAAGCAACAAGAGTTACAGCAGCCAGAGAGGGAGAAAAAATGACAAATTAGAACGCAGAAAAAACAAAGCTCCGTATTCGGTTGTGTCAAATACGGAGCTTATGATTATTAAAATTATAATTTAAGGCTACTGCAAATATAGAAAAAGCAGAAGAATTATATAAAGACATTGGGCTCCAATTGCCCTCGTTAAATACAATTCTCTGCTTCAATAATAGTGTAGCATATGCAATGTTAAATGTCAAGTTAGCATCATAAAAAAGCCGATAGAATGCTTCATTCTACAGGGCTCTAATTGCCCAAAGAGAACACATTCCTCAGCTTCGATAACATTGTAGCATATGCAGCAGTAAATGTCAAGTTAACATCATAGAAAAAGCCAATGAAATGCTTCAATCTGCCGGGCTACAATTGCCCCTAGAGGAAACATTCATTAGCTTCGATAACATTGTAGCATATGCAGCAGTAAATGTCAAGTTAACATCATAAAAAAGCCAATGAAATGCTTCAATCTTTAGGGCTACAATCGCCCCCAGAGGAAACATTCATTAGCTTCAATGACATTGTAGCATACACAATGTCAAATGTCAAGTTTAAGTTACAGAAAGGGGTATATATATGCCTGTTATGGATATTGCAAAGACGACACTTACCGTAGATGAAGAAGATTTGCTGAAGATATCAGAGAAAATACAGCAAAATAAAAATGAAAGCGAGAAGTTCGTTAATGATTTAGAAAAAATGATAAATGGTAAAATGTCAGCAAATGATGTGATCACATTAGGTGAAACTCCAAATGTTCTGCGTGTTGCAAGCGAAGCATTAAGTGGCATATCTCAAGAAGCTAGAATGCTTACTGTAAATCAAAGTGTTTTGAATAATAGTATGAATCCTGAAAATGTGATTAAGCACGGACACACCACAGGACATAATCTACCATTAGAAACAATAAAACAACTTCCAGAACACCTAAGAAACCCAATAATGATATGTAAGGGTTCTAAAGAGAATTCAGTTGCTGTTATCACAGAGCTGACAAACAAAGATGGAAAGAATATTTTAGCTTCAATCAATATTGATGTCCGTGGCAAAACAGGACAGGTGGATAAGATAACTTCCATTTATGGAAAAGATGATATGAAAGCATATCTTGAACACAATACAATACTTGCCTATAACAAAGAAAAAGCAGATGAATTGTTCACGGACATAGGGGCTAATTCCCCACAGGCGACTTCAATCATCTGCTTCGATAATAGTATACCATATTCCACGCAAAATGTCAAGTACCCGGAACAGGAAAATTCCGAAATAACTCACTTTCATAATCCGGTAGAACATAATAAACTTTTGCCGATCCTCAATGCAAAAGCGGATTTTCACGAAAGCCGCCTTGAAACGCTTAAAGACAAGCGTGATACAAGAACGGCAAAGATCGAAAGAAATGAAGTCAAGATCACAAAGCTGTCTTTAAAGGCAGATAAGCTTGAAGATCTGAATAAAATGTTCTCCTCTATGTCAGAACGAAGCAGCATTTTTAAGACTATTGTAGCCCGAAATGAGCAGAAGATAAATGCTATTCGTAATGAAAAAATACCTGCACGGCAGCAGAAAATAAAAAATCACCAGAACCGCATAGCCGAAATTGATCGAAAATCTGAAATTATAGGTCACAAGCTTGAAAGATGTGTAGCTCTCAGCGATACTGTGAAAAGCTTTGCTGTTATCGGAGCTGAGCGACGTCAACGGTTTGCTAACGCAATGGACAAGCTTAATCAGAGTACGCTTGCTTGTTTAAATGACAAGAAAGCCGCTCTCATTGATAAACTTGAAAGCCAAACCCAAAAGTATAATGCACCGGAAACGGCTATTTCTGCTAAGAGTGACATACAGAGCAGCATAAATAAGTGCAATACTCAGATATCAGATTTGGATAATAAAATCAGCACTTTAAGTCAAAATCACGCAACCTATGCCAAAAAATCAGAAGCCGAAATTGATACAGTAATGCAAAATACAGCAAATGCTGTTCAAACAAGCCTTGAAACAGGTGAAATAAGCGTTGCAGCCATTGCTGAAAAGGCTTGCCTTTCTGCCGCACAGGAAAATCCATTTGAGTATTTGAAAAATGCTGAAATGGCTATGGAAGATGATTATAACTCCATTGATGGAATTATAAACAATGGCAAAAGAGATGAGCCGCCGCAAGAAAACAACATATCGCAGTCAGAAGCTGACAAAGGAACGAACACCGTGGAGGACACCAAAGAAAAAAGATACATAAACCCTGACTATTATAAGTCCTTGAAAGCAGCCGATAGAGCTATCCTTGCAGTAAGTGCCGTTGAAGCCCAAAGGTTGATGAATAAGCTCAACGAGAATAAGATACCTTTTTCGGCAGTAAAAAGCGGTACAAACTTAAAGATAACGGTATCCAACAGCAACAAAGATAAAACCTACGAATTGCTCAACGCAGATAAAGCCAAATTTTTAAATCCTGAGTTTTATAAAAATCTTGATAAAAAAGAACGCTTTACACAACGTATGGACGAAAAGTCAGCAAGAGCGGTCGTTGGTGAACTCAGGAAGAATGACATTGAACACTCCGCTGTACTCAATGGCGATAAATCTGCGGTAACGATAAAGCAGAGTGATTATCCGAAAGTGACAAGCTTTCAGATCTCAAGAAACTTTTTGAAGAAAAGGACAGAAGAAAAACACAAAGCTTCTCCTAAAGAGCCGGATAAAGTAAAAAATAAAGATAGGGGTGAACGGTCTTGACTACATACGGAAATGAAATATGGAACAAAGCGACTGATAATGATGATAAGACGATCGTTTCTTTGAAAGAAAAGGATTTAAAGAAACTGTGCAGCCTGCTTGAGCAAGCGGGAATGAACTATTACGCATTTTCTCGCAAAGGCACAAGCAAGCTTGCCTTTAATACCAAGGATCTGAATTGGTTTAAGCAAATACTCGGAAGCAGCCTTGCTGATAAAATGCTATATCAGAAACCAGAAAAGCCATATACTCCACCGAAAATGAATATCATCGGCAATATGGAATATAGATATATTCCTCAGAAAGAGTATTTCAAAGCCGATCGTGACGTTATCCTCAAGATGGCAGCACTTATGGAACAGCAGAATATAAAATTCTCCGGTAGGATTTATACAAACAATAAGGGTACTATTACCGTAAGTGCTGCGGATATAGATAAGCTCAAGGACATAAAAAATAGTATTCTGCAAATGAGAAGTCAGACTGTACTGACTGTTAGCAAATCAGATATGCCGGAGGTTAAAAAGATACACAAAGACGTTGTTCAAAAGCGTAATGACTTTGTTAAACACCAAGAGCAACACAAAGAGCATACATACACATTCATCGGCAACAAATATTATGACGATATAGCTCACAAAGAATACTTCTCACCTGATATATCTCCGGAAAGATATAAAGAGATACAGCCCTATCTTGATGAGCTGGCAGAGTATTCGGGCGTGATAAAGGACGGACGAGTGATCTTCACCGTCGCCCAGGGCAACACAGCAAAACTTATAGAAGCCCTAATAGAAGTACAAGACAAATGTGATCTTTCAAAAGAAATTGATAACGCTATGGCTGTCTTCATTGAGGATTCGTATAGCAAGGAAGATATATTAAAGTTAAAAGAGCCTATTATTGCTTACGCAAAGGCTTCTTTTGATGACCGTATTAACGACAAAGACGGCGTTCATTCAAATCTGATGAAGCTAAAACAGGAAATTGATGATAACATAGCACTTCAAAAAGTATATGAAGATCATAATTTTTCTGACGAACAAAAAGCCCTGCTGCGGCAAGGCTACTCTGAGGGCATATCTATCACAGTTCTTGATGAAGTCGATGAGCGGTTATCGTTAGCTGATATACGCACATTCTTTGATATGTTCCATAGTGCTGTTGCCGGAGAAATAGACCCAAGTGATGTTCAAAGGTATCTTGACAAAGCCGTGATCGAGCATTCAAAGCGACAAGATGATGAGATCGTCAAAAGCGAAAAAACATTTGCTGAACAGGTAGATGATGCTTTAAATGGAAAATTACCGTTCTACACAAGTCTAAAAGTTTGTGATACACCACAAATTTTGCTCGATGTTGGCTGTGAGCAGCTACCTATGCTGTACACACAAAAGCATTTGAAGAATGCTATTTTACCAACAGATGAAAAAAATCATCAGCACGGTCTTGATGTTGAGCAAGTCAAAAGGTTACCGGAGTTGCTTTCTTCTCCCGTAATGATTATTGATTCGCCAAATCGCAAAGACAGCATTATCGTTGTAACAACAGAAATTGACAAAGCTGATAACCCGATAATAGCAAGCATAAAGCCAAATGGCAAAGGAAGATATGAAGTCGAGAATATCAGTTCTAATTTCATTACAAGTGTATATGGAAGAAATAATTTTCCTGAGTATTTCAAGAGAATAGTTCAAGCAGATAATCTCCTGTTTTGTAATAAACAAAAAAGCCAAGAACTGTTTGAAAGATGGGGAGAACAATACTCCGAATTAACAAACAATCTTGACTTTAATACTATTATACACCAAAGTCACAATATTGTCAAGAGTGGAAAAACAATAGATAAACAGGAAAATGTATCTTTAGGCGAAACATTGCCGCCAAACGATCTGCACGCTGCATTTGAAAAGTTGTATGAAAATCACAATTTTTCAGATCAGGCAAAGCAGCTTCTTGAAAGAACTGAAAAACAGATGAAGATAAACGGCTATGACAACTTGAACCCTAAGTTGTTCCGTCTGCCGGTTTTTACAAACACCTATGGCAGTCCTTCAAATATGAACAAAACATTGTTTGACGGCAAGCTTAAAGATGTTATCGCAGA
Source organism: uncultured Ruminococcus sp. (assembly GCA_934435205.1). Classification (GTDB taxonomy): domain Bacteria; phylum Bacillota; class Clostridia; order Oscillospirales; family Ruminococcaceae; genus Hominimerdicola. The sequence goes on along the minus strand of CAKSAK010000004.1, from coordinate 57,471 downwards.
GATCAACAGCTATCTCGGAATTAAATCTGAGCCGACGAAAGACAATAGAGCACCAGAAACAACCGATACTGCCTTACCAATCGAAAAGGAAGCAACTCCGTCTGCTGACAATGAGAATACTACCATATCCTCTACAGCTGATGAGCAGCTTTCACTCTTTAAAAATTCTCAGGAAAATGCAAAAAAAGAAGAAAAGTCCGAAACTAATCCACCAACTTTATCTCCGGTGGATACAAAGTTGGACAATGATAAGCAGCTTTCGTTTGATGATAACATTCAAGTATCATTGTCTGAAAATACTGAGAATAACGACGTTCAGAATTTTGCTATTACCGATAATAATCTCGGCGAAGGTGGTGCAAAGACAAAATTCAAAGCCAATATTGCAGCTATCGAAACACTCAAAATATTAGAGAAAGAGAACAGACCGGCAACAGACGAAGAAAAGCAAACACTTTCAAAGTATGTCGGCTGGGGCGGCTTACAAAACGCTTTTGACGATTCAAAACAGGACTGGGCAGAAGAATATACCCAACTCAAAGAACTTCTGACAGACAAGGAATATAGTCTTGCAAGGGCTTCCGTTCTCGACGCTTTTTACACCGCTCCAACTATTATTGACGGAATGTATGAAGCACTTGCAAAGTTCGGCTTTGAAGGCGGAAACGTGCTTGAACCTTCTTTAGGTGTCGGCAATTTCATAGGACGTATGCCGCAGGAAATGACACAGAACACAAAGATATACGGCACAGAAATTGATAGTATTTCCGGAAGAATTGCTCAAAAGCTATACCCAAATGCCGAAATAAAGGTTGAGGGTTTTGAAAAGAATGAGTACCAAAACGGTTGCTTTGATGTTGCTATTGGCAATGTGCCGTTCGGAGATCTAAGTTTTAAAGACCAGAAACATAATACTAATAAGCTGCACGATTACTTCTTTGCCGAAGCACTAGACAAGGTCAAGCCGGGCGGAATTGTAGCATTTATAACATCAACAGGTACGCTTGACAAGAAAGATGAGAGCATAAGAAAACAGCTTGCTGAAAAAGCCGATTTGATCGGCGCAGTCAGACTTCCCTCCGGAGCATTTAGGGCAAATGCAGGCACAGAAGTTACAAGCGATATTATCTTTTTGCAGAAACGTTCTGCACCGCCAAAGGAGCTGCCAGACTGGGTGCATACCGGAGAGAACGAGAATGGCTTATCAGTAAATCAGTACTTTATAGACAAGCCGGAAATGATACTAGGAGAGCTTGTAAAAGACAGCAATCCCAGAAGCAGCGGTACAAAGGTCATTGCAGACAAGGACAAAGAGCTGGAAGTTCAGCTTTCTGAAGCGGTCAATAAAATGTCTGCGACTATATCTGATAACAAAGCCGTTGATGTTTATCCAAAACTGGACAATGGCGTTATAATACCGCCGCAAAACTTGCGGAATTTCAGTCTATTTGAAAAGGGTGGAAATATATATTTTAAAACATCGTCAAGAGTTTGCGAGTTTAAATACAACAGCAAAAACTCTCAGCTCAATAGAGCCAAAGCGTTTATTGAGATAAGAGATTGTACAAGAGATCTGCTTGCCGCTCAGGAACAAGATCATAGTGATGATGAGATCAAAGCATTGCAGGGCAAGCTTAATACTCTTTATGACAACTTCTATAACAAATATGGGCTGCTTCACAGCCAAAGTAATAAGCGTTATTTCAGAGATGATATATCGTATAATCTGGTAGCCACACTTGAAAAATCTTATGATAAAGACAAGCTGCTTGCAAAGTCAGATATATTCACAAAGCGCACTATAAAGCCAGCGATAGCAGCAAATCACGTTGATACAGCGATTGAGGCACTCACTTTGTCGATTGCAGAAAAGGCGAAAATTGATTTTGACTATATGCAGGCACTTACCGATCTTCCGAAAGAACAACTTGTCAAAGAGCTTAAAGGTGATATATTCCTTGTGCCAAACACAAGTGAAGAGTATCAGACTGCAAGTGAATACCTGTCCGGGGATATTCGTCAAAAGCTAAATATTGCGGAACAATATGCAGAAAAGGACGGTAGGTTCAAGGAAAACGTCATTGCATTAAAACAAGCTATGCCAGAGCCTTTGAAGTCAGGCGATATAGATGTGAAAATCGGCGCAACTTGGATTGATCCTAAATATTATGAGCAATTCATATACGAAACATTCAATACGCCACAAATGAACCGTACTGATAGCCAAACATATCATTTTTGGAGAAAGCCAAAACCGATAAAAGTAGAATATTCTTCTGCTGCCAATGCTTACAGTATTACTAATAAGCGTATTGATAAATCAGTAGCCGTTACAAAAAAATTCGGTACGGATAAAACTAATGCCTATGAGATTATGGAGTCACTTCTTAATCTGAAAGACCCGAAAGTCACAATGCTTATCCCTGATCCGAATAATTCTGATAAAACCAAACGTGTTGTAGATATTAACGCAACAAAGCTCGCACAGAAAAAGGCAGAGAAAATCCGCAGCACTTTTAAAGATTGGATTTTTAATGACCCAGAACGTCGTGAAAAGCTTGTTGCTGAATATAACGAGAGATTTAATTGTATACGCCCCAGAGAATATGACGGCAGCAATCTGCGCTTCCCTAGTATGAATGCTGATATCAAATTACGAGAACATCAGAAGAATGCGATAGCACACGCATTGTTTGGCGGCAATACACTATTCGCTCATTCTGTTGGTGCAGGAAAAACTTTTGAAATGATAGCTAGTATTATGGAAAGCAAGCGTTTAGGACTTTCCACGAAAGCACTTATGTGTGTTCCAAATCACCTTACAGAACAGATCGGTGATGATTTTATGAAACTGTACCCGAACGCAAACATTCTAGTTGCAACAAAGCAGGATTTTCAGAAAAATAATCGCCAGCAGCTATTTGCCAAAATAGCTACCGGAAATTACGATGCTGTAATCATAGGTCACTCGCAGCTTAAAGCCATTCCAATGTCACAAGAACGGCAAGAAAATATACTGCAACAACAAATTGATGATATTGTCGAGGGAATTAAGCTATACAAGAATAATAAAGACACCAACAACTTTAGCGTTAAGGCAATGGAACGCACAAAGAGAAGTCTTGAACAAAATCTCGAAAAGCTCAGATCTAAAAAGCAAGACGACGTTATAACGTTTGAAGAAATGGGAATTGATAAACTCGTGGTCGATGAAGCTCACGAATTTAAGAATCTCTTTACCCCAACAAAGCTTCAGAACGTATCTGGAATATCCTCATCAGCTTCACAGAAAGCATTAGACCTCTTTACAAAGTGTCGGTATCTTGACGAAAAGACAGGTGGAAAAGGCATTATACTTGCAACTGGTACGCCGCTATCAAATTCAGTCACCGAATTACATACTATGATGAGATACTTGGAATATGATTTCTTAAAAGCGAAAGACTTAGATCACTTTGACAATTGGGTATCTGTCTTCGGCACACAAAAAACTGATTGGGAGCTTGCCCCAGCAGGCAACAAATTTAAACAGCGCACAAGGATCGCACATTATACTGGATTGCCAGAGCTTATGTCTATGTTCAAACAAGTCGCTGACATAAGAACCGCCGATACAATGAAACTTGACGTGCCAGAATGTGAAACTCATATTGTAAACGTTGAAGCGACAGATTTTCAGAAAAAGCTTGTCGAAGAACTAGCAGACAGAGCGGACGATGTGCAGGCAGGAAATGTTGAGCCAACAGAAGATAATATGCTTAAAATCACATCAGACGGACGTAAGCTTGGTCTTGACCCACGTCTTATAGACCCGTCTTTTGAAGATAGTCCGATGACAAAGCTCAATCAATGTGTTGAAAATGTTTTCCGTATTCATCAGGATACTGAGGAGCGAAAACTTACACAGATAATCTTCTGTGATCTAGGTGTTCCGCATAAGCAAAGCAACTTAGAAAACACAGAAGATGATGATAAAAGTGTTTCTGAAAAGGAATCATTTGAGGAAGAATGTGATTTCTGTGTGTATGATGATATTAAGAAGAAGCTTATATCAAAAGGTGTTCCGGAAACTGAAATAGCATATATTCACGACGCAAAGACTGAAAAGCAGAAAACAGAGCTTTTTGACAAGGTACGTTCCGGCGAAGTCAGAGTGCTACTTGGCAGTACTTCAAAAATGGGTACAGGTACGAATGTGCAAGACAAGCTCATTGCTGTACACGATCTTGATATTCCTTGGCGTCCGGCTGATATGGAGCAGCGTAAAGGCAGAATTGTACGTCAAGGCAACCAAAATGAAAAGGTTCATCTGTATCGCTATGTTACAAAAGGCACGTTTGACGCATATTCATACCAAACCCTTGAAAGCAAGCAAAAGTTTATATCTCAGATAATGACTTCAAAAACTCCTGTTCGCAAATGTGATGATGTAGATCAACAAGCTCTCTCGTATGCCGAAATAAAAACTCTGTGTACCGGTGATGAGCGTATCAAAGAAAAAATGCAGCTTGATAATGAGGTTAAAGAATTGAACATTCTCAAAGCTGAGTATACAAATACAAAGCACGATATGGAGGATAAGATATTCAGAGCCCCGGCGGTAGAACAGCGTTTGAAAAATGCTATTGATAATTACCAAACCGACAAAAAGCATATAGAAAGTTTGCCGGTTGATCTTGAAACGCAGCAGCCTGTCTTTAAAATAACTATTGACGATCATACATACACGGATAGAACGGAAGCTGCAAAAGCTTTTGAAAAGGCTACATTTGACGCTGTAACAGCAAATATGGACAAATCAATAAAAATAGGCGAATTTCAGGGGTTTCCGCTTTCAGTTTCTATGGACAGCTTTTCAAAGGTGATTCGTGCAGATCTAAAGGGAGCTGCAATATATCATACTGATATGGGCATATCATATTCAAACAATCTTAAACGTCTGGAGAATGCGTTGTACTCGATTGATGAAAAAATCAATAATGTACAAGTTGAGCTAGGCAAGCATAATTTTGATGTTGCAGAAGCTAAAAAAATAGTTGCACAACCTTTTGCTCAGGCTGAAGAACTGGAAGAAAAGACTGAACGGCTTGCAACTTTAACTGATGAACTTAATCAGGCTGCTGCCGATTTTAAGAAGAATAACCCTGAAAAGAAGCGTACCAATTACTTTGATTGTGCAAAGCTCAAAAAGGAAGCTGCAAGGCTGCGATCACAGGAGAGAAAGCCCAAAAAAGAAAAAGGTAAAGGAAAGGAGGAGAATGTGGCAATTTAAAAATAAAAATTTCCTTGTAAAATTTTCTGCAACTATTGACATTTTCAGAGAAAGCAAGTATAATATTATTAAAACAATAGTGTTGCTATTGAAAATATTGTTTGCTCACCGTTGGCGACTAATAAATGTACGGCTTGAAAATATTGCTCGCTCACCGTTAGCGACTAATAAGTATACGGCTCGAAAATCACTAGCCCTGTCGTAAGATGGGGCTATTTTTATAAATATGTATTTTGAAGATATATAAATAAGGAATGCATTTACTCATAGTAAGTGATAATCAAGGAGATATTTTATGGATTTATCAACCTTAATCGGCGAAACAACTGAATATGACAAAAAACAGGCTGTTGAAGCTAAGAAACCGAAAAGTTGGTGTAAGAGCATAAGTGCATTTGCCAATGGACGTGGCGGAAAATTGATATTCGGAATTGCTGACGATGATACGATTATAGGTCTTGACAACGCAGAAAAAGATGCTGAAACTATAAGCGAACAAATAAAAGTACATCTAAACCCGATACCTGAGTTTACTCTCAGTTTTCAAAACGAGAATGATAAGACTTTAATAGTCGTTGAAGTATTTGCAGGCGAGCAAACACCATACTACTATTCGGGTGACGGTATGTTAACCGCTTTTATCCGAATAGGAAACCAAAGTGTTCAGGCTACACCACAGCAACTTAGCGAACTTGTTTTGAAAGGTAGCAATGCAACTTATGATAGCTTACCGTCAAAATACAAATTTGATGATATGGCATTCACTAAGTTAAAATCTGTATTTTATCAGCAAACAGGACATTCTTTTGAAGACTCTGATTATGAATCATTCGGCTTGGTAGATGAAAAAGGCAACCTTACCAATGCAGGTGCTTTACTTGCTGATGAATCACCAATAAGGCAATCTCGTCTGTTCTGCACACGGTGGAATGGGCTTGATAAAGCTGACGGAATAATCGACGCCATTGATGATACCGAAATATCAGGTAGTATAATTATACTTTTGCAGGAAGGACTTGCATTTGTAAAACGTCACTCTCATATGAAATGGCAAAAAACTGCTGAAGGAAGACGTGAAATGCCTGACTATCCTGAAAGAGCAGTTCTGGAGGGCATTGTAAATGCAATAATCCATAGAAATTATAATGAAGTTGGTTCAGAAGTTCACATTGATATATTTGATGACAGGCTTGAAATCTATTCTCCCGGTGGAATGTTTGATGGGACTAAAGTTCAAGACAGAGATCTAATGAACGTTCCGTCAAGGAGAAGAAATCCTGTTATTGCGGATGTTTTTAATCGTCTAAAATATATGGACAGACGTGGAAGCGGATTCAAAAAGATTCTTTCTGCATACAAAACACTTCCAAACTATACAGACGATAAAAAGCCAATTTTTACATCTGAATATGATTGTTTCTTCCTTACTATGCGAAATATGAATTATGGTGTGGTGGAAGATATTGAGGAAGGACTTGAAAACCAACAAGTAAACCAACTTGAAAGCAAAAAAACTAGCAAGAAAACTGATATGAAAATCATTGAGCTGCTTTCTAATGATCCCAAACTAACAATAACGGAATTATCAACTTCTCTTAAAATGTCGGTAAGCGGTGTTAGATATCAAATAGACAAGCTAAAAAAATCTGGTGTTTTGGAGCGTGTTGGTGCTGATAAGGGTGGCTATTGGAAGATAAATAGTAACAAATAGAAAATAGCTCAAAATCATTTCCTGTTTGTTTACAATATGACTTTATTCAACTTTGTGAATAAAATACTACAACTATAGTGAATAAATATACTTCACTCACTCATAATATATTTATTATAAGGAGTGATTAAAATGAGGTACAGCAATATGAAAATTAAGAACTTTAAAATTGAGAAACTGCATGACTATATTGATTATGATATAAAATTTAATAATGATGTGACTTTTTTGTATGGTGATAATGGTTGTGGAAAAACTACTGTTTTAAACATTATCACAAGTATTATAACGGGAAAGATATATGAGTTGTTGACCTATAAATTTAAGTCTATAACATTAATATATTCCTCACAAGAATCTAACTCTTTAGAGTCTATATATTTAGAAATGAATAATGATGGAGAAATAGTATTAACTTATAATGATGAAAAACATATAATCGAAACTCTTCACGTTAGAATGTTGCAAGAACAGAGTGAAATTGAAAGATTTTATTTTAATGAATATAAAGTTTTTTCAGATATAAAAAATAAATTTAATTATATTTATCTTCCCTTAAATAGACATGGATTTATTAACAATGAGTTGAAAATGGACTTCCGTTTGAAGCGCAGGATGAGAATAGACAATATTGAAATGTATAGTTCAGATAATACACTAAATTATGTATCCTTTTTAGTAAAAGACTCATGTAATAAAATCAATTTTAAATTAAGTAGGATCAATGAGAACTTTAGTCAAGAAATATTAAAATCGTTTTTAGACGTAGAAAACATACCTAAGGTTAGTCAACTCGTACATTTTGCTTTTGAACTTGATTCTTTAGAAGTACAAAAACTAAAAGAGGATTATACAAAAGTTCTTAAAACAATAAAAAAATGGGACAAAAGAACCGAGAATAAAATTAATGAATTCTTTGAATCGCTGCTTTCTGATATAAAAGCGTCAGAAGGAAAAGATGGATTAAACACAGACATTCTTTTTAAAGTATCAGAATTGATTAAGATTAAGAATATAGTAAAAAAAGCCGAAAATATAGATAAAACAAAAGAAGTTGTAAATCAACCAATATCAAAATTTATAAGCACCGTCAATAAATTTATTAATACAGAATCTAATAAAAAAGAAATATGTATTGATGATGGAGGGGAAATATATCTTAAAACGCCACATAAAAGTCATATAGATTTGTATCAGTTGTCATCTGGAGAAAAGCAGATTGTAACATTCTTTGCGTATCTTTTATTCGGCTTGCAAGATACTAATCAGAGTTTGTTCATTGTTGATGAGCCAGAATTGTCACTACATCTGCAATGGCAACGTCAATTTGTTGATACATTATTGACGCTTAATCCAGAAATCCAGCTTATTTTTGCTACTCACGCCCCTGAAATAATTGGTAAACACCGAGACAAGGCATTTAAGCTTATTCCTAACTATTAATTATTAAGGTGGTAATAGGAATGAAAAATGACTTTGATTTAGTTTATTCAGAAGAAGCTTTATTAAATAGAGTACTATATCTTGCATCTTCCACAGAAATAAATATCTTTGTTGAAGATGAGGGCAAAGAATATGAATATGAAGAAATACTTGAAAGATTACTATCAGATGATATTAAGATAAATCTAATTTTCCCAACAGGAGGAAAGCTTAAATTAGAAGAGGCTTATAGTTTATTTGGACAATCAACAGAATACGGGAAGTGTTTTTTTATTGCAGATGGAGATTTTGATATAGCCTTAAAAAGAAGACAGATAAATGCCCCTAATTTTGTATATTTACAAAAGTATAATATAGAAAGTTATTTAATTCAAGAATCTTGTATAGCAAATTTTATGCGTCCAAAGCTTCGCAAACAAATTGACGAAACAATAAATATTATTGACTATAAAAGTTGGGAATCAATCATCACTCCATTCTTCAAGACTGTTTTTTCATTGCACTTTATTGTGCAAAATGAAAAATTGGGAATAAAAAACGTAGATAGAAAAGCTGCCTTTTTTGTCACGACTGAAGGTTTACCAAATAAAGAAAATTTAGATAGGTACATTGACGAAATTGAAGCATCTTTCCCAAATGTAAAAGAAGAAATATCTTTTACAATAAAAAGACTTGAAGAAATTTATGGGACTGATCCGACAAGTTTCGTATGTGGTAAGTATTATATTGATAGTTTAGCTAGATTTTTAAGTTCAAAGTTGTCTAAAAAGAAAGTAGGATACGATGAACTAGGAACATTTTTAATATCAAATTTCAATATTGAATCACTTGCATACATACGAGATAGGCTATATTCGTATATTTTATTAGATTAACATATTGGCAATGCACTTCAAATAAAAACTTTTTCCACTCCCTATAAAACGTAAAAAGCAGACCTCGTTTTGAAGTCTGCTTTTTATTATGCTATGAGCCCTTGAGAAATGCGTTTTAACGGCTTTTAGACGTTTTATTGAGAAATTTACGCATTGTGTTCTTATGCTCCTTAGTTCGCCGTACAGACGGCTTTACGAATACACCATTGTGGAGTATAAAAGCTCCTTGGCTTGCATATCAAATGTGTTTTCCATTTTAGCTTGTGTAAGAAAATCTCCACTTGCCAATGTTGCCTGATAATCTCTGTCCTGAGCTTTCCATATGCTCACTTGTCGATCAACCGCTTCATAGAACTTGGTTTCAAGCTCTTCAAGATAAACCTTTATTTTGCCGTCATTCACAAGCTTTTCAAGCTTATCTGAATTGTTTTCCAAACAGTAATTGATATAATAACGGACGCACTCAGAGTGATAAGGTGTACGTTCCTCAACGCCAGTATCGTCTGTATGCGTTACTGTGTAGGTGTCGGTATTAAGCTGCCAAACAGGTGTTGTGTATTTTTCACCGTCATACGCCATTTTTTCACTAGCAAAAATCATTTTTTACCTTCCTTTTTCTTTTTGTGTAAATATATGACCTCAGCTACCACCGCCAGAATTGCGATAATAAGAATAATATATGGGAACATTGATGAGCTGCTCTCCTGCTGCATATCTTCATCAATTTCTGTTTTTTCGGTCGAGGAAGCTTCAGAAGTCGCTGCCGAAGCTGTTGCGACCTTACCGCCTGTCACTCTTGCATTTCCGTCTTTAGTATTAGCCGTCGCTGGTTCTCCGGAAGCTGCAGAACCCTGATCGTCAATGATCGAATTGCTTCCGTCAGCATTTGCGACTTGATGTTCGCCGTTGACATAGCCTTCTGCATTGAAATTGAAGTCTTCATCATCATTCGCTTCTTCTTTGATCTTAGCCCAAGAGCCGTCACCGCCGTGAGGGTCAAATGAATCGACAATATCTCCGTTACTGTCAACCATATTCCACTTGCCGTCCGCAAGCGTGAAAGTATACAGCTTATCATTGCCGTATGTGTCTGTTTCCGGATCATAGGATTCTATGTAGAATTCCCCTGTTTCATCATCATCGGTCATATGCCAGTTTTTTGTGTAGTCCTCATTGTATTTTTGCCAAGCTTCCCGTATGTCATAATAGCTTGACCAATCGCTGACCATATACTTATCTCTGTCTTCATAGCGATAATGACCATACTGTTCATCAAGGAAATTCTCCAGAATGTGATATTCAAGAGAGCCTTCTGGGTTTTCCTCACCGGGAAGTGAATCCTTCCAGTATTGCGTCCAGTATTCATCAATGATCTCGTCCCTTGTGTAATCATCATCAGCATATGCTGTAATCGGCATACATATCGCCATTGCAAGTGCAGCCGTTGCCATAATTGTCTTAAACGTTCTTTTCATTATCTCCGACCTCCGTAATTATTCTATTCAATTCGGTAATGAGTTCCGAATTATCTCCATTCTCATCATAAAGCATAGCGTATGCTCCACAAAGTTGTTCCCACACATAACGAGAGTATTTCTCTCTGAGCTTGTCATAGTCAATATCAAGCAGCTTTGCTACCATTGGCAGCTCAACTATGTTTAAAGCCTTATTGATGTTATCATAAACATTTTTCACGGCGTTCTCGTTCTTCTCGTTTACATCAACGGCATAGTCAAATGAAATACCAAGCTGTGACTGATAATCAAGTGACATAAGCGTGTCAAAGTCCGCACCTGTTTCTTCGGCTATCTGCTGCATATCCTTATAGATACAGCCCTGCTGCCATAACGTTCTCAGATTATCGTGCAAAATGCGGCATTCTTCCTCCGTGTCGGGATCAACCATTTCCATTGCAGCGATCATTGAGTTTGCGATATGTTCCGGAAAGTCTTTCAGGCTTTCTTCGCTCACTTCAAGTATCTCTGCGGCGGTGCTTAATGTTGGGTTTTCCATTACATTTTCCTCCTTTAAAATCTATCTTTCCATATCCTTTGATATGTTCTTCGTGTTCTGCCTATGTGGCTGTTTGCTTATCTGATTAGCTCTTTCTTTTAGCTGCTTTGCAGAAAATAAGGGCTTACTTTCTTTGGGCTTGACATTTTCGTTCTGAACGACTTTGACCTTTTTCTTACACCTGCCAGTAAGTATATATGTCAGATCGTGTTGTTCACCGATATCGGTAACGTCAAAACGGTTCACACATTTCTTTAACCAAGGAAAAGATTTACTAAGCTTTGTAGCAAATCTTTGAACATCAAGATTTGATAGTTTGTCTTTTGAATTATATCCAGACCATTGCCTGTGTGTAAAACCATTGTCAAGCATAAACTTTCTTATATCTCTATATGCCTGCCTATAATGTTTTCCGGGATAATAGATTTTTAATGCTTTGGTATCTAAATCAAAGTTTACAGCTTTGGTTGTTTTGTCGTTCATAGTTAGACACCATATTTTTCATCAAACTCACTATATGCCTTGATTACGTCTTCACAGTAGTCTTTTCCATAAGCGATGTTATACCATATCATCTTTTTTACATATGGTCTGAACCACTCAGAATCAAAGAGTGTATTTTCAACTAATGCCATTGCCGCAAAATCGTCTTTATCATACCTATTGCTGACAAAGGTCATTGTGTGTTCGTCATTCTTTATCTCTGGTATGCCCTCATCAGAGAACATACCTCGTATAGCTTCATAAATGCTTTCGATAACATACTTGTTATCAGAGATTATTTTTTCATCATCAAGCTCGATCTCTATTTTGTATCGGTAATCCATAGGTGTTCCTCCTTATGTGTGCTTATTTCAATTGCTTGAAATAAAGATCCAGAGCGTTTTCAATTATCTCCGAAACTTCCTGTGCCTTGCAGCCGTCAAAATACCGTGAAAACGTATCTGAACTTATCTTCACATTCTTTGGCTTGCTCGGTTTTACATCAAGGTCGTTGAAAAGTATCTTTATGATCTCGCCGGGGCGCAAAGAACCTTTTTCATTGGAAGCTTCACGAAGTATAGCAGCCTTTTTAACATCAATTTTGTGGTCTAAATCAATGATACTTGCCAGATTGTTTTGCGTGTCCAGATCCAGAAATGATAACTCAACGCCTGCACGAATTGAAAGGTTGCCATTATCGACGTATTCTTTCAGCTCGTCAATAAGCTTATCTATACGCACAAGTCTTGCCACAGTTGCACGGCTCATTCCATATTCTTCTCCGACTGTTTTATTGGTATCCAACTTTGTATCCACCGGAGAAGAAGTTGATCTATCAACAGGTTCGCTGGGTTCGTTGCCCTCAAGCTTTTCAAGCTCTCTTATGATATCATTACGTTTACCTTGTGAAAACATCTGATTGTGACGAATTGCCACTACAGCAGCTTGTTCGGATATTTTTAGATTGTCAAAGCCACGCTGCATAAGATTTGATTCGATCACATACATTTCAGCTTCTTCGGCGGTTAGGTTGTCCTTGACGATAGCAGGAACAGTCTGTTTTCCTGCTATCATCGAAGCGTTCCAGCGATTGTGTCCGATGAGTATCTCATATTTGCCGTTATTTAGCGGCTGAACAATAATCGGTATCAGAACGCCATTCGCTTTCACGCTTTCGACCATATCGTCCAGTCTTTCGCCGCTGTAAAGCGCAAATTTGTGATTGTGATACGGTATAAGCATATCACAAGGTATCTGCCTGATCTGATTGTCCGTAACAATGCTAGGCGTACTCAGCATTGCACCTAAGTTAAATTCTGCTGTCATTGCTTTATCCTTTCACAATATCAAGTTCGTCCTGTATGGTTTCGGAAATTCGGTATATATCACTAATTAAGCTATCAAGTTTATTGTAAGATACATCAGTCCCAAGGTTTTCTTCCAATAATTCAATAACTTTCTCGAAAAAGTCGTTGAATATTTTTTGCGGTGTTTCCGCTATGAGCGTATCATCAGTTAAAAAGTATTTTTGGTTGTATTCTATAACAACATCGTCGAGCTGAAAGAATACATTGCTTAACTGCTTATACGGAGCAAAATCGCCCAAGGACTTATTTATAGCATTTTGCACATCGCGGTGTGCCTTGCTAAGTATCTTAAGTAATAGAGAATTTTCATTCATATAGCTTCCTCCCTCAAATTATTCTTTGTTATTTTTCTTTTCAAGTTTTTCAAAATAACACAATCCAGCGTCATTGCCGACAAATTGATATTCTTTCTTGTTGTAAGTTCCCCACTCTTTTTGACAAGATAGACACTTGTACTTTGTAATTCTCATTGTTGGCTCAACGTTCATATCGCCTAACATTGCCCCGATCCAATCTCCCTTATCTTCAATGTCAATGCCGCTTTCACGCAAGCAATGTTCAGATACATAATTGTACGAAGTGATGAGTGTACCCATTACCGGAGTTCCACCACAATATGGGCATTTAACTAAATCCTTTTTAGCTTCCAATTTCGTTTCTCTCCTCATCTATACCAACAATTTCATTGGACAAAGCGATATATTCATCGCCCAACCTGTTCTTAGTCTTGCAAAGAGCATTGCCGCTTTCTGACGATTTGGCAGCTTCGACAGATTTATGTATTGACGTTTTAAACACGCTGCTGTATTCGTCAGAGAGCGTTTTAAGAGCGCTTCTGCTGACATTCGTGTTATCTACCATTGTAGGCAGAACGCCGATCAGAGCAAGCGCAGGGTTGATTGTAGACTTGATCTGAGTATACAAAGAATTAAGTGCCTGCAAACCGTCAAGACTAAACTTCTGTGTCTGCACCGGAATAATCATTCCGTCTGCTGCTGTTAAGGCATTAATGAGCAATACGCCTAACGATGGCAAGCAGTCTATCAGAACATAGTCAAACTGATTCGTTATTTCTGGAGAGAGTATTCGCTTCAGGATAGTTTCTCTTGCAAGAGCTGTTGCCATAAGAGTTTCTGAGTTTGCAAGATTTATGTCTGCCGGAATGTAGTAAAGCTTGTTTCGGTCATTAAATCTGATACAGTCAGACACACTATCGGCTGTTGTTATTGTGCTTCTTGTCACCTCAGCAATAAGCTGTGTCATAGTGGCTTTATTGTCTGCTACATAGCAGAGGTATTCCGAAAGGTTCGCCTGTGGGTCAAGATCAATAAGCAGCACCTTTTTGTTATGTTTCAGCGAAAGAGCTGCTCCGAGGTTAAATGTTGTAGTGGTCTTGCCCACGCCGCCTTTCTGATTGCATACTGCGATAATTTTACCAATTTTTTCTTCCTCCTATATATTTTTCTCACCTTTTATATCAATGGCGTACTTGTCATTGCTGCAATACTTTGCAATGTTGACAGAAAATGCGCCTCCCATACCTGTGATTTTATTTTTACTTTCTCCTATATATTTTTCTACCTTTATATCAACGTATCTGCGAACATTATCCGAATTTCTATTCGGATAATTGCTGCTTTCCTGCAAGAAAACATATCCGTCCTTTTTTAGCTTTTCTGCAAACTTCTCGACTTCTTCGGGTAAACCCTCAATTCTTACTTTCACCATATTCCTCAATTCCTCCTTTATTTCCTTCAACGATATTTACATAAACATCTGTAATAAAATCCTGTGTTACTTTTAATTTGACCTCTGTGGGCAATGGTTCGGTAATCTCATTAACAACAGCAATTACCCCAGAAGCAAGTTCTGTAAGTATGTCAACGAAACTTCCTGATAGTGAAGTTTCAACCTTTGTTGATTTTATATCATTTGTTCTTTTAATGTGTTTTGCAGTAATCTGTACCATAAGCCCTCCCACTATCAAAACGGAACGCCGTCATCATCTAAGACATCTTCAAACTCTGCAAGGTCACTTTCTGACAAAACGGTGAAATCGTCAAGAGTGTCTGGCGTAGCAGGAAGATTTGAAGCCGCTTCACTTTTCTTTTGGCTGCCGGTAAAGTGAATTTCTTTTATAACGATCTGTTCTGAAATACGATTATTACCGTTTTTATCTACCCAGCGGCGATTACGGAGTGTGCCGACAAGCATTATCATATCACCCTTGTGATACCATTCTGTCACGATTTTCGCACGGCTCTGCCAAGCAATGCAGTTAAAGAAGTCAGCTGCTGCTTCACCGTCCTTTGGCTTTGGTCGCTGTACAGCAATCGAGAATGTAGCAAAGTCATTGCCGCTTTCCGTTGTTCTCAGCTCCGGTTCTGCCGTAAGTCTTCCCAACATCATTACATAGTTCAACATAAAAATTCCTCCTGTTTTTGATTATCTCACTTTGTATCCGGTGGATAAAAAGTTGCTTTTTTAAATTATTAAAAAGGAACAACGTCCTCTCTATAAAATTCTTCTCCAAAATAGTCTTTTATGATATCGTCTATTAAGTTGTTATTGGTTTTATGCTCCATATATGGAATGAAGCTTTCGATCCAGTCTCTCAACTCTGGTTCGCATTTTATAATGTACTCTGTTGCATTGCTGATTTCAGAATGCTCTTTTGAAATAGCGAATGCCGCCCACTTGTCACGGAGTTTCTCCTCCTTTAGCCTTGTAATAACCTCGTTTGTAATTGTGTCATCAGAAATAATTCTTTTTGCCATAACTTATACCCCCCTATTCTATATTACTCTGGAATTCTGCGTCAATAAATTCTCTTAGTTCTTTTTCTTTCTGGGTGAGTTTATGGAGTTCTTCCGATAATTGTTTATAAACCTTTCTTGCGGCTCTATCATCAAAGCAAATATACTGATTGCCGGCATATTTGATCAATCTTGCAGTAGTAAATTCTGCTTGAAATTTTGCGAAACAATAATCTGCAAACTCATCATTATTTATTACAAACGGAAACGTCTTACGTTTTAAGATTTCTTCACGAGTACAAGCATACTCTCGGTAATTGTATCTATCACTGTACATATAAGTCACCCCCTTAAATTGAATAATAAGTAGAACGAACGTTATAAAACTTATTACGCAAAACATCAATGCGAATTTGAAAATCAGTAATTTCAGACTTTGAAAGAAGTTCTATAACATCATAAGCCATTATAATTGATGAAAAATCATCAAATTTAGCAGAAACATAATTAAAACTAATCTTACCATTAGCATACTTATCAATAGATTCTTCTACATTTTTTTAATGGACTTCAATCCAACGACGAGAACGTTTTTCCATATCAGCCTTTTTCACGACAATCAATCCTTTCTTTTTAAACAATGCCGTCATTGTTTTACTACAACAAATATATCACACAATGACAGCATTGTCAATAGGGATTTATAATGTTTACAGAAATTTAATAATGCCGTTTATATTGACAGTCTTGACCTCTTGTGATATAATCAGTAGTGTCATTGTTTTACGACTTGTAGAAATAAAAAAATATGAGGTGATTTAATGTATACAGTCCGCTGTAAGAATTGTGGCAATTACTATGAAAGTGCTGTTAATCGGTCCGGTGTTTGCGATGACTGCAAGCAAACAGTCAGATCAAGGACAAATACAAAATACCGTGACAAAAATTATGATCGTGTTACGCTTTACGTCCCTAAAGGCAAACGTGAAGAACTGAAAGAATATGTCGCAAAACAAAATATGAGTATGAATGAATTTATCAATAACGCTATCGAATGCTATATGGCTGAAATTGAAGCCAATGACGAGTATGTAAGAAATAATTCAGAAGAAACATCAGATGATGAAACACCATTCTGATTATTCAAGATCACCTTTTTTCTTAGCTCGTTTGAGAGTATTCTCACGTTCATTTTCAAGATAATCATTAACCGCCGTTCTCGCATAGTCAAGGTCTTTGATCTTTTCCTTGATTTCGCAATACAGAGAATTGGCGGTATTTCTTTGCTCTATTAATTCCGCCTTACGTTTTTGCAAAACTTCTTCTTTCGGCAGCTTTTTATCCGGGAATTTTTCCGTCAAATATTGTCCAGCCTTGTGAAATTTCTTAAGCTCAAGGCTGTGTGTTTCCTCATATTTCGCTTTCTTCCTATCAGACTTCTGAGAATTGTATTCCTCGTTAATAGGCTTGTACTTTCGGAAAAGTCTTAGGTTCTTTATCTGCTCATCAATATCGTCTATACTATTCTTCAATGAGTTGAGATTATTGACCAAGTTCACTCTTTCTGTGAAATTTGAGATAGCCTTGTTTTCTATTTCATCGGTGCTGCTTAAACCTTGACTGGTAAGTATATTGATAACCCTTGAAGCTTCTTTCATATTTTGTATGTTTGCCCACCGCTCAAGCCCTTTACTTGACTGGATTTTATCGCTTGATGTGTCAATGATCTTCGTCTTTTGCCGACGTCCATATTCACCTTGTTTGAAATAGTTGTATTGCTCAATACGCCTTTTGATCTGTGGCGTTTCATAATACCAGCCAAGTGTCTTTGCTCTGCTCCATTTTTCTTGTCCTTGCATACGGAATTTTAGATCAATTTTATGCTCCGGATTATACGAAACTTCAATGCCTTTGTTTTTGGCGTTTTGAATAAATTCCTCAAAATCTGCACTCTGCATTATACATTCATCAAGTGCGAATTTTAGCTTGGTTTTCCACGATTGCCCTTGCTTATTTTTGTCCCACTCGTACCAACTTTTGCCCTTATTTTTATCGGGGTCTTGCACTATTGATAAACCATTTTCCTTACACAATTCATCGCTGATTTTTCGTAAAGTTTCCCAAGATTTCTTTTTGCCCCTGTCCTCTAAATATGCAAAACTTTTACCGTTTTCCAGATTAGTATTATTAAAAACTATATGGCAATGTATATGCTTTTTATCGGTGTGAACTGCCAACACATATTGATACTGATTTTTCAATAATCTGTCGCATAGTTCCTTGCCAATCTCAAATGCTTTTTCAGGTGTGACTTCATTAGGTTTGAAGCTCTGAACTATGTGTTGAGCAAGCACCTTACTTCTTCCAGTACCGATGTAGTTCTGAATGCGTGAAAAATCTTTCTCTGCTTCATCTGGGTTTCTGGAACACATAAATGAATCAACAAGCATACCGCCATTCGTTTTGTTTTCGTTTATGATATACGCTAACGCTCTAGCTTGCGTAGTAGAGATAGAATGTATGCTTGTTGTTGCCATATCTCATCAACCTTTCTCTGTATTTCTTCAATATCATCTACATAAATCGACTTCTGAGAATTTGCTAGTTTTGCGATTTGGTTTATGTTATCCGCAGCATTTTTCATCACCTTTTTCATTTCGGTAAATTCACTTGTATCAACATTTACAATTCTACCGCCTAGCGATATTCGACGAAGATAATCGCTCATACTTTTACACCTTGCAAGTTTAATCTTAGTAATTAGAACTTCTAATTCCACATCGTCAACTCGGAATTTAACAATATTATTTCTGCTATTATCCATTTGCTTTTTTACCTCGCTTAATAAAAAATACATATTTTATTGCTTTAGCATTGTATTCTTTTTTCGGCTTTGCCGTAAATTCTTTGTTCAGAGAAATATTAATTTTTCAATTAGATATTTCTCTGAACATTTTCGGGGTCTTAGGGTTCGCCCTAACAAGCTGAATTTTTGGAAATTCAGACATTTGTGGCACAAATGTCGGTGCTTGCTGTTTTTGAAACCACCCTAAACGGGCGGTTTTGAAATTTCAGGCTTACAGCCTTTTTTTAATTTCGGTTATCGAAATTATTTTATCTGTTTTACAAGTCTAGGTATACAAAAGTCCCTCTATTATTTATAGCCGATGAAAAATCGTAAAACGCAACCAAAGTTTCGTACTTTTATGATAGTTTACAGAAAATTAACAACTGCATTTTTGTAAAATCATTGTACTTACTGAAAAAATGTGGTATAATCGCATTAGAATTAAATTAGCCAGCCTGCATAATTCGGAGGTAAGAAGAATTATGCAGACTGATAAAGATTATTCCGATGATATTAGTCGATGGGTCAAGATTATGAAAAGGCGTGAACGCTATGAGCGTGAACGTGAAGCGGAGCTTAGACGGCGTAACAATGTCTTAACTTGTGGTTCTGACTGCGACTGGGGGCTATCATATGCAGCCTATATGAGCTGGAAGCAGAGCGAAGAAACAAAAAAGTCCTGCCAAGCTCTTTATGAAGCTTTGGAGGACTTGCGGCTTATTGATCCAGCCGGACACAGACTTGTTGTCGAATATTATCTTGAAGAAGGGGTTACTCTTACGGAAATCGGGAGAAAACACGGGATAAGCAGACAGGCTTGCAGAAAGAGAATTAATAAGTGCCTTGATATGCTTCAAACTCTTGTCAAACTGCACAGACTAGGAAAGTGACTTTTGTGCAAGTCTACAAAAGTTGCGAAATTTGTCAAAAATAATCCTGTTTTGGTTGCATTATGGCGAAAAATCTCGGTATTACTTATAGAGGAACTTATCGAAATAATTCCCAAAAAGCAACTTGACAAAAAAATATTGAAGAACATCTGAAAAATTTTTTTGCTCTCGCACGAGATTTTAGCGTATTAAAGCTTGAAAGTAAATGGCGTTTGTGGTATAATAAATACAGTTGATTATCATAGCCTGTTTGCAGAAAGTAAGGAGGAAAATATCGTGCAAACAGCAGAAAAAATAACGGCTCTCTATTGCAGACTAAGTCAAGATGATGAATTAAATGGTGAGAGTAATAGTATCAAAAACCAAAAAGCAATTCTTTCAGAATATGCGAACAAAAACGGATTTATGAATTGCAAGTACTATGTCGATGATGGTGTGAGTGGAACGACGTTTGAAAGAGCTGGTTTTCGCTCAATGCTTGATGACATACAAAACAGATTGGTAAGCACAGTTATTGTGAAAGACCTTTCTCGTTTCGGTCGTGATTATGTTATGTCCGGATACTACACAGAAATTGTATTTGCACAGTACGAAGTTGAGTTTATAGCTGTTACAGACAACGTTAATTCCAAGGAAGGTATGGGAATGGATTTTCTTCCGTTTCATAACCTAATGAATGACTGGTATGCAAGGGATATTTCAAAGAAACAAAAAGCTGTGATTCAGAGCAAAGGCAACGCAGGAAAACGACTTAGCCCGAATCCGATCTATGGATACAAAAAAGACGAGCAAAAGCAATGGATTGTAGACGAACCGGCGGCTGAAAACGTAAGACTGATTTTTCGATTATTTGCCTACGAAAATAAGGGCGTGCAGTACATTGCAAATTATCTTTTTGCAAACAAAGTTCTATCGCCCAGAGCGTATCGTGGAGATATTCGCAAGGGTTCATATGCTGAACTAGAACCTTGTCTATGGACAACAGCAACAGTAAGCGAGATTCTTGATCATCAAGAATATTGCGGCGACACCGTGAATTTCAAAACTGAAAAGAAGTTCTACAAGTCCAAAAAGATAACTCGGAAAGATAGGGAAGATTACAAAATATTTCCTAACACTCACGAAGCGATTATTGATCGTGAAACTTTCAAGAAAGCTAAAGAAATTCGAGATAAAAAGGTTCGACATACAAGATTTACCGAGCCGGCTCTTTTTGAACGCCTTGCTTATTGCTCAGATTGCGGACGAATAATGTATATCCGGCGAAGCAGAAACAATGTGCGGTATAATCACTATTTGTGTAGCGGATACGCAAAACAGATAAAAGAATGTTCAGCGCATTATATCACAGAAAGCAAGCTTGCCGAATTGGTTTTGTGCGAAATTAAAAAAGTCGTATTGTTTGCAAACAAAGACTTTGAGCATTTTAAGGCGATCGTGAGCAATCAGATCATTAGCAGTAATGCTAAACGCCTTGCTCAGATTGAGAAAGAACTTTCTGCATTAAATCTTGAACTTGATGAATTACAAAACACGTTGAGCTTGCTTTATATGGACAAACTCAAAGGAAATGTAAGTCAAGAAGTATTCATTCTGCTTTCGGAAGAAAATGCAAAAAAGCAAAATTCATTGAAATCCCAAAGGATTGAATTAAACGAAGAAGCCGTAAAAATAAAAAAATCGAGTAGTGATGTTAATCACTTTTTCTCGATCGTGTCAAAATATGAGTGTGTGGAAACGCTTAACTATGACGTTCTACACAGCTTAGTGGAGCGTATCAAAGTCTATGAAGGCGTTGGTACACGGAAAAACAGAAACTATAACGTTGATGTTTACTTTGTTGGCGTCGGTGTTATTGATTTAGAAAACTTTGATTAGTTCCCTAAGAACGGTAAAGACACTATTTATAATTATAAATAAAGAAGATATATCTTTTTAATGCAAATAATAGTTGTTTATTTTCTGTATCACATTCGCCATAAAAAAGCTATAGCTCAAATAGTTTTAAAGATAAAAACAGCGGATTATACAAACTTATAAGCTTATTCTTAGTGGCATTGCAGCCGAAGCATTATGATAATACTATTTTTCATATATTCAAACAAAGCTAAGTAAATAAGCAAATAAATAAAAAAGAAGAATAAGCTACTCATTATAATAAATATAAGAAGAAAAGCACTACTTCTTATATTATAAAGGAAGAAGATATATCGTTTTAATGCAAATAATAGTTGTTTATTTTCTGTATCACATTCGCCCTAAAAAAGCAATAGCTCAAGTAGTTTTAAAGATAAAATCAGCGGATTATACAAACTTATAAGTATAAGCTTATTCTTAGTGGCATTGCAGGCAAAGCATTATGATAACACTATTTTTTCATATATTAAAACAAAGTTACGTAAATAAGCAAATAAAAAAGAAGAATAAGCTACTCATTATAATAAATATAAAAAGAAAGCTCCACTTCTTATATTATATAGGAAGAAGATATATCAGTTTAATGCAAATAATAGTTGTTTCTTTTCCATATCACGTTTGCCTTAAAAAAGCAATAGCTCATGTAGTTTCAAAGATAAAATCAGCGGATCGCACAAATGCGTTAGTGCTTGATTGACCATATTGCTGTAATTCTAAAAGATAATGCATTATAAAACAACAAGTTTTCATTTATATAAACATAAAGCTATAATAAGTAAGCAAATAAATAAAAAAAAGAAGAATAAGCTACTCATTATAATATAATGTATATGCTAAACTAAAAGTGTACCACTAAATTTAAAAATCCTGTATAATAGAGATAGCATAAGTGTTATCAAAGTTATTGAGGCGAAAAAAGATGATAATCACAATGGATATATACGCAGAGATAAGAAAGCACCACTTCTTATATTACAAATGAAGAAGATTTATCGTTTTAATGCAAATAATAGTTGTTTATTTTCTGTATCACATTCGCCCTAAAAAAGCAATAGCTCAAGTTGTTTTAAAGATAAAATCAGCGGAACGCACAAATGCGTTAGTACTTGATTGGCAATATTACGGCAAAGCTCGAAGATAACGCATTAGGAAACATCACGTTTTCATTTATATAAACAAAATGCTATATAGTAGTAAGATAAAAAGATACTATCACCAAATAATAAAATTAGTGATAGTATCTCAATATCAATAATGCTATCAATAGTGAAATTCAATGTCATTCTTATTAT
This sequence comes from uncultured Ruminococcus sp., assembly GCA_934435205.1. Lineage (GTDB taxonomy): Bacteria > Bacillota > Clostridia > Oscillospirales > Ruminococcaceae > Hominimerdicola. The sequence goes on along the minus strand of CAKSAK010000004.1, from coordinate 34,604 downwards.
ATAATGAGTGTTCAACTTAGATAGTTGATATTTTCCGCCAATCAGTTTGTACATTACACCCAAATGCATTTGTTATTTCTTGTTGAAAATGCATGAATTTCAAATAAAATTTTATTTTTTTGATAAAATGCATTGACTTTAGAATAGAAATATGATAAGATAAAGTTGTTAAAAGAAGTATAAGTCGAGAGTGTCTAAGTGATTTAGATGCTCTTTTTTTGTGTCAAATAAAAAAAGAGAGCTCACATTCGTAAAAAAAGAATGTGGGCTCTCTTTTTGCTTTTTGTCGTTTTTGCGAAATATGACAAAAAAATTACCTCACCAATTCCAGCAGGAAACATTTGTTGAAGTAAATTAAAACAATAAAAAAATCTGAACATGCTCAACAATACTAACAAGGAAATACTTGTTTCAAAAGTCCAACATTGCGTTTCTGATTTTCGGAAACGCAAAAAATAGTTTTGTAAAAAAATATATGCAACTAAATAAACAGTTAAGACTAATAACGTCTTGTATAGTGTTCAAAATATTGGCCTCTGAAACCTGCTTTCTTTAAAATTTAATAAAAGATCTATTCCGTAGATTTTTGTAAAAAATGCATCTGACCTTTTTTGTTTTTTGCATACATTATATATCATACAATTGGTATGATATAGTGTGAGTTTGTAGAAGCTTATCGTTTTTTGCAAAATTATTGATAAAAAAATCAATAAATACTCCAAAACCGGTGTCACTAATTGATTCTTAAATCAGTTAGTCTGCTTAACCAGCAGCGCTCGGGTTGGCGATATAAACCCACTAACACTATAAAGGTGTCCACTGAGTATGTCTTTTGAAAGACATACGCCTTCATTTGGTGGTCGGACAATGATCCGATTCACTGGCCTTAGCGTGCTGCTAAATAACACCTTTATACTGTTAGTATCACCTGCACTTGTCCCCACCCACACACAAAGCAAGGACCATAAAAAGGAGTATTACGATGAATAAATTCAAAAGAGTAGAGAGAATAATTGATGGTAAAATTATCGAGATAGAAATTGGTCATAATACGTTGCAGTATGTTCTTACAAAAAGATTAACAGGAATGCGTTTCTTTGGTACAAAGAAACATAAACTAAAAATCAAAAATAGTATCAAGAAAGCCACTATTAAGAATTTAAAAGACAAAGGTTTTTCAGATAAAGAAATTGAAAAGTGTTTAAATAAAATAAGCATTTATAAATGGAGGATATTTACAGAAAGCACCTTTAATGGATATCTTAAAGTAATAAAACGATTTTGTAAATATCTTAAAGAAAAGTTTCAGACAAGTCACCTAACAATGTTCGAGGCTGAAAAATATATACAGGAATACATTGACATAAGAGAAGCTAAAGGATTGTCACCTGATACTCTCAACACTGATCTTTCTGCACTTTGCAAAGTTTTCGGCAGAAGAACAATTGAATTTAGACACCCCACACGCCATGGAGCTCATCTTAAAGATGATCCAACTAAATACAATACTGAAACGGGTGAAACAACTCGTGATGTTGGATTGACCACAGGCTTAAGGCGCCGTGAGCTTGCTCACTTAAAAGTCGATGATATTAAATTCATTGACAGCGAAACTGTCCACATTTTTAGTATTGGAAAAGGTGGCAAACATAATCGAACAGTGTTGAAAGGAATTGTCGCAGTGGCAAAGCTAAAAGAATATATTGGTCGTGCTGAAAAAACGGACAATAATTTTTTGTTGACAAAGGCAGAAGCTCACGTCCCAGATGGACTCCACTATTGCAGGGCTATGTGCGCACAGAATACATACTATGCCGTTTTGCAGGACATGGAAAATGATTCTGCGAAGCGTGCAGAATACATTCAGAAAATCAAGGACGAGTTTAAACGTTGCAAGAGAAAACTTAAGGAGAATCTCGACAAAGCTTATTGGCTTAGAGGCTATAACAGAGAAGCAGCATTATCAATTGGAAAACCAATTGTTTATGATCGAGTGGCAGCAATGTATGTTAGTCTTTTCATTCTACAGCACTTTCGTACGAGCACTACTATTTTACATTATTTAGTGAAATAGCGAATCCAACCAAGTTTATCAACATAGAATGGGTGTGTTGGCGTAGCAGAAATAGTTTCGCCATTTACACCAATATGAATAAGCTCGTCAGTTTCATTGACATAGGTTTCGGTTACGGTTTTAATTGCAACCTCACCAGTCAACTCATTTTCTGAGAGAACCTTATCGCCGACTTCGATTTCTTCTATCGGTTCTTGTCCGTCCTCAGTAGTCACAAGTGTACCAGCAACAAAGCAATACGAAGTGCCAAAGTCCTTTGCAGAACCAACTGCTTCAATTAATAATTACAATAACAATCTCTTATATAATTCATAATTTTATCAGCTGCATCAAGTATTTCTGTAAATTCCTTCTTGTTATATAAACCCTCACAGCTTTCCATTGCAGGATAAAAATCCACAAAAAGGTCAACTGCTTTTTTAGGTATACTGTCTTTAACCTTCCACTCATCCTTAAGTTCCACCAGAACCTCACATACTTTATCTACCAAAGAAGTATTCAGTCCATCACCCATTCGTAATGATATGATTATTCCAGAATCAGATAAAAGTAAAGATTCCAACAATTCTACATTATTCAAATCAATCATCCTCCAAAATCAAATAGTAATTCTAATGCTTCTGCTGGAATATACCCTTCTATCAATACCTCTGATGAAGATTTTGCTAATCTATTTGCTGTCGCACCACTTAAATACTTAGCTCTGCCTATATCAGTTGAAACATCATATACTTTTGTATTGGACGGAAGCATTTCTAAATTAATAGATACCACTCTTTTCCCATCTTTTGATGCCCATTTTTTAGCTACATTTATCTCTGTCGTAGTAGAGATAAACTGAGATCCGTTATTTCTACTACCACTTGATATATGACCACTCATGGTCATCCCTCTATCTGGATTTTTAGCTACAAGTCCATCGACGATACTTTCATCATCCCTAAGTGTTCTATACACAGTAGTTTGATTATTATCACCGACACCACACCCATTATGAACAAAAATACCATTTTCGCCCACAAAGTAAGTATGGAAATCCTCAACCTCAAAGTTATAAACCTTGATAGGTGATTCGAGAATTTCGTGCTGAACCCATTCAACTGTTACAAGTTCACCATTGCTGAGAACAAGAACATCTCCAGCTCTAAGACTTCTCGCCAAAGTCCAACCAAGTTATTGATAGCAATTATTTTTACAACCCTAATTATACTATAAAATCTGTAAAAAATCAATAACCGAATACAAAAAAAGCAAACGTGGCAAAACGTCTGCTCAGCTATTTGGAGCAAGCAACGGGAATCGAACCCGCATCCCAAGCTTGGGAAGCTTGTATACTGACCATTGTACTATGCTTGCAAAAAGGCAATACTAAAATATATTGCCTTAGAGCAAAGCCTGTTACCACGGACTTTGCTCGTTCTTGTATTTTTCATTGTATCTCATCTTTAAACGCCAAGATGTGTACCCCACGCAAGCCCCGAGAGTGTTGTTAAAAACATCGTCAAATTCACAAAGTCCTCTGCCTGTGATGTATTGCGTTATCTCTATACCTGCCGAAAAGGCAAGGGACATGAGGAAAACGCTTTTGAACCTTGTGACGTTTAAAAGATATGGAAGCAGAACGCCCAAGGGGATAAGCATTGCAATGTTGCCGAATATCTGTACCAGCCAGAAATCCCGCAGATACTTGTTGCTTATGTTCTTCATGAGGTTTCGCACCTCCCAGAATGGCATAAGCTCAGTCTGACGCTCGCCCCACTGTCGGTCTATGAGTGTGAGCCAAAGGACGGCAAAGATGTACGCTGAAAACAACGCTGTAAGTATTTTTCTCTTTTTACTCCACCGTAACACTCTTTGCAAGATTTCTCGGCTTATCAACGTCATAGCCCTTTCCTACTGATACATAATATGACAAAAGCTGAAGCGGTACAACTGAAAGGCTTGCCGCAAAAAGGTTGTCTATTCTTGGAGTGTAAACAGTGAAGTCAGCAACGTCCTCCATAGCGTAATTTCCATAGGTGGTAAGTCCGAAAAGCTTTGCTCCACGGCTCTTTACCTCAACTATATTGCTTATGGTCTTTTCATAAAGTGCAGATTGTGTTACCACGCTGAAAACGACAGTTCCGTCCTCGATAAGGCTGATAGGACCATGTTTAAGCTCGCCTGCCGCATATGCTTCGGAATGGATATAGCTTATTTCTTTGAGCTTAAGGCTTCCCTCCATGCCTACTGCATAGTCGATACCTCTGCCGATAAAGAATGCGTCCTTTATGTTCACTACCTTTGAAGCGAACCACTGCAAGCGCTCCTTATCCTCGAGAATTTTCTCTATCTTTTCAGGGATAGTATTTATCTCCTCAACGAGCTGTGCAAATCTTTCGTCGGATATCTCCCCTCTTGCCTTTGCAAACTGCATTGCAAGGAGATATGATGCAACAAGCTGACAGCTATATGCTTTAGTTGTTGCGACAGATATTTCAGGGCCTGCGAGGGTATAGAAGACATTATCGGCTTCTCTTGCGATTGACGAGCCAACAACGTTTACGATACCGAGAGTTTTTACTCCTTTATCTTTGCAAAGGCGGAGAGCCGCAAGGCTGTCGGCAGTTTCGCCTGACTGGCTGATGATGATAGCGAGGCTATTTTTTGCAAGCTTCATTTGTCTATATCTGAACTCAGAAGCAAGTTCAACACGGACAGAAAGTGAAGTAAGCTCCTCGATAACATACTGAGCCACCATACCAACATGGTAAGCAGAGCCGCAGGCAACGATATACACCTGCTGGATATTTTTCATATCCTCGTCAGAGAGTCCGACGCTTTCAAAGCTAATATTTCCGTCTGTAAGTACAGAATTGATAGTATCCTTTATTACCTTTGGCTGTTCGTGTATTTCTTTGAGCATAAAATGCTCATATCCGCTTTTTTCTGCAGCTTCTGCGTCCCACTCGATAGTTTTCATTTCTTTCTGAATCTCTTCGCCATCGAGGTTGTAGAAAGTAACTGCGCCTTTTGTGAGTTTTGCAAGCTCCATATTGCCTATATAGTAGACATTTCTTGTATACTTAAGTATTGCAGGAACGTCAGAAGCGAGGTAACTTTCGCCGCCTGTAACTCCTATTATCATAGGGCTGTCTTTTCTTGCGGCATATATCTCACCGGGATAGTCCTTGAACATAACAGCAAGTGCATAAGAGCCACGGATACGGACGAGGGCATGATTAAGAGCGTCCACAGGAGTACCCAGGTATTTTTTGTAATAATAGTCGATAAGCTTTACGGCAACCTCCGTATCGGTTTCAGACTTAAATGTATATCCCTTTTTGATAAGCTTTTCACGAAGCTCCTGATAATTTTCGATAATTCCGTTATGTACGGCAATAACATTTTCATCGTCGCTGCAATGAGGGTGGGCGTTTACAGTTGACGGCTCGCCATGGGTAGCCCAACGGGTATGGCCTATACCGCAGGCACCTTTTACAGCCTTGCCGTCGTTAGTCATTTCCTTTAGGACTTTCAGCTTGCCTTTAGCCTTTACGATCTCAGGCTCTGCTTCACCGTTTCTTACAGCGATACCGGCAGAGTCATAGCCTCTATACTCCAGCTTAGACAGGCCGTCCAAGAGTATCGGGGCTGCCTCGTTATTTCCAGTAAATCCAACAATTCCGCACATAACAGTGTCTCCTTTAAGTTTTATTTTTGTTGATGTAATCTTCTATAGCAGGTCTATTTGGAGGAAAAATATCCTCGGGCAGGTCGCAGATATCCATAAATTTAAGCTGCGAGACCTCAGAAGCCTGCATTTTAAGCTCTCCTGTATACTCGTGGCAGGTGTAGACGATATCAACGTTTGACACCTTATCGCCGTTTGGGTAAGTATACTGCATTCTTTCACCTGAATAGACGCCAAGAAGTTCGAGCTTTTTTGCTTTAAGACCTGTTTCCTCAAAAAGCTCTCTTTCGGCTGTTTGCTCAACAGACTCACCAAGCTCCACCGAGCCGCCTGCATATCCCCAGCTTCCGCAGTCTGTTCTCTGCTGCATGAGCATTTGACCTGCTTGGTTTATTACTATCACGCTTGCTCCCACCTGCAAGAGTGGGGTGTGGCCTAGATGCCGGCGGAGGGACATTATATATTCTGACATTACACAGGCTCCCCAAAAGTATCAGGGTGACTTGGATCAAAAATCTCGTTGCAGGTCATAACAGTAACAAGATCCTCAGTATCACTGAGATTGATGATGTTATGGGTCCAGCCAGGTATCATGTGGATAGCCTCTATCTTATCTCCGCTGACCTCAAACTCAACTTTCTCTCCTGTGTTTATGTTACGCTCCTGTATCAGACCATGACCGTGGACAACTATGAAAAGCTCCCATTTTGAGTTGTGCCAATGCTGACCCTTTGTGATGCCCGCCTTGCTTATATTTATACTTACCTGTCCGCAATCCTCTGTATGAACAAGCTCAGTAAAACTGCCTCTGTTATCTACATTCATTTTCAGCGCATATTTGAATTTATCTATAGGAAGATAAGTAAGATACAAACTATACAGCTTCTTGGCAAAAGAGCCCTTTGGCATTTTAGGCATAAGCAGGGTCTTAGGCTGCTGCTTAAATTCTTCAAGGAGATCTACGACCTCGCCCAAAGTTACCTTATGAGTAACAGGCACATAACAATATCTGCCCTTATCATTTGCGACAGGCGTTACGCCGTCAAACTCGCAATGCTTTTCCTTGCCCTCGAGAAGATCAAACATACCCTCAACAAGGTCATCAATGTAAAGAAGCTCCAGCTCGCTGGCTCTGTCGTTTATGGAATACGGCTCGTCATTAGCCACGCAGTAGCAAAGCGTTGATACAAAAGAATTGTACTTTGGTCTTGAATGACCCATAAGGTTTGGAAACCTATATATTGCGACCTTTGCTCCTGTTTCTTCGGCATATTTCTGAAAAAGCTCTTCTCCTGCAAGCTTGCTTCTTCCATATTCTCCGTCATAACGCCCTATGAGCGTAGCCTGTATGGAAGACGAGAGCATGATAGTTGCCTTGTTATCATACTTTTTCAGAGTATCAAGAAGCTGTGACGCAAAACCAAAGTTTCCTTTCATGAAATCCTCGGTATTCTCAGGACGGTTTACCCCTGCAAGGTTGAAAACAAAGTCTGCTTTTCTGCAATACTCGTCAAGCTGTTCCTTGGTAGAATCTATATCATACTCATATATTTCTTCAACAGAAATATTCGGTCTTGTTCGATTTTTGTTATCTCTGATATTTTTCAGATTATTCACAAGGGCTGTTCCAACCATGCCCTTTGCGCCTGTAACCAATATCTTCATATTTTCACGTTCCTTACTGATCTTTTCTCCAGACCATTTTATTGACTACATTGACATATCCCTGAATGATCCTTACGACTTTCATTGATACTGTTTCGTCCACATAGTCAGGACACGGCTTGCCGAGAACGCCTTTCTGCTTCATTTCGATAGCCATATCTGTGGCATTGAGCAGTTCTTTTGTTGTAATTCCTGCAAGGATAAAGTCCCCTGCTTCAAGAGCTTCAGGACGCTCGGTAGAAGTACGGATACAAACTGCTGCGATAGGGTGACCTATTGAAAGGTAGAAGCTGCTCTCCTCAGGAAGCGTGCCTGAGTCTGAAACAATAGCAAGAGCATTCATCTGCAAACAGTTATAGTCATTGAAGCCCAGCGGCTCGTTTACTCTTACTCTAGGGTCGAGCTTAAAGCCGCTCTTTTCAAGTCTGTGCTTTGAACGTGGGTGGCAGGAATACAATATTGGCATATCGTACTTCTCAGCCAGTGCGTTTATTGCAGTAAACAGGCTTGTAAAGTTCTTTTCTGTGTCGATATTTTCTTCTCTATGTGCAGAAAGTAGAATATACTTATTCTTTTCAAGGCCCATACGTTCAAGAACGTCAGAAGCCTGAATTTTATCCAGATTGCCTCGAAGGACTTCCGCCATAGGCGAGCCTGTCATATATGTTCTTTCCTTTGGAAGTCCTGTATCCGCAAGATACTTTCTTGCAAACTCGGAATAGCAAAGGTTTACGTCAGAGATAACGTCAACTATTCTTCTGTTTGTTTCCTCTGGGAGACACTCGTCCTTACATCTGTTGCCTGCTTCCATATGGAAAAGCGGGATATGAAGTCTTTTAGCGGAGATAGCTGACAGACAGCTATTTGTATCGCCAAGGACAAGATAGGCGTCAGGCTGCAATTCTGAAAGCAGTTCATAGCTTCTGCCGAGAATATTTCCGCAGGTAACGCCAAGATTATCGCCTACTACAGGAACAAGTATATCAGGACCGAACTCGCCGAAAGTATTTTTCAGCTCAAAATCCTCCCAGAAAACTGTACTTAGGTTACGGTCCCAGTTCTGATTGTAATACACAACACAGGTATCAAAATACTCACGGCATCTTCTTATTACAGCCGCCAGACGGATTATCTCAGGGCGGGTGCCGCATCCTATCATTACCTTTGTTCTGCCGTCATTTTTCCATTTAAAATTATGTTCCATATATTTTCCTCCCGAGGTCAGCCACGACCTTTGGTAAAATCATTTATTCACAGGATACTGTCTAAGCTGCACAACTTCTCCGGCTTCTATTTTGCTCAGTGCTGCGATCCTGTTTTCGCCTTTTACTATTGCTCCAAGGCAGATATGACAGCCATGTTCGATCACACAGCCGTGGTCTACGATAGCGCCAAGATTAATGATACAGCCACGTTTCACTGTCACATCTGTATTGATAACAGCTTTCGGAAGCACCACAACGCCATTTTCGACAGAAGCGGTAGGGCTTACATAAGCTGTAGGATGCACAACAGTGGCAAGTCTGCCGTCTGCTCTAGTTATTTTATCGCACCAAGACAGGCGAAAATCGTTATTTCCAAAGGCAGGAATAAATTCCGTATCCTCAGCAATATATTTAGTAAAAGAATCAAGTGGGCGGTCGGCAAATCTATCGTCCAGCATAGCTATCACCTCATAGCCAAGCTGTTCAGCGACGTCCTTAACAGTATTTGCATATCCGCCTGCACCGAGAATGACCAACTTATTTGACATATCAATCCTCAGCCAATCTCTCCTGGATATATGCAAGCTTAAGCATTTTTTCCTTTATTTCTTCCTTATTAAGGAGCTTTGTATTATTACTATTGAACTCAGTGAGAGTATTTCTGTCTGCGTCGCCGTCTCTAAAGAACTTATCGTAGTTCAGGCCTCTATTATCGGCAGGGACACGATAGAAGCCGCCAAGGTCGATAGCCTTTGCGCACTCCTCATTGGTAAGAAGTGTTTCATACATTTTCTCGCCATGGCGGATACCAATGACTTTGATATCCTCTTTTTTGCCGCCGAACATTTCGGTAACGGCTTCAGCCTGAAGGCCGATAGAGCAAGCAGGGGCTTTCATGATAAGCAGGTCGCCGTTTTCGCCGTTCTCGAAAGCATAGAGGACAAGGTCGACAGCTTCTTCAAGTGACATAATGAACCGAGTCATATTAGGCTCGGTTACGGTGATAGGATTGCCAGCCTTGATCTGGTCGATCCACAGAGGGATAACAGATCCACGGGAACACATTACGTTACCATAACGTGTACAGCATATTTTAGTTTTACCGCTATATCTGCTTTTAGCGATAGCGACGCTTTCTTCGAGAGATTTTGACTTACCCATAGCATTGATAGGGTAGGCTGCTTTATCAGTTGAAAGGCATATTACTGCTTCGACGCCCTCTTCGATAGCTGCGGTCAGGACGTTATCCGTACCGATAATATTAGTTTTCACGGCTTCCATTGGGAAAAACTCACAAGACGGCACCTGCTTAAGAGCTGCCGCATGGAATATGTAATCTACGCCGTGCATAGCGTCCTTACAGGACTGAAGATTTCTTACGTCGCCTATGTAGAACTTGATCTTATCCGCTACCTCAGGCATTTTCGCCTGATACTCATGACGCATATCGTCCTGCTTTTTTTCGTCTCTCGAAAATATTCTGATCTCTCCGATATCTGTTTCCAGAAATCTGTTTAATACTGCGTTTCCAAATGATCCCGTGCCTCCGGTTATCATTAGGGTTTTGTTTGTAAAAAGTGACATACTCATCTTAAACCTTTCTTCTTAACAATTTGTTCCTTTCTTCTGAGTTTAGCCCTAAAAGCAATGTTACCACAGCATATATTCCTACAATCACTACGCCCTTTGCCGCCAAAATAAGCCATCCTCCATTTGGCAATAAAGAATTCATTAAGAATCCAAGCACAATTGTAATGATAATTGGGATACCCATTCGGAAATAGCAATTTATAACAAAACTTGCCATATCAATTTTTAACACTCTCTTATAAATAAAGAGCAAAACCACCGCCCGTAACATATAAGCGATTGAAATAGATATGCAAGCACCAATTACTCCGAAATAGGATGATAGAATGATAGACAATAAAACATTGACCATTCCCATTCCTAAGTTTACCCATGCTTGTAAGTTCACTTTTTTTCTTACAATCATAGCCGTGTTGGCAATTTGCATGGAATTAAAGAAAAGTCCCGGTATGATAACAAGCAAAATACCATAATAAGCATCCAAGTATGTCGGTCCCATCCACAGGTTTATGAATTCTTTCCCGACAACTGCAAATCCTGCTACAATAAGACCGTTGATGGCGTATTGAAATTTACCGACGCTTAACATCAGCGGCATTAATTCGTCTTTTTCTCCGCCGCGTTCATATATTCTTGAGATTTTCGGCATAAACATACCGTTTATGGCTGTTGTAATTGTATAAGTATATCCTTCAATAGTTGTTACAATTCCAAACAATGCAATTGCAGCACTGCTTGCCACAGTACCCAGTATAGAAGGCGTAATATTAAATACAAGTCTCTGTGCCAAAGACGAGATTGTAACCCATATGGAAAAACCGAAAATGTCTTTGTAGAGTGAAAAGTCAGAGTATTTCCAATTAATCTTCAGAGTTATTTGTTTTTTGATAACTATCCATTTATAAGCAATAACAATGAGACCGACTATGGCATGTACTGCTACCAGTCCATATAAACCGCAACCGAAAAGAAGAGTAATCACAGTAAGAGCGACCAGCAGTATTCGATATATCACATCAGCTAACTTGAGAGGAATAAACTGTTCATAGGAATTCAAAATCCCGTTAAATGTCACAAAAGGAAAGTTAATTACGGCAAACGATGCAGATATTAAATAAACGACCTTGAATTTCTCAAGTTCCGCCAGTGTCAGTTTTACATATACACTATCAATGCAAAAATAAATAATTAGAAGTGCAACAAAAATGACGGCATCTATAATCAAATACAGCTTATAAACGGCACCGAGAAAATTATTAACCTTATCTTGCCGTCCTTCAGCTTGATATTTTGCAACATAGCGGCTAACTGCTGAACTCAATCCAAAATCTACTAAAAACAGAGTGATAAGTGAATTGGCGAGTGTATATAAACCGTAATCGCTTTTTCCGATTGTATCTACCATCCAAGGGGTGTAAAGCAAACCCGCAATTATATTGATACCAATAGATAGATAGGATAGAATTGCACCTATTTTGATTTGATCGCGACTATTTATCCGCATTGATTTCACCTACCAAGCCAACGCTTGATTTTTCTCAAAGTACACTTAATCGCATTACCGCTTACACATCTGTATACCAAATTGTGATAATCCATATCGCAAGCGCAGAAATCCGGGTGTTTAAGAGGAAAATCAAATTCATGCGTCGGCATAAACAGCATATTCTTGTATTTTATATATTTTGTTGTTTTAACATTTTGGGCATGCGTAGAATCAACACCTGCACCAATGTTACATATTTGATTTACCCTCGGAACGATTGCCAGCATATTTTGAGTATACTCTGCAAATCCCCACTGTGTATCCCAGTACGAAAGCTTTTCTCCGTTTTTAGCAGCATTATTTGCCTTAATTAATGATGTTATTCTAATGTCGGCTACATAATCGTTTCCGACCTGTTGTTTATATAACTTTAAACGATATTCATCGTTTATTCCTTTTACACTATAGTCATAGAAACGGCTCCAAGCTCTTTTCCAAGTTGCCCAGCCCCAAATCGCTGCCGATTTGGAGAAGAAATAATCATAATTGCCGCAGTCCCATGTCTCAAAATGATTAAGACCGCTTATGTAAGCAATACGATCATCGTCTTTGTATCTCTCCAGCAATTCCTCACAATACGGGAAAAAGGTAGGTGACGGAACACAGTCGTCTTCCAAAATAATTACACTTTCAAATCTTTCAAGTGCAAAATCAATTGCACTTTTCGGACGTACACCGCAACCGAGATTCACCTCGGAATACTCCCGGATTACATTACATTCCCAATCAATATTCTCTACTACCTTTCGGCAAGCTTCAATACCCGGAATATCACTCTTATTTCTCGGACCGTCTTGTGCCAATATCAAAGTTTTCGGTTTTGCTTCTCTTACTTTCTCAAAAACCTGTTTAAAACTGTCAGGTCGATTGAAGAATATCATTAATATAGGTACGCTACATGAATAACTCATAGTTAGTCTAATCTCCTAAACTTTATTTATCCAAACAGATAGTTCCCGAACCACCGGACACGTAGAACGTATCGCCAACTACCATATTTCCCATATCACTTACCATAAACAGTGCCCAATTTGCAATTTCCGCAGGAGTGCTCATACGTCCTGTTGGATTTCCTGTCCAGGCAATATCGCTTGTATCGTTCTTTCCGAGCATTGGTGTAGATACAGGACCGGGAGCAATGCTGTTTACAACAATTCCGTGCTTAATCAGTTTATCTGCAAATCCCAAAGTTAATGCCCTAACGCCGTTTTTGGAAATCTCATATGGTGTCCATCCGGGCTTTGCAGAAGATGCTGAACCGACAATCAGCATATGACCTTTTATATGGTTTTCTATCATATAATTTGAAATCTCTTGGCATAAAAAATAAACTGATTTGAGATTTATATTCATGACAGTATCCCAAACCTGTTCGGTAACACTTCCGAACATATCGTGACAATGAACACCTGCACCGTGGACAAAAATATCAATTTTTCCTAACAGTTCGACAGCTTCATCAACAAGAAGCTTTATTTCTTCGTTGTGAGAAATATCGGCAACAACATAGTGCGCCATTTCTGTTCCGATGTCATGGCAAACATTTTGCAATTTTGCTTCATTCATTCCGGTTACCACAACCCTGCAACCATTCTCAACAAATGTTTTTGCAATTTCGGAACCGATTCCGCCACTCCCCCCGATAATCAAAGCCGTTTTGCCGTTTAGCAAGTCGCCTTTGAAAACCGGAATTTCAACAGATGATATTTTAGGATGTGGGAACAGGTTGTTTTTGATCTTTTTCAAAAGGCTTTTCATAATATTACCCCTTTATGACCTTTAAAATGTTTTTGACTTTTTGAACGTTTTTGCCGCCAAGTACACTTCGTGCAATCTTCTTTGCTAATGTTGATTTAATCTTCACCGCATTATCTGCGTAAAACTTTTGAGTAATCTTTGCATCTTGTTCCATATCAGTTAAGACCTCAAGGAACATCGGAGCATCCGATTTCTCACCAAACTTCCCGATAACGGCATCCAATTCCTCGGCATTTGAAACGCAATAATATTCATAACCCAAAGAAGTTGCCCAGCCTGCCGCAACATTTACATGTTCGGCGGAGATATAATCGTTAAGTGAGGGAATTTTGTCTTTTCCCATTATGAAATGGAATTCTGAGCCCCCACCATTATTCAAAAGAATAATCCTAACATTCGGACCAATACTCCTGAGTCCTGCGGCGTTCATATCATAAAAGAAGCTCAAGTCGCCTACAATCAAAAATGCCAGTTCATCTGTGGATGCCGCTTGACCTGCAAATGTAGATACACAACCATCAATTCCAAGCGCACCAACATTGCTGTATGTGCGAATACCCTTTGCAAGTTTGTAATACTGCATTATGCGTGTACTGTTCAGAATTGCAAGATGGAGAATTGAATTCTCAGGGATTATCTCAGAAATCTTTTTCGCAACGTGTAAATTGGAAAACTCAAATTCAGGAATAGTAATTTTCGAGAGCTCCTCTTCCCATGCTGCTCTATATGTTGCGTTGTTAGTGCTGTTTGCAGGGAAGAAGCTCAATATTTTACGAAGAAAATCTTCAAGTTTCATGTCAAATACAGCTGTTAAGCACTTATAAGCGTCTCGAATTTCGGTACTTTCGGATATTTGCCAATTGCAGATCTGTTTGCAATGTCGTCTTAAATAAGGTCTTAGATTGTATGCGGAGAGATTATCTCCGATAGACACAACAATTTCAGGAACAAGCTTTTCAAGAGAGCTTCCGCCGTTGATTTCCGAAACGGGATATGTATGTATACAACCTTCGCAATCCAAATTCGACAAATGCTCAACAGAATACACGCAATTACATTTTTTATGCAGCTCTTCGAGTAACGAAACTATCCCGGGAGTGAAAGTAACACCTTGCCCCATAACAAACAAAACTCTTTTTGCCGAAACAAGCTTTTGGGCATATTTATTCCATATTTCATCGTCATCAAGCCATTCGACAACATTTATTTTTCTCTCAGGAGGAAGAGTTTTATCATCGTACAAATCTGTTCTTCCTACAATCGGAACATTAATCTGTACCGGTCCACGACCGTGATGTGTAAGTGCAAGCAGAGCTTCATTTACAAGACGGTTGCACAGCCATTCGTCTTCAGAATTCTGAACAACCGGAAGGTCAACGCTCTTTTTTACAACGCCATCAAAAATGTGTGTCTGCTCAATTTTTTGTATCTCGAGTTGTCCTTGATAATAAGGATTTTTATCTGCGGTTATTGCAAGTACCGGAACGCTTTGATAAAACGCTTCGGTAATACCGGGAAGATAGTTACAAACTGCAGTTCCCGATGTACACACACATGCAACGGGTACATTTTTTTGCAGTGCAACGCCCATTGCAAAATATGCCGCACTCCTCTCATCTACTACGGAAAAACACGTAAAGTATTCATCCGTTTCAATAGAATGAATTAATGGAATATCGCTACCTCCGGGAGAAAGTACTACATCTTTAATCTTGTATTGCTTAAGAAGATCAACCAGTATCTGTACATTTCTAAAACTTGAATTCATTATTTTACATCCTCCATATGATGATTTTCATTTTCGAAGACATATTTCAGTTTGTTATAATATTCTTCTTCAAAGTACGGTTGCATTATGTGATCTCGTTCTTCGTTATATAAACGCTCGGCAATTTCAAACGCATCCTCCAAAGAATCTGCTAAATATACATAATCGTCATATACGCCTCGGAACCATTCTGCGCCAGTCACTACCTTATGATCTGTTGTCTTAATTATAATGACAGGCGTTCCAGCCACAAGTGAAAAAATCGTACCATGATACCTATCAGTTATCAGCAACTTATATGTGGAATATCGTTCAATTTCGGACATTATATATGCTTCTGCATTTTTAACAATTTCAGAATGTGAAATCTTTTTTGTAGTATCAGTTTTGTCAACCTTTGCAAACTTCTCACATCTTTTAATTAATTCGGCTATTTTTTCATCATCATAGTACTTTTCACTATCATCTCTGCAACAGAACAATATTCCGTTTCGTTCATTTTCGTATTTGTATTGACCAATGAGTGTAGTTACAATATCTGGATACAAGCAAATGGGCAAATCAGGAAACATTTCTTCTGCCATACCAAAAGAAACACGGTCTCTTGCTAAAAACAACATATTTTCAGCACTGTTGTATACAAAAGAGGTGTTTTTCTTTCGTTCTTCATTTTGAAAAAAGATTGTTTGAGGCATCATTAGAATTTTTGCTTGCGGAAAGTTCTTAATGATAGCACAGTGCATTTCATCAGCATGTCCACCGAGATCAGTCGTTGTATATCCGCTTTGAAAAACAATGACATCATCTGAAAACACTTTTTTAAGATACTTTAATGCGCTGAATCTCGTATTAACAAGTGCATTGGTTTCTATTTCAACAACTCTTCTGTCAGCATAGTTTTTTTTCAACCAGCGTCTTATACAAACACCCTGAGCTAAGTCTCCGAGATTGTTATGCGCCGGAATACCTATATAGTAAACTCTCTTTTCTCCCACACCGCTCAAAATATTACTCTTGGTTTGACAATAAAGCTTGACCTGAGCAGGAATATTGTATATAGATTTTGCAATTCTGTACACACCAACAATCGCATTTCCAAAGATTCTATTGTTTTTGATTGTATTCTTTATTTCTTGTTTCATAATTTTCTCCAGAACTTACCACTGCCAAAAAAACGTATATGGAATTAAAATAGAATAAGATGCTTTATAGAAAGCAATGCCAAAGCACAATAGTACCGCAGCTGTATTTATTAATAATTTTATTTTCGGCTCTTTTACAGATGCAATACTGTTAGACAACACTATCATTTGTCCGAATGCAAAATAATGGCTAATTCTTTCCGCAATGCCATTCACTGAATTTCTAAGTAACATCGCAACTGCTGCAACAATAGCAGAATAAACAAACAATGCATAATGCTCATCGGACATATCCTTAAATAACAATCCGAATAATATGATAACAGCATATATTAAAATAGCAACAATTCCACCACTTTCGGACGCAGAATTCAGATCATAATTTTCGTTCATTGCAACATTTAATATGTTGAATGCATAAGGCAATAATTGCATACCAACAAACGTTAGTACGGCAAATATCTCCATTTGAATAGTATTTAGCTTAAATTTACTCAAAAAGTACACCAATATAAAAACAAGTGCACTGGCATGAAACAGACATGCAATTGCCACCAGCAAAATAAATTTGATAAAATGCTTTTTTTTGCATTGTTCATAGGCAAAAAGGCAGATAGACATCGCTATTGCTTGGCGCAATCCCTGCACCATAAAGTTGAATAGCCCCAGGCAGTTAAAAACCATCAAAGATATAACCGGATTTTTACTGTTGCGATAAGTAAACAAACATACCGAGAGTGAAAAAAACACGCCCGAGAAAATCAACAACCATTGTCCGCCCGAAAAAAGATGTGATAAAAACCATACAATTATTTGATATCCATACTCCAAATCGACTCTTTGTAATATTCCAGGCAAATCGCTCCAAGATACTCTTGACATCATTTCCCAGTTGTTGTAATAAAAAGCAGTGTCACCGGAGCCGACTCCCTTATATCGAAGTCCGATCATGAGAGCCATAATTATTCCACAAATGATAATATAGTTTTTCTTTCTCCTGTCATCGTAATTGATTGATTTTGTGTTGATTATATTCATGAGTATCCACACAATAACAGGGGACATTACATACAATAAATATATAGCCACTATTCTCTTTATCCCCTTTGAAGCAAATCATCGTATAAATCAACATATTCGCGATACTTATGTGTGGCATCAAACTTTTTTGAACGATACAAACAATCGTCAGGCTTGATTCTACTATCTTCAAGAATACATAGGATTGCGTTTTTAATTTTGGAAAAATCCCCGTATTCAACGACAAAGCCGGTGTTTTCGTCGATTATCTCAGGACTTCCACCGGTCTTGAATGTTACAACAGGTGTTCCACAAGCCAATGCTTCAATATTTACAGTAGGGAAGTTTTCTTCCCGCGTTGAATTCACGAACACGTCTGCCGCAGTATATATCTCTGCAAGTTCTGTCCGGTTATGTGTTCTGTGAATGGAGAGAATAGATTCCGGAAGTATTTTTTCAACATCTTCGTCGGTGCCGACCAAAATCACTTTGTAGTTATTGTCCAATGTTTTTGCAAGCTCAATAAATACATCTAATCCCTTTCGATCATTCCAACCGGATGCAACACCTAACACAATTTTTTTATCTTGCAAACTATATTTCTCACGGAAATCGCTCTCTGTCGGTTTGAAAATATCGAGATTAATTCCGTTGTTTATAACCTTTACATCGTACTCGCTCAAAAATGATTGCTTTACCAAATCGCATAGCCATTTCGATGGAGTTACAATCGTCATGTGCTTGACACCGGTAAACCATTCTTTTTTTAATTGCCACATTTTATCGGTTCTATCTACAAAAGTGCAAGGATAAAGCCTATATCTCGGGCAATCATAGCACCCCGTTTTCCACTTTTCACATTTTTCCATTGTAAAATGCGAGCACTGCGCCGTAAATCCCCAACAATCGTGGAGTGTCCAAACAGTTCTGATGTTATTTTTTTTGATGTAATCAAACAACATCGGCAAATTGATATACCAACCATGCAAGTTATGTAAATGTAAAATATCCGGATGAATTGCATCAATTTGTTTTAAAAGTTCTTTTGTACCCGATTTAGAGCCCTTACCACTTATACCACTAAAAACACTAACGCCACGGTGAAATAAATTTTCAAATTTTGTTCCAAAAAATTGATGTCCGTTTGGAGCAGCACCCGGCTTTTTTTCTGAAAACGTATATGCTTCTCCACCGCAAGAACGAACCAAATCAGCGATGCTAAGCATAATTGTTCCCGTGCTGCCACGAAATCCACTATTTATTTCTACAACTTTCATATACTTCACACCGCCTCTAACCGTATTAAAAAATCACTTTACATATATTTTTCTATACACATATCTCGCAACATTTCTAATTGTTCCCAAAACAGAATAACAAGCCGCATTTATTGGGTATTTTACTGCGTATGTAAATCCACCAACTTTGTTCTTGAGATAAGTGGTTTTCACATAGTTCGCCGCAGGCTTACATTTTCTTCTAACAAGTGAATAGTACATTTTTTCATTGTTTTCGACCGTACTGTATTCACTATTTTTGTTCATGGTATCAGCTATCCAAATGAACAGTTCATTCATTTCTCTATTAAACAAATCGACTTTCGTTTTTCCTACTTGTTTACCATGTGATCGGTTTTTCACCAAAATATCGTCAGTCAAGCAGTAAAACTCGTATCCCGCAAACAAAAGACGATACCAATATTCCACATCGGAAACGGTTCGGATGCTTTCGTTAAATCCTCCAACATCTGCTATGCAAGTGGTAGGCAAGAGAAACGAACAACCAGACAAGCGATAATTAGATATATTATCCAAAATAGTATCAATCGGCTTTTCATGCTTCGGAACACCCTTATAACTCGGTATCTTGATTACCTTGCCATCTTTGTCAATCGACTCGGTTGCCGTGCGAACTGTAATTTTTCTGATGTCCAAATTCGGATTTTCATCGATCAATTCATTGATAAACGCAATCTGCTTTTCAATTTTTTCGGGATAATATAAATCATCATGAGAAAGCCACGAAAACCATTCCCCGGTCATTTTTTCAAAAGCAAAATTCAATACGGAGGATACCCCTCCGTTCTCTTTTAAATAATAGCGAACTTTATCACCATATGACAATGCAATTTTTTCGCTTGCACCATCATCTGTTGAGCCATCGTTTACTACAAGAATTTCACAATTTTTATAGGTTTGCGCAAGTGCAGCATCAACTGCCTCGGCAAGGAAATTACTTCCGTTGTAAACGGGTATAATAATCGAAACTTTTGGTTCGTATTTCATATCAGCGCTCCTCATTAAGTCGATTTCTTAAAATAGTCGATGAAATGCCATCGGTATGATCCAAATACACGATTTCGACTCCAACAGGAGAGAATTCCTCTTCAAATTTTGCCCACTGCGGCGTCCCCTTCCAATCAGAACCGACAAACATCTTATTAAAATGATATTTTTCCCATGCTGCAAATTTATTTTTATCAGTTTGAGGTACAACTTTATCTACATATCGAATAGCCTCTACGATTGCACAACGTTCTTCAAATGGGATAATTGGTGTTTTATTTTTATCATGCTGAACCAATTCATCTGTACTCACTCCAACGATCAAGTAATCACATTGTTCTTTGGCCCGCTTTAAAATATTCAAATGTCCCATGTGAAACATATCATAAACTCCTGTTGTATATCCGATTACCATTTATTTATTCTCCTTGCCAGTAGCTTTCATTTTTGCTTGAGCTTCAATCTCGAAATTTGAAGCATTTTTACAATACAACACACAAATTGCAACAAAAGATAAAACATAATATGCCGTATAACATAGAAGCATAATATCAAAAGTATTTGTAAACAATGCTACAAACAACCAAGGCATAAATAATCCAGCTACTCCAAAGTTCTTATCAATCTGCTCTCTTATGTAAGCAAAACTCTTTTTATCTTCCGTATCTTTCAGGGTAATTTCATCAAGCTCACCGAGTATTTTTTTAGCCGCAAAATAGCAGTTAAGGTATTTCTGGTGAACCAATCGCATATATACATTGGCTACCGCCCCTACTGCTCCGATCAAAATCAGCCAAACACGATATTCTTCAGACACCAAAAACGATGTATGATATGCCGCAACACCAAGAGCAATCGTAGTAAATGAAAACGGTCCGTATCCTGCAACTGCATCATAAAAATCGCCCATAAACGTTTTCACCTTTTTCACACGGGCAATATTTCCATCCACACAGTCCAGTACCAACCAAAAATTTGTCAAAATAACGCCAGCAAACATGCACCCAAAATTATTGAAGCATAGTAACACGGCAGCAAAGAAAATAACAACCCATGACAACACGGAAACCATGTTTGCTGTCCACCCTGCATTGATAAACAAATATGTTACAGGGAAAGAGGCTTTTCTAACCCATAATTGAACCCACAACGAGCTTCTGCTGTTTTTCTTTTTTGTCAGCGAAGATGTTATATCCTTAAATGTGTACTTCATTATCTGCCTTCTCCTTTATATGTACCGTTGGCTTGGGAGCTGTAACAATGGCATATGGCGGAACGTCAAAAGACACTACAGCATTTGCACCAATAATTGCTCCCTCTCCAATTTCACATTTTCCTACAACTTTTGCACCTGGATAAATAAATACATTGTCATGTATTATTGGAGCATTCTCTTTTCCTCTACCATCGTCACCTATAGTGACCTGATGAAAAATGCGAACTTCTTTTCCAATCTTTGCATATGGCGTCACGATAATACCATATAGTCCATGTGGAAAATGTGGGATTCCATCAAACACTGCACCAAACCCTATGTTAGTTCCTAAACTAGCATTATTAAATGCATCGGTTCTCTTTATACGCCAAAGGTAAAAGTAGTCCAGTACCCCCCCACAATGATTTATAACACTATCTCTCATTTTCCAATATGATCTCTCGTTATAATGTTGAACAGAACCTATTACTTTTTTTTACAAATGGATTTTTCCAATTAATTGCCATCTGCCTACCCCTTTTTAACCAAGAATCTCTTTATAAATGTTCCACATGACATTCAAAGCATTTTCTATCTCAAATGGAGCAATTGCATCAAGACACGCGTTTTTCATCTTTTTCCTCAGATTATTGTCCTCTGCCAAGATGGTGATTGCCTTTGCAAACCCATCAACATCATTTGGCTCACAAGCATATCCGGTAACTCCATTTTTTACATAATCTAATATTCCATGAACATTTGATGACACAAGTGGTACACCCGCTGCCATTGCCTCAATGCCAGCTAAGCCTAATCCTTCAATTTTAGATGGAAATGCACTTATGTCCGCAGTATTGCATAGTTCTGGAATATCTTGTCGAAATCCAAGAAAGATAACTTTATCCTCTACACCAACTTCACATGCAATCTTTTTCAAATGATCTTTCAAAGGTCCTTTCCCACAAATAACATAGTATATATTAGGATTCTTAATCTTGCCCAATGCTCGAATAATAACTTCATGATTTTTTCTCTCGATCATTTCCCCTACAGACAAAATCATCACTGCTTTGCTAGGCACCCCTATAGATTCCTTATAAATATCTTTTTCTACTGAGGTATTCTTAATTTTATTTATATCTACTCCCACACCTGGTATATAACGAACATTCGGTGCATGGAATGTTTTTGCACGGTTATAATCCTCTTTATTAATTGTTATAATATAGTCACAAAATCTAGAGCAAAACTTTTCTACAGGATAATAAATCATCCAATTTTTTTTAGAAGAAGCATTATGAAAATGAAAACCATGGCATGTATACATGACAACTGACCCATTCTTTCGAGCATCACGTGCAGCCAATCTTGTCATAATTGATACAGTTGGCGTATGACAATGAATTAACATAAAACGGTTCTTATTGATAATAGTTTTCAGTTGTTTATAAGCAGAGATATTATCTTTTCCCCATGGATTTCTGGCAAAATGAATATTATGAAGAATAAACCCTTCTTTTTTTAACTTTGCAATATACTCTCTAGTCCTTGTTTCATCTGTATCGTCCATATAATCAAAATTACATGCAACATGCACTTCACAATTCAAGTTATTCTTTAAATATTCCAAATTTTCTTTATTGAACCACTCAATAAATGATACGACGCTAGCAACAACGAGAACTTTTTTTATATTTTCACTTTCCAACGTTTCACTTCCATTCAAAATACTTTTCGCCTGCTTCTGCTTCGCTTCATACTCCACCTCAGCTACCTTCTCAGTCCTCAGCAAATAATCCCCAAAATCCTCAGCAGTCGCCATATCGGCCTGAGTAATACCCTCTTGCTTTATGAACGCTTTCTTCACAGTGTCAAATATGATCTTGACATCACCCGCAAAGCTTACATTCTGAATATATTTTCTATCCCAATCAAGCTTTTCTTCCCATGAAATGCCGTTACGCCCATTTACCTGAGCCAGTCCCGACAAACCCGGTTTCGCAGTATGTCTTGATCTTTGTTCTTTCGTCATAAAAGTCATATCTCTGACTAACTGCGGACGTGGACCAATTACAGACATTGTACCATTTAGAATGTTAAATGCCTCCGGAAGTTCGTCAAGACTTGTATTTCTCAGCCACTTGCCAAACTTCGTAAGTCTTACAACATCTGGAAGAAGCTCACCATTTTCATCACGTTCATCAGTCATTGTACGAAACTTGTACATTTTAAATACAGTTTCCTTGCCGTCTCTGCCAATCAGACCAGGACGATCCTGAGTAAATAGAACCGGGCTTCCCAATTTCAGTTTAACAAGTGCTGCAACGCCCAAATATAGTGGAGAAAAAACAACTATGGCAGCCGTAGCACAAGCTATGTCAAGTACCCTCTTGCCATACTTCTCATAGAAGCCCATTTTTCTTTTTTCAATAGGCTCTATCAAATCTGCTTTATATGTAGTTTTCTCAGCTTTTTTCTTCATAACATGAGCCGCAATTGCAGAAGCACCCACAACAGCGCCCGTAAGCAAAGCAAATTTCTTACCCTTTTTCAAACTGCCTCTCCTTACTCAAAACAACTCCTGATAACCCGAATAATTCTCGCCTGCTGCTCCTCAGTCATCTTATTATCACTAGGCAGGCAAGCACCTCTGTCAAATATGTCTGCACCAACATCATCTGCGCCGCCTGCTATATAAGCATTTGTGCGGCATCTGATACTGCCAGCACGTCCAACGCACTCGTGCATTCTGTACATAGGCTGCATATGCATTGGCTTCCATATAGGTCTGCCCTCTGCATTTATGCTTGCTATCGCTTCCAAAATTTCAGTAGGACAGGTCTTGCCAGCTTCTTTGATGTACAAAGCCTCGCTGTCATTTCTGACCTGCTTGCACATTGCGTCTTTATCTATGATAAGTGCAGACAGCCAATAATTCGGCTCCGTACCCTCAACGATAGGATTCATCTTAACAGAAAGCCCTTTAAGACCCTCTTTGTATCTCTCGTATATTGCTTTTTTCTGCGCAATATGCTCCTCAAGATACGGATACTGACCTCGAACAACTCCTGCAATAACATTCGACATACGATAGTTGTACCCGACCTCTTCATGCTGATACCATGCCGCATTCTCACGAGCCTGCGTTGACCACTTACGAGCTTTGTTTGCATCTTCAAGGCTGTTCGTCAACAAACAGCCGCCGCTAGAACCTGTTATTATCTTATTGCCATTGTAGCTTACTGCACTGTAATCACCAAAGCTTCCGCACTGTCTGCCGTCAATGGTAGCACCCATTGCTTCAGCAGCGTCCTCGATCAAAAGCGCACCATGCTTCTCGCATATCTTCTTTATCTCGTCCATTCTTCCAGGAAAACCATATAACTCAGCGCTTACTACCAGCTTGACTTCAGGATACATCTCAAAAGCCTTTTCAAGTGCCACAGGATCCATGTTCCAAGTATCTCTGTCAGTGTCGATAAAAACAGGGATACCACCCTCATAAACAACAGGGTTAAGAGTAGCATCAAAGGTCATGTCACTGCAAAAAACTCTCCTGCCCTCAAGAGCACCATGAGATATCGCAGGCTTGCCATAAAGCCTCTCACCAGCAAGCTTACAGCACAAGTGAAGCGCAGCCGTGCAACATGAAAGACCAACAGCATACTTGACTTCAGACTTCTCCGCCGCTATCTTCTCGACCTCATTTATATTCTTACCGACTGTAGACATCCAGTTGGTATTATAAGCCTCAGTAACGTATTCAAGCTCCTCACCATGCATTGTAGGTGACGCAAGCCATACTTTTTGTTTAAAGGGTTCTATCTTCTCCATTATTTTCCCTCTTCCATATTTACTTCATATAAGTAACCATAATTACACTTATTCACGTTAATAATTTTATCACAAAATTTTAATCTAGTCAAGTATTTACCCCATATTTATGTATATTTTTTCAAAAATCGTACATTTTCAGTGTAATATACAATGCTAACCATTTACAAAAAGCTCAGTTTGTGCAATTTTATACTAAGCTGACTGCTATATTTTTCTTCGCTCAAAATTGTTAAATCATGAAACGTTTTGAAAATATTTTTACCACAAGATTTTTGATGCAGACAAAAGCTGACTTGATTTTTATCTGCATTTTACACGGCTTTTATTGATTATCAGGCAAAACCAGCATATAATCATAATAGTAATTATGGCGAAGTATAAGAAATATGATTGGAGCGGTGTTTATGATAGTAAAAATTATCTGTGCGGTTTTGGTAGCCCTTGGAGTGAGCGTTGCAATTGTGCTAGGCGGTCTGATAGTGTTGGCTTCTTGTGCCAGCGTCAGAAAAAAGCCTGCTGGTGACAATACCGCTGATGACGAGGACACATTTATGTACACAAATTATATGCAGGGATTTTACCTATAACTTTTTCTCCACTGCCAAGCTTTTTAAATAGTATACTCATCAAGTGGAGAGTGCTTTGCCCATAAGCATTCTCCACTTTTTATATACTGTTTTCGTGTTCTATCAATCGACCCCCAAAAACTATTGACACAGCCCGAAACTTGTGCTATACTCTCAACAAAATCAAATGAAACTACACACAGAAAGGACGTTTTATAATGACTGAAAAAGAAAAAATGCTTGCGGGCAAGATATATGACCCCTCTGACAAGGAGCTTGCAGAGCTGAGAACAAAGGCTCACAAGCTTTCACAGCAGTACAGCAGTTTGTATGAAGATGATGAGAGAAGAAATGCTATCATTGACGAGCTTCTGCCCGACCATGGGGATGGATTTTTTCTCCAAGGTCCTGTGTATTTTGACTATGGCATTTTCACAAAGTTCGGCTCAGGCTGCTATGCAAACTTCAATCTGACAGTGCTTGACACCTGCCCTGTGACAATTGGCGACAACGTGTTTTTCGGTCCCAACTGCACCATTGCAACGCCTATGCACCCATTCAGGTGGCAGGAGCGTAACATGAAGAAAAAGTCCGACGGCACTGTTTATGATGATGAATACGGCAAGCCTATCACAATACATTCCAACTGTTGGATTGCGAGCAATGTTGTCATCACAGGCGGCGTAACCATAGGCGAGGGCTGTGTTATCGGTGCAGGAAGCGTTGTCACCCGTGACATACCGCCAAATTCTCTTGCGGCAGGAAATCCATGCAGAGTTATCCGTGAGATAACTGACGAGGATTCTATCAAGTACAAAACAGAGCTTTTCTAGGCACACAAAACTACCCCTGACCAGAAACCTGATCAGGGGCATTTTTATCGTCTGTCATATCATTGAGTGTAGACCCATTTTTTATCGGACCACGCTCCGTTATAAGTCTTTCCGTCTTTGACAGTGTAGCTTCTTACACGGACGTAATATTTTTGATATCTCGCAAGCCCCGAAACTGTCTTTTTATCGGTGCGGTTGTTTGTTACCTTTACGCTTTTTGCTCCCTTGAAGTCGGAACGCTGTGAATATGATATTTCATATCCCGTGGCAGAGCCTTTCTGTGCATAGTCTATAAAGAAGCCTGCATATGTACCATAAAGCTTCTGTATCACCTGCTTTGCAGGATAGATAGCAAAGCTTTTTGTGATAACTCCGCCGTAAATGCCCTTGCCAGTGATAGTCACCTTTGCTGTGCCGACCTTTGTGTTTGCAGAATATTTCACTGTGTAATCTGTGCCGTTTTTAAGAGTCTTTGAGCCGTATTTTACTGTGATCTTCTGCGTTATCGCCTTGCCTGTGAAGCTTTTTGAAGAAATACCGCTGACCTTTGCGTTTGCAAAATTAGTCTTTGCCGTCACAATGCTTTTAGCGTCTGACCAATTGCCGTAATAGGTCTTTCCGCCCTTGACAGTATAAGAGCGAACTCTTACATAATATGTCTTTGAAGCCACTAATCCAAGCACCGTCATCTTATCCGTCTTGTTGGTGGTGGATCTGTAAGTGGAAGCGCCTGAAAAATCAGATCTTGTGCCATACTGGACTTCATAGCCTGTTGCAGATCCTTTCTGCACAAAATCCACAAAAAAGCCCTTGTATCTTGTTTCAAGCACCTGTATCTGCTGTTTTGCAGGATTTATAACAAAGGAAGCGGTCTGCTTGCCCTTGTAATTACCGTAAAATTCAATTGATATCTTGCCCGTGCCAACGTTCACGTTTGAGGAATACATCACCATATAATCAACATAACGCTCTAGGGTCTTGTTGCCGTCCTTTATAAGCACATCAGGTGTTATCGCCTTGCCGGTGAACGACAGCGGTGTAGCATAATAAAGCTTGAACTTGGAAGCGTCCTTTGGCTGGATAGTAAAGCTTTTCGCAACAGAGCCACTGTATTCGCCCTTGCCCACAAAGGTCATTTTCGCAGGTCCTGCGTCACGATTGGTCTTATAATAAACAGTGTAATCCACGCCCTCTTTAAGCTCTTTGCCCTCATAGGCGAGCGTTACGTCAGGCTGTTCAATATTCTTTCCTGTGTATGTGAACGTGTTCTTAAAGCCTGATATCTCGCAGTCTGCAATAAGCTTGCTGTCGGAATACTCCGCTGTGACAGTCATATCCTCTGTGACGTTTTTATAGTCCTTGTCCCAGCCTGTAAAACGCAGACCCTTTATATCAGGGGCTTTCGGAGCTTTTGCAGACTTACCATATTCCACTGTCTGCTGACTTATCACCTTGCCGTCCTTATCCACAAACGTAACGTTATATGTATAAGGCTTCCATGCGGCATAAAGGGTCTTTGCACCGCCTGAATATGAGATGCTTTCTATTCTTTCACCTGAAAGTGCGGCATTATCATACCAGCCTGCAAAGTCTGCACCCTCTTTTGTCGCCTCGGAAAGAGTCACACTTTCGCCCTCTCTGAGGTATTCTGGATTGCCTGTGCTGTTCGTGCCGCCATTTAAAACATAGTCGATAGTGACAAATTTTGCTTCAACAAGCTTTGCCTTTACTGTGCTGTCAGCAGTATAAACTGTGTTCGCATCGACAGCAATGCCGTCCTTGTACCATTTAAGAGCATAACCGCTTTGCACGTTGACAGCAGGATATTTCACCTTGCCGTCCTTATCAGTGCAGGCATAATGCTTGCCGTCGGGGGCTTCAAATGTTATCTTGTGCGAAGCCTGCTCGCCAACACGAGTTAGCCTTGCTTTGCCGCCTGCCATTGTCCACCTGCCGCTGTCTGTCTGCTTTCCGCCAACGGTATTCAGCGAATAAGCGGCAGAGCTTGTAACGTTAGACAAAGCCGTTTTCTTTACCTTGCTGTCAGAAAAGTTGCCGTTATACCAGCAACTGGCAGATTGCTGTCCATAATAAAAAGCGTCATTATCAATGCTGCCCACCATAGCTTTAGCATTTGAACTGCTTGACTTTGCAAGGTCTGAAGCGCACTCTGTCAGGGTCAGACCACCTGCTTTGCCCACGATTCCGCCTGCTGAGCTTGTACCCTTGACAGTTCCGCTGAACGTACAGCGTTGGATAGATACCGCATCAAATTCACCAACGATCCCCCCTGCGTACTTACCGCTGACAGTTATTTTCTCAGCACTGAGATCTCTTATCTGCGCCCTGTCCTCAGCATAGCCGAACAGACCTGCATAAGAATTGTTTTGGATAACAGCGTTTTTCAGAACGTGTCCGTTGCCGTCAAAATATCCGCAAAAAGGCTTTGAAGCTGTTCCAACTGCCGATATCTTTGCACCGCCGAAGTCAATATCTTTTTCAAGCACAACACGCTTTCCTGCGAAGCTTTCACCGCCTGATACACGCTTTGCGAAGTTTTTCCAATCTGTCGCTGTCTTTATAACAAGGCTTTGTTCCTTTATCTCTTTAGCCTTTGCCTTTATAAGAAGCTTGGCATTGGTGATATCGTTCTTTGAAGCGTTTTCGTCTGCAATGACTTTCTTGCCGTTATTGACCTCACGCTCATAACCGCTCTGCTTTTCATACTTTGCCACAAGTGTTTCAAGCTCGCTTTTGTCAGCCTTATTTATATCATCGGTATAGGCAAATATTATAGGCTGACCGGTATAAGCGTCCTCGTCGGTAACGTCCGTCCAACTGTCGCCGTCATTGGAAATATACGCCTGACCAGGCTTCATGACTCCGTCAGAATAGCCGTAAACGGTCACATAGCCTGAGCCGTCATCACCGCTGAATGTCATCACGACAGAATATCTTTCGCCCTCGTCAAGCTCAACATCAGGGATATCCACAGTATAGAATCCGTCGCTCTGCACCTTTCCGCTGACCTCACATTCAAGTATCCCCACAGGAGTGCTGTCTGAAACAGAAGTGTAGACCTGCACGGTGTAGTCAGCCTTTCCAGTGTAGCCAAGATACATAAAGCCCACTTTGTCAAGAAGCTCATCTTTTTTTGCTGTAAAAACATCAGCACCGCTCATTTGGTTTTCATTGCAAACATAAAATATAGAATTATCCTTATTGGCAGGATAATGGTAATTATTATCACAGCTTTCAGTGAGGTCGAACGCCACCCAATCGGTCATTTCTGCCTCTTCATAGGATATCCAGTAATAGCCGTCTGTGCCACTGGATACTCCCCAGGAGCCTTTCACAAGCCATGCTCCGTTTTTCTTTGGCTGATAGCCTGCAAGGAAATTTGACTTGCTATAATTATCGTCCCAGCCCACTACGCTTACGGCATGATTTATGCCACTATATTTTGTAGTTTCCGGATCGTAATAGCTTTTGTTATCAAAGTTCATATACAGGTCGTCTGCATAATAGCTCACCATTACGCCGCCAAGCTCTTTTATCTTGTTTTTAATGGCGTTTCGTCCGCCTGTGATAGTGGAAGCGTAATTAAGCTGATATTCACAAACGCCCTTTTTCTCCTCAGATACGATAGTGGCTTCCGTTCCGTCGGACACGAAAGGCTCATATTCCTCATAGCAAAGTCCCCTATGAGCCGCCATTGCAAGGGACGAATCCATCCACGTTCCGCCGCAATCCCATATTGACTCGTCAAATCCGGCGTTAGCATATGTAGAAAGGGTAAGGCTCGGCACAGAAAACTGCACGTTTTGGTTTTCAAGCCCCTTTTGGATAAGATTGCTCTCTGTGCAGGAAAGTGCCGCAAACGCCCAGCAAGTGCCTGTCTGGAACTGGTTTTTGATAGTCGTCAGAGTATTCTTAGATCTGGGGTCATATTTCGCAGGCAGCGAAGCCGTTGCCTTCTGCGCATAAGCTGAAACCCCGTCGTCCGTATCGACCAAATCTTCATCAGAGATCTCCGACTTTTCCAGACCTTCCTTTTCGTAGCCATAACCATTATCAGTAAAAATTATCCTGCCCATCTTGAATTTCGGGCTGTCATTATCTCCGCCATGCTCCATATCCGCAAAAGCTGCGCAAGGAAACTGCACTGACAATACCGCCGCCGTCAAAATGGCGGCACATTTATAGATCACCTTCATAAAGATCTCCTTTCTGCTCTTAGATTATTTAGCTGCACAAAGTTTCTTTTGGTTACTATTTTAATGATTACTTTTTATCTCTTTCTCCCCACCGAGATAATATTTTTCTTAGTAAGCACAAGTAGCACAATGCCAAGCAAAAGTATCAGCGGCCAAGTAAGATATGGCCTTTTATCGTTGTCGATATCGGTCACGACCTTATCAGGCTCACCATTTTTGTCAGTGTTGTAATACACGTTCACTTTTTCGTTCTGACCCACATAATATGTGCCTGTGTAGATCTCTCTTGTGTACTCCTTGCCGTCCACCTCAAAGGCGACAGTTATGTAATATGTTTCAGCTTTGTTGCTTGCCTTTTTGTTATGTCCCCAAGTTTTCAACTCATGGTCTATCCATTTCACATAGCCCGTGGTTTTCTCAGCACTTGACATAAAAACCCTGTTTGAAACATACTTGCTGAGATTATAGATAGTAGAGAAACCACCCATAAGAATAAAAACGATACTCATAGCAATAAGCCCTGCATTTTGCTTTTTCATTTGATATACCCCCTGAACAGAAATGTTGTGTTAATGTGAATTTATTATATCATATGAGAACAGGGAAAGTCAATAAGCCTGCCACTATTAACACCAACTTGCAGAACCATAAAATCTCAGCTTTCCGTCCTTGTCCACGTCA
This sequence comes from uncultured Ruminococcus sp., assembly GCA_934435205.1. Taxonomy (GTDB): domain Bacteria; phylum Bacillota; class Clostridia; order Oscillospirales; family Ruminococcaceae; genus Hominimerdicola. The sequence goes on along the minus strand of CAKSAK010000004.1, from coordinate 3,549 downwards.
TAATTATAAACTGACATTTGGTTTTTGAAAAATCTGTCCTTGAGATATATGCCTTTTAGTTTGCATAGATACAAATACTCCTCGCTGTTCTCAGGCTCGCACTTTGCAAAACCGATTCTCTTCCGACGTGTATCAAACCATTTTTCATCATTCTGTCCGCCAAGACGTTTGTACTCGTCATAAGTCCTATTCTTTTGTATCAACAGTTTATCGTTTTCTCGATACTTCTTGGGATATGTGGGGAATTCCTTTTCATCAAAGTCTGTTGTAACTCTCCAGCTATCCTCATTAACAGGATACACACCTACCACTATCTGCCTATAAAGTGCTAAAACATATTTTGCATACCTTGCACGCTTTATGTTTATATCCCAAAAGCCCCTTGCTGAATCATATATAAAATCTTCCCTTTGCAAGTCGGCGCATTTTTCCTTGTACATAAGCGGATAGCTTTTATTTATTGTAATGAAAACAACAGGGATATTTCCGCAGTATTCTTTGAAATCCACTTCTCTTATGGCAACATTATCAAGAAAATCCTGCACATTTCTCGCTTTTGTTTTATATCCGTCAAGTGCGTGAGAGTGCTTTTCAGCATTGCTTGCATGACCATTAGAAATATTGGTAAGCGTTTCAGGACAAATGTAGTCATACATATTCATAAGCGCAGATTCGCACATAAATGCTTCATTTTCGGTCAATCCCCATTTTATTATGACCTTTTCAACCTTGCCGCTACTTTTAATTATAGTATTTATTTTCTCAGATAATTTGAAATAATCGACATTTCTATCTCCGTTTTCTGAGCGTATAACTTCTAACAGCTTATCAGCGTCGTTTTCATGACAAAACACTCGTCCGCCTTGCCCTTTGCCGATATAAAAAGGCTTTCCATTATCGTCTTGCAGCATATAAACATAAAATCTGTCTTCCCTGTTCTCGCCCAAGGTGTAACTAAGTCTTGTGAGTTCGTCATTCCGCTCGCTCAAAGTCTATCCCCTCTTCCCATACGTCTTATGAACATACTTATCAAGCCATACCCTGTCATTATTGTCGCTGTACTCAGACATCTGACAATCGTTGTAAAGGTCATCTGCAAGGGTCAGAAGAATATCATGAAATTCCAAATTCGTCTTAAACTTTTGTGGTATTGCATTATAGCCAAGATATGCACCAAGAATATTTCCGCAAACTGCACCTGTTGAGTCGCTGTCGCCGTTGTGATTGACCGCTGTGCAGATTGCTTTTTCAAAATCATTCTGATATCTCAACGAACAATATATTGCAATAGCTAAGGTCTCCTCAGCCACCCAGCCCTCGCCAAGCTTATGTATATTGTCGAGGTCGCTGCCGCCTGACTGCGAAAGCTTGACCGCAAGCTCGATTAATTCCACAAAATCGTCAATGTACTTTGCTTTGCTGAATATATTCTGCATCGTCCTAGCCGAACTCGTGACAGCTTCAAGCAGTGTGATATCATTATTGTGGGATAACAAACTGACCATATGAACAAGAGCCGCCGCAGGGATATATCCAAGCTCATGCCCATGAGTGACAGCGGCACAGTCAGCGCCTATCATGTCAATGCTTGCGATGTTCATTTTACCCTCTGAAAAATAAAGCCCGATAGGTGCGACACGCATTATTCCGCCACAGCCTTTGCTGTTATTTACAGGCTTTTCTATTGCCCCCTTTCCACCTGCCGCTAGCGCTGACAAACAGGTATTTCCCGGCGCACGGCGGCTGAACATCTCAGGCAGATTCATTATCCAACTATATTTCGCATAGTTTTCTTCAATATCAACAGGATATTTTGCGGTCTGCGTCAGATACCAACCTTGATATTCCAATGCCATGTATGTCGAAAAATCGCCCATTATCCCACGAAGCTTGCCCCTTGTTATCCCGTCCAGCAACGCAGTTGCGGTAAACATCGTCATTTGAGTATCGTCAGAAATAAGGGCTTTGCCATTTCTGAGCGTATATTCAGTTATGCCGTTTTCTCCGTATTCACTGAATATTTGTCTTTCACTGCAAAATTCCACGGCATACCCCAAAGCGTCACCCACAGCACCGCCAACAAGCGAGCCTCTGTATTTGTCAAGTTTATCAGTCATTTCGTTTTCCTCCTATGATCTTCATTTCTTTTATTATACCACATTTATAAAGGTTTGTGGGAAATAATTTTGTACAGTAAAAGTAACCGTCAAACCCTCCACATCTACACCACCGATCCATGGACACAATTGCAGGTTAAATAAAGACATTTTAAAAAACCTTGAGGATTGCTTGTATCCTTTATGGTAATTATTGAAAAAATCGTCCAATTTTTTGTTTAAGACTATATATGTTAGAAAAAAATTTTATCATAAAATTAAATACGGATTTACTAAATTTATTATTCCAAAAACCGCCCCATTTCGTTCTATAAATTACCTCTTATAATCAAATCATGCAGACATATAATATTATTGCAAACCCGAAAAACAAATGAAAAGGAGATACGAAAATGAAAGGTATCACAACTCAGGAAGGCAGAGAAACACTCAACAAGTTCAAGATGGAAGCAGCTAACGAAGTTGGCGTAAACCTCAAGCAGGGCTACAACGGCGATCTTACAGCTCGTGAGGTCGGCTCTGTAGGCGGTCAGATGGTCAAGAAGATGATCGACGCTTACAAGACAACAGGCAACAAGTAATCTTACCCAAAAGTCCTAAAAACTCCGCCGTGGAATTTTCTGCGGCGGATTTTTTTTATGCCAAATCTTATTTTATTTTTCCAAAAAGAAATGTTTCATAATAATAATTTACAAATTGTTTACATTTCGAAAACGTTATACTAAGCAGTCAGCTTAACAAAACGTAGGAATAATGTGATATAATTGCAGTATAAACTAATGCATAACAGCATCAAATTTAAAAATTGGAGTGATTATTTATGAAGAAGTTATTCACAACAATTCTCGCTTTGTTACTAGCATTCGGAACTTTTACTTTGCCAAGTATTGAAACCGACCTCACTCTAAGCGATTTCACTATTACAGCAAGTGCCGAAGCCTACGAAGGTTTTAAGTATTCAATACTTGAGGACGGAACGGTTAAGATAATTAACTATACCGGCAGCGACAGCAAGCTTGTTATTCCCGGTACTATCGACGGCAAAAAGGTTACAAGCATTGGATATTGGGCGTTTAATTACTCCACAAACCTTAAAAGCATAACGATTCCAAACAGCGTTACAAGCATTGGAGATTGGGCGTTTTCTTACTGCACAAGCCTTACGAGCATAACGATTCCAAACAGCGTTACAAGCATTGGAAGTGATGCGTTTAATTACTGCACAAGCCTTACGAGCATAACGATTCCAAACAGCGTTACTAGCATTGGAAGTTCTGCGTTTTCTTACTGCACAAGCCTTACAAGCATAACGATTCCAAACAGCGTTACAAGCATTGGATGGTCTGTGTTTGGAAACTGCACAAGCCTTACGAGCATAACGATTCCAAACAGCGTTACAAGCATTGGAAGTGATGCGTTTAATTACTGCACA
>CAKSAK010000003.1 GCA_934435205.1 uncultured Ruminococcus sp. | reverse complement strand
GTGAACGAGAGTGGCTGTAAAGTAACGTTTGCCAACGGAGGTACGGTAGGAGAAACCTTGTCGGAGGATAAAGTTGTTGACGGAGATTACATTCTTGCCATGGGCGAACTAGATCTCAACGGACATACTTTAACGATCAATGGAGATTTCATCCAAGCCGGCGGAGAAGTAAAGATAAATAACGGAAAGCTCGTTGTAAACGGAAATTATCGTATACAGACAAGAAAAACCAGCGAAGACGGAACGGAGAGCTACGATTACAGTACGGGAATACTGAATATGACAAATGAATCCGATGTTGTAGAGGTATCGGGTGACTTTGTTATGGGTTCGACCAAGTCGCATAACGGAAAGCTGAGTGCAGGAACCTTGACTATTGGTGGAGACTTTACGCAGCAGAGGTATAAGGATTCTGATAACTTTTCAGCAAGCGGAAGTCACACTGTTGAATTTAAAGGCAAAATAAAACAAAATATTTTATTCGTTTCGCCTAGTGATTCTAGATTTTTTAATCTTAAGGTGAATAACACTAATGGTGTGTCTTTGAATTCTTCGGTTTTTGCCTATGGGAACGTGAATGATGTAAATAATTCTGTCTGTGAAAGCGGATATTTGTATATTACTAAGCTCTCTCAGCTTGAAAGCGGTTCATTCGGTGGAAATATATGTCTCAATAATGGCAATAATAACAGCGACATATATTTGACACAGGATTTAACCGTAGGAAACCTAACCTGCTCCAATCTGCACTTAAAAGGATACAAGCTGAATGTTAAGAGCCTTTCAATAAATTCCAAGCTTTTTGTTGAGGGTGGAGCAATTGAATGCAAGAATAACCTGACTTTAGGAGATTACGGATGCTTAATAATGACAAATGCAAAGGATTACGTCCTTGTAGGAAAGAATTTTATTTTCAATACATATTATAGCACGAGTGGTGATCTTACAGCAGGGACGCTTGAAATTAAAGGCGATTTCATACAGAATAAAAATACTGTTTTTGTCTGCTCAGAAACACACACTACAATTTTAAGTGGAAAAAGTGCTTCAAATGGCAGAATATACGTTCAGACTGTGACGATGTACAGTAACGGTTCTAAGTTTAATAAGTTGATCATTACAAAGCCAGGCTCTTTTTATGTAGCAAAAAATCAAAACAATACTACAGTTTCTCTTAAAGATCTCTGCAACGAGCTCATAGAAGATTATGATGATATTGAGCCGCCCACAAAGGTTACAGGTCTGACTGTTTCGGAAATATCTGCAACCTCTATCCACATAGTATGGGAGCAGTCCTCTGATAATGTGAGGGTAACAGGTTATGAGGTTTACCGAAACGGTGAAAAGCTTGTAACTACAGGAAGAACAGAATTCATTGACGGATTGCTTGAACCGAACACCGCATATACATATCAGGTATACGCTTTTGATGAGTCTCGAAATTATTCTGCGGCCTCTGATAAGATAAATCTTAAAACTTTGGCGGATACAGACAGCCCGGAAACTCCCCATAACGTAAAAATCAAATCAGTTACTGGTTCATCACTTACGTTGTCGTGGAGCGCCTCAAAGGATAATGTTGGCACTGAGGGCTATATCATATACTGCAATAATGAGGAAATTGCAAGAACTGAGGAATGCGAATTTAAGCATAGTAGTTTGAATGAAAATGAAGAATATTCATATATGATAAAAGCCTATGATAAGGCAGGAAATCTTTCTGATTTCAGCGAAAATATCACAGGTTATGTTGTGATGCCTAAAATTACATCTATAACTCCTGGTGATTTAAGCAGTCTCGGCGGAAAAAGTCAGACTATTGTCGCTTTTTTCGATAAGATCAGTTCAGATGGAGGCAATAAGGTCAGATTTGAGTTCAGTAAAAGCGGAAAAGATGAATATATGCCTATCTCAAAAGAGCTCATCGGAGCTCAGAATTATTCGGCTAATAAGCTTTGTGCAAAATGCTCGTGGAATACAGAAGGTCTGGATGGAAACTATGATATTCGTGTAACGCTTTTTGATGATGACGATAATTCAGATTGCGTAGAGGTCATGTATACTGTAACTTCTTCAGGACCTAAACCTCCCCAGAATCTTAAAGCCGAAACTGATAATGGTGTAATTATGCTCACTTGGAAAAAGTCTGTAAGTGCGGATTGCCAAAAATACATTATATACAGACAGGATTCCGAAGACGAAGAGTTTGAACCAATCGTTGAGATTGGAAATAGTGCAACTGTCAGATATACAGATAAAAACGTAGTTGCAGGAAATAGCTATTCATATAAGATAAGTGGTGTAAATTCTTTTGATATTGAGGGAAATACAAGTAATGTTGCTTCTGTCACAGCGACAGAGGATAAGGTATTGCCCGAGGTAAAGAGTATAATTGCCGAAAAGAACAGACTTAACAAAACTGCAAAAATCACTGTAGCCGCAGATGACAATCTTTCTGTTGACACAGTAAGTCTTGAATATATGACTTTGTTGGACGAAGAGTGGTCTTTGATAGGAAAAAGTTCATGCAAAGATGGTTCTGCTGTGTTTGAATGGAATACAATAGATCTTATCGATGGGTCATATAAGCTTAGAGCCATTGCGGTGGATTCTAATGGAAATGAATCTAAGTCATTTGAAAAAATCTTTACTATAGATAATACAGGTATTTCAAAAATAATACTTGACAAGGATAACTGCACTACGGCATCAACTCATATTACTCTCAGGTGGAATGATATAACGGATACCGATTTCGGATATTTTGCTGTTGAGCAGAAAAATGAGGATGGCACTTTCACTGAGGTCGGAACAACAAAGGACGCAACGGGACTTCACGTTCAGAAGCTTATGCCCGATAAAGAGTACACTTTCAGGGTAGTGGGATATGACGATATAGGCAACAGAGGAGAAGAATCCGATGAGATCACTCTGTCAACAAAATCGGATACGATCAGTCCTGCCATTACCGCTTTTTATCCCGAATCAAAGGCATTTAATTCAAAGATCGATATAAGCATTTTCGCTGCGGATAATGCGGCTGTATCATCTGTAAAGCTTAGGTATTCCTATGACAGCGGTGATGATAAAGTTTGGTATGATATTGCAGAGATTACTGCGGACTCTGAGAAAGCTGAAAATACATTTAAGCATTCCTTTGACGTATCGTCTATGAATGAGGGCAAAATATACATTCAGGCTATAGCTGTAGACTCCTCAGGCAATGAAAGTAACGCTGTTGTAAATGAGTATATTGTCGACAGAACTGCTCCCGTAACTGTTTCTGATCTTACTGCTCAGACAGGAGAGGGCAATATTCACCTTATCTGGACTGTAACAAGTGAAGATACGGAGAAGTTTGTGATATACAGAAGTGAGGAAAACCTAGGCTCATATTCAAAGATTGCAGAATGCTCCACTAAAGATTATTATGATACCTCTGCAAAGCTCGGAATAGTATACTCATATAAGATTGTAGCTGTTGATATAGCGGGGAACAAGAGCGAGTATTCAAATGAAACAATAGCACAAATTACAGACGATAATATTAAGCCTAAGTTTTTAGGATTCAGTATAAAATCAGGTTCTTCTGTTTCTGCTAACCCAAAGCTTAAAGCTGTAACATGGGATAACTATGCCCTTGCGTCAGTGACAATTGAATATAAGGCGAAAGATTCTTCAGATAGCGTTTGGTATGAAATAGGTACATACGCCCTCAGCTCTAATTACGAGATGACAGAATTTAATTGGGATACAGATGGATTAGCTGACGGAAAGTACGAGTTCAGAGCATATTGTGCTGATCTGATGGGAAATATCAGTGAAACCTATACCTCTGAATTTCTTCTTGATGCTACTGCTCCCGATGCTCCAGTTCTAGAACTTTTGCAGGACAATTTCCGAATCAGGCTTGAATGGAGTGCTTCAAAAGCTGATGATCTTGATCATTATAGACTATACCGAAAGTCATCAAAAAATGAGGAGTATAAGCTAATTACGGAAACGACTGATCTTTCATATATTGACGAAAATGTTGAACCATATAAGAACCATACATATAAGGTAGAAGCATATGACAAGACAGGAAATGTCAGTGCAAGCAACGAGATAAGTGGTTACGCATATGATGTTGATACAATTACTCCTCAAATCGATATGCCTAAAGAAATTTACGGAATTGCAGGAGAAGAAATTGCTTTTGACGGTAGTGCCTGTACAGATAACGTGAGAATAAAAAGATTTGTTTGGGATATGGGCGATGGAAATACCATATTCGGAGTAAGAAATTCATATATTTATGATGAAGCAGGGGAGTACACTGTAACGCTTACGGTTGAGGATGCTACAAAGAATTCGTCAACATCACAGATAAAGGTTATTGTATATGAGCCCTCTGAATATGGTTTTGTTAACGTCGAAGTAACCGATAGTGGAAATAATCCGTTGAGCTACTCGTATATTTATGTTTACTCAGGCGACAGCGAGGGTATCCATACAATGCGTACAGGCTATGACGGAACATTAAAACTGTGCGCTAAGATCGGCGATAATAAGATCGCAGCATATAAGGACGGCTATCTGCCGGAAGAAAAGGAAATTGCGATCAACAACGAGGGTGATAACGGAACTGTCAGACTTGCACTTCAGAGCGGAGAGCTTGTTACAGGCAACTTAGAGGTTCACAGAATGTCTCTCGAAGAAATGGCAGAGGCAGGAATTGATTTCTATGACCCTCAGAATTATCATACAGTTAGATTTACTGTAAAGCTTACTTTTGCACAGGAGCCTATCCCGACTGTTATTGAGTATATTACAAACGGCAGCGGCGGAGGCGGCTTTGGCGGTGGCTGGGGAAGCAGCGATATAAAAGGAAGTTGGAGCGGCGGTTCAGGTTCTTCAGGCGGAGGAGGAAGGATTTCCTTTACTCCCGTTGTACGCGAGGACGAACCTGAGGAAACACAGCCTATTCTTGCCTATGTATATGTTAATCAAAGCATTTCATTTATGAAAGAAATGTATTCAGTAAATCTTGGTGTGCTGAATAATGCAGACAAGCAGTTTGTGATAGAGGATTCGGCGGCTACGCTAAATCTGCCCTACGGACTTTCTCTGGCAACAAATAAGCAGACGCTTACACAGAGTATGGGTTCTGTTGCAGGACAGCAGCAGAAGACAGTAAGCTGGTCTGTAAGAGGAGACAGAAAGGGCGAGTACGATCTTTCCGCCGATTTCAAGGGTACTCTTATGCCTTTTGGAGCTCCCGTTTCGGCAAGCTTTAAAACGTCCACACCATTTACTGTCGGAGCAGGCGACGGCATAGTTATCCATGTAATGCCTGAATCCTGCGCATATATCGGTGAAAAGTACTATGTACAGCTTGCCGTAGCAAATGAGGGTTCGGATACTTTCTATAACCTGACCACGGACTTTGGACCGTATATCAATCCGGGATATAAGCAATATATTACAATAACTCACCCTGACGGTTCGGTTGAAGTACAGGAAGACGAATCTGCTTGCTATGAAATTCAGAGTGCGGACGAGTGCGAGTACATACCTGTTATTTCGGGCGGTCAGCACGTCAGAGTAAAAGTATTTAAACCCGGTGATGTGATTTACGGAACGTATTGTCAGACATTCCAAGCAGTAGGCGATCCTGAGCAGGTTTACTATAAACTTATTGATTCCGTTGTTGAACAGCTTACAGGGGATACAAATGTTAAGGTTGTAGTTGAGCCTATTGCAAGTCATATTACTAAATTTAATGTAAAGCAGAAGATCGTAGACAATATGTGGGCAGATCCTGTTGATATGACAACGGGAGCGTACACTGATCAGGTTCCTGCTATGTCTGTTACGGGAGAATCGCCTCTTACGCTTAATCTTAACTATAATTCTCTGAACGCTTCCGAAAAGGGAGAGCTTGGCTACGGCTGGTCGCATGACTTTGAGGCTTATCTTGATGTTAAGGACACAGTAATAAATGTACATTGGAATCCTACAGCTTATTCAAGCTTTGTTGACGAGCGTTCCGCAACCAGAAACGTAAACGGAGAAATTATCGACGGCAGAGTAGTTCTGCGTGAGCCTAATGATACGGGTGTTAAGAATTATGTCTGCATAAGCAGCGGTATGTCCGAATACTTTATGAGCAGAGATGAGAATAATATCTATACTCTTGAAACTCCCGACGGTCAGAAATATGTGTTTGACAGTGACGGAAAGCTCATTCAGATCATTCAGCCTAATGAAAAGACTGCAACCCTGGAGCATATCGGCAATACAACTGTTATTACCGAGGACGTTTCGGGAGCGAAGCTTGTTCTGAATTATAACGACGAAGGTCTTCTTACATCGGTAGGCGACGGAAACGGAAGGATCACATCTATTACCTATGAAAACGACCTTATAAAATCGGTGACAAATCCGCTGGGAGATATCGTTGTTTACACATATGATGAGAATAATCGCCTTGTTACTGCGTCGTTAAACGGCGAAGCTCCGTATGTAACAAATGCTTATGACGAGGAGGGCAGAGTCCTTACACAAGACGACGCAGACCCCGATACTCCGCTTTCGTATTTTAGTTACTCGGAAAGCGAAAATAACGAATTTATCGTTGACGGTATTGACAGAAATGGAAATACTGTAAAATATGTTTCCGACGGTATGGGTCATCTTCTTTCCGTAACAGATCAGAATAACAATACTATAAAATATTCGTACGATCTTAAAGGTAATCTTCTTGACGAGACTACTGCCGACGGAAAAACTACTTTTTACACCTACGACGATGACAATAATCTTATAAAGGTTAAAGATCCAAGCGGCTATGTTACCGTTATGACCTATGACAGCAACGGTAATATCCTTACGGTAACGGGTCCGAACGGGGAGAAGAATTCCTATACATATAACGTAAAGAATCTGCTTGAAACTCAGACAGAGTATACGAGTGCAAGAAAGAGCTATACCTACAATAAAAACGGTCAGATACTGACCGAGGCTATCGAGGGGCTTGGAGTAAGAACATACGGTTATACCGACGGCAGAATTACTTCGGTAAGCGATTATGAAAATAATCTTTCTGAAAAGACCTATGACGAGTACGGTAATCTTCGCTCGGAAACGGACAGAGAGGGTCATCAGACCGTATATAACTACGATCTGCTCAACAGAGTTATAAGCATTACCAATGAGGATGGTACTGAAAGCTACACCTACGATTCTATGGGCAATAAGACTTCCGTTACCGATTCAAGAGGTAATAAGACATCGTATGCTTACAACTCCAATAACTGGCTTGTCAGCACCACAAATGCTAAGGGTACAGTTACATACGATTATGATAACGAGGGCAGGCTTATCCGTCAGACCAATACGGACGGAACGGTAGTAGTTAACACCTACGATGCAGTAGGAAACGTTGTTTCTACGACAAACGAAAACGGCGAGGTAACTAAGTTTGCTTATGATGCGGCAAACAGAATGATTTCCAAAACCATTGTTGACGGAGATGACGAGTACACCGAAAGCTACGAGTACTATCCTAACGGCAAGGCCAAGAAAACGACTTTCTCGGACGGCACAAGCGAGAGTTATGAGTACGATAAGCAGTGGAGACTTGTGAAGACTACCGATGAGCAGGGCAATTATTCAACTTCGGAATATGACGCCGCAAATAACCTTCTTAGCGCAACTGATGCAGAGGGCAATACTGTTTCATATACTTATGATAAGTACGGAAGAATGCTTACCTCCACAGACGCTAACGGAAACGTTACTGCTTATGACGAGTATGATTTCAACGGACTTTGCACTCAGAAAACTCTCCCTAACGGTCAGGTTGTAAAAATCGGCTATAACAAGGAGGGTATGGTTACTAAGACCACCTTTGTTTCAGAGGACGAAAACGGCGAGGATATTTCCGTATTCTACGAGTACGACGCAATGGGCAGAGTGACCAAGTACACCAATGAGGAGGGCTACTCTACATTTACGGAATATGACGAAAACGGCAATATCATCAAGCTCACCGATACAGAGGGAAATGTAGTAACCAATCAGTATGATGAAGTAAACGCTCTTATTTTGACAACCAACGCTATTGATGTTGATACACAGTATACTTATGATAGCGTAGGAAACCTTGTAAAGACTATTGAAAATCTCAATACGACAAGGGAAGGAAAAACAGAAAATGTATACGACAATCTCGGAAGAATAATTAATTCTACCGATGCAGAGAGCGGTACTGCAAAGTACGAATATGACCGACTTGGAAATGTTTCCGCACAGATAGACCCCAACGGTGGAAGGACAGAGTACACATATGACAATATGGGCAGACTCACCGAAACGATCAATCCTATCGGCGGAACGAAAACTTATACTTATGACGACGTGGGACAGCTTGCTTCACAGAAGAATGCAAGAGGTCAGGAAACCACATATGAGTATTACAAAAACGGCTGGATAAAGAGCTTTACTGACGAGCTTGGTACAGTGTCCTATACCTATGACGGTAACGGAAACGTGCTTACAGTTACCGATGAGAATGGCACTATAACACGTGAGTATGACAATATGAACCGTGTGACAAAGTATACCGATTTCAGAGGAAACACGATAGAGTACTCCTATGATCAGTTGGGTAATCTTGTGGCGCTAACTTATCCGGGAGGCAGGGTAGTTCGCTACACCTATTACAAGACGGGTAATGTCAAGACCGTTACAGACTGGGACGGCAAGGTTACTTTCTTTGAGTATGACGGCAATGGCAGTCTGACAAAGACCTCCAGAGCCGACGGAAGCGTGGAGGAACGCACCTACGACGCTAACGGCAGACTTGTGACCATTGTCGATAAAAACGGCGAAAATGTCATAAATCAGAAAGTTTACTCTTACGACGAATCGGGCAATGTAACGGAAATTTCATCTTCCGACGGCACGACAATGGACGGGCTGACAAGCTCGGAAATGAAGTACAACGAGAACAATCAGCTTATCGAGTACAACGGCGAAGAAGTAAAATATGATGCGGACGGAAACATGATCTACGGTCCGCTTAACGGTAAAATGGCTGAGTTTGAGTACGACTGCCGCAACAGACTTGTTTCGGCGGGTGGAATTTCCTACGAATACGACGCTGAAAACAACCGTATTTCTCAGACGGAAAATGGAGCAAAGACCGAGTATGTTGTTGACAGCAACAGCAGTTCGCTTACACGTATTCTTACGGCGGAAAAGGAGGGCGATACAACTTATTATATTTACGGAATTGGTCTGATCGCACAGGAAAACGGCAATGAATATTTGATTTACCACTTCAACAATATCGGAAGCACCGAGGCAGTGACAAATATCGACGGAGAAATCGTTGAAACTTTTGATTACGGACCTTATGGTGAGTTGCTTTCTGAGAACAAATGTGGTATAATGTTCCTGTATAACGGCGAATTGGGAGTAGCCACTGACAGCAACGGTCTGTACTACATGAGGGCGAGGTATTACAACCCCGAGATCAAGCGTTTTATCAATCAGGACGTTATGACGGGTTCAATCGTCAATACCCCGACTTTGAACAGGTACGCATATGTCAACGGCAATCCGATAAGCCTGAACGACCCGTTCGGACTAAGTCCGTTTCTTAACTGGCTTGACGGAATTACGGGACATGATATTCTTGATCTGCTTGGAATGCTTCCGGGTATTGGATTTGTATTTGATGGAATCAACGCTGCTTGGTATGCCCAAGAGGGAGATTATTACAACGCAGCTTGCAGCCTTGTGTCAGCATTGCCAGGAGCGGGCGACGCATTAGGCGTGTTTGCGAAAACAGGAAAGTCATGTAAACTTGTAACTGCATTCCATAAAACAGGATCAGCAGGAAATCTTATGATCGGCTCATATGAATTGGGAAAAACGGCTGATAAATACATAAGCGGAGACGCAAGTTTCACCTGGGAAGAGATAAAGGGCGACTTATTTAAAGTTGCAATGACAGGAACGTCAATGTGGGGTTCTGCAAAGGACTTTGGCACTTCGTATTGCTTTGTTGCGGGTACGCTTGTAACTACTGAGGACGGACAAAAAACGATAGAAGAAATCGAAGTCGGCGATAAGGTTCTCTCAGAAAATGAGTTGACGGGTGAGGTTGCAATTAAAACCGTAACCGAAACCTATGTCAATGAAACTGACGAGCTTATTCATATTGGTGTAAATGGCGAAACTATTTCTGCAACGCCGACACACCCATTCTATGTTGATAAACTTGGTTGGACTTTAGCACGTTCACTTCGTGCAGGCGATGTGCTTGTACTTTCCAATGGTGAACTTGTAACAGTTGAATGGGTTCAGCACGAAATCCTCGAATCACCTATCAGGGTTTATAACTTTGAGGTTGAGAATTTCCATACTTACTTTGTGGGCGAAAACGGTATTTTTGTTCATAATGGGTGTGGGGATAATTCTTGGAATGATTATCAGAAAGAGCATGCAGGTGAAGGTAAGAGTAAATCAGAACTTGCAGTCGAATATAATGCTACTAAACCTGTTAAATCTACTAATAGAAAAGGTAAAGTTCATGGGAACTCTCTTGATTATGAGGGTACTAATTATGGATATGAATTAAAGGATAGGACTACTGGTGAAACTTTGAAATATGGAGAATCCATTGATCCGCAAAAAAGATATTCTCAAGCTGAATTGGATCGTTACAACGCAGATATGTATATACAAGTTCAAGGAAGTAAAAGAGAAATTCATAACTGGCAACATGAAAAAATATTAGATTATATGTATGTGACAGATCAACACCCTCTATTAAATAAATCTTTATGGTAAGGTGGTGAATAACTTGAGATTATTTATATCTACTGAAGCTCAATCATCATCAGGACATATTATTTCAAATATACGCAATCAGATTGAAAGTAGAATTGGAAATATAGAAGTTACAAATTACACAAATGATTTAGATAGTATTGGTATAATAATCAACTGTTTTGATAAAAACTTTTTGTCAGTTGGTTTTGGGAAGACTAGAAAGTACATTAGTTATAAAAATCGTTATGCTGATATTAGATTAAATATCCCGTTCGAAGAGTTTATGGAAGCTGATAAAGATAAAAGAATTGATATGGTCAAAAATAACATATATGAATCTATTCGAATTATTGATAGTAAGCTAAATAAGAAAAATGGATGTAAATTTGATGGGGAACGAATGATATCAGATATAGAAGAAAAAATAAAATAAAAAGAAACACTGTTTACAAAGGTATAAGTTAGCTAGTATCTGTTACTTTTCAACAGATACGCATATGTCAACGGCAATCCGATAAGCCTGAACGACCCGTTCGGACTAAGTCCGTTTCTTAACTGGCTTGACGGAATTACGGGACATGATATTCTTGATCTGCTTGGAATGCTTCCGGGTATTGGATTTGTATTTGATGGAATCAACGCTGCTTGGTATGCCCAAGAGGGAGATTATTACAACGCAGCTTGCAGCCTTGTGTCAGCATTGCCAGGAGCGGGCGACGCATTAGGCGTGTTTGCGAAAACAGGAAAGTCATGTAAACTTGTAACTGCATTCCATAAAACAGGATCAGCAGGAAATCTTATGATCGGCTCATATGAATTGGGAAAAACGGCTGATAAATACATAAGTGGAGATGCAAGTTTCACCTGGGAAGAGATAAAGGGCGACTTATTTAAAGTTGCAATGACAGGAACGTCAATGTGGGGGTCTGCAAAGGACTTCGGCACTTCGTATTGTTTTGTTGCTGGTACACTTGTGACTACTGAGGACGGACAAGAACCGATTGAAGAAATTGAAGTCGGCGATAAGGTTCTCTCAGAAAATGAGTTGACTGGTGAAGTAGCTGTTAAAACGGTTACTGAAACTTATGTCAATGAGACTGACGAGCTTGTTCATATTGGTGTAAACGGCGAAACTGTTTCTGCAACGCCTAGTCACCCGTTCTATGTTGACAAGCTTGGTTGGACTTTAGTTTTAGTAGGCAGCCTTAAAGCTGGTTATGCAGTGAAGTTTTCGTCAAAGGAAGAAAAGCACATGAAGTTTTGGATGTGTACTTTTAAGTTGCATAGCAGGATAACAAACAATAATTAAATGAAAGGATGTTTATACATGACTATGACGTATGAAGAAGTTTTGGGAAAAATAAAATCTAGTGGAAAGGTGACCATAACTGAAACAAAAGCTGTTCAACATGCTCAAGTAATCAAATTAAGCAATGGTGGAATAATTAATTGCTATAATACAGGGAAGATTACTTTTCAGGGTAAGTCACAAGATGAAACGCGGGCAATAATTGAGGACGTGCAGACTAAAATTGGCAATAGAAAGATCTTTGTAGTGTATGGTCATGACGATATTGCACGTACACAACTCGAAGCATTGCTGCGGCGTTGGGATTTGGAACCTATTATTCTTGATCAGCAGGCTTCTGGTGGTCAGACAATTATTGAAAAGCTTGAAGAATATAGTGAAGAAATTGGTTATGCTATAGTGCTTGCAACTCCTGATGACGAAGGCAAAGCAAAAAGTGAGGAATCTTATAAATCCCGTGTACGTCAGAATGTAGTGCTTGAACTGGGAATGTTTCTTGCTAAACTTGGCAGAGAAAAGGTTGCTATACTTTTAAAGGAATCATTGAACTTTGAAAGGCCTTCCGATATCCAAGGCCTGATATATATTCCATTTGAAAAAAAGGTTGACGAGGTTGCTATAAATCTTATTAGGGAACTTTCAAAGCAGGGATATAGTATTGATGCAGCGAGAATATAAAACATATTTTGTTAATAAGAAAGGTCATTTGATATATGAATGAAAAATCAAAGAAATACATAATAGTAGGCCTAATATTACTGCTTGTTGTAGGATTTATTGCCTATAAGAATGTAACAAAGATACAGAACTATAAGGAAAACGGTAAAGAGGTTGAATGCACAGTCAGTTCTGTGATTCAAGGGAGAAAGGGAAAACAGACTGTAGAGGCGGTTTATACTGATGAAACTGGTAATCAGATAACTGCAAAGGTAATCAGAAATCAGTCAACCTATGTCGGTGAAGAATTTACAGGTCTGGTTGTTCCCGAAAAGCCTGAGGAAATTTACTGTATGCCTTCAGAATCTACTCAGAAAATAGTATATTGTGTTTTTGGAGCATTTGGGTTGACGGGGTTAATTCTGATTATCTGCGGCATAGTAAGTGCTGTTAAACATCGCAAAGTGTACTATTAATGATAAAGTTTATGCTTTTTCACGGGGCAGCGGAGCAATCCGCTGTTCTTTTTATACCCGAAAACTATGTGGTTCATACCATAAGTAAAATAAATGTTGAAAAAAGTTGTATAATATATAGTAGAGGCGTTATTGCCTTTAGAAATTATTTGGAGTGTGGTCACTATGTCATCAGTAAAGAAAAACGAACAAATCAATGTTCCATCAATAACGGTGGATAAAAATGTAATAAGGTATGGAGAATCATTCATATGTACAGATAACATATCAATGATTTCAATTTGTCCTATTCCGGCAAATAAATCATGGTTGATAGCTATTATTTTGGGAGTAGTAGGAATATACTTGATGCAGGAAGGCTCAATTGGAATACTGCTTTTAGTTGTTGCTATAATCTGGTTGATTGCGGTATTGGTTTATAATTCAAATCGTGGAGATAATCTTGCAATATCGTTAAATTCCGGAAGCACATTGTATTTTAATTGTAAGGATAGAGCATTTCTTAATAAAGTAGTAAATGCTATGCTCGGAAGTATAAAAGAAAAAAATCAAACTACATATTCTATAAGCTTTGACAAATGTCAAATAAGCGGTGGGGTTTTGCATAATAGTAATTTGATAGAAAGATAAAGGTGTAATTAATATGGAATTAAATTTTAAAGGTTGTCAAATAGATGGCGGCATATTAAATGGTTCAAATGTAGGCGACAATAACGGGATAATCAATGGAGAAAATAATTCTATATCAAAATATTCTTTAGATGATTTTGTTGATTGTATGGATGAAATCATTATGAATTCAAATGTTAGAAGCGAACGTAATTGTGCCATAAAAGCAAAAAGATTAGCAGAAAAAAGTGACTCTGTTGGTTTAAAAAGATACGTTATGGAAAATATGGGTACTTTTTTTACAGGAACATTTGCTACAACAGCTGGCGGCTTTTTACAAGAATTTATTAAGTCATTAATATAATAGTTTGATAATATAATTGAAACAATCCTGGAGTATAACAAAAGCTTTTAAAGCCGAAAGTTATACTCCTTTTTCTTTTCAGACCTTTTTGTTTTAAAAGCAGAAAGGTCTGTTTTTATGCCCATTTTTAAGATATGGCAATGCTTAATTGCCAAATACCCATAGCCTTCGTTTTGATTCAAAAACAAAAATCAAAACGGAGGAATAAAAATGAGTAAAAACACATTGTGTGTTTATGACACAATAACCAAGAAATACGTTGAAATCGAAGTTAACGATGAGGTATACATGAATTACAGGCAAACCGGTTGGGCAATTAAAAATAACGATAGGTCATTTTTCGACCACGAGATACAGTTTTCAATGCTCAAAGGCAGTATTGACGGAGCTTTTGAGAATTTTCATGAGTTTGTTGAAGAAAGCCCGGTTGAAAAATACGCTGCTGTGGCAAGTGTGAAAAAGGCTCTGAATACGCTTCCGACAAAAGACAGAGAGCTTATCGAAATGATTTTCTACAAGGGTATGACCGAACGTGAGTGTGCAGATGAATTAAAAACAACTCAGCAAAATATACACAAAAAGAAAGAGCGGATTTTGTGTATACTTAACAAACTTTTAAAATCTTAAGGAAAAATGGTTGTTAAAACCCCGTTTTCTTACCCTATACAAGTGTAAGAGGAATAAAATATCTTCTTAAGCATCTTGAAAAATGAATATCAACTCTGCAGGTACGTTAATCACACGGCCGGTATGAAATCTCGGCAGCCGCATGAACCATACGCCATGACCTCAGATGAGAGAGCGATAAATATGACGTTCAGACCTTTGGACAGCATCCAAAGTAGGCGATGAAACGTGTGAGGATAATGATACTTCCCAATGAGGGCCAATAGAGCGGGTGAGACGCCCATGAGATAAATACGCTGTCGATCGCCTGCAGAGTTCCGCCGTGGCGGTTGTTGAGAACAAATATCACGGAAAACGTCCGAAACAAACTTGAATCGGACGAAGGCAAAACGAATTTACGTTATTCCGCACCGCATATCTCACGGTGCGGATATAACTCAAGTGCAGAAGCTTTTTCTGCATTTGAGTTGTATATAAAAAGATTGGAGGAAGAGAATTTGTTTGATCAAAAATATATTGCCGATTGGGAAAGGATCCGCAGAAGGTTTCTTAATGACCCCGGAAAAAATATTTATGTCAAAGGAGAAGAGTGCCGAAAGTGCGTATGGTCAAATACGGAATCGGGTAAAATATTATGCACCAAAAGTTGTAGAAAGAAAGGCGGAAAAATATGATGACAAAGTACGGTATGGCGGAAATTCTCGAAAGTCAGGCGAAGATTTTCATAGAAAAACAATTCAGAGATTTCGATGAATCAGCGAAAGAAAGGTATTTGGCAGTTGTTTTAGACTACATACACAGAAACTATCCGTCTTCAAAGGAAGTGGCGTAAGGAGTGAGAAAGATGTTAGGCTTCGTGATTGGCTTATTCGTCGGTGGCACAGTCGGCGTAACAATAATGAGCTTATGCATAGCCGCAGGACAAGCCGACAAGCGTGAAAACTGCACAGATTCGGATAAGTAATTTTATCAAGTATAGTGATACCATTCCATAAAGATTTGTGGTATCATTGTTGGTAAAACGGAGGTGAGAATATGCCAACTGTAACTGTGATACAGCCAACCATAGCAGCAGAACAAAACACAAAGATCCGTTGTGCCGCATATTGCCGAGTATCAAGCGATTCCGAAGATCAGCTCAATTCCTTTATGGCTCAGACAAGATATTACGAGAAAGCTTTTGAAAAGTCTGACAGAGAACAGCTTGTTGACATATATGCAGATGAGGGAATAACAGGTACTCGTGAGGACAAGCGTGATGAATTTCAGCGAATGATAAGCGACTGCCGGAAAGGCAAGATAGACAGGATATATACAAAGTCTATCAGCCGATTCGCAAGAAACACAAAGGACTGCCTGAAGAACATAAGGGAGCTTAAAAGCCTTGGAATAACCGTGTTCTTTGAGAAAGAAAACATTGATACCGCAAAGCTTAGCGATGAAATGATGATAACCATTATGGGTGGTCTGGCACAGGAGGAGTCCACTTCTATTTCTCAGAATATGCGGTGGTCTGTTCAAAAGCGTATGCAGAACGGGACGTATAAGAATGCTACTCCGCCGTTTGGATTTAAAAAGGTAAACGGTGATTTGGAAATTGAAGAAAATCAAGCGCTGATAGTCAGACAGATCTTTGAATGGTACATAAGCGGTTATGGACTGAAAGCAATAGCGGATATGCTAAACGGCATGAATTTGTCAAGCAGTAAACAAGCCGTTTTGTGGAAAGCGGATAATATACGATATATGCTTAAAAACGACAGATATATAGGAAACGCTATGTTTCAGAAAAGCTATGTTACCGAAACTCTTCCGCATATTAAAAAAAGGAATTACGGCGAAAAGCAGAAATACTGTGCAACTGGGGTAAACCAGCAAATAGTTGATAAAGAAACCTTTTATGCGGTACAAAAGCTGCTGAAATCTCGTCACAGAGATTTTGAAACCAACGTCTATCCATTAAGCAAAAAAGTGTTCTGCGGAAAATGCGGTGCGACATACAAACGCAGAAACCGCAGAAGCGGAGCATTTTGGCTGTGCCGGACACACGATATTTATGCAGCGGATTGTGAAAACGGCATTATTGTTGAAAGCGATATTTATTCAGCTTCCATCAGACTGCATAATAAACTGCTGAACAATTACAAGCAAATTCTCCTGCCTCTAAAAATAGCTTTACAGGATCTAAAACTCAGAAAATTCAGCGGTAAAACTCAGGTTATGGATATACACAAAGAAGTAGCTAAGCTAAGGGAACAAACTCACGTTCTTGCAAGGTTAAAAACTAAGGGGTTTCTTGACGAGGCTAAGTATATTGAGCAGACAAATGAACTTAACGTAAAAATAAGCAAACTTCAATCTGAACTAAAAAAGCTCACACGTTCCGACGATGAAGATGAGGCTCTGGATCAGATAGAAATGCTGACAGACTTCTTTGAAAAGCGTGAAAAGCCTATGACCGAGTTTGAAGAACTGGAGTTTGAAAGCATTGTGGATAAGATAGTTGTTAAAAATCAGCACGAGCTTGAATTTCATTTGATAGGCGGATTGAAGTTTAAAGAAAAGGTATAGACGTTAATGCCCGTATGCCAAATTGCAGGGCATTTCTTTGTTGCTATTGGTAATAGCTTTTCAAAAGAAAATGTGCTATCCTTGTAGTCTGAAAGGAGGCGAGATTATGCCAAAGAACAGAACAATCCCGTTCGGATACGGCATGAAGAACGGCGAGATAACTACAAATCCGAAAGAGGTATATGCTGTTGTTACAATATTCGATGAATACTTGAATGGAAAAAGCTTGTCGGAAATAGCAAATCTGATGCAGTATGAAAACATTAGATATTCCGAGGATTCAGACTATTGGAATAAAAACATGGTCAAGCGTATTATCGAAAATGAAAAGTATCTCGGCAATGATACATACCCACAGATAATTGCAGAAAACATTTTCAAATAGGCTAACGAAAAGCGAGTACGAAAAGCTACTCGGTTAAATTTAATATCCGATGATTTACAGGAACTCAGAAACCGTACATACTGCTCCGAATGCGGTCACTGACTTTCACGGATAGGCGGCAATTCAAAGTATGAGCATTGGGATTGCAGGAATCCCGATTGTTACAAGCTTGAATATAGGCTTACAGACCAAATGATAATAGGGGCAGTTCTGACTGTTCTGAACTCGGCAATAGCTAATCCGAGTTTGTTGGAATCGGGCGGCGAGATAAGCACATATTCACCTACTGCGGATATAGTCCGTAAGCAAAATGAGATCAATCAGATGACAGATTCTCCGCAAGTGGATTTTGACAGAGTTAAAGCTGAAATTTTCAGGCTTGCCGAAATGAAATACGACTGCTGCACTTACAATGAAAGTCCGCAGAAAACAGAAGAACTACGTAATTTACTTGAGAATAACAAACAATTAAATATACTCGATATCGGCTTATTCAAAGCGTGTGTTTCACGAATCTGGATAAGCCATTTTTGTACCATAGAGGTCGAGCTTATCAACGGAGTAAGGATCAAGAATATTACTGAAAAAGTCAAAACGTCAAGGAGTGAAAACAATGTCCACAGCACCCAATGTAATGATAATTCCTGCGAAAGTGCAGACAGCTGAAAGTCGCAGGAAATACCACCAGTTAAGAGTTGCCGCATACTGCCGAGTATCTACGGCTCAGGAAGAACAGCAGAACAGCTATCAGGTCCAGATCGCATATTACACCGATCTTATCAACAGAAAAAAGGAATGGACGCTTGCGGGGATATTTGCAGACGAGGGTATAAGCGGAACTCAGACAAAGAAAAGAACCGAGTTTAACCGCATGATTCGTATGTGCAGAAACAAAAAAAATTGATCTTGTAATTACCAAGTCAATATCAAGATTTGCCCGAAATACCGTCGATTGCCTTGAATATGTCAGACAACTTAAAGACTTGGGTATCGGAGTTATTTTTGAAAAAGAGAACATAAACACCTTAACTATGACATCGGAATTTATGATAGCTTTGTATGGAAGTTTTGCACAGGCCGAAAGTGAATCTATCAGTAAGAACATACTCTGGGGAAAAGAAAAAGCATACAGAGAGGGAAAAGTAAATTTTCAGTACAAACATCTTCTGGGCTACAAAAAGGGAGCAGATGGCAAACCAGAGATCGTTCCTGATGAGGCGGGAACAGAAAAGCTGATATATAAACTATTTCTTGACGGTTATAGTATGAAAGGTATAAAAAATGTTCTTGAAAGCAAAAAGCTTCTTACCTCAATGGGTAATAAAATCTGGAACGAATCTTTTATCCGCAGTATTTTGAAAAATGAAAAATATGTAGGAGACGCACTTCTGCAAAAGACTTTTACCTCAGATTGTATCACTCACAAGATAGTTAAAAATCACGGCGAACGCCCGATGTATCTTGTGACAGATCATCATGACCCCATAATCGACCGTGACACATACAATAGAGTTCAGCAGGAGCTTGCAAGGCGAAGTTCTAAGCGTAAAATCAGCGATAAAACTACTACCGAGCAAGGAAAATACAGCAGTAAATATGCACTTACGGAACTGCTTATCTGCGGAAAATGCGGCACGCCTTACCGCCGTACAACGTGGACTTCAAGAGGGAAAAAGCAAATTGTTTGGCGGTGTATAAGCCGGCTGGAACACGGCAAAAGATATTGCCCCGATTCGCCCACGATAAAGGAAGAACAGCTCCACAAAGCTATAATACGAGCGATAAATAACTACTACTCTTGTGGTAACGACGTTGAAAAGATCTTAAAAGAGAATATCAGCAATGTGCTTGAATGTCATGGGCAGGAAGAAATATTAGCAATAGAAAAACGGCTGAAAGAGATAGACCAAGCAAGAAACGATTTAGTCGGGCTGATAGCAGCAGGCGGTTGTGACGAGGACAAGCTGGACAGCGAGTTTGAAAAGCTGTATGAGGAAGAACAAAGCTTGAGTGAAAGACTTGCTATGCTGAAATCACAGAATAAGACCTCTGCCGAAACTCAGGAAAAGCTTGATAAGATTATGGAGCTGATTGATAATGAAAAGTTTGAGTTGGAAACGTTTGATAATGTGCTTATCCGAAAGCTGATTGAGTGCGTGAAAGTGCTTAGCAAGAATGAGATACTTGTAATTTTCAAGGGCGGATATGAGGTCAGAGCGGAGATTGAATAATATGACAAAAGCGGAAACCAATACGGCTTCCGCTTTTATGTTATTTAAGCTTTTCATAAACATCACGATTACGTTCGATGATTTTTTGTGAAGCCTCAGATAGATTCGCAGTTTCATCATAAGCTGTCAATTGCGGCATCAGCTTCCTCTTCGGAAAGCCAGCCTTTTTCCTCCGCAGTTTTTTCAGCATTGGCAAGTTCAGAAAGCAGTTTCAAAGCAGCACGCTGATTCTCGTAATCTTCCATATCGACAATAACATAACGACCCCTTCCGTTTTTAGTGAGGAAAACAGGTTCGCCTACTGCAATGTCACGGAGAATCTCAGTGTAGTTTCTCAAATCGGATACAGGTTTGATATTTGGCATATAAAGACCTCCTATGAAAGTGGGTGAAGATTGTTGCTGTAATTATTATATCATGAAGCAAAAATGCTTGCTTGCAAGTGCATTTTTGCGAAACCGTCAATAAGCACAGCGGACGAACAGTTCGCAAAGGGGCGGAAACCCCTCGCCTTGCGTCAGCAAGGTATTCTGTGTGTAGTATATCATAATTCTTCGAAAAAATCAACAGCAAATTTTGAAAGAAGGTGATAAATTGGCAGGAAACTTTGAAGGCATAAAAACAAGAAAGTTCGGCATCGAGATAGAAATGACAGGACTTACAAGAAGTCAAGCGGCAAAGGCTGTTGCAAAAGCTGTTGGCGTAAAGGTTGAACATGAGGGCGGAAGCTATGACAAATATGTTGTGACGGACTCAAAGGACAGAAAGTGGGCGATAGTTTATGACGGAAGTATCAACTGTTACAACGCAAACGGAGACCATGCTTCCAAATCATACAGCGTGGAACTCAATTCTCCCGTTCTGGGATATGAGGACATTCCTCTTTTGCAGGAGGTCGTGAGATCGCTAAGAAAAGCAGGCGGAGTAACAGGTCCGAGATATTGTGCAGGTACACACATTCACATTTCGGCGGACGATTATACACCGCAGCAGATACGAAATCTTGTGAACATTTTCGCAAGCAAAGAAGATTTTCTGTGGGACGCTTTGCAGGTTTCGACCGCTCGTGAAGGCTACTGTCGCAAAATGGACAAGGAATTTATCAAAGAGATAAACCAAAAGAAACCTAACGATATGGAAACGATAAAGCAGCTTTGGTATCACGGAAGAATGAGCGAGCAGTTTCAGCATTATTCAAACAGCCGATATGTTATCTGCAATCTTCACAGCTTTTTTCAGCACGGACATTATGAGATAAGAGCTTACAACGGTTCTCTTCACGCAGGAGAGGTAAGAAGTCAGATAGTTTTGGCACTTGCTATTTCAAATGCTGCAATGACAAAGAAATACTGTTCTCCTCACGTTTCTCAAAGCGATAATATGCGGTACAGCTTTAGGGTATGGCTTTTAAATCTGGGGCTGATAGGGGATGAATTCAAAAATTGCAGGACACATCTGCTGAAACATCTTGAGGGTGATATTGCCTGGCGGCACCCTGAGGATGGAATTGCTGCAAGGGCAAAGCTGAAAGAAAAACGTGAGCTGGAGCGGCAAGCCGCCCGTGAGCAACGTGTCGAGCTTGTAAGCGACAACAGCACGCAAGTCGAAAATGTACCCGAAGAACACATTGAGCCGTCAGAAAGTGAATGTGACGAATTTGAAGAAGAATTTGAAATGAGTATGTAAGGAGGAAAACATGGAATACAAAAGATTATACATTGCCTATGGCAGCAACATCAACCTTGAACAGATGGCGCATCGCTGTCCGAATTCAAAGGTTGTAAGCACAGAAATGATGCAGGGCTATGAACTTGAATTTCGTGGTGTGGCAACGATCGTACCGAATGAGAAGTCGGAAGTACCCGTTCTGATATGGGAGATAGATGGTCGGGACGAACACAGTCTTGACCGATATGAGGGTTTTCCGAATCTTTACCGAAAGGAGCTTTTTGAGATTGAGGTGAATGGCGAAAAGAAAGAATGTATGGCATATCTGATGAACAGCGGTCACATTTCGCCACCGATGAGCTATTATTACAACGTCATAAAGCAAGGATATGAGGCGAACGGTATGGATACAAGCTATCTAAGAGCGGCACTTGAACGTTCAGTTTGCGAACAGTATTTTGATGAAATTCAAGATGAAGAGCTTGAAGATGATGATCTTCAGATGAAGTTTTAGGGAGCGTGGTCAAATGAGATACAAAGGATTTTACATCAAGATCTCACCCGACAGCAACATTCGCAGGGTCGACAAGAAAGGCAGAGATATTCTCTGTGAGGGATTTTTGATACAGGTTTTCGCTGACGAGACCGAACGTATTGAGATCGACAACTTTTCTGCGGCTGTGGGTTTTGAGATACTGGAAAACAGCTTTGCGGAGGCGGTGCAGTTTTCGAAGGATTTTGTGGAGTGTGAAGAAAAGCTATGTAAAAATAACGCATATTGATTTCGTACCATAAAACTATACTATTCGTACCGACTTTTAAAAATGTGTTGAATAAATGTAGTATAATATAACAAATAAGATTTTCTTGAAAAATAAAATTATATTTTGTCGTAAAAGTCTGTATGTGTAGAAAGTTGAAATAATCATACGCTTGTCGAGACGAAAAGTGCATAACAATATTATTAAAAACGCTCTATTTAGTTTTATAGTAAATATACATTTGTAGGATAGACAAATGTCCAAGAAGTAGGATATGAATGATTTTTCTTAGCGGAATTCACGGTTCAGGCAAATCGTATCTATGTAAGGAATTGAACAAGTACAATATTCCGACTTGTTCAGCCAGTCATCTGATTGCTAAATATAAAAAAGAAGCATACAGTTCAAATAAGTTAATCAATAATATAGATGACAATCAGTGCGTTCTCATAAAAGCTATGAATTCTTTAAATGATGGGAATCCATATATTTTGGATGGACATTTGTGTTTGCTTAATGGCGATGGTGAAATCTGTAGAATTAATAGTGACGTTATAATTAAATTGAATCCGAAAATTATCATAACTAAGGTGTCAGATCCTAATGAGATTTTTAAAAGATTAAAGCATCGTGACAATCAAAAATATAATATAGACTTTCTCAAATCGTTTCAATATGAAGAAATTCAATATGCAAAAGAATTGTCTAAAATGTTAAAAATTAAATTCCTGACGATCGATGATGATTTTAAAATTGATGAAATAGTAGAAATAATAAGGAGAGTGTGATTTATGGCAGGCGCATACAAATGGAGATTGTTGTCTGAATGTGATATTAATGATCCTTTTTTTGATTCACTTAAATACGATTATCCTGAATTTGAAAATTGGTATTTGAAAAAAGCTAGAGAAGAAAAACAGGCATTCACATATATTGATGAAAACGGATTAGGTGCTTTTGTAATGCTTAAATTTGACGAAGTAGAAACCATACAAATGCAAAATGGGAAATTGCCAACTTGCAAACGTCTGAAAATAAGCACTTTGAAGCTATCAGATAGGGTTCAAGGTAACCGTTTGGGAGAAGGAGCTATTGGAATTGCTCTTTGGAATTGGCTCGAATCCGATGACGAAGAGATTTATGTAACCGTATATGATAAGCATATGAAATTAATTGAAATGCTTAAAAAGTTTGGATTTATGTTGGTCGGATATAATCCAAACAATGAAGGGATATATGTTAGAAGTAAAAAGGAGATAGATTTTTCTACTCCATACACATCTTTCCCATTTATTAACCAAGATCAAAACGAATTTGCATTACTTCCTATTGATGAAAAATGGCATGATAAATTGTTCCCATACTCTGAATTAAAGAATACCAAACAAGAAACAGAAGAATTTGCTGCTGCAAATGGAATGACAAAAACGTATTTATTCTTTCCTTACAGTGAGCCAGTTTACAAAGAAAATCAGCCGATACTAATTTACCGAAAGTTTGCGGGTGAAAACAAAAAATTTAAATCCGTCATAACATCGTATGGTACCATTGTAAGGTGCATTAAAATTAAACAAAATTATGTAGAGTATATGGCTTTGGAAGATTATAAGGCTTTGGTTGGAAATAAATCTGTATTTTCATCTGAAGAGATTGAGTCATTTTATTCACAGCGAAATTTATATGTTCTTGAGATTGTATATGATCATGCTTTTGGTGAAGGAAATAATGTGAACTACTTCACATTAAAAAATAATGGAATATGGAAAGATGGTCATCCATTCCAGGCAATGTATAGTATGTCTGATTTTAAATCAATACTTTCCTATGCAAAACAGAACATCGGGAAATTAATCAAATAGCCTTGAAAACACAATTCAAAATATGATATAATGATATTGGAGGTGGTAAGGGTGTGTAAAGTTCTTATGTCAATTAACCCTGAACACGTTGATAATATTATGTCAGGGAAAAAAGTGTTTGAGTATAGAAAAGTAAAATGTAAAAGAAAAATAGACAGTATAGTTATTTATTCAACGGCTCCTGTTATGAAAATTGTTGGTGAGGTCGAAGTTGTAGGTTTGATTGAAGGTACACCTGAAGTTGTATGGAATCAAACTTGTATTGGTGCTGGGATAAATAAAAATTTTTTTGATTTATATTATCATAAAAAGAAGACTGCATTTGCATACTGCCTAGGCACAGTTAACTATTTCAAAAATCCACTAAGTCTTTCTGATTATGGATTAAAAAACGCACCACAGTCTTTTGTTTATTTGAATTAACAGCAAAGAGAGGGCTTGTAATGAATTGGGAAAAGCTTTTGTGTGAAAAACGTCAGACTAGATCTAAATATCCAAGTAAAAAAGATCTTCGCAACGAGTTTCAAAAGGATTATCACAGAATAATATGCAGTGCGTCATTTAGACGTTTGCAGGATAAAACTCAGGTTTTCCCTTTGGATAAAAGTGATTTTGTGCGCACAAGGCTAACCCATTCTCTTGAAGTTTCGTCATTTGCCAAATCATTGGGACAGACTTCTTTTCAGTATTTGATCGACAAAAATATCGATAGTGAACTTACTACGGAAATAAAAGATAACGTTTGCAGTATACTCGAATGTGCAGGGTTGATACACGATATAGGCAATCCTCCTTTCGGACATTTTGGTGAAGATTCCATCAGAAACTGGTTTGACGCAAATCTAACGAAAATTGAATTTGACGGAACTACGCTTGAACGGTATTTAGACGAGCAGATGAAAAGCGATCTGCTTCGTTTTGAAGGTAATGCCCAGGCTCTTCGCTTGCTGACAAAGCTGCACTATCTTGTTGATGAAAACGGTATGCATCTTACTTATGCTTTGCTCAATACGCTGATAAAGTATCCGATTTCATCTTGTGAAATAGATAAGCACAGTGGTAATATCAAGACTAAGAAGATGGGATATTACCTTGCAGAAAAAGAGCTTTTTGAAGATATTACATCTTCGACCGGTGCAGCAGATTGCCGGTATCCGCTTACATATTTGCTTGAAGCCGCCGATGATATAGCTTATCTGACAGCTGACATAGAGGACGCAGTTAAGAAAGGATTCCTGAGTTATGATCAGCTTCTTGAAGAGTTAAGAAGTGAGAAATACATAAGTAAATGCGCCGATGAAGATGAGAGAAAAAATTATACCAATATGATCGATTGGTTGGAAACAAAATATCAAAATGCTAAAGCTAAGAAAATAGCAAATCCCGAGCTTAATGCGGTTCAGAATTGGGTTATCAGTATACAGGGAAATCTTTTATACTGTGCTTCATATGGCTTCACAAGAAATTACAGAAGTATAATGGAAGGCACATTCACTAAAGATGTGCTTTCTGTATCACGTGGAAATGCTCTGTCAAAGGCTTTAGGGGGTATAGCATACGAGTATGTTTTCCGTTCTAAGCCGATACTTAAAATGGAGATCTCTGCGGGTAATATAATCAATTTTCTGCTCGACAATTTCATTCCTGCGGCAGTTAATTTTGATACTGGAACAAAGCTTTCACCTATGGAGGAT
This sequence comes from uncultured Ruminococcus sp., assembly GCA_934435205.1. Lineage (GTDB taxonomy): Bacteria > Bacillota > Clostridia > Oscillospirales > Ruminococcaceae > Hominimerdicola. The sequence continues at coordinate 443,068 of CAKSAK010000003.1, read as the reverse complement.
AGACTAATGAATATGATTTCTGATAACTATCGTCAGATTTACACAATATATTCTGAGGGTAAGAGCGATAAAGAAAAGCTGTATCTCAGACTGCTTCTGGTAACTGACTTCGTCTGCGGCATGACTGATAGTTATGCTAAGAGGCTTTATCAGGAGTTGAGTGGGATCGAGTGATTGTCATTGCTCGGAATAGTATAAGAAATAATGGTGAGTTGGTTGTAGATACCGTTAAAAAACAGTTGATTTATTTGGTTTATTACTTATTTGAGAAAAGGGGTTTATCATGACAGAATCAATCATGAGTTTGAAAATATCCGGTCGTTGTTTTCCTTCTTCGACGAAATTGAAATGTTTCACTAAAAATGAATCACGAATAAGTATAATATATGGAAAGAACGGCAGCGGAAAAAGTACAATATCAAAGTCTCTGTGTAACGTTGAAAGCGATTTAAGCTGTTCTTTATTAGACCAGAATGATAAACCATTGTCAATTCCTCAGAATCATATTTTTGTTTTTAATGAAGATTACATAAATGATAAAATTGCAGTACAAAATGATGGATTGTCAGCAGTTATCCTATTTGGTGAACAAGTTGAGATAGACAAACAAATTGAAGAGGCAAATGAAAAATTAGAAGATTATCAACGATTTATTGATGATCAAGAGTCAATAAAAAACGGACTTGAAAATGATAAGAATAGTAATTCGTATAAATATAAAATAAATAACCTCAAGGATAAGTTGAAATCTTCAGATAACTGGGTTGAAAGAGAATTTTCAATTTCCGGAAGGAGACATAATATCTCAACAAATATACTTGACCGGATTTTTAATAAACCTGTAATTTCCAAAAGCAGGGAAGAGGCATTTAATCATTTTCAAGAGCTAAAGTCTATAATTGGAACAGGATCTCAAGAAAAAATCAGCGATACTATGAAACCGCTTATGGTTGAAAATGATTTTTTTCAAAACATAACTCAACTATTAGCTGAAAAAATAGAGAAGCCTGTTTTGAACGATAGAGATAAACGTATCATTGAAATATATAGTCAAAAAGGCTCTCGGTACATTACTGAAGTAAAATCTGTTTTTGAAAAAGAGGATCAAAATATATGTCCGTATTGTTTTAGACCTATCAATTCTGAAGAAAAGAGCATAATTTTATCAGAGATAGAGAAAATTTTATCTGAAGAGGCTAAAAATCATCAAAGAGAGTTAGCGAAATATGACAAAAGCATTGCTGAGATGATGACTAAATTGGATAAAATTATTAACATTGCAGATAATTTTATAGACATATATGCCAATGAATACGAAACCGTTGAATCTCAGTATAGAATAGTAAACTCTCTATTATCTCAATACGGTCAATCTGTTGAAGATAAGATAAACTCTCTATATACTCCAATTTCATTTTCCGATAACAATATTATACAAGAAATTAAAAAATTAAATGATGCTATTTCTCGTCTTGAGGAAAAAAGAAATATTTATAATCAACAAATCGAAGAAATAGATAAAAGTAAGAAGAGAGCCTCTGATTGGAACAGAGAAATTGCTTATTGGGAGTTTTCGGAGGATTATATTGAATACCAAGAAGCGTATAACAATTACCAAGAATGTTGTCGTAAAATGACAGATTATATAACCGAATTCAATAAGTTAAAAGAAGAAATTGCAAATTTAAATAATAAAAAGAAAAACGTGGTGATTGCAAAAGACATGATAAATAAAGCACTAAGCTATGTTTTCTTTTCAAATAATAGATTACAATTAGATGTAGGTGCTGAAAGTGGTAAATATTATTTGATATCAAATGGCATAAAAGTTACACCTGATAAAGTATCTACCGGTGAACGTAATATAATTGCACTTTGCTATTTTTTCACACAAATGTTGGATAATCATAACTCAACTGATAATTTTACGGATGAGTATTTTATAGTAATTGATGATCCTATTTCAAGCTTTGATAGAGAAAACCAAGTTGGAGTGATAACTTATTTGAAATGTCAGTTATCAAAGATTTTTTATGGTAATAAAAACAGTAAAATACTGCTGCTGTCTCATGATTTATCTACCGTATATGATTTAGAAAAAGCCGGCGAAGAAATTGGTGAACAATTTAATTTGAAGAATAAGTTTGTTGAAAACTATGAGCTTAAGCAGCGGCAAATTGATAATACCAAGCATATTGATATGCACAGGCATGAGTATTCATTACTTATGAAAGAAATATATAAATATGCCAAAGGAGAAAACTCGTTGCTTTCGGATCTTACAATTGGAAATAGCATGAGACGTCTTTTAGAAGCTCACGGCACTTTCTTATACAAAAAGGGTATAGATGCACTTACTACGAATGAAGATATTTTAGATCTTTGTAAAAATCATAAAAACTATTTCAGAAACTATATGTACAGATTGGTGTTAAACGGAGAAAGCCATCTTGAAGAAAGAGTGCTTTCATTAAAAGATACGAATTTTTTTGAGAATTATACCTCAGATCAACTTAAAGATACAGCTCAGAAAATAATTTGTTATCTTTACCTCATAAATCCTTTACATGTTAAAGAGCATCTCTCCGATAAGGGAAATAGCTTGGGGAATTATATCAATGTTATCGAAAGATGGATTGAGGATATACCGGCAGATTAAAGTAGGTAGTTGCTTTATTAATTTGTTTTTTATTACCTAGTTTAATGATATAAATACTTCAACGGTTGATAATTGTATATTATTTTGCGTTAACCCTTATCTTATTTCTTGGATGCTTGACAGAAAGAATTTCTTTTTGTTTTGCCATAGCAACATGGGTATAAATTTGTGTGGTTGTGATGGAACTGTGCCCCAATAGCTTCTGTATGTAACGAATGTCAACATCTTCGTCAAGAAGCAAAGTGGCAAATGAATGACGAAACATGTGCGGTGTTATATGTATATCGTATTCGGTCATAGCTGTGTATTTTCGAATGATTTCACGAACTGATTGCTCAGTGAGACGATGATGCAGTTTGTTGACAAAGAAGAATCCACACGTCTTTATGTCCTCTTGAAATAGGTCATAATAAGATTGAAGCACCCTTAAAACATCGGTATTTTCAATCTGTATCATCCGTTCTTTAGAACCTTTTCCGAAAATCTTGATGGTGTGATTCGTCAAATCTACAGATGTGGGTGTCAGATTGCAAATTTCAGATACCCTGGCTCCGGTTGCAAAGAGAATTTCAAGAATTGCAATGTCACGAGTCGTGCAGCGTTTTTGATAATCTGTTTCAGCCTGTGAAAATGAATTGTAAGCACACGTTAGCAGACTGTTGATTATATTGAGGGGGATCGTTTTGGGAAGAATTGTAGGTTCTTGAAAGGAAACATCAATTTTGTTGAATGGATTGATTTCAATTACGTCTTCAATTAAAAGATAATGAGTAAACGCTTTGATGGAAGCGATTTTTCGCTTTACCGTCTTGGGCTTGAATCGTTCGTGAAGTATGTCGATGTATCGGCAAATCATCTCTTTGGAAAATGTGTTGTCTGTATATTCAGAGAATTGCCTAAGATCGATTCTGTAAGCCTTAATGGTTTTTTCATTCAGAGCTTTTCTGGACATGCAGTAGTTAAGAAATCGTTCTATTTGCAGGTTTAAGTTTATCATGATAGCTACTCCTTCGTTTGGGAATAATTCTATTATATATTGTAATACGCTTTTTGTCGAATAGTGTCGATGAATTTCTTGGAAAAATCTGCGAGATTATGTTGATTTTGAAGAAAAATGGGTGTATAATAGTATTATCAAAACTCAACGCAGGATAACTTCAAATTATATTATGTAAGGTGACCTTTTATGAATAATAATGTGGATTATAAATTAATGCGTTTGACCTCCTCAAAATGTTCGGAATATTTTGAAGCCATGAAGATTTATACACAGTCAGTTGAATATATACAAAAAACAAGCACTAATGAAATTAAATATTGGATAGACCATTTCAAAAAGTTTGCGTTAGGAGATTTGTTTTTCTTTGTTTTATTATCAAATGACATTGTAATTGGATATGCAGAACTGGCATATATTAAGAAAAGCCGAACATTACTAATAGATTATATTGCAATAGATAAGCAATACAATTCAAATAGTGCTTTTTATTCTTTTTACTGGTTAATAGTAGATTATATTAATAAGCAGGGTTTGGATTACGACTTTATAACAAAAGAAATTCTGTGCAAATATGATTCAACAAAAATATACCTTTCAGAAATAAAGATGTATGAACTTGAAAATTTTAAAGTAGCAAATTGTCTATATGTTCACCCTATGCTTGAAAAAACAAATGAGGAAAGCGAAAAAGAATCACTACTAATGATATACCAAAAAGTATTGGGGTTGAGCCAAATAAAAAATAATACATACATTTCAATTGTTAAAACTGTATATTTATATTATCAAGCATGGGATGATCCCTTCATTGATATTTCTGAAAAACAAGACTATCTAAAGAAATATGAGGGTTATTTGAGCATGATAACCAGCTCATTGAATGAGGAGTATGTCATAATGAATGGGTATAATAAAAAGCACTCCTATTCATCTGATGATAAAAGCATTCCTTCAAAAACTAAGTCTATTCAAAACGCTTTAATATATACAATAATTGTTATTATTGTGGTACTGGGGGTTCTGTTTTTTGCGAAAGAACTGAATGTTCAATTAACAACTATTGCATTAGTGTCAGTAGCAGTAGTATTTATAGTGTTTTCTTTTGTAGCCTTATCTGATTCGAAAGCAGCAAAAATAATTAAAAATTTGCCAGTGTTCTCTAAACTTTTTGCACTGTTAAAATGATATTGCAAGATTTATTTCTAATACATGGGAGGCATTTAAGGAACGAATCGAACTTCGCAAATTTGGCTGATTTATTTTCATCTTTTGTATATCTGTATAGTAATGGACTCAACAAATGAAACCTTTCGACATTTATAATCTTTAGTGAATAGGTTTTGAGAATTCCCACTATATATGAATAAGAAAAAAACCATATTTTATCTTCATATCCACTATTAAATGAATGAATTATTGTCGCTTCACTTTTATATTCTTTTTGTCCGTAAAATTGCCAACTTTCGCTTTGCTCAAAATCAATTATAAAATATCCACCTTTTTTTAATGTCCTACTTATTTCGCTAATTACTGCAAATGGGTCACAATAATTTATAACTGATCCTACACAAATCCCTCCATCAAAAAAATTATCATTAAAAGGTGTATTTTCGGCAGAAGAAACAATAAAGTTTTTGCAATGTTTAATTTTTTCTTCGGCAATGTCTACATGATAGTGTATGCCATTAATATTATATTCATTGCCCCCAGAACCGAGATTTAATATTAAAGACTCATCTGACAAATTCATCAGTTCCTTTTGAGAATTTACATATTTTACTATACAATTATGTATATAACTATACCATTTGTCATCATCTGGCCATATTTCATGCATTTCGTTATACATTTGCGCAATTTCTTCTTTATTTAAATGGTTATTATTCATAAAAGGTCACCTTACATAATATAATTTGAAGTTATCTAATGTTGATCTTATATGCGAATAACATGTGAAAATTTTTAATTGTTTCATCAATCTTGTATGATCAAGAATTAATGAAAATAATATGATTAAGGAGACTAATATGTTTACAGGATATAATTTGAAATTAAACGAAGATTTTTTTGACAACGAGCTAATGAGCTTTGATGAATATAAAATAATTGGTGAAAGTCATCTAAATAGTAAGGTTTTTGAATATAAAAACGATTTGAATCGTTATATCCGTAAAAGAACAATTAATGGAAGTGAATTACAGGACGATAATTTTCCTATTATTGATGCAGATGTTTTTATATCTCATTCTAGCAATGACGTGAGTCTTGCAAACGCTTTAGCAGGATGGATTCATAAAGAGTTCAAGCTAAAAGTTTTTATTGATTCAAATGTGTGGGGTTATTCACAAAAATTATTGGAAGATATCAATTCTGATTTTTGCAACAAGAAAAAAGATGAAAATTATGGATTTACATATGATCACAATGCTTGCAACAATGCTTCTCAACATGTAAATATAATGTTGTCAGTTGCATTACAAAAAATGATAGACAGAGTTGAATGTGTAATATTGTTGAACACTGACAATTCAATAGAAGTTTTTGATGATATAAACAAAACAATGAATATTACATACTCTCCTTGGATTTATTCTGAAATTGTATGCACACAAATTGTAAGAAAAAAGCCATTACTGTATTATAGGAAATATGCTGAGTTTTTTCACGCAAATGAAAGCGTGACACCTGAATATGCATTAATAGATTTAAAAATTTCATATAATATATCTTTGATACATTTGACTGATTTGGATAAAGAAGATTTAATGAAGTGGAATGAAAATTTTAAATGCAATTGTTATGAAAAGTATCAAGACTACCCTTTAGATGCTTTATATTGTTTCAAGCATCCTAAGGAGCTTGAAAATACAAAGACCTTGTTTCGCTATTTTAGTTGTGATTACATTGAATATTTTAAATCCGTTGTTGATGGAAATGTTGATTCCCGATATATGTATGAATTGTTTGAACGAGTATTTTTATGTGAATATGAAAAAAATAACTGTTCAATTTGTAAAGGTGAAAGATGTAAATGCATTTATAAACAAAGAGGTTTAAATGAGTAAAAGCGAATTAAGAAAGATTTTACATAAGTAAAATAAGTAATTAGATGTGCTGGTCATAGTCATATTGTTAATGCAGATGGTGTAAAAAAGAATTTGAAATAGCAGTTAAGAAGGGAAGAAGGCTTATTCCCGTTGGAAGTACTGGATATATGGCAAAGGATTATTGGATGAAGTTAAATCACAGCCGACAAAATATGTATACTTACAAAAATGTTATGTCCATATTGAAAAAGTAGCAAAGGGTAATGAATTTATTGACTTATTAATAAAATATTCAGTGAGCAGCAAATTATTTATGATTTATAAAATTTATAAAGGACAGGTGAGTGTTATGAGACAGGTATTTTTTAGCTTTGAATATAATAAGGACGCTTGGAGAGCATCGCAAATAAGAAAGATGAATGTTGTAAGTAAAAGTTCCACCTTTTCTGATAATGACTGGGAAACTGTAAAATCCAAAAGTGAAGCTTCAATAAAAAAGTGGATTAATGAGCAGATGGCCATGCGCTCATGCATCGTGGTTCTAATTGGTAAAACCACTTCAACAAGAAAATGGGTGAAATATGAAATAGAGAAGGCATATGAATTGAAAAAAGGTATCGTTGGAATATACATTCATGGTTTGAAAAACGAAAACGGCGATCAAACTGAAAAAGGAAGTAATCCATTTTATAATGTATTTACTAATAATGGTGAAAGACTTTCCAAGTATGTGACTTGTTATGATCCACCGTATAAATCAAGTAAATTTGTATATGATGATATATCAAATAACATTGATGATCTTATTGAAAATGCAATAGAAAACAAACCACCACAGTAATAAAATATTATTTTTCCGTGCGTTAAGAACTTGTTCTCATAGAGAAAATATGATATAATAAAGATATAACAAGCGAAAATAAAATAATAGGTTATCAAGTGATTTTAATGATAAACTGCTCTAGTCAAGTATCTTTGTAACACCATTTCTTAAATAATGATTCACTGTAATGAACCTCAAGGGGTGGTTTGTAATCATTATAAGAATGCGGATGGTACATATGCAATTCTTCAACTGCAGTATAGATTTCCTCTTGTGTATGATGATAATGATGACAGATAAATTCAAGACTGAACTTCCAAATGTGTAAATAATGACATCTTATACAAATTACCAACAACCGGCTTTGCCATTATATCTACAAGAATATAAAAGACAACAATAAATGAACGCACATGCGGACTTGACTTTTACATTCTTGTAGAATTCTGGCAATCAAGCGGTTGTTGGCAGCATTATGGTCGAATTAATAAAATACATTTCATAAATCATACACTTTATTTTGTTGATAAAGCTAATTTTTGGGCTAGCAAAATCGCTTGTTTATTGGCATCATATCATTTTGCTAGGGGCAATTGTAATATAATTAGGAGTCAAATACATGAGTATTTATATTATAAATCCATCATTTATAATGAAAAATCATAGTAAAGCTCATTGCTTTGTAAAGGAGCTCAAAGAACAGTTTGATAAGTACGATATATCTTATTCTATGGTGAATAATGCAGCTAAGTATTTATCTAAGATTGAAAATGATAGTATAATAATAATTTTTAATGATGAGTCAGTTTCAACAGATGAAAATTTAAAAAAGCTGTTATATTTGGCTAAGAACAAAAAAGCGACCATATATCCGATTGCTATGGATAAGGAAACAAGAAAGCCGTTAGAGATTATTGCCGATAAGCAAAGCTATGATGTTTGGGAACAGCTCAGATGCAGAGATTTAAGTGATGATTACCTTCCATTGGCAGCTCGTTGCTTTGCACGAAAAGTTATTGCGAACATAATGCCGACTATGTATAGTGAAAGTGGTCTTATTTTTATAAGCCATAGACGTTTGGATGGTGAAGAAATTACAGCACAGCTCTGTGATACTCTTAGTGTTCAGTTCAAGGCGTGTGAAACATTTCGTGATGTTACTTCTGTAAAAGTTGGTGAAGAAGCACAAAGTGAAATAGATAAAGCAATGTCAGAAAGTGATGCATTTATTTTTATTCATACACCTAAGTCTGCCGATTCTAAGTGGATACAGAAAGAATTGAGATATGCTATTCTGAGAAACATTCCTGTTTTATGGGTGCAGATAGAAAATGCCGATATTCATAAATTAAAATTTGTTCCTTCAGAAAAGCCACACTTGAGTTATTCTTTAGATGAATTTAAAGATATCAAAAGATTAACTGAAATTACTGATGAAATTATGGAAAGAACATTTGACTTGATTATGACTAAATCAAATGTAGTGTTTGATTGTCATAATGCGTTGGAAGAAATGTTTGAAGATAAAATAAAGTGTATTGATAGCGAAAAAATGATCTTTAATATTGATGTAAAACGAAAAGGGTATAGATATCCACAACGAGATATAAATCAATATGTTCAGTTATTTGGCAGAACACCTACTTTATCGGATAAAGAAAATTTAAAAAAATACTTGAATAGAATGAATGATCATTACGATTCATCTGTTATTTTAACAGATAAAGTATTCACAAAGGAAGAAAGCGATAAAATAATTATTGAAACATATGAGGATTTTATGTTTCATTGGGGTAATTATCTTCAAAAGCCTGTTAGCAATAGAAATAGTGAAATAATTATTTCTGGAGCTTTTCCAGATGGTGAGGAAATATATAAGCAAACGCTTACGGATGCTCTTGTGATTTTTGCAAAATCAATTTTAAAATCCGGATATATTTTAACATTTGGTTCTCACCCTACCTTTCAAGAGTTGTTTTTTGAAATATCGAAGTTGATTTATTCTGAAAATTGTAAAGAGCATTTAAAAATGTATATATCAAAGTGGTTTGAGGATAAATATCTATATTCAAAAGAATATTATAATGAAAGTACTACTTTTAATGAAACAGAAAAGAATAATTCATTAAGTAAAAGCTTGACCACAATGAGAAAGCATATGATACAACGGAAAGAAGTTTCAGCTCTAATTTGTATGGGCGGTAAAATTAAGAAAAATAAAGCTGATGAAGGAATTCGTGAAGAAATAGCATTAGCTATTGAGAATGGAATACCAGTATTTGTAGTAGGCTCTGTTGGAGGATGTTCTTCTATCGTTGCTTCTGAATATAAGGCTAATGGTTGGCAGGGTTTAAACGATGCTCCTTTAGTAATGAATAATGAATTTGCAGAAAGCCTTGATTATGTTATGTTATCAAAGCAATTGTTAGATTACTTGAATGAAAAACAATGAGTTCATCACATAAATTTTTATTTTATGGATTAAAAAAACTTGTACCGATATGTTTATTATAGTATGGAGGTAAAAAGCATATTTGTCACTTTTAATACAAAAATTGGAAACAAGGGAATGTTTAATGACTTCTTGGCGTCAGGCAAAGGTATATTTAGCAAGAATCAAAAAGATGTTCATAATACACTGGAAGAATACTTATTGAATGATGAAATAATTGATGGAGATGCAATGTCGCAAGATTGGTTTCCAAATATAAATTCAAATATTTTTATATCTCATTCACACTTGGATGAAGAATATGTAATTGCATTTGCCGGTTGGCTGAAAAAGAATTTTAATTTAAATGCATTTATTGACTCATGCGTTTGGGGGTATTCTAATGAATTGTTAAAACAGATTGACGAAAGATATTGTAAAAATCACGATGCAACATATAATTATGAAAAACGAAACATTTCTACTAGTCATGTTCATATGATGTTAAATGTAGCGTTAATGAAAATGATGGATAAATGTGAATGTATATTCTTTATGGATACACCAAATTCATTGCCGGTTGCAGATAATATTAAAAACACTGAAAGCACTTTATCTTCATGGATTTATTCAGAGGTTGAAATGACAAGATATCTGCGTGAAAAAAACCGCAAAGAAAAGGTTATAGGTATCCAATAAATGCGGGTTTTCAACTTGAACATTCAGAATTGAAAATCAAATATCAAATCAATAAAGAACATATGGAAAAAATTTATGATAAAAGTTTAGAAGTATGGTTAACAAGCTGTTCAGACCATGAGCATCCCTTAGATACCTTATATAAGCAAGTTAATAAGATAGAGGAAAATGAGTATGGAAAGTAAAATAGAACATTTAAAAATGATACAAGGCATCATTACAAGAATGAATACGAATTCATTTCAAATAAAGGGATGGACGATAACATTGGTATCAGCACTATTAGCACTTTATGCTAATAGCAGAAAAGTTACATACATTTTTATAGCTCTTATCCCTGTATTAATCTTCTGGTTTTTAGATTCATATTATTTACAACAAGAACGTAAATTTAGAGAGTTGTATAAAGAAATTGTAAACACTGACCATTATGGAACGGATATAAAAGAGTTTGAAATGCTAATAGATAAATACAAAGATTGTAAATGTTGTCTAGTTAAAACAATGACTTCTATAACGATTTTGCCGATTTATTTGCTATTATCATTGGGATTGATTATTGGTGGATTTATTTTAAAATAGAAAGGAAACATGTATGGGAAGAAAAATATTTATATCATATAAATATGCCGATAATGACGTTGAAAATATTACTGATGATCCTGGAAAATGGTGGGCTTGTACTGTTAGGGATTATGTTGATGTGATTGAAGAAACACTTAAATCTAAAACCGATCATATTTACAAAGGTGAATCAGATGGAGAAGATTTATCACAGCTCAAAGATTCAACTATTTGGGAAAAACTGAAAAATAGAATTCGTGATAGCACGTTAACAATTATAATGCTGTCAAAAGGAATGCGAGAAAAATTTAAAGAGGAAAAATATCAATGGATTCCGCAGGAAATATCATATTCCTTGAAAGAAGTTTCTAGGAAAGATAAAAATGAAAAACCAGTCAAGAGTAAAACAAATGCACTTTTAGCGGTTATTTTGCCTGATATAAATGGTATGTATGATTATTTTACGTACAAAAAAACATGTTGTAGTAGTGGATGTCAATTTTATGATAGTAATTCAAGCTTAATTTTTAGTATAATGAGTGGAAATATGTTCAATCATAAAAATCCTGATGCGAATAGCTGTGATGTTGGTCATACAATATATCATGGAGATTGTAATTATATGTTGTGCGTGAAATGGTCAGATTTTGTTGATGATATGGAATCATATATTGATAAGGCGTATGAGATACAAGATAATCAAGATAATTATAATATTCAAAAGGAAATTTAATATTTTTACTTTATGTTAGAGTTGCTAACTTTGAACTTATAATTTTCAAGAAATGGATACTTACTCTGTTCATCTATTTCATAGTCACAAGACAAACTTGTGCAAAAAAATAGATGCACACCTCGAAAAGCTCGTATTTACGAGCTTTTTTTTGCGTTTTGAGGGTAAAAATGTCAGGTGTAAAACCGTAGATGCTTTTTCATAAAAAAGGATCTGAACCCTCAACAATTAAACATTGTCAAACAAAACGGCAGACTTTGAGTATATTATGCTCTAAGCCTGCCGATTTGTTGTGAAAAAATATTTACAAAGTTTTAAAGGATTATGGAAAAGGTCAGGGCGCCTAAGCTCGACCTTTCTGAAGAAGCACGTTATCTTGATTTAAAAGACGCTGAAGATGTTCTTTCTGCTCTCAATGAATATGGAAAGTATCCATACACAGAGCTGTTGACGCTCATTCTATTTACTGGAATGCGCCGTGGCGAAGCCTGCGGTCTTGAATGGGAGGACATAAACCTTGAACAAGGCTCGATCACTGTTCGCCGTTCGAGTTATTATCTTCCTGGCTTAGGTACATACACAGATACGCCTAAAACCAAGTTGTCAAAGCGCATAATAGCTATCAATAAGAAAGTTATCAATATTCTTCTTTCGGTCAGACGGCGGCAGTCGGAGCTTGGCATAGTCAGTAAAAGAGTGTTCACCTACAGAAACGGGAAGCCATTAAATCCAAGCTCTGTTACAAAGTATTTTCATAATTTCATAGAGGAGCATGATTTGCCGAGCTGCTGTGTGCATACACTCAGACACACCAATGCTTCACTGCTCATTGCAGCCAAGACACCCATAACCACGGTTGCTGGTCGTCTTGGTCATTCAACGCCTGAGATAACTCTTAGGTTGTATGCTCATCAGATGTCCGAAGAAAACAAGAAAGCGGCTGAGGCGATTGAGAAAATGCTATGAGTTTTTCTTTTGGTTGGCTTGACAATTCTTTCAAAGTAGAGTATAATATAAATAAAGATAAGGTGCGAGGGTAACACTTTAAAGAAATCCCAGTTGAAAATTTTTCCCTAGTACGGATTGTACTAGGGAATTTTTAAGAATAAAGCAAGTACAATATTTGACTTGACAATTCTTTGAAAGTAGGGTATAATATAAGTGACGATAAGCAATGCTTATCATATGGAGGTCTTTGACCTTTGTAAAAAGAGGTAGTCCCTACCGTATAAGTGGGAGTTTTAAAAGCAGTGGACCCTACTGTGAGTGGGAGTTTTAAAAGCAGTGGACCCTACTGTGAGTGGGACCTATAAAAAACTTGGCTGCGGTATTTATATCGCAGCCTTTTTAATGAAAAACGGGTGAGAAGTATGAAAAAGAGTAGATTACATCTGTATACATTAGATGTCAAATATGTTCGTGATTTGGCTAATGCCGATAATAGAGTTATGTCAGTGTCACCTCAACAACATAAAGAAAATAGACCTTTTGTGGGAATAATAATTATTATGGAACAGCATAATTACTGTATTCCAATGACATCACCTAAGCCTAAGCATAATAAAATGAAAAATGATCTTGATTTTTCTAAAATATTGGATTCAAATAATTGTTTGATTGGAGCGCTTAATTTTAATAATATGATTCCAGTTTCAAATGATGTAATCCAAAAGTTAGACATTCGTCCCAGCAGTAGTGATACTCCGAAAGAAAGAGCATATAAGGAGTTGCTAAATAATCAGCTCGACTGGTGTAATGATAACATTGATAATATAATTAAAAAGGCGAACAAGCTTTATCGCTTAATTACTCAAAACCCAGAAAAATCGTTTAACCTCACACGCCGTTGCTGTGATTTCAAAAAGCTTGAGGCTGTTCTCGAAAGACGTTTGGCTAAAGTGCAGTCAAACGAGTACGAGCCGAAAGAAAAAGCTGTTGTGGCAAGTGCAGAAATTCCAGTGAGACATCCAGTCATTATTCGCAGACGCAAAAATACAGGCAGATCCCGTTAGGTGATATAATCCCCTTAGAGTTTTTACACGATTTTTGTTTTTTCGTGTGTTTACTCTAAGGGGATTATATCATTTTAAACAGGGGTCTGATAAATTTAGCATTTTTCTTTCTTTTTGAACTTTGTCAGATTGATTATTAACGCAAAAAGTGCCATAAAAAGAACTGCCACTATGAGAGTTACTGTCGATAATTTAATAAGGCTGTCAGTTATGCCATACATGGATTTTGTGAGTGCATTATACACAGTGTCATTATGTATCGCAAGCCCGTCATAATATTTTGTACCCTTTAGGATAGCACACGGAACAAGAATGAGCATTGAGGAACAGAAAAGGGAAGTGCCTATCCAATAAAGCAAACCGCCTATATGCTTTCTGTTTACTGCTGCCATAATGCCTATAAGCACCACAGCCGCTGCAATAAGAGCTATCCTTATTTTTCTCGCAAGCATAATCAGATCTTGGAGCTTTGTGGAAATGCCATTAGGTTTATTTATATGGCTCAAAAGCATAACGTCAAGGTCGGATTCGATCGCCTGTTCCGCATTTTTTATAGTCTTCTGCTTTATGTCCTCAAGTTCCTGAGTATATTCAACGCCTTCTTTTTCAGCCCATTTTGTATAATCGTCTGAGATATTCTTTTCTAGAAGCGTAAAGTCTGTCTTAAACTCAGGAAGTTCGTTCTTTTTGCCAAGAATATAACTGAAAGTATCTTCAACATAGCTATAAATAGCGTTTGATACATCAGTTTTGTTAATCGACTTCTTCAGGGTATCAGCTTCAACACCAGTGTAGGCATATTGTTGTTCACAATATGTCTGTATCTCCTCGAAAGCCGTGTCCTCGATTTTTATCTTGTGCATACTGTTCGTATAGGTGGTCGGCTCAAAGAAAATATTGTCTGCCGCAAACAGAAGTGACAGCGCAAGGAATATAAACGCCAAAAACAGCGAGATTATCAGATTAGGCAGGTAGTTGTATAGTTTTTTGTTTTTCACAGATCTTACCCCCTAATTCTTATATTCTTTGCTTACGACTTTGCAGATAACATAAAGTCTCTGATCTGAAAGACCCATATAGCCATTGTTCCAGCAAGTGTAGAGTATCAGATCATCTACAGGCGGATCTGCGGTCACATCATAATACAAAAGGGAGGTATCTGTATCTGGAAGTACCTTAGTTTCTGTGACCTCATAAGTAAATTTGCCATAATCCGTTTTTAGTATCACTTGATCACCCACTAGAACATTAGGTAAATATCTGAAATAAGTGTGGTTATGTGCCGCAAGTACAACTCTGCCTGTAGCACCTATATATGCAGAATAGTTAGATTGCACAACTCCTTTTGCGAGGAGATCATCAGAGTCTCCCCAGTAAACAGGCTCTTTGTCAATGCCTGCCTTATCATTCTTTACGGTCAGCTCGGCATATTTGTCACCATAATATGGATAGATTATCTCATGCTGTTCCGTCTTTTTTTCAGAATCAGGCACTGTGACCTCTGTCAATTCTTTCATAGGCAGTGCATCTGCATTTCTGTATTTGTTATCCTCAGAGGGATTTTTCAAATGTGCATTCTCATTGAATGCTATCGATGCATATCCTTGCAGCTCTATGAATTTTTTATAGCTTGCCAGCGTCATGATAGACAAACAAAGAGCCAAAACTAAAAGAGGCGTCAAGACCATTACAGCCACTGACGTCCTCTTATTTTTTTTCAGTTTGTTTGCGCCAGACGAGGAAGCTTTATCCTCTTTCCTGACCATATCTTAGCACTCTTTGTTCTTCTTAACAGCTACTGTAATACCAAATGCACTAAGAGCAAGTGTAAGAACAGCAGCAACCTGAACAGCTGTCATGCTGTTTGCACCAGTATTAAGTGAACCGCTGCCTGTGTTTGTTCCAATGTTTGTATTGCCATCTGAATCAACGACCTGAACGTTCCAATCCTTGCTTGTAAGCTCGTCAACCTTGATAGTAACGCCAAAGTGTTTACCTGTAGCTACGCAAGCGTCAGCAATAGCCTTTCTGCTATCCTCGCCCATTTCCTTAAACACCTGTCTGAGCTGATCGTTTGTCAGTGAAGCAAGGTCAGTTCCTGCGCCAAAAAGCTTGTCAGCAACAGGCTGAACATATGTAGCACCACAATCAGAGAGAGCCTTTACCATGTAATCATAGTCAGCAGAGCTGAACTTTGAAGCGTGGGAATCAAGGTAGTTCTTAAGCTCTGATACATGGTTAGAAGGAACACCTGCTGATTTAGCTGCAGAAACAACATCAGCAGAAGAAGCTGCTGATGCGCTCACAACCATTGTCGAAGCAATGATGAACGCTGTAATAGAAGCCGAAATTGACTTAAATATCTTTTTCATAACACTTATCACCTTTCGTAATAATATCTTATAGCATCATTATACACTATTTAAATTCGATTGTCAATATTTTTATTGGAATTTTTTTCAGAAAAAGCAAATTTTTTTACTATAATTTGAAATAGTTTTGTACAAGTGCGTATCTGCGTTATTTTATTTAATTGTATATTGGAGAAAGTAAAATGCAAAAGATTCTCGGTATTCTCAAATAAAAGACTTATAACTACTGTATCGGTGCTTTTATGATTTTTGTCAAAGCTGCTCTCATACATATAGATATAATTTCTACATTAATTATTATAATTATATGCCTTGACTCGATATCAAGCCATGGTGTATAATTTTTGTGTATGATATGATTAATGTAACTTGCAAGGAGGATATATGAAAAATTATCTTAATGAAAGCCTTTCAGCTCAGGAAAGAGCTGAAGCGCTTGTAAACGAAATGACTATAGAGGAGGCGGCTTCACAGCTTAGATATGACGCTCCTGCTGTTGAGCGGCTCGGCATTCCTGCCTATAACTGGTGGAATGAGGGTATTCATGGGCTTGCCAGAAGCGGTGTTGCCACCATGTTTCCACAGGCAATAGGTCTTGCGGCTATGTTTGACACCGATCTTGTGTTCAAGGCGGCTGATATCACATCAACCGAGGCTCGTGCTAAGTATAATGAGTATTCAAAGCGTGGTGACAGGGATATATACAAAGGTCTTACCCTTTGGGCACCTAATATAAATATTTTCAGAGATCCACGCTGGGGCAGAGGTCATGAGACCTATGGTGAAGACCCTTATCTTACTGCCGAGTGCGGCAAGGCGTATGTAAAAGGATTGCAGGGCGGTGGCAAGGTACTGAAAACTGCCGCTTGTGCAAAGCATTTTGCAGTACATAGCGGACCTGAGGCTGTCCGCCATGAGTTTAATGCAGAGGTTAGTTGGAAAGACATTGAAGAGACCTATCTTTACGCCTTTGAAGAGCTTGTGAAAAACGCAGAAGTCGAGGGCGTAATGGGTGCGTATAACCGTGTGAATGGCGAGCCGTCATGTGCTAGTGAGTTTCTAATGGGCAAGCTCGACAAATGGGGTTTTGATGGCTATTTTGTTTCTGATTGCTGGGCAATAAGGGATTTCCACGAACACCATATGGTGACATCTTCTCCTGTAGAATCGGCTGCAATGGCACTTAAAGCAGGCTGTAATGTGAACTGCGGCTGTACATATGTACATCTGCTTTCTGCCCTTGATAAGGGACTTGTGACAGAGGATGATATAAGGGCTTCCTGTGTTGCTCTTATGAGAACTCGCATAAAACTTGGCATGTTTGACAAGTCAACGGAATATGACAACATACCATACAGCGTTGTGTCATGCTCTGAGCATAAGGCTGTTTCCTATGAGTGTGCAGTGAAGTCTATGGTGTTGCTCAAAAACAAGGGTATTCTCCCGCTTGATAAAAAATCAATATCAACTATTGCTGTAATAGGTCCAAATGCGGACAGCAGAGCGGCTTTAGAGGGCAATTATAACGGCACAGCCGACAGGTATGATACTTTCCTTGAGGGTATCGAGGACGCATTTGATGGCAGGGTGCTTTATGCTGAAGGCTGTCACTTGTATAAGGACAGAGTATCTGGTCTTGCACAGGCAGGGGATAGATACGCCGAAGCTGAGGCGGCAGCGGCAAATTCTGATGTTGTGATACTTTGCGTTGGTCTTGACGCCACTATTGAGGGCGAGGAGGGTGACACAGGCAATGAGTTTTCATCAGGTGACAAGAACGATCTAAGACTTCCTGAAAGCCAGCGTGAGCTTATAAATCGTGTGGCAAAGATCGGCAAACCTATGATAGTGGTATGTGCGGCAGGAAGCTCAATAAATATCGAGCATGATTGTGACGCTCTTATCCACGCATGGTATCCAGGCTCAGAGGGCGGCAAGGCTATTGCGGATATTATCTTTGGTAAAGTGTCGCCATCAGGAAAATTGCCTGTTACATTCTATAATAGTGCCGACAAGCTGCCTTGCTTTACTGATTATGCTATGTCTGATAGAACATACAGGTACACGAGAGATAACATTCTTTATCCGTTCGGCTATGGCCTTACTTATGGAGATGTTGTTGTTACATCGCTTAGTTATGACGATGGCAAAGTCAATGTAGAGGTAGAAAATAGCGGAGCCGATACATGTGATGTTATCGAACTTTACATTAAGTCACATTGTGATAATGCTCCGGCTTATCCTGTGCTGTGCGGCTTCAAGAGGATTTTTGTCAAAAAAGGAGAAAAGCTTGCTACTGAAATTGAGCTTTCTGACAAATCTTTCACAACAGTGTCAGATATCGGTGAGAGAAAACAGTTTGCAAAGAAATTTACCCTCTATGCGGGTACGCATCAGCCTGATGAACTTAGTTGTCAGCTAAGTGGAACAAACTGTATGAGTATCGAGATAGAAGGATAATGAAAAGAGATCTTACAAACGGCAGTATCATAAGTTCACTTCTTGCTTTTTCCGGCCCGATGATACTGGGGAATCTGCTCCAGCAGGTGTATAATATTGCCGACACATTTATTGTTGGCAGATTTCTTGGTGAAAACGCACTTGCGGCTGTGGGCAGCACCTACACCCTCACGACTTTTCTTTATTCGATCATAATAGGTTTGTGCATGGGCTGTGGCTCGCTTGTTTCTTATTGTTTTGGTGAAAGAAATGAACGCCGCCTGAAAGGCTGTCTTAACATATCATTTCTGATCATAAGCTCTGTTACTTTGGTGACAGAGCTTATCACATTGTGCTTTTCCAATGGGATTTTGAAACTTTTGCATACTCCAATGAAAATAATGTCGCTAACGTCTGATTATGTCAGAATTATCCTGTCAGGTATCATATTTATATTTCTGTATAATTTTTATTCTTTCATGCTGAGAGGGATCGGAAATTCTCTGACGCCCCTTATCCTTTTAGGCAGCAGTTCAGTGCTGAATATAATTCTTGATATCATTTTTGTTGCTGATCTTGATATGGGAGTAAAAGGTGCAGCGTATGCCACTGTGATATCTCAGGCTGTGTCAGGTGTGGGACTTTGCGTTTACACTCTTGCCAAAGAACCTCTTTTGCGGCTATCCTTCAAGAAAAAATCTTGGAAGGATTGCAGTTTTGGTGAAGTGGTGCGAATGTCGACCGCTGCCTCAGTTCAGCAATCCGTCATGAATTTCGGCATACTTATGATACAAGGATTGGTAAATAGTTTTGGAACGACTGTAATGGCGGCTTTTACAGTAGCCGTGAAGATTGACACTGTGGCATATATGCCTGCTCAGGAATTCGGTAATGCTTTTTCATTGTTTATATCACAGAATTATGGCGCAAAAAAGTATGATAGGATAAAAACCTGTGTGAAATATTCATTCGGTATTTCTGCAGCTTTTTGCGTTTTGATATCAATTTTGGTGGCCATTTTTTCAAATAATCTCATGGGACTTTTTATCAGTGATGATAAAACTGAAATTATTGCAGTTGGCTCACAATATCTGGTAACAGAGGGCTCTTTTTATGTTGGTATCGGCATCTTGTTTCTTCTTTATGGTTACTATCGTGGCATTAACCGCCCTGAAATAGCATTGGTCCTGACGGTTATATCACTTGGAACAAGAGTTGCCTTGGCTTATTTTCTGTCAGGTTTTGAGGCTATCGGTGTGTTTGGCATATGGATATCTATACCTATAGGCTGGGTGCTTGCAGATGTTGTTGGGATAATGTATATGAATAAAAAAGGCAGAGTCACCAATTAAATCAAAGAAATTGATCCCAAAAGGATTTGCTATATGGTAAATATATATGTTACACACGACATCAGTTTATTTAAAAGCTTCATAATGGTCAAATTAAGCTGTCAGCTTATATGATTTTCAAACAAATACTTGGCTGATTTTGTTTATCTTATTGTATGTTATAACAAAAAACCATTTTTTTGTTGAAATACAAAAAAACGTATCGTTTTAAGTTGACTTTTTGAATAGAATGTGATAAAATTATTATTGTACGGTTTATTTTTTGAGAAAATAACGAAAATATCAACAACAGGGTGAGTTATTCAAATGAAAAAAAATTACACTATCAAGGATCTTCTGGTACTTCTTCTCGGAAAGGTTTGGTATATCGTTGCCGCTTCAATAGTGTGTGCGATACTGGCCCTTTTTGTATCAAAATTTGTTATGAGTGAGCAGTATCAGTCTCACGTTTCAATGTATGTTAAAAGTGCTGATAATCAGACAACGGGTCAGGACAAGACAAATGTTGACTTACAGGACATTAATGCTTCAAAGTCACTGGTACAGACCTATATTGTTATACTTACTGATGACCCGGTAATGAACGAGGTAAGCGATAAGCTTCTTGAGATGTATACTCCTGAACAGCTTGCTCCTTATTTTACTGTAACAAGTGGCAGGGTTTCAAATGACGGTCTGAGAAATGCTTATAACATGACCGCTGTAAATCAGACAGAGGTACTTCAGATAACTGCCACAACAACCAATGCAAAGCTTTCTTCTGACCTTTGTAACATTATGGCTGACGTTGCTCCAAGCTTTCTTATAAGAGTTATCGGTGCAGGCTCAGTTGAAAAGATAGGTGACGCTGAGGTTTACAATACACCTGTTTCTCCTAACACCACTAAAAATGTTGCCCTTGGCTTTGTTGGTGGCTTGATGGTGGCTGTTCTTGTGATACTTGTTATCGACTTCTTCGACAACACTGTAAAGAATTCTGATGAGCTTGGCGACATTTATCAGAAGCCTATCGTTGGTGAGATAATGAATATTGGCGGAAAGACTTCTAAAAAGGATGAAGGTTCTTCTGCTGACAGAAAAAAACAGCTTCTGTTCAATAATAAGGATATACCGTTTAATATTGTAGAGAACTACAAAACAATGCGTACAAACCTTATGTTTACACTCTCTACAACACGAAATAAGATAGTTGTCGTTTCTAGCCCTAATCCAAGTGAGGGTAAGTCTGTGACAGTTGCAAACCTTGCAGCTTCAATGGCTGAAACAGAAAATAAGGTACTTCTTATTGACGCTGATATGAGAAAACCTGTTCAGCACAGAAACTTCAAGCTAAAAAACAATGTTGGACTATCTACTATTCTTAGTGGTGAAAGCACTTTTGATAAGTGTGTGCATGAAACCAAGAATGGTAACTTTGCAGTGCTTACATCAGGCGTTTTGCCTCCAAACCCATCGGAGCTTCTTGCTTCTGAGAAAATGCGTGAATTGCTTGAATATGTTCAGCATAAGTATGATTATGTTATTATCGATGGCACACCGCTGCTACCTGTAACTGACGTAATGAGCCTTGCAGACGAGGTCGCAGGCGTTCTTCTCATTGCAAGATATGGCAGAACTACATATCAGGAGATAGAGGAGTCTATGAAGAAGCTTGATCTAGGCGATTGCAATCTGCTTGGTTTTGTTCTTAATGATATTTCCGCAAAGAACGGTTCTCATTACGGATACAAGTATAGCTACAAGTATAAATATGACTATAGCTATAAATACGGTGGGAAGGACGCTTCTGCCGAAAGTTAAATGACATGGAGATGTTAGATTGACTACCGATTATCACAGCCACATACTGCCGAATATTGATGACGGCTCTGACAGCATCAAAACATCACTTAAAATGATAAAAATGATGAAACAGCAGGGCATAGGTATAATTGTGGCAACACCGCATTTTTATATGCACAGAGAAGCTTCTTTAGACAGTTATCTTGTCAAACGGCAAAATGCTTATGAGAAGCTCATGGCGGCTGACCCTGCCGTGAAGGATATACATATTGGCGCTGAGGTGGCTATAGAAAAGGGTATCAGTGGATTAGAAGAACTTGACAAGTTGTGTATCAGCGGAACAAGACTTATTCTTCTTGAACCACCATTCGCTCAGTATAACAGTTGGATCGTCGAGGAGATAGACGAGATAGTAAATTCTCGAATGCTTATTCCGATAATCGCCCATGTACATAGATATATGGGCGTTTATTCAAAGTCAGATCTGAAAAGTCTGATGTCTGTGGATGCAGTTTTTCAGATAAATGCTGAGGCTTTTGAACACTTTGTCACAAGGCGTTTTGTTAATAAGCTTATTTCAAGTGGCAGAGATTTTGTCTTTGGAAGTGACGCTCATAATTTTGATGACAGAAAACCTAATTTTGATCTTATAGCTAAAAGATCTGGAAGTGAAAATATAAGACGTTCTGATAAAGTACTCATGTCGGCTATGGCTGACGAAGAAAGAATGTTTGCTTTTTAAGTATAGGAAAAATATTGATGATATTATAAATAGCCTGCACTGTGCCATTGAGGGGTGGCCATGGTGTGATCTTATTCATTGCTTTAAACGAGCGGAGGTATGTTTTATTTATGGAGAAAACAAGTGAAAACACAGCTCAGGTGTGGAAAAACAAAAAGATAAAGCATTGGATGCTTATTGCATTCTTTCTGTGTTTCTATGATATTGTTGCCGTAAATCTATCCTACATTTTCGGACTTTTCATCAGATTTGACCTTACTTTTTCTGCAATACCAAAGGAGTATATGCTTGCCTATGTAAAGTTTGCTCCCATATACACAGCTTTCTGTGTTGTTGTGTTTTTTGAGTTCAAGCTTTATAATAGTTTGTGGAGGTTTGCTAGCATTGGTGAACTGTCAAGGATATTTTTGGCCTCGATAGTCACTACCATATTCCAGGCTGTGGGTATAACATCACTCTTTATGAGAATGCCGGTGGCTTACTATATAGTAGGAGCGGGAACTCAGTTCGTGCTTATAACGGCAGTGCGTTTTGCCTATAGATATGTAACCCTTTTAAGGGCAAAACAGGTAACAAATCAGGTGGCAGTGCATAATGCAATGGTCATTGGTGCTGGTGCTTCAGGTCAGATGATCCTTAAAGAGCTTACGATGTCAGAACGTATAAGTGCAAGACCGCTCTGCATAATCGATGATAACCCAAATAAGTGGGGAAGAAATATCGGAGGCGTTCCTATCGTCGGTGGACGTGATTGTATTATGGAAAGCGTCAAGAAGTACAATATCGATCAGATACTTTTTGCAATTCCAACTGCATCACCTGAGAACAAAAGGGATATCCTTAATATTTGTAAGGAAACAGGCTGTGAGATGAAACAGCTTCCGGGCGTTTATCAGATAACAAATGGTGAAGTGCTTCTCAGTAAGATGAAGCCTGTTGCAGTCGAGGATCTGCTTGGAAGAGAGCCTATCAGAGTAAACATGGACGAGATATTCCAGCACCTTAAAGGCAAGACAATATTGGTAACAGGTGGCGGTGGCTCTATCGGAAGCGAGCTTTGCCGACAGATAGCAGGTCACGAGCCTAAACAGCTTATCATATTTGATATTTATGAGAACAACGCCTATGAGATCGAGCAGGAGCTAAAGCGTAAATATGGCAGCAAGATCAATCTTGTGACGCTTATCGGCTCTGTTCGTGACAGCAGACGTATCAATGATGTTTTTGAAAAATACAAGCCTGATATCGTTTATCACGCTGCAGCACATAAGCACGTTCCGCTTATGGAAACAAGTCCTAATGAAGCTATCAAAAACAACGTTGTTGGTACATACAAGACAGCCTATGCCGCTTTGAAGCATGGCACAAAGCGATTTGTGCTTATAAGCACCGATAAGGCTGTAAATCCTACTAATATTATGGGTGCAAGTAAAAGACTCTGCGAAATGGTCATCCAGAGCATGGACGCTATCAGCAAGGCAGGCAGAACTGATCTTCTGCCAATGCTTCACGCACACGTTGATGAAATGACAGACGGTATGCTTGAGGACGATCCGTTAGACGAGATTGCTGTTGATAATATAGAGAGCAGTGAAGCGGTAAAGATCGAAAGTGTTGGCAACAAGGACAGAGATGGCACACAGTTTGTTGCAGTTCGTTTTGGAAACGTTCTTGGAAGCAACGGCTCTGTTATCCCACTGTTCAAAAAGCAGATAGAAGCAGGTGGCCCTGTTACTGTCACACACCCTGATATCATAAGATATTTCATGACTATTCCTGAGGCTGTGAGCCTTGTTCTTCAGGCAGGTACATACGCATGGGGCGGTGAGATATTTGTCCTTGATATGGGTGCGCCTGTGAAGATAGACACACTTGCGAGAAATCTTATCAGACTTTCAGGATATAAGCCTGATGTGGATATCAAAATAGTTTACTCAGGTCTGCGTCCTGGCGAGAAGCTTTTTGAGGAGAAGCTTATGGCTGAGGAGGGTATGATGAAAACGGACAATGAGCTTATCCATATCGGAAAGCCTATACCATTTGACACAGAAACGTTCCTTGGTCAGCTTGGAGAGCTTGCTCGTGCAAGCTATAACAATGACGAAAATATCGTTGAAATGGTCGAAAAGATCGTTCCGACATTCAGTCCTGTAGGTGATAAGCCAACAGGTAATGAAAAATATGGCAGAAACGCTGTTGCAGTTTCTGCGTCAAAATAAAAGAATCATATTTCAGCACTGCGGGAATTTCTGCGGTGCTGTTTTTATGCCTGAAATTTCATACTTTTTCTTGATGCTACTTGAAAAAAGGCAGTTTATGTGGTATAATAAATTATGAATGTAAATTTGCGTAAAGGACTATTTCTATATGAAAAAATGGAGAATAAACAGACCTGACCCTGTGAAAACTGCAGAGTTTATGAACAAGTGCGACTTGAAAAGCCTTACCCTAGACGTCATGACTTCAAGGGGTTTCACTGACTTTGACAGCCTTGCTGAATTTTTTAAGGGTGAGGAACTAAGCGATCCTTTTCTTATAAAGGATATGGCTATAGCCGCCGAGGTGATAAACAAGGCGGTAGATCAGTATGACCTTATCTGTATTTACGGTGACTATGATTGCGACGGCGTTACGTCCACCACTATACTTTACAACTATCTTGAAAGCATGGGCGCAAACGTTATGTACTATATCCCTGAGCGTGAGGCTGGATATGGCATGAACATGGAAGCTATTGATATGCTTGCGGAAAAGGGTGTGAAGCTTATTGTCACTGTGGATAACGGCATTTCTGCGGTTGAGGAAGCGGAGCATATTGCTGAGCTTGATATAGAGCTTGTTATCACCGACCACCACCAGCCCCCTGAGAAGCTTCCAAGGGCAAGGGCTATCGTTAATCCGCATCGTGCAGATTGCCCCTCGTCATACAAAGACCTTGCAGGCGTTGGCGTAGCTTTCAAACTCTGTGCTGCACTTGACGGCGGAAGCTATGATACTGTTATGGAGCAGTATGCCGATATTTGTGCTATCGGTACAGTTGCGGATGTTGTGCCACTCACAGGGGAAAACAGAACTATTGTCAAGCGTGGTCTTGAATATCTTGCAAACACCGAAATATTGGGACTAAACTATCTTATAGACAAAGCAAAGCTTGACAGAAACGCTCTTGACTCAACAGGCATTGCTTTTAGGATAGCACCTGTTATAAACGCTTCGGGCAGATTTGGCTCGCCGCTGACAGCGGTAAAAACACTTCTCAGCGAAGACCCAGAGGACGCTGAAAATTACGTTGACACTCTTTTGAATCTCAACGCCCAGCGCAAGCAAACGGAAACTGAGATAATGACAGAAATAGTAAACCACATAAACGCTCACCCAGAAGTGCTTGACCACAGAGTGCTTGTGCTTTCAGGCAAGGGCTGGCACCATGGCGTTATCGGCATTGTTTCTTCGCGCATACTTGAATTTTACGGAAAGCCGAATGTTATAATCTCCATTGATGATGACGGCAATGCACGAGGCTCTGCAAGAAGCGTAAAGGGCTTCAATATATTTAAGTGCTTTCAGTATTGCGGAGAGCTTCTAGATAAATTCGGCGGACATGAGTGCGCAGGCGGTTTGTCCTTGAAAGCTGAGAACATCGAAAAGTTTACTCAAATGGTGTATGAATACAGCGACCCTATGGAGAAGTTTCCAAGCGTAGAGCTTACTGCTGATAAGCTTCTTATGCCGCAGGATATCAACCTTGATAATGTAAAGGGTCTTGCCGCAATGGAGCCTTTTGGCGCTGAAAACCCTGCACCTGTTTTTGCAATGCTTGGAGTAAGAGTAGATAAGATAATACCGCTTTCGCAGGGAAAGCATACAAAGATTGAGTTTTCATACGGAAGCTACAGAGGACAGGCGCTTATTTTCTCCCTTGCACCTGAAAAGGCTTGTTTTGCAGTTGGCGATAAGCTTGATATGCTCGTGGAGCTTGGGATAAATGTGTTCAATAACCGTGAGTCGGTATCCATAAGAGTTATCGACCACAGATTGAGCGGAGTGAAGCAGGAGAGATATTTTGCGGCAAAGGATTGTTATGAAAAGCTTATGCGCGGGGATCAGCTTCCTGCAAGTTTCATAAGAAAAATAATCCCCACAAGGCAGGAGCTTATCAGCGTATATAAATACATAAGTGCAGTTAAGAATATTACGTTAGATAATATTTTCATGAAAATATCAGGCGACAGCATGAATTATTGCAAACTGCATATTTGCGTTGATATTTTCCGTGATAAGGGTCTTATAGAGTTCAGACCCGCAACTATGAAAATAAGCTACGTTGTGCCGAAACAAAAGGTAAATCTTGAGGACTCTGAAACTCTTGTTAAGCTGAATGAAATGCTTGGAAAGGCAGGTAACTAAAATGTCAGATAAAGAGAATATTTTGCTTGATCCTGCTGAAATGGATAAGATAGAAAATATGCCTGAGATAAAAACTGTCAGTGAAGAAGATCTTCCTGCCGAAGCCGAGGTTAAAGAGCAGTTTGAAGAAAAGCCTGCTCCTACTGCTTCTCCGGACTATACCGACGCTGTGCCTGAAGCTTCAAAGCCTGAGCATATAGGTGAGAGGTCGGTGTGTTCCATTGATGCACTTATTCAGAAAATACTTGATGGTGAGAGGCAGTATGACCTGTCAAAAATCGTTTCCGCCTATGAGCTTGCCGAAAAGTATCATCAAAATCAGAAAAGAGAGTCTGGCGAGCCGTATATAACGCATCCGCTGTCTGTCGCATATATTCTTTTGGAGCTTGGCATGGATACTGATACTATTTGTGCGGCACTTCTTCATGACGTTGTGGAGGACACTCCATGCACTCTTGAAGAATTGCAGAAGAATTTTGGCTCAGACGTTGCAATGCTTGTAAATGGCGTTACAAAGCTGAAAAAGGTAGAAACTTTCACCAAGGACGAGCAGAAAGCCGAGAATATCAGAAAAATACTCCTTGCAATGAGCGAGGATATCCGTGTTATTATAATAAAGCTTGCAGATAGACTTCACAATATGCGTACTCTTAATTATTGCAAAGATTCAAAACGCAGAACTATCGCCCATGAAACAATGAACATCTATGCACCGATAGCTCATCGCCTTGGAATACGCTCTATCAAGGACGAGTTTGAAGATCTTGCTTTTTACTATCTTGATCCATATGCTTATGCCGAGATAGACGAGCAAATGCAGCTCAGAAAGGGCAGCCGTGAACAGCTTGTTGAGAATATTAAACACAAGATACATGACAGGCTTGAAAAGGACTTTGACCCTGTTCCACTTATCGAGGGTCGAGTTAAAAGCAATTATGGTATCTATAAAAAGGTATATCGTGACGGCAAGGAGATAGACCAGATATATGATCGTTATGCCGTAAGAATTATCGTCAATACAGTTACCGAGTGCTATAACGTACTTGGCATAATCCACGATATGTTCAGACCTATCCCAAACAGATTTAAGGATTATATTTCCACGCCTAAGGCTAATATGTACCAATCACTGCACACAACTGTTATCGGCAGAGAGGGAATACCTTTCGAGGTTCAGATAAGAACATGGGAAATGCACAGAACTGCTGAATATGGTATCGCTGCTCACTGGAAATATAAAGAGGGCGTAAGGGGTAGCTCAAAGGACGATCAGCGCCTTGCATGGATAAGACAGATAATCGAGTCACAGCAGGAGTCAAACGATGTTGAGGAGATAGTGAGGGCTATTAAAAACGACCTTGCCCCTGAGGACGTTTTTGCTTTCACTCCAAAGGGAGATATGATAACACTGCCTGTTGGCTCAACTGTTATCGACTTTGCTTACGCTATCCACACACAGGTGGGTCATAAGATGTGCGGCGCAAAGGTAGACAAGAAAATGGTGTCTTATGATTATCAGATAAAAACAGGCGAGATAATCGAGATACTTACGACAAATGTCGTTGGTCATGGTCCAAGCCGTTCATGGCTCAATATCTGCAAGACCAATGAAGCCAAATCCAAGATACGTTCATGGTTTAAAAAGGAAAGACGTGAGGAAAATATTTTTGAGGGCAGAAATGCTCTTGAAAGAGAGTTCCGCAGAAATAATATAAGAGTGCCTGAGGAAGAACTCGAGGACTTTCTCAAAATGGATATGCACAGACACAGTTGTGATACTCTTGATGATTTCTTCGCGGCCATAGGTTACGGTGGTGTTCAGCTTTCAAAGGTGATGCAAAGGCTGAAATCTGAGTATAATAAGAAATATGGTGAAAAGGCTCAGCCTGATACTTCTGACCTTGAAAATAAGATAAAGACTTCCAAAAATTCCACTGGTGTTATCGTTGACGGCATCGACAACTGCGCTATCAAGTTTGCACAGTGCTGTAATCCGCTTCCAGGTGACGAGATAGTCGGCTTTATCACGAGAGGTCACGGCATATCCGTGCATAAAAAGGATTGCGTGAACTATCTTTCGCAGAAAGATGATCCTGAAAATGCCGCTCGTTGGATAAATGTTAAGTGGGAAAGTTCTGAAAAGCATACGGGCTATTTCAAGTGTACTTTGGATATTGTTGCAGTTGACAGAATAGGTCTGTTGGCAGACGTTTCGTCAGCGCTTGCAATGATCAATATTTTTATATATGAGTCAACCTCAAGGGAACTGAAAAACGGCAATGCAATGCTTTCCGTAACTGTCAGCATAGCAGGAATGGAACAGCTCAACAATGTTATAAACAAGCTTCAGAAAATAAAGAACGTTATTTCTGTTGAAAGAAGCGGTAAATAAGAAAGGACAGATAATGAAAATATATAGGCTCAAACCATTGAGTGTTTGTGAAACGAACAGTTATATTGTTGCAAGCGAAGAAAATAACTGCGTCCTTATCGACGCACCTGCCGACCCTGATTATATTCTCGGTGAGATAGAGAGTCACGGTCTTACGCTGAAAAAGATTTTTCTTACTCATGGCCATTTTGACCATATCGGCGCTGTGGCTGACCTTGTAGATAGGACAGGCAGCAAGGTGTATATCCACATTATGGATAAGCCTAAGCTTACAGATGACGCAGGAATGCTTGCAAATCTTTTCAGAATAAGAGGACACAGAAATTACACAGGCAAGGTCAATGTGTTTACAGAGGACGATATACTAAAGCTTGACGAGCTTGAATTTGATGTGTTGGAAACACCGGGACATACAAGCGGTTCTGTTTGTTTCATATGCGGTATGAATATGTTTTCGGGAGATACTCTCTTTTCAAGAAGCGTTGGCAGAACTGATATGCCTGACGGAAGCAGTACAGCCCTTATGAAGTCGCTTATGAAAATAGCTGATCTTGGTGGAAATCTCACTGTTTATCCAGGTCACATGAACGTCACGACACTTGACGCTGAGAGAAAGTATAACCCATATCTCAGGCAGGCTGCGGAGGCTTTGAAATGACTCTGATATTCAGCGGCAATGATTATAAATATGAGCTTGAGGGAGTAATGAAGCTCTTTATCCCTGCAACGCTCTTTACCCATGTTTTCTCTGACAGCATAGATACAGAGGACGATTATGTGTTCGCTCAGAAAAAGGATAACGCTGACAATGTTTGTTTGAGCGTTAAGGTGAGATATAACGGCAAGACTTGCGAAAAAGAGGAGTTCGTGCCTTTTGAATGCGATATGGAGCTTTCATTGTCAAGACTTCTTTATAAGGCAATGAGCGAGATCACAGGCATTGTACCAAAATGGGGCGTTATCACAGGTATCAGACCTGTGAAGCGTGTGAATGATATGCTCAGTAAGGGCATGAATAAGGCGGAGATATTTGAAGCCATGGAGAGCAGATATCTTTGCAGCGAAGAAAAGTGCGATATTGCATACAAAACTGCTATAACCCAGAAGCATGTCCTCGATGAGCTTGAAAAGGACAGCTTTAGTCTTTATGTGTCTGTGCCGTTTTGTCCCACTAGATGCTCCTACTGTTCTTTCGTTTCACAATCTATCGAGGGCTGTATGAAGCTTATCCCTGAGTATGTGAACAAGCTGTGCGAGGAGATAGTTTACACTGCGAAGATAACGAAAAAGCTTGGATTAAAGCTTGACAGCGTATATTTTGGCGGTGGCACTCCTACCACGCTCACTGCGGCTCAGCTTGACAGAGTTATGAAAGTCATTGCAAACAGCTTTGATATGTCAACTGTCCGTGAATACACTGTTGAAGCGGGAAGACCTGACACTATAACCGAAGAAAAGCTGAGAGTGCTTAAAGCAAATGGCTGTGGCAGAGTATCAATAAATCCGCAGACTTTGAATGACAGCGTTCTTGAAGCTATTGGAAGAAAGCACACAACAGCGCAGTTTTTTGATAGCTTTGACCTTGCAAGAAAAGTGGGTTTTGACTCTATAAATACCGATATAATCGCAGGTCTGCCAACAGACACAGTGGAGAGATTTGAGAATACCATTGATAAGCTTATCGAGCTTTCTCCTGAGAATATCACTGTACATACACTTTCCATAAAGCGTGCGGCTAGGCTAAATCACAGCGGCGACAGGGAAGTGCTGAAAAATCCTGCGGATAAAATGGTAGAGTATGCCACAAAAAGACTTCTTGAAAGTGGCTATCTGCCTTATTATCTTTACAGACAGAAGAATATGCTTGAAAATCTAGAAAATATAGGCTGGACAAAGCAGGACCATGAGAGTTTGTATAATATCTATATAATGGAAGAGGTTCAGACCATACTTGCAATGGGTGCAGGTGGCTCGACAAAGCTTGTTGACAAAGAGGGCGGACGTTTGGAGCGTGTATTTAATTACAAATTTCCGCTGGAATACAATAAGCATTTTGAGCTTATGCTTAAGCGAAAAAGTGAGATAGAGGAATTTTATGCTAAAGAAAAATGAGATCATCAGGCTTGAAATAAGTGGCATGACAAATGAGGGCAACGGAGTAGGAAAGCACGAGGGCATTGCTGTTTTCGTGCCTTTTACTGTTATTGGCGATGTTATCGAATGCAGGATAGTTAAGGTCTGCAAAACGTATTGCTATGGCATTATTGAAAATATTGTAAGTGGTTCAGCGGAGAGAACGGAGAATGATTGCCCTGTTTATTCAAAGTGTGGTGGATGTTGTTTTCGTCATATGAGCTATGAGGAAGAATGCCGTGTAAAAGAGCAGTTCATAAAGGATTCATTTGAGCGTATTGGTAAGCTTTATCCTGAATATGACAGCTTTGAGGGCTGTGAACAGCTTGTGGGCTATCGCAATAAGGCTCAGTACCCTGTAGCTGAGCAGGACGGCAGGGCAGTTTGCGGATTCTATTCAAGGCGTTCTCATCGTGTATGCGATCACACCGATTGTGCATTACAGCCTGCTATATTTAAGTCTATCGCTGATGACATAATGGCTTATGTGAACAAGCGTAAGATAAAGGCATACAATGAGGAAACTGGAAGCGGTCTGCTAAGGCATATTTATCTCAGGCGTGGCGAACACTCAGGTGAGATAATGGTCTGTCTCGTTATAACCGACCTTAAAAAACGTGGTGTTTTTGATGCGCTGGTGGGCGAGCTTTGCAAGAAATATGCTGATATAAAGAGTATAGTTTTCAACGAGAATAGCCGTAAGACCAATTGCATACTCGGACAGAAACTTGTTACTGCGTATGGAAGCGACACGATACACGATACCATGTGTGGAAATGATATAGAGATATCACCGCTGTCATTTTATCAGGTAAATACGATTCAGGCGGAGCGACTTTATGAAATTGCCGCAGATTATGCTCAGCTGACAGGAAAGGAAACGCTATTGGATCTTTACTGCGGTGCAGGAACGATAGGCTTATCAATGAGCAAAAAGGTGAAAAAGCTCATAGGCGTTGAGATAATACAGCCTGCAATAGACAATGCAAAACGAAATGCCGCAGCAAACAATGTCACAAATGCGGAATTTATATGTGGTGACGCAGGAAAGATAGCAGAGATACTTTACAGCCGTGGTGAGCGACCAGATGTAATAATAGCTGACCCTGCAAGAAAGGGCTGCACGAGGGACGCACTTGAGTACATGGCAAAAATGTCCCCTGACAGGATAGTTATGATATCCTGCAATCACGCTACTGCTGCTAGGGACTGTGCTGTGCTGGAAGAGTTGGGGTATAAGACGGTCAAGGTCAAGGGCGTGGATCTGTTTGGGAGGACGGGACATGTGGAGTGCGTGGTACAGCTGACAAGGAAAGTGCTGTAAACCAAGACAGTTAGCTTAACGGTGTGGTTTATGCACATTGGTTAAACCATGCCGCTTTTTATAGGCATGGCAGTTTAGCGTATAGGATAATATGTTTGTGGTGACAACAGTTCCGCAGCGATAAAAGTAATGTGGGAGATATTATGGAACGTATTGTAAGGAATGCAGCAAAAGCATTAATTATTAAAGATGATAAGATGTTGGCAATCAAAATAAGTGACGGAAAAGAAGAATGGTATATTATGCCCGGTGGCGGACAAGATGTGGAGGAACTTCTTCCTGAAGCAGTTTGTAGAGAAGTGGCAGAAGAAATGGGATTGCGGGTAGATGTGAAAGATTTAGCGTTTGTTATAGAGGGTTTACATGGAGAAAAATTTCATCGTGTAGATTTGGTGTTTTTATGTGAGTATATTGGAAAACTGGAAAATGCCGTCTTGCAAAGTGATACAAATCAAGTTGGATATGATTGGTTAGATATTAGAACATTAAATACAACGCCATTATATCCTTCAAAATTACGCCGACAAATCATGAATTTGTATGAAAGAAAAGCGTATAAAGTTTATTTAGGAAATGAAGAAATTGGAGACCCGGAAGTAACAGACTAAATAATGAAGGAACTTGTTTATGAGAAGAGTGATACCAGCTAATAAAGTAAGTCATGATTATGAGAAAGTATTGAGTGAGTTTGTGTCAGCCTTAAAAAATAGATTAGGTGAATATTTATTAATGGTTTATTTGACAGGAAGTTATGCGAGAGGAGATGCAAATGATAATTCGGATTTAGATGTGTTCTGTATCTTTAGTACAATAAATCAATATGTCTTAGAAAATGTTGGACATTGTGCAAGAAACACATCTATCCCTTATGATTTGTTGGAGATAAATACTCAATGCCTATCTGTAGATGAATATAAAAGTAAAATATTTGAAGATTGGTCAGAATATGCAGTTACAGAACTAAATAGTGTTTTATTGTATGGTGAGCAATTGGTGAAAATCGAAAATATAAATGAAAAAATACAGTTATCTTTCAAGAAAAATTTAGCAAATATTTTAATGAGTATTCGCCATTATATATGTGTAGATGAGCCAAAAGAATTACTTACGCACCAAAAAATTTCTACATATATTTTGAAGCCACTCATGTTTGCATTAAGACAAGAACGCTTTTGTGCAACGGGAGTTTATCCTTTGTCAATAGAAAGTTTATTAGACTCCTATCAAGATGATAATAGAATTATGGTTGAATACTTTCTAAATAAGGAAAGATTTGAAACGGATATTTTGTCTGATCATAAGGATGTTCTGATGTTTCTTCATGATAAAATACAAAACTTTCTTAGAAACGATTTATAATTAGAGAGTCGTTTTAAAACTTCATTTTTTTAGACGTATTTGTTCAAACGGCTCAAACACGAAACAGGCTATACTTGTTCACGTAAATGGTAAAATAGCAAAGACATTCAGTCTATTGTATTTTTTGTCTGTTTACCGTCTCCAAAAGTTTGATTTTATGCTAAATATTAAACTTTCAGAAAAATATATACCTGTGTTTTTGTTTAATTGAGAGGATGATCAGTTTGAATATTATATATAAAAAAGCAACGATAGAAGATATAGTTCTGCTAACTAAAACAAGAATAGAAGTTTTGCGGGCAGCTAATAATCTAACGTCAGATATTGATATGGCTGAAGTAGAAAGAGAATCTTACGAGTATTATAGACAGGCCTTTTATGATGACTCTCACACAGCTTATTTGGTTTTTGATGACGATAAATTTGTTGGTGCAGGTGGGGTTAGTTATTACCAGGTTATGCCTACCTATCACAATCCAAGTGGTAAGAAAGCATATATTATGAATATGTATACGAAGCCTTTATATCGCAGAAATGGTATCGCCATAAGGACGCTGGCATTACTGGTAGAAGATGCAAAGAAAAGAGGTATTACTTCTATTTCTCTGGAAGCGACAGAAATGGGCAGACCTTTATATGAAAAGTTTGGATTTGTGCAAATGAAGAATGAAATGGAGTACATTGAAATTTAGCAAATAGGAAGAAAATATGAAAAAAACAGTAATAGGCATAATCGCCCACGTCGACTCAGGCAAGACAACGCTTTCGGAAGCAATGCTTTATTTGTCGGGCGAAATAAGAAAGGTCGGACGTGTAGACCACGGCGACGCTTTTCTTGACACGGATATGATTGAAAAAAACAGAGGTATAACTGTTTTCTCAAAACCTGCAGAATTTGAATATAAAAACACATCTTTCACCTTGCTTGACACACCTGGTCACGTTGATTTTTCGGCGGAAACTGAGCGTGCCTTGCAGGTGCTTGATCTTGCAGTGCTTGTTATAAGCGGCACTGACGGTGTGCAGAGCCATACTCAAACTCTTTGGAGGCTGTTAAGGCGCTATAACGTCCCAACTTTCGTTTTTGTAAACAAAATGGACTTGGACGGCGCTGATAAAACTTTTGT
Source organism: uncultured Ruminococcus sp. (assembly GCA_934435205.1). GTDB lineage: Bacteria > Bacillota > Clostridia > Oscillospirales > Ruminococcaceae > Hominimerdicola. Next base: position 407,671 of record CAKSAK010000003.1, on the reverse strand, counting down.
TATGAACAGCCTAGAGGGTCGCCTTGGCACTGGATTTGTAGATTTTTGCCGTATGAAGTCCGAAGTCGCAGAGGATTGTGCCGTCTTTGACGAAGATATCATGAATGTGTTTCTGGAAAATGGCACAGCTTCTAACGAACTGCTGTCAGCGGCGGTGGCTCAGCGAAAGATATTTCCATGCTTTTTTGGTTCAGCATTAAAATTGCAAGGCATAGAAAAATTCATGAACGCCCTTGCAGAACTTGCACCGTGTGTAAATGACAGCGGTACTTTTGGCGCTAAAGTGTATAAAATTTCAGAGGACGGTGGCTCACGCTTAACTTTTATGAAGATAACAGGTGGCTGTCTTAAGGTTCGAGATCTTGTAGATTACACATCGGCTGACGGTGAAAGCTTCTCGGAAAAAATCAGCAGGATAAGAATATATTCAGGGGCAAAATACCGCAGTGCAGATTCCGCCGAAACAGGCACTGTCTGTGCGGTCGAAGGTCTGACTAAAACATATGCAGGGCAGGGGTTTGGCTGTGAGCAGGATTCTGCAAAACCACTGTTGGAGCCTGTTCTTACCTATCGTGTCGAGCCTGTGGGTGATATGGATATGCACACTCTGCTGTCGTATTTCCGTGTGCTTGAAAATGAAGACCCACAGCTTCACGTCGATTGGAATGAACAGCTTGGCGAGATTCATGTCAGTATAATGGGCGAGGTGCAGCTTGAAATACTGAAAAATATTTTCAAGAGACGCTTTGACATCGACATTGATTTTGGTGAGGGAAGCATTGCATACAAAGAAACTATTGCAGAGCCTGTCTACGGCTATGGTCACTATGAGCCGCTCAGACATTATGCTGAGGTGCATTTGAAGCTCGAGCCGCTGGAGCGTGGCAAGGGTCTGCGTTTTGCAACCGAATGCAGTGAAGATACGCTGGACAAAAACTGGCAAAGACTTATTCTTACCCATTTGCAGGAGAAAAAGTATCTTGGCGTTCTCACAGGCTCGCCTATCACTGACATGAAAATCACGCTTGTTTCTGGCAGGGCGCACCTTAAACATACTGAGGGCGGCGACTTCCGACAGGCAACATATCGTGCTGTCAGACAGGGACTTAGAAACGCAAAGTCTGTCCTGCTTGAGCCTTATTATAGCTTCACCCTTGAAGTACCTCAGCAAAACGTGGGACGTGCCATAACAGATATCCAAAACATGGGCGGATCTTTCTCGCCGCCGGAGGTTATAGGCGAATTTACTGTCATAAAGGGAAGCGCACCGGTGTCGGAAATGCGAGGGTATCAGACGCAGGTCATAAGCTACACCAAAGGCCTTGGCAAGCTGATATGCACTTCTGACGGTTACCGTGAATGTCATAATACAGAAGTTGTGCTTGAAGAATATGGCTATGATCCTGACAGCGACCTTGAAAACACCGCAGATTCTGTATTTTGCTCTCATGGCGCAGGTTACAATGTCAAATGGAACGAAGTTCCTGATAAGCTTCACATACCTCCAGAGGACAAACGCAGGCAGATTTCTCAGCCACAGACATACGCTCGTGCCGAAGATTTTGTAAGACGTGCAGCAAGTGATAAGGAGCTTATGGAGATATTTGAGCGCACTTACGGAAAGATAGAACGTGATAAGCAATATGCGATGCGCAGACCTGAGAAGTCTGTGAAGTCAGCGTCAAAACCGAAGCAGATATATTCAGGCGTGGAATATTTGCTGGTTGACGGCTATAACATAATTTTCTCTTGGGACGAGTTGAAAAAGGCTGCCAACGAGAACCTTGACCTTGCACGAAGTATGCTTGTGAACAGGCTTTGCAACTATCAGGGATACAAGCAATGTGAGCTGATACTCGTCTTTGACGCATACAAGGTCAAAGAGCAGGAGCGTGTAGTGGAAAATTACCACAATATCAGTATAGTTTATACCAAAGAAGCCGAAACGGCTGACACTTATATCGAACGCACTGCTCACAAGCTCAGCCGTGAGCATAAGGTACGAGTTGCCACATCTGACGGCATGGAGCAGGTCATAATCATGGGCAGCGGTGCTTTCAGAATGTCAGCTCAGGAGCTTCACGAGGACGTTATCCGTGTGGAAAAAGAGATAAGAGAATATATCGCCAATATGAAATAAAAATATCCGATTTTCTGTTTGCTTTCAGAAAATCGGATATTTGTTATTTTTTCTTCTTTTTAGTATTTATCTTTATCTCAGGTATTGCCAAGTTGTCGAATATCACACCTGATCCATCATCATTTTCGTTTTCGTCATGCTCTGTTTTTACATCTTCAACGTGAACTTCTGGAAAAGCAAGGTTATCCGTGTAACAGTCAAGATGTTTGTTCTTTTTGTTCATATTCTTTTCCTCCGTTAATTAATAAAGTTGATAAATCCTGTTATAACAAGGCTGTTTATAAAGTCGGCAAACATACTTCCGACGATTGGAACAAGCATATAAGCCCTTATTGAAGGGGCAAATTTTGCTGTTATAGCCTGCATATTTGCCATAGCGTTTGGTGTTGCACCCATGCCGAAGCCGCAAGTTCCTGCCGCAAGTACAGCCGCATCATAATTTCTGCCCATGACATTGTATACTATAAAGTATGAGAATATTGCCATAAGAAGCACCTGTGCCACAAGCAGGATTATCATAGGCAATGCAAGCTCGGCAAGCTGCCAGAGTTTCAATGTTATCATGGCTATTCCGAGAAAAAGTGAAAGACAAATACCACCGATATCATTTATTTCACCCATGTGTATGTGTATTTTACCGCTGTACTCACCGATATTTCTCATAAATGCCGCAACTATCATTGAGCCAATATACACGGGAAAAGTCATGCCGGAATATGAAAGCACCCATGATACAAGTGTACCTATTCCCATTGCTATGGCAAGCTGATAAGCGGCAGGAGCGTACATGCTTACGGAACGGTGGTGTTTTTGTTCGTCCTCGACAAGTATTGAATCGTCCTCAGGAACAACAGTTTTTAGCAGATCGTGTTTGAGTATAAGCTTTCTGCCGATAGGTCCGCCCATTACAGAACCGATGATAAGTCCGAAAGTTGCCGCCGCAGTGCAAAGGCTTGTGGCACCTTGCAGACCAAGGTCTTCAAGCACAGTGCCGAATGCTCCTGACGTTCCGTGACCGCCTACCATTGGGATAGATCCTGTACACATACCTACCAGTGAGCTTACTCCTAATAGCTTTGAAAGTCCTACGGCAACCGCATTCTGCGCAAATATCAGCACTATCAGGCATAATAAAAATACAATAAGGCTTTTGCCTCCTGCTTTCAAAACTTTAATGTTTGCCTGAAAGCCGACAGAAGTGAAGAACATGACCATGCAAACTGTTTTTAGCGTTTCATCAAACTGAAATTCGACTATTCCTGCGACGTGAAGAATACATGATATGATAGCAAAAATAACTCCGCCGATGACAGGAGAGGGAATACAGAAGGTTTCAAGAAATTTGACTTTCTTTTTGAGAAATCCTCCTAAATACAAGACTCCTACTGCCACCGCAAGAGTTTGATACATATCCACATTTATTGTTTTCAAATTTGATCCTCCTCTGTTATAACAGTTCCAATGCTGTTATAATATTCCACCGCTCCTTTATGAAAAGCACATGGGATATTATCTGTTGCAAATTGTGCGTCATTATTCGCAAATGAGATACTTTTCTTTATCTGGTCATTTTCCTCAAAAAGCATTTTCGTGATATCTGCTACAGTGTCGTTGTTCATCTTTTGGCTTGCCACAAGCACAGCCTTTACGCCGACAGTCTTGACGTCCTCGTCAATGCCTTTATAAGTTCCTGCCTTTATTACAGTTTCATAGTATCCGTCATAAAGATTTGTCATATATGATATCGTTCTGTCATCAAGAGGCAATATTCTTATATCCATTTTCTCAGAAAGCTGTGTTATAACATCACTTGGAGCACCAAGCACCACGAAAAATGCGTCGATAGAGCCGTTTTTAAGCGCCTCTGCTGACTTCTGATAGTCCATGTTACACACATCTATCATGGTATAGTCAAGACTTACAGAGTTTAAAATGTACTCGGCATTTTTTGCTACACCGGAATCTTCCTCGCCAACAGAAACCTTTTTTCCTTTCAGATCAGCAGGAGTTTGTATATCTGAGTCAGCCGCAACGATTATCTGAAATGACTCCATGTAAAGCGCCGCAACCGCACGGACATTGTTTATTTTGTTACCATTAAAATCTCCTGTGCCATTCACTGCTTCAGACAGAACATCACTCTGGACTATTCCCATGTTGATAAAGCCGTCCTTTAAAAGCCTCATATTAGCCTGAGAACCAGCAGTTCTTATATTTGTGATGTTTTCATCAATATCACTGAGAGTGTCAGCAAATTTATAATATATACCGCCTTCGTTGCCGGAACCCAGTTTTATCTCAGAGCGTTTACAGCAAGAGCAAAACATTGTAAGTATAGCAACTGTAACAATAAATATTATTGTATTTTTTATTTTTCGCAATCCGATCATTCCTTTCTAAAATATTCAAAAAGTGATCCTACTGATAATATCATATCCATATTTGCATTAAACATATATTTCACATAAAAAATCACCGATCAGCTTTTTGTGTAATATTATTAAGGTTAAAAAAGCCACACTGAGCGTGGCTTTTTTCTCTAATATAGACAGTAAACAAATTTTGCATTAAGAAGCTTAGCGCCCGAAAGCTTTGGAAGGACGATCTTGTCCTTTATGATTTCAAAATAAGAAAGTGCGGTTTCAAGTTCCACATCAGATATTACTGAGTTGCTCATTTCCGCTTTGACTGCAAGTTCTCCGATATATTTTATCATATGAGAGAAATCATCAACTTGCATTTCCTGACATTTTTCTGTTAACCTGTCACAAAGCTGTAAGTCTGTAATATTTCTGCTGTCGGCAATGCCTATAAGCTTTAAATATTTGAGCATATAGCGGTATACCGCCACAGTGCGTGATCTATTGTCCCCATTACTTAGTTCCGAACGCATTTTCTTTACCTTAACATCTCTATGGACTACAACACCGAAGCCTATAAGCAGAAGTCCGCCCAGAGTGATGAAAATTCCTGCAAATGAGCCATGGCTGCTGTTGTTTTCTGTTATTCTTGATGAAACAGAAGTTTTCCCAGCACCTGACATCACTCCGGCACCATGTCCGTTGCTTGCAGAATTTGTTTTCTTTGTTGTGGTTGAAGCCTTTGAACTGTTTGCAGGCTTCTTAGTAGCCACTGAAGTTGTGCCGCCCTGACCGCCATTTTGTGTGGTAGTCGTAGGCTTGCTTTCTGTGCTTTTAGTTGTTGTGACTTCCTTAGGGTCTTTCTCTTGTTCAGTAAGATTAGGATTATCATTATCATAACCTGGTGTAAATTCTGCAGGATACCAACCTGCATTGTCTATGAATACCTCTGCCCATGCGTGCGCACATTTGTCCTTTACACTTACCTCATATGTGGAATCATCTTCAGGCTCACCAAGCTGTGAACTAAGCACCACATACCCCTCTACATATCTAGACGGATAGCCGAACATTCTCAAAAGCTCTGCACCTGCTGTTGCGAAATATGAACAATAGCCCTCCTTTTGTGTACCTAAAAAATAATCTATGAAGTCTTCACCTTTTGGAGTAACACCCGGTTCAAGGGTATAAGTGAAGTTATCAGAGAAGTAGTTTCTTATTGCAGTGCTTATTTCTTCATAAGTCCAATCACCCTTGTGGTAAATATCCACGCCAAGATATTCACTAAGTATCTCTTTATATGCCCTATCAAGCTCATCAGACTTTGAAACGTCCATATATTTCTGGTGAACAAACTCTGAGTAAGCGTCAACACCTCTGTCCTTATTAACAGACAATGCAGGCACTTCTGTGGCTATAGTCTCAGGGAGGGCTTCAAGCCTTTCTTCTATAAGAGAGGGGTCAAAATAGTAAAGAGAATACTTTGTTGAACTTAATTTGACATAAGACTCAGTGGTAGGACGCATTTTTTTATCGTCCGTGTTTCCATCACTTGAATATAAAGAAGCGTATGGTGCATACACAAACTTTTTGCTTGCGCCGAGAACAGATACAGAAATCTGAGCAGGGGTCAGATCAGCGTATTTGCGTTGGATAAGGTCATAATCCAGATCCTGCACCCATATCTTGCCTTGTTCAAAATCATCAGAAAACGTGTCTTCATTGCCATTCACGTCAACAGGAGTCCAGCTATTGTCGTTATAAACGCCTGCTACATATCCACGGAGATATAGTGTATTAGTGAATTTTGGAGTGACCACTTTTAGTGCTGTTGAGCCGTTGAAGCTAATGCCTGCTGTCTTGCCAAGTACGCCTCCGTTTGTGCCACCAACTGTTTTTATACCAAACAGATCAAATCCGCCGTCATAATCTGAAAAAGCATTCCTCAGGTCAGTGAGAGAGAAATTTGACACTGCTGTAGAAATATCATGTCTGTATTTTGCAAATGACTCAGGACGTGTAAAGCCTGTTATTGCTGAGAAAAGCATTATAACTACAAGTACCAACGAGCTTAAAATAGCCGTGAATTTCATGAATACGTTATAGAAACAAGCTTTTTGCTTTTCAGATGTAAAATAAAACGTGCGTTTTCGCTCATGCACCGCAAAGGTGTTTTTTCTTCCTGCCTTGTTAGTTGTGTGGTTTATTATGTGCAGTGCAAGCACTGTCACCCAGCATACAAACAGACCTATGACCGTCCACATTGACGGCTCCCAGCCCCAATACATTCCAAGCTCGAAAACAGGGAATGTAATGATGAACAGCAGAGGAAAATCTATCCTGTAAAGGCAGGCTGCTGCCGCACCAAGGCAAACAAGAGTTATAAACAATACGAAAAAATTTGACGCAAGATAAGGGTAGTCGATAGTAGAAATACCACTAAGCTGAACGCCAAGAGTTGAGTTAGGTTGATTTGCTCGTGAAAGATATCTGTCTATAACAACGAACAAGCCGTATTTTATTGTAGATATCCTGCTCACAAGGTAAATTACATGAAGTATCATCACACCAAGTGCAGAAAACTTTATTATCTTGTGTGACGATTTCATCAGACCAAACACAAGTGAAAGCATGGCGGAGTAATATATGATCGTGGTCTTGTATATTTCCATATCAAGGAATGACACTGCCATAAACGCTGTGCATATGGTCGCCACAAAGGTCAGAAGTATCTGAAACCATAGAAATGAGCCTGAATTATGCTCACGCTCACAATTCATAAGGATATCTCCGTCAATGCAGATACCATTGCTGCTGATAAATCCTATTTCTTTGTTTTTGCTTTTTATTCTTTTCTTTTTCATGTTGTCACCTTTATAGACATATTTCCTGTATGCTTTCGGCAACGTGTTTTGCAGTAACGTTCACGACCTCTGCAAACTCATCGTTTATAACGCCGTCTTTCTTTTTGTTTGTGATAAGCATATAGGAATAGCGGAACGCCAGATCGTTATCGTTCATAACGCCGCTGAGATCGCTGTTATATGCGGGAGAAAAATACATCAAGTGACCGCATTTATATCTCTCAGGCTCATTGATGTAATTTATCACAGACAGGTCAGGCTCATCATAAACAGAAGCCTGCAACAGCAGACTTATAAGCAGCCTTGCACTTTCTTCGTCCGTAACGTTCACTACCTCGCTTAAATCTTTCTTTTTATCATACCACACTACCTTGTGAGGTGTGTCATTTTCTATAAGATAATAGGATATAGACGCTATAGCTTCTACAAGAGTATCGTATACGAGCATATAATCGTCTGTATTTGTATCAAGGTGGAGATCCGCCATAAGCACGATAGAGTTTGATATAGGCAGGGAATAATCCTTGACCATGGTCTTATCCTGCTTTGCAGTAAGCTTCCAGTGTATCCTGTTTATTTTGTCACCATCATGATATTCGTGTATATCAAAAATCTCAGAGGGATCATCGCCCTTTGAGGTCTTGGAATAATCATCGGTTTCAAGACCCATTTCAGCATAATTCGCAATGTTGTTTTCGATAGGTATATAGTCAGGCACTATAGTGAAAGTGCTTTCGCCAAAAAGTCTGGAAGCGGCATCGGTGCTTACCTTTACCTTGAAAAGCTTCAGCATATCCACAATGCGGCAGCGTTTTATGTTCATGCGCACTGTGCCATAATGCTTTGCAGAAACGTGCAAGGTAAGATACTGAACATCATCAGGATAAAGTGGAGTATTTATCTTCATTGTATTTTTGTCGCCGTCAAGAGTGTTGTAATATTCTATCTCTATAATCATATTGGCAACAGGCAGCTTTGAGCGGTTTTGCAATCTCAGCACAACAGGAATTTTTGAAGATCTGCCTGCGGTTTTCTGAGTGTTCACAAAACCAACGCTTATTTTCTTTGACATTTTTTTGAGCATGACGAATAAAATTATAGGCATGACAAGCAAAAATGCAAAGAGATAAAAAGAGAAGCTACCCACATATAATATATAGAAAAAGATAGAGGCGATAAATAATATTATATATAAAATCAGCATTTGCTCCTCCGTTATTTGCTAACTCTTGGAACCTGAACTGAGGAAATAACCCCTTTGAGTATCTGTTCTCCCGTGAAGCCGTTTATCTTTGCCTTTGAGTTGAACACAAGCCTGTGAAGAACAACGTCCTTGAAGCTGTAGATAACATCATCTGGGATAACATAATCTCTGCCCTTAAGAAGTGCTGTCGCCTTTGTCATTCTGAGCAGTGCGATAGTTCCTCTAGGTGAAAGACCCAACTTTATATATTCATTGTTCCTCGTTGCGTTTGCAAGCATAGCGATGTACTGGAAAACTTGATCTGAAACATAAATGTTTTCCACAACTTTTCTTGCCTGAATGATATCCTCCGCAGACACCACAGGCCTTACATTATCCACAGGCACAAGATTTTGCTTTAATTTCAGCATTGCAACTTCGCTTTCAAGACTTGGATAGCCCATTGTGAGCCTTACTATAAATCTGTCCATTTGCGACTCAGGGAGCATTTGCGTGCCTATAGAGCCAACCGGGTTTTGCGTTGCGATAACGATATAAGGGTCAGGCATTTTATGTGTGATACCGTCCACAGTTACCTTGCCCTCCTCCATTACTTCAAGAAGCGCAGACTGCGTTTTGCTTGAGGTTCTGTTTATCTCGTCTGCAAGAAAAAGATTTGTGAGAGCAGCACCCTGCTTATATTCAAACTTGTGTGTTTCTTTATTGAGTATGGTAAAACCTGTCACGTCTGTTGGCAAAACATCAGGGGTGAATTGTAGTCTTTTATAGTCAAGTGAAAGCGCCTTTGAAAGAGCCACGGCAAGAGTGGTCTTTCCTACTCCTGGAATATCCTCAATAAGGATATGACCGCCTGCAAGTATGGACAGCAGGACTTTTATGATTATCTCGTCCTTACCGATAATGACCTTTCTTACCTCATTTATCACGCTTTGTGACATATTCAGTACTTTTACCTGTTCTTCAGTTAAGCTGTTGTTCATAATTTTCTCCTTTGTTTTGTATGTTTCTTTTATCTTCACGATATTTGTGCATATTACATTAACATTATATCACAAATACAACAGTATTTCAAGCATTTTGCGTGATAATTATATACAATAATGGGTATCTGCGTCTGTAGGAGAATACAAATATCTTGTACTAAAAGGCAGGCTCAGAGCATAGTTATTTCATAGGACAAGTCAAAAGGAGCGTGAAAAAATGATAAGAGAAGTCAGCAAGATAAAATACGTTTACGAACTGCTCACACCTCGCATAAGGGGAGCAATTATGTCAGTGCCAGAAATAGAGCGTGACAGGATACAGGAAATAAGACTTCGCAGAGGCAGACGGCTGTCTGTTACCATATTCTCGAAAGAGTATTTCGTCAATGATAACGGCAGGCTCATGAACAATATCGGGGATAGCGTTCAAGTTACCTCAGAGGATATTGAAACTATCTATCAGCGAGCATTTCAGAACTCCCTTCACAGCTTTCATCGTGAGATAGCAAGGGGCTACATAACAGTTTCAGGAGGGTGCAGAGTAGGCTTCTGTGGAACTGCCGTTCTTGAACCTGCAAGAGGTTATGCCGTTGAGTCGGTAAAAAATATATCTTCTCTTAATATAAGGATAGCTCGTGAAATGATAGGCAGCTCAGACGAGATATATGCAAAATGCTTTTCTGACAAACCAATGAGCCTGCTTATAGCGTCACCGCCGTCAGGAGGTAAAACAACGATACTTCGTGACCTTGCGAGAAAGCTTGGTGAACGCTGGCGTGTTGCACTTATAGATGAGCGAAACGAGTTTGCTGCAACAGTGGCAGGTGAGCCGCAAAATCTTATAGGCGCAATGACAGACGTGTTCAATTCCTACAACAAATATGAGGGCATAATGACGGCCGTCAAGGTCATGTCGCCACAAATACTCATATGTGACGAGATAGGCTCTTCCGAGGACAACGAAGCTTTGCAGTATGCACTAAACTCAGGTGTGAAGCTTATCGCTTCATGCCATGCTTCAAGTCTTGAAGAACTTAAAAAGCGGCGTTATATCTCAAAACTCATAAAAGACAAAGCTTTTGACGCACTTGCGGTGCTTGGCACAGGAACAATGTGCGGCAGGCTTGTCTCATTTACAAAAACAGGAGCATGAAATGATAAAACTAATAGGCTGTGTGCTAATAATAGCCGCCTGCACACAAATGGGCTGTGCAATGGCAACGGACAAGATACGGCAAATGAAATATCTCAAGCTTCTCAGACGGTTGATATTTGAAGCAAGGGCAATGGTTGAGGGAGGAATGACTTTCGGTGAAATAATTTCAAAGCTTGGCTCACAGAAAGATTATTCTGACTTTGCATTTTTGTCACAAGATACCTCCTCGCCTGATGTCCGCAGAAGAATAACCGAGGATATATATAAGTCAAAGCTTTTTGACAATGAAAGCAGGCAGACAGCCATAGATTTTTTTGAAAAACTCGGCACAACAGACACGAATGGACAGCTTGCATACATTTCCATGAGCCTTGCCGCACTTGACGAGCAGATAAGCAGACTTTCAGAGAATTTCACCTCACAGGTGCGGCTGTGCAGAGCTTTGGGCGTTCTCAGCGGAGCTTTTATCGCTATTCTGCTAATATAGCCATAGCAAAGGATAACCATAATGAAGGGAACAAAATTTTATGGACATAGATCTTATTTTCAAAATCGCTGCCATAGGAATTATCGTTGCCGTGTTAAATCTCTTGCTGAAACGAGCGGAGCGTGACGAACAGGCAATGATGACAACTCTTGCTGGACTTATTGTCGTTCTGCTTATGATAGTAAGGCAGATCGGAAATCTGTTTGAAACGATAAAAGAAGTGTTTGGATTGTATTAATGAAAATATTTACAATAGTGTGCTTTTGTATTTTCTCAACCATTGTGTGCAAAGCCATTGAGAAAGACAGCCGTGAGATAAAATATGCGGCTGTGCTTGCGGCGGCAGCACTGGTGCTATTTCATTCGGTAGCATTTGTGAAAGATCTTATATCTGTTTTTGAGGACCTTTTCACTCTGTCAGGCATTGACGATATGTATATTACCATACTTTTCAAGTCACTTGGCATATGCTATATCGTACAGCTTGCTTCCGATTACTGCAAAGACTGTGGAGAAAATGCACTTGCGTCGCAAGTCACGCTTGCAGGAAAGCTTGCAATGCTTTCTGTATCGCTACCGCTTTTCAAAGCATTTGTAGAAATAGTAAAAGCACTGCTTATATAGGATATACATATGAAAAAAATAATTGCCGCTGTTATCATAGTCCTTGCGGTCATGTTTTCGCCACAGGGAGTATATGCAGATAGCGAGGAACAGAACAACGAATACTATGACAGGCTCATAAGCGAAATAAATGAGGGTCTGTCATTTGAGGGTGATGAAGATGTAAAAACTGTACTTGAAGATAATAACATTACTTTGGAAGATCCGTCCTCTGCCGCAAATATAAGCGCTTCTGATGTGATAAAGCATATTCTTGAAAGCTTTACCGCCTCACTGCGAAGCCCTCTTATAATGCTTGGAAAAATAACAGCCGCCACTATGCTCTGCGTGTTGGTAAGGTCAATGTCAGCTGAGGGTACAGTGGACAAGGTGTTCACTCTCATATGTGTTCTTACCACAGTGCTTGTTATAAGCGATACTGTCACTGACAGCCTTTATTCTGTAAAGACTTCCATGGAACAAATGAACAGCTTTATGATGTCATACATACCCATTTTTTCAAGCGTGGCGACAGCAGGTGGTAGTGCGGCGGCAGGTGCAGGATATTACGGCGTTATGCTGATAATATGCGAAAGTGCAGGCATATTGGCGGATAAGATACTTGTGCCGTTTTTGTCGGCAGTGCTTGCAGTGACACTTGTTTCTGCCATAAACCCGTCTCTTGACCTTGGAAGCCTTGCAGAGTCGGTGAAAAAGCTGGTCATATGGGTGCTTGGAATTGTGATGACTCTTTTTACAGGGCTGTTATCAATCCAAAGCTTTGCAGGAGCGGCGGCTGATAATCTCTCCGCAAGAGCCGTTAAATTTGCGGCTTCAAGTTTTATACCTGTCATAGGCGGCTCGGTGTCAGAAGCTTATTCAGCGGTAAAGGGAAGTATAGGCGTAATAAGAACAAGCGTCGGCGTGATAGGCGTTATAATAATGGCTGTGATAGTTGCGAAACCTTTGCTTACGCTTCTTGCGGTAAAGCTTGCAGTGTGGATAGGCGCTACAATAAACGATATTTTTGGCATAAATAGCAGTGGTGGACTTCTTAAAAGCATAAACTCGGTTTTATCAATTGGCGTGAGCATCCTGGCGGCTTATTCTATAATGTTCGTTATTTCCACATCAGTCGTAATAATGACAGCCATGAACACAGGAGTTTAAAATGAATACAGTTAAAGCAGTGATATTTACAGCCTGCATAATAGGCGTGATAACATCTCTTACGGATATTGCCGCACCTGAGGGGACTTTGAAAAAACAGCTTAGATCAGTGCTTGCAGTGATACTTTTGCTTGCGGTCATAACGCCTGTAATGGGACATGGCTTTAAAGTCACCTTAAGCGACTATACAGAGCTTTCAGATCTGCCTGAGTTTGACAGCGTTTCAACGGTGGCGGAGCTTTATTATCTGTCCGAATCCGAAAGCAGGCTTGAAGAATATTTTCGGGATAAGCTGAATAAAAATGGCATAGAAAATGTCAGGGTGGACATAACCACTAACATAAATGAATATAATGAAATAGAGATAACGTCGGTAAGGGTATATCTGACTAAGACAAGCGACAGAGAGCTTGTTGAAAAGCTTATAGCAGAAGATCTGCCTGATATTCAAGTTATCGTGCAGGAGGAATAAACGTTGCTGAAAAGTAAAGTTGAGGGGAAAATAAAGGCTCTTAAAAAGCTTCCTATGAAAACGAAGATAGTGATAGCGGTAGGTCTTGCAGGGATATTGCTTATATTTGTTTCTGAGATGTTTCCAGCTAACAGCACCGCAGAGAGCAAGAATGTTCCTACAGAAAGCGTTGCCGCTGATGATACAGACAGCTACAAAAAGCAGATAGAAAAAGAGCTTAAAGATGTTCTTTCTCAAGTCAGGGGAGTTGGCGAATGCGAGGTAATGGTGACAGTTGAGGGAACTACCGAATATGTTTATGCCGAAAATCTTACCAAAAGCACAGATAACAACGGCGACAGAACAAGCGACAGATATGAAAATGAGATAGTAATAACTGACAATGACGGCAAAAAGGAGGCATTGGTCAGAAAAATAATAAAACCGCAGATATGCGGCGTTGTCATTGTTTGCGAAGGAGGTGGAGATATAAAAGTAAATGAACGTGTGCTTAAAGCGGTTTCGACAGCGCTGGGCATATCAAGCAGTAAGATCTGCGTTGAGGGCAGAAAATAACAGAAAGAGGTAATAAAGATGAAAAAACCGACCATGATAATAGGCAAAAAGCAGATAATCCTTGCGGGAATGACGCTGATACTCGGTCTTGCAGTATACATAAATTATGCAGTATCGACCTCAGACGGCAAGATAAAGGCGACAGACGTTGTGAAAAGTCAAAGCGTGAATTACGGCGACGCACAGCTCGTAAGCACTGACAGCGCTTCAGATTATTTCGCACAGGCAAGAATAGACAGAATGAATTCAAGGGACGAGGCGGTAGAAACATTAAAGAATATAATGAACGGCGGCGATTCCACAGAGGAAGAAAAGAAAGTCGCTGAAGAAGAAGCTTCAGCCATGACAGGGCTCATGGAGTCGGAGAGCAAGGTAGAGACACTCGTGAAAGCAGCAGGCTTTGAGGACTGTGTTGTTTATCTTGACGGCGATAACGCAAATATCGTTGTAAAGACCGACAGCGACGGGCTTGTTGCAAGTGAAGCGGCACAGATAAAAGATATCCTCCTTAGCGAAGTTTCAGTTGCAAATGAAAACATCAGAATTTATGATGTAGAATAAAATTTGTCAGCAAATAAAAAAAGTCCTTCAAAATACTTGTAACCTATTGAGTTTTATGCTATAATGATTATAAGTATAGATTGAAGGATTTCTTTTTTATATCTAAAAAGGGAGGCTCGGATAAATATGAATGATGTTTCAAAGAAAGTAGAAAAAAGCCTGCACATAAGTCAGGACGTTATAGCGCAGATCGTTACAAACTCTGTTAATGAGATAGAGGGCGTTTATGGTATCGCTCCTGTTATGAAGACTCCACGTCAGCTCTGGTTCAGACAGGAAAATTTCGGCAATATCAGGATAGGCCTTGTTGACGATGTTCTGTCAGTGTCTATAGGTATAATACTTTGCCGTGGAGCTAAGGCGGTTTCCGTTGCCGAGGAGATACAGGATAAAGTAAAAAGTGCAGTTCAGAATATGCTTGGACTTACAGTTGCAAAGGTAAATGTGACCATATGCGGAGTTGACCTTTCGGAAAAGGAATAGGACTCAGACAAATATAAGATGAAGGAAGTGTTTTTGTGCCAATTAAAAGGCGTGAAATAAGAGAATCAGCATTTTTGCTGATATTTGAGAAACTTTTTAGACAGGACGAGGAGCTTGATGATATTTTCATGTCTGCCATGGAAGTGAACGAGATCATCGTAAATGATGAAGTTAAAAAGCTCGTGGAAAATGTTTGCGAAAAGCAGGACGAGATCGACAGCATAATCAGCAAGTTCAGCAACAAGAGAACTGTTGAAAGAATACCTAAGATAAATCTTGCAATACTCAGACTTGCTATTTACGAGGCAATATATGAGGAGAACGTTCCTGTGAACGTTGCCATAAGCGAGGCTGTGGCTCTTGCAGGAAAATATGCCCTCGAGCCTGATGTTTCATTTGTAAACGGCGTGCTTGGCTCATTTTCAAAGGAACAAGAGGAAAAGCAGTGAGTTTTGTACTCGGAATAGACACAAGCAATTATACCACTTCATGTGCACTGCTTGATACTGCGGATATGAGCGTCAGGTCATGCAAAAAGCTTCTTCCTGTCAAGCAGGGAGATCGAGGACTAAGACAATCCGACGCTGTGTTTCACCATACGAAACAGCTTCCAGAACTTATGAAACAGCTTTTTGATAAAAAGTATGACTTAAGTGCAGTTGGGTATTCTTATGCACCAAGGTGTACAGAGGGGTCGTATATGCCTTGCTTCCTTGTTGGAGAAAATGTTGCACAAGCTGTGTCACTTGCCTGTGGGGCTGACCTTGAAAAGACTTCGCATCAGGTGGGACATATACTTGCGGCGCTTTACTCTTGTGGACAGCTTGATATGCTCTGCTCCGACAAGCCTTTTGCGGCTTTTCACGTCAGCGGAGGCACTACAGATCTTCTTTTGTGCGAGCCTGACAAGGATAAGCTAATAAATATAACTCAGATCGGCGGAAGCCGTGATCTTAAGGGCGGACAAGCCATAGACAGAACAGGCGTAAGGCTTGGGCTGTCTTTTCCATGCGGTAAAGAGCTTGAAAGGCTTGCGGCTGAAAGCGAACATAAACTAAAGCCGAAAGCGTCAGTTGACGGGCTGTATTGTTCACTTTCTGGAATAGAAAATCAGTGCGTGAAGCTTATAGGCGAGGACTGTTCAGCGGCTGACGTTGCGGCATACTGCATTGATTGTGTGTGCCTTGCGGTGGAGAAAATGACAGTTAATCTTCGTCATGAGTATAAGGATATACCTATTATATATGCGGGCGGTGTGATGTCTAATCGCTTTATAAAAAGTAAGCTTGAAAAGTACGGCAGCTTTGCTGAGCCTGAGTTTTCAAGCGATAACGCAGTGGGCGTTGCGGTCTATGCTGCGATCAGGAAAGGGAAGATCAGAATATGAGTTCAGTTATAACTGTTTCTCAGCTAAACAGATATCTTGCTTCAAAACTGCGGTCTGATCTTAAGCTGAAAGGCATTGCTGTCAAAGGCGAGATATCCAATTTTAATATACATTATAAGTCAGGTCATGCTTATTTTACAGTAAAGGACAGCAGTTCAGCACTTAAAGCTGTTATGTTTTCAAGCAGTGTTTCAAGGCTTAAATTCATGCCTGAGGACGGCATGAGTGTGCTTGTTATGGGTAATATAGAGATCTATGAGCGTGACGGCGTTTATCAGATAATAGCTACGGAGATAGCACCACTTGGCGTGGGCGTTATGCACGTTCAGTTTGAGCAGACCAAGAAAAAGCTTGAAAAAATGGGCGTATTTGATGTGAACAAAAAAAAGCAAATACCCCTTGTTCCGAAGAAGATAGCCGTTGTTACGTCACTTACTGCGGCGGCATTGCAGGATATAATACACGTTACAGAACGGCGTTATCCTGTTTGCAGCATTGAGGTCTACCCGGCACAGGTGCAGGGTGCGGCAGCTGCACAAACTATATGCAAAGCACTTTCAGCGGCTGATAAAAGCGGTGCAGATACCATAATATTAGCTCGTGGCGGTGGCTCTAGTGAAGACCTTATGGTGTTCAATGACGAGGCGGTTGCGCTGGCTGTTTATGCCTGCAATACACCTGTAATATCGGCAGTAGGTCATGAAACTGACACCACCCTTGCAGATTATGCCGCAGATATGCGTGCGCCAACTCCCTCAGCGGCGGCTGAGATAGCAACTCCCGACAAGACGGATCTTCTTAATGCTGTGAGCCTTTTAAGGCAAAAGCTTGATAAGGCTATGGAACAAAAGCTTGATAGGGCAATATCACAGGTAGAAAGCTGTGATAAGCTTTTAAAGCTTTATTCTCCTGAAAAGAGGTTAGAGCAAAGCGAAAAAGCAGTGTGTGACCTTGAAAAAAGGTTGTCGCAGATCATGGAACGCAGGCTTGAAAGGCTGTCAGTTCAGTTTGACGGCTATGTTTCTTCGTTGAATATGCTTAGCCCGTTCAACGTTCTGGGCAGAGGATATGCTATCGTTCAGAAAGGCGAGAGCGTCGTCGACAGCGTATCAATGCTGAATGTAGGCGACGAAGTAAACATAAAGCTGTCAGACGGCAGTGTATCTGCTAAAATAACATTTGTCAAATGAAAGGCTGTTTAAAATGACTTTTGAAGAAAATCTTACAAGACTTAATGATATAGTTGGTCAGCTTGAAAATGACAAGCTTCCTCTTGAGAAAGCTTTGGAACTTTATAAAGAGGGGATAGATCTGTCGGTCGACTGCAAAAAAAGCCTTGAAAGTGCAAAGCTTTCCGTAAAGGCTATGAACGGAGATAATAGCAATGAATGATATGAATAAAGCCACACTTGATTATTATGTGGAGCTTATAGATAATAAACTGCTGGAGCTTACACGCTCAAAGCCTGAGCTTCAGGGTCAGGTAGTTGAGGCTATGGAGTATTCTTTGCAGGCAGGGGGTAAAAGGCTCAGACCTGTGCTTATGCTTGAATTTTGCCGTATGTGTGGCGAGCGTCAGCCTGAGAAATATGCAGAGATAGCTTGTTCTATTGAGCTTATACACACTTTTTCACTTATACATGACGATCTGCCTTGTATGGACGATGATGATTACAGACGAGGAAAGCCCTCTTGTCATAAGGCTTTTCCTGAAAATATCGCATTGCTTGCAGGCGACGCACTGAACACACTTGCTTTTGAGGTCATAGCCAATAGTGCCATGAATGGTGTTATATCTGCTGACAAGGCTGTTATGCTTATCTCTGTTCTGGCAAGAGCAGTAGGCACTGACGGCATGATAGGCGGTCAGGTGATAGACCTTAAATATGAAAATAAAGAAATAGATGTTGACACACTGAGTATTTTGCAGACCTGCAAAACAGGCGCACTTATTGAAGCCGCTTGTGTAATGGGCGTTATTCTCGGCGATAAGCTTGAAGCTATCCCATTTGCGGCAGACTATGCTCAGGCAATGGGCAGAGCATTCCAGATAGTTGACGATATCCTTGACGTAACAGGCACTTTTGAGGAGCTTGGCAAGCCTATCGGCAGCGACAGCGAACAGCATAAAAACACATATGTATCTTTGCTTGGACTTGACAAGTCAGAACAGATAGCAAAACAACTGACAGTTCAAGCACTGGGGCATCTTAAATATTTTGAGGACAGCGTTTTCCTCACAGAGCTTACTTCTGATATGCTCACAAGAAGAAGTTGATAAAAGATTGGAGATCTTGATATAATGTCGGAAATAAAAAAGCCTGATATTTATAAAATGAATCTGCCTGCCGACCTGAAAAAGCTTTCCATTGCACAGTGTGAGGAGCTTTGCGGTGACATAAGGAAAATTCTTATAGATACGGTTTCAAAAAACGGCGGTCATCTTGCGTCAAATCTTGGCACTGTGGAGCTTACAATGGCTATCCACAGGGTTTTTGAATCACCTAAAGATAAAATCGTCTGGGACGTTGGTCATCAGGCATATACACATAAAATACTTACGGGTAGACTCAAAGAGTTTAAAACTCTCAGACAGGAAAACGGTATTTCGGGTTTTTGCAGACCTGACGAGTCAGTGCATGATGCTTTTATTAGTGGTCACAGCTCCACATCTGTTTCTGCGGCGCTTGGGATCGCCACAGCAATGAAGCTGAGTGGTGACAAAACTCACCATGCTATAGCTGTAGTTGGTGACGGTGCTTCAACAGGCGGCGAGCTTTATGAGGGACTTAACAATGCAGGCAAAAGTGATACAAATATCATTGTTATCCTCAACTATAATGAAATGTCTATCTCAAAAAATGTTGGCGGAATGGCGAAATATCTTTCCACCATGCGTACAAAAGAGAGCTATCAGCGCACAAAGGGCAGAGTAGAGAGAATGCTTGACAAGACGCCTGTTATAGGTAAACCTGTGAAAAATGCCGTTCGTAACTCAAAAAACGCGGTCAAGAACATGATACTTCACAGCACCATGTTTGAAGATCTTGGCTTTCACTATATTGGACCTATCGACGGACACAATCTTGAAGAACTTGAACAGGGACTTATGGCTGCAAAGGCAGTAAACAAGCCTGTTTTTGTTCATGTGAATACTATAAAAGGCAAGGGCTATGCTCCTGCAGAAGCTAACCCAGGAGAGTTTCACGGGGTCGGCTCCTTTGAGATAAAAACGGGCAATCCCGACGTTGTACTTTCTGACAGCTTTTCTTCTATAATGGGAAAAGAGCTTTGTAAAATGGGAGAAAAGGATAAGCGTCTTTGTGCGGTAACTGCGGCAATGAAATACGGTACGGGGCTTCAGTATTTTGCAAAGCGTTTTCCTGAACGCTTCTTTGATGTGGGCATTGCCGAAGAACACGCAGTTACATTCTGTGCTGGGCTTGCTTCTATGAACTATGTACCTGTTTTTGCGGTGTACTCGTCGTTTTTGCAACGGTCATACGACCAACTTATCCACGATATGGCGATAGGCGGTTGTCATGCAGTTGTATGCGTTGACCGCGCAGGTATAGTCGGTGATGATGGGGAAACACATCAGGGAATTTTTGATGTTTCTTTTCTTACGTCTGTGCCGAATATGAGGATATATTCTCCGTCTAATTATGACGAACTCAGACTGTGCCTGCATAAAGCTGTTGAGGACGACAGTGGCATTTGTGCTGTGAGATATCCAAGGGGCAGGGATCAATCGCTATATGATACATCTGATCCTGTTTCAACTTACGTTTATCGTCATACAGATGGCGCAAAGGTTTTGCTTGTTACATACGGCAGGCTTGCAAATGATCTTTTTACAGCTATAGAAATACTCAGAAATCGTGATATAAAGTGCGATGTCATTAAGCTCGTGAATATTTTCCCTATCGACCATGAAGTTGTTGATATAATGTCAGCCTACGATGCTGTGCTGTTCTTTGAGGAAGCTTATTACTGTGGAAGTATTTCAGAGAAGTATGCTTCTATCTGTCCAAATGTGGCACAGTTTGCTATTGATGGTTTCGTGAAGCATGGAAAATGTGATGTGCTACTTGATGAGCTTGGTTTTTCAGCAGAAAAAATGGCTGATACAGTTGAGGGCTTTTTAAAAGATGAGTGAAAGACTTGATTTGTATATAGTTACGAACTGTGGCGTAAAAAGCCGAGAACGTGCCAAGCAGCTTATAAAAAATGGGCTTGTGTCAGTAAACGGCAAGGTCTGTGTCAAGCCTTCTGTATTGGTTGATGAAAACAGCGGTGTGGAATGTAGGTCTGATGATATGAAATTTGTTGGCAGGGGCGGGCTTAAGCTTGAACACGCCTGCGATGTTTTCGGGCTTGACTTGACAGGTAAAGTCTGCGCTGATATCGGTGCTTCAACAGGCGGATTTACTCAATGTATGCTCGAACATGGTGCAGAATTTGTTTATGCGGTTGACGTGGGTCATGGACAGCTTGATGAGAGTTTGTGCAATGACAGCAGGGTCAAAAACTGTGAGGGCGTGAATGCACGATATCTGACAGCGGATTTTTTTGACAGACCTGTGCAGTTCATAAGTGGTGACCTTTCGTTTATTTCTCTAAAACTTGTTATAAAATCCCTTTGCGATTGTCTTTGCGATGGCGGCGAAATGGTTCTTCTTATAAAACCTCAGTTTGAGGCTGGTAAGCAGGCTCTCAATAAAAAGGGTATCGTCAAAGATCGTAAAGACCATGTGAGAGTGATTACCGAGCTTCTTGGCTGTTTTCGAGCAGAGGGGCTTGCGGCTGAAAACATAACAATTTCACCTGTTAAGGGCGGCGACGGCAATCTTGAATATCTTATTCTACTTAAAAATGCTGACATGACGGCTGACAAGCTTGGTCAGCTCAATATAAAAGAATTTGTGAACGAAGCTTTTGATAGCTTCAAAGACTAAACACAAGAGTGGTAATATTATGAAAATCTATCTTTATCCAAATCTTGATAAAACTCATTGCTTAGAGTATACGACCGCAACATATGAAAGGCTGCACAAAAATGGTGCAAAACTTTTTATGGATAGATGCTATAAGGACGTTTTCGGAAAGCTCGATATCACTTTCTGTAGCGAAGACGAGTGTGTAAAGCAGTGTGATATGATCGTTGCGATCGGTGGTGACGGAACGATACTCAAATGCTCTCTTAAGGGCTGTGCGTTTGAGAAGCCTATACTTGGCATAAACTGTGGCAGACTTGGTTTCATGGCCTCTCTTGAACATTCACAGCTTGAATTGCTGGACAAGCTTTTTTCTGGAGAATATACCCTCAGCCGCCGAATGATGTTAAACGTAAATGTCGAATGTGGCAGTGAAAATAAGTCATATACTGCACTTAATGACGTTGCAGTAACAAAAGCTGACGATTGTAAGATAGCTGATTTTGAGGTGTCAAAAAACGGCAGACTTATTTCTTCACTTCGTGCAGACGGCGTTATACTTTCCACAGCCACAGGCTCAACAGCCTATTCAATGTCAGCAGGCGGACCTATAATCGAGCCTGAAATGAAGTGTATAGAGTTCACACAGATATGTGCTCACTCGCTTTTTGCAAGATCTATGATACTTTCAGAGGACAGCGTTATGAAGGTCAAGTGTCACACTAATAGTGGCTCTCACGCTATCGTCAGCGTTGACGGCAATAATGTTTTCAGACTTTCGGCAGAGGACACTGTGACAGTTTCAAAGTCAAAGTATTTTGTTGAAATCATAGATATAAGCGGCGGCAGCTTTTTCTCGTCTATAAACAAAAAGCTTATGCAGCCGCTGAAGGAATCAGCGGAGGACGGCATATGAAAAATCAGCGTCAGAATTTGATAATGCAGATTGTCAAAGACGAAAATATCGGCACTCAGGAGGATCTTCGTGAAGCGCTTAAAAGGCATGGTCTGAAAGTCACTCAGGCAACAGTTTCAAGGGATATAAAAGAGCTTTCCCTTGTAAAGACCATTGGTTCAGACGGCAATTATAAATACAGCCTGCCTGCACTCAAAAAAGATATTGCAGAGCAAAATAACGGCATTTTCGGAATAATTTCAGACGCCGTTGTGTCAGTGGATCATGCGCTTAACACTGTTGTGGTGAAATGTCATACGGGCATGGCGCAGGCGGTGTGTGCAAAGCTTGACAAGCTTGGGCTTGATAATGTTGTGGGAACGCTTGCAGGTGATGACACGATATTCATACTTATGCGGACGGAAAAAGATGCGTCCCATATGGCAGAGGAACTGAGATCCTTTATTATTTCTTAAACAGCAGAGGAATGATCTAAAATGTTAAGTGAACTTTATATTGAAAATCTTGCCGTGATAGAAAAGGCGACTATAGATTTTTCTGATAAGCTTAATGTTTTCACAGGCGAAACGGGAGCAGGTAAGTCCATACTTATAAATGGAATAAATGCTATCCTCGGTCAGCGTGTCACTAAGGATATTGTGAGAACAGGCACGGACAAGGCTGTTATTTCAGCGTTGTTTACTGACATTGGGGACAATGTTTTGCAGGTACTAGACGAGCTTGGCATAAGTGCAGAAGACGGACAGCTTTTCCTTACCCGTGAGATACGTTCAGATGGTGGAAGCGTTGCAAGAGTCAACTCGAGAGCGGTGAATGTTTCCGTGCTTAAGGCTATCGGAGAAACACTTGTAACTATCCATGGACAGCACGATAATCAGATACTCATGGCTCCTGAACGTCATATAGAGATACTTGACAGCTATGCCGAATCGGAAGCTCTTATAGAAGACTATCACAGTTCTTTCAGAGAGCTTCAAAGCATTGCAAAGAAGATAAACAAGATAAAAACTGAGCAAAGCAAAAAAGAGTTTCGTATGGCTGAGCTTGCTGATATTGTCGAGGAGATAAATGCGCTCAACATTCATGAAGGCGAGGATAAAGAGATAGAAGCAGAGCTTAACATTTCTAAAAATGCTGTTGCTATCTCTGAGGCTCTGTATATGGCAAAACAACTTCTCTCAGGCGATGATGACACAGATGGTGCAGTGGAGATGACTCAGAGAGCTTCACAATCGGTTGAGGGATATACTGATATAATGACTGAGATATCGCCTATATACGACAGACTTAGTTCTGCGGCTATTGAAATGGAGGATATTTCCGAGGAGATAGGCTCACTTCTTGACAGCCTCGATATCGACCCGAAACGTTATGATTACCTTAATCAGCGTTCTGATGAACTCAGGCGTATCATGAAAAAATATGGTCCTGAGCTTGATGATGTGCTGACTACTCTTGAAAATTCACAGAATGAGCTTGATGAGCTGAGCGGAGCAGAACAGAGTTTGGACGAGCTTAATAAAGAAAAGGAAAGACTTCTTGCGGAGGTATCAAAGAAAGCCAAAGCACTTTCAGACCACAGAAAAAAAGCAGGAGAGCGGTTCGTTTCTCAGGTAACAGAGGAACTTGAATTTCTCAATATGCCGAAGGTCAAGCTGGTAGTTCAGCAGAAAACAGGCAAGCTCACCATAAATGGCATGGATAGCATAGAGTTTCTTATTTCTGCAAACCTGGGCGAAGAGCCAAAGCCTATTGCGAAGATCGCTTCAGGCGGTGAGCTTTCAAGAATAATGCTTGCACTGAAAAACGTAATTGCAGAAAAGGACAGTATCGGCACGCTGATATTTGACGAGATAGACACAGGAGTAAGCGGCAGAGCAGCTCAGAAGATAGGTATAAAGCTGAAACAGATATCTCGCCTCAGGCAAGTCCTTTGCGTGACCCACCTTGCCCAAATGGCTGTTATGGCGGATAATCATTTGCTTATTGAGAAAAATATACAGGGCGACAGGACAGTTACAACTGTTAGAACTCTCGACCATGAACAGAGAAAGTATGAGATAGCAAGGATAATGGGCGGTGAAAATATCACAGAGCTTATGCTTGAAAATGCTGAACAGTATCTTAAAGACGCTGACAATATGTAACACAAAGTCCCTGATGATTGCGGGGACTTTTTTTGTGAACGTACATTTATTATTTATTGTTGTAAAATTCATAGTAATGTGGTATAATAACAATCGGTAGGTGATTATTTGAAACTTGAACATATAAACGTTAAAGAAGCCGTGAGATATATGGGAATGGGCAATAACAAGCCAGACGAACGCACGGCTTTGTTGATAGATGAATGTGAAAAAGAGCTTTTGAAAGTCATTGAGCCTAAATTTGTGTACAGAGTGTTTGATGTCGCTCATAAAGAGAGCGGTGTTGAGGTCATCGGTACTCCGTTGTTTCTTGGTGGCAATGATATATGCAGACACCTTGAGGGGTGCAGTAAATGCGTGCTTTTTGCAGCGACTATTTCTTCAGGCGTTGATAGAAAGCTTCGTGCTTATGAAGCAGAGGATATGGCTAAAGCTATGATAGCGGATTGCCTTGCAAGTGCTGCTGTGGAGCAGGTATGCGATATAGTTGACAACACTGTGAAAGAAAAGCTCAGCGGATATAATCAGACATGGAGGTTTTCTCCTGGTTATGGCGATCTGCCTATCAGCGTGCAGAGAGTTTTTCTTGACGTACTCAATGCGCAGAAATTTATCGGGCTTAATGCAACTGAAAATAATATACTGACGCCGAGAAAGTCTGTTACGGCGATAATCGGATTGTCAAAAAATGAAATATCAAAGGGCAGACGTGGTTGTGCCTGCTGTAATATGAGGGAAGTTTGTCAATTCAGAAAAAGAGGAGATCATTGTGGATTTTAGAACATTACTTAAAACAAAAGAATTTGTCGTACTTGACGGAGCAATGGGTACGATGCTTCAGGCAAAGGGACTTGAAATGGGTGGCACTCCTGAAGCCCTTAACATAGACAAGCCTGATTGGCTGGTGGACATACACCGCCAGTATATAAACGCAGGCTCAGACATTGTTTACGCCAACACTTTCGGTGCAAACAGACACAAACTTGAAAAGTGTGGATATACTGTCCAGCAGGCTATCCCTGCGGCTATAAAAAATGCTAGAAAAGCATGTGAGGGTACTGATACCCTTGTTGCTCTTGATATCGGACCTATCGGACAGCTTCTAGAGCCAACAGGAACGCTCACTTTTGAAGAAGCTTATGATATTTATAAGGAGCAGATACTTGCAGGAGCTGACGCAGACCTTATCGTTTTTGAAACAATGACAGATCTCTATGAACTTAAAGCGGCTGTTCTTGCGGCAAAGGAAAACAGCGATCTTCCTATAGTCTGCACAATGACTTTTGAGGAAAATATGCGTACATTTACGGGCGTTGCCATAAGCTCCATGGCTTTGACTTTGGAGGGCCTGGGCGTTGACGCAATCGGTGTGAACTGCTCATTAGGACCAAAGGAGCTTTATCCTGTTGTGGAGGAGCTTTGCAAGTGGACAAATCTCCCTGTTGTAGTAAAGCCTAATGCAGGACTTCCTGACCCTGTTACAAATGAATATAACTGTTCACCTGAAGATTTTGCGGAGTTTGCAGAAAAGCTTATCCCATTGGGAGTTAAGGTGCTTGGAGGTTGCTGCGGAACTAATCCTGAGTATATCAAAAAGCTGGCTGAAATGCTCAAAGGCAAGAAGCACGTCAGCGTGCATAATGATATTCCTGCCGCTTGCTGTTCACCGACACATACTGTAGTTATAGACCAGCCAAGAATAATTGGCGAACGTATCAATCCTACTGGCAAGAAGCGTTTTAAAGAAGCACTGCTTGCAAACGATATCGACTATATCCTTGGTCAGGCTATCGAGCAGATACACGCAGGTGCGGATATTCTGGATGTAAATGTTGGTCTGCCGGGAATCGACGAAAAGAGTATGATGGTCAAGGCTGTAAAGTCTTTGCAGGGCGTTGTCGATGTGCCTTTGCAGGTGGATTCAACTATACCTGAGGTGCTTGAAGCGGCTCTGAGGGCTTATAATGGCAAGCCTATCGTAAATTCTGTAAACGCTGAGGACAGCTCCATTGAAAATGTTCTTCCTCTTGTAAAGAAATATGGTGCGGCTGTGGTAGGTCTTACTCTCGATGAAAACGGCATACCAAAGAGTGCTGACAAGAGATTTGAGCTTGCTAAAAAGATACTTGACAAGGCGCTTGAATACGGCATTAGAAAAGAAGATGTGTATATAGATTGTCTTACGCTTACCGCTTCTGCGGAGCAAGAAAATGTTATGCAGACTGTAAATGCAGTGGAGCGAGTAAAGAACGAGCTTGGACTTAAAACAGTTCTCGGTGTATCGAATATCAGCTTTGGTCTGCCTAGCAGAGAGATAGTTAATCACAACTTTCTTATGATGGCGCTCACAAAGGGTCTTGACCTGCCGATAATGAATCCTAATATTGATTCTATGACGGCAACTGTTCGTGCTTACAAGCTTCTGACAAACATTGATAAAAACTCTGTTGACTTTATTTCTCACTACGGTGGCGAGAAAAAAACTGCTCCTGCCGCAACAGGTGCAAAAGCTGAGATAGACTTGCCGTATGCTATCGAAAACGGTCTGAAGAAAGAAGCAGCTGACCTTACTGCAAAGCTTTTGCAGGAAACAGAAGCCATGAACATTGTCAACGATATGCTTATCCCGGCACTTGATAAGGCTGGCGCAGAATTTGAAAAGGGCAAGCTTTTCCTGCCACAGCTTATCCAGACAGCAGGCACTGCACAGGCTTGCTTTGAGGTAATAAAAAATTACATTCTGTCAACGGGTGAAAAAAGCGTTTCTAAGGGCAAGATAATCCTTGCAACAGTAAAGGGCGATATCCACGATATCGGCAAGAACATTGTAAAGGTACTTCTTGAAAACTATGGTTATGACGTTATTGACCTTGGCAAGGACGTTGACTATCAGACAGTAGTTGATTGTGCAATAGAAAATGACGTACATCTTATCGGTCTTTCTGCGCTTATGACAACAACTCTTGTGAGCATGGAAAATACAGTTAAGCTTCTTCGTGAAAACAATGTTGACTGCAAGATAATAGTAGGCGGTGCGGTGGTAACGGCTGACTATGCAGAGCAGATAGGCGCTGACTATTATGCAAAAGACGCAAAAGAGTCGGTAGATATCGCAAGAAAATTTTTCGGAAACTGAATAAAATAACTATGACCTCCCATAATCTGAACAACAGATATTTATGGGAGGCCATTTTTAATGAAAAAGTTTGTTACAGCTATCATCATTTCATTTGTCGTTACAGTAAGCTCTGCAGGCATCAAAGCCGCTGCTTTTTCCTCATCAAACCTTGGGGCAGCATTCGTTTTGAGCAATGTTATGTCAGATGAAAAAAACGATAAAAATGGCAGTGGTATAACTGTCATAGACGGCAATAGGGAAGATATAAAGTTTACTTTTAAAATAGCCGAGATAATTAAAAGCCTTTTTAGCTAAGTGTACATTTATTTGTACTTGTATCAAAAGCACGATTGACTTTTGAGCCTTGCCGTGTTATTATATAAATATCAATCATAACGGAGGCTCATTCAATGGTAACAGTTATAAGCGGTGGCTCTCACAGTGGACGTGACGAAGTTTTCATAGATAAGATCAAGTCTGCTGTAAAAAACGGCGAGCAGGTCATGGTCATAATACCAGATCAGTTTTCATTTGAATATGATAAAAAACTGTATGAACACCTTGGTGCGGCAGATTTCAACGCCATACAGACTGCAGGCTTTAACCGTATCGCTGAGTTCACGGAAAAGCTTTACGGCGGCAGATCAAAAGAAAATGCCGATGATAACGTCCGTACTATCCTTATGTATAAGGCTGTCAGACGTCTTAAACAGACCAAGGATATCCGATTTTATAAAAAGAGTCTTGAAAAGGGCAGCTTCATAGCCGAACTTAACGAACTTGTGAGCCAGTTTCGTGAAAGCGGAATAACACCGCAGGATCTAGCTCTTGCCGCAGAAAAGCAGGGTGGCTCTCTTGCCATGAAGCTTTTTGATATCGCAAGGCTTTATGATTTTTACATGGATGAGCTTGAAAAGGCAGGAATGCAGGATACACTGTCGGCAATGGCAAGAAGTGTGGTTCAGGTTAAGGAAAACGGATATTTCCGTGGAATGACAGTTTTTGTTGACGCTTTCAACGATTTTTCCTTTGACGAGCTTAAAATGCTCGATTCCTGCATTGCACAGTGCAAGAGCATAACTTTTTCTCTTTGTATCGACAACGAAAGTGTAAGAAGATATGCTAATCACCCTTTTGCCGATACACTTAAAACTTTACAGCAGATAACGGATATTTCTGCTGATCATAATTACAAGGTCAACACCATAGAGTGTCACAACAGTTCATTCAAAGTCCCTGAACTAGAATATATCAGCAAAGAGATTTACAACACCTGTAAAAAACCATACAGTGGAAAGTGTGAAAATGTATCTGTTGTATCGGCCACGGATATTTACGAAGAAAGTGAATTTGTCAGTGCAAAGATATGGGAGCTTGTAAGAGAAAAAGGCTATAAATTCAGTGATATAGCATTGCTTGCAAGAAACCTTAAAGATTGTGCTTCTGTTTTTGAGGGTACGTTTGACAGATATGAGATACCATATTTTTCAGACCGCAGTGACAGCGTTTCTTCTTCATCACTCGTAAGGTATATGAACTCGCTTTTCAAGTGCTTGCTTTCAAGAAAGTATTCCACGGACAATATTTTGAAATACATAAAATCTCCGCTTTTTCCAATGCTGAATATCGAGATATCAAATCTGGAAGACTACTGCATACGCTGGAGCGTTGAGGGCGATATGTGGCTCAGTGATTTTACTGTTGCAGGAGATCTCAGCGAAAAACAGCTTGAAAACATAAACCGTTCAAGACGAAAGATAATAGAGCCTTTTGAAGCATTTAAAAGCAAGCTTGTTAAAGACGTTACAGCAGGGGAGCTGTGCCGTGGGATTTATGAGCTTCTTGGCAGTATTGAGCTTTCTCAGCAGACTTTTTCCGTTGTAAAAAAGGCAGGAACTTCAGATAACGAAACTCAGCTTGAAATGGCAAGAGGACTAAAACAACTTTGGAACTCTGTTCTTTCAGCTATTAAATCGGTCTATGACTGCATGAATGACGAAGTTATCTCACTCAGACAGTTCTATGAGCTTTTCAAGCTCATGCTTTCGCAAATGAGTGTTTCACGTCCTCCACAGAAACTTGACTGCGTAAGGATATGCGACCCGAGCCATTCAAGGCTTGAGGGCGTAAAGGCTGTCTTTCTTGTTGAGGTGAACGATGGCATATTTCCTGCTTCTTTAAGCTCTGGGGGACTTATCACAGAAAATGAAAAAATGATTTTAGAGGGAAGCGATATCCATATAGCACACAGCGCAAGAAAATCTTTTCAGACAGAGAAGCTTGTGTGCTACAACGCTTTCACTCTTGCTGATGAAAAGCTTTATGTGCTGTATTCAGAATCTGACCTTGTAGGAGAAGCTCACCACCCCTCTACGCTTGTTTCTGAGCTTAACGGAATGTTCGGCAAAATCAATACCAAATCTCATGATATGGGACTTGATTTTTACTGCACTTCTTTCAGGACAGCTTACTATAAATATATGGAACATTCCCGCGATAAAAACGCTGCAACTTCTGCGATTAGGTCTGCGTTGGGGTTATCGCAGGAATATGCCGAGAAACTTATACGAACAAAGAATCTTCATGAAAATGGTGACTATAAGCTTGACGAAAAGACAGCAGAAAAGCTTTTCATGTCAGAACAGCCTGCAAAGGTATCGCCTACTCAGCTTGATACATATTATAAATGCCCGTTCAATTATTTCTGCAAATATGGTCTTGGTCTTAAAACTGTCAGAAAGGCAGATATCGACGGGCTTAACAGGGGACTTATCATTCATCAGCTTCTTGAAAAGATAATGCACAAGGGCGAAGACGGCACAGGTTTTGACACCGCTTTTCTTACCCTGTCAGACGATGAGATAAAAGAGTATATACATAAGAATGTAACCGAATATATAAAGGAAAGCCTTGGCGGAATGTTCGGTAAATCTCCGTCATTTGTATTTTTGCAGGAGCGTATGGAGAGCAATATCCTGCATATCGTTCGTTTCATGCAGCATGAGCTTCTCAACTCAAAATTCAGACCTGCACTTTTGGAATACAAAATAGACAAGTCTGAGGAAGAGGACAGACTTATCATAGACGTAAACGGTAGAGATAAAATAATCCTCACAGGAATTATCGACAGAGTTGACGTTTTCGAGGACGAGAATGGTGAAAAATATGTTAGGATAATCGACTATAAAACAGGCTCTATTGACCTTAAATATTCAATGCTCTACAATGGTCTTAATTTGCAAATGTTCGTGTATCTTACTGCTTTGCTTGAAACCAAAAATCCAGTGAATATAGACGGTGGATTGAAGCAGGCGGGCATCGTATACTACGCTCTTGGAAACAAGCCTAAAACTTACGAGCAGACTGTCGATGCTGATGAAGAAAAAGCCGAGAGCAGATCACGGCTCAACGCTTTCAAACCTATAGGAAAAGTCGTTGATATAAAGGCTGTCACTGAAGCTTTCAGCTCAGAAGAAAATTACGCCTATGCACCTTTTAAATATTCTAAAACCAACGGCATTTCAGGCACTGTTCCAGACGGCTTTTTTACAAAGCTCAGAGAATTTGCTATAGGCAAAGTTGCACAGTTTGGCGAACAGCTTTGTCAGGGAAACATTCAGGCTAGACCTGTGGTGGAAGCCTGCAAGCACTGTGATTTTCACGATATCTGTGGCAGGATAAACCAAGAGGACGTTACAGACGTGAAAGACAGCGTTTATGA
This sequence comes from uncultured Ruminococcus sp., assembly GCA_934435205.1. Classification (GTDB taxonomy): domain Bacteria; phylum Bacillota; class Clostridia; order Oscillospirales; family Ruminococcaceae; genus Hominimerdicola. Next base: position 376,407 of record CAKSAK010000003.1, on the reverse strand, counting down.
AGAAAAACTTATGGAAGAACTAACTGACAGAAAGGAGAAAAAATAATTGGCTGATACAAAATGGACCAAAGAGCAGGAAAGAGCCATTAGTGACCGTGGCAAGGGCATTATAGTTTCAGCGGCGGCAGGAAGCGGAAAAACCACGGTGCTTATAGAACGAATGATACAACTTCTTTCTGATGAAAAAAATAAAATTCCTGCCGACAGACTTCTTGCGGTAACATTCACAAAAGAAGCCGCTTCAAGCATGAAAGAAAAGCTCAGCCGTGCTTTTGACGAACAGCTTCGCCGTGACCCTGAAAACAAGTGGTTGCTTAGTCAGCAAAATCTTATCCAGCTTGCAAGGATATCTACAATAAATTCTTTCTGTCTTGACCTTGTGAAAAGTAATCTACATGAATTTGATTTTCAGGGCGGACTTGATATACTGGACGACAGTGTACAAAATCTTATTTTGCAGGAAGCTATTACGCAGGCTTATGAAAAGCTTTGCGAAGAAGATTATGAAAGCTACAAACTGCTGAAAAACGCTTTTGCGGATAAAACTCTCAATGAAATCACCGACAGCCTTTATAAATTCATGCGTTCGTTGCCGTTTCCTAAACGTTGGGTTGCAGATGTCCATAAAAACTTTACTGATGATAAGATTTTTGACAGCTTTATAAAAGATAATATATGTGTAGCTCAAACAAAGCTGAAAGAAGCATTTTCAATTTATGAAGTTTTTGAAGAATATGCCTGCCGTAAAGAGATAGAGGGTATACCTTTCATAAAACATATCAAAATGAATGAAACTGCCGACAGTGACAGAGAACTTCTTCATAGGATTAGAAAGCTCCTTGAAAGCGGCGATATAGATACTATTGCTAAGTCAGATTGGAAATTCAGCACCATAAAAAGATTTCCCACGAGCAAGGCTTTCAATGCATCACTTGACGATGATATTCGCATGATGTTCAAGGACAATTATGCCTTCTGTGCATCATACAGAAACAAATATAAAGATATCGTAGCTAAAATTACAGATACGTTCAATAACACCAAGCAGGTCATGAAAGAAAATATGCTCCTGTCTGATAGGATATTTACTGTTCTGTGCAAAGTGTGCGAAGATATAGACAAGATATCTCAGGAAATGAAGCTTGAACGAAACGGCGTTACTTTTTCTGACGTTGAGATAATGGCGAGAGAATTGCTCGTGAAAGATACCGAGAACGGACCTGTCCGCACGGAGCTTTGCGAGGAAATTCGCAAAAACAGGCTGTACGAGCTTATTTTCATAGACGAATTTCAGGACGTGAACAATCTTCAAGAGCTTGTTTTCCGGTCACTTTCTGATTCTGATAATTTGGATATAATGGGTAAGAATGTTTTTGTGGTTGGTGATATAAAACAGGCTATCTATCGTTTTAGGCTGTCAAACCCTGAGCTTTTCAGCAAAACAAGAAATGATGCTTCCGCACCTGAAAACAGCGAACAGCTTGAAGCTATCCTGCTAAGCAAGAATTTCAGAAGCCGTGAGTCTGTTGTGGATTTTGTAAACTTTCTGTTTCACTATCTTATGACACAGCACACAGGTCAGGTGGATTATGATAAAAATGAAGAACTTCGATATGGTAAACTTTATGATGAAAATAACAAGCCCACAGAAATAATGCTCATACATTTTGATAAGGACTACAAAAAAGCAAACGGCTATTCTGTGGAGAACATGGTCATAGCCCAAAAGATAAAAAGTATGCTTGAAAACGGCGAGCAGGTCACAGACCATGGCTCTCTAAGACCGTGTCGAGCAGGAGATTTTTGTATACTTGTTCAAAAGAATGATGAAGTAACTCTTATGGCAAAAGCACTTGAGGAAGTTGGTCTGAAAGCATATTCTGAGGACACGAACGGCTACATGAAGTCAAGAGAGATAACACTTGTGCTGAATATGCTCAGGGTAATAGACAATCCTATGAACGATATTGCAATGACAGCTATCATGATGTCGCCTATCATGGGATTTACACCTGATGAAATGGCGGCAGTAACAGAAAAGTCAAAGAAGCCTAACAGCAAGCTAAAAGACCATATCTATCAGGTGGTAGCGGCGGCAGCTTCCGCTGAGGATAGCCACGAAAAGGAAGCCACTCATATAAGCTTTAATGATAAAACATTGCAGGATAAGTGTATAGAGCTTAATAAGCTCATCAATTCCCTGCGTTATCTTTCAATGAGCATGGGCCTTGAACGGCTCATAAGAAAAATATATGATATGACCGACCTTATGGGTATCGTTTCGCTGTATCTTGATTCTGATAAAAAGCGTGCAAACCTTCGTCTGCTTCTTGAATATGCTTCGTCCTATGAGCAAAATAGTCAGGAGGGCGTAACTGGCTTTCTGAGATATATCGACTCTGTGTCCTCAAACGAAAAAGCCTTTAAGCAGGCAATGACTGTAACAGAGGGCTCAGATTCCGTTTACATAAAGACCTACCATGCTTCAAAAGGTCTTGAATATCCATTTGTATTTTTATGTCAGCTTGACATTCCGCTTATAAAGAAAGATAAGGGTTACTGTTCACATAACAAGCTGGGCTTTGCTTTCAGTTTTATGGATAACAGCAAACTTATGAGAAAAACTTCACTTTACTATGATAAGCTTTCAAAGGAATCAAAAGCAGAGGAAAAAAGTGAAAAGCTCCGTCTGCTTTATGTTGGATGTACAAGGGCAAAAGAAAGACTTTTTGTAAGCTATGCACCGATTATTTACAGCAATACCACATATGATAAAGTTATCGAAAGAAAAGCAGGAATAGTTGACAGGCTTAGAAACATATACTCAAAGCAGGGAGATTCTCTTGAAAATGTTGTGGCGGACGCTGAAACTATGCTGGACTGGATAACAATGGCGCTCGCACTTCACTCCACGGGTGATCAACTCACATCTTGGCTTGGCACTGATAACATAGCTGTCAACGGTGACGGATATCCTGAACCTGAGATAATATATAATGAATACGGCATTGAAAATACAGAACAGATACAGGAAGAAGATACCACCTCTAGCGAAATAGAAGCTGATAGAGCAATGCTAAAAAAGCTTCTTGACAAATTTGCATTTGAGTATGACTGGTCAGGTGTATCAACGCCAGCAAAGCTTACTGTTACCGAGATAACTGCCGCAGAAAAAGAAAAATGGGCAGAACAAAACGAGCCTGAGTTTTATCCTAGTCTTCCACGGCTTGATGATGAGCTTGATAAACTATCAGCAGCGGAAAAGGGAACTTTTACCCACAAATTTATGGAGTTATCGGACTATGATAAGGCACATGAAAGCGTAAAAATAGAGCTTGAACGTCTTGTGAATCAGGGGTACTTCAGCCAGAAAGAAGCTGACGGAGTTTATGTTGAAGCACTTGAAGCGTTCTTTAGATCTGATTTTTATGAGCGTGTGAAAAATTCTGATAAGGTAATGCGTGAAAAGAAGTTCCTTGTTTCAATGAGCGACCTTGACTTAAGTGAAAATCTCACTGAATATAATGGAAGCAACAGTATGCTTCAAGGTATCGCCGATTGTATCTTCCACGAGCCTGACGGATATGTTATCGTTGATTATAAAACCGACAGATTCAAGGATATGTCACAGCTCATGGGCTATAAAACACAGCTTGCACTGTATAAAGCGGCGTTTGAGATGATACTTGGCGAAAAGATAAAAAGCTGTTATATTTATTCGTTTTGGCTGCGAAAAGGGGTTGAAATCAAGCTCTGAATGTGATATAATGATATGTAGAGAACTTTGAAAATATTTTTTTGAAATAATTAGAGAAAAGGTATTGACAAGTCGAGAAAAGTGTAGTATAATATCATGGTAAACAAAGCAGAACAATGTCCGTTCTCACCTTAAGCGCAGTTTTCTGTAGTGAAAAGGTCAACATGAATTTGCATATCAATGTGATTTTATGCGGGTACGGATAGATTCTGTACCCGTTTTATTTTATTTTTGGAGGTGCTGCGTCATTAGCAACAGGGAACATCAGATCAACGAAGAGATCCGTGACAAAGAACTCAGGGTCATAGACGTTGATGGAAATCAGCTTGGTATTTTAAGCGCTGACGAGGCTCTTAAAATTGCATTTGAGAAAGATCTTGATCTTGTAAAGATCGCTCCTCAGGCAACTCCGCCTGTATGCCGTATCATGGATTATGGCAAGTTCTGTTTTGAACAGACAAAGCGTGCGAAGGAAGCAAGAAAAAATCAGAAAGTTATTGAGATCAAAGAAGTTAGAATGTCATCTACGATCGACACTCATGATTTTAATGTAAAGGTCAATCAGGCTGTTAAATTCCTTAACGGAGGAGATAAGATAAAGGTTTCTGTAAGATTCAAGAAGAGAACTTTGGCTCATCCACAGTTCGGTGAAGAACTTCTTGCGAAATTCAAAGACGCTATCTCTGAAGCCGGCGTTGTTGACAAGCCGTCAAAAATGGAGGGACGCAGTCTTGTGATGTTCGTTTCTCCGAAAGTAAACAAGTAAAATAATAAGGAGGATAAATACAATGCCAAAGATCAAAACACATTCTGGTGCTAAGAAGCGTTTCAGTGTTACCGGTAGCGGTAAGGTTAAGTTCCAGCACACAAACAAAAGACACAGACTTACTCAGAAGGATCACAAGCGTAAGAGAATCCTGCGTGGCGCAGCTTATGCTGATGATACCAACATCAAGAACGTAAAGGCTCTTATCCCTTACAAATAAACGAGTTGTAGGGAAAATCAAATTTTAAAAATTTCAGGAGGTAATAACTATGGCTCGTGTAAAGGGAGCAATGATGACTCGTAAGAGAAGAAATAAGACTCTGAAGCTTGCTAAGGGATACTTTGGTGCCAAGAGCAAGCACTTCAAAATGGCTAAACAGGCTGTAATGAAGTCAGGTCAGTACGCATACATCGGAAGAAAGCAGAAGAAGAGAGACTTCAGAAAGCTTTGGATCACAAGAATTTCAGCAGCTGCTAAGATGAACGGTATGAATTATTCAACATTCATGAACGGCGTAAACAAGGCTGGTATCAATCTTAACAGAAAGATGCTCTCCGAAATAGCTATCAGCGATCCTGCTGGTTTCACAGCGATTGCAGAAAAGGCAAAGGCTGCTCTTTAATAGTCAAAAACACGCACGTTCTAGTAACCTGCGTGTTTTGTTGTATATTAAGGCAACACCATATAGACGCATTTGGCAACTAAATGATTAAATTTTCAGAATAAGAGGTGACGCAGTTTGCATATTAATAGTAAAGATAACCCTAGAGTGAAGCTTTTTAGGAAGCTTCTGTCATCAAAAAAAGCTAGGGAAGAACATGGATTGTTTGCTGTTGAAGGTGCAAGAAACTGCGTTGACACCGCTTATGAAGCTGTGTGCGGAAGAATAAAAGTCCATTCTGTTTTCTATACTCAAACGGCTTTGAAAAAGTATGAAAACACACTGAAAGTCGATAATCTTTTTTTATGTGCAAGACCCGAAGATATTTTTGAAATATCTGATGAGCTTGCGAAAAAGATGACAGATGAGGGAAGCTCTCAGGGCATTTATATGATCGTTTTCAAGGTCGATTTGCCTTTTGTGGCTGAGTGTATTGACAAAAACGGAAAGTATCTTGTGCTTGATAATTTACAGGACCCAGGTAATCTGGGTACGCTTCTAAGAACTGCCGATGCCGTAGGCGTTAGTGGAGTAGTTATGACAGATAACTGCGTTGATCTTTATAATCCCAAGGTGGTTCGTTCCGCTATGGGAAGCATTACAAGGCTTGATCTTTTTGTAGTGGATAATTTTCTGAACGTCGCAACGCTTTTTGATGAGCTTGGTATTGTTACAAATGCTGCAGTTGTCAGAAACGGTGATAATATCACAGAATTTGATTTTGATAGACCGTGTGCTGTTGTCATAGGAAACGAGGGCAAAGGTTTGCCTAAAGAACATTCAGACATTTGTAAAAATCGTGTGACTATTTCTATGCACGGCAACATAGAATCACTTAATGCTGCTTGTGCAGGAACTATCATTTTGTGGGAAATGTTTCGAGGTGGCAGTCATGGATAAAGAAAGACTTTTATTGTGGATAAGAGCGGTTCTGATTTTCACTCCATCAAGCAAACGTATATGGGAAGTTTCTGCAAATTATGATGATATAGTTGAGTTTATGACTGCACTCGATGATCATATGGTCAGCGGACTTAATGATAAAGAGCTGCAGAGAATAGAAAAATATAGTCTTAAAGACGCAGAAATCATAAAAAAACGTTGTGAAGAGCTTGGCATAAATATTTATTGTTACGAAAGTGAGGGCTATCCTGACAGACTTAAACGGATCGCAAATCCACCTGCTGTTCTGTACACTTATGGTAACCTTGACTTTTTAAACGATAAATGCGTTATTTCAGTAGTAGGCTCCCGTGAGCCGTCTGAATATTCTGTAAAGATAACAGAGCATATTTGCGCAGATCTTATAAGAAGAAACTGTCTGCTTGCTTCGGGCTTTGCAGGCGGGATAGATCAGATCGCTAACAAGGTAGCTATTGAAAATAAGAGCAGACCTATAGCTGTGTGCGGCACAACTCTTGATTGTGATTACCCTAAGGGAAGTAGCGAGCTAAAAAAACAGATCGCTGAGAATGGTGTGGTAATATCAGAGTATTTTCCGGGCTATAAACCATTTGGAAATGCTTTTGTGAATCGCAATAGGATTCTTACAGGACTGTCAAATGCAGTGCTTTTTACTGAGTGTAGCAGGGAAAGTCATGGTCTTGATAATGTCAATCACGCCATAACTCAAGGAAAACAGGTATTTGTAGTGCCACCACATGATATCTATGACAGCCGATATTTCGGACAACGTGATCTCATAAGAAATGAGTGTCAACCTGTGTTCGGCGCAGAGGATATAGTGTATTCGCTTGGCAATGAAAGGTATCAATCTCTAAGACTTGTGGAAAGCCTGGGAGAGTTCACGCTTCCTGCTGAAGATTCTGCTATACTTAACAATGGCGAGCCTAAGACAGTGAAGCGCAGAAAAAGCAAAAGAAAAGTGCCTGACAGCAAGACTGTTTCTGAAACAGAAGTTGTAAAACCAACACCTGAGCCTGATCTGTCAGGGCTTGATGACACTCAAAAGAGCATTTGCAAACTGCTAAAAAACGGAAACATGCTTGTGGACGAGATAGCCGCAAAGCTTGGTATGGATATCTCTGATGTGCTTGCACAGCTTACGGAGCTTGAACTTTATGGCACTGTTAAGTCATATCCGGGCAAAATGTTTGGACTTTAATATATATTAAGAATGGAGAATAGATTTGTCTAATTTGATCATAGTTGAGTCACCAACGAAGATAAAAACAATTAAGCGTTATCTTAGCGATGATTATGAAGTCGTGGCTTCAAAGGGTCATGTCCGTGACCTGCCAAAATCAAAGCTGGGCGTCGATATAGATAATAATTTTGAGCCTAAATATGTCAACATAAAAGACAAAGAGGGCGTTATAAAAGATATAAAAAAGCTTGCAAAGAAAAGCGATCATGTTTATCTTGCAGGAGACCCTGACCGAGAGGGAGAAGCTATTTCATGGCATCTTGCATTGCTTTTGGGTCTTGACCTGAATGATAAAAACAGAGTAACTTTCAATGAGCTTACTGAAACTGGTATCAAAGCAGGAATGAGCCACCCACGTTCTATTGATATAAATCTTGTTAATGCACAGCAGGCAAGACGTATCCTTGACAGACTTGTGGGCTATAAGCTTTCACCGTTTCTTTGGAGAAAAATAAGAAAAGGACTTTCAGCAGGCAGAGTTCAGTCTGTCGCAGTTAAAATGATATGCGACAGAGAAAACGAGATAAGGTCATTTGTATCTCAGGAATATTGGTCCATTGACGGAAAATTTTCTGCAAACGGTGAAAGAAAGACCTTTGCCGCAAAGCTTAACACAGTTGACGGAGAAAAGCCAGAGTTAAAAAATAAAGAGCAGGCTGACGAGATACTGAAAAGACTTGAGGGTGCCGAGTTTGTTATCGACAAGGTAAAAAAGAGCGTTCACAGAAAATCTCCTGCCGCACCATTCACCACCTCGACTCTACAGCAGGAAGCGTCAAGACGTCTCAGCTTTCAGGCGAGAAGAACGATGAAAACCGCTCAGGAGCTTTATGAGGGCGTTGAGATAAACGATATGGGTCAGACAGGTCTTATCACCTATATGCGTACCGACAGCCTTAGAATTTCTGACGAAGCAAGAGCAGCGGCATATGATTTTATAAGAAAAAAATATGGCGATAAGTATATCCCTGACACACCGAAAAAATATAAAACTAAGGGCAACGCTCAGGACGCTCACGAAGCTATCCGACCAACACACCCAGAGGTAACACCAGATATGGTAAAGGCAAGCGGAGTGACGAGTGACCAGTACAAGCTTTATAAACTCATATGGGAGAGATTTATAGCTTCTCAAATGTCAAACTGCCTTATGGACACTGTTTCAGTTGATATCTCTGCAAACGGTTGTAACTTCAAGGCAACAGGCTATTCTGTAAAGTTCGACGGATTTACGGTTCTTTATGAAGAGGCTAAAGACGATGAGGGTGAAAAGAAAAACGTGCTTCCTCCAATAAAAGCCGGTGACTCCATAAAGGTGCGTAACCTTGAGGGAAATCAGCATTTCACTCAGCCACCTGCAAGATACACAGAAGCGACCCTTGTAAAGGCGTTTGAGGAAACAGGCATCGGCAGACCTTCAACTTATGTTCCGACTATTACAACCATAATAAACAGAAATTATGTTGAGCGTGACGGAAAGCAGCTTAAGCCGACTTCGCTTGGCGAAGTAACAAACCAGCTTATGAGCGAGCATTTTGATAAAATAGTTGATGTTAAGTTTACTGCAAACATGGAGAAATCTCTTGACGAGGTTGAAAGTGGCAAGAAAAGTTGGGTAAAAACTTTGCAGGACTTTTACGGCGATTTTGACGAGGAATTGACTGAAGCTGAGGAAGCCATGGACGGAAAGCGTATCAAAGTGCCTGACGAAGAAACAGATCAGGTGTGCGAGCTTTGCGGCAAACCTATGGTAATAAAGATAGGCAGATATGGCAAATTTATGGCTTGCTCAGGTTTTCCTGAGTGCAAGAATACCAAAAAGATAGTTCAGGAAACAGGCGGAATCTGCCCTTACTGCGGAAAGAAAGTGCTTCTCAAAAAGTCTAAAAAGGGCAAGAAATATTACGGCTGTGAGGACAATCCTGAGTGCAAGTTCATGACTTGGGACGTTCCTACAGAAGAGAAATGCCCTAAGTGCGGAAGTACGCTTTTCCAGAAAGGCGGCAAGAACGGAATACTCATTTGCCACAAGCCTGATTGCGGATATGAAAGGAATTTGTCCAATGGCGGTTAAGGTAATAGGTGCAGGACTTGCAGGCTGTGAAGCCGCATGGCAATTGGCACAAGCGGAGATAGACGTTGAGCTTTACGAGATGAAGCCAAACAAGTTCACGCCTGCCCATAAATATAAAGGCTTTGCAGAGCTTGTCTGCTCAAATTCGCTGAAAGCAGACAGGATAGATTCAGCCGCAGGTATGCTAAAAGAAGAAATGCGCAGGCTTGGCTCTGTCACAATGGAATGTGCAGCTGAAACTAAGGTCTCCGCAGGCGGAGCACTCGCTGTTGACAGGGAAAAGTTTTCCGATATGGTCACGGCAAAGATAATGGAAAATCCTCACATCACTGTTATTGAGGAAGAAGTCACAGAGATACCTGAGGGCGACGTTATAATCGCAACAGGTCCTCTTACAAGCGACGGACTTGCAGAGAGTATCGGTAAAATATGCGGCGATTATCTGTATTTTCATGACGCCGCCGCACCTATCGTGACATATGAAAGTCTTGATAAAGATAAAGTCTTTTTTGCATCGAGATACGGCAAGGGCGAGGCTGATTATATAAACTGTCCTATGAACAAAGAGGAGTATCTCAGGTTTTATAACGAGCTTATAATCGCCGAATCGGCACCGCTCCATGATTTTGATAAGGAGCATTTTTCAAAGGACGGCTTCAAGGTATACGAGGGCTGTATGCCTGTGGAAGTGCTTGCAAAACGTGGCGAGGACACAATGCGTTTTGGCCCGTTGAAGCCTGTGGGCTTGACAGACCCACGAACAGGCAACAGACCTTATGCCGTCGTTCAGCTTCGTGCCGAGAACGCAGAGGGAAGTTTGTATAACCTTGTGGGCTTTCAGACAAATCTGAAATTTGGTGAGCAGAAAAGGGTATTTTCACTTATAACAGGACTTGAAAATGCAGAGTTTGTGCGCTATGGAGTTATGCATAGGAACACTTTCATCAATTCGCCAAAGCTCTTAAATCCGCAGTTTAATATGCGAGATAGAGAAAACCTTTATTTTGCAGGTCAAATGACAGGCGTTGAGGGATATATCGAATCGGCGGCAAGCGGAATTTTCGCAGGGCTGAGCTTGGCAAGACGTTTGCAGGGTAAACCTGCGGTGACACTGCCTGATACCACAATGCTAGGTGCGCTTTCAAAGTATATAAGCGACCCGACAGTGGAGAAATTTCAGCCTATGGGCTGTAATATGGGTATTCTGCCTGAGCTGCCTGAACGTATAAGAGATAAGAAACTGAAATATAAGATGATAGCTGAAAGGGGTCTTGCAGACCTTGACAAGGCTATCGGGGAATTTTAAGGAGAATGTTATGAATATAGTAATTGACGCTTTCGGCGGAGATAACGCACCTCTCGAAGTCATCAAAGGCTCAATTGACGCACAGAAAGATTTCGGCGTTGACGTTACTCTCGTTGGTGATGAAGATAAAATAAAAAAATGTGCACAGGAAAACGGCCTTGATATCACGGCTTTACATATCAAGCACGCTGATACTGTTATCGAGATATGTGAAGAACCTACAGAAGTCATCAAGGGCAAGAAAGATTGCTCAATGGCTGTGGGTATGAAAATGCTTGCAGACGGCGAGGGCGACGCTTTCGTTTCAGCTGGCTCAACAGGCGCACTTGTAGTTGGAGCAACGTTTATCGTAAAGAGAATAAAGGGCATCAAAAGACCAGCTCTTGCTACAATACTTCCTACGGCAACGACGCCTACGATGCTTCTTGACAGCGGTGCAAACGCAGACTGCCGCCCTGAAATGCTTACTCAGTTCGGAATAATGGGTTCGGCTTATATGAATAAGATACTTGGTGTTGAGTCACCAAGAGTTGGTCTTGCAAATATCGGTGCAGAGGAGTCAAAGGGCAGAGAACTGGAGCTTGAAACTTATAAGCAGTTAAAAAATGCACCGGTAAACTTTGTTGGAAACATCGAAGCAAGACAGCTTCCTATGGGCGATTGTGACGTATGCGTGGCTGACGGCTTCTGCGGAAACCTTATGCTCAAGCTTTACGAGGGCATGGCAAAGTTCTTCTCAGGGGAGCTTAAAACGCTTCTGACTAAGGATACAAAGTCAAAGATCGCTGCTCTTATGGTAATGAAGAACGTTAAAGAATTCAAGAAAAAGGTAGACTACTCTGAGTATGGCGGAGCACCTTTGCTTGGTACTGCAAAGCCTGTTATCAAGGCACATGGCTCATCAAATGCAAGAGCATTCTATAACGCTATCAGACAGGCAAAACAATTTACTGAAACTAATGTGATAGACGAGATCACAACTGCTATCGAGCAGTTGAAAAGCAAACAGGAGATGTTATAATGGACGAGCAAAAGGCTCTTAAAGAGTTTCAGGAAAGAATAGGTTATCAATTCAAAGACGAAAAGCTCCTTTACGAAGCTCTTTCCCATTCATCATTTGCAAACGAAAACAAGAAGGCAAGAAACAGCAATGAAAGACTTGAATTTCTTGGAGATTCAGTGCTTTCTATAGTCGTGTCAGATCACATTTTCGAGCATTACAAGCATATGCCAGAGGGTGAGCTGACAAAGATGAGGGCTTCTCTTGTGTGCGAAAAAGCACTGTTTGAGTTCTCAAAAAAAATAGAACTTGGCAAGTATATCTTTCTCGGAAAGGGCGAGGAAATAACAGGCGGCAGAGAAAGACCGTCTATCATTTCTGACGCTTTTGAAGCCGTTATCGCCGCTATTTATCTTGACGGTGGTATCGAGCCGGTTTCAAAGTATATACTTTCTTTCATACCTGAAAATATCACTCCTGACGGAGTTGTTTTCCATGATTATAAGACTATTCTTCAGGAGATAATCCAAAAAAACCCTGAGGAGAGAATAGAATATCACCTTAAAGGCGAGTCAGGTCCTGACCATAACAAAAAGTTTACTGTTCAGGTGCTTTTGAATACGAACGTTATCGGCGAGGGTACAGGCAGATCGAAAAAGACGGCTGAACAATTGGCGGCTAAAGAAGCATTGGAACTAATGGGCTATGGGGCACAGTAATATATCTATCTTTGTGCCGCATATAGGCTGTCCGCATATGTGTGCGTTCTGCAATCAGCGTACCATAACTGGTACAGAGAAGATACCGCACGCTGATGATGTGAAGCGTATCTGCACACAGGCAATAAACGAAGTCAAGGACGTTTCACAGACGGAGATAGCCTTTTTCGGTGGTAGCTTTACAGCAGTGCCGAGAGAATATATGCTTGAACTTCTTGGTGCGGCGCAGGAGTTTATAGGCAAAGACAAGTTCAAGGGTATCAGAATATCCACCAGACCTGATTATATCAGCCCTGAGATACTTGACATTCTCAGAGATAATCACGTTACGGCTATCGAGCTTGGCGCACAATCTATGTCCGATATTGTTCTTGAAGCCAACGAGCGTGGACATACCGCGCAGGACGTCGAAAACGCCGCAAAGCTTATAAAAAGTTATGGTTGCTTTGACCTTGGTCTGCAAATGATGATAGGGCTTTATAAAAGCAACCGTGAAACTGAGCTGGAAACTTGGTCGAAGATAGCGGCGCTGTCTCCAAAAACAGTGCGCATTTATCCCGTTGTTATCCTTAATGGCACAAGGCTCGGAGAGCTTTACAAAAGTGGCGAATATAAGCCTATGGACTTTGACGAGGTAGTGAAAATCTGTTCTTATCTTCTCACAGAAGCCGATGAACTTGGTATAGATGTTATAAAGCTTGGTCTGCACGCAAGTGAGGTCGTGGAGGAGCAAATGCTTGGCGGATTTTATCACCCTGCATTCCGTGAACTTTGTGAAGGCAGAAATTACCGCAGGCTTATAGCAGAGGAACTTGGAAAGCATGGCAATATTAGCGATATAGCTTCCGTTGTGATATCTGTGCCGAAAAGGGAGATAAGCAAGGCGATAGGTCAGAAAAAAGCCAATATAGAATATTTCAAAGACCTTGGTGTCAATATAAAAATTGTCAGTCACGAGGACAGCGACAAAATTAAGATAAACGAAATAGTAATGAGGGGCGGTGAAAAATAATGTATCTGAAATCTCTTGAATTGCAGGGCTTTAAGTCTTTTCCAGATAAAATAGAGCTGAAATTCAACAAGGGTATCACCGCAGTTGTCGGTCCTAACGGCTCAGGCAAGAGTAATATCGGTGATGCTATGCGCTGGGTAATGGGCGAGCAATCTTCCAAAGCCCTGAGAGGTGAAAAAATGGCAGGTGTTATTTTTCACGGCACTCAGACCAGACCCAGAGCGCCTTTTGCTCAGGTAACTATCACCATAGATAACGAGGACGGTGCACTTGAATATGACAGTGACACCGTGTCAGTATCACGAAAGCTTTACCGCAATGGCGACAGCTTTTACATGATAAACGGCAAGGAAGTAAATCTGAAAGATATCGTGGAACTGTTTATGGACACTGGTCTTGGCAGGGACGGTTATTCGATAATCGGTCAGGGCAGGATTGCGGATATCGTAAACGGAAAATCTAATGACCGCCGTGAGATATTTGAAGAAGCGGCAGGCATTTCAAAATTCCGTTCAAAGAAAAAAGAAGCTGAAAAGAAGCTTGCGGCGGCTGAGGATAATCTCTCTCGTATCAATGACATCATGGGAGAGATAGAAGGACGAATAGGTCCGCTTAAAGCGCAGGCTGAAAAGGCGGAGAAGTTCAGAGTCCTTGATGATGAAAAGAGAAAGCTGGAAGTCTCCGTATGGGTGCATAAGCTCAATGAGTATATGAGCCAAATAGCAGGCTATGAGGAGAAGCTTTCTGCTGTAAAAAAAGAGTACGAGGCCATCTCACAGGAGCTTGAAAGCATTGAAGATGATATAAATGACAGCTTTGCAAAGAGCGCTGAAAAATCTGAGCTTGCTGACAACTACAAAAATCAGATACATCAGGTGGAGCTTGAAAACTCTCAGGCACTGTCAAAGATCGCAGTATATGAGAATGATATTTCTCACCTTGAAGATAATATTTTGAAGCTTAAAGAGCAGATAAGTGAGTCCAACTCATCAAAATACTATCTTGAGGCTGAGCTGAAAACACGCAGACAAAAACTTGAAGAACTCGATGAGAAAAAAGCCAAGCAGCAGGAAGCTGTAGAGTGTAAGGAAAAAGAGCTTTCTGAGCTTATTGATAAAACTGCATTATCTGACAAGTCGGTAAGTGAAGCTGGAAGCTTTATAAATGAACTTTACATGAAAAAGTCGGAAGTTTCATTCAGACTTGAAAATGCTAAGAACAGCCTTTCGGATATTGACGAACAGAGCGAAAACTCTCTTGAAAGAAAAAAACAGCTTGAAGAACATTCAAAGCTTTCCTCAAAGGAATTAAAGGAACTGCGTGAATCAAAAGGCAAGGCTGACGAAAACAAGCAAGAGCTTACAAACCGCATGAGCGGACTTGCAAAGCTTCTTGAAACTAGAAACACAAAGCTTTCAGAATGTCGCAAAAATCTCACAGATACGGAAATACAGCTTCGTGACGTTGAGAACAGGATAAAGACTATAGCCGACCTTGAAAACTCCATGGAGGGCTTTCAGTTCAGCGTAAAGCACATAATGAAAGCCTCACAGCAGGGCAGGATAAGCGGCATTTGCGGCACTGTTTCTCAGCTTATATCTGTTGAAACAAAATACTCTGTAGCCATTGAAACTGCGTTGGGCGGAGCACTTCAGAACATTGTCGTAAACAATGAGGACTCTGCTAAAAGAGGTATCCGGCTTCTGAAAGAGAACAGAGCAGGCCGTGCAACATTTCTGCCTGTTACATCAGTTCGAGGAAACAGGCTCAATATGCCGCAGCTTGAAAATGAGGACGGTTTTGTGGCTCTAGGCTGTGAGCTTGTTAAGTATGACAGCCAGTTTGAGGGCGTAATCAACAGCCTTTTAGGCAGGATATGTATAGCAGAGGATATCGACAGTGCTACTCTTATCGCAAAGAAATACGGGTATAAATTCCGCATCGTTACCCTGGACGGACAGGTGATAAACGCGGGTGGCTCATTCACAGGAGGAAGCGTTTCTAAACAGACAGGTCTGCTCACAAGAAAAAATGAAGCGGAAGCACTTGCTAAAAAGAAAACAGTACTTGAAAACTCCTTTACAGAGCTTAAACAGCAGGTTGAGAAGCTAAATCAAGAGGTTTCAAAATACACCGCTGATACCGAGGGACTAAGGGAAAAGCTTTCACAGGTAAACAGCGATATACTCCGTTTTGAAATGGAAATCAAGCGTGTTTCAGAGTATTATTCTGACTATGA
The DNA here is from genome assembly GCA_934435205.1 of uncultured Ruminococcus sp. GTDB lineage: Bacteria > Bacillota > Clostridia > Oscillospirales > Ruminococcaceae > Hominimerdicola. The sequence goes on along the minus strand of CAKSAK010000003.1, from coordinate 360,705 downwards.
AAACAAGCTTGACGAGATAGAAACATTTATCGAAACCCTGAAAAATAAATACAAGACAGTTAGTGGAGATATCGACAAGGCTCAGACAGAACTTTCAGCGATCGAAGCTGAGATATCAGATAATGAAGCCAAGCTTGCCGACTCTCAGAACGAGCAGGCAGAACTTAAAAATAAGCGTGAACAGCTCAGCGAGGAGCTTTCGCAAATGAAGATAATGGCGGCAGAGTTATCCAAAGATCTTGATGCCTGCAAGCTTTCAATATCACAGCTTGAAGAAACTATCGGCGACAGTGATACTGACAGCGGCAAGTTGAACGATAATATCTCCGAGTGTGAAAAGAAAATAGCCGAGAAGAAAGAGCTTATTTCTCAGACCAAACAAGAACTCAGCGGTGCTGACGAAAAGATAGCCGCTGCACAGAAAATGGCAGAGCAGGCCCAGCGTGAGCATATCGAGCTTGATAATGCCGCAAATAAGCTTCGCACCAAGCAGAAGCATAAAATGGACGAGAAAGAAACGCTCTCAGGTCAGCTTACAAGGGCAGAAGAACAGAAAAAATCTGTTACCGCTGGCTTTGATAAGCTTGTGGCACAGCTTTGGGACGATTATGAACTTACAAGAAGCGACGCCGCAGAGATAGCCGAGGATATCGAGGATATAACGATGGCAAATAGGCGACTCAACGAACTTCGTGGCAAAATAAAAAATCTTGGAAGCGTAAACCTTGGCGCAATCGAGGAATATGCAGAAGTATCACAGCGGCACGAATTTCTCACAGGTCAGCTCAATGACGTTAATACGTCAAAAACAGAGCTTGAAAAGCTAATTGATGACTTGACAGAGAATATGAAAAATATGTTCACCGACAGTTTTGAGCGCATAAATTCGAACTTCAAGAAAATTTTTACCGAGCTTTTTGGCGGCGGTCAATGTGAACTTATCCTCACTGATCCGAACAATGTTCTTGAATGTGGTATTGAGATAAACGTTCAGCCACCGGGCAAGGTCATAACAAATCTTATGTCCCTTTCAGGAGGAGAGCAGGCTCTGGTGGCTATCGCAATTTATTTTGCGATCCTGAAAATTTCGCCGTCGCCTTTCTGTCTCCTTGATGAGATAGAAGCGGCGCTTGATGATGTAAACGTAAGTAAATATGCACAATATCTGCACCACCTTACAGATAAAACGCAGTTTATCACCATTACCCACAGACGTGGAACAATGGAAGAAGCGGACGTTCTGTATGGCGTAACGATGCAGGAAAAGGGTGTTTCCAAGCTTCTTAAAATGGACGTTTCGGAAACACGTCAAATGAAATTAGAATAGGAGTGAAGAAATGGGATTTTTTGAAAAGCTGAAAAATGGTCTTAAAAAGACTAAAGACTCAATGATGGGCAGAATAGAAAGTCTGCTCCACTCATTCAGCAAAATAGATGAAGATCTTTTTGAGGAGCTTGAAGAAACGCTTATCCTCTGCGATATCGGTGTTACAACTTCTGAAAAGATATGCGATAAGCTAAGACAGAAAGTCAAGCAGGAGGGCGTTAAAGAACCTGAAAAGATCAAGGATATGCTCAAGGAGATAATCACAGAAATGCTCGGTGAGGATCAGAAGCTTGATATGTCAACAACACCGTCAGTTATACTGGTTATAGGTGTAAATGGTGTCGGCAAAACAACAACTATCGGCAAGCTTGCTTATCAGCTTCACAAACAAGGCAAAAAGGTCATCGTTGCGGCGGCTGATACTTTCAGAGCGGCTGCTATTGACCAGCTCGAAGTGTGGACAGAGCGTGCAGGGGTAGACATAATCAAGCACAACGAAGGTTCAGACCCTGCTTCCGTGGTATTTGACGCACTGGCGGCGGCTAAGGCAAGACAGGCTGACGTTGTTATATGCGATACCGCAGGACGTCTTCACAATAAGAAAAACCTTATGGACGAGCTGAAAAAGATATCCCGTATAGTTCACCAGCAGGCAGAGGGTTGCGCTCTCGAAGTCCTGCTTGCACTTGACGCTACAACGGGACAGAACGCAGTTAATCAGGCAAGACAGTTCAACGAAGTTGCTGATATAACGGGTATTATTCTTACCAAGCTTGACGGTACAGCCAAGGGTGGAATAATTATCAGCATAACCGACGATCTGCAAGTGCCTGTAAAGCTTGTTACAGTAGGCGAAAAAATAGATGACATACAGCCGTTTTCAGCAAGAGATTTTGTTGAAGCACTGTTTGAATAATAGAATATTGAATTAGACACTTAAAAGTATAAAATCAGGGGGAATTTTTTATGGATAAGGTTTTGTTTGTAGTTGATATGCAGGAAATGTATGTAGGAAGGGGCAGAGATAAGACCACATACTCATATGATGCCGACGCACTTATTGACGCTATAAACAAGCGTATCTCTGCTTACAAAGCTGAGGAGGTCTTTTATATCGTCAGCTACAAAAAGGGGCTTTTGGGCGGAGGAATGCCCAAAGAGGGAACACCTGCGGCTAGCTTTCCGGCAAAGCTGAAAGTTGTATCCAAAAATATTTATTCCAAAAGCAAGCCCGATGCTTTTTCAAACGTTGCTCTTGAAGATTTTATGAGGGCAAGGAATGTGAAAGAGATAGAATTTGTAGGTGTTGATGGTGGTATCTCAGTTATCAACACTGCAATAGGTGCTATTGAATGTGGAATGAAAGTTGTTTTCAACGAAGATTGTATCGGTACAGTTTTCAAAGATAAGGCAAACAAATGCCGTGAAAAATTAAAGAAAAATAAGGTAACTTATATACACAGCTAAAGGAGAAAAAATGAAACTTGTTATTGCAAGCAACAATAAAGGCAAGATAAGAGAATATAAACAGATTCTTGAACCACTTGGTTATGATGTGTTCTCGCAATCAGAGGCAGGTCTGACACTTGATGTTGAGGAAACAGGCACTACTTTTGCTGAAAACTCTGCACTAAAAGCAAGAGCTGCATTCAAGCTTTGCGGCTGTGCTGTACTTGCAGACGACAGCGGTCTTGAGATAGACGCCCTGGGCGGTGAGCCTGGAGTATATTCAGCAAGATATGGCGGACTCGAAACTGACGATGAGCGTACCGCTCTTGTGCTTGAAAAAATGCAAAACGTACCCGATGATAAAAGAGGAGCGCACTTTACCTGTACAATACACTTTATAAAAGCAGACGGTGAAGAGATAGCCGTTGAGGGAAAAGTATTCGGTAAGATAGCTCACGAGCCTGTTGGAGAAAACGGCTTCGGCTATGACCCTATTTTCATGTATGGGAACAAGAGCTTTGCTCAGGTGGACTCAGAAACAAAGAATACCGTTTCCCATAGAGCAAACGCACTGAAAGCTTTGCTTGAACAGCTCACAAAGCAGTAAACTGAAAGGATTTAGATTATGATTACAACTAAACAAAGAGCAGAACTCAAAGGTATGGCTTCGCTTATACAGCCTGCTTTTCAGATAGGCAAGGGCGGAGTTAATGACGCTCAGGTGGCACAGATAGACGATTATCTGAGAGTTCACGAGCTTGTAAAAATAAAGGTGCTTGACAATTCTATGTACACCGCAAGGGAAGCCGCAGAGGAGATAGCAGAAAAGATATCTGCCGAAGTCGTTCAGGTAATAGGCTCAAAGGCGGTACTTTATAAACGCAATGAGAAGCAGCCTGTTATAAAATTAAAGTCAAAGTAATGAAAATAGGTGTTTTCGGCGGTACGTTCAATCCAGTTCACTTAGGGCATTTAAATTGCCTTAAAAGCGTAGCGGAGCAGGCGGGTCTTGACAAGATGATCGTCATGCCTGACAGAATACCTCCACATAAGCAAGCGGAGGACTTAGCATCCTCTGAAGATAGGTTGAATATGTGCAGGCTTGCTTTTGCAGATATCCCGTGTGTGGAAATATCCGATTGGGAACTTAAGCAAGAGGGCAAAAGTTATTCAGTGATAACACTCAGACATCTAAAAGAGATATATCCACATGATAAGCTGTTTTTTATAATGGGCAGCGATATGTTGCTTTCATTTGAAGAATGGTATCAGTATAAGGAGATATTATCACTTTCGGCACTTATCTGCGTTGCACGCTCACAAGAGGACGTTGACCGTATCGAGGTGAAAGCCAAACAGCTCAAAGCCGAGGGTGGAGAGATAATCATAGTAAAAACCGATCCATTTGAGGTGTCTTCAACTGAGATACGACAAATGCTCAAAAAAAATGTTGATTGCTCTTGCTATTTGAGTGAAAATGTTGTACAATATATAGTGGACAAAAATTTGTATAACCGAGGTTTTCTAAGTGGCAGATAAAAAAACAATAGGCATTTATAAAGCATACCTAAAAGAACATTTATCAAAAAAGAGATACACACACTCTGTGAACGTGGCAAATTCCGCTGTGGAGCTTGCAAAAAGATATGACGCTGACGCAGACAAGGCTTATATTGCAGGACTTTTGCATGATATTGCAAAAGAGATACCAGCATTGGAGCTTGCGGCTATAGTTTCTAGATCTTCACTTAATGTGTGCGATATAGAGAAAAAGGCTGTTCCGCTTTTTCACGGTATTGCAGGTGCAGAGCTTGTGCAGACGCTTTTTGATATCCATGACCCTGAGATCATCTCAGCTATACGCTATCATACAGTTGCCTGCGGCAGTATGCCCAAGCTTAGCCAGATTGTATATCTGGCAGACCTTATTTCTGCGGACAGGGATTATAAAGACGTAAAGAAAATGAGAAAGTATGCCGAACAAAGCTTGGAGAAAGCAATGTTTGAGGCTTTGAAATTCTCAATAAAAGATTCAGTGGAAAAGGGTAATACTATCCCTGTTTCCACACTTGAAGCATATAATGATTTTGCCGATAATTCAAAATAAAGGAGATTTATATGGATAATATTTCACAGAATGAAAAGCTGTCAACTATTGTTAAAGCTCTTGATTCAAAAAGAGCAGAGGACATCAGGATAATAGAGATCGGTGACCTGACTATAGTTGCGGATTATTTTGTTATAGCAAACGGTACTTCAAGCACTCAGACAAAGGCTCTTGCAGAGGAAGTTGAGTTCAAAATGAGCCAGCTTGGCATTGAACCTAACAGAACAGAGGGCTATCAGGGTGCAACCTGGGTCGTGCTTGACTATGGCGATATCATAGTTCACGTTTTCTATAAGGAAACAAGAGATCATTACAATCTTGAAAGACTATGGTCAGATGGCAAGGATATCGACGTAAAGCAGTTCTTACCAGACGAGCCGCAAGACTAATTTTGACAATTATAATTTAACAAAGGATTGATAAAGATGAAAGAATACAATTTTTCGGCCATAGAAAGCAAATGGCAGAAATACTGGGACGAGCATAAGACCTTTGAGGCAAGCAATGACTTCTCAAAGAAGAAATTTTACGGACTTGTAGAGTTCCCTTATCCGTCAGGTCACGGAATGCATGTTGGACACATCAAGGCATATTCTGGTCTTGAAGTTGTAAGCCGTAAAAGACGTATGCAGGGCTATAATGTTCTTTTCCCTATAGGCTTTGACGCTTATGGTCTGCCTACAGAGAACACCGCTATCAAAACAGGTGTTCACCCAAGAAAGGTAACAGACGATAACATCAAGAAGTTCACAGGTCAGCTTAAAAAAGTAGGTTTTTCATTCGACTGGTCAAGAGTTATTGATACGACCGATGAAAACTACTATAAGTGGACACAGTGGATATTCCTTAAAATGTTCGAGAATGGTCTTGTATTCAGAGATAAGACCCTTGTAAACTATTGTCCAAGCTGTAAGGTAGTTCTTTCAAACGAGGACTCACAGGGCGGTCACTGCGACATTTGTCACAGCGAGATAGTTCAGAAAACTAAAGAAGTATGGTATCTGAGGATCACAGAATACGCTGACAAGCTTCTTCAGGGACTTGAAGAAGTTGACTATCTGCCTAACATCAAACTCCAGCAGCAGAACTGGATAGGCAAGTCTACAGGCGCATTTGTAAACTTCAAGATAAAAGAGCAGGATGAACAGCTCAAGATCTATACTACACGTCCTGATACACTTTACGGTGTTACATTCATGGTAATTGCCCCTGAGCACCCTATTATCCAGAAATACAGAGATAGTATTGCAAACATTGCCGACCTTGACGCTTATAAGACAGAGTGTGCAAAGAAGAGCGAATTTGAGAGAACTCAGCTCGTTAAGGATAAGACAGGCGTTAAGATAGACGGCTTGACAGCTATCAATCCTATCACAGGCAAGGAAATTCCTATCTACATCTCTGACTATGTTATGATGGGCTACGGCACAGGCGCTATCATGGCTGTACCTGCTCACGATACAAGAGACTATGATTTTGCAAAGAAATTCGGCATTGATATAATAGAAGTCATCAAAGGCGGCGACATTTCTAAAGAAGCCTACACAGGCGATGGCGAAATGGTCAACTCAGGCGAGCTTAACGGCATAACAAACAAGAAGGAAGCTATCGAAAAGATGCTTACTGTTCTTGAAAAGCTTGGCTGCGGCGAAAAAGGCGTTCAGTATAAGATGAAAGATTGGGCGTTCAATCGTCAGAGATATTGGGGCGAGCCTATCCCGATAGTACATTGTCCTCACTGCGGCATGGTACCTGTACCATATGACGAGCTTCCGCTCAAATTGCCACCGGTAGAGAACTTTGAACCTGGTACAGACGGCGAAAGCCCACTTGCTAAGATAGATTCATTCGTACACTGCAAATGCCCTAAGTGCGGCGGTGACGCAAAGAGAGAAACAGATACAATGCCACAGTGGGCAGGCTCTTCATGGTACTTCCTGCGCTACTGCGATCCTAACAACAATGACGAATTTGCTTCACAGGAAGCATTGAAATACTGGATGCCTGTTGATTGGTATAATGGCGGTATGGAGCACGTTACACGTCATATGATCTATTCACGTTTCTGGCACAAGTTCCTCTATGACCTCGGTCTTGTACCAACTTCAGAGCCTTATGCAAAGAGAACAGCTCAGGGTCTTATCCTTGGACCTGACGGTGAGAAGATGAGTAAGTCAAGAGGAAACGTTGTTGACCCTAACGACGTTGTTGACGAATACGGCGCAGATGTTCTCAGACTTTATGTTCTGTTCATGGGCGACTATGAAAAGGCAGCTCCATGGAGCGAGAGCAGTGTTAAGGGCTGTAAGAGATTTGTGGACAGAATTTGGGCTTTGCAGGATAAGGTAGTTGACAGCGACGAGTACAGCGACAAGCTGAGATCGCTCATGCACAAGACTATCAAGAAGGTATCTGAGGATATCGAGTCAATGAAGTTCAACACTGCCATTGCCGCAATGATGACGCTTCTTAACGAGATATATAATGTTGGCTCTATCACAAAGAAAGAGTTCAGAGATCTTCTTATCATACTCAATCCTTTTGCACCTCATGTTACAGAAGAACTTTATCAGATGATCGGTTGCGAGGGAGTTCTTGACGAGCAAGAGTGGGTAACATATGATGAAGCACTCTGCAAGGACGACACTATCGAGATCGTTTGTCAGATAAATGGCAAGGTAAAATCTAAGCTCACAATACCTACAGACGCCGCTAAGGACGACGTTATCGCACTTGCTAAGGCTGACGAAGCTATCGTTAAGGCAACAGAGGGCAAGAACATCGTCAAGGAAATCTATGTTCCTAACAAGCTTGTAAATCTCGTTGTGAAGTAAGCGAAATTTTCCTCAGAAAAATCAAAAAAAGAGCCAGAAAGCTATTGACTTTTTGGCAAAAATATAGTATAATTAAATTTGTAATTATATCGGTTTTATAAATTCCGCAGATTAAAGACAGAGCGGTCCGAAATAGTAGGACTGGGGGAACGTAAAGCGTTTCAGTTTGCTTTTGCAGACACCTTCACTATCACCGTTGATTTTCGGAAACACCGATAGAATTGCCTCTGTCACAGGTGGCAAAGGGAGGGAATAATTTTGGCAGAAATCCGTGTTGGAAAGAACGAAACTTTGGATACAGCGCTTAAGCGTTTCAAGAGATCTTGTGCAAGAGACGGCGTTATCGCAGAGGTTCGTAAAAGAGAACACTACGAAAAGCCTTCGGTAAAGCGTAAGAAGAAGTCCGAAGCTGCTCGTAAGCGTAAATACTAATATGTAATTAAAGGCGGGCATTTTTATGTCCGCTTTTTATTTTATACTACAGGAGTTTTTTTATGTTCAAACCAACTTATGTTTTTGACAAGGTAGGAGAGATAACCCCCGATTTTCTTGCTAAAAAGCATATCAAGGGGCTGCTCCTCGATCTTGATAATACGCTGACAACACATAACAATCCCATTCCGCCGCAGTCGAGTCTTGATTGGCTTGCATCTATGAAAGCGGCAGGGATAAAGCTTATGATCGTTTCAAATAATCATGCTCCGAGAGTGAAACCTTTTGCAGAACAGCTCGGACTTGATTTTGTGCCTGAGGGCAAAAAGCCGCTGACCTTTGGCTACACAAAGGCGATAGCTAAGCTGGGGCTTAATAAGAAAAATGTTGCGGCTGTGGGTGATCAGATATTCACTGACGTGCTTGGCTCAAATCTTAAAGGCATACGCTCCATATTCGTGTTCCCAATAGAGCCTGAAACTAGCTTGCCATTTCGATTTAAAAGAGCCTGCGAAAAGCCGTTTTTGCCAAAGCTCAAATAGCATTATACGAAAGGAATGATACTGATGTCAGCAAGATTTGGACCTGCGGGAAACAGCGAAGCGTTTTCTGCTAAATATAAAACAACACTTCAAGCTCCAGGATATCTCGAAGCAATGGGGCTTGACCACTATGAATATCAGTGTGGCAGGGGAGTAAAAGTCTCCGATAAAATAGCTTTTGCCTTGAAAGATAAGGCAAAAGAACACAATATCACACTTTCTCTCCATGCTCCGTATTTTATTTCGCTTTCAAGCCTTGAGGCTGAAAAGCGTGACAACAGCATAAATTATATTCTGCAATCTTGTGACGCTGCAAGCAGAATGAGTGCTGAGAGAATAGTTATCCATTCAGGAAGCTGTGCGAAAATAAGCAGAGAGGACGCTTTGGAACTTGCTAAAGATACTCTCACAAGGGCTAGAAAAGCAGCCGTTGAGCAGGGCTTTGAGCATATCGTTTTTTGCCCTGAAACTATGGGTAAGGTAAATCAGCTTGGTAACTTAACAGAAGTGCTGGAGCTTTGCAAGCTTGATGATACGTTCCTGCCGACCATAGATTTCGGACATCTCAATGCAAGAGAGTTCGGCTATATCAAAGGCAAGGAAGAGTATGAAAAAATGCTTGATGAAGTGGAAAATGCCATTGGCCACGATAGGCTGAAAATATTCCACAGCCATTTTTCTAAGATAATGTTCACAAATCCAGGTGGCGAGAAAAAACACCTGACTTTTGACGATAATCAAGGCTTTGGACCTGACTATGAGCCACTTATGGAGATAGTCGCAAAGAAAGGTCTTTCACCTATATTCGTCTGCGAAAGTGCAGGCACTCAGGATAAAGATGCACTGACAATGAAGAATTACTATTTATCAGTAAAATAAATGCAGGAGAATATTACTATGAAAAAAATACTTGTTATACATGGTCCTAACCTTAATCTTCTGGGCGAGCGTGAGCCTGGAGTTTATGGTACAGATACATTTGAGAGCATAAACAATGAGATAATCGAACACGCAATGAAATATGAGTTCCATTGCGACGTTTATCAGTCAAACCATGAGGGTGAGATAATAGACAAACTTCATCTAGCCAGAAAAAATTATGACGGCGTTATACTTAACGCAGGCGCTTATACACACTATAGCTATGCTATCAGAGACGCTATCGCCGCAATAAAGATACCTGTCGTTGAGGTACATCTGAGCAATATACACTCTCGTGACGAATTCAGACACACTTCTGTTATCGCACCTGTATGCGTAGGTCAGATAAGCGGTTTCGGAAAGTATTCATACCACATGGCTGTTGACGCTTTGTATTACAAATGGAAAAATGAAAGCGGTGCAGACAATGACTGACCTTGAAAAACTTTGTTCACGAGTAACAGAAGCTGCAGATTGTGCTGTTATCACTGACGATGTGAATAGAAGATATTTCACCGCAATGAAATCAAGCGCAGGGACCCTTGTGGTCTTTCCTGAAAAAGCGTATTTTATCATTGATTTCAGATATATCGAAAAGGCAAGAAAAACTGTCACAGCCTGTGAAGTCATTTTGCAGGACAAGCTTTATGAGCAGATAAATGAACTTATTGAAAAGCATGGTGCAAAAACAGTTGCAGTTAATGCTGATACCTGCACACTTTCCGAGCTTATCGCATATCAGCAAAAGCTTAATGCTGAGGTCATTGCAGACACAAAGCTTGCGAAAATAATAACAGAGATAAGGACAGTTAAGTCACAGGAGCAGATAGACAAGATGATCAAAGCACAGCGTATCGCTGAAAATGGCTTTGCACATATGCTTGACTTTATCAAGGTCGGCAGAACTGAAAAAGAGATTCAGCTTGAGCTTGACTATTATATGCTCAAAAATGGTGCTGAAGCTCTGTCTTTTGACACTATTGCACTTTCAGGTGCAAATACGTCGCTTCCTCATGGTGTACCCTCTGACAAAAAAGTTGAGAGCGGTGAGTTCGTGCTTATGGATTTCGGAGCAACTTATGACGGCTGGCACAGCGATATGACTAGAACTGTATGCGTAGGCAAACCTAGTGACAAGATGAAGTCTGTATACGAAACTGTTTTTACCGCACAGCTTACAGCTCTTGACGCAGTAAAGGCAGGTATGTCAGGAAAAGCACTTGACAAAATAGCAAGGGATATCATAACTAATGCCGGTTATGGAGATAATTTCGGTCATTCTCTGGGACATGGTGTGGGCGTTGAGATACATGAAAGCCCCTATGCTTCGCCTAGCAGGGAAGATATCCTGCCTGCAAATTCTATTGTAACAGTTGAGCCGGGCATTTATCTTGAGGGCGAGTTCGGCGTAAGGATAGAGGATTTCGTGATAGTGACCGAGAACGGCTGTATCAATATGACAAAAGTCCCTAAAGAGCTTATTTGTTTGTAACTTTTTTTGATTTTTGGGCAAAAAAGTTTTCAAAAGCTATTGCAATAAACAAATAAATATGGTAAAATAAATATAGAGGTATGCGGACGTTTTGAACTGTGTACACATTAATTAAGAATGTTTATGGAGGTACTAAATAATGGTAACTGCTGGTGATTTCAGAAACGGCGTGACTTTTGAAGAGGACGGCAACGTAATGCAGATCGTTGAGTTTCAGCACGTTAAGCCTGGTAAGGGTGCAGCGTTCGTCAGAGCAAAGGTTAGAAACGTAATTTCAGGTTCTGTTGTTGAAAAGACATACAATCCAACAGCTAAATTCCCAACAGCATATGTTGAGAGAAAGGATATGGAGTATTCTTACAATGACGGCGATCTTTATTATTTCATGGATCCAGAGAGCTATGAGCTTGTTCCAGTAAACAAGGCTGAGCTTTCAGATAACTTTAAGTTCGTAAAGGAAAACATGGTATGTAAGATCCTTTCTTACAAGGGTACAGTATTCGGCGTAGAGCCTCCATACTTTGTTGATCTTGAAGTAACAGAGACAGAGCCTGGTATCAAGGGCGATACAGCAACAAATGCTACAAAGCCTGCAACAGTTGAAACTGGTGCTGAGATCAGAGTTCCTCTGTTCATCAACACAGGCGACAGAATAAGAATCGATACTCGTACATGTGAGTACATGGAAAGAGCATAAGTTTTAGCCTTTACGGTTTTTTAGAAACGGAGGGAATATTATGGAGCTGTCAAAGAAGGTTGCATATTTAAAGGGACTTATGGAAGGTCTTAAGATTGACGATTCCACAAACGAGGGAAAGATATTGACAATTATGGCTGATATCCTTGATGAGATGTCTGCTACAGTTGAAGATATTGCCGAAGAAGTTGACGAAACAGTTGAGCTTGTAGATACTCTTGACGAGGATCTCGGCGAGATAGAAGATCTCATTTACGGTGATGATGATGACGACGATTGTTGCTGTGACGATGATTGCTGTTGTGATGATGACGATGATGATGATGACGCTATGTACGAATGTGTATGCCCTAACTGCGGTGACACAATAATGCTTGGCGAGAACATTATCGCTGACGGTTCTATTGACTGTCCAAATTGTGGAGAGAGCCTTGAGTTTGATTTCTCAGAAATTGAGGACGAGGACAACGAGGATTGATCTCATAAAAAGTGTTCAGCAAAATTTAATAATGTGTTTCAGGGGTGGTGAAATTCCACACCGGAGGTGATCGAATAGTATTCGTAAGTCCTCGACCGCAGAAATGCGCTGATTCGGTGAAAATCCGAAACCGACGGTAAAGTCCGGATGGAAGAAACGACAGATCAATAACGCATAAATTGCACCCTGACTTTATTTTCAGGGTGCTTTTGCTTTTGCTGCTGTTTCTCCCGATAATTTTATTATTTGGAGGAATTAAAATGACAAGTGATAACACTATGCCAAGAAATAAAACTTTTACAACAAGAAAAATGGTAACGGTGGCAATGCTCAGCGCCATAGCTACTGTGATATATTACCTTGATTTCCCTGTGCCGCTTATGCCAGGATTTATCAAGCTCGACCTTTCAAACGTTATATCCCTGCTGGCAGGTTTCTCAATGGGACCTATTGCAGGCGTGATCGTTTGCCTTATCAAGAACGTTATCCAGTTGATTATAAAGGGACTAGGCACAACAATGGGTATTGGCAACATCTTCGACTTTGTAACAAGCGCAGCTTTTGTGCTGACGGCTTCTGTTATATACCACAAGAAAAAAACCAGAAAGAATGCTATCATAAGCTGTATCATTGGCACTTTGGTTTTCACAGTAATAAGCTTGCCGTTGAATTATTTTATCGTTTATCCTATATACTTTAAAGCATTCGGTGGAGAAGCCGCTATACTCGGTATGTACCAGCAGATAATGGGTAGCGTAAAGAATATTTTCTCTGCACTGTGTATTTTCAATCTACCTTTTACTTTTGTGAAGGGTATTATTTGTGCATTGGTCACAATTCTTATTTATAAGCCTTTGTCGCCTATTCTTAAAGGCAAAGACTAAAACAATATCAATGCTGAACACAAAAAAGCCTTGGCAGGTACATTCCTGTCAAGGCTTTGATATTTATTATTTAACTGCTTCAAGAAGCTGGTCGATCTTGTCTGTCTTTTCCCAAGCAACATCAAGATCTTCACGACCGATGTGTCCGTAAGCTGCAAGTTGCTTATACTGTGGCTTTCTAAGGTCAAGGCTCTTGATTATTGCAGCAGGGCGAAGGTCAAATACCTTTTCTACCGCTGCCTCTATCTTTTCATCAGAAACCTTTCCTGTGCCATATGTGTCGACCATGATTGAAACAGGGTGAGCAACACCGATAGCGTATGCAAGCTCGACCTCGCACTTCTTTGCAAGACCTGCCGCAACAATGTTCTTTGCAACGTATCTTGCAGCGTATGTTGCGCTTCTGTCAACCTTTGTAGGGTCTTTTCCAGAGAAAGCTCCGCCACCGTGGCGAGCATATCCGCCGTATGTGTCAACGATTATCTTTCTTCCTGTCAGACCGCTGTCACCCTGAGGTCCGCCGACTACAAATCTTCCTGTTGGGTTTACAAAATAAGTAGTGTTCTCATCAAGAAGTTCAGCAGGGATAACTGTCTTTATAACTTTCTCGATAATATCTTCTCTTATCTGCTCCAGTGTTACAGCGTCATCATGCTGTGAAGAAACTACAACAGCGTCAACTCTTGTTGGCTTGCCATCATCATATTCAACTGTTACCTGAGTTTTTCCGTCTGGTCTGAGATATGGCAAAGTGCCGTTCTTTCTTACTTCTGTAAGTTTAAGAGCAAGCTTGTGAGCAAGTGATATAGGCATTGGCATAAGCTCAGGTGTTTCGTCGCAAGCAAAACCGAACATGATACCCTGATCGCCTGCACCTGTATCAAATGCGTTTTCAGCTCTGCCCTCGAGAGCGTTGTCAACACCCATTGCAATATCAGGCGACTGCTTGTCTATAGTTGTGAGAACTGAGCAGGTGTGTCCGTCAAAACCATACTTAGCTCTGTCGTAACCAATGCCGATAACTGTGTCTCTAACTATCTGTGGGATATCGATTATAGCCTTTGTTGTTATCTCGCCCATGCACATTACTACACCTGTTGTAGTGACCGTTTCGCAGGCAACTCTTGACATAGGATCCTGCTCCAGCAGAGCGTCAAGTATAGCGTCAGAGATCTGATCGCATATTTTGTCAGGATGTCCCTCAGTAACCGACTCTGATGTAAATAAATACTTTGACATAAAAAAACCTCTTTTCTGAATATTTGTTAATCTAAAAACAGCCACAAAAAAAGCGCTTCATTCCGAAACGCTTGAAATTACTCAATTTCCTCATCTTTCGGAAATAACCGCAGGATTTAGCACCTTAACTTACGCTAGGTTGCTGGGCTTCACAGGACCTGTTTCCTCCACCACTCTTGATAAGGCTATTTAATTTTAACAAAATATATTATACACCATATATCGACTATTGTCAACTGTTTTACACATAATTATAGATTATTTTAATGTTTCGTAATAAATCAGCAAATGCTAATAAAAGCATTGACTTACTAGGACAAGTTCGTTATAATATAAAAAAGAGGTGAGCTTTTTGAAAAACGACAATTCAAATATAAAAACATTATTTCTGACCTTTCTTAAGATAGGCGTTTTTACCTTTGGCGGAGGTTACGCAATGATAGCCTTGCTTGAAACAGAATTTTGTGTGCGCAAAAATTGGCTTGATAAAAAAGAATTTCTCGATATGACAGCTATATCAGAGTCCACACCTGGACCAACTGCTGTAAACAGCGCCACATATATCGGCTACAAAATAGGCGGCGTGCGGGGTGCTCTTGCGGCAACTGTCGGTGTGTGTATACCGTCGTTTTTTATAATCTACATAATATCACTTTTCTTTGACAAATTTTTGTCTCTAAAAGTAGTCTATGCCGCATTCCGTGGCATTCAAGTGGGCGTAATATATCTCATACTTACTGCAGGACTTAGAATGTTGAAAGCACTTGATAACACATTGCTTGACAAAATTATAATGCTTGGAGTTTTCATTATGATGATACTTTTCACGCTGTTTTCTGTGAAGTTTTCATCAGTATTTTATATTATCATAAGTGGCGCTGTTGGCATTGCCGTGTATCTGATTAAAACCCTCAGAAAGGGAAGTACAATAAAATGATATATCTCAAACTTTTTCTCATTTTTCTTGAAATAGGCGCAGTGTCATTCGGCGGAGGATATGGAATGATATCCATTATCCGTGAAAAAGTTCTTACATATGGCTGGCTCAGCGAGGACGAATTTGTAAACCTTATCGCCGTATCCGAGTCCACCCCTGGACCACTTGCAGTGAACATGGCGACCTTTGTAGGCTCATCACAGGCAGGCTTTTTAGGTGGAGCAATAGCCACTCTTGGCGTTGTGCTGCCTTCGTTCGTGATAATCTTCATCATAGCTTCGATCATGAAAGATCTGCTGAAATACTCAGGGGTAAAAGCAATGCTTTCGGGTATCCGCCCCTGCGTTGTGGCAATGATACTCGCCACAGGCGTAACAATGGCATTATCGTCACTGCTGAGTATAACAACTATAAGTTCAAAGCCTGCTCTTGACTGCAAAGCGCTGATAATATTCCTGCTCATAGCCTTGGCAGATGTGGTTCTTTTGAAACTGAAGAAATTCAAGCTCTCACCGATCGCAATAATCGTAAGCTCCGCCTTTCTAGGCATAATATTCTATTAAAAAAAGCTGTAACACCGCAAAGTGCTACAGCTTTTAATATTTGTAATATGAAAATTAGCCCAGAAGCTTCTTAAGTCTTTCGTCAACAGCCTTAAGGAAGTCCACTGTATTTACTTTCTTCTTGTTTTCAAGTGTAGAAAGCAGATAAAGGTCGCCTGTCATAACGCCGTCCTCAATAGTTTCGATAGTTGCCTTTTCAAGACAATCAGCAAAGTTCATAAGCTCAGGAAGCTCGTCGAGTTCACCTCTTTTTCTCAGAGCGCCTGTCCATGCAAACAGTGTAGCAACAGAGTTTGTTGAAGTTTCCTCTCCCTTGAGGTGCTTGTAATAGTGTCTCTGAACAGTGCCATGAGCAGCTTCGTACTCATAAATGCCGTCAGGTGAGACAAGAACAGAAGTCATCATAGCAAGTGAGCCATATGCTGTAGCAACCATGTCAGACATTACGTCACCGTCATAGTTCTTGCAAGCCCAGATATAACCGCCGTTTGAACGAATAACTCTTGCAACAGCGTCATCGATAAGAGTATAGAAATACTCGATACCGGCAGCTTCAAACTTAGCCTTGTACTCGTTATCGTATATCTCCTGGAAAATATCCTTGAATGTGTGGTCATACTTCTTTGAAATAGTGTCCTTTGTAGCAAACCAAACATCCTGCTTCTTATCAAGCGCAAAGTTAAAGCAAGCTCTTGCGAATGAAGCGATAGAAGTTGACTTGTTGTGCTGACCCTGAATGATTCCGTCGCACTCAAAGTTGTAAATTGTTTCTCTAGTTTCCTTGCCGTCCTTGTCAGTGCAAACAAGCTCTGCCTTTGAGCCAGCAGGGCATTTCATTTCGACGTTCTTATAAACGTCGCCGTATGCGTGACGAGCGATAGTGATAGGCTTTGTCCATGTAGGAATGTATGGAGTGATACCCTTAACAAGAATAGGAGTTCTGAAAACTGTTCCGTCAAGGATAGCCCTGATAGTGCCATTAGGGGATTTCCACATTTCCTTGAGGTTGTATTCAGGCATTCTCGCAGCGTTAGGTGTGATAGTTGCGCACTTAACAGCAACGCCGTATTTCTTTGTAGCGTTTGCAGAGTCAACAGTTACCTGATCGTCAGTCTCATTTCTGTGAACAAGACCAAGGTCATAGTATTCTGTTTTAAGGTCAATATATGGAGTAAGAAGAATATCCTTTATATCCTGCCAGATAATTCTGGTCATTTCGTCGCCGTCCATTTCAACGAGCGGTGTTTTCATCTGAATTTTTGCCATTGGTAAGACCTCCTATAAAGTAATAATGGAATATCCGTTGTTTTTAGCTATCGCAGATATTTTTTTGTAAACGTCAAGACTTGCAATGATAAGCTCGTAGCTGTCGCTGTCAATATCTATCATACATATGCAAGCACCTTTGAGAGTGCTGTTTAACTTATGTATAAAAGCCTCAGCGTCCTCATCGTCATCAGCCTCAAAGTCGTCTGTATAGCTTTCGATCAAGCCGTAGTTTTTAAGCTGTGAAAGTCCCCAGAGAATATTCTCGACCTCCTCTGAATAGTCGCAAGGGAAGAGATAGCCGTTTTCTTCAAGTTCGTCTATCATACCAATCCAGCAGATATCGTCAATATCATTTGCTTCCCTGTCAGAAACAAATATGCCTCTTTGTAAATATCTTGAAGTGTTTTTCTCAGCATAAGCCCAAGGGTCGCTTGCACATTCACGAAGCTTTGAAACAACTTCGTTGTCATTGTCCGTAATAAATGCGGCAATATCGGCAATGAAAGAATAGTCTTTCACGGTCGGTGTGCTGTCCTTTGTGCCAAAAAGTTTCGAGAAAATCCCCATAGGAAACCTCCATATCAGACTTTATTATTTTGAGAGCTGTTCTCTTGTGTAGTCAAGCAGACCGCCTGCAAGGATAATATCCTTTGTTCTGCCTGTAAGCTCGCAGAGAACAGGTATCTCAGCACCTGTTGTCTTGTTTACAACAGTAAGCTTAGACATATCAGCCTCAACGTCTGCACGAACGTCAGCAAGAACGATCTCATCGCCCTGATTTATCTTGTCATAGTCAGCTTCATTTACAAATGTGAGCGGAAGGATACCTGCGTTAATAAGATTAGCTCTATGTATTCTTGCAAAGCTCTTAACAAGAACAGCCTTTATTCCAAGATAGAGAGGAGCAAGTGCTGCGTGTTCTCTTGATGAACCCTGACCATAGTTTGAACCGCCAACGATTATTGACTTGCCCATGTTCTTTGCACGTCTTGGGAAGTCCTCGTCACATACTGTAAAGCAGTGCTGTGAAATAGCAGGGATATTTGAACGCAACGGAAGTATCTTTGCGCCGGCAGGCATGATGTGGTCTGTTGTGATGTTGTCGCCCACCTTAAGTGATACCTGACAATCAATGCTGTCATCAAGCGGTGATGTCTGTGGGAAAGGCTTGATATTTGGTCCTCTAAGAACCTCAACGCTGTCCATATCAGCCTCGTCAGCTGGCGGAACAACCATGTTGTCATTTATCTTGAAATGCTCAGGAAGCTTGAACTCAGGCATATCGCCAAGTGTTCTTGGGTCAGTGAGGTAGCCTGTGAGAGCTGAAACAGCAGCCATTTCAGGTGATACCAGATAGATCTGACCATCCTTTGTGCCTGAACGTCCCTCGAAGTTTCTGTTGAATGTTCTAAGTGAAACACCCTTTGAGTTAGGTGACTGACCCATACCGATACATGGACCGCAAGCGGATTCAAGTATTCTCGCGCCTGCTGCTATCATATCAGCAAGTGCGCCGTTCTCAGCGATCATGTTAAGCACCTGCTTTGAGCCTGGAGCGATCGCAAGTGAAACGCTAGGGTCAACTGTCTTGCCCTTGAGTATATGAGCCACCTTCATCATGTCAACATAAGAAGAGTTTGTGCATGAACCGATACAAACCTGATCTATTTTAAGCTTGCCGATCTCATTTACGCTCTTAACGTTGTCAGGTGAATGAGGACAGGCAGCCAGTGGTACGAGTTGTGAAAGATCGATATCTATCTGTTCGTCATAAACAGCGTCATCATCAGCCTTAAGCTCGCTCCATACGTCAGCTCTGTCCTGAGCCTTCAGAAATGCAAGTGTTGTTTCGTCAGAAGGGAAGATAGATGTAGTTGCACCAAGCTCAGCACCCATGTTTGTGATAGTTGCTCTCTCAGGAACTGTAAGTGTCTTTACGCCCTCGCCGCAGTATTCGATAACTTTGCCTACGCCGCCCTTTACAGACATTCTTCTGAGAACTTCAAGGATAACGTCCTTAGCTGATACCCATGGAGAAAGCTTGCCTGTGAGGTTTACCTTTACTATCTTAGGATATGTGATGTAATAAGCACCGCCGCCCATTGCAACTGCAACATCAAGTCCACCTGCACCGATAGCGATCATTCCGATACCACCGCCTGTTGGAGTATGGCTGTCAGAGCCTATAAGGGTCTTACCTGGTATACCGAAACGCTCAAGGTGTACCTGATGACAGATACCGTTTCCAGGACGTGAGAAATAAATGCCGTGCTTCTTGCAGACAGAACCGATAAATCTGTGGTCGTCGGCATTCTCAAAGCCTGACTGAAGCGTGTTGTGGTCGATATAAGCTACAGACTTTTCCGTTCTGACACGAGGAACGCCCATTGCCTCATATTCAAGATAAGCCATTGTACCTGTTGCGTCCTGAGTAAGCGTCTGGTCGATACGGATACCGATCTCCTGACCCTTAACAAATTCGCCGTCAACAAGATGTGCTTTAAGTATTTTTTCTGTTAAAGTAAGTCCCATTGTAACAACAATCCTTTCAATAATAACTGATATTAATATTTTATAACAAATTGCGATTTTTGTCAAGGTAAATATAAACATTTGCTTGATTTTATAGCGTTTTAGTGTATATTTTTACACGTTATACTCGCATATACTGCATAAATTTTCATGCAAACAAGGTTATTACTTGACACAAACAGCCGTATATTATATAATAGTTGTTGTTATAGAACTATCGGGGCGGTGATAAACGTGAAAATAAAAGGAATATTGTTATTTTTGTCAGCAGCAATGCTTTGTCTGACAAGCTGTTCCGAGTCGCCAAAGCCAACAACGGTGGTAGATAATTCGTCTGCTGTGACAACTGCGTCCGAACCTGACAGTCACAGTGACCGCACAGATACCTACTATGACAGCACACCTATCTCACAGGCATACCTAACAGGGAATACATCGGGTCTTGACGAAAAGCAGACTGAAATATACAACAAGGCAGTTTCGGCAATAAATGACCTTATCACACCTGACATGAGTGATTATGAAAAAGAACTTGCCGTACATGACTTTATAGTGCAGTGTGCAAGTTATGACGAGGCACATCTCAATGCACTTGGAATCGGTCTGCCGAACTCAGATAATCCATACGGCTGTCTTATAAACGGAAAAGCAATATGCTCAGGTTATTCCACAACGTTTCAGCTTTTTATGGATATGCTGGAAATACCCTGCAAGACCATATACGCCACAGATTTTGAGGGCGACGATCACTCATGGAACATAGTTCAAATAGGCGAAAGCTGGTATTATGTTGACACTTGCTGGGACGATCCTATACCTGACTTTGCTGATAGACCCGTAAGGCACAAGTATTTTAACGTCTCAAAAGAATACATGAAAACAAAACACGTCTGGGACGATTCAGAGCTTCCTGATACAGACAGCACAGAGTTCAGCTATATTATGCAGACAGTTACGAATATAAACTCATTAGACGAGATAGAAAGCATAATGGAAAAGGCTTTGGATAATATGCAGGACAGCGTTGCAGTAACATCAGATATGAGTGAGTTTCAATTCAGTGAAGCCGACCAGATAGATGCAAATTTTGACGAGAGAAACATCAAGGGGCTTAGCAAAGTTTTCGATAGCTTCCATGATAAGCATACAGACTATGAAGTCTATTGTCAGCGTGTGCATAACGGCAATGACATAGTTTTAGTTATATACATGAGAAAATTCAGATAGGAGAGAGCAATGAAATTCAGACCTTGCATAGATATCCATAACGGCAATGTAAAACAGATAGTAGGCGGAAGCCTTTCTGACAAAAACAATTATGCTGTGGATAACTTCGTTTCAGAATATGACGGAGCTTATTATGGCAAACTTTATAAGTCATATGGTCTGCCAGGCGGACATATTATTATATTAAACCCAGCAGGCAGCGATTTTTATAACGCAGACCTCGAACAAGCCTACAGTGCATTATCCGCATTTGAGGGCGGATTGCAGATAGGCGGCGGAATAAATGACGAAAACGCCGCACAGTTTCTTGAAAAGGGCGCAAGCCATGTTATCGTGACAAGCTTTGTTTTCAAAAACGGAGCTGTGAACTTTGACAATCTGAACAGGCTTGTGAAAACAGTAGGTAAGAACAGACTTGTGCTAGATCTTTCCTGTCGGAAAAAAGACGGAAAGTATTATGTGGTGACAGACCGTTGGCAGAAGTTCACAGATATTGAAATGAATAGTCAGACCCTAGAAATGTTCTCAGGATACTGCGATGAATTTCTTATCCACGCCGTTGATACTGAGGGAAAAGCAAAGGGCATTGAGCCACAGATAGCAAAAATAATGGGAGAATACTGCACTATTCCGTCGACCTATGCCGGAGGAATTTCATCATTTGAGGATCTGGATACCCTGAAAGAGCTTGGAAAAGGGAAAATAGACTTCACTGTTGGCTCTGCACTTGATATATTCGGCGGCAATATGAGTTTTGAAAAGGTCGCTGTCTATAGCAAATAGCCCTGCCTTATGCAATAAACACAATATTCAAGGTAGTTTTGCGTATATTTTGGCATAAAAAGATTTGCAATTTAAGTGTAAATATGTTATAATATTATGATACCAATTCAGAAAGGACGAATTTTTATGTCTAAGATCCGAGTTGCCGTTATTTTTGGCGGAAAATCAAACGAACACGACGTATCTGTTGTTTCTGCAACTCACGTTATAAAGAGTATACCAAAGGACAAATATGATGTTATTTGTATCGGAATAACAAAAAAAGGTCACTGGATGAAATATATAGGAGATGTTGACGATATTGCGTCAAACAAGTGGGAACAGCACCCGGATAACGTTCCATGCGTTCTCAGTCCTGACCCTCTTCACAAGGGCTTTATCGCTCTTGGTGAAAACGGTGAATATCAGAATGTAAAGGTAGATGTCATTTTCCCTGTTCTTCACGGCAAGAACGGTGAGGACGGTACTATTCAGGGACTTTTCCAGCTTGCTGAGATACCATTTGTAGGCTGTGACTGCATATCTTCTGCTAACTGCATGGATAAGGGACTTACACACACAGTTCTTGACGCAAACGGCATAAAGACAGCAAAGTGGGTAGGCATTATAACCTCAGAGCTTTCACATCTTGACGAAAAGTGCGACGAAATGGAAAGCAAGCTTGGCTATCCAATGTTTGTCAAGCCTGCAAACTGCGGCTCTTCCGTAGGAGTTTCAAAAGCTAAAAACAGAGATGAGCTTAAATCTGCTATCAAGCTTGCGTTTGCTCATGACAGCAAGGTCATTGTAGAAGAAACTATAGTTGGCATGGAGTGCGAGTGTGCGGTAATGGGCAATGACGAGCCTTTTGCTTCAACTGTCGGCGAGGTATGCTCCGCAAATGACGAGTTTTACGATTTTGACGCAAAATATAATGACGCCGCTTCCAAAACGCTTATCCCTGCAAGAATGAGCGAGGAGAGCATTGAAGAAATAAGAAAGACGGCTGTCAAGGCATACAGAGCAATGGGCTGCAGCGGACTTTCAAGAGTAGATTTCTTCCTTATGAAAGACGGCACTGTTATTCTTAACGAGATAAATACTCTTCCAGGTCACACGCCTATAAGTATGTATCCACAGCTTATGCAGTATGAGGGAATGACCCCTGCACAGCAGGAAGATAAGCTTATCAAGCTGGCACTTGATAAGGCGGAGGTCGATTATGAATAACGCCGCCATTGGAGTTTTCGACTCAGGAGTTGGCGGGCTTACCTGTGTGAAAGAACTTATAAAGCTTCTGCCAAATGAAAATATCGTTTATCTTGGCGACACGGCAAGAGTGCCATACGGCTCAAAAAGCAGAGAGACTATAATGAGCTATGCAAGACAGGATATAGAGTTTCTTAAACAGCATAACGTTAAAATGATACTCGTTGCTTGCGGTACAGTTTCTTCTGTATTACCTGCAATGGATATAAAGTCAGATATCTCCATAAGCGGAGTTGTTGAGCCAGCTGTAAAGGCTGCCTGCTCTGCTACAAAGAATAACAGGATAGGCGTTATAGCCACAAGTGCGACCATAAAGAGCGGCATTTACGGCAAAGCTATAAGAAGCATTAACCCTAACATCAAGGTGGTCGGCAAGGCTTGTCCTATGTTTGTACCGCTTGTAGAGAATGGCTATACTGCCCCTGATTGCGTTCCTGCAAGGTATATCGCACAGGAGTATCTTGAAATAATGAAAAAAGAAGGCGTTGATACGCTTATTCTCGGCTGTACTCACTATCCACACCTCACTGAACTAATTTCAGATATAATGGGCGAGGGCGTAACACTTGTTTCATCAGGTGCAGAGCTTGCAAAATATGCACTCAACTCCCTTTCATACAGTGATGATACGGCTGAAAGAGAAGAACGTGAGAGCCTTGAGCTTTACTGTACCGACAGCGTTGAGCTGTTTTCTGAGAATGTTGAACGCTTTCTGGGAAACAATATCAATGCACAAATATCAAAATGCAGCCTTAAGCTGTAAACTGGAGGATTTTATTTGACCAGCAAGGAAGTATCAATAAAACTTGTTAGCCGTCAAAGCGACGGTAATACTAAAGAAGAAACAGAGCTTATCTCAGCAGGACTTTACGAAGCAACCGAAAAAGGATATCGCATATCGTATGAGGAGTCTGAGGCAACAGGATTTGAAGGAAGCGTTACAACGCTAGAAACCGAGGGCTGCCGCAAGGTGACTATGAACAGAACCGGAACTGTTGAAGCGAATCTTGTTGTTGATATAGGCGAAAAGCAGCATTGCGTTTATGGCACTCCATACGGTGATTTTATGATAGGCATAACCGCTAAAACCATAAGATCAGATCTTGACGAAAACGGTGGAATGCTCTTCTTTCACTATGTTTTAGATGTCAATTCAAGCTATATCGGTGATTTTGAGATAGCTATAGAAGTAAAAGCGGCAAATGTTGTCGCATAATTATATTTGGAAGGACGGAAAAATAATATGACTAATCTCATAAGCGACGCATTTATTCAGGCTAAGGAGCTTGTAATGAAGGCTATGGGCGAGCTTGTTGCAGACGGAACGTTTCCAGCAGAGCCTGTTCCTGCATTTAATACGGAGATACCTGCCGATTCAAAAAACGGTGACGTTTCCACTAATGCCGCAATGGTGTGTGCAAGACCTTTCAGAAACAATCCAAGAAAAATAGCAGAAGCTATCGTGTCAAAGATAGACCTCAACGGCTCATACTTTGCAAGATGTGAAGTGGCAGGTTCGGGGTTCATCAACTTTTTCTATTCTCCTGAATGGTATGCAACTGTAGTTGCCGCTGTTTTGGAGCAGAAAGAGAAATACGGTGAAACTGACCTTGGCACAGGCAAGAGCGTTCTTGTAGAATTTGTTTCTGCAAATCCAACAGGTCCAATGCACATAGGCAACGCAAGAGGCGGTGCTATAGGCGATTGTCTTGCGTCTGTTCTTGAAAAGGCTGGATATAAGGTAGCAAGAGAGTTCTATATCAATGACGCTGGCAATCAGATAGAGAAGTTCAAGACTTCACTTGAAGTTAGATATCTCCAGATATATAAGCCTGAAACGGAGCTTCCGGAGGACGCTTATCAAGGTCAGGATATAATCGACCATGCAAATGCTTTCAACGAGATATACGGTGACAAGTATGTTAATGCAGACAGCGAGGAACGCCGTCAGGCACTTTGCGATTTTGCTCTGCCAAAGAACATTCAGAAGCTTCACGACGATCTTGGCAAATATAGAATACAGTATGACAAGTGGTTCAACGAAAGCACGCTTCATAAGGACGGCTCAGTTCAGAGAGTTATCGAACAGCTCAAAGCAAGCGGTCATACCTATGAAAAAGACGGTGCACTTTGGTTCAAGACAACAGATTTCGGTGACGAAAAGGATAGAGTTCTCGTTCGTGAAAACGGTGTGCCAACATATCTTGTGCCTGATATCGCATATCACTACAACAAACTTGCAGTAAGAAAATTCGATAAGGCTGTAGATATTTTCGGTGCCGACCACCACGGCTACATCGCAAGAATAAAGGCGTCCATGACGGCTCTTGGCGTTGACGCTGACAGACTTGACATTGTTATCATGCAGATGGTAAACCTCGTCCGTAACGGTGAGAAGTATAAGCTTTCCAAGCGTTCAGGTAAAGCTATCACTCTGTCAACTCTTCTTGACGAAATACCGATAGACGCAGCAAGATTTTTCTTCAATCTCCGTGAGCCTAATTCTCACTTTGATTTTGACCTTGACCTTGCTGTATCTCAGACAAGCCAGAACCCTGTTTATTATGTACAGTATGCTCACGCAAGAATTTGTTCTGTCCTTAAAAAGATGAACGAAGAGGGCATTGAAGTAAAGAGCCTTGACAAGACGGCTCTCAGCGTGCTCACAGCCCCTGAGGAGCAGGAGATGATAAAACATCTTGCTACTCTGCCGAACGTTATAAACGAAGCTGCAAAGGCTTATGACCCAGCTAAGGTAACAAAGTATGTTATAGACCTTGCTACAATGTATCACAAGTTCTATAACAATTGCCGTATCATGGGAGAAGACGAGAGCGTTATGCAGGCGAGGCTTTCACTTTCACTTGCAGTTAAGCAGGTAATAAAGAATATTCTTGATATGCTCAAGATAACTTGCCCAGAGTCTATGTAATAAAATATCAGACCCGACCGTGGAAAATTCTACGATCGGGTCTTTTGTCATTTCTGGGTATTTCTTATGTAGTGGAATAGATATTGCTGTGCAATGCCCTCAACACCCTTCACACAAGAGGGAAGTCCGTTTGGATACCACTGTGCAAGCACCCGCTTCACCCACACGTCTTTCGGGAAAGCGTCCGTTTTGTAAAAGCCGAAAAGCAGTGTACAATCAGCAACTTTCGGACCAACACCCTTGATCTTCATAAGCTCGTTTCGTGCATCGTCAAGGGGCATTTCTTTTATCTTTTGATAGTCTATCTCACCGCTGCGTACCTTATCAACTGCGTCAACAAGATACTTGGCCCTGAAGCCTGATCGCAGGAAAGATAAACTGTCAACCGTCTCATCTGCCATTTCGTCAGCAGAGGGATAGCCGCTATAATGTTCACACAAACGTCCTATAATGCCCTTTATCCTTGGAATATTGTTGTTCTGACTTATTATAAAGGAAGATAACGCCTCCCAACTGTCCTGCCTGAGTATTCTTATGCCGCCTGCAAAAGCACAAGCTTTCGCCAGGGTCTCGTCCTCAGAAAAGCGGCGTTTAAGCTCTCCGTAATCAGTATTCAGGTCAAAATAATCAATCCAAATGTTTTCAAAGTCCTGCACAGTGGTGTCATGAAGCCTAAACACGCCATTTTCGGTTTCCTCACTTATGGTAAGTTTGTTGTTAAGGAAAGCTCCGCTGTAAGTGTTTTCGTCTATCTTCTCCCAGCGAAAAGCCTGTCCGCAATCAAGGGTATCATCAAGCCCAAAGTCGGGCTGTTTCAGCAAAATGTCACTGCCGCTTTGTGTATAATCCATAAAATACAACTCCATTATATGATAAATTTATCGAATCGACTTGCAAAATTCTACAAAAGATATTATACTATAAATATCAGTATTTTTCAAGCGGATAAAATAAACATATCTCAGAAAGGATAGATCATATGAGAGAAAGCATTCTGACAATACCTGTCACAGATATATTTGAGCCGAAATGCGGCTGTCCAATATGCCGCCTGCGTGATACGTTGGAGCAGAGAACTGTTGAGTACATAATGGGAGCGGCTATGATGGAGCCAGACGTGCGTATGGAGACCAATAAGCTTGGCTTCTGCAAAACACATTTTGAACAGATGAGAGCCTGCAAAAACAGGCTGTCACTAGCGCTTATGCTTCAATCGCATTTGCAGGATATGCAGAAACACATATTCACACGAAAGAAAATGTTCGAGGGCAAAACAACAAAGCAAAAGAAAGTCAGCGCAGTAAACAACGAGTGTTTCGTGTGCAGTAAAGTAGATTGGGGAATGTCAAGGATACTCGTGACTCTGTTTGAGATGTATGTTCAACAGCGTGATTTCAGAGATCTTTTTGCCCAGCAGGAAATGCTTTGTCTGCCGCATTATGACCTTTTAGTGTCCATGTGTACTGAAAATATGGATAAGAAATATCAGAAGCAGTTTATTGACGCTTGCGGTGAACTGACAAGCAAATATCTTGACACTCTTGAAGCAGACGTTTCACACTACTGCAAAATGTATGACTACCGTAACACAGGTGCAAATGCCGATTGGGGCAACTCAAAGGATTCCATAGAGCGTGCCATAAAATTTCTTACCACAAGATAAGAAATTTTCGTTACTTTTCGTTACAATGGTTACAGCTTAGATTTTATGCATAAGATTGTAAAAGTACAATTATATGTACAGAAGTTCTGCTTATATAATTTAATAGGTCATTGTTCTTTGATCGGGTCATTTTTTTGTACTTTGGATCTAGCATTGTAAATTTATTCTCAAACAAATTCAAAAATCACGTAAAGTGCGGTCATTTCACGTCTCACAAATAACTTTCAACAGATAAGCTTGCATGTTAATATGTTTGTAACATTTTCGTATGCATTTGTTACCAAAAGTTAGCGATTTTTCGCTTTGAAAGTCGTTTTTCGTTGAGTTTTGCAGTTTTCAACAGCCTGTAAATACCGATAAAACCATGAGTTTTCAACGTTTTCAACATGGTTTTCAACAGAAAATGCCCCTACAAATGTTGAAAACTTTTCATATTCAACATTTTTGTGTTGAAATGTTGAATATCGCACCTCTTTCAAGCCAATAATCAGTAATATAATCAAGTAATTGGCATTTGGAGGAGTTTGCAGTTATGCTAAAAGGAATTAATAAACAAATCATCGAAATAAAGTGTACAGAAAATGAATGTTTTGATAAGATTTTATTATTTGTAAACGCAAATAATAGCCATTTGCACCCTGATATTTTAAGAAAAAATGCTGTCGATATCGCAAGTGTGATAACAGGGGACAAAATGTTTTCGACCAACAGAAAATTCAACTCTGTGGCTGTGATATTAACTATAATGGCTGTGGCAATGCTTGTTCTGCTGTTTATCGCATTGTGTATGTGATAAGCATAAATATCATTGATGAAATTTGTGTAAATCGTCGAAAGTCTGTATAAAAAGCCTGTTTACTATTGGCATTATGGTTTTTTTGTGGTATAATTACGAGTAGTATATTTTTTTGAAAAGGAAAATTCAATGAGTAATTATCAAGATATAAAAAATAATTTAGACGAAGAAAATGAACTGCAGCTTATAATTGGCAGAAACCCTGTTATCGAGGCTTTAAAAGCAAATAAGCTGATCGACACTATCTATATTAACCCTGAGGCTAAAGGCTCTATAACACTTATTTGTAGACTTGCAAAGGAAAAAGGCATAAATGTCAAGCGTGTTACAGAAACAAAGCTCAACAATATGAGCAGGGGAGCTTCACATCAGGGTGTTATTGCTATGGGTGCGTGTGCGGAGTATGTGTCTCCTGAGGATATTCTCAGCATTGCAAATGAAAAGGGAGAGGATCCTTTCATTATTATTTGCGATGAGATAGAAGATCCGCACAATCTTGGTGCAATAATCAGAACGGCTGAGGCGGCAGGCGCTCACGGTGTTATCATTCCAAAGAGAAGAAGTGCATCATTGAACGCAACTGTTTTCAAAACGTCCGCAGGTGCAGCAAGCTGGTTGCCTGTTGCAAGAGTTTCAAATCTTGCAGCAACTATTGATATGCTTAAAGAAAACGGTGTGTGGATATACGGAACTGACGGCGAGGGACAGAGCTATACTGAAGTTAAGCTAACTGGTCCTATAGGGCTGATAGTCGGCTCTGAGGGCTTTGGCATGGGACGTTTAATAAAAGATAAATGTGATTTTTTGCTTAGTTTGCCTATGGCAGGCAAAGTCAATTCTTTGAATGCTTCCGTTGCGGCGGGCATTTTTATGTATGAAGCCGTAAGACAGAGAAATCTATAAGAAACAGGGAGGTTAAAGCTTTGGCTGATAAATTCTCAATAGACGATATAATTTCAGAATACAGCGAAAAAGTTGAAAACGATTTAAAGACTGACGAGTCACAGGAAACCGATGAAATTTTCAATGAAGATACTAATATTGATGAGAGTATCGAAAAAGATAATGATGACAGCGATATAGACAGTGACGGCTATGATCCAATAAAAGCAACAGACTTTGATGATGAATTGGCGGCAGATCATACGAACGAGAAAAAACGTAACGAGGAAAATGCTGAACTTATAAATAATCTTACCAAACATAAAAAAGGCAAGGCTGCAAAGCAGAACGTTCCTCCAGTGAACAGGGCAAGCCTTAAAGATATCAAAATGGGACTGACGGGAAAAATAATCCCGAAAACAGAGGAGTTTGACAAGGCACTTATCCCTGATGACGCCACCTATGAGGAAAAATCCTCTATACTGTCACAGCACAGAAAGAAGAAGGTTGACAGCTTTGTGCTTAAAACTGACGAGCAGGAAAACGAGCCTGACAGTGATGATACAAACGATAAGGACAAGGCAGGGCAGACGGAGTTTAAGAAGTTTGATGATGCCGAAAAGGTCTTTGGCTCTATCCGTCATGTGAAGAGCAACCTTGTTCTAAGGCTTTGTGTACTTCTGTTTACAGGCATTTTCAGCACATTCATTACGGTTGCAAATGACCTGGAACTACCTCTTATAAAGACCTTTGACAGAACGATAACTCCTGCGGCATATCTGTTCGCAAACACTATTTTGGGTCTTATTTCTATAGCAGTGTGCTATAATGTGCTCCTTGCAGGAATGAAAAGCCTATTTAAAAAAGAGGCAGATAATGATACAATAGCTGCGATAGGTATTTTTATTACAGTCATTGCAGGAATAATAAATCTATTTGACCCTGAGTCTATTCGTGACAGTGTTTACCATGTTTACATATCCGTTGCGATCGTGGGTCTGATATTCAATACTCTTGGAAAACTTATGGTGGTAAAACGTACTGAGCGTAATTTTAGGTACGTTGCAGGAGATTTTGAGAGATATGCTGTTACATCAGTTGAAGATGAGGAAATAGCAGAAAACTTCACAAGAGGTGCTGTTGCAGAGCCTAAGATAGCAGCTATGCGTAAAACCGAGTTTGTGGACGATTTTATGAAGAACAGCTACACTTCTGATATCTCAGATGAGTATTCAAAGAAAATAAGCCCTTATATCCTCATTGCAGGCGTTGTTATAGCACTTTTGTCACTTATATTTGATAAGGGTGCGTCAAACATGAAAGAACGTTTGTTTATAGCACTTGCGGCTTTCTCAGGCACTGTTACCATGTGTTCTTCGTTTGCGGTAATGCTTATAGTAAATGTACCTCTGGCAAGAGCTACAAAGAAATATTTGCAGTATTCAGCCGTAATGCTGGGATATTCTTCCGTTGATGAATTTGCTGACACAAATTCACTTCTTGTTGACGCTGAACAGCTTTTCCCTAAAGGAAGCATTGAGCTTGCAAACCTTAAGCTTCTCTCAGCTATTTCTATTGAAGACTGCATTTTAATGGCGGCAAGCCTTAGCTGTCAATCGGGAAGTGTTCTTAGGTCTACATTCTACAAAATGCTCAGAGGCAAGACTGAGTTGCTTTATCCTGTTGAAAGCTATATTTATGAGGACGGTCTTGGACTTTCGGGCTGGATAGAAAACAAACGTGTACTTCTTGGTACAAGAGAGCTTATGGAAAACCACTCTATTGACGGCCTGCCGTCAGAAGCAAAAGAGAAAGAGTATACAAATGGGAATGTTGCTGTCTATCTTTCTATTTCTGGAATAACAGCAGCAATGTTCGTTATTCAGGTATCGCCTAATCTGTCCGTTACACGTTGGCTTCAGGAGCTTGAACTTGAAGGTATCACAACAGTAATAAGAACAGTTGACGGCTTTCTTTCACAGCGTTTTCTTTCTGATCTCTTTGATATTGAAAGCGACAGCGTTAAGCTTCTCAGCTTCAGATATCACAAGGATTACGAAAGCGAAACCGAGTACGTTCCACGTCAGGCTTCATCAATGCTTTGCAGCGGACATTTTCCGTCATTTGCAATGCTTGTGATAGGCGCCAAAAGGCTCAAATTTACCGCAGAACTTGGTGCGTCAGTGATGTATGGTGCAACGATACTTGCGGCACTCATAGCCCTTATAATGATGCTGGCAGGCTCTTTCGTACAGCTTACACCTACATTAGTTATCGTCTACAACCTCGTTGTAACGGGTGTGGCACTGCTTATACAGCACATCAAAAAACTATAAAAATAAAGCCTCGGTTTATAGTGATACAAACCGAGGTTATTTTTACTTATTGCTTATTGTCCAATCTATTGGCTGAATATTGTTGCTTACAAGGAAATCGTTAACCTTAGAAAAATGCCTGCACCCGAAAAATCCGTTATACGCCGACAGAGGGGAGGGGTGAGCCGCCTTGAATACTGCATGGATAGGGTTTGTTATCAGCGGCGCTTTAGCCTTAGCGTTGCCGCCCCATAGGATAAACGCAGTAGGCACATTACGCTCGTTGAGCTTCTTTATAACAGCGTCAGTAAGCTGCTCCCAGCCTTTACCCTTATGAGAATTAGGCTGACCCTGACGGACAGTAAGAACAGTGTTCATCATCAGCACGCCCTGCTTAGCCCAATCGGTAAGCTCACCATTATTTGGGATAGAGATACCAAGATCAGCATTAAGTTCCTTGAAAATATTCTGCAAAGATGGTGGTGGATTAACACCAGCTTTAACGGAAAAACAAAGACCATGAGCCTGTCCCGGACCATGGTAAGGATCTTGACCTATAATGACAGCCTTAACATTCTCATATGGCGTGTACTTCAATGAATTGAAGATATCATGCATATCAGGATAAACAGTGAAGTGTGAATATTCGTATTTCAAAAATTCACGGAGCTTCAAATAATATTCCTTTTTAAACTCATCAGCTAGAATATCGTCCCAGCTATTTCCGATATGCACCATTATACAGCACTAATGACAGTTCCGACGATCAGACCGAGTACAAGTGCGGCAACCAAAGCGAGAACAAGTATTCTCATGACCATAGGTTTTTTGTCGTTCATTAACTATCGTTCCTTTCATAAAATATATTACTATAATTTTATCATATTTTCGCTGTAAAATCAACTGTTTGGAGGAAATTTATAAAATAATTGTTTTCTATACTAATCATCAATAATTATTTCTCCCTCAATTTTGCAAATATATAAATTGATATAATTGTATACTTTGTTTATTATAAACTGTCCCTCAATTGTTGTCAAGGGCTTACCGCACAATGTAGCATAGCTTGACAGCCCACAAAGTAGGGTGTATACTTAAAGCAGTGCACAACGGGGAGAGCCTGCAAAGCACAAAAGAGCCACAAACAGCCCCTCGCACAGCGTGTACAGAAAGTTTCACTAAATAAAAATTTAGTGAAACTTAGAGAAGTGATAAATAAGGAGAATAGATATAAATGAAACAAGCATATGTAGACGATTGCCCATATTATCTTGACGATTTTCTGACTAACATGAAAGTTGTCAAAGACCGTTCCGACCGCACTGAAGAAGCTTATTTTATTGATATCCGAACATTTCTGCGATATCTTAATGTCAAGCACCATGCAGTGCCAGCCGAAACGCCGTTCAATAAAATAAAAATAAAAGATACGCCAATAGAATGGATTGAAAGCTTTTCGCTGAATGACGCTTATGTTTATTTGAAATATTTAAAAGATGAGCGTAATAATTCCACAAAGACCCGTGCTAGAAAATGTTCAGCCCTAAAGCAGTTCTATGTTTATCTTTGTCAAAAAGCCAAGCTCATTTCAAATAATCCGCTTGATGATCTCGAACTGCCGCATATAAATCAGGCTTTGCCTAAATATCTGTCCCTTGAACAAAGCCTTGAGCTTCTGCGTAATATCGACTCTAAAAATCAGGTGCGTGATTATTGTATCATAACTTTGTTCCTTAACTGCGGTATGCGTCTGAGCGAACTTGTGGGCTTGAATTTGAGCGATTATAGCCGTGATAACAGAACTCTCCGTGTTCTCGGTAAAGGCCGCAAGGAGCGCATTATTTTCCTTAATGACGCTTGTGTTTCTGCGCTTGATGAGTATATTGACACTACCCGCCCCCACGTGGAACAAACTGCCATTTTTTTGTCAGCTAACAAAACAAGAATAAACAAGCGCCGTGTTCAGCAGATAGTTGAAGAACAGCTCCAGCGTGCAGGACTTAGTAATTTGGGTATTACCACCCACAAGCTCAGGCATACAGCCGCAACGCTAATGTACCAGCACGGCGGTGTGGATACTCTTGTACTGAAAGATATACTCGGTCACAAAAGCATTGCGACCACAGAGATATACACCCATTTATCCGATGAAAACATCAAAAAGGCTATGGAGTCGAATCCATTGTCTGAAGAAATCGAAAAGAAAAAGAAGTAAAACAAAAAGCCATGTGAGGAAAGATCACATGGCTTTTTGCTATTTTTTCATACGAATTATAGAATGTTCCGGGAACGTCAGATCTGATCTTATCGACATCTTCATAGCTGCATGGTTTGCAGTATCTATTGAATTGCCGTATTCATCAAACATTTCCTCCACCGTGAACTTCACAGGGCTGCCCACAGGTGAAAGCACCTCAATCTCGTCGCCCTTGTTGAATTTGTTTTTCTGTGTGCAGTATATTTTTCCACCGCTGCAGCCGTCAACCACAGCCACAACATCATATTCACGAATATAGCCGCCGTTTTCGTAATACTGGCTCTCCTTTGGGTGACCAAAGAAGAATCCTGTGCAGTATGCTCTGTGGCTCACCTTGAAAACTTCATCTTTAAGCCACTGTGGCAACTCAAAATGCTTCGGATCAGACTTATAGATATCCATAGCCTTTCTGTAGGCATTTGTGATAACGGACACATAATATGAAGATTTAGCTCTGCCCTCTATCTTAAAGCTGTTCACGCCGGCCTCTGCAAGCTTATCAATGTGGTTGAGCATACACATATCCTTTGCGTTGAGGATATAAGTTCCCTTTTCGTCCTCAAAAACAGGATAAAACTCGTTGGTGCGTTTTTCTTCCATAAGGTGGTATCCCCAGCGGCAAGGCTGTGCGCACTCGCCACGATTTGCGTCACGGTTTACAAGATACTGGGAAAGCAAACATCTGCCTGAAAAACTTACGCACATTGCACCATGTACAAAGCACTCAATTTCAAGATCTTTAGGGGTCTTTGCTCTTATTTCAGCGATCTCCTCGAGAGAAAGCTCTCTTGCAAGCACTACCCTCTTAGCACCCATGTTATAAAATTCATTCGCAGTAACATAATTGACGATGCCAGCCTGTGTGGAAACATGAATTTCCATACCAGGTGCATATTTTTTTATCAGTGAGAAAACACCGATATCGTTGGCTATCATAGCGTCAACGCCTGCCGCAACAGCGTCATTCACAAACTGCTCTAAATGCACTATCTCATCATTGTGCGGAAGCGTATTGCAGGTCAGATACACACGCTTACCCCTGTTGTGAGCCTCGTCACAGGCTTTTTTCAGAAGCTCAGCGTCAAAGCTTGCAGAGGCGGCTCTCATTCCGAAAGCCGTACCTCCAAGATAAACTGCGTCAGCACCAAAATCAAGCGCAGCATACAGACGTTCCATATCTCCCACAGGAGCAAGAACTTCAAGCAAATTATTTTCAATCATCAAAATTTCAATCCTTTATTACTTTTTCTTTGCAAGTCCTGCCTTGACAAGATTTTCTTCATGCTCGTCAAGAGTCTTTGCATAGAATGTTTCGCCCGTCTTGAGATTATTACAGAAGTAATAGTAATCTGTCTTCTTAGGCTCAAGAACAGCGTTTATTGCAGCCATACCAGGGTTGCATATTGGTCCTGCCGGCAAGCCCTTGCACTTATAGGTATCATAACACTCGGTATAATGCTCTATAGAAGCCGTGTTGTCAGCCTCGGTCTTTATAACATTATTGATATAATTTGTTGTTGTATCAGACTGGAGCATAGGATAGGTGTCAGGGTCGTCAAGTCTGTTCAGGAATACCGAAGCTACCTTTGGCATTTCGTCCTCAGAAGCGGCTTCAAGCTGAACGATAGAAGCAAGGGTCATGACTTCGTTAAGTGACATACCAGAATTTTTGATCTTAGCTTTGACAGTTTCGTATTTCTTTTCAAACTGCTCTCTCAGCTTCTTGGTAACGTTTCCTGCGCTGTCATTCACATAAAACTCATATGTATCAGGATAGAAATAGCCCTCCATGCGATAGAACATATCACCGTTATCATCAACATCATTTTCAAAGTCAAAGCCTTGATTTTTATTGAATTCAAACAGGAAGTCATCAGCAGTGCAGACCTCATTATCTTCAAGCTTTTTAGCTATATCAAGAAGATTTTCGCCCTCTGTGAATGTAATGCTTACAGTCTTATATGACTCTCTCATTTGTGAAAGATTTTCGATTATTTCAGAATATCCGCTTGATGGCTGAAGTGTGATATCGCCAGGATATATAGCTGCAGGCTTTTCAAATTTCAAAGCAAGCATAAACAACTTTTTGTTCTTTATAACTCCCTCATTTACAAGGATATCAGCTATCTCACTGTTTGTTGAACCTGCAGGGATATTAAATCTGATATCCTCGTCAGTTTTTCCGATACCATAATACTCCATGCCAATAGAAATGCCGCCCACCGCAAGCACTAAAGAAACTGTAAGAATTACTATAACAAGTATAATTCCTCCAAACACCGAATTATTTACCTTGCTTTTCTTTCTTTTTTTCTTTTTCTTCTTGCCGCTTTTTGACTTTTTTTCTTGCCTTTCAGGCTTCTCAGGCTCTTTATCCTCGTCTTCTTCGCTTTTGTCTTCCTCTGACTCGTCCTCGTGAAAAGCTAGGATAGGTTCAGGCTTGTCATTGGTCGCTTCTGGAGTTTTCTGCGGTTTCTCGTCAGTATTATCTGCCTGTTCACAGGCTTCGGAACTGTTCTCAGTGTCAGCGATAGGCTCTGCTTCAACACTTTCTTCGTTTGCTTCATTTTTCTCAGCAGACTTTATCTTTGAATTGACATCATTTATTATATCGTCAACATTAAAATTCAGATCGTCCATCATTTACTTCCTTTCCTTTGTGTTTATAGTATATATATCCTTATCAGTAAATACCTTGTCTACAGAAATATCATAGCTGTCATGCACAAGCTTTTGTGACATACAGTTATCATAGCACAGACCAAGCTTTTGACCATTGAAGTCAGATAAAAACCTATCATAAAAGCCCATGCCGAAACCAAGTCTGTATCCGTCTTTATCATACGAAAGCGCAGGAACTATACACACTGCATTGTCAAAATCGCAGTATCTCTCGCAGCTTTCATCGGGCTCGTAAATGCCAAACCTACCCTCTTTGAGATCATAGGTGCTGTTTATTCTGTAAAAATACATAATATTGCCGTTTTTTTCACATCTCGGGCACAGCACTATCTTGCTGCTTAGCGCTTTCCTTACTATCTCCGCCGTAGACACTTCAATATCAGAGGAAATATATGCAAGCACAGTTGTGCATTTTTTATACTCCTCGCTATCAAGGAAAGCTTGATGAACAGCCACATCTGCCTTTTTTCTTTCTTCCGCAGACATACTAAGACGTATCTCTTTGAAATGCTTTCTTAAAGCTTTTTTATCTGTCATTTGCTCTGCATACCTGATTCAAGGGCTTCTGCCTTTTCTTTTGAAACAAGAAGCTCTACAAGCTTGAGTGCAAACTTCATGCTGCAGCCTGCGCCCTTTGCAGTGATGAACTTACCGTCAACAGCCACAAGTCTGGCAGAATGTATCGCACCTTTAAGATCTTTCTCATAGCCTGGAAAACAAGTTGCATATCTGCCGTCAAGAAGACCCTTATGACCGATTATGGACGGAGCGGCACATATTGCGGCAATGTATCTGTTATTATCAGCACAGTAATCAACCGCACCAAGCACATCGGGGCTTGCTTCAAGATTCAAAGTACCCGGCATACCACCTGGGAGAACTATCATTTCGAGCTCGTCATTAAGAACTATCTTATCCACCGTTGTATCGGT
Source organism: uncultured Ruminococcus sp. (assembly GCA_934435205.1). Lineage (GTDB taxonomy): Bacteria > Bacillota > Clostridia > Oscillospirales > Ruminococcaceae > Hominimerdicola. The sequence goes on along the minus strand of CAKSAK010000003.1, from coordinate 323,285 downwards.
CTTGACAGGAATGTTGTGTGAGCTGACTATCATATCAGAGCCTACACCTACAGTAAAAACTTCAACGCCTGCTCGTCTGAGCAGATCCACAGGGGCAAGAGCCTCCATTTCCTCAAAACCATTGGCAAGAAATACATAAACCATAACAAATGACTCCTTTCGATCATCTGAAAGTAATTACATTTTTATTCAAAAGAAAAGCAGGATTATAAGAAAGCTTTGACTTTCTAAGACCTTCTATTCCTAGATCCTCTTCCCTGTTGATGAAGCTGAGACCCCTTGCATTATGCGACGCAAACTGACTGCACAGCATAGGATATGCACCCTGAACGTCAGCAAGCGCTTTTTCTATATGCACCACAAAGGTATCCGAATTTATTTGTTCACCAACCGTAAAGCCTGTCATTTTATCATTTCTGTAAAGCACAGCGCCTTTAAGTCCGAGCCTATCCATATTCGTAAGAAAAAGATCAATAGCATATTGCTCGACCACCGCCGAAGGATCGTCAGCGTTGTCATTCTTATTATAAAACTCAGCCGAAAACTCAATACAGCTGTCTATTTCCTTATCAGTAAGCTCTCTGTATTCCCACGGCTCGTCCATGAAACGCTTTATGTGGTTACGCTTGCCGTGATACTTTTTGCCTTTAAGCTCGATAAGGTCGGAAGCATTGTAAATATAGTCTGAACTGTTCCTGTCATACTCGCAGATGATCTTATCACCATAATATTCTTTTATCCAGCTAAGGTTATCATCTGTTACAGAAGATACGATAAGCGGCTTTCCCTGGGCGGAAACATATTCTTTAAGCTCATCAAAAAGCCTGATATATTTTTCTTTGCCATCAGCGTCTATTTTAACGCCCGCAGGAAATGTAAAATACGGCTGACCGTCCTCAAAGGAACAGCTTATATAAAAATCACCATGATGTGTTATTACAGTGTCATTAAGTCTTTGCCACGCCATATTATTTGCAAAGCAATACTCTGCTCCTCTGAAATCTGATACTGCAAGACACTTGGTTATCCATTCTTTGTCCTCAAAACTTATTTTTCTGAAATCAAACATTAAACACACATTACTTTCTATTGATTAACCCCAGAACATCTCCGAAAATCTTATCTTTTGTATAAGGCTCGCTACCGTCGCTACAAGGAATAATATCCCAATCTTGTTTCTCGGCAGTAAACAAAGCGGCTTCACGGCATTTTTCCAGATACTCCACATTTGCTTCATGAATATCCTTTTTACTTTCATCTCCGCCGTATCTTCCCGACATCAGCTTTTGAGATATCTCTATGGGCATATCCAAAAATATCACCTTGTCAGGTCTTGGAAGCCCAAGCTTGCCATACTCGTAATCTTCAAGCCAGCCTATAAAATCTTCCCACTGCTCTTTCGGCAGTTTTGTCATCTGATAAATGCAGTTTGACGTAACATATCTCGCTGCAAGTACAAGACTTCCCTCTTTATAGTCATGCTCCCAAAATTGCTTGTAGCAAGCGTATCTGTCTACAGCGTAAAAACTTGAAGCCGCATAGGCGTTCACGTCAGCAGGCGTTTTGCCTATCTCGCCATTAAGATACATCTTTACCAACGCAGACGACGGATTATCATAGTCAGGAAAGCTTATAGCCTTATGCTTTATGCCGTTTTCACCGAAATAAGCTGAAAGCCTTTCAAACTGAGTTGATTTTCCACTGCCGTCAAGTCCCTCAAGAACTATAAGTCCCGATTTATTCAACATTATTCATTTCCCCGTAAATTTTCTTTACTTCAGCCATTTTTCCACAGCTCATTGCGCCCTCAGGACACTTGCCTTTCATTACACAAGACGGACCTGCGTTTTTGAAAAGCTCAGGAGCTGCCTGCTTGCAAAGTCTGAGCATTTCATCAGCCACAGCCTTTATCTCCCATTGTGCTCTGTTACAGCATCTATGCTGGAAAAAATTAAACAGTGTTCTGACGTTCATTGTCACAACTATCTTTGTTTCACAAGCGTTTGGAAGAACAAATCTTGCGTCCTCATAGGCTTTTTTCTTAGCCTTGTTAAGTGCATCCTTTTCAGACATACCCTGTTCTAAAAACGCCTTTTCATGCGTATTTGTAAGTATGTCGGCAATCTTATTATAGCTCTCAAGGAGCTGATCCATTTGTTTGTCAAATTCAGCCTTTGCTTCTGGTACAGCCTCTATTGATGGTGGGGTGATAAACTCAAAGCCGCTTTCATTTACATAACGCTGGCTTTTTTGAGAGTAAGACGCAATTCTATGTCTGACCAACTGATGAGAGCAGGCACGGGATATTCCCTCTATGCCAAAAGTAAAAGAAACGTGTTCCATAGGGCTTTCGTGACCAATAGACACGAGCCTTTCAATAAAGCTCTTTGTTTTTTCTTCCGTAAGACCATCTCTAAGCGAGGCGATATCACTGCTTGAATAGCAAAGCTTGGCGGCAGTTGCGACGACCTTTTCAGGCTCAGGCGTATGGGTAATAAGTTCAACTCTCATCTTATCTGATCCTTTCAACATATTTATTATATTATACCATTAAAAAGCCTACAAGTCAACATTTTATTTCAAATGGCTATTTCAACTTCTGTGTTGATGTTAACAATTATTTCACAATCAGCAAAATTTTAATTCAACAGACAATCCCACTTGAAATTATATATAAATAATGCTATACTAAGTTTATTACAAAATTAGACAGAGGTGATCAAGTGCTCGCCGTTTGTATGACGCTGATCGACGATGATGATAAATCAGAGTTCAGAAAAATATATGACTCTCTTGAAAGAAAATTGTTCGTATTCTCAATGTCAAAGTTACATAATAACGCATTGGCGGAGGAAGCTGTTTCTGAAACATTTTTGGCGTTAGCAAAAAATTTCAAAAAAATTCATAGTTTAGAATCAGCCGAAATAGTCGCTTATACAGTTATTATTAATAGAAACGTGTGTATCGATATTCTTGAAAAAGAAAATAAACACAGTATCAATGTCCAGATAGATGATAAAATTAAAGAGATATCTGAAGACTACGACCACTTTGAAAAGCTTATTGTTGCTGATATGGTCGAAAAGCTGCCTGATATTTATCGTGACGTTATTATGATGAAATATTTTTATGGCTTTAAGGTCAATGAAATATCAAAGCAACTACATCTATCTGTTGGAGGAGTAAAATCAAGACTTGAACAAGCCCGAAAAATACTCAGAAAGGATATGAATGACGATGAGTGATACACGATCAGAATTAAAAAAGCTTGTGCCTTTGTATTGCAACGAATTAAATAGCCTAGACCTGTCATCATACAGCAATTATGAGTTTTCTGAGGACTATCTGAACAAAAAAGAAAAGCTTATAAAGAGCCAAAATCGTATCTATTATCCGCTTATCAAAACCACAGGACGTAGGATCGCTTCTGCCATAATTGCAGCAGCCATTATGGGTACAACTACTGTTGCTGCCTATGCACCTGCAAGAAACGCCGTAAAGAATTTCTTCCTGCGAATTTTCAATGATTACTCAGTTGTATCTGTTCAATATGATAGTGAGGATATAGGCGATCACAAAAGCAGGATTGAAAAGCAATATAGTATTACTGTTCCGGAAGGTTTTGTTTTAGATGAAAACGAAAGTGTTTCAACTGACAACTACATCGAATTATGCTATTATTCAGATGATAAGAAAAAGAGTATATATTTCGACCAATATACAGCGGATACTTATTCTTCATATTATGACAATGAACGTGGTCATTTCAAATCCTCATCAGATAAATTGGGGAATGAGTTTATGTTATACACAAATGATGATTTCATAAATATTTTGTGGGATAATGGTGAATATATATTTAGTTTAAGTGGTGACATATCTGAATCAGAAATAATGGATATCTACTATTCCATAGAATAAGAATTAATATGCAATAACAACAAAAACAAATACACCATTTGTGCAATGATACAAATATTTTGTGCATATGAAAAAATATTTGCACATTTCGGGTACTTCAACTGTTATATATAATGTAGATGTAAAAAAGTCTATTGTATGCACAGAAGAAATGTGGTGAGTCCAATGAAGATGTGGATATTTATTATGCACAATTACCCGTTGCAATAATTGTGTGATATGATGAAATTTAATTTTATTTGCAACAAAATTACCCAAAAAACACTCTTATATTATGATAGGACGTTTAATATGAAAAAGATCGTTAAGAGTATCGCAGCTATGGGTGCTGCTGTTATGATGATGAGTTCTATGGCTATTGGAGCTAGTGCGGCTAACTCCTACAATCTACACTATACCAAAGGAGCTCCTTCATCAGATAACGTTTGTGAGAAATGGATGTATGGCATAAAGGCACAGAATAATGGATATTTAAAATCCACCTGCAAATCCATAAATACAAGTGGCAAGTTTAGTGTCTTAGCAAATGGATACAGATCTTCAAGCCATACTATTAATTGTGGTTCTTTCGATATCTGGAACAAAGGAACAACAAATTGGAAAAATTCTAATTATAAGAAGGGTTATTCTTATGATGTTGTTGCTGAATTTGGAGTGTCTGGCGGTTACACAAATATTTCAAAGTATGTTTCAAGTGCTTCTGCGTCAGGAAGTTTTAACTAAAGAATAGTATTTTGAGCCGCTGCGGATTATCTTGCTGGTAATGACGAGCGGCTCTTACTTTAGAGGATAAATTATGATGAAAAAGATTTGTATTTGGATTGTTGCGGCGTGCATTGTGCTTTCAGCGTGTTCAAACAAAACCAATAATGTAAAATTCAGTGAATTTGATTTTGAATATGTTCCTGTAAGTGAAATAACAGATACATATTCAAAAGCCCTCAAATTGGAGTATGATCATTTTACTATCCGTGACAGTGTAAGGATATCTGATGTGAGTTCAGTTAGCAGAACGTCATATAAGCCGTCGGACGGTTTTCTGTTTAATGAAGAACAGAACCTGGTAGATTATATGAATGGAAGTTCGGTAGATCTTGATAATGTAGTTATTGGTAAAGATGAAATGGGTGAATATCATCAATTGAATGCTAATAATGATTACCCTTATTTTACTGATTATGACGGTGGCTCAATAGTATGGATCAAAGACGAAGATGCAGAGGCTTTTTTTCTAACTAATGAAAATATTACAGTAAAACGATATTATTGCTGTAACACCTTTGATGATGAGAAATATAAGCTTAAAGACTGCGAAATGTCCATAAGTGAGGCAATAGAAAAAAGTGCTGAGTTTTCAGAGGGGCTAAAAAAATATGGCTACCCACAAATATCGCCTTTTGAGATCAGAGTTGAGAAAATAAACGATACTTATGCGTTCAGAATAGATATGGTGCAGCAGGACAATGGAGTGCCGTTGAGAGCAGCTAACAGCGGCTTTGAGGGCAGGGAATCTTCTGTCAATGATGTGTTCACAGGTCGATTGAGCAAAATAAATGCAAATCCAGTTGGATACACAGTGCTTATAAATTCTGCGTCCGGTATAGGCTGTTTTAGAAATAATGAAAATGTATTTTGCAAATATGAAAAAGAAAATATTGACAAGGTTATAACACCATATTCTGCGCTTAGATATATTGATGACAATTTAAGTGATAATTCCAATTACGAGGTGGATTACATAGGACTTGAGAATAAGATATACTGGGTGGACCCCGAAACGGGCGTATATTCAAGTACTCCCATGTGGACAGTCTCACTCTATAACCCTACTGAGGAAAAATTATACTATGCTTTGGTAGATTGTGAAACGGGTGATTTTTCGTTTTATTCACAAAGCAGCGGTGATATAAATTTGTAATTTTACAATATAGATCGGAGTTGATAAAGTATGGATAACAGCATAAAAATTTAAGGCGATACCGCATAACTATGTCAAGCGGTCTTTGTGCGGTATTGCCTTGTATTATAAGAAATCAAAGGAGCAACAAAATGAAGCTGCATTTAAAAATAACAAGTACGATTTTATGCCTGTCGCTGTTATTCTTGTCATCTTGTGCAGAGACACCTGAAAGTGTTAAGAAAGGATCAAAAAATGAAAACACTGCGACTCAGGGATATGCTCTCACTTCGCTGGATGAAATGAGTAAAAAGAAATCGGAGTATATAGATGAACTTAAAAAGCTTGAATGTGACAATATGAATTTCAGTGATATCCTTGATATAGATATTCCGCAGAAGATAAAAACAGGAGATTTTATATGTCCTACAGGTTTTGAGGATAATTACAAGGAAATATTCACACATTATGATGAAGATTTCAATGAAGCAAATATTACGAATGACGATACTACTTACCCAACAGGTCCGAGCTATGAGGATAAAGAAAAGGGTCTGCAATTGTCGATCGGATGTACCGGATTTTTTTCGTATCAAAAGGTTTTTGATGTGCAAAAATATTACAATGAATCCGAATTCGTCAAGACGTTTCCATACTCCGAAGCTGTGGAAAGCTCAGAAAAATATAAGCTTGTTGGCAGTGAAGGAGAGCTATCTGTGCCTGAGGCTGTAAAGTTAGCACAGGATTTTGCTGATGATTTTACAAATTTCTGCAATTATCCCAATGATCTGTCAGTATCGAGAATAAGCTTGTATGAATGTTCGGACGGCTATTTTTATATGGCAAATTATACTCAGTCCGTATCTGACGTAAATATTTTGGAATATGCAGGCTATGATAGCATTGACGAAAATATGATTGTGTCCTGCGCTTTCGCATATATCTGCGGAAACGAGGTCAATAATTTTGTCACGAACTCCTACTTTGAAGAATATAAAATCGATGGTGAATTGACGAGTACATCCGATCCTGTTTCTGCCGCTAAATGTTTAAGTGATACTTTAGCAACAAATATGAAGTTGAACGTCAAGCGTATAGCTATTGAATACTGTATGATTAAAAAAAGTAATATTGAGAAAAGCACAGGAGATGAAGAAACAGACCGTGAAAAAGCTCCCTGGGCAACTTACTGCTCGTATGACATATATGAAGCTGTTCCATGCTGGGTGTTTTACTTTGACGAAACTCCGAACAAGGAAATTTATGCGACCATAAATTGTAACAATATGAACGTTTCTTTTGTTAATAATCAAAAAGGAGTCTAACAATAATGAAAGTTTTGCGTTGTGACCTGAACAAAAGCATAATAAACATAGGCTTTGCAGGTGCGGTGCTGCTCACAACAGTGCTTGCTTTCACCGCCTCAGCCTATACAGACCTTGCCACGGAGAAAACATATTCGGTGTTCGAGTCACTTTTCACTCTCGATAAAAATATCCTCCGCACCGACCCGATGCTGTCATCAGTGCTGGTTTTCAGAAACGGACTTTCGGGATATATCACAATGTTTTTGCCTATTGTCGTGGCATTCCCCTTTATGGTGTCTTTCTGCGCCGAGCGAAATAACGGACTGATGCGTTTCACCATATCCCGCACAGGCAAGCTAAGATATTATCTTTCAAAATTTATATCCGCACTTATCTCGGGCGGACTTGCCGTTATGCTTGGTATAGCTGTTTACGGCATAGCCTGTGCAGTGCTTTTTCAACCACTTTCTCAGTTTGACGTATCAGCCGACCAGCTTCAGTATATAATGCAAGACAGCACAGGTAAAACCATAATCAAAATGCTTGCGGTAGCTTTCGCATATGGTGCAGTTTCAACTCTGCCTGCATTCTTCCTAAGCTCATTCTGCAAGAATCCATATATCATCACCTGCCTGCCCTTTATGCTGAACTATGTACTCACCACAATGCTAAACAGGATAATAGACGCAAATCTTTTTAACGATAACTTCGATTTTGACAGAGCAAACGCCTTTTATCCAAGTTCTGTGACGAATTTTCTATATATACAAAGCTTTGACAGAAGTGCAAAGTGGATAACTGCGGTGAACTGTTCGGGGGCGATCGTTGCCCTGCTGGGATTTATTATGGTGATGAATTTGCACAAGGACAAGGGGGTGTAGGTCAGCTATGATGAAAAATTTCAGCCTTAAACAAAGCTTTTTCTGTGCAAGAGCGGAGTTCATAAAGTGGATATGCGACGCACGAATGATAATACTGGGCGTGCTTCTTATCTTCATTTACAGCTTTGCTATAGAGCCTCTTAAATCAAACGCCGAGTTTATGGGCGAACCGCTTAACATTCTTGAGCCTTTTATCGCCATAGCTAATTCAGGTGCGATACTTCTTATCATACCGCTGGTTTTTCTCACACTTATCGCAGATTTTCCGAAGATAGACACTAACACAGTTTTCTACATAATGCGTGTGGGCAGGCTGAACTGGCTGTTCGGACAGCTTTTGAAGCTCATTTTTATGGCTTTATCTTATCTTGCAGTGATATTCTTGGGCGCAGTGCTTCCAATGCTTTCAGACGGTTTTTGGTACAACGGCTGGAGCAACGTGGCGACAAAGTTCGCTTCACGCTTTCCTGAACATTCGGGCAATTTCGGTGTGCAGCTTCTCCCTGAAAATCTCTACAATCAGCTCACAGTATTTTCAGCCGCAGTGCAAAGCTACCTGCTCGTGTTCGCATACCTTATGATAATAGGGCTTATCTTGCTGAGCTTTTCACTTGTGAAACACAAGACTGTAGGCTTTGTCCTTTGCGGAGCGGTGATATCATTAGGCACGGCGTTCTGCTCCATAAAGACCACGCTTATGTGGACAATGCCAATGGCAAACAGCATAATATGGCTGCACTACACAAAATACTTCCGAGAGCCTGTTATGCCAATGAGTTTTTCGGTCAGCTATCTTGCCATATTTATAGCGGTGCTGTTGGCGTTTTGCTTTATCGCCATAAGAAAATTCAATTACGACAATGTTGCTGAGATAGCAAGTTAGGGAATTAGGGGGGACGAAATGGATATCATCAATGTAAACGACGTATGCCTTACTCTTGGCAAAACGGAGATATTAAAGCACATAAACGTGTCCTTTGAGGAGGGCAGGATACACGGACTTATCGGGCGAAACGGCAGCGGCAAAACAATGCTCATGAAGTGCATATGCGGCTTTATCAAACCCACAAGTGGCGTGATAACAGTTGACGGCAAGCAGGTGGGCAAGGACGTTGACTTTCCGAAAGATATGGGTATCATTATCGAAACGCCTGGGTTTATACCATATTACAGTGGATACAAAAACCTTAAACTTCTTGCTGGGCTGAACAACAAGATCGGCAAAGATGAGATAAGAAACAGCATGAAACAGGTTGGACTTGACCCTGACTTAAAACGTCACGTTCGCAAATACAGCCTTGGTATGAGGCAGAGATTGGGTTTGGCGCAGGCTATAATGGAAAACCCGAAGATACTCATTCTCGACGAGCCTTTCAACGGTCTTGACAAGGACGGCGTAAAAGAAATGCGTGAATACCTGCTTTCATACAAACAGCAGGGCAAGACTATTCTTATATGCTCACACTCAGCGGAGGATATTTCTGTGCTGTGCGACACGGTGCATGAAATGGATAAGGGGGTTATTGAGGGGGTAAGGTGACATAGACTGAGTAGGTGGAGATAATGATGTCTACTCTGAACGATAGTTGCCTCTTATCTTCAGTAATTAGGCTTTGTCCTCTGCAAGAAAATTTGTAATGAAAGGATAAAATATGCTTATAAACCACAACCAAAATATGCTTTGTCTTGATGAATTTGATATACTTGAACTGCATGAAAATGCAGATGAGTGTGATTATCTTTTTGTTGTTTCGCCTAAAATTGAAACAAAGATATGCACTAAATGCGGGAGCTGCAATGTTGTCAATTACGGTCGATATACGGCTATTTCAACTTTCGTGTTGATGTTAACAAATATTTGCACATTTCGGGTACTTCAACTGTTATATATAATGTAGACGTAAAAAAGTTTATTGTATGCAAAGAAGAAATGTGGTGAGTCCAATGAAGATGTGAATATTTATTATGCACAATTATCCGTTGCAATAATTGTGTGATATGATGAAATTAAATTACTCTGCAACAAAACTTGAAGACAATTACACTTATATTGAGAAAGGACGTTTAATATGAAAAAGATCGTTAAGAGAATCTCAGCTATGGGTGCTGCTGTAAGGTACATGGTAATTACAGCACAACGCTTTCCGTTGATAGTCAATAATAGAACTTGAGTGTGAATTATGAAAACTAAAATTATTATCGCAGCAGCCGCACTTATAATTGCCGCAGTTGCAGTTACACTTTTCGTTTCCCTTGGCACAAAATCAGATAATGCGGTTTCTTCTGAAAAGGGTCAGCAAGAACTTTCTGCTTCTCCCACAAACCTTTTGTGTCCTGAAGCTTCTTCTACTGCATTTGCAAACAATTTTGTGTATTACAAAACCTATGACGGCATTGCAGAATATGATATTGAATCTGACTCTCTTGCAATGATAAAAGTCAAGCTTCAAGAGTATTCAAACCTGTCCTGCTATACCATATATGACGGCGTTATATACGCTGTAAGGTCGGTGTATGATTCTGCTACTCAAAAAGAAGATTACAGTATTGTCACAGTGGATTACAACAGCGGTGAGGTCACAGAAGTGTATTCTGCTCCCAAAGGCAGTGTAATAGGCTGTATGTCTATGGACAAAGACGGAGATATCTACTTTGTTGAGGGCAAATACACAAAGGATGAGACCGACGAAAACGGATTTAGCACAGGCTATGCACTGTATAAATATGATATCAAAAGCTCTGACAAAAGCGAGATAACAAAAGCCAATACCTATTATATAAGCGACGGCAAGCTTTATTTCACAAGACTTTGCCCTAAGACGGATACAGTCCGCCTATTTATAGCTCCGCTTTCTGCTCCTCAGAATGTCAAGGATACAGGCATTGATGTTGGCTCTGATATAAGCGAAAATACGCCGTATATGTATTATCCTGCCGACGGAGATGTGTATTACTCTAATGGCGAAAACAAGCTGTATAGGTATAATGAGGATAACGGAAAAAGTGACATAGTTTGCACTTTTAAAGACAAATCTTTTGTAAGATATTTTCAGTATTTCAATAACACTATGATAGTGCTTGTTCGTGAGCCAAATGATAATGGCAAAATGTATCAGTATGTGCTTTATTATCTTGATAACGATAATAAACCGCAGAAGATAATTGATGATGCTAAGCTCAATGAAAAGTATTTTTACGGTTATGAGTATATCGACTATATGACGATATTCAATAACTGTGAGGATTATTTTCTGCTTTCGACCTATGACCCCGACGCTGATACAGCCGCTTATCTTGTGGATAAAGATTTTAAACTGCACAAGTTTATTTCAAACGGCGAATGGGATTATGATACATATGCAGAGATACAGTCAGAAATGTAAGAGCTCGATATTTGAGGTGTGACGATTTGAAACTTCTCAGATTTATGATAAGAAAAGATATGGCGAAGTCAGCTTTTATAAGCTTATTGCTGGCTTTGCTTTCCTGCGCCTTTTTGATATCTGTACTCAGACCTTCTTATGCTTATGGCGAAAAATACATAACCTATCTTAAAGGCGGCTCGGAAACTGTAAGCCAAGACGCTCAAAAGCTTGCAGACGAGCAAAACGCTCTTAATAACGAGATAAACGACTATCAGAATAACCACAACACAGGCGGTGTAAAGCAGGCTGAATTGCCTGCGGAGCTTGAGGAAAAGATAATAGATTTTTCTCAGAAAAATTCACAAGCAGGCGCAGGGCTTGACAGTATGTTTTCTCTTATTGAGGGAGAGCTATATTCCCAGCAAAATGCGTTGAAGCTCATTTCCGAGCGTGTGCGAGGTTACAGCCGAAATGCAAGACGTGGCGTTACTGATGAGTATTCTCTAAAGCTGTCAAACAAGCTTATAGAAGACTATGATTCCGTTATAACGACGCTTGAAAAATCTGATAAGATCATTGACACCCGTGCAGCCGACGGCTATGAAAATTATATGTCATCTGAAATACTCATACCATTCGGTGTTTATCTGCTTCTTTTCAGCATATTTTCATCGGAGATACAAAGCGGCAGGATAAAAAGCTTTGGGATAACCAAAACGGGTGTGAGAAAGTTCTCGCTTTTCAAGCTTTGTACTGGTTTTGTAGCGGTGATAATTCTTGTTTTGATAATTTACACTGTGGATATTATAACTCTTTTGATCTACGATACAAACGGCTTCAAACTTAGTATGCCTTTGCAGTATCTGAGCGGTTTTGAACTAAGCTCGGCAAATATGAGCTTTGGCGGATATATAGCTGCAGTATTTGCCGCAAAGCTTGTTTATGCACTTTTCACCGCAAGCATTGTGATGTTTCTTTCAATGCTTTGCAGAAAGACCATACTTGCAGGAGCGGTCTGCCTTGTGCCAATATTTGTACCATTATATCTGAAAACCACAAGCTTTTCCAATCCTGCCGTTGACATTTTAACAGGCAATTACACCAATATGCTCAATGACACAGGTTATATGAATTTTTGGGGAATACCTACACGAGAATACGTTGTTTATTTCGCTATCATATTCATCATGACCGCAGTTTTTGCCGCAGGGACATATCTTCTTGCTGAAAGGCAGGTGGGATAATGAAAAGTATGTATAGTTATCAGACTTCACGGCTTTTAAAGAAATTCTGGCTGCTTTTTGTCATAGTGATAATTTTTTCAGCTTCCGTTAAATTTGCTGTGTATCGGAGCTTTAACGCTTCCAATAACCTTGCATATATGAACAAAGAAACAGCGGAGATATACAACGAACTTATAGAAAATTCCGCAGACAAGACCCTTGACCAATGTGATGAATACATAACGGAATATGAGATGAGAAGTTACGCAAGCGGTTATAATGATAACATCACAGCCGCAGTGAACAAGTATAAGACCGAGCTTCGCAGTTGTTTCACGGTCGAAAGCATCAGAAGCTATGCTCGCACAGGCAGGGGTCTTACAGACGCTAATATCCCTACCGACCTTGTTAAAAACAGCCGACTTTACGCTGCATTTCCAACTCCACAGGTGATAAATGACGAGCCGTTTTTGAAGTTTCTTGAATTGCAGGCGGTAGATATTATGCCGATATTTGTGCTGTTGCTTGTGGGTGTTTTTGTTGCGGACAGTTACGAAAAACGAATGGATCAGCAGATAAAAATATCGAAAACTGCGGCGGTGTTTTTCAAGTCACGTGAGATAGTTTTGTCATTGGCGATATTTATAATATTCACGCTGAGCTTTTTTGCCGACCTTATTTTAAGCGGAACTTTACAGCAGAGCGAATACAGCACCGCACCATTGCAAAGCGTATGGGAATTTGACCTTTCGCCTGTAATGCTAACTGTGAGAGGTACAATAATATGGCTATATGTTACAAGACTTATGTCGATTTTTATAACCTACGGCATTTTCGTGCTTTTGGCAAAGCAAGTGTGCTCTGTGAAAAAATATGTTATGCTGACTTCGGGGCTGATAGCGGTCATGTCCGCCGCCGCACATTATGTGGGAGCACTTTCGCCTTATATGTTCGCGGCTGTCACGAGCGTAAATGGGCAGCTTAACAACCTTGACTATATGAGAACTTTTGATTGTTCGGAAGCGGTATCTGTATTCATATACCTTGCGGCGATTTTGGGCGGACTATCTGCATGGAGATACAGTGGTTATTATGAAATAAGCTTTGACCGATAAGGAGTGGTGATGATATGAGCGTTTTAAGAGTAGAAAACTTATCCAAAAGATACGGCAAAAAGCAGGCGCTCAAGGGCATAACCTGCGAATTTCACACAGGCATAAATGCTTTGCTTGGACCAAATGGCGCAGGCAAGACCACCATAATGAACTGTATATCGGGCGTGATAAAAAAATCTGGCGGCAGTGTGACCCTTGACGGACAGGACGTTTTTGAAATGGGTGAAAAATATCGTGAAAAGTTGAGCTTTCAGTTTCAATATCAGCCCTTTTATCCAAGCTACACCGCCCACGAATTTCTAAGATTTGCAGCGCTGTTAAAAGGAATGCCCGAACCGCTTATTGAGGACGAGATAAAACGTGTGCTGGGGCTTGTGAATCTGTCTGAAAATATTGATGACAAGATAAAGTCATTTTCGGGCGGAATGAAACAGCGTCTTGCCATTGCGCAGACTATCCTTAACTCCCCTGAAATACTGATATTTGACGAGCCTTCCGCAGGTCTTGACCCATTTGAGCGTGAGCAGTTCAAGCGGATAATGGTGCGGCTCAAAAAGGACAGTATTATAATAATTTCCACACATATCGTTTCTGACATCGACACTATTACCGACGATTTTATCATCTTGAATAAAGGCGCAGTTATTGCAAATGACAACCCCGAGGCACTTTTTGAGCATATAAGGGGTATGGTGTGGGATATTCCAAAAGAGGATATTGGTCTGCTGCCTATCGAGAACATTTATTATGAGGACACAAAGTCAAAGACCATATCAAAGACAAAGCCCACTCCAAACGCTGTTATAAGCGAGCCGACTATGAATGATCTTTATTTCTGCGGACAGATCGACGGAGGAGTGTTTGGATGAGGAGATAATGCAGATAATGATGTACCCGCCAAATAATCCCCCATTCCCATAAAACCAAAGATCCCCGAGTCCAAAACTCGGGGATATATTTCACGGTAATTTGCAAATCTTCTGTGTAGCCTCATTCCATGACAGCAGTTTCTCAATGGTATCCGGATTGGTCAGAAACTCCATGCTCGGAAGAACTGTCAGCAATAATTCAAAGTATTTGAAAACATCAAGTCCGTTTGACTTTGCTGTCTCCACAATGCTATAGATTGCTGCACTTGCTTTGGCACCCCTTGGAGTGTCACTGAACAGCCAGTTTTTTCTGTTATGTTTTTAAGAACATAATTTCTGCCGATGGCAAACGGCCTTATCGCTTTTTCTGCCCTGTTGTTGTCTATGGGAACATCTCCGTTTTCAAGGAAGGTATAAAGATATTTTCTCTCATTGAGCGAATATCTGACGGCTTCAGAAAGTTTTCCTTTACCGCTGACTGGTACCGTTTCGATCCACGCAAAAAACTCGCCTAGCAAAGGATTTATCTTTGCCAGGCGAAGTTCATTTTTTACTGTTGCGATCGTTGTTTTCATTATTTTTATCTCCACATCTAATTTAGTCTAAGCAGCTCCATAGACTTTTTGAGTTCGTATAATTTACTCTATGGAGTTGCTTGAAGTTTATTATACTTCTTCAGACATCGGTGGGGTAGATGCGGAGGATTTGACGGGTACGAAAGCACTCTAAAACGAACGGAAATGCCCCTCAGAACCGTCCGAGCCAACTAACCGCCTGAAAAGAAAAGACCTGAGAAATGCTTGTGTGAGCAAATCTCAGGTCTTTATGAGTTGTTCAGTTCCAAAAGGGTATGCTGTCATTGCGGCGCGCGCCATAATGCTGATTTGAACCTCAGCGGAACGGAAAACGTGTGTGCCAGTAGGCTATAGTTTATGAAACCTCGAAAACGAACTTAATGTTTTATGTGCTGAATAATTGTTTTGCGAAAATGACAGTTTAAATCATTATTACTCCAATAATAAACATTACAGTAATTATCAAAGGAATCATTATTAAATGGATTCGTGCATTCTCTGATTCTGATGTAGTTTCTTTTTTTAACACTTCAATATCAACTATTGATAAATTTGGATTCTTTTTTAAGTATTTCAAATCAATACTATCACCTTTTTCAATACTGTGGGGATACAGTTCACGTTTGCTCGTTAAAATGGTTGGTGGAAATTCTTTGGTATATTTTTTTTGATTTACTTCGTAGGAAACGGTAATTGAATAGCGTGATAGTTTTATCCACTCGTCAAGTCGTAATTGATCAGGTCGTGTTAGAGTTACCACATTTTCGATAACACCAGTAGTAGAAGTACCATGTTCATCAATGTATTTGCTTATCATAGGACGTATTATTCCACAAGCACATAACAAATCTACAATTAAAACTATTAGTCCTATACACACTTTTACGGTGATACTTGAGAGAGTATCATAAACAGATTTAGGTAGAATTCTGTAGTATCCTAAAGCACCTATAAAAGAACCCACAAAAATTCCAGCAACTATCCAAATCAATATTGAAATAATAGGTTTTTTATTCATTATACTCAACCTTTCACCATAACCAATACTTTTTCTTAGAGAATATATAAATGATAGAACCCACTAATAAAATTCCTAATATAAGTAGAATCCAAACAATTTAAATCTAAAACCATTCAATTTACGCCTATCACTGTGAGCAAGAAAAGTATCATCATCACTGCTGATACGCTGCTGAGAATAAGTCCAAGAATCACGCAACACACTGCGTTTAGGTCAAAAACTTCATTATGCCTGCTGTCAAATCTGAGCTTGCAGACCTTATCAGGTATGTATATCTTTGAGCGCATTACTACCTCGCATGGGAACACGTTTGGAAACTCATTTTCACCTATCTTGTAAAAAGCTGTATCAAACTTTTTGCCCTCTGCTCTGCTGATACGCACAAACTTCCCTTTCATGCTTTTCGTTCCTGCAAGTCTTACGGCCGAATATATAAAGAAGCCGAAAATAACCAGTAACAGCACGATAAGAAAAACCATGAGCATTATAGGCACTATGGCAATGTCTGCGCCAAGACACAAGGCAAGCACAAGAACAACTGCGGCTATGATAACAAATTCCATGACTGTACCCTACAAAAGACTTCTGTAATAATCGCTGAGCCGTTTGGCGTTAGCTTTCAAAAGTTCGTCGGCCTTGCTTTTAACGCTTTCGTCTGCGAAGATTCCACGCTGTGAAAACTCTGATGCCTGCTTGGCAAGGTCTACCGCCTTTTGAAGCTCTGCGGCACTGTCAGAGTCTGAATACTCCCTAGCCACCATAAGGCAAGCTTTCGCCTTAAGCGCACATATCTCATCTGAAAATTCGACCTCAGAATTATATTCTATGACAGCCTTATAATTCTTGTTTATAAATTCTGTCCGTATACTGATATAGCCCTCTGCATCAGGAGCGTTTTTGGAGTCGTTTTCATCAGGCAAAAGGGTATTAGGCTCTATCTCCAACACCTTGCAGAGATATTCAAGGGTCTTTACCGACGGCGTTGCTGAGCCGCTCTCTATCTGACTAAGCATATTGCGGGTTATAAAATTGCCCACTACCTCGCTTTGAGTCATTTTCTTTGCAAGCCTTGCCTCTTTTATCCTCTTGCCGAGAGTATTTTTCTCCATTATATCGCCTCACTTTATTTACTGTAAATTTCATTTACTTATATGATAGCAGATAGTAAAACAGATTTCAAGTGTTTAACGAAAAATTTACAATATTATTTTTGTGCTAAACCATATCTGAAAATAATTTTAATTTATTGTCGAAAATCTATTGACAAATAAGATAAATGAGTATATAATAAGCGTAAATAATATTTACATCGGAGGTGTAAACTATATGAATGAATGGTGGGACGGTTTGTCGCTTTTACTTAAAGTGCTGTATTGTATAGCATTCCCGTCAACGCTTATACTGCTTGTGCAGACTTTGCTTTCTATGTTCGGATTTCATGACGGTGGAAGCGGTCACGATTTCAGCGACACGTCAGGTCTTGATCTTGATGTTGATATTGATACCGACATAAGCGGTCACGCAGATGTGGATATCGGTCACTGTACACATGATATCGGCTGTGACCACAACGTAGACGGCGGAAACCCTGCGGATTTTGCTTCTATGAGAATGTTCACGCTTCAGACCATAGTTGCTTTTTTCACTGTGTTTAGCTGGTCATCTATCGTTCTTGTAAACTCAGGTGTTTATCCAGCACTCTCTACGGTTATCGGCTTTGTTCTAGGTCTGGCGACCATGCTTCTTGTAGCAAAGATAGTTCAACTTTCTGCAAGACTTGCTGAAAACGGTACGGCTGATTATAAAAATGCTATAGGAGAAACTGCTACTGTTTATATCCCCTGCCCGCCTAAAGACCATGGGCTTGGCAAAGTGAATGTTATGATAAACGGACAACTCAGAGAAGTCACCGCAATAAACAATGGTGATGAGCTTATAAAGACAGGAACTCAGGTGCGTGTTATCGATCTGCAGGGAGACACTGTCGTAATAGAAAAGGAAAAGAATTGATACAAAGTGGTGTTAAACATAACAATTCTGTGAAATGCCCCTTCTTGGGGTTATTATAATAGTATTTATGTGGGAGGAAAAAATATGGAACCAGTAATCATCATCTGCGTGATAGTCGTTGTGCTTTTTGCGGCAATTATGGCGATACTGTCACGCTACAGAAAATGTCCGTCTGATAAGGTGCTTGTTATCTATGGTAAAGTAGGAACAGACAAGAACGGTCAAGCAAGAAGCGCAAGATGTATCCACGGCGGTGCGGCATTTATCGTGCCGATAATCCAATCTTATGAGTATATGGATCTTACTCCTATATCCATAAATGTGGATCTGAAAAACGCTCTTTCAAAGCAGAACATCAGAATTGATGTACCGTCAAGATTTACTGTTGGTATCTCGACAGAACCAGGCGTTATGCAAAACGCTGCTGAACGACTTCTCGGCTTGAAGCTCATGGAAATTCAGGAGCTTGCAAAGGATATCATATTCGGTCAGTTGAGACTTATTATCGCAACAATGGATATCGAGGAAATAAACTCTGACAGAGACAAATTCCTGCTTGCGGTATCAAACAACGTTGAGATAGAGCTTAAAAAGATAGGTCTTAAGCTCATCAACGTAAACGTAACTGATATCACAGACGAGTCAGGCTACCTTGAGGCTCTTGGTAAAGAGGCGGCTGCTAAGGCTATCAATGACGCTAAGAAGTCAGTTGCCGAAAAACACAGAGACGGTGAGATCGGTCAGGCAAACGCTCAGAAAGACCAGCGTATCCAAGTTGCTGCTGCAAACGCTTCCGCTATCGACGGTGAGAACCAAGCAAAGATAGAGGTTGCACAGTCAGAAGCCCTTAGACGTGAGCGTGAAGCGGAAGCTCTCAGACAGGCTACAGCCGCCGAAGCTGTTCAGGCAGCAAAGGCAAAGCAGGAAGCTTACATAGCTCAGCAATCTGCCGAGCAGACGAGAGCCGAGCTTGAAAAGGCTACACAGACCGCCGATGTTATCGTAAAGGCTCAGATCTCAAAGCAGCAGGCCGAGATCGAAGCTGAAGCACAGGCTGAGGTAGTAAGACGTAAAGCGAATGGTGAGGCCGATGCTATCTTTGCAAAAATGGAAGCTGAAGCAAAGGGTAATCAGGAAATACTCACAAAGCAAGCAGAAGGTATGAGAAAGCTTGTTGAAGCAGCAGGTGGAGACGCTAATGCAGCCGTTAAACTCATAGTTGCAGACAAGCTTGAAGAACTTATCTCTATTCAGGTAGAAGCTATCAAGAACATTAAGATAGACAAGATAACAGTATGGGACACAGGTGCAGGCGCTGACGGAAAAGGCTCAACAGCAAACTTTCTAAGCGGACTTATGCAGTCAGTTCCTCCGCTAAACGATCTGTTCAAGCAGGCAGGAATGTCACTCCCTGATTTTCTCGGTGAGGATATCCAGGAAGCTTTGAAAAAATCACAGGAAGAAGCGGTAAAGAGAGCCGCCGAGGCTGATAATACAGAAACTCTTGACCCGAATGATGTTGAGGTAATAGAGCCAACAAATAAATAATTGTCGCATCAAAAAAACGCTGAGTGAAAATCAATTTCACTCAGCGTTTTTATCTTCCAAATAGTAAAAATCAATAAGGCTCTATAACCACAGCACTGCCCTCTTTCAAGGACTTCTGCACATCGATGAAGCGTTGATTTCGACTGCCCATAAATTTCAGCTCAAGGCTTCGCTGCGACAGAATGAATGGTCCGTCAACAAGATAATCAAGCTGACCAAGAAGCTCCATATAGCCGTTTTCAGCGTTAGCGTTTGCAATGAGATATTCATAAGTATAGCCCGTGAACGATATCACATTCAGTGAAAAACCATTGAACGCTTTTAACCTTTCCGCAAGCTCTGCTAATGGTTTGCACTGACAGAAAGGCTCACCGCCGCTGAACGTCACGCCGTCAAGTAGTGGGTCTTTTATTATCTCGTTGTAAAGCATATCTGTATCGACCACAGTACCACCGTTAAAATCATGTGTCTGCGGATTGTGACAACCCTCACAGCCGTGTGGACAGCCCTGCGTAAAAATAGTGTACCTAAAACCCGGTCCATCTACGATAGATTCACCAACAGTACCTGCTATCCTAAGCTCCATGGCTAATTATCACCTTCACAGCAGGCTTTTGTACGAGGTATCCTCTCATGTATCACCTTGCTGTGTTCAGCCTCAGAACGTCCACATTTAGGGCATTTGTCGCCTATAATGCCAGTATATCCACAAACAGGATCACGGTCAACTGGGTGGTTTATTGAGCCGTATCCTATGCCAACTTCTTTCATATATCTTACGACTTTCTCGAAAGCAGAAAGATTGTTCAGCGGATCACCGTCAAGCTCGATATAGCTTATATGGC
Organism: uncultured Ruminococcus sp.; assembly: GCA_934435205.1. Lineage (GTDB taxonomy): Bacteria > Bacillota > Clostridia > Oscillospirales > Ruminococcaceae > Hominimerdicola. The sequence goes on along the minus strand of CAKSAK010000003.1, from coordinate 302,708 downwards.
CTGCATTTGTAAGAGCATGGTAAGGAGCTTCTATTTTAAGCTTCTCAAAGGCTGTTATCGGATAGTAAACAGGTACATGGAAAGAATTAGTGTAATATTCTCTGTCCGTAACTCCTGCTATCTCGCCATAACGTTCTCTATCCATTTTTACAAATCTGCCAGAAAGTCCCTCAGCAGGCGTTGCAAGCAACGAGAAGTTAAGACCAGTACGCTTTGTTTCCTCGTCCATTCTTGCTCTCATACGAGAGATTATCTCCAAGCCAAGCTCTCTTGCTTCTTCACTTTCACCATGGTGCTTGCCGGTAAGCACTTTAAGACACTCAGCAAGACCGATAAAGCCCACTGAAAGTGTGCCATGTTTTAGCACTTCTTCAAGTGTATCGTCAGCCGTAAGCTTCTCTGAATCGAGCCATATGCCCTGACCCATGAGGAACGGATAGTTTCTCACACGCTTTGAACACTGTATCTTAAATCTGTGCATAAGCTGATCGATACAAAGATCCATAAGCTCGTCAAGGCTATCAAAGAAAGCACCGATATTGCGCTGTGCTTTTATGCCAAGTCTAGGGAGATTAATGGTAGTAAAAGAGAGATTTCCTCTTCCTGTCACTATCTCACGAGTAGGGTCATATGCGTTGCCGATAACTCTTGTGCGGCAACCCATGTAAGCTATCTCAGTGTCAGGATTGCCCTCTTTGTAATACTGTAGATTGAAAGGAGCGTCGATAAATGAGAAATTCGGGAAAAGGCGCTTCGCTGATACACGGCAGGCAAGCTTGAAAAGATCATAGTTTGGATCATCAGGATCAAAGTTCACGCCCTCTTTTATCTTGAAAATGTGAATAGGAAAAATAGGCGTTTCACCATTACCAAGTCCTGCTTCCTCTGCAAGAAGAATGTTTTTTATAACAAGTCTGCCCTCGATAGAAGTATCAGTACCATAATTTATAGAGCTAAAAGGCGTTTGAGCGCCTGCACGGGAGTTCATGGTATTCAGATTATGGATAAGCGCTTCCATTGCCTGATATGTGGCTCTGTCAGTTTCTTTCAAAGAGTTTTTATATGCAAAACTCTGTATCTTCTTCACTATAGGTGCGTCAACAAAATTCACAAGAAACTGTGCTTCAGCCTCTTGATAGCCGTTATCATTGGCGAGAGTAACCTTTAAACCCTGCTCGTCAAGCATTTCAGTTATTTTCTTCGCAATGCTCTGAGCATCAGAAACTTCACCAAGGAGAGCAAGACCCCTGCCGATATTGTCACGATAACGGTGTCTGAATGTCTTTCTTACTCCCTCAGCCATATCATAATCGAACTTTGGAAGAGATTGACCACCGTGCTGGTCGTTCTGATTGGATTGTATCGCAATGCAAGCAAGCGCTGCATAGCTTTGTATATCATTTGGTGTACGCAAAAAACCATGACCTGTAGAAAAGCCCTTATCAAAAAGCTTTGTAAGGTCTATCTGAGTGCAAGTAGTAGTCAGTGTGTAAAAATCAAGGTCATGAATGTGGATATCGCCCTCCTGATGAGCCTTTGAATGCTCAGGAGCAAGAACATACATCTCATTGAACTCCTTTGCGCCCACAGAGCCGTATTTAAGCATTGTACCCATTGCGGTATCACCGTCTATATTAGCATTCTCACGCTTCAAATCGTTATCTTTCGCTGATTGGAAAGTAAGATCCTCATAAACTTTCATAAGACGGGTATTCATTTCTCTTGCACGAGTCCTGTTTGAGCGGTAGAGTATATAACTTTTTGCAGTATCAGCCATGCCCTCCTCGATAAGAACACGCTCAACGCAATCCTGAATCTCTTCAACAGTAGGCATATCAAGGTGTTTTTCCATAAGCTTATCAACAACTTTGCCCGAAAGCTCCAAAGCTTCCTCATAGTTATCCTTGCCCACAGACTGAGCCGCCTTGTATATAGCACCAGCTATTTTCTCAATATTGAAAGTTACAGTACGTCCGTCACGCTTTTTGATCTTGATTATCACAATACCGCCTCCGATTTTCCTGATTTATCCTCATAACTTTTTATATTCTCACAACTCACACCGCAAATCACAACATCTTGTATAACAAGCAGTGCATAATACAAGTATATAGTATAAGTGATGCAAAGTCAAGGCGTTATACAACAAAATGTGACTTTGTTATTTGTATTAAATGCACAAAGTCACATTTTCGTCAGATATTGATTTTCAGTGTCAAGTAAAGCACATTATGTGTCAATTTATTTTGCTTTACATATATTTTATTGCTATTTTCAAATTAAAGTACTATAAAGTAATACAACTTTATGATAAATGTGATTATAACTCGCTGTATATATCGATAAAATGCCTTAAATAGACGCTTTCAGTTGTGCTGTAAAGTTTTTAAACTTGTCACATCGTGTACAAACAGTATCAGGTTTTTGAACTGCTTTCTGTGCTCTCATAAGTGTAATCATGAGTAACTACAGAGCTGCCAGTTTCATTTTCAAGCACGCCCTCGAGTGTCGTATTCATCATATAGGCGCAGAAAGATATAAGCATCACAAAAAAACTCACTATCAACACAATATCCAATCTATAGCCATTTTTCTTCTTTTTGTTATCGTTCATAAGATCTTCTCCAAAATATGATTTTAATACCATTATACTATATCCCTCTGCCTTTTTCAAGCCAAAATGACAAAATCGCTGATATTTTTATACCATACACACTGCCATGTGATAAATGCACAAAAACCGATTTCTTTTATTGTGTAATTTTTGTTTTTACCCCTTGCAAAAAAGCCACATATAGTGTATAATAAATATTATATTGTTTGACGTTCACTAGGCGACAAGCGGCCGTATTAACTAAGATACAGGCAATTTGATTTAACAGAAATGAGGCTTTTATATGTGCGGTTTTGTTGGATTTACAAATAAGATCAATGACGCTTCCATAGTTCTTGGAAAAATGATGGATAGAATAAAACACAGAGGCCCTGACTCTGACGGAAAATATGTTGACGAGCAGATCGCAATGGGTTTCCGCAGACTTTCGATCATCGATCTTTCAGATCAGGGTAGTCAGCCTATCTTTAACGAAGATAAGTCGTTGGTACTTACATTCAACGGCGAGATATACAACTACAAGGATCTCCGTGAGGAGCTTGTAGCGTCTGGTCATAAGTTCTATACCCAGACCGACTCAGAGGTGCTTATCCACGGCTATGAGCAGTGGGGCGAGGATATGCTCGACAAGTTGAGAGGAATGTTTGCGTTCGTTATATTCAACAAGAACACAAATGAGGTTTTCGGTGCAAGAGATTTCTTCGGTATCAAGCCTCTTTACTATGCAAAAATGGGTGAGACGCTTATGTGGGGCTCAGAGATAAAAAGCTTTCTCGACCACCCTCACTTCAAGAAGGAACTTAACACAGACGTGCTTGAAACGTATCTCACGTTCCAGTATTCACCAACAACAGAAACTTTCTTCAAGAACGTTTACAAGCTCCCTGCCGCTCACTGCTTTACATACAAGAACGGCGAGATGAATGTAAGACGGTATTGGGAAGTCAAGTTCCATGCGGACAATGGTCCTTCTTTAGAGGATTGGGTAAACAGAATATCCGACACGTTCAAGAACTCTGTCGAGGTACACAAATTCGCTGACGTTGAGGTTGGTTCATTCCTTTCAAGCGGCGTTGACTCAAGCTATGTTGCCGCTGTTGCCAATGTTGACAAGACTTTTACTGTAGGCTTCGGCGAGGATGAGAAATACAACGAGATAGGCTATGCTAAGGAATTTTCAAAGTATATCCACAAGGAGAACTTCTCAAAGGTCATCAGCCCTGAGGAATATTGGAACAGCCTTTCAAAGATACAGTATCACATGGACGAACCTCTTGCAGATCCTGCGGCTGTGGCTCTGTTCTTTGTATGTCAGATAGCTTCTGAAAAGGTCAAGGCAGTGCTTTCAGGCGAGGGTGCAGACGAAATATTCGGCGGATACAACATCTATCACAACCCTGCTGATATGGCAAGCTACTTCAAGATACCAAGACCTATAAGAAAAGCTGTGGGTGCAGTTGCAGAAAAACTTCCGCACAAGCATGGCATAAACTATCTTATAAGAGGCTCTAAGGACCTTGACGAGAGATTTATCGGCAACGCTTACATCTTCTCAGAGAAAGAGCGTAAGGACATTCTGAGCATAAAAACAAACGCTCCTGACGCTATGGCTATCACAAAGCCTTTCTACGATAAGGTAAGAGATCAGGATCAGGTAACACAGATGCAGTACATTGATCTGCACCTTTGGATGACAGGTGATATTCTTCTTAAGGCGGATAAAATGAGCATGGCTCACTCCCTTGAGCTTCGTGTGCCGTTCCTTGACAGAAAGGTAATGGAGCTTGCAGAGCAGATTCCTGTAAAAGACAGAGTTACTGAAACTGAAACGAAGTATGCAATGCGTCTTGCGGCACTTCAGGCTTGCCCTCCACAGACAGCTAAGAAAAAGAAGCTCGGCTTCCCTGTTCCTATCAGAGTATGGCTCAAAGAAGATAAGTATTATAATATAGTAAAGGATAAGTTTACTTCTCCTCAGTCGGCACAGTTCTTCAACACAGATAAGCTTGTACAGCTTCTTGACGATCACCGTGAAGGAAAGTATGATTATTCAAGAAAGATATGGACAGTGTTCTCATTCCTTGTTTGGTATGATGTTTATTTCAGTGACAACGTATAATTACACAAATAGTAAAAGCGGTTACCTCTAGCGGGGCACCGCTTTTACTGTAAATTTTTTCATTTAACTATCTTTTAGAAATAATCTTTTCTTCATATAGTAGCATCAACATGTATATATTAGGGTACAGCTAATAAAATATGGTATGGTCAATGTAAAATCACTGAAGATTAAAGGTAAAAAAGCAAAAATATTGTGTCTTAGCTATTGTAAATTTTAAAATAATATGTTATAATAAATCATAAATAAATGAGTGGAACAGGGGGTATCATATGACAGCAGTTACAGTTAAGATCGTTTTCTGGGCTTTAGCTTTCGTTTTCTTTGTTGTCTGCGAGGTCGCAACAGGAACAGCACTTGTGTCTATATGGCTTGCTATAGCAGCGCTTATTGCGATGTTTTGTGCCATTGCTAAGCTTTCTTTCCTTACACAGTGCATCGTATTCGTCATAAGCTCGATCATACTTCTTTTGCTTACAAGACCTGTGGTCAAGAAGCTCCAGAACAAGACAGTTGCAACAAATTATGAGCTTGATGTGGGAAAAACTGCAATAGTTATCGAGCCTATAGATAACTCTGTGAACAAAGGCAGGGTCACTCTTGAGGGCACAGATTGGGCAGCAAGAACTGAGGACGGCTCAAAGATCCCAGAAGGCACACCAGTGAAGGTCGTGCGTATTGACGGTGCAAAGCTGATAGTTTCAGAAGAAAAGTAACAGCTTACATAAACTTATTTTTTAGGAGGCATATAATGGAACCTGGAATTTATATTGTACTTGCTATCATCGTATTGCTTATAATCATTGTTATCAGCAACATCAAGATAGTACCGCAGGCATATGTATTTGTAGTTGAAAGGCTTGGAGCTTTTCATGCGGCATGGGGAACGGGACTTCACGTAAAAGTACCTTTTATCGACCGAGTTGCAAAGAGAGTATCTATCAAAGAGCAGGTAGTTGACTTCAAGCCGCAGTCAGTTATCACAAAGGATAACGTAACAATGCAGATAGACACTGTTGTGTTCTTCCAGATAACAAACGCAATGCAGTTCACATACGGCGTTGAGAGACCTATTTCAGCTATTGAAAATCTGACGGCAACAACACTCAGAAACATTGTTGGTGACCTTGATCTTGAGGCTACGCTCACTTCCCGTGACATCATCAACACAAGGATAACGGCAATTCTTGATGAGGCTACAGACAGGTGGGGCATCAAGGTGCAGAGAGTTGAGCTTAAGAACATTCTTCCGCCAAGAGAGATCCAGGACGCAATGGAAAAGCAGATGAAAGCTGACCGTGAAAGACGTGAAAAGGTCATTCAGGCAGAAGCTGAGAAGAAATCACAGGTGCTTGTTGCAGAGGGTGAGAAAGAATCTAAGATACTCAGAGCACAGGCAGACAAGGAGTCACAGATACTTGCAGCCGAAGCTGAGAAGCAGTCTATGATACTTCGTGCAGACGCTGTCAAGGAGCAGAAGATACTTGAAGCAGAAGGTGAAGCGCAGGCTATCGACATGGTACAGAAAGCTATCGCTGAGAGTATCGTTAAGCTGAATGCTGCTAACCCTAATGAGCAGGTTATCCAGCTCAAGAGCCTTGAAGCATTTGCTAAAGCAGCAGACGGCAAGGCTACAAAGATCATCATACCAAGTGAGATACAGGGTATTGCAGGTCTTGCAACAGGACTTAAAGAAGTCATGACAGACGTTAAGAAGCCACAGTAAAACGCATATAGTTATCCCCTTCAAGGCAAATGCTTTGGAGGGGATATTTTTTGCATTGAAAAGCGAGCAGGACATTATTTACCCGTAAAAGCCGTAAATACAACTCATACAAAGGCAATGTCGGCAAAATTGCTCCTAACAGGATCAATCCTGTATAATAAAACTTGACACATACAAGACAATCAAAGTATAATAAAAAACAAAGGAGAGTGTCATCAATGGGAACAGGAAAACAATATGATGAAGAGTTTAAAAAGCAGGCAATAAAGCTCGCAAAGGAGATTGGCACCAAGGCAGCAGCAGATGAGCTGCGCATCCCCAAAGGGACGCTTGGGACGTGGGTGCAAAAGGCACGGATCGGAGAAATAGACACAGGTGCAGGCTCACGTACACTGGGAGAGTCACTTACTATCGCACAGCAGCTTCAGGCAGCAAACAAGCGGATCAAAGAGCTTGAAAAGAAAAACCGTGAGCTTGAAGAGCTTAATGAATTTCTGGAGGAAACATCTGCTTTTTTCGCTGCGAACCGTCGGAAGTCAGGAAAGAAGATGAGAGCTTCGCTCTGCTGCCATACTCTTGAAAACGCAAGCAAATCATATCCTGATATAAAAGGCTGTATCATCATTCGGACAGAGGCTGTCAGTATACAAGCGAAGAGTACCGAGCTGCTGTAAAGAAATATGGGATCATTCAAAGCATGAACAGTGCCGGCGGAAGATGTCATGATAATGCACGCTGTGAAAGTATGTGGGCAAGAATGAAAGAAGAGCTGTTCTACAGCCGTGAGGACAAACCGGATAACTACACTATGAAAGAGTTGAAGACTATGATCTGGAGATATTATATGAGTTATTGGGCTAACAGAAGAATCTGCACCGCCAACGGCGGGCTTCCTCCGGCAACCCGAAGAAAGCTCTACTATGATCATATCTTTCTCGCTTCATAATTCTTGTTCGAATAAAATGTGTCAAGTGATATTGACAAAACCAGTATTTGTTATGATAGATATGCCCAACATATTATGGCTTTATAAAACAAAGAGCTGCGCTTCTTTAATGAAACGCAGCTCTTATGCTTATATTTTTATTATAAAGACGAAATGCACTGTGAATATGCCCCAATATTTAGTCAACAACACATTCCACAACGGCACAAGGCGGAATATTCAGCTTTAAAACATTATCCTTGATGACTGCCGAATGCTCGGTAATGCTCACTCTGTCGGGACAGTCGAAGTCGTTAAAGCTGTGCGCCTCGTTTGTAAGTATCCTGCACGAAACCGATGATGCTTTAAATCCGAAAATGCTGCATTCAACAGCCGCCTCTTCCGTAAGCGAACAATTTGCGACAGTAACGGTCATACTCTTTTCGTTCACCGATGCGGAAACCGAGATCATCGGAGTATTTTTACCTTCTGACATATTCTCGTTCTGCGTATAGCAGTAAACTGCCTCGTTGTTTTGGTGCGTTTTAAAAAGGTCGAAAACGTGATATGTAGGCGTTTTTATCATCTTACCGCCCTCTGTAAGAATGACCGACTGGAGAACATTTACCGCCTGTGCAAGGTTTGCCATTACAACACGGTCGCTGTGTCTGTTAAAAACATTCAGCTCTATCGCAGCAACAATAGCATCACGCATTGTATTCTGCTGAAATAAAAATCCCGGGTTCGTACCCTCTTCTACCTTATGCCAGCAGCCCCACTCGCCTATTACAAGTCCTATTTTCTTTTCGGGATCATAGCGGTTCATTATTTCCGAATGTCTTGTGATAAGCTCATCGGAAAAGTTCGCTGCAGCGATAGTTTTATAATAAAGCTCATCGTCAAAATCGGTGGCTGATTCCATTTCAGGCCATACTGGCATCGTATAATAATGCAGGTCGATAGCATCAACATTATTGCTGTCAAGATTTTTCATCATGACTTCTGTCCAGTTATAGTCGGCAGAGCTTGGACCGCAGGCTATTCTGTAAAGTCTGTTTCCCGAATAATTGCGGCAGAATGTCTGATACCTTTTATAAACGTCGGCGTAATGTTCGGGACGCATATTTCCTCCGCAGCCCCAGTTTTCATTGCCGACACCGAGGTATTCTAGTTTCCACGGCTCGGCTCTGCCGTTCTTTTTTCTCTGCTCTGTGAGAGGCGATTCCGCATCTGAGGTCATATATTCTATCCATTCGGACATTTCACGAACACTGCCGCTGCCAACATTGCCATTTATATAAGGCTTGCAGCCAACAAGCTCACAGAAGCGCATAAATTCGTGCGTACCGAAAGAATTATCCTCCGTAACTCCGCCCCAGTTCGTGTTCACGATCTTTCGGCGCAGGGATTTTTCGCCGATACCGTCCTGCCAGTGATATTCTTCCGCAAAGCAGCCGCCGGGCCAGCGGAAAACGGGAGCTTTTATATTTCTGAACGCCTCGATGATATCATTCCTTATTCCGTCTGTATTCGGAATAGGTGAATTTTCACCCACATATATACCGTTGTAGATACATCTTCCGAGATGCTCGGAAAAATGTCCGTATATCTCGGGAGAGATATGTCCAAGCCTGTCGTCTGCGTTTATTACCATTGATATTTTTTTCATATTATACCTCCGCCGCATACTGAATTATTATATTATCAGTATAAGTCATTGACTTTGGTATTACAATGACTTATAATATTATTATACTAACCGTTCGTACTTTGAGGTGATGATATGATAAGTATAAACACAGTCTGTCAGAATGTAAGGCACAAGGGAAATTTTGAAATACACAGACCTGAGGGTTCTGGAGATGATCTTCTTGTTATCTTCAAGACCTCCGCTGTTCTGATACAAAACGGCGAAGAAATAACTGTTTCTCCCGACAGCCTCATTATATACAGCAAAGGAACAACGCAGCATTACAAAACTCTGTGCGGAAGTTATGTTAATCACTTTGTCCATTTTGATACGGACGATACCGAACTTATGAGTGGGATAAAAACTGACACGCTTATCACCTCGGCGGATATTCCTGCAATTGAAGAGCTGCTTGCGATATTATGCCGTGAGAATGTAGCCGGTTCGACCAACAGGAAACAGTACGAAAATATGCTTATGCAGATGATACTTATGAAAATATCCGAAAGCAGCATAAATTCGGACAGCGATAAAAGCCGCATTTCCGCTCTTGAAATGCTCCGCACCGATATTTACAGCAATGCAGGGATCTACAGCAACATATATCAGCTTGCTGAAAAAATGAATCTGAGTCCGTCATATCTTCAGGCAATATACAAACGGAAATTCGGGATAAGCTGCTATGAAGATATTTTATCCGCAAAGATCAAGACAGGACAATATTATCTTTCGACCACCGATATGACCGTTAAGGAAATATCCGACCTCTGCGGATACGGAAATGAGATATGCTTTATGAAGATATTCAAAAAACGAACAGGGATCACACCGAGTGAGTATAGGAAAATTTCCAAGAGTGGCAAATGATTCGTGCATCACTTCGCTTGATACCTATGTTGATATTATGTCCGATGCAGAACGAATAGTTACCAACTGCGAAAACTGTGGTCAGCTTATGAGATAACAAATCAATACTATATGCAAAATAAAACTTTACATACAGTGTTCAACATGTAGAAGAATCAATGAACTTACAGGTATTTTCAAATTTGAAAACACAAAAAATATTATCCCATTATATTCATAATATTCATTCTTGGAAATATGAAATCATGACTGATAAAATGCTGCACCACAGTGTATTTATTAATATTGTCCTCTCTTGACTATATTTTTAAGGCAACACCGTACAATGCCGCCAATAAATTCTCACAAATCAAGTTAAACGCATAAAGCTCTGTAACGGGCATATTGCCTCTGTAAATCTGCTTGCAGGCGCACTTTATCAAGCCGTCAGAGATTTTCTGTCAGCCAGATAAAGGTTTGCCAGGGCAAACATAATATTCAATTTGGCGGTCTGTTTTCGCAGACCCCGGTATCGTGTTTTACGATACCCGAACAGCCGTTTAACGACTGCAAAAACGTGTTCGACCTTTGCTCTGACCGATGATTTTTTATGTTCTGCTTTCTTTGCTGCATATTGTCCGCTTTTTGAAAGCTTTTTCATTGTTGACGGTTTTCTGTTTATCTTGTATTTGATTTTTCGACCATTTTTATTTTTAACAACTGCATTTTCTCGCTTTTCTGCACCAATATATCCACTGTCACCGTATAATTCTTCCTCTTCTCCATACATAAGATCAGGCGTTGCTGTTACATCGTGTTCATTAGCACCTGTTACTTCCAGATGATGTACAAGTCCGCTGTCCTTATCTACTCCGATATGAGCCTTATATCCAAAGTGCCATTGGTTTCCTTTCTTCACGGAATGAGCGTCCTTATCACGCTTTTTATCCTTGTTCTTTGTCGATGAGGGTGCAGCAATAAATATGCGAAGCATCAGCTCAAGGTCGTAGGGCTTGTTTCCGTGCTCTCCTTTGTAATAGCACGGTCTGATTATCCCTATCCACTCGTCAAATGGTATTATCCGCTCTATCTTTTCAAAAAATTCTTTTTTGCTTGTTCTGGCTTGTGCCAGTTCATCGCTTATCAGTGAGAATGTCGGTTGTTTATTCATACTTATATTATACCTTTTTTTGCTGCTTTTCAAGGATTTGTGCGGTTTTGCCTTAATTTGTCCTAAGTGTTTTTATACGCTTTTTTTCTTCATACATAAGCTTGTCGGAATATCGGATAAGCTCATCAAAGCTCGGCTTTTCACCGTTTTGGGTTATGTAGATTCCAACGCTTGCAGCTATTTTATAAGGCTTTCCCGAGCGTTCGTTTACGCAGTCAAGCTCTTTATATAGCATACCTCTTATGTTATTTTCAGTACCGCAGCAGGGAAATACAGCCATTATCTCATCGCCGCCGAAGCGTGTACAGGCAGCATTTGGCGGACAAACTCTTTTTAAAGCCTGTGCCGTATTTTTTATGGCAAAATCGCCGTTATCGTGACCGTACTTGTCGTTTATGGCTTTCAAACCGTCAAGATCGCACATAATCACCGCCAGTGAATTGCTGCCCAGACCACGAAGTATGTTTTCATACTCGATAAGGAAGCCGTGTCGGTTGAAAAGCCCTGTCAGAGCGTCGATCCTTGATATCTCATCGACCTTGTTAAGAAGATAATGCTGGTGACGAAGGTTTCTCAGTCCCCCAAGAGCATTGTTCAGCATATTGACTGTCTGCGGGATCTTGTAGTAATTGCTGGGTATATAGCTTGAAAAATGATAACAGGTGTATCCCATCGGTACACCCAGATAGCTGAGTGCGGTAAAAATTAAGCAGCGTCCGATAAAGCCGCTCATATTCGGGATAATATCTCTTCCGTCCATATTATAAGGAATAAATTTTTCTCCCCTACTCTTTTTCTGGTCAATATCGTCGCTGTCGTAGAGAACGAACATATTGTCCCCGAAGCGCATTTGGATCTTTTCTTCAGGATTTACTGATTCGTCTATACATTCGCTTTTGATAACACAGGTCATTGCATACATAAGATCGTCTTTGCGCATTTCAGCGGCGATATCTTCAAAGCTTTTACATTGCTGTATGTGTTCGCTTACGTTCGAGAGAATGATATTTTCGTCCTGAAAACGGTAAAACTTATTCATAAGCTCGTTATACGGAGCCGAAGAATTGAACTTCATTCTGCGTTTTTCACTTTTGCAGCCGCAGGATTCATTGATTATCAGTTCAGGAAACAGAGGAATATTTTCGGTCGCATATCCTTCGGAAAAAATTTTATTTACTGTATGGCATATTTTTTTTGCATTGGTCAGAGGATAGATACCCGAGGACGAAACAGTGGGGTCTGTACTGTATATGGTTTCAATGCCGTCATATCCCGTAATCGCAACATCGTCGGGAACAGAAATGCCTTGATCCTGAAGATAGTTTGTGACCGCAACTGCCATATGATCGTTGGCGCATACAATAGCTCTCGGAAGCCTGTTTTCTTTTATCAGCTTTTCGACAGCGGCAATGGCAGGCACCGACCAGTAATCGCCGTAGCTTATCATACTGTCGTCAAACGGGATATTATTTTCAGAAAGCACATTCCCGAAAGCCTTGATACGTTCATCAGAATAATATTCACCTTTGACTCCCGCTATCATGTGAATATTTGTGTACCCGTGGTACTTTACCATATGGGAAACGATATCAGCAAAACCGTCACTTTGACGATACTCAAAATTGATACAGTCAGATATGTTTTCTCCCAGAGATATTACAGGAAGCCCCATATCTCTGTATTTCTGCACTAAAGCTTTGCAGAAGCCATAATTTCCGAAACAATCGGACTGAATAATAACCACATCGCAGAAGGAAGGGTCGATCAGATCAAAAACAGCTGTTTCTGCACTGATGCTGTTTTTTTCAGGTCTTGAAATGCAGTTATATACAAATAAACGGCAGCCGATATTATCCAACTGCCCGTCCAGTTCGTGGATCAGTTCAAAACATTCACTGTCCTGGATACGGCAGGTACAAAGGGCAGCTATCTTATATTTTCCTATCATATTCATCGCCTCATAATTCAGGTTTGATATAAAAAGCAAAAGAATTTTTAAAATCGGTATATTATTACTTTATTATACCATATCCCTAAAATTGTGTCAATCAACTGTAGCGTATAAATGACGGAAAACGGTGATGTGAAATAGCTGACCCCTCTGCAAATTTTACAGAGGGATCTTGTATAAAACAATATTAAACGGGAATGATCTCCCAAAGCTGATTTGCCTGTCCGTTGTAATCCCACTGGATTATATTGGCGTTATCTTCTGAGGAGATACCAGAAACATCAAGAGCCTTTCCGCTGTTTCTGTTAATGATCTTCCAGCAGTCATCTACACGGATAATGCTCCATTCCTGATTTGCTCCGCCGCCGTACTGCCACTGCTGAACGTTTGCTCCGTTGTTGCAGGAAACTCCTTCAACATCCAGCACCTTTCCGCTGGCATAATTTTCGATCACATAATATCCGTTATCAAGCTTTTTAAGGTACCATTTCTGATTGTTATATCCGTTATAGGTGTACTGAAGCACATTTGCACCGTTATCGGGTGAGCCCCAGTAAAGGTCCAGTGCCTTGCCGCTGTTCTTGGAACGAAGCATATAAAGTTGATTGCTGTCAAACTGTCCATCGGAGGAAGGCGCAGACGGCTCCGATGGAACAGAAGGTTCAGCGGGGCCGGCGGAGGGCTTTGTATAGGATATCCAGTCATACTGAGCAGTAAGGGGTGCGACCCCGTTGTATCTGTTCAGCCAGCTATCAACGCCTGTACCGTTCCATATATTCATCATGATTTTTCCGGGAGTTGAGGGAATATCTTTCGTGGCAGTATATACAGGCTTTTCATCAACATACCAGGTAATACTGCTCTCACCCCAGTAAAAACCGTAATGGTGGAAACCTTCCGAGGCATCAAAGCCCAGATCATAAAGATATTCGTGATTTCCAACGCCGTTTGTATAGTAATTGAACTGTACCTTTGTGGTATCCTTGCCGAGAAATTCAATATCTATCTCGTCCCATACTGTACCATCAGTGGGACCTGTATATGTAAAAAATGAACTTACAATACCATCATTCTTTGCAGGCTTCATACTTACATCATACATTCCGTAACCGAAGGTCTGATTTGTTCGGTATTCACCGCCTGTATATCCGCTCCAACCGTTTCCGTAAATTGAGAGGTTCAGCTTGCCGTCCGAAAAGCCGACATTTGCAGAGCTCCAGGTACAGTCAAACATTCCGCCGTTTGACCAGCCGTCTGCGATCTGCATTTTATCTGTATCATAAGCATCAAAGCCTTCACCGAAATATTCGCCGTCAAACTGAGCCGAGTATGCACTTACAGATGTGATACATATTGCTGCAGCCGATGCCGCTGCAATGAGCCTGATGAAAAACTTTTTCATTTTAATACAACCTTTCTTATTAAATAAAACTACGCCAAATAATCGTATGTCTGCTTATGATCTAAAGCTTGAGGATAATGCTGTCAAGAATATTGATGCGGTATATCATCATCAACTTTACACCCCCTCTGTTTTATTTTTTCAATCACACTGCCTTTGGGTTTGTATTTTTAATATACCTTTATTTTACGAAAAATAATATCAGTATTTTGATTTTATTGTCAGGATTTTGTTGTATTTTGAAATATGCAATAAATTGTTTTGTAATATTGATAAAAAAATATGCACAACATCCAAAATAGTATATGCGAATTATTATTCATTTTTTTTCATAACAAAACCGCCGTTCCCAATGTATAGGAAAACGGCGGTTTCATATAATTCAGCAAATCTCATTCGTCAAAAGGAATGAAGGAAATTGTCTCGTATTCTGCGGTCAGAGGCATATGACTGTCATCAAAAGCATTAAGCCAGCTGTCCACACCCGTTCCGCACCAGGCATTCATCATTATTTTTCCCGGAGTAACGGGTATATTTTCCGCTGCGGTATAGGCTTCCTTTCCGTCAACAAACCACACTATCTTATCCTTGTGCCACTCAAAGGCATAATCGTGAAACTCCTCGGAAGCGTCAAAGCCAAGGTCATAAAGATACTCGTGATTTCCCTTGCTGTCGGTGAAATAATTGAACTGCACCTTTGTTGTGTCCTTGCCAAGAATTTCAATGTCTATCTCGTCCCAGGGATTGCTGTCGGAAGGACCTGTATAGGTGAAAAAAGAGGAAACAACACCGTCATTTTTTATGGCTTTCATTCTGACTTCGTATCTGCCGCAGCCGTAAAAATCCTTTGAACGGTATTCCGCACCTGAGTAAGGCACGCTGCCGTCCTTTTTGTCCTTGTCGATGATAAGCTGCATTCTTCCGTTTTCAAAGGTGCAGTTTTCCTTGCGCCATGTAACGTTGAACATACTTCCGTTGCATCAGCCGTCTGCACACTCAAAAAGCGATGACGCACCCTTTGTCGGGTCAACATCTGAAATGCTCTCAGCTTCGGCGGAAGCTGTCATTTCGGAAACATCAGATACATTTTCATCGGAAGCACCGCAGGAACAGAATATTGCAGTGCAGGAGATCAATGTGGCGATAAAGCAAAGTATATTTTTCTTTTTCATATTCAAAAAGTCCTTTCCGTAAGATTTACAATTATATTGTACCTTTCTTACAGCTCAAAATATATCACAACTTTGTGCATCATATCATTTTTTTGCACTGTTTTGCTTTTTATCTCCCCAATTGTCACGGTAATATTTCTTTCTGAACTCGTTGGGGTTCATTCCCGTGTATTTCCTGAAAGCACTGATAAAATGGCTGTGAGATGTAAATGCAAGATAATTACCGATGTCCGCAGGGGGATAATCTGAATATTTCAGCATATTCTGAGCCGTTTCAACTCTTTTCACGGCAATATATGTGCTAAGTGAAACTCCCACTTCTTTTTTGAAAAGCCGTGATATATATGATGGGCTGAGAGAAACATATTCCGCAATTTCCGTCTCGTTTATCCTTGAATGCAGATGATCGTAAATATAGTCCATTGTCATTATGACCGGCTTGGAATACACATCTGCCGTTACGAGCCTGTTCATCTGTCGGGTAAATTCAAGAACCGCTTCTCTGTGAAGAGAGTGGATATCCTTTTCGGTCATACATTTGTCCGCTTTCAGAATATACAGATTGCTGAGAGTATAAGCCGTTTCCATTTCCATTCCGCCCTCAACGCAGAAACGGGTTATCAGCGCAACAGTCACCACAAAATGATATTTGAGATTTCTGAGCGGATCCTCCGAAAGCACACCTGCGCCGCTGCTGCCAAGCGGGGTCATAAGCCGCTCAACACCGTCGGTATCACCTTTTTTTACGCAGTCGTAAAATTCAAATTCCCTTTCAAAGGGCGAATGGCTGAACCCATATTCTCTGTTAAGAAAAGCTTTATATGAAAGTTCCTTTTCCGTCTGTGACATTTTACCACCTCACATTTTATTATACAGTATACCGCTGAAAATTACAACAAGCTTCTGATAAAAAAAAGCAAAAATATGATATTCATCATGTGAGGAATATGTTTAAATTAAATTACAATAAATCACGGCACAAACATAAAAGGAGTTGTTCATTATGAAAAACGTAAAGAAGGCAATGGCATTTATCTCCGCACTGACACTTATGGGAACATTCACTGCCTGCGGCAGCACCGACAGCACAGCATCATCAGCCGGAACCTCTGTTGCTACCGAAACCACTCCTGCAGCTGGAGCTTTTTGAGACAAAGTACGGCGGAAAGATCGAGTATATCCCAACTACATATGAAACTCGCTACAGCGACCTTTCCACACAGGTACTGGGCGGCACATCTCCCGACCTTTTCCCTGCCGCTGATCTTGACACTTTCCCCGGAAAGGCTATTGCGGGAATGTTTGAGCCCTTTGACGATTATCTTGATTTTGACAGCGACCTCTGGAGCGTCGGCGCAAAGAAGCTTTCAGATGAGCATACTCTTGGCGGCAAGCATTATGTTGCCGTGGTTTCAACAGATGCAGGCTGCGTATGTATCTACAACAAGAAAACTATCAGTGAAAACGGTCTGCCCGACCCTGCCGAGCTCCTTGCCGAGGGCAACTGGAACTGGGATACTTTCAAGGATATGTGCGTGGAATTCACCGATCCCGAAAACAAAAAGTACGGTTTTGACGGCTGGTGGTTTGAGATAAACCTCCTGCTTACAACAGAAAAGCCGGTTATTGACATGAAGGACGGCGTTATTACAAGCAATCTTATGAGCGCTGAAATGGAACGTGCTGAAAACTTTATGCTTGACATGAATAAGATGCAGCTCCCTCTTCCAAAGGCAGAGTACAACTGGGTAGAGCAGCCCCAGAGAATCGCAGAGGGTACCACACTTTTCTATCCCTGCGGTGTATGGGCACTTTATGAGGCTGACCTTTCAAAATTCGGCGAGCAGGGCGAGATAATGTTTGTTTCCATGTCCAAAGACCCCAAGGCTGACGAATACTATCTTCCCTCAGGTGTTGACGCTTATGCGCTTTGCAAAAATGCACCCAATCCCGAAGGAGCTGCGGCATTTATGAAGTGCAAGCTTATGGCTGTTGGCGATGAAAAGACCCAGGAAATTGCGGAAAAACAGTACAGAGAGGATTACGGCTGGACTGACGAAATGATAGATATGTGGCACACTACAAAGGAGCTTACAAACGAAAATCCCGTTATCGACTTCTATGCTGGCACATCTTCCGATATTTATGACCTTGTTCACAATCCTATCAAGGACGCTTCCTACAACGGCAAGGATTGGGCTACCACCCGTGATGAGATAAGCAGTGCCGTTCAGAATGAAATTGATGCACTTAACAAGGAAATTGAAGAAAACTTCTGATTTTATTTTAAATAACTTTAAATAACCGCACGCATTCTTCATAAGAGGAATGCGTGCAAAACAATAATGAAAGGAAATACCGTATGACTTAATTTACAGGCTACAGAAAAGGCGTAAACTTAGGCGGCTGGCTTTCCCAGTGCTGCCACACAAAAGAGCATTACGACAGCTTTATCACCGAGGACGACATCAAAGTGATATCGGGTTGGATGACAGATCACGTCCGTCTCCCTATTGACTACAATCTTCTTGAAGATGAGAACGGAAATTTTAAGGAAGATGGTTTCGGCTACATAGACAATGCTGTTAAGTGGGCTGAAAACTATGGACTGAACATCATAATCGACCTCCACAAGACCACAGGATTTTCTTTTGACAAGGGTGAAAATGAGTCGGGATTTTTTGAAAGTCCTGCATTGCAGGAGCGTTTTTATAAGCTTTGGGAGCATATTACGAAGCGTTATGCGGTAAGCGACGGAAGCATTGCATTCGAGCTTTTAAATGAAGTTACCGAACAAAGCTATAAGGACATCTGGAACAGCATTATCAAAAACTGCATTGAACGTATCCGCAGAATTGCCCCTGACACATATATCCTTGTGGGCGGCTACTGGCAGAACAGTCCCGATGCCGTTCCCGACCTTGAAGCTCCCTATGACAACAAGGTAATTTATAATTTTCACTGCTATGACCCGCTTATGTTCACTCACCAGGGTGCATACTGGGTTGAAAATATGAGCAAAGATTTCAGGCTGCCGTTTGATGATGTTGATCCTCCAGTTACACCTGAATTTTTCATTGAAAGGTTCAGTCGTGCAAATGAAGCAGCAAAGAAAAACGGAACAGTTTTATACTGCGGAGAATACGGCGTAATTGACCTTGCCGAACCTGAGGACGCTCTCAAATGGTTCAAGGCTATAAATACAGCTTTTGACAGGCTGGGAATATCCCGTGCGGCATGGAGCTACAAGAAAATGTATTTCGGCATTTCCGACAGCCGTATGGACAATATAAGAAGCGAGATAATAAAATATTTGTAAGATTGATGCAGTCATTTTCATTAACCGAGGCTAAATACTGCTTATCAATAAAAAGCACAAAGAGCATTACATTTTTCGTAATGCTCTTTGTGCTTTTATAACGTAAAATCGCCCTTTCCCCATAAGCTCCTCTTGTTGTGTCGGGATTGCCAACGGCAAGTGCCTTGACTTCAGCATAATCAAGAACCATATTTTCAATATTCGAACCGCTGCGTTCTGTCAGTGTACCTGACAACAGATCAGAGATAAAATGCTGCTTCGTTTCAAGCAACTGCCAGGAATATGCGTCAAAACTGCCCTCGATGATATATCTGTATATATAAACCTTTTTGTTCATATTGCCTTGCCGCAGAATTCTTCCTTCACGCTGAGTCATATCAGCAGGACGCCAAGGTATGTCAATATGATGAATTGCTATCAGACGATCCTGGATATTCACTCCCAGTCCCAGCTTGAAGGTCGAACCTATAAGTATGCGAATATCACCGCTTCTTACTGCCGAAAAGAGCTTTGTTTTTCTTTTTCAGTTTTGAAGTTGCGGTGTCTTTCCACTGCAAAAGCTTAGACACCTGTTCTTTTTTTATGATTTAAATCTTCAAGGTAATATTCTGTTGAAAGAGGTATCTGTTCAAAGCAGCTGTATGCAATAATTATTCCATCAAAGTCTTCATATCTGATTTGTTTCAACACGTCTTTTCGCTTGTCAGGTGTAAATGTTTTAGGCTCAACACAAAGAATTTTAGAATTTGGATAAATCGACAAGTATATATTTCTCCATTGTCTCACAATATTATTAGGCACAACATACATATTCTTTTTTTGACAGCCCCATACGCCTAAGTTCGTGCCCTGCTACTATCATAACATAAGTCTTACCAGAACCTACGTCATGTGCAAGCAATGTATTCGGAGTAAAGATAATTCTTGCAACAGCATCTTTTTGATAAGGAAACAATTTTATTGTGGGAGATATATCAGGCAGAGTCAGAAAAGAGCCGTCAAATGATCTTCGGCGGACACAACCGAATTTATTTTCAAAAATGATCTCAAGACGCTCTTTTCTATTTTTATCAGACCATACCCAGGACTGAAAAGCTTTTATCATCTCTTGTTGTTTTTCAAGAGCTATAATAGTTTCAGCTTTATCAATGACACGCTTTTTGCCTGACTTACTCGAAGGATTCGGAATCATTTTGGTAACTGCTGCAGTTTTCATATTCAAGGTGTTTTCCAAAATATTAAGAGCTCCCATTTTTTCTGTGCCATATGTACTGCAAATTGCTGTGTTATGGGCGTATCTTAATTTATAGGGAATCTCCCAAGTTCCTGTTAAATCATCATGTATTGTTTTCAGGTCATCGTTATAAACGTAAGGCTGCCCGAACAAATGAACAATAAAATCGTCAATAATATCAGACGGCACCCATGGCGAGCCAAGAGTTATGTATATATCTTTTGCCACAACTGTCGGTGGAAGAACTTTTTCTATTGCTTTGATATTATCGGCAAAATACCCCATATAATTTCTGTCAGCCTTTTTGGCTGATTTACATTTACGCATAAGATTCCCTGACAGATATTCTTCCGCAGTTTCCCAACCCTTATAAAAACACTCATTCCATGTTTCGGGATTCTGATATATTGAGCCTTTCAATGTACTTATTACAGATTTATAATTCGCCCCTGTAATTGAGGAAATATACTCAATATCTACTCTTCCAAGTGCATTAAGGCATAAGACAAGTGCATCAGAAATACTTTCAGTATGCACACCTTGAGTTCGTGGATCTGTATTAAATATATTTTCCCAGTCCATAGGGAGATCCATGCAGGTAACTTCCTTTACATGAGCTTCTTTTCTCTCACGTTTTTCTTTTTCACGCCGTTCACGTTCTTCCTGCTTTTTTCGCTGCCGCTCTTCTTCCTCACGTTTCTTTACCTCATATCGTGCCTGCCGAAGCTTTTTTATGGCTTTTGCTATATCTTCGGCAGTGCAGTTTGAGATATCTTTTATCTCTTTCCACACATCAAAATAAGAAATTGGTTCATTGTAACTATCACTATGCTCTTTTCCCATATTCACATCAACTCAATGCGCCCCACTTTTTCCAATAACTGCAGCCAAGATCTGCTTGTGTACGTCCTGGAGAATTGTATGGTGGTCTGCTGCAGCTCCCATTGCCAGGTTCATATTTGACCCAATTAGCCCATGCCTCTCTGTTACCGGAATAATATTCGCAGGTTGCACACTTTTTAAAAATAGATGAAACTTGTTTTTTACTCATAAAAGTACCTCCTTTTATTTTTTTCTGAAGTAAGTATATCATATGTGATGCGGCAAAAATAGAACATCCCCCTGTTAGTGTCACACTGACAGGGGGAGCATATTCAATATTCACTTTTTCGTATCTATGTTTATCTTAATATGATCTATTACATTGTCTATTTCATTTTTCATGTTTAAAAATTTCGGATGATATGTCCAGAAAGCCGACTCAACATAACTATATTCCCTTAATTTATCTGTTATGTTCACGATCGGTTTCGATTGGTTTTTAGTGAGCATTGGTTTGTCATCAAAAGAAGTTCCAAGAGCATATCCCATTGTTTTATAATAATGAGGTCCTGTCAGGAAAATAATAACTGCTGGTTTTATTATCTCTATTTCCATTTCAAATATTGACTTATCATTTAGATATTTTTCATTGAGAACTTTTTCACATTCCTCTTTTAATCGTTTTGTTTTTCCGTTTGAAATGAGATGTAGTTTATCAATATTAGTCCAGTATATATTATAATCGGAAAAGTAACTTTTTATCTGTCTTATAAATTTCCAAAACGGTGAATTTAATTTTTTGTATTCTTTATTTCCCGAATGTTCTATCTTTTCCAACTGACTTGATAAAAAACTGATACTCCACTCCTGATATTCTTTCAGAGTTTTACCATAGTCTGTTAAATTCCTCGCTTCCTGCCCCACAATCATGATAGTATTCTTTTTAATAGTTCTCTTCTCTGTGTCAGAAATATCACACATACCTCCTATAAATGGTCGGGAAAATGTATAATTCATAGGTGGCGTCACTTTTAGTGCAACGTTATTATACCAATCCGTAAATGCGTCCAGTAACTCCTCGTTTATATTTACAGTTTTATTTTCTGCCATACCTACTCCTCCTCATATTTCAAAACTATCCCCTTAGCCGCCGCTACAACTCTGTCAATTACGCTTTGCGGCTTGATTATTTTAACAAATTGACTATACTGCATAGACCAATAAAACAGGGCGTTTTCATTGACCTTTAGTGATATTACGCATTTGTCCTTGCTTTCTGACAACACATTAAAGCCCCTACCAAACCAATCGATTATCTGCCCTATAAGGAAACGATCTATCTCAAGCTCTGCATTCACAGTCTCCCCGCTGAACATATAAATATGGTCTTTCATGTATTTTGAAAGGTCAAAGCCATGGCTGTTGCCTGCCGTTTTTCGTATATCCTTCTGTGGCATATCTATCAACTGTATTTCCAGTATTTTATCGACCCGAAAATTTGCGATATTATCATATTTGTCAACATTGCAAACAAGGTAGTACCTGCCGTTTGCGGTCACTGTGTAATATGGATTAATTATATATTTGTCAGTTTTCTTCGGGTGGAGTTTTTTATCTGTTCCATATTCGCAGTATAAAAATTCTACCTGCTTTTTCTCCTCTATTGCCTGATTAAGCAACTCCACAGTATAAAGCACCTGTGCATTTTCGGTATGCCCAATAGTTTCATAATTCACTGAACCTTTAATTCTGTTTTCGGCAAATGGACTTGACTGTTTTTCAATTTTGCTAATAAGTCTCTCCGTTTCTCTACCTGTAACATACCTTGAGAACAGCAGGCCGTCGGAAATAAGCTTTACCTCACTCGGCTCCAATGTGTGATTATAATATATATCGGTGATGATAACATTCACATCATCAACAGATTTCTGCGAACCATTTTTGCGCTCTATTTCTGTATATTCAATATCAAACCCAAACTCGATCAAATTCATAAGATTTCGCTTTATAGTTTTTCTGTCACAGGTAAGTTCAAAATCAGTTTGCAAGTATTCCTGTATATTTTTCTGCGTCAGCCTATGATCAACGTCAGAATGCCGTTTTATTACTTCCAGCGTCATTATAAGATTATTTTTTACAGGCTGTCTGCCCATACTTATCATCTCCTGTCTACGTATTTAATGCCAAATATGATGCGGTATTAGTTCCTCATCTTTGTTATATTGTACCAAGTTGCGTAATGCGTGTCAATGGAGATGAGATGTTTTTCAGCACAAAATCAATGATTTTGTAGACATTTACAAATTTGCTAATATGTTTTTGGCTACTATTAAAATTACAGAAAACTATCACAGCCTTTTCCCATACTATCGTATATTTCTTTACGAAGTTCTCTAAGTTTGGATTCACATTCGGTGATACTGTTAGTGTATGGAGATTTTTCTTTAAGTTCATTTGTAATATCATTAATTTGCTTTTGAAGTTCCTTATTCCGCTCTTGTATTTTGTCTGCAGTTTTTGCAAATCCTTTTAAGAAATTGATTATTCTTCGCATATTTCCGTTGGCTGATGATCCCATTTCTATGTAAAAAGAAACGTCATTTCTGATCAAGCAGATTGCATATTTTGACTTTTCAAGGTTGCTTGAATTTCTGATCTCGAAATCAAAAATGTCAACTTTTAATAAGTGATCAGTGGTATTTTTGAATTTGTCTTCAGTAAATGTATCTTTATATTTTTGGTAAAGTTCGGCATACTCTTTTTCAAACTTTTGCTCAAGATATTTCTGTGTATCCAACACAGAATCTAAGTCCGTAATATTCATTAATCCTGTATAATAAAACTTGACACATACAAGACAATCAAAGTATAATAAAAAACAAAGGAGTGTGTCATCAATGGGAACAGGAAAACAATATGATGAAGAGTTTAAAAAGCAGGCAATAAAGCTCGCAAGCTTCAGGCAGCAAACAAACGGATCAAAGAGCTTGAAAAGAAAAACCGTGAGCTTGAAGAGCTTAATGAATTTCTGGAGGAAGCATCTGCTTTTTTCGCCGCGAACCGTCGGAAGTCAGGAAAGAAGAACGGTTAAAGTTCATTTCCAAAAAGACTGATGACGGTAGGATCACAGGAAGGATCAGTTTTTACTGCAAGGCTTTGAAGGTTACAAGACAAGCATTTTACGATCATCTCAGCCACAAAAACGCCCCTTGGAAGTATCAGGCGCTTGCAGATGAAATGATAAAGATCCACGAAGAAGACCAATTTGATCTGATGCCGCTGGGGATAGCTATTGAAGATAATATGAGAGCTTCGCTCTGCTGCCATACTCTTGAAAACGCAAACAAATCATATCCTGATATAAAAGGCTGTATCATCCACTCGGACAGAGGCAGTCAGTATACAAGCGAAGAGTACCGAGCTGCTGTAAAGAAATATGGGATCATTTAAAGCATGAACGGTGCCGGCGGAAGATGTCATGATAATGCACGCTGTGAAAGTATGTGGGAAATCTGCACCGCCAACGGCGGGCTTCCTCCGGCAGCCCGAAGAAAGCTCTACTATGATCATATCTTTCTCGTTGCATAATTCTTGTTCGAATAAAATGTGTCAAGTGATATTGACAAAACCCCTTAGTTTAGTCTATTTGGTGTTCGTTGGGTAGGGTGGGAGGTTATTTGGCGGGGACGGTAGTTGTGCAGTGTCGCCCTAAAAATCTGAATTACAAATTGATTACCAAGGTCTTAAACTTTGAATTCGTTTAACAAAAGTTCCGTCGTCAGGTGAAAACACAAATCTGAATCCGTTGAAATCATTTACAATTAATTCACCATCAATATAATTAATCATTACATACGGCGAAATAAACTTATATTCCGGACATACCCTTTCTTTATTCTGAATTCGCCAGATAATATTTCCTTCCATATCAACAGCATATACGTTGTCGATTTCATCAGATTTTGCAGACGCATCCAGTTCATTTAATTGTACAATTATCCTATCATCAAATAAAACAAAAGAATAAATGTTATGTTCAAAATAAACGGCAGAGTTATTAAAATATAGATTATTCTGATTAATTTCTACTATAAAATCTTCTAAGTCTGATCTTTGAAAAAGCTTATTATTTTTTTCAATAATGTTACCTGCCATATCAACAGCATATAAATCTCCGATTTCTAGCTGTACAATTATATTTTGTTTTAAAATTATTACAGACTTAACATTATAATCAAAGCAAACATCATAACTATTTATATGAATCCATTTTTCAGATATTATCATTCTTAATACCATACTATATTCCTCATCATGATAGCGATCTTTAATTATAAAATTCCTCTATTCTTATTGGAACTATTACCAATCTCGCCCACTTTCATCTCTTCCCACTATATGCCCGTCATTAAGATCAAAAATGTATCTTCCGCCCCACCAATCATTTAACTGAAGCAGATTAGTTTCTTTCCTGACATACATACCAACATATGAGGTTAATTTTTTATTTTCATATTCCCTTGATAAGTATTTTCTGCTTTGAACACGCCAACCTATTGTTCCGTCAAAGTTTACCGAATAGACGTTATCATATTCATTTTTTATGCAACTATCCAGTAAGATCAATATTTGAGATTTTAAAATTAAAACTTGTTCAATTTTGTACGGAAAAGTTACTTTATTAGAATTAATGTAAAGAGTTTTTCCATTCGTTTCAACTATCGGTAACATAAAATCTTCTCCTTTTATAGTGGTCTGAAATTGCCAAATGAATTAAAATATTGACCCATTAAATCAAATTGTAATCCCCCTCCCAAACCCCATTCTGGAACTTCATTTGCTATACCAAAACGTACCTCTGTACCAGCCGGTAGTTCTACATCACAAATATGTGTTGGCTCATATGGTAATGCAAACTTATCTTTAATTTGCTTTGAAGACAATCCTTGAATCTCTTCATAGTTCATTACCCACTGGCCCTTTGCACTTGTTATGTTTTCAGTATACACTCTAACAAACGTGGTATCTTCAGTTAATTCGATAGTTGTTACATTAGTTCCCGGCTTATAAGGGGGATTTGTATATCCATTTTGTTTTAAAATTTCATTTACGTTTTCAGCTGAATTAAAATCAATTACATCAGAGCATGCCCAAGAAAGAATATCATCATATTTTGACATCAAAACAAAAAATTCATCATCCTGTTTAGATGCAGTCTTTACAAACAATTCCGCTACGTCGTCATCAAGGTTATTAATTGCCTTGATAAGATAATCGCCGCCCTTAACAGCAACTTTAAAGCCATCATCACCATAGTCTCTTATCAAAGCTGCAACAGCGTCTTTATCCAAAATCTTATTTATCGCAACAATTGCTTCATCATCATACTTAGAAAGAATAGCAACAATATCAGAAGCTTGACCGGATTTGAATATTGAGTCAAGCAACTCTGGAGATATCTTTTTGGAAACCTCATATCCGCATACCTTTGCAACCTTTTCTTTAGCGTATTGCTTTAAGAAATACCTCTGGTATAATTCGCATGAATACGTTAGCTATCGGCTCTAAAAATGCTCCGTCAGCAAGAAAAATTGTATGCGTTATGCAGTCCATTTTAGTTCGTGCAGCAAGTTGTTCTGCCGTAGCAGTGTTGCCGTCCATCGCTAATCTGTATAACTTTAAACTATCCAGCCAAAGTTAAGATCTTCATATCTGCCTAAAGGTTTGCTTGCAAGTTCTCCTATTGCTTGATCTAAAGCAGATACATAACTTTCTAACATCAATTGACTTCTTAAATCAATTGAAAAACTTGTTTCACCAAATCGACCAACATACTCCCCCATATGTTCCGTAGCATTCGCATTAGTTCATACTACATTTGTTTCGGTATTAGGATTTATATAAAATTCTTTTAAATAATCATCGGGAATACGCAAATCCAGTTCTTTTTTAAGTTCATGAAAATATTTTTTCCATTGAATTGAAATTTTTTCCCACCAACCATCAATTGAGGTTTTAATAAGTATAGCCTCATTATTATCACCCCAATCATAACATATGCAGCATCCGCAAGCACCTTGACCATAATTAAAGCGCATATCAAAATAGTCACAATACTTGAATCCCAGACTAAATTCTTCATGTCCATTGCCGTAAAAAGCGTCTATCAAATTAAAATCCGAAACTAAACTACCAAAATATTTTTTCATTTCAGTTTCAACAGCTTGGGCTTTTATTTCTGCTTGATTTTCATTCATTATAAAAACCCCTTTGCTTTTAAAAATTTCTTGGGAATTTGCTTTTTTACATCTGTCGTTATACATTTTATCAAACTGTCACAAAGCTTATCAAAGTCGGTATTAAGCGATGACGAAAATAGCATTTTCTTTTCACTGCGATTTGTTATGATAAAAAAATATAAGTTGTTATCTCTAATTTCAACCTCAAATGGATAATAATCATAAACGATTGAAGACATTTTATTATTACAAAAAGTAACAGTATCTATTAAATGCTTGTCATAACTACGTATTTTTTGAGTTAATGTTCTAAGTAAATTAAATTTTTCATCTAATTCCATACCAAAAATCTCCTACTGGTAGTAAATCAATATATCCGTATTTTTTTTTTAAATACTCCCATTCATTATATAGCGATGTTCCTGTAAAATTTCTTGGATCATGTGAAAAACGAATTGTTTTACAAAGTGCATTTGTTATCGGTTCAACAAATTCCTCCGCAACTGCAAAAGAATAAGCAGACATATCTTCATATGGCTCCAAATAATCATTCATAAATGTTATCCTATCTATTATTTCCTCCTTAACGTGCATCTGAACCGCCGCCCCAAATGTTGCGACCGCCAGTATGGTTTGTTTTGCTATGTATGTCTTGATCTACAAAATGATCATATTAGTCCGGCGTCCCTTAAATCATTCTCAAAAAGATTTTGCTGTATTTTTGAGTAATTCTTTCTGAGTTGATCTTCAAATTCATCAATCTGCAAAAACGGTATGCCGGTATAATCGCTGTTATCTTCAAGATATTTTTTTATTGTATTGTAAAATAATAACTTATCTTCTGCTTTGCATTTTATTGAAATTCCCCAGTATACACTGTTTCCTTGGACAGCAATCATAAAAGCACGTTCATCATTTTTGCTTTTGTAAAAGCAAAACACCTCGTTGCCCTTAAAACTACTGTTAGGAAAAACTTTTAGATTTTCTTTTCTGTCAAAAACAAAACCCATAGTTTTACAAAGTGCATTTGTTATCGGTTCAACAAATTCCTCCGAAACTGCAAAAGAATAAGCAGACATATCTTCATATGGCTCTAAATAATCATTCATAAGAGCTATCCTTTCTATTATTTCCAATACACTGAACAATAGTTTTTAATTGAGTTTTAAAAAGTTTTCTTAACTCAAGAACTATATACTTTTTAATAGCAATATTGGCTCGGATTATTGGTTAATAAATTAAGTATATAGCTAGATTTGATTTTATGCATCCCATTAAATTTATTTTTAAAAAATTAATTTATATTTATTATATTATATAAATTTCCAATTGTCAACCTGTTTTTTCATTATTTCGAATAGTTGTTATGAAATTACAATAGCATCAGTGCAAAATTAATAAAAAAAAGTTATATATATCGTTCTCATAACCTGAACGACACACTTTGAGAAATACTTTCACGGAATAAAAAAACCATTTGTCAATATGAGCCCGTTTGATATCACATCAGACAGTCTCCTGCTAAAATTAAATCCGCTTGACTTGATCAGATCTCAAAATATTCAATGACATACAGACTTTTTTCAAAGTGTCAAAATTGTGTAATATGACTAATTGTGACAAGTAAAATCTACAAGACAAAGACTGGTCGAAGGTGAAATACTTAGACTGCGTGATATTATTCTTGCTGAAGGTGAAAGATACAATAAGATCATAAAAGACTGGTCAAAGAAAAAGCCGCTATATGAACGTCAGATACAGCAGCTCAATGATAGGATTTTATCACTCCGACAGCTAATTGAGGACTTAATAATCGAACGAATAAACGATCGTGAACACACGCAAGTTTTCAACAATATGATCACCAAACGTGAGGATGAAATAGCTAAACTTGATAAAAAGATATCAGATTTAAGAGAGTATGACAAAATCTGCAAGCAGAGAAAAGAACAACTTAATAATACAGCTCAGATCATTGATGAGATTTTGTCAGAAGGTTCAATATCCGATGTTAATTTGCGAATGCTTGTCAAACGAATTCTTATTCATCAAAATGAAGATAAAAGCCTCGACATCAAATTTGAGATGAACAGAGAGTTCAATGACACGGTCAGCGTATTTATAGATCCGATGGACGAATTAGAAAGTGCATAGAGATGCAATAAGATCCGCAGGCAGTTCTGCGGATTTTCTCTTGCTTATATGAACATATTAAACAGCAGACGAGCTGCACCTAGCAACGAACTTTGGGATAAGATCTGTTAAAAATCAATTTTCATTCATCAGGTCTTGCTATCGAATTTATTATATAAAAAGAAAAAAGCCCGATATAATCGAGCTTTTCATGGTGCGGGTGACAGGACTTGAACCTGCACGGTGTTGCCAATAGAACCTAAATCTATCGCGTCTGCCAATTCCGCCACACCCGCATACAAAATAACATTATTATTTTATCATATACTCCCTACTTTGTCAAGACCTTTTACTCAAAAAAATACCCGAAAAAATACCCGATGCTCACAAAACATCGGGCTGTTTTTTTTATAATCTCTTGATATTGTCAAGAATTATCAGCTTGTGCGTAAAACCCTCAAGCTTGTTTTTGATATCACCGTTCTTTATAAAAAGGAGTGTTGGCAGTGCTGTAACATCATATCTCTGCGCAAGATCTGGCTGAGCGGTGATATCACACTTGGCTATGATAGCGGTTTTTCCAAGCTCCTCTGCAGCTTCGTTAAGTCCTGCCTCTGTTCTTTTACAGTGAACACAGGTAGGTGAGTAAAATTCTATAACAAGCGGTTTGTCTGCTGATATCAACTCGTTGTAATTCTGGTTTGTCAGTTCTGTAAGCATTTTTTATTTCCTCCAATATATATTATATTATTCATATCGTTTTACTATGAATATAGTGATTATATCACTATTTACGCACTTTGTCAAGAGTATTATCAAACTTTTCTGTGTATCATATTTTTCAGATATGTTAGTTATGAATAAAATGTACAACAATAATAAAGTATTCCTATCATATATGTAGGATTTCACAAAAATCATTCGTTGCTATTGACATTTCCATAAAATCATGTATAATAAAAGCATACTAATCATATCGACTTGATATGAATTGAAAGTGAGGAGCTTAAATTGTCAAAGATTAATAAGCGAATGCAGCGATGTTGACACTGGAATTATCACAGCAATAAATCTTAATTGGAGTTGTCAGCTATGTATATAGAATTAAAAAACATTAATAAAAGCTTTGGCGATTTTAAAGCTTCGGATAACGTAAGTTTTGGTATTGAAAAGGGAAAGCTTATCGGTCTGCTTGGTCCGAGCGGCAGCGGTAAAACAACTATCCTGCGAATGCTTGCAGGTCTGGAAAAACAGGATAGCGGCGATATTATTATAGATGGTAAAAATGTCAACAAACTTCCATCAAATGAAAGAGGTATCGGATTTGTTTTTCAAAGCTATGCACTCTTCCCTTTTATGACAGTTTACGATAATATAGCTTATGGTCTGAAGGTTCAGAAAAAAGATAAGAAGTTTATCAAGCAACGTGTGGCTGAGCTTCTTGAACTTGTTGGCTTGCCTGACGTTGGCAAGCGTTATCCTGACCAACTCAGCGGAGGTCAAAGGCAGCGTATCGCTCTTGCAAGAGCACTAGCACCTCAGCCTGAACTCCTTCTACTTGACGAACCTTTTGCAGCTATCGACGCAAAGGTAAGAAAAGAACTGAGAACATGGCTTCGTGATACTATTGATAAAATAGGCATAACAAGTATTTTCGTTACACACGATCAGGACGAAGCAATAGAGGTCGCAGACGAAATTGTTATCACAAACAAAGGCAGAGTTGAGCAGATAGGCAATCCAGTTGAGATATACCTTGAACCTAAAACTCCTTTTGTTGCTCAGTTTATCGGTCAGTCCGCAGTTATCGAGGACTACAGCAAGCTCAAAGGCTTTGAAACAGCAGAGGGCAAGACTTCAGCTATAATCAGACCTGAGTTTATCGAGATAAACAAATTTGAAGACAGCGAGTATCACCAGTTTGAAAGCTCAATGGAGGATGCCGTTGTGGAAGAAGTTTCATTCAGAGGAAACGCCTTTGAGGTTAAAGCTTCCATAGACGGTATCTCAGTAACAGGCAGATATCCGCTGAACGCTTCCCGCTTAAAAAAAGGTGATAAGGTAAAAGTACTTATCAAGAAGCTTTACACTATTGATGAAAACACAACAAATATTCTCGTAAACAAAGCTCTTGATGACTCAGAGCTGTACTATATTTAATAAGGAGGACATTAAAGATGGAAAACAATAAAACAAAGTCCTCTGCTATACAGAAGATACTAAAATGTGGCATTATATCATGGGTAGCAATAATTGCCCTTTGGGGAATAGGATCTTTGAAATATGATGAATATTTTCTTCCAAGTCCAAAGGAAACGATCGACAGCATGAAGGAACTTATCAAAGACGGAACTCTTTGGAGTGACATTGTTGCAAGCGTCGGAAGAGTAATAAAAGGCTGGCTGCTTTCAATAATTTTTGCTGTTCCTATGGGTCTTGTTGTAGGAAATTTCAGACCTGTACGCTGGCTCGTTGAACCTATACTTAGCTTTTTCAGATTTGTGCCAGCTATTGCATTGACGACACTCTTCCTAATGTGGTTCGGAGTAGGCGAAGAATCAAAAGTAGCACTTATTTTCTACGCATCATTCTTCCCTATGTTCGTAAACACTATAGCGGGTGTGGCTTCAACTGATAAGCAGCTCGTGGAAGCAGCTTCCTGCATGGGGGCAAAAAAAGCAAGAGTTTTTTTCACAGTAGTCGTACCATCAGCAGTATCTAATATCTACACTGGAATAAGACTGGGACTTAGCTCAGCTATCATCTGTGTTGTGGCAGCTGAAATGCTGGTCGGCAGTGATGGCCTTGGCTATCTTATAAACAGCTCAAAGCTTTATTACAAAACCAGCTGGGCTTTTGCAGGCATCGTCACACTTGCAGTGATAGGCTTTGCTGCTGACAGGATCCTACAGTTTATTGGAAAGAAAAAACTTAAACACTTTGACGTAAAATAATTAATTCGACAGGAGAGATTTAAAAATGAACATAAAAAAGATAATCGCAATAATAGCATCGACAGCATTGACAGCAACTCTTCTTGCATCATGCGGTAGTTCATCAAGCGGAAAAACCGCAAAGAAGGTTACCAAAGACGGTAAAGAGCTTAGCGTTTTGAGAGTTGCGAACATGACAGGTCAGCCAGATCAGTATGCCGACTATATCGGTATGGAGCAAGGAATATTTGAGAAATATGGTATATCTCTTGAAACATCAGAATACGCTGCCGGCATTAACACAGTTGACGCTATTGCAACAGGCACAGCAGATACAGGACTGCTTGCAGATTTCGCTGCTGTAAACAGAATTGGAAATACTCTCGATAACACAAATCTTGTGATTTTTTCAGATCTAAGTTCAAGCGTTTCATATAACGGTGGTCTTTTTGTTGCACCAAAATACAAAGACGATCTTGATGCTTTAGATGGAAGCGAAGGATGGATAACTTCTATCGGAACAGTTTCGGAATACTTCAACTGGCAGGCCCAGACTTATTTAGGACTTGACCCGTCAAAGCAGAAAAACGTCAATACAGATTCCATATCAACTCAGATAGCAGTTGCACATAACGGTGAAGCATCAGCCGCTATCGTTACAGGCTCAGCTATAAAAAAATATGAAGCAGAGGGCTGGACTCAAGTCGCATCTGCAAAAGATATAGGGATAAACGTATCTGCTTATCTTATAACATCAAACGATTTTGCAAAGAACAATACTGAAACTCTTACAAACTATCTTAAAGCACTTGATGAAAGCGTCAAATACATAAATGACAACTTAGACGAGTCGGCTGAAAAAATCTCAAAGAAATTTGGAATCGAACCAGATGATTTCAAAACAAACTGGGAACAGTACAGTATTAAACTGGGACTTTCTGAGGAAGCTGCATCTCATCTTGATGAAATAAATAAGTGGGCGTATGAGAATGGTAAATATCCAAACAGTTACAACATAAGGGAATTTTATTATCCAGATGCAGCAAAAAAAGCATTTCCAGATAACGTTACAGCAGACCTGACAAAAACAGACAAATAAACAAGGAGGAATCAGACATGGGTTATCCAAGCATTTATCCAACAGGAGTTACAATATACAACAAAGAAAAAGCTTACAGCGGTTATACGATCTTCCCATCCGCTAAAGGTGCTCTGCTCATAGATATGAATGGCAATGAAGTAAAGCTTTGGGCTGGGCTTGGAGGATTTCCTAACAAGATACTCCCAGGCGGATATGTAATGGGCACAACAGGAGCAAGAGGAGGAAAATATGCATATCAGGATCAACTTGATCTTGTTCAGGTAGACTGGAACGGTCACATCGTATGGAAATTCGATAAAACTGAACTTGTTGCCGACCCAGGCAAAGAACCAGTCTATATGGCTAGACAGCACCATGATTTTCAGCGTGAGGGCAGCACTGTAGGTTATTATTATCCAAATGGTGAGCCAAAGACAGACAGTGGCAATACACTTATCCTTACTCACGAGAACCTCTACAACCACGATATTTCAGACAAAAGACTTATCGATGATAAGATCATCGAAGTGGATTGGGAAGGCAATATAATTTGGAGCTGGCGTGCAAGCGACCACTTTGATGAGCTTGGCTTTGACGAGGCCGCAAAAAACGCATTGTTCAGAAACCCTGGTCTTCACGGTGAAGCAGGTGGAGATTGGATGCACATAAACAACTTCTCTACCCTTGGCGAAAACAAGTGGTATGATGCAGGCGACAAACGCTTCCACCCAGACAATATCATATTTGACGCAAGAAACTCAAACATACTCGGAATTATCGAGAAATCAACAGGCAAGATAGTGTGGCGTGTAGGTCCTAACTTCAACGAAAGCGAAGCCACAAAGAAGCTTGGCTGGATAATTGGTCAGCACCACCTGCACATGATACCAAAGGGACTTCCTGGAGAGGGCGACCTATTGGTATTCGATAACGGTGGCGAGGGTGGCTACGGCACACCTAACCCTGCTTCCCTCACGGGCGTGAACAACGCTCACAGAGATTACTCAAGAGTACTTCAATTCAATCCTGTTACACTTGAAATAACATGGCAGTACACTCCACTTGAAGCAGGAAATCTGCTTTTTACTGACGCTTCTAGGTTCTATAGTTCATACATCAGCTCTGCACAGCGACTTCCGAACGGAAACACTCTTATTACGGAAGGTTCAGATGGACATCTTCTTGAGGTCACACCTGACCATGAAATAGTTTGGGAATTTGTAAACCCTTATTTCAAGAATTTTGCTGGAACATTCAAAAGCAATATGATCTACAGAGCTTATCGTGTACCATACGAGTGGATACCACAGCTTGAAAAGCCTGTTGAGACTTCTATCGAGCCTATCGATATTACAAAGTTCAGAGTACCGGGTGCGTCTATTGGCGAGGGTACAGGACTTGTTACAGCCGTTGACGGAATCGACCCAACAAAAGGAGTACCACTCACAGGTTCAGGAAATGAAGAAGATGATGACGAACGCATTGACTTCTGTGTTGCTTCTGTAAAGAAAAAAGATCTAGAATAAAATTAATGTACATAAGGCAGCTTCTGTAAAATGCAATATCATTAAGCTAAAAAAAGGAGCTCACACGAAAAAAGTGTGGGTTCTTTTTTTTGACAAGAACAGTGAAAAAATCTTAATAAATTGTAAAACAAGGCTGCTTTTTTAAGACCACTGAGTTTACAAGTCCTTGACAAAAGAAAAGATTAGTGCTATTATATTATGTGATATTGTTATTTATTTATCAATCATGTTTTTTAGTAAAGGAAAGTGTAAATATATGTCTAAAGACGGTTCGATATCCGCATCAGTAATAAAACGACTGCCACGTTATTATAGATTTTTAGGCGAGCTTCAAAAAGAAGGACTTGAAAGAATATCTTCAAGAGAGCTTTCTGAGAGAATGAAGCTCACTGCTTCACAAATAAGACAAGACCTTAACTGCTTTGGCGGATTTGGTCAGCAGGGATATGGCTATCACGTTGACGAGCTTAGGATGGAAATAGGCAAGATTCTAGGCGTTGACAAGCATTTCAAGACCATACTTATAGGTGCAGGAAACCTTGGTAAAGCTATTGCCACACATATTAACTTTGAAACAAGGGGTTGCAATCTCATTGGCATATTTGATATAAACCCTAAGCTCACTGGCGAAGTAGTAGGAAACATACCGATTCGTCACACTAATGATATAGAAAGCTTTTGCGAAGCAAACTCCCCTGTTGTAGCTGTGCTTTGTATACCGAAGGCAAACACTCAGGCTATTGCAGACCAGCTTGTAAATCTTGGTCTGAAAGCGTTCTGGAATTTTTCACATTATGATCTTAGCATCGACTATGAAAACATAGTTGTGGAAAATGTCCATTTGGGTGACAGCTTGCTTACACTTACATATGCCACAAATATCATCACAAGCACTGATACCGACAACAGCGAAGAAACTGAATAAATGCAAAAATCCCCGAAGAATAATTTCCTCGGGGGTAATTTTTTATATTATATAAGGTATCAGCGAACTGTTTTAACTGCGGCTGTTTCAACAACTGCGGAAAGATGATCGTTTACCTCTTTGCTCTGATAGTATTCAGCAAAAGACTCAGTTACTTGATCTGCCCATGACTCTGTAGATTGAGTTTTAACCTTCTCAGTATTGATTTTTTCAGCACTTCCTGTTTCATCATCAAGAACATAAAGTTTATCAGATGCGACCTCGGCAGCAACAGTTGCAACCTTTGTCAACACATCGTCAGTTTTATCAAATATAACAAATATGTAACAATTCTTTTTGTTCACTGTCTTAGTGCCTGTATAGCCATAAAGTCTTTTTGTTTTTTCAGCCAAAGGGTATATCTCCTTGCAGACATCTACGACCTGATTAAACGAATCAACAGCCTCATCTGGTATCTTTTCAAGAGTGCTTCTGTCAGGGAGTGAAGTAGTTTCGTCAGGCACTTCATCAGTGGCCTCCGTCTGAGCTGTAGTTACGTCATTATTTGTAAGATTAACGTTATTTTCTGTTTTATTCTCAGCACTTTTTCCGCAAGCCGAGAAAGCAGACATGGTGCAAACTATAGCAACAGCTATCATTAGCTTTTTCATATTGATCCTCCGA
This sequence comes from uncultured Ruminococcus sp., assembly GCA_934435205.1. Lineage (GTDB taxonomy): Bacteria > Bacillota > Clostridia > Oscillospirales > Ruminococcaceae > Hominimerdicola. Next base: position 266,217 of record CAKSAK010000003.1, on the reverse strand, counting down.
ATAACCTCTGTAGTCCTAATTAATTCTGTCATATTTCAACAGTTTTACATTATATCACATGAAAATTACTCTGTAAAGGGATTATAAAGAATTGTAACAAAATATCCCGATTATGACGAAACTCATAATCGGGATAAATCATTTTTTAGCTATTTGCACAATAAGAGGTTACAGATTTGTTACAACCTGACTAAAAGACTAATCGTAATCTACAACGTCGATCCACTTCATGAGCAGATCCTTCTCCTCTGGTTTGCCCTTAATGAGCTGTGCCGCTGCAACGATAGGCAGCCAAGCCTGTACATACTGCTTAGATGTTCCGCTCTTTACGCAATACTTATCAAGATAAGCCTCAGCAAGATCAGGATTGTTAAGGCAGAACAGCAGGTATGTTCTTGCAACGTCAGCAGAAGCATTGCCTTGTCTAGCAGAACCCCAATTGATAACATAAGTACCTTCGTCGTTGATGATAACGTTCTTTGGCTCAAAGTTACCATGGCAAAGCTTGATGTGCTTTGGCATTGAATCAAGTCTTGTGAGAAGCTCATACTTCTTTATCTCGTCGATCTGACCAAGAGTCTTGATCTGTCTTGCCATCTTATCTTTCAGCTTTGAAAGAAGTGGCATATACTGAGCGTGTATCTCGCACTGAATGTCGATAAACTGGTTAAGATATGTGTCTTTCTTGTCTGGATTTTCGTCCATAAGCTGCTGAAGAGTCTTACCTTTTATAAAGTCCATTGTGATTGCCCATTTGCCGTCGATAACGGAAACCTCGTGAAGAACAGGCATCTTTATAAAGGAATTGCCAAGTGTTGTTTCAACTCTTGCGTGTGTAAGAGCCGCATACAGGCACTTCTCTTTGTATTCAGGCTTCTTATAGATCCTGACTGCCATTCCATCAGATTCATAAACATCATAGATGTCGCTGGATGCTACAAAGTTATCAAGTTTCATAAGTCATATCTCCTTTTATTTTAAAATATGGTATTAAGTCGAGTTTCAGAGTATACATCGATTTTTCAACAACTTTATTGTGTAAAATTACCTTTACATCTCCGTGCTTTCTATGTATCTCTGTTATGTCTATATTATACTACAGATTTTCTAAATGTCAAGCACTTTTTCGTTATTTTCACCATTGTTTTATTTTTGCTTAGTTTTTATCTTATATTTGTTAATCTTTTTTCAAGCGACTTATATGATAAATTTTTATCAATCTAATTTTTATTGTGCGGTTTGACGGTCATGAATTGTTAATCTATCATAAAACAATGTTCAATATTTATGTATATTGCATAATAAAGCGACGTAAAATATCAAAAAAGCTGTAACTTTATAAGATTGACAAAAAAATAACAATCGTATATAATATAACTAAGATAAAACCCGAGCGGGGGTTATCAAGAGTAAAAAACAATAATTAATTTATTGGAGGTTTATTTTATGGCAAAGAGTGAAGCTAAAACAGTCGGCATCGTCGATACAGAGGAAGCTCTGGCTGCTAAGATCGCTGAAGTAAGAGCTGCGCAGGCAATCTTCGCTACCTATACACAGGAGCAGGTAGACAAGATCTTCAAGGCTGCTGCTATCGCTGCTAACAAGGCAAGAATCCCACTTGCAAAGATGGCTGTTGAGGAAACAGGCATGGGTATCGTTGAAGACAAGGTAATCAAGAACAACTATGCTGCTGAGCACATCTACAACAAGTACAAGAATGTTCAGACTTGTGGTGTTTTTGAGGAAAACAAGGCTTACGGCACAATGAGAATTTACGAGCCTATCGGTCTTATCGGTGCTGTTATTCCAACAACAAACCCAACTTCTACTGCTATATTCAAGACACTTATCTGTCTTAAGACAAGAAATGGTATCATCATTTCACCACACCCAAGAGCAAAGAAGTCTACAATCGCTGCTGCTAAGATCGTTTATGATGCAGCTGTTGCAGCAGGTGCTCCAAAGGGTATCATCGGTTGGATCGATGTTCCTTCTCTTGAACTCACAAATATGATCATGAGAGAATCTGACACTATTCTCGCTACAGGCGGTCCTGGAATGGTTAAGGCTGCTTACTCATCTGGTACACCAGCTCTCGGTGTTGGTGCCGGTAACGCATCAGCTATCATCGATTCTTCTGCTGATATCGTAAATGCTGTAAACTCTATCATTCATTCTAAGACATTTGATAACGGTATGATCTGTGCTACTGAGCAGACAGTTATCGCTGATAAGACAGTTTACAACGAAGTTAAGAAGGAATTCATCAAGAGAGGCTGCTACTTCCTTAACGATGAAGAGGCTGACAAGATCAGAAAGACAATGCTTATCAACGGTGCTCTTAACGCTAAGATCGTTGGTCAGCGTCCTGTAACTATCGCTAAGATGGCTGGCTTTGAAGTTCCAGAGGATACAAAGGTACTCATTGGTGAAGCTACAAGCACAGCTCCAGAGGAAGCTTTTGGTCACGAAAAGCTCACAACAATCCTCGGTATGTACAAATCAAAGAACTTTGATGACGCTCTTGACATTGCAGAGACTCTTCTTGTAAACAATGGCGGTCTTGGTCACACTTCTGTTCTCTGGATCGACAACGTAAACGAGAGAGAGAAGCTCAACAAGTTCGCTGCAAGAATGAAGACTTGCCGTCTTATCGTTAATACACCTTCTTCACTCGGTGGTATTGGTGACCTCTATAACTTTGACTTTGCTCCTTCCCTCACACTTGGATGCGGCTCATGGGGTGGCAACTCAGTTTCTGAGAACGTTGGCGTTAAGCACCTTCTGAACATTAAGACAGTTGCTGAGAGGAGAGAGAATATGCTTTGGTTCAGAGCACCTGAAAAGGTATACTTCAAGAAGGGTTGTCTCCCTGTTGCTCTTGACGAGTTGAAGACTGTTATGGGCAAGAAAAAGGCATTCATCGTAACAGACCAGTTCCTTTATAAGAATGGTTATACAAAGGCTATCACAGATAAACTCGATGAAATGGGCATTCTCCACGAAACATTCTTCGATGTTGCTCCAGACCCAACACTTGCTTGTGCACTTGAGGGTGTTGCTCAGTTGAGAGCTTTCGAGCCTGACACAATTATCGCTATCGGCGGTGGTTCTGCAATGGACGCTGGTAAGATCATGTGGGTTCTTTACGAGCATCCAGATGCCGACTTCTTCGATATGGCTATGAGGTTCATAGATATCCGTAAGAGAGTTTACACATTCCCTAAGATGGGTGAGAAGGCATACTTTATTGCTATCCCAACATCTTCAGGTACAGGTTCTGAGGTTACACCATTCGCAGTTATCACTGATGAAAAGACAGGTACTAAGTATCCTCTGGCTGACTACCAGCTCATGCCTAACATGGCTATCGTTGATACAGATATGATGATGTCTGCTCCAAGAGGTCTGACTTCTGCTTCAGGTATCGACGCTCTGACACACGCTCTTGAGGCTTACGCATCTGTAATGGCTACAGATTACACTGACGGTCTTGCACTGAGAGCTATGAAGCTTATCTTCAAGTATCTGCCAGGTGCATATGACAACGGTCAGACAGACGTTAAGGCTCGTGAGGAAATGGCTACAGCATCTACAATGGCTGGTATGGCATTTGCTAACGCATTCCTCGGTGTTTGCCACTCAATGGCTCACAAACTCGGTGCTTATCATCATCTGCCACACGGCGTTGCTAACGCACTTCTCATTACACTCGTTATGAGATACAACGCTGACCCAACACCTAGAAAAATGGGTACTTTCTCACAGTATCAGTATCCACATACTCTTGAAAGATACTGCGAGTGTGCTAATTCACTTGGTATCGTTGGTAAGAACGACGAGGATACACTCAACAAGTTCATCGACGCTATTGAGGCTCTTAAGGAAAGAGTTGGTATCAAGAAGACTATTGCTGACTACGGTGTAGACGAGAAGCACTTCCTTGAAACTCTTGACAACATGGTTGAGGACGCATTTGATGACCAGTGCACAGGTGCTAACCCAAGATACCCACTGATGAGCGAGCTTAAGGAAATGTACCTCAAGGCTTACTACGGCAAGTAATCTTTGCTGACAAAGCAATTTGCAGAGTGACTAATATTTGATTGTTAGTTGATCTATAATAAACCTCCGACTGCCTGTTCCCTTTAGGGAGCAGGCAGTCATTTTTTTGTTAAGTTGCACTTAAAATAATGTAAGGTATGTGTATTATATATGCAAATAACAGTTGAAAAAGGTAAAAATATATGGTATAATAGAATAAGTATAAATTATTTCAGAGCAATATCTGTTGTGATTTCTACATAACACTTGGCGACACTCCGCCATACAAAGAGGTTATTAATATGAACAACAAAAATTATGACGTTATTATCGCTGGCTGCGGTGCGGCAGGTCTTTATGCGGCACTTAACCTTTCCCGTGATTTAAATGTACTTGTGCTTTCCAAAAGAGAGCTGACCTTGTGTAACTCTTCCCTTGCACAGGGTGGAATTGCAGGCGTTTATGACAATCCAAAGGACTCGCCTGAATATCACAAACATGATACATTTGTAGCAGGCGGATTTGAAAATGATCCTGAGTCCACTCAGGTCCTTGTTGACGAAGCCTATATTGACATCGGAAAACTCATAGAGCTTGGCGCTGACTTTGATAAGTGTCCTGATGGATCTTATCACCGCACTCTTGAAGGTGGACACGGTATGAACAGAATTTTCCACCATGCTGATACAACAGGACTTGAGATAGAAACTACCCTGCTGAGAAATGTGCAGAAACTCAATAATGTTGAGATACTCGAAAATGCCGTTATGTGCAACGCAAAGAAAACCGAAACAGGTTTTTCCATTCTTGTGCTGACTAATGACAACGAATATACAACATATAATTGCAGATACGCTGTTTTTGCAACTGGTGGAATAGGCAGAGTTTACGAATACACCACAAACTCCGCTATTGCAACCGGCGATGGCATTACTATAGCTTACGAGCTTGGAGCAGAGATAAAAAATCTCAGCTATATCCAGTTCCACCCAACAGGCTTTAACAACAAGCACACTCGTGAAACTTTCCTTATCTCCGAATCTGTCAGAGGCGAGGGAGCTTATCTTAAAAACTGCAACGGCGAAAGATTTATGCAAAACTATGATGATCGTCTGGAGCTTGCACCAAGAGATGTTGTTTCTCATGCGATCATGGCTGAAGCCAAGAAAACAGGTTCTGACAAATTCTATCTTGATATCACTCACAAAGACCCTGAGTTTGTCAGAAACAGATTTCCTATGATAAATGAAAAGCTTCTCGAAGCAGGTTATGACATGACAAAGGATATGATACCTATCTTCCCTTGTCATCATTACCTTATGGGCGGCATAAATGTTGATACATATGCAAGAACTAACATTGACAGGCTTTATGCCTGCGGTGAATGTTCACATACAGGTGTTCACGGCAATAATAGACTTGCAAGCAATTCCCTCCTTGAAGCTTTGGTATTTTCAAGACGTGCTGCGGCTGACATTAATGAAAAGATAAAATCTGACAGTGGTGACCTTGAAACATACGATTTCAAGATAGACAATGAAGCACCGCACATTCCTCAGGGCATAAGGACAGAGATAAGAGATATAATGCAGCGTGCATATTTCGTTATCCCTGATAAGGAGGCTTTGCCGCCTGATCTTGAAGAAGTAACAAAGCTAAAAAATTTCCTTTGTGACGGTAATTTCAAAATAGACAGAGATTATGTTGAAGCAAGGTCCCTTACAACTGTGGCTTATATCGTATTAAAGGACGCTATCGAAAAGCTCAACGCCAAAGAAAAAATGGAGGAAAACAAATGAGATTAATGCAGTTTCAGATCGACGATATCATTAAAACAGCTCTGCTGGAGGACATAAACTATATAGACGTTACAACGGATTATCTTGTTGATGAAAATTCAGTTTCAACAGCAAAGTATGTTTCAAAGGACGAAGGCATTCTTTGTGGAATTGATGTTGCAATGAGAGTTTTTCAGCTTCTTGACAGCAATGTTAAATGTGAGATATTTATCCATGACGGTGAAAAGGTCAAGAAAGGCGACATTATCGCAAAGATAACAGGTTCAACAAGAGCATTGCTCAAAGGCGAAAGAACGGCACTGAATATCGTTCAGCATATGTCAGGCGTTGCAACTGCCACTAACAGATGCGTTGAGCTTGTAAAGGGTACAAAAGCGTCTGTTGCGGATACAAGAAAAACGCTCCCAGGTCTTAGAGTTTTGCAGAAATATGCTGTTACAGTAGGCGGTGGAAAAAACCACAGATACAATCTTTCAGATTGTGCAATGCTAAAAGATACTCACCTTGACGCATATGGCAGCATGACAGGCGCAGTAAACGCTCTCAGAGAAAAAATGGGGCATACTGTCAAGATAGAAGTTGAAGTCGGAAGTCTTGATGAACTCAAAGAAGCTCTTACACTTGGCGTTGAGATAATCATGCTTGACAATATGACAAATGAAGATATGGCAAAGGCTGTTGAAATGACAAATGGCAAAGCACTTTTAGAAGCTTCAGGAAACGTGACTTCTGAAACTATCCGTGCAATAGCTGAAACGGGTGTTGATATCATTTCTATCGGTGCTATCACACACTCAGTCAAGGCGTTTGACATTTCAATGAAAATGGAAAAGTAAGATAAAATAAAAGCCAACGCCATATTAAGGTGTTGGCTTTTATGCTTAAATGGGGGAAAATATGCATTATTACAAAAGATCTCATGTGCATTACAGCAAATCAGCAATGAAAATAGTAGCGTTAGTTTTCATGTTGGTTGGCGTGACATTTCTTGCAGTTGGAATAGGTTTTGCAATACACCAAACTCAACTCAAAAACAGATGTACTCTTGAAGTCAATGCTATAATAACAGACATTCTCAGTAAAGATGAACGACATGAGGACGATGACGGACACGTATCATATAGCACTGTTTACACGCCAGTGTATTCATATAACGTTGACGGACAGCTCTACACCACTCACAGCAATACATATTCCAGCAACAGCAGATACAGAAGAGGACAAACGCTCCAGATATTCTGTGACCCTGACGACCCTGAAACGTTTTATGCACCCAATGATACAACAAATACCATATTAACAGTTGTTTTTTGTGGATTAGGCGGGCTGTTTGCAATTATAGCAATAGTGCTTATCATAGCGCTTATACATATAAAGAAAAAGCAGAAATCTGGACAGAGTTTTGCTGAAAATGAATTATACGAAGAAAATGATTATCCATACAACGAATAATTCCGAGAGGAGGATTTTTTATGGCAAGCATCATGGACGGTGAAAGACAATTTCACATCAGAACTATCCCTGAGGAAGTGGGCAGATATGTTATTATGCCGGGTGACCCTGGAAGAGTGCCGAAAATAGCGGCACTTCTTGATGACGCAAAGCAGGTGTCTCAAAACAGAGAATACAATGTTTATACAGGCTATCTTGACGGTGAAAAGGTAACTGTGTGCTCGACCGGTATCGGTGGACCTTCTGCGGCAATTGCAGTGGAGGAACTGGTAAAGTGCGGCGCAGACACATTTATTCGTATCGGTACAAGCGGAGGAATGGATCTTGCAGTAAGTGGCGGCGACCTTGTTATTGCTTCGGCGGCTGTTCGCGGCGAAGGCACGTCAAAAGAATATCTCCCCGAGGGCTACCCTGCTGTAGCAGATTTCACAGTAACAACTGCCCTAGCTAATGCGGCTGCTAAACTGTCAGAAGATAAGCTTGGCAAGCGTTATCATGTGGGTGTTGTCCACAGCAAAGACAGCTTTTACGGAGAAGTCGAACCTGACTCAATGCCTGTGAGCGGCGATATAAATTACCGCTGGGACGCATATTTAAGGTGCGGCTGTATGACATCCGAAATGGAATGTGCCGCAGTTTTCTCAGTAGGTATCGCAAGGCACGTCCGCTGTGGAGCTGTTATAACAGCTATATGGAACGTAGAGCGTTCAAAGGCTGATCTTGAAGACAATGTGAGCGACGACACCACAAGAGGTATCCGCTGTGCGGTGGATGCTGTGAAAATACTGATAGAACAGGATAAGAAGTGATAAAAAAGCCGCTGTGACGTTTATTGTCATAGCGGCTAAAATTATTTTATTCTTATTCCAAGAAGCATTGAAAGCTCCACAGCCTGATCTGCTGAAAAAACAGCGTTTCGGAGTTCTCTGAATGTATCAGAAACGCGCAGTCCACTTACAAGACAGGTAGAAAAATCAACGCCGCCGAGAGCCGTTCTGAAAAATGATGTGCCGAGGTATTTGCTGCCGCTGGTCTTGAATGCTTTGAGATTGCAGGAAACAAGCTCAGCCGAGGACATATCACTGTTTTTCACCTGGGTTTCAGACAGCTTGCATTTATCAAATATGGCATATCCGCAGTTTGAGGATTCAAAGGCTACACCTTGAATGGAGCAATCCTTGAACTCTGCGCCAACGAGCTTGCAGGAGCGAAGCTCACATCTGCTGAGATAGGCTGAGTCCAGTGATGAATTTGACAGATCACATGATATGAAAGTCACATCAACGAATGAGGAACGCTCAAAATCGCAATCGGTAAAGGTGCAGTTTTCAAACATACAGTTTATAAATGACAGGCAGGAGAGATCTTCGCTTTCAAGATATTCTCCGCTAAATTTACAGCCTGAAATATCGCTGTCAGTGCGCTTTGCAGTACGTTTGACTTCGTTAAGGTCACACAATATGAGGTTTTGTAGTTTATTCACAGCTTTCCTCCCAATTGTCAGAAAAATCAAAATCATCAGGGAACTGCTCTGCTATAACTGTCTTTGAAAACTGTGAAGCAGTTTCTATAAGCTCTTTGCCTCTTCCCGTCCATGTGAGCAGGTCTGCATCTATATCAACAGCCTGAAATGCAGTTTCAAGGCTTATTGACCTAAGGTCAGCTGCAATGAACTGCGGTTTTGATATAAAACGCCATATAAAGGGCTGAGCGCAGATGAATCTTTCGATATATTCAAGGTCTATATTCTTTCTGTATTTTGAGATAAGCTGACCCCTTGTAACTTTTGGTGATCGAAACCTAAACCACATCACTGAGAATGGGTTAAAGCTCTGCACTGCAAATTCGCCTTTGTATTTCTTCATCATGTGGTCAACTCGGCTTTCAAGCTCGCCAAATGGTGCGCCGCCTTTAAGCTCAATAAGAAGAGGCACTTTGCCGTCAACAGTTTTCAGCACCTCAGACAACAGTGGTATCTTTTCATCACTGTTATTAAGTTTAAAGGCAGAAAGCTGTTCATAGGTGTAATCAAACACCCTGCCCTCAATGCCGCACATTCTCATAAGGTCATTATCATGGAAAACCACAATGCGGCAATCCTTTGTAAGACGAACGTCAAGCTCGATAGACAGACCCTTTTCCACTGCAAGACTGAATGCAGGCAGGGAATTTTCAGGAACAAGGTCACAATGAAAACCTCTGTGAGCAATATATTTACCAAAATCCATATGGAATACCTCTTTTCGTATTAAAGTCATTTATATTATACTCTCACAGGCTTAGATTGTCAACTGTATTGCACTGGATAATATATATTTCATTCACAGAAAGTTTAAGAATTATCACACAGTATCATCACAATAATAAGATATAATTAAATTTATGTTATGCAGAGATTTTTCTCTCAAAGGAAAGGACAATTATTATGATAAAGAAATTAGCCGCTGTTACAGCAGCTCTCACAATAGCTATTTGCAGCTTTACTTCATGCAGCAAAAATAACGACAGCTCATCAACCGTATCTTCCGCAGTGGATTCTTCTGTTTCATCTGTTGACAGCACAACTGAAAAACAGACACCTGAACCATCCCTTACAATTGACGGCAAGTCCATTGATACTAAGGACTTTATCGTTTGCACCATTGACGGCAAGGATATTGATTTTGATACTTTCAGATACTACTATTATTACACTATAAGCAAGTACACTTCCACTTACGGAGCCACTCTTGACACTATCAAGTCAACTGACGGTGGTTTTGAGCTTCTTATGGAGGACGTTATCACTGCACTTAAACAGGAACTTGTTGCACCTGAGCTTGCAGAAGAAAACGGTATCGAACTTACAGATGACGATAACAAGACAATTGATGAGCAGATAGCTAATGCAAAAGCAAAATATGATTCTGATGAAGCTTATCTTAATGACCTTAAGTCAGCTTACCTCACAGAGGATCTTTACAGAAAAATGCTTGAAACAGCCACTATCTACACAAAGGTGAATGATACGCTTTTCAAGAATGACGGAAAGTATGCCACTAAGAAAGAAGATTTCAGAAAGATAGTTAAGGATACAAGCGAGTATTGCCGTGAGATCCACGTTATGATCCCTTTCTATGCACAGGTAGATCTTGATGACAGTACCGCTGACAGTTATGACAGTATGTCACTTTCAGACAAAGCGAGCGCAAAGCAGTCAGCTTATGCGAAGCTTGATGATGACGGTGTAAAGAAAGCTAAGGAAAAGGCTAAGAAGCTTGCAGAAGAAGTTCTGAAAAAAGCTCAGGACGGAGAAGACTTTGACAAGCTTATTGAGGAGTACGGCTGGGATCTCGGTCTTGAAGATCCTTCAACAGGATATTATTTCAATAAAGATACGACTGGATATCCTGAGGAGCTTGTAAAAGACGCTTTCGCACTGAAAGAAAATGCAGTTTCTACAGAGCTTACAGAGAATGACACATATGGATATTTCATAATCAAGCGTTTGCCGGTTGATATGGATTATGTAGAACAGAACATAGACGATATGATCTATTCATATGATACACCTGCTATCTCAAAGCTTTACAACGAAAGAATGGACAAAATGGAAGTCAAATATTGCGACCAGTGGGACAAGATAACTGCGGACAGCATAACCTAATGGGTCATGGTATGATTAAAGAGCCTGAGCAGATCTCAGGCTCTTTTTATGCGTTTTTGTGATTGACGTGAGAGTGAATATCTGATATAATAAAAACTGAGGTGATCTTACGGACAGGCTGAAATTTCAAGAGGCTTGCGACAAAATCATAGGCAAAAGCCGTGAACGCAACGGCATCGGAACTCTAGGTGAGAAAACGCTTCATGCTGTTTTGAAAAACTATTTTGAGCCATATGGCGAAAATCAGGAGATACGCATTGGCGGATATGTGGCTGATATCGTAGGCGAAAACGGTGTTATCGAGATACAAACAAGACAGTTCAACAAACTGCTGAAAAAACTTGAAGCCTTTCTTGACTACTGTGACGTAACAGTGGTCTACCCTATCCCTGCTGTCAAATATGTCCGTTGGATAGATACTGAAACAGGAGAGTTGTCAGAAAAGCACAAATCGCCGAGAAAATACACTATCTATGAAGTCATGCCCGAACTGTACAAAATAAAATACACCCTTGATAACCCCCGATTTCATTTGTGCCTTTGTATGCTTGAAACAGAGGAGATAAGATTGCTTAACGGCTGGTCAAAGAACAAAAAGCGTGGATCTTCACGTCATGACAGAATACCAAAGGGACTTATTGACGAAATACACCTTGACTGCCCTGCCGACTTTGATATGTTCCTCCCGGAGGAACTGCCAAATCAGTTCACTTCTAAAGACTTTGCCCTTAATGCAAAGATATCTCGTGAATATGCACAGGTAACGCTTAATATACTCACATATCTTGAAAGAGTAAGGCGTATAGGTAAACAAGGCGCAAATATACTTTATGAGAAAACTGAATGAGCTTCGGCTCTTTACATACATTGTGAAAGGAAGCTGTCAATGAAACTAAAAAACAAAATCAGCAGAATATTGTGTATGATTCTTACAATAATACTGCTAATGCCTGCAATGTGTGCAGGCGCATTCAATTTTACGCCCACGTCAGGCTATGATGATGACGGAAAAGCGATACCGTTGGAGCTTTACTCTGAAGCGGTCTATATGGTCAATCTTGACAGCGGTGAAGCTATCGTTGACATAAACGGTGAGGACGAGCGTGTGCCTGCTTCCCTAACAAAGATAATGACTGCCGTGGTGCTTCTGGACAAATTCAAAGGTGATGAACAAAAGCTGAAAGATACATACTATTCCGCAGGCTCGGAAGCATTTGATGAATTATATGATACTGGTGCTTCAACAGCTGATATACAACCTGGTGAAGAAGTAAGCTGTTATGATCTCCTGGCGGCACTGCTTATCCCATCCTCATGTGAAGCAGCGAATATAATCGCTTTGAATGTGTCCGATTCCATAACAGAATTTACAGACCTTATGAATGAAAAAGCTGAAAAACTCGGCATGGAAAATACACACTTTTCAAACGCACATGGTCTGTGGGCGCAGCAGAATTATTCGTCCTGCAAGGATATGGCTACTCTTTGCGAATATGCCATAAGCAAATATCAAGTATTTCGTGATATCGTCTGTCTGCCAAGCTATCATATGGCATCCACCTCTTATCACTCAGATGGTACAGATATTTATAATACAAACCTTATGCTTGACTCAATGACCGATTATTACTACTCCTATGCTAAAGGCATAAAAACAGGCACCCTTGACTCCGCTGGAAGATGTTTAGCTTCATATGCGGAATATGAAGGCACCTCATATCTTATTGTGACAATGGGTGCCCCTATGGATAAGCTTGAAGAAGATGTGAAGAAGGGTGAGGAAGATCCTGATTCCATATATGGTGGAGATAATGTTTACTACAACATCCTTGATCACATCAGTCTTTACAAATGGGCATTTTCCAGTCTTGTAGCAACGGATTTTGTGGACAAAAACAGCGAAGTCCGTGATGTAAAGGTAAGCTACGGCGACGGCATAGATTATGCAAATCTAAAACCTGCAAATGGTTTTACAAGGCTGTGGCCTGTAGATATATCAGTAAATGATGTGGAAAAGAAAATAACCGTTTTTGACAACGTTGTTGCACCTGTTGAAGTTGGCGATGTGCTTGGTAAAATGGAACTTGTCTACAAAGGTGAGGTGCTTGCAACTATAGATCTCGTTTCCACAACTAAAGTAGAACGTTCCCAAGTCAAAGCTAAGGTTAAAATAGCTAAGTCATACTTTGAATCATCTGTATTCAAGGTCACATTAACAATACTTATTGCACTTATAGTAATATACTCTGTGATACATATTGCAAAAATTCAGAAAAAATACATGAAATAAACAAGCGGTCTGCTCACTATGAAGTGTGAACAGGCCGCTCTTTTTGCGTCTACTGATCTTTATTCTCGTTGTGATCGTCAACTATTTCTGGTTCTTCCTCTCTGTTGACCTCATTTACCTCATCGGCACTTGGAATGACCATGGCGTCAAGCTGTTCAGGCGTAAGCGGAATACGCTTTTCATTTTTCTTATACAAATGCTCAACATCTTCCATATAATAATCGGTATCCACAGGGAGCTTCTTCTTTCTTAACCGCTGAACAACGCTCTCTCGTGTAAAAGTATAAAGCAATGCAAAAGTCGGAACTGCAATGACCATACCTATAAACCCAAACAAATTTCCAAAGAAGAACAGTGATACCAGCACCCAAAAACCCGGAAGCCCAGTAGAATCACCAAGTATCTTAGGTCCAAGAATATTACCGTCAAACTGCTGTAGAATAACTATGAAAATGAGAAGTATAATGGCTTTTTTAGGATCAATAAGAAGCATAAGTGCCGTTGATGGTATCGCACCGATTATCGGTCCAAAAAATGGGATAATATTAGTTACACCCACAAGAACACTTATCATGATGTTGTAAGGCATATTCATGATAGTCAGACCTATAAAGCAAAGAACTCCTATTATTGCCGAGTCAATGATCTTTCCGCTCAAAAAGCCTGCAAAAACTTTATTAGTTTCAGTGCAAACTCTCATGATCTTCTCACATGTAGACTTTTTGGTGTTTGCAATGATTATCTTCTTAGCCTGAGCAAGAAGCTTTTCCTTGCTGCAAAGCATATAGATAGAAACGATAAATCCAAATACAAAGTTTTTAAGAACATTGATAACGCCCCATGCACCCGAAAGAATATTTTCAAGCATCGGCTGTATCTTCTCGATAACGGTTCCAAAATCAGTTGAAAAAGCTTTGAGCTTCTCCGTAGCCATTGTTTCGATATCAGGATAGTTTTTAAACAGCTTATTTATCCAACCCTGCACTTTAACAACGATGTTAGATGCATTGTTAAAAATATCAATTATGGAATTTATAAGCTCTGGAACAACAACATAAATAAGTCCAACAACTATCCCCAGAAAAACAAGTGACGCTACAGTTACTGAGCAGGCTCTGGTAAGCTTTTTCTTAGCTGGATTTTTTACCACTTTATTTCTGAACAGCTTTTCAAAATTCACCATTATAGGATTGATAAGAAAAGCGATAACAAGACCAACTATAACAGGCGTAAGTGCAGAAATAAGCGTGGAAATAAGCTTTAAGATCGTATTAAATTTAAATACAGCCACTACCAAAAGCACATTTATAGCAATAACAATAACTGCATAAAATGCAATTGTGGTGTATTTCTTATTAGTTTGTACTTTCATATATTTTCCTTTCTTAATTACCTTAACTTTTACTTTATTATACACTACATTACTTATAAATGCAAGGAATATTGAAAATTTTAAATTATTTATTTTGGTATAAATCCAAATTGCAAAAGAATGTTTACATAATAGCAATAATATTTACATTTTCTGATATTGACATTTTAGAAACATAGGAATATAATAGGATTAAAGTTAATACAGTAAATCCTATGAGCAAAAGTAAGTAGTTTGATGCAAAAGGTCGCAGAGAGTCAGCGGTAGGTGTGAGCTGATACGTTTTCTTCAGATGAATGGATTTGTGAGGAGCGGTGTGAAAGTTTTAACGAGTATCACTCGCCGTGATTCCTGCGTTAAAGGACAGGATATTGATTTCTGCTAGTCAGAATGCGTATCTGTGAGCCGATAATTTATTATCGGGAAATTGGGTGGCACCACGGTTCTATCGTCCCATAACTAGATGTTATGTGTGATGACAGGACTTTTTTTATTGCCAATTTTACGACAAAAAAACATTTAGGAGGAATATTTATGCTATACCCTGCTATTGAACAAGTAAAGGAACTTTTTGAAAACTACAAGACTGTGCCTGTATTCTATGAGCTTCTCATGGATTCATGTACGCCAATACAACTTTTTAACTGTCTGCACGAGGCGTATGATGACTGTTTCATTCTTGAATCTGTAGATAATAAAGATCAGTGGGGCAGATATTCATATGTGGGCATTGATCCTAAATGTGAGTATATTCTTGACAAGCACGTTATTACTATTAAAGAAAAAGGCAAGGCTGATGAAAGAGTAACAGTCGATGATCCTATCGCTTTCTTTTCTGATATAATCGAAGATCACAAGTCACCGAGATTTAATAATTATCCAAAGCTTACAGGTGGTCTAATAGGATTTTTCGCTTACGATATGATAAGATACTTTGAGAAAACTTTGTGTAACCCACCTGAGGACGATCTTAAACTTCCTGACGCTGATCTGCACCTTTTTGAAAAGATCGTTGCTTACGATCACCTTTCAAACAAGGCTGTAATAATCCTCAACATCAATAAGAGCGATGATCTTGAAACTAAATACAAAGAATGTGAAAAGATATGTAACGAAGTAGTTGAAACTCTTAGAAATTACAAGCCTGTTATGAAAACTCCAAAAACAATGGAGGACAACATCACAGTAAAATCTAACATCACAAAGGAACATTATCTCGCAAATGTTGAAAAAGCCAAGGAATACATCAAGGAAGGCGACATCTTCCAGATAGTTCCGTCACAGAGATTTGAGATAGACAATCCGCCTGACAGCTTTGACGTTTACAGAATGCTCCGCTCCACTAACCCGTCACCTTACCTTTACTACTTTAAGCACAATGATTATGCTGTTGCAGGCGCTTCACCAGAAATGCTGGTATCAGTAGAAAACAGAACAGTAGTAACAAGACCAATTGCAGGCACTATCAAGCGTGGAGCGACCTACGACGAAGATATCCGCAATGAACAACAGCTTCTCAACGATCCAAAGGAAAGAGCTGAACACACAATGCTCGTTGACCTTGGAAGAAACGACATAGGAAAGGTTTCTGAGTTCGGCTCTGTAACTGTTACAGACATGATGATAGTTGAAAGATATTCAAAGGTGATGCACCTTGTATCAAATGTAAAGGGTACATTGAGAGAAGATAAGAAACCTCTTGACGCACTTATGGCTGTTCTTCCTGCTGGCACTCTTTCAGGCGCACCGAAGGTAAGAGCAATGGAGATAATCGACGAGCTTGAAACAACAAAAAGAGGCCTTTATGGCGGAACAGTTGGTTATCTTGCATTTGACGGTTCGCTGGATACTTGTATCGCTATAAGAACAGTGCTTTTCAAAAATAACAAGGCTTATATCCAAGCAGGAGGCGGAGTTGTCGCAGATTCTGTTCCTGAGAACGAATATCAGGAGTCATGTAACAAGGCAATGGCTGTTATAAATGCAATAAAAGAAGCAAGCAAATTATAATTTATAAGGAGTTAATAACATGAACAACAATATTATTCTTACAGGCGATAGACCAACCGGATCACTTCATCTTGGTCATTATGTAGGTTCTCTCAGAAAAAGAGTTGAACTTCAAAACACAGGAAAATTTGATCAGTTCGTTATGATAGCCGATCTTCAGGCACTTACAGATAACGCTGACAATCCTGAGAAGATAAGACAAAACATTCTTGAAGTAATGCTTGACTATCTTGCGGTAGGACTTGAGCCTGACAAGACAACATTCTTCGTTCAGTCGCATATCCCAGCACTTTATGAGCTTCCAATGTACTATTCAAACCTCGTTACAATGTCAAGACTTGAAAGAAATCCTACTATCAAGTCGGAGATAAAAATGAGAAACTTTGAAAGAAATCTCCCTGTTGGCTTTATGACATATCCTATCAGCCAGGCAGCAGACATCACAGCATTCAAGGCTAAGTATGTTCCTGTTGGCGAAGATCAGCTTCCAATGCTTGAACAGGCAAGAGAGATAGTAAACAGCTTCAACAGAATTTATAAGTGCGATATACTTGTTGAGCCTGAGGCTGTTCTCCCAGACAACGCAAGCTGCAACAGACTTGTTGGCACAGACGGCAACACAAAGATGAGCAAATCTCTTGGCAACTGCATTTATCTTAAAGACGATGAAAAGACGCTGAAAAACAAGATAATGTCAATGTACACTGATCCTACACACATCAATGTAAGCGACCCTGGTCACACAGAGGGCAATCCGGTATTTATCTATCTTGACGCATTCAGCAAGGACGAAGATTTTGCTAAATACTTCCCTGACTATAAAAACCTCGCAGAGATGAAGGAGCATTATGAGCGTGGCGGACTTGGCGATATGAAATGCAAGAAGTTCCTTAACAACGTTATGCAGGAATTTCTCGCACCTATCAGAGCAAGACGTGAGGAATATGAGAAAGATAAAGAGCAGCTCATAGAGATACTTAAAAAAGGCACACAACGTGCAATAGAAGTTTCAAACGAAACTGTATCAGAAATAAGGAATGCTATCGGCATAAACTACTTTAACGACAAAACTTTCATTGATAAATTTGTACTGTAAAGGAAGATTACTATGATTTTACTTATTGACAACTATGACAGCTTTACCTACAATCTTTATCAGGCTGTAGGCGTACTCACAAAAGACATTACAGTAGCAAGAAATGATGAGATAACCATAGAAGAGATCGAAAAAATGTCACCTGCGGCTATCATCATCTCCCCTGGTCCTGGTTATCCAAAGGACGCAGGAATTTCCGAAGAGGTCATAAAGACATTCAGTGGCAGGATCCCTATACTTGGCGTTTGTCTAGGTCACCAGGCAATAGCCGAAGCATTCGGAGGAAAGATAGTTCACGCAAAGCAGCAGCTTCACGGCAAGCAGACAGATATCAATCTTAACACAGCAAACCCACTTTTCAGCGGTTTGAAAAGCACAATAAAAGCTGCAAGATATCACTCACTTGTTGTTGACAGCATTTCACTTCCTACTTGTCTGTCTGTTATCGCAACTGACGATAAGGCTCAGATAATGGCAATAAGACACAGAGAACACCCGACCTACGGCGTTCAGTTCCACCCTGAGTCAGTTCTCACAGGTGAAGTCGGAAACATTATAATCGAAAACTTTCTGAACGATATCGCAGGCATAAAGACCACAAAAACAAAGTCCGCAGCTCTTCCTGACAGCGAAAGAGTTGAGCTTAAAAAGTATCTCAAAATAGTATGTGACGGAAAGTCACTCACTGAGGACGAAGCTTATAAAGCAATGGATATCATCATGAGCGACAGAGCTTCTAACGCCCAGATCGCCTGCCTGCTCACAGCTCTGAGAATGAAAGGCGAGACTATTGACGAGATAACAGGCTTTGCAAAAGTAATGAGAGAAAAAATGTCAAAGGTCAATGTCAAGGGTACTCTTGATATCGTTGGCACAGGCGGAGATCTTTCAAACAGCTTCAACATTTCCACAACCTCTTCATTCGTAATTGCGGCAGCAGGACAGAAAGTCGCAAAGCACGGCAACAGAAGTGTTTCATCAAAGAGCGGTGCGGCTGATGTTCTCGAGGCTCTTGGAGTTAAAATTCAGTCAACACATGAACAGGCTGAAAAGTCCCTTGACGAGATCGGTCTTTCATTCTTGTTTGCACAGTCATATCACTCAGCAATGAGATTCGTAGGACCTACAAGAGCACAGATAGGCGTAAGAACTGTTTTCAACATTCTCGGACCTCTCGCAAATCCTGCAAAATCAGATTATATGATACTTGGAACTTATGACCCTGATCTGCTCGAACCAATGGCTAAGGTGCTTATGAACCTAGGCATAAAAAGAGCAATGCTCGTTTACGGCAATGACAGACTTGATGAAGTTTCTATCTCAGCTCCTACAACTATCTGCGAGATAAATGGTGGCAAGCTTATCAAGTATGAGATAAAGCCTGAGGACTTTGGTCTTAAAAGAGGCAAGCTTGCTAACATCGTTGGCGAGGACGCAAAGGGCAATGCAACTATCACAAGAGGTATACTTGAGGGCACAATCAAGGGTGCAAAGAGAGATATCGTTCTTCTCAACTCAGGCTGTGCGCTCTATATCTGTGGCAAATGCGACAGCATCGAAGAGGGCGTAAAGACTGCGGCTGAAATGATAGACAGCGGAAAGGCTCTTAAAAAGCTTGAAGAACTTGTTGAACTTACTAACAGAGGATAAAAAATGATACTAGACAATATCTGTGACAAAAGAAAAGAACAGCTTGAAAGAGATATATCGAAAATTTCAAGGCAGGATATTAAATACATGGCAGCTGAAAAAGAGTATCAGACAGTTTCTTTTTCAAAATCTATCAAGCGTAATACCCTCTCTGTCATAAGCGAGGTCAAGAAAGCTTCTCCGTCAAAAGGACTTATCTGTCCTGACTTTGATCCTGTGAAAACCGCCTGCGAGTATGAGAAAAACGGTGCGAACGCTATCTCATGCCTGACGGAAGAGCACTATTTCCAAGGCTCTGCGGAATATCTCAAAGCAATAAGAGAGGCAGTGAAGCTGCCTATACTCCGAAAGGACTTCGTTATCGACGAATATCAGCTTTACGAAGCAAGAGCCATAGGTGCTGATGCAGTGCTGCTTATCTCGGCTATACTCAGCGAAGGTCAAATGAAAGAATACTCTGATATTGCTCACGAACTTGGGCTTGAATGTCTTGTGGAGGTTCATAGCGAGGAAGAATATGAAAAAACGCTGGGATTTAAGCCTGATATGCTTGGCATAAACAACAGAAATCTCTACACCTTTGACGTTGACCTTGAAACCACAGGCAAACTCAGCAGTATAATAGGCAACCATGCAGTGCTTGTTTCAGAGAGCGGTATAAAGACAAATGCCGATATGAAAAAGGTGCGCAGCCTTGGTGCAGACGCCGTGCTTATAGGTGAAACGCTTATGAGAAGCGGCAATATTGGAACAACTCTCCGTGAACTGAGAGAGGGCGTATAAATGACAAAAATCAAGATATGTGGTATGCGCCGTGTGGACGATATTCTTTATGTGAACACATACCACCCTGATTATGCAGGCTTTATACTGTCGGAGGGCTTTAAACGCACGGTAGACATGGACACATTCTGCGAGCTTGAACGTCTTCTTAATACGAAAATCAAACGAGTGGGCGTTTTTGTAAACGAGCCTATAGAGAATATTCTGAAAAGCTTTGCACAGAAGCTTGATGTTATCCAGCTTCATGGTGAGGAAAACGAAAAGTATATTAATAAGCTCCGTGAAAACTGCAACTGTGAGATATGGAAAGCCGTTCGTGTGAAAAATGCTGATGATATTGCAAAAGCTGATGCACTTCCCGTCCATAAACTGCTTATAGACAGCTTTTTAGAAGGCAACTACGGTGGAACCGGCAAGCGTGTTGACCTTGATGTGTTCTCCAATGTGAATATTTCAAAACCTTTCTTACTTGCAGGTGGACTGAACGAGGATAACATCTGCGATGCTATGGAAAAGGTTCAGCCTTATGGCGTTGACTTTTCAAGTTCAGTGGAAACCGATGGCTTCAAGGACGAAAACAAGATAAAAAGGATAGTTGAAACTATCAGAAATAATACCGAAAGAAGGATATAAATGAGTAAAATTGGACGATTTGGCGAATTTGGCGGACAATATATTCCTGAAACTGTCATGACTGCTGTTCACGAGCTTGAAAAAGCTTACGATAAATACAAGGACGATCCTGAATTCAATAAAGAACTTCAGGAGCTTTACCACAATTATGCAGGCAGACCGTCAATGCTTTATTATGCAGAAAAGATGACCAAAGATCTTGGCGGAGCTAAAATATACATCAAACGTGAGGATCTTAACCACACAGGCTCACACAAGATAAACAACGTTTTGGGTCAGATACTTCTGGCAAAAAAAATGGGCAAGAAGCGCATAATCGCTGAGACTGGTGCAGGTCAGCACGGTGTTGCTACCGCTACAGTTTGCGCTCTTATGGGCCTCGAATGTGAGGTATACATGGGCGAGACCGATATGAAAAGACAGTCCCTTAACGTTTACAGAATGAATCTTCTTGGCGCAAAGGTAACAGGCGTTGCAAGCGGTACTTCTACACTGAAAGACGCTATCAATGAAGCTTTCAGAGATTGGGTATCAAATATCGACACAACTTTCTACTGCATAGGCTCTGTAATGGGTCCTCACCCTTATCCTACAATGGTTAGAGATTTCCAGAAAGTTATAAGTGCTGAGATAAAGGCTCAGCTTATGGAAAAAGAGGGCAAGCTCCCTGATTGCGTTGTTGCCTGCGTAGGCGGTGGCTCAAACGCTATGGGTGCATTCTACAACTTTATTGAAGACAAATCAGTTAAGCTTGTTGGTGCAGAAGCAGCTGGCAGAGGTATTGATACACCTGACCATGCGGCTACAATTGCAAAAGGCTCACTTGGTATATTCCACGGCATGAAGTCACTTTTCTTGCAGAACGAATATGGTCAGATCGACCCTGTTTATTCTATCTCAGCAGGTCTTGACTACCCAGGTATCGGACCTGAGCACGCATATCTTAACTCTATCGGCAGAGCGCAGTATGTTGACATAACCGATGAAGAAGCGGTTTGTGCTTTTGAGTACCTTTCAAGAACAGAGGGTATAATCCCTGCTATCGAGTCATCACACGCAGTTGCTGCTGCGCTTAAGATTGCTCCTACAATGGATAAGGACTCAATACTTGTCATCAACCTTTCAGGCAGAGGCGACAAGGACGTTTACTCAATAGCAAGATACAGGGAGGTAGACCTTAATGAAGAATAGGATAGACGCTTGCTTTGAAAAGCTTAAAGCAGAAAACAAAAAGGCGCTTGTGACATTTATCACCGCAGGCGACCCTGATATGGATACAACAGAAAAGTGCGTTCTTGAAATGTATAAGAATGGTTCTGACATTATCGAGATAGGAGTGCCGTTCTCTGACCCTATCGCAGAGGGTGCAACTATTCAGAAAGCTTCCCTGCGTTCACTCAGTGGTGGAACAAATCTTGACAAGATATTTGACCTTGTAAGAAAACTTCGCACACAGACTGATAAGCCTATGCTTCTGATGATGTATATAAACACTATCTTCAAGTTCGGAACAGCGAAATTCTTTGAGCTTTGCAAAGAAACTCAGATAGACGGCGTTATCGTTCCAGATATGCCTTTTGAAGAACGTGAAGAGCTTCAGGGCGAAGCTGAGAAAAATGGTATCTACACTATCTTTCTCGTTGCACCAACTTCACACGAGCGTGTAAAGATGATAGCTGAAAAATCTAAAGGCTTTTTGTATGTTGTATCCTCCCTTGGCGTTACAGGTATGCGCTCTGAGATAACAACAGACTTCAATGAGCTTCTTGCGCCTATCAGAAATGATGACCACTGCCCTTGCTGTATTGGCTTTGGCATTTCAAATCCTGAGCAGGCAAAGAAAATGTCCCAATATGCTGACGGCGTTATCATGGGAAGTGCTGTTGTTAAAATTGTTGAGGAACACGGCAAAGACGCTCCTGAATATATTGGCAAATTTATCAAATCTGTTCGTGAGGGTATGGACAGCTAAATATAACAAAGCAAGGCTCTGAGCAAAAACTCAGAGCCTTATTTTTATGCAAAAAACAAGACTCCGATAAATTCGAAGTCTTGTAAAGTATTCTTATGAATTTTTCTTATTGAATGCAACAACAGCGTCGTTGATAGTCTTAAGCTCAGCGTCAACAGTTGCGGAGTATGATTCTCTCAGCTCTGTCCATGAGAACTGTTTGCCGTTATCGTCAGCCTTGTTTGTGTATTCATAAAGCTTTCTTGTTACGCAGTTGCCGTCTTCGTTTGCATTGTCGTCAGACATTGTGGAAGAAATTCCGTAGCCGTAGTCAAACACCTGATTGTATTCAGAAGATGAGCAGTCAACGATGACCTGATACATATCCTCTGTCCAGTTAGGGTTGGCGTTGAGGAATTTCTCCTTGCCGTTTTCCTTGTATGTTTCATCTGTGTTAGCCATTCTGCAACACTCATACCAGCACTTAACAGCCTCGTTAGCTGTTGAACCTCTTACCCACATATAAGCCATCATATCAGATGTCATGTACTTTTCATCTGTGTTAGGGTCAGAAGGAACAGGAACTACTCTCCATGTGTCAGCGTCAGAAGGACCGTTGTTTCCAGTCATAGCCCATGTACCCATGCAGTAGAACAGCAGGTTGCCGTCTTTAAGCGCCTGCTTAGCATTGCCAAGCCAGTTGCCGTTTACAAGGTTGTTCTTACCAACCTGATAAAGGAGATCTTCTGCTCTTTCGATATCAGGGTCATTTATATTACTTGTGAACTTCTCACCGTCATAGTTTACCATTGTTTTACCGGTCTGCTGAATGACCTGTGTCTGGAACCAACCATTTATACCAAATCTCTCAACATCAGCAGGAGCATTTGAAACAAACTCTGACATCATGTCATACCAGTTATCCCAATTCCACTCACCGTTCTGATAAAGCTCATATGGATCGTCAAGGCCCTCAGCGTCGATAACGTCCTGATCATACATCATAAGTGTGCCGACTGTAAAGCTGATAGGAGCAACATAATGCTTGCCACCCATAACGAACTTGTCGGCCGTTGTTTTCACATCAGCCCACAGCGGATCGTCAAAGTTTACGATATCGTCAACAGGCTGATACATATCTTTCAGCACCTGTGCAGGAAATGCCATCCACTCATACTTGAAGATATCAGGCACGTTCTGCTGAGCCATGATAGCACTAGCGAGCTGGTCGAACTTTTCGCTATCAGTTACTCTTGTGTACTCAACTTTACCACCCTTGTTGTTGAAAAGGGTCATCTCAACGGACTTATCCTCGCCCTTTTTCTCGTTAGGGTTAAGGTCATATGTACCCATCCAACGGATAGTTTTCTGAGCGTCGTCAGGGATAGCCTCTATCTCCTGTGTGTCCTCGACCTTAACTTTCTTTACTGTTGATACCTTTGAGCTGTTGTCGCCGGTTGAGCCGCAGCCTGCAACTGCAAAAACAGATGTAAGAGCTACAGCCAAAGCAAGAATCTTCTTGGTTTTCATAAAATAATTGACCTCCGAATCAAATGATTTTCTGTCTGTTCAATTTTCAATATTACCTTTTAATTATAAGGCTTAATGACCATTAAGTCAATTATCATTTTAAACAAAGACATTCAAGGCATTTGTATAATTTGAACATTTCAAAAGTGATAAATATTAAAATATTAAACCTTTGGGGTACTTGAAAAAAAGAGAGAAATGTAGTATAATATGTTTTACATAATAATCATCACAAAATCGGAGATAAATAAATGAAGAAAATAGAAATATTCACTGACGGTGCTTGTTCGGGCAATCCTGGTCCGGGAGGATATGGTGCGATACTAAGATACAAGGACACTTCAAAAGAACTTTGGGGCGGCGACCCTTCAACTACCAATAACCGCATGGAGCTAACTGCTGTTATCACTGCCCTTTCGGCACTTAAAGAACCTTGCGAGGTGGAGCTTTACAGCGACTCAAAGTATATAATCGACGCTGTGACAAAGGGCTGGGCAAAGAAATGGCGTGCCAACAACTGGGTGAAATCGGACAAGAAAAAGGCCCTAAACAGTGATCTTTGGGAAAGGCTGCTTGATCTGCTTGAGGTGCATAAGGTCAATTTCAATTGGGTAAAAGGCCATGCAGGACATCCGGAAAACGAACGTTGTGACGAACTTGCAGTCATGGGCTCAAAGAAATCCAGCAGAAGTTAAATTTCTGTTAAATCGGTGAAATCGCTTGCATTTTGTAGTAAATAAGTATATAATAAAATAGTAAATCTATATATGAAAGGTATGATTTAATTGGAAAAGAGATTTGTCTATGCAGATAACTCAGCTACGACTAGAGTATCTCAGAAAGCTCTTGACGCCGCTCTGCCTTATTTCACTGAGCTATACGGAAATCCGTCAAGTATATATTCTTTGGGAATGGAATGTGCTAAAGCCGTTCTTAAAGCAAGGGAACAAGTCGCAAATGCTCTTGGTGCGAAGGTCAACGAGATCTATTTCACCGCTGGTGGTTCCGAATCTGATAACTGGGCTATAAGAGGCTGTGCACAGCTTGGAGAAAAAAAGGGCAAGAAGCATATTATCACAACTGCTTTTGAACATCATGCGGTTCTGCACACTTGTCAGTATCTCGAAAAGCTTGGCTTTGAGGTAACATATCTTCCTGTAGGTGACAAGGGTCTTGTTACTGCACAGCAGGTCGAGGACGCTATCCGTGAGGATACCTGCCTTGTTACAATAATGACAGCTAACAACGAGATCGGTACTATACAGCCTATCTCTGAGATCGGTGAAGTTTGCCACAAGCATGGCGTATGGTTCCATACTGACGCTGTTCAGGCGGTAGGAAATATTGACATCAATGTTAAAGATATGAACATTGATATGCTCTCACTTTCAGGACATAAGCTCCATGCTCCAAAGGGCGTTGGTGCGCTTTATGTAAAAACAGGCATTAACCTTCCTAACCTTATCTACGGTGGAGCGCAGGAGAGAAATAAGCGTGCAGGTACCGAGAATGTACCTTCTATCGTGGCTCTCGGCGTTGCTATCACTGATGCTGTTAAGGATATCCCTGCAAAGAACGAGCGTGTAAGAAAAATGAGAGACAGACTTATCGAGGGTCTTCTTAAGATTCCAGAGTCAAGACTTAATGGCGACACAGAGCACAGACTTGCAGGAAATGTAAATATATCTGTTCGTGGAGTAGAAGGCGAGAGCCTGCTTCTTTCACTTGATCTTCAAGGCGTTGCAGCTTCATCAGGCTCAGCCTGCACAAGCGGATCACTTGACCCGTCACACGTTCTGCTTTCACTTGGTCTGCCACACGAGGTAGCACATGGCTCGCTTAGACTTTCTATCAATGACGAGAACACAGAGGAAGATGTTGATTACATTCTTGAGGTTCTTCCGCCTATCGTAAAGCACCTGAGAAGCATGTCACCACTTTGGGAAAGAATTTGCAGAACTGAGAATATTCATGACTATACACTTGACTAGGAGGAATAAAAAATGATATACAGCGAAAAGGTAATGGATCATTTCGCACATCCGAGAAATGTCGGCGAGATAGAGGACGCTGACGGCGTTGGCGAGGTAGGCAACGCTAAGTGCGGAGATATTATGAAAATGTACATCAAGGTCAATGACGGCGTTATAACTGACGTTAAGTTCAAGACTTTCGGCTGCGGTGCGGCTGTTGCTACATCTTCTATCGCTACAGAGATGATAAAGGGTAAAAAGCTTGAAGACGCTTTGAAGCTTACAAACAAGGCAGTTGTTGAAGCTCTTGACGGTCTTCCGCCAGCAAAGCTTCACTGCTCTGTTCTTGCGGAGGAAGCAATGAAAGCCGCTGTTTCTGACTACTATAAGAGACAGGGTATCGACCCAACTCCGTTCGTAGGTAAGCAGTCTGCTCCTGATTGCGAGAACTGCAATGGCTGATAGAGTTCTTGTGGCAATGAGCGGTGGCGTTGACAGCTCCGTGTCGGTCAAGCTTCTCCTCAACGAGGGCTATGAAGTGGCAGGAGCTACCATGCGGCTCTACAGCAATGAGGACATCGGTCTGGATAAAACAAGAACGTGCTGTTCTCTAAATGATGTAGAGGACGCACGTTTTGTTGCTTTTAAGCTAGGCATTGATTTCCATGTATTCAATTTTTCTGATGATTTTAAGCACTATGTTATCGACAATTTTGTTGATACATATCTGGCAGGCGGCACGCCTAATCCGTGTATCGAGTGCAACAGACATCTTAAATTCGCAAAATTTTACGAGCGTGCAAAGCTTCTTGGTTTTGACCACATAGCTACGGGGCATTACGCTACCAGAGAATATGACGAAAAGTCAGGCAGGTGGCTTCTGAAACGCTCACCTGACAGGTCAAAGGATCAGAGCTATGTGCTTTACAGCATGACGCAGGAACAGCTTGCTCACACTCTCTTCCCTGTTGGCGAGATGCACAAGGATAAGATCCGTGATATCGCAGAAGAAAACAAGCTTATAAATGCAAACAAGCCTGACTCTCAGGATATATGCTTTATCCCTGACGGTGATTACGCAGGCTTTATCACAAAACGCTGCGGTGAACAGCAGTCGGGAGATATCGTTCTTTCTGACGGCACAAAGCTTGGCATACACAAGGGTCTTATCCACTACACTATCGGACAGCGTAAAGGCGTTGGCATTTCATACAGCGAACCGCTTTTCGTTGTTGCAAAGGATATGGAGCACAACAGGCTTATTATGGGCAAGGCCGAAGAAGTATACAGTGACAGCCTTGTGGCAGGAGATGTAAACTTTATTCCGTTTGACACCCTCACAGAGCCTATAACCTGCACTGCTCAGACACGTTATCATCAAAAGGACGCTGAATGTACAGTTTCACCAATGAATGACGGCAAGGTGCTTGTGACATTTAAAGAGCCTCACAAGGCGATCTCAAAGGGACAGGCAGTGGTTTTCTATAATGGTGAATACGTTATCGGAGGCGGAACTATATTATAGAAAAAAAAGCCCCACGGATCATTTCCGTGGGGCATCATATTTTTAATTACCAGCTTTTTTATGAAGAGAACGAAATTCTGCAGGAGAAAGCATTTCATGCTTTTTGAACACCGCACAAAAATAACTGCAATCGTTATAACCAACCTCCGCGGCGATCTCATTGATGTTAAGCTTATCCTCCAATAAAAGCAACTTTGCCTGCTGTATGCGCTTTCTTGCAAGATACTCAAAAGGTCTTAGACTAAGACACTCCTTGAAAAGTCTGCAAAGATACTGTGGTGAAAGGTCTATAAGATCAGCAAGCTCCACAAGTGTAAGTTCTTTTCTGAAATTCTTATCAATATAATCAATTACAGGCTGCAACTGATTGAGCTTTTGTCCGTCCTGACTACCGTTTTGTAGGTTTACGACTCTATGTAGCTCAATAAGAAACTGATATAGATATGCCGAACACTGGTGACCACAGTAGTAGTAATTAGTCTTCATAAGATAAAGTATCTTCTTAAATATGGCATCAACAGCATTGATATCATTTATGTGAAACACTTTAGCCTTCTCAAGCTTGATATGCTTAAGCATTTCAATTGCTTCCCTGCCCTCAAAGGTTATCCAGTGGGTTTCCCATATATCACCAACCGGGTAATACTCATGCGGCACAGAAGGTGGCAGGTAAAATGCGTCCCCCGGCTTTATATCATACTCATGACCATCAAATATAACGTGACCTTGACCACGAGTGCAGTATATTATCTGATGATTAGGATAGCCATCTTCTCTTACAAAATGAAATTCTCTATCTCTCGCACCGATTCCAAGCACATACAAAGGCAGGCTCGTTTCATCGCTGAGAACGGGGTAATAATAGTCAGTCATAATAAATCTCGCTTTCCAAACTGATTTCATATTCTTCTATTATATATTATCACAACATACGAAAAAAGTCAAGAAATTTCAAAAAATATGTTGTACTCTCGTCCTGAATGTGGTACAATATATTATATAACCAAGTCAATATATTCATATAGGAGATGATAAGATGTTCAAACGATTGACAGCATTTCTCACTGCAACTGTAATGATGTGTGCTGCGCCTCTTGCCTGCTCTGCTGAGGTAATAGAGCATGAAGTCAGCGTTCCACCTAAGATGCTTGTGCTTGGCGACTCTATTGCAGCAGGTTACGGTCTTGAGGGTTACAGTAAGGACAGATATTCCTGTGCATCTTATGCAAATCTTCTTCATGACCAATATGACGCTGAGCTTAAAAACTGCGGCGGCTGCACCCTTGTGAACTCCGCTGTGGTGGGAGATACCTCTCAGCAGCTCCTAGACCACATAAATGCAGGCGAGTTTGACGCTGACCTTGCAGACAGCGACGCTGTTATTATATCTATAGGTGGCAATGACATTCTTGGTCTTTTCATAGATTTTCTCATGAACGATCTGGGCGTTACTCCTGAAAGCACAATGTCTGATGTGATGGATAAAACCAAGGATATTATTGGCATTGCAATGGATATGAAGGATATGTCTGATGATATGGATAAGGCACTGAAAAATTTCACGAGCACTCTAGATGATATAATTAACGCTGTTAAAGCTAAAAGTAAGGGTGAAATAATCGTTCAAACACTTTATGACCCGCTTGATAATTTCACTGCGGCTGCAGTTTTCCAGAGTATATCGAAGGATAAAATTTCAAGACTTAACAACATTATCAAAGAACGCTCCACTGACGAAAAAGACAATGAGAGATATATAGTGGCAGATGTTTTTAGTGAATTCAGCGGTCACGGCAAGGAACTGACCAACATAAATGACTTTGATATACACCCTAATAAAAAAGGTCATGCACTTATTGCTTCTTGTATAGATAAGGTATTAAGAACAAAAACTTATACCTATGAGGAGGTCGTTCCTGACAGCAGTGAGAACGATGAAAAAGGCAAAAATTCTATACTTATGACAGCAACGGCGACAGGCGGACTTATAGTAGTCATCGCTGCTGCTACACTTATTCGACACCGAAAGAAAGGATAAATTAACATGAAAATTTATTTGGTAGACTTTGAAAATGTCAAATCCAAAGGACTTCAAGGCATAGACAATTTAACTGAAACTGATACCGTAATAATTTTTTACAGTGAAAATTCCGATACCATTAACTTTGAAATGCACCAAAAAGTCCTTACATCAAAGGCTGATATTGAATACTTCAAGGTAAATGTTGGTGGCAAAAATGCCCTGGATTTTCAGCTTTCAACACTTCTGGGTTATCTGGTAGCCAAGGATACTTATACGAATATTTTTGTTATCAGCAATGACAGAGGTTTTGACTTTCTTCATGATTTCTGGCACGGAAAGTATGTTGACAGTCCAAATGCTATGGTCTACAGAACTAGAACGATACAAACGGCAATAAACTTTGCAAACCACAAGGTCGGTACAAACGAAAGCAGTGAACCTGATGATATAGCTGAGCCTGTAGCTGAATATACTGAGGAAGTACAAGAAAAAGCAGAAGTTCACGCAGAATCAGTGATAACCCTTGACGAAACTGACGAGCCAAGCACAGAGCCTGCGGCTATAGATTATTCTGTTACACTAAACGAAAATATGAATGGTAATACAGAAGAGGTCGAAGAAGAACCAGAAGCCTGTGCACCTGATATTGTCGAAGTAGAAAGTGATCCTGTTGTTGAAACTATCGTCAAAGTGAAAAAGGATAGAAAAAAGTGTACCGCACAAAAAAACAACGATCTCCATAACATACTTGCAAACATTTGCAGCGAAGAGCAAATAGAAGAGATCAGCAAACTTATAGCTGAGTCTAACACAAAAGAGGAGCTTCACAACTCTCTTGCAAAGGTATATAAAAAGCAGGCTACAGATTTTTACAAGCTTCTCAGGCCAAGATATCTGCGACTTAAAGGACTACAGGAATCCGAAAATACATGCACCGCTGATGAAGATAAAACGATGACGGCTCAGAAAACTGAAAATGTTGTTTACCATGATGTACTATCGGTAAAACTTGATGAGCTACTCGACGGCAAATGCAACAAAGACGAACTGGCGCTTATAAGAGAAGCAGTCATTGACGCCACAACAAAACAGCAGCTTTATATCAGAATGGTAAAAGAGTTCAAAAAGGAAAAAGGCTGCGATATATATAACAAAATAAAGCCAGAGTATGTGTCTTTGCACAAGCTTGCATCTGAGATCATAAAATAAAGGAGTGTAAAATATGAAACTTATGATAGCGTCAGACATTCATGGTTCGGCTTACTGGTGCAAAAAAATGCTTGAAGCCTTTGAGCAAAACGGCGCGGAAAAACTAATTCTTTTGGGTGATATCCTCTATCACGGACCAAGAAACGACCTTCCAGAGGAATATGCACCAAAGCAGGTGATAGCCATGCTCAATCCGCTAAAAGACAAGCTTCTGTGCGTGCGTGGTAATTGTGACACAGAAGTCGATCAAATGGTGCTTGACTTCCCTGTTATGGCGGAATATGCTTATATATGCTGTGACGGACTGAGGATATTCGCCACACATGGTCACAAATTCAACTGCGACAATCTGCCACCGCTGTCTAAGGGCGATATTCTCCTCCATGGTCACACCCATGTACCGGTAATAAAAGATCAAGGCGATTACACCTACATAAATCCGGGTTCAGTATCTATCCCGAAAGAAAATTCAGCACACAGCTATCTGATACTGGAAAACGGCAAGTTCTCGTTTGGCGAGCTTATATAAAGAAAAGGCAGCGTTGAGCTGCCTTTTTTGTGCCTATTTTATTGTAGTTTCAAGCCCGTTGACCTCTATCTCAGGGTCATCCAGATTGATTATAAGGCATTTTCTGCCATCGACTATCTGAGTTTTTACCTTGTCAACTGCGTCCTTGCCAATATTTACGGTTATGCTTGGAGCAGAAACTACGGTCCTTTTTTCCACAAGATTTACCGCAGTGAGTGGCTTCCCGCCAGCTGCAGCGTCAAAAACTTTAGGAAGATTATCAAGCTTATCCTGACTAACTCCAGCTTCCCACAGAATGGACGAAAGTTTATGTTCGTCAATTGTCGGTATCTCAGTTTCATGAGCATTTTGGTCAACAAATGTGGAAATCTTGTCGTTCACAGTAGTGATAAGATCATAGTCAAGCTCATCACCCACAACGCTTGTGAGGATATCCTTGAAAGTTTCCTTTTCGTTCTGACAGGTCATGGAGAACTCACAACCCAGAAGCTCTTCCACCACGGAAGTGTTCGGCTTTTTTGCATTTTTCGTGTAGTAAAGCACTCCGTTGATATCAGGCGCACGATCATTGAAAAGCGGGAACAAAAATCCGTCGCTTGGAAGCTCAACTATTCTGTCACAAGATTCTTTTTTTGCGATAGAATTATCCTGTTCATCGTATACAAGTCCGTCAATACGCAGATTTACAGGGCAAAGTGCTGTCACGATAAAGTTGTAATCAGTGTCAGCCTCTTCCTCAAACTCGTCCATTTTGTTCTTTTTCAGCACAGAATATGTACAATGTGCCATGAAAATGGTATATGTTGACACATACTCAACCTTTTCAACTATAGCGTTCAGGAAGTTATCAACCTTTTCCTCATCAAGCAGCTTGCTTTGCAGTGTTTCGTACATGAAAGGCTGTGCGCCACCCTCAAGATATGCGTCCTTCGGAAACGAATATTCCAACAGATTTTTGCCAATAGAACCGCTGAGCACCTTTTTCAGGTTTATCATTATCAGTTCAGCCTCGTCCTGCGGAATGGTGTTGTAAAGCTGATTGGTCTTGCACTTTATGTTCTTTTCAGCGTCCACAAATGCGGTAACAACGTGGTTTACTGTGAAAAAGCCGCAGTCGTCATTAAAGTTTTTCTTTATTTCATTTATTTCCTTTTTATTCATTTTAGCATCCTCCCGAAAAAGTGTACAATTATTATAGCACAAATGTACCGATTTTTCAAGAGCCGTAAACAAAAAAATCCCACAGCCGAAACTGTGGGATAGTTGTTATTAAACTGGATGAACCTTGTTCTCAGCGTCTGAGTGCTTACCGTCAACGCCGTACTTTCTATCACGTCTATCCTTGAAGAACTTAGGTGCAACCTTAGGGAACATTGCATATGTGAGGATATCTTCCTCCTGCTCTGTCCACTCAGCAGCCTCTTTCTTCATTGTTTCAAACTCTGGCTGGAGAAGGTCAGCAGGACGGCAAGTGATAGGCTCTTCGTCGCCAAGTATCTTCTTCTGGAACTCAGGGTCGATAGCAACTGGTGTCTTACCGTACTCACCCTTAACAAGTCCCTTGAACTCCTTAGTTACTGTCTTGTATCTCTCGCCCATGATTACGTTGAACACAGCCTGTGTACCAACGATCTGTGACGTAGGTGTAACCAGCGGTGGGAAACCTGCGTCCTTACGAACCTTTGGAACTTCCTTAAGAACATCATCAAGCTGATCTGCCTTGCCTGCCTGCTTCAACTGTGAAAGGAGGTTTGAAAGCATTCCGCCCGGTACCTGATAAAGAAGTGCGTTTGTATTTGTAGCGAGCATTGAAGGATCAAGAAGACCATTATCAATGTATTTCTTTCTAAGCTTCATGAAGTAATCTCTGATCTCGTTGAGCTTAACGAGGTCAAGACCTGTGTCATACTCTGTACCCTTGAATGTAGCAACAATAGACTCAGTTGGTGCATGAGAAGTACCAAGAGCAAGTGGTGACATTGCTGTATCAACGCCGTCAACGCCTGCCTCAACTGCCTTGAGGATACACATAGATGCAAGACCTGATGTATAGTGTGTATGCAACTGAATTGGAATTTTAACTGCTGACTTGAGGTCCTTAACAAGTGTTTCAGCCTCATATGGAGTCAGAAGAGCCGCCATATCCTTGATACAGATAGAATCTGCACCTGCATTTTCGATCTGCTTTGCATAGTTCATGTAATACTCGTGAGTGAATACCTCGCCAAGTGTGTATGAGATAGCAACCTGAGCGTGACCATTTTCCTTCTTAGCAGCCTTGATAGCTGTTTCAAGGTTTCTGATATCGTTCAGTGCGTCAAAAATTCTGATGATATCAATACCGTTTGCAATAGATTTCTGTACAAAATACTCAACAAGGTCATCAGCATAGTGACGATAGCCAAGCATATTCTGACCTCTGAAAAGCATCTGAAGCTTTGTGTTAGGCATTTCTTTTCTAAGTATACGAAGTCTTTCCCATGGATCTTCATTTAAGAATCTGATACATGAGTCAAACGTAGCACCGCCCCAACACTCAGCAGAATAAAAACCGATCTTATCGATCTCTGGGAGTATCTCACGCATATCGTCCATTGACATTCTTGTAGCAAGAAGTGACTGATGAGCGTCACGGAGGACAGTTTCAGTAATTTTAAGCTTTGCCATTTTAAATCGATCCTTTCGTTATTTTTCAGGAATGTTATTAGCCGATAACAGCAAGAACTGCACCAGTCTCAACAGCAGAGCCTTTAGTTGTATTGATGCTAAGAACCTTACCATCGCAAGGAGCGTTTACGTCATTTTCCATCTTCATAGCTTCCAGTACGCAAATAGCCTGACCTGATTTAACAGTGTCGCCCACAGCTACCTTGATGTCAAGGATAGTACCAGGCATTGGAGCAGTTACCTTTGTGCCATCTGCAACAGGTGCTGCGGCAGGAGCTGGAGCAGCAGGAGCGGCTGCAACTGGGGCAGCAGCTACAGGAGCAGCAACGGTGCTTCCGCCAACTTCTTCAACTGCAACATCATATGCTTTACCATTTACTGTAATATTATATCTTTTCATCTTAAAAACCACCAATCTTTTTAATTTGATATGTTTATCACAACTGAATATTGCTGTGCTTCTTAGGCAGTCTGGAAATTCTCTTTCCTGCCATTACCTCGATAGAATCCATAAGTGTCTGTCTGATATCGTTCTTAGCGATTATGCCGTCAACACAGCCGTTCTTTGCAGCAACAGCGGCAGAAGCATTTTCCTTAGCGAACTTATCAGCAAGAGCGTTTCTTGCATCAGTAAGATCAGAAGCACCCTTGAGCTCGTCATGCTGTAGGAACTCAACAGCAGTAACAGGAGCAAGTGCAGAGATAACAGCGGTGTCAAGAGCGAATGACAAGTCAGCGTTTGAGCCCTTTCCTGCAAGAGCGATAAATGCAGGACCATAAGCCTTACCTGTAACAACAGCAAGCTTGATAGTAGTAGCCTCAGCGTAAGCGTGGCAAAGCTTTGCCATATCCTTAACTGCGCCGTAAGCTTCAGTCTCATCATCAGCCTTGAAGCCCTCAGTATCAACGAAAGTTACAACAGGGATAGCGTAAGCGTCGCAAGTTCTAACAAACCTTGCGATCTTTGAGCAATCAGCGGCTGTAAGCTTGTCACCTGTCTTGTTAGTTGCAACAACACCGACAGTTGCGCCGCCCAGTGTTGCAAGTGCTGTATAAGAAGCCTTTCCATACTCTGCATTAAGCTCAGTTACGCTGTCACCGTCGCAAACAGCCTTTGCAATGCCCTCTGCGTCATCGCCGACAGCCTCAGTTGGGTCAGCGAATTCGTACATTGGAACAGGTGAAAGGTTGTTCTGTGGGAGCTTTGTAAGTATATTCTTTGCAGCCTCAACAGCAGCCTTATCGTCCTCACAGACAACAGCGGCAGTGCCGTTTTCAGCAGCATTTTCAGCAGAGTTCTTTACATTAGCGTTTGGTGCAACATAAAGCTCAGCGTCCTTAGCGATAACAGTAAAGTCAGCAGACTCAGCGAGCATTGCAGCACAGCCTGCGCAAGTGCCTGCAACAACAGCTATCTGAGGAACAACACCTGAAAGGTTTGAAGTCCACATAAGCAGTTCGCCGTAAGCATTGAGAGCCTTTGAACCGTCGCTCACATCAGCACCATAAGAATCGAATATTCCGACAACAGGAACGCCTGTCTTAGCGGCAAGGTCATATACCTTTGCGATCTTCTTTGCCTGTGCCTCTGTCAAAGCACCGTCCCTAACAGTCACGTCCTGAGAAAAAGCATATACAGGGTTACCCTCAACATAGCCGAAAGCAGTGATAACTCCAGCAAGGGAGTCGCCCGCAGCAGCGTAAGCGTCAAGCTCTGTAAATTTTCCTTCGTCAAACAAATATGTCAGCCTGTTTCTTGCAGCAGTAGGAGTCTGTGACGCAGCTTTAAGCTCAGCAAGAGTAGAAATTGAATCAGACATACAGTTTCCTCCATTCAAATAATTTTTGTGATAAAATAACGCAAAACTACTGGATTTTATCATATTTATACACTTAATATTATACTATTTTTCCGCCAAATTTACAAGAGTAAATTGACCTATTTCCGCATATTTTACGTTTAGTAGCATAATCAATATCGATACACGCATATTATTAAGCATTTTGCACAATAGCAAAGGGTCTCCTAACAAAAAGAGACCCTTGATGAGTGTTATTTCTTAGTGATAGCATTTCTCAAAGCCCTTAGCTCGTCAGGTTTAAGCTCTCTATACTCCCCTGGTTTTAGCATACCTAGCTTAACCGGACCAATGGCAGTGCGCTTTAGTCTTGCGACTTCAAGTCCAACAGCTTCGCACATTTTTCTTATCTGACGGTTTCTGCCCTCATGGATAGTCATTTGAAGCACAACTCTGCCAGGCTGTTTGTCA
Organism: uncultured Ruminococcus sp.; assembly: GCA_934435205.1. Taxonomy (GTDB): domain Bacteria; phylum Bacillota; class Clostridia; order Oscillospirales; family Ruminococcaceae; genus Hominimerdicola. Next base: position 229,765 of record CAKSAK010000003.1, on the reverse strand, counting down.
AGCACGACAACTGAACACTCCTGCGTCATTTTGCCGTCTATCTCAACTCCTGAAGCCAGCTTTATGAGCTGTTCGTCATTTATGTCAGGTCTTACTGTAACACGATAGGTCTTAGCGATATGCCTTGACGGGTGCATGATATCATTGGCAAAATTTCCGTCATTTGTGAAAAGCAACAGTCCCTCTGAGTTCTTGTCAAGTCTGCCGATAGGATAAACTCTTTCAGGCACTTTTGTGAGAAGTTCAGTTACACACTTTCTATCAAGCTCATCGCTCATTGTGGTAACATATCCTCTTGGCTTGTGGAGCATGATATAATAAAGCTGTCTTTTCTTTGCAACATATATTTTCTCTCCATCAAGGGTGATTATATCCTTGCCTGCCAAAGCCTTGTCGCCAAGCTTGCAAGGTCTGCCATTGACCTTTACTCTGCCCTCTGAGATATACTCCTCTGCCTTTCTTCTTGAACAAATGCCGCTGTCGGACATTATTTTCTGTATACGAATCTTTTCCATATTTTCTCCTTAATTATGTACGGCTCATAACGAGCCGTTATGCAAACATTTTTTTCAGCTTATCTAAATAATAGTGGAATATATCTGGCTTTTCAGGCTCTGCAAGCCTCGCATCTTCCACCGCCGTGATATCCGTTCGGGCTATCTCCACGTCATTGTAGTAAAACACAGCCTGCCCTATCTTGTCGCCCTTTTTAACAGACGCATAAACAAAACTTGGCAGATATATCTTTATCTTGACTTTTGAAGCCCTGCCGTTTAAAAGCACAGCATTTGCCTGCCCTGCCTTACACTTCACGCTGTCGTACACTCCGCCCACAACTGCAACATCAAAGCTATTTTTATCCAGTGGAAGCTTCTGTTTTGATACAAAATCAAAACAATAATCATAAAGCTTAGAGTGATCATTCCAATCATCAGGAGCATTCAAGGTAACGCAGATAAGTTCTTTGTCATTTCTGTCACAGGCTGAAACAAGACATCTTCTCGCCTTGTCCGTAAACCCCGTTTTCACGCCAACAACGCCCTCACAGCTTTTTAAAAGCTTGTTTGAGTTAATTAGCCAGCGGTCATATGGTGGGTTTCCATAGCACAGTTCCACCTTTTCAAGGTGGCATATAGCCCTGAAATCTTCATTTTTCATTGCTTCCGCTGCAAGCTTTGCCATATCCGCTGCAGTGGAATAATGCTCATCTGTATCATCATCAAGCCCTGACGGCGTAACAAAATGAGTATCATTAAGCCCCAACTGCTCAGCTTTTTTGTTCATAAGCTGAACGAACTTACCGATACTTCCTGCCACTCTTACAGCGGCGGCATTTGCGGCGTCATTTCCGCTCGGAAGAAGCATGCCACAACATAGATCGCGTAGAGTGACCTTATCCCCCTCCTGAAGTCCCATGGACGAGCCCTCGACCTTTATAGCTTCGCTGTCTACTACGAACTGCTTGTCAAGATCTTCACCGCTTTCAAGCACAAGAAGCACAGACATTATTTTGGTAGTGCTTGCCATTGGACGCCTTTCATAGGCGTTTTTCTCGAACAGCACATCACCGGTTTCACCGTCTATAACTATAGCACTCTTCGCCGATATCTCACTGAGATCGTCAGCGTTAACATTCATACAGCAAAAGCACATCATCATGACCGTACAAATAAATACCGCCACGCATTTCAAACAAACCACACCCTTAAAATCAATTTCAAGGATTAGTTTGCTCACTTATGCTTTTAAAATTCAGTAAAATTATTCCTCGTCTGCGTCCTCATCATCAGACTTCTTGCCGAGAAAATCAGTTATCTTGTCAATGACCTCAGGCACCATATTTATGATAGCGTTTTCTTTCGTAGCATTCATTGAAAGCTGTAAAAGCTTTGCTTCGCCCTTGTAAACGGCAATAAAAGCGATAGGCTGTATAGTTACTCCTCCGCCTGAGCCGCCGCCGAACGTTTCCTTTGTGCTTTTTGTTGGCAAGTCAGAGCCACCCGACGCAAATCCCACTGATATCTTTGAAACTGGGATTATAGTAGTACCGTCTGCGGTAACGATAGGCTTGCCCACAACTGTTTCGCAGTCTGCCATTTCACGGACCTTGTCCATTGCAGTTTTAACAAGTCCCTCGATCTTTGTACTTTCGCTCATTTTTCTCAACCTTTCATATTTCAATTTGTTGCTTTAACTTCGTTATTCTTAGCCGCAAGCTCTTTACTGCGGCGCTTGGCAGCACGCTTTTTCTTACGTCTGCCTGAAAGATATATTTTCAAAAAATTAACTCCCATGCAAAAAGCTATCGCTATTAAAGTGCTTGGTCTTACTCTTATTATGGTATGAACGTCATATCCAAATTTCTTTTCATCAAAAATACAGTTTACATCAGCTTTTTTAAGCTTCACAGTGAAAATCCCTGCAAGCATCGCAATGGTATTGAAAAGCCCTGCCTGCACCTTGCCATATAGCATAGCCGCTTCGTAAGCGTCCTCTTTTCCAATATCAAGAGCTATCCTTGTGTCTGTGAAACGCACGGCTTTCAGAAGCTTTTTAAAATATTTCCAACCCATTGGTATATAAGGCTTCACCTTTTTATACTGCGCTTTCAGCTCATCAAGCTTGCTTTTTTTCTTGCCCTTAGACTTAGAAGCCGACTTCTTTTCACCCTTATTCTTTTTATGAAAAAGCTTTCCTGCAAAACCTCTTTTCTCCTGCTTTACAGTTATCTCCTCTGGCTTGTCCTCTACGTCTGTCTCAGTATCAGCATCAGTATCAGAGATATCTTCCTGCTTATCTTCTGCCTCAGCAACACCAGCATCTTCATCTGCCGAAACAGTTTCCGCAGGCTGTTCTATCGTCTCACTCTCAGCTTTTTCCTCAGGCTTAGCTTCAACAACTGGTTCGGACACTTCTTCCGTCTTATCAGACGTTTCATCAGGTTGTGGGATAGGCAAGTTTTCTTCTATATCGTCCTCAAACTCCTCAAAATCATCAAAGCTGTCCTCAGGCAGTTCAGCTTTTTTTGAGCTTTTCTGTTTTTTCTTCTTAGGCTTTCGTGGATAAATGTCAAAAAACATATACCGTACTTTAAGATCAAAGCCTTTTTTATTCAAATCTATCTGTGCCGTAATGGAAAAATGAAGCAGGATAACAATAACCGCTATAATACCAAGCAGTATCCATAAAACAATTATCGTTATCATCTCCCCTCACGGTCATACTTTATTCTTCCGTATCATTCTCTTTTGTTATCTCGTCAATGGTTATCTGCTCCTGCTTATCAGGGATAGGCGGCAGATCGTCTAGGCTTGACAACCTGAAACAACGTAGAAAATTGTCCGTCGTCTTGTATGCAATAGGTCTGCCAGGCAGGTCAAGTCTGCCTGCTTCTGCAAGCAAGCCCTTATCCACGAGAGAATTTACAACTCCTGAAGAGTCAACTCCCCTGACGTGTTCAACAAAGCCCTTTGTTACAGGCTGATTGTATGCGACTATTGTCAACGCCTCCATTGCCGCAGGGCTAAGAACAGAGTTTTTCTTTATCTCCAAAGCCGCCTTTATGAATGTCGCAAGCTCTTCTTTTGTGGCAAGCTGATATGACCCGTTAAGGCTCAGAAGCGTTATTCCGCTTTCCGCATTGCTGTATTTTTCAGAAAGTGTGCTGATAGCTTCATCAAGCTGATCCTTGACGATACCAACTGCCTCGCATAGCTTCTCGCTCTCCACAGGCTCCCCGCTTGCAAAAAGCACAGCCTCGACGGCTGCCTGTATATTTGAATGTTCCATAGTTTATCCCTTTTCTTATTTTATCCGTAGCGCCAATAATTATTGCCGCCGTCGTCGCCAACAGGTGAATATCCCCAATAATATCTTCTCTTAGCCCAGTAGTTCGGCTTGAAAACAGTGTCAGGAGTGATATCCGCAAGTTGTTCGAGCAGTCTTATCTCCGCCAAAACAGCTTCATCAGGCTGTTCAGGCTCAGGCTTTGCCATAGCAGGCTCGGTATATAAATCAACACTGTCTATCTTTTCAGATATCTGCTCCATTTTTGCCATGACCTCCTCAGCTGACTTCATAGGAGCATATGCTGCAACGACTTCACCTGATATGCGCTCGGATTTTGCAGATGTATACCGCTTTGATTGAGAAGCTTCTTCACGCTCTGCGTCAACATCAGCAACTTTTTCTATCTCATCTGCAGGCTCATCGTCAAGTATATTTTCTATAGGCTCAGGCTCGGAGACAGCTTCTGTCGTTTCGCTTTCAATAACAATAGGCTTATCAAAGTCGGACTCGACTTTTTTGTTCTTTGAAGCCTTGTTGAAAAATATCTTTGAGTTATCGTCATTGAGAAATATCCTGCCAGACTTTGTAAGCTCCAATATAGCAAGAAAAGTAGCGACTTTCTCGCTTTTCTCCGTCATGCCGTCATAAAGGTCGCCCATATCGCACTCGCCATGCTTATAAAGCCTTTTGAGAACATGAATTATCTTTGATGTTACCGACACTATCTTATGGGACACTATCGGCTCGAACATTTTCGCTTTCAGCGGTGTGCTTTCACGGGCTTTCTTTGATATGCCCATGTACGCGTCATAAAGGCACTTCGGGTCATGCTCACGGGTATAGATCTTGTTTACAGGAAGCTTAATTGCCGTCCTTATAAAAACAAGGTCACCAACGTAATTGTCACGAAGGGTCTGCGCCGCTTGTTTGCAAAGAGAATACTCGATTATCCTGCCTTCAAGCTCTTTTTTAAGCTCTTTTGACTCCTCGTCATGAGGCAGAAGCGAACAGGTCTTTATGTATATAAGGCGTGCCGCCATTTCAAGAAAATCAGCGGCATCCTCATAATCCTCGTGATCAAGATCATTGATATAGTCCATATACTGTTCAAGGAGCAAAGATATCTCAATATCGTAAATATTCAGTTTGTGCTTGCTGATAAGGTGAAGAAGCAAGTCAAGCGGTCCTTCAAACATATCCAGCTTGAACTGAGCAGCACTCATTTACGTTTTTCCTTTCATGAACAGTTTTATTTTAAAAATATCGCTTTTAGTATAGGGTCAACCCAGAACGTAAGCTTATCCATTATCCAGAACATACCATTTTGTAACCAACCTATAGGCGTATCAAGAACGCCTGTTACAACAAGTATCATAAATGCAATAGCGATATAATTCTGATACTGCGCCATAAAGCGGTCTACCTTACTGCTTGTAAAGTAAGAAAGTATCTTCTGACCGTCAAGGGGTGGGATAGGTATAAGATTGAACACTGCAAGTCCCACGTTTATAGCCGTAAAGTAATATAATATAAGCGACACATAGTAAAGAGCTATAGAATAATGCACTATATAAAGCACATAGAAAAGTTTATAAAGAACTATTCCGACAAGTCCCATTATGATATTTGAGATAGGACCTGCGGCGGCTGTGAGTGCCATGCCCTTCCTGTAATTCTTAAACCTGATAGGGTTTACCTGAACAGGTTTACCCCAGCCAAAACCTATGAAGAATATGCACAATGCACCAATAGGGTCAAGATGTGCAAGAGGGTTAAGGGAAAGTCTACCCTGATAACGTGGAGTATCGTCACCAAGCTTTGTTGCCGCCCATGCGTGAGCGTACTCGTGGATAGGTATACACATGAAAATTACGATGAGCTTTGCACCATAATCAAGAATTTTCTGCGGATCCATATTTTCATGACCTCCTGTCATTTCAAAACAAAATTACACAAATCATAAGAGTAATTATACACTATTTTCAATGAAATTTCAAGGCATTTTGTCTTTATTTTTAATCGAAAACGATAAATATATGCGATTTTACGGAAATTTCAAAAAAAATCTCAAAAAGCCCTTGCAATTTCTTTTCAGTTATGCTATAATATTAAATATTGTGAATAATAGTATTGCATTTTTAAGGGTAAAGGAGGTGCAGCGTAATGGCAAAATGCGAGATCTGCGGTAAGGGCGTTACTTTTGGTATCAAGGTATCACACTCACACAGAAGAACAAACAGAACTTGGAAGCCAAATGTAAAGAGAGTTAAAGCTGTTGTAAACGGCACTCCTTGTCACATTTACGCTTGCTCAAGATGCCTGCGTTCAGGTAAGGTAGAAAGAGCTTAATGCTTGAATATTCCAAAAAATCGACTAGCTTGGCTAGTCTTTTTTTTATGCTTTTTAAGATACAACAAAAAAACCGGAGCCGAGTGTCATACTCTGCTCCGGTTTTTTATTATGCAGCGTGTCTGCCAAATGTTCTCTTATTCTCAGGCGGTGCAAAAACAGAATTAGCACCTGACGATGAATTATCACCATTCATATTGTTGTCGCTGAAACCGTGGTCGGTCTTATATATCATATCATAGTAAATTATAGCATTGGAGATGTTAATTCGCTCCTCGGCATAATTCGAGTAGTTACTGATATAATCCTCGTCCACAACACCGTCGTTTATTCGTGCGTTACAAGAATCCTGACAGTACGTTTCATTCACAGTGGTCTTGAACAAGCCCTGATCGTCGTCCATATACACTGGGTTAGGATCATCTTTATATACTTGATTGCATGACACAGCCGTTGCCACATTACTGTAATCCGTAAGATCAAAATAGGTGTTTTTCTGGCTATCATAGTAAACAGTATCTGTTACAAAATTGCCGTTTGGGAAGATAACAACATTTTCCTCGTTATCAGCAACAGAGAAAATATCATGACCAAGTGCATAGACGTTAGAGAATCCAAACATATTTCCAAGCGTTGGCTGAACGTCATACATACCCATTATCTGCTTGACCTCTGTAGGCTCATATCCTCCGTCTTTTGACCAGATTATGAACGGCACTTTTCTGTTAAGATTGTAGTAGAAATCGTCAACAGGAACATAGCCCTCATCATCTTCTGTAAGCACAGAATCGGTAAATGGGTCATAGTTGAAGTATCGGTTATACTCCTCTGCCTTTATCTTTGCGTCATGGTCACCATAAATAACAACTACAGTGTTATCAAGAAGTCCTGCATTGTCAAGTTCTGTCATGAACTGACCAATAGCCTGATCGGCATAGTGAACAGACTTAAAATAAGATCCAAGCTTTGTACCCTCAAGGAACGGTGCAGATTTTTCCTCATACATCCCGTCCTCTTCGTTGTACATCTTATACTTGAAATCTACCTCATAGTCGCTCACACGCTCAATGTCAGTAAACGGAGTATGGTTTGTGAGCATAAGGAACGCACCATACCACTTATCATGCTCCTTGTTTATCTTCTCGATCTTTGGCACTGCCTGTCTGAAGAACGATTTGTCTGACAGACCAAGACCAATAGTTTCATCAATGTTAAAATCTGTGTTATAGTTAAAGAAATCATCATAACCAAGGGACTGATGTAGATTAAGTCTGTTCCAGTAAGAGCCGTTGTTGCCATGCATACTGAAAGTATAATAACCCTTCTTCTTAAGCATTTTCTGGGTAGTTGTGTAATCTCTGTCCCAATAGTTGATAGCAACTGTACCGCTTGAAGCTGGCATAAGTGAAGAAGCAAAGGTAAACTCGCTGTCTGAACTTGTTCCCACGCTCTCTTGAGCATAGAAATTCGAGAAATAAAGTCCCTCTCTAGCAAGCTTGTTCATATTAGGTGTAAGCTCTTCGCCATTTATATATGTATCCATACAGAACTGCTGAAAGCTTTCAGCGTGGATAACTATAACGTTCTTATCCTTGAAAATATTTGTGTACTTGTTACTCTTTTCGGAAGTTTCCTCAGTCTTTGACTTATCATCATAGAACTTATTGAAAACCTCCTCGCTCTCCTCGTAACCAAACATCATATTTATTTTTGCATGAGTACAGGAAATAACATCGCTGAACTGATATGTGTAAAGGCCAAAAGTGCCAAGAACATACTCTCTGTTCCACTGCTTAGCAAGTCTTGAATAATCAGTGCCGGTAAGTGTTGAGCAGAAAATTCCTGCAAGGCCTATAGAAACACAAAATGTTCCAAGAGCATATCCGCGACGCTTTCTCTTTTCCTTGACCTCGGTAATATAATCTCTTGTACGTCTTTTAAGAAGTATGTACACAACTATGATTGCAGGGATATCCCACAGGAAAATAAGATCCTTTGGTTCCATGATATTCTCAGTAACAGCGTCCATTACTCCCCCGAGCTGTGAAGCCGTTGAAATAAGCGACACTGAGATAAACGACTTATAATTTGTATAGTATATAGAATTTGCCGTACAAAGAATAGAAAAGATTATGGAGAGTACAAGCAGATATACAAATTGCTTTCTTGGCTTTTTGAACACATATGAAATCAGAGCAAGCAACAGTATAACTGCTATATCAGCCATGAGCGGTTTTATCTGGCTGTAATTAAACTTAACAGTAAATGCTCTAAGAAGAAATCCATTCAGAACAGATGCAAATACAAATGTTAGAAATAAGATGTTATCCTTCAGATATCCGCTTATTCCGCTGCGGATCTTTGTTATGACCTTATTCATTTATATCTCCTTTTCAATTTGCTTTATTCAGTCGCAAAGAATATTGTATAATTTTTTCTGATAAAAGTCAAGCATAATAAACCCTTTTCAGTGAAATACACAAAACTTTCCTCAAACTAGCCAACTAATTTAAAGGCAATATCCCTTGAACAAAGTATATTTTACTCCCATTGAACCTTAATGTCAACAAATTAAGCTGAAATTTCAGCTATTTTTCACTTTTGTAATAATCGTGTAAAACAATTTACATTTTATGTATGTTCAAACAATTTAACTGTACAATAATCTCAATGTGCTTTTGTTTATATGGAATAAATATATTAAAATCTACAAAGTTTTTTGTCAAAAATCAAAAATAATTGAAAATAGTATGGAAATACATTATAATATGAATATCCGAGCATAACAATGATCACGGAGGAAAACAATGATAAAACTTATTGCAACTGACATGGACGGCACGTTGCTTGACGATAACAAGCAGCTTCCCAAAAATTTTGACAACATAGTAAAACGGCTGTTTGATAAAAATATCAGATTTGTTATTTCAAGTGGCAGAAGCTACTGCACACTAAAAAAACAGTTTTCTGAATATCTTGACGACATGACATTTATTTGCGACAATGGTGCATATGTTGTTGATAAAGGAAAGTTGCTTTCTGTTTCAGTGTTACCAAAGGATACCGTCAAAGAAGCTGTTAGATTTTGCGACAATTTAGGACTTACAGTCCTTCTTTGCGGAAAAAATGGCACATGGCATAACTCAAGAAATGACAGTCAGCACCAAGAAATAGCTTCATACTATGTAAATCAAGTAAAGATTGAGGATCTTACCCTTGTTGACGATGATGTTTTCAAGATAGCCGTTTTTGAAGAAAGCGGCATTGAAAATGACGGCTACAGCAAGCTCGAAGAACGTTTCGGCGAAAATTTTAACGTTCAGCTTTCAGGCAAATACTGGACGGATATAATGAATAAGGGTGTAACAAAAGGCACTGCACTGCGAACCATAGAAAACCGCATTGGAGTACGATATGAAGAAACCATGGCTTTCGGCGATTATCTTAACGATGTTGATATGCTCAACAATTCTTACTACAGCTTTGCAATGTCAAATGCTCATGAGTCTATTAAAAAGGTAGCAAATTTCATGACAGGCTCAAACAATGACAACAGCGTTATGAAAGAAATCGAAAAACACTGCCTTGCATAAATAAAACATAAACAAAGCGGTCTGACCAAAAATCAGACCGCTTTTTCTTATAATCTCATTTTAAAATCATCATAGCCGAACTCTTTTATAAGCTCCAGCTCGCCGTCAAGCTTGTGAAGATATATTGACGGCAAAGGCATTCCGTTGAAAGTGTTGTTTTTGCACATGGAATATATAGCCATATCACAGAAAACAAGCCTATCCCCCTCTTTAAGCGGCTCATCAAAGGAATAATCCCCGATTATGTCACCTGCAAGACAGGTCGGACCGCCAAGGCGATATGTGTAAGCCTTTTCGTCTGCAACACCCGAACCAATAACATTTGGTCTGTAAGGCATTTCCAGAACGTCAGGCATATGACAGGCCGCTGAAGCATCAAGAATAGCAAGATCCATGCCGTTTTTTGCAGTGTCGATAACCTCTGAAACAAGATACCCTGCATTAAGTGCCACAGCTTCACCAGGCTCAAGATAAACCTGAACACCATATTTATCATGAAGATAATTCACACACTCTATAAGGATGTCAAGATCATAGTCATCACGGGTTATGTGATGTCCACCGCCAAGATTTATCCATTTCATATTGTAAAGATACTTGCCAAACTTCTCCTCAATATGCGGTATCGTTCTTTTCAGAACGTCAGCACCCTGTTCGCACATAGTATGAAAATGCAGACCTTCTATGCCGTCGATAAGACTATCGTCAAAATTATCTAAAGTAGTTCCGAGCCTTGAATTCTTGAAGCATGGATTGTAGATATCCGTTTCGATCTCCGAATACTCAGGATTGCACCTTATTCCGCAGGATATCTTCCTGTCGCTTTTTTCAACAATGCCCTTGAATTTCTGCCACTGTTTTGGTGAGTTGAACACGATATGGTCGCATATCTGAACAAGCTCATTCATGTCCTTTTCTGTGTATGCAGGAGAATAAACATGGACTTCCCCGTCAAACTCTTCCCTGCCAAGCTTTGCCTCATAAAGACCGCTGGCGGTAGTGCCTTTCAAGTGCTGTGATATCATAGGATATGTGCTATACATGGAAAAAGCTTTCTGCGCTAAAAGTATTTTACAACCAGTTTTCTCCATGACATTATCCAAAATATTCAGATTTTTTAGAAGCTTTGCTTCGTCAACAACATAACAAGGGGTTTTCACCTTAGAAACATCAAACATTCTTTTCCTCCACGGCTCATCTATATGAACCATCGTTGATAAAGTTTACTGTAATATTTTTATTTTTCATTCTTGCATCCATAAAAACACTAAGAACACCCTTGGCAAATTCAAGACTCTCCTCAGGAATATCGTCAAAGTCATGTATCATTATTTCCAATGGCTCTTCGACTTCACAGAGCTTCTCATAAAGCTTGTCGCCATTAGCTATAGAATCCATATCATGAGCAAGTGCCTTGCTGACATATGGGTAAAACATATCAGCATTTACCATTTTAACATCGTCTATCATCAATATCATTTACTCATCCCCCATAAATTTTACTGCTGTTCCGTATGCAATGACCTCAGCCGCGCCTGCCGCAATGGCAGATGAAGCATATCTTATATTAACTACTGCATCAGCACCCATTTGTTCAGCTTCGACCACCATTCTCTTCGTGGCAAGAGCTCTTGCGTCATTCATCATCTCATTATAGGCAGTAAGTTCTCCGCCAACAAGATTTTTAAAGCTCTGCATGATATCCTTTCCAACATTTTTGGTCTGGATAGTTGAGCCTTTGACAAGCCCAAGCATTTCAAGCTTTTTGCCAGAAATATAATCAGTATTTACTAAGATCATCATCTTCGCCTTTCTTTATTTCTTTTATACGCTGAATAAGCACCGTTATCGCAACGCCTGACAGCAAGGCAGGAACTACCAGAGCAATTATCTTTGCAAGCATAGGAACACCATTCATATATGCAAAAATAACGCCAATAGCTATATAATAAATAGATATCAAAGCAACTATCACAACTGGTGCTATCATTTTTTTTGTTTTGGTTTTCACTTTTCGTCACCTTTAATCAAAAACCATTTTCTTTTTGCCGTTTTTGTTTCGTGGATACTCTCTTATCCTGATGATATTAGCTGTATTCACGATACTTTCGTTTCTGTCATCACCCTGAGTAACTCTCACCCAGCCATCGCCTATCTCTTCAAGTGTACAGTCTATAACCGATGAAAGCGAACCTCCCTGCGAAACTGTATACACAAGCACCTCTTGTCCGAGATATTTCGCAAAAGCTTCTTCGATCTTCATTTTTTGTTCTCCTATTAGTCAACAAGAACAGGATCAAAGTTCTCTGTCCAAGGCAGACCCCACTTGTTAAGTGCGTCCATGAATGGATCCGGATCAAACTCCTCTATATTGTGTACGCCCGGCTTTTTCCACTTGCCTGTGAGTATCATCGTTGCGCCTATCATTGCAGGCACGCCTGTTGTGTAGGAAATAGCCTGTGAACCGACTTCCTTATAGCACTCCTGATGATCGCATACGTTGTAAACGTAATATGTCTTGTCCTTGCCGTCCTTTTTGCCCTGGAAGATACAGCCGATATTTGTCTTACCCTTTGTTCTCGGACCGAGTGAAGCTGGATCAGGGAGAACTGCTTTAAGGAACTGAAGCGGTACTATCTTCTTGCCCTCAAAGTCAATAGGCTCGATAGATGTCATACCAACATTTTCGAGACACTTAAGATGTGTAAGATAGCTTTGACCAAATGTCATAAAGAAACGAATCCTCTTTATACCCTTGATGTTGAGCGCAAGTGATTCAAGCTCTTCGTGGTGAAGAAGATACATATCCTTTTCACCCACCTGATCGAAATTATAAACTCTCTTTATCTCCATTGGCTCAGTTTCTACCCACTTGCCGTCCTGAATATAAGAGCCCTTTGCGGAAACTTCTCTTATATTTATCTCTGGGTTGAAGTTAGTTGCGAACGGATAGCCATGATCGCCTCCGTTGCAGTCAAGGATATCAATATAGTTTATCTCATCAAAATAATGCTTCTGAGCATATGCGCAGAAAACACCTGTTACACCTGGGTCAAAGCCTGAGCCGAGAAGTGCTGTGATACCAGCCTTTTCAAATCTCTCTCTGTAAGCCCACTGCCACTTGTATTCAAACTTTGCAGTGTCCTCTGGCTCATAGTTCGCTGTGTCAACATAATCTACTTTACACTCAAGGCAAGCGTCCATGATATGGAGATCCTGATAAGGCAGAGCCACGTTGATACAAATATCAGGCTTATACTCTTTCATAAGAGCCACAAGCTCAGGCACATTATCTGCGTTCACCTGTGCAGTTGTGATATTTGTCTTTGTCTTATCCTGAAGCTCCTCCTTGAATTTATCGCACTTTGACTTTGTTCTGCTGGCGATACAGATATCAGTAAATACCTCGCTGTTCTGACAGCACTTGTGTATAACTACACCTGCAACTCCGCCTGCACCGATTATCAATGCTCTTGACATATTAGATCATTCCTTTCTAAATTTATTATCAACTGCAATCCCAATTATAGATAACATCATCAAAATCGAGATTTTTAAGCCTTTGTCTGTTTATAAAAAATCCGCAGATACCTGCATCTCCCCACATTATCTTCTCATCGCCATTGCCGAATTCGCTGTCAAGCTGCAAAAGCAAAAAGTCATACTTGGTATCTTCCTTACGAGGGTCCCACTGCGTAAAAGCAGGATAGCCGCCTATCTTATGACCATAAGCGTTCTGATAATTCTGCTCATAAGCCTCTATCTCGTCAGCAGGAGCGATATCCATGTCCATAAGAGAATTTATTTTCTTTTTCGATTGAGCAGCATTATAGTACTCACAAAACATCTTCTCAAACCTTACGTCAGATTCGCTCATAACATCAGTACTTGAAGTGAATTTCAAGCCAAACTCGCCATTTACAGGCATACTGTACTCTCCGTCAAGTCCGTTTTCCTTGAACTTGACTTTGACTTCTTCCTCGGTAACGGTATTGTCGATATCCTTGTGATAAACTATTCTGAACGTATCTTGACAAGTAATATCATCAAAAGACATTCCGTAAACATCATCATTTAATATCCAAAACTGCAAAAGTCCGCTTTTAGGGAAATCTTCGATACCAACCACCTGCGAACAAACTATCTGAGCCAGCAGCCTTAACTGTCTGCCTTTTTTGTCCTCTGGGATAGTGCCGTCATGTGGAACATAGCCCATTCCGCCAACCTTGCTCTCAAAAATAGAGGGTCTATTATCAACAAGTTCTAGCCTCACGCAAGGTGTCAGCGTCTTTTTCTCGATAGCTTTAAGTGCCTGCTCGGCAACTTTAAGTTCTGTTTCGTGGTCTAAAGTTTTCTCCGCTGATTCATTTTGCACATTGACGTCAGTATTCTTTTTCTTAAAAATATCAAATAACCCCATAATTTTCCCCTTTTATTTATAAAAATACAAAAGTATCTCTCTCAGCAGCTTGCAGGCAAGTGCCGTTGAACGTCCTGTCTGATCGTATACAGGGGACAGCTCATTCACATCAAAGCCCACGATATTGAGCTTTGCGACTTCCTCCACTGCAAACATAAGCTCCTTGAAAGTAACTCCCCCTGCCTCAGGAGTGCCTGTTCCCGGAAATTCTGAAGGGTCAAGTACATCAAGGTCGAGGGTAAAGTAAACAGGTTTGCCCTGAAGTTTTTTCACTATGCTGTCAAGTCTGAAAAAGCCGAACTTTTCCATGAAAGTGTGCTCTTTTGCAAACTTGAACTCGTCCCTGTCGCCGCTCCTGATACCAAACTGATATATCTTTCCGTCGCCTACGATATCCCAGCATCTGTGGAGCACACAGGCATGGGATTCTTTCACACCAAGATAATCGTCCCTCAGGTCGGCATGGGCGTCAAAGTGAACGATATGCAGGTCAGGATATTTCTCAGCCACCGCTCTCACAGCACCAAGGGTCACCAGATGTTCACCGCCTATCATGCACGGTATCTTGCCGTCACAAAGTATCTCATCGGTGCGGTCTTGGATATCCCTCAGTGCGCCCTCAGGATTGCCAAATGGCAGTTCAAGGTCGCCACTGTCGAACACATTCACATCAAGGAGGTCCTTATCTTGATATGGTGAATAAGTTTCAATGCCAAAACTCTCATTGCGCATTGCTGAACTTGCAAATCTTGTGCCTGGTCTGAACGAAGTTGTGCTGTCATATGGTGCGCCGAAAAGAACTATCTTTGCGTCCTCATATTCACAGTCACAGCCTATAAATGTATGAACATTCTTTTCCATACTTTTCTCCTTTAGTCACAGTCCTCAAGTACGTCAAGGACATAATTCGGCAGTGCGAAACAGCCCTTGTGAAGTTCTGTGTTATAATATCTTGTCTTTATGCCGAACTTTTTCCACTCATCAGCCTTAAGGTCATATATAGGGTGAAGATTTTTCGAGGCAAAGCCGAAAAGCCAATGGCCCGACGGATAGGTAGGTATATGCGTCTGATAGACCATTGAAACTGGGAACGCACTGCCTATTCTTCTGTGTGTGCGCTTTACCATATCCACATAGGAATCATAATATGTGCTTTCATGTTGGTTTATCAGTATTCCATGATCTGTGAGCGCCTTTGAGCAGTTGCCGTAAAATTCCTTGGTGAAAAGTCCCTCTCCCGGTCCAAACGGGTCGGTAGAATCAACTATGATAAGGTCATATTCGTTTTCCTTGCGGCGTACGAATTTCAGACCGTCCTCAATATAGAGGGTAAGTCTAGGGTCATCAAATGCACAGGCTGTCTGCGGAAGATACTCCTTGCACACATTTACCACCTGCTCATCTATCTCCACCATATCTATCTTCTCAATAGTGTTATATCTGCAAAGCTCACGGATAGTTCCGCCGTCGCCAGCACCGATAACAAGCACCTTTTTTATCTCAGGATTGACCGCCATAGGCACTGCCGTTACCATTTCATGATAGATGAACTCGTCCTTTTCGGTAAGCATTATAAAGCCGTCAAGCACCAATACCCTGCCGAACTCATATGTGTCAAAAACGTCTATTTCCTGATAATAGCTTTTTTTAGAATAAAGCTGTTTTTTTACACGAATGGTGAAATTAACATCGTCCGTATGTTTCTCAGTAAACCAAAGATCCATAAAATGTATCTCCTCTCTATGAATTTACCACTACGTTTATGTTGTTTATCTCAAGATCCTCCGTACCTGTAAGGAAACAGCCCTTTTCTTTACAGTATGCGATATAATTAAGTATGTCGGAAGTTATCTTCTCACCAGGGGCAAGGATAGGTATTCCCGGCGGATAGCACATAACGAATTCTCCGCATATCATACCGTTGCTTTCTTCTATAGGCACCGATTTTTTCTCGCTGTAGAAAGCTTGCTGCGGCGGTATCTCAACAATAGGGTTGATATACTCATGGTCGAACATTCCTGACGGGTCTTTTGAATAAAGCCTTTTAATTTCGGAAAGTGCGGATATAAAACGCTCTATCTCAAGCTCTCTGTCTCCTGCGGAAACTATAGCAAGTATATTTCCGATATCACCGAACTCTATCTGAATGTCGTAATCGTCACGGAGAATGTCATAGACCTCAACACCTGCCAGTCCCATGGCTCTTGTGTGGACGGAAAGCTTTGTGCTGTCAAATGCGAAGATATCGTCACCGTTTTCAAGCTCCCGACCGAAAGCGTAATAGCCGCCTATCTTGTTTATCTCTTCCCTTGCATAATCGGCATAGTCAACTGCCTTTTTAAAAAGCTCCTTGCCGTTTAATGCAAGATTTTTTCTTGCAAGGTCAAGGGAAACCATGAGCAGATAAGAGCCGCTTGTGGTCTGGGTGAGGTTTATTATCTGTCTTACATAGCCCTCTGAAACAGTGTCTGCACAAAGAAGGAGCGATGACTGTGTTAGGCTTCCGCCTGTTTTGTGTATTGATACTGCCGCCATATCTGCTCCTGCCGCCATTGCAGAGCAAGGCAGACCCTCACCAAAATAAAGATGAGTGCCATGTGCTTCATCCGCAAGCACCAACATACCATGCTCATGGGCAAGCTTGACGATGCTTTTTATATCAGAGCAAATTCCGTAATAAGTTGGGTTATTCACCAAAACAGCCTTTGCATCAGGATTTTCCTTGATAGCTTTTTCAACGTCCTTAACGGACATTCCAAGAGGAATTCCAAGTTGTTTGTTTGTGCCTGGGTTTACATAAACAGGTATAGCACCGCACACAACAAGTGCGTTGATAGCGCTTCTGTGGACGTTTCTCGGCATTATTATCTTATCTCCTGCCTTACAGCTTGTAAATATCATCGTCTGGACTGCAGCAGTAGTACCATTTACTATAAAGAAAGCGTGCTTTGCACCAAAAGCCTCAGCGGCAAGCATTTCAGCATCTTTTATTACTGAAACAGGGTGACAAAGGTTGTCAAGTGGCTTCATGGAGTTCACATCGCACTTCAGGCAATCTACACCCAAAAAGTCACGAAGCTCTTTATTCATTCTTCCGCCCTTGTGACCAGGTACATCAAGACGCACCACTCTGTTCCTCATATGTTTTTTCAAAGCCTCATACACAGGTGCGTTATTCTGTGTTAAGTTCAAATCTATCACTACCTTATCAGTATATGTTCATGCCGCTGTATATCTCGATCATCTCACGGCGCAGACTATCTGTAATGTCAAGCCTTTGCTTCGGCGTAAGCTCATATACGTCCTGCTTGAAAAGATAATTCTGCAAGTCGATATCCTTAATGAGAAGCTTGGTATGGAAAATGTTCGACTGGTAAACATTGACGTCTATTGCGTCATATTTAGTCAGCGTATTTTTATCTATATAATCCTGAATCGAAGTTATCTTGTGATCGATAAAAAACTTCTTTCCCAAAACATCCCGGGTAAAGCCTCTTACACGGTAGTCAATAGTAATGATATCAGAGTCAAAGCTGCTGATAAGATAATTCAGTGCGTTCAGCGGAGAAATAGTTCCGCAGGTAGAAACATCTATATCCACTCTAAATGTGGATATAGCATTGTCTGGGTGATATTCAGGAAATGTGTGAACGGTAACATGGCTCTTGTCAAGATGAGCATGTATCATCTCAGGCACGTCGCCTCCTATTTTTCCTTGATTGCAGGAAGGATCAATGCTGTCCTCTTCAAGGGCTTTCTCCGCAATAAGCACGTTCACAGACGCACCCTGCGGCTCATAATCCTGTTTTGATATATTAAGTATTCTTGCGCCTATCATCTCAGTAACATCGCAAAGAATTTTCGTAAGTCTTTCTGAATTATACTGCTCGTCGATATAAGCAATATATTCCTTTTGTTCTCTTTCAGTTTTGGCATAACATACATCATATATGTTAAAGCTAAGGGTCTTGGTTAGATTATTAAAACCATACAAAGAAAGCTTCTGCTCCAACCCTAACATCACCCGTCCTTTCGGATAAAATAATCAGCCTATCAAGACTAAAATTATAGACTTGTTTTCATTATACCACATCTCGATCAAAAAGTACATAGTTTTACGCACTTTTTTCATAATTTTTTATTGAGCATGGCTCATTTTTTTGCCGTAGGAGGGGCAATAAAACAAAAAAGGTTGAAATCAAGAAGAAAATAGTGTATAATAAGTTCTGATAATTGTTACAGGAGAAATATACAATGTTACTGAATGTTGAACATCTTTACAAATATTTCAATGGGCAGGCACTGCTCAAGGATATAAATTTTACAGTTGAGGACAGAGAAGCCGTTGGTCTTATCGGCGTGAACGGATGCGGAAAGTCTACCCTGCTTAATATCATCACAGGCAGTGAGGTCTTTGACAAGACCCCCGAAGGACTAGGCTCTGTGAATATCGCAGGCAAGGCTTCCATTGGCTTTTTGAGGCAGAACAGCGGACTTAATTCTGAACTTACCATAGGTGAGGAAATGAAGAACGCTTTCGCTCCACTCCTTGAAACACTGGATAAAATGAAAGTCCTTGAAAAGAAAATGGCAGAGGGCGGCGATATTGACAGCATAAGCCATGAGTATGCAGAGCTTTCTTCATACTTTGAGGCTCGGGACGGATATAGGATAGATGTAAAAATAAAGCAGGTGCTTAACGGCATGGGCTTTGGCTCAACACCTACAGACAGAGTCATCTCTACCCTTTCAGGTGGTGAAAAAACACGTCTTGCACTGGCTAAGCTTCTTCTTGAAGAGCCTAATCTGCTTATACTTGACGAGCCTACCAACCACCTTGATTTTGAAACGCTCATGTGGTTAGAGGACTATCTCAAAGGCTACAAGGGTGCAATAATCATAGTTTCCCACGACAGATATTTTCTAAACAAGGTCTGTACGAGAATATGCGAGATAGAACAAGGCAGGCTCACATCATATCGTGGGGACTATTCCTCTTATCTTGTGCAAAAGAAAATGAATTCAGAGCGTCAGCTCAAAGAATATGAGGCACAGCAAAAGGAGATCGCAAAGCTGGAGGACTATGTAGCGAAAAATCTTGTTAGGGCTTCAACCTCAAAAATGGCGAAGTCAAGACAGCATATGCTTGACCGTATCGAGCGAATCGACAAACCGCTTATGTACACAAAACCTCCGAAGATAAAGCTTGAATATGATATCGAACCAACAAAGGATATTGTGCGAGTTGTGGATTGTCCGTTGGTCGTTGGCGAAGGAGCCGACAAAAAGGAGCTTATAAAGTCACTTACCATGAATGTTCGCCGAGGAGAACACGTTGCCTTGATCGGTGCAAATGGTATTGGAAAGACCTCAATACTTAAACTTATCCAAGGATTTATCCCACACGAGAGTGGAAATATAAGCTGGGGCGGAAATGTGAAGATATCCTATTTTGAACAGGAACACGCTATACTTGATCCCCATAAGACAGTGCTTGAAGAAATAATGGATCGCTATCCAAGATTATCTGAACAACAGGCAAGAAGCGTGCTAGGTGCAGTTCTGCTTACAGGTGAGAATGTTTTCAAACCTATCTCTGTTCTCAGCGGTGGTGAAAGGGCGAAGCTTTGCTTTGCCATAATGGCGCTCAATCGTGGAAACGTGCTTGTGCTTGACGAGCCTACAAACCACCTTGACCTAAGTACAAAAGAGGTGCTGGAGGACGCTTTGGCAGAGTTTGGCGGAACGATAATCCTTGTATCTCATGACAGATATCTGCTCAACAAGGTGGCAAGCAGGATAATCGAGGTCAAGCATGACGAAGTGAACTCATACGAGGGTAACTTTGACGCATACAGCGAAGCGGTGAACGCTGCCCGCCAGCTCAAGATGCAGAGCGAAGCAGAGATAAAGCGTGCTGAAGAGGAAAAAGCGTACAAAGAAAACAAAGCAAGACAATATCGCAATAAGGAACAGCGTGCTGCTGACGCTCAAAAACGCAACCGCATAAGAGAACTTGAAAAGGAGATCGAAGACACAGAAGTGCTGATATTTGAACTTGAAAATGCAATATCCGACCCTGAGATAGCTTCTGACTACAGCAAAATGAGCGAGAAATGCAAAGAGCTTGAAGAAGCCAAAACCGCCCTTGACCAGAAAATGGACGAGTGGGCTGAGCTTTCCGACCAGCTTTCATAAACAAAATTTCACAGAAAACACCCCTTATGAGTATAATGATATAGCGCAGGCTGACATTATACATAAGGGGTGTTTGTTTTGGAGATAAAAAGGCTGTCAGAGCTTGAAATAAAAGTAATTCTCAATGAAAAAGATATGCAGATAATGAACATTTCTTTCGCAGATTTTGAAGAAAACAACCCCAGAAGCGAGGAATTTCTCTCAGAGCTTATGTTCATTCTCAGGGAAACAGGGCTTATAAAAATAACAGAAGGAAAAATTGAAGTGGACGTGGCTTTGACAGGCGCAGGGACTATAAACATATATTTCAGACTTCCGAAAGCGGAAACTCGCCACACCACAGAACTTGCTATAATTGCCGCCGACCCTGATAAGCTTATATCAAAAGCGGCTGAGATACACAAAGCATATGCCGATAAGATAACAAAAAGTAGTCTGTATCAGCTTCCTAGAGGTCATGCTCTAATCTTCACCATAGGATACGCACACTCGACAGTTGCGAAAAAAGCTCTGCTGAAAGCCTGCATAGCTGACAACGTGCTTATAAACAAAATAAAGGAGTATAGCCCTTTGGTGAGCAATACTCCTTTTGATAAACTAAACTATTTCTCTTAGAAGCTTAACAGCCTCTGACATATCGTTTGCCTTAAAAGCGTATGTTCCCGTTACTAAAGTGTCTGCACCCGATTCTTTAAGCAAACCAGCAGTCTCAAGATTTACGCCACCGTCAACCTGAAGTCTGATATCCCTTTCCGTCTGGTCAATTAGATATCTCACTTCGCTTATTTTTTCAAGAGTGTCAGGAATAAATTTCTGACCGCCAAAACCTGGGTTTACTGTCATTACAAGCACCATATCAACACTATCAAGGAAAGGCTTTATTGCACTTACAGGTGTTGCAGGCTTAATGGAGATTCCTGCCTTTATACCTCTTGAATGTATTTTGTCAATAACAGCCTGTGGATCTTCAGCCGCCTCATAATGAAAAGTGATAAGGTCAGCACCAAGATCTGCGTAGTTATCAATATATCTGATAGGATCGCAAATCATGAGATGCACGTCTACTGGAACAGTTATGCTTTTGCCCACACTTTTCAAAAGTGGTTCCCCAAAACTTATATTTCTCACAAACATTCCGTCCATGACATCATAATGAATCCAATCAACGCCAGCGTCCTCAGCACGCTTTATCTCGAACGCAAGATTTGAAAAGTCGCAGGCAAGCAGCGACGCAGAAACGATAATATCCAATTGATAGCCTCCGTTAATTCAATATTTTCCCACTTAATATTGTCCTATAATTTCAATTTCTATTATACAACACCACTGCGTCATTGTCAAGCTTGTTCGTCAAGAGTTAATGTATAAGCTGGAATAAATTCATCAAGAAAAACATTTGCTTCTGGAATTTTCATTGCTACAATAGCTTCAAGTGTAGATTTTTCTGCTGATGCAAAATCAGTATTTCCCATTTGTCTTTCTTCAAGGCACTTTATAAGCGCAGACAGCTTGTCCGCCGCCTTGACAAGCTTCCATGCTTCTTCCTCCTGTGGAGTTTTGCAGAAAAGCGGCTCAAAGTCCTCTTTCAGATCATCAGGTAGATAAGACACCAGAGTATTTTTGGCTTTCTGTTCGATCTCATCATATGCGCCCTTTATCTCATGGCTGTAGTATTTTATAGGCGTAGGCAAGTCACCTGTTATTATCTCAGTGACATCGTGATACATAGCAAGCAGCGCACATCTCTCAGGAGAAACATTTCCGCCAAATCTCTTATTTCTGATAAGAGCAAGCACATGTGCAATAAAAGCAACTTCAAGAGAATGTTCGCTGATATTCTCATTGATCGTGTTTCGCATAAGCGCCCAACGATTTATATATTTCATACGGGATATCACTGCAAAAAATTTACTTTCTGACATATCAACACTCCTAACCTATACACAAAAATCGGGACGATGCTTTTCATCGCCCCGAAAAATTTCTGATCTTATCTTACAATTGTAAGAAGAACACCAGCAGCAACGGCTGAACCGATAACGCCGGCAACATTAGGACCCATAGCGTGCATCAACAGATAGTTCGTAGGAACTTCCTGCTGACCGACCTTCTGAGAGATACGGGCTGCCATTGGAACGGCAGATACACCAGCTGAACCGATAAGCGGATTGATCTTGTGACCTGAAAGAACGTACATGAGTTTACCAAGAAGTACACCGCAGGCCGTACCAAGCGAGAATGCTACAACACCAAGTGCCATAACTTCTGCAAACTGAATGTTCATGATCTTATCAGCCTGAGTTGTTGCACCAACTGTTACGCCGAGGAAGATAGTGATGATGTTCATAAGCTCGTTCTGAGCTGTCTTAACAAGTCTGTCGCAGACGCCACTCTCTTTAAGAAGGTTACCGAACATGAGCATACCGACCAGTGGAGCTGCTGAAGGAACCATAAGTGAGATGACGATAGTTACGAGAATAGGGAAAATAAGCTTCTCAACCTTAGAAACAGGTCTGAGCTGACCCATTACTACTGAACGCTCTTTCTTAGTTGTAAGAGCCTTCATGATAGGTGGCTGGATAATAGGAACAAGAGCCATGTATGTATAGGCTGCAAGTGCTATAGTACCAACACCGATATTACTATTTGAGGTAAGAAGTCTTGAAGATACATAGATAGATGTAGGGCCGTCAGCGCCGCCGATGATTGCGATAGAACCACACTCTGCTGCGCTCATTCCGAAGAGAGCTGCACCGATGAATGTGAAGAAGATACCGCCCTGTGCGGCAGCACCCATAAGAAAGCTCTTAGGGCTTGCGATCAGCGGACCAAAGTCTGTCATAGCACCGATTCCAAGGAATATGAGCGGTGGATAGATCTGGAGCTTAACGCCCATGTAAAGAATATCCAACAGACCGCCCTTTTGAAGTATCTGTCCGTAATCTATATAGTGGTCATTGCCTGCAACTGTCTTATAGTTCCAGAAGTCTGGGTGATACATCTCAGCGTATGGCAGGTTTGTAAGCAGCATACCGAATGAGATAGGCAAAAGCAGAAGCGGCTCAAAACCCTTTGCAATAGCCAGATACATAAATACGAATGAAATAAGTATCATTATGATATTTTTCCAGCCGCCGTCTACGAGGAAGCCCGCAAAACCCGACTGTGACGCCAAAGACGCCATGGTATCAAGAAATGAATTAATTATTGACATCTATTATCACGTTCCTTTCACGTCAACTGCACTAAAATGGTCTTGTATTGTCGATTATACCAGCGGTAGACCATGCAGGTCTCTGTGGCTTGGCAGTTTTAACGCTCTTAAGAACGAGCTTCTTGCCCTCTGCACTGCTCATAGCCGAAATTGCAGCCATGATAACAGCAACTGTTTCTTCTTCAATGCCATCTTCCACAACAGGAGCAGCAACCTTCACTGGCTCCGGCTTAGTGGCAGCCTTTGCAGCTTCAGCAGCTTTTTTTGCCTCTTCAGCCTTTCTTGCAGCTCTGCCGTTGATAACGTCAAAGATCTTTCCGTAGATCGACACAAGCAGGATAAGCAGAATAAGTCCGATAAATACCACAACTATACCCGTGATAACGACAGAGGCAACAGTTCCAGCACCAAGATCTTTTTGGTCAGGACTGATCGTACTCTTTGCCGCAACCATCTGAGCTGCAGTGTTAAGAAAATTGATCATAAAAATTCTCCTTACTGTAAGTATAATAAAACTTAATATTATTATACACCAAAGCCATACAAATAGCAAGACTTTTTCCCACATTTTTTTCACAAAATTATCTCCAAGCCAACACCTATTTTTGTTATGATTTCTGATAAAAGTGCATAAATACGCAAAAAAAGTTATATACTTCCCCACACTTGCAATTATGTCTGACAGATGTTATAATAAAAGCAGATAAAATTATTACGGAGATGATATTTTGGCTGACAGATTTTTGAACTGGCTCGAAGAATTTACCCCGCATCTTATTGCGGCGGCTTTGATTTTTCTTTTGGGCATACTTCTTGACAAACTTGTACTGAAAGTGATGAACAAGGGTCTTAGTATGCGGCGAACAGATGTGACCATACACAAATTTCTCACCTCTGTGGTACACACTGTTTTGCTTATTATAATAGTAGTAATGGCACTATCTGCACTTCAAGTACCTATGTCTTCCATAGTCGCAACTATCGGTGCAGCAGGTCTTGCTATCGGTCTTGCTCTTCAAAACAGTCTTTCAAACGTTGCAGGCGGCTTTATCATACTTTTCTCAAAGCCTTTTAAATGCGGTGATTATGTAAAAATAGGCGACTCAGAGGGAACTGTTGACGCTATTTCTATACTCTACACCACCCTAAAGACCCTTGAGAATAAGATGATATTTATACCAAACGGAGTTGTTTCACAATCGACTATTACAAATATAACTGCTGATGACAAACGTCGCCTTGAACTGAAATTCTCTATCAGCTACAATGACGACCACAACAAGGCAATGGCAATTCTTAGAGAAATGCTCAATGATGAGCCGAGGGTGATAAACGAGCCTGACAAGCCGCTTGTAGCTATCTGCGAACATGGCGCTAGTGCGATAATACTCATCATGCGTGTATGGATACCGACCGACGCTTACTGGGAGATACGATACAAATTTCTCAAAGAAGCAAAGGAACGCTTTGACGCAAACGGCATTTCCATACCATTCGACCAACTTGACGTACACATATCAAAATAGCAAAAGTCCGCAGGACGAGTATCTGCGGACTTTTTTACTCCATATCTTCCCTGTTCTTATATAAAAATCTGTTCACATCAATACTGTCTGCAATGGGTAGCTTGGTTTTGTCACAGTATGTTTTTTCAAGGCTTTCAAGCTTCTCTGCTATTCTAAGCTGACCGTCAAGCGCACTTTTTATACACTCCGCAAAAGGAGTTCCGCACAGGTCGCTGTAGGTCTGACAAAACTCCTTTGAATACGCCTTGACAAAAAATCTTGCTTCTTTTATTATATTTCCGTCAGTTACCATTGTTATCCTCCAGACTTGTGAGCAGCCCTGAACGCTGATTTTTCAAAGCCGCTGTAAGCTTCTGCATATCTTCTTTTAGCTGCGGCTCTTTTATCTCGCTCACATAATGCTCAAACCTGTCTATCATGCAGTTTTCAGACACAATAAGCCTTTTCACTGCCGCAAACTGTTCCTCAGTTATCATAAAGACCGCCTCCTGATATTATTATACCGAGGGCGGTCTGTTTTATTCTTTATGCTTTTTCTTCAAGAAGCGTTGTGGCTATTGCAGCACAAAACACCTTTTTAGCACCCATCTCTTTTAACAGCCTGCTACACACATTGAGAGTTGCACCTGTTGTGTAAACATCATCAAAAAGCAGAATATTTTTATCTTTTATGTCAACATGTTTCGCTAGGGAATAATAAATATCCTCCGCATGAGTTTTTCGCTGAACGGCTGTCATTGTATGCTGTTCTGCGGTGTCATTTGTCCGTCCAAGCAGGTGATAGTCTTCTTTTACCCCAAGCTCCATAGCCGTAAAGTGCGCAAGCTTTTGTGCCTGATCATATCCCCTTTTACGGCGTTTTGATCTATGCATTGGCACTGATGTGATGATATCCGCTTGTTCTGCAACGCCATTTTCTCTTAGCACATTACCCAGAAGCTTCGCAGAATATTCCGCAAAATTAAGCTGTCTGTCATCTTTAAGCTGATGTATGGCTTTCACGCAAATATCCTCATATCTCATAAGAGTATGAATACTGTCAAAATGTAATGAATCATGATCTAGGCACTTATCCTTGCCGCACTTTTCGCACAATATTTTTTTATGAAAAGGCAGCTTGCTTTCACAATTTTTACACAAAAGCTCGTCCCATCTCATAAAACTTCCACATATAGGGCAACGATTAGGATAAACAAAATCAAGCAGAAATTTATATATCAAGCGTCTGCTGACCACTGTCATCACCCTCCACAAGCTCCATTAGCATATTTTTAAGCGCAGTATACCTCAAAGTACGTTTATTATTATCTATCATAAAATCAACACGCTTTTTCGAACCTACTATTATAAGCATTCTTTTGGCTCTTGTTACCGCCGTATAAAGCAGATTTCTGTAATAAAGCTTGTCAAATCCACCGAATACAGTGAGAATGACAACATCAAACTCAGAACCTTGGCTTTTATGCACTGTTATGGCATAGGCAAGCTCCAGATTATCCAGCATTTGCTTGTCATAGACAGCTATTCTGCCCTCAAAATCAATAGTCACAGTTTTAAGTATCTTGTTCACTGCAATTATTATGCCTATATCGCCATTAAAAATGCCTGCGCCACTTTCGGTCTTATCCTCGGTTATATACTTTTTCCAAAGAATGTCATAATCATTCTTGGTCTGCATGACCTTGTCACCTTTTCTGAAAGTATAAACAGGGGTCTTGACCTCTGATTTTCCTGCGGCTGGAGGATTAAGCTCCTGCTGTAGACGCTTGTTTAGCTCCACAGTACCCGCAGGACCTTTACGTGTAGGCGAAAGCACTTGAATGTCGTCTATGGGCGAGTAATCGTAGGCTTTTGGCAGCCTTGTTTTGCAAAGCTCCACCACAAGATCCTGAAGCTCTCCATATTCAAGCCGCTGCATGAAAAAAAAGTCCTTGTCCTTGCTGGCAAGGTCAATATGCTCGCCGTTTACTATCTTATGGGCGTTCATGACAATTTCAGACTCCTGTGCCTGTCTGAAGATCTCTTTTAGTGTTACAACAGACATTACTCCGCTGTCAATAATATCCTTTAACACATTTCCTGCACCTACTGACGGTAGCTGGTCGCTGTCCCCCACAAGAACAAGCTTGCAGGTAACGCTTATGGCTCTCAAAACGGCTTCAAAAAGGCAGGAATCCACCATGGACATCTCGTCGATTATCAAAGCGTCACAATCAAGAAGATTGTTTTCATCATGTATAAACGCAAGTGTGTCACCGCTTGTATGCTTCACTTCAAGAAGCCTGTGGATAGTTTTTGCGTCAAATCCCGTAAGATCGGAAAGCCTCTTTGCTGCTCTGCCTGTTGGTGCGCATATCATAACGTTAAGCCCTTGCTGCTGATAAAGAGAAATTATAGCGTTGAGCGTGGTGGTCTTTCCTGTACCTGGTCCTCCCGTCAGCACAAGAAAGCCCTTTGACAGTGCAAGATTTATGGCTTCACGCTGTATTTTCTCATAGTGTATGCCATTATTTTCTTCTTCAAGGTCAATTACTTCGGAAAAGTCTATCTTATTGTCATAAGAGATCTGCCGCATTATGGCAAGTCGCCTTGCTATGTAGTCCTCAGCTTTGTAAAAATCTGCAAGCATAACAAAACGTCTGCCCTGCTTATCATAATAGTAGAGATTTTCCTCCTCAGTTTCATCCTCGATTACTTTTTTTATAAGCTTTTCATCAACTTCAAGATAACTCACCGCTGTTTTCACAATACTGTCTAAAGGCAGGCAGGTATGACCTTGGTCAGCGTTTTGTCTTAGGATATATGTAATTCCAGCCTTTATCCTGCACTCACTGTCAGCAGGGATATCAGACTTTGCGGCAACTGCGTCCGCACGGGAAAATGACAGATCAACGCCCTGAGTGCAAAGCACATAAGGGTTTGACTTTATGATCTGTTCGGCAGTGTTGCCCCAACGCTTCCACGCCTTTATGCCGTAAGAAGTTTCTATCTCGAATTTGTTAAGATATGACATAAGCGACCTTGCGGCAAAAGTGGTTTTGAACTCCTGAGATATTTTTTCCGCTTTTTTCACGGTTATACCGTCTATCTCTGTGAGCCTGTCTGGCGTGTTTTCTATTATGTCAAGGGTTTCATCACCGAACTTGTTCACAAGCTTTTTTGCAAGCACAGGTCCTACGCCTGATATAGCTCCGCTTGCAAGATAACGCTGTATCGCCGCAGAGGTAGTAGGCAAAGAACGCTCAAAGATATGCACCTTGAACTGTTCGCCGAACTTCTGATGTGAAGTGAACTCACCTGTTACAACGAGATCTTCGCCCTCCTCAACGTCGCCCATTTCGCCAACAACTGTGATAAGGTCATTGTCACAGTTAAGCATAAGCACACAGAAGCCTGTGTCCTCACTTTTAAATATTATGCTGTCAACCTCACCCTTGAGGGTCTTTAAATCTTCCATATTATTCTCCGAATGATCTATTTTTCATGGCATTTCAGCTCTCTGCGTTTGATAAAATCTGCAAGCTCAGTTATATCAACACAGTGAACGATGCTATAATCCTGCTCCAAACGTTTTGAAACATAATTAATCTCGCTTTTATCAAGTTGAACGAGGATTATTTCTCTGCCGTAATATTCAGGCTGAAAAAATTCCTCCCAATAACAGCTTTTTACTATATGTTCAAGCTCATGGGTATTCTTATTGCATGGTATAAGCAAATATCCGCCACGCTTGCCAACATTTCGCACCCTATACCATTTCACACAAAACCAAATCACAACTGCCATTGCCAAAGCCAGAACAAGTATAAAATTCAGCACAAGATCACCTCCGCATATTATTAGTACATTTTATGCAGAAAGCAAATTTTGTGTCATATGATTTATTTTACACCTTTTTGACGAAAAAAGCAAGAATTTTATGCAAAACAAAAAAAGCTGCCCCGAAGGACAGCTTGAATTATTTACTTTATCTCAACTGAAGCAGCCCAATCCTTGAACTTATCTTCATATTTTGACTTATTTTTCTGCTCGCAGAGAAAATCAAAAATGTAGTAGCCACCGTTGCCCTCAGTTACAGAACTCATGCCGTAATAATGTTTATCTCCTATGCTCTGAGTATAATAAATATATTTTGAATCTTTACCTGTTATTTTTAAAGTAGTTGTGCCGTTTTCAAGAATAAAATCGAAGATATCCGATGCAGACTCGCCCTTGCCATAGCCATAAAGTGCAATATCAGAATATGAAAGCTTAACAGCGTTTATGCCCACCTCATTGTTGGAGAAGTTATCAAGGGCATACAGATTTGTGCTGCTAGATTTCTCAATATCCGCAGGAGCGGTCATTGTATAGCCTGTACCCTGCAATGTTTTCGTAGCTGTGTTCTTGTAAAAATATCTCACACCAAAAGCCACCAAGAACGCAAGGATAAACACAAGAACTGACATCAAGGGCTTTGGTATGCCCTTTTTAGCAGATGTAACCGGCGCTATCTTGTAAGGCTCATATGCACTGCCGTATGGAGTTTGAGCATTGCCATTCTGCGGAGGCGGATAACTCTGCTGAGCGTAGCCGTTCTGTGGCTGACCATAAGACTGCTGACCCTGAGCATAATTCTGCTGAGAAACTGCATTCACAGGCTGCGCACCCGTAGTGTTGCGTTTGCCGAAGCCAGCATTCTCACCAAGGTTTGATGTGTCTATAGAATCCATATAACCGCTTGTTTCAGACTTCACAGCCGACCCACAATTAGGACAAAAAGCGTCAGTTTCACCGATTTTTGCCGAACAAATAGGACATTTCATATTCTATTCTCCCTCATATAATTTATACTTTTATTCTAACATATGCTGTTTATTATGTCAATAATTTAACAAATCGACTTTATAAATTTTGTATTAATTGATATGTATAGTGCTTGCCCACTTTTCAAATTTCGGGTCATAGAAATCCTTTTCATCAGCCTTACAGCCAAAAACAAACCAATAATATTTATAACCTGACTTTTTGCATAAAGCGTAGTTATAAACTTCGTCGCCCGTTTTTGCACGATAGGTCATTTTAAGCTTGTTACCATCAGCATACACTTCTTTGTAGCTGCTTCCAAACTGACTTTTCAGATTGCCCTTCATGTAGGTGACAAACAGTTCCTCAGTAAGAATATTCGTTGTTTCGCCAGCAAGTGAAGAGTAATCAAGGATCATATACTGAAAATCGCTATCAATATCAGCGTACTTTCCGTTGGCTTTTACAGTTCCATCACTGCTCTGTGCCGCATAGTCTATTGTGGTTGCCTTTTCAAGTGACCTTGGCAGTTCAACGCTGAAATTCTCTTCCCTAATGGTATGCGTAGAAACATTGTGAAAATACCAATAACTAAAACCGACAGCAGCACCTATGAACAGTGCAAGCAAAAGGATAAGCACCTTTTTGCCTATAGACATATTCTTTCCCGCTGCCCTCACATTGCTGTTAAAGCCATTATCAAAGCTGTTGTTAAAGCTATTATTGAAACTATTTCCATACCTCGGCTGAGCCGAATTTACCCCTGTCATTTCAATAACTCTTGTGCCACAATTCTGACAGCAAATGCTGTTAGGCAGAATATCGCACCCGCATACTGTACACCTCATACAGATACCCCCTATAAAAATTTATTACTTTTATACTAACATACTTCTTCTTTTTTGTCAACAAATTTGTCAACAAAAAAAAGCAACAAAAAAAAGCGGACAGCACATAGCCGCCCGCTCTTAAAAACTTATTACTTAGCGTTCTTCTTAGCTTCGATATCAGCAAGAGCGTCTTTTCTTGAAAGATTGATCCTGCCCTGATCGTCGATCTCCATTACCTTAACAACGATCTCGTCGCCAACAGAAACAACGTCCTCGACCTTTTCTACTCTTGACTTGTCAAGCTTAGAAATGTGTACCAGACCATCCTTACCAGGAGCTATCTCAACGAAAGCACCAAAGTTCATGATCTTTACTACCTTACCTCTGTAAATAGCACCTATCTCAGGGTCATTAGCGATAGTATTGATAATATTGATTGCCTGTTCAGCCTTTTCCTTGTCGATACCAGAAACGAATACGCTGCCGTCCTCAGAAATATCGATCTTAACATCACACTCTGCAGAGATCTTCTGGATGACCTTTCCGCCTGAGCCAATAACTTCTCTTATCTTATCAACAGGAACCTTAGTTGTAAGCATCTTAGGTGCCCACTTGCTTACCTCAGCACGAGGAGCAGGGATAGCCTTGAGCATTATCTCATCAAGAAT
This sequence comes from uncultured Ruminococcus sp., assembly GCA_934435205.1. Classification (GTDB taxonomy): domain Bacteria; phylum Bacillota; class Clostridia; order Oscillospirales; family Ruminococcaceae; genus Hominimerdicola. The sequence goes on along the minus strand of CAKSAK010000003.1, from coordinate 198,393 downwards.
ATACATTCTTGCTTTTCTTGTCTTTTCAAAAGCGCTTGCGATTATCTCAGGTGTAAGACCGTCAACCTTGATATCTACCTGAATAGCTGTTATACCGTTCTTGGTACCGCCTACCTTAAAGTCCATATCACCATAGAAGTCCTCAAGGCCCTGAATGTCGACCATTGTCATCCAGCTACCGTCTTCCTTAGTGATAAGACCACATGAGATACCAGCAACAGGCTCTTTGATAGGAACACCTGCGTCCATAAGAGCAAGCGTTGAGCCACAGATAGAACCCTGTGATGTAGAGCCATTTGAAGAAAGTACCTCGGATACGCATCTGATAGCATATGGGAACTCCTCAACAGAAGGAATAACAGGAACGAGCGCTCTCTCAGCAAGTGCGCCGTGACCGATCTCTCTTCTTCCAGGACCTCTTGAAGGTCTTGTTTCGCCTACAGAGTATGAAGGGAAATTGTACTGATGCATATATCTCTTGGAAGTTTCTTCATCGATACCGTCAAGTTTCTGAGCATCTGAAACAGGGCCAAGTGTTGCGATAGTCATTACCTGTGTCTGACCTCTTGTGAAGATACCTGAACCGTGTACTCTTGGGAGAACGCCAACTTCAGCGGCAAGTGGTCTTATCTCGTCGATACCTCTGCCGTCAACACGCTTGCCCTCATAGAGCCAGTTTCTTACTATCTTTTTCTGGAGCTTATACATAACTTCGTCAAGAACAGCTGTGTTATCCTCGCACTGCTCGTCGAACTTCTCGTGAACAGCGTCGATTATTGGCTGAAGTCTTGCGTCTCTTACATTCTTATCGTCAGTATCAAGAGCGACCTTTACCTGCTCGCCTACCATTGCTTCAACAGCGTCAAACAGATCGTGGTCAACTTCCATGGACTCGAACTCAAACTTAGGTTTACCGATCTGAGCCTTGATATCGTTGATGAAAGCTACCATTTTCTTGATCTCTTCATGACCTGTCATGATAGCCTTGAGCATAAGGTCATCAGGGATCTGGTCTGCACCTGCCTCGATCATAACGATCTTTTCAGCAGAGCCTGCAACTGTAAGGTTAAGTCTGTTCTTAGCTCTCTGCTCAAGAGTTGGGTTAAGAACGAGTTCACCGTCAACATAACCAACATTGATAGAAGCAACAGGACCATTCCAAGGGATATCAGAGATGGAAAGTGCGATAGATGTAGCTATCATACCTGTGATCTCAGGTGAGTTGTCAGGGTCAACAGAAAGAACTGTCATAACAACTGAAACGTCATTTCTCATATCCTTTGGGAAAAGAGGTCTGATAGGTCTGTCAACACATCTTGATGCGAGGATAGCCTTGTCAGAAGCCTTGCCTTCTCTCTTTGTGAAAGAACCTGGTATTCTGCCTACTGCATACATTTTCTCCTCAAAGTCAACTGAAAGCGGGAAAAAGTCAACACCCTCTCTTGGCTTTGCGGAAGCTGTAACGTTAGCCATTACAACCGTTTCACCGTATCTTACCCAGCAAGAGCCGTTAGCAAGTCCGCAGGTCTTACCTGTTTCAACTACTACAGGTCTGCCTGCATATGTCGTTTCAAAAGTTTTGAAATTCTCAAACATTGTCTTTCCTCCATTTTAGAAATTTAGTTTTTTCTGTATGGTGAAAGCATTAGCAATAAACAGGACATACGAGCTTCATACATTCTGTTTAATGCTAAGTTACCTTTCACCAACAGTTCAAATAAACACCAAAAGGCAGTGGCAATAAATGCCTCTGCCTTGATGTCAGTTACATGATTACTTACGGATACCCAGCTTTTCGATAGTAGCTCTATATCTTTCGATATCCTTCTTCTTGAGGTAGTTGAGAAGATTTCTTCTCTTACCGATCATCTTGAACAGACCGCTTCTTGAGTGGTTGTCCTTCTTGTGTGTCTTAAGATGTTCTGTAAGGTCGCTGATTCTCTTTGTAAGGATAGCGATCTGTACCTCAGGTGAACCTGTGTCTGTTTCGTGAGTTCTGTTAGCTTCGATAACAGCTGTCTTTTCGTCTTTTCTAAGCATTTTTCGTACCTCTTTCGATAAAATATTTCCGATGTAAAAGAATATGGCAGGTAACTTTCCCACTTACGGGCGTGACCCATATTCTGTTGCATGGATATGTCGCAGTAAGCAACTCATATATTATACATTATTTCGGACAAATTGTAAATAGTCTTAACAGAAATTTTACAACTATTCTATGCCGTGATGAGCCTTGCCTGCTGTGAGTGTGTTCCTCATGAGCATGGCAATAGTCATAGGACCAACTCCGCCCGGAACAGGTGTGATAAATGAAGCCTTATCCTTGCAGTCCTCAAAATCAACGTCACCGCAAAGCTTGCCGTTTTCGTCACGGTCCATACCAACGTCGATAACTACTGCGCCCTCCTTGATATATTCAGCGGTTATCATCTTTGGTCTGCCAACAGCCGCAACTAGGATATCTGCTCTATGGCAAACTTCCTTAAGATTTTTTGTCTTTGAATGGCAGATCGTAACAGTGCCGTTATTGTGAAGAAGCAGCATAGCCTGCGGCTTTCCAACGATATTGCTTCTTCCGACTACTACGCACTCCTTGCCTGCAATGTCAGTACCTGTTGACTTGATAAGCTCCATAACGCCGGCAGGTGTGCATGGCAGAAAACTGTAATCGCCTATCATAATTTTGCCCACATTTACAGGGTGGAAAGCGTCAACGTCCTTGTCAGGTCTGATGTTATTTATTATCACCTTATCATCAAGGTGCTTTGGCAGTGGGAGCTGAACGAGAATTCCGTCCACTCTGTCGTCATCATTGAGCTTTTTAACAAGATCAAGAAGCTCTTCTTCTGTTGTTTCAGCTGGTAGAGCATACTTGAATGAATTAAAGCCCACAGTTTCGCAAGCCTTTTCCTTGTTTCTTACATAAACCTGTGAAGCAGGGTCATCACCGACGATGACCACTGCAAGGCCTATCTCTACACCCTGCTCTTTGAGCTTTTCTGTTTCAAGTCTAATTTCTTCCTTGACCTTGGCTGATACTGCCTTGCCGTCAATTATCTGTCCCATTTATTCTTCCTCCGTATCATTTTCATCATTGTCTTTTTCTTCACTGTCAGAGTCCTCAGAGTCCTCGTCAAGTATGGACTTATACTCCTCCTCGGCTTTGGTATGTGACTCCTTGTCCTTTTCCTCGGCTTCTTTAAGCTTGTCTTTTTGAGCTTGCTTGCCGAACTTTTCGTCATATTCTTTCTGAAGCTCGATGAAGCTTTCGCCCTTATCCTTGGCTTCCTTTATCTTGTGCTTAAGTTCTTTCTTCTCTTTCTGGATATCATTGTAGCTGTTATACTGTTCAAGCTGAGCCTTTGAAAGCTCTGTATCAACGAACAGCTTGTAGTCGCTGTTTCTCTTTGTGATACCTCTGAACACGATAATAAGTACAAGTGAAGCAAGAACGCAAGTGCCTGCAACAAGCTGTGATACTCTTATGTTTCCAAGATAGAGGGAATCTGTTCTCAGACCCTCGATGAAAAATCTTCCCAGACCGTACCAGCCTGTGTACATAAGAAATACTTCGCCGTCAAACTTGCGGTGTTTAAGATAGAAGTGCAGGATTATAAATCCGATAAGACACCAGATAGACTCATAGAGGAAGCATGGGTGGATAGGATCAAGGGCTGACACCTGACCGCCAAGCTCGTCATAGTGGTTTGAGATATATTCCATTGTGGTGTTGCTTATCATGCCCCAAGGAAGCTTTGTATTTGCACCGAAGGCCTCCTGATTAAAGAAGTTGCCCCAACGTCCGATACACTGACCGATAAGAAAGCAAGGTGCGACAACGTCAAGAAGTGCTGTAAGCTTCAGCTTCCTTATTTTAGCTATTATTCCGCCCACAAGTATCGCACCGATGATTCCGCCGTAGATAGCAAGACCACCGTCACGGATATTGAAAAACTCTGAGAATTTCATGCCCTCTGTATTAAAGATGATATAATAAAATCTTGCGCCAAAGATAGCTCCAATAAGTCCGCCGATAACGGAATCTGTTGCTCTGTCAGGGTCGATGCCTACGGTCTTCATTCTTCTGAAACCGTATATCATCGCAAGAAGAATTCCGATGGTTATTAAAAAACCATACCAATATATCTTGAAATTCGTGCCTGGCACTGTAAATAGCACTCTGTCGATATCAATACCCTCTTTGAAGATATTGTCACCCTTCCCGAAATTAGGGAAATACACTCTGTTCGGAAACTCTCTGAGTTTTTCCCTTATTGCGTCATTTGCCGAAGAGTCGGCAAGAAACTGCAATGCTGTCATAAAATTATCATTCCTTTCACTGAGCCTGCGGCTCAAAGTATCTACTTATTATCTACCACAGAGATAGACGACTTTTCAGGGTCGAACATTTCTCTTACGGCGTTTTCGCAATCCTCTACAGTCATTTCTGCAAGCACCTGCGCTTCATAGAAAGCGTCAGAATTTTCAAAATAACTCTCCGCGAGATAATCTGCGGCTCTTTCAGGATTGTTCATGCCCCTTACTATCTCACCATACATAGAACGCTTTATCATGTCAAACTGCTCCTTGTCAAAGCCCTCTGTCTTGACACGCTCTATCTCAGCAAGATAGCGGCGGTAAAGCTCTTCGGGGTCATGGGATTCGCCTGAGATTATTGGAGAGAATACTCCACCGCTTGTGAACACCTCAACGCCGAACTGAGAATTGATAAGTCCGTCGTCAAAAAGCTGCTTATAGAGCGGTGATGACGAGCCTATGAGCAGATGAAGCGCAACTGACGCTGTTCCAGCCTTTTTGAAAAGTTCTCTGCCCTCGTAAGGTTTGCACTTGAAGCCGATATTGAAAAGCGGCAGACCCACAGGAAAGCTCTGAAATATCTTTTTCTGAGCTACATTCTCTGGCTCATCAGGAAGCTTTGTTTCAAGCTTCATATCCTCGCAAGGCTTCAACATTTTATCACATATTTCCATGACCTTATCCTCGTCAACATTTCCTGCAATGGCAAGGACCATGTTGTGAAGATTATAGAAAGTGTAATAACACTTATAAAGAAGATCAGGGGTTATCTCAGCAATAGTATCAACAGTACCTGCAATATCTATCTTGATAGGGTGATTTACATACATTGCTCTGAGCAGATTATAAAAGCACTGTCTTTCAGGAGAATCTGCACACATTTTTATTTCCTGACCGATTATGCCCTGCTCTTTTGCTACAGACTGCTCTGTAAAATATGGCTTCTGAACAAAGTCAAGGAGAATTTCAAGAGAGTCCTCCCAATTTTCCGAACAACTGAATGTATATGCCGTTTCATCAAAAGACGTGAAAGCGTTTGCGTTGGCACCAGTTTTTGCATATAGCTCAAAAACATCTGTGTCCTCGTTTTCAAAAAGCTTATGCTCAAGAAAATGGGCTATGCCCTCAGGCACAGTGATGAAATCTTTGCTGTCCTTGGTCTTGAAACAGTTGTAAATTGAGCCGTACTTTGTGGCAAATATGGCTTCTGTAGTTGTGAAGCCCTCCATTTTCCACACAAGCACATCAAGTCCTGACGGGTGATGAAAAACGCTGTAGCTCTCGCCCAGTCGCTCGCTCTTTACGATCTCCTTATCCATCACAGACCTCCTCTTCCTCGCCCCTGATAACGAAAACTGTATCAGGCTTGAAAGTCTTTGCACAGCTTATTATGTCCTCACGGGTGATCTTCGCTATTCTCTCGTTTATCTCTTCTGGAGTAAACGCCGTGTTTCGTGTGTTCTGTGCAGCATACCAACCCATGATATCATATATGCTGTCATAATTTGACTTGAAGCCACCGCAAAGAGATTTCTTTGTGTTTTCAAGCTCCTCATCTGTAAAATCACCATTACATATGGCTTCAAGCTGTTCTTCGATAGCTTTTTTTGCCTTTTCTATGTTACAGCTTTCAACGCCACTATCGATAAAAAGAGTGCCCTTTCTATCGGCATATGCGGAAGAACAATAATAGCAAAGGCTGAGCTTTTCTCTCACGTTTGCAAAAAGCTTTGAAAAAGGCGTTGCGCCAAGAAGCATACAGAAAAGCTTTGCGGTGTAGATATCCTCATAGTCAGACTTGAATGCCATGACCATTTTGCTTTGGCTTACCTGCATTTTAAGCTCTCTATATACAGGCTCTGCCTTTGCAGGAGAATTGTGCCTGTATTCTATCTTCTCCACAGGTGAAACTCTTTCAAGCGCCGCCATTTCATCTCTTATAAGCTTTTCCGCAGCAGCCGTATTTCCGCCGCCTGATATTGTTATCTCTATCTTTGCACTTTCAAGAAGTTTTTTGTGCTGTCTTAACAGATCTTCCTGAGTTATGTTCTCGGCAAGCTCCACAGTGCCTATGGCAGACACCGCCGCAGGCTCGCCCTCAAATATGACCTTTTTCGCCTGCAAAAGTGCATAGCCACGCTTGTCATTGACAGTGGCAACAATAGCATCGATAAGCTCTTGTTTTCTCAAAGTAAAATACTTCTCACAGAACTTTCCGTCAACAAGGTGCGGTCTGAGCAGACAGTTCAAAAGCTGTCTTACCACTTGAACGGATATCACTTCACCGTCTATGGTATAATCGTCGCCGATAAAGCTTGCTGACAGTCCCACAGACTGATAGTCGCCTATGGTACCGCAGTTCGTACCAATACTAGAGCCATAAAGTCCTGTGAGTGTAGATGTAAGCTTTTTTCGTGAAGGTATCTCTGCATTTGATGTCACAAGCACGGTTTGCAGCATTGCATTTACGCAGGCTGTTTTTTCGTTCAGCGGTGATATAAATGCTATCTTCACGCAGTTTGACTTGAATTTCTTGTCATATATTCTTGTAAAAGATATCCCTCTGCCGAGTTCTTCTCTACTATAAGATACAGCCATTTGATTACTCCTTCAAGCGTTTTCACGCTAAAATTTTTCGTGATAACACGATAATAATATAGTATATCACATTCCTGTGCAGATTTCCATACTTTTCACAAGAATTTCATAAATACACTTATTCTATTACCGTATAAATGAAATTTTCCCAGTGAAGCATTGTTCCCTCGTCTGTTTCGTCAGGCAAAAGCGCTCTTGCCATAAGAAGATCTTCGCCTGTGTCCACATTGAGAAGATGTGCATAATCGCCGTCAATTTTTGTTACCTTATATGTTCTTGGCTCCATTTTTATTCTCCTTTTCTATCCATAAATACAACGTTTTCAGCTCCTAGTCTGTTTTCAAGTTCGACGAGCAGTTCAGGACACATTTTCACAGCATGAACAGACTTTATGCCTGTCATTTTGCGTATATCGCTGAAAAATACCGCAAACTTTGAACCGCTCTGTGCACTGTATTTCTCAGCTATCGCCCTGACCGCCTTTATGCCCTCTGCGTCTCTTGAAACAAGTCTTACGCAAATATCCCTTTGAAGCTGTAATGAGCAAAATCTATCGACAGGCTCGAGCATATCCGCAAGTATCTTAGGTTCTTCTTCCTCTTTGCATGATATCTTGCCTTTAACGTGCAGAAGCGCTCTGTCTTTTATAAGGCCTCCCATAGTTTGAAAAACTGAAGGGAAAACCACTATCTCTAATGTCCCGAACTTGTCTTCAAGCTCCACAAAACACATCATGTCGCCTTTTTTGGTCTTTAGCATTTTTCTGCCCCTGATCATTCCTGCATAGTCTACTTCTGCTCCGTCAGCGAAACGCTTGTCAGCCGTTCTGCCCTCGTCCGAGCAGGCTTTTATGAGCTGTGCAGAGGTTACGCACCTTGCGGCTGAGATCACACACTCAAAGCGGTCTATCGGGTGAGCGGATATATACATACCAAGAGCTTCATGCTCAAATTCAAGAAGCTGCTGTTCGTCAAACTCGCCGCAGCGTTCTATCTTCTTTTCCATCGGCGAAGCAACACCCATGCCAAACAAGTCAAGTTGACCCTCAATCACACTTCCGTCTGACCTAGTTACGCTTTTCATTATGTCCTCGCAAGCATTGAGATGTTCACGTCTGGTGTATCCAAAACCGTCAAAAGCTCCACTCTTTATAAGTGCTTCCACTGTTCTCAGATGGATATCTCTGCCTGAAACTCGTGTACAAAAGTCTTGAAGCGAACGGAACGCTCCACCTGATTTACGCTCAGAAACTATCCTGTCGATAGCCCCCTCACCAAGTGACTTAACCGCAAGAAGTGCAAAGCGTATTCCCTCAGGTTCAGCCACAAAACCGCTTTCGCTCTTATTTATATCCAGCGGCAATATCTTCACGCCGTTTTTGCCCACGTCTGCAATATAGCCGTAAAGCTTGTCCGTGCTGTCAAGAAGCGTGATAGTCATAAGTGCCGCCATGTATTCTTTATAGAAATGGCATTTTAAATACGCCGTCTGATATGCGATAGTTGCATAAGCCGCCGCATGGGATTTGTTAAAGGCATAGCTTGCAAAAGAGGTCATTTCGTCAAATATCTCATTGGCAACATTTGCAGGCACGCCGTTTGCCACTGCACCACAGCACTGCCCTTTTTCACCGTAGATAAACGCCTTTCGCTCGTTTTCCAAGACAGCGGCTTTTTTCTTAGCCATTGCTCGCCTTACGATATCCGCCCTGCCGTATGAATATCCTGCAAGGGTGCGGAATATCTGCATTACCTGCTCCTGATAAACTATACAGCCGTATGTCACTTCAAGTATGCCTTTGAGCAATGGGTGCTTATACACTATCCTGTCAGGTTCATGGCGGTTTCGGATATATGTTGGGATCGAGTCCATAGGTCCTGGGCGGTAAAGAGAGATAACTGCTATAAGGTCCTCTAATCTTTCAGGGCGAAGCTTCATGACAGTTGCGGTCATTCCTGCACTTTCAAACTGGAAAACGCCCTCTGTTTTGCCCTGTGACAACATTTCATACACCGCCTTGTCGTCAAGAGGTATCTTCTCCAAATTAAAATCAGGGTGAGTTTTTATCACCTGCTTGCGGCAGTGGTCTATTATAGTAAGGTTGCGAAGTCCGAGAAAATCTATTTTCAGAAGTCCCAAACGTTCAAGCACTGTCATTGTATACTGTGTGGAAACCTGCCCGTCACGGGCATAAAGAGGAACATAAAAATCCACAGGCTCTTTTGTGATAACAACGCCTGCTGCGTGGGTAGATACATTTCGTGGCATACCCTCGACGCTCATGGCAATATCAAGAAGTTGTCGTAACTTCATATCAGTCTTATAAAGGGAACTAAGCTCAGGTATATTCTCTATGGAATATTTAAGCGGCTGACCCCTTGGTATCTTCTTTGCAAGCATATCTCCTGTCTGATAAGGCAGACCCATTGCCCTTGCCACGTCTCTGACCGCCTGCTTTGCCGCAAGCGTGCCGAAAGTTGCGATCTGCGCCACATGGTCAGAGCCGTATTTTCCCACAACGTAATCAATAACACGCTGTCTGCCCTCCATGCAGAAATCTATATCGAAGTCAGGCATGGAAACTCTCTCAGGGTTGAGAAAACGCTCAAAGAGCAAGTCATATTTCAGCGGGTCTATACCTGTTATACCGATACAATATGCACAAAGGCTTCCTGCGCCTGAGCCACGACCGCAGCCCACAGGTATGCCATGTGTCTTTGCATAATGTACGAAATCCCATACTATAAGATAATAGTCAGTATATCCCATTCTCGTTATAACGTCAAGTTCATAGTCAACACGCTCCAAAGCCTCTTTGGTAGGCTTTTCATAACGTTTATAAAGCCCTTTCATGCACATATCACGAAGAAACTTTTCGTTATCTGAAACGCCGTCTATATGGAAATACGGAAGCTTTGTTTTGCCAAACTCAAAGCTTACATTACATCTGTCAGCTATCTTTACTGTATTCTCCAGCGACTCAGGCTGAGAGGGAAAAAGCTCCGCCATTTCTTCTGCTGACTTTACATAGAACTCGTCCGTAGGAAATTCAAGCCTGCTTGGATCGTCAAGTGTCGTGCCTGTTGAGATACACATTAGCACACGCTGGGCGTTTGCATCTGACCGTTTGAGATAGTGTGCATCATTAGTGCAGACCATCGGTATACCCGTTTCTCGTGAAAGCCTTATAAGCATAGGCAATATTCTCTGCTGGTCTGCAAACTTATGGTTTTGCAGCTCTATAAAGTAATTATCCCTGCCGAATATATCACGATATTTAAGAGCAGTCTGCTTTGCACCATCATAATCGCCATTGGTAAGCTTTCTGGGTATCTCGCCTGCAAGACAAGCCGACAGACAGATAAGCCCCTTATGATATTTTTCAAGCAATTCAACATCTACTCTCGGTTTGCTGTAAAAGCCCTCTGTATATGCCGCCGACACAAGCTTTATAAGATTTTGATAACCCTCGTTGTTTTCGCACAGAAGCACAAGGTGGTAAGGCGAACTGTCTATCTTCGCTAGCTTGTCAAATCGTGTTCTTGGTGCAACATACACCTCACAGCCTATTATAGGCTTTATGCCCTGAGCAAGACATTCGTTGTAAAACTCCACTGCCGCAAACATATTTCCATGGTCTGTGACCGCAACGGCCTTCTGTCCAAGCTCCTTTACACGCAAAACAAGCTCCTTGATACGGCAGGCGCCGTCAAGGAGCGAATATTCACTATGAAGATGAAGATGTACAAACTCAGGCATTTTTTATTCCTCTTTCAGTGCAAGACCTTTTTCCTCTCTTATCCTGTCTGCTATCTCTGCTATCTTCTGCAATCTGTGGTTTGCCCCAGAACGTGAGATAGGAGGATCTATGGCTGCACCAAGATCTTTAAGATTAAAGTCAGGATTATTATATCTAAGCTCAGCTATCTCCTGCAAATTATCAGGAAGAGAATAAAGCCCCACTGTCTCGTCTATAAGCTCGATATCGCTTATCTGCTTTTCCGCTGCTTTCAACGACTTCTCTATATTGGCGTTGTCGCAGTTCACCGCTCGGTTTATCTTGTTGCGCATATCTTTCATCATTTTTACGTTCATAAGTTCAAGCGAACACATAGGCGCGCCCATAAGAGTAAGCATATCTATGATATTCTCAGACTCTTTTATGTAAACTATCTGTGCGTTCTTACGTTCAACGTGCTTTGGAGTGATATCGTAATTATCTATAAGCAGCATACCAAAATCATTGCAAAGCTCCAGCGTTGGCATAACGAACTCCATATGATATTTTTTCTCAGGATTGTTCACTGAACCGCAGGCAAGAAATATACCAGCCACGAGCTGTGGATAAAACTTCTCTTTAGGCAGGTCAGCTTCTTCCAAACGCCTGCTCTTATCCATTCTGAAATAGTCAAGAAGCATGAGCCTGTCCTCACGCTCAGGAATATCTAAAGCGTAAAGCACAACGCCGTTTCGCTTTTTCTGCTCTGTGACCACGACTGCATTCTCATTGCCTGTTATCCTGCCGGTGTTCAACACGAAAAAGTCTGCTACCGCTTTATTTTCAGTGAGAAAAGATATCTCATCATCTGACAGGCAGTTACAGTATGTGAGCATGCCCATCATGCACACGTCAGCCTTTGGCTTTGAATTTATCTTGCTGATTATTTCTTCTTTTGCTCTGTATGAAAAGGATACGTCCTCCAACTTTCAAACCGCCTTACTGATTATTTATATCTCTGTGTGTTATTCTTATCCTGTGACCTTGCTTTCTCAGATGCTCCGCAACTGCTTCTGCAAAGGTAACGCTTCTATGCTTTCCGCCCGTACAGCCGAACGCTATAACAAGCTGTGACTTGCCCTCTTTTTCGTAAAGAGGTATAAGATAGTCGATAAGATCTGTTAGCTTTCCTAGAAGCACTTTGGCTTCGTCAAAGCTCAAAACATAATCATAAACGTCCTTGTCAAGACCTGTTTTGTTCTTAAGCTCAGGTACATAAAACGGATTAGGCAGACACCTTACGTCAAATACAAGGTCGCCCTCGCTCATTGCACCGAACTTGAAACCGAACGACTGAACATCAATATGCATAAACTCGTCGTTTCCAAGGAATATGGAATAAAGCCTTTCCTTAAATTGAGCTGTTGAGCTTCTTGACGTGTCTATATAAAAATCAGCCTGTGCTTTTATAGGTCTTAATATCTCACGCTCAGTTTCAATAGCTTTTCTTATATTTCCGTATGACACCTCGTCAAGAGGGTGTTTTCTTCTTGTTTCCTTGTATCTTCTCACGATAACGTCATCTGAGCTGTCAAGGAAAAGTATTTTAAGACTCACGCCCTCGCCCTGAAGCTGCTTTACTGTGTCTTGAAGCTTCAGAAAAAGGTCGCCGCCTCTTATATCAACAACAAACGCTACCTTGTCTATTTTTCCGTCAGACTGGCTGCATATGTTTGCAAACTTTGGGATAAGTTCAGGCGGCATATTATCAACGCAGTAATATCCCATATCTTCAAGCACATTTACAGCACTTGATTTTCCCGATCCTGACATACCAGTGATTATCACAAACTGCATAACGTTCATTCCTTTCTTACAAAGCTGAAAAAAATCATCACTTATTGATCCCTATTTAAATTATTCCTTGTAAGGTATTATCTTTACCTCACATTCAAGAAGATAGCCTGTCTGCTCTTTGACAACATGCTGAATGTGTCTTATCACCGACATAATATCCTCAGTTGTTGCACCACCCTTGTTCACCACAAAACCGCAGTGCTTTTCGGACACCTGCGCTCCTCCGACCGTGTATCCCCTCAGACCACAATCCTCAATGAGCTTTCCTGCAAACTGTCCCTCAGGTCTTTTGAATGTTGACCCTGCACTTGGATATTCAATTGGCTGCTTTGCACGGCGCCTGCCCATAAGCTCCACCATTTTGTCCTGAATATCGTCATAAACACCTGCTTCAAGCCTGAATATTCCAGATGTTATGACCTCACCGTTTTTCTGATAGCAGCTACTGCGATAAGCAAGAGCCATTTTATTTGCCTCTGTAGTATGTACAGTGCCGTCTGCTCTTACAGAGTTTGCAGAGGTTATAACGTTTTTTATCTCACCGTCATAAGCTCCTGCGTTCATGTATATCGCACCGCCCACAGTTCCCGGTATGCCATATGCAAATTCCAGACCTGTAAGATTATGCTCTAGTGCGAACCTACAAAGCCTTACAAGTCCGCAACCTGCTTCGGCGTATATAGTGTTTTCATTTATCATTTTTATCTCGTCCATTGATTGACCCATGAGGAACACCACTCCCTCATAGCCCTTATCGTCAAAGAGGAGATTTGAGCCGTTGCCGATAACGATATATCTTACGTTCCATTCATGTGCGGCTCTAACAAGTTTTGCAAGGCTTTCCTCTGAGCTTATATCCACCATTGCAGTACACGCTCCGCCTGTACGAAATGTGTTATGCTTTGAAAGCGGCTCGTTGTAGACAACATTACATTCAAGCTCTGAGGCAAGGTCAAGCAGCTTCTGCGTATTCATATATATCTGTAAAACGCCCTTGTGAGGGCTTCTCCTTTCATCGTTTTAAATATCGAGGTTTGGTCTTTTTGCAAGAACATATTCCCTTATCTTTTCCCAATCGCTGTTTATGATAAGCTTTTCAGGAAAATCAAGCTCCTCTGCTATCTTTGCCACTTTCGGTGTTTGACCGATAAGCTGACAGAAATGACAATCAGAGTCAAAGACCACAGGCACTTCATACTTTTTGCAAAGCTTCAAAAGCTCCACTACGTTTCTTCTGGGCGACCTTTTGCACGCAAATGAGCTTTCGTTTATCTCCACAAGCTTGCCGTACTCCTTGAACGCCTTTACGCCCTTTTCATAATCGAACATAAAAGGTGCGGTGGTGCAGTGACCTATGACATCCACCTGAGGGTTCTGTGCGACTTTCAGCCAGCTTTTAGTGTGGTTCTCAGGTGTCGAGGGAGTATAGCAGGCACTGTGCATAGACGCCACCACCCATTCAAGTCCTGAAAGCAGCTTTTCGTCAGTATCAAGCTCGCCGTCATCGCTCATAACGTTAGCCTCTATACCTCTGAGGATGGTTATCCCGTTTATCTTTCTCGGCAGTATGCCAAGGTTCACAAAGTGCCAGATATGTGGCGAGTCAGGCATTTTCATGGCATGGTCTGTCATTGCTATGCCTTTCATTCCGTATTTTTCAGCCCACTGGCAGTTCTCTGTTATGGTGGAGTAAGCATGAGTTGAAGCTATAGTGTGCGTGTGCATATCTCCCTGTAAGTGCATTATGATCTATCTCCTATTTAATAAAGTATATGCGTGTTTTTAGAAATTATCCCAGTTCTTGACCTTGTCTTTCTTGTCCATTTGCAGACCAAGATTCTGCAAAAGTTCAGCGGCAGCGTTATAACCCATTTTCTTCTGACGGTTGTTCATAGCCGCAACTTCAAGGATAACAGCAAGGTTTCTGCCCGGCTTTATAGGAATTGTAAGGCTCGGTATCTTGATTCCGAGAATAGTTGTATACTCGTTATCTACGCCCATTCTGTCGTATATCTTTGTGCTGTCCCAAGGCTCAAGCTCTACGATAAGGTCTATCTTCTCGCTTACCTTTACAGCACCCATACCGAACAGACGTCTTGTATTGATGATACCGATACCTCTCAGTTCGAGGAAGTGACGGATATTATCAGGCGATGAGCCGACAAGCGTTCTGTTTGATGTCTTTCTGATCTCAACGGCATCGTCAGCCACAAGTCTGTGACCTCTCTTTACAAGCTCGATAGCGGTCTCGCTCTTACCAACGCCGCTCTCGCCCACGATAAGGATACCCTCGCCGTATACTTCGATAAGAACGCCGTGGCGTGTTATTCTTGGAGCAAGCTCAACGTTCAAATATCCGATAAGTGCGGCGATAAATGCTGTTGTGCTGTCCTGAGTTCTTGCGATAGGTACACCGTATTTCTTAGCTATCTCAACCATTTCAGGATAAAGCTCATGACCTCTTGCCACGATAAAAAGCGGTATCTTTGTAGCAAAAAGTGCGTCTATTCTCTCATATCTTGTTTTCTCGTCAAGTGAAGCAAGATACGCAAACTCCATGTTTCCGCATATCTGAACACGCTCTGCATTGAAATACTCATAAAATCCCATGAGCTGGAGTCCTGGTCTGTTACAATCGTTCTCGGTAACAACAAGGCTGCTGATGTTCTCAGGAGCATAGATTATCTCCATATTAAGCTGTTTGATTATCTCCTCGACAGTAACGCTGAATATCTCTGCCATTGAATATCATTCCTTTCTAGTCAAATTTTATATCCTAAGTAAACCTTTATTATACATCTCCTGTGCGGCAAGCATAACGCCTGCTTTGCCTGTTGGGTATGTGATCCCGCCCTGAAGCCATGCGGCAAACGGCGGTCTTATAGGTGCGTCAGCGGAAAGCTCGATAGAAGCACCCATTGTGAAAGCGCCTGCCGCCATTATTACCTTGCTGTCATAACCCGGCATATCCCATGCCTCCGGAGTTACATAGCTGTCAACTGGCGAGCCTTTCTGTATTCCCTGACAGAAAGCCACGAGGTTTTCCTCGTTTTCAAGGAGGATAGAAGCGATTATATCCGTTCTTGTCTCTCCGCTCTCTGGAAGGGTCTTGTAGCCAAGCTTTTCAAAGAAACGGCAGGCAAAAACTGATGTTTTCAGTGCAGAAGCCACCACCTGTGGTGCCATGAAAAAGCCAAGGAGCATTTCTCTGTTCTGGTTAAGTGAACAGCCAACTTCCTTGCCCATGCCAACGCAGGTGAGCCTGTCGGCACATTTTTCCACAAGGTCTGCTCTGCCGCAGATATATCCGCCTGTGGAAGCAATTCCACCGCCCGGGTTTTTGATAAGCGAGCCTATTATGATATCCGCACCAACGCTTAGTGGTTCTTTTCTTTCAACGAACTCGCCGTAACAGTTATCCACCATGACGATTATATCAGGATTAGCTTTCTTTGCTGTTTCTGCTATCTTTCCGATTATCTCAACTGTCAGTGACGGTCTGAGAGAATATCCTCTTGAACGCTGGATATACGCTATCTTTGCGCCAACAGCTTTCTTTGCGATCTCCTCATAGTCAGGATACATCTCGTCCACCAAGTCTACCTGCTCATACTTCACGCCGAAATCGATAAGCGAGCCGTTGCCCTTTTCTCCTCTGATACCGATTATCTCCTCAAGGGTATCATATGGCTTTCCAGTGCAGGCAAGCATTGTGTCTCCGCTTCTAAGCACGCCGAAAAGCGCTGTTGACAGTGCATGAGTACCGTTCACAAATGTGTGTCTTACCAAAGCGTCCTCACCGCCAAGCGCCTGAGCGAACACCTTGTCTATAGTATCCCTGCCCATGTCGCCGTATCCGTAACCTGTTGTACCTTTAAGACAGCCCTCGCTCACACGATTGTCGATAAAAGCTTTCAGCACTTTCTGTCCGTTATACTCGGCATTGCTGTCTATTTTTTCAAACATCTCCCTGCACTCGCTCTCTGCCTGAGAAGCAAGAGATAAAAGCTTTGGGTCTATATCAAATATACATTCATTCATTTTCAATTCTCTCCAATACAAGATCTATTCCGCAGGCTTTAAAGCCTATCTCCTCATAATAGCTCACTCTATGGGGTCTTGCAAATAATCTGACCTGAAAGCCGTCCTGCGTGAGCTTTTCACCTATCCAATACAAAAGCTGTCTTGCATGGAATTTTCCACGCTCCTCGGGTATTGTGCCAACGTGTCCCACAAGCGCAACGCCGTCTATGATATACTGTATAGTAGCAGTGGTGTAGTTTCCAAGCAGGAACGACTGTGAAAGTCCTCTCCTTACTCTGTGAGAAGTGTCCGTGAGCCACAGCTCGTAGGAATTTTTTATGGCTGGGAAACACGGTGCGAGTATCCTGAAAACATCATCGAGTTTTGGAAGCTCGTTCACGTCAAGGGGCGGGATATCGTTCTTTGCAACAAAACTGAACTCCGTCCTTTTGTCGCCTTTATACTCCGCCTTAGTAAGCTCTGCAAGCTTGTCTGAATACTCCGCCTCGAACTCCACTGCGGCAGGCTTATTCATAAGAATGAACCCTGCAAGCTCGCCCAATACCTTATCATCAAATCTCTTATCCTTGAAAGTCGATATCATCATAGAGGCGTTGAATACTGATATGATGCCGAGCTTTTCCCCATTTTCCTCAACAGCATAGAAATGCAGAAAATCATACCCTGTGCCGTATGCCGCAAAGTGCGACTTTATACGCCTTGTATAATTGTTAGGTTTAAGACCGCTCAGCAGTTCTGAGCTGATCTCTTTGGTTTCATAGATCATTTGTTATAAGTCCTATCCAAGATCAATTTTGTAAGAACATAAGCGTTCTCAAAGTCCGCCTTATTTATCACACAGCTAGGCGAATGGAGATATCTGCAAGGGAGCGACACTGCGGCAGTCTTTACACCACCACGGGAAACGTGTATCGCACCTGCATCATTTCCTCCTGCCACCATTGTTTTGGTCTGACACGGCAGACTATTTTCTTCTGCCACAGAAAATGCAAGCTCAAAAAGCTCACGGTCATACATTGTGTGTCTGTCCATATATGAAACAACAGGACCTTTTCCAAGCTCACATACCCTTTTCTCTCCAGAAGCCGAGGGGATATCTGCCGCAGTTGTGGATTCAAGCACCACTGCATAATCGGGCGCAACAGTGAACGCTGCACAGGTCGAGCCACGAAGACCTATCTCCTCCTGCACCACGAAGGTGAAATATGTGTCATACTCTACGCCCTCTTCTATCATTCTGAGCATTATGGCACAGCCTGCTCTGTCATCAATAGCCTTGCACTTCACGAAGCCCTCGCCAAACTCTACAAAATCGGAAACAAATCTCACACTGTCCCCAAGGCGCACAAGCTTTAAGGCTTCTTCACGGCTGTCAACGCCTATGTCTATGGTGAGTTTATCAAAAGGCACAGACTTTTTTCTCTCATCGGCGGTGAGATTGTGGATAGCTTTTCCGCCAACAACGCCAAGGACGTTGTTCCTGCCGATTTTGACACGTCTGCCGAAAACAACTCTTGGGTCAACACCGCCAACTGAGGACACTTTCAGCGTGCCGTCAGCGTTCACATAGGTGACTATCATGCCCACCTCGTCCATATGAGCCGACACCATTATCTTGTTCTTGGGGGTCTTTTTGCCCTTGCAGAAAGCTATGATGTTACCAAGGTTATCCACCGTTATTTCAGCTTTATCGCCTATTTTATCTATTATATATTCTCTTACCGCTCCCTCGTCGCCTGAAATGCCGTCAAGGAGGCATAGGTCTTTCAGTTTATCCAACATAAATAACTACACTCTTTTCAGATATTCTGCAATAAGCAGAGCCGTATTATCAATATCATTTATATCAACTATCTCAACAGGCGTGTGCATATGCTTTTCTGGAATGGATATGGTAACAGCTTTTGTTCCGTTTCCGCTCACACCGATAGCATCGGCATTTGTGCCTGTTTTTCCGCTCATGACTTCAAGCTGATATGGTATGCCCTTTTCTTCTGCAAGGCTAATAAAGCCATCTGACATCTCTCGTGAAAGGGACGGAGCTATGCCTATCATTGCTCCCTTGCCCATTATGCCGCACTCTTCCTCGCTCTCATAATGTGTCTTTGCAAAGGAAACGTCCACCACTATGGCATAGTCTGCACTGATATCATAAGCGACTGTTTTTGCGCCACGTTCGCCAACTTCTTCCTGAGTCGAAAAGCACACTGCGATATTATAGGCTGTCTGCTGACCACCGAGAAGCTCAAGGGTCTTTAGGATAGCTGCACAGCCTGACCTATCATCAATGGCTTTAGATGTCACACGGCTTCCTGCAAGCCTTTCGGCTTTGTTTTCTATAAGCACTCTGTCGCCAAGGGAAACATACTTCGCTGCATTTTCACGGCTGGTAAAGCCTATGTCGATGAACACGCTGTCAAGGTCGGGTGCGTCGGAGCTGTCTTTTTCAAGGTGGGGCGGAGTTGAAGTCACAACGCCTGTGAGCTTTTCTTTGCCGTAAACTGTCACCTGCTGAGCCAAAAGAAGTCTTGTATCAAGACCTCCGCAGCCTGATATTTTCAGGAAACCGTCCTCAGTTATATAGGTGACTATCATGCCTATCTCATCTATATGTGCGTCAAGAAGCATGACGGGCTTGCCGTCCTCCCAGCTTCCGACCTTGCAGATAACACTGCCAAGAGCGTTATCCAAGGTGACTTCGCCATACTCTTCAAGGAGCTTTGCCGCAGTCTCAGCCGCTGAGCCTTCCGCTCCCGATACGCCTGCCACAGAACAAAGCTGTGACAGTATCTCAAATGTATCCATAATACATATCCCTGCTTTTTATAAAATTAGAGTTCGTTCACAAGTCGCTTGAAATGTCTGCCTCTTGCTTCAAAATTAGGATAGAGGTCAAAGCTTGCGCAGGCAGGTGAAAGAGTTACAACATCTCCGCTCTCTGCCATTTTCTGAGCAGTAATGACAGCTTCTTCAAGTGTCTTTACTCTTACTATTTTAAGACCGCTTTCAGGATAGAGCGGGCTTTCTGTGACTGCCTTTTCTATCTTATCAGCTGTTGCGCCAAGAAGAATGAGTATTTTCACGTTCTTGTTCACAGGCTCGGCAAGAGGCTCAAAAGGTATCTTCTTGTCATAGCCGCCTGCGATAACGATAAGCTTCTGATTGAATGAATTAAGTCCTGCGATAACTCTTGTAGGGCTTGTTGCGATAGAATCGTTATACCACTTAACACCGTCTATCTCTCTTACAAATTCAATTCTATGCTCGACGCCACCGAAATTCTTTGCTACCTGAACAATGCTCTGAACAGATACCTCGCCCCATACTGCGGCGATAGCTGTGAGATAGTTCGCAACGTTGTGGATACCAGGTATCCTTATATCGTCCTTGTGCACTATCTCTGTAGTTCTGCCCTTTTCCGTGTAGCAAAGCATACCGTCGTCATTAAGATATGTGCCTGTCTGAACAGGGTGCTTAAGGGAGAAAGTAACGAGTTTTCCTCTTACAAGGTCAGCAAGCTTTATGGTTTCCACGTTATCTTCGTTGAGTACAGTTCTTGAATAGCCGTTCTGATGAGCGATAAGGTTTGCCTTTGCACTGATATACTCCTCCATTGTTCCGTGAACATTCAGGTGGTTTGGAGTGATGTTTGTGATTGCGGCAACGTTTGGCGACTGTCTCATTGAGATAAGCTGGAAGCTTGAAAGCTCAACTACTGCAACGTCACTGTCGGACATTGTTTCAACGATAGGCAGAAGTGCTTTGCCGATATTTCCACCGATATGGACACGCTTGCCCTCGGCTTTGAGCATTTCGCTGATAAGTGTGGTCGTAGTAGTCTTTCCGTCTGAACCTGTTACGCCGTATATCTTGCATGGACAGAGGTCAAAGAAAGTTTCCATTTCAGATGTAATGGCAACTCCTGCTTTTCTTGCCTTTGTGATAGTTTCATCATTATAGTACATACCAGGCGTTCTGAAAACTATATCACAGTTAAAGATGATATCAAGATAATGCTCACCAAGTGAGAACTCACAGCCTTTTGCGGAAAGCTCCTCATAGATAAGCTCATCAAATTCGTCCTCTGTCTTTTTGTCGCAGACAACGCATCTTATGCCCTTTGAGAGAAAAAGCTTTATAAGTTCAAGGTGGCTTACGCCCGTGCCTATGAATGCTACTCTCTTATCCTTTATTTCCATGAAATATCTTTGTGCTTTTGTCATGTCATTAACTCCTTCAATAAATCTGTCAGTTGTGTGCAATATACCGCACACATACCTATTCTATTTTATTATATATCATTTTATCCAAAAACGCAAGGACTTTTTTATATATGCAAAAAAAGTTTACCTGTCGTGCGGTCAGCAAACGTTTACTTGATTTTTGTGTCTAAATGTGCCGCAGTAAGAGGGTGTTTTTTGTGAAAAGTGAGAAAAATTTATTATTTGCGAAAAAACTATTGTAAAATCGGGATTTATAAAGTATAATATAGGTATATTGTTATGTTTCGTACTGACCTGAGGTCAGACAACAATTAGTATTGGAGGATATGATAATAATGGGTAATGCTGACAATGTATTGTTCGACAATGACTCAAGAGTTGCACCGCTTGGTCTTATTGCTATGGAAGGCGCTTCCGAGCTTGGCAAGAAGGTAGACGGTTATCTTACAAAATGGGCTAATGAAAACGAATTTGTTAAGGATACTTTCCTTGTTGAGGCTGTTTGTCCTAGATTTTCTTCCGGCGACGGCAAGGGTCTTATCAAGTCATCTATCAGAGGCGACGATCTTTTCATTCTCTGCGACGTAGGAAACTATAGCTGCACATACAACTATTTCGGCAGGGAAAACAGTATGTCACCTGACGATCATTATCAGGATCTTAAAAGAATAATTCAGGCCGCAGGCGGTAAGGCTCACAGAATAAACATCATCATGCCTTCCCTTTACGGTGGCAGACAGCACAGAAGAAACTACAGAGAATCTCTTGACTGTGCAGTTGCTCTTCAGGAGCTTCAGTCTATGGGCGTTTCAAATATCCTTACTTTTGACGCTCACGACCCAAGAGTACAGAATGCTGTTCCTCTTATGGGCCTTGACAACATAATCCCTTCCTATCAGGTTCTCAAGGCAATGTTCAAGAACCTTTCTGATTTCAGACCTGACAAGGATCACTTCATGATAATCTCTCCTGACGAGGGTGCTATCAACAGAAATATGTACTACGCTTCTGTTTTGGGCGTAAACCTTGGTATGTTCTATAAGAGAAGAGATTACTCAACTATCATCGACGGCAGAAACCCTATCGTTGCTCACGAGTATATGGGTAATGACGTTGCCGGCAAGGACGTTTTCATCGCTGACGATATCATCTCATCAGGCGAGTCTATGCTGGATATCGCTGTAGAGCTTAAAAAGCGCAAGGCTAACAAGATCTACTGTTATGCTACTTATCCAATTTTCACAAATGGTCTTGAATCATTCAACAAGGCTTACGCTGACGGCATTATCGACGGTGTATTCGGCACGAACCTCACATACAGAACACCTGAGCTGCTTTCAAGCCCATGGTTCTATGAGGTAGACTGCTCTAAGTACATTGCTTACTTCATTGCGTCACTCAATCATGATAAGTCAATTTCACAGGTCATCGACCCACACACAAAGATCGAAGCTCTGCTGAAAAAATACGGCATAAAATAATCAATACACATTACGCTCGGGGCGGACGGCTGTCCCGAGCTTTTTTTATACAAGGAGGGATAAAATGATATTTGCAGGGATAGTCGCAGGTGGCTGTGGCTCTAGGGTAAAAAGTGCGGTTATACCAAAGCAGTTTATAGAGATAGGCGGAGTGCCTATTATCTTGCGAACTGTGAAAGCGTTTCTCTCAGTAGCTGAGATAGATATGGTTTATGTGGGCATAAAACCTGACTGGCACGAATACACTGACGAGCTTTTTGAACGCTTTGGCATTGACAAAAAGCGTGTGAAAGTCATCGACGGCGGTGCGGACAGAAACGGCACTGTTATGAATATCGCAAACGCTATTTCCGCAGAATATGACGAGAACGAAAAAGATATCATTCTCACCCATGATGCAGTTAGACCATTCGTGACGGAGAAAATAATAAGAGACAATATAAGTGCAATGGCGAAACATTCCGCCTGCGGAACTTATATGCCTGCGGCTGATACCATAATAAGATCTGACGGTGAAAAGGTCAGGGAAACGCTTAACAGAAGCGAGCTTTATCAGGCGCAAACTCCGCAGACATTCAGACTTGGGGAGCTGAGGAGAAATTATTATTCGCTTAGCGAGGAGCAAAATAAAAAGCTGACGGATACTTGTTCTGTTTTTACGGCCTGCAATGAGGATATCTACCTTGTTGTCGGGGACGCAATGAATTTCAAGATAACCACAGATAGTGATCTGAGAATGGCGAATGCTCTTGCAGAGTTAAGTGAGAAATGAGAAATAAATCAAGGCGGTGTCGGAGAACGATCTCTGCACCGCTTTTTTCTATACCCTACCATGCTTTGTTCGGTTTTCAGAATAAATAAGATCACGCCCAAAACGAATATTCTCACAAAGCTTGTTAATAATAACAAACGAAAAGTTTCACAAAGCTTATCTGTTGTTCAAAAAGTCAATAGCCATGCCGGCAGACAGTACACCTTTTGTGCATACCTATAAAATATGTTAGATACACCTAACTAAGATTGACATACGGCTTCACGCATGGTAAAATAAATATGGTTAGTAATTACTAACCTCGTGAGAATAAATCATGCAGACTTCTCTATGATGATAAGAGCGAAATGTCATCAGCCCGAATGGTGGTGCGTTCGGGTAGTCTGCATAATATTAAAAAGGAGCTTATATTATGAACTATCTTGAGATCGTAAAAGTAATCGGACGTGAAATTCTGGATTCCAGAGGAAACCCAACTGTTGAAGCTGAGGTATATCTTGCAGACGGCACAGTGGGCAGAGGCACTGCACCAAGCGGTGCATCAACAGGCGAGTTTGAGGCGCTTGAGCTTCGTGACGGCGATAAGGCTAGATACTGTGGAAAGGGCGTAACAAAGGCTGTTGAGAACATCAACACTGCTATCAATGACGCTGTCTGCGGACTTGACGCTTCTGATATCTATGCCGTTGATAAGGCTATGATAAAGGCTGACGGCACTAAGGACAAGTCAAAGCTTGGTGCTAACGCTATCCTTGCTGTTTCTATCGCTGCTGCAAGAGCGGCTTCTATCTCTCTGGATATCCCTCTCTACAGATTCCTCGGTGGCATATCAGGAAACAGACTTCCTGTTCCTATGATGAACATTCTTAACGGCGGCGCTCATGCGGCAAACACTGTTGATGTTCAGGAATTTATGATAATGCCTGTGGGTGCTCCAAGCTTTAAGGAAGCTCTCCGCTGGTGCGCTGAGGTTTTCCACGCTCTGGCTGCCCTGCTTAAATCAAAGGGTCTTGCGACATCTGTTGGCGACGAGGGTGGCTTCGCTCCTGACCTTGCAAGCGATGAGGAAGCTATCCAGTATATACTAGAAGCAGTAAAAAATGCAGGCTATGAGCCTGGCAAGGACTTCATGATAGCAATGGACGCTGCTTCAAGCGAGTGGAAAGGCTCAAAGAAGGGCGAGTACGTTCTTCCAAAGGCCGGCACAAAGTTCACTTCTGCTGAACTTATCGAACACTGGAAGAAACTCGTTGAAAAGTACCCAATCATCTCTATCGAGGACGCTCTCGACGAAGAAGATTGGGAGGGCTGGCAGCTTCTCACTAAGGAGCTTGGCGGCAAGGTACAGCTCGTCGGCGACGACCTGTTCGTAACAAATACAGAAAGACTTGCAAAGGGCATCAGCCTTGGCTGCGGAAATTCTATCCTTATCAAGCTCAACCAGATAGGCTCAGTTTCCGAAACTCTCGAAGCTATCAAAATGGCTCATAAGGCAGGCTACACTGCAATTTCTTCACACCGCTCAGGTGAAACTGCCGATACAACTATCGCTGACCTTGCAGTTGCTCTTAACACTTGCCAGATAAAGACAGGCGCACCAAGCAGAAGCGAACGTGTTGCAAAGTACAATCAGCTTCTCAGAATTGAGGAAGAGCTTGGCGAAAGCGCTGTTTATCCTCAAATGGGCGCATTTAACGTAACCAGATAGTTTTTTGTCATATAAGGATCAAGCTATACGCTCGAAAAAAGCAGTCCATTTGGGCTGCTTTTTTTGTTGGATAAATTCAGTGTAGTGGCGCCCTGATGTCGCTCGCTCATCACCGCATTTAAGTGACAACAAAAAAAATCACGCCCTAACAAAGTAAGGCGTGATTCAGACTAAGGATATTTCCCTAGTGGTGAGCTATCGGGGATTCGAACCCCGGACCCTTTGATTAAAAGTCAAATGCTCTGCCAACTGAGCTAATAACTCATATCGTCCTGCAACGACTTAATTATTATATCAAATTCCTACCCGTTTGTCAAGGGTTTTCGTGAGATTTTTTCACTTTTTCCAAACTGCACATATTTATCCCCCATTTGGCGTGCTTTTATGCGTTTTCTAACAAAAAAAAACGCCCCTGAAGATCAAGGGCGTTTTATCTGCAAAACTTTAAGCTTAGTTTATCTTGTTGCCACAGTTAGGGCAGAACTGATTTCCAGCCGGAACTTTGCCTCCGCAAGTAGGACAGAACTTTTCACCCTGTGGTGCAGCCTGTGGCTGTGCATATGTCTGCTGTGGAGCGTTCTGCTGTGGAACAGAACCTGCATACTTCTTGAAAAGTGCATAGATGCCGCAGATAACAAGAAGAACAAATGCTATCCAGAACAGTACATACATGAATGTGTAGAAACCGCCAGCCAGCTTGCTCATACCTGAAAGGTAGCTGCCTGCTGCATATGTAACTGCAAGACCCAGAACAACACCTGCACCGATAGTTACCGGCTTGAGGTACTTGTCAGCAATTTTGAAAAAATCGTTCATTAGAGAATGCCTCCTAATTTAATAATATATATTTATTATACAATCGTTATGTCATAAAGTCAATAGATTCGAGTAAAATTTTTCACTTGTTTTACGTTTCTATTTGTTTGCTGTAATGACAGAAATAAGCATAAAATCGCTATTTTCTTTACCCTCTGTGTCAATAACTATCTCAACAGTGTGTTCTCCTTTTGCTCCGCTGTATATCTCCTCAAGACAGCAAAGGTCTCCCCAATCCTCGTCAAAGTTTGCGTCAAGAAGAACCTTGTTCTGCCTGTCACCGTCTATGACAGCATATGCAACAGGCGCAGGCTTGTTGATAGTCTTTCTGTACTGCAGCATTATAATACCGCCACTCACGTTGAATTTTATACTGCTCCCCTGCTTATGTGCTGTCCAACCGCCCTTGAACGGGTCGCTCCACTGCTCTGCCCCATGAGTATCAGGCTCAAAGCCCTCCATAATGGGCGAACAGCTATAGTTCTGAAAACGCTGTGCGTCCTCATATCTGTTTGCTGTGAATGGCTCAGGAAGTGAAGGCTTCTTCTCTGCTCCAAGCTTCTTATAGTATGAATATTCTGTATCAAGCAGATTGCAGATAAGATCAGCTATCATCTTATGACCTAGGTCTGTAGGGTGAAGCATATCCGCTGTGTAGTCTGCAAGACAAACGTTTCCAAGCTGTATCTCAGGGAAAATGTAGTTTCTTACGCTGACGATAGGCAGGTCATAGTGCAGACCGATAGCGTTATGTATGCCCTGGGCATTTGCGCCCGTGTCATAGAAAAGATTGTTTATAAGCACAACCGCCTTGACGCTCTCTGCTTTCAGCAGACGTCTTACAAGGCTCTCGTAAGTTTCCATAAATAGGGGTGAACTGCTGTCGTTTACCGAAAACTCAACGAAAACAAGGTCTGGCTGTTTGTCAAGGACGTGTTCCTGCACTCTTGCCACCCCAAACTGCGAGGTAGTTGCACCAATACCGGCATTGAAGTAGCTTATCTCTGCGTCAGGAAAATTCGTCTGCCACCATTTTGCACTGCGGTCAACATATCTTAACTCAGTTTTTGTAGCATTACAGCCCATTGTTATCGAGCCGCCAAGATAAACTATGTTAAGCTTTTTCTCATTCTCTATCTTTTTGAATACCTGTGGAAGATAACCCATACTGCCGATATTCATGATAGATACGTTTTTGTCTGTCATATCCATTTCTCCTTTTATTTCTATAATGGTCTATTATAGTATTATAGCATTTTTCAAAACAAAAGTAAATCATAACGGGCAAAAATATTTTGCTTTAAGCTACAAAAAGCGGTAATGTTTTTTGTTAAAATCGTGCAATGTAGATGTTGACGAAAAGTAATGATATGTTGTATAATAAAGAATAAATATACAATATGAAGAAAGAAGTGTTTATAATGCACGATTTTAAGGCACTCTGCCGTCAGGCACACACATTGGTAATATTCAAGAGCTTACATGAAGTTCCTGTCTTTGAAAAGCTACTTGACACCCTTGCTGTATGCGAGTCTGACAGCGACAAGGCTATAGAAAAATACTCGGATTTTGTGGCTGAGCTTTTTGCATACTCAGATAATCTTACAGAATATATGCTCAAGCTGGTTCTTGAAAACGAAAACCTTTTTATGCTTAAAAAGGGCGAGGGTAAGGAAACAGGTGCGCTTTTGGAGGAATGTCTTGCAAACGAGCTTGCCGTTATCGAGGAGCTTTCACAGATACCATGCGACGAGATAATCGCAAAAATAGACTATGACGGCTTTCTGCCGAGATATGCTACACAAAAGCTTGATTTCTCACAGATATATGCCGACAGGATACACGCTATCGGGCAGTACGGATATGGCATTTACTCACAGTATCATGTATTTGTCATCAAGGACGGCAAGATTGTTCCGGTTGAATATCCTGATGACATTAAGCTTTCTGACCTGCACAATTATGAGCGTGAGCGTCAGGAAGTTATAAACAACACACTTGCGCTTTTAAAGGGCAAGCCTGCCAACAACGTTTTGCTTTACGGCGACTGCGGAACGGGCAAATCCTCAACTGTCAAGGCGATAGCAAACGAATATGCCTGCAAGGGTCTTAGACTTATTGAGCTTAAAAAGAAACAGCTCCACGAGATACCAGCCATTGTTGAAACGGTAAGCAAAAATCCATTGAAATTCATTATCTTCATAGACGACCTCTCATTCACAGAGGACGATGATGATTTTGCCGCACTGAAAGCTATCCTCGAGGGCAGCGTTTCATCAACTGCGGACAATCTGTGCATTTACGCTACCTCAAACAGAAGACATCTTGTTCACGAAACGTTTTCCTCACGAGAGGGCGACGAGATACACTTCAAGGACACTATGCAGGAGCTTCTTTCACTGTCAGACCGTTTTGGACTTACTGTTACATATCAGAAGCCTGACAAGAAGATTTATCTTGATGTAGTTGAGAAGCTTGCAAAGCAATATGAGCTTAAAACACCTATCGACGAAGTGCTTCAGAAAGCCGAGGCTTATGCGCTTTCAAGAGCAGGACGTTCTCCGAGAGTTGCAAAGCAGTTCGTGGAATACATGAAGGGCATGGAAGACTAATAAATATATTTCTGACGATATTCAGGAGGAATTATCATGACAAAGCAACCGAAGTGGCTTGACAATGCAGTTTTCTACGAGATCTATCCACAGTCGTTCAATGACACAAACTCAGACGGTATCGGTGATATCAAGGGTATTACAGAAAAGCTTGACTATATCTGCGAGCTGGGGTGTAACGCTATTTGGATAAACCCATGCTTCAAATCACCTTTTGGCGATGCAGGCTATGACGTTGAGGACTATTACACAGTCGCTCCACGTTATGGCACTAACGAGGACTTGGTTGAGCTTTTTGATGAAGCCCACAAGCGTGATATGCACGTTCTCCTTGACCTTGTACCTGGTCATACTGCCGTTACTCACAAGTGGTTCAAGGAATCAATGAAAGCCGATAGAAACGAGTTCACAGACCGCTATGTGTGGACAGACAGCATATGGGTAGAGCCTGACGGCATGGCTAGTATCCGTGGTATCTCCGACAGGGACGGCTCATGTGCCGTGAATTTCTTCTCACATCAGCCTGCACTTAACTACGGCTATTATAAGCCTGATCCTGATAAAAAGTGGCAGCAGTCTATGAATGACGAGGGTCCGAGAGCCACACTTGAGGCTCTCAAGGATATAATGCGTTTTTGGCTCAGTGCCGGTGCAGACGGATTCAGAGTGGATATGGCAGGCTCTCTTGTAAAGAATGACGAGAACGGCAAAGGCACTATCGCACTTTGGCAAAACGTAAGAGAGTTTCTTGATAAGGAGTTCCCATATGCCGCTATGGTATCAGAGTGGGGAGAACCTGACAAGTCAATAATCGGTGGCTTCCATATGGACTTTCTGCTGCACTTTGGTCCGTCACATTATAATGACCTTTTCCGCTGTGAAGAGCCTTATTTCTCAAAGCGTGGCAAGGGTACGGCTAAAGAATTTGTTGAAGCATACAAAACCAATTATGCCAAGACAGACGGCAAGGGTCTTATCTGTATCCCGTCAGGAAACCACGATATGGACAGACTTGCAAGAACACTTGATACAGACGAAATGCGTGTTGCATTTGCGTTCCTGCTCACAATGCCGGGCGCACCATTTATCTACTATGGCGACGAAATAGGCATGAGATATGTGGAGGGTCTGACATCAGTTGAGGGTGGCTATGGCAGAACTGGCTCACGTTCGCCTATGCAGTGGAACAAGGGGCTAAACGCAGGCTTCTCATCAGCTAAGGCTGAAATGCTCTATGTACCGCTGGACAGCAGTAAGGACAGACCTGACGCTGAAAGCCAATCCAAGGACAGCACCTCACTTAGAAGCGAAGTCAAAGGGCTTATAAGCTTCAGGCAGAAAAATCCTGCACTGCAAAGCAGGGGCGAGATAGAGTTCATTTCAAGCGGATATCCTCTGGTATACAGACGTAAGGGCGAGGGACAGAACATACTGGCGGTCATAAATCCAAAGGACGAAACGGCAGAGATCAAAAACGTCAATGGCAAGATAATTTATACAGTAGGTCATGGCGCAAGCCTTGAAAACGGAAAGCTCATAGTTAAGGGCTCGGCCGCTGTATTTGTTGAAGAATAAAATAACATAAAAGAGGTCAGGGACACGTTCCTTGACCTCTTTTATTACGTTGTATTATGTTAGCTTTTCTAGCCGTCAGAGCATACTCCGAAACTCAGTTGGAGTTTTTCCAAAGTGCATTTTAAACCGCTTCATAAAACCATATTCATTAGTATAACCGCACCTCTCAGCCACTTCCCTTACGCTGAGATTTGTCGTTGCAAGAAGCTGACTGGCTCTTTCCATTCGTGCGCTTATAATGTCTGTCATGACGCTCACTCCAAACATTTTCTTATACATATGCTGAAAACTAGACCTGCTTATGCCCATATCCCATGCCATACTGCCTACGTCTGCGATGTCCTCAGGCATTGCATATATGTATGCTCTGAGCTGCATAAAGCGGCTGTTCCTGTCAGTGATAATACAGGACTTCTTGTCTGTACATTTTAGCTGTCTTGCAAGCTTTAACAAAAAGATCTCCATATAGTACCGTGTTACTTCCTCATGTCCCTCTTTCATGAGCTGATACTCATATGCTACCGAGCGTATTATCTGACTAAGCTCATCAATATTTCCAAGGTATACCAGTGCATCTTTAGGAATATCAAGCCTTTCAAATTTTTCATTATCGCCCTGCTCATAATTGAAATACAGCCAATCATCAGTATAAAACTCTTCTGCGGCATGGTATTTCACAGGGGTATCCGGTGAAAGCAGGATAAAAGAATTTTTCTCTGCCCTATGCTCGATACCATTAATAACGAACACCGACGGTTCTTTTATGAGCAATATAAGGGGACTGCCCACCCCTTGAGGGCAATCCATAATAAAATCTTTTCTATGGCGATAATTATAGCCGACCGCACCCACAAGCATTCTGATCCCTCCCTGCTTTTATCAACTTTATTTTACCACACCGCTGCATTCTTGTCAATGAAAAAAGAGCAGACGCTTTGTTCTGCTCTTCTTTCACATAATTCTATAATAGTATTACAATTATCCCCAATAGGTTCTCCAAACATTGAAATAACCCCAAGGAATTTTAAACGAGTAAGCTATCTTGCTGCTGTTTGTCTTGTAGCTTCTGTTGCACCAGAAGTATACGTTATAGTCATTCTTAATGCCGTTCACCATTGTCTTGCCGTAAACTGCTCCATGAACAGCCTTTTTAACTCTTGTTGAAACGTTTGAGTAATTTGCACCATCTCTTGAAAGTTGAGCTGATGACATAAATCCACCGCTCTTGTAGATGATATCCTGAACGTTGTTGTACCTTGCATAGTATGCTTTCCACATTGCATTTTTTGTATACTTTGCGGCAACGTACTGATTCGCAACACAGTCTGCAACGTAAACGATAGGCTTATCCCACTCTGAACCTGACATCTTACCAACCTCATGATAAACTATACGGCACATTGCTTCCCAGCCTGCCTTATTGAAGTCCATTCTTGCTGTCTTTATTGTCTGTGTTTTTGAATAAGCAGAAGCGGCTGAACCGTTCACAGCCTTTACTCTGAACTGATAGAAAGTCGTTCTCTGAAGTCCTGTAACAGTGCAGTTAGTGTCCTTAACTGT
Source organism: uncultured Ruminococcus sp. (assembly GCA_934435205.1). GTDB lineage: Bacteria > Bacillota > Clostridia > Oscillospirales > Ruminococcaceae > Hominimerdicola. The sequence continues at coordinate 167,112 of CAKSAK010000003.1, read as the reverse complement.
CTTGTATTTCTTCCAGCTCTTATATTTGCCACCCTTGATGTACAGCTCATATTTAGAAGCTCCGCTAACCTTGCTCCAATGCACCTTGATAGTGTTTGTCTGCTTGTTATACGGATGAGTGAACTCGTTACCGTAGTCAACCTGAGTTATCATTTTCGGAGTACCGAGCTTAGCCGCAGCAGCATCAGCGCTGAAGCCCTCTGTCATCACCAAAAATGTCATAAGCGCTGCAATGAACATCACTATAACTTTCAGTGACTTATTCTTTGCTGAAATAAAACTTGCTGAATGATCCATTAATAATACGGCTTTACAACGCATACACGCTGTATTGCCAATTCACACCCTTTCTTTTAATTAGCGGCGGTCATGTCTGTGCCGCTATTTAATTTTATTACGGTCGATTAAAATTATGTATCAATCTGTAACGATAACGGTTAAGAAAGTTACAAACTGATTACAAATTACTACACTATTGTAACACGCATAATTGCATTTGTCAAGCTTTTTTATAGTTTTTTTGATTTTTGTTTATAATTTGAAGCAGAGAATATAAAAATTGTACTAATATTTCAGCACATTGAATATTAATTTACTGTATCAGCAAGAGTTCACGCACAATTATCACAAAGAAAATATGTGCAGAATATGAACAAAATCAATGGATCAACCACAGAGATCCTGCTGTTTTGAAAAAAATCTGTGGGGAAAGAGGCAAAATAATGAAAAAATATTTACCTGAGGGCAAGATCTTCAATAGCCCTGAAAACCGATATTATCTTCAAAGCGAACGAACAATGGCTGAGGCAATGGCTCAGGGGTTGATACTGGAGGGGCATGCTGTGCTTTGTGACAGCGAACACAACATAATAGTAGAGCTTCCCTTTGGCAAAGGAATAATCCCAAGATCAGAGGGAGCGATCGGAATACAAGAAGGCAAAACAAAAGACATAGCGTTACTTTCAAGGGTAAACAAAACGGTATGCTTCAAGGTGACAGATATTGTTCACGAAAAGGGCGAGGTCATATGCAGGCTGTCAAGACGTCTAGCACAGGAAGAGTGCATTGAGCGATATATAAGTACCCTCATATCAGGGGACGTTATACCGGCAAAGGTGACACACCTTGAGCCTTTCGGGTGCTTTGTTGACATAGGCTGTGGTCTTCCATCACTTATACCAATAGACGCCATATCCGTCTCACGCATCACCCACCCCAACGACAGATTTTTCAACGGTCAGGACATATACGCTGTGGTAAAAAGCTGTGAAGAGGACAGGATATGCCTTTCTCACAAGGAACTTTTAGGCACATGGGAAGAAAATGCAGCATTGTTCTCCACAGGAGAAACTGTAGGCGGGATAGTACGCTCCATTGAACCATACGGTATTTTTATAGAGCTTGCTCCGAACCTTGCAGGGCTTGCAGAGCCAAGAGAAAATGTGCGTGTGGGTCAGGCAGCAAGCGTTTACATAAAGGCTCTTATCCCTGAAAAAATGAAAGTCAAGCTCATTATCGTAGACGTATTTGAAAACAGCGTTTTTCCCTCAAAGATAAACTATTTCATCACCAGCGGCAGGCTCACAAAATGGGTTTATTCCACCAATGAATGTTACAAAAATATATGCTCTGAATTTGTTTGATAAACGTACATATTTTTGTACTTGTAATTTATTTGTACTATAATTTGTACTTGTTTTCACAGCAAAACAAGAGATAAAAAAAGGCATCGGCTTCCAATTGAAGCTGATGCCTTTTGACTTGTTAGAATCATTAAGAGGAATACCCTTTTTTAATAGGTCAACTATTATAATATTTCCTCCCTATCCCTATATTTTTCAGAGCGTTTCAAAAAGCTCTGCGATCTTTTCTTTTTGAGCAAGCCCGTCAGAAAAAGCGGTCGCACCGCCAGCGGCTGTGCCAAGCTTAAGAGCATATTCATAATCGCCCTGCAATATACCAGCGGTAAAGCCTGCCACCATTGAATCGCCTGCACCAACGGAATTTTTCACCTTGCCTTTACATACCCCACAGCGATGTATTTCACCGTTTTCGTCAATAAGCATTGCGCCGTCACCTGCCATTGAGATAAGTACGTTCACAGCACCCATTTCTTTTAGCTTACGTGCGTATTTTTCTATCTCCTCATCAGTGGCGAGGGTCACTCCGAACATCTCGCCCAGCTCGTGGTTGTTAGGCTTGATAAGGAAAGGCTTATATTTAAGCACATTGAGAAGCAGGTCTTTTGTTGCGTCCACCACTGCTCTGATATTCTTGTGTGCGAGCCTTTCGAGTATCTTCTCATAGATATCTGACGGCAGTGAGGCAGGTATGCTTCCTGCGAGGATAAGCGTATCACCGTCCTGAAGCTTATCAAGCTTTGCAAAAAGCTCATTCACAGCCTCGTCATCTATATCAGGACCCTGACCATTCAGCTCTGTTTCCTCAGCGGATTTTATTTTCACATTTATACGGGAATTACCGCTTTTAAGATGAACAAAATCTGTATCGATCCCCATTTCCGCCAGTCCGTTCTCGATAGCTTCACCTGTGAAGCCTGCAGTGAAGCCAAGCGCCTTTGACTGAATGTCCAGCTCTCTAAGAACTACAGACACATTTATACCCTTGCCACCGAAATACATCTCTTCCCTATCTGAGCGGTTGGTAGACCCAAGCTTCATTTCCCCTGTATGAACAACATAGTCGATAGCAGGATTGAATGTTACAGTATATACCATTTTACATTACCTCCTTGATATTTGCTTTTGTGAGATATTTCTTGTCTTGAAGCTTGTGGGTGATAATCACTTACCTTCTGCTAATTTATCGTCATCGCTTCTTAAAATACAGAGTGCGATAACAAGACCTGTCAAAGCAACAAACACCGCTTTAGTTTCAAGCAATTCTGTGACAAATGCGCCCGCTGCCGCTCCACCGATAAAGCAAAGGATTATGCCGTAATACTGCATTGCATTACTAAGCTTTTGCTTATCTTTGGTCTTTAGATACTGAAACAGATTATCCGTACCGCTTCTGAGATTGCCAGTACACATTGTAGTAGCGAAAGGCTTTCCGTCCATTTTCCTAAAACCCTCCACCTGTATTGCACAGGTAAAAGAAACTAGGATATTCGCCAATGTATTAAGCGTACCGGCAGGGATAAATCCCACAATAGTCAGCACCACAAGCTCCACACCGATAATGATCCTATGCCAATGAATCCTCGGGTGTTCATTGAATTTAAGTTTTACAGTTTCCACTATCAGCACACCAAGCATAAAGGACAGTATAGGCATGAGATAAAGAAAGACCTTCAGCCAGCTTCCCTCTTTGATATTGATAGCCAACAACACCATGTTACCTGTCTGTGCATTTGCAAAAACGTGGTCACGGCTGATGTAGGTATAAGCGTCAAGATAGCCGCCCACTATTGCGAGCATAACTCCAACGCCGTAAAACTCAGCTATATGTCTGCCATTCTTCATTGTGCAGCCCCCAGTGGCTCAAGCTCATTAAGATCATATGGCGTTTTCTGATAAATGCAGTAGTTGAGCCAGTTTGAATAAAGCAGATTAGCCGAACAGCTCCAATTGAAAATAGGCTTGTTTTCTGGATCATCGTCAGGAAAATAGCTATATGGTATCTGTATAGGCAACCCCTTTTCCTTATCTCTGAAATACTCTTTAGCAAGGGTCTCACGATCATATTCCCAGTGACCGAACAGAAAGAACTGTCTTTGTGTCCTATCTGAAACAAGATGCACACCCGCCTCGTTTGAAACTGCCACCACTATAAGGTCGTCCACCTTTTCGATATCTGCACGGCGCACCTCAGTATGGCGTGAGTGCGGACAATGGAAAACATCTCCGAAGCCTTTGAGAATAATGCTCTCAGGGTAGTCGATATGGTGCTTGAAATTGCCGAACATCTTCTCCTTCAAAGGATATTTTGGAACGCCATAATGGTAATAAAGTCCAGCCTGAGCGCCCCAACATATGTGGATAGTTGAGAAAACATTGGTCTTTGACCATTCAAAAACTCTGCAAAGCTCGTCCCAGTAATCAACGTCTTCATACTCCATTTGCTCAACAGGCGCACCGGTAATTATAAGACCATCATAACGATTATCACACACCTCGTCAAAGTTCTTGTAGAAAGCGAGCATATGCTCCAAAGAGGTGTTCTTAGACATATGACTACTCATCTGAATAAGGTCGATGTCAACATGAAGAGGTGTGTTGCTCAAAAGACGGAGAAGCTGTGTTTCTGTCGCAATTTTGTCAGGCATGAGATTAACAATAGCGATCTTCAAGGCACGAATGTCCTGATGAGCGGCTCTGTCATCGGGAATCACGAATATATTTTCCTTTTCCAACGTTTGGAACGCAGGAAGGTCATTTGGTATTTTAATTGGCAAAGTATATCCCACCTTTTAATTATACTCTAAAAGATTATTATAACACGATCTCTGTTAAAAATCAACCAAAAGAGAGATTTATTCATATATTATTGAGAAAAAGGGAGCGACCAAAAGCCGCTCCCTTTGTGTATCAACAGTATGTAAATCCGTACAATTATTCGTAAAGTGGATATTTCTTGCAGATAGCGTTTACCTTTTCTCTGATCTCGTCAGCCTTGTTGTCAAAGTCTGTGGCTGTGAGATACATACACTCTGCAATAACGTCCATATCCTCTTCAACAAGTCCCCTTGTGGTAACTGCCGCTGTACCAACTCTTACACCGCTAGTTACGAATGGCTTCTCAGGGTCGTTAGGAATTGCGTTTTTGTTTACTGTGATGTAAACCTCGTCAAGCTTCTTCTCAAATTCTTTGCCTGTGATGTGGAATGGTCTGAGGTCAACAAGCATAAGATGATTGTCTGTGCCGCCTGATACAAGATTGAATCCTCTGTCAAGAAGTCCCTTTGCAAGAGCCTGTGCATTCTTTACGATCTGCTCACCATATGCCTTGAACTCAGGCTTGAGAGCCTCGCCAAAGCAAACTGCCTTTGCAGCGATAACGTGCATAAGAGGACCGCCCTGTGTGCCTGGGAAGATAGCTGAATTTATCTTCTTAGCTATATACTCGTTATTTGTGAGGATAAGTCCTCCTCTTGGACCTCTCAGGGTCTTATGTGTTGTTGTTGTAACAATGTCAGCATACGGTACTGGTGACTGGTGGCAGCCTGCAGCAACAAGTCCTGCAATATGCGCCATATCTACCATAAGATATGCACCGACAGCCTTTGCTATCTCAGAAAGCTTCTCAAAATTGATAGCCCTTGGATAAGCGCTTGCACCCGCAACAATAAGTCTAGGTCTGCACTTGTTAGCCTGCTTGTAAAGAGCCTCGTAGTCGATATAACCCTCGTCATTTACGCCGTAAGGAACAAAGTTGAAATACTTACCTGAAAGGTTTACAGGTGAGCCGTGTGTAAGGTGTCCGCCAGCGTCAAGGCTCATACCCATAACAGTGTCGCCTGGCTTAAGAAGAGCAAAATAAACAGCAGTGTTAGCCTGAGCGCCGGAATGTGGCTGAACGTTAGCATACTTAGCACCGAAAAGCTTGCAGGCTCTTTCAACAGCTATATCCTCCACAACGTCAACGCACTGACAGCCGCCATAATATCTCTTGCCAGAATATCCCTCAGCATACTTATTAGTAAGCACAGAACCCATTGCAGCCATAACGGCAGGTGAAACGATATTTTCGCTTGCGATAAGCTCAAGATTTCTTCTCTGTCTTGCCAGCTCGGCTTCCATTGCTTCGCCGACTTCTTTATCGACATTTTCAACAAAGCCGATAGTATCCATTATTTTCATCGAAATTACTCCCATCATAAAATTTTACGGACATTCCGTTCTCTTTTATTATAACGTATTTTTCTTTTGATGTCAACGAAAATTTTTTTATAGTGAGGAATGAGGAGTGAGGAGTGAGGAATGAGGAATGAGGAATGAGGAATTAAGGTATCGCCTGCGGCGATTTATTTTTTTAAGAATAGGTTTTACTGCCGCAAAATCGCTGCGCTCTTTACGTTTTTTCCGTTTCTCACTTCTTTATCTTCTCCCAATACGATTTCGCCATTTGCTCCGTCTTATTCTCACCATACTGATAATAAATCCTCCCCACAAGCTTATCAGGCAGATACTGCTGTTTTACCCAATGGTTTGGATAGTCATGAGGATAAAGATAGTGCTGTCCTTTCACAGCCGCTCCCTCACCATCAAAATGCTTATTCTGCAAATGCCGTGGATAATCTCCAAAATCACCATTTCTCACATCTGCTAAAGCTGCGTCTATTGCTGATTCAGCAGAATTTGATTTTGGAGCAGTGGCAAGAAGAACCACGGCTTCCGCCAATGGTATCCTTGCTTCAGGCAGTCCCAACTGCAACGCTGAATCTACACAGGATTTCGTCACTACCGCCGCCATAGGATACGCAAGTCCTATATCCTCGCTTGCGATAACAAGAAGCCGTCTGCACAGAGAAATGATATCCCCTGCTTCAATAAGCCGTGCGGCATAATGAAGTGCGGCGTTCTCGTCAGAACCTCTTATAGACTTCTGCAAAGCCGACAGGATATCATAATGCTCGTCCCCTGCACGGTCATAGCGCATATTGCTGCGCTGAGTAAGAAGCTTTACATTATCAAGGTTCACGGTGAGCTTTTCACCGTCATTATCCGCCGAAAGTATGCAAAGCTCCACTGTGTTTATGGACTTTCTCACATCACCGCCACAGCCCCTTGCGATATGCTCCAGCACGCCATTTTCAAGACGCAGTTTCAGTCCCAACTCATCAGCCATAAGCTGAAAAGCACGCTTTATTGCAGGCAATATCTCCTCCGAAGTCAGCGGCTTGAACTCAAACACAGTTGAACGGCTAATTATAGCATTGTACACATAAAAATACGGATTTTCAGTGGTAGAAGCGATAAGAGTTATCTTGCCGTTTTCAATGTATTCAAGAAGAGATTGCTGTTGTTTTTTGTTAAGATACTGTATCTCGTCAAGATAAAGCAAAATACCATTAATGCCGCTAAGTGTCTCAGTTTCTGCGACTATCTGCTTGATATCAGCAATAGAAGCACTTGTGCCGTTAAGCTTATGCATGGTCATATTAGCATTATTTGCTATCATTCTTGCGACTGTGGTCTTGCCAACACCTGACGGACCGTAAAAAATCATATTTGGTATTTTACCGCTTTCGATAATACGCCTAAGTGGCTTATTTTCGCCTAACAGGTGGGTCTGTCCCACAATATCATCAAGGGTTTTGGGTCTGATTCGTTCAGCCAAAGGCACGCTCATTTTATGATCTCCTTAAAATGCAATTAGTCTAAAATGTTCTGAATATCCTCTAAATGAAGCTGATAAGCCATGCTGTTTATCTTTTTAAGCAGGTAGGTTTTCGCAACAAGAACAGCTTCCTGATATTTGGTATTTTCCATACCAAGGCAAATGCGATAAATAATGAATTGATTAGAGGAGATTTTCATGATAATGTGATTATTGCCCTCGAAAGTACCACGGCAAATGGAGTTGGAGTTGACGAAATTCCAAAGATCGGAGTAAGTGAGAGCAGTGACTTCATCAGTAATAAACTGTTGGATAAGTTCATTCATATGGATTACCCCCTATTGTGTATTTTCTTTAGTATAGCACATATTTCGGCATAATTCAAGGGAAAAACCAATGCAAAGTAAAAGCAACACCGAGCGAAGCGGGCAAATGGTCCAGGGGCACGCCCCTGGTCAGGGTCAAGGGGTGAAACCCATTGCAGGGTCTAGGGACAGAGTCCCTAGCGGAGCTTGAGGCAGAGCCTCAATAGGCGCAAGCCTACTAAGCGGTGCAGACAGGAAAAGAAGAATGTCAAATTTTCTTCTATCACAAAGTAAATATCAAAGAACTAAAACTGCACCGCTTTTGTAGTTTCCTGCACATGGTAAAATCCGCAAAGAGCGCAGCGATTTTGCGGCAGTAGAACTTGCGAACAAAATGTAGGGGACGGCGCCCCCGACGTCCCGATATCGAAGTGTCGAATTTTTTTGATTGTGACAAATTTATGCAAGCGACCGAAACGGGCGAACAATGCTCGTCCCTGCCACAATTTGTGCGTTTTCTCAAAGTTTGTGCAATAAATTACAAGATGTAACGTCCAAAAAGCGGGCTGTCGAGGGCGTCAGCCCCTACATGGTTTGTTAAACAAATAAATAATGTGCGGATAACGCAGAAATGCAACAAAAAAAGAGGCAGAATACTCCGCCTCTCATTTATCTGTACAAAGATTTGTACTATTATTTCTTTCTGGTCGAACTTACCGCACGAGTTATCTCAGGCTCTGCTTCGCCACGAACACATTCAGCTGTTATCTTTATGCCAACTATCTCATCATCAGACGGTGCTTCAAACATAAGCTTTGTGAGTATCTTCTCAACTATCGCCCTAAGTCCTCTTGCTCCTGTCTTTTCTTCAATAGTCCTCTTGGCTATCTCTCTCTTTGCGTCCTCTGTGATCTCAAAATCTATGTTGTCAAGCTTGAAAAGCTTCGTGTATTGCTTGATAAGGGAGTTCTTTGGCTCTGTCAAGATCCTGCAAAGTGCGTCCTCGTCAAGCTCGTCAAGAACCGTGATAACAGGAAGTCTGCCCACAAGCTCTGGTACGATACCGAACTTAACAAGATCGTGTGGCACTACCCTCTTCATCACGTTGTTATCGTCCTCCTTGCTCTTGACCTTTCCGCCAAAACCAAGTGACGATGACTCTGTACGCTTCTTGATAACACTGTCGAGTCCCTCAAAAGCTCCGCCACAGATAAACAGAATGTTTTTGGTGTCTATCTGTATGAACTCCTGATGTGGGTGCTTTCTGCCACCCTGTGGAGGCACATTGGACACACAGCCCTCTACTATCTTAAGAAGCGCCTGCTGTACGCCCTCACCGCTTACGTCTCTTGTGATAGAAACGTTCTCCGACTTTCTTGATATCTTATCTATCTCGTCGATATAAATAATACCGTTCTGAGCCGCTTCAACATTATAATCTGCCGCCTGAATAAGCCTTGTAAGCACGTTTTCAACATCGTCGCCCACATAGCCTGCCTCTGTCAGCGTAGTAGCGTCAGCGATAGCAAAAGGCACGTTCAGAAGCCTTGCCAAAGTCTGTGCAAGCAAAGTCTTTCCTGTTCCTGTTGGTCCAAGAAGCAAAACGTTACTTTTCTGTATTTCTACATCATCATCATCATTGAGAGACAAAATTCTCTTGTAATGATTGTATACTGCAACAGAAAGCGCTATCTTTGCTTCCTCCTGCCCGATAACATACTCGTCAAGAACTGCCTTTATCTCTGCAGGCTTCTTAAGGGTTATGCCGCTGACAGCCGCATTTTTACCCTTGCCACGCTGCTTCGTTGTAGGAAGTCCCTCCTGCTCAGCCAGAACATTATAGCAATAAAGTACACACTCGTCGCAAATGTGGCTCGTGCCTGCTGAAAAAAGTGTTCTAACCTTGTCCTCAGGCTTGCCGCAGAACGAGCATTTTCTTATTGTATCATTAGCCATTTATTTCACCGAACCTATCTGTTAGTTATTACCTTATCGATAAGACCGTATTCAAGAGCCTCCTGAGCTGTCATATAATTGTCACGCTCAGTGTCGATGTTGATCTGCTCGATAGGCTTGCCTGTGTTCTGGGCAAGTATCCTGTTGAGCTTCTCTCTGGTCTTTACCATGTGGTCAGAATGTATCTTGATATCTGTGCACTGTCCTGAAATTCCGCCGCCAGCAATAAGAGGCTGATGAATGAGTATCTCACTGTTTGGCAGAGCAAATCTCTTACCCTTTGTGCCGCTTGAAAGCAGGAATGAACCCATTGACGCTGCCATACCCATGCATATAGTTGACACGTCGCACTTGATATACTGGATAGTATCATAAATAGCCATGCCGGCAGTGATAACTCCTCCGGGGCTGTTTATATAAAGGTCGATATCCTTTTCAGGATCCTGACCCTCAAGATAAAGCAGCTGTGCCACTACTACGCTTGCCACTGCGTCGTCTATCTGGTCGCAGAGCATGATTATTCTGTCATTGAGCAGGCGGGAATAAATGTCATAGCTTCTCTCGCCTCTGCTTGTCTGTTCCACTACATAAGGTACCAATGCCATAAAATTGCCTCCTTAATCTATTTTCGCCCGCATAAGGTCATGCGGGCGAAAGCATAAATTATCTTACTTTATAACTGCTGCGTCCTTGATAAGGTCAACAGCCTTGCCAACTGCAATATCCTTCTTAAGGTCGTCGTCATGGATAAACTGCTTGATCTGGTCAACGTCAAGCTTGTAAGCCTCAGCAAGCTTATCGAACTCAGCCTTAAGCTCGTCCTCAGTTACCTCAACGTTCTCAAGCTCTACGATCTTCTCAAGTGCAAGTCTGAGCTTGACCTGCTTCTCAGCCTGCTCAGCATATGCCTTCTTTACAGTGTCGATAGTCTGACCTGTATACTGCATATAGAGATCAAGTGAGATGCCCTGTGGTGCAAGTCTCTGCTCCAGCTCGCCGATCATCTCGTTTACTCTGTTGTCAAACATAACCTGTGGGATCTCAGCTGTCATATTCTCGATGACCTTATCGAATATCTTAGCCTCTACCTCAGAATCAGCGTGCTTCTCGTTAGCTTCCTCAAGCTTCTTCTTAACGTCAGCCTTGTATTCGTCAACTGTATCGAACTCTGTTGAATCCTTTACCATATCATCGTCCAGCTCAGGCATAACCTTCTTTGATATGCTCTTGAGCTTGATCTTGAATACAGCAGGTGCGCCTGCAAGTTCCTTTACCTGATACTCCTCAGGGAATGTTACGTTGATGTCGAACTCCTCACCAGCATTGTGACCAACGATCTGATCCTCGAAGCCAGGAATGAACTGACCGCTGCCCAGTGACAGTGTGAAGTCCTCTGCCTTGCCGCCCTCAAAAGCAACATCGTCCTTAAAGCCCTCGAAGTCGATAACAACGTCGTCACCGTTCTCGGCTGCTCTGTCGTCAACTGTCTCAACAGTTACGTTCTTCTCTCTGAGAGCGTCAAGCTGCTTGTTGATATCCTCATCAGTTACAGGATTGACAACTTTTTCAACTTCTATACCCTTATAGTCCTTAACTTCAACCTCAGGCTTTGTGATGCAAGTTGCCTTGAGCTTTACGCCGTTTTCCTTGCTGATCTCAGTTACCTCTACCTCTGGGCGAGTAACGAGTTCCAGACCTGACTCTTCAACTGCACCGTTTACAACAGGAGCGTACAGAAGATTTACAGCGTCCTCAAAAAATACCTGCTCGCCATATTCCTTTTCGATAAGCTTTCTAGGAGCCTTGCCCTTACGGAAGCCAGGCATAGCGATATTCTTTCTTGCTTTAAGATAAGCTTTCTCTATTGCAGCCTCAAAATCCTCAGCAGAGATCTCGATCTCAAGCTCGTACTTATTGGTTTCAACATTGTTTGTAGCTTTTAAACTCATTTATTATTCCTCCATTATATAAATGTATCTTATACATTATAGCACAAATATATTGTCATTTCCAGCATTTTTTTATAAATTGTCACTTTGCACAATTTTCGTTATGTCCAATGGGTCAAAATGCAAGAAATCACTAGCTATAAGCCGATATTCCACTCCGTCACGAGTTCCGTTTATTGCATAAGCGTGAGCTCTTCCGTGAAGATGTCCGTAAAAACACTTTTTTATGCCGTATTTATGAAGCACTTCAAGCATATCATAATTGCAGCTATTGCCGAAAAGCGGTGGATAATGCAAAAACACCACAGGCTCTAAGCCTACCTTTTGAGCAGACTCGATAGAGAGTGCAAGTCTGCCTGCTTCCCTTGCCAGAACCTTCTGATCCGCAGGCTCACCGTTATCACTTATCCAGCCTCTCGTTCCGCATATACCATAGCCCTCGTAGCTGTAATGATTATTATGCAGGATATTTATGGTATCAAAACCGTTCTCTGCAAAAAATTTATCCATTTTGTTCTTTGTGTTCCACCAATAATCGTGATTGCCCTTGGATATTATTTTTCTGCCGTTGAGCTTGTTTATAAACTCAAAATCCTTTATGGACTGTTCAAGGCTCATTCCCCACGAGATATCACCGGGTATCACCACAGTGTCCTCAGGACGAACTTTGTTCTGCCAGTTTGTTTCAAGCTTTGTCACATAGTCAGACCAGCCGCCGAATATATCCATTGGTTTATCTGTACCCAGCGACAAATGCAGGTCGGCAATGGCAAATAGGCTCACGGTTTTTCCTCCATTCCAGAAACTTCATGTATTATCCCGACCAATCATGCACATACTACTTTTGCAGCAAAAAAGCTGCAGAAGGAGCGATGTACAAATGGAGAAGGATAGAATTTACGGTATCCACTGCAACGTAGACAACTGCGTTTACAACAGCAACAACTGCGAATGTACCGCAGGCAAGATCAATGTAGGCTGTACCTGCACCGATCCTAACTGCTGTGACGAAACAGAGTGCAAGACATTCAAGGCAAGAGGCTGATTCCCCTCGCCATGGTCAGTGGACATACGCTGTGCGCTGACCTCCGCCCGACAATAGTCGGACGGGTACATATCAAATACCCAGAGCTGAGTAGATGTAGTCCTTCATATCAGCCTTGTCGATCACCTTTGTGAATCTAACTTCCTTATCCTTAAGTGCAGCAAGTGAAGCTGGAACAGGTATCTTTGAAACCTCGGCAAGCTCGTCAACAAGACCGAACTCGTCAGCGTTTGTATCCTTACCGATCGCTGCAAGAACTGAACCTGAGAACTTATATGGGCTTGCTGTTGAAGCGATAACAGTCTTTGTCTTGTCGCCTGTAGCAGCCGCATAGTCCTTGTACACCTTCACTGCAACGGCTGTGTGAGTGTCACAGGTGTAAGAATACTCGTCATAGATCTCCTTGATGCAAGCCTTTGTCTGCTCATCGTCGCAGCAGCCTGCATAGAACTCGTCAGCGATAGCCTTTTTAACTTCGTCTGTTACCTCATATCTGCCTGTCTTGGAAAGGCTGCCGAACCACTCTCTTATCTGAGCGTCATCAGAGCCGCTGAGGTGATAAAGAAGTCTTTCAAGGTTTGAAGAGATAAGGATATCCATAGAAGGTGAGATAGTTGTATGGAACGGACGATTTCTGTCATAAATACCTGTCTTTATAAAGTCTGTGAGGACGTTATTTGCGTTTGAAGCGCAGATAAGCTTATTAACAGGAACGCCCATATGCTTTGCATAGTAGCCTGCAAGGATATTACCAAAGTTGCCTGTTGGAACAACAATGTTTATCTTGTCGCCAAGCTCGATCTCGCCGTCAGCAACGAGCTGAGCATATGTAGATACATAGTAGATTATCTGTGGTGCAAGTCTGCCCCAGTTGATAGAGTTTGCAGAAGAGAACATCATGCCGTTCTCAGCGAGCTTGTCGGCAGTTTCCTTGCTTGTGAAGATAGTCTTAACGCCTGTCTGAGCGTCGTCAAAGTTGCCCTTGATAGCACAAACGCCGACGTTGCCGCCCTCCTGAGTTGTCATCTGCTTTTTCTGCATAGCTGAAACGCCGTCCTCAGGATAGAACACGAGTATCTCTGTACCCTCAACGTCCTTGAAGCCCTCGAGAGCAGCCTTACCTGTGTCGCCTGATGTAGCAACGAGGATAACTACCTTCTTGTCAACGCCAAGCTTCTTGATAGAAGTTGTGAGCAGATATGGAAGTATCTGGAGAGCCATATCCTTGAACGCACAAGTTGGACCATGCCACAGTTCAAGCATATAAGTGCCGTCAAAAAGGTGAGCAAGCTCTGCAATATTATCTGTGTCGAAATTCTTTGTGTTGTAAGCACCCTCTACACAGTAGCGTATCTCAGCCTCTGTGAAATCTGTGAGGTACTTTGAGAAAACGAACAACGCTCTCTCAGCGTAGCTTTTTTCTCCCAGAGCCTTGATATCGTCAAGTGTTATGGCAGGTATCTCAGACGGAACGAAAAGACCGCCGTCCTCAGAAATGCCCTGTGCTATCGCCTGTGCAGACGAAACCTTTACTTCGCTGTTTCTTGTACTTTTGTAAAACATAAACAACAACCCTTCTTGTTTTAGATGTCCGACAGGTGTCGGCTATTTACAGACCTTTTGTTCAGATAACGTCTAACATTCCACGTCACGGGCGAACAGTGTTCGCCCCTACAGACACAGTTCGTTCGGCATATCCGACCCATGGTCTTTATTTCATACTTGCATCGAAAGCGTTCACATAATATCTCAGCTTTTTCACCTTGCCGCCCTCAGTTTCAACCGCCGCAACATCAAATCTGCATTGCAAAGGCTGTGCAACATTTTGCAAATAAGCCTGCGCAGTTCTGATGATGAGCCGCTGTTTTCTAAGGTCAACAGCTTCCTCCGCTGAGGTCATAGAGCCTATGGTTCTTGTTTTCACCTCAACAAAAGCTATGATATCCGCTTTCTCTGCGATTATATCTATTTCACCGCCTCTGACGGTAAAATTCCTCTTTATTATCTCATACCCGTGTCTTACAAGAAAGCCGCAAACTGCGTCCTCCCCGATATTTCCCGCCTTTCGGCGCTGGGTATGGTCAATGCCCATTTTTCTTTGCATAATACTTTTTGAGAAAACTCATTCTATGTATCCCGCATGGTCCATACTGATCTATCATCTGATAGTGGAGCTTTGTGCCATAGCCCTTATGCTTCTCAAACCGATACTCAGGATAGAGTTCAGCCATTTGCTCCATATACCTGTCCCTTGCGACCTTTGCAAGGATTGACGCCGCCGCCACTGCCTGACTTTTGGCATCTCCCTTTACCACCGCTATGGCTGGACATTCAAGATCCTTTGGGGTCTTGTTGCCGTCTATAAGGCAAACATCAGGCTTTGTGTCCATATCCTCCACCGCTCTTTTCATTGCGAGCATTGCGGCGTTAAGTATATTTATATCCTCTATCTCATCCACCGTTGCAGTCTGTATAGAAAAATCAACTGCTTTTTCCATTATCTCATCAAAAAGCTCTTCACGCTTTTTCACTGTAAGCTTTTTGCTGTCGTTTATCCCCTCTATAACTGTGTCCTTATCGAATATAACAGCCGCCGCAAACACATCTCCTGCAAGAGGACCTCTGCCGGCTTCATCGCAGCCGCACACCACGTTATAATCTTTTCTTATCTCGTTATCAAACTCGCTGAGCGTCATATCAATACCCCTTTGGCTTTTCAAGAGTAAGTCTGCCGAGAGTGCCGTTTCTGAACTCGTCCATAACTGTAATGGCTGCCCTTTCGGTGTTTATCTCTCCGCCTGATACTAAAAAGCCACGCTTTCTGCCTATTCTTTCAAGAAGCTCAAAGCCTACCACACAGCCGATAGTTTCCTCGTCGGCAGGCTCTATATCGTCTGTTCTGATGCCATAACGTTTTTCGATAAGCTCAGGGTAGTTCTCTTTCAAAAACTCCAGCAGTCGGCAGGCAAGATATTCCATATCCATGATATCGTCCTTGACCGCACCTGTGAAAGCGAGTCTTTCTCCCACAAGCTTATCCTCAAACTTAGGCCACAGCACACCAGGCATATCCAAAAGCTCAAAGCCCTCGTCAAGCTTCACCCACTGTTTACCTCTTGTAACACCGGGTCGGTCCTCAACTTTTGCAAGCCTTGACCCTGCAAGTCTGTTTATAAATGACGACTTGCCAACGTTTGGTATACCGACTATCATTATTCTTATAGGTCTGCCCGACATACCCTTGACATTCCATTTCTCAATATCGTCCTTTAAAAGCTCTTTGAGCTTTCCATAAAACTTACTTACGTTCTTGCCACTCCGGCAATCTGTAGCAAGCGCTGTGATTCCCTGTTTTGCGTAATAGTCGAGCCACATTGCCGTTACTTCCGGATCGGCTGAATCAGCCTTGTTGAGAAGCACAAGCCTTGGCTTTGAGCCTACGATACGCTTCATTTCAGGGTTTCTGCTTGAAAACGGGATACGAGCGTCAGTTATTTCCACAACTGCGTCCACAAGCTTTAAGTTTGACGCCATTATGCGGCGTGTTTTTGCCATATGTCCAGGAAACCACTGAACGTGAGATACTTCGCTCATATCTTCCTCCTTACTCTAACTCAATCTACCTTACCAACGCCCTCATCATTGCCTGCCGCAAATCGAAACAGCACTCTGCCGACTATCTCGTCATAAGGCACATATCCTATTACGCGGCTGTCTGTGGAATGATTTCGGTTGTCGCCCATTACAAAGCAACAGCCCTCAGGCACATAATACTCATAAACTTCACTTTCTTTATTATAGTATCTTTCATCAAAATACTCGTCATCAAAGCTGCCGTCGCACTTGATATAGCTCTCATCAAGCACCGCTCCGTTGACCTTGACTGTAGCCGACTTGTTGTCTATCTCGACCTTTTGCCCTTCTACGGCAATGATACGCTTGATTATCCTATTGTCAAGAACAGACGAGTTGACCACAACTATATCCCCCTGCTTTGGCGTATAAAGCAGTTTTGATATAACAAGAGAATCATTTTCAAAAAGAGTGTCCTGCATTGACTGGCCTTGTACGTTCACTGTTCTAAACACAAAAGTAAAAACAAGCACGACCACGAACATTGCCATGACTATGATCTCAAGAAAGTCGAACAGATTATCAACAGCTCTTTTACCCTGCTTTTTCAACTTACCTTACCAAAGCTGTCAAATGGATAAAGCCTTAAAACTGCCTTACCAAGCACGTCAGATGGATCAATAAAGCCTAGTCTTCTGCTGTCTGTGGAATTATTTCTGTTATCACCCATGACGAACAGCTTGTCCTCTGGCACGTCATACTCAAAAACATTTTCTTCCACTTCATATTTCTCATCAAAGAGATTAGTGTTATACATAGCTTCCCTGATATTGTCATTTGAAATGACCTTACCGTTTACTGTAACGGTATTGTTATTATAATCAACGACAACCTTATCCCCGCCAGTGCCGATAACACGCTTGATGATAGTTTTGCCGAGCTTTTCGCTGTTGATAACAACGATATCGCCCTTTTTGGGTGTATAATTTATGTGAGTGATTATAAGTCTGTCCTGATCCTGCAAGGTCTCACGCATAGAAGGGCCCTGAACAAGAACTATCCTGAAGAAGAAAGTAAATATCAGGATCACCACAAACATAGCAAACACGAAAGATTCAGCCCATTCAAAGACCTCGTCCATAACATTCACGGGCTGTTTTTCCTTTAGGTCGTCAGGGGCGGCTTTTTTAGCCTTGTCGATATCCTCCTGAGAAACGTCGCCGAATTTTTTATTATCGTCCATAAAAGCCTCGATCCTTTATCCAAAGGCGGCAAAAGCCGTCAAATACTCATATAGATTTATTATATCAAATTTCAAAACAAATTACAAGGGGGTAAGGAAAATTTCTTTGAGATAGGGGGAGCGGAGGGTTTAAGTGAGAAATGAGGAATGAGGAATGAGGAATGGAGAATGAGGAATGAGGAATGAGAAATGAGGAATGGGCATAGCTGACCAAAGTTGTGCACCAGCACCAAGCGCAGCGATTTTGCGGCAGAAGAAACTATCGCCCCTACACATACATCGTGCAGATATGGCAAGTACAGCAGCCCCCCTACAGGAACTTTGACAGATCAAAATTCATGGCAAAGTCATCATACCACGACAGATCGCAGCCTTGTCTTTCTTTGGGCTTTGCCGCAGTCTTTCTCTTTGAATCATTGTCAAGCCAGCCTGAGATTATGCGGTATGGGTCTGTGCAGTGCCTGCCCTTGGTAAACAGCCATTGAGATAATTTAGATATATAGCTCTCTAAAGACAGACCGACAGACCGACATCTGCTTTCAAGCTCGTTATACTGCTCTGATGTGAGCATTATATTTTTGTGTGTGCCGAAAGACCTGACGACAGACTTCGCTGTCCCTGCGTCTTTCTTTTTCTCTTTATCTATAGCTTTATCTATATCTATATCTGTATCTTTGTCTATATCTATATCTGTATCTTTGTCTTTATCTATATCTATATCTTTATCAGCTTTTTTTGCTTTTTCTGAAAACCTTTTGGTTTGTGAAAAAGCTTTTGGTTTTTCTGCGGTATCATTTATACCCTGAGGTTTTTCTTCTGCATTATCTGCTGATGCAGCTGTCTGCTCAGCTTTTTCATCAGTATTCCCTGACTCATCAGACTTTTTAGGTCTGCCACCCTTTTTACCGCACTCGCTCCTTTGAGCACACATCTCTTCCCATGCAATGCCGTCACGCTCGATAGCAGCCCTCATCATAAGAAACGCTATTTTTGCTCCGCCTGACAGCTTTGGTGATTCTCCCCTCTTTGCATAAGCAAACAACGCCATGACAAGCTCGCCTATCTCTTCGCTGCTGTCAAGCGCCTGAAAAATGTCCTCCCAGTCTTTGTAAAGCATGAACGCTTTGTTGTCTGTGTGAAAATTCTTTGCCATTTTTATCGTCCTTTCTCTGTGAAGCAGAGGAAATTATCCCCCTCTACTTATCCAGAAAAAAGGGCGTTTTGTTGCATAAAAAATGCAACAATTGCAGAAATGTTGCCAAATTAAAATATAAATCATTTGTTTGCACAAATCAAGTGCTGATATTTTGTGCAATTTGACAATAAGAATTCTTCATAGCCAAAGCGGCAAGGGATAAAAAAAGAGCCGACCAAAGCCGACTCGTTTTTATAGAAAGAATTATCTGATAGCTTCCTTGACCTTAGCTGCCTTACCAACTCTGTCACGGAGATAATAGAGCTTAGCACGGCGAACCTTACCGCTACGTACAACCTCTACCTTTTCAACTACAGGTGAATGAACAGGGAAAACTCTCTCGATTCCACAGCCGTGAGCTACTCTACGAACTGTGAATGTCTCGTGGATTCCACCGTGCTTCTTAGCGATAACTGTGCCCTCGAATACCTGGATTCTGGACTTGTCACCCTCTGTAATTCTTACGTGTACCTTTACTGTATCACCAACGTTGATAACAGGTGCCTCGGATTTAAGGCTTGAATTAGAAATCTGCTTTAAAGCGTCCACTTTAAATTCCTCCTTAATATTTTCAGACATTCATTCGCTTTATGGCAGCTATCGCTGCAAAGCCAGAGGACTGTCCGCTTTAATGTCGTGCCTTCCGTTCAAAGGCGTGGCATTAACTCTCGTCGGAAGAACCGACGGTAATTCAAATGCTTTAATATTATACCACATCTCAAAACCTTTTGCAAGGATATTTATATAAAATTTTCGCCGTTTGTCATGAGTATTTTTGTACGTTCTGTATAAATTTCCGATATTTCTATACCATAACGCTCACAGAACGTGTCTATGACTACGTTCACATTAAGATTGAATGAACTTCCGCATGGCAGCCTAAGACCTATCTCAAAGCTGTCCTTGTTCTCTTTGGTATAAAGCACAGTGATATGCGGCTTTATGTCCACAAGATTGATGGTCTTTTTCTTCGTCCGCTTTTCTATCTCTATCTTGTCAAGTTCCATGAACTCGCCGAAAAGCTTTGCCAACTCATGCACGTCCTTGTCCGTTTTCAGCCTTGCCACATACTCTGCCGCAGTGATGTCGGTGTGCTTATGCTCAGGCTTTGAAACGCTCACTATCTCCAGACCAACAGGCGTTTGTGCGTTCATTCGCTCCAAAACCTCGCTGTATGGGATATCCTCAGTGAGTGCAAAGTCCATTATCTCTACCCTGCTGTCAGTGCCAAGGGGCAATGCAAGAGGGAACATTATGTACACGTGGGGATTGAAACCCTGAGTGTGCCATATAGGCAGATGTGCCCTTTTGAATACCCTCTGAAAGGCTCTCATAAGGTCAAGATGTGAAATGTATTTCGCCCTGCCTGTTTTAGAAAACACCGCTCTGTATTCAAATCTCTCCACACGGAGATTTACATTCTTCGGCTCAGCGTTTGCCACAGTAAACACCTCCGTATTCGCATTTTATTCCACAGCCTGAACAGCCCTCTTTGCAGTTTCGTGTAGTCACTGCCTCGTGTGCTTTCTTGTTCTCACGAACGAAAAACTCGTGGCTCACAAGATAATCAAGGTGCGACCACGGTGCTATCTCGTCATAGGAACGTCTGCGGTGTGCGTAAAAGCTTGTGTCAAGACCACATTCTTCGAATGCTTCCTGCCACTTGTCAGCCTTGAAATGCTCGTCCCAGCCGTCAAGATAGCAGCCCTTTTTCCATGCGGTGTATATCGCCTTGCCAAGACGTCTGTCGCCCCTTGCAAGCACTGCCTCCAGTATAGATGTGTATGACTGATGAGTGCTAAGGCGTATCTTACGGCTTGTAAGACTTTTGAAAAGGTGTTCCTGTTTCTCTTTTATCTCCTCGGGAGTAGCCTGCGGTTCAAACTCGAAAGGTGTGAAAGGCTTTGGCACGAATGTAGCTGTAGACACTGATATCTGCACGCTCTTGCCACGCTTTTCCTTTGGTGTTTCGTAATAAAGGTCAAGGACTTTCTGCGCAAGCTTTGCGATACCCTCAACGTCCTCCAGCGTTTCCTCCGGCAGACCAAGCATGAAATAAAGCTTTACAGTGCTGTAACCGCCCTCAAAGGCAGTGCGGCAGGTACGCATTATCTCGTCCTCGGTGATATTCTTGTTTATGACGTCACGAAGACGTTGTGTGCCAGCTTCTGGAGCAAAAGTCAGACCGCTTTTTCTTACAGACTTTATCTTCTCCAAAAGCTCTTCGCTGAAATTGTCTATTCTCAGTGACGGCAGTGAAAGGTTTATCTGCTCGCCGTCGGTGTATTCCACAAGATTTTCCAAAAGCTTGTTTATCTCAGTGTAATCGCTGGTAGACAAAGACGACAAGGACACTTCCTCATAGCCTGTCTGCTCGCAAAGGGACTTTGTTTCGTTCTTTATGGTGTCGATGCTTTTCTCTCTGAACGGGCGGTAGATAAAGCCTGCCTGACAGAATCGACAGCCTCTTATGCACCCTCTCAGTACCTCAACCACCGCTCTGTCATGGACTATCTGAGTAAACGGCACAACAAATCCCTCAGGGTAATATACCTTGTCAAAGTCCTTTATAACACGCTTTTTGACCCTGGCAGGTGCCTCAGGGACGTTTGGCGTGATAGACTTTACAGTGCCGTCCTCGTTGTAATCCACGTCATAGAAAGACGGAACATAAACGCCCTCAAGCTTAGCCGCCTCTCTTAGAAACTCCTGCTTTGTAGGCTTTGAGGGTTTCATTCTCTCATAAAGCTCAAGAAGCTCCACGTTGACCTCTTCGCCCTCGCCAAGTATGAACAGGTCGAAAAAGTCAGCCATAGGCTCAGGGTTGCAGGCACACGGACCGCCTGCGATAACAAGTGGTGTAAGCTCAGTTCTGTCCTTTGCAAGCACTGGTACGCCTGCAAGGTCGAGCATTTCCAATACATTATTATAAGAAAGCTCATACATGAGCGTAAAGCCGATGAAGTCAAAATCCTTTATAGGGTCAAGGCTTTCCAGTGCGTAAAGAGGGATATCGTTCTCACGCATGAGCTTGTTATAGTCCTCTTCAGGCATGAAAACACGCTCACACCACCAGTTCTCACGGGCGTTTTTCAGACCGTAAAGTATCTTCATGCCAAGGTGCGACATACCCACCTCATAAGTATCAGGAAAACAGAAAGCGAACCGCACGTCCACCTTATCCTTATCCTTCACCACGCTGCCAACCTCGCCGCCGATATACCTTGACGGACGCTGCACTTTAAGCAGCAGCTTTTCTATTTTCTTTTTTAATTCTTCCAACGTTTTATCCTCCGATATTGAATGTCTGTACTATCTCACCGCACCCAGTAAAGCGAAAGCAATACACAAAGTTAGGTGAAACGGGCGAACACTGTTCGCCCCTACAGATACATAAGCATTTCATATTATTATACCAAAAATTTATTACAAAAGCAATAAGCAAAGTGTTAATATATGACTTCAGAGAGGACGATAAAACAAAAAGTTGCGGCAAAAGAAACGCTCACAGTGCCGTGGAGTATCATATGTATCATAGACACCGCTGAGAGTAGTATAAACACCACTCTGAAAAACTCGCAGACCTTGCCATTGGCAAGCAAGGCGAGTATCCTGCCACCGTCAAAGTAGCGAAATGGCATTAGGTTTAGCGCACCAAGCAGAAAGTTCACCTGACAGAAAAAGCCACCGCCATTTATGAGATATGTTAGCAGGCAGAGGGCAAAATTTACTGCTGCGCCACCGAAAAGCACTGTAAGCTCGTGGTATTTAGACAGCTGTTTATTATCAGGAGTAATGCGTATACCGCCTCCATAGACAACAATTTCTTGCGGTGAGCTGCCGAAAGCGGTCATGAGTACGAGGTGACCCAGTTCATGGAGAGCACAGCTCACAAGGGTCATGAGCAATTTTTCCGTTTGGGTCGAAGAGCATATCGTCACGAGGGCTATAACAAAGAAAAAGCTGAACGACACACCATAGGTGGTATTTTTTATCTTTATTTTAAACAAGTTCATCACCGATATATTTATATTCGGTGGTCGGACAAATAATGTGTAGGGGACGGCGCCCTCGACGTCCCGACCCCTCAATGTTTCACATTATTGTTTATCACCCAAACCTTGATAACCGCACAACGCATGGTAGGGGCGAACAGCGTTCGCCCGTTTCGTTCCCCCACTCAACTTCGTAAAAATCCAATCCTCGCAACTCCCCGAAACGGGCTGTCGAGGACGCCAGCCCCTACGCCAAAATTCTACTGCCGCAAAATCGCTTCGCTCTTTGCGGATTTTACCTTGCATAAGGATACAGTAAAAGCGGTGCAGAGATTGTTCTCCGACACCGCTTTGTTTATCTCGCAACCTTGCTATTCTTCTATCGCCTTTCTGCACCGCTTAGTAGGCTTGCGCCTATTGAGGCTCTGCCTCAAACTCCGCAGGGGCTTTGCCCCTTGACCCCACAAGCCCTCTAGCGTCGGGCTTGAGCCTGCGCTTTATTGCTCGCTTCGCTCGGTGGGTGCTTTTACTTTGTGGTGGTTCACAGCATCTTCCTCAAATACTGTCCCGTATAAGATTTCTCACACTTCGCTATCTCCTCAGGCGTTCCTGTGCAGACGATAGTTCCGCCGCCGTCACCACCCTCAGGACCTAAGTCTATGATGTGGTCTGCGGTCTTTATTACATCAAGATTATGCTCGATAACAAGCACTGTATTTCCCCCGTCTGCAAGCTTCTGCAATACTTCTATAAGCTTGTGTACGTCCGCCGTGTGAAGTCCTGTAGTCGGTTCGTCTAGGATATATATAGTTCTGCCTGTGGCTCTCTTTGAAAGCTCTGTTGCAAGCTTGACTCTTTGTGCTTCACCGCCTGAAAGCGTTGTAGCCGCCTGCCCTATCTTCACATAGCCAAGACCAACTTCATACAGTGTTTCAAGCTTACGGCTTATCTTAGGGATAGCACTAAAGAACTCAACGCCCTCTTCCACTGTCATTTCAAGCACGTCATAGATGTTCTTGCCCTTATATCTAACTTCCAGCGTTTCACGGTTATATCTCATACCACCGCAGACCTCGCAAGGCACATACACGTCAGGCAAAAAGTGCATTTCTATTTTGATTATTCCGTCGCCCTCGCAGGCTTCACATCTTCCGCCTTTGACGTTGAATGAGAAACGTCCTGCACCGTAGCCTTTCATTTTTGCATCAGCGGTCTGAGCGAAAAGTTCTCTGATATCTGTGAAAACTCCTGTATAGGTGGCAGGATTAGACCTTGGCGTTCTGCCTATTGGCGACTGGTCGATATCTATGACCTTATCAAGGTGCTCTATGCCCTGCATTTCCTTGAATGCACCTGAGCG
The DNA here is from genome assembly GCA_934435205.1 of uncultured Ruminococcus sp. GTDB lineage: Bacteria > Bacillota > Clostridia > Oscillospirales > Ruminococcaceae > Hominimerdicola. Next base: position 143,189 of record CAKSAK010000003.1, on the reverse strand, counting down.
TATTTTCGCACGATTTAATCTGCCAGCAAGCTCCTTATAGATTATCTCGTTCACAAGTGATGATTTGCCTGAGCCTGACACGCCTGTTACGCAGGTGAAAGTGCCGAGAGGTATCTCGACATCTATATTTTTTAGATTGTTTTGTGTTGCACCGATAACTTTCAGATACTTGCCGTTGCCCTGTCTGCGTTTTTCAGGGACAGGTATTTTCTTTGCACCGCTGAGGTACTGTCCTGTGATAGAACGCTTGCACTTCATGATATCGTCCACCGTGCCTGCACACACTATCTCTCCGCCGTGAATACCTGCTCCTGGTCCAACGTCCACCACGAAATCTGCCGCACGCATTGTGTCCTCGTCATGCTCCACCACTATGAGGGTATTGCCAAGGTCACGAAGTCTTTTCAGCGTTGCGATAAGCTTATCATTGTCACGCTGATGCAGACCGATAGATGGCTCGTCAAGGATATACAGCACGCCCACAAGTGATGAGCCTATCTGTGTCGCAAGCCTTATACGCTGGCTCTCACCGCCTGAGAGAGTACCTGCGGAACGTGACAGTGTGAGATATTCAAGTCCAACGCTTTTGAGAAAGCCAAGGCGTGACCTTATCTCTTTTATTATCTGCTCACCGATAATCTTATCACGGTCGCTTATCTCAAGATTTTCAAAAAATTCAAGGGCTTTTGCAACGGATTTGTGACAAAGCTCTGCGATATTTATTCCGCCAACTGTAACGCTCAGGCTCTCTTTTTTCAGCCTTTCACCATGGCAGGACGGACACTTTTCATCGCTCATATAAGCTTCTATATCAGCCTTTGCCCAATCGCTGTTTGACTCTTTGTAACGCCTTTCAAGGTTTGGTATAACGCCCTCAAATTCAGCCTGATAGTCAGCCTTATAGAACTTATTGCCACGCTTTAGGTGAAGCTTCTGACCCTGCGTGCCGTAAAGGAAAATGTCGATAGCGTCCGTGTCGAGATTTTTCACAGGCTCGTCAAGGGATATGCCGTAGGTCTCAGAAATTGCATTGAAATACATCATGGCAATAGAGCCCTCGTCAAGGCTGTTCCAGCCGCTGGCTTTGATAGCGCCCTGTCTTATAGAAAGGTCTTTGTTGGGGATAATAAGCTCAGGGTCTATCTTTTTGAACACGCCAAGACCTGTACACTTTTCGCAAGCACCGAATGGGTTATTGAACGAGAACATTCTCGGGGTAAGCTCGTCAATGGAAACGCCATGTTCAGGGCAGGCGTAGTTCTGTGAGAAAAGCATTTCCTCTCCGCCGATAACGTCAACCCCTACAAGTCCGCCTGTAAGCGAAGAAACAGTTTCGATACTGTCGGTAAGACGGGACTTTATGCCCTCTTTGATAACAAGTCGGTCAACAACTATCTCGATAGTATGCTTCTTGTTTTTCTCGATCTTTATCTCTTCCGAAAGGTCATAGGTTATGCCGTCGATACGAACTCTTACATAGCCCGACTTTCTTGCACGTTCAAGCTCTTTTGTATGCTCGCCCTTGCGTCCTCTGATGATAGGAGCTAAAAGCTGAATCTTTGTACCCTCTTCAAGCTCCATTATCTTATCCACGATCTGATCGACAGTTTGCTGGCGAATCTCTCTTCCGCAGACAGGGCAATGCGGAACGCCTATACGGGCATACAAAAGTCTGAGATAATCGTATATCTCTGTGACCGTGCCCACAGTAGAACGTGGGTTTTTGGAAGTAGTTTTCTGGTCTATGGATATAGCAGGAGAAAGCCCCTCTATGCTGTCAACATCAGGCTTATCCATTTGACCCAAAAACATTCTCGCATAAGAGGACAGTGACTCAACATAACGTCTTTGTCCGTCAGCGTATATGGTATCGAATGCAAGAGAAGATTTGCCCGAGCCTGAAAGACCTGTCATAACAACAAGCTTATCTCTCGGTATGGTAACATCAACATTTTTGAGATTATGCTCTCTTGCTCCTTTAATAACTATCTCGTTTATTGGCATTTGTATTCTTTACTCTCCTTTTTCTTTTTTATTCGCAAATTCCTCATTCCTCATTCCTCATTCCTCATTCAGCTACTTCTTCTCACCCTTTAACTCCGCAATCTTATCACGCAAGAATGCGGCGTGTTCAAATTCAAGCAGCTTTGCCGCTTCTTTCATTTCCTTTGTGAGCTTTTCTATTAGCTTTGCAGTTTCCTGCTTTGAAAGCTTTGTTTTCTGCCTTGCTTCGTATTCCACCTCTTCCTTGGTGGATATTTCTATTACATCTCTTATATCCTTGACGATAGTTTTCGGAACTATGCCGTGTTCTTCGTTGAACTTCATCTGTATTGCACGACGGCGCTCCGTTTCGGTGATAGCCTTTTCCATTGAACGTGTCACGGTGTCGGCATACATTATCACCTTGCCCTCAGCGTTTCGTGCGGCTCTGCCTATGGTCTGTATAAGTGCGCTTTCAGAACGCAGGAAGCCCTCTTTATCGGCATCAAGTATCGCCACAAGAGTTACCTCAGGCAGATCAAGACCCTCACGCAAAAGGTTGATACCAACGAGCACATCGAACTCGCCCAGACGCAGGTCACGGATTATCTCCATACGCTCGATAGTGTCGATATCGTGGTGCATATATCTCACCTTGACGTCAAAGCTCTTAAGATAGTTTGTGAGATCCTCAGCCATTTTCTTTGTAAGAGTAGTAACAAGCACACGCTGATTTTTAGCTGTACGCATATTTATCTCGCTGAGCAAGTCCTCTATCTGACCCTCGGTCGGCTTCACCGTTATCTCAGGGTCAAGCAGACCTGTCGGTCTTATGACCTGCTCAACTATCTGCTGTGATTTTTCCTGCTCGATAGGTCCAGGGGTAGCTGATACAAACACCGCCTGATTGATATGAGAATAGAACTCATCAAAGGTCAGCGGTCTGTTATCCATTGCTGACGGCAGACGGAAGCCATAGTCAACAAGAGTCTGCTTTCTCGCTCTGTCGCCTGCATACATACCTCTTACCTGCGGCAGAGAAACGTGTGATTCGTCCACGAAAAGCACAAAGTCCTCAGGGAGAAAGTCAAGGAGAGTGAACGGCGTAGAGCCTGCGGGACGTCTTGCAAGCACACGGGAATAGTTCTCGATACCGCTGCAAAAGCCTATCTCCTCCAACATCTCAATATCATAGTTGGTGCGCTGAGCGATACGCTGAGCTTCGATAAGCATATCGTTGTCTTTGAAATACTTGATACGCTCGTCAAGCTCCTGCTTAATCTCTTCGATAGCGTCGTGCATTTTATCACGGCTGACGATATAATGGGAAGCAGGGAAAATTGCAGCGTGGGCAAGTGAGCAAAGCACCTCACCGGTCACTACGTTTATTTCAGTGATACGGTCTATCTCATCTCCGAAGAACTCAACTCTTATAGCTGTATCGGTAGAATTTGCAGGAAATATCTCCACCACATCTCCCCTGACACGAAACTTGTTTCTCACAAAATTTATATCATTTCGCTCATACTGTATACCAACAAGGTCAGCAATAAGCCTGTCACGGGATTTCTCCATACCACGACGAATAGACACCACCATGGACTTATACTCCTCAGGGTCACCAAGGGAATAGATACAAGAAACGCTGGCAACAATGATAACGTCACGGCGTTCGGCGATAGCGGAGGTAGCGGAATGGCGGAGCTTGTCTATCTCGTCATTCACTGAGCTGTCCTTTTCAATGTAAACGTCCTTGCTAGGCACATAGGCTTCAGGCTGATAATAGTCATAGTAGGACACAAAATATTCCACGGCATTGTTCGGAAAAAACTCCTTGAACTCAGAGCAAAGCTGAGCGGCGAGTATCTTATTATGGGCAAGCACGAGCGTTGGACGGTTTATCCTAGCGATAACGTTTGCCATAGTAAAGGTCTTGCCGGAACCTGTAACGCCCATAAGGGTCTGCTCTCTCATACCGCTTTCGATACCCTTTACTAAAGCGTCCACCGCTTCGGGCTGATCACCTGAAAGCTTATAATCTGAAACAAGCTGAAACTTATCCATAAATGCCTCCTCAATCGAACAGTTGTTTTACTTATTATATTACATTTATTTTTAATTGTAAAGGCTTTTTTATCAATATTTTTTGAATTTGCGTATATGTACGATTTTTCGGACTGGTATTGTTACTCAACCTGCGGTATCAGCTCGATGTATGTGTAGGGGCGAACACCGTTCGCCCGTCGAAGAAACAAACCCACGGTAACAACATTTTGATATAGAAACAAAATTATCCCACCGCACCCCTACAATTCAGTATTTACAGCAAATCCTGAGCACGGGCGAACACTGTTCGCCCCTACAGATTGTTCTGGAGAGGTTCTTCTGCCGCAAAAACGCTACGCTCGGTGCTTGTCCACATCTCTGTTCAGCTTTGCCCATTCCTCATTCCTCATTCCTCACTCCTCATTCCTCATTCCTCACTCCTCATTCCTCATTCCTCACTCCTCATTCCTCACTCCTCACTTAAACTCCCTCTTGCATTCTCCCACACTTTAGGTTATAATATCACTATAGTAATAATTTCAGGAGGACGTAACATGAATAGATCATATGACGAATACAACTACACCCTCTCAAAGCGTGAACTGGAAGAGCTTAAATTCTTATTCATCTCTGATGATGTGGACTACAACGACACTGACAGCAACGGGCTTACTTTCCTGCTCACTGCAATCGAAAGTGCAGACCTCGTGGAGCAGGATGGCGTTCTCAAGCCTGACAAGCGCAGTGTAGATTTCATCAAATGGCTCATCGCTCAAGGCTCAGATGTGAACTTCCCTGCTGACAAAAAGCCTTTACAATATGCTATCAAATGTGAAGAGGAGATATCTCGACGCAAAGGCAGGGCTTGCGATATGACCGAAATTCTTCTGCTTCTCCGTGAAAGCGGTGCTGACAGCTCAGGTCTTGACGAGCTTATTGACGGAGGATTCTCCGCTCGTGTGAAGCTCTGAGGTATAGCATGAGAGAATTTACAATAAATCAGAATGACGCAGGTCAGCGTGTTGACAAGTTTCTCACAAAGGCTGTGCCAAAGCTGCCGAAAAATCTGCTGTACAAATATCTGCGCCTAAAGCGTATCAAGGTCAACGGCAAACGCTGCGAGATATCTACACGGCTTACTTGCGGTGACGTTATGCAGCTTTACATCAATGACGAATTTTTTGAGGGCGAAGTTGCTGACAGACCTGCTTTTCTCAGTGCGCCAACGTCTTTGAATATTATTTACGAGGACGAGAATATTATCCTTTGCGACAAAAAGTGCGGACTTGTGGTACATGAGGACGAAAGTGGTTCGACAGACACGCTTATAAACAGGATACAGCACTATCTTTATGAAAAGGGTGAATATCGACCTGAGGAGGAGCTGTCTTTTGCTCCTGCCCTTTGCAACAGGATAGACCGCAACACAGGCGGCATTGTAATATGTGCGAAAAATGCTGAGAGCCTGCGTGTGCTTAATCAGAAGGTCAAGGACAGAGAGCTTGAAAAGCTTTATCTTTGCGTGACAGTGGGCATACCGAAGCAGAAGTCTGCTCGGCTCACGGCTTATCATCAGAAAGATGAAAACACAAAAACTGTGAGGGTGTCTGACAAAAAGTTTCAGGGCAGCCGCACCATGATAACATCGTATCGTGTGCTTGCGGAAAACAAGGCTGATAACCTTGCTCTTCTCGAAGTTGACCTTGTCACAGGCAGAACGCATCAGATAAGGGCGCACCTTGCTCACATTGGTTATCCTCTCCTTGGTGACGGAAAATATGGCATAAACAAAGTCAACCGTGCATACAATGTGAAAACGCAGGCACTTTATTCGTACAAGCTCACCTTTAAATTCACCACTGACGCAGGCATACTTGAATACCTTAACGGCAGAAGCTTTCAGGTAAATGACGTATGGTTTTGCGACAAATTCTTCGGGTATAAGCTCTGATATTTCGTTAAATCGCACTATTTCGACACTGTGGATTTGTCATATACGACAAAATAATATAATTTTCGTGCAAATTTTGTGTAAATTGTTTAAAATCGCTTGCAAATGTATATAAAATATGTTATAATTATTTAGTCAAATTTTATAGTCTTATGAATAGAACAAAAAATGACAGATATATTTTATAGATTTGGAGGAACAAAGGTATGACAGGAGATCTGCATTGTCACACAACACTGTCTGACGGCTCGCTTGGTATTGAAGAGGTCATTGTTCAGGCGAAGAGAATGGGACTTGATTTTCTTGCGATAACAGACCATGACACTCTTTCATCATCAAACAGAGCGCAAATACTTGGCGAACGTTATGGGGTCAAGGTCATTCCTGCTGTAGAGCTTTCAGCATGGGACAAGAAGCGCAATTCAAAAGTACACATTCTTTGCTATGCACCGCAGAAGCCAGACAGGCTGGAAGGTCTTTGCCTGAAGTCATGCCAGATAAGAAAAGACTGTGCAAAGGAAATGATAGAAAAGGTAACGGCAAGATATCCTATCCCTGCCGACGCTGTACTGCACTACACAAAAAGCTCAAAGAGCATTTTTAAACAGCATATCATGAGAGCATTGGTAAATTACGGCTATGCAACAGAGCTTTACGGCTCTGTGAACGACAAGCTTTTTGCATATCCAAACGGCGAATGTCTTGTTACCCGTGAATATCCTGACGTAAACTTTGTGCTTGACCTTATCCATTCCGCAAAGGGCGTTGCCGTTATGGCACACCCTGTTATGTTCAACAACACCGAGCTGCTCCTTGAGCTTATCGAGGCAGGAAAGCTTGACGGAATTGAAGCATATCATCACTCTGCTACTCCAACTCAACAGCAGAAGCTTGTGGATATCGCAAAGGAGCATGACCTGATAGTGACAGGCGGCTCTGACTTCCACGGTCTGTATAACGAGACTATGACACATATCGGAAGCATGACCACTGACAAGGAAAATCTCGATAAGCTGTTCAAGCTCATTCATATAAATTCACAAAAAGCTAACAAAGCGGTTGTGAAAACTGATAAATAATATGGTATAATAAAGGAACATTATCATGCGGTAATGTTCCTTTAATGCGTAACAAAGCCTAGTTTGGCTGTAATAGAGAGGACTGTATAAAATGAACGTAATGGAAGAATCCCTACAGAAACACAGAGAATGGAAAGGCAAGATAGAGGTCTGCTCAAGAGCAAAGGTAAACAATGCCAAAGACCTGACGCTGGCTTACACACCGGGCGTTGCTCAGCCTTGCCTTGAGATACAGAAAGATCCTGACCTTTCATATGAGCTTACAAGACGTGCAAATCTTGTGGCTGTTATCACTGACGGCTCTGCTGTGCTTGGTCTTGGCAATATTGGCGGTCTGGCAGGTATGCCTGTTATGGAGGGCAAATGTGCGCTTTTCAAGGAATTTGCTGACGTTGACGCTTTTCCTCTTTGTATAAAGTCCAATGACGTTGACGAGATAGTGAATACTATCGCCATGATATCAGACAGCTTTGGCGGTATAAATCTTGAAGATATCGCCGCTCCAAGGTGCTTTGAGATAGAAGCAAAGCTCAAAGAGAAAGTTGATATCCCTGTTTTCCATGACGATCAGCACGGAACTGCTATCGTTGTCGGTGCGGCGCTTATGAACGCTTGCAAGGTGGCAAACAAGAAGATAGAGGACATCACCCTTGTTATAAACGGTGCAGGTGCGGCTGGCTGTGCGATAGGAAAGCTTTTGCTTTCTCTCGGTATCGGCAACCTTATCATGGTAGACCGTGAGGGCATAATCTGCGAGGGCGATGATTATCTTAACGAGGCTCACGCTGAAATGGCAAAGGTAACAAACAAGAACAAGCTCCACGGCTCGCTTGCTGACGCACTCAAGGGTGCAGACGCTTTCGTAGGCGTTTCAAAGCCAAAGCTTGTGACCGCTGAAATGGTTAAGTCCATGAACGATAAGCCTATACTTTTCGCAATGGCTAACCCGACACCTGAGATAATGCCTGACGAAGCAAAGGCGGCAGGTGCGTTTATCGTTGGCACAGGACGTTCAGACTTCCCTAACCAGATAAACAACGTTATCGCTTTCCCTGGAATTTTCAAGGGTGCGCTTGCAGTAAGGGCTTCTGACATCAACGAGGAAATGAAAATGGCTGCCGCAAAGGCTATTGCAGGCTGTGTGCCTGAGGACAAGCTCAATGCGGAATTTATACTGCCGAACTCTTTTGACAGGTCAGTACCGATCGCTGTGGCTGAGGCTGTGGCAAAGGCTGCAAGAGAAACAGGCGTAGCAAGAATTTAGGAGGTTTTTCAAATGGCAACGATAAGCTACACTCCAAAGGGAGTATGTTCAAGAAAAATTGATATTGAGGTCGAGGACGGTATCGTAAAGAAAGTGCATTTCACAGGCGGCTGTAACGGCAACACACAGGGTGTATCAAAGCTTGTTGAGGGCATGAAGGTTCAAGACGTTATTGACAGACTTGAGGGCATCGACTGCAACGGACGTGGCACATCATGTCCTGCTCAGCTTGCTGAGGCTTTGAAGTCTGCACTCTAAGCTTTTGTACTTGGACACTATACGGGTAAAAAACGGGCGAACACTGTTCGCCCCTACAGAAAAATACACGGACTGCATTTTGTTTGCAGTCCGTTTTTTTGTACATATTCTAATTTTCTGATGTTGCGCTTTGGGTAAAGGTCATTGAAACATAATCATCAGTACCGACCTTTATGTGCGCTCCGTTATCCGACCAAACCTCATTTGCATTTATGCCGTTCGTTCGATAGAACTGAATGTCATATTGATTTTTCTCGGCAGAATTGACTTTTAAAGTGGCAGTGGCTATGCCAGAACTGTCCTTTGAAATAGTCAGCTTATAAGTATTCTTAAACCATGGGCTGATATCAACATAGTTCGTATTCCAAGTCAGGGTGACAGTACCCTCGCCACTGCCTGACAGGCGGTAGTTGAAGCCGTCAAGATCTTTAGGCGATGTGGCATTGTCGATGAATGTGCCTGTCCATGTTGCTGATATGTTATCATTTATATAGATAACGCCAAACTTCGCAGAGAGCTTTTTCAGTTCAGCCTGATCTGTAGGTGTAGCTGTCACTTTCATGTATATATCAGACTTTGTGAGCTGTGACTTATCAAAAGTCAGCACAAATTCATGCTTGTTGAAATCGTCAGCCATGAGTTTCAGAAGTAAGAACTCTATTTTTGAATTATTTTCAAAAGTCTTTTTTTCACCATTATATTCAACTGAGTATTTTGTAGCTTCTTCTCCGGTAACAACATTTCCGTTTATGTCCACAAGCTCAACTGTCATAGTGTATGTGATATCCTTATCATTATGCTTTATCATTGTTTGCGGATAGTTACACACATTGACTGTCACACAAGGCGAGTTTTCCATACTGCTAAAAGTTATCATCCTTGGAAGATCATTTTCATCTATTGTAAGATAATTAGATGAAAACAGCATTCCTGCGCCTTTTTGTGTGGATACAACTCGCTTTACGCTTGAAACGCTGGTATATGCTGCCATAACGCCGATAGTGCTGAGTGCGGCTGCCGCAAAAGCTATCCATATTGCAAGCCACGATCTTTTAAGCTTTTTTATAAATCTGTCTTTCATAACAGCCACCCTCCTCTCTATTTGGTGATGTATTACTTTCTCTGAACTGTCAGGTAGACCATATCAGTTTCTTTATTGTTTTGGACTTTATCATTCCATTTTACTCTGATTATAAAATAATCGCAGAATGGGTGACCCTTATCATTTACCGCCAAAGTATCTGACTGCCAATAAAGCGCCTCGGCATTTTTCTGAACATTGCTATAACTGTCATAAGACTTTTCATGAAGTGTGCTGTTAGCAAGTATCTCCGAGCCGTTCTGGTTGAGATAGTTTCCTGATATCTTATCTCCATCTATATTATAATAAAACGTTTTATTCACTTCATTAGAAACATAAACTACAGTATCATCATCTTTATCCGCTTCCTGCACACTTTTCGCACGATATATCTCATATTCAAAAGGGATATTCGTTGTATGTGCAAGCTGTATCTGATAAGTCTGCACGTCTGTTCCGCCTATGCCGAAAACAAAGTCTTTATAACTGCCGTTCTCAACGTCTATATCTGCCATTTCAAGGTTTGCCACAGATTCTTTGTTTCCTGCGGTGATATAAAGCTGAGTAGGGGCATTTATTTTTGTTGTAAGAGCAATAGAACGCTTATGAGTAAACCACGCATAAACAGGCAGTGCCACAAGCAGTACCACCGAGAGGGATACTGCTATGACAAGCTGGCGCTTCTTCTTTTTTTCCATTTTTCTGAATTTTCCGAAAATGCTTTCTGCCATAATTTTCTCCTGAAAATGCCTGTTTATTATGAGTTTATAAAGCCTGTTTCTATTTTTGCGTTGGTGTAAACAACGTAGTCGCTTGCGGTAGTACCGTTTACTTTCTCTTTGTTTGCGTCAAGCAACACCGCTGTAAGCTCAACTCTGTAGTTTGCATAGGTAAGTCCATGCTCTTCAAAAGTCTTGCCTGTTTTTACTGTAAATTTCGTAACGGCTGTGTTTTGTTCTTCGCCATTATAGTCAGTGGTAAAAACGCACTCCTTGCCATTCAGATCGCTGCTTGATGTGGCGTTTTCCAAAGTAAAGCTGCTGAGATATTTGCTAATATCGTTTGTCTGCTTATACTCACCGTTATCGTCTTTAACATACAGCTTCATTGTATACTGTATTTTTTTGCCACTATCCTTTGTTGATCGGCTCAAAGCAGAAAGATCATAAATAGCATTTGCTGTTATTGCCATTTCTCCTGTAGTCATATCTTTGGCATTGATACCAAGCTGCGAAAATGGTGAATCCTTCGACTCAAGAACCGTTGACTCTGCAACGTTATAGTTTAGCTGTGCCACCGTCATTGCCTTTCTATAGTAGCGTATGGCAGGCATAACTCCACTTGCAGAGATAGAGCTGTTCTCAATATTGTTCTGGCTATATGCAACATATGACGCCGCATTTACTCCTATACCGGTTTTGGTATCCCCGTCCTTACGCTCAGGAAACTGATCTATGATCCCTGCAGTACCATAAGTTAAGCTGATATCAGCCTTGACAGTTATAGAGCCATTTGTGTCACTATTGATATAATCGTAGACCGAACCGGGATACATCAGCATATAGCTGTCTTTAGCTTCTGAAAGTGTCTCGGTCTTGCTTATTTTTGCGTTTGATAGCTCTGTATCTGAACTGTTTAAAATGCTGTAATCAACATTCACCGAAGTTCCTGCAATGATCTTTGCATTAGCTCCCGCATCGTTTTCATCAAAGTTCTTCATAGAGAACTTAAAAGCCTGATACATATTGAAATCGTCACTCTTATAGCCATTAAATGTATCTCTAAGGCTCTGATCAATGCTTATCTTTGATGTCATTGTCGCACGGATAAAATTATTTGACGCTGTTATCTCCTCTGGTTCATGAGCAACAACGCTTACTTCCTGCTTAAAGAAATTTGCAATCACATATGCACCAGTGTCATTATTTGTCACTTGGACAAGGTTTGTAGGAATATTGCCATTGAGCTTTCTTGGCTTATTACCGCTATAATAATTCACAAAGTTCTTGATGACTTTTTTTAAGCTTCCCGTTTCCGGAATATTGATAGTGAGATAATAGCTCTCGTTTATTATCATTTCACCATTAGCATTGGTCTGTGTATCACTGTCCGCTGAAACAGTTATCTTATAAATGCCTGTTTCACTCTCCCCAGCAGGTCTATAATACTTACCGTCGCTTGTTTTTACAGTAGCTGTAGCTTCATCCGCTTCAACGAGTGTGCCGTCAGGTGATTCTTTGGCTGTTACCGACGCATATCTTAACAGTATATCATTCATTGTAACCGGTTTAAAGCCACTTATATTTGTCAAGTCAAGCTCACCCGTTGTCTTATCAAAATTAGCAGCCGAAGCTGTAGAATGATAAGTCTTGTCGTTGTTATTTGCATCAACAAGAGTTAGCTTTGTATCATCGGTAAGCACACCACTGTCAGTAGCACTATCGCCAATAAGATAAAGCTTTTTATCAAAGCTCCAAAGCAGGCTGTCACCGTTATTGAGCATTTTTTCCCATTCGTTAGCAGATTTGTAATAGGAATACTTAAAATAAGTAGTAACAGGTGCATCAAAGCTCTCGAAAGCAAGCTTTGTTTTATCCGTATAGTGCGAATGATTATAATCTGTGCCTGAGATAACATAAGATTGGAAGCTGAAATCAAGCACCTTTCTTACAAAAACAGGAACATGAAGTCTAAGAGCAGTTTTGCCACTTCCCGTTGGGTCGATATAATCAAGAGTAATAACAGTAAATCTGTTTGTGCCGTCATTGTCATACTGACCGTCTGTGACCTTGAAATATCCTGTCTTGCTGTTAAACGTAAGAGTGCTTTTGTCTGATTTTTTCAAAACATCGTTATCATACACATAAGTCGCTGTGCTGACATTCATAAGAGCTGTTGTTTTAAGCTTATTTGAGCTGCTGTCGCAAACATCACAATTTGTCAGGACTGAGATATACTTTGCAAGCATTTGTGTAATATTCAACGATGAGTTATCATCTATAAGCAAAACCGGAAGATCATTCAGTTCCTTAACATTAAGTTCAGAAGCTTTGCCGAATGTTGTAAGCTTTGATTTATCCAAATTCTCTGCATATGTCTTTATGGTACTGTTTATGCCATAGGATTTTGTCGTTGTGCCATTCGTATAAGAAGCAGCGTCACTAATGATAGTCTGCATATTTCCGCCAACAAGATCGCCTGTGAAAACTTTATCGCCAACGGTTTTGCTTGGGTTTATATTGACATAAGGTGAATAGATATCAACGTGTTTACCGCTTCCCTCTCCGATATTTTGGGTATTATTCTGAACGCCGTTATAATCAGCATGAACTGCGGTAAAGTTGGTAGGTATCTGTGAATCATCATACTGTATATCAGGTAAACAATCCGTGTTATTTACCGATACTCCGATAAATTTAGATGATAGATTTTTATCATTGTTCCAGCCTATCAAATTAGAAACAGACACACTGTTGTTGCCTCTTGCATAGCCTAATTTATTTATGAGAATATCATAAGCATATGTATTGCCGCCGTCGTTATGACCGATCACACCGCCTGCACCTGCACCATTGGACTTATCTTCTGCTGACAGAGTAACATTGTTGACTTCACAATCAGATATCTTCAGATCACCGTTAGCTTTTATGCCAACATAACCTCCGATACCTGCATCACCATTTTTAGCAGCTGGTATACCTATCGTTGCATTTTTTACAGCAGACCTTGATATAGTCACAGCCGCATTCTGTGTGCCGACCATTCCGCCTGAGCTTGTATAACCATAGACGCCGCAAGCTGATGTTTCAGATGTTCCTCCATAGTGACAGTCCTCATTGATAGACAACTGGTATTTGTTTATTCCAACGAATCCACCGGCATTACTTCCATAAACATCGACACTGACGCTTGTGTTTGTTATTGTGCATACTCCGTTAGACAGTCCTATAAGACCGCCCTCGTTCATTGTCTGGGTTGGAAGGGGTTTATTGCCTTTTTTTGAACCGATAAAGCTGTCTTCATTATAGGCGGTAAGCTGGACATTGCTTATTGTCGTTTTAATATTTGCAGAGCCTGCGATTCCACCTACACCAAACCAAGTTCCTGTGCCTTTATCAAGATCAGCAAATTCAACTTTATTAATTGTTATCTCAGAATCATTAACAGAAAATTCGTTGCCTTTCTGAGAATTTCCCACAAGACCGCCTGTTTCAAATCCGCCATACACATAAACGCCACTGTTTTCAGACTTAACGTTACTTATATTGATATTATTTGTTGACTTTCCTATAAGTCCTCCCACAGTATATGCACCATATATTTTAAGATCGGTCAATGTTATTCCGCTAAATGTGCAAGGATTCTGTACTCCGCCAACAATACCGCCTGTAGAAAGGTCTTCATTAACATAGGATTGTCCATCGTTGTTATACGTCTTAACGCTGATCTTGCCGGAAAGCTTAAGGTTATTTACAGTTAAAGCATACGTTGAACAGTTTATCAACCCAACTCCCTTTACGGAGTCAAATGCAGTGCGATATTTATAGTTATCCACATCTTGGAATTCAATAGTGTTACCGCCCTTGTTATCTGTTATTTTCACAGCATAGGCTTTTATATCTGTATCGAGCTTTATAGTCTTATCATTTCCCTCGATAGTTGACAAAGACAAAGTATAATCACATTTAATGTCGCCCAAGTTATTATTTGTTGCATCAAACAACTGATTTATACCACGAAAACCGGTTTCGGTGAGGTCATAGGTTCCATTTCCCGTGAGTTTAACAGTAAAGTTCTTTTTTGAATCGTGTGCCCACTTTGCTTCATAAAGAACTTTTTCACTTGGCTTTGTATATTTTTTTAGCATTACAGAATTTTTCTTTTCATATTCCTTGCTTGTAGCCTTTTCAAGTCTTTGATAATCTGAGATCGCAGCTTTGTAATCTGTATCATCAGAAGTCAATGTAGTTGCACCGACCTTTGAATAGTCTGCATTTCGGGTAAAAGTATAATGACCATAGCCGCAAGTATTGTTTTTACCGTCTGTATATCCCATACCGGACTGTGATATGATAGACAGCATAAACAACGCCTGTGCATTAGGTACTTCAATAGTATTGGTCGTGCCGGCAATAACATTTAATTTCTCATCATAACTTAGCTCACTCTTAAACTGCGTAATGAGATAATTTTTCCTGCCGTTGTTAAGGTTAGTTGACTTACCAAACTTTGTTCCCTCTTCGATAGCAAATCCGTTTACAACTCTGCCTATATATGGATTGATAAAAAGATTGGTATATACGTCTTCACCCACTGCCTCAGTATTGCTGATTGTAAGCGCACTATCTTTGGCAACGTTGTCCATATTTCTGAAAATAACGCCGCCGTAAACAATAGCGCCAACATATCCGCCTGCAGTAATGAGATGTTGTTTGCTGTTATCGTTATTTGCAAATGTTATATTAGGGTTTGTTACCTTGACATTATCAATGATATTATCTCCACCGAACACAACGCCCATAACACCGCCATAATACTCCGTCTTTCCGGTACTATAGTTTAATTTATTATTATTGTTTTTTGAAAGCGTTACTTCTTTGGTATATTTTATATTGATATCTTTTACAACACTTCCGCTGCTGAACCTAATGAGCGGGCTTACAGAATTATTGGTGATAGTTGGATATGTTCCGTCGGATTTCTTCTGTCCAACAATAACGCCCCTGAAAACGTAACTGTTTGATGTTCCGCCAAGACCTGCAAAAGAACTGCCGAGAACTATATCATCATTTATCTTGTAATAAGCCTCGCAAAGATATTTGATCATGTTTTCTTTTGAAACTGTTTTCGTTCCGCTTACGAAATTGCCTGCTCCATCATAAGTATAAGTTTTATGATTAGTGCCTTTGCAAAAAGCACTAGTAGCGTCAACAGTTGCCTTGTCGGCAGAAGCGTTTGCATTATAGTTTACTTCCCAGTCATTTGTAGGTGTGGCTGTACTGATAACTCGTGCGACCTCTGCAAGGGTGGAAGCGTCAAGGACATATGGATCAGAGTATGTTCCGCAGCCCTCGATAAGATATGGTCGCTCAAGGTTTACGTCTATCTCATCATAGTTTTGGGTGGTATCATACGATTTAGCAACATATGGCTTGTATTTAGCAAAGCTGTATTCCTCTTTTGCGTTTTTTTGGTCAGTAGAAGTATACCTGTCATCTCTACTCCAATCACCATGATACTTATTCTGCCTGCTCTTTCCGTCATTGTCAACATTCTTAATGGTTTCAGACACTTCTTTTCCGTAGGTTACATTATGCTTTACTTCTGTACCCCAATCTTCGGCCCATGTATAGTTGTATATTGCAGAAGAGCCTGCGCCGTCAGAATGCTGAAAGCTTTCAAGCAAAGTAGCATTTTTGAAAATTGAATTTTTATAACTTGCGTCAAGCTTGATATTTGAGAAAGTCAGAGATATACTTTGACCCGTTTCGCTTCCTACATCGCCTATAAGGCTTGTTGCAGCATAATTCTGACCGCCTTTGTAATATTCTTCAGCAGTCATACTGTGTTTTTTCTGTGACACATTCTGTATAGTGATCTCTGTCATGTTGCCTATCTTATTTATAAGCAAAGGGGCATAAGAATTTTCGCCATTTAAACTTAAAGAAGTATCATTCACATACAGATCATCAAGAACGATACTGCCGGTAATTTTGACAGATTTTCTTGCAGTACCAGTGCCGTCAGTAACCGAACCGCAAACCAATGCACCGGAGCCATTATTGACTTTACCTATATTCCCCTTAAAGGTCAGTTTACCACTTATGGTAACAGCTCCATTTTCATTTCTGAAAAGTCCAGATTGCATCATGTAATGCTGTGTACGAGAATCATCGTTTTTACTAGGATTAACACTATCATTACCATTCGTATGACGAGGATGGTTATTATTTAACACTTTTTCAGACATATTAAAGCCTTTATTGTCAAAAATAATAGTTGAACTTGAACTAATAGTTAGGTTATTCGTATCAACAGGATAGTAAGAATATCCACGCAAATCTATTGTTTCATCAGTAGGAAAACCAGGGTCTTCATCACGAATATATCTTTTTATGTTTGACGCCGCAAAAAGTCTTGCACTCCATACAGTAGCTTTAGCTCCGCCTGTGGAGGCGTTATCTTTTTTATATACATCAAGGTTATAATAATATCTTGCGCAAGGATTATCTTTCCATGTCGCACCATTATTTTTTGTTTGATTTTGATAGGTATTGCAGTGTTCGCCGTCCATATAGAGCAAACGTTCATTTTTATCATTAACAGCAGGAATTGAAATTATGGCTTGACGATTGGAAACAGGACTATTTGAAGCATAAATACTACAACGAGCTATCTCATCAAAATACAAATAGTTTTTACTTATTTTTATATTAGTATTTGATGAAATCTCATATCCATTAGGGTCAGTAAGTTCAAAATAAGTTGCATTAACGGCACATGTACCGTAATATGAACCTGATCCATCAAAATAATTAAATGTATATGGATCATAATTTCTTCCCAATAATGTCGAGGCGAGCATTCCGAAATTTTTACAGTTGTTTGCTGTTATCGTCACACTGTCAAAGCTAACCTTTTTTATGCTCCAATAACCTGTTGTGGAAAGTACAAGACCACCAATCTCATTACTAGCAGATGTTATAGTAGAATTAGATACAATTATTTTATCCAGCGTTACTTCAACATTATACCAGTTGTGACCAATAAACCCACCGCTCGTACTTCCGCTGATTTTAGTGGAAGTTTTTATATTAAGAGTATTTACATTAACACTTTGTATTTTCACAATATTAGGGGATGATGATGTAGTCGAACCTATCTCAGCAATAAGTCCACCAACCCTGGCATTAGCACTGCCTGTTATAGGACCTGTGTGTTTGTCAGTTATATTTCCGCTAACAGTGACATTATCAAACTTAATACCAATTGTAGGCTTTGATGTAACAGCTCCTACCATTCCGATAACTCCACCAAGACAAGTGCAATCTACCGTTGTTGTGCTATTATCGTATGTAAGATTTGCTGTTACAGTAGAATTAGTGAACGAAACTTCACTTGTGGCGTTATCAACATATCCTACCAGACCTCCGACAAAATTTGTATACGCACCACTTGGAGATGCGGTCACATCAGCGGTCACGCTGTCGATAGTCAAAGCTCCGCTGTTGTATGCAGATACAGAACCAATATAACAAGCATCACCGCCAGAAACATTGTCACCGACAATATTTAAGTTTGAAACAAGCCTTAAATTGCTTATTTTTGCACCACTTGTCTTTGCAAAAAGTCCGTTGTGAGTATGGAAAACTATCTTATCTTTTTCTGTTCCCACTGTCATGGTAAGTTTATAACTATTGCCATTAAGCGTGCCTGTGAAAGTATCCTCACCATTATCACGCATAAAGCCGGTTAGACCAGTGCCGCTTATATCAACATCTTCACTAAGGCTGATATTTGCCGCAAGCATATCTGCCCTGCTAGCACCGCTATACTTAACAAAATCATTGCTATCATGCTGCATTATCAAAGCCGCACGAGCAAAATCTGCTCTATTGCTTATGGTTATACTATTATTATTAAATCCATTTATTGTAACAGTATGTCCTGATTCATCAAAAGACAGAACACCGTCAGCACTCTCAAGCATATCGGAATCATTAAGGCGAAGCACTCCGCCCCAATCCATATCGTCTATAACTTTTGAAGATGTCCTTGTAAATGACCAGCCGCTTAAGCTATAGATCAAAGCATTGCCTCTATTTCCTACTAGCTGACATCTGTTTTTATTAGGGTCTTTAGGATAAAAGTCTGAAAGGTCTGTTTCACCGCCAAGCCTTACAACGCCATTTTTATTAAATTTGCCAACAATGCCGCCTACGCTCTGGTTTGCAGAAACATCGTTTGCCTTAACTGTGACTTTACCGCCAACATTAATAAAAGCCTGGTCAGCATAGCCCACAAGTCCGCCATAATTATTTTGTGATGATGTGGGATTTTTAGTGCTTACAGTGGTATTCTTAACGCTTACATAAGCCTTGCTGTTATCCCCTATCTTACCAATAAGTCCGCCAAAATCAAGGGCATTGCATGAGCCTGTTACATTTACAATGATATCACTTAGTGCTAGTTCAGAGCTAAGAGCATTGGCAGAATATCTTCCGACAATACCACCATAAAAGCCTGCCCTGACAGTGCCTTTGAATTTTGAAGTAATCGTATCATTAGCAGTGCCAGTGATACTAATTTTTGCACTATCTGCGCTGTTTATCAACTCTCCGAAAACAGAACCAACAGCCGCACGCTCAGCAGTGCTTCCGCTTGGACAATCAAGGGTCATTTTAACACCGCTGAATTTTGAAATGTCAAATGTCTTTTCGTTGGCTTTACTATATGTATAAGAGCCGAAAAGACCGCCCGCAGTTACAGAGCCTGTAACGCTTCCGGTCATGGTAAGGGTGACACCTTCGCCGACATTTATTTCTGCATTCTCTGCACTTCCCACAAGTCCGCCTGCGTTATTTGCGGATACATTTACACCTGTCAAGGTACTGCACTTGTCGATGTTCAGTGTTGCACCTACACTCATTTTTCCGACAAATACACCTGCGTTTGATTCGCCAGAAATGTCAAGTAAACCGCTTGACAGGCTTACAGCAAGGCTTGCGTTTTCGTCCATAGTGCCACAAGCAAGGCCTGCATTATCTCCGTCTGATACTTCCACCTGAACATCTTTACTTAGAGTGATATCCAGATCGACCTTTGCTCCATTTTTCATATTTCCTATAACAGACGTGAAGGATTTATAACTTGTAGCACCTGAATCATCTACAGGATCAGCTTTTATTTTCCACTTATTGGCTAAAGCCACATCACCGTGTATAACATTCTCAGCAAGCAAAGCTGAATTTTTATCTTCCGGTCTAGCAAAAATAATAGTATCTAAATTTGCACTGTCACTAAGATATTCAAACAGAGCAAAATTAATAGGAAGATTAATAGCCGAACCCTCATTTGCTTTGACTGTTCCCTTGAAAGGATATTCTTCATTGCCAAGTCCTTTTTCTATTCCTTTAAAATCAGAAAACTTAAACGGAGATTGGTTATTTGAAAACAATACAGTGATTTCCTGATAAACAGCAGGATCTGCATTGAGAAGCTTTTTAAAATCTTCTGCATTCTGTATCGTATAAACGTCACCACTTTTGATATCGTTAGTAATGTCAGTATATGTATCTTCCGCCATAGCAGTAATAGCATTGGTGACAGTTGATACCATTTTAGACACAACATTAGAAATGTCTGCAAGAGGCATACTCGTGACAAGCAATACGGCAGCAGTAACTAAAGAAATAACATTCTTGCGATACTTGCAGTAAAGCTTGCGGCATATTCTATTAATTTTCTGATTTCTATTAGCTTTCACTTTCAACTGCCTCCGTGCAAAGTTAATATTCTTATCTATACGTTTAGTTCAACAAGGATATATTGCACCTTTGTACCTATCTTTTCGTCAGCGTCATTATACATTGAGCTTAATGACGACAACTGTGCTGTGCTGTATTTATCACCATTAAGTATTTTCTCAATAACCGTTTTATTTTGTTCTTTATCAGCATCACCTGACAAGAACAAGCTTATATTACCCTTTATATATTCCGCAAAAGTCAAACGCTCTTTACTGTCATCATCAAACAGCACGTTTTTTTCTGTAAGATTTTCATCTGTGCTTTTCATTAGTATCTGACCAAGCGTGTTCGGCCAAACCCAATATACGTTCACTTCCTGCGGAACGTCTGCTTTACAATCTTTAAACGTTCTCGTGAATGTTTCATCACTAAGAAAATCGGAATATGTGTGAGTGCTTTCATCATATTTCTCAAAAAACATGATGTGTCCATTCAAAAAGCTTGTAACATTTTCATCAGTTACCTTTTCGTATGAAATGCTATCGCCGCTTTTTTTCTCAACATACCCCGTTATCCCCAACTTGAACTTGATCTCCAGTTCCCCCGACTGCTTCGGAACAACATAAAAAGTAAGCTTTCCATGGCTTCCAGGGTTGATGCCATTTTTCATGCCGCTCTCATCATCAAGCAGCCAGTATATCCTGTTGTTCTCATCAGATGTGATGTTGCTATCGTCTGATACTTTTGAGTAATCATTACTGTCAAGTATGTTTGCTTGAAGCGCATCAGCACTGCCTACTGTTTTCAGTTCAAAGGGCGAATCTACGCTTTTCATGCCAAATGAATCAAGATCAAGGGCTTTATCAATGGTAAACCAAGCCAAGCTGACCGCAATAAGTATAAATGCCAGTACTGCAACTGGTATTATTTTTATAATAAGCAGTTTGCGTTTCTTCTTTTCTTCCTCGCTGTCTGCTTTTTCTATCACTTTACGCTCAGCCACTTTGGCTACCTCCATTATTTCATCGAGTCAAGCTCTTTCTGCAATTCTATCATGTGGTTTCTGCAAGCGGTTATCTCGCCTGTGTATTTGTTGAACCACTCAACGTCCATTTCGTTCGGCTCTTCCTGCAAAAGAATAGCCTGTACCAGTGCCGACTGTGAACGCGATCTTTTACGCTCGATCTCCTCAATAGTAAGTCTGCATTTCTTTATTTCTCTTTTAAGCTGCCCTTTACTGCTCACGTTATTGTCCTCCTTGCATTAGTTTCCCATTTTATCAACTGAATCGACTATCTCGTTGACTTCCTTATAGCCTTTGTCAAGATTTTCTGTGATATGGTCAAGTGCTTTTTTTACGTCCTCAAGCTTGCCCTGCATCTGTTCGGGATACTTCACAAAGCAATAATGAAGCTCATTTATAGCCTTCTGCTCATCAGTGTAATCGTCGATAAGAAACACCAGCGACCTTGCCGCACCCATATCCGAAAGTATCATGTTATATCTCGTTGGAAGATCCTTGCCGCTTTCAAGATAGGTGTCTATCTCCTCAGAGGCGGCAGACAGATTTTCCATATACTTAGCAATGTAAGTCTTTCTGACTTCCTCGGACTTGTCCATATAAAGCCCTATGAAAACGAACAGCCCTGCCAGTGCCGCAAAGCAGATAACCATAGCCGTTATCATTTTAGCCCTCATTATCTTTTCCTGATTCAACGCTGTTCGCCTCCTTTTTCTCATTTTCCTGCATTTTCAGCCGCTGAACTTCCTTTTCAACAGCCTCACGCATAAGCTTTTCCTTTTCTTCCTCAGCCGCTTTCAAGGCTTCCTCACGGTTTGAATATATCTTTATCCCAGCGATAGTTTTTACCTCATACACAGCCATGCAAACTGTTGGGATTATCACAAACAGTATGAGGAGCTTCTTTGTTGATGCAAATGACCCAAGCCACTTGAAAAATCTGAGCTTTCCATAGTATTTTCCAATAATGCTGTTTTTTTGCACCGTCACGCTGTCCTCTATTTTGTTAGCATCGCCTTTAGTAACAAAAGTGCCGTCGCTCAAAACCTCAGATATCCTGTGAGTATTTATCTCGCCTTTAATACTATCATCTTGAGAGTAGAACGAAATGATATCCCCTGCCTTTAAGCTGTCAGTATCCGTCCTTTTGACGTAAATATAGTCACCCTCATGTATAGAAGGCTCCATACTTCCGCTCACGACCTTAAGTACGCTGTAACCAAAAATGCTTGCTGTTTTGCCGATACAGCCACAGACCATTATGTACACCGTCACACTCAGCAGTGCCGCAAACACAACAGAGCCAAGTATTGTCAAAGCTATTTTTACTATCCTCAACGCCTTGCTGATGATAACGACTCTCCCTCCGTGTTATTGTTTGCTGTATTTCTCTTTCAAATGCCTTGCCATTCTGACAACTGCTGAAACGTGATACTCCTTGTAAAGACGTTTCATTTCAGTGTCGATAGCTTTCTGCTCCTCAGCGGTGCGCTGTGGCGGAATATATGGTCTTGGCGGTCTGTTCTTTCGCTCAAGACGTTTTCTCTTTTTAAACTGCCTGTTTTTGATACGCCTCTTTACATCATATTTCAGATACGGAGCATATTTTTCATAGATATTCTCAATTTCACGCTCTGCACGTTTTCTCTCTGCCTCAGCCTGCTCTTTTTCCTTCTTGACTTTGAACATTCTGATATAGTCTGGATTATCCGTCACAACAGGTATGATTCCAAATGCGTGAGCCAGAACATACGTTATGCCACGTTTTGCCATGTAATATGGATTTTTAGAATATTCTTTAAAGATCTCATTGATATTTTTATTTTCAAAGCTTTCACGTTCAGCTTTGAGACGCTCAGCACGTTCACGCTCACGACGTTCCTGCTCACGCTGCTGTTGTGCTTCTTTCGCCTTCTTTGCAGCGATCTCAGGTGACTCATACTCTGACACAAAGCTTGAAGGCACAGCTTCTTCATTTATGCTGATCTGCTGATCCACAGCAGAGCCAAGGCTGCTGCGGACGAGCTTTTTCTCCTCTCGGATCCTAGCTCTTTCCTCACGGACACGCTGTTCCTCTTCACGGCGCTGGCGTTCTTCCATTTGCCTTTTTCGTCTTGCGATCTGCTTGATCTCTTCCTCTTTTTCACGACGTTCACGTTCCTCACGCTCCGCCTTTTCTCTTGCAGCCTGCTCCGCCTGCTGCTTTTGGATAAGCTCCAATCGCCTGCGTTCTTCTTCCTCATGCTCCAGCCTTATGCGCTCTTCTTCCTCACGCCGCTGACGCTCCAGTTCCTCCTGCTCAGCACGCTTTCTTTCAGCTTCGGCAGCCGCAAGCTCCTCAGCTCTCTTACGGTTTTCCTCGTCTTTGAGAAACTGCTTTTCTATTTCAACTATACGGTCAAGCTCTGCCGCAAGGCTTCCCGCCTCTTCGGCAGACATACCGATATCTGTATTTCGTGCGTTATTTTGTTCGCCCTCGCCCACAATAACGTCATACTTATCCGCCGTCTGCTTGTCAAAACGCCTGACGACTTTTGGTGCAAGGGTCTTGCTTTGGATAGTTTTAAGCTCCTCCGGCTTGTCTGCACCGTGGGTATAGGAGCGGAAAAGCATATAGTTCATTGCAGTCAGACCATATATATCCTCGATATAAGAATCATCAGGTCTTTGCGCAGTATCAGAAACGTTGACCTCGTAGCCTGCCTTATCGTAGCTTTCGATAAACTGCCAAAGGGTAAGACACGCCATAAGGTCCACATTTTTAGTGATAGCGTTTGTTCTCATAACAGGCGGTCTTATAAAAGCGTTGCCAAGAGTGGTACAAAGCACTGAGCCTTTATAGCCCTCAATAGCCTTTTTCACCTTTTCAAGCCTTGTCCAAACGTTGGTATCCTTGCTACCGCCGGCAAGACTGTCAACAGTTTCTATCTTAAAACTGATGTTGACCTTTCTGCCGTCGCCGCTGTCCGCCGAGGTGTCATAATTAAAAGAATAAGCCTCCTGCGCCTCTGCGGTCTGGACAAGCTTATTGTATCTGATATTTATAAAAATGTATAGCCTGTCGATAAGGGTATTTACAAATCTGTTTTCATATGTATCAAGAGTTTCCTCTTTATGAATGTTGAGTATCTTTGACGGAGTTATCTTTCCAGTCTTTTTGTCGATATCCTGAATAAGATTGGTATGCTGTCCTAGATGTTTTATGGACTCTACTGTTATCTTCCTTGACATAGCGATAGGCACGATCTCTTCCACTTCTTTAATGGTGTTTCTAGGATTTCTTATTACCGTATCAAGATGTGGCAGAGCCTTTTCTATCTCTCTGAGCCAGGACGAATCTATATTCTTCTCGATTATCTTACGATTAAAAGATACAGTTTTTTCGCCCGAAAGAAGCAAGGCACGGGCTGCCGCAAAGCTGTTATTGCCATCAAACGTCTTTACAGCCTTATCAAAAGCTGCACGCTGTTCGTTGTATTCGCTCATGCCCGTCCCTCCTCTCAAAGTTTATGAGTACAAATTTTAGTACAGTTTCTGCAACCTTTCAAGATATGCTATAGACTCTTTCATGGTGTTTCTGCCAAAAAGCTTCTGCATATATGTGCAAAGCTCTTTTAGCTCGTCCCTGAGCATTGCCAAGTTAAGCGACTCAAATTTTCTGAATATCTTTGTGGCAAGCACATAGTCAATGCCGTCAAGCTCATCTCCACCGCAGGCAACATATACAGGAACAAACAAGTTCATCTGTTTAAGTATACGGTTACCGAAAGCCACTCTCAGCTTTTCGATTACCCACAGGTCAAGCTGCTGTATCTTTTTCAGACTGTCCTGCGAAACAGGATACATCTGGAATGCCTCCTTGAAAAGCGTATCGAGATGTTCAAAGCTTAAATTCATAGGCGGCGTGTCAGGCGCTTCAAAAGCAACGCCCTTTGCGTCAAGATTGATTGGCTGAGCACGGTCATATACCTTATCTGAAATTGTAAACGTAGAGTCATCATTATTTGCAGTACCGATATACCAAATATTCTGCGGAATACGAAGCTTGCCCTTATCAAGGCGAACAGGGTCAGTACTCCACACGTTAGGAACAAGATCAAGCTCCCACTCGGCAGGGTCAGGCATTTCGAGAATTGAGAGCATTTCCGCAAAGTAATACTCAACTCTCGCAATGTTCATCTCGTCGAGAAGTATGAAGTTCACATCATCATTGTAATCTGACGAGTAAATTCTTTTGAGGACTTCGGTCTCGTTGAAGTTCTTTGTGAACTCGTTGAAGTATCCGAAAAGCTCAGTTCTGTCACGCCATGACGGCTGAACAGAAGCAATAGTGGTATCTTTCTGCAAGAACTTACCGAATGAATATGGTAATGATGTTTTACCTGTACCAGAGATACCTTGCAGGATAATAAGCTTTGTTGAAGCCATGCCTGCAATGAAAAGTCGGATAGTTTTTATGTCATAATAAAGGTGCATTCTTGAGCAGGCAAAGTTTCTGTATGCTTCGCAGATACCGCTAAGGGTGATGTCATTATTGTAAGCAGGCGGCTCATATGTCTTGTAGAAATTGTCCACCTCGATAAGCTTTGAAAAACGGCAATCTGCTGTCTGAACAACGCCGTCCACAGTGGTTTGAACTTCGCCCTGTGCAGGCATCTGCTCGCCCTCTGCAAGCTTTGTTTCACCCTCTGCAAGAGCCGTGTTATCATAAACCCCAAGCTGAGCCACCTTCATTGCCATGATCTCATCTTTTTCCTTAGTCATTTTGACCACCTGACGCTGTAGGTCAGATATCTCCTCGATAAGATCCTCATTGCTGACGATAGAGTGTCTGAATCTTACATACTTTCTCACAGCAAGCACTATCATAAAAATAATAAGCACAAAGATAGCCACAACAACGATCATTGCAAGCACAGAAAGTATCCAACTCAGCGCACCAAAGTCTGCCGAGTAGGTCTTGAATATTCTTATGTAGTTTTTTATATTGAAGATCTGTTTTATGCCGTTCCACAGACCCTTGAAGATCTGCCCAAAGCCCGCAAGCATTGACGACATGAAAACAAAAAACCATTTCAGAAATCCATTCATAATGTATCACCCAAGCAGCAGTTATTTGTCATTTTTCTCCTGCTGTGTATCTTCCTCTTCCTTTTTCTTCTGCTGTGCAAGGTATTCCTCAACTGCACGTTTTTTTATTTCTTCCTCATCGCTCTCTGTAATAGCAGGACGCTTTACCTCGATTATGGTTGCGATAAGCTTATAAAGCTCAAAGAGGAAAAACAGTGCTATTGGCAAAAGTATGCAAATGAAAAATCCCGTTTTTGTTCTGAGAAAATCCATTACCTTACCGAAACCGCCTATTTTTGCACCGTTCCACTGACCGATTATATCGCCTGCATAAACAGTGTATGTATCGTCTGCGTTGTTAGCATCGCCTCGTGTGATAAAACCTACAGAGCCGTTATCATTGAGTACCTCTGCGATACGGTGGGTATTCTTCACTTTTTTGCCATCTATAAGCGTCCAGAAAGTGATAACATCGCCCTTTTTCAGAGAATTGATATCGTCTATCTCCTTTGAGATGATAAGGTCATCTTTCTTGAACGTAGGCTTCATGGAGTCTGACTCAACAGTGAGCGGGATATATCCCAGCAGACTTGCCGTACCATTATTCTTATCAGACGAGAACACGAGAATTGTTATAAGCAGTGCAAAGATAAGCACCACCCATGCGATAACATTAAAAACGATCTTCAAAGCTTTTTTCATAATTCAAAACCTCGGAAACCCGAGGCTTCCTCCCTTCTAATTTTTTATGTTGTTTCAACGATCTTGAAATTCATACCAAGCTTCATTGTGCCACCGATTATTTTGTCAACACAATCAGGGTCATTTCCCTCAAGCCATATAACTACTGTATACTTGTCTTTCTCACCGGGACCGAGCTTTTCACGACGGTCCTTCATGACCTCAGTAGAGGAAGCAAACTCCTTATCGCAATCACTTTCCATACCGCTGCCGTCAGACTTTGTTTTGCCGTAAACAGTTTTCTCGCCATTCACGAAAAGCTCCACTCTGATAGCTTCATCAACGCCGTTGGTGACGTTCTCGATAGTCATTTCGCTGTCATAGCTAAGCGTGTCTTTACCGGAATTTATGAGATAGAAAGTATAAGCTATATACCCTTCGCCATTATGGCTGCCGTTTATCTTGTCGATATTATCAGGGAGATCTTCACCGCTGATATTTGTCATATCATAGAGGATATCCGCATTGAGCCTTGAATTGCTGGTGGTATAGTCAGGAGTTTCCGAAAGGGTAAGCCCCTGATTTATCATATCATACTTGCTTATCTTAACTGTAAAGCTGCCATACTTGTCGTAAAAATAAGACACCGCATAAGCCGCCGCCACGATAGCGATAAGTATAATGGCAAGTATTTTAAGCAATCTCATCAATACCACATAGCGTTTAGCTTCCTTGGCGGTCCTGCGAAGTGCAAGGGTATCGACTACTCTTGTATTTTTATCTATATTTTTACCGTCCAAAACCGTATCACCCGTTTTTTACTCATTTCTATTGCGAACGTATCTCTCCGCAATATATTTTCCTGCTTTTTCTCCCGAATAGTAAAGGCACTGCATACCGCTGAGCTTTTTGACCTGCTTATCATCAATAATGCCGTCAGCTATGACCTCAGCATTAAGGTCAAAAACGAAATTCAGCAGAGAGTTCACGCAGGTATCATATCTGTCGCTCTTACCAAGAACCTGAGCCACTGAGCCGTCAAGCATGATATTATCCACCTTGAACTCGGCTGTTTTCAGCATTTTAGAGCCCTCAGTGCCGAAGCCAGTAAGCAGAAAATGAAAGCCCTGTCTTCTCATAAGAGCCACGTTATCTGCCGATGTGCTGTCAGATTCATCAAGCACATCAGCGGACAGCTCAAAGCAGACACGCTCATACTTCACGCCAAACTTATCGCAGTAATCTGTCACAACTCTCAGAGCTTCCGTCTGCCTTAAAAACCTTGCAGGCATGAACACGCTTGCCCAATCAACGTCAACTTCCCTTTCGTGAAACTTGCCGAGAGCCTGCAAAAGCTGAACTAAAGCAAGCTTGAAAATGCTAACACATTGGTCGGAAAGCTGAGCCACAGGGAGATAATCCGCAGGCATGAGCGTTCCCATAACAGGAGAATTGAGCCTTGTTTGCGACTGCAAAAAAGTGACCCTGCCGCTGTCGGTATTTTTTATAGGTCTATAAAATAGCTCCACAGCACGAACGCCGTCAACTGTTGAATTACCGTTCAAAGCAAGTCACTTCCTTTCCTGTTCCAATGTATTATTATAGCATATTTTCGACAAAAAGTAAAGAAAAATCGGGAGATTTCCCCAAATATGGAAAATTATTTTTTATGCCCATTTACCAAAAAACGCCGAATTTCTTCGGCGTCTTTTTTTGTTTTATTGTTATGGATTAAACACCTGTGCCTGTGTTTGAAAGGTCATAGAATTTAAGGTTAACCTGGAAGTCCTGACCTGCATTAGCATTCCAACAAGCCTCATCTTCTCCCTCAAGCCATACACGAATGTAATACTTAACAGCGTCACCATAACCTGTACCCGTTGATTTTGTTACAGTAGCAACCTGTGTTGCATTAGCAGCATTAGTAACCTTTCCGTCAGTAGCTTTAACCTCTGTTGCAACAGAAACATCACCATATGAAGCAGTCAAAGTTGCTGCCGCAGTCGAAACAGCCTTACCGTCTGTGTAGTAATTTGTAGTAGCATTTCCCTCTGCACCAAGGAACACATTCTGTGCAGACTTAGTTTCAGGGAGTATTGCAACACGGGCAGCCTTGTAAAGTTCTGTAGTTGTATCACTATCACTACCCTGCTTAACCTCAACATCAAGACCAAGATTTACATCGCTGGTGTTTGTTGTTCTGAACCAAACCGGAATGTCAAGATAATATCCTGAGCCGTCCTTATCAACAGCTGTAACAGCATCACCTTTTTCAGAAGATTTACCGTCATCCTGAAATTCCCAGCCAGCAGCAGTAGTTGCCTTGTTGAAAGGATTGTCAACATCAGAAACTTTCTTACCATTTTCTGTTGCTTTTACAGTATAGAACATATCAAAACCATTAACAGAAGATGCAGGAATAAGCTTACCAAAATCTTTATATACAGAACCCGTAGCAGCAGTGTGTGACCAAAGTGTTTCATCAGTACCAGGTGCAGTTGCCTCTTGTCCAGCAGTCAGCGTGTTGCCAGTTGTAGCTTTACCAAGTGAAATTTCAATTGTCTGTGGAGTTGTAGCAGTGAGCTTAATGCCTGTTACTTCAACTTCTCTGCTCATTGTAAACCAAGCATAAGTAGCAGTAGAAAGCATTACAGCAGAAGTTGTGAGCATTGCAACTGCAGGTATAAGTTTCTTCTTAGCAGAAGTATTCTTCTTTTCATTAGTTTTCATATCTCTTCGTCCTTTTCATAATAATTTGTCGTTTTATACTGTCCGATACAGAGGGCGCTCGTTATAGCAGATTTGCGGTAACATGACCGCCAAGCACCTTTTGTTTATGTCAATATTATACTAAATTCGACCCGCTTTGTCAATAAGCTACCAGCTTAGTATACATTATATTTATCTTAATACTTATTAATATTACAGACATATTTTGCTGTTTTCCGACATTATCATACTATGTAATAACAGCAGAAAGCACGAAATAACGTCATTTGTTATTCCGTGCTTTTTAAACCGATTATTCAGCAAATTTTTTTGTTAAACTTCAAACGTTTTAGTACATATTTAGTTTATATATGTACACAAAACTAAGCATACGCAAAGTTTACAAAATATTTATATTCATTCCGCACTGTCGAGCATTTTAACAGCCTTCATCATGATAGCACATTCAAGACGCTTCTTCTGTATCTGACATGACAGCTTGTGTGCGTTGTGGATATCCCCTGCGTAAATGTAGTTGTTTGCATTGCAACCGCCACTGCAATAGAACTTTGCCCAGCACTTTTTGCACTCAGGCTTGTTGTAAACGTGTGCATGAGCAAACATATCTTTCATTTCCTCGTTGAATGTGCCCTCATAGAGATTGCCCATTTTGAACTCGGTGATACCAACAAACTGATGACATGGGTAAATATCACCGTCAGGAGTAACAGAAACATACTCGTTTCCGCTTCCACAGCCCCTAAGTCTCTTGATCGCACAAGGACCTTGATCGAGGTCTATCATAAAGTGGAAGAAGTTTATGAACTTGCCCTCGTCCCTTATCTTCTGTATCTTCTCAGAAAGTATCTCATACTCCTTGAAGATCTTAGGAAGGTCAGCTTCTGTGATAGCATAAGGCTCGCTAGGGTCAGCCATAACAGGCTCAACGGATATCTGGTCGAAGCCAAGGTCATAAAGGTGCATGATATCGTTTGAGAAGTCAAGATTATACTTTGTGTAAGTGCCTCTTACATACCAATCCTTGTTCTTAGGACGTTTCTCAACAAGCTTCTTAAAGTTAGGGATAATCTTGTCGTAGCTTCCTGAACCGTCAACACGCACTCTCATTCTGTCATTGACTTCTTTTCTTCCGTCGATAGACAGAACAACGTTGTACATTTCCTTGTTGATGAAGTCTATCATCTCGTCAGTGAGGTGTACACCGTTTGTGGTAACAGTAAATCTGAACTTCTTGTTGTGAGGTTCCTCCTGTGAACGTGCATACTCAACAAGCTTTTCTACCGTACCGAAATTCAGTGACGGCTCACCGCCAAAGAAGTCCACCTCAAGAAACTTTCTGTCTCCTGAACGCTCTATAAGAAAATCTATAGCACGCTTGCCTGTTTCATAGTCCATAAGCATTCTGCCCTGACCGAAATCGCCTGTTGAAGCAAAGCAATATTTACATCTCAGGTTACAGTCGTGAGCGATATGCAGACACATCGCCTTGATAGGCGAAGCCACAGCAGACAGGGCGTACTTCTCGTAATCGTCCTCGCTGAACAATATCTTGTCATTATAAAGAGAAACTATCTCCTCATAGCAATCCTCGATATCCTTGCTGTCATACATCTTTGACAGCTTTCTTACAACGTCCTCAGGACACTTCTCCTCAAAAGGCGGCTCAACATTGTCTAACAGATCATATGTCAGATCGTCTATAATATGTACTCCACCGCTGTTCACGTCAAGCAGTGCATTAAAGCCGCCAAGCTTAAACTTGTGTATCATTCAAAAATCACCTTTCGCATTTATATTCCTATACAAATTTATACAAAAATAAAGGGACATAAAAATGTCCCTTTAGCAAGGCGTGTGTACGCTCGCACGCCTCAGAAAGATCGGAATATTAAGCCTCTCTCTCGCACTTCTGGTTAGCAACTGTGCAGGAGGTCTTGCAAGCTGACTGACATGATGCCTGACACTTACCGCAGCCACCCTTAGCAGCAGTCTTCTTGAGATTAGCCTTATTGATCGTCTTGATATGTTTCATAGGATTTTACCTCCAATAATTGATTTACATTAATTATACCACATATCCCACTGTGTTTTATGAACGAATAGTTAATGCAGTATAAATATTTATCCTTATCAAAAACGGCTGCTTTTAGAATTTACCCCTACAACTCCGCCTACGCCTGCACACACAAGGGTAAGCACAAGCTTTGCAGGCACGGAAAAGCTTTCCGCCGCTTTTGAAAACAGTGCGCTGAGAATGACAATGATAAGAAAAATGAACACACCGCACAGCACCCCTGAAAGCAGACCGTTTCTACGTTGCCTTTTTCCGCAGACATATCCCCCTGCATACGCCCCGATACCAAGTGCCGCTGTTGACATCACCGACAGCATAAGGTCGGTAGCGTCTATCTTAGTGATAACATAGGCAAACGCAAGCACAGCCACAAATATCGCACCGCACCCCACGCAGGCAGACATCGCTGTAGATGACAGCACAGAAAGCTTTCTGCCCCCGAAAAGCTTGTTATTTTTCATATCCGCACCCCCGCAAACAAAATTCCCTAGGAAAATTATATTCACAGCCACGAATAATAAGAACACAAAACAAAAAGGACGGATAAAAAACTACCCGTCCTTTGTAAGCAATATTTACTTTGCGTCACCGTCATGAAGTGTTTCATTCTTAGCGATAGCCCACTTCTTAACACGGATCTTGCTTCTGTCTCCGCCTGTTTCAATAACGACAGTGTCGTCCTTGATAGAGAACACGATGCCAACGATTCCGCCGTTTGTAACTACCTCATCGCCTATCTCAAGGTTATCTCTCATTTCAGCGTCTTTCTTATCCTGCTTTTTCTGCGGGCGGATAATAAAGAAATAGAAGAACACGATTATGAGTACCAGTGGGATAAAAGTCATGGCAAGTGATGCAGGTGAACTCTGCTCAGCAGCCAAAACTGAAATAATTGCTGACAAATTCATCAAAAGACCTCCAAATCTAATAATACTATATTAGTATATCAGATATTTGCACAAACTTCAAGCCTTTTAACAAATAATTTTCATTTACAAGAAATTATTTCTTGTTCTTGATATACTCGTCGATAGCAGCGGCAGCCTTTTTGCCTGCGCCCATAGCGAGGATAACAGTAGCAGCGCCTGTAACAGCGTCACCGCCTGCATATACGCCTTCCTTAGTTGTTGACTCGTTCTCGTCAACGATAAGGCAGCCGTGATCGTTTGTTTCAAGACCAGGAGTTGTGCTTCTGATAAGTGGGTTTGGTGAAGTACCAATAGACATGATAGCTGTGTCAACGTCAAGAATGAAGTTTGAACCCTCAACAGGGATAGGACGTCTTCTGCCGCTTGCATCAGGCTCGCCAAGCTCCATTTTGATGCACTCCATGCCCTTAACGTGACCGTTCTCGTCGCCAACTATCTTAACTGGATTATTAAGAACGAGGAACTCGATGCCCTCTTCCTGAGCATGATGAACTTCTTCCTTTCTTGCAGGAATCTCGTCCATTGAACGTCTGTATACGATATAAACGTGCTCAGCGCCAAGACGCATTGCAGAACGTGCAGCGTCCATAGCAACGTTACCGCCGCCTACTACAGCTACGTTCTTAGACTTCATGATAGGAGTCTCATAATCGTCCTTGTATGCCTTCATAAGGTTGATTCTTGTAAGGTACTCGTTAGCAGAGTAAACGCCTACAAGGCCTTCGCCCTCGATACCCATGAATCTTGGAAGACCTGCGCCTGAGCCTACGAATACAGCTTCATAGCCCATGCCCATAAGCTCGTCGATAGAAAGAACTCTGCCGATAACCATGTTTGTCATGATATGTACACCCATGTTTGTCAGGTTGTCTATCTCGTGCTGAACGATAGCCTTTGGAAGTCTGAACTCAGGGATACCATACATAAGAACGCCGCCTGCTGTATGGAATGCCTCATAGATAGTTACATCATAACCAAGCTTAGCAAGGTCGCCTGCAACTGTAAGACTTGAAGGACCACCGCCGACAACAGCTACCTTATGACCGTTTGGCTCAGCCTTTTCTACGGCAACTGCCTTGTCCATCATATAGTCTGCACAGAATCTCTCAAGTCTGCCTATACCAACAGGCTCACCCTTGATACCTCTTACACACTTGCCCTCGCACTGATGCTCCTGTGGACATACACGTCCGCAAACAGCCGGCAGAGCGTTTGTTGTCTTGATGATAGCATAAGCTTCTTCAAACTTGCCCTCTGCTACCTTTGCGATAAACTCAGGTATCCTAACGCTTACAGGACATCCTGTCATACAAGGCTTGTGCTTGCAGTTAAGACATCTCTGAGCTTCCTCTATAGCCTGCTCAGGGGTGTAACCAAGAGTAACTTCCTTGAAGTTTCTAGCTCTTACCTTTGGCTCCTGCTCTGCGATAGGAGTCTTTGTCAAACTCATATTAGCCATTATCTTACACCTCCAGTAAGTCTGCACAAGTGAGCCTTTTCATGCTCCTTATAAGTTGAGTTTCTTCTCATAAGCTCATCGAAATCTACCTTCTGACCGTCAAAGTCTGGACCGTCAACGCAAGCATACTTGATCTTGCCGTCAACAGTTACACGACATCCGCCGCACATTCCTGTGCCGTCGATCATGATAGGGTTGAGTGAAACGAGAGTCTTGATATCATAAGGCTTTGTTACCTTGCAAACGAACTTCATCATTGGAACAGGTCCGATAGCGATAACTTCGTCAAACTTAGCACCGCCGTCAATAAGCTCCTGGAGCTTGTTTGTAACAAATCCGTGATAGCCGTATGAACCGTCGTCTGTACAGATATGAAGATGTGAAGAAGCCTTGCCCATTTC
The DNA here is from genome assembly GCA_934435205.1 of uncultured Ruminococcus sp. Lineage (GTDB taxonomy): Bacteria > Bacillota > Clostridia > Oscillospirales > Ruminococcaceae > Hominimerdicola. The sequence goes on along the minus strand of CAKSAK010000003.1, from coordinate 108,693 downwards.
GTCCTCGAGGATAACGATATCCTTGCTTCTGAAGCCTGCGATAAGGTCAACTTCAACGCCCATGCTATGGAGCTTCTTAGCCTGTGGATAAGCGATAGCACAACCAACGCCGCCACCTACTACTGCAACTCTCTTGATACCCTCGTCATACTCTGTAGCAACGCCGAGAGGACCAACAACATCATGGATATAGTCGCCCTCATTGAGTCTTGAAAGCTCTGTTGTGGAAGCACCTACCACCTGGAAAATAATTGTGATAGTACCCTTTTCTCTGTCATAGTCAGCGATAGTGAGCGGAACACGCTCGCCCTTCTCATCAACTCTGTAGATAATGAACTGACCAGCCTCTGCCTTAGCGGCAATGTAAGGTGCGTCGATCTCCATAAGAACAACAGAGTCGTTGAGCTGTCTTCTTGTTACGATTTTGTACACTAAAATCCCTCCCTGAATAATTAGCAAAACGCCATAGGTTTTAGACAAGTAACACAAAAATAATTTCTATTACTGCCTTATAGCATATAACATTATACTATATTTAAAAAGAAATTTCAATAGTTTTTTGTTTACTTCCATAAATTTTATAATGATATATCACAATTTGTTTACATTTTACATACCAACATTCATATACCGCATATCATTTTACAGATGTGTCAAGTTTATCAAAAGCAGTTTCGATACACTTCTGCTCCTGAGTGCCTCTATCACTGCCACCAAACAAGCTTCCATAGCCGTAGACTGCCGCTCCTGCGTAGTTATAACTAACCACAGCGTCATTTATCTGCCTGCCGATAATGCCGATATTTTCAGAAAATTCACTCTCGCTGTCTATCTTATATGCCCCAAGACCTGCCACCAGCGTAACATCAGTTGTGCAGATATTCGCCCATTGCTGTAGGGTGTCCTCATAAGGCTTCACAGAATTTTCATAACCGAAATATATCTGCGGACAAATGTAGTCTATATACCCCTCCTCAGTACACCACTTTTTCACATCAGCGTACATATACTCATAGTTGTTTTCCATATTCCCCTGTGGCGAAACTCCCACAAGAATATCCTTATCCACAGCTTTTACCGCACTGTATATCTCCCCCACCATAAGGGAGATATTGTTCAGCCGCCATTTTGCAAGATCGTCAAACTCCGTCTGAGCGGAAAAGCACTGAGCGTCAAATTTCTCGTCAGTTGTGGGGTAAAAATAATCATCAAAGTGCAAGCCGTCAATATCATAATTTTCCGCAAGCTCCGCCGCACCCTCTGCGATAAGCTGCCTTACCTCATCATAAGCAGGGTCGAGCCACAAATGGCTGTCCCCCTCAACGCTCTCAAGATAGCCGTTGTCCTCGTCATACCACTTTTTCAGTGGAAAACTATCATCATAATCCTGGAAACATTCCTCATTCTCACTCCGGAGAGGGTTTATCCATGCGTGAAAAGAAAGCCCCTTATCATGTGCAGTCTGTATCATTATATCAAGTGGGTCGAAGTCACCCTGCTCCCCTGCCATGCCTGTTATATATCTTGAAGCAGGATAAAATTCCGAATCATATATAGCGTCCCCGAAAGGTCTGACGTGAACATACAGCGTATTACAGCCTATGCTTAAAGCATTTTCGCACGCCTGCGAAAAATTCGCACGAAACTCCTCGGCACTTTTCCCGGTTAGCATATCAGCAAGGTCAATATAGGATATCCATATAGCTTTCTGCACTGTATAATTAAGCTTGTGTGACGTTTCCATATTACTGTAGTTTTTCTCTCCGCACACAGGTATCACCGATGCTTTTTCCATAGTCACAAGCCTGTCCCTCTGGGAGTTGACCTCTCCCCCGCAAGAGCAAAGTGTCACAAAACAAATAAGCATAACAAGAATTTTTTTCAAGAATATCAGCCCTCCGAATAGATCATCAATGAATTATACTATTCTTATTGGACAAATATTCAGCTTATATTCAAATACTGTAGGGGACGGCGCCCCCGACGTCCCGTTTTTCGTCTTATCGCCAAGCAAAAAAACATAAAAATGGCATGGTGATATGCGGGCGACCTCAGATCGCACCTACAAAAAAAAGAACGGACAGAAAACCCGTCCGTTCTTTGATAAACATATTTGCAGACTATGGAAGAAGTCTGTTGATATCTCTTGGGAACAGTGATGTTTCCCTGATATTGTTCTTGTTAAGAAGCTTCATGAGAAGTCTTTCAAGACCGATACCAAGTCCACCATGAGGTGGCAGACCATACTTGTGAGCCTCAAGATAGTTCTTGAAGTCAGCAGGGTCAAGTCCCTGAGCCTTCATCTTCTCTACCTGCTCGTTGTAATCGTGTATTCTCTGACCGCCTGAGGTTATCTCAAGTCCTCTGAACAGCAGGTCGAACTTGTATGCCTCTCTTGGGTCTTCCCTGGAGTTCATTGCATAGAAAGGAGGCTTTGATGATGGGAAGTGTGTAACAAAGATAAAGTCTGAATCGTACTTTTCCTTCGCATACTTGCCGAGGTTTACCTCGTCCTCAGGGTCAAGATCAAACTTCTTGCCGCTTCCCTCGCCGCCTCTCAGCAGCTCGATAGCGTCAGCAAACTTGATAGACGGAACTTCCTTTATCTCAGGAACGTCAGCGTCAAGTATTCTCAGCTCGTTCTGATAGTTCTCCTTGATATACTCGAAAATGGATCTGAGCATTGCTATCTCCATTTTCATAACGTCATACATACTGTCGATATAGCCCATTTCAAAGTCAAGACCGATATACTCGTTGATATGACGTGAAGTAGCGTGCTTTTCAGCTCTGTATACAGGAGCTATCTCATAAACTCTGTCAAAGAATGCCACAGCCATTTGCTTATAGAACTGCGGTGACTGGTTAAGGAACGCAGACTTGCCGAAATAGTCAAGACGGAAGATGTTAGCGCCGCCCTCAGCACCCTGTGCAACTATCTTTGGCGAATGTATCTCAGTGAAGTTGTTTGCCTGCATGAACTTGTGCATACCCTGAACAAGACCCTCCTGGAGCTTGAATATAGCTCTCTCGTATGGGTTTCTCAGTGAAGCCGCACGATTGTCAAGGTTTACTTCTATTGTGCAGTTAAGTCTGCCCTGTGATATCTTCAAAGGAAGTTCAGCGGCGTTTGTTGAGATAAGCTTGATAGAATCAAGTTCTATTTCAAGACCGTTGAAATCCTTAGGATTTTCCTTAACGATACCCTTTACGTTTACAAAGTAGCCCTCTCTCAGACCCTCGATAGAATCCTTGCAGTTGTCGGCAGAGTAAACTGTCTGGATAACATCTCTTGAAGTTCTTACAACGATAAAGGCAATGCTTCCCATGTTCTTTATTCTGTGAACGCAGCCTGAGAACTCAACTTCCTTGCCCATATTAGCCTCAGCGTCAGCAAGCATGAATTCTTTCTTTACATCGGCTGTGTCTATCATAAGCATTTTGCCGTTGCTTTCAGGCTTATACTTATCAGCGTTCTCATACTTTGTGAGCTTTGAAGTATCTATAACGTTGTCCTTAACGTCCTCTTTCTTCTCATTGTCGGCAGCGGCACTTGCGGCAGCAGCTTTCAGCTTGCTTTCAAGAACTTCCTTGATTATCTTAGGTGTTGCAACGCCCTTGAGAGCCTTTGTACACTGACCCATGATAAAGCCGAATACCTTTGTTTCACCGTTCTTATACTGCTCTACCTGTGCGGCATTTGCGGCAAGTATCTCGTCAACGCCTGCCTCTACCTTTGCAGTATCCACAGTGATAATCATACCCTTGCTCTTAGCAATGTCCATAGGCTTGCCGCCCTCTTCTACCATTGCTCTGAACACGGTCTTAGCGTCGTTCTTTGATACCTTTTCTGTATCAGCCATTTCAACAAGCTCTGCAAACTCCTCAGGTGTGAAGCTGATATTGTTTATATCTATCTCACCCAGATTTACTCTTCTCATAAACTCACCGAGAATGAACACAGCCACGCTCTTAGGATTGTTATATCTCTTAAGTGCAGTCTCAAAGAAATCTGAGATTATCTTTGTTTGGATAAGCGTTTTTGCGTCTATCTCAGAAATGCCGTATTCCTCAGTGTATCTCTTGAATCTGCTGCTTGGCATTTCAGGGAGCTTAGCCTTTATCTCATCAAGCTGAGCGTCAGTAAGGTTTACCTGAAGAATATCAGGCTCTGGGAAATAACGATAGTCGTTAGCGTTTTCCTTTGTACGCATTGAAGTTGTCTTATCTCTGTTTGCGTTGTAACGTCTTGTTTCCTGAACTACCTTTTTGCCAGCTTCAAGAAGAAGTGCCTGTCTCTTTTCCTCATACTTGATAGCTCTGCCAACAGACTTGATAGAGTTGATGTTCTTTATCTCCGCACGAGTACCGAACTCAGTAGCGTCAGGTCTCATAAGAGAGATATTAACGTCACATCTCAGTGAGCCTTGCTCCATTTTACAGTCGCAAACGCCTGCATACTGCAAAAGCAGAGAAATCTGCTCAACGAAAGCCATTGCTTCTTCTGCGGAAGCGATGTCAGGCTCAGTAACTATCTCGATAAGCGGGATTCCGCATCTGTTATAGTCAGCCATTGAGATTCCGTTGAAAGCGTCATGAACGAGCTTACCGGCGTCTTCCTCAAGGTGGATATGGTTTATTCTGATATTCTTTTTCTGACCGTTCACCTCGATAGGCACATAGCCAGGACCTACGATAGGTCTGTAAAGCTGTGATATCTGATATGCCTTTGGCAGGTCAGGATAGAAGTAGTTCTTTCTGTCGAATACTGAAAACTTGTTGATACCGCAGTTGAGCGCATAGCCTGCCTTTACAGCATACTCTACAGCCTGCTGATTGATGATAGGCAGAGTACCAGGCATACCTGTACATACAGGGCAGCATCTAGTATTTGGCGCACCTCCGAACTCAGCGGAGCAGTTACAAAAGATCTTAGTTTTGGTAAGCAGCTCGGCGTGGATCTCAAGGCCGATGACCGTTCTCCATTTTTCCATTTGTCTTACCTCCCTTAAAGCTTTGGCGCAACAGGCTTGAAGCCCTTTTCGTATGCGTCGGCAGTCTTGATGATAGTTGCCTCGTCGAACTTTCTGCCTATAACAGACATACCGATAGGCATACCCTTGCTGTCATAGCCGCAAGGAGTTGATATTGCAGGCAGACCTGCGATATTTACTGTAACTGTGCATATATCAGCCTGATACATCTGAACAGGGTCGGAAGTCATCTCAGGGCTGTATGCAACAGCAGGAGTTGTCGGCGTAAGAATAACGTCGCACTTCTCGAATATATCGTTGTATTCTTTTCTTATAAGCTGTCTGAGAGCCATTGCCTTTCTGTAATAAGCGTCATAATATCCGCTAGACAGACAATAGTTTCCAAGAAGTATTCTTCTCTTTACTTCCTCGCCGAAGCCCTCTGAACGTGACTTGATTATAAGCTCCTCATAGCTGTCGGCTGTAGCCGTTCTGTGGCCGTACTTGATACCGTCATATCTTGACAGGTTTGAAGCCGCCTCAGCACAGGCAAGAAGATAATAACAAGGAACAGCATACTTAAGCGACGGCATAGAACACTCGATAAGCTCAGCACCCATTGCCTTATATTCCTCAGCAGCCTTGAGCACAGCAGCCTTTACCTCATCATTGATGCCCTCTGCATAGAACTCCTTAGGGAGTGCTATCTTCATGCCCTTCATTGACTCGCCTATCTTTGCAGTGAAGTCAGGCACTTCAAGCTTTGAGCTTGTGCCGTCATGGAAGTCATAGCCGCATATCTCGTTAAGAAGTATTGCGCAGTCATGAGCGTCAAGACCTATAGAGCCTATCTGGTCAAGAGATGAAGCGAAAGCCACAAGACCAAATCTTGAAACTCTGCTGTATGTTGGCTTGATACCTGTTACGCCGCAGAAAGCAGCAGGCTGTCTGATAGATCCGCCTGTATCAGTACCAAGAGCAGCAGGTGCAAGTCCCGCAGCGACAGCCGCAGCAGATCCGCCTGATGAGCCACCAGGTACACGGTCAAGATCATAAGGATTCTTTGTCTTTGCAAAAGCGGAGGTCTGTGTAGAGCCTCCCATTGCGAACTCGTCCATGGAAGTCTTGCCGAGCATTACGATATTTTCAGCGTCAAGCTTTTCCATAACGGTCGCATTATAAGGCGGAACGAAGTTTTCAAGCATTTTTGACGCACAGGTGGTCTTTACGCCCTCCGTACAGATATTGTCCTTTACTGCCACAGGTATTCCTGTGAGAGCCTTTGCTTCGCCCTTATCGATAACAGCCTGAGCCTTTTCAGCCTGCTCCAGAGCCTTTTCCTCAGTAACAGTGATAAAGCTCTTTACTTTATCGTCATATTTCTTTATTCTCTCAAAATATGTCTGTGCAAGCTCTTTAGCGGAAATTTCCTTACTGTCAAGAGCCTTACGCATATCACGGATTTTCATTGAAGAAACGTCCAAATTTCACACTACCTTCCTGTTAAATTTACTCTACGACCTTAGGCACTACAAAGCAGTTGTTTGTATTCACTGCATTTGAAAGGACCTTCGAAGTAGGCATAGATTCGATGACCTCGTCTTTTCTAAGATCGTTGAGGTAAACATCATGATTGTCCTTGAGATCGTCATAGGTAATGTCGATTTCCTTTACGGTATCCATAAGATCAATAATATCAGTCATCTGCTCGGCTGTGGCTGCAAGCTCTTTATCGGAATATTCCAGCTTGCTAAGCTCTGCCAGATACTTGACCATGTTCAAATCCATATATAATCCCTGACCTTTCTTAATATTAAGGCAACGCCTTAGGTGCAAAAATACACCAATTCAATTTAATATTATACTACATCTCATACTATTTTGCAAGCAAAAATCACATAAATTCCGATTTTTTTAATATTTGCTCACCAAACGCCCCAAAAACAGCAAGACCCACAGAGAAATTCCCTGTGGATCTAAGCGTCATTACTTATTATTCTTTGTATATTTATCGAAAATATCAGTGAAATCAAATGTTGCGAAATAGTCAGCAGGAGTTTCGGCACGTCTTATCATGTCGAATGAGCCGTCCTCATGGAGAAGTATCTCTGCTGAACGGAGCTTTCCGTTGTAGTTGTAGCCCATCGAGAAGCCGTGTGCGCCTGTGTCGTGGATAACGATTATATCGCCTGTGTCTATCTCAGGCAACATTCTGTCGATGGCAAACTTATCGTTGTTCTCGCAAAGACCGCCAGTTACGTCATACTTGTGGTCGCATGGAGCGTTCTCCTTGCCAAGAACAGTAATGTGATGATATGAACCGTACATAGCAGGACGCATAAGGTTGCAGGCACAAGCGTCAAGTCCAACATACTCCTTATAAGTATGCTTATGATGTGTGCAGGTAGCAACCAGATGACCAAACGGAGCGAGCATATATCTGCCAAGCTCTGTGAAGATAGCAACGTCACCAAGACCGGCAGGAACCATAATATCCTCAAATGCCTTACGAACGCCCTCACCGATAGCGAAGATATCATTCTGCGGCTTGTCAGGCTCATATGCTATACCAACGCCGCCTGAAAGATTTACGAACTTGATGTCTGCGCCTGTCTTTTCGTGAAGCTCAACAGCAAGCTCGAAAAGTATTCTTGCAAGCTTTGGATAATAAGCGTTTGAAACAGTGTTTGAAGCAAGGAATGCGTGCAGTCCGAAATGCTTTGCGCCTTTCTGCTGAAGTATCTTGAAGCCCTCGAAAAGCTGCTCTCTTGTAAAGCCGTACTTAGCCTCACCAGGGTTGTCCATTATCTGAGTTTCTATCTCGAAATGTCCGCCCGGATTGAAACGGCAGCAGATAGTTTCAGGAATGCCGCAAAGGTCGTCAAGATAATCTATATGTGTGAAATCGTCAAGGTTGATATAAGCGCCAAGCTCTCTAGCCTTGAGAAAATCAGCCTTTGGGGTTACGTTTGAAGAAAACATGATGTCGCTTCCGCTGAATCCGCAGCAGTCGCTCATCATAAGCTCAGTAAGAGAAGAACAGTCAACGCCGCAGCCCTCTTCCTTGAGTATTTTCAAAATGAATGGGTTAGGGGTAGCCTTTACAGCGAAATACTCTTTGAAGCCTTTGTTCCAGCTAAATGCCTTGTAAAGATCTCTGGCTCTCTGTCTGATACCCTTTTCGTCGTAGATATGAAAAGGTGTAGGATACTGCTTGATTATCTCCTCAGCCTTTTCCTTGGTTATAAATGGTGTTTTCATTATATATCAATCCTTCTGCTAAAATATATTTTACATACATTAATAAAAATACATATTTATCATACCATTTTAATACGGATTAGTCAAGTGAAATATCTGATTTTAAGAAATAAAATACACTTTATTGTCATTTTTCAACACAGCCACACCACTGTCACACCCATTTTAGTAAAAAAAGCACAAAGCGCACAGCCGTAAAAGCCGTGCGCTCTGCATATAAAAGCCTGCTTTATGAAGCCTGATCGAACTGGCTGTTATAAAGCTCGGCGTAAAATCCGCCCTTTGCCATAAGCGTTTCATGGTCACCGCTTTCTATTACGTCTCCGTCACGCATAACAAGTATCAGGTCTGCGTTTTTGATAGTTGAAAGCCTGTGTGCGATAACAAAGCTCGTTCTGCCCTTTGTAAGCTTATCCATTGCCCTTTGGATAAGAAGCTCCGTTCTCGTATCAACGGAAGATGTTGCTTCATCGAGTATGAGCATAGGCGCATTCTGGAGCATTGCCCTTGCGATAGTGAGAAGCTGTTTCTGTCCTGCGGATATTGCCACGCTTTCAGAAAGCACTGTGTCAAAGCCCTCAGGAAGCGTATGAACGAACTTATCAAGACCGCAGGCTTTGCACACTCTTTCAAGAGACTCGTCGCTTATGCCCTCCATGTTGTATACTAGATTTTCTCTTACAGTTCCCTCAAAAAGCCAAGTGTCCTGCAAAACCATGCTGAACATATTATGTACAGTTTCACGGCTTAGCTGTGATATAGGCGTGCCGTCTATGGAGATACTTCCGCTGTTTATCTCGAAAAATCTCATAAGCAGATTTACCATAGTGGTCTTGCCTGCACCGGTAGGTCCAACGATAGCCACCTTCTGACCTGCCTTTACCTCTGCGGAGAAGTTCTTTATTATCACCTTGTCAGGAGTATCAGGATAGCTGAAACGAACATTTTCAAAGCTTACATTGCCCTTTACCTCAGGCATTTCACTGCTCTTGTCGCTCTCGTCTGGAAGTTCCTCGCTTTCGATAAAGTCAAATATTCTCTGAGCCGAGGCGGAAGCTGTCTGCATATTTGTCATGCCCTGAGCTATCTGACCAAGAGGTGATGTGAAAAGTCTTACATAGAGTATAAAGGAGATTATAACTCCGAACTTTATAGTGCCGTTAAGGGCAAGAACTGAGCCGAAAACGCACACTGCGACATATGCAAGGTTTCCGATAACGTTCATAAGCGGCTGCATGATGCCTGACAGAAACTGTGACTTCCAGTTTGCGTTGTAAACAGCTTCGTTAAGTCCGCCGAAATGTTTCTTTACATTGTCTGCTCCACGGGATATCCTTACAACCTCGTGACCTGAATACATCTCCTCAACATAGCCGTTTAGCTTACCAAGGCTTTCCTGTCTGTCGAGGAAGAACTTCTGTGATCTTGACATTATGAAAACTATCAGGAAAAGTCCCAAGAATGTGATGAACAGTGAGATGAGCGCAAGTCGCCATTCTGTAACGAACATCATTATAAGACAGCCCACAAACTGTGCCGCCGCACTGATTATGGTCGGAAGACTGTTTGTAAGACCCTGCTGCAAAGTTGATACATCATTTGTGATACGGCTGAGTATATCGCCCTGTGAATGTGAGTTGAAATATTTCTGCGGAACGCAGTTTATCTTTCTTGAAAGGTCACTTCTCATTCTGTATGACATTTTCAGGGTGACTGTCGCCATTATATACTGTTGAATAAAGGTAAAAAGCGAGCTTGAAATATATATCGCTCCAAGGAAAATTCCTACCCTTGCCACCGCTTTAAGGTCAATGCCTGTCATAAGCCCGTCTGCCATAAGGTCGGTTATCTCGCCCACCTTGTCAGGACCTATGATAGTCAGCACCGCACCCAATGCCGCAAGAACCAATGCCACGGCAACGATACCTACACTGCCTTTCATATATTCTATTATTTTTTTCATGGCGGACGCCATTTCGCCCTTACTAGCCTTTTCGTATTTTCTCATTGTGCAGTCCCCCTTTCTACGCAAGCTCTGCCGCACTGAGCTGTGAAAGTGCTATCTCTTTGTATACGTCGCAGTTTTTCATAAGCTCCTCATGAGTGCCCATGCCCACAGCCTCGCCACGGTCAAGGACTATTATCTTGTCTGCATGGCGGATAGTGCTTATTCTCTGTGCAACGATTATCTTTGTTGTGTCTTTAAGCTTTTCGTTAAGACCCTCTCTGAGCTTTGCGTCTGTCTTATAGTCAAGGGCTGAGAACGAGTCATCAAATACAAGTATCTCAGGCTTTCTTGACAATGCCCTAGCAATGGACAAACGCTGTTTCTGTCCGCCTGAAACGTTTCTGCCCATTTGTGATATCATATGCTCTGTGCCGTCAGGAAGCTTATCCACAAACTCCTCCGCCTGAGAAAGCTCAATAGCGTTTTTAAGCTCCTCGTCAGTTTCAGGAGCGGCACTCTCGCCAAAGAAAACATTTTCTCTTATGCTTCCTGCAAAAAGCACAGCCTTCTGTGTTACATATCCAAGCTTGTCATAAAGGGTGTCGAACTTATAGTTTTTTACGTTTATGCCGTCCACAAGGACTTCGCCGTCTGTTGCGTCATAAAATCTTGGTATAAGGCTTATAAGCGTTGTCTTGCCGCTTCCTGTTGCACCGATTATGGCAAGGGTCTGACCCTTGTTTATCTCGAAGCTTATGTTGCTCAGCTCGTCCTCAGAAGCATGAGGATATCGGAATGAAACGTTTTTGAACTCCACAGTGCCCTGCTCTTTTCCCTCGCTTACGCTTCCCTCTTTTATGTTTACGTCACGCTCAAGCACTTCGTTGATACGCTCTGCTGAGACCTGAGCCGCAGGCAGCATCATGAATATCATAACGAGCATCATAAATGACATTACAACGTATGTGGCATATGTGCTGAAAACAACAACATTACTAAAAAGTGTTATCCTATCCTGAACAGCCGTCAGGGCTATCTGCTGGATAAGCACTGCGCCCAGCCAGTAGATAGCAAGTGTAAGACCATTCATGCCGATATTCATAACAGGCATCATAAGTGCGAACATTCTCTGGTTTTTGAGCTGTGTGTTCATCATATCCTTGCTTGGAACATCGAACTTGTCGTTCTGATATTTCTCAGCGTTAAAGGCATGAACAACGTTTATTCCCGTGAGGTTCTCTCTTGCCACACGGTTTATCTTATCAGTAAGTTTCTGTACGATACGGAATCTCGGTATGCAGGTCGCCATAACTGCAAGAACGAATACACATATCACCACAACGAACGCCGCAGTCACCGCTGAAAGCTCCCAGCTCTTGCCAAGTATCTTTATAACAGCCCACACTGCCATGATAGGAGATTTTATTATCATCTGCAAGCCCATTGATATTATCATCTGTATTTGCGTGATATCGTTTGTTGTTCTTGTTATAAGGCTAGGTATGGAAAAGTCCTGCATCTCCTCACTGCCCATATCCATAACATGGTTGAAAAGCTTTTCTCTTATTGTGTAGCTGAAGCCCGAAGCCGTCTTTGATGAAAGATAGCCGCAGCCGATAGCAAGAGCGGCACTGGCAAGGGTGCAGCCCAGCATTTTAAGTCCAACGTTCAGTATATCAGACGTTTCGCTTCCTGCCGTGTTGAGCATCATAGTCAGGTCTGTCATATAGTCAGGCAAGGTCAGATCAAAATACACCTGTCCCAGTACAAGGATCGTACAGAGAACAGCCATAAGCACCTCACGCCTGCCCATGTTTTTAAGCAGTTTTATCATAGTTTCTGCCTCCTTTTATAAACATTCTTTAAGAATGTTGTCGATATTGTCGCTGACGATATGCAGGCATTTTCTGAAATGTGCCATGTCATCGTCCGAAAAGCCATCGATAAGCTTTTGTGCAAACTTTTTCTGTAGCTCTCTGCCCTCTTTTATAACAGGCTGGGCTTTCTCGGTGCAGACCAGACGGCATTTTCTTCTGTCGCCTTTTACCGCCTGTCTTTCAACAAAGCCTGCTTCCACAAGCTTTTCCACATGGAAAGATACAAGTGCTGCCTTGATATTCCTATATCTACACACATCACCCGCTGTGTTGAACTCAGGATTGTTCGCAAGGAACATAAGCACGTCAAGCGCCGTCTTTGGCATATCAAGCTTTTTGCAAAGGGGCTGCATGACTTTTTCATATGCTTCTGCAAGCTTCTTTGAATGATCAAACATATGCGTTGCTGTTGTCATATTATCGTTCATTGTCAAACCTCCAATATTAGATATTTCAAATTTGAACAATCTAATATTAACACTTTTCCAAAAGCTATTCAATGAACATTTTGTAAATTCAGCTTCTTACAATGTCATTTTTGTAATAATGCAACAAAAATCAAATATATGGACTATTATATTTGTACAGCAATAAAACCGACCTCTCCGCTATTGCAATAAAGGGAGAAATGTGTTATAATAACGGTGTATGGGCAGAGTATCCGCTCTGCTTCACCTTTTAAGAAAGGAAAGTGGTGCAAAATGGATATTGTAAAAGGCGATATTCTTGTAATGAAGAAAAGTCACCCCTGCGGCAGCAACAGAATGATAGTTCTGCGCTCAGGCATGGATTTCAAGCTGCGCTGCGAGGGCTGCGGACGAGAGTTCATGATAGTACGCAGCAAAGCCGAAAAGAACGTAAAAACTATTATCAGAGAGGCTGAGTCATAGCTATTCTCATCTGCACACGATAATATACTATATTAAAATAAAATGACAGGAGAATATAACTATGTTTGAAAAACTCAAAGCACTCGAAGATAAATTCAATGAAATAAACGAAAAGCTCATGCAGCCTGAAACTGTAAACAACACTTCACTGTATACGAGCCTTATGAAAGAATACAAGACTCTTACGCCGATAGTTGAAAAGTTCGGAGAGTATAAAAAGGCAAAGGCTGCCAATGACGAGGCTCTTGAACTGCTTGACGCAGGCGGAATGGATAAGGACTTCAAGGAAATGGTTCAGATGCAGCTTGAGGAGTCCAAGGAAGATATGGCAAAGCTTGAAGAAGAGCTTAAACTTCTCCTGCTGCCGAAAGACCCTAATGACGAGCGTAACGTTATCATAGAGATAAGAGGCGGAGCAGGCGGTGAGGAAGCCGCACTGTTTGCAGGCTCGCTTTACAGAATGTATTCAATGTATGCAGCGTCAAAGGGCTGGACTATCGAAGTCATGAACGCCAACGAAACAGAGCTTGGCGGCTATAAGGAAATAACTTTCAGCGTGTCAGGCGATGGAGCTTATTCAAGACTTAAATACGAAAGCGGAGTACACAGGGTTCAGCGTGTACCTGAAACTGAGTCACAGGGCAGAGTTCACACGTCTACTGTTACAGTAGCTGTGCTTCCTGAGGCTGACGAAGTGGAGCTTGACCTTAACGAAGAAAAAGATCTGAAAATAGACGTGTTCCGTTCATCAGGCGCAGGCGGACAGCACATCAACAAGACATCTTCCGCTATCAGAATAACTCACCTGCCTACAGGCATGGTAGTTGAGTGTCAGGACGAGCGTTCACAGTTCAAGAACAAAGAAAAGGCTCTGAAAGTCCTCCGTTCAAGACTTCTCGATCAGAAAGTTCAGGCACAGAACAAGGAGATCGCAGACAACAGACGTTCACAGGTGGGAACAGGCGACCGTTCCGAGAGAATCAGAACTTACAACTATCCTGAGGGAAGAATTTCCGACCACAGAATCGGTCTTACTATCTACAGACTTGAACAGGTGCTTAACGGCGCACTTGATGAAATAATCGACGCACTTGCAACAGCCGATCAGGCTGCCAAGCTTGCAAGTCAGGAAGAAGAATAAAAATGTTTGACACAAAAATACTTGGCACTGACGAGGACAGCATAGCATATGCCGCAAAGCTTCTCTCACAGGGTGAAGTCGTTGGTATGCCGACGGAAACGGTGTATGGTCTTGCGGCAAACGCTTTTGATGAAGCGGCTGTAAGAAAAATATTCGCCGCCAAGGGCAGACCTGCCGACAATCCTCTTATAGTGCATATATCTGACATTTCTCAGCTTGAGGGGCTTGTGGATAAGATACCGCCCCTTGCTGTAAAGTGCGCAGAAAAATTCTGGGCAGGACCTCTCACCATGATAATGCCAAAGTCTAGAAAGATACCAATGGTAACGAGCGGAGGACTTGACACAGTGGGCATAAGAATGCCGTCACACAAGGTGGCAAGAGCGCTTATCTCAGCCTGCGGCTTCCCTATCGCTGCACCGTCGGCTAACCTTTCAGGAAGTCCGTCACCTACAACAGCACAGCACGTTCTCAACGATATGCACGGCAGGATACCTGCCATAATAGACGGCGGAGCTTGCGGAGTGGGTGTTGAATCAACTGTCATAAGCTTTGAGGGCGATGACGGCATAAGACTTCTGCGACCTGGTTTTATCTCAGCGGAAGATCTTATGGAAGTAACGCCAAATGTTCTTATCGACAAGGGCGTTTTGGAAAAGCTGGGCGAAAACGTAAAAGTCCGCTCCCCTGGTATGAAATACAAGCACTATGCCCCAAAAGCTGATGTGACTATCATTGACAGCAGTCTTGAAGCTTTCAGAGAATATGTGAAAACTCACGCTGACCAGAACACCACTCTTATGGTGTTCACTGACAGCGATTGCGAGGGGCTTGATATGCCCCACATCTGCTATGGCGCAAATGACGAGGAGCAGGCAAAAGAGCTTTTTGACGTTCTCAGAGAGCTTGACGATATAGGCGCAAAGAAAGTTTTTGCACGCTGTCCTAACAAAGACGGCGTAGGGCTTGCAGTGTATAACCGACTTTTAAGGGCCGCAGGCTTTCAGGTGGTGAAGCTGTGAAAAAAACAGTAGTAGGACTTACAGGTCAAAGCGGTGCAGGCAAGACCACAGTTTCGGACGCTTTCAGAGAAAATGGCTTTGAGATAATAAACTGCGATATCGTAGCAAGAGAGGTCACAAACGTTGGGAGCGAATGCTGTAAAGAGCTTGCGAAGCTTTTTCCAAGCTGTTTTGATGAGAACTATGCTCTTAACAGGCGAAAACTCGGAGAGATAGTTTTTTCTGACAAGAATAAGCTTCAAATGCTCAATGATACCATATACCCTTTTATAAACAAGCTTATTGACGAAAAGATAAATGCCGCACAAAGCAATTTTATACTTCTTGACGCACCAACGCTTTTCGAGGCAGGTGCGGATAAGCTTTGCAGTGTTATCGTAAGCGTTGTGGCAGACTATGACATAAGGCTTGAAAGGATAACCAAAAGGGACGGCATTTCGGCGGAGCTTGCAAAAAAGCGTTTTTCTTCTCAGCATACTGTGGAATTTTTCAAGGCTCACAGCGATTTCGTCATCGAAAACAACGGCTCTGTAAATGACACATACCAAAAGACCTGCGAGGTCATAGAAACAATAAAGGAAAGATATAATGGCGGCTAATGGAAAAAACAGCAGGCGTAAAAAGAAAAAGCACATAAAAAAAGGTCCTGTACTCATAGCGGTCATACTTCTGCTGTGCGGTATAGGCTGGCTCACATATCTTTATCACGAGCAGATAATCAACAAGGCAAAGGATATTCCGAACTCTTTTTCATATCCTACAGATTATGAGGAGTATGTAATAAGATACAGCACCAAGTACAAGTGCGACCCTGTGCTTGTGTTCTCTGTAATAAAAGTGGAAAGCGGCTTTAATAAGGACGCTGTTTCATCAGTTGGTGCAAGGGGTCTTATGCAGCTTATGGAGGACGCATACGATTGGATAAAATATCGCCTTGACGATCAGCGTGACAACACTTATGACGATATGTTCGACCCTGAGCTGAACATACAATACGGCACATATTATCTCAGCTATCTTATGGAAAAGTATGACGGCTCTGTAGAGCTGACAGCGGCGGCATATCACTGCGGAATGAATCTTGTTGACAGTTGGATAGAAAACGGCACTGTTGACCCTGATAATTTCAAAGTCAGCGATATCCCTGATGAGAATGACCAAACTTCAAATTATGTGCGCAAGATACGCAAAGCCTATGACAATTATAAGGATATACTTAGCAGTCATGGGGATATAACGGAAGCAAACTAAAAACCGAGAGTATTAGCAGATACGAACAAATGTGGTGAGCAGTGTTCGCCAGTTTGTCAACTTGCTTTTTACAAATATATCAATCATATACAGTTTATCTAAGTAAGGAGGAATTTACAATGGATAACAAGAAGAAAGAAAAGTCCGAGGGCGAAAAGCTTGCAGAAAAGCTTCTTTCGGATAAGAAAAACGGTGGACTTCGCCTTAGCGAAGAAAAGATCAAAAAGGCAGACAAGTTCTGCGAAGGCTATAAAAGCTTTCTGAACACTGCAAAGACAGAGCGTGAGGCTGTTATCGAGGCAGTGGCTCAGGCTGAAAAGGCAGGCTTCAAGCCTTATGAAAAGGGCAAGAAGTATGACGCTGGCGACAAGTTCTATTTTGTAAACAGAGGCAAGGCTATCATACTTACAGTTATGGGCAAGGACGGTCTTGAAAATGGTATCAGACTTGCAGCCGCTCATATCGACTCACCACGTCTTGACCTTAAGCAGAACCCTCTCTATGAGGACAAGGAGCTTTGCCTGTTCAAGACACACTATTACGGTGGCATAAAAAAATATCAGTGGACAACTGTTCCAATGTCGCTTCATGGCGTTGTTATAAAGGCTGACGGTGAAAGCGTTACAGTAAATATCGGAGAAGACAAGAACGACCCTGTTTTCTGCGTAACTGATATCCTGCCGCACCTTGCAGACGCTCAGATGAAAAGACCTGCTCCACAGCTTATCAAGGGCGAGGAGCTTAATCTGCTCATAGGCTCAAGACCATTCAGAGATGACGCTGTTTCAAACAAGGTAAAGCTCAACATCATGGCTATCCTTAACGAGAAATACGGCATTGTAGAGGACGATTTCGTTTCCGCAGAGCTTGAAGCTGTTCCTGCATTCAAGGCACAGGACGTTGGCTTTGACAGAAGCATGGTAGGCTCATATGGTCAGGATGACAGAGTTTGTGCATACACAGCTTTGCAGGCTATCCTCAAATGCAAAGACCCTAAAAAGACCTGCATGACTATACTCACAGACAAGGAAGAAACAGGAAGTGACGGCAACACAGGACTTAACAGCTCATATCTCCCATACTTCATTGCTGACCTTGCAAAGGTATACGGACTTGAGGGCAGAAACGTTATCTCCGCCTCAGAGTGCCTGTCAGCTGACGTAAACGCAGCCTTTGACCCAACATTTGCAGAGCCATTCGAGATTAGAAACTCATCGCAGATCAATTACGGCGTTGTTGCCACAAAGTTCACAGGCGCAAGAGGCAAGTCAGGCACTTCCGATGCTTCTGCAGAGTTTGTGGGCAGGGTAAGAAAGCTCTTTGATGAACACAACATCGTTTGGCAGACAGGCGAGCTTGGCAAGGTAGACGGCGGCGGTGGAGGAACTGTCGCACAGTATATCGCAAACCTTGACATGAACGTTATCGACGTTGGCGTACCTGTGCTTTCAATGCACGCACCATTTGAGATAACCTCAAAAATAGATACCTATATGGCATACAAGGCTTTCTCAGTTTTCTTTGCTGACTAATTTAATATCAAAAAGCTATCCGCTTTCCCATTTTGGGAGGGCGGATCTTTTTTTGTACCCATTGCGACAATTTTTCCAGCCAAGCAGTGCTATCATAATATCAAAGGGAGGAACGCCATGAAAATTTACATAGATATACTCCTTGTGACGAATGCCATTATGACGCTTATCATGCTGGAAGCGGCAGGCAGGGTATGTCACAAGGTCATAAGTCCTCTGCGGCTGTTGACAGCTTGCTCGGTGGGAGGGCTTTCGTCACTTGTTATGGCTATAGACAGCAGAGGATATTTCACTGCAGTTCTTATTGTGACGATAAAGCTTGCCAGTGCGTTATTCACAGTGCTTATAGCCTTTGGCAGTAAAGACCCTTGGCAACTACTTCGATACTTTATCATATACAGCGCAGTGGACGCAGTTTTCACGGGTATAGTGGTGACCCTTTGGCAGATATCAGGGAGCAAGGTGATTTTTTTCAGGAACCTCACTGTGTATTTTGACATCTCCCTATTTAAGCTCGCCCTTGCCTGCGGTATAGCATATGGTCTGCTCTGTCTTTATGAGAACATCACACGCAGGTGTTTCAACAGGGTGACAAAATACGAAGCCATATACGAAAACGGCGGCTATATAGTGAAAGTCCCTGCCATATGCGACAGTGGAAACAGGCTCTGCGACAGCTTCACAGGCACGCCAGTGGTGGTTTTCTGCTGTGACAGGCTTTTCTATCACTATGACCTTGACCGTGACGAGCCTGACCCACTAAGCGGTTTCAGGCTTATCCCCTGCTCTACTGTCAGCGGCGAGGGACTTATCCACATAACCGCCGCAGGGAGCGTAAAGATAATCGACGATAAAGACCGTGTACATAACGTCAGATGCTATGTGGGCATAAAGCCCTCACTGAACGGAAAGTCACGGGCTATATTCAATCCCGCTTTGCTGGGATAATACAGGAGGAATACAAATGACCACACTTAAAACACTCGCTCTAGGGCTGAACAGATTTTTGAGCCGTTTGTTTTCAGACGACCCCGAAACTATAGATTACCTAAACGGTGCAGATTCGTTACCGCCGCCCCTAAACAAAGAGGAAGAGAAAAAAGCCTTTGAGCTTCTTGAAACAGACCCGAAAAAAGCCCGAGAACTGCTTATCGTGCATAATCTCAGGCTTGTGGTATATATAGCAAAGAAGTTTGAGTCAACAGGCACAGGCATAGAGGATCTTATCTCAATAGGCTCGATAGGGCTGATCAAGGCGGTAAACACCTTCTGTCCTGATAAAAACATCAAGCTCGCGACCTATGCTTCACGGTGCATAGAAAACGAGATACTTATGTTTCTTAGAAAATCAAATCAGTATAAAAATGAAATATCCATAGACGAACCGCTGAATGTTGACTGGGACGGCAACGAACTGCTTTTATCCGATATTCTAGGCACCGATGACGACACCGTGAACAAGGGCATAGAAAGTGAAGTTGAGAAACAGCTTCTTCTGGAGGAGATCGAAAAGCTCTGCCCTCGTGAAAAGCAGATAATGAAAATGCGATTTGGGCTTTCAGGCAAAAAAGAAATGACCCAGAAGCAGGTCGCTGATGAAGTCGGTATATCCCAATCCTACATATCTAGACTTGAAAAGCGGATAATAAAATCCATACGGCGAAATTTAGAAAAAATATGCTGACTAAAAAACTGGCGAACACGCAAAATGTTCGCCGGTTTTTATGTTATATGGGATAATTTTGTTTTCACAGCAGTGTAATTCTTCTCGGAAATAGGGATCACCTTGCCATATGTAAGTTCTATTCTGTAACGGCTTATACGGCTCACATATTCTGGATTTACAAGATAGTTTTCATGACAGCGCACAAACATATCACTATATCGTCTTTCAAACACCTTAAGGCTCTGCACTGATTCAAATGAGCCGTCAATGGTATATATGACACAGTGACTGCCACTGCTTTCCACATAAGCTATCCATGACCTATCCAGAAAAACAAGCGACCTGTCTACGCCATTTACTATCACTCTCTTAGTACGCCTTTCACCTGAATAGACATTTTTCTTGTATGTTTCTTCATAATGTACAGGATATATCCTGTCACGTTCATCATACTTAATGGCATTGGAAATGTGACAAAGCTTTATTTTTTTCTCGCCGTTCTCGCTCACCCATGTAAACTGTATCCTTTGATTTGCTCTCCCAACACTGCTGTCAGGCCAAATCGTATCCAAAATGAAAAACATTATGACCTCGCAGGAACTTTCCGTAAGACCTACAGAAAACACATTAAGATCACTGAGCACAAACTCAAGCTTGTGGTCTTCCTTTGAAAAAGCATCAACAAGCGCCTTTCTGGTGCGTATCACATGCTTCTCAGCAGGACCTATCCACAGAATGTCTTCATGACAGGCATTAAGAAAGCTGTCTATCTCGTTACTGTAGTACTTAGTGAGAATATCGGCTGAACGTGTTTCAAGAACATTATAATCCATGAAATCTAATCCTCCGTTTGCTGAATTTATTTGTACATTTTTTATTGTTCCTTTTATTATACGACATTTTTACTATTTTGTCAATAATACTGACACAATTTCATTTTCGCAAAATTTCGACAGATAAACTATGTATAAATTCTTCAGAAGTTTTATTGTATTTTTAAAGCATATGTGATATACTTAGACCATACGATAAATGAAAGGAGAAGATATCTTGGCGATAGATAGATTTTATGCGGTGATACCCGCTTATGAGCCTGATGAAAAAATGCTGGCTGTTATTGACGATATATCTTCATTGACCGATTTTCATATAATTGTCATTAATGACGGCAGCGGCAAGGATAAGCTGCCGATTTTTGCCGAAGCCGCAAAAAAAGCCATAGTTCTCACCCATGAGGTGAACAAAGGCAAGGGGCGTGGCATAAAGACCGCACTTGAATACATAAAAGAACATGAAGCCGGCACTGTGGGCATTGTCATTGCAGACGCAGACGGACAGCACAAGGTAGAGGATATAATAAGGGTATCGAAAGCCCTGACAAGCTCCCCTGACAAGCTTATTATGGGTTGTCGCAGATTTTCGGGAAAGATACCACTGCGAAGCAAATTCGGCAACAACATCACAAAATTCGTTTTCTCATTTGCCGCAGGAGTAAAGGTAAGCGACACGCAGACGGGCTTGCGTGGCTTTTCCTCAAAGCTTATACCTTTTATGCTGTCAGTAAGCGGTGACAGATATGAGTTTGAGATGAATATGCTACTTGAATGTGCAAGAGAAGGCATAAGATTCTATGAAGTGCCTATCGAAACAGTTTACCTTGGCAAAAACGAGTCATCACATTTTAATCCTATCAAAGACTCATGGAGGATATACAAGGATATACTGAAATTCTCCTGCTCGTCGCTTCTTAGCTTCTGTGTGGACTATATTTTCTACAGCATTTTCGCAATGATAAGCGGAAGCGTGGCGTTCTCCAACATCTGCGCAAGAGTGATAAGCTCTGTATTCAATTTCTCCATGAACAAGAAATTCGTCTTTAAAAATAAAGATCGAATCGCAAAGACAGCCGCAAAATACTTTCTGCTTGCCGCATTCATACTAGCTGCAAACACAATAATGCTAGAGCTGTGTGTGAAATATCTCATACACAACAAATATATCAGCAAAATACTTATAGAAGTGCTGCTTTTCTTTATAAGCTGGGCGGCGCAAAAGAGTTTCGTTTTCAGAAAGAAGGAAAGTAAAATTGACGAATAAGACAAAAAAGCCAATGCCTGTTTGGGCAATGGTCATAACGGACGTTGTGCTTACAGCGGCGGCAATAGGAGTTTTCATGCTTTTTGACTACGTTATGCCGCAAAGCTCAGGAGTAAAGGGAGAAGTGATCGCAACAGTTGACCGCTCCACAGAGGGTAGCTTCACCCTGCCAAATGCGGCTGACAGCTCGCAAGGAGAAAGCACTGTACAGGACGATAGCGAGCCTGCTGTTACCACAACAGCTCCGCAGGCAGAAACGGCTACCACTACCATGCGTACAGAGCAGACGAACCGCAGGAACTGGGGCAATCAGGACACTGCCGACTATCGTTCAGACCAGAACGCTATAAGCAGTATAACAAACGCCGCCATAACCTCTGAGGAGCTTGGCTCGGCTTCAACTGACAATGCTCAGGTGACAGTATACAAAAAATCTATCGGCGAGGGCAGCGACAAGATAACCTATTTTGTGGCTGATGTTTATGTCACAAGCGCAAGCGAGATAAAAGCCGCCTTTGCAGACGGAGAATTCGGTAAGAACATCAAGGACTCAGTATTCAGTATGGCGGTAGAAAACAACGCTCTTTTCGCCATAAACGGTGATTTCTATGGTAATTCAGAACGCAGTATCGTTATAAGAAACGGTATAAAATACCGTGATGATGTCAACGACGCAGACGTGTGCGTGCTGTTCACAGACGGCACAATGCAGACCTACTCCCCGTCTGAATATGACAGCGACGCTGTTATAGCAAAAGGTGCATGGCAGGCTTGGAACTTTGGTCCTGCACTTCTTGACGGAAGCGGCAACGTTCTTGAAACGTTCAACACCACAAAATATCTCAACAGTGCAAATCCACGTTCAGCTATCGGCTGTGTGTCGGCAGGCCACTATATTTTCGTGACGGTTGACGGCAGAAACGAGGGCTACTCAAAGGGTGCAACTCTCAGCGAGCTTGCGGCTATCATGAGCGATGAGGGCTGTATGTCTGCGTTCAATCTTGACGGTGGAAAGTCCGCTATGATGTACTTCAACAACAGCATTGTGAACGCTCCTGACGGCGGTGGACGTGACCTCAGCGACATTATCTATATAGGAGGATAAAAATGAAAAGACTAAGCAAAATTCTCCCACATATCACGATAATACTTGCGGGAATGTTCATTGTATTCTGGATATTGGATATACTAAACCCTACAATGAATTTCATAAACAGAAAGATATCCAACAAGCTTCTGCTGGCGTTTTGCATATCAGCCATAATAACGGCGATACTGGCGGTCTACTATCAGCGCAAGAGCGACAGAAAAGAATAGAACTAATGCAGAGTCACACGGCTCTGCATTTTTTATGGTCAGATTTTCCTGAAAAATATCTGTATAGTTCCTGATTGAAAGGTAATAATTATATTATCACGGCGGCATAAAATGCTGCTTTTTAACAGGAGCGTGCGATGCAGTACAATAAAGTTGAGATAAGCGGCGTGAATACCAACGAGCTTAAAACGCTGAAAGAGTCGGAAAAGCTGGAGCTTTTGAAAAAAGCCCATGCAGGGGATAAAAAAGCCCGTGAGGAGCTCATCAACGGCAATCTCAGGCTCGTGCTGAGCGTTTTACAAAAGTTTGTGAGCCGAAGCGACTCCCCTGACGACCTTTTTCAGGTGGGCGTTGTGGGGCTTATCAAGGCGATAGATAATTTCGATACCTCTCTTGATGTGAAGTTTTCAACCTACGCAGTGCCTATGATAGCAGGCGAGCTTAGAAGATTTCTTCGTGATTTTCAGCCAATGAGGGTGAGCCGTTCACTCCGTGACCTTGCTTATAAAGCAATGCAGGCGAAAGAACAGCTCATATGTGAAAACCAGAAAGAGCCTACTGTTGAGCAGATAGCAGACACTATCACCGAAAAGCCTAGTCAAGTAGTCATTGCCCTTGAAGCCATAACCGACCCGGTTTCACTCTATGAACCGGTATATTCTGACAATGGTGACGCTCTTTATGTATTGGATCAAGTTAGCGACACCTGTGACGATAAAAGCTGGCTGGAAGAGCTTTCATTGAAGCAAGCCATGAGCGAGCTTCAGCCTCGTGAACGTAATATACTTTTCCTGCGTTTCTTCAAAGGACAAACTCAGGTGGAGGTAGCAAAAAATATTGGCATATCTCAGGCACAGGTATCACGGCTTGAAAAAGGTGCATTGGAACACATCAAGAAAAGTATCTAACGTCTGTCGCAATACGTTAAATCGACATTTATGAATATTTTTGTTATATACAATTACATTAGGGTCACGTTTTTGAAACAATTTGATTAATAATATACCATTAAAGTTGCTTGTAGTCAAAAAATTTGATATAATATATTTATGAGTTATTATGTTAAATCGTCATAAGGGAGTTGAAGTGTATGCTGACTGATTATTCGGTCCTTATTTCCGAGTCATATGACGGCCAGCATAAACTGTTGACCGAGGAACTGAAACGCAATGGTACAAAGGTCCATATATGCGGTGATACTGAAATAGAGCTTGAGATAGGTGCTGTAAAATATACTCCTGACGTTATCGTTATTGACTGCTGTAAGCTGGGATATAAAAAGCTTCTGCATTTTCGTGAAATACTTCATGAAGATGACATTCATCCCATAATATATAACATCTACACTTATGATGACACAGAAACGATCCGTATTCTTCTCGATTATGATGATATTCTGCACATACTTATGCCATACAACGCTAAGAACGTATGCCACTATATGCTTGACAAGCTAAAAAGGATACCTGTTGATCCTGATATCCTTAGACAGAATATTTCAAAGGAGATACATAGGATCATAACATCAACGGGCATAAACCGCAAGCATTCAGGATATGACCATATCTACTACATGATATTCCTTCTTATATTCAAATATAGCGGTAATAAAGTACAAATAGGCGAACTTTACAAGGACATTGAAAAACAATACGGAAAAAACACCGCAGCTATTGAACGCTCAACAAGAAGTGCTATAGTTTCAGGCTGGGAAAAAATGAAGCCTGTGGATAAACAAATGCTTTTTGAAAGTTGCCTTGCTAACGGAACAAAGCCGACAAATGCAATGTACATAAACACTATTGCTTCATATATAAAGCATTTGTATAACGATCAGTTGGAGATGTATTACAAAAATAAAAATGATCATACATAGGACGATCCCCAAAGTGCATACCTATTATTAAGGGTATGCACTTTTTTAGAAAGGGGAAGATTTCATGATATGTAGTTTTTCAAGCTTGCGAAATAAAGAGGTCGTCAATATGCGAACAGGACTGAAAATAGGCTATGTTGACGATATAGAAATGGATACTCAGGGAGCGAATATAGTTTCACTGATCGTCTATGGCAAACCAAGGGCTTTTGGAATCATGGGCAGAGATGAGGATATTATCATAAAATGCTCGGATATCGAGCTTATCGGCGAAGATACCATACTTGTAAAATTCAGCGATAGTGCAGTATGCACAAAGAGCAGAGCTGTAAAAGTTGAAAATTTGTTAAAATAAATTGCCGTAAACTCTTGAAATGAAACAGAAAATATGATATAATATTAAAGCAATTCGCACGGACAGGTTTTTGCCGTTGGTCCTGCCGAAAGACAGGTGAAAGCAAGTAAAGCCGTCCGGAGGATAAAAACATCTGCATAAGCAGAAATCTAAAACCAAACAGGAGGTTACTACAATGGGAGTAGTATCAATGAAGCAGCTTCTTGAAGCTGGTGTACACTTTGGTCACCAGACAAGAAGATGGAACCCTAAAATGGCTCCATACATTTTCACAGAAAGAAACGGAATTTACATCATCGATCTTCAGAAGACCGTTAAGAAGCTTGAAGAAGCTTATATGTTTATCCGTGACATCTCAGCTAATGGCGAAGAGGTACTTTTCGTAGGTACAAAGAAGCAGGCTGGAGATTCTATCAAGGAAGAGGCACTGAGAGCTAATGCACATTATGTAAATGCAAGATGGCTCGGCGGTATGATGACAAACTACAAGACGATCCAGCAGAGAATCAAGAGACTTGAGCAGCTCCACACAATGGAAGAGGACGGCACATTCGACCTTCTCCCTAAGAAGGAAGTTGTTAAGCTGAAGCTTGAGATAGAGAAGCTTGAAAAGTTCATGGGCGGTATCAAGAACATGAAGAAGCTTCCAGGCGCACTTTTCGTTGTTGACCCAAGAAAGGAAAAGATCGCTGTAGCAGAGGCTAAGAAGCTTGGCATACCTGTAGTAGCTATCGTTGACACAAACTGCGATCCTGACGATGTTGATTATGTTATCCCAGGTAACGATGATGCTATCAGAGCAGTTAAGCTTATCGCTGGCTGCATGGCTAACGCTATAATCGAAGGCAGACAGGGTGAGGACGCTGAGTCCGCTGAAGAGGCAGACAAGGTGGAAGAAGCTGACGAGGCTGCTGAATAAGAGCTGAAATTTCAGGCAGGCATTTATAGTATATTTGTCTGCCTATTTCGATATAAAACACTAGGAGGAATAATAATGGGTAAGGTATCCGTAGCAGAGATCAAAGAACTTATGACAGCAACAGGCGTTGGCATGATGGACTGCAAGAAGGCTCTTGTAGAAGCTGACGGCGATATGGAAAAGGCAGTAACACTTCTCCGTGAAAAGGGACTTGCTACACAGGCTAAGAAGAGCGGCAGAGTTGCAGCAGAGGGTATCTGCACAGCTGTAGTTAAGGGCAACGTAGGCTGCGTTCTTGAAGTAAACATCGAAACAGACTTTGCTGCTAACAATGATGAGTTCAAGGCTTTTGTTGCAGCAGTTGCTGATACAGTAATCGAGACAAACCCTGCTGACGTTGACGCACTTAAGGCAACAAAGATCAGCGGTGGTGACAAGACAGTTGAAGAGACACTTCAGGATCTGTTCATCAAGATCAGAGAGAACATGGTAATCAGAAGATTCAAGAGAATGGAAGGCATTCTTGTTCCTTACGTTCACGGTGCAGGCAGCATTGGCGTTATGGTAAAGCTTGATTCTGATATCGCAGCTGACAATGCAGAGCTTTTGGCTGCTGGTAAGGACTGTGCACTTCAGGTTGCAGCTATGAATCCTGCATACCTGAACAGAGAGGCTGTTCCTGCTGACGCTCTTGACAAGGAGAGAGAGATCATGCTGGCTCAGATGGCTGAGGATCCTAAGATGGCTAACAAGCCTGATCAGGTAAAGCACAAGATCATTGACGGTAAGATCGGCAAATACTATTCTGAGAACTGCCTCCTTGAGCAGGCATTCGTTAAGGATGATAAGGTATCTGTTGGCAAGTACGTTGAGTCTGTAGCTAAGAAGCTTGGCGGCAAGATCGACGTTGTTGAGTACGTTCGTTTCGAGAGAGGCGAAGGCGTAGAGAAGAAGGAAGAGAACTTCGCTGACGAAGTTGCAGCAATGACAAAGTAATCTTTCTGACATATATGAAAATCCCTCGGTGATGAGCCGAGGGACTTTTTTTATGATTTTGAGTGTAACTTGTCAAGTTTTACTATAATACATAAATATATCAAAAACAGATTTACAGAAAAAGGTATGAACCCGAAAACTCATTTTTTAGAATCTTTTCATTTTCTGATCTTATTCGTATCCCAATTCTGGGATACCGCCAAATTTACCAATAAGATAGCCAGTCCTTATATCAGCGTTGTTTTTTTCGCCGAGCCCATCAACACTGTATAGTTCAGACTCCCCTGTTTGTCGGTTTTTATCTACGAAATAAAATTGATCAGCATTAAGAAAGTGCTGCCTCATTATTTCGGTATCATTGGTAGTAAAAATAAGCTGAGCGTGATTTTTATTGTTTTCAGGATCTTGAAATTTGTTGATTATATCTTCAACCAGCAATGGATGAAGTCCTTTTTCCAGTTCATCTGCTACAAATATGCCACCATTATCAATCACCCTGTCAATTGCTGGAGCCAGCGCCATAAGCCTATGAGTTCCATCTGACTCATCTTCTAAACTAAGCTCATATTGGCCTAGCTCTCCGTTTTTGTTTACACCAGTATGATAGGTTCGAGCCTTAATTTCATTTCGTTGTATTTTTGCCTGAGAATTATCAGACAACGCACTAACAAAACTTTTCAGAGCTCTTGACAACTCAGGAGGAGCGTTTTCCGGTATGGTGTCATCAACATCTATCTCCGTGTTTTTCATATCAAACTTCATATCAGTTATACCAACATCTGCACGTTGAGCATATTGTTTCATGGATTTTAGAACATTGTTATTATGATAATTTAATCTGCTCTGTCCTGGCAGATCCTCAAATTCTCGTGAAAACACTATGCTTTCTGTGAAAAACTTCATCGCTTCGATGCACACGCTTTCATTCATTGTGTTTGCTACCGAAAAATAAAGTTGGTTTTCCGCAACGGCTTTGCTTATCAATTGCTTGAACGCCTTATTTTGAATGAAAGAAAATTCTTGTCCCGTCCTTTTAAAAACTTGAGCCCTAGAACCCTTGGGATAATGGAAAAGATATTCCTCGCATATCTTCTCTTTCGTCGCAGAAAAGCCATAGATATACTTTATTCCATTATATTTGTATATAAATTCGAAGCTTGTCGGTGTTTCCGTAGAATAGTCATTCAATTTAAAAGGATCAACTGGCACAGGCGTTCCAGCACCTTGAGTCATTTGTGCATTGCAAATAAACTTAACGGCAAGCCAAAATGCTCTTATTAAATTACTTTTGCCTCCACCATTTTTACCATATATGGCCACAAGTGGCAAAGATTCTTTTTTCTTAATTAAACTCTCTAACGATAATGTGTTTTCCCCTCGAAAAGAGCGGTAATTTGAAAACGAAAATTCAATTAACATATATCTTTTACACCTTTTCCTTTTATAAAATTCAAACGGGATCATTGATTATTATTGGTGCTTTTATATTATTATAACATTTTAATTTTAAAACATCAAGCTTTTTGAAGAGCAAAACAGATTGGAATGCAGCAGTTTGATTATATGTATGAGACAAGAAGGCATCATTTGGGGATAATCAGAATACCTGCTCGTTTTGACAACATTTGTCGAAGTATAATATCAACAAGTAAAACAGTATAATAATATCATGCCTTGCATATTTTGTCAATGACTTTGCGCCATTTATAATTTTTATTGTAATTTTAATCGCAATTATGACGACTTATGTATGTTAACTGCATAAAGTGTCGATATATTTAGATTTTTTGCAGTTGATAGCATAAATATTGACTTTTCTTTTGATTTATGCTATGCTACCAAATTTGGAAGTTCCGCCACGCAAAAAGCCCATCAAACAGCGTATCAGCGTTGTTTGACGGGCATATATTTTTTTCATGACTTTAGAAATTTGTCGTAATGTTTTTGCGTTCTTTGGAAAGCTTGAGGATATGATTCATCTTGGATCTGCTTAAGATCTCGTAGTTAGTACTGAAGCCAAAAGCTTTGTGAAGATCATCAGTGAATTGCGTCCTTGTGTATGCAGGAATGTAACCAAAATCCTTTGCTTTAAGGAACTTGTAATCCCTAAGATTTTTAATGATCTCCTTGCTGGTGTATTTGTGTCCCAGCCCTTTTTCAAGGTAGAATGACGCTTTTCTTGTATACAAAGAAAAAAGGGTATGAGCTCAAAAACTCATACCCTCAAAAAATATAATAAAGGAGAATATTAGGAAATAAGCGTTATCTCTTAGTAGTTACGCTCTTTGTAGAGGACCATGCACCATAGTACTTTTTACCCTTTATAGTTGTGTAGGATCTTACACGAACGTAATACTTCTTCTTGCCACTCAGCTTGGAGATGGTCTTTTTATCGGTCTTGTTGTTTGTAACAGTTACCTTTTTTGCTCCACTGAACTTGGAGTTTGTTGCGTACTGAATTTCATAACCAGTAGCACTTCCCTTTTGAGCCCAGTCTACAAAGAACGATCTGCTCTTTGACGTAAGCTTCTGTATATTCTGCTTTGCAGGGTTTATCTTAAAGGTCTTAGTTACAACACCGCCATATGAGCCCTTGCCAGTAAACTTAATAGTGGCTGTACCAACTTTCTTATTACTGCTGTATGAAACAGTGTAATCTCTGCCGTTTTTAAGTGTACTTCCGTTATACTTGAGCTTTGCTGACTGTGTAATAGCCTTGCCAGTAAAACTCTTGGTAGAAATATTTGAGATAGATACAGAAGACATATTCTTGGACGCTGTTACCACGTTTTTTATAGGAGACCATTCTCCATAGTATGTAGAACCTCCTACAATAGTGTAAGAACGTACTCTTACAAAGTAATTGCGTCCACGATAGAGACCGCCTATTGTAGCTGTATCCGGTCTATTTGCCGTAAGCTTCTTTGTTTCAGCGTTTGTAAAGCCATAGTTTGCCGCATACTGAATTTCATAACCAGTAGCACTTCCCTTTTGAGCCCAGTCCACAAAGAAACCGCCGTATCTGGTTTCAAGCTTCTGAATGTTCTGCTTTGCAGGATTTATAGTAAAGGTTCTTGAAACAGAACCAGTATACTGTCCAATTCCGCTAACGATCACGGTTGCCGTACCGATCTTCTTATTATTGATATATGATACCGTATAATCCTTACCTGCGACAAGTGATGTATCGTTTAGCTTTACTACAACACCAGGCTTCATATATCCACCGTCATATTCATATATTGACGTTGAAAGTGTAGCGTCTGCTCCACTTATATCTATTCTAGCAAGTGCAGGAATTGTTGCCGTTTCAAGCCTTGTATGGCATACCGTACACTCTGTATGCATGGAGCCTGCTATACCAGGAGCTGCTTCCTTATCGATTATCCAGTCACTTTGCGTATGAGAAAGCTTTGTTATTCCCTGCTTTTCAGCGACCTCATCACAGATCGTACAGTATCTTACCTGTTCACCAGATTCAGCACAAGTTGGCTGTTTTGTTATTATCCATTCGTCTGCAGGTGTATGGGCAAGCTTATCTATGGTCTTTCTTTCAACGACCTTGTTACAGGTAGTACAGTATCTTACCTGCTCACCAGCTTCAGAGCAAGTGGGCTGCTTTATTACAGTCCATTCGGAAGAAGGAGTGTGTCCCTTCTTAGGAATAATGGTTTTTGTATAATAATCGCAATTAGAACACTTTTCTTCAGTATATCCGTCTGTTTCACAAGTAGCTTCAACTGTATTAGTTATATACTTATGACCAGTTGGCTGAGTTTCGTTATCCTTGTATGACTTTTTACATACGGAACAAGTGTGAAGTGTATATCCGCCAGTTGTGCAAGTTGGAGCAACAACCGTATCAACATACTTATGTCCCTGAGCAGCAACGTCTTCTGTATATGAGTCACCGCATATTGAACAAGTATATGTTACCTTACCGCCGGTGCAAGGATCCGCTTCACTTGTTATCATATATGAATGTCCCTTAGCCGGAATCTTTGCTGTTTCAGTATAATAACCGCAGTCCTTGCTTGTACAGCTCCTCTTCTGCTCTCCGTCAGTTGTACAAGTAGGGCTCTTTGTTATTCTCCAAGAGCCAAATGTGTGCTGATGAGCTGGCTTTATTGTAAATGTTCTGGAAATGGAGCCTGTATAGTTGCCCATAAAGGCTACTTTTATGGTTCCCGTTCCTACATTTTTGTTATCTGAGTAGGATACTGTATAATCCTTGCCCTCAGTCAGACGTGTATCATAGTCATTCTTAAACACATTGATCTTTGGCTTTATTTCTGAGCCAGTACATGTATACTGTCCCATTGAGCCGTCGGCAAAGTTTATTCTTGAGCTCTTACTTGTGAGTGTAAGAGGATCGATCGTAAAGTTAACGACCTTTGTGCCGATATAATCACCCATACCGGTTATAACGACGGAAGCTGTTCCTGCATTTATATTATTCGTATACTGAACAGAATAATCTGGATTATCGACATATGGACTTGCTCCCCAGAGCTCCTTGCCTTTGTAATAGACCGTTACTTCCGGCTTATTCTCTATTCCACTGTATACACAAGACTCTTCTGAAAAAGTTACCTCAAAATCACTTGCATTCGGTGGGTCAACGTCTGTAAGCTTATACCTTACGCCATTTTCTTCGCAATACTTAGCGCAGGCACTGTTGGATGTGCAGTAGACCATTTTGACATCTTCAAAGCAATTTTTCCCAAAAGTCACAACTGTATCCGGAACTGTTAGCTCGAGCTTTGTACAACCCGCAAAGGCCATGTCTTTAATCTCAGTTGTTGCTGATGGAAGTTTGAAATTCACAAGATTGGTGCAGTCTGCCAGCATATATCTTGGAATGCTTATAAGATTGTCTGGTAGCGTTATAGATGTGAGGCTTTTATTGCTATTAAAAGCTCCTGCTAGAAATGTCGCATTTTCATTCACCGTAATACTAGAGAGACTCGTTCCAGTCAGACATTCATCATCATAACTTATAACGTTGTCAAGATTGATATCTGAAAGCTTTTCACAGCCGTCAAAACAATGAGCCGGCAATGCTGTGATGCCTGCTCCCAGAGTTACCTTTTCAAGACTCTTGAGGTTATAAAACGCTCCTTACTGTGTTTGAATCTACAAATTCAAT
This sequence comes from uncultured Ruminococcus sp., assembly GCA_934435205.1. Classification (GTDB taxonomy): domain Bacteria; phylum Bacillota; class Clostridia; order Oscillospirales; family Ruminococcaceae; genus Hominimerdicola. The sequence continues at coordinate 76,423 of CAKSAK010000003.1, read as the reverse complement.
ATTGTTTACAGCAGTGACCTTTATTGTCTCTCCGGTCTTTGGATTTGTTGCTTCTGTTGGAAATACGACATTGCTATAGTCCCACATCAAGCACTCGCAGATTGTTAGTGTTCCATCATCCAACACATGGTACACAAATTTGCCGTCAGAAAAGCCTCTTGACTTATGTTCTGAGTTGCTGCAGTAGTATGGATAATTAACAGCAGAATAGAATAAAGGCTTTCCTTTAGCAAAATTTGCGTCAACGATATATGGAGTTCCGTCTATATCAACAACATTGTTAACGTGATCCTGAGCAGCGATCGTGTCATTTCTTGCCCTGGTTCTTATGGAACATTTAATACCTGCGGCTTCACACAGGGTATACATATATCCGGCTGCAACCTGACAATTTTTATTAGCGTCATCTATGTTAGATACATAATTTGCAATGGCTTTTGCCTTTGAATATGTATCCAAATTCTTATCAAGACTTTCTATAAATGCCTTTTCATTATCACCGTAATACGCTTCTTCTAAAGCGAATGAAGACATTACAGTTGAAGAAGATAAAATAGCTGCGGCCATAACGCCTGCTATGATTCTTTTAATATTTGTTTTCATAATTACTCCTTTCCGCTTTTTTAGCAAAATATTATATATATGAAAGACCTAATTGTTGTTCTCTTTCTATAATTAATTATAACGTAAGTTAAAATCATAGTCAAATTTCAGACTTACAAAAAACACTGCCTTTTGTCGAATTATAATATCAATAAGGAAGACAATATAATAATACCACACCTTGCATATTTTGTCAATAGTGAAGAGTGTATTTGCTTATTCTTTGTTTCCATTATTTATCAATTTGTTTGCCTGATTACAGCTTTACTTCTTGACATTTTATTAGCGTCGTGATATAATGAAAACAACAAAAAGGGTACTGCATAAGCCTATTGGCTAAGCGGTTTCTCCCAGAGATTTAGTGAAAAGAAACACCGTTACTTGTGAGATTGTTGGCGGTGTTTCTTTTCGTAAGGGGTCGCCAAAGAAAAGTCTATTCGCTCCTGCTGGGATGGTGATCCCTCGCAGAGTTTGTTTTTTAGAGTAGGGTGCAGAGGGTTTGACGGGTACGAAAAAAAGCATTCTCTTGAAATAATCAGAACGCCTGACCGATCTACTTATGCTATTTTGAAAATGATACCACTGCATTTATTTCATCACACTTAAAACTAAGCCCCTCGGTGATAAGCCGAGGGACTTTGTTTAAGCTTTAAAATATTCAAGTACAGCGCCTAAACTGTCCATTTTCTTGTACACCATTGACAGTATCTCCTCTGTAGGTGCAATAAGATCTGGCACCATTATTGGTATCATCTTCGCATTGTAAGCCGCCTTTATACCATTGTAAGAGTCCTCTACAGCAACAGTTTTCTCAGGTCTTACTCCAAGCTTTTCACAGGCAAGCAAATATATCTCAGGCTGTGGCTTTGAATGTTTTATCATATCTCCGCCGATAATCACCTGAAAATATTCAAGCAGATCTGCTCCTTTTAGATTTCTGATAACCCCTTTGTAAGACGTTGATGAAGCAAGTCCGACCTTTATATCATGCTCTTTAAGATAAGAAAGCAACTCCCTTGCTCCGCTTTTCAGAGGTAAACCACGCTCAGCGATTATCTCTGCGCAAATGACTTTTGCTTCGTCATAGAGTTCGGGTATTGATACTTTATCACCATATGCAGCTTCAAGGATAGCCATTGTATCAACAGTGCTTCTGCCAATACACTTCATAGCATTTTCGTGAACGTTGGCCAGACCATATTTTTTTCCAAGGCGTTCCCAACTTTCAAGACCTATTACTTCGCTGTCGAAAATAACGCCGTCCATATCAAATACGATTCCGTCAAGTTCTGATAATTTCAAACCCACTGCGCACCTCACTTGAAATACATATACAGATTACATTTTATCATGCCGTTGTAAAGCTTGCGCTTTTTGTCAGCCTTTTTGCCGAAAAAGCTCTCGAACTCCTCATGTGGGGAGATTATATAGCATGGGTTCTCCTTTGACGGGCAAAGTCTTTGACCCATTTTCTTATAAAGCTCCTCGGCTTCCCTTATCTCCAACATACGCTCGCCATATGGTGGGTTGACAATGGTTATCGCACCCTCTATCTGGCTGTATTTTGAGATATCCTGCTGTTTTACTGTGAGCTTTGAGCCTACGCCTGCCTTTTTTGCGTTGTTTCTTGTAAGCTCTACCGCCATATCGTCAACATCAAAGCCAAACGCCTTGAATGCACCCTGCCTGTCGATAGCGTCCATAGCCTCGGCTCTTGCATTGCGCCACGCTGTTTCAGGTATCTGCGACCACTGCTCTGCCGCAAAATTTCTTCTTAGTCCAGGTGCAACCTTCAGTGCCTTGTATGCCGACTCAATAAGAAATGTGCCTGAACCACACATAGGATCCACCACAACTGAATCCGCACGAACTCTTGCAAGGTCAACTATACCTGCGGCAAGTGTTTCCTTGATAGGTGCGTCATTGGAATTTCTTCTGTAGCCACGCTTGTGAAGTCCCACGCCTGACGTATCAAGGTAGATAGTTGCAATATCCTTGTGAATAGCGAACTGTATCTGATGTTTCGCCGCAGTTTCCTCAAAATAGCTTATACCATATGCCCTCTCGAGCCTTTTTACGCAGGCTTTTTTGATTATCTTCTGACAATCAGGGATAGAATGAAGCTTTGAATTAAGGGCATGACCCTTAACAGGGAAAGCGTCCTCCCTGCCGATAAAGTTCTCCAGCGGAAGATTCATAACACCGTCAAAAAGCTGTTCAAAGCTTTCTGCTCTAAAGCTGCCAAGCTCGATAAGTACACGTTCGCCTGTGGCTATCCAAAGATTTGCCTTTGCCAGCACGTCAAAACCACCGTCAAAGCTTATCTTGCCGTCAGTTGTGGTAAGATTTTCGCCGCCTATCTTTTTTATCTCATATGCAAGCACGCTTTCAAGCCCGAAATGGCATGGAACGCACATTCGCAGTTTATTTTCCATAATGATTTCCTTTCAAAAAAGCCTCCATAGAGTTATGGAGGCTTTAATTTTAATGATTTCCGCTGCAATACTCAGGCTCGTTGGACTTCTTGTAATATCCAGTTGCCGTGCTATAGCATGAATTTGACGCAAGCTTACCTGTCTTTGTGCAGTAGGTGAGCTTTTCAACTGTATCAGGCATTTTGAAAGTCTTGTCAAATGACTTATGCTTCTCATTTTCAGCGATATCGCCAAAAACATTCTTCCAAATCGCACCGATATTCTGATACTCGTTCGTAGGGATAGTGGCAGGGTTTTCATAACCTATCCAGATACCTGAAACGTAGTCAGGAGTACAGCCTACAAATGAGAGGTCAAACCAGTCAGATGAAGTACCTGTCTTACCGACAAGGTCAGTATTGTTTAGCTTAGCATATCTACCAGTACCGTCCTGCTGAGTTATAACGTTCTGCATCATTCTGTTCATAACGTAAGCGGTAGACTCGCTGATAGCCTGCTTATATCCGTCGCTCTTTTCATAGATAGCGTTTCCGTCTGCGTCCTCTACCTTTGAAACGTAGGTAACGTCATACTTTTTACCGCCGTTGCCGAATATCATATAAGCGCCTACAAGCTCCTCAAGCTTAGTACCATTTGTAAGACCGCCGACAGTTACTGGTGAATAGTCAGCGTCGGAGTCCGCAAGTGTGGTGATATCAAGCTTTTCCTTAAGGAAGTTATAAGAATAAACAGGTTTCATTTTTTTGATAAGCTGTGCAGGAAGCGTATTCAGCGACCTTGTAAGCATTTCTACAGTTGTAAGCTGCTGATAAGACCAGTTTGCGCTGTCGCCCGTTTCAGAATAGTTTACAGGCCACTTTGTATCCTTGCCCTTTACCTTAATGGTGATAGGCTCATCACTAAACAGGGTTGACCATGTCATAAGGTCCTGATCCAGCGCAGGAGCATATGAAGCTATAGGCTTGATACAAGAACCAGGTGAACGTGTGGCGTCGGTAGCAATATTATAAACTCTCGACTCCTCTTTCTTATCACGTCCGCCGACGATAGCCTTGACATTGCCCTGATAATCCATTGCGACAAAGCCCGACCACAGAGTATCGTCCTTCTTGCTCATTTCATAGGTGGTGAAATTGCTCTGCTTCTGCATTTCCTTTTCAACCTTTTTCTGCATATCTCTGTCAACAGTAGTATATGCAGTAAATCCGCCGTCGTAAAGTCTTGCGGAAGCGTCCTCCCATGAAATGCCATAATAGTCAGCGATTATCTGTATAGTCTGATTGATAGCAGCGTCCATAAAGTAAGATGTCGGACCCTGATCTTTAGTTTCGTCCTCATAGATAGTAGAGCTTGTGTAGGTTATATCGCCTGTTATTTTAAGCTCATAGTTGAGGGCTTCGTTATATTCCTGCTCAGATATAGCGCCGTTATCAAGCATATGATCCAGTGTATACTTCTGTCTGAGCTTGTTGTTTTCCATATTATCATATGGGTTGTTAGCAGCAGGCCAGCTTGTCATACCAGCAAGTGACGCTGCCTCAGCAAGGTTAAGGTCCTTTACGTCCTTGCCGAAATAGAAGTTTGCAGCAGCCTGAACGCCGATGATATCATACTCCTGAGTTGTCAGCGGCACAAGGTTAAGATAGCTTTGGAGGATATCTTCCTTTGTGTAGGTCTTTTCTACGTTGATAGAACGAAAGATCTCTCGTATCTTACGCTCGATACCGTGGATAGAATCTCTGGAGTCATCACCCGTGATGTTCTTGATAGTCTGCTGAGTGATAGTCGAACCACCTATCTGTCTGCCGCCGTATATTGGGATAAATACGTTGACAAAGGAAGCGAACGTTCTCTTGAAGTCAACGCCGTCATGAGAATAGAATCTCTCGTCCTCGGTGTACACAAAAGCGTCCTGAACATACTGAGGGATATCCTCAAGATCAGCCCATACAACGTGCTTATTGCTGTTTTTCAGAGCATAATAAAGGTCATACTCCTGTGAATCCTCATCATCTTCATCATAGTCAGGGTTGACAGACAAAAATCTCGAAATGTTGCTTGTTTCCGTCTTATCAAGGCTGATAGTTGTTGTGGTATCTGCAAAGTTAAGGACATAAATAGTCAGAACTGTTGCAAATATGGAACAGGTGATAACGAGTATCAGGAATATCGACAGCAAAGCTGTGCCTAATATTTTGAGAACTCTAACAGCAGGATTAGTGGATCTTTTCTTTTTGCGTTTTTTCACTGCCGTGTTTTTTATTTCATCCATAAATTTAACCTTTCGTCTTTATTTGATCTGATATTATTATACCACATACGAATCAAAAAGTTAAGTCTTTTCGGTAAATCTTTAGTTTTTTCTAAGGATTTTTTGACAGAACAAAGCTGCCGTTATTTCATTAAAATAAAAAACGAGGGCGATCACTCGCCCCCATGAATTTTATTGCTTATTCAGCGTCCTCAGAAGCCTCGTCATCAGCAGGAAGCAAAGCTCTCATAGACAGGCTGATCCTCTTCTTGTCGAGATCGATCTCTGTGATCTGGCAATCAACTACCTGACCTACAGAAAGGATATCTGCAACATTGTTTACTCTCTGGTTAGCGATCTGAGAGATATGGATAAGACCGTCGATACCGTCAATGATCTGTGCAAAAGCACCAAAGCTTGTGATAGAAACAACAGTAGCCTTAACTACCTGACCTACCTCATAGTTAGCCTTGAAGATCTCCCATGGATTCTCTGAAGCCTTCTTATATGTCAATGAAACCTTCTTTGTTTCGCTGTCGATATCCTTGATAGTAACAGTGATCTTATCGCCAACAGAAACAACGTCTGAAGGGTGCTTGATCCTGTTCCAAGAAAGATCCATTCTTCTGATAAGACCGTCAACACCACCAAGATCTACGAATACGCCGTAATCTGTGATAGACTTAACTGTACCCTCTACCTCAGAACCGATCTGAGCTGTCTCAAAGAACTTAGCCTGAGCTGCTGCTCTTTCCTCTCTTGCTACTGCACGGATAGAACCAACTGCTCTCTGCTTAGCCTCGTTTACCTCAAGGATCTTGAAGCTTACTGACTGCTTGAGCAGATCGTTAAGATCAAAATCTCTTCTTGGAGCTGCCTGTGAAGCAGGGATAAATACCTTAACACCGTTAGCTGATACGAGTACACCGCCCTTAACAACGTTTGTAACTGTACCTGTAAGTGTAGCGTCAGCTTCCTTAGCCTCAACTATCTTCTGGAAACCAAGAACTGCGTCAACTTTCTTCTTAGAAAGTGTAACGATACCTTCCTGGTCGTTTGTCTTAAGAACGATCAGATCGATCTTGTCGCCTACCTTTACGATATCCTCTGGCTTCTTAGTAGGATCATCTGTAAGCTCAGATGCAGGAATATAGCCTGTGTGCTTTGTTCCGATATCTACGGCTACTTCACCGTTATTGATATCGGTGACAATGCCCTCAACCTTCATTCCCGTATGTATTTTTTTCAGAGTCTTTTCCAGTTCCTCCTCAAAATTAAATTCTTCGTCAACATTGTTCAACATTTCACTCATGGTCTGTTGTACCTCCTTGATTATATAAGCCGGCGTCGATGCACCAGCAGAAATCCCGATAAATTTTGCACCTGATAAGTCAATATCACATGCCCTCAGTCCTTCGGCGTCCTCCACAAGCCAGCATTTGCAATATTCATCGCATATGGCTTTCAGCTTGTGAGTATTGGAGCTGTGCAGCCCTCCGACTATTATCATTATGTCGGCAGCCTTCGCAAGCTCCGCCGCCTCCTTCTGTCTTTCAGAAGTGGCACTGCATATGGTGTTATACACCACAGCTTCAGGCAGATACCTCTCAAAAAGCTCTTCGCACTTTCTCCACATATTCTTATTATACGTTGTCTGAGCCAGAATTGCAACCTTTTTTGACGAAAAATCTTTCTCTTTCACCAAATTTTCAAAATCGTCACATGAACTGAACACATAACTCTCTCCGCTGCAATGACCTCTTATACCCATTATTTCCGGGTGAGCCTCATCGCCTGCGATAAGAATAACGTATCCCTCGCCCGATTTTTCGGCTGCTATCTTGTGTATCCTTGCCACAAAGGGACAGGTAGCGTCAATGACTTCTGCGCCTACCTTTGCAAGCTTTTCATACACGTCCAGTCCAACGCCGTGAGATCTGATAACAACTGTCTGGTCTTTCGTGACCTTATCCACATCGGTGGAGTAAACTCCTTTTGCTTCAAGGTCAGAAACTACGTTTGGATTGTGAATGATTGGGCCTAACGTTACAACATTATTTCGGTTATCTAATTCATTATACACTATTTTTACGGCTCTGTCTACACCAAAACAGAAACCTGCGGTCTTTGCAACGCAAATTTTACACTTTGTTAACATTTAATGTACCAGCTCCGTGATATTTTTCATTATTTCATTCTTAATAGTTTTCAGAGAATGAGGGTCGGTGGCTGTAACGCCTATCTCGCCAGGCACTATAGGCTTGCCAAATCTTACAACTACACGTTTTCTGAATTTGAGCTTGCCCTCAAAATTGATACCAACAGGGACCACAGGCACCTGAGCCACAGCCGCAACCAGTGCAACGCCTGTTTTGCCCTTTCCTACCTTGCCGTCCTTTGAACGTGTTCCCTCAGGGAAGATGACAAGGTTTCTGCCCTTTTCGAGCTTCTCTATAGATGTGTCTATTACCTGCGTGTCGCCCTTTCCTCTTGTAACAGGGAAAGCGCCGAACGCTTTTATAAGCAGAGTGAAGAACACATTCTGATGAAAAAGCTCCTCCTTAGCCATATAAGAAAGCGGCACTCTTGTTTGCAGTGCGATAAAAACAGGGTCCTGATAGCTTCTGTGGTTTGAGGCGAATATGTTTCCACCGTCCTTTGGGATATTTTCCGTACCCTCGAAAGTGATGTTAAAATACAGATGATAAAGTCCGATAACGATATATCTCAGCACTGTGTACCAAAACATATGGAAATGACCCAATCTGTGTTCCTTTTTCACAGGTCTGACCGGCATTATCTCTTTTAGCTTACGCTCTTTTTTTTTAGTCTTGTCGGTTATCACCTTATAAATAGCGTCAACAGACTCTTCAAGAGTCAACTCAGTAGAGTCCACCTCAATGGCGTCATCAGCCTTTTTCAGTGGTGCTATCTCTCTGTGAGTATCGTTATAGTCACGCTGGATAATATCCTGCAATACCTCGTCGTATGTAGATTTGTCGCCCTTTTCCTGAAGCTCCTTGAAACGTCTTTCCGCTCTTGCTTCAGGTGCGGCTGTGAGAAAAATCTTCACGTCAGCGTTTGGCAAAACCACAGTGCCGATATCTCTGCCGTCCATGATGATATTATTTTCTTTTGCGATATTCTTCTGAAGTTCAAGCAGAAATTCTCTTACCTCAGGTATAGCAGACACCTTTGAAGCTCCCATGGATATCTCAGGGGTTCTTATCTTGTCCGAAACGTCCTCGTCATTGAGCATTACTCTCTGCCCTGCTTCTGTGTAGCAAAGCTTTATGGATATCTCACCAAGAAGCGGATTTATCTGCTCAGGGTCATTAAGATCTGCGCCCTTGCTTATAACATAATAAGCTATAGAGCGATACATCGCACCTGTGTCTACATATACATATTCAAGCTTTTTCGCTACCGCCTTTGCGATAGTGGACTTTCCTGCTCCGGAAGGTCCGTCGAGAGCCACGTTTATTCCCATATCAAAATCTCCTTATCCTATTTTATCCGCACAGCTATACGCCGTGGAAAACGCTATCTGCAAATTAAAGCCCCCTGTATAAGCGTCAACGTCAAGCACCTCGCCGATAAAGTAAAGCCCTTTACACAGCTTTGATTCCATTGACCGTGGGTCTATCTGTGAAACATCAACTCCCCCACGGGTTATGATAGCTTCCTCTACAGGGCGCATACACTTCACTGTGAACGTGAGCTTTTTCACAGCGGAAACAAGCCTTTCACGCTCCTCACGGGTTATCTGATTGACCTTTTTCTCAGGGTCGATACCGCACCTTTTTATTATAAGGGGTATTATCTTTGAGGGCAGCAGTTTGCCCAATGAGTTCTGAAAATCCCTGTTTGGAAAATCGCCGAAATCACGAAGTATCCTGCTGTCAAGCTGTTCATGGCTCAGGGCAGGTTTAAGGTCGATATCCATATAATACCGTGACTTGTTCATATCACCAAGGTGTGCCGAAGCTGAAAGTACAAGCGGTCCGCTCAGACCAAAGTGTGTAAAAAGCATTTCCCCAAGCTCGTGGAAAAGCGGCTTTTCCCTATCCTCTTCACGGAGGGTCAAGGTGCAGTTTCTAAGAGAAAGCCCCATTGCAGAAGCACACTCCTCACGCTCATATGTGACCACAGGACAAAGTGACGGCGTTATCGCCGTGACCTTATGTCCCACAGACTTTGCAAGCCTATAGCCGTCGCCTGTTGAGCCTGTCCGTGGATAGGACTTTCCGCCAGTTGCAACGATAACGCTGTCTGCGTAGTAATCACCATGCTCGCATTTAAAGCCCTCTGCTCTGCCGTCTTTGACTATAAGCTCTTTCACCTCATCGTCGATGAACTGCACGCCGCAGTCCTCGCAGGCTTTCACAAGAGCCTTGACGATATCCTTTGCACTGTCGCTCACAGGGAAAACTCTGTTGCCACGCTCTGTTTTAAGCTCCACCCCAAGACACTCAAAGAAGCTCATAACGTCCTCCGGAGCAAATCTGCTCAGTGCTGAATACATGAACTTGCTGTTGCGTGGGATATTTTTCATAACAGTGTCAGCGGTGCAGTTGTTTGTGACGTTACACCTGCCCTTGCCTGTTATCATAAGCTTTCTGCCCTGACAGCCGCTATGCTCGATAACAGCCACGCTCTTTCCACGCCAGCCAAGCTGAACTGCGCAGAACATTCCTGCCGCTCCTGCACCTGCTATAACTGCGTCAAATCTTCTCACTGTGTATCTTCCTCGCTTTTTGCGTAAACGTCATACTCAGCCCACACCTTTTCAAGGCGTTCAAAGGTCTGAGACACTCTGTCGATATTTCTTATTGATACCGCAACGATAAGTGCGTTTATAAGGCTCAGAGGTGCAACGAGAGAGTCAACAAACGAAGCCATATCGCTTCTTGCAAGAAGCAGGCTGTCTGCATACTTTGCGATAGGCGAAGCCTTTGAGTCTGTTATAGCTATAACGTTAGCACCGTTGCTCTTTGCATATTTAAGCGCCTTAACGGTCTGCTTAGAATATCTAGGGAAAGAAATGCCTATCATGGCGTCCTTTTCGTCTATTCTCATTATCTTTTCAAACAGTTCGGAAGTCGTGGTGCTTTGAACGAGCTTTACATGAGGGAAAATAAGTCCCAGATAATAAGCAAGGAACGAAGCGATAGAAGCCGCACTTCTCGTACCCATTATGTAAAGGGTATTGCAGGATACGATTGTGTCAACGGCATTGTTAAAGTCCTCCTTTGAAGTTTCCTCCAAAGTACGCCTTATCTTGTCAATATCAAGATTTAGCACCCTTTCAAGCACGTTGTCACTGCTCATAAGGTCGGAAGTGACCTCTATTCTCTGAACAGTTGTGAGCTTGTTTCTCATAAGCTCCTGCAAGCCTTTTTGAAGGGCAGGATAGCCGTCATAACCAAGCTCTGAGGCAAATCTTACTACAGTTGATTCGCTGACGCCCACAGTTTTTCCAAGCTTCTGAGCCGTCATAAAAGCCGCTTTGTCATAGTGGGAGAGAATGTAGTTTGCAATAAGCTTGTGTCCCTTTGATAAGCCTGACAGCTTTTCATTGATAAGCGTAAATAAATCTTTTTCCATTTCTATCTATACCTTTCAGCATATTTTTTGGCATATCGCATCATATGGTGCTGCCTTAAGCCCACAGATCCTCCTGTAGGGCGAGTATCCTTTTTCTTCTTGCTTCTGTTTTGTCCTTATCTTGGATATAAACGCCGTCTTTTAAGATAAGCACATCACCTTCGTGAACGTCTTTTGTTTCAGAAAGCGGTATATCCTTTTTTTCTCCCTGCTCAGTTTCGCACACGGCATAGCCGTTTTCGAGCCTGTCAACTATAAGAACTTCTTCCATATCACTTTTCTCCCTTTTCAGCAGAAACGCTCAGCCCCTCGCCGTCAGAGCTGAAAACTATCGTTCCCTCATCTGCAGTGACATACAAATGGGAAGCATATTTTTTCAGCCTTGTGACAGTTTCCTCGTGAGGGTGACCATACTTGTTGCCCTTGCCGCAGGATATTACAGCATATCTCGGCATGACTTTGTTAAGAAATTCGACCCCCGAAGAAGTGGAACTGCCGTGATGACCTGCTTTAAGCACCTTTGCAGAAACGTCATATCCCTGAGAAAGTATATCTTTCTCCTCAGTGGTCTCGCAATCCCCTGTGATAAGAAAGCTGTTCTCACCGTCTGTTATCTTAACAAGGGTGGAGTAGTTATTGAGATCATCATAATCCTTTTTTGGTGTGAAAAGCTCAACCTTACAGCTTCCAAGCTCAAATTCCATAGGCCTTGCCTGTGTAATCTTCAAGCCCTTTGCCTTTATGCTTTTAAGCATTTTCTCATATATCGTTGTGGTGGGCGTCATGTCAGCCTTGACTTTCGGCATTATGAACTTATCCACCTGAAACTGGTCTATTATCTCGCTCATTTCACCAATATGGTCAGCGTGAGGGTGGGTGGCAATGAGATATTTTATCTCCGTCACACCCTGCTTTTCAAGATATTTTTCTATTTTATTGCTATCGTCTTTGTCACCGCTGTCAATGAGCATAGCCTCGCCTTGTGATATCACAAGAGTGCTGTCGCCCTGACCAACGTCGATAAAATGCACCTCTGTCTGAGCGTGTTCCGCAGGCTTGTCCTCAACGCCTGCCTTGATAAGCAAGCTGTCGAAAGAAACTAACCCCGTCAGGTCAAGCACTGTAAAAAGCAGCACCACAAAGACCGCTATGAGCGTTACCGCCTTTTTAAGCGGCGCTGTAGAATTTTTCTTTTTCACAGACCTGCCTGCCATGTTATCCCTTTCCGCCTGAGCTATCTTCTTGCCTGCATTTCAGCCCATTCTTCTTTTGTTATGTTTATCTTTCGTGCCTTAGAGCCTTCCTGCGGTCCTATTATGCCCATTTCCTCAATCTCGTCCATGATACGGGCGGCTCTAGGGAAACCGAGCTTTAGCTTTCTCTGCAAGAACGCAGTGGAAGCGTTATTTGTCTGCACGATTATGGATATTGCCTGATTTACAAGGTCGTCATCAGGATTTACGGAAACATTGTCGCTGCCTGCCGAACCGCTGTCCTTTGGCTGTGGTGTATTTTCCTCCACCTCTGCGATAACTTCATCGCTGTATTCTGCGGTATGCTCGTTCTTGAGAAAGTTTACAACCTCTCTTATCTCAGAAGTCGCTGCATAGCCGCTCTGCATTCTTATAGGCTTTTTAACGCCAACAGGCTTATAAAGCAGGTCACCGTTTCCAAGAAGCTTTTCCGCACCGCTTTCGTCAAGAATAACTCGTGAGTCAACGTTACTGGATACGCTTAGAGAAACTCTCGATGGGATATTGGACTTGATAAGTCCTGTCAGCACGTCCGCTCTAGGAGACTGTGTTGCGATTATCATGTGTATTCCTGCCGCACGGGCGAGCTGTGCAAGTCTGAGAACTGAGTCCTCGACCTCGCTTCTCGCAGCCATCATAAGGTCGGCAAACTCGTCCACCACAATAACTATCTGCGGCAGCAGGTCTATCTTTGCACGGACTTCGTCCTGCTCCTCGACAGGCTTGTTGCGTTCTTCCATGACCATGTCATTGAACTCCTGCAAGTTCTTGACATTGTTCGCTTCGAACATAAGATAACGCTTGTTCATTTCATTTACCGCCCAGCCCAGCGCACCAGCCGCCTTTAAAGGCTCGGTAACAACAGGGATAAGCAAATGAGGTATCTTATTATAAATAGGGAACTCGACTTTCTTAGGGTCGATAAGGATAAGCTTTACCTCGTCAGGTGACGCATGGTAAAGTATAGAAAGTATGATAGAGTTTGTGAAAACAGACTTACCTGAACCAGTAGTACCAGCAACGAGCATATGCGGCATTTTGGCGATATCGCCGATAATGATATTTCCCTCAATATCCTTGCCAACTGCAAAGGTAAGCTTGCCCTTTGCCTTTCTGTATTCCTCGCTGTCGATAAGCTCACGGAGGGAAACGGTATCTCTATGATCGTTCGGCACTTCTATGCCTATGCATGCCTTGCCAGGCACAGGTGCCTCGATACGAACGCTCATTGCCGCAAGGTTAAGTGCGATATCGTCTGCAAGACCGGTTATCTTCGACACTCTTACTCCTGCCGCAGGCTGTAGCTCATATCTTGTAACTGACGGACCTCTGTGTATGCCCACGATCCTTGTTTTAGCACCATATGTTTCAAGCGTTTCCACAAGCTTTGCAGATTTCTCTTGTATCTCCTGCTGAACTATCTCGGAAGCCACAGGATTTTTAGCATATTTGAGTATATCCACAGGCGGATAAACGTAAGCAGATATTTTGTTGTCTTTCTCAAAGAACGTTGTCTGACCGTTCTTCTCAACATTCACTACAGGCGGCTTAACAGTCTCGTCCTTGGACTTCTTTTCTTCTCTGCTGTCGCCTATAGCGTTTTCTATTATCCTTTTAAGCTCCTCATTATCGGTAGTTTTAGCCGTTTCTTCAAGCTTTTCATGTGTTATCACAGGGGCTTTCACAGGGTGGACCGGCATATCTATCTTTGAAGCGTCCACCTTGTCTGTGACTTCTTCCTCCTCTGTAACAGGCACAAAGGCTTCCGCCGCCGTGTCAGGGTCATCATCAGGATAGAATTTTGCAATATCCACTCTACCGCTACGCCTTGGCTCTTTTTTATCTCTTGGAGGCTTCGGAGGCTGAGACGCACGCTCGATACGCTCCTCGTTCACTGCTTCATAGCTCTTTACAAAAGGCTTTGAAACCGCTTTGAGAAGCTGCGGAAGCGTAACATTTGTAAGCAGCATTATAAAAGTGAACGCCACAAGAACGATAACGATACCTGCGCCAACTCTCTTGAAAAGCGAAAGCAAAGGCCAGCCAAGCAATGCGCTTGCAAGTCCGCCGCCACGGAGCTGTTTACCGTCATTGAAAAGCCCCACAAGTTTGAGCCAGAACGAGCTTCCGTCCACAGAACCCACTTGGATTATCTGAGCCATGCCGCTTATAAGAAGCATAAGAACGCTTCCCTCCACCACCTTCGCTATGACCTTGTTATGGGTCACATCTGAAGCTATCATAAGGGCAACATAGATGATCATAGGCGCAAAGAGAAAGACCGTCACGCCAAAAAGCCCTCGGTTCAGCTCATGGAGCCATTTCCACAAGCCGTCACCCTCCACGAACGTGATAAGCAGTTCAAGTATGCCGAAAAAGAAAAGTATGTAAGACCAGAAGCGTCTGTTCTCTCTTTCTCTCACTGCCGTCATGGAATTCGACTGTGGGGGCTTGCTCTGAGGCTTTTGCTGTTTTGTATTCTTTTTTGCAGCTTGCGCAGGCTTTTGTGCAGGCTTTTTCTTTGCCGCTGTCTGCTTTGGTGCAGGCTTTGAGCCTTTCTTTTGAGCTGCCATTTATTTTACCATTCCTTTCGGTATTTGTCTTATTTAAGCAAATAAAGGCAAAATGTTATTTGCCTTTATAACCCACAAAAAAGCCTGAAAACAGAATTTCAAGCTTTTTTCACAGAAACTGTATTATCTTATGTCATTACTTTGAAAAGGATATAGGGTGACCCATGCACATCTCGATAAACGAGATAACAAGGACTATAATGCCAAGCACAAGGGTATAATAAGCAAACACCTTGAATTTATCCGTTTTAACGAGCCAGTTTACAAGTTTGATAGCACAAAGTCCCACAAATGCGGCAACTACAAATCCAACTGCACAGCTGACCCAATCTATATCAGCGTGCGTTGAAACTGCGTCCTTGACTTCAAGCAGACAGCTCATAAGTATAACAGGTATGCCCAAAATAAAAGAATACTTTACAGATGTTTCTCTGGTCATGCCTGAGAAAAGTCCTGCAGAGATAGTCGAGCCTGATCTTGAAACGCCAGGCAACAGTGCAACTCCCTGAAAAAGTCCGACCGTTATTGCGTCCTTATAAGCTATATTGCCCTGAGTCTTTTTACCCTTTACACAGCGGTCTGACATAAAAAGTATTGCCGATGTATAAAGGAAACAAAGACCCTCTGCGAAAATACTTGAATCCTCTGCAATGCCCTCAAACCAGCCCTTGAATGGCAGGAACGGTACAAGGCAGAAGCAGGAAACTATTATCATAACTATCATACGCCTTGGAGGATTCATATTTTTAAGAGTGAACTTGCCTGTAAAAATATCCTTTATCATAACGCCAAGCTCTTTTATCATATCCCATATGGTCTTCCGGAAAGCCACAAATACTGCTACCAGCGTGCCAAGATGAAGTATCGCTGAGAAAAACAAAGCTCCCTCACCGCTGTTTCCTGTAAAATGCTGATATAGTGAAAGATGTCCTGAACTTGAAACTGGAAGAAACTCCGTCAAGCCCTGAATTATAGCCTGAAAAATCGCATTGATGATACCCATTGCTGTCCTCCGAAATTTTGTTATTTATCAAAGATAAAAGCCATCACGGCTGAGATAATGTGCCGGATCTGTGTCCACAGCAACATCATCACCCTCAAACTCTTCTCCGATATCTACGTCAGTCCTGAATACGTCATAAAGGTCAACTATCGTCTGAAACATTTTCAGCTTTCTCCTTTTCAGAACTGTTTTCTATCATATCATAAAGGCAGTCTATCGCCTCGGAAAGCCCTCCGAGCCTGTCGATAAGCCCCTCTTTAACAGCCTGTTCCCCGTCGATAACAGAGCCAACGTCCATTACAAGCTCGCCCGTTGACATCATAAGCTCACGGAAACGTTCAGGCTTTATGGCTGAATTATCGCACACAAAGCGAACTATCCTCTCCTGCATTTTATCAAAATAAGAAAGCGTCTGAGGTACTCCCAGCACAAGCCCGTTCATTCTAACAGGGTGTATAGTCATTGTTGCGCTTGGCACTATAAAAGACTTTTTCGCACACACCGCCAGCGGTACGCCTATGGAGTGACCTCCGCCCACCACCATTGACACAGTAGGTGTTTTCATGCTAGCAATAAGCTCTGCAATGGCAAGTCCTGCTTCCACATCTCCGCCCACAGTGTTGAGGATTATCACTAGTCCCTCTATGCTCCTATCCTGCTCGATAGCAACAAGGGCAGGTATGATATGCTCATACTTTGTGGTCTTGTTTTGTGCAGGCAAAATATAATGCCCCTCCACCTGACCGATAATATTCAGGCAGTGTATAACGTGCTTTGCGTCCGGCAATGTGACAGAACCCATTTCCTTTATCTGCCTCATATCCTCCGCAAGCTTTTCGCTCTCTACGTTTTCTTCCTGTTCAGACACTCAGATACCTCCCGTTCTTTATTTGTAACTTTCGTAACAAGAGAAGTATTTGCAGTGTTCATTAAAATATGCAGGAAAACCGCCACACTCTTAATATGATAGCACAAATCCTACCTAATGTCAACAACTTGCAGGGGCTAAAAAAAACAATTTTGCAGGAAATTTACGCTATCCTGCAAATTATTTATAAAAAGTTTAAATCTATTTTTGATACTCCTCCGCAAGCACCTGTTCACACCAAAGTATAAGATCTGCGAAATCTTCCTTGTCAAGATATGAGAAATACTTGTTCACGGCCTCACCCTCAGCAGCTTCTATGGTGTCCGTCAGGCAATAGCCGTCTGAGGAAATTGTTATCTCTGTTTTGGTGTTCTCTTTAATTCCTAGCGTTATCTGTATAAAATCAAGTCCCGGATCTTTAGACGGAGCCGTTCTGTATGAAGCGTTGCCGAAGCTGTCTATCATTTTCACAAGCTCGGTGTAATCATCATGATCGGCAAGATAACACTCGCCGTATTCTCCGCCCACTTTTACGCAGACTTTTGCATATACGCCCTCGTAGATATCGTAATTATAAAAGTCATCAAAGCAAGCATAGTATATACCACCATTCTTTGTGAGCTTGTAACAGCCTTTGTACGCCTTATTTGTATCTATGCTTTCTAAAGATATCTCCTCAACAGAATCCCACTTATCCGAGCCGTCTGATGACACAACATTTTTACCGTCAGGAAGCATAAGCGAATAAACAGTGTTTGTGCTGCTGTCATCAGCCTGCGACTGATATGTATAAAGGCTGTCTGCGGAGAATTTCTTATGCTCATAATCGCTTAAATTTCCGTCGCTGTCATATTTCATATACTGCATAGGAGCGTTGCGCTCTTTATCATAAGAAAGCTGTATAATGCCATTGCTCACCACAGTTATTTCAGTGTACTCATCAGCTTCAAGCACAACGTTTCCCGACTTGTCAAGAAGTCCCACTGCTCTGCCGTCACGATAAGTGAAGAAAAGATCTGCAAGAAGCTTTTCACATTTATGGTCCTCAAAAGGCTGCTCCTCAACCTCGGCAACAAACTGAGTGCTGTCAAAGCTTGTATAAAGCTTTCGTGAAAGCTCGTCAAGGCTTTTTATTTTATTCAGAAACTCCGGAAATTTGTATTCTTTGACCTTCACATTGCTTGGTTGAGCGGAGTCGCTTGTCTTTATCTGCGACACAGCAGACGACTGTGTTGTTTCTTTGTCTTTTTCACAGCCGAACATAGAAAGCGTCAGCGTCAATGCGAGCGCAAGAGCCGCACATTGTTTTCTTTTTGTCATCGTTATCCCCTCGTATTTTATTTTGTTATCTCACAGCATGAGCCGTTACACTATATTATAATACACAAATCTGATTTTTGCAAGATATATTAAAACTTTTTATTCTTTATCACAGCAGTATGGTAATACGCTAAATGTTATAAAAGTGTTAAATGTTTAAAAGTGTCTTTACATATAGAATGTTTTGTGCTATAATATCTTGGTGGCAGTGTTGGTTTTGATAAATATCTGCTACTAATTTTGCTGTTTTATGGCAAGGAGGATAAAATTAAATGGTTAGAGCGATTGTCGGCGCAAACTGGGGCGACGAGGGTAAGGGCAAGCTTACCGATATGCTTGCTGAAAAGTCTGATATAGTAGTAAGATTTCAGGGCGGTGCTAACGCAGGACATACTATTGTAAATCACTACGGAAAGTTCGCTTTGCACACTTTGCCTTCCGGCGTATTCTATGATCACACAACAAATATTATCGGCAACGGTGTTGCTCTTAATATCCCTGTATTTTTCAATGAGCTTAAAAAGGTAACTTCCGAGGGAGTTCCAATGCCTAAGATACTTATTTCCGACAGAGCGCAGATGGTAATGCCATATCACGTTTTGTTTGATCAGTACGAAGAAGAAAGACTGGGAAAGGCAAGCTTCGGCTCAACAAAGTCAGGTATCGCACCTTTCTATTCTGATAAATATGCAAAGATAGGTTTCCAGGTACAGGAGCTGTTCGACGAGGAAGCTCTCAAGGTAAAGATCAAGAGAGTTCTTGAAACAAAGAACATTCTTCTTGAACACCTCTATCATAAGCCTCCTATCGACGCTGACGAGCTTTTCAATACTCTTATGGAGTACAAGGAAATGGTAGCTCCTTACGTTTGCGACGTATCTGCATTCCTTTGGAACGCTATCAAAGAGGGCAAGAACGTTCTTCTTGAAGGTCAGCTTGGCTCACTGAAGGATCCTGACCACGGTATCTACCCAATGGTAACATCTTCATCTACACTGGCAGCATACGGTGCTATCGGTGCAGGTATACCTCCTTATGAGATAAAGACTATCGTAACTGTTGTTAAGGCTTATTCTTCCGCAGTAGGTGCAGGCGCATTCGTTTCTGAGATATTCGGTGACGAGGCTGACGAGCTGAGAAAGAGAGGCGGCGACGGCGGAGAGTTCGGTGCAACAACAGGCAGACCTAGAAGAATGGGTTGGTTCGACTGCGTTGCAACTAAGTATGGCTGCCGTATCCAGGGTACAACAGACGTTGCTTTCACAGTAGTTGACGTTCTCGGCTATCTTGACAAGATCCCTGTATGCGTAGGCTATGAGATAGACGGCGAGGTTACAACAGACTTCCCTACAACAGGAAAGCTTGAAAAGGCAAAGCCTGTTATCGAAGTTCTCGACGGCTGGAAGTCAGACATCAGGGGCATCAAGAAGTATGAAGATCTTCCTGAAAACTGCAAGAAGTATATCGACTTTGTTGAAAAGCATATCGGCTTCCCTATCACAATGGTTTCAAACGGACCAAAGAGAGAGGACATCATCTACAGAGAAAGCCCACTTTCAAAGTAATTTCAGATATCACAAAAGGCTGCGGCAAAAAGTCGCAGCCTTTTTTCTATATTTAGAGTGCTATAAAAACCCAAACAAACGGGACGTCGAGGGCGCCGTCCCCTACAACTAACACAGATATGCCGTTTTTGCACAAGTGTGTATCTACTACCTAATCGTAGTATTTTTTATATTTTTGCTTTATTAAGAAAATAGAGAATATCTTTTGGGGAATAGACCTCTATTGCTCCGTCACGGAGAAGCGCACACTGTCCTGCGTATTTCTCGCCGAAAATATCATGAGGAGGTATAACAAAAACGTCCTTATTCTGGGATAAAGCATGATTTACAGTATTCAGCGTGCCGCTGCGTATTCCTGCTTCCACCACAAGAACGCACTGTGAAAGTGCCGAAACTATGCGGTTTCTTATGCGGAAATTCTCTGGAACAGGTCTTGCCTGCGGGAAAAATTCTGATATAGCTACCCCATGTGTTGCTATCTCACGCTTGAAGCCCGTCCTGCCACGGGGATAATCATATTCTAACCCACAGCCCATAACAGCCACAGTGCTTCCACCTGCACGCATTGCACTGCGGTGTGCGGCAGTGTCGATACCCATAGCAAAGCCGCTTATGATATTTACCCCACGTTCTGCAAGAAAGCTTGAAAACTCCTCCGCCACGGCTACAGAATAATCGCTGGGATCTCTAGTGCCGATAATGGCAACGCTCTTTTCAATGGAAAGGCAGCTTACATCGCCACGGCAGAAAAGCACAGCAGGTGGACATTCTATCTGTTTCAACCGTTCAGGATAAAGAGGGTCGTCAGGTGTGAGGATATAGATACCCTTTTTCTCGCAGTATTCAGCCACCTGCTTCGCCTGAAAGAACGTACAGCAGGCTATCTTTTCAGCCTCCTGCTGAGTAACATATCCACAACGCAGCGACAATAGATCGTCGCACATTTCTTCAATACTGTCATAATATGACATAACGTCCCACAAGCGCTTGTCCGCAGGTCCGAACGCAACATCGAGCCACAGCCACAACAGCTTTCTGTCTGTATTTTCAAGCATTTTTCCTGCACCTCCAGTTGGCAGATTTCTTTTAATCTTATTGTATCATATTTTATTGTTAAAAACAACAAAATTTTATAGCATTTTGGTTAAATCAAAGGATTACTGTTGAAAAGAATAAAGGCATATGATATAATGTTAATATTGAAAATTTGAACTTGAAAGGATCGTTGCTTAATGATAAACAAGCTTGACCTCAGCGGCGAGTGGCTGCTGTGTCTTGACAAGGAATGTAAGGGTACTGACCTTGTTTTTGATGATACAATAAACCTTCCGAACACTACTTCCAACGCTAAAAAAGGCGAATACAATACTGAGAGAGAAACTGGCTTTCTTACAGACACATATAAATTTGAGGGCTTTGCATGGTTCAGAAAAAACGTTGACTTCTCTGCTCTGCAATGTGAAAATCTTAAACTTTATCTTGAAAGAACAAGAATAACTGAACTTTATATAGACGGCAAAAAGATAGGCAGGCAGGAAAGCCTTTGCACTCCGCACATCTATGACCTGAACGAGTATATCGGCACTGGCGTACATGAAATGACTATCTGCGTTTCAAATGTTGGCTACAAGACCAAGGGCGGACACCTGACTTCACCTGACACTCAGACCAACTGGAACGGAATCACAGGACGCATCGAGCTTATAGGCTACAAAACCGCCCACGCTGAAAATGTTATGCTTTGGTGCGATATCCACAGCAAGACAGTAAGGATTACTGCTGACATAACAGGCGAAAAAAGCGGTAAAGCTGTCATAAGCGCTGAGAGCTTCAACAGCGAAAAGAGCCATACACCTGCTGTGCAGAGCTTTGAGTACACAAACGGCAAGCTTGACGCTGTATACAAAATGGGTGACGATTGCCTGCTTTGGAGTGAGCATGAGCCTAATCTCTACAAGCTGAGAATAGATATCGACGGCGACGTGAGCGAGCATATCATCGGTATGCGTGAGTTCAAAACTGACGGCGGAAAGTTCACCATAAACGGCAAGAAAACTTTCCTCAGAGGAAAGCATGACGGCATGATATTCCCTAAGACAGCTTTTGCACCTACCGACCTTGACGAGTGGCTGAGGGTAATGAAGATATCAAAGTCATACGGCATGAACCACTATCGTTATCACACCTGCTGTCCCCCTGAGTCTGCGTTTATCGCTGCAGATATGCTTGGAATTTATATGGAGCCACAGCTTCCTTTCTGGGGAACTATCACAGAAGAGGGCGAGGAGAACCACAATCAGGAGGAGCAGGATTTCCTCGTTGAAGAGGGCTTCAATATGCTGAAATTCTTCGGCAATCACCCTTCCTACTGCATGATGTCAATGGGCAACGAGCTTTGGGGCTCAAAGAAGATACTTAACGATATCATAGGCGGCTACAAGAAATTCGATAACAGACACCTTTACACACAAGGTTCAAACAATTTCCAATGGTTTCCTAATGTTATAGAAAATGACGATTTCTTTGTTGGCGTAAGACTTGCAAACGACAGGCTCATAAGAGGCTCATACGCAATGTGTGACGCTCCACTGGGTCACATTCAGACTGACAAGCCTGCGGCAAATCACGATTATGACAGCATTATAAGACCAAAGAAGCAGGCAAGCTCCACGGAAGTTTCAGAGGACGGCACTGTTCAGATACAGTATGGCACGACCATGAAAACTGTCAAGGCAAGCGAAGCTGACGCAGATTTTGTCCCTGAAGTGCCTATCGTTACTCACGAAATAGGTCAGTATGAAACTTATCCGAACTTCAAGGAGATAGAAAAATACACAGGCTCCCTTAAAGCCAGAAACTTTGAGGTATTCAGAGAAAGACTTGAAGAAAAGGGTCTGCTTCCGCTGGCTGAGGATTATTTCAAATGCTCAGGCAAACTTGCTGTGCAGTGCTATAAGGAAGAAATGGAGGCTGTTTTCCGCTCAAGACTTCTCGGCGGTTTCCAGATACTCGATATCCAAGATTTCAGCGGTCAGGGTACTGCCCTTGTGGGAGTGCTTGACGCATTCATGGACAGCAAAGGACTTATCAGCGACAGCGAGTGGAGAGAGTTCTGCAATGATGCTGTTGTAATGGCACGTTTTGATAACTATGTTCTTGAAGCTGGCAGCAGTTTAAAGGCTCACACAGAGCTTTGCAATTACAGACCTGACCTTAAAGACGGCAAGCTTATTTGCACCCTCACTCTTGAAAACGGTGATGTTATTGGCAAGGTGGAAAAAGAGTTTGTTGCCGAGGGCAACTACACCGACATTTGCGATGTAGAGTTTACTCTCCCACAGGTCACAAAGAACACAAAGGCTGTGCTTGCACTTGAAATTGAGGGTACTGACATACACAATCACTATGACATTTGGGTCATTCCGACAGTTGAAAAGACAGATATAAGCGGCGCATACATTTTCGACGAGGTAAACGAGGAAGCCGAAAGTCTGCTGAAACAGGGCAAGACAGTGCTTATCCTTCCTGACCTTTCAAAACTTGAAAACTCTATCGAGGGATTCTACTGTCAGGACTTCTGGTGCTATCATATGTTCTGTATCATCTCACAGATGATGAAAAAGCCTGACCCTGTTGGCACAATGGGACTTCTTATCGACACCGAACACCCTGCTCTTGCAGGCTTTGCAGGTGAGAAATACTCAACGCCGCAATGGTGGGAAATAGTTCAGAACTCACGCTCGGTTATCCTTGACGACTTTAAGGGTGAGAAAAATGTCATCGTGAGAACTATCGACAACTTTGACCGCAACCACGATCTTTCACTCCTCTATGAGTACGAAAAGGACGGCGGCAAGGTGGTAGTTTGCTCATGCGATTTTAATAAGCTTTCTAAGTCACCTGAGGGACGTGCGTTCATAAAGTCTGTTGTTGACTATGTAAGAAACTAACCGAATATTTATTGCTAAGGGCTGTACTGTTTTGCGGTACAGCCCTTATTTTGTTTGTGCTTGTTGCATAAAACGCCCGCAAAACATTTGTCTGATATAACAAAAGTGCCGACACTGCAGTGGCATATGGTTCACTTATTACGAAAAATGTGTTATAATTTAGGTGTATGTTATACAGGAAGGTGATGTTAAGTGCCAAAAGTAAAACGTTATAAATACAAAAATATTGCAGCGGCTCTTGCCATACTGCTTTTGATCATTCTGGGAATATCTACATCGTGCAGTTCAAAAGCTGACAGCCCGAAGAAAATTTCCGACAGCTCGTCAAACTCCTCTGCGGTCAAGGCTGACAGCAGCAGTAAAAAAGCTGTAAAAAAGCTTACGGGCAATTATATGTATGTTACCGCAAAAAACAAAACTGATATGGTAAATGGAGATCTTGTTCTCGTTAATGGCGACCACTCCTTCACCGGTACAGTGAACAACACCGACACAGTTTATTCCTATTTGTTTGACAAGAACGGAAGTCAAATAATGTCCACCAGCAGCACTCAACTGACGGCTAAAAAAGAGACCTTTGAAGCCTTTAGCAAAATGGGCAATGATTTCTATTCAGACAAGAAAATATCAACGCTTATGATAAACACAGCTATGCCTGCGGAAGATGATGAAGACAGCAGCTCTGCCTGCTACGAGCATGACACTGGTCTTGCCTTTGACCTGCATCTTTATGACGCAAGCACAGGCTCATAT
This sequence comes from uncultured Ruminococcus sp., assembly GCA_934435205.1. GTDB lineage: Bacteria > Bacillota > Clostridia > Oscillospirales > Ruminococcaceae > Hominimerdicola. The sequence goes on along the minus strand of CAKSAK010000003.1, from coordinate 52,242 downwards.
CCTGAGTTTACAGGCGAGGGAGATTACAGTTGGATATCTGAAAACTGCTGGAAATACGGACTTATCCTCAGATACCCAGAGGACAAAGCTGACATCACAGGAGTAAGCCCTATGGCTTATCATTTTAGATATGTTGGGATACCACACGCTGAGATAATGACAGCAAACAAGCTTTGCCTTGAAGAATACATAGATTTTGTCAAGGACTATACATTTGAAAAACCGCTCACATTCACGGCTTTTGACGACACTGAATATTCAGTTTACTACGTTGCCGCAGACAAGGGCAGCACCACGAATGTGCCTGTTCCCCTTGATGACAACAACAACGAGCGTCCTAACACTATCTCAGGCAACAACGTTGACGGCTATATCGTCTGCGTGAATATGACAGAAAATGCAGCACCTGCTGACTCGTCCTCTCAGACAGATCAGCAGGCGGCTACAGAATAAATTTTCGGAGGAAAGAAAATGCTTAAAGAAACAGTAGAAATAAAAGTGGATTATGAAAAGGCTGGCGTTTCAAGCGAGGGCTGCGCACCTGTGCTTGATTGCTATTACAACACGCTAACTGAGGAAATAGGCAGAAAAAAGCACAAGGCAATTATAATCTGCCCGGGCGGAGGATATGATTGGTGTTCTGAGCGTGAAGCTGAGCCTGTTGCATTCAGATTTTTGGGTGCAGGCATATGTGCGTTTGTGTTGAGATACTCATGCGTCAAGAAAAAATTTCCTACTGACGTTCTTGAATGTGCAGCGGCTGTCAAGTATGTTAGAGATAATGCGGAGAAATTTGACATTGACCCTGACAAGATAATAGTATGCGGTTTTTCAGCAGGCGGACACCTTGCGGCAACAATGGCAAACTTCTGGAACAGCGAGCTGCTCACAAAGCCTCTTGGCTGCAATCCTGAGGACATCAAGGTAAACGGCTCTATCTTGGGCTATCCTGTTATCACATCCGACCCTGAATACACTCATGAAGGCTCAATACTCAATATTATTGGCGAAGAAAAGTCAGCCGAGCTGAGAGAGCTTGTTTCAATGGAGAAGAGAGTATCGGAGAACACTCCTCCTACATTCATCTGGCACTGTGCTGATGACGGCTGTGTAAGGGTTGAAAACACACTTTGGTATATGTGCAGTCTTTCAAAGTATCACATTCCATTCGAGAGCCATATTTATGAATACGGTGGACACGGACTTGCATTGTGCGACGAAACCACTGCAACATGGGAAGGTCACTATCAGCCTGTTGCGGCACACTGGGCAGAAGCGGCTATTGATTGGGTACATAGGCTATAAAAATATGTTGCGTGTGGCAACATGATTAAGCTAAAAACACAGGAACTTGTGGAAAGAAAGTGCTGAAAAAAGTCGAACAGGAAGCCACCGACAAACGATGCTACTCTGTTTGAGCAGAACCTTGCATAAGAAAAATACCTGGAATTCCAACAATGGGATTCCAGGTATTTTTTTCGGAAATGGAAGAAGATTTTATAAAGGGTTTGAAGAAGAGTATCACTTTTTTCACTTGGTGGGGTGGTGAGGAAAGTGATGTAGTTTTCACAACCATCTTCCATTTTGATACGTTTTCGTTTATTCTTTCCACAACGATTCCATAAATCGCACGAAGGCTGCGGTGCCCTGTCAACAGATTATCTGCGACAATGACCTCATGACCGGCTCCAGTGCGGTATGCGAACCGATGTATCCAGCTCCTCCTAAGACTAAAATACGCATATTATGCTTCTGCTTTCTGTGAAAAATGAAACTGTGTTTCCTGCCGGTACGGGGTATTTGCACGCAAAATTGGCGATGGAAAATTTGGATGATTGATGGCGTCCGGAAAATTCTGCGTTTCCAGGCAAAAGGCACTTCGTTTTCCGTAAGCACAACCGTCTTTCCCCAAATCCGCCGGAGTTTCTACGAAATTGGCAGTATACACATGAATGGCGGGCTGCGTTGTTTTGCAGGTGAGCCGGATTCCGCTCTCTGTGCTGTATGCCTCCGCCTGAATCGGTGCATCGGAACGAACGGCAAAACTATGATCTAATCCGGCTGCGTTCTGAATCTGCACGCAATCCTCCTGAAATGCTGTGGGAATCGGCTTGTATGCCCGAAAGTCAAAGGGCGTTCCTGCAACTGATGCGATTTCTCCTGACGGAATAGAAGTCTGGTCAATTGGAATGTAGGAATCCGCAAAAAGTTTCAGCATATGATGTGCCAGTGTTCCACTTTGGTGTCCGTCCAAATTGAAATAGCTGTGGTTGGTCAGGTTGCAGATCGTATCTTTATCACAAACTGCGTCATAAGCAATGGTCAGAGTATTGGTATCGTCAAAGGTATAGGTAACAGTCACCTGCAAATTCCCAGAATAATGTTCCTCGCCGTCCGGACTCTCCGTGGTGAAAGCAACGCTGTTCCCGCCACATTCCGCCTGCCAGATACGCCGGCTTAAGCTGCGGTAACCGCCGTGCAAATGGTGTTTTCCATCGTTGCAGTTCAGCTGTATCTGCTGACCGTTCAGGACGAACCGTCCGTGACAGATACGGTTGCAGCATCTTCCAACAGTTTCGCCAAAATATTCTCCGCCGGTTTCATAGCCTTTCACATGGGCATAACCCAGCACCACGTCCCGCAGCAGCTTCTGCCGATCCGGCACCAGCAGAGAAACGATCGAAGCACCATAATCACAAAGTGTCACACTTGCACCGGAGGCATTCTCAATGCGGTAGAAATGTGCCATCTGCCCACCGGAAGTTGGTTCAAATTCTGAAATCTGTACTTGTTTCATGCGATACACACCCCATTTCTCAGCAAATTCTCAGGCAAACTGCATACCGCCAATGTTCCGGATCTGGAGGATCTGACAGCTGCCCGCTCCGAACAATTGATCCATTTTCTTGCAGTAATCTTTCGCCATATGTACCGGCACAAATGCCTGAATAGTTCCGGCAAATCCTCCGCCGTGCACTCTGGAAACGCCTGCATCTCCGAGAATCTGCTTGCTCGCCCAGAGCCCCAGCGTAATACCCTGCTCTGCCGGTTTGCTGCAAGAGTAGAGATTCTGGAGCCATTTCGCAGAGGAATCTCCGGATTCTTTCACCAGCTTCAGAAACCGCGGAAAATCATTGCCGGACAGTGCCTTTGCCTCCTCGGCTGCACGCCGGTTATCCCCGTAGAAATGGGCAGCACGCAAAATAGCACGGTCGGAACAGGCAGTTCGCAATTTCGGAAGTTCCTGCAGGAACGCTTTCTCGTCCACTTCCCGCAGATGATTTTTTCCGAATTGTGCAGCCACAAGATTCATCTCCGCCGGAATGGAAACGTAATCATCTGTTAAATCTGCATGGCTGCCCTTGGTATCTGTGATACAAAGCATATAGCCGGCATCTTCAAACTGACAGGACAGCTTTTCGATTTTCGGGTTGTCCGTGTCCTCAAAATCAATGAACACAAATCCACCTACAGAGCTTACCATCTGATCCATCAGCCCGCTCTTTTTTCCGAAGTACCGATTTTCCGCATACTGTCCGATTTTGGCAATCTCTACTGCTCCGGCAGCACCTGCATGATAGTGCTGGTCGATGATAGTGCCGATAAGTACCTCAAAAGCTGCCGAGGACGAGAGCCCGCTGCCGCTCAGGACATTGGAAGTGGTGTAAGCGTCAAAGCCGCCTACAGCAACGCCCATTTCCTGAAATCTGGAAACCACACCGCGAATCAGTGCAGCGGACTTTCCTTTTTCCTCCGGCTGTACCGTGAGGTCACACAAATCCACATAATCCTGCGGATACCCGGCAGATTGCAGCCGAATCACATGCTCGTCGTGAAATGCCACAATGGCAATGACGTCCAGATCAACAGAGGCAGCCAGAACACAGCCATGCTGGTGATCGGTATGGTTTCCACCGATCTCGGTTCTGCCGGGTGCAGAAAATACGGCGATCTCCTCCCGCTCAGGATACAGGCGTGAAAAGTTCTCTGCCGCCTGCAAATAGCGTGCACGCTGTGCAGCAAGTACGGCATCGGAGCTTCCGTAGAGTTTGCAAAGCTTTTCATCATATTTTCCTGCGGCCAGGTCTGCCTGAAATTGTTTCAGTTTCATGGTCATGATTCCTCCTCTGTGGTCTTTTCGGATGTCAATTCAGTCTGAGGACTAGAAATGGCGGAAAGCACCTTTTTCATATACGCATCGTTCAGCTTATACTTCCTGTGGTATACCACATATGCCAGCAGCATTCCCACTGCCGGAATGACACACATCAGCACACGAATGGAGTTCTGAGTTGCGAGTGACTGGATCTGATTCGGTACATATCCAGTCAGATCCAATGCAAAGCCAATGGACAGAGAAGTAAATGCAGCGGTCAGCTTCACGATCAGTGTCTGGAGGGAGAATACGACACCCTCATTCCTTATGCCCAGCTTATATTCGCCGTAGTCCACCACGTCTGCCAGAAAAACTGTCGCACAGCCCAGTTCCAGACCAGTACCAGTCTTGACGATCACACCTGCAATGACAGTGAGCACAATGTTCTGCGGTGCAAAAATACCGGTGAGCAGCAGGATCAGCAGTCCGATTGCCGGAAGAATACATGCCAGCAGGAATGCTTTCTTTCTGGAGAGCATCTTGGTGACTTTCGGGAAAATAATCAGACCAACTACTTCTGCGATGGAGGCACTGATCATAAATGCAGAGAGCATGCTGCTGTTGTTGCAGACATAAGCAAAATAATAAGTTGCAACACCCATAATTAACTGGATTCCCACGTTGTACAGGAGGATCAGAGCCACAGCCCAGCGAAGCTGGTCATTTCTCTTGATGATGGAGAAGATGTCCTTGAAAGAAACCTTTTCTGCCTTTTTGCCCACCTGCTTTTTCGGCAGATTGATGACGGTAACTGCAATGGTAAAGATAAAGGTTGCGGCAATGATCAGTGCAAAACGATGATATCCTGTATAACCGCCGCCCAGTCCCTTGATGATCTGTACGCCAAATCCGGCGATGATCAGGGACTGACCGATGCTGGCAAAAATACGTGGCAGTACAGAAACCTTTTCTCTCTCATGAGGGTCTGAAGTCAGATTTGGAACGATAGACCAATACGGAATATCCATAATGGTATATGTCATGCCCCAGAGGATATAGGCAACGGCAGCAAATACACAAAGTCCGATGCCGCTCAGATGGAAGTCAGTGAACAAAATGATAAAAACAAATGCGTTGATCAGTGTACCGAACGTCAGCCATGGGACAAACTTTCCGAAACGGCTTCTGGTGTTGTCCACCAGCATTCCCATAAACAGGTCGTTGAAGGCGTCCCAGATTTTTGCGGCAAAGAACATGATGCCGATAAATGCCGGTGCAACCTTAATGATGTCGGTGAAATAGATCATGGAGAACGTTGCGATCATGCCATAGATCATATCCTTGCCCAATGCACCAAATGCAAAGGTATACTTGACTTTCCCCGGAACTTTCCCGGGATACATGACGTTTCCGCCGCCGGCGGTTTGTGTGCTGTTTTTTAACATAAGAAAAACCTCCTTGAATCGGGACCCTTTTTCGTTCTGGTCCCTGTTTTGTTGACATCTATATAATAGCACAGGACATTTCCAAAAGGAATACATTATTCTGTGCAAAAGATACAAATTCCAACACAATTCAAGAAGGTTTGCTTTATTTTATTTCGTATAAGGGGATTGCGGAAGATAGCAGACTTTTTCTTTCGGCATTTCTGCTCCGGCATCGAAATAACCCTGAATGATTGCAAAAATAGTTTTTGCCTGTTCCGGAACATTCAGATCTACCGTCCCGTAAATCACCCCGGCATCAATGGCGTCCTGCATGTCCTGAATCCCATTGATGCCAATGATGACTGGCAGCGGCAGCTTCTGCTTTGCATAAAAATCTGCGACACCCAATGCCATGCTGTCATTGCTGCAAATCACCGCCTCGACTTCAGTTATCTCCTCTGCGGAGAGGTTCTGCATCTCCCGCAGTGCAGAGGTTCTCGCCCAGTTTGCGGAGATCACATGGAGCTGATTCAGAGGAAGTGCAGCAGAAGCCGTTTGCAGAAACGCATCGGTACGGTTGATGACATCGGTATGTGCCTGTTCTCCCTCTACCAGAATATAGTCCAGCTTGCCGTTCCGGTTCTTGTCCATCTCACAGGTATTCCATGCCTGAATCAGCATTTCTCCCTGCATATTTCCGGCTTCTTTCGCCTCTGTGCCGACGTACCATACATTGTCCTGCTCCTCCAGATCCGCTTTCGCCGGTTCACGGTTGAACAGAATCACCGGCACATCCTGTTCCTGTGCATCCTCCAGTATCCCCACGACATTGCTGGGCGAAACCGGATTCCAGAGGATCACGTCATACTCCTGCTGCAAAATTTCGTAAAGCTGTGTGTTCTGTGTTACTGCACTGCCGGAGGCATCAAAAACATCGTAGATGATCTCCCTTCCGTCGATGGTCTTATCTTTCAGCTGACTGCGAATGGCATCTGTCAATGTCTGAATATATGGGTCGTCCAGATCATATACCGCAATTCCCACTTTCAAAAAACGGTCAGTGTGTTGCTTTTGAAAGTGGAAAAATCCGCCAACCACAGCAGCAGCCAGAATTCCAACGCCTACCGCAGCGAAAATAAGGTTCTTCTTTTTCATGGCACTTCTCCTATTCAAACAGCAGTGCGTCCTGTTGGGTATCGAACAGATTTTCCTTTGTGACCTCACGCAGTTCCGGCGGAGAAAACGGCACATTTTTCCCCTGCATACGCTTTGTCAGATAGGCGATCGCCTGATACCCAAACCCATAATCATTCTCTGTCACGATCATGTCCACCACACCGCTTGTCAGCAATGTATAATCCGGCTGTTCGGGGCAGATCTGAATGACTGCCGCCGCATGGGAAAAAGCTTTGGTGTCGTCTGTTTCTCCGCAGACCAGCAGTGTTTTAGAGCCGTTTTCAAAACTGGTGTCCCGATCATATACCACATCATTTTGTTTCAGACACTGCTCCACAGACTCCGCAATTCGCACACTCTTTGCCTGCGTGGTATCTGCGTCAATTTCGAACACACCCTGTGCTGCCTCTTGGATTTGCGGTGATAGGATCTCGGAGATCAGTTCCATGCCATCGCTATAGGCACCGTGGAAAAATGCAGGTGCATAGGTGACAGAGAAAACAGGGATCTTGCATTGCTCCAGCGTTTCGGCATAGAACGTTTCGCTTCCGGTGTAGTATTGTTCCGGACAGAACAGCAGAACACCGTCACAGCCCTGCTTTTTTTGTGCAGACAGCAATTCCGCCCATGCGTTTTCCGAGAGCTCCGGAGTGTGTATGATACGAAGTGACACCGCACAATCCTCTGCACCGTCATAGATGCCCTCCTGAAACGCACAGAAACCGGACACTGCATCTTCCGACAAAATCACGGCGATCTGTTTTTTTCTTGTTTGAAAGAACTGCTGTTCAAGGAGCAACAGCAGTACCAGCAGGATCCCTCCGGCAAAGACCCAGAGCACCTTATTTTTCGATTTCATCTTCCTGCCTCCTCATGGGAAAATAGATGCGTGCCGTAGTTCCCTCATCCGGTGCACTGATTATCTGTACGCCATATGCCTCACCGAAATACAGCTTGATTCGGTCATTGACATTTTTCACACCAATTCCGGAGCCACGCTTGCTGGACACCACATCGCCCTGCATCATCTTCTGCACCTGTGCTTCGGTCATACCCTCGCCGTTGTCGATCACATCGATGTGCACCAGTTCGTTTACCGCATAGATCTTCAGTTGGATCTCCCCGTCTTCATACATGCCCTCCATGCCGTGATAGACTGCATTTTCCAACAGTGGCTGGATCACCAGCTTGGGACACAGGCAGTCCGCCAGTTTTTCGTCCCAATCCACCGTAAATGTAAACTTATCCTGAAACCGCACATTTTGAATGGAAAGATAGCTGACGGCGTGTTCCAGTTCCTTTTTCAGCGTGATAATGTCCTTTCCCTGACTCAAAGAGATGCGGAAAAACTTTGCCAGCATGGACACCATTTTTCCGGCACCCTCATACTTTTTGCTCTGTATCATCCAGATAATGGAGTCCAGCGTGTTATACAAAAAGTGGGGATTGATCTGAGATTGCAGCAGCTTTCGCTCGGTAATCTGTTTTTCCCGTTCCTCTTTCCGCACTCGTTCCATCAGCTGATTCGTCTTTTCCGCCATGTCATTAAAGCCGTCGGAAAGTCCTCTGATTTCTCCGCAGCTCTCTGCTTTTGCACGAACCTGCAATTCCCCATGTCCGAACCGTTTCATGGTTTCAGAGAGACGCAAAACCGGTGCGATCATCAGACGCTGAATCAAAAAGTCCAATATCAAAGAAACCACCGCCATCAGCAGAACAATGACTGCGATTCCGGTTCGGAGCTGCGTGTTGTTTTGCAGTTCTTCCGTCAAAGAAGCAGCAGAGATCAGTTTCCAGCCGGTATATCCTATGGTTTGCTGCTGGAGCAGCCACTCCTTTTTATCCTGCAAAACCACCTGATTTTTCGGAGCATGCAGCGTCCATTCGGTTCGCACACCGCTCTCCAGTCGTTTCTCAAAGGGATAGCAGATCAGATGCTCTTCGTTGTCCATCAGGTAAAAATAATCCGTCTGTGATGCCGGATAGATGTTCAGCTCTGCCTCCATGTTGTCCATGCAGACATCAAACCGCAAAATTCCAGAGCGGCTCTTTCCGCCGTCCTGAAGCTCAACATAGCGGGAAACTGTCATGGCTTTTTGAAATCCTGCTGCTGTCTGGATATAATGAGGCACATCAAATGCGACGGTGTCAATTTCAGTTTCTGCTGCCTGAAACCATGCAGCACTGTCCACCGATTCTGCATCATAATTCTCTTCATTCTGCCAGAGCAGTGCCCCGTCAATATCATAAATGGCAGCATACAAAATCTTATTTTCATGGAGCTGGCAGAAATCCGACAAAGTCTGTTCCGTCAAAAGTGCCTGCAGGTCAGTGCTCTTGATGATCTGATAATAGGCGGTATTGGCAAGCTCAATGGTGTCGTCCACATCTTCCTCAATGCTGAAACTCATACGCCGCAGCTGCTGTGTATTTTTCTCCTGCAAAAAAGCGGTGATCTGTGCCTTGGTATACTCTGAATAAAGGGAGATGATCAGTGCAGTGAACAGACTGACGGTCAGGAAAAACAGGGCTGTAAAAATCAGACGAATGCTCTTTCCGTCAATCTTCCGGTGCAGCCATTGCAATATCTTTTTCATGCTAGTTCTCCGTTGCCAGTTCTTTTCGGAATTTTGCCGGCGACATACCCATGTTTTTCTTAAATACATAGCTGAAATAATTGGGTTCCGGATAGCCGACCATTTCTCCGATCACTCTGCTTTTTTCGTCCGTTGTCTTCAGCAGACGAACTGCCTCGTCCACTCGCTTCTTCGTCAGGAACGCCAGAAAGCTCATGCCAGTTTCCTTGCGGAAGATGTTGGAAAAGTGAGATGTACTGACATGCAGATAGGCACACACCTCGTCCACGGACAACTCCGCATTGCCGTAATGCTGCTGGACATATTCCATGGCCTTTTGTGCAAGGATGCTGTTCCGATCCACCTTCCTCTGGTGAATCGCATAAATGATATAGTCGCAGTAATTCAGCAGCCATGCGTTCAGCTGCTCTCCCGTTTCCAGGGACAGGACCTTCATGGTCATACGCTTGGCATCGGCGAATATTTCGTCGTCCATCATGTGATACTGGCGAAAAATGCCGGAGATAGAAAAGATGATCTCCAGAATCGCTGACTGGTAAGCATTGAAATTATAGTGGCTCTCTTCCAGTTGTGTCACCAGCTTTTCCACTTCTTTCTGCACTTTTTCCTGATCTTCCAGCTTGATCGCTATTTCCAGTTCCTCTGTGGATATAGAGGTGTACACGTGGTTTTCGTACAATTCCACATCCTGATAAGAGGTCACAGACTCTTCTGCGGACACCACGCTGTATTCCAACGCCTCCATTGCCTGTGAAAACGAAACTGGCAGCTCTTCCAGCTTTTCGCAGATGCTGCCGATGCCGCAGGAAAAAGCCACTTGATTGTAGTGCTTGGAAATATGAGAGGCTTCGTTCAATGCTTTCTGAATCCGTATCATTTCCGACGGTGCAGAAAGCAGCAACAGATAAATGATCTTGTCCAGATAACGAAATGTCCGAAAGGGACAGACCTGCTGCAGCATCTCATTGACGGATTCTGCCACGGAAAACTGCGACAGATAATCATCGCTTTCCTCCGTGATCTTCATACTGACCACACAAAAATAATTGGCATCCAGCGAAACCGACAGATTTTTTTGCTGCCGCTGCATCTGCTCAGGGGTAAGTGAGCCTCTGACCAGCTGTATCAGAAACTGCTCCTGCAACAATGGCAGACTCTTTTGATAAATTTCCGCAAAACGCTCCTGATTTTGACGCTGTTCCAACTCCGTTTCCAATTCTCTGTGGATTTTTTTCAACAGGTTTTGCATCTCCTGAAAGTCGATGGGTTTTAGCACATATTCCGATACCCCATACCGAATGGCAAGCTGTGCATATTCAAAATCGTCCCAGCCGGAAAAAAGGACAATTTTGATATGCATCATGTTCTCATGCAGGACTCTCGCCACTTCCAATCCGTCCAGAAACGGCATTTTAATGTCGCTGATTACCAAATCAGGACGAAGCGTTTCCGTCTGTTCCAGAAACTCCTTTCCGTTCAGTGCTGTTGCAATGACACGAAATCCTAGTGTTTCCCATTCCACAGAATCCCGAATTCCTTCTAAGATCTGTGGCTCATCATCCGCCAATATTACTGTAAAACACAAGATATTTTCCTCCATTCTCCGCCAATGCAGCTGATTATCAGTATGATTATAGCACATTTTTTCAGAATTGACAATGGAAAATAGAAAAAGAAAATCGGATTAACATATTTGAGAAAAAATCACATCACTTTTCTCACCATGGTTTTGTCAATATCACTTGACACATTTTATTTGTATGTGTCAAGTTTCATTATACAGGATTAATAGCGAATCGAATAGTTTGCTTGACTTTGGTGCTTGCAGTGTGGTATAATGAATAATACGATATAGTTAGACGATAAATCGAAATTAGATAAACAAAGGTATGTAATATGATAAAATTTGTGTGGTCAATAAAAGATATAAATAAATATCAAACAGGAAACTTACCCGATAATGCAATAAAGATAGAAACGCCTAAGAGCGTCGATGAACTGATGAAAAAAGCGTCGCCGATAGCTGTAATTCTATGTGTTATACTTTTTGCCGCTATGCTTGGTAAAACCATTGTGTGCAAGGTGGTCGTGATCTCTCCAATATTTATTCTGGTGGGATTTGCTTTAGGCTTTTTATTGTTGATAATTCACGAGTGGTTACACGGAATCGTTTATCCTAAGGACGCAGATGTAACAATAGGAAGAATTAAAGGAAAGACAACATTTGTGGCATTAGCATCATATCCATTAAAACGAGATAGGTTTATATTGATGTGTTTGCTGCCTTTTGTTCTTGGGGTGGTTCCTTTTATATTATTTTTAATTAGTCCTGCCGAATTTAGAGTATTTAATGGATTGAATTTTGGTATGGCGTGTATGGGTATGGTTTCGCCATTTCCAGATGTTTATAATGTTCTTACCGTTCTAAGGCGCTCTGAAAAAAACGATTCAATAATGTTCTACAAAAATGATATGTACAAGATCTCTTGAATTTCCAGACTAAGCTTTACCCATATATTCCACCGATACAGCCCCCTCTGTATCGGTATTTTTTCTGCTCAAAATGCCATTTGCCACCCCAACTTTATTGACTTTGCGGTTTATGGTGTGGTATAATGTAAAAAAAATCGGAAAAGTTTCACACAACAAATTGGATTTTGGAGAAAGCGTGGAGGCAGATATGAAAAGCAAGATCATATATTGCATTAATTTTATTTGGACAAGTCTGATCGCATTTTCGTTTCCGATATGTTTTGCCTGTATCTATCTCAACATAACCGGTCATTCAAAAGGTTATGGCTATGAACTTGGATCAGAGAAAAGCATTTCTATTATGATAGGCTGTGTCGAACTTCTGATATGGCTTGCCATTGCATTGCCCTCAAATATTTATATCTTTCGGAAAACATTGCAAAAAGGCAAGGCATACTTGCTGATACCTATCGCATTGTACATAATTCTCGCCGCAATTTGTTTGATGATCACATTCGGCGGTTGGTCAGCATTTGCAAAAGAAATATTTAATATATAAATTTTATATAGCATAACAAGGTTAACGGGAGTGTCCCTCATCGCCCCAATTCTATTGACATTTTCACCTCGTTGTGCTATCATAAAAACGAACGAGTTAGTTGAAACTAGCTGGTTGATACCGCAGAAGTAAGATAGTAAGATAGATAAGAAAGGCGGAACATAAATGAAAAGTTCTGAGATAGTAAAAAAGGCACTGCATAAAGCGGACGGCGTTTTGTACCCTGTTGCAGGCAGAAAAGATAAAGTAGTTATCACAATATCAATTTGCAACGTCGTGCAATGAAAGTTTTTTACTTTTATCAAGCTTTTTTTGTCCACCTAATTTTTTTGAACAATCATGCTTTTTCTGACATATTATAAAAATGAAAATGCAAACGCAGTCACACTGATCTAATGCGTTTGAGATATGGAGGGTAATTTATGTCAGAAAAGTATTTTTTGGGCGCAATGACGCAGAATGGTTTTTCAACGGAATTTGGCAAGATAATGGCAGATACGGACTATTTCACATTCATACTCAAAGGTGGTGCAGGCACGGGAAAATCTTCGCTTATGAAAAAGATAGCCGCTGAGTTTGAACCTACAGAGGACGTCACTAGGTTTTATTGTTCCTCTGACCCTGCTTCCCTTGATGCAATCGTTCTGCATACATCAAAGGCTATCATCTGCGACGGCACTGCGCCACATGTTATGGAATGTTCATATCCAGGAGTTTGTCAGAAAATAATCAACTTAGGAGAGTATTGGGACGAGAAAAAGCTGAAAGCCTTCAAATCTGAAATAATTGAGGTCACAGACAAAAACAAGTCGCTTTTGGCAAGAAGCAAAAGGTTTACCACTGCCCTGTCTAACGTTTGCTTCGATACCTACAATTGCGGTGAAGGCTGTCTGCTGGAGGAAAAGCTGAAAAGCTTCACAGAACGATCAGCAAAACGTCTTCTAAACAAAAAAGGCTCTGGCAGCGGCAAAACTGATCTTAGACAGTTGACCGCTTTGACGGAATACGGCTGTATGACGCAGCTTGCCACCCTTGACAGCTACCTTGACGTGTTCGCCATGAACGATGATTATTATGCCGCTTCCCACAAGTTCGTCACCCTCATGGCACAGCAGGCTGTAAAGCGAGGTTATGATGTTATCCTCTGCCCTGCTATCCTATTTGGCAACACCATTTACGAGCATTTGCTTATCCCGGAGGCTGGCATCGCATTTGTGATAAATTCCCCTATAAGCAAGCTTGACAGCTTTGAAAAAGCTATCAACATGGGCAGATTTTATGACAAGAAAAAGATCTCAGCCCTGAAAACAAGACTGAGATTAGATAAAGTCACAGCCTCCGACCTTGCAGAGGAAGTGTATTCAGGCATCAAGAAAGCCAAGAAAGTCCATGACGAGATAGAAAAGTATTATATTGCCGCAATGGATCACGCTGCCCTAGACAAGGTCTGCGACAGCATTTCAAGGGAAATTCACGAGAGGACTATAAAATAGTTTTCCACATTCCGTCGTAAGGCGCAGGCTCAAAGCCCATTTTCTTATAAAGCGATATGGCTCTGCCGTTTTCAAGCTCGACTTCAAGTCGGATACGGCGGAGCTTTTTGTCGCCATTTTCCTCGATATACTTAAAAAGCTCCCTGCCCAGACCTTTTGAACGGTATTCCTCCAGCACAAAAAGCTCGTCTATCCATATAGTAATACCGCCTGCTTCAACTGAATATGTTTTCATTGTAACACAGTAGCCAACATTATTGCCGTCACAAACGAGCATATAACCCTGCACATACACGTCAGACCTCATCATTTCATCGAAGCCCTGCTCAAAATGCTCTCTTGGAACAGGCTTGTCCACCGCAGAAGAATTATAGAACTCAGTGGAGAATCTGATGTAATCTTCCCTGTCCTCAGGCACAAATTTTCTTATCATTTTTTCTCTCCGTTTCTTTGGTATTAGCCTATTATAGCATTTTATTTATCAAAAGTCAAATACACAAATTTTGTTGCAAAAGTTCAGATTATGTGATATAATTATTTTGGATAGTTTTAATCATATTTGTGAGGATACATAATGAAATATACTTTTGATTGCGACCGCTGGGGAAGCAGTTTTTCAGTGCCGTCTAAAGTGGTCGATAAATACATAAAATTAAGCGACGGTGACTTTGTAAAGGTACTTCTCTGCATACTCTGTTCAACGGAACGTGAATGCGACAGTGCAAAGCTTGCGGAAAAGTCCGGGCTTTCTGAGAACACTGTCATTGACGCTGTGACACACTGGGTATCACTGGGCGTTATCACCTCAGAACGCAGTGATACGGCAAAGCCTGCACAGGTCAAAGCCGTTTCTACACCTGTTTCAGAGCATGAAACAAAGGCCGAGCCTGTTTCAAAAGTTGAGGCAATTGCCCCGAAACGTCAGAGCGTTTCAAACAAGCTGTGCATAAGATACAAAAATTCTGAGATATTGGAAAAACAGCAGAAGGACCCTAACCTTGCACATCTCTTTGACGAGATACAAACCGTTTTACAACGCACTATCAATGGAACTGAGCAAGGTGAACTTCTTGCTCTTTATGAATATTACCGATTTGATGCTGCATCTATTCTATTAGCAGCGGAATACTGTGTGTCACTTGAAAAGTACAACGTGTCTTACCTTGTGACAGTAATGCGTGGGTGGTTTGAACAAGACATCTGTACTTATCAACAAATTGAACAAGAAATAATCAGGCTTTCCAACATAAAAAAGTATGAATTCAAGATACTGAAAATTTTCGGACAGACCGCAAAGCCGTCAAAGCAGCAGCTTGAGTTTATAGAAAAATGGCGAACAATGGGCTTTACTGTTGAAATGCTGGAGATAGCCTATAACAAGTGCGTTGACAATACCAACAAACTGAATTATAAGTATATAGACACTATACTGTCAAACTGGGCTGGCAAGAGCATCACTACCCCTGAACAGGTCACACACGAGGACGAAAAGTACCACACCTCCAAGAAAAATAAGAATGCTAACAAGCAAACTTCCTATAATCTTGATGATTTTGAAAAATTCGCAATGAATTTTGATCTAGAAAAATCAGGAAAGCTATGATAAGGAGTAGACAATGAAATATTCAATAACCGCCTATGACAAGGCTGAAAATGAACTTAAAAGACGGCGTGAAGCTGTCATGAACGAACATGAGGTTCACGCTCAGGAGATAGCACAGCGACTTCCTGAAATAGAGGTTCTTACAAGATCACTAAAAGCAAATAACTGTGAACTCATGAAGGGCATAGTAGGCAAAAATGCTCATGGAAGAGAATATATACAAAAAATGCGTCAAAACAATGCCAATACTAAACGTGCCATTAAAGGACTGCTTAAAATGGGAGGTTATCCTGAAGACTACCTTGATTATCACTATTACTGTCCTAAATGCTGTGATTATGGCTATCGTGACGGAGTGAAGTGCCAGTGCTTCACCGACTTGCTGAAAAAATACACCACTGAGGAGCTTAACGAGAATTGCAGTATCCAGCTCCACGATTTCTCTGAGTTCAGAATAGAATTTTATCCTGACAGCAACGGTAACGGAATGTCCCCGAGAGAGAGAATGAGAACGGTGTATTCAAACTGCCGTGCATATGCTGATCAATTTCATGAAAACTCTCCATCACTGTTTTTCATTGGCAAAACAGGTCTTGGCAAGACTTTTCTTTCAGCCTGCATTGCAAATGAACTTATACAAAAGGGCTACAGCGTCATTTTCGCCTCTCTGCTGAAGCTTCTCAGACAGATAGAGGACGAGCATTTCGGCAGAGCTACAGGTCAGACACTTGATATTATTGAAAATGCCGACCTTGTTATCCTTGACGACCTCGGCTCAGAATTTCAAACGAGCTTTACAGATTCCGTGATCTATGAAATAATCAACGAGCGTATCAACCTTGGCAGGCCAACAATAATCTCTACCAATCTCACCAATGAGGAATACAACGCAAAATACAATGAGCGTATAGTTTCAAGACTCACAGGCTGTTTCATGCCTATTATGTTTGTGGGAAACGATATTAGGCACATAAAGCTGACAAATAATCTTTAAGAGGTAAAAAAATGAAAAAAATCAGGGGAACTTTTCTTTCTATCCCAGTGCTTCTGCTTGCAAACGCACCTGCGCTGTGGAAACTTATTGACATAAATCCTTTGCTCAAAACGCTTATCATCATACTTTTTGCACTATACACCTTGGTTTTCATGTTCAAATCACATGGAAGCAAAGGTTCTCATGGAAAAATCCGACGGCTTGATTCCGGAGCGTTTGTACTTGGTTGCGGCGTTTTGCAAAGCGTGATACAGCTTGTAATAGTGATAGTGCTTTGCTTTACAAAGCTGAATGGCTGGCGGCTTCTTGCAAATGCACTTTGCGCTTATGCTGTAACGACGCTTTTGTGTCTGAGTGGCATTGTGCGGATAGCGGCTTCGGCACGTCAGGTGAAAATACTATGGTATGTTATTCTGTTATTCACCTGGTACATACCACTTGTGAACTGCATCGTGTTCAGAAAATTCTACAAGGCAGCGAGAAGTGAATACTACTTTGAGCAGGCAAAGCTTGACCTTGACGCAGCACGAAAAGAGAACGAGATATGCAAGACAAAGTATCCTATACTTATGGTGCATGGCATATTCTTCCGTGATTGGCAGGTAATAAACTATTGGGGCAGGATACCTAATGAACTTATCAGAAATGGCGCTGAGGTATATTATGGCAAGCAACAGTCCGCCAACAAAGTATCCGTCAGTGCCACTGAGGTAGCTGAAAGGATAAAAGAAGTCATAGCAGAAACTGGTGCTGAAAAGGTCAACATAATCGCACACTCAAAGGGCGGACTTGATTCGAGATATGCGATCGCACATCTTGGCATGGACAAATATGTAGCAACTCTTACCACCATAAACACGCCCCACTATGGCTGTAAATTCGTTGATATGCTTCTTGGGAAGATACCTGAGAGCATACAGGGCTTTGTTGATAGAAAATACAACAAGCTTTTCACTGCTCTGGGTGACAAAGACCCAAGCTTTTTAGATGGTGTTTATGACCTGACTTACAAAAACTGCTCTGAGCTTAACGCAAGCACCCCTGACAGCCAGTTAGTTTCTTACCGCTCCGTAATGAGCAAAATGAACAGCATACGTTCCGCAGGTTTTCCGCTGAATTTCGGCTATCTGCTGAACAAGCCTTACGGCAAGGGCAATGACGGGCTAGTAACAGTTGAGTCGGGACTTTACGGTGAAAACTCCAAGATGATAGAACACAATGGCAAGCGTGGCATTTCTCATGGCGATGTTATCGACCTTTTCAGAGAGAACATCAAGGATTTTGACGTGAGAGAATTTTATGTAGATATAGTAAAAGAGCTTAAAGAACAAGGCTTCTGATAAAAAAGCACCCATATCGTATGTGATACGGGTGCTTTTTCTATTTTCTGAGGCAAATAAAATATTTCATTCTGAAACGCTGTCTGCCCTTGATAGTTTTGCGGCAGACCTTTTCATAGTCCTGCTCATAGCCTGACAAAATCAAAAGTTTTCCTGAGAACGTCAATTTCCTTTTCTATCTCCGAAGAGGTAGAACTCAGTTGGCTTTCGCTCTTATCATCGCAGGTCCATAATTTGTACACTTCCATATTCACGTTCTCCTTACGCT
Organism: uncultured Ruminococcus sp.; assembly: GCA_934435205.1. Lineage (GTDB taxonomy): Bacteria > Bacillota > Clostridia > Oscillospirales > Ruminococcaceae > Hominimerdicola. The sequence goes on along the minus strand of CAKSAK010000003.1, from coordinate 34,217 downwards.
TAGTGCAGACTTATTGTTGCTTTTTACTTTTTTCGACATTATTAACTGATTTATTATACCATACATCAGTTACATTGTCAATCAAACGATACAAATTATAATATTATTCATAATATTAACACATTCATATTTTAAGCAACTTTACTCTAGTTTTTCATATATTTATCGTCATTCATAAAGTAAATATGGCACTCCACCTTGGTTTCCTCACTGAGCGAGAGCATTTTTCTAAGTATCTTTTCATAAAAATCAAGCTGTGAACGATATGTCTTTAAAATTCTCTCCTCAAAAAGCTTTCTGTCGGCTTCTTTCTGTATATTGGTCTTATAGTCGATTATGATAAAGCTTTTGTCTGTCATTTTAAGCACAAGATCCATAACTCCGTTGCTGTATTCATTGCCGTCCATGCTGTAAAACGGAAGCTCTGTATACACAGCCTGCGCAGTTTTGAGCAATGTTTCGATATCCTTATCTTTCAAAAAGCTGTTAAGCTGATAGTTGATATAGTCCTTATAAGCACTCTCAGAAGCCTGCGAACTACACTCGTCCTCAAAGTCAAGATACGCTCTGCTGACAATCTTACTCATAAGCTCTTTTTGCTGTGGCGTTTCGTTATACGAAAACAGCTTTTCACGCATATTCACCGCAAGCTCAAAGGCACGGTGTACCATATGACCGATATCTCTGCCCATTGGACGTACACAGGAAATAGTATCCACGCCGCTTGGAACAGTGACCTTTGCGTCGTCATCAAGGTGGCTGGGGGTAATTTTGCTCACATATTTCTCGCTAAGCTTTTCCACCTCATCATCAAATGCACTGCGATTGCTACTCACCTCGTCAAATATATCCTTAGCGTTTACCTGCGTCGCCTGTATGCCGCTTTCAGCAGAGACACCTGTTATCTGCGGCAATTCTCTGTTTATCTTGCTCATTGTGAGATCATCGATCGCAAGCCTGCCCCATTGGTCAAGAGTATACACAAATATAAAAGCCTGCTTTGCTCTTGTGGCCGCAACATATTCAAGCCTGAGCTGTTCGCCAAAATATTTATCCTCTGCCTGCTTCCTCTCATTAGGGTAGAATGTCAGATAGTCGATATATGTATAATCGCTTGTTTTCAAAGGCACATAGACCTGTCTTTTATCCACAAGGTCGGTGTACTTTCCACCGCTGAATTTATGATTTTTAGCCTCCGCCATAATAACGATATTTCCCTCAAGACCCTTTGCCTTGTGAAGATTCATGAGCCTTACGCAGTTCTGCTCACTGCTGTCAAGGATAAGCTCTTTTTCTTTCAGCACAGAAAGCTCGTTTTTCATCATATCCATAAGCTCATCGCTTCCTGCAAAATCCTGCTTTTCCCACTTTTCAAGAAGATAGATAAGATTTGAAAGCTCATATTCTCTGTTGCTGGTATTATCAAAAAGAAGCTCAGGAAAATCAAGTATCTTATAAAGCTTCGCTATAGGCTCATTAACAGTATCGGCAGACGCCTTTACTGCAACAAGCGTGGCATCATTGCTTTCACAGTTTTGTTCATAATCGTCTACGTTAATTACAGCGTCTTCAAAATCTATGCTGTCAGGTCTACATCTCCAAAGGATAGAATAAGCCTTTTCCTTTGCGGTAGGGCTGTAGCTTTCAAAAACGAACTCTGCAAGAGCAATAAATCTTTTCAGCACCAGACTGTTTTTCTGAGGACGTTTGCCCCACATTGTGTATGGTATGCCACGATCTGTCAAGACCATTGAATAAAACTCCATTTGAGTTGTGTTCCAAAGAAGCAGAAGAAAATCGCTGTATCTTATAGGTCTTTCCACGCCCTTGTCAAATATCTTTCCACCGTTCACAAGGTCTGATATTACATTAACCACACTTTCAGCACCTGGATCTTTGACAAAATACGCCCCTCTGATAACGTCGTCGGAAACAGGCGCAGGCTTATCAGCCTTTGATATCATATCGCTGTATGTCATACCATATTTGCCGTTAATTTCAGGCTGGAACTTTTCATTTACCCAAGCTATAAGCTGCTCATCAGAGCGGAAGTTATAATCAAGTGAGAAAAACTCACAGTTTTTCTCGTTATTATTCTGGAATTTGGCTTTCATTTTGTTATAAAGCCTGATATCTGCGTCACGAAAGCCGTAGATAGACTGTTTAGGGTCGCCCACCGCAAACAGCGCACCGTCACGGAGCGGGCATTGCCATATATCACCGCCTGCTGTAAGCTTGCTGTCATCAGCGCAAAGATACAGCAGAAGCTCAGTCTGCATAACGTCAGTATCCTGAAACTCATCTATATAAATGCAGGAATACTTGTCTTTGAAAAACGCTCTTGCCTCACTGCTGTTTTTGAGAAGCTCGTGAGTGTGATACAAAAGCCCGTCATTTGAAACGTTTTCCCCGTCTTCACTCTCCTGATAAGCCTTTACAGCCTGCTCTATATACGTTGCCGTCTTGTTGAGGGCATACAGTGCATTTTCTTTCTTTACATTATCAAACCCACTTGGGCTGAAAATAGCCATGTTCTCATTGCTCTTTGGATGATCCTTCTTAATTTTCGTCTTATTAAAAGGCTCAAGGAACTTTTTGCAAGCTTTAAGATTAGCGCAAACTCTCACATAATTATACTCCGAGTCATAGTCCTTCATATTATCAGGAAAAAACTTTGTCACATCACCAACAAGAAAACCTGCTATATCTTCGTATTCTCCACCCAAAGCACCATTATTGAACGCACGCACAAGGCTGTCCCTATACTTGCAAAGTTCATCATATGCACGCTTATTTATGGTGCCAAATGTCACACTGTCATAGTTTTTATCCCTAACAAACTCAACATCTCTGTATTCAGCACATTCAAGAAATGTTTCCATAAGAAAGTTTTTCACACGGCTGTCTCTGAGCTTATATTGATTGCTGTTCAGAAAGCCGAAATCTTTTATGTTTGCACCATTTGTGCGGTAATATCTCTCGAAAAAGTCAGCCTGTGCCTGCTTTGTTTCACCGTCCTCGGCAAGTTTTAATCCCAAATGCAGGTCAGCTTCAAAAGGCTGTTCTGACAGCATACTCAGACAAAAGCTGTGTATAGTGCTTATCTTCATGCGCTGTAAATTCATAACAGCGTTTTCATACAGCTTTTTCTCCTCGCCGCTGCATTTTGCGATATTCTCCGTAAGCCCTGCCTGTATCCTCTCATAAAGCTCGTTTGCAGCAGCATTGGTGAAAGTTATAAGCACTATCTTTTCAACAGGTATACCTGCGCCTATCTGCCCGATAACACGCTGTATTATAAGCCTTGTCTTTCCTGCACCTGCGCCTGCTTCAACAAGGATATTCTTATCATAACTGTCTTTGTCTATTATATAGCTTCTTATCTGTTCTTCACTCATTCTGCTGCACCCCCTGAGCAAACTTCTTCATAAGCAGGACAAAACGTGCATGGAGTAATTTTATCATTCTTATTCACAATACACTTTTTAAAGCCCTCTTCTACTATTTTATCAAATGTTATTGTTATCATGTTTTCTATTCCAGAATTATCCTTATCGTTAACTACATGGCAATTCTCTTTTTCAAGAATGAAAACATAATCTGCGGAAACGATATCACTTTCGCTCACTTCTCCCACAGGCGTAAGACCATTTTCAAGCGCAAGGGCATAAATATGATCCTGCGGGTCTTCTGGAAGCTTCTCCCTGAATTTTTTGATATCCTCCGTCTTGTAGTCAACTATCTGATATGACACCTTTGCGCCGTCTATTATCTTGTCAAGGCGGTCTATCCTACCCCTTATGGTGACTTTATATTCGCCTATTTTCACATCGCCGACAAATGGATACTCGACCTCAACGACCTCACGTTTGCCTGAGTGTATATCACTGTGCAGTTCGTCAAGATAAGCTTTGACACAGTTGTAATATTCCTCTCTCTCACTCTGCGCTACAGCCATATCCACAGGGGGATAGTTACAGAGATAGTTTTTAGAAACGCTCTCGAATATCTCATCAAGCGCCGCTGTGTCAACAGTTTCAGACACCTCATTCGCACCTTTGCCTTTAAGCACAACCTTGGCATAATTCTCCATTATCTCATGGATATACATTCCCTTGACATTGCCTTTGAGCCATGCACTGCGGTCTATATCCACCTTCTGCGGCTTTTCAACATGGGCGATACGCTCATAGAAAAACCTCAGCGGACACTGAAGCATAGTCGAAAGGCTTGTGGCAGAAATGATAAAATGTTTCTTTTCGCACATTTCACGCAATATATCTATACGGCTTTCTCTTTGCTTATGAAGATACTCCGTAAGGCTTTCGCTTTGCTTTGCACCGTCATCATGAAGCCCGATTTTTTCTGCCTTGTTAAGAAAAGCACTGTTTAATGATATCTCAGAACGCACGCTCACCTTGCGTCTGTCAGAAAGATAATCATACACTTCTATTTTGTTTGCATCAACGCCCTTTTCAGCCGCAATAACAGTATACACCGCCGACGGGCTTTGCGCTCTTATTTCTACGGTATCATAAACGCTACAGCTTACAACAAGGTTCTCTCTCTCAGCCATGAGGACAGTTCTCACAAGGTCAGTGAGCTTTCTGCGCTCGATAGCGTCAGAACAATGGTCACGATTGCCGAAAAGCTGTTCTCTCTCCTTATCGTTAAGCACAGGCGACTCGTCCTGCATGACAGGAAATCTTCCTGTTGTCAGACCGAGAACGTAGATATTTTTCATGAAAAGTGCAGAATACCTACCCATAAGACAGCAGGTAACAGCGCCTTTTGATGCAGACAAAGAATATCTTGCGTTCTCTGCAATGTCGGTCATCTCAGTCATTGCTTCCTGCAAGCTAAGGTTCTTGTCATAGTCTGCATAAAATCTGTATCTTCCTATCAAAGCGTCCTTAACGCTTGATATAGAACTTCTCTGCTCGGCATTTGCTCCATTCACATATTTTTGTACCAAGCCCAGCACGCCACGGTAAAATTCTTTTGCACTGACCTCATTATTCTCAAAGACCTCGTGAAAGTCCTTGAACACCTGACTATCCCTTGTGCCATACCATTCAATGCCCCAGCCGTTTCCAGAGTTCTGTGCTTCAAGGAATATCCTGCCCTTGCTTTTGGTATTGCCGTCCTCTACTTTCTCATCATATTTGAAAACAGGCGAAAGCATTACATCTTTGAAAAGGTCAAATCTATAGTCATTTTTGCACCATTTGAGCATTGCCCTGAAAAATGCAACAATGTCACTGTGTCTGCATGAAATGCCCTCGGGAAATTCCACAGGGACATTGTATTGATCGCACATATTCATGAGCAAATCCATATACTCGTCATCTGGACACAGCACAGCGGTATCGCAAAGCTCATAACCACTGTTCACGATATGTTGAACAGTTCTCTCCACCTCGTTTGTTACGCCATAATTTCTCCAAAGCTCCGCCTTTTGTGCTAACTCTCTCAGACCATTCTGATACTGCTCATCGTTCATATCAGCCATGTTATCTATCACCGCAGGTTCAGGCAAAAGCCCTATATACTCCGCGGTCAGCTTGTCAGCTTCTATTTCTTTGTCATATGCAAAATGAACGTTTCTCACGTCTGCCTTACCAGCCTTTATAAGACCGCTGGCAATGCTTATGAGCTTTGCACTGTCATATAGTTTGTTGTCTGAAAGCTTACTTTCATACGTTTGAAAGATCTCACTCAGCGTATTGATGCGTCTGCTGTCAAGGACCAGTGAATCAGGGCTTATACAGTTCATTCTAAGCTCTGATATCGTCTTGAATATCTCCATGCAAGCGTTGCGGTCGTCGCTTTTGAAATAGCTTATACCGTTTTCATCAATAATACGTCTTACTATCTCACAGCCCTCAGCGTTTGACAGCGTTATTATCCTGCTGTCCATATACTCGGCACTGGTTTCGATAATATGCTTTGCATGGTCTGCGACTGTGTATCTTTCAAGCCTTATAACTATATTGTCACAGCTTGCGTTCTCCAACATTCTCTCGGCGTTGAGATAATCATTACATATGTAAACCTTTTTAGTCAAAGGGGCTGCTTCATTACAGCCTTTGAGCCAATCTATAAAAGTCATTACGCTTTCTCCCCTAACATAAATTATCATAATAATATTTTACCATAGCAGAAACTTCCTGTCAATCGACTTTTTCCGTTTTTATCTACTTTTCAGAAACATTTTATTAAAGAAAATTTATTGACAAAATCATACCGCTATGTTAAAATATACTTTGTAAAACTTGCGTGGATTTTTCCTGACAGTATGTCACTTTTCGCCACACAGCAAACAGGCTGTGCGGCTTTTTTTTCTGCCCACAGACAAAGGAGTGTAAAAAAATAAATGAACAGTGATTTCATGAAAACAAGACCGATCTTCCCTCTTCTGCTTTCAATGTCCCTGCCAATGGTGATATCAATGCTTGTAAACTCTCTTTACAACATCATCGACAGCTTTTTTGTTGCAAAAATAAGTGACGATGCCATGACAGCGCTATCCCTTTTGTTTCCAATACAAAATTTTATAAATGCCACCGCTGTCGGCATAGGCATAGGCATAAACGCCGTTATCGCAATGCATCTCGGTGCAGGTCAAAAAGAAAAGGCTGATATCGCCGCAACTCAGGGACTTGCCCTTTCGGCTTTGCATGGTATCGTGCTAATGATAATATGTATACTTATAATGCCTGCATTTCTATCTATGTTCACAAATGATAAAAACGTTGTAGTTCTTGGCGTGCAGTATTGCAACATTGTATTTACATTCTCTCCTGCATTAATGCTTGCCATTGCATTTGAGAAGATATTCCAATCTGTCGGCAGAATGAAGATATCAATGTTCAGTATGCTCTGCGGCTGTATCGCAAACATAATACTTGACCCTCTGCTTATTTTTGGCGTTGGATTTTTCCCTGAGATGGGTATAAAGGGTGCGGCGCTCGCCACCGGTATCGGTCAGGTGCTGACCCTTGTCATATACATAATAGCATATTTGCACTGTGAGCTTCCTGTTAAGCTTTCCACAAAACACAAGCGTCCTGACGGCATGATAATCGCAAAGATGTACTCCATAGGCATTCCTGCAACACTTAATCTTGCACTGCCGTCACTTCTCATATCCGCCCTCAACGGCATACTTGCGGCATATTCACAAAGCTATGTGCTTGTTCTTGGAATTTACTACAAACTCCAGACCTTTCTTTATCTCCCCGCAAATGGTGTTATTCAGGGTATGCGACCAGTTATCAGTTTTAACTACGGAGCAGGCGAGAAGGAGCGTGTGAAGAAAATTTACCGCATTGTTCTTTACATGACAGGTGTGATATTGGCAGCAGGAACTATCATATGCGCACTTTTCCCAGGCAAGCTCATAGGGCTTTTCACGGAAAACGCTGGCACTATCGCCATAGGCAAAACAGCACTGCGCCTTATTTGTATCGGCTTTATTATCTCCACTGTGTCCGTCACCTCATCAGGTGCGTTGGAGGGGCTTGGCATGGGCATTCCGTCGCTTATGATATCTCTGTGCAGATTTATTGCGATAATACTGCCACTTGCGTTCTTCCTCTGCAAGCTCACGGGACCAACAGGCGTATGGAACGCATTCTGGATAACAGAAGTCGTCACCGCTTTGATATCTGTATTTATCTACAGATTTTCAGTTTCAAGGCAAAAAGATTTAAAATAAACACTGCTGCTATTCCACTATTACCACTTATTTCTATTTAACAACTTGTAATTTGCAAAAAAGCGTTGACATTTTGCAAAAAAAGTGTTATAATATATCTTGCATGCCGCTGTGGTGGAATAGGCAGACACAAGGGACTTAAAATCCCTCGCTGGCAACAGCGTACCGGTTCAAGTCCGGTTAGCGGCACCATCGAAAGAATGTCGATTTTACGGCATTCTTTTCTTATTTTCTGACTAATTTGGTAGAAAAGTTTCTTGTGAATGAGCGTTTTTCTACCGGATTTCTACCAAATTTTCTACCAAAATCGCTGCTTTTTTCAATTTCACTTTCATTTTTGGTCTTAGCACAAAAGATTTTTATCCCCCGTGTCAAGTTGACCTGATTAACTTTTTTACTTTTTTTATAATGCCGCCGTGGTAGAATGGGTAGACGATCGGCACACTATTATCGCAGGTTCTCAGGTTGAGGACTTGCGATTTTTTTCGTCCTCTGAACCTTTATCATGGATAGCCTGTTCCGTATCTGTACTGTCTCCACCCAACACTTTGGCGATAGTCTCCGCAGACTCCACTTTGGAATGAAAGTCGAGGTGACTATAAAAATTGGCTGTAACATTAAATGTTGAATGTCCAAGCCACTCCTGGATCGCCTTCATGGATACTCCGTTTGCCAGCAACAGACTGGCACATGAATGACGAAGATCATGGAATCGAATGTGTTTGAGCTTATTTTTCTTAATGATGTACTTGAAGTGAGTAGTTACAAAGTTTGGCGTAATCAGCTTACCGAAGTTGTCACGGCACACAAAGCCGTCATATTCCCTGTCAAAGTCTTTACCGAGGAGCTTCGAGTAGTATTCTTCAAGGTTTTTGCGTTCTATTAGCATCTGCTCAATATGAGGAATCAAGGGAAAAGTTCTTACACTGGACTCAGTTTTAAGCTGATTTTCGACAAAAATCATTTCTTTGCCGCCGCCATAAGTGCTGGAAACCTTACGGCGAACCGTGAGTTTCTTTTCCTCAAAGTTGACGGAATCCCACTTCAAACCAATAATCTCGCTCTTGCGAAGTCCGTAGTAGGCTGCAATATGTACCACAAGTTCAAGTCTATCGCCCTTGAATACTTCAAAGAGCTGTTCCAACTCGTCCTTGTTGTAGAAATTGGCTTCAAACTTCTGGATTTTCGGCAGTTCAACCTTATCTGCGACGTTTACATCGAGCATATCCATTTTTACAGCATATTTTAGTGCTTTGTGGATATTGGCATGGTAATGCTTTACCGAATTGCCCGAAAGACCGCTGTTGAACTTATCGTTATAGAACTGCTGAAGCTGTAAAGCTGTCAGGTTGCCAAGAAGAAGATGCGGATAACGCTCGTCAAAATAGTTTTTGATCCTGGTGATATAGCGATTGTAGCTTTCATAAGAGGTTCGTGCGATTGTCGGTCTGATTGTTTCAAGCCAGTAGTCAAGAAATGCTGTGAACTCAAAACTTGTCTTGCATACAGCATCATCACTGAGAACCTCCTCGCTGAGTTCTGTCTTTTCCTTTGGGGTTTCCTTGACTTTTGTTAAGCTGCCTGTGAGAAACTCCTCATAGAACTTTGCTACTATTACGTTCACCTTTGCTGTCAGTGCTTTATAAGAACAGTCAACAGGCAAATCGGTTGTAACCCATTTTCTCTTACGCTTGCCACTATCGTCCTTGAAATCAAAGACAACATAGTTTTTGCCCTTCTTTTCGGCAATAATGTACTTAAAAGGCAGACTTGCTTTCATTATATTATCCTCCTTATGTCGAAAGCGGTGGTCTGCGCTATTGACCTCATAACTATATTGTAGCGCGATACAAAGTCATTTGCAAGCGTTTTCCTACCACTTCTACAAAATTTGACACAAGGGACATTTCTACCAGTTATTTTTGTGCGCATTGCAGAACGAAATCTATAATCGTAGCTTTTGCGACCTTGATTGTTCTACCACAAGGAATTTTTTTGAGTTGTCCTTCCTTGATAAGCTGATAAACCTTTTTCTTTCCATAGCCGAGAATTTCACATAAGTCCTTTACTTCCAGTATCTCAGGATATTCGCTATACATATTCTTATATACAACTTCAAGCGGTATTGAATCCATAGGACATAACCTCCTTCCTGTCAGAAGAAAAGAAACTGAAAAAGCGTAGATGTTCCATATTCTATTGTCAAGATACTAAGTGCATCGTTGTCAGTTATTTTTATGCCTGATATTTGATGTACTGTTGGCAGCTTCTCCTCAAATCGAGAGGAAGCTCCCGACAGCATATCAGCCGTCAAACAAAACTAAGAGGAATGTGTGAGATGCCTTTGGCAATGTACGCTCCGAAGGACGTACACTCCCAACAGCATCTCTGCTGTTGACAGAAAAATAAAAGAAATTAACATGAAAGCATAGTTGAAAGTATGGGACGGTGCGGCAAATGGAAGAACCGTACCGCCCCTCATCACGGAGGATAGGATATGTCAGCGAGTGATCCGTACCCTTTTCAGCCATCAGTGGTATGAACCCCTCTATATATCAACCGAGGATTTTGCAAAATCGGGAAGGTTTTTCCCATGTTTATTTCTCCAAAAAGAAAAAATCAGCGTTCTGCACATATTTCTTTATTCGTTTTCGTGCAAGATGATATACTCCTTGAGCTTCTGCTTTGCAATCTTGATTCGGTAACGCACCATATCAATTGATAAACCGTATTTCTCAACGAGATACCACATCGTCACCTTATCCTCTCTCAGAAAGTAGTCCCGTATAAGCTCATACCCTTCAGGAAAATCCGATTTCAGCAGTTCTAAGGCATCAGGCAGATAATCAAGCCTGTTCCGGTGCCTGATCTGCTCCTTTTCTTCTTCATCGCTTATGGGAATACTCGCAGGATCGGGATTCGAAGATAGAACATCGTCAAAATCGGGATAGATCTTTCCGTTTTTTGCATCCAGCTCCTCAATGTATCGTTCTTTTCGCAAGAGCTTGTTGTACTCTTTCTCGATGTTACGGGGAACATCATCGCCAAAGTGGACATACATAAATCTTCCCATTACTCACTGTCCTCCTTAGCAGAGGTCAGGTTTGTAAGAGGTTTGGTATGGATTGCCTTCAACTGTTCATTGCAGGCTGTAAGCGTAAAACGTTTATCGAATGCACAGCCGTCAAGATAAGCCCTGATGATATTCTTATCTGCTTTTCTGTAATCCTGGTCACATGGCATCGCATACAGCAGGAGCGAAAACAAGTAACGCTGCCTGAAAGGGTGAAGTCTGATTGCTATACAGACCGCACAGAGGTAATCATACTGCATCTTCCTTTTACCCGAAAGATACCGTGAGAGCGTAGATGGAGCAATTCCCGTCAGTCTTGCAAGCGTTTTCTGGCTTATATTGATCTCGTCTAAATACCGACATAATGCCACGCAGAAGCTGTCCTTGTTCTGCTCATTGAGATCATCAGTCCCGTAAACGTAAACTTCGTAGCTTTGCGGCTCCTCATGTTCGCTGAATAATGAAATCTGAGGAGTATGTAAATCATTCATAATACCGGTTCCGTCCTTTCTGTCAGACGGAAATCAGCAAATGAACATAGTAAGCCTGTCATTCGGAATATACCCGTCCGACAATCAAACATTACTCGTCCATTCGATCGTTTCATATTCAGTTTCCATACAGTGATCGAGTAACCCTCCTGCGCAGTAAGGTTCACCGTTGGAGCAACGCGCCGATGCGTTCTATATTATTATGAACCATTACAGCGTAAAAAGCAACTTCTCAGCGTTCCCGTTCGGGAACACCCGATTTTTATAAAAGCCCCATTTTCCTGCACTTTTCGATAATGCACTACCGATTCAACATTTCCACCTAACTCATTCAAACCTCAGTCCCATGTTGAAAAATTACTCTTTGTGCAAAATTATAGTGCGGCAACTTTTCACCAAAATTTCATTTTCCTATCACATTATGAGTAAAAAAAAGGGCGGCCTGATCTGCTCAGACCGCCCTTTATGCCGAGAGTTTACAGCATAACACACTCAACTTCTGTATCAGCACAAACAAATCCGCAAGGCAATCAATGCAGACCGTGATCTATTATCATCGTCCAGTACACAGCTATCACCCCCTAAAGACCGTAATGGATTACCGATCAAGTCTTGTATGGAACTGTTCAATGACATCACAAAAGTATCGAGTTGTATGCTTGTCTGCTTCCATTATATGAAACCAGTTGTACAAAATTTGGCTTTCTGGAAACAAACTTTCATTTTTTATTATATCATTTAAGATAGACAGAATTTGTACTTCTGAAAAGAAAAGAGCCATTGCTTTATCGCAACAGCTCTGATAATTGATGATTTATAGTTTGTATTCTTTCACATATTCTCTCACGTCAATACCGCTTTCGATATATCTCAGCAGTATCTCCGCACAGGCATGACTATCACTGTCTGCCTGATGATGATCGAGAGCAATACCGTAGTGATCGCACATCACGTTTAGGTTATGCTTCATATCAGGCAGAACACGCCTGCCGATCCGGACCGTACAAAGGTATTTTGCCGTCGGTTTCCAAGAGATACCGTAATCACGCAGACAGGCACGAAGAACGCTCATATCGAACACAGCATTATGTGCAACTAGGATACCCTTGCTCATGATAGGCTCAATCTTCTTCCATAGCTCTGCAAAATTCGGAGCGCCCTTGACCTTATCCGCATCTATTCCGGTGAGCTTAGTGTTGAAGTAGTCGAAGTGTGTTTCGGGATCAACAAGAGAAAAGTAGTTCGCCACGATCTTATTATCCTTGATTGCAGAAATGCCTATCGCACTCATACGGTCATTTGCACGATTGGGCGTTTCAACGTCAAAGACTATGTAGACTGCCATATCGTATCACTCCCAAGCAAAGCAGATTATAGGTTAATTATACCACAACGGAACGGAAAGGTCAATTGGCAGAAAGAAAACAACCGACATTGCTGCCGACTGCCTTTCATTATGCTCCGATTCGCTCAAAGCTATTCAAAACCTGTTTATCCGAGAACAATGACAGCTTACCGTCAGATCATTAATTATGGGATTGCACAAGAGTTGCTTGTGAGTTGCAGAAAGAGCCGTCAAAAAGCTGTTACTAAGCAAATTCAGGATAAGCTCTTAGCATTTTACGGACTTCTTCCAAATACTCAGCTCGTTCTTTTACAGGCGAAACAAGCTCCACACCGTCACCATACTGCATAAGCCACAGATAAAATTTGCGGTTGATACCTACCCGTACACGGATACGAACATAGTCAGAATCTTCATCGTGAAAAATCGAAGCGTAATCTCCAAAATTTTCCCTCATTTCATCGAGCAGATACTTCTTTACCCGCAGTGTGACTACGGTGAAGTATTCAGGAGCAAACATATCCGTTACGAACCCCTCATAATTGTCCTCCGGTGGCAGCCGAACATAAGACACTTCGCCACCGAGGATATTCTTCATTCGGTCAACTCTATATATACGCCATTTCCTGTCCTTCTCATTGAGGCATTTAAGATAGAATCGCTCATGGAAGTAGATCACGCTCACAGGGAGCATTTCCCGTTTCTTATAGTAATAAGCTATCTGTTTCGTTGTTTCGTCATACTTGCCGTATTCAAAATCTATTTTCTGCCGTTCACCGATCAATCTATGAATCTTATCCAAGTTTTCCAAGAGATCGAGTGTCGAGGGACAACGTTCATTCAGAACGATACGGCTGATGAGCTGCCTGATCTCTGCATCGGAACACATACCCTCAAATTTCTTTATCAGTGTTTTCTTCTGAAATGCTGTCAGGAATTTGTTTATCGAGATCGAATCAACGATGAAACGTATTTCATTGAATGAGAAACTCTTGTCAATTAAAGCATAGTATGCCGTGTTATGTTCACGGTTATGCTTGACGATATGATTTCCCATAGCAGTCAGCCTGTCAAGGTCACGGCGAATCGTTACGTTCTTCACTCTGGTCAGATTGCAGACATTGGCGAGGTGTTCTTGTATCTGGCTGATTGATACATAGTGGTTCTCGTCCGTGTACCGTGACAGATAATCGTAGATGTATATAATTCTTTCATGATCCATTTTATTTTCCCTCCTGAAAAAGCTGAAAACCCTGTTCTGAAACGGAGTTCAGAACAGGGATTTTTGCATTTTACTTATCCCGTTCACGCATCGCCCCTAAATGAAATATATTCTTCTGTCAGATAGCGATCCGGACACAGCCTACTATTACTATTTTACCATAATTATGCATGAGTATCAATCAAGTTCGAAAAAAAACGGTATATTATTCGGAATGTTGTATCATCAGCAAATTTAACTGTAAACTTTTCATGAACATTTGCGGATTTCTTTCCCGATTTCTCAAATTTGGCGGTATATAAGTGAGGGGGTATTGCAGCCGAAGTTGCAAAGCTCCAATTTCTCTGACGGAGAGAGGAAACTTTGCAGAGCCAAAGGCTCAAATTGAAATCACGCACGGAGGGCGTGATTCAAACCCAGCAAGCTCGGTATCTCCGCATTACAATTTCTCAGAAATTTAATGTTCCGATACAATGCTTGCAAGAGGGACACCCCTTGAACCCCGAACAAAAGGAGATGAGAAAAATAGCAGAGATCGAACCGCATAATCGGTATATGCAGATACGCCTCACCGAAGCAGAATACGAAGCTATCGAGCGCAAGTTTCGCAACAGCGGTCTGAGGTCACGGAGCGAGTTTATCAGGGCTATGATCTTTGAGGGATATATAGTCAATTTTGATGAGGAGAAGTTTGATAAGATTTACAGGCTTGTCGGAAGTATTTCCAACAACATCAATCAGATAGCCGTGAGAGCGAACAGCACGAACAAAGTGTATACCGAAGACATCGTGAACATCAAGGAGGGGCAGGATAAGATTTGGCAATTACTAAACTCTTTGCAATCAAAACTACTGAGGTTAAAGCGTTAGCCTATATCGCCAACCCTGAAAAAACAGACGGCGGCAGACTGATCTTCACATACGGGTGCAGCTCTGATCCTGCACAGGCAAGCAGAGATTTTGAAGCAGTCCGTGCAGGAGGAACGGGCTTGAATACTGTCCTCTCTCAGCACTTTATTCAGAGCTTTAAGCCTGGTGAGATCACGCCTGAAAGAGCTTTGGAAGTAGGCAAGGAACTTTGCGAAAAATTCCTCAAGGGCGAATACCAATACTTTCTCGCAATCCATACCGATACCGACCATACACATCTGCACGTTATCTTCAATAATGTGAACCGAAAAAACGGCAGAACTTTCGAGACCAATATGAATCAGGGCAAGGTCAAGGAACGTGCGTGGAAGAAGCTTATTGACCTGTCGGACGAAGTATGCAAACGGCATCATCTGGATGTTATCGAACACCCCGAAAGAACGAAGGGCAAGAGCCATTGGGAGTGGGATATGAACCGTCAAGGGCTATCGTGGAAAGCCAAGCTGAAATACACGATAGATCAGGTTGTGAAAGCAAGCGAGGACTTCGATGATTTTATCAGGAAGTGCGCCGAGTATGGTGTGCTTGTTGAGTACAATCCAGACCACAAGATCGACCTGAAATTTATGCTTTCGGAGCAGAAAGAACGCAATCCGAGAGCCAAGATGACTCGTGCCCGAACACTCGGCTGGTACTATGAAACACGGCAGATCAAAGACCGCATCGCTCAGTATCACGGAGTTATGATCTACACGCCGAGGACAAAGGTCAGAGTTATCACAAAGAAGCCACCGAACAAGTTCGTTCAGGACGCTATCGACCGTGGCAATATGAAGCTCGCCAGTATCGCAAAGAATGTGATAGCCGAGTACGGTGCCCCGCCTGATCAGATACGGCAGGCGGCAATATCGGAATACGCTCACAGCCGAGGACTTCTCTCCGAGCTGAACACCATGAAAACTGAGATTGAGGACTTGCAGGTGAAGCTGAAAGTCCTGCGGAAATACCGCAAGCTGAAAGTATACGGCGAGGAGTTGAAAACTCTCAGCGGAAGTGCTGCGAAGAAGTACCGCCGTGAACACAGTGCAGAGCTTACCGAGTACGGGCAAATCCGCACTAAGGTATTGGAGCTTTATCCCTCCGGTCATATCCCGACCGTGGAGAGCCTGGACAAAAAAATAAACGCCCTTATACAAGAGCGTTCATTGAAGGATCAGCAGTTTCGTGAAGCGGACAAGCGGGCGCGTGACCTTGCCGACGCACAGCGTACCATTGAGGAGTTTCTCCGTCAGGAACGCAACGAACAGCAGCAAGACTGCAAGCGTAAGAAGAACGGGGATTTGGAGTGACATTTAGTCTGTAACTTCAAACATTACTGTGATGTTCATAGAACCGAGCTTATTATTTACATGATTCAGGTATTCAATGCAGAAGTCAGACGGCTGGTATTTGAATTTGATCTGTATTTCGTAAACAGACAGACTTGCATTAGGATAAGTTTCTTCGTACTGCTTACTGTCTATAAACCATATATAAGTGTTCAGCTTGTCCTGAAGCATAAACATATGCTCCTTGATTATCTCATCATCAAATTCCAAATGGTCATAAAGTTGAAGTATCAGCTTCTTACCTTCATAGGCAGTAGCATCAATGACCTCAGCATTATCAATAGCCATTATTATCCCTCCTGCTTGTGAGCTTTTTGATATTCCTCCAACGCCGTGAGCAACAGCTTATTCACGCTCATACCGAGCGTTTCCGCATAAGCCTTGATCGCATCACGCTCCTCGGCGGACACATACAGCTTCAGCGTTTTGTAATTCGCTTTGGCATACTGTGCGTTTGAGGAAATCTTCTTGGAACGAGCCTGCTTCTGCTGGCACTCCTTACAATACTTTTGAGAGCCTGCCGTCACCTTATAAGGCTTTTCGCAGATAGAGCATATCTGTTCGCTGCCGATCGCAACAGCTTCTCCGGCTTGCTTCTTCTCCTTATATGCCTTATTCCGCATGACCTGAGCCTTGTCACGGCAGTAGATGCAGTATTTCGCTCTGGCGGACGGCGATTCAAACTCCATTCCGCAGATCTGGCAAGTGTGCTTATACATCAGATCACCCCTTGATCGGTTATTACAGCTATTCTATCACATTAATGGGGATATGTCAAGTATAATTGAAAATATAGTGACGCTGCACTGGGGAAATCAGATAATTTGCTGCGCATTGCCGAAATTCAAAAACTTCTCAAAATTATACTTGACAATAGGGATATTGAATAGTATAATGAAAGCACAACAGGAACACAGAAACCCGAAACCACGAAAGGAAGGTAAATACCTATGTTAAACAAATTCTTAGTCTCAGGCAGAATGACTGCCGATCCCGAAATCAAGACTATTGGTGAGAACCGCCTCTGCGAGTTCACTATCGCTTGCGAACGTCCGAAGCGTAAGGGTGAGGAGACTGCCGAGACAGACTTCTTCCCCTGCACCGCCTGGAACCGCAACGCCGATGTGATCGTCGATTGGTTCGGCAAGGGCGATATGGTGACACTCGTCGGCTCAGTCCACAACAAACGCTATGAAAAGGACGGTCAGAAGCGTTCGGCTATCGAGGTCAAGGTCGAGGAGATCCACTTCAACGGCGGTAAGAAGCGTGAGAACACCGCACCGACTGACAACGGCTACGATAATCCCTACGCAAAAACAGAGGACGATCCGCTGTTCTAAAGTATAATCACAAGGAGGATAAAGAAAATGGGCATCACGATCGCAATCAGTAATCAGAAAGGCGGTGTGGGCAAATCCACCACAGCCTATAATCTCGGAGCTTGCCTTGCTCTGAACCATGACAAGAAGGTGCTTCTCATCGACTTCGATCCGCAGGCGAACCTCTCCGAATACCTGAAATACGAGCCGGACGGCAACCCGACCATGACACAGCTTATCATGTCATTCTACACAGGAAATCCCGTGACCGCCGAGACAGCTCAGAGAGCGATCCGTCACAGCGAAACCGCAGGAGTGGACTACCTTCCCGCCGACATCAACCTCGCCAATGCGGAAACGATCATGGTCACGATGATCTCAAAGGAGCATATTCTCCGCAGGATACTCACGGAAGATGTGATCGGAGCGTATGACTTCGTGCTGATCGACTGCCTGCCGTCCCTCGGAACGCTCCTTATCAATGCCCTTACCGCTGCGGACAGAGTGCTGATACCCGTGCAGACGCAGAAGTTCAGTATGGACGGTTTGCAGTCCCTTGAAGCTCTCACACAGCTTGTCAAGGCAAATACCAACCCGAAGCTGAACCTCATCGGAGTGCTGCCGACTATGGTTGACCGCACAAAGGTCAGCAGAACGGCGATAGAAACCCTCAATGAAAAGTACGGCGAAATGCTGTTCAGGACAAGCATCAGCAAGTCCATTGAAGCGGCGAAAAGCTCCGAGAACGGCACACCGCTTTGTCTCACAGGTCACAAGTTAGGTCAGGAATATGATGAATTAGCTCAGGAGGTGCTTTCAAGATGTTAAGTATGTCAGAACTCGCAATGAACCCCAACCGCAAGGTCACTACCAAATGCTACGGCGAAGTTAAGGTGTGGAACGACCGTGAAGAAGCTCAGGCTTATTTCCTTGAAGCGATGATGAACAGTGACGGCGCAGAGCATGACCGCTACTCCGGCATCTACATTCAGCTTCAGAACGGGCTTGACTACTGCACCGATGAAGATGATGACGAGGAGGATGAGTCATGAAGCCCTTTGATACCGATAAAATGCCGTGGCTTTTCACTCCCCACGGCGAGGGTGAGCTGAATGAGTATTTCAGCTCCGACCACAGCATAGTCATTTCCGAGACTTCTAAGGAAGTGATCGCAAGCCTTTCCGAGAGCCGTGACAGGTTCTCAGGGAAGCTATGCTACACCTTCAATTACAATCAGCGCAGATACAGATACACGCTCCTGCGGTTTGCGGATATGATCGTCCGTGCAGATGTGACGGCGAAAAAGCTGAAAAGCCGCATTATGGAGCTTGACGCAGAGAACCGTGAGCTTCGCAAACAGCTTGCGGACATGGAAAGGAAGATGAAACGATGAATACACCGCAGTTTGACCTGAGTGCTATGCTCTCCACACCGCAGCAGACCGCTGTTCAGCAGATTCCTTGCGACAAACTCCACCCATATCACAATCACAAGTTTGAGCTGTACTCCGGCGAGAGACTTGAAGATATGGTAGCCAGCATCAAGGAAAATGGTGTGCTATCACCGATCATCGTTCAGCCGGACGGAGACGGATACGAAATTCTTATCGGTCACAACCGCTGGAATGCTTCTAAACTTGCAGGACTGTCGACTGTTCCGTCGATCATCAAGGCAGGGCTCACCGAGGACGAAGCCGAAATGTATGTCATAGAGTCGAATGTTATGCAGAGAGGCTTTGAAAACCTCAGAATATCGGAACAGGCTGCCGCCGTTGCACTCCGCCATTCCGAAATGTTCTCTCAGGGCAAGCGGAATGATATTCTCAGGGAGCTTGCACGCCTTGAAAATCCCTCAGCCGAACCCGACAGCTCAACTTTGAATCCAGTGGGTTCAAAGTTAGACACGAGCGAGAGCATCGGAAATGAGTACGGTGTCAGCAAAGGCTCGGTAGTAAGGCTTATTCGTATCAATAAGCTCACTGATGAGCTGAAAGCCCTTGTGGACAGCGGAGATATTGCTATCCGAACAGGCGTGGAGCTTTCTTTCCTTTCTGAAGATACACAGGCTGTTGTCGCTGAATGTGCTGAGGACTGGAAGATCGACATGAAAAACGCTAAGAAGCTCCGTGCTTCTGCCGACAGCGAGGGCAATATCACTCCCGAAACCGTTCACGCTATTCTTTACGGCGAGGACACCGAGCCGAAAGTGAAGTCCAAAAGTGTGAAGATCAGCCACGATATTTATACCAAGTATTTCAGCAACGGCGAGAAGCCGAAAGAGATCACTGATACTATTGAAAAGGCACTTGAACTCTACTTTAAAAATATGGAGGACAAATAATATGAAGAAGATTATTACAACGGTATTCTGCACCGCAATTGCACTCTGCTCAGGCTTGAACGTCTATGCTGCCGAGATCCTTGAACGGGACTATATCGAAGCCGAGATTTGGGAGGAGATGTGGAACGGCAAGGGCGATAACGGTCTTGACTTTCCCGAAGCATCATACAAACATCATCTTCTTGACAAGTGGCTTGACGAGAACTATGGTTCAGAAGATTATGACTGGACTGAGATAGGAGAGCTTCAATATGAATACAAGGACTACTACCGTCGCCTGATCGAAGATTGGGATTTTGAGGACGATAATGAGGGTGGCTGGACAATTAACACCGAGGACAACCATTACAGCTTTTTTCTGCTTAACGGTATGTGGCAAATGACAGACAAGAATGGTGATACCGTTGACACGTTCACACCGTACAGCACCTTAGAGGAGGACGATCCCGAAATCGCAGACGGTTACGAGATCAACGATGACGGTGCGGATAGTCCGAGAGTGATAGGTAAGGTCACAGGCGGAACGGAAACGACTTCTGAGGGCGGTTCTTCCGCAGAGGGTAACGATACCCCCGACAGTCAGTCAAGCGTTTCTGAGGGCGATTCCGAGCATTCTGGAGCCAATCCGCTTGCGATCATCGCAGGAGTAGCTGCTCTCGCAGGAGTCGGCGGTATCGGCTACTATATGACGAAGAAAAGGAAGTGACGGCGATGATTTTCAATAGCAAACAGACCGTGGACGGCACTCCCGTGTGGGAAGTCGATACCGATACACAGACGGTTCGTCACCGCAGCCCTAAGACGGGCAAAACAGAGCGTTATGTGTTCCACACCGATCAAATCAGGTATTATCTGCACCACATTGAAGATAAGCGACCCGATCTCTTGCATGAGATCGTTGACAAGGGCGAGATTTACAAGCACCTGGACGAGCTTGATACAAAGGTCACAGACGCAGTAAACCGTCAGACTGAGCTTCTTATGCAGTCGAGCCGTGACTATCAGGTTGCCGTTGAATCGGGCAATCTCAATGCTGTTGGCTCAATCGGCAATCTGCTCCGTATGCAGGCGCAGAGAGTCGTTTACGATACCATGATCTATCTTTGGAGGGACGAATAATGTTTTGTGCGAACTGTTATAAGGAAATTCCGGCAGGCAAGAGCTATTACAAGCATCAGGACACCAATCAGAGCTACTGCTCCCTGGAATGTTTTAACGACCACATGATCTACACCCACACGATCACCCTTGAAACGAGTGAGGGTGAAGAAAGCACCGAGGAACAGGACAATGACGAGTGAGAATCTCATCGAGGACTTGCGGAGAAACGGCGTAAAGCTCATAAAAAACGACGGCTCTCTTGTGGAGATTCCGTCCGACTTCCTGAAACGAGCCACCGAGCTTTGCAGTCAGCTCAGGTGCAGCTCGATCAGCTATGATATTGTTGATCCGCATGACAGCGAGCATTCAAAGCTGAGGGTGCTTGATTGTGGGTATGCGGAATAAAAAAACGGATAGCCGTCTGTTAAGGACGGTTATCCGTGTTTGAGTATATTCAGTTACTAAGCTAAATCAGAATTTAAGCTGATGTTCCCCATTGGTAGAAAACATATTCTGATTCCGTTTCCACTCCTATTGTAATATCATTCCATTCTGGCGGAATTATATAAACCGCACTTATGATTGAATCATATGCAATACTGATACGCTGATTCATTTCCTCTAATCTTGATTTCATCCATTTCTTTTCTTCCTCGTCAATTGGTGAATATACTCTGTTTTTGTACATCTCAGTCCAGTTATCGCAAAAATTTTTATGTGATTCCAAATACTTCAATGCGTTGGTGACAAAGCTGTCCATTGAGGGGTAATCCTTTTTTGAAGCAACAACAATCAGGATACTTTGTTCGCCAGACGGCTTATTAAAACAAAGATGTCCGAAATGAATTGCTATCATTTTATCTCACCTCTAAATTCCGATTTAGCAGAGAGCCGTATTGTTCTCTCACTTACCCCTATTATACCAAACCGCCCCGAAAAAGTCAATCTCTACACACTTTTTCACACCCTTTTCATTGCATTATACCGCCATTTGTGCTATAATCAGGATATAGAGCAGATCGGAGGTGAAATGCAATGGATAACGAAACCGAAGAATTAGTAAACCGTGCATTATACAAGCAGATCAAATCAATGAACCGTGCCGAAATGGAGACTTTCGTGAGAAATGTCTTTGCTCAGGGCTATCAGAGAGCCGAGGAAGAAACGCACCCCATTGATTATGACAGCTTACGAGCCGATCTGAGCAAAATCAAAGGTATCGGAGAAAGTCGGCTTAACGAGATAATGACGGTCATCGACAAACATATTGCAATCAATAACGATGAATAGGAGGAATTTCCTTGACCGTTGATACCAAAGAAGTAGTTACCACGATTGCCTATATGATCGGTGTCCGAATGTCGGCACTCACCGCAAGCTATGGGGAATGTGCCGAGCTGATAGACAAGCTCAAAGCCGACCGTGATGCTACTGCGATACGATATTTATGTAAGCTGCGAACCGCACTGATGCAGAAGTTCAAAAAGACCGATGATCTGATACGGTATCAGCTCAAAAACCTGCATAACATCGAGTGGTATGACCACGAAAACATCAAACAGCTTGAAAAATGGGGATTTACCATTATTCAGGCAAACTCACGCTCCGAGAAGTATATGCAGGAGTTTACAAGGCTCATCAATGAAAACATTGATAAATGCTCCCGTCTGTTCTATGACTGGCTGAATTGGGAGTATATCCGAGACTTGTTCTTTGTCCCGAAGTACAATAAGAATGGCGTAATGAAGGAAGAATTCAATAAATACATGGCGAATATCGAACATTACCCGTTTCAGATGTATATTCACTGGCAGCCAGCCGAAGTCGGGAGCATCGTATATTCCGACCGTAAGTTCCTGAAGATCATCTACGGTCAGCATAATGACAGCTTCACCGACTATACGAAATATCGGGACGCAGACGATGAAACCCGAAACAATATTTATAATTTTATCGACAGCGCCGAGAAAACTGCTGTCGCCGTCGATTGTGAGAACTCTAATCCGTACAAGCTGTATAGTGTTCTGAAAGGCTTAAATCAAGAAGAACTTGCCAAGATCGAGAAAATCACGCTCTATGACGATCCGAACACTACCGCAGGCTGGGATTGGCTCTCCAAATTCACGCAGATACCCGTTGAGCATATAGAGATCGACCGTGTGACCGACAGAAAGTCCCTGGTCGATTTAAGAATGACAGCGAGTGTTGTCACGGATTTCTACCGTGACGGGATCACATCGTTTATTATTGTGTCGAGTGATTCCGACTTTTGGGGACTCATTGAGAGCCTGCCGAAAGCTCATTTCCTTGTTATGTACGAATATGAGAAGTGCGGAACGTCAATCAAAAATGCCCTCACACAGCACGGTATCTACTATTGTGCCATTGACGATTTCTGCTCCGCTGCCACCGAGGATATGAAGCGAGCCGTCCTGTTTGCAGAGCTTGAAAAGCATTTGCCCACCCTCTATGGGGAAAACCCTCTGGAACTCACGCAGAAAATCTATGAAGCCACAAGAGTTACCGCTACCAAGAAGGAAATGGAGAACTTCTGTAATCGGTACGTCAAGACATTGCGGCTCAAACTGAACTCCGAGGGTAAATTTATTATTGAGATACAGAAATAAAGTAAAAAGGACGGTCATTGCGCCGTCCTTTACTTTTTGTGGAACTTTGAATCCAGTGGGTTCAAAGTTGGTTATTGAACCATTCTCTCTTCAAAATCGCATACTGATATGTATTCTCATACCGTGGAGTGCCGTCAGGATTATTCACAAAAGATATAAACTCCTGGAACAGCCCCTCACGGCGCATACCGAGTTTTTCACATAGGTGCTGACTTGCCGTGTTATAGTCCTCTGTATAGGCATAGATACGTCTTGCTCCTTTATCTTTGAAAAGATAGTCGAAGAAGGCATGAGCAGCTTCGTAGGCGTATCCTTTGCCTTGATAGTCTTTATTCAGCATCCAACACGGAGAGAACGTGTCTTTTGGATCATTTTCATCGGAGTGCTGTTCTCCAGTTTCGGGATAAGCCTCTATCTCACCGATAACTTTTCCCGTATCTTTCAGTGTGATAGCAAAATAATATTCAGTTTCACCGCATCTTTTCTGCATCTCAGCCTTTGCTTCTTCAAGAAAATTCAGTTTCATACACGCAAAACAATTGACAGCAGGCTCTCTTAGGTATTCAAGTACATCGCCAGCATCTTCTTCGGTAAAAGGACGCAGGACAAGTCTTTCAGTTTCAATAATCATATCGTAATACAACTCCTCTATATTCCGTCTTTAATATTCGCTGCCTGCAAAGCCTTCAAGTTTTCCTCTTTCTCAAAAAAAGCCTTTTTTATCTGCTCATATTCCGCCTCGGTACATACTTCTCTGCACTTCGGTTCAAAGGACTTCGTTACAGCAAAGCATTCTCTAATATTATCACAAGGAAACTCCGCACATTCCGAACAGTTCTTGATACCCTTATCCTCACAGCATTTGACAACAAGGTATCTGCACCAGTTTTCGGGACGGCAGCCGATACAAGAGATTTCTTCATTTGAAACGAGCCTGTCTCTATATCCGATCTCCAGCCACAATTCGGCTGTATACTTAAGTTCTTCATCTGACTTTTCATACGGAGGTGCAACATATCTCGGACAAGCCGAGCAATCATTTCCGCAAGCTGCTATTATCTTCTGCATTGTGATTCTCCTAATCATTTCATATAAACGATAAGCAAACCGTAATTATTGCCCAATATCTTGATCCGTATTCTCTGAAAGCCTGCCTTTTTTCCAAGCTCTATATATTCGTCTTTTGTGAATTTCTTGAACCCGTTTTTCGTATAGAAATACTTATCTAAGTTTTCCTTTGATATAACAGCATTGTAGAAAATACCGCCATCCTTTAGGACTCTGCTGATCTCAGCCATTCCCTTAGCAGTATCACTCCAAAAGTATATGGTATTCATCGTCGTGACCACATCAAAGGATTTGTCCTTGAAAGAAAGGTCACAGCAGTCACCGAGCTGAAATTTCATATTTCCCGAAGCAACATACCTACGGTTCGCTGCGGCTGCCTTGCTGACCATATCTTCGGATATATCAATTCCGGTGATAAAACACCTGGATTTCTGAATTATAAGTGTTTCAAGGTATCCGTTGCCAAATCCTACGTCAAGTATCCTCGTTTTGGGTGAGATTTTCAGTTCATCGACAATACCCTTATACATAACATTATTTGCACGGTTCATCGCCCATGTCATGATCTTTCCGATAACTCCGTGCGGATTTCCGCATTGCGAAGCAAAATAATCACCGATTTTACTCATTTTATTCGCCGCCGTTTCTTTTGATCCGTACACACCTGGCTACCATGAATGCTGATATAGGTACCATGTATCTTGCATTTCGGAAGCCACATATGATAGGATCGTTCTCATCAGCTTTTCAAGGACAGCGTAGTGCTGTTCTGAGAGCATCACCATATCAGTCACAATGTTCCTATGTACGATAAAATAAGCCAATTTATATATAAAGCAGCTTTTCATTCCTTATTATATCATTAAATCTTTTATATGTAAAGGACTGTTTCGGTATATAGTAGCAAACAGTTTGGCTTATATCATTAAAAAATTCTAACGGAAGCATTATAATAGTAATAGAGAATCGGCAAAGGAGTTGCAATGGAAATGGATTATGGTGCAAGATTAAGGGAACTGCGGCAAGCTAAGAAATTCAGTATTTATAGACTTCATGAAATAACCGGTCTGTCACAGGGGCACATCAGCGGGCTGGAAAAAGCAAAAACCAGCCTACGATTGAAACCTTGCAGCGACTTCTTTCTCCTATGGGCATTTCGCTCTCTGAGTTTTTCAATGAGAACAATGAAATCTCCTATCTAAATGAACGAGAAAAGGAGCTTGTGGAAACATTCAGAGCTATGCCTGATGAGTCGGCAGAGCTTTTCTTCCAGTTAGGAAAGGTACTTAATCAGAAATAACGGCTATAATATGAGGGCTTTTGCATTGTGTGCAGAAGCCCTCTTTTAAATTTGAATCCAGTGGGTTCATAATTGATGCTCAGATAATTGTTTTTTGAAAATATTGATTAGGGCAGTCTAAAACATTT
Organism: uncultured Ruminococcus sp.; assembly: GCA_934435205.1. Lineage (GTDB taxonomy): Bacteria > Bacillota > Clostridia > Oscillospirales > Ruminococcaceae > Hominimerdicola. Next base: position 8,225 of record CAKSAK010000003.1, on the reverse strand, counting down.
TCTTTCATTAGTTTGCTGCCTGCATACATCAAATAGTGCATTTCACTTGCTGTTGCCATTTCTTCTGCGGCAATCTGTTTTGCCTTAACAACAGGATCGTCTATCATATTATCACCCTTAACTTCAATAAGCTGATAAGAACCGTCTGTCATCTTCGCAAGGAAGTCGGGGTAATACTTGCGTATTCTGCCGGATTCAGGATCATAATACTGAATGGACAAGTCTCCCTGGTCGGAGGTAAACATTCCCGTGAAGTAAACTTCCTTGACCAATGGGCTTGAAATGTACTGCAAGAAGCACTCCTTTTCAGGCTCCGAGTCAAAGCAATAAGTATCAGCGTGGAACGATTTGAGTATCTCCGCAGGAGTGAAGTTATTATGCTCCTTTGTGATAACAAGCCCTTCCTTGCCGCTGAACACATAATATCCTGCATCTTTCGGGGCTTTGAGCAGAGTGATCTCCACATCGTCCGAGTGCCGCACCGCTTCAACTGAGTTGAGTGCGTGGAAAATCGTCGGTATCAGAATATCGTGGAGTATCTCATTGTACTTGTTCACCATTTCAATGATCGTATCTATGCCGTCAGGTGACTCACGGAGTATCTTTGCGATCAGCAGACAGGAAGCATTCAGATACCGGGCGATCTCCGCAACAAGCGTAAACTCACTGTACTGAACATTATCCTTGATGTAGTCGATATTCGTTTCCTTTTCATGGGCATTCAGACGCAGAGAGCCTTTTTCAATCATTGTTAGAGTATACTTTGAAGTATCAAGCTCATTCAAACCGAACGGAATCGGCTCAGAATAAGGCTTTTCCGTGAGCTTGTATTCATGCCAAATACGCTTTACCACGAGCTTACGGGGAGGCGGCATGACACGCACATGACACTCTATCTTTTTCTTCTTGGAGGTCTTGCCCATATCGGTGATTTCCATATTGTAGTTCTTTTGCAGCTCATCATTAAGAATATCGTAATTCTCTTTGGAGAGAAAGACTGTTGCAGTGAGCTGTTCATCACTGAGCTGTCTCAGGCATCGCATTGTAGCCTGCAACACAAATACCTTTGATTTCGGGCTTCTGAACAGAGCGATACCGAGCAGGGAGCGACAGTTCCAACCCTCTCTGCCTTTTTCAACGAGAATGATAAACTGCTTCTGGCTGCCCTCAGTACCTTGCACATCAAGATTGCGGAAGTTACGAATATCCTCGTCCTTTGTGACGGTCGTATCTCCGGTATTCACAAGAATTGAGGAAAGTGGAATATCAAGCTCACTCAGTATCTTTTCTACCGCAGGACGGACTGTTTTCGTTGCTTCTTCGACCGTAGCAGCGAAAATAGCGAGCTTTGGCATCAATCCCTCATAGGTCTGTCCGCCGTATCTCTCCCAAAACTTTGTGATAACGACCTTTAGGAACTCCTCATTCTTGACATTCTCAAATGCGATCGGATCAGCATCTTTCAGATAGCCGTGAGCGATAGATTCATTCAGCCCGTAGGCATAGACCACTTCCGGCAATATCTGTCTGTTGACATAAGGTGTACCCGTATAGTTGTAGCAGGCAACGATATGGGCTTTTTTATTCAGCTCATTGATCGTATTGCGGAGCGTTGTCTTATTTGCTGTACCTGACCGCAGCTCCTTTTCGAGATTCGCACCGAACAGATGATGTGCTTCATCGACATACACGCCGAGCTGAGGAAGTCTGCACAGCTTCTTGAAGCGCTGATTGTCGATCAGCATCGAATCATCGAGAATATCGCTGTCATCATCGTCCTCATCATCACCGTACACGGTGGACAGCAGAGAGCCACCCTCAAACAGCAGATCGGTAAGCTTTTCGGCTTTGTGCTTCTTTTTCAGAATGATCTTCTGATTGTTGGAGATGATAATATTGAACTTGCTATCGTCGATAGTATGAAGTGTTGTTCCCGTATCCTCAAGGAAATGGAACTTGATATTGGAGTCCAGTACACTTGCATATTCAGGCGGCACCACCTTTGTCTTATCAAAGGTCATGATCTCATGGAGCGAGTCAAGCACCGTCTTATCAGGAGCGAATACAAGTGCGTTCTGGCAGTAACGCTTATCCTTCGGGTACTTCTTTGCAAGCAGGAACTCATAGAAGATGCAAGTAGCAATCAGGATAGTCTTGCCGAGTCCCATAGTCAGAGCGTAGATATAGTTCGGATAGTCCTCCTTAAACTTCTTCATCTGCTTGAAGATAGCTTCATTCTGATCGTCGCCCAAGTCGATAAAGCGGAACTGTCCGTCCTTATGGATACTATAATAGGAGGAGTCAGAGAACCTGTTGCGGCGGTTCCTCCAATCATCGAAGATCTCATACATATGAGCATTATCAAGAAACTCCTTGATAAATACATACATTTCCAGAGAGTGGAACTGCGGCTCACGGAGGAAAGCATCGGGATTTTCGCTCTTATCGTTATATGCGAGGAACTTTCTTGTCAGGTCATTGTAACGGGAGCGTATCTTACCACGGTTCTCTACATAGAAAGTCCATAGCTGCTCATAAAAGGCGTATTCCTGGGCAAATGCCGTTGTTTTCTTTGCCATAGAGCATTACACCTCCACTTCAAGGGATTCTGAAAGGAGATCGGTGATCTTGACCTTGATCGTGCCTGCATCATCGGGAATATCATAAACGCCGAGGACAAGGCTCTTTTTGTCGGGAATATCGGTCACGGCAGGCTGCATAACAACACCGTCATAATTCCAGTCGATCATGATAGACTCGACGAGCTGTCTCCAATCCTCTACATATTCCTTTTGAAGCGAGAGCTTCTGCAAGAGGTTCATGGGATAGAAAGCACGGATAACGAGCTTGCCGCCCTCACGAACTACCTCGGCTTCTGCTTCACGCTTCAATTCAAGCTCAGACTTATCCCTGAGAATATCCACGATCTCAATATCGAGCTTATAGTCCGACAGCTCCTTTTGAAACGAGGCAGCGAGGTCAGGCTCATGTCCCATACAAACAATGGTGATCTTCTCCACGGGCTGGGACGGATTTTCCTCTTTGCGCTTTTCGTAGGTCTTGTAGGGGAGATTTGCTTTCAGCTCCTCCAGATCAGCCTTTGTAGCGATACGGTTGACGGGCATGATCTTCACCATTCTGCCGTCCTTTTCGCCGTCCCATACATTCGACTGCTCAAACGGTTGAATCTCAAGCGCCTGAATGATAAGGTCACGGGCTTCAACGGGGTTGCGGAAGAAGTCATAGTTATTGACATTGTAGACCTCAAAGCCGGTGTACTTCACATCATCGGCATCGAGCGTCTGCTGAGAAAGCTCCTGAGCGATACCGATCAGACGCTTGGTAGTGGTCTGAATCGCTCCGAGGTTAATATCCGCACCGAGGAAACGCCTGCCGAGCTTCATTGCCACAGCCTGAGTAGTACCACTGCCCATGAAGCAGTCGAATACGAGGTCACCTGGTTCTGAACAAGCCTTTATAATTCTCTCTAACAGTTTTTCTGGCTTCTGCGTTGGATAACCAACTATTTCACTACCAGTTTTTGAAGGGAGGATATCTGTCCAAATACTTTGTAGTCTTCTTCCTTGCTCTGTATATTCATCAGCGTATTCTTTTAAGTATGGAACACCAGTAGACGAATAATAAATTCGATTTTGTCTCTCCAATTCATCTATGTTTTCTTGTGAATAACTCCAATGTCTTCCTGCTGGTGGAAAAAGCTCTTTCCCTCTAAATATTCTTGAAGGTCCATCTCCAGGTGCGGTTATCGGTCCGGGATAAAAACGTCTGCCTGTTTCAGGTTCTATTGTTTTGAATCGGCTACTAATGTGATCATCTGTTAGAGGAATCATCTCCATAGTAAATTTATAAGTAGGAGTTTTTGTATACCACAAGATTGTATCATGAACAATTCCATATTTGCCTGCATCATTATGTGCGCCTGTACGTTGCCATATAATCTCGTTCTTAAACCCTGAACCTTTACCGTCTTGCCCACCATTACCAAAAAGTTCATCCATGATTATTCTTAAATATGAATTTCTATGATAATCACAATGGAGAAATATAGAGCCAGTTTCAGACAATAAATCACGCAGAATAGTTAAGCGTTCATACATAAACTGTAAATACTCATCATTTGTCCAAATATCACCATACTGTTTTTCCTCAAATGAATTACTATCACCCGTTACGACCTGTCCCTTCAATTTTATGGACTTTTTGTAGTCTGCCTTGCTGTCAAAAGGAGGATCTATATAGATTAAGTCAACTTGACCTCTGTACTTCTTTAATAGGTGACTCATAACCTGAAGATTATCGCCCCAAAAGATTTTGTTAATCCAACCACTAACATCTTCACCATAACGCTCTTTTAGTTGAGCAGGATAATACTGTGTGGATTCGTAGGGGCGCTTGCCTGTCCATCTCAGCTCAGGAAAGCCCTTGATCGTCGGTCTTTTGCTAAACTCAAAAGTAAGCTGTCCGTCCATTTCCATTTTCGTATCCTCCGTTTATTTATTCTGGCAATAGAACCTGAAATCGCAGCCAGTGCAGGTTTTCAGCGATTCCGCTTGCCTTGAAAAGTCCTTTTTCATGATCTTGTGGACTGTATCATCAAACGCTGAAACAGTACCCTCGATAGCACTCTTGGTGTAAGGGAACGAGATCATCGGATTTCCGTTTTCCTCTCCCGTATAGTAAAGGTGCATCTTGCTTACCTTTTGCCCCGTTCGCTGCTCCACAAGGAAAGCATAGATATGGAGCTGTCGGCGGTAATGCTCGATCCTGTCTCTCGCTTTCACCATATCCGGCTTGCGTTCAGACTTGAAGTCCACAAGCTCCACCGTGCCGTCAGCACCTTTGATAAGGTCGATCTTGCCCTCGATGATGTACTCAGGCTGCACAAGGCTTACATCGACCTCGGCTTGCTTTATCATCGACCAATCGCCGTGCTGTCGCTCTACATACCGCAGGACTTGTTTGAGTGCTGCCTTTTTCTGCGGTTCAGCGAGGTAGGTATGCTCCGACTTGACGAGGGAGACATAGTTGCTTTCAAACCAGTCGGAAACATTATCAGGTGTGATAAGGTGTTCCTCCTGCCTGATCGCAGCTCTGTGTATGTCCTCGATCGTTTCATGAACGAGCGTACCGAACATCATAGCGTTCTCACGGATTGGCATAAACTCCAGTTCCTTATAGAACTTATACTGTAAGGAACAAGTCTCATAAACCGTGATGTGTGAGGTAAAGGAGAAAGTATCCTTGATATTGACCGCCTTTACCTTGTGGAACGTAAACTCATTCAGGTCAAAGGCAGAGCTTTCTATACTCGGCAGTTCATCATAAAGCTCTCGGAAATACAGCGAGGGTGTGCGGTTATTCTCGTTGCAGGTCAGCACAAGCAAGTCCTGCGCACGGGAGAACGCCGTGTAGTACAGCCGCCAGAAGTCAAAGAACTTCATTTCCTCAAAAGGCTCAAACTGCGGTCTGTGGTAATACTTGACCTCGACTTCACTCAGCAAGTCTTTGTAGGACTTACGGGGCGTATTGCCAAGAGAGTCCACGATAACAATCGGGAACTCCATTCCCTTAGACTGATGTATCGTCATGAATGATACGCAACCGCTGGGAGCGTATTCGGAATCGTCCTCATACTCGGAGATACCGCCGTCAAACAGCAGGCGCATATAGAGATTGAAAAATAGCTCTGTATTCTTATTGATGTACTTATCTGTAAAAACGTCGATTCTATGTAAATACTCAAATTTCCCGACTATCTGCGTAAGCATAGCAATATTTCTTGCCGGACGCACATCAACAACACCTGAGCTTAGGTCGGTATCAAGGATAGTGCTGAACGGCTTGAAAGCAAATAGCTGATACAGAAGTCCCGAATATGCGTAGTCCGTTGTGCCTTTGCTTTGAGCGAGGGCAGCGTGAGACTTGCCACGGCTGCGGATAAACTTCTTTAGCTCCTTGTTTTCTTCCAGAGAAAGAAGCTCATTTGCAAGCTCGATGCAGTCACGATAATAGTAGCTGTGTTCCGTTTGCAGATACTTGTGTTCGCCCTTGATAAGGCCCTGAACATACAAAGGAAACATCAGCATCAGACAGCCGATCGTCAGCATAATCTCTCTGCGTTTGAAAAACATATCTGAACGTGGAGAATACACATTGATACCATTCGCTTCAAGGAAGTTCGCAAGGCTTGTGACCTGCTGTGACTTGACCGAGCTGAAAAGGAAAGCAAGCTGATTATAGTCCGTCAGCTTTCCTGAATCTTTCAGCTTATGGATAAAGTCAAGTATCTTATCGTGCCATTCATCTTCGTCCTCAGAGCTTGCGAGCTTTACCACGGCTTTACTATTCATATCCGTGTGCTTAAAGGGTACAATATGCTTAGGATAGCGGAAGTTTTTCCACTCAAACTTGAACTTTGCTCCGTCGGTGGTGCTAATCCATTCGTTATAGAAGTCCACTATATCGCTGTTGGAACGGTAATTGACCGTCAGCGGAATGATCTTGCAAGCGCCGTCCTTAAATTTATGGGGAAATTCAAGGATATTACGGATAGTAGCACCTCTGAAACGGTATAAGCCCTGATCGTCGTCACCGACCACGCAGATATTACCATGTTTTTCACCGAGCATAAAGATGATCTGTTCCTGAATATAGTTTGTATCCTGATACTCGTCGATCATCAGATAGTGTATCTTTTCCTGCAAATCAGAAAGAATAGCAGGATTTTCTTTCAGCAGGCGGTAGCATTCGGTCTGTATCTTAGCAAAGTCGATCAGGTTTTCATCGGTGAGTAACTGCTGATACTGTTTCAAAATAGCTGAAAGCACACGAATCTCTGTTTTGCTGTCCTTTGCCATAGCATCGGCATCAACAAGTTCCTCAGTAAGCGTCCCAACAAGACCGCATATAGCTTCTGCCCATTTCCAAGCACCACCATTAGGCATAACAAGCTCAATATCTGCGATGTTTCTGAATTTTTGTATATTACGGAATACAAGATACTTCTGATCGAAAGAATCCAACAGACGATAATTCTTTTTAAGTTGAGTGAATTCAAGATTATCTTTAATTATACGAAGGCAAAGCGAATGGAACGTACCGATATACATTTCATTCACATTGACATATATATTTCTAACAGCAAGCTCGTTGGTAATTCGGGTAACAAGCTCCTTTGCCGCTTTTTCTGTAAAAGTAGCCATTAAGATCTGCTCAGGCTTTACTCCGCACTCCTGAATAAGATAGATCGCCCTCTGCACAAGAGTGAAAGTCTTTCCTGTGCCTGGACCTGCCGTGATCAGGACAGCACCGTTTGAGGATGATATAGCGAGTTTCTGAGCATCGTTGGCATTTCCAAAGTCAAACATATTCCACCTTCTGTCTTAATATAGTCGTTTTAATTCATAATAACTAAATAACCATGTTTTTTACCATGTCTTATACACGTTACTTATTATCATTAACCGCACTCTTAATTCGATCAATATACTCATCTGCTACTCTTGATGGTTCAACAATTCGCATTCTGTCCTTAAATTGGAACACCCAGCCGAAGAAAGGGGGACTTATCTGAACTGTGATCTTAATCTTCAGCCAACCGCCGTCACAGTGTCTGATTTCAAGATCTTCGCCAAACTTGTCATATACCGCACCGAGCAGCTCAGGTGCAAACTCAAGAGTGACTGTTTCAGCTTCACCGTTATACATCTTAAATACCTGTTCTGTATAAGTTTCTGTCTTTCTTTTCTTGATAAGAGCATCTTCACAAATAGGTTCTTCTTCGACCTCGACAGTATCCATACGGTCAACTCTGTAATTCACTGCGTTCTGATACTTTTGACTGTATGCAACGAGGTAATAGTTATCCTCGCTGAATACAAGAGCAACAGGATCAGTGATGTATCGTTTCTTTTCTTTACGATAGACACGATTCCTCTTTTCGTCTAAATCAAAGTAGTAGAAACTTACTTGTTTTTTCTGCCTGATAGCAAGTTCTATCTGTTCGATATTCTCATAAATATCTTGGTTGGAGTGCTTGTGGTTATTGTAGAAGACAATATTATCCCTGACAATCTCAGAACGACGTACTCCTGCATAAGAAAGGAGCTTTTCAACCATATCGGCAGTCTTTGCTTATGTGTGATAAAGAAGCAATAGAAGTGCAAAAAATTTTGCCGTTCCTATCCGACACTTGGCCATTGTGT
>CAKSAK010000002.1 GCA_934435205.1 uncultured Ruminococcus sp. | reverse complement strand
TAATTTGTAGTTATCACTTATTAAACTTTTTCACCATAAATATATCACCAAATTCCTAAAATGTCAATTTAATCTGACAAAATTCGTGAATTTCCACAAATTGTTGTAATTTGTCAAATGTTAAAAACTCTGATATAATAGATGTAATTTAAAATCAATAAAAAGAATAGTTCTTGGCTAATTTGTTTAATTTGACGAAAATGCCAAATCTACTTATACAAAAATAAAGGAGTTTTCCATTATGTTTGAATACAAATTGCACATTGACGAATTTATAAATTATTGCCGTTATCACAAAAAGCTCAGTGAGAAAACGATCCGAGCGTATAAAATCGACTTGTCGCAGTACGGAGTTTTCTCGAACGAGCTTTCAAAGCAGGCCTTGTGGGACTACATAGAATATCTCAACAAAAAGTACAAGCCTAAAACAGCCAAGCGTAAGCTTGCAACGCTTAAAGCGTTTATTCACTTTCTGCTTTTGCAGGATCTTATCGACTTTAATCCGTTTGACAAACTGGAAACAACGATAAAAGAGCCTTTGCTGCTGCCGAAAACCATTCCCCTTGGAGTTATAGCTAAACTAATATCTTTTTCGTATCAGCAGATTGTGTTTGCTAAAAGCGATTATCAGATTCGCAGTGCAGTTCGTAATACAGCAATTCTAGAATTGCTTTTCGCTACAGGAGCTAGAGTGGCGGAGATTTGTACTTTGCGTTCAGATAATGTTGATCTGTTAGGAAACTCGGTTAAATTCTATGGTAAAGGCTCAAAAGAACGTATTATACCTATTGAAAATTTTGCGGTACTCAGTATTCTTAGAAAATATCATTCGTTATTTGAAAAAGAGATTCCAGATTCGGGATATTTTTTCGTCAACAAGCTAGGCAGAAGAATGACCGAACAGTCTGTTCGCAATATGATAAATTTCTATTGCAAACAGTGCGGAGTAGATATGCATATAACGCCCCATATGTTCCGACATTCTTTTGCTACTCTTCTTCTCGAAGAAGATGTTGATATCCGATACATACAGCGAATGTTGGGACATAGTTCAATAACTACAACTCAGATTTATACACATGTTACGTCTGCAAAACAAAAAGAGATACTTAAAACAAAGCATCCAAGAAACAAACTGAATATTGGTTAGGAGGAGATACTATAGCTTTATCTCAAATTATCGTAACAAGCCGCTACCTAAAAAGCGGTACACAGAAAAGTAAAAACAAGCGCAGAAACTACACAAAGTACATCGCAACCCGTGAAACAGTTGAAGTCCGTGACCAAAACATTATGGATAGAAATGATAACGCTACAAAGAATCAAGAACAGCTTTTAAACGATCTGCTTTCAGATTTTCCCGAAGCTAAAAAATATTTGGAATATGAGGACTACACTGTGAACCCTACTGTAGAAAACGCTTCGGAACTAATCAGTACGATCATTGAGCGTAACGCTGACGTCATTGGTAATCGTCAGAATTTTGTCGGTTACATGGCTATGCGTCCGGGAGTTCAGAAAAGAGGTTCTCATGGTCTTTTCAATGAAAAAGATGAACCGATAATTCTTGACAGGGTAGCTAACGAAATAGCAAATCACAAAGGCAATGTCTGGTCCCACGTAATTTCACTTCGTCGTGAAGATGCAATTAGACTTGGTTACGATAATTCGGAAGCGTGGCGGCAGCTTGTTATGCGTCACATTTCAGATATTGCAAAAAATCAGAAAATTTCATTATGCAATTTAAAATGGTACGCCGCATTTCATGACACTACTCATCATCCGCATATTCATCTGCTTGTTTATTCCGAAAATACAAAGGAAGGATTCTTAACAAACGAGGGAATTAATAAGATTCGTTCAGCTTTTGCAAACGATATATTTAAGGACGATTTGCAGTCCATATATCAGGAGCAGACGTTAAGCCGTGACGAATTGAAAGCTGTATCAAAAACGGAGTTTAAAAGTATTGTCAGAAAAGTTCAGCAAGGCGGTTTTGAAAATCCGCAGCTTGAAAATCTTATCCGCAAACTATATTCTCAGTTACAGAATGTTAAAGGCAAAAAAGTATATGGGTACCTTCCGCCTGATGTCAAAGAAACGGTCAACAGTATTTTTTCAGAACTTGCAAAAGACAATAATATCCGTCAGCTTTATGAAAAATGGTGCAGTTTGGAGAGCTTGAAATACAAGACCTATACGCAAAAAGAAAAAGAACTGCCGCCATTGGTTGATAACAAAGTTTTTCAGCCTGTGCGGAATATGATAATCAGAACTGTGCTTGACATGAATTATCCTGTCATTGATGTAGAAATTGAAGAACCCGATCCAACAGAACAATTTGAGAATGATGACTTTTATGTTGATATTTCTCCACAGTTCGATGAATCTGAGCAATCCGAAAATGATAAAGTGACATTTTCAAATAACGATGATCTGACAGCCGAAGATTTCATTTGGAGTGGTGAAAATGCGGTAACAGTCGATGTTGATGACGCTCCGAAAAGCAAATATTACCTCAAGTGGAGTAGTTCCTACAAAGAAGCCTGCAAGCTGATTTATAACAAGCGATCAAAGCTTGAAGATTTTCAAAAAGCGGAGCAGCTTTTGCTTAACGAATCAGGGGCAGGTAATGTTCTTGCTATTCAAGATCTGGGCAAACTCTATTCTACTGATAAACTCGGCGAAAAAGATGAAAAAAAGTCTTTTTCATTCTACGAAGAAGCATTTCAGGGTTTTATGGAGATCGAGCCGGACTCAGATTTTATGTTTCCATATGAACCAAAATACAAATGGCAGGTCATGAAACCCGTGGATATGCGTTCTTACGTTTGGTATAGAATCGGAAAAATGCATTGCTATGGTCTGGGAACGGAACAAGATTATGAAAAGGCATTTGAATGGTTTTTGAAGTCAGCTCAGGAGGGCAACAAATTCGCACAATACAGTCTCGCCAATTTATATTACTACGGCAACGGTGTGGAAAAAGACTTGTCGCAGGCGTTTTTGTGGTATCGCAAATCATCTGAACAGGGACAGCCTTATGCCCCATACGCTGTTGCTCAAATGTACGATAAAGGCGAATATGTAAGTCAAAGTGAAGAAACCGCACAAAGATATTACAAGGTCGCATTATCCGGTTTTCTTGAACTTGAAAGCAAGGGTCAGGCGGACGATAATCTATATTACAAACTGGGTGCTATGTACAAAAAGGGACTTGGAACGGAGATTGATATTCCTAAAGCCATCGAATATTTTGAAAAATCCGCTGAAAATATGTGGTCAACTTATCAGCTCGGCAGGCTTTATCTTTTCGGGGCAGAGGGAGTTGAAAAAGATAAGGAAAAGGCTGCCCAATGGCTTACAAAGTCCGCAAATGACGGAAATGAGTATGCTCAGAATATGCTTGACAATATGGCACAGTTTGAAAACACTATACTTGCAAATACGATCTTCGCTCTGTTCGCTAATCTCTGCAAGTGTATTGAAGATGACTATACACAGAAGTATAAGTCGGTCAGACATACAGTCGACAGCAGACTGAGGAGAATGATAAGGCAAAAGAAACAGTCGTTTGGAATTAAGGACGAGCAGTCTCAGAGTTATGAGCAATCATAATTACTGCCAAACATTTATAGAATATACTGTAACAGGTGGTTGCAAATATGTATTTGATATTAAAAAAGACTTTAATATGCTGGAAAACGGAGTTCACAATTGTTTATGGTAAAATAGAAATGCAGAAAAAGGGCTCCAAAAATACACAACAGGGGCGCTCCTTCTATGCGCAAACCGAGCCCCCACACGTTAATCTTGTGCTGACCGGGCTATGCACTTTTTCGAGCCCATTTTATGCACTTTTTGCTTGACAAACACAGTGGACAGTTTTTAAGAATATTTTACTCTGCTCTTGCATGGCGTTTGAACTTAATGATTAGTTAATTTTAAATAAAAGTCGTATAATCAGTCAAATATGATAATATAGTTGACAAAATGTAAATTATTAATGAATTCTAAAATTTACTTGACAAATATTTCAAGGCGAAGTATAATAAAAAAGTGTAAATATAGTCAAAAAGGCATCTTATTATGTGAAATAAATGTTTTTCTTGTTTGACTTAATTATGATAAGAGGAGTGAAACGCTATGACACCGGAAGAAGCTTCTCAGTTGTATAATATAGAACAAAGAAATTATTATGATTACTGTGGTTATATTCAGTCGTAGTATATAGAAGAGTTCAAGGTGGAACAGCGCCAAAGTTAACTGATACATCTACACCTGGACGAAGTTATGAATTGCCAGCACCGTGGTCTGAATGGATAGAGGAAGCTGCTACTAATGTAAAGATTATAAAATAGCATTAAATGGAGTGTGTGTAATGGATAATAAAATGCGTATAGTGGCGGAAGAATTTGAAAATACAACTACTGGAGAGAAAGTAACCGGTGTAACGGTTATGATTGATGGAAAGTTAAGACAGGTCTTTGATATTATGATTGCAAAAAGTGGTTATAACAAGAGTTATTTGGAAATGTTGCAGGAGGTACTTGTTTTAGGAATAGATGAGTATATCAAGAAATTGAAATAGTATATTCAATTACTTATCGTTGGTATTTTAAACCTGCGGTTCGAAATTTGGAAACGCAATCCAAGCAACAGCAAAAGTCAGCGGAACGATCTCTAATGGCATGGACGGATTTGATATGCTGTCGATGGGGTTGGGAATGATAGATCCCGATAATCCGTTAACGGCATTGAACAATAAGCTGCATCAGAGCGATATTTACAATGGTTTCCAGATGGGCGTGAGTATGCTTTCATCCTTCAGTGGTGCAGCATCACAGAATATGGCTTGCTTTATTGCTGGAACGATGGTACTTACAACAGCAGGACTTGTTGCAATTGAGAATATCAAGGCAGGAGATGTTGTTATTTCAACGAACCCCGACACACTTGAAACTGCACCGAAAATTGTTCTTGAAAAGTATGTCCGTCATGTGGAAAAGCTTCTTCACCTTATAATAAATGGTGAAGAAATTGTAACAACCGATAATCACCCATTCTATGTGCAGGGTAGAGGCTTCATCAATGCAGGCAATCTTCTTGTTGGTGATAAGCTCATCAGTGTTAACGGTGAAGACTTAGTAATTGAGAAATTCTTCATTGAAGAAACTGCTGAATCTGTTTCCGTGTATAATTTTCAGGTTGAAGATTATCATACTTATTTTGTTGGTGATTGTGCGGTTTGGGTGCATAACAAGAATTGTAAACCACGATCACCAAAATCAGATGTTGTAGAAATTAGAGGGTGAAGGGCCTAATGATCCTGGGCATGGCCCCAATAGGGGATTTGGCAATAGTGCTTTTCCTGACACTTGGACAGACGATTACGCTATAAAAGCCGTTGAAGATGTAGCCAATAGTCCAAATTCAACATGGAGACAATCAACAGGACCTGGTGGAGGACGTAACGCTCCTGTTACAATAGGAGGTCCTGATGCAAATGCTCCATTAACCACAAGAAATGGACGACCAGTTAGGTTTATTGTTGAAGGTAGAAATCATGGATTAGATGTTAGAGTTATTGTTGAACCTGGCGGTGAAGGAATAGTTACGGGATTTCCTATTAATCGATAAAGTGTTAGGAGAATTAGTGATGAAAAAAGAAGCATATGATAAATTTATGAAAAAAATATCGAGTGAATTCAAAAATGTTGATACAGTTAAAGAATTTCTTTTAGATGCAGCGGAATTAGCTATGTATGGAGAAAAACGAGTGGCACTTGAAAATTTTCTTGAAAATCTACTGGAAAATGAGATACATATTTCATCCGAATTGATAGATTTGGCAGAAGAGGCATTTAGTGATAACCCAACAGACTATGATAATAGATTAATTTTTGAAATGAAACAATTTAAATTAAATTAATGTGTAATATAAAAGTTGTATGCAAATACGAATACGCTTGAAACCGCACCGAAAACGGTTCTTGAAACGTATGTCCGTCAGGTAGAAAAGCTTGTTCATCTCACAATTAATGGTGAAGAAATTGTAACAACTGATAATCACCCGTTCTACGTTCAAGGCAGGGGTTTTATCAATGCAGGAAGTCTTCTTGTTGGTGATAAACTTATCAGCGTAAATGGCGAAGATTTGTTTGTTGAGAAACACTACATAGAGGAAACAGATGTACCCGTTGATGTTTATAACTTCCAAGTTGAAGATCATCATACTTACTTTGTTGGTGAATCTGCGGTTTGGGTGCATAATGATATGTGCCAACCCCAAAATGTCCCTGACGGTATGGGTCAATATAAGGATAAAAAAGGTCATCATCCAATGGCTAAAAAGGCTTTTGAAGGTGCAGAAGGATATGATTATACCCAAGCTTTAAGTATAAGCTCCGAAAAATTACTTAAGGATTTTGATGTCAAACATAGTACTATTACTGGGAAACAGGCTTCTTTATACAGGGAGTTTGCTAAAACAGGAAAAGAACTTACAATGAATGAAATGAAAAACATAGAGATCAAAGCAATGGTTCAAAGTGGTGTTCCGAAGGAATATGCAACTAAAACAGTAAATTCTGCAATTAAGCAGTTAAAGGATTCTGGAATCACTGCCCCAGTAAAAATTCCGTGGGGTTAAAAATCAAAATACACTACATGAATTAAGGAGAATATTATGAGCGAATTGAATGCTAATAAAGAATGTATATTAGATTATTTTGGTAAATGTGTCATAGAAGAAGTGTACGATAGAGCGTTATACGGTGCTAAGCGAACTTTAGAGCTTACTACTAAAAATCCTATAGTATTGGAAAAGTATTCAATATTTTCAGAATTAACGCAAGAACAAAAAAAGAAGTTATATGAACTTATAACAGAAACAACTGTGGATATTATTTATCGTTTTTTGGAAATGATTGAAGAACATGACGAAGAGTTTAAAATCATAATTGAGAACAGTAGCGGTAAATATAGTTTAACAGACATCAGTGAAAAAATGGGAAGTGAAATCGCTGATGTTGACTATGAGGACGGTTGGATTAGGCGGTTTTCTAAGATTTAATTGAAATATAAATCATCACAACCGATAATCGCCCCTTCTACGTTCAAGGCAGGGGTTTTATCAATGCAGGAAGTCTTCTTGTTGGTGATAAGCTTATCAGCGTAAATGGCGAAGATTTGTTTGTTGAGAAACATCGGGTTGAAGAACTTCACGAGCCTGTTTCCGTGTATAATTTTCAGGTTGAAGATTATCATACTTATTTTGTTGGTGATTGTGCGGTTTGGGTGCATAACAAGAATTGTAAACCACGATCACCAAAATCAGATGTTGTAGAAAAAGGTGAAAACCTTGATGGTTCAATTACCTATACTAAGAATATAAATGGAAAAAATGTTCAAGTAACTTATAGTAAAGAAGGATATCCTGATTTTTCACCATTTTCACATCCGGATTATCCAGATCCTGTGGAGATTAATATGACTGGTAATAATTATAAGGACTTTAAAGCAGCAAATGAGAAAATTGGTCTAAGTGGCGCAAATCCACCAGACGGATACACGTGGCATCATTTAGAGGATGGTAAACATATGTTGTTGGTGGATTCGAGTGTCCATGATGCTACCTTGGGAGGTTTTCCTCATACTGGTGGTGCTTCAATTGTAAAAAATAATTAAAGGAGCAATGAGAAATGAGATTATTAAATTCTGCTGAACCTGTTTTATATGAGGATGTTTTAGAATTTGGAAATTATTTAGGTGTAAAGTTACCTGAAGATTATGTAGAGTTTATTGTTAATGCTAATGGTGGAACACCTGAACCAGATATGCTTTACGATTTTTATGATGAAGTTTCTGAACAAGAAAACACATCAGTAATAAGAAGGTTCTTTTCTTTTTTTCCAAATGTAGAATGCGAAAAGAATAATATTAAGTTCATTTATAATGTAATGAGAAGAGAGAAAACAATTCCGGTTGATATGATACCAATCGCAGATGATCCCACTGGAAATGTAATTTGCATATCATTATCTTCAAATGATTACGGTGCAGTATATTTTCTTAATCATGAATTCGAGGATTCTGATACAGGCTATTTGATGAAAAGTAAAATAACGGATTCTTTCAAAGTGTTTATTGAAAAATTGTATCCAGATGAGTGATAAAAGTAACATATAATGTGGAGAACGTGTAGGTTGTTATTAAGATTAAACAATTGGTATTTCACCGATAAAATGTTTTATATAAGAGAGGTTAATCAATGCAAAATAATGAACAGCTAACAGAACTCATATCCAACTCACAAATAGCCTTTTTAAATGGCGAGTTGCAGGAAGCATTCAGCCTATACTCAACACTTATATGTTCAAAGCAGAGGATTTATCGAAGCAGGAAATCTTCTTGTTGGTGATAAGCTTATCAGTGTGAATGGTGAAGACTTAGTAATTGAGAAATTCTTCATTGAAGAAACTGCTGAGCCTGTTGACGTGTATAATCTCCAGGTTGAAGATTATCATACTTATTTTGTTGGTGATTGTGCTGTTTGGGTGCATAATGCCGAATGTGGCGGTTCTTATAAGGATGTCAAAAAGAAGAATGCAGAAGAAAACCACGGTAAAGCTAAGCGTGACCCAAAAGATGCACATCATATGCCAGCACACGATGCTTACCCAGATGATGTAAAAACTAAAATTGGTAAATATAATAAAAAAGCTAATGGTCCAAGTATTTCAATGGAAAATGCAGATCATACACAAACAGCAAGTTATGATAATAAGCCGGGTGCTAAAGCATATCGAGCGAAACAAAAAAAGCTTATTCAGGCTGGAAAATTCCAAGAAGCATTTGATATGGATGTTGCTGATATAAAATCAAAGTTTCCCGGCAAATATGATTTGAGTATCAAACAAGCGCAGGAGTGCTTAGATGACATAATTAAAAAGGTGAAGAGTTAAAATGAGCAAAAAATATGAATTAGTACCATATAAGAGTATTGGCGAATTTGTTTTTGGAATGAATCGTTATGACATACAGCAGATTTTAGGGAAACCAATCTCTTCTGGTAGATATGGTTTCCCAGTTGAAGACAGGTTTTTTGATGATTACGGTTTCTTTTACACAATGTTTAGTAATAAGAACCTTTTGGAAGCTGTAGAGTTTTTTCCTGAATTTACAGAAGAAGAAATTACATGGATTTATGGTAATGAAGTGATTGAGTTAAGTGCAGGAAGGGAAAATATTCTGAATGGATTAAGAAAAATTACTGATGATTTAGTTCAGGACGAAGATGAGAAAGAAAATTATACAAGCAAAAAATTAGGAGTAAAGTTTTATAATCCTAATGACGATGACGATGTTGCAAGCTTGATTGTTCATGATCTTCATTGCTATGATGAGGAAGAACAATATTTAAAGGATTTAGAGAATGGCGTCGAATAAAGAAAATAATCTCTAGTTTTCGACCAGAAAAAGAGGTGGTAAAATGTCGAGTGCAAATAATGAGCAATTGATTGAACTTGTTTCAAATGCGCAAATGGCCTTTTTAAACGGCAAGTTGCAGGAAGCATTCAGCATATACTCAACACTTATACGTTCAAGGCAGAGGCTTTATCAATGCAGGAAATCTTCTTATCGGTGATAAGCTCATCAGTGTAAATGGCGAAGATTTGTTTGTTGAGAAACATCGGGTTGAAGAACTTGACGAGCCTGTTGACGTTTATAATTTTCAGGTTGAGGATTATCATACTTATTTTGTTGGTGAATCTGCGGTTTGGGTGCATAATAATAACAAAGCTTGTCCTGTTTCTGAACCAAGAAAATCGGAAAAACACAAAACAGCAGATGGCGAACCTTTAACATATAAATCAAATTCAAAACATACGCCTGGTCAAGATGGTAATTGTTCAGATGCTGGTATTGAGCCAAGAAATTCATTTGAATTATTTGAGGATTCGATTGCTTCAACTGAAAAAACTGGTCATAGATATGCATATGAAAAAGAAACAGATACGATTCACAGATTTTTCTCAAATGCAGAGGAAACAGAATGGCACTGGTGTGGTTCAGAAAATCAAGGAAAAAATTCTTTGAATATAACAAAGATACCCAAAGATATTAAAAAAACATTTACAAAAGAGTATGGTGTTAAATGGAAAGGAAGATAATATGTTAATTGGCGATCCTTATAAATTTGCAGTTTTATTTGATAGAGTAAAAAAATGGAATCCATCTTTAACAGATAATAATGGTTTTTTTGCACTATGTATTGATGGAAAATTATTTCCTGATGAAATTGAAAATGCAGTAATACCTGTAGGTGTTAGAGATGTCAAAGTAGCTTTATCTGGAATTCCAGTTGATGAAAAAATATTTGACATGGATTCAAAAGATGCAATTTTGATTTTGTATGATCTTGTATATCCAGAGTTTGATGATGAGAAAAGTGATGAAGAAAACAGGGATAATGATTTTAGATATTTGCTTTCTACAAATGAATTAGTTGATGATAATTATCTTGTTTTTGCTGTAGGAAAAGAAAGGAAAATTAGAATACTTGGTACAAAAGCAGAGTATGATTTTGAAGAGAAAAGAGATGTTTTATGTAATTCAAAAGTAACTGAAATAATCCTCGAAAAAGATTATGTTAATAATGTTATTGCTCAACTTGAAGAGATAAAGTGGAATTAAGATTTGAATATTGGTACATTTAATAATCAGCGAATCTTGCACTATATGCCCGACAAGTATACAAGATTGTACATCTGACAATTAACGGTAAATAAATTATCACAACCGAAAATCACCCGTTTTATGTACAAGGCAGAGGCTTTATCAATGCAGGAAATCTTCTCGTTGGTGATAAACTTATCAGCGTAAATGGCGAAGATTTGTTTGTTGAGAAACATCGGATTGAAGAACTTCACGAGCCTGCTACTGTTTACAATTTTCAGGTTGAAGATTATCATACTTATTTTGTTGGTGATTGTGCTGTTTGGGTGCATAACAAGAATTGCACACCTGAAAATAAGCAATCCCTTAAGGAACACCTTGAAGGTACAGCTGACAATACTGGAGCAAAGCCAAACGGTACGATAAATGGCTGCCATGAAGAAAGTCACTTTTTAAGTGAACTTGATATTGCTGGTGGTGATCTAACAGATAATATCCAAAATGTAAGTGGTATAGACGGTGTAACTTATGTTGAATATACAGCAAATACAAAAACGGGAAAAGCCACTAAGACGATATATGATTCAAATGTAATCAGCACTGATGATTTTATTGATCGCGGCTTGGACGCGTATGCTAATGTTCCTGAATCTGTAAGTGGAGGACCTGTTACTGCACTTGATAATTCTGGAAAAGCATGGAATTTTTATATTAGAGATAATAAGCTTATTACCATGTATCCATCGGTTTAAATAGAAGGAGCTTTTTATGAATTTACTTGTAAATAATGAGGCAAATGAATGTGTTGAATTACTTATTAATACGTTAGCTGCGTGTCACTTTAAAAAGTTTATTGAATGTGTTAATAAGAAAGAAAACTGGACAGCCGAGCTTTGCTGGTGTTTTTTTGAAAAATCAAATGATAATAAAGAGTATTATCAATTTGAAACTTTTGAGGGTGATACTTATAGAATGTCTTATAATGATTTTTTGGATATTGTAAAACTTGCAATTATCAGATTTTATCTTGGTACTAACGATGTTAAAATCAAGGAATCATTAAAAGAATATATCAAGAATACAGTATTTGATTCTATTCTTGATAATATTGATCCATCATTAGCATCAGGCGTTCCTCTTGTTTATGGGCAGTGATGTAGTGAGAAAATTGTAAAAACGGATAATCATCCGTACAAGGCAGGGGTTTTATCAATGCTGGCAATCTCCTTGTTGGCGATAAACCAAAAAATTGAATACGATTGCAAGGGAAAAATAAAGAGTATCACATATAAGAATCAAAATTATAAAATCTCAAGGTGACGTATGAATAAGCTTCTGGCATTACTGCAAATACTGATAAAAGAAACAGATGAAAATCATAAGCTGACTACAAATCAGCTTATTGAAAAACTGTCGGAGCAGGGCGTATATGCTCATCGAAACACGATCCCCTCTGATATAGAAAAGCTCAGAAACGCAGGCTACGATATTATCTGCGATAAAAGTACGCAGAATAAATATTTTATGGGCAGCAGGGGCATGGAGCTTTCGGAGATAAAAATGCTGTGCGACGCAGTAAACGCAGCTCAGTTTATTTCGGAAGAAAAATCCTTCCAGCTGATAGACAAGCTGTTTTCTCCTCTGAGCGACTATCAAAAGGAAGAAATAAGAAATCTCATTCAGCAGCCGAGCGAAAATAAGGCGGACAGTAAAAGCATATATTATGCCGATATCATCAACACTGCGATCACGCAGCGACGTAAGATCCGTTTTCAGTATTACGAATATAATGAAAAAAGAGAAAAAATTCTCAAGCATAACGGTTATACATATACGGTCAGCCCCTATGCCGCCGTGTGGAACGACGACAGGTATTACCTTGTGGGGTATTGTGAAAAACACAGAGATATAACGGTTTTCAGGATAGACAGATTAGCGAATATATCTCTGACAGACCATCCTTCCAAACCGTGTCCGAAAGATTTTGTGCTGAAGGACTTTATTGCACATACCTTTAAAATGTTCTGCGGTGAGTCTTCAGACGTGATACTGAAATGTAAAAATAAGCACATGAAAGCCATTATAGATAAGTTTGGAGACAATATTGATACAATCGGAACCGATCGTCAATTTTTCTGCGTAAAGGTAAAAGTAGAGCTGAGTCCTACATTTTATGCGTGGCTGTTTCAGTATCAGGGCGAAATTTGTATACAATCTCCACAAAATGCAATAGATCAGTTTGTGCAAATGGGAGAAACTATCATTGAGGTGCATTCATAATTGTGCACCTCATTTTTTTGCTATTGACAATCGAATTTACGTTCGATATAATAGATACAAGACGTTCGCAGAAAAGAGAACAAAGATTGAAAGGATTGAAGATTTATGACTTTTGGCGAATACCTGAAACAAAAACGTCTTGATAAGGAAATAACGCTGAGGGGCTTTGCGAAGCTGGTTGACATATCTCCCGTATATCTGTGCGATCTGGAAAAAGGCAGAAAAGCGGCTCCGAGTATGGAAGTCATGCAAAAAATGGTGAGTAAGCTGGCGCTGAATAAAGAGGAATCCGAAAGGTTTTACGACCTTGCCGCTCTGGAGCAGACGGCAAAAAATCCGATACCGAAAGATCTGAATGCTTTTCTGAAAGACAACCATGTGATCGTTTCCGCTCTCAGAACTGCAAAGGATCTGGACGCTACGGACGAAGAATGGCAGGATTTTATTGATAAGCTTAGAAAAAGCAGGGAGGGAAAACCATGAACGAAATGTTCTACAGACAAAGCGCTCTTGACTGCATTGCAAACGGACTTTTGAAAAATTACCGAAACGGCATGTATCTTTACGGTGCTCCCCGATCCATACCCATAGAGGAAATCATCGAGGTTGAATACAAACTGACGATAGAATATGTAAAACTGAGAAAATCGGGAAACGTCCTCGGTCAGACTGTATTTGAAAACTGCTTTGTCCCTGTGTATGACAAAGAAAATGAGCAGTACACTATTATCGAGGTTCAGCCCGGAACGATTCTCATCGACGAAGCTTTGCTTGAAGAAGAAAATATGGGCAGATACAGGTACACTCTTGCCCATGAGCTTTCACATTGGATACTGCACCATAAGATTTTTGATAATTCGCAGGAATCCGCCGCCAAGACAACGACAGAAAGCAATTCTAAAACCGAATGGCAGGCAGACGCTCTTGCTGCTTCGATACTTATGCCGAAAATGCAGATAAAAAAGGCGTTTTTCTCAATGCACGGATCAAACGTTAACGCTAAAATTTTAAAAATGGCAGAGCTGTTTCAGGTGTCCAGGCAAGCAATGAAGATCTGCCTTGCTTCACACAATATGATATAACCGAATTTCGGTTATATTTTTACTCATAATGTTCTCTAAAAAGCGAACAGAAAGGACAGAAGAATGTTAGTTGATTCACAGATCCGTCAAGTCGGAAAAAGACCATCCATGCCGCCGCTGAGATGTCCGTTGTGCGGAGGAAAACTTGCGGATAAGCAAAACACATGGTGCAAAAACAGGATCGTAGCCACAACAGCCGAACAAGGTGATTATCTCACGAAGTGTCACAAATGCGGTAAACTGATAGGTCTGACCGCAGAGAATTGAAAGTGAGAAATATAAATAAAATAAGTATATCAAATTACTCGTACAGAGCATCATCCACCCATCTGTGAATATGGGATTTGGGCTGTATATGCGTATGCAGTCTTAGTAAGAAATTACGAATGAGGTAGAAGCCTGACAGGTAGCTTTTAAAGCTATGTCAGGATTTCTGCCTCTTTTTTTGAACTCCTATTCTGCTTTAAAAGCGGAATGGGAGTTTTTTTATGCCCATTTTTAAGGCATGGCAGTGCAGCATTGCCAAATATCCGTAAGCCTTCGTTTTGATTCAAACAAGAAAATCAAAACGGAGGACTTACAATGAAAACAAAATATTTTGAATTTAGCAAAAACGGCGGAAGTGAGAAGTATTCCGAATTTACTGAAGCTGAGTATCTCAAAGCAAAGGAAGAAGAAAACCGTTGGTTTATCAGCTTTGGTGACAGCGTTCTGGAATGCGATGAAAGCCAGTATATTGACCATTTTACCAAGAAGGATCACGGAGAATATACGCAAAAGGATAGAAACTGGAAGAAGGTCATCCCCCTCTCATTGGAGCAGTATACATACGGCGGAAATTACGAGCAGAAGATTCTCAATGACAGTACAGTTGTTCCGCTTGAGGAGCGCATCTTAGAGCAGTTAGGCTTGGAACATGACTTGGTAAAGCTCAAAAAGGTCATGAAAAAACTCAAGCCATACGAACGTGAAATTATTTATCATCTTTTTTGGATGAATAAAAGTCAGAATGATCTTGCCATGAAATATAGTGTTACCAGACAAACAATGCACGAAAAAGTACATCGTATTTTGGTGAAAGTGCTGAAATTATTTGAAAACGAAAAATAAATCCCTTACAAATCTCAATTTCGTTGCCAGTAAGTAGTGAAGGGGAAAATCGATGAAACTAATTCGGAGAATTTTCTCGACAGAATCTTGACAACCGAATATCAACTCTGCAAGTACGTTAATCACACGGTCGGTATGAAATCTCGGCAGCCAAATGAACCATGCGCGACGACCTCAAAAAGCGAGCGATAACCATGACGTTCAGACCTTTGGACAGCAACCAAAGTCGGCGATGAAACGTGTGAGGATAATGATACTTCCCAGTGAGGGCTGATATAGCGGGTGAGAGTCCCATGATGCGGTTACGCTGACCGCATCTTGCAGAGTTCCGCCGTGACGGTCGTTGAGAACAAATATCACGGAAAATCGTCTGAAACTAACGAATCAGACGAAGGCAAAACGAAGTTATACGGCGGTTTGCGTTATAGCAGACCGCCATTTACATATTAAATTCACAAGAACAGGAGGCTGATAGTATGAATGATATATCAGAAGAAAAAGAAACGCCGAAGCTATTTGACTTTCAGCTAAAATCAAGTAAATTCGGCATTGATGTTAGAATCCCGTGCATAAAGCTTTCAGATAATCACCCATGCAAAGGCTGTGTGTGGTATGACAGGAATACCGACGTACTGTTTTGTCCGTTTCATAAGTGTGTAAGATACAGAAAAGGTGAATGAAATGCTGATTAAACGTGGAGATATTTTTTACGCAGATTTGAATCCCGTGGTCGGCTCAGAGCAAGGCGGTATTCGTCCTGTGCTGGTGGTACAGAATAATGTGGGAAACAGGCACAGCCCAACGATCGTGGTTCTTCCGCTTTCGACGGCAAAAAAGCATTATCTTCCCACTCATATTCATATCCGAGGTTCAAAAACATTGCCCAAGGATTCAATCGTGCTTGCGGAACAGATACGGACGATAGACAGATACCGATTGAAAAGTTACGTGGGTTCAGTTGATTTTGAACTTATGGAAAAAGTAGAAAAAGCGATGAAAATAAGTATAGGAGTTGATTTTGATGACTAAATTTGGACAAGCAGAATACAGCGATTTTATGGCGAGAGTATTTGCGGACAAGCTTGATGAAATTCTTGAAGCAGCCGACAAACAGAATTTTAACAGCAAAAATACGGAAGATATATACGGTCAGTTCCCGTCTTCAAGGGACGCAGCATAAGGGGGTTAAGAAATGTTAGGATTTATTATTGGATTGCTTGCAGGCGGTACAGCGGGAGTAATCACAATGTGTCTTTGCACTGCGGCAAAGCAGGCAGATGAAAATATGTCAAATTCGGACAAGTAATTTTGTCAGGTTTGGTGATACCATTCTGAAAAGATTTGTGGTATTCTTGTTGGTTGAAAGGAGAGTGAGAAAATGCCGACAGTAACGGTGATACAGCCTACAATATCAGAAGAACAAAATACAAAAATTCGTTGCGCCGCATATTGCCGAGCATCAAGCGATTCTGAAGATCAGCTTAACTCATTTATGGCTCAGATGAGGTATTATAGTCAGGTGTTCGATAATTCGGAAACAGAGGAACTCATCGACATATATGCTGACGAGGGTATCACAGGAACCCGTGAGGACAAGCGTGACGAGTTTCAGAGACTTATGAAGGATTGCCGAAAAGGAAAAATTGACAGAATTTATACAAAGTCCATAAGCCGCTTTGCCCGAAATACAAGGGATTGTCTGAAGAACGTAAGAGAACTGAAATCCCTTGGTATCACAATATATTTTGAGAAAGAGAATATTGATACTGCCAACATGACCGATGAAATGATGATAACGATCATGGGCGGTTTGGCGCAGGAGGAATCGACTTCGATCTCTCAGAATATGCAATGGAGCATAAGGAAACGTATGGCTAATGGAACATATATAGTATCCCATGTTCCATACGGATATACGAAATCTGGAGGAAAAATGATTGTAAATCCTAGGGAAGCTGAAATTGTAAAGCGCATATATGAGGATTTCTTGAATGGAAAAGGACTTCTGCGGATAAGCAATGACCTTAATGCAGGAAGTATTCCAAAAAACTCAAAAGGCGAACCTTGGAACAAAAATGTTGTACGGTATGTACTGACAAATGAAAAATATATTGGGGACTGTCTTTGGCAAAAGAAATTTACCGAGAATGTATTCCCTTTCAGGAAAAGCAAAAATCAAGGTCAGGTGGACAGCTACTATATAACCGACGCTCACGAGCCGATTATATCAAGAGAGGACTTTACAAAGGTTCAAACGCTTTTAAAACAGCGCGGCGAATATTACGGTAATACCGAATTTAAGCAGTATCCGTTAACTATGAAAATTTTCTGTGATAATTGCGGAAAAATATATAGACGCAAAAACATAAATGGAAAAATTTATTGGGTATGCCGAACGCATGATAACAGAGCAAAAGATTGTCCGAATAAGGCAATAGCTCAGAAATTGATCTATATTTCATTTATCAGATTATGCAATAAGCTGTGGTACAACTACAAGCAAATTCTTGTACCTCTCCAAACGTCGTTACAGGATTTAAAGCTGAAAAGATTCAGCGGAAACACCAATGTTATGGATATTCACAAAGAAATCGCAAAACTTAAGGAGCAGACCCATGTACTCGCAAGGCTGAAAACAAAAGGATTTCTGGACGAGGCTAAGTATATTGAACAGACTACGGAGCTTACAGCTAAAATCAATAAGCTGCAAGTTGAGCTGAAGAAGCTTTCACGTTCCGACGATGAGGATGAAACGCTTGAACAGATAGAAATGCTGTTCGACTTCTTTGAAAAGCGAGATAAGCCGATAACCGAGTTTGAGGAATCTACGTTTGAGAGTATCGTTGAGAAGATCGTGGTAATAGATCAGCATGAGCTGGAGTTTCACTTGATTGGCGGATTGAAGTTCAAAGAAAATATATAACAGAAAATGCCTTGCAGTAAAATTGCAGGGCATTTCTTTGTTAGTTTTGGCACTGGATTTCCGCAGAATTTTGTGGTATCCTTGTTGGTTGAAAGGAGTGATATCAATGGCAAGAAACAGAGTAATCTTGTTCGGCTACTGCATGAAAAACGGCGAAATAACGACCGAACCAAAAGAAGTTTACGCAGTTGAAGAAATTTTTAGAGAATATCTGAATGGCAGCAGTTTTCTGCAAATCGCAAAGTTGATGGAGTCTGAAAAAATCAGGTACAGCGAGGATTCCGACCGTTGGAACAAAAATATGGTCAAGCGGATAATCGAAAATGAGAAATATCTCGGAACTGACAAATATCCGCAGATAATTGATGAGGATATTTTCAAGCGAGCAAATGAAAAGCGGGTACAGAAAGCTACTACGCTTAATCTGGTATGCGATGATTTACAGGGAATCAGAAAGGTTACATACTGCCTTGAATGCGGAGAAAAGCTTTTCAGAAAAACCAACGGCAAAGGACGTGAATATTGGAACTGCGGAAATCCCGATTGCTTTAAATATGAATATCGACTGACAGATCAAATGATAATAGGTGCAGTGCTGACCGTTTTAAACACTGCTATTGCAAATCCCAGCCTATTAGAGTACGGCGGCGAAATAAGCGTGTATTCCCCTACTGTCGATGTTATCCGTCAGCAGAATGAGATAAACCGGATGACAGATTCTGCTCAAATAGATTTTGACAGAGTGAAAGCTGAGATTTTCAGGCTTGCCGAGCTGAAATACGATTGCTGTACTTACAATGACAGTCCGCAGAAAACAGCGGAAATCAAGGCTCTGCTTGAAAATCACGAACAATTAAATACGCTCGATATAGGCTTATTCAAAGCGCGTGTTTCACGAATTTGGATAAGCCATTTTTGTACCATAGAGGTTGAATTTATCAACGGCATACACATCAAAAATATAACGGAAAGGAATGAGAATTGTGTCAACCGCATCGAATGTAACGATAATTCCTGCGAAAGTTCAGACGGAAATAAACCGTGATAAATATCACCAATTGAGAGTAGCGGCATACTGCCGTGTAAGTACAGAGCAAGAGGAACAGCAAAACAGCTATCAGGTTCAGATCGCATATTACACAGACTTGATAAATCGCAAAAAAGAATGGACTCTTGCCGGAATTTTTGCCGACGAAGGTATCAGCGGTACACAGACAAAAAAGCGTACCGAATTTAATCGCATGATCCGTATGTGCAGAAACAAGAAAATCGACCTTGTAATTACCAAGTCGATATCAAGATTTGCCAGAAATACTGTGGATTGTTTGGAATATGTGCGACAGTTGAAAGACCTCGGGATCGGAGTGATTTTCGAGAAAGAGAACATCAATACGATGACAATGACTTCTGAATTTATGATAGCTCTGTACGGAAGTTTTGCTCAGGCAGAATCGGAGTCAATAAGCAAAAATGTAAGCTGGGGAAAAGAAAAAGCTTACCGTGAGGGCAAGGTACAGTTTCAGTATAAATATCTTCTCGGTTACAAAAAAGGTGCAGACGGCAAGCCTGAAATAGTTCCTGAAGAAGCGGAAACAGTTAAGCTGATTTTTAATATGTACCTTGACGGATACACGCTTTTAAATATCGCAGATACGCTTATGGCTCAGGGCAGAAGGACGGCTACAGGCAAAAATATTTGGAGTAAAGGCGAGGTTCAGCGTATTCTGAAAAATGAAAAATATGTCGGCGACGCACTTCTGCAAAAAAGTTTTACGGTGGACTGCATAACTCACAAAGTGGTGAAAAATAACGGTGAACGTCCTATGTATCTTGTGACAGACCATCATACGCCGATAGTTGACCGTGACACGTTCAACCGAGTACAGCAGGAGCTTGCAAGGCGAACTTCCAAGCGTAAAATCAGCGATAAAACCAAAACTGAGCAAGGCAAATACAGCGGAAAATATGCTTTATCCGAGCTGCTGATATGCGGTCACTGCGGAACTCCATACAGACGCAGGGTGTGGTCAAGAAACGGCAAAAAGCAGGTGGTCTGGCGGTGCATAAGCCGTCTGGAACACGGTAAAAAGTACTGCCCCGATTCACCTACGATCAAGGAAGAACAGCTCCATAAGGCGATAATTCGGGCGATAAACAATTACTATTCCTGCCGAAATGATATTGCAAGGATTTTAAAAGCGAATATTGGTTCGGTGCTTGAATGTCAAGGTCAGGAGGATATTTTAGCTGCCGAAAAAAGGCTTAGGGAAATCGACCAAGCAAGAAATGATTTAGTCGGATTGATAGCTTCGGGCGGCTGCGACGAGGACAAGCTAGACAGCGAGTTTGCAAAGCTTTATTCGGAAGAACAGCAGTTGAACGAACGGCTTGAAAATCTGAAATTGCAGAACAAAACTTCAGAGGAAACACAGGCGAAACTTGATGAAATTATGGATATGATAGAGCATGAAAAGTTTGAGTTGGAAACCTTTGATAATGTGCTGATACGCAAATTAATCGAGTGCATAAAAGTACTGAGTAAGACCGAAATATTGGTGATTTTCAAGGGCGGATACGAAGTTAGAACGGAAATTGAATAACGATTAAATTTACGGCTTGCGGAGAAATCTGCAGGCTGTTTTTGTTGGGAGGCGGTTATTTGGCAGGCAATTTTGATGGGATAAAGACAAGAAATTTTGGCATTGAGATAGAAATGACAGGCTTAACTCGCTGTCAGGCGGCAAAAGCGCTTTCAGGTGTTCTGGGAGGAGAGGTTGTCCATGAGGGTGGCACTTATGATAAATATACGGTTAAAGATATTAAAAGCAGGGATTGGTCTATTGTGTACGACGGAAGTATCAACTGTTACAATGCAAACGGCGACCGAGCTTCCAAATCCTACAGTGTGGAAATGAATTCTCCTGTTCTTGAATATGGGGATATTCCGCTTTTGCAGGAGGTTGTACGAGCTCTTAGAAAAGCGGGCGGAGTAACAGGTCCGAGATATTGTGCAGGCACGCATATACACATTTCGGCAGACGATTACACTCCGCAGCAGATACGCAATCTTGTAAATATTTTTGCAAGTAAGGAGGACTTTCTGTGGGACGCTTTGCAGGTTTCTTCTGCTCGTGAATCCTACTGTCACAAGATGGATAAGCAGTTCATCGAGGAAATTAACCGAAAAAAGCCTAAAGATATGGAAGAAATAAAGGGGCTTTGGTATCACGGCAGAATGAGCGAACAGTTTCAGCATTACTCAAACAGCCGATATGTTATCTGCAATCTTCACAGCTTTTTTCAGCACGGACATTATGAGATAAGAGCGTACAACGGTTCTCTTCACGCAGGAGAGGTAAGAAGTCAGATAGTGCTTGCGTTAGCCATAAGCAATGCGGCAATGACCAAGAAATACTGCTCTCCTCACGTTTCGCAGAGTGATAATATGCGGTACAGCTTTAGGGTATGGCTTTTGAATCTTGGACTGATAGGTGAAGAATTCAAGAATTGCAGGACACATCTTCTGAAACTTCTTGAGGGCGATATTGCCTGGCGGCACCCTGAGGATGGAATTGCTGCAAGGGCAAAGCTGAAAGAAAAACGTGAAGCTGAACGGCAAGCCGCCCGTGGGCAGCGTGTCGAGCCTGTAAGCGAGGTTCAGGAGTTAAACGAAAATGTATCCGATGAAAATTCAGAGCCGACAGAGAGCGAATGTGAGAACTTTGAAGAAGATGAAGAAATGGGCATGGAAATGTCAATGTGATCGGAGGTAGAGAATGAAAAATAAACAGTTATATATTGCATATGGAAGCAATATAAATTTGGAGCAAATGGCATACAGATGTCCACATTCAAAGGTTGTAGGAACATCAGAAATCAAGGATTATGAATTAGAGTTCAAGGGCGTTGCAACAATCGTTCCGAATAAGGGTGCAAGAGTTCCCGTTCTGATATGGGAGCTTGACGAAAGGGATTTGCCTACTCTTAACAAATACGAAGGCTACCCCAGTTTCTACAGGCAGGAAAAAATGACCTTTGAAATGGACGGAAAAACCTACGAAGGTATGGCATATCTGATGAATCGTGGGACAATTTCTCCACCGAGTCAGCAGTATTACAACACGATTTTGCAGGGATACAGAGAAAACGGTTTGGACGAGAAATATCTTCAAACAGCTCTTGAAAATTCTCAGCAGCTTGAGTATTACGTGAATGATGAATTCGATGAGGATTTTGATGATGATTACGACCTTGACGATGATATGCAGATGAGATTTTAAGGAGAGTGGTTGAATGAAATACAATGGTTTTTATGTGAAAATATCTCCCGATACTGATCTGCATCGGGAGGATAAGGACGGTAATGATGTTCGCTGTAACGGGTTTACAGTTGAAGTCTTTGCAGATAAGTCCGAAAAGCTTGAAATTGATGTTTTTTCGGCGGCGGTAGATTTTGAGATTTTTGAAAACAGCTTATCTGAGGCTGAACAGTTTGCTAAAGATTATGTGGATTGTGAGGAAAAAGAATATCGCAGAATGATCGATGAGTTCAATGAATATTGACCGGGAGGAATAATTTTTAATCGGAATGGTCATAATTTATATTGTTTTAGATATGCATCCATTTGGTATCAGCAAGACAATTTCAGGACTATCGTTTGATAGTCCTTTTTTCATGCCCAGATCACCCACAAATACCACAAAAAGATCGGCCAGTAATCCCATTCGGGATCTACTGACCGATCTTGCTGTTTATTCACTTGCACAAAACATAACGCCAGCCTTAAATCAACGTTTCTTGTCCGTCAGCTCAAACCTGATACTGTGCAGGTCAAGCCCATTCTGCGCAAAGTATATCCTGAAGGTTGTGAAGCGTGAGAACATAGGCGTCTCCTTTTCCATTGAAACAGCCTTGCCGCCAGTGCCGTTGAACGTGAACGTACCCACCGCAGTTCCCATGCTGAACAGCGTCATCGGTATCTGCGCAAGCTCACTCTGTGTAGAGCTTGCCGTAACTATCACCCTGTAAATACCGAAGTTTGATAGGTCAAGAGCAAAGCTGTAAGAAGTGCCTTTTTTGGTGTCAACTTCGCTGAGGTCAAGAGTTATGTCACGGTCTACCTTGTAAAACTGTACAGGCTTGTCGTCCTCCTGCTCCTCGTCCTCACGGTTTATCACCTTGACAACATCTCCAATACCCTCCGCACGTTTAAGAGCATTAGTATGAAGAAGAAAACCGCATATGTTCGCCGCATTTCTCTGAAGCTCACACCTCTCTATACCGCCATTTTCAAGGGCGGCAAGGGTGTTGTCGTCATTCTTTTCTCCGTCAGGACAAACCATGTAAACATCGTTTTGCGCCCTAGCCATAGTCGCAAAGTCCGTCTTGTCAGGCTCTTTTCCACGAACGTTTATGTTCGCCCACCAGTCCGTCATGGTGAAGCCCTTGAAGCCCCACTCCTCACGAAGTATCACAGTGTTAAGGTCAAAGTTTCCTGCCGTCCACAAGCCGTTTACTCTGCCGTATGTGGTCATTACAGAGGAAGCTCCTCCCTCTTTTACCGCTATCTCAAAGCCCTTTAGGTATATCTCCCTGAGCGCTCTTTCCGATACCACCGAGTCGATAAAATGCCTGTTCGTCTCACGATTGTTCGCACAGAAGTGCTTTATCGTACCTGTCACTCCTGCGCCAGCCATGCCCTTTAACTCAGCCGCCGCCATTTTGCCCGTAAGGAAAGGATCTTCCGAGAAATACTCAAAGTTTCTGCCGTTCAAAGGGTGTCTGTGAATGTTCATTCCTGGGCCAAGCAGACAATCCACCTTGTTTGCCGCCATTTCAAGCCCCATAAGAGCGAAAAGCTCCTCTGTAAGCTCCTTGTTGAAGGAAGAAGCTATCATAGTGCCGTTTGGCAGGCTGAAAGCCTTTGTGCCGCAATCAAGCCTCATGCCCGACGGGCCGTCTGAACAGCAACCAGCAGGTATGCCAAAGCCATTGAGATTTTCCGACACTCCCCCAAACGCCGAAGCCGTACCGGCGGTTACCCTAGGGCTTCCCATTCCCTCGCCCCTTATAATGCAGGAAAGGTCATAGTCTGAAAGCTGTGCAATGAACTCGTCCATTGTGTTCTTGCCGTTTTTAACGTCCCAAAGCTTTATGCCACTGTCACCGGTGTATGCTATCTCTTTCGGAAGCTTCTCCAAACGCCTTGCACTTTCGTCTACCTGAGATACAGGCACAGGCTCTCTGCCAATGCTGAAAGCTCCGCCCTCGCAAACAGGCTTTATCCTCTCAAAACTCTCCACAGGAGCAAGCGCCTGAGTGAGCCTTACTGTTACCAAAGTTTCACCCTGCTCAAAACTGCAAGCATATTCCGCACTTCTCACGTCACTGCCCACATAGAATTTATACTCTCCTGCTTCAAGCACATAGCATGACTTGTTGCCCGTCACGCCAGAATCATCATAAGAAGCAAGCTTAGAAATATCCACCGCTATCTCTACTGTCTGCTCTTCCTGCGGCGCAAGCTCCCTAGTCTTTTCAAAGCCGCAAAGCACTCTCGCCGCCTTGCCGAGCCTTCCCTGCGGAGCTTCGCAGTAGACCTCTATTACCTCTTTGCCCTTGTAAGAACCGATATTTTTCACCGAAACAGAAAGCCTAACAGCCCCCTTTGTTATCTCAGCCTTTTCCGTCTTTATCTCAAACTCAGTGTATGAAAGACCAAAGCCGAACGGATAAAGCACCTTGTCTTTAGCAAAGGTCTCAAAATAGCGATATCCCACATAAATATCCTCAGCGTAAATATCACTGTTTTCCTTCCTGCCGAAATTAGCGTCCGAAGGATAGTCCGACACCTTGTATGCGATAGTGTCAGGAAGCTTTCCGCTTGGGCTGACCTTTCCTGTCAAAACGTCCGCTGTACCCTTTCCGCCTGTCATTCCCCCCTGCCAAACATAAAGCACAGAGTCAGGGGCAATTCTGTTTATGTCGGTCATATCTATGATATTTCCCACATTGAGAAGCAAAACAACTTTTTTGAAATGCTCCCTAACCACCGTGAGCATTTCTATCTCGTCATCGCTTAGCAAATAAGAGCCTGCCTCCAGCCTGTTGTCCTGCTCTTCGCCAGCCGTCCTGCCTATTATCA
This sequence comes from uncultured Ruminococcus sp., assembly GCA_934435205.1. Lineage (GTDB taxonomy): Bacteria > Bacillota > Clostridia > Oscillospirales > Ruminococcaceae > Hominimerdicola. The sequence goes on along the minus strand of CAKSAK010000002.1, from coordinate 447,921 downwards.
CAATAGCAGTCTCACAGCTTTTTGCAGTTTCCTTTACAAGCCCCTCGTCAAGTGGCATCTCTTTCTGCGACCAAGGCTCTCCGCCCCAGCCCTCGCCTAAGTCGAATGGGTTTTCCTTGTCCCATTTTCTGTATGTGTCAAGAAGCTTCTCATTGACCTTTACGCCGTTATCCATAAGCCCGTCCAGAATGTTCACGACCTTAGTAACGTTCACCATTCCTCCCGAACCTGTTCCGCTTTTATAATAATGAAACTGTATGCGTCCGAAAACAGCCACCTCTTTGTCTGTATCAAGCGGCAGAGCATTGTTATCATTTTTGAGCATAACGATTCCCTCAGAAACCATTTTCGCCGCAGTTTCAAGATATTTGTTCCAATCAAGTATTCTTTCCATAAGCTTTCACCTTTCCAAATTTTCTATTGAATTTCAAAGTGTATTATAGCACAACCCTCCCACCCATTCAATAAAGATACTATGAACAATGGATTTACTTTTTGTATAGCATATCCTGTCCTTAGGAAAAATATTGCACAATGTGTTTATTTGTGCTATAATGAATACATATGACTGCACCGCACGCTCCTTGTTCGGTGTTCCTTATTAAAAAAATTATTGTCGGAGGGGTAAAAGTGGATAATATCGTCACTGTCGGCGGACACATAAACGCATCTATAAACTTTGCCATGCAGCAAAACTATGTCCCTGTCATAAGAAGTCTGGTGGTAAACAACAACTCAGAGGAGACTCTCGAGAACATAGACCTTAGAATAACCTTTGAGCCTGAGTTTGCAAAGGAATTTACATATCATATCGGCACTATCTCCGCAAAAAGTTCTGCCGAGATAAGCCCCGTGAGGATATCTACCAACACAGATCTTCTTTTCTCTCTTACAGAAAAAATTGTGGGCAACATCACCATTGAAGTCCTGCAAAACAGTGAGAATATCTTCACCTATCAGAACACTATAGAGCTTCTCGCCTACGATCAGTGGAGCGGCATAACAATTATGCCTGAGATGATAGCCGCATTCGTTACGCCAAATCACCCTGCGCTCTCAGCGGTTATCCATGACGCCTCCACGTTTCTGAAAAAGTGGAAAGGCGACCCCTCTTTCACAGGCTATCAGACCAACAACCCAAACAACGTCAAGCTTCAAATGGCAGCAATTTTTGCCGCCCTTGTTCAGCAGAAAATAGTCTACAACGATCCCCCTGCAAGCTATGAAGTCATAGGTCAGAGGATACGCCTGCCTCATAAGGTCTTGGAGCAGAAAATGGGTACTTGCCTTGACCTTGCGGTGCTTTATGCCGCCTGCCTTGAGGCGGTGGGGCTTCACCCTCTGCTGTTTTTCATGGCAGGCCACGCATTCTGCGGCTGTTGGCTTGAAAACGAGACCTTTGCAGATTGTTGCGTTGACGATGTTTCCGCCATTGAAAAGCGCATTGCAGAAAATGCCGAAGAAATGCTCCTTGTGGAGTGTACAGACTTTGTTGACAGCAACGTTCACGATATCGAGCGTTTTGACCATGCCATGAAACACGGCAAAGACCATATAAGCAACATGGAATTTCAGTGCGTAATAGACATTATCCGCACCCGTGGAAGCGGCATAAGACCTATCCCACTGCGCCCCGAGCAGTCCTATTCAGGACTGCAGCTTGCAGAAGATCAGGATAAGCCAAAAGAGATACTTGCCCCCTCCGAGCTTGACAGCTCGCTTCTTGGCAAAGTGGCAGAGGGCGACGATAAGCCCGTCACAAAAATGCGCATATGGGAGAGAAAGCTCCTTGATTTCAGCCTGCGAAACTCTCTTTTGAACTTCCGTGTCACAAAGAACACCATGCAGCTTATGACCGCTGACCTTGGAAAGCTTGAGGACGAGCTTGCAAGCGGAAGTGACTTCCGTATTATGGAAATGCCTGCCGAGTGGACAGTTTCCACTCGTGACGCAAAAATATTCGCTATCGAGAACGAAAAGGACCTTGTGACTAATATCGCCGAGAACGAGTTCAAAAACAACCGCATAAGAACATTTCTTAATGAAGCCGACCTTGACGCCGCCCTTAAAAGCCTCTACCGCTCCGCAAAAGTAAGCATGGAGGAAAACGGCAGTAACACCCTCTTCCTCGCTCTGGGGCTTCTCCGCTGGTACGAAAGCGACCTTTCCGAAAAGCCACGCTATGCCCCTTTGGTGCTTATCCCAATAGATATCGTCCGCAACACACGCAATAAGGGCTATATAATAAGGAGCAGACAGGAAGAAACTCAGATAAACGTCACACTTCTTGAATATCTCCGTCAGGATCACGGCATAAGTATCACAGGTCTTGACCCTCTCCCACTTGACGAACACGGCATTGACCTGCCCCTTGTTTTCAACACTATCCGTCAGGCTGTCATGGGCAAAAAGCGTTGGAACATCGAAGAATATGCCTTTATCGGTCTGTTCTCGTTCAGCCAGTTCGTAATGTGGAACGATCTTCGCAACCGCTCAGAGGAGATAAGCCAAAACAAGGTGGTGTCCAGCCTTATGGCAGGCTCCCTCACCTATGCCCCCGAGGATATAAGCATAACCCCTGAGAATATAGATTCCGACCTTGACCTTGAAAATATGGCAGTGCCAATGAGCGCAGACTCATCACAGCTTGCCGCCGTTGCCGCCGCAGGAAGCGGACAAAGCTTTGTTCTTCACGGCCCTCCGGGAACAGGAAAATCTCAGACTATCACAAACATGATAGCAAACGCCCTTTATAATGACAAGTCCGTGCTGTTCGTTGCCGAAAAAATGGCAGCCCTCAACGTGGTGCAGAAACGTCTTGCAAATCTGGGGCTTGACCCGTTCTGCCTTGAACTCCACTCCAACAAAACAAACAAGACCTCTGTCCTTGCAGAGCTTGACAAAGTCCTTGAAGTGGGCAGAATAAAATCTCCCGAGGAGTATTCCGCCGAAGCCGCAAGGCTCAAAGCTCAGAAAGCACAGCTCAACGATACCATAACCGCACTTCACGAAAAGCGCAACTGCGGCGTGACCCTTTATGAAGCTATCTCAGCCTATGAGCGCAGTATATCCGAAAAAGACAAGATATCACTTTCAAAAGATATCCTTGCAAACATAACAAAGGAATCTCTCGACCGCTTCAGCGACCTTGTGCATAGATATTCCATAGCCATAGCCGAAACAGGTGACTTTGCCGATTTCCCACTCAAAGATATCGGCGTGATGTCATATTCTATTGAACAGCGTGACAAATTCCGCACCGAAGCCGCCGACCTTGCCCAAAAAGCCGCCGCTTCCTCTCAGTGCGCACACACTCTCGCACAGGCTTATAGCTACAGCGGCGACCTTGACAAGACAGCGGTAAAAATGCTTTCCGACGTATACAAAGCTTCCACCGCTGACGGTGAACTTCTTGACGGACTTCTCTGCGCACCTCACTATGATATCACTCTGCAAAAGATCAGAGATACCCTCGCAGTAGGAAAAGAGTATACCGCTCTCTGCACCGATATCCTCAGCCGCTTTGAAAAAAGCATTTTTGACCTCCCTGCGTCAGAATCGAAAATGCTCTATAAGCAGGCAGAGCAAAACTGGTTTTTGCCAAAAGCCATGAAGCTTGGAAAGCTCACAAAGAGCGTAAAGCTCCATGCCAAAGACCCCGCTTCCGTCACAAAGGCAAACCTTGGTGAAATTTTGGATAACCTCTGTACCATAAGCGAAAAGAAAGACCTCCTGCGAAGCCTTCCGTCAGATGTAACAGCGCTTCTCACAGGCATTTACATGAACGAGCAGACCGATTGGAACGCCCTTGAAAAAGCCGTTTCCAAAACCGACAGCATCATGAACGCCATTAAGCAGAAAGCGGGCGCTGACCCTGCACAAATGGCTCAGACTATCGAAAAAGCGAACTGCGCTTCTGAGGGGCAGGCTCTCTCCTCGTTCCTTGAAAGGCTTTCAGCCTTTGAGAACAGCTTCTCAGCCAACATGACCGCCATAGAAGCAAGTGCGAATTGGCTCGACCTGTCAGCAGAAAAGCTTGATACCTATGCTGAAAATGCCGACAAGCTTCGTTACGCCGCCCAGTTCAACAGCGTTGACAAAGAGCTTTCAGACAACGGACTTTCAGGTGTCAGCGAAAGCTACCGCACAGGCAATGTTGACAGCGAAAACGTAGAAAAAGCATTCTCCTGCACGCTGAACTATCAGATCGCCCTTATGATAATAAACAGCGATAAACGTCTTAGCCAGTTCAGCAGTAACAGTGCAAACGACCTTATAACGCAGTTTAAAGAAACTCTCGATAAATTCTCACGCCTGACTATACAAGAGCTTTTGGCTCGCCTTTCCGCAAAAATACCAACCCAAGGCTCAGCCTGCGCTTCCACCTCTGAAATGGGCATACTCAAACGTGCCATAAAGAGCAACGGCAGAATGATGTCACTTAGAAGCCTTTTCGATAAAATACCAAATCTTCTACGCAAGCTCTGCCCTTGTATGCTCATGAGCCCCATATCAGTTGCGCAGTATATCGACCCGTCATTCCCGAAATTTGACCTTGTTATCTTTGACGAAGCTTCCCAGCTCCCAACAGCCGAAGCCGCAGGCACTATCGCAAGGGGCGAGAACGTTGTTATTGTGGGCGACCCTAAACAGCTCCCGCCAACAAACTTCTTCTCCTCAAATCGGATAGACGAAGAAAACAGCGAAAAGGAAGACCTTGAAAGCCTCCTTGATGATTGCCTTGCTATCTCGATGCCACAGCAGTATCTCAAATGGCATTATCGTTCACGCCACGAGAGCCTTATTGCCTACAGCAACATGAAATACTATGACAATAAGCTTCTCACATTCCCGTCCCATAACGACCTCATTTCAAAGGTCAGCATTATCCACCCGGAGGGTCACTATGACAAGGGCAAAACAAAGCAGAACAAGGCGGAAGCAAGAGCCGTTGTTGACGAGATAATAAGACGCATGAGCGATGAAACGCTCCGCAATGACAGCATAGGCGTTGTAACATTCAGCTCCGTTCAGCAAAATCTCATTGACGATATGCTCTGCGAAGAATGGGCAAACCACCCTGAGCTTGAAGAGCTTGACAGAAAATCACCTGAGCCTGTCTTTATCAAAAACCTTGAAAACGTTCAGGGTGACGAGCGTGATGTCATACTCTTCTCCGTGGGTTATGGCCCTGACGAAAAGGGACAGGTGTCAATGAACTTTGGTCCTCTTAACCGTGACGGCGGCTGGCGAAGACTTAATGTAGCAATATCCCGTGCAAGAAAAGCCATGATAGTCTACTCTGTCCTCCGTCCTGAGCAGATAGACCTTTCAAGAACACGTTCCGAGGGCGTTGCAGGACTTAAAGGCTTCCTGGAGTTTGCTGAGCGCGGAAAGCTCGCCGTAACAGCCCATAACACCACAAAAACTGCAAGCGACAGCACAGTAACAGAGTGTATTGCCAAAGCAATACGAGAGCTTGGCTATGAGGTGAAATGCAACATCGGAAGCTCCGAGTTCAAAGTTGATATAGGCATAATCGACCCTGACAACGAAAACGAGTATCTCCTGGGAATACTCCTTGACGGTGAAAACACTCTCCACAGCTCCACCGCACAGGATAGATTTATCCTACAGCCAAGCGTGCTTAACGGTCTTGGCTGGAATATCCTGAGAGTGTGGACTCTCGATTGGTTTGACGATAAAGACCGAGTGCTGAGAGCCGTAAAAACCGCCATAGACAGCGCACCAAAGCACGAAGCCGAAATCGCTCCCACCTCAAAGCCTGCTGTCTATGCCACAGCGCAGTTTGAAAGAGAGGAAGCTTCCGACCTCACATCAGCCTTTGCACAGCCATATGTGACCGCAGATATCGACACAATGGGTACATCTGATGACTTTTATAAGCCTGAAAACAAGCAGAAAATAAGGGAAACAGCCGAAAAGATAATCTCCGCCGAAGCACCAATAAGCGAAAAGCTTTTCATGAGAAAAGTATTCGCCGCATGGGGCATAACACGAAGCGGCTCAAGAGTGGAAAGCATTTTTGCCGATGCCGCACAAGGCGTTTCACCATGCGCCACAGCCGATGAGAACAGAGTTTTCCTTTGGAAAGAGGGTCAATCCCCCGAAAGCTATCCTATCTACCGCACAAGCGACGATACAAACAAGCGAAGCATGGAGGATATTCCCTCCGAGGAGATAATAAACGCCGTGAAAGAAGTGCTTTGCCAGCAGATAAGCCTTTCAGAAGCCGACCTCGTAAGAGAAACAGCCAAGAAATTCGGCTATACAAGAGCCGTAGGCACAACGGAGAGCGTAATAAGCTACACCCTGAAAAAAGCCCTCACCGCAGGTCTTATCAAAAAATCAGAAAGCGGAAACATCTCCGCAAAATAATAGGCAATATCACAAAACATCGCCCCTCACCTGTAGGGGCGAACAGCGTTCGCCCGTTAAAATCGCAAGCTTGCAGTAAAAAACAAACCGCCGCTGAGAGTACCCCTCCCAGCGGCGGTTTCTATTCATATCAGTATTTCCATTTCTCCGAGCATAGCTGCATCTCAGCCATGTGCTTGTAGATCCCGTTAGCCTTTTTAAGCTCCTCAGGCGAGCCTGTCTCAGCCACCTTGCCGTCTTTAAGCACAACTATCTTGTCCACACCGTCAACAGTCCTCATTCTATGCGCTATTATAAGCACAGTCTTGTTCTGTATAAGCTTTGCGATAGATTCCTGTATAAGCGACTCGTTGTCAACGTCCAGTGAAGCCGTTGCCTCGTCCATAAGAATGATAGGAGCGTCCTTTAGAAATGCCCTCGCTATGGATATACGCTGTCTTTCACCGCCCGAAAGCTCCGAGCCGTTCTCTCCTATCATGCTGTTCCACTTGTCAGGCATCTTCTCGACGAAGTCCTCGCAGTGTGCAAGCCTTGCCGCCGCCATAACTTCCTCGTCCGTTGCGTCCTTTCTGCCTATCCTTATGTTCTCCATAACAGTGTTGTTAAAGAGCGTTACATCTTGGAAAACGATAGAGTAAAGTGACAAAAGCTTCTCAGGGTCAACGTCAGCAACGTTCATTCCGCCAACAGTTATCTTGCCCTTGTCATTATCCCAAAATCTTGCCGCAAGCCTTGCAACAGTGGTCTTTCCTCCGCCCGACGGACCGATAAGCGCTGTTATCTCACCCTGCTTTGCAGTAAAGCTTACATCAGAAAGCACCTGCTCTCCACTCTTGTATGAGAAAGCCACATGGTCGAATGTGATATCATAACCCTTGTTGTCAAGCTTATCACTGCCCGTCTGCTCCTCATGTGAGAGTATCTCGTCCATACGCTTGCAGTTTGCGTCAAGGCTTATTATAGCAGCCAAGTTCTGAAGCGCGATCTGAAGCGGCTCATACATTCTTGTTACCACCAGCAGGAACATAAAAAACGTCAGCACCGTTATCTCGCCCTTTACAAGAAGCGAGCTTCCCACAACTGCCACAGTGCCGATACCAAGCTTTAATATCATCTGCGCTGAGCATACGAACGCTGCATTTGCAAACTCCGCCACGATAGCGTGCTTTTCCACAGCCTTTATCTTCTTTTCAAGGCCCTCAGAGTATTCCTCCGTCATGTTGTATGAACGCAGGTCACGGAGAGTTTCAAGTCCCTCCTGAATACCGTCAATGCAATCTATACGATATTTCATCGTCTTTTCGTGTATCCTTGACATAACCTTCTTTGAAGATATAACTATCATAAATGCTACCGGCATTACCCAAACTGAAGCAAGAGCCATTCTCCAGTCAAAGAAAAACAAGCTTATAACGATGATAGTAGTGGAGGCGATACCGCCCACAAGCTCAGGTATCCAATGTGAAGAGCCTGTTTCTATCATTGCACAGTCCGTCATGATAGTGTTCGTAAGGTCGGCAAGGTCTTTCTTGCCAAAGTATGAAAGCGGTATCTTCCTGAGCTTTTCCGCAAGCGTCCTTCGTCTTACACCGCTTTCAACATATGTAGAGTAAAATGTTGACTTATACTGAAAAAGCGTTGTAAGGGCAATAAGCAAAAGCGCTCCCACTATCGCCCCCATAAAAAGCCAGAACCTATCTCTTGGAAGCTCTCCCTCAAGAAGATATGAGGAAAGCACATATAAAAGTCCCACAGGGAGCATAAGCACAAGGTTAGCAAGCGTAACAGCAACAAACGCCCTTATCATGCCCTTTGCACCCTTGTCTGAAAGGGCATATTTGTGTTTTAATTTTTCCGTAAAGCTCATTATCAAACCCCTGCCTTTCTGACCTGCCAGTTTACAGACCTGTTGTATTCGTTCCACATACGGCTGTAGATCCCGCCCTGCTCCATAAGCTCCTCATGCTTTCCGCTCTCTGCTATCCTGCCCTCAGACAGGACGTAAATGCGGTCTGCATTTGTTACCGTTGAAAGCCTGTGGGCTATCATTATTACTGTCTTATCTTTTGAAAGCTTCTCAAAAGCCTGCTGAACAGACCTCTCGTTGTCAGGGTCGGCAAAAGCCGTCGCCTCGTCCAGTATAAGCACAGGCGCATTTTTCAAAAACGCCCTTGCAATAGAAAGTCTCTGGCACTCGCCCCCTGAAACATATACACCCTTTGAGCCTATCATAGTATCAACGCCCTCAGGGAACTTCTCGATTATATCCATGCACTGTGCGTCACGAAGCGCCTGCATAACTTCCTCGTCCGTTGCGTCAGGTCTGCCCATGCGTACGTTTTCAAGAATGCTCATTTTAAGAAGCTTGCTGTCCTGGAAAACATATGAAACATACTTCATAAGCTCCTCTGACGGAATGTTTCTCACATCTGCTCCGCCAATCTTTATAGAACCGCTCTTTACGTCCCAGAAACGTGCGATAAGGGAACAAAGCGTGGTCTTTCCTCCGCCCGACGGACCTACTACCGCAATATGCTCTCCTGCCTTTATGTTCATCGTTATTCCGTCAACAGCGTTGCTCTCTGCATTGTCATAAGCAAACACCGCATTGTCAAGCTGGATAGATGAGTCCTTTGGAGTTTCACCGCTCTTTGTCTCAGGAAGCGGCTCAGTTTCAAGGATAGAATACATTCTGTTCACAGCGTCGTCCACCAACATCTGTGACTCTCCTGCATATGCTATCTTCATAAGCGTAACAGTAAGAATAGAAGTTATGATCACATAGAAGAAAAGATTAAGAACGAACTCGTCCGTTACCCCATGGGAAGTGAGTTTGAAAGCCGCAATTATAAGCGCCGCAAAAATGCCGTTCGCCGCAGTGGTGAAACATATCATCGGAAGCATCATGTTCTTTGTGTATCCAAGAGTCCACTTTTCATATTCGTCAATAGCAAGCTTGAAACGCTTGAAAGAAAATACCGTCTGACCGAAAGTCTTTACAACAGGTATTCCACGAACATACTCCACCGCCTCAGAGGACATTGTTTCAAGTGCATTCTGATACTGCTTCATATCCTCCGCCATTTTAGGGCCCATCATAAGTGTGCCCATAAGCGCAAATGCAATGACCGCAGGGATAAGGCTTATAAGTCCAAGCCGCCAATCGAACACGAACATCATAGCAAGCAGACCCACAGGGGTCGCCCTTGAAACAGCCTTGTCAGGAAAATTGTGAGCAAGATACGTTTCCGTTGCCGCACTTGAATCCATAACTATCTTTCTTATCTTTCCCGTTCCCTCAGCCTCAACATAACCCAGCGGAAGCTTCATGACATGCCTCATCATGCTCACCCTCATGTTAGCCTGCACCCTGAACGCCGCCTTGTGAGAACACATGAGCGCAGCGATATAGACCACCATTCCAAGAAGCGCAAAGCCCACAGCTTCCCAGCCGTATCGGCTTATGTTCTCCGCCTTTGAAAAATCAGGTCTTACCCTGAGTATCTCTTTTATGATGCGCCAAACATCATAAAACGGTATCAGTGCTATCCATGCACTTATTACAGCAAGAACAGCAGAAGCGTAAGAATAATACTTATGTCTGCCTGCATAGTGCATAAGAACTGCAAAGGAACTTTTCTTTTTCTCTTTCTTTTTCACAACAATACCTCCTGTTTGTTTATAAAGTTAGGTTTAACTAACTTATTGCCATTTAAAAAGCAACACCCTATAAGGGATTGCTGAAAATGTTAAAAAAGTCAAATGATTTTGACATCTTTTCTGTAGGGGAGCGGCGCAATTTCTGCTTTGCAGAAATACGACGTCCCGCTCCCTGCTCAAAGTTCTACTAAAAACCCGAACAACACCAAGACCCTACAAGCCCAGATCCTCATAATTCTGCCCCAGAACTTTCCCCCAGCCTGCGAAGCAGAACTCTCTTATGCTTTTCATAAAGATCTGCGCCTCATCATAAGAAAGATCATGAGAGACCACCTCGTAAATATAAGACCAGCCTGTTCGGCAGATAACGTGTACGAAGAAGTCGCTCACCATGTTTTCACGCCTTGAAAACTGCTTTACAAACTCCCTGTAATACTTTTCCTCTATCTCAGCAAGCTCGTCAAAATAATGCTCATACTCCGTTCCTGCTGAGCGGCAGAAGATAAGCTTGAAAACGTCAAAGTTTTCATAAATATATTTCAGCACAAGCTCAGTTCCCTCATTGCCCTGACTTGTCGCCTCCGCAGGGTCGCCGCTCTCCGTGGCAGCGGTTATGCTTTCAAGATACAACTCCATAAGTCCGTCTGCAGCCGGCTTTACCACCGCCGAAAAAAGTCCAGCCTTGTCCCCAAAGCGTGTATATATAGACCCCGTACTTACTCCGCTCTCAGAAGAGATCCTGCGAAGATTTGCATTTTGAAAGCCGTGTTCAAGAAATTCTTTTTTTGCACTCTCTATAAGAGTTTCTGTAACTCCTGCTGTTTCCGTTCTCATTTTGCACCTGCCTGAAAATAACCATGTTATAATAACAGTGTTATTATAACATGGTTATTTAAACTTGTCAAGTTTTTTTCTTAAAGCAGCTCAAAATCTTGTAATAATATCATTTTCATGATATAATTTTATCATATGAATAAACGACAGGAAATGATAAAATGAAAAACATAAATAAAGCGATCGCCTTTGCTAAAAAAGAAACCGTCCTGATAGTGGCAATGCTCTTAGCCGTTATATCTGCATTTTTCGTCACACCTGACAAAGCATATGCAAGTTATATCGACTTCCGAACACTTGGACTTCTGTTCTCTCTTATGACAGTGACCGAGGGCTGCAAAGGTCTTGGCATTTTTGAACGCAGTGCAAAATTTATCATAAGCAAAGTCAATACCGCATTTCAGCTTTCCATAGTGCTTGTGGGGCTTTGCTTCTTTTCAAGTATGTTCATAACAAATGACGTTTCACTTCTGACCTTTGTTCCCCTCACTCTCACCGCCCTCTCAACTCTCGGTGAAGCAGGCAACAAGCTTCTCATACCCATTGTCGTCATGCAGACCATTGCCGCAAATCTTGGCAGTATGCTCACGCCTATAGGCAATCCTCAGAATCTATACCTTTTTGGTGTATCAGATATGAAGCTGGAAGATTTTCTTGTACTTATGCTTCCCTTTACTATTGTGGCAGGAGCGATGCTTTTTCTGTGGACGCTTGCATTGTGTAAAAAGTCAGGAAAGCTGTCTGTCAAGACAGATATAACTGCTGAAAACTTCGATACATATTCGACTAAAGACAAGACAAAACTTTCAGGATACGTCCTGCTTTTTGTCCTTTGCCTGCTTACAGTTGCAAGGCTTATCCCATGGCAGATAACAACCCTCTGCGCACTTGCTTTCTCTGCCATTGCTGACAGAAACGTGCTTAAAACAGTTGATTACTCACTGCTTCTTACATTTTGTGGATTTTTCATCTTTATCGGAAATATGGGCAGAGTAGAGATTTTCCGCAGTGTACTCAGCAGCATAATAAACGGTCACGAGCTTCTTATTGCCGTTGCCGCAAGTCAGATAATAAGCAACGTTCCATGCGCTATACTCCTTTCAGGCTTCACCAACAAGCTGAACGCACTTATAATAGGAACGAACATAGGCGGCCTTGGCACTCTTATCGCCTCCATGGCAAGCCTTATATCCTACAAGCAGATATGCCGCAGCCACCCCCATATCAAAGGCAGATATTTCGCATATTTCACTGCCGCAAATATCGCTTTTCTCGCTGTAATGGCAATTATTATAATAATCGTAGTATAATTCTTCATCTGTCCAAAAAATGTTACCACAAATTTGTTTTAGTATGCTATAATATGCTAAATAACCAAAAAGGGGGTCGCATTATGGACGAGGAAGATATCACGTTATGGGAAAGGTTCACAGATGAGCTTTCGAAACTTGATGCTGAAAAAGCAGAAGCAAAGCGCAAAAAGCAGAAAAATACCCAGAACGCACCCCAAAAAAATGATGAGCTTAAAGGTGCAAAGCTTGTTTCGGGAGATTATGTTTATGTTCAAAGGCGCAAGCTTATAGGCTTCTGTCGTTGTGACCTGCACAAAGGCTATGTTACAAAAAGCATTTACAGAAACCACAAATGCGGTGAAAAACAGTGCGTTTTCTTTCAGAAATTTGAGGACTGCCCCTTTTGGGCGGCTGAAAAAGGTTATAAACGCTACAAAAATCTTTCTCCCGCACAAAAAGCCAAAATAAAATCCGAGGAAGAAAAGTTCGTGCGCATGGCGGAAGAGCTTCAAAAATTGGCTGACAAGTTCGGATATCCAATGAAGATAACAAGCGTTCGTCAGGGGGAACACAAAAAGCACATCATTGTTTTCTATCTTTCCGACCGGCCATACAATGATTTTTACCGCTTTCTTGACCTATCCCGAACCTTCGGTTTTTACCGCTCGGCTTATGTTGAGCTTCGCCATGTCAAGGATATAAACGGAAACTACGCTCTCATGTGACCATACCGCTGAATAACGCCACTCCAAAATGTCCACACTATCCGCAGGAGGTGTTTTTATGCTTGAATTTTTTGCAGGAACGCTGGTAGGCGGTTTTGTGGGCGTTGTGACAATGTGCCTTTGTATCACCGCAGGCGAAAGCGACCGTCATGACGAACAATGATGTTTTACACAGGTAAACTTCGTGATTTTCACCAAAAAAGCTACCGCAAAATCTCCCTTTGCGGTGGCTTTTTTTATGCCTGTCCGTATTGACAAATACTCCGCTTTGTACTATAATAATATCATTGTACTTTAGCAAGTAAAAACGCAAAAGCATAAAAGCTTTAAAGTGACACATGAAGCAAAAGGAGTGTATTGGATTGACAGCAAGGTGGATAGTATTGGTATTATACCTTGCCCTAATGATAGGCATAGGAGTTTATTACCGCAGAAAATCGGCAAGCGTCAATGATTTTGTACTTGGAGGACGAGGTCTTGGAGCGTGGTTCACAGCTTTCGCATACGGAACTTCCTACTTCTCGGCAGTAATTTTTGTAGGCTACGCAGGAAAATTCGGCTGGAATTATGGTGTGGCTTCAACTTGGGTAGGAATCGGAAACGCTGTCATAGGCTCATGGCTTGCATGGAAAGTTTTAGGCAGACGTACAAGAATAATGTCAAAGCACCTTGAGGCAAAGACCATGCCTGAGTATTTTGAAAAGAGATACAACAGCAAGCCTTTGAAGATAGTTTCAGCGCTTATCGTGTTCGTGTTCCTTATACCTTACACAGCGTCAGTTTACAACGGCTTGTCAAGACTTTTTGAAAAGGGCTTCGGCATACCATACAAATATTGTATAATCGGTATGGCAGTTTTCACTGCGGTGTATGTTATCATGGGTGGCTACAAGGCTACAGCACTGAACGATTTTATTCAGGGAATAGTAATGCTTGTAGGCATTGCGGCGGTAGTGCTTGCAGTGCTTGGCGAAAACGGCGGCCTTGGAAATTCTCTTGACCTGCTTGGTGATATCCCTGACGCAAATGGCGACAAGGGTACATACGCTTCCCTCTTCGGACCTGACCCTATAAATCTTGCAGGCGTTGTTATACTCACTTCTCTTGGCACATGGGGACTTCCGCAAATGGTGCAGAAATTCTATGCAATAAAAGACGACAAGGCTATCAAGACCGGAACTATAGTATCCACATTTTTTGCAGTAGTGGTAGCAGGCGGCTGTTACTTCCTTGGGGGCTTCGGCAGACTTTTTGTCAAGAGCGTTGACGGACTTCCTGAGGGCGGCTTTGACGGAATAGTTCCGACCATGATGGAGAAACTTCCGACCCTGCTGTTCGGACTTGTTATCGTACTTGTGCTTTCGGCTTCAATGTCAACACTTTCATCGCTGGTGCTTACATCTAGCTCCACTTTGACTATCGACCTTATCAAGCCTATAATGAAAGAAAAAATGAACGAGAAAAAACAGCTTGTCACAATGCGAATTTTCATTGCCGTATTTCTTATCATCTCAGTTGTGCTTGCAATAATCACCCTTGAAAATCCGCAGACAGTGATTTCCACTCTCATGTCAATCTCATGGGGCGCACTTGCAGGAGCATTCCTTGCACCGTTCATGTATGGACTTTTCTGGAAAGGCGTAACAAAGGCGGCGTGCATGGCAAGCTTTATTGCAGGAGTAGGCATAACAGTTGTACATATGGCATACTACACCCTTGCAGGTCACACAGGCACACTTTGGGGCATAAATCTTGCTTCGCCTATCAACGCAGGCGCATTTGCAATGCTTTTCGGACTTGTTCTTGTGCCTATCGTTAGCCTTATCACAAGGCAGAGCGACGCTGACAAGGCTCATGCTGAAAAGGTGTTTGAGTGCTATGATAACAGCGAGATATGATCTTGCTGACATACTAAAACAATACACAGGGACGGACTTTGTTCGTTCCTGTTTTTTTGTGGGATATATCAGACAATACGAGCAGGACAAATGGGCGAACAATGTTAGCCCCTACATCAAATATGCACAAAATTCACATATAGGATTTGTGCAAACAAATGATTTATATTTTAATTTGGCAACATTTCTGCAATTGTTGCATTTTTTATGCAACAAAACACCCCTTTTTCGTGTATAAGTAGAAAGCGTTTTGACACTTGCGGGCACGTACAAGCCCTGTGACTTAGTGAATACGATGAGAGATTCTGGAGCAGGCTGTAGAGTACTTGTGTCAGGACGTGGGCGTGCATTTGATATTTTGTGTATGCAAGACCTAGGGCATGATACTCGGTGACACACCCCGAACGCAACTTGAAAATCGAATATATATAACAGCTAAAATGCACTCGGCTTGGCACTTATCACGCACTTTGACAGCACCAACAAAAAGTTCCATAAAACACCGTTCAATACCTGAACGCATTTTATGGAACTCTTTTCAGATTATAAATTTCTTCGCCTTGTTTACAATACTGCGGTCGTTTTCATAAGACAGGACCTGTCCTGCCCTGCCGATCTCGACCCAGCGTATGTCTGCGATCTCCTCTTCCTGAGGAGTATAGTCGGTGTTCTTTGCTTTGCCGATAAAGTAGACAACGATCTTCTGCGTGTCCTTCCTTGGAGAATAGGACACTATCTCCCGAAACGTGGTATCAAGATTTACGTCTATCCCCGTTTCCTCCATGATCTCGCGCTTGGCAGTTTCTTCCTCTGTTTCATCGCCCTCAACATGACCCTTTGGGAATGACCAGTGACCGCTGTTGATATGCTTTATCAGCAGTATCTCGGTGTTGCCGTGATACTTTCTGTAAACGATAGCACCGCAGGATTTTTCATGCAGCATCATTTTTCCTTTCCGGAGCTTAGCCCCAATATTTACTCATTGATTTAATTATATCACAACAGCCCTCATTTGTCTATACCCTTTAATAAATATACTCCCATTTTGTGCATATTCCACAAATCAGGTAAAATAAAAAAAGCCGTGCAAAAGCACAGCTTTTTGAAACAGTCAAAGATTATTCCTCGACCTTGTTCTCGATATACTTAACGATATCGCCAACAGTCTTGATGTTCTCGACCTCTTCATCAGGGATCTCTACATCAAAGCTCTCCTCGATGCTCATTACAAGGTCAACTACGTCCAGTGAGTCAGCGCCGAGATCATCTGTGATAGAAGCCTCCATAGTTACTGCGTCCTCTTCAACGTCGAGCTGCTCTACGATAATGTCCTTGATCTTATCAAATACCATTACTTTACCTCCATTCTGTACTTTACTGGGTCTGCCGCTCAGCGCAGCATTTATGTCAGCCGCCGCCGCTCATAAGTCGGCAAATCATTCGGCATGATCATCAAAAAAACTCATTTCTGCGGACTTTCCTCAAACTCGCCCACAGTTCTAAACTTATTATAACGCCCATCAAGCAATTCGTCAAGACCTTTTTGCAATTTTCTTTTCAAAGCTCCCTCGATATAGTCGGAGATATTCTCCGCAGTGAGCTGTGGGTCGTTATGTGCGCCGCCGTCGGCTTCGGAAATTATATGGTCGCACACGCCAAGTCTTGTAAGATCCTCGGCGGTTATCTTCATGATATCGCAGGCTTCACGCTCTCTTGTGGAATCTTTCCACAGGATACTTGCAAAACCTCTCGGTGATATTACCGAATAGATAGCGTTTTCAAGCATTGCAAGCTCATCGCACACTGCAAGAGCCAGCGCTCCGCCAGAGCCGCCCTCGCCCAGAATTATGGATATAACAGGGGTCTTGAGAGTCATGAACTCCATGATGTTTTTAGCGATAGCCTCGCCCTGACCACGCTTCTCGGCTTCTACGCCGCAGAACGCACCTGCTGTATCCACAAGGCATATAACAGGTCTGTGGAACTTCTCAGCCTGCCTTGCAAGCCTGAGAGCCTTTCTGTAGCCCTCCGGGTGAGGCATACCGAAATTGCACTTCTGATTTTCTGCAAGATCTCTGCCCTTTACCTCTGCGATAACTGTAACAGGTATGCCCTTGAAATAGGCTATACCGCCCATAACAGCACCATCGTCGCCGAAAAGTCTGTCTCCGTGCATTTCAAAGAAATCGTCGAATATAAGGGGGATATAGTCCTTGGCAGTCGGTCTGCCCTTGTGTCTGATTATATCAAGTCTTTGACAAGCTGTCAGCTCACTCATTTGAGGACACCTCCTTTGCTGGTTTATGAAGTCTGAGTATATGAGCGAGAACTCTTCTCATTTTCTTTCGCTCAACTATCATATCAACAAAGCCGTTTTCAAGCATGAACTCGGCAGACTGGAAATCGTCAGGAAGCTTCTGCTTGATAGTACCCTCTATAACACGTCTGCCTGCAAAGCCTATAAGCACCTTCGGCTCAGCGATTATGATATCGCCCAGTGACGCAAAGGAAGCTGTTACACCGCCTGTGGTAGGGTCGGTCATAACTGCGATATAAAGCAGACCTGCTTGGTTATGTCTAGCCACTGCGCCGCTTGTTTTCGCCATTTGCATTAGGGAAACTATGCCCTCCTGCATTCTTGCTCCGCCTGAAGCTGTGAATGCGATAACAGGGAGCTTATTTGCGGTGGCGTATTCGATAGCTCGTGTTATCTTTTCGCCCACAACGCTGCCCATGGAAGCCATCATATAGTTGGAATCCATAACGATTATAACTATCTTCTCGCCTCTTATAGTAGCCTTTCCTGTAAGAACGGCGTCTTTAAGACCTGTCTTTTCTCTCAGAGCCTGCTGTTTTGCTTCATAATCAGGGAAATCTATAGGATTTTTCGATATCATATCCTTATCAAATTCCTCAAAGCTACCCTTATCTATGGTTATATCAAGACGTTCTTTAGCGGTAAGTCTTGAATGATAGTTACAGTGAGGACAAACCTTGCCGTTTGCCTGAAACTCCTCCATAAAAGTGACGTTTCTGCATCTTGGACACTTGAAAAGCAGACCCTTTGGGATATCGGTCTTTTTCTTGTCATCGTCCGCCTTATCGCCGTTAAATCTTACTTTAACGACAGAAAACAGATCTTCAAGCATTATTCCTTACTCCTCTCATCTGCCAAAATGTCGGTACGGTTAAGAAAACCGTTATCGTAATTGCCCTCTAAAAACTCAGGGCGTCTTATAAGCTTGAGCTGGAAATCAACATTGGTTGCAACGCCGTCTACGATAAACTCAGACAGCGCCCATGTCATTTTCGCAATAGCTTCTTCTCTGTTCTTACCGTGAACGATGAGCTTGCCTATCATTGAATCGTAATAAGGCGGTATCTCATAGCCCTGATAAACTGCGGTATCTACTCTTATTCCAGGGCCTCCGGGGATAAAGAGCGACTTTATCCTGCCAGGTGACGGTCTGAAATCAAGAAGCGGATTTTCCGCATTTATACGGCACTCTATTGCATGACCTGTCAGCTTTATATCCTCCTGCTTTATAGACAATCTCTGTCCTGATGCGATAAGGAGCTGTTGCTTTACAAGGTCAACGCCTGTGACGGCCTCTGTGATAGGGTGTTCCACCTGTATACGGGTGTTCATTTCCATGAAATAGAACTCGCCGTTTTTATCCACAAGGAACTCAATAGTGCCTGCATTCCTATAGCCGCAGACCTTAGCGGCTGTACAAGCGGCTTTGCCCATTTTCGCACGAAGCTCCTCATTCATAAAGCTTGCAGGGGAAGGGGCTTCCTCGAGGACCTTCTGATTTCTTCTCTGCATGGAGCAGTCACGCTCGCCCAGATAGATAACGTCGCCGTAATTATCTGCAAGTATCTGTATCTCGATATGCTTAGGGTCTTCTATGAATTTCTCAATGTATATCTCGTCGTTGCCAAAGCAAGCCAAAGCCTCCTGCTTTGCGGCGGTCATCTGAGCCTCAAGCTCATCGTCGGAGTGAACGATCCTTATACCACGTCCTCCGCCGCCTGCTGAAGCCTTTACCATAACAGGGTAGCCAAGATCTCTTGCAAGGGTATGCGCTGCGTGGATATTTGAGATCGCACCGTCTGAACCCATTATAACAGGCACGCCTGCTTCTTTCATTGTTTCCTTTGCCTGCGCTTTATCGCCAAGCATTTCGATAGACTCGGCTCTTGGGCCTATAAAAGTTATGCCGCACTTTTCGCACATTTTCGCAAAGGACGGATTTTCAGACAAAAAGCCAAAGCCCGGGTGGATAGCGTCTGCACCTGTTATCTCGCAGGCGGAGATTATCGCCCTGACATTAAGATAACTGTCCTTGCTTGGTGCAGGACCTATGCAGACTGCCTCGTCTGCTATCTGAGCGTGGAGAGCGTTTCTGTCGGCAGTGGAATATACCGCAACAGTATGTATGCCAAGCTCTCGGCAGGCTCTTATAATGCGGACAGCGATCTCGCCTCTGTTCGCAATCAATACTTTTTTGAACATATTATGCCTCACTAATTATGACTAGAATAAGAGATAGCTTACTTTATCGCAAAAGTTATCTCAGCGGAAACAGCCTTCTTGCCGTTTACAGATGCAAGAGCCTTTCCAACGCCGATAGGGCCCTTGACTTTGATTATCTCCACCTCGATATCCAGCTTATCACCAGGCACTACCTGCTGGCGGAACTTACAGTTGTTTATGCCGCCGAACAGACCTATCTTGCCCTTGTTCTCAGGAAGTGAAAGCAGTGCCACTGCACCTGCCTGCGCACACATCTCTACCATAAGTACGCCAGGGGTAACAGGATAGTTCGGGAAATGTCCCTTGAACCAAAAATCCTCAGCCTTTATATACTTTGTAGCCTTTACACGCTTGCCCACTTCAAGCTCGTTTACCTCGTCGATAAGCAGAAAAGGGTCACGGTGAGGGATTATTTCCATGATCTGCTCTTTATTCAAAACAACTGCCATTGTCTTTCCTCCAAATCAGTTTAGTCAAGTATCATTATGGTCTGATCGAACTCAACAGCATCGCCGCTGTTTACGCATATCTCTCTTACCACGCCGTCAAATTCGCTCTGCACTTCGCTCATTACCTTCATGGACTCGATAATGAAGATAGTGTCGCCCTTCTTTATCTTGTCGCCAACGCTTACGAACGGCTTTGAATCAGGTGACGGAGCGGCATAGAATGTTCCCACGATAGGGGCTTTAACAGCCTTGCCGCCTGTTACTGGCGCTGATGTTGCCGCCGCTTCCGGTGCTGTCTGAGCCGCAGTTGAAGCTGTGCCTACAGCCATTGGCATAGGCATACCCATTGGTGCAGGAGGAGGGCATTTCTTTCCCTTTACTGTTATCACCTTGTCGCCGTCAGCTATTGTTATCTCGCCGAGGTCTTTATTCTTCACGATATCGGCAAGCTTTTCTATTGTTTCAAGGTCAAACTGACCGTAAATCTTTTCGCTCATATCAGTTTCTCCTTATTAGTCGCACTTCTTGATACAGATAGTAGCGTTATGTCCGCCAAAGCCCAGAGAGTTTGAGAGTGCCGCATAAACTGGCATTTCTCTGTTGCCCTCAACGCAGTAGTCAAGGTCGCACTCAGGGTCAGGAGTGGTGTAGTTTATTGTCTTATGAACAAAGTCATTCTGAACAGAAAGTGCAGTAACGATAGCTTCCATGCCGCCTGCCGCACCAAGAAGGTGACCTGTCATAGACTTGGTGGAGTTTATGACCGTCTTTCTTGCGGCTTCTTCTCCAAGAGCAAGCTTGATAGCTGTTGTTTCATACTTATCGTTAAGACCTGTTGATGTGCCGTGAGCGTTGATGTAGTTCACCTGCTCAGGCTTCAGACCTGCTTCTTCGTAGGCATACTTCATTGCATGAGCGGCAGCTTCGCCTGTTGGTGACGGGCTTGTCATGTGATAAGCGTCGCCTGTTGCGCCGTAGCCTGCTATCTCAGCTATGATATTTGCACCTCTTGCTTTAGCATGCTCATACTCCTCAAGGCAAAGTATGCCTGCGCCCTCGCCAAGGACAAAGCCCTGTCTGTTCAGGTCGAATGGAGTTGAAGCCTTGTCAAGCTCTGTAGCCTTTGAGAGAGCTTTCATATTGTTGAATCCGCTGAGTGCGAAATGAGAGATACAAGCCTCTGAGCCGCCGCAAAGGCAAACGTCAAGGTAGCCGTCCTTTATTTTTCTGAAAGCTTCACCGATAGCGTGAGTACCTGAAGCACAAGCTGTGGTGGTACAGAAATTATCGCCCTTAAAGCCTGTATGCATTGCAACAGTACCAGCCGCCATATTGCCTATCATCATAGGGATAAAGAAAACTGACACCTTATCAGGCTTTTCGTTGAACTTTGTTACTTCCTTTTCGGTCATATTAAGACCGCCGATACCAACGCCGATTATAACGCCAGCCTTAAATGGATCAACGTCCTTGAAATCAGAGCCAGCCATTTTAAGAGCCTGCTTTGCAGAGCAAACAGCGAACTGAGTAAATCTGTCCATTCTCTTTGCTTCTTTTTTATCTATATACTCAGTGCAGTCAAAATCCTTGACAGCACCGACTATCTTTACAGGGAAATTCTCGGCATCGAACTGGTCAACATAAGAAAGGCCGTTCTTGTTAGCCTTGATATTAGCCCAAAATTCCTCTACGTTCTTGCCCAGAGGGTTTACTGTACCCATACCTGTGATAACAACTCTTCTCATTTAAACACTCCTTTATTTCTAAAACAATAACATCATTTATTTCCCAATGCCGTATAAACAATAATTCTATATACAACTTTTGGAGATAACGGGCGAACGCTGTTCGCCCCTACATATTTTTACTAAAACACAAATATTGTGTGGCGGGACGTCGGGGGCGCCGTCCCCTACATTATTGGCTGAAATAAAATCATTCAGTCAACATTATCTCGCTGAGCGGACACAAATTACCCAATACCGCAACGTGCGGCGTAAAATGCCCGTCACGGCGAGTGACCGAGTGGCTACATCATAAGTCCGCCGCTTATTTCTATCACCTGTCCTGTGACATAGCTTGCGTCCTTGGAAGCAAGGAAGGATACAACGCCTGCTATCTCGTCCACCTCGCCGTAACGCTTCATTGCTATCTGATTAATCATAGCCTGCTTCTGAGCGTCTGTGAGCTTGTCTGTCATAGGGGTCTTGATAAATCCAGGGGCAACTGCATTGCAGGTGATACCTCTTGAACCAAGCTCCTTTGCCACTGTCTTTGTCATGCCGACGATAGCCGCCTTTGTTGCAGAATAATTTATCTGTCCAGGGTTGCCGTAAAGTCCTGCAACGGAAGCAAGGTTTATTATCCTGCCTGACTTCTGTCTCATCATAACGCTGCCAACGAACTTTGACATATTGAACACGCTCTTCTGGTTTACGGCCACTACCATATCGTACTGTTCCTCGCTCATACGAGCCATAAGACCGTCACGGGTGATTCCTGCGTTGTTTACGAGAACGTCGATAGTGCCGAAGCGAGCCTTTACCGCCTTAACTGTTTCCTCTACCTGTGCATAGCTTGAAACGTCGCAGATGAATTTCTCACACTCTACGCCCTCTGCCTTTATCTTATCCATTATATCGTTATCTTCAAACATTGCCTCAGAGATATCGTTGAGAGCAATATTATAGCCGTCCTTTGCAAGTCTCAGTGCGATAGCCGCGCCTATTCCTCTTGCAGAGCCTGTTATCAATGCTGTTGCCATTTTATTTTCCTCCGTCTTTTACTTGCTGAGAAGCTTCTCTGCTTCTGTGAACATTTCCTCTATCATATCCTTTGCAGGCTCGACTTTCTTTACCATGCCTGCGATAGCTCCGCAGAGGAAAGAACCCTCCTCAAGGTTGCCGTCCTGAACTGCTTTTCTCAGTGAGCCGAGAGTTATCTCCTCAAACTCGTCAGGTGTGATAGTGCCGTTTGCTTCACCGCTTGCAAGCTTCTTTGAGAACTTTGTCTTTACGTTTCTGCATGGGTGACCTGTGTATCTGCCTGTTACGATACTGTCTGTATCCTTAGCCTTTACAACAAGCTCCTTATAAACAGGATTTATCTGACACTCCTCTGCGGCAAGGAAACGTGTGCCGAGCTGAACGCCCTCTGCGCCGAGCATGAATGAAGCGGCTATTCCTCTGCCGTCTGCTATTCCGCCTGCGGCGATAACAGGTATCTCAACTGCGTCAACTACCTGCGGAACAAGACACATCGTTGTGTTCTCACCGATATGTCCGCCTGACTCTGTTCCCTCTGCGATAACAGCGTCAGCGCCTGCTCTTTCCATTCTCTTTGCAAGAGCAACTGACGGAACGACAGGTATCACCTTTATGCCTGCTTCTTTCCAGGCAGCCATATACTTGCCGGGGTTGCCTGCGCCTGTTGTTACGACAGGAACGCCCTCATCTATAACGAGCTGAGCGAGGTCGTCGGCATTAGGGCTCATGAGCATGATATTAACGCCAAAAGGCTTGCCGTTCACGGCTGCCTTTGTCTGTCTTATCTGATCTCTCAGGTAGTCGATAGGTGCAGAGCCGCCTGCGATTATGCCAAGTCCGCCTGCGTTTGAAACAGCGGAAGCGAGAGTATGCTCAGCTATCCAAGCCATACCGCCCTGAAAGATAGGGTATTTTATACCCAGAAGTTCAGTTATTTTTGTTTTTGTAGTAGTCATTTTTTTATTCGTCCTCCATTATTGCGTTGAAATGCCGTCTGTATCTTCTTGGGATATTTATTCCCACCATAAAGCCGATCTCCTGCAAAACGTCTGATATAACTGCGAAACCGTCTTTATAAAATTGTTTTATTCTTCTTGTTCTGTCTGATATGTTCTTATAATCGGGAGGACAAACAAACGTCCAATCTGCGCCCTCGTCATCAAGAACTATCCTGAAAAACTTATCTATATCCTTATCAGAAAAGCCAGCTTTCATAAGCAGTATATAATGTTCAACAGCTTCATCTATATGGCTCATTATCACTGTTTTTCCGTCAAAGGAAATAAGCACGAGCAACGGCTCTTTCTGAGCTATGGCTTCCTGCACCTCTTTTTCAGAGGGATATTTTATTATCTCCATTTTTTCACCAAATTTTTATTAATACTCGAAAACAGCCGCACCATAGGTAAGTCCGCCGCCGAAGCCTACAAGACAAATCTTGTCGCCTCTTTTTATCCTGCCTTCTGCAACTGCGTCGCAGAAGGCGATAGGGATAGATGCGGAAGATGTGTTGCCGTAGCGGTCGATATATACAGGGAACTTGTCCATTGACACGCCAAGATGCTTTGCGGCAGTTTCGATTATTCTTATATTTGCCTGATGAGGAACTATCCAATCAAGGTCATCAGGGGAAATTTCGATCTTTGCACAAGCCTGCTCAACTGCATTTGGAAGTGCCTTTGTCGCAAACTTATAGACCTCTTTGCCGTCCTGCTTGAAGAAATAATCCTTTGTTTCAGGCATATCCATATCAAATTCCTCGGTATTGGTCCTGAAAGCGTTCTCAGACTTCAAAGCACGGGAAGCAAGATACTTTGCACCGTTTCCGTCTGCACCAAGGAAGCTTGAATATGTAGTATCCTCTGCTTTTTCAAGAACGAAAGCGGCTGCGCCGTCACCGAAAAGCACGCAGGAAGAACGGTCGGTATAGTCAACGAATTTTGAAAGCTCCTCAGAAGCCACCAAAAGAACGGTCTTTATTCCGTCTCCTGTCTGGAGATATCTCTTTGCGGTATCGAAGCCGTAAACAAAGCCTGCACAAGCAGCGTTAAGGTCAAATGCGATACAGCCTATCGCGCCTATCTCTCTCTGGATAAGGCAGGAAAGTGACGGAGTGAAATAATCCCCTGTTACTGTTGTGGCAATAATAAGGTCGATATCCTCTGCCTTTACTCCTGCGTCAGCCATTGCAGCCTTTGCCGCCATTGCTCCCAGATAGTATGTAGGCTCACCATTTGTGATGTGTCTTTGCTTGATGCCTGTTCTCTGAGTTATCCACTCGTCGCTTGTTTCAACGATCTTTGTGAAATCCTCGTTTGTTGCGACCATTTCAGGCACATATTTGCCTATGCCCTTGATCTTTACGCCTGTTACTTTACTTCCCACTGATTTTTCCTCCTGAAAATTCTATATTATATATTGTATATTTCCGCAATTTGTGCTATAATGTTCTTGTTCCTATGGAGCAAGTCAAAATATATTATATTAAAATATAATTGGTTAATTATTTAACTATATAACACATATCATAACATTATAATTATAAACTGTTTTTTTAGATACATCAATAACAAATTATGAACAACTCTTGATGAATTTAAACATTTAGAGAATTTTTCACAAGTTTTAGGGCGTTAGTTAATATTATGTGTCTATTTTTGAAAATATCTTGCAAAAATTAAATCATAAAACAATAGATGAGCGGAGATAACTTTCAGAAATTTACAAACATGAGATAAAGCGGCTTTGATATTATCAGGCGGCTATGTATAAATTTAACCACAAAGGAGTAAAATTTTATGTCAAAAAACATTTTCTTATTTTCGGGGCAAGGTTCACAGTATGTAGGAATGGCTAAAGAGCTTTGCGAAAAGTATGATGCCGCAAATGCGGTTTTCGATACAGCGGAAAAGGTGCTGGGATATGACCTGAGAGCGGTAACATTTGACGGACCTGATACTGAGCTTAACAAGACAGTGAACTCACAGCCTGCTATAATGGCTTGCTCACTTGCCGCTTTTGAAGCCGCAAAGGCTGAGGGCATCACATTTGACGGCGTGGCAGGTCACTCTTTGGGCGAATATGCCGCTATGGTAGCCGCAGGTGTTGTAACTATCGAGGACGGCTTCAAGCTCATCAAGGCGAGAGCAACTGCTATGCAGAAAGCCGCAGAGGCTAACAGTGGCTCAATGTACGCTATAATCGGTCTGCCTGCGGAAGAAGTTGAAAAGATATGCGAAGAAACTGAGGGATATGTTGTTCCTGTAAACTACAACTCAGCCGTTCAGACAGTTATCGCAGGCGACACAGAGGCTTGCGAGGCGGCTGCGGCAAAGTTTGCGGAGATGAAGAAAAAGGCTATAAAGCTCAACGTTGCTTCCGCTTTCCACTCAAAGCTCATGCAGAGTGCGGCTGACGAATTTATCGAAACTGCAAAGACAGTTGAGTTCAAGACTGCAAAGGTTGATTTCTATTCAAACGTTCTTGGAACAAAGCTTGAGGATTTTTCAGATATGCCAAATATGCTTGCTAAACACATCGTTTCACCTGTCAAGTTCACATCTGAGCTTGCTGAAATGGAAAAGGCAGGCTATGAGAACTTTATCGAGCTTGGTCCTAACAAGGTGCTTACTGGTCTTGTAAAGAAAACTCTCAAGGGCAAGAACGCTGTGAACATTGAGAACAATGCCACAATGGAAAAGGCTCTTGCTTCTCTGAACTAAAATATCGAGGGGAGAAAAATGAAAAAGGCTATGAAAAAAGCTTTGCTGTTGGTGTTGGCGGCGGCAATGCTTGTCTGCCTGAGCGCCTGCGGAAAATGTGCGTGGGAGATAAAGATAAACGGCAAGGATATACAGATACCATGCACTCTGGACGATATTGGCGAGGAATATGAATACACCCTGGATTATCCTTTTTCGGGGAACTCAAACGGCAAGGGGATATTCTCAGTGGCGCTTATGCAGGACGGCAGTATAATAGGCACTGTCAAGGTGGAAGCGAACAGTGTTGACGATATCGACAGGAAATCGAAGATACGTCAGATAAGTGCGGCGCAAAGCAGTTCCGATAAAAAGGGAATGAGCATTGCAGGGGTAAAATGCGGTGATGACAAGACGGAAGTCAAAAAAGTTTTCGGCGAGCATGACAGTCCTGACGCAGACGCATGGAAATACAAGAAAAGGGGCTTTTTGGCGACCTTCTTTTTTGATGATGACGGCAAGGTGACAATGCTGAGCATATCAGACATTGATGATGAAGATACCTGATAAAAGGCGGTGTATAAAATGAAACGCAATGACTACATATCATGGGACGAATATTTTATGGGCATTTCACTGCTATCTGCACAGAGGAGCAAGGACTCTCACACGCAGGTAGGGGCGTGCATAGTTTCTCAGGACAACAAGATATTGTCAGTGGGCTACAATGGTATGCCCACAGGCTGTTCTGATGACGAGATGCCGTGGGACAGGAACGGCGAGTTTCTTGACACGAAATATCCATTTGTATGCCACGCAGAGCTTAACGCCATTCTCAATCATGCGGCAGGAAGCTTACAGAACGCCAAGATATACGTTTCACTTTTTCCATGCAACGAATGTGCAAAGGCTATCATTCAAAGCGGCATAAAGGAAGTCGTTTACTGGGAGGACAAATACGCCGACACTGACGGAGTTAAGGCTTCAAAGAAAATGTTTGAGCTGACGGGGGTAAAGATACGCAGATATGTGCCTACTAATAGGGAGATAACTATTAAGCTGTAGGAACGTTCGCCCCTACGGAATGATACAAAAACATATTACAATGATGTGTAAATAAACGGGCGAACGCTGTTCGCCCCTACAGAATGATACAAAATCATAAGAGCATTGCAAAAATATACATTATTAATATGCAGAAATTTATTTTATAAAGAAGGAATGTAAAATGTCAAGAAAATACGCTATACTTGGAGAAACGCTTAAACACACTATGTCGCCGCCTATTCACGCCAGGCTTTTTGAACTGAAAAACCGTGAGTTTGAGTATGAGATACTGGAAGTAAAGCCTGAGGAGCTTAAGGACAAGGCAGAGTATCTTGATTCCCTTAACGGCTACAACATCACTATCCCCCACAAGATAGGCATTATCGACTACACTGACGAGCTTGACCAGTCGGCAAAGCGTTATCACTCAGTGAACTGCGTTGACAACAAAAACGGCAAGCACGTTGGTTATAACACTGACTGCGACGGCTTTCTCAGAACTGTTCGTGCAATGAACATCGACTTTGCAGGAAAGATACTGCTTATAGGCTGCGGCGGAGTAGGCAGAATGATGGCAATTGAAGCGGCTCTTGCCGGGGCTGACCTTTACATTGCGGTGCTGGAGAGCGATATGCCTTTGGCTAAGCAGGTAGAGAAAGAGATAAAAGCTATGAAGTCTGACGCTAGGATAACTATTGTTCTGAACACTGAGATACCGACCGACGTTCACTACGATCTGCTTATGAACGCTTGTCCTGTGGGAATGTATCCTAAGACAAACGCCTGCCCTGTTCCTGATGAAGTTATAAAGGCGAGCGGTGCGGTATTTGACGTTATATACAATCCTCGTGAGACTTTGCTCATGCAGAAAGCCAAGGCTATGGGCAAGAACGCTGTCGGAGGCATGGCAATGCTAGTTTGGCAGGCTGTTTCCGCTCACGAGATATGGGACGGTGACGAATACACAGACGAGGAAGTTCAGTCTATCATAGACGAAATGGAGATCGCTGTGGAGAAGGATTTTAAATAACCTACGATATTGACATATGAAAATATCAGAAACAAAGCTTATTGGGTAAACATATCATGCGTGGGGAAGAACGGGCGAACGCTGTTCGCCCCTACATGAAACATGGTGTTTACTTGATCGGCAGAAATGACGAACAAACATTGATAGCGGGCGACCAGAGGTCGCCCCTACATTAGTTTGGTAAAATACATTATAATAAGGATAGTAAATATGAGACCAATATTTTTGTGCGGCTTTATGGGCTGCGGAAAATCTACTGTGGGAAAGATCTTGGCAAAAAAAATGGGCTGTCAGTGTGTTGACCTTGACAAGTATATTGAAGATACGGCAGGAATGAGCATACCTGAGATATTCGACAAATATGGTGAGGAGCATTTCAGAAAGCTTGAAACTGAGGCTCTTGCGGCATTTGCTGACATTGGCGGCGTTGTTGCAACAGGTGGTGGAGCCCTTCTTTCGGAGGAAAACGGCAAGGTGGCTAAAAGATCGGGCATGGTGGTCTTTATCGACACATACTTCAACACCTGCTACGAACGCATAAAAAACGACCCTAACAGACCTATCGCTTACAACTCCACCCGTGAACAGCTTTCAGAGCGGTTTGACTACCGCAGACCTTTATATCTTGCTCACTCACACTATGCAATAAGCGGCGGTTATCCGCCTATCGTTATCGCTTCTAAGATACAGAAGCTTTACAAGAGATTTGATTTCGGGCAGGGACGGTAATAATGGGCGACCAAAGGTCGCCCCTACAAATATGTGTGGTCACATGATATAAGATAATTTTGATCTACAGAGCAGGCACAAAATGTCCTGCTCTTTTTGTTTTACAGCGTAACATATTTGCCACAATTTTTTCACAGGCTATCCCCTTGACATTGGTGTTTTGCTGTGATATACTGCAATAAGTTTTCTCAGGAAAAGAGGTCTTTTACAATGTATACACTGCTTTTGGCTGTTATTTATCTTGCTTTTATAAGCCTTGGTCTGCCTGACTCGCTGTTGGGTGCGGCTTGGCCTACTATCCGTGTGGATTTTGACGTTCCGCTGTCTTACATGGGGTTCGTTTCAATGATAATCGCAGGGGGTACTATTATATCGGGACTTATGTCTGAACGGCTCACGAAAAAGTTCGGAACTAGGGCTGTGGTGGCGGTGAGCGTTGCGCTTACTGCTATTGCGCTGTTCGGCTTTTCCACTGTGGGACAATTCTGGCAGATGTGCCTATGGGGCATACCTTACGGATTTGGTGCAGGGGCTATTGACGCTGCCCTCAACAACTATGTTGCACTTTACTACAATTCAAGGCACATGAGCTGGTTGCACTGCTTTTGGGGCGTTGGCACTATCATAAGCCCTTACATAATGAGCTATGCGCTGACCCACTCTACTTGGTCGAATGGATACAGAAATGTTTCTTACATACAGTTCGGAATACTTGCGGTGATACTTATTGCAATGCCCCTTTGGAAGATAAACAAAGACCCTGCCGTCACGGAGGAGGACAAACCGCTTCTTGGCTTGCGTGGTGCGCTTAAGATAAAGGGAGTGCCTACCCTGCTTATAGGCTTTTACGCATACTGCGCCGCTGAAACCACAACAATGCTGTGGGCGAGCAGTTATCTTGAAGGCACAAGGGGCATATCAAAAGACAAAGCCGCAGCTTTCGGTTCGCTTTTCTTTATCGGCATAACAGCCGGACGTTTTCTTTCGGGATTTATATCCGACAAGCTTGGTGACAACAGAATGATACGCCTTGGAACGGCTATTGCGCTGTTTGGCGTTATACTTATTGCGTTGCCTGTGGGGGCGGCTTCCATGGTGGGATTTGTGATAATAGGTCTTGGTTGTGCGCCTGTTTATCCTTGTATCATACACTCCACCCCTGCAAACTTCGGTGCTGAGAACTCTCAGGGCATAATAGGAATACAAATGGCGAGCGCTTATGTTGGCTCAACTTTTATGCCCCCTGTTTTCGGGCTTATCGCAAACCATGTGAGCCTTAAGCTTATGCCGGTTTATCTTGCATTTTTCTTCATACTTCTACTTGTGATGATATCAAAAACGGAAAAGCTTTGCCATAACAAATAGTACGGCTCATGCAAACTGTACCAAATTATTTGTATTTTGGATAGTCAAAAATAGCTATTTATAACGAATAATCCAAAAAAGCCTGCAAGCACTGATAAAAATGTTGAAAATCCTCCTGATATGTTGTATACTTATGGTATGAAAACGTTATATTGAGCTGCAATATAACAGAGGGAGCTGCACATGGACATACAGAAAACCGTGCTTGTCATTGACGACAGCACAACGAACCGATCTGTACTTTGCGACATACTACATTCTGACTATACTGTGATCCAAGCAGAAAATGGCATACAGGCTCTTACAAAGCTAAAAAAACAGGCTAAAAAAGTTGACGCTATAATACTGGATATTATAACGCCTGAAATGGACGGATATGAGTTCATGGATAAAATAAAGCAGGATAAAGCCTTATCTCAGATACCTGTTATAATACTAACAGAAAAATCAGACAGAGACACTGAAAAAAAGGTGCTTGAAAGCGGTGCGTGGGACTTTGTTCCAAAGCCTTATGACGCTGATATCATAAAGCTAAGGCTCAAAAATGTTATAGCCAGAGGGCAGGTAACGCTTCTCAAAGAGCTTAATAATGTTATGAACTACGACCCTCTTACGGAGATATATTCAAAGAATAAATTTTTCAGTGCATCAAAGGCACTTCTTAAGGCTAATCCTGACAAGCAGTTCGCTTTTTTAAGACTCGATATCGACCGTTTCAAGCTTATAAATTCATTTTTCGGCACTGCGTATGGAGACAGACTGCTAAAGCATGTTGCAAAACGTATAAGAGATTTTGCAAAAACAACGGAATGCTGTACCTTCGGCAGGATAGACGCTGACGTTTTCGGTATCTTCACCCCTTATCAGGGCAAGGAAGAAACAGTAAAGCAGATAGAGCAGGCTGTTGAAAACATGAAAAAACTGTCCGCAAGCTATAACATCATGATCGTTTACGGTGTTTATGTGGTGACTGACAGAAGCCTGCCAATATCCTTCATGTGCGACCGTGCCGCTCTTGCCGCTAAAACTGTAAAAGGGCATTATATGAAAAGCTATGCTTTTTACGATGACAAAATGCGGCTTTCTATTGAAAATGAGCAGAATATAATAAATGAAATGAGCGACGCTCTTGAAAACCACGAGTTTGTGCCTTACTATCAGCCTAAGTATGATGTAAAGACAAACAAGCCTGTGGGTGCGGAGGCTCTTGCAAGGTGGATACACCCAACAAAGGGCTTCATTTCGCCTGGATTGTTCATTCCTATATTCGAGAAAAACGGATTTATCTCAAAGCTTGATTTCTACATATGGGAGTGCGTATGTAAACAGCTCAAGGAATGGAAAGACAAGGGAGTACCTCTTTTCCCCGTGTCTGTAAACGTTTCACGGGTCAATCTTCATAACCCTAATCTGTCGAAGATCATCATAGAGCTTACCAGAAAGTATGACATTGAGCCGAAATATTTCAATATAGAAATAACGGAGAGCGTTTATACTGACGACAACATAATGATAGATGATATCACCAGTCAGCTCAGAAATAATGGCTTTACTATCCTCATGGACGATTTCGGCAGCGGCTATTCTTCCCTGAACGTACTCAAAGATGTTCAGGTGGACGAACTAAAAATGGACATGATGTTCATGTTCAAGGCAAAGTATGACGGCCGTGCAGAAACTATAATTTCTTCTGTTATCAGAATGGCCAAATGGCTCAATATCCCTGTTATAGCGGAAGGCGTTGACAGAGCGGAGCAGGTAGACTTTCTGAAAAGCGTAGGCTGTGACTACATTCAGGGCTTCTATTTTTCAAAGCCTTTGCCTGCGTCAGACTATGAAAAGCTTATCTCAGATCAGGAGGAACAGCCTGTGCCTGAGAACAGCACGTTGGCAAACGACCCGCTGTGGGGCAAGGGAGGAGGATTGCTGGTATATATCGACAGCATCGACCAACCCGCTATGATATATGAATGTTTTCCGGACGGCACAGTGGAAGTGGTATGTTCAAACAAGGCGTTTTCACAAAAATACGGCTATGACAGCAGTTTTTACGGCAAATTCAATGTTGTGAACTGCGTTGACAGCGAATGCAAGGAGAAATTTACAAACACTATAAACAAGGTCATAGAGAGCAAGGACAGAGCAGAATGTGTTCTCAGTATGCACGATATAAATGGCAAGAAGCACTGGTTCAGGACGCATTTACGATTCGTCAGCGAAACAGGGGTAAGCTCTGTGCTTATAGCATATCTCACGGATGTGACCGACATGGTGTTCATGGATAAACGCATAAACGACTATAAGAACTATATCCAAAGCGAAATAGAACGAAAACACAAGATCCTTATTGTCAGCAACAACAGCGACGCACGCTGTCAGCTCGAAGAGATACTTTCTCAGGAAAACATTGTTTTCACGGCAGAAACCATTCATGACGGCAAAAAGATTCTTCTTAACGAGGATATCGACCTTATTTATTTTGACATACAGCTTATTTCCAAGGACGACGAATTTCCTCTTGACATTGATGAAAGAAGGCTCCCCGTTATTGCTATAACCCAGGCCCATGGCGTGCTTAAAGGCATGACAAAATTGAAGAACAGAGTTTCAGACTTTGTTATGAAGCCGTATATAGATGAGCTGGTACGCCTGAGAACGAACAATCTTATAAAGATCAATATTTCAGGCAGTGCAAATGAAAAATATTTTAGCCGAACGAAATGATTTGAAAAGTCCTCTGCGATAAGCGGGGGACTTTTTTCTTCTATTAAGCTGTCTGCTTTATTGACAAAATATACTCTATCTGATATTATATAGGTATGAATGCTGAAAGCGAGGGAGAAAAAATGTATCTTGACAAGTGGCGTGTGGCAATAAGAAATTTGAAAAATTCGCTTTTTTCATATCCAAACACGGCTCAAAGCTGTTTTCCTGACCCTATCACGGACGACACAGTGTTTTACTGCGTTCAAGGTCTTGTATATGGCAGTCAAAAGTTCCCTGACGGAAAATTCATACGCAGTTCTCCTGTCACCTCGGTATACTCCGAGGACGGAAAGCTTTTTGCCAAAACAATAAACAACGTTTATGAGCTTAAAACGCCAAGCGATTATTTCGACTGTGATATCGCTGAAAATGCCGCACAAAAAACAGGAAGCAGTGAGCTTGCTGAAACAGCTAAGATGCAGAGAGAAAAGCTCATGACACAGCTTGATAAATTTTTCACAATATGTCAGAGGCTTTGTGATAATGAACAGGCTGACGTTGCAAATGAGTTGCCTGAAGATACTCTTGTTATATGCTATTACGGCACTGACCCACAGGGAAACAAGATGTTTTACAAGGGTGAGAATGGGATAGTGCCTGTTTTTGCAGATGTGAACGTTGGGATAGTAATTGACTCGGTGGGGCTTGCGGAAAGCACAGAAAAGCTGGAATCATGGGATACGCTGGGGAGATATTATATCGACAGCGAGCTTATGGAGTTTTATGACTGTGACACGAAAAACCTTATTTTCTGCAATTTGACGAACTCCCCTATATATGTTACGATTTACGAAAGCTCCGCCGCTATGCTCTGTATGCCGAACACGGCTAAGATAGCTTCAAGAAAAGTAAAAGAAAAATAATGCTTTTATCCGTCTGAGATCTCAGGCGGATTTTTTTTTGCACAATGCAGAAAAGAACGTTGAAAATTAATAGAATGTTAAACTTTTAACGTGCCATAGCAATTGAATAATCGTCGAAAGTGTAGTATAATCTTTTTATGTAGTTGCTTTTTGATGTAAAATAATATAATTAACTATTTTTGTATCGTGAGGAAAAGATCATGGAAATTTTAAAACAGCGTATTCTTAAGGACGGAGTAGTAAAGGAAGGAAACGTTCTCAAAGTTGATAAATTCCTTAACCACCAAATGGACGTAAAGCTTTTCAACGATATCGGCGAGGAGTTTGCTAAGAGATTTGCAGGAGCAGGGGTGAACAGGATACTCACTATCGAGTCATCCGGTATCGGCATTGCCTGCATTGCGGCACAGCATTTTAACAACTGCCCTGTTATTTTCGCAAAGAAAACCCTCAGCAAAAATCTTGACGGCGAAATGTTCGTTACTCAGGTAAAGTCCTACACAAAGGGCGTTACATATGACGTTATGGTATCTGAAAAATATCTCGGCAAGGGCGACAAGGTGCTTATCATAGACGATTTTCTTGCAAACGGCTGCGCTCTTATGGGACTTATTGATATCGTGAAGCAGTCGGGGGCTGAGCTTGCGGGAGCAGGTATCGTTATCGAAAAGGGCTTCCAGGTTGGCGGAAAGACTATCCGTGACATGGGCGTGAAGCTCGAATCTCTTGCTATCGTTGACTCTATGGACAACGGCACTATCACTTTCAGGGACTAACGCACAAGGCGTTACCAATAAATATTTTATGGAGGAAGATCAAACATGAAGGTAAGACGTATTCTTGCACTCGTTCTTTCTGCGGCTCTTGCTGTAACTGCTCTTACAGCTTGTACATCTGCTAAGGACGAAGCATCACAGAAGTCGGCTGACAATCAGACGGCAACTCTCAGCTATGACACTGTAAAGATCGGTGTTATACACATCGGCAACCCTGCCGACGGTTCAGGCTACACATACGCTCACGATCAGGGTATCGTTGGTATGCAGAAGGAGCTTGGACTTAAGGACGATCAGATCGTAAGAAAGAACAACGTATCAGACAGCGACCCTGCTGCTACAGAAACAGCTATCCGTGAGTGCATCGAGGACGGCTGCAACATCATCTTCGGCACAAGCTGGGGCTATATGGACAAAATGGAATCCCTCGCAGAGGAATATCCTGACGTTTATTTCTGCCACGGCACAGGCTACAAGAACAACGGCAAGAACCTTAACAACTACTTCGGAAGAATTTATCAGGCAAGATATCTCACAGGTATCGTTGCAGGTATGAAGACAGAGTCAAACCTTATCGGTTACGTTTCCGCTATGGGCAGCGAGAACTCTGAGTGCACAGGCGGTATCGACGCTTTCGCAATGGGCGTTTATTCTGTAAACCCAGACGCTAAGGTTTATGTAAAGGTAACAAACAGCTGGTATTCACCAACAGAGGAAACAAACGCTGCAAAGGCTCTTCTTTCTGAAGGCTGCGACGTTATCGCACAGCACTGTGACACACCTAACCCACAGCTCGAGGCTGAAAGCGCAGGCAAGTGGGGCGTAGGCTACAACACAGATATGTCTAAGGACGCTCCAAAGGCTACACTTACTTCAACTCTATGGAACTGGTCTGCATACTACACATATCAGGTAAAGCAGATCGTAGATGGCAACTGGAAGTGTGAGAACTACTACGGCGGCATGGCTGACGGTCTTGTAGACATCGCTCCTCTGAACATGGATCTTTGCACAGAGGATATGCAGAAGGCAGTTGACGAGGCTAAGGCTAAGATCGAGGACGGCTCTTTCAACGTATTTGACGGCGTTATCGAAACAAACGACGGCAACACGGT
This sequence comes from uncultured Ruminococcus sp., assembly GCA_934435205.1. Lineage (GTDB taxonomy): Bacteria > Bacillota > Clostridia > Oscillospirales > Ruminococcaceae > Hominimerdicola. The sequence continues at coordinate 411,967 of CAKSAK010000002.1, read as the reverse complement.
TGGTGAAGAGGGCAAGACACTTGACGACGCTACTATCACAGGCGGAATCAACTGGTACTTCAAGAACGTTGAGGTCAAGTAATAAGGCTTAACAGCTTAACAAAACATTTATACGGGCGGCGCAGGTTGCCGCCTGTTTTGTTAATGATATGAGCATACGGCAGCAGATAATTCTGCTGTCGGTTTCTGATGACATTAGCAAATCTAAGGAAGTTCATAAAAAGGAGCTGAAAGTATGAGTGAAGAAATATCTGCTGAGATCGCTGTAAAATGCAGCGGGATAACAAAGGTTTTCGGCAGCGTAGTTGCAAATGACGGCATTGATCTTGAAGTAAAATACGGCGAGATACTTGCACTGCTGGGCGAAAACGGATCTGGAAAGACAACGTTGATGAATATGCTTTCGGGTATCTATCACCCTGACAAGGGCAATATCTACATTGCCGGCAAGCCTGAGGCGATAAACTCCCCTATGGATTCTATCTCACTTGGCATAGGCATGATACATCAGCACTTCAAGCTTGTGGAGGTGTTCTCCGCCGCAGACAACATTGTGGCAGGCACAAAGGGCAAGCTTAGAAGCAAGGGCGCTGTAAGAGATGAGATAAAGAAGATATCTGAACAGCTTGGCCTTGAAGTTGACCCTGACAAAAAGGTATACAATATGTCCGTCAGCGAAAAGCAGACAGTTGAGATACTAAAGGTGCTTTACAGGGGTGCAAAGATACTTATTCTTGACGAGCCTACGGCTGTTCTTACTCCGCAGGAGACGGAAAAGCTTTTCAATATCCTGAGAAAAATGAAAGCCCAGGGCTGTGCTATCATTATCATCACCCACAAGCTGGGCGAGGTAATGGATATATCTGACAGAGTGACCATACTGCGAAAGGGCAAGAGCGTTGAAACTGTAATCACTGCCGAAAGCAGCGAAAAGCAGCTCACTGAGCTTATGGTGGGCAAGGCGGTGGAGCTTTCAATAGAAAGACCTGAACCAGTGAACGTAAAGCCGATACTTAACGTGGTCGATCTGACAGTAAAGAACTCTGAGGGAAGCATTGCTCTTGATGACGTAAGCTTTGTTATAAACAGAGGCGAGATACTTGGCGTGGCAGGCATTGCAGGAAGCGGTCAGAAAGAGCTTTGCGAGACTATCGCAGGGCTTCAGAAGATAGAAAAGGGCGCAGTGCTTTACAACAAGGAGAATATCATAGGCAAGACCCCTAAGGAGATAATAAATCTCGGCATAAGCATGAGCTTTATCCCTGAGGACAGACTTGGAATGGGTCTTATCGCTTCGGTGGGTATGACGGACAATATGCTTCTTAAAACATACAAGCAGGGCAAGCTTTGCTTTGTGGACAGAAAGCCTGCTAAGGCGCTTTCAAAGGAGCTTATAGAAAAGCTTGAAATAAAAACTCCGTCCACGGAGCTTCCTGTAAGAATGCTTTCGGGCGGAAACGTTCAGAAGGTCCTGCTTGGACGAGAGATACACAGTGAGCCTGACCTGCTCATAACCGCATATCCTGTTCGTGGACTTGACATCAACTCATCATATCTCATATACTCGCTTCTTAACGAGCAGAAGAAAAAGAACACGGCGGTGCTTTTCATAGGCGAAGACCTTGACGTTTTGCTGGAGCTTTGCGACAGGATAATGGTGCTTTGTCACGGCAAGATAACAGGTATTTGTGACGCCAAAAAGGTCACAAAGGAACAGGTGGGCATGATGATGACAGGCTCGACAATGGAGGAGGTGCTGGGCATTGGCTGATATGATAAAAAAAGAGCCGCTTATAAGAATAGCCAAGCGTGCTGAACGTTCAAACAAGCAAAAGCTTATCATAAGGCTTCTGTCGGTGCTTCTGGCTATTTGTGCAGGCGGAATATTCATTCTTATTCTTGGTAAGAATCCGATTTCATACTATGCGAAAATGGTAAAGGGCGCTTTTATCGGCAAGAACGCCGCAAACCCTTTTATGCCGTTCAAAGAGACCATAAAGATAATGATACCGCTTCTTATATCTTCTCTTGGCATCACGCTTGCGTTTAAGATGAAGTTTTGGAATATCGGTGCAGAGGGTCAGATAATAATGGGCGGAGTTTTCGCTTCATACTTCGCTCTTTATCATTACGATATGCCTCACTATCTGCTTTTCATTGTTATGTTCGTTGCGGCGATGATAGGCGGAGGACTGTATGGCATTATCCCTGCATTTTTCAAGGCAAAATTCGACACAAACGAAACTTTGCTCACCCTTATGCTCAACTATATCGCACTTTACGTTATAGACTGGCTCACAAAGGGCGCATGGCAGGACCCTGAGTCAAAGGGATATCCTAAGATAGCAAGATTTGACCTTAACGCATGGCTTGACTCGCTAGGCGGCGTGCAGATAGGCTGGGTGATAGGTCTGGTGCTTGTGATATTTGTATTTATCTATCTTAAATACACAAAGCAGGGCTACGAGATAACTGTAGTATCAGACAGCCATGCAACTGCAAGATATGCAGGCATGAGCCCTAGCAAGATAATGATAAGAACTATGTTCCTCAGCGGCGCTATCTGCGGCATCGCAGGAATGGTGCAGGCTTGCGGAACAGAACACACACTTTCAACATCTGTTGCAGGCGGAGTAGGCTTCACGGCTATCATAGTTGCATGGCTTGCAAACCTTAATCCATTCGGCATACTTGTGGTATCATTCCTGTTCGCAGTTTTGGAAAAGGGAAGTACTGTTGTATCGTCAGAGTTCGTGCTTTCACCTTACTGCTCAGACGTTTTGCAGGGAATAATCCTGTTCTTCGTGCTTGGCTGTGAGTTCTTCATCAGATACAGATTTATAACAAGAGGAGGCAGGAAAAATGACTAGACTTATTTCATTCCTTGCCCATGCGGTATATATGGGTACTCCTCTGCTTTTCGGCACAGTAGGAGAGATACAGAACGAAAAAGCTGGACACCTTAACCTGGGCGTTGAGGGAACAATGGCAATGGGTGCTTGCGCAGGCTTTATGGTGGCATACAAGACAGGAAGCCTTTGGCTTTCCATACTTGCGGCATTTCTTATGGGTGCGCTTGTTTCGCTTATCTACGCTTTTCTTACCATAACAATGATGGCGAACCAAAACGTAACAGGTCTTACACTGACTATATTCGGCACTGGACTTTCAAACTTCATAGGCGAGCAGATGATATCCGCTTCACCTACAGGCAACCTCAAACTGCCTGACGGAGTGATGAGCAGTCTGAAAAACATTGACATACCGCTTCTTAGCAAGATACCTGTTGTTGGCGAGGTGCTTTTCTCACAGAACATTTTCACATATCTTAGTATTATTATCGCTGTGATAATGTTTATCTATCTGAAAAAGACAAAGGTGGGTCTTAATCTTAGAACTATCGGTGAGAATCCTGCTGTTGCGGACGCTGTGGGAATAAACGTGGTGAAATACAAATATATAAACGTTCTTATCGGCGGAGGAATATGCGGAATAGGCGGAGCATTCTGCTCAATGGTAATAAACGGCGGTGTTTGGATGGCAAACAGCGTGAACGGTCTTGGCTGGATAGCTGTTGCTCTTGTTATCTTCGCTGTATGGAATCCTGCTAGGGCTATTTACGGAGCGTATATTTTCGGTGCATTCATGGTGCTGAAATACTACTTCCCGAAAAACCTCAGCTTCACTGTTCCTGAGTCATTCTTTGATATGCTCCCTTATCTTGTAACTGCTCTTGTTCTTATCATCACTTCTGTGAAAAAATCAAGAGAACGTTCACAGCCACAATCCTGCGGTATCAATTATTTCCGTGAGGAGAGGTAAACGTGACGTAACGGGCGAACACTGTTCGCCCCTACAGATAATAATACCCAAAGCAACATATTTAAAAGCTCTGCGTTTTGCAGGGCTTTTATTTTGCCCTAGTGACAAAATACAGAAGATATGATATAATAAGATAAAAAGAGGTGAGAAAATGCTCAATATATACGAAAAATGCCCACAGCCTAGGTTTTTCACCTGTGGCTGTCTTGAAAATGACGGTGGTTTTCTGCACGTCAGGAGAACGCTGAACTGTGATGTGCTTATTTTTGTCACGGAGGGGACGCTTTTTATCACAATGAACGGCGTTGACTTTTCCGTACATTCGGGAGAATATATCCTACTGCCCTCGGGAACGGAACACTGGGGTACAAAACCATGCGCAGGCAGGCTTTCATATATGTGGGTACACTTCTCTGCACCGAAAACTCGTGGGGAGAACTGTCCTGAGAGCGGTTTTGCATATGTTATCCCTGAGCATTTCACCGCCGCTGACCCTAGGCGTGTGAGCATTATTTTCAGACAGCTTCTTGACTATCAGCGTCAGGAAAGGCTTTACACTGAAATGCTCCCTGTTTGCGCACTTTCAATGCTTCTTATGGAGATAACACAGCAGTATCTTGCTGCTGGGAGTGAACATGAGATATCCCCGAAGATATACAACATCTGCCAATGGATAAGATCTAACTGTCAGAAAAAGCTCACTGCGGAGATGATAGCACGACATTTTCACTACAACGCTGAATATCTTTCCCTTATCTTCAAGAGGGAAACGGGCTGTACGCTTATAAAATATCTCAGCAGAACGAGGATAGACATTGCCAAAAGGCTTCTTGAAACGGAGGGCATAAGCATAAAGGAAACAGCCTATTCAAGCGGTTTTTCTGACGAGAAATACTTTATGAGGACCTTTCGCAAGCTTGAGGGCATGACGCCTATGCAATATCGTGAGGCGTTCAGGAAAAGGAATATAAACAGCAAGTAAAAGACAAATTTGTGTTTTATGCTGTAGGGGCGACCTTGGGTCGCCCGTTTATCCTAGCAATGCCATGTTAATTTGTGAAAGAAAAAAGCGATACCGCACAAAATTGTGTGATATCGCTTTTTCTGTTATATTGTAAACCTCTGAAATTTTGTTAGGATAAATGGGTAGGCAGGCAAACAGGCGTGCGAACACTGTTCGCCCCTACACAAGGTTTGATTAAAACTTATTTCTTCTCGGAGAAATATACTGTGTATTCCTCGTCCATAACGTCATAAAGGGGCTTGAATGTGATGTTATACTGCTGTCCCTTTGTGATATACTCGTTCTGCTTCCATGGGAATGTGCTGTAGGTGTGTTCTATCTGTGGCTCGAAAATATCCGCAGGCTTTGAGTAGTCACCGTGCAGACCGCAGTCACAGCCTGTTATGCCTGCAAGAACTATCGGTCCGTCAACTGCTGCCGCAAGATATGGCATATCCTCAAGACGCTCCATTCTTATTTCTGACGGGAAGAAAAGACCGATAGTGTCATTGTGCCAATCCCCTGCTATCTTGATATAGCCGTTTGCGATCTCAGCCTTTACTGCATTGCCGTTCACTGTCACTTCTGGCTCACCGCTTACCCATTCAGGCAGGCGAAGCTTCAGAACAAAAGCTGTCTTTTCCTCACAGCTTACTGTGAACTTCATTGACCAGCGTGACATTGTGCCGTCAGAATGTTCGTCAAAGAAAGTCTGGCTATTGTAGTTTTTCATATCTGTTGTCTGCTCAATATGAACAGGCTTGTCAGATACTGTGATATCAGCTTTGGACGGGATATACTGGCTGACAATAATGCCCTCGCTGTCGGTGAAATAGATAAGGTCAGGATAAAGGGTCTGAGCCTGCACCATTGTTCCGTGACAGCACCAGAAATCGTGGGTCTTGCTGCCCCATTTTTTCTTTGAGCCGTGTTTCAGCGGCAGGAAATATGTTGGCATACCTGTTGCGGCATTCTGCTGTGCAAGGAAACCGTTATAGAGGCAGCGTTCGATATAGTCGGCATACTTTGTGTCGCCTGTCCACTTGAAAAGATAGTCGGCAGTTCTTACGAGATTGTATACAGTGCAGAACTCCTGATCTGACGCTCCGAGAAAATGACCCTGCTGATGAGGCGGTACCCAGAACTCACCTGAGTTCGCACCGCTTGTTGCATATGTTCCACGGTCTGTAACAGCGCACTTGAAAAATCTCTCTGTGCGTGTTTTCCACTTTTCGTCCCCTGTTATCTCATACATTCTTGCCGCACCATGGGAAAGTGGGATACCTGCGTTTGCGTGGTCGTTTGTGAGAGCGTCGCCGCCGTTATCAAGGGTATCGAAAACGCAGTTGCCGCTGTAGCGCTCGGCAAGCTTCATATACTTTTCGTTTTTTGTTATGCCGTAGAGATCAGCCCAGACCTCGAGCATACCACCCTGCTCGCCCTTATAGATAGCGTCAGGTGAACGTTTCAGCATCTCGTCTGTCCAGCGGACATACCAATCTGCAAGCTTGCTCACAACGTCGAGAGCCTGCTCATTGCCTGTGAATTTATACACGTCTGTAAGACCCATAACGGTCTTGTGCATTACATACTGAGGCGACCACACATACTGCCCTCTTGCTATCATATCGAAATATTTCTCAGGGATAGAGCCTATCCACTCGCCGCCGTTTAACTGCTGACAGCGTGCAAGCTCGCTTATTATCTTATCAAGCTTTGCTTTAAGCTCGATATCCTCATTTGAAGCGCAATAAGCTGCCGCCGCAGACAGCCAATGGCCGAGAAAATGACCTCTCAACTGACAAGTAGGGGCTTCCCAGCCCCAATGGAGCTTTGCTCCTGCAGGATCGTCCACCACCTGAAGCCCTGGCATTATAATGCCTGCTTCAAGATAGAAATTCTGCAAAAGGCAGGTGGAGTCAAGCTCAAAAAGATAGTTTCTGTTAAGGTCGGCTCTTTCACGGAAAAGTCCTGAAAGCAGTGACACGTTATGTCTGTTCACTTTATCAAGCATAGAAGATACCTCCGAAATTTTATTTTTTCTATACTTGATTATAACAGCAAACCGCATAATTTTCAAGTGGACAAAACCCGAGATTTTATGGACAAAGCTTAGGTGTTGGCGCAGAATATACGAAACAACAAAAAACGGGCGAACACTGTTCGCCCCTACACATCACATGAGTATATTGTTGGTGGATTGGGATATTTGCGGAATGGCAAAATTGCGGGCGATGTGGCAGGGTAAAAAAAGCGGGCGACCTGCGGTCGTCCGCTTTGCCTTGTTACGTTATGGTAAATCGTTTTTTACTTCACCTTTGCCGATGCAACAAAAGCTTTAAGCTCCTCCTCAGGCATATAGCCCACAGTTGAAGCCGCTACCTTGCCATGCTTCACAACGAAAAGGGCAGGTATACTTGAGATACCGAAAGCGGCTGCAAGCTCGTTTTCCTCGTCAACGTTCACCTTGCCCACCGTTACAGAACTGTCCTCCTCAGAATACTTATCCACCAGAGGTGAAAGCATTTTGCATGGACCGCACCATGCTGCCCAAAAGTCAAGCAGGACAGGCTTTTCGGAGTGCATTACTTCGTTTTCAAAATTATCCTTTGTTATGACCTTTACAGCCATTTTTCACAGCTCCTTTTCTAGTCTTTGCTTTTGTAATAGAGCATACAATGGCAGAAGCCCTCAAAATTCGGGTCGGCTATCTGCTCACGGAACTCTTTGCACATACACTTGTTTTCCTCTGTGCGCTGTATTCTGCAGGGGCAGTATCCGCCTGTGCGCTTTAGCCCCTCTTTTATGCTCTTTACCATTTCCTTATCATCATTAAGACGTACCATTACTATCTATCCTTTGCAGATATGCTTAGATTATTCCTTGACAAATGCCTTCACTATCTCGCCGATATACTGATAGTGATAATCCTTGTCAGGATACCACTTCTTGTCATTCTCAGTGTCAACAAAGCACTCAGGCTTCATCTCCTGAACATAAGCCTTTTTGCACACAAGCACCATATCGGCTTCCGCAAAGGCTGTTACCTCCACGCCGTTTTCAGACACGAACACAGGGGTAAGACCTGCTTCCTTTGCCTTGTCGCAGTCACGTCCGCTGTGTGAGCCACAGAATGAAAGCGCTTTTTTATAGTCCTCTTTGAAGAAGCTAATGGTGAAATATTCAGCCTTGTCGATAAATTCCTTTGTATATCTCTGTGGTCTTATAACTGTGGTGAAGGTGTTCTTTCCCCACATAACGCCTGCGAAGCCCCAGGAAGCTGTCATTGTGTTCCAGCCGTTCTCGTCGCCTGCTGTTACAAGAAACCACTCCTTGCCTATCTTTTTGTATGGATTGAAGTCAAGAGCGTCAAGCTTTTCTGTTACCTCTTTGAAACCGTTGAAACTGCTCATTTTCATTACCGCCTTTCAGTATTATGTCAGACTTATCATACTTATTGTACACCAATATCGTATAGAAAACGTCTGAGTATATTATATATCATTTCTCATGAAATTGCAACCCCCTGAAAATGCCTGAAATATTGTACAAAAATCGTTAAAACAGGGCTTTTTGTGTTGCTTTTTTTGAAGAATAGTGATATAATTGAATCAAGTATTTGTAAAGCTGTTTTTGTGTTTTTGATTTAGCTGTTTTATTTTATGCCGTTGCAACACTCGATATGTATATCTTTTGAAGTTTATACAGAATAAATTGTATATTGTCTGAGAATATACATTGAAAAGCCTTAAAATGTGTATAAATATAAAATTTTTATGCAAAAGCACTTGACAATGCTGTATAAAGGTGTATAATATTTTTATCGGCATGAGAGCCGTGAAAATATTATACAAACATACTTACTACATACAATGGAGGAATTTTGTTATGGCAAAAGAGATCAAAAAGGTTGTCCTTGCTTATTCCGGCGGACTTGATACATCTATCATCATTCCGTGGCTCAAGGAAAACTACAACAACTGCGAAGTGATCGCTGTTTCAGGAAACGTTGGTCAGGGCACAGAGCTTGACGGTCTTGAGGAAAAGGCTATCAAGACAGGTGCTTCTAAGCTCTACATCGAGGACCTTACAGAAGAGTTCATCGAGGATTATGTATATCCAACAGTTCAGGCTGGCGCTGTTTATGAGAACCAGTACCTCCTCGGCACTTCATTTGCACGTCCTATCATCGCAAAGAGAATAGCTGAGATCGCTATCAAAGAGGGTGCTGACGCTATCTGCCACGGCTGCACAGGTAAGGGCAACGATCAGGTTAGATTTGAGCTTGCTATCAAGGCTTTCGCTCCTGATATGCAGATAATCGCTCCTTGGAGAATTTGGGATCTCAAGTCAAGAGAGCAGGAGATCGAGTATGCTGAGGCACACAACATTCCTCTGAAAATAAACAGAGAAACAAACTATTCAAAGGACAAGAACCTTTGGCACCTTTCACACGAGGGTCTGGATCTTGAAGATCCTGCAAACGAGCCACAGTATGAAAAGCCAGGTTTCCTTGAAATGGGCGTTTCACCTATCATGGCTCCTGACAAGCCAACTTATGTAACTATCCACTTTGAAAAGGGTATCCCAACAGCTGTTGACGGCGTTGAGATGAACGGCAAGGAGCTTGTTACAAAACTTAACGAACTCGGCGGTGCAAACGGTATCGGTCTTGCTGACCTGGTTGAGAACAGACTCGTTGGCATGAAGTCAAGAGGCGTTTATGAAACACCGGGCGGAGCTATCCTTTACAAGGCTCATGAAGTTCTTGAAACTATCACACTTGACAAGGAAACTGCAAGAGTTAAGCAGTATCTTTCAATCAAGTTTGCTGACATTGTTTACAACGGTCAGTGGTTCACTCCTCTCCGTGAGGCTATGAGCGCATTCGTTACAGAAACACAGAAGACTGTTACAGGTGACGTTAAGCTCAAGCTTTACAAGGGCAACATGATAAACGCAGGTGTAACATCTCCATACACACTTTATGATGAAGAAGTTGCTACATTCGATGAGGACAATGTTTACAATCAGGCTGATTCAGCAGGATTCATCAACCTCTTCGGTCTGCCAATCAAGGTAAGAGCTAAGCTCGAGCAGAAGAGAAACGCTAAGAAGGACTAACAGCGGCGCTCTGTTTAACAGGGCATAAAGGTGTATAGCCTTAAAAAGTTTGTATAATATTTTTCACGGAGGTTTTGATATGTCAGATAATAACAGCATTTTTGAGCCTGCAATAGACAAGAAGGTCGAGATCTCTTATGACAGCCTGCCGAACTCCTCTTTTGAGGACGTAAACCTCGGCGGAGCAAAGTTCTCGAACGTAAATCTTAAGGAAGCCGTTTTCGATGACGTTAATATGGACGAGACACATTTCAACAACGTCAGCATGAAAGAAAGCGACTTTGCAGATATGTATATGGTAAACACAAAGTTCTTGGGCGTAAATCTCAGCAACTCGAGATTTGGCTGCTCTATCATGAACAATGTTGAGTTTAAAAATCCTGATCTTAAGAACTCACAGTTCATTCACTGTGACCTTACAAACGTTGAGATAAACGATTGCAAGATAGACGGTCTGAAGATCAACGGCGTGGATATCCAGAAGCTGCTTGAACAGCATGAAAAGGAAATTTGATCCGCACTTATTGAAATGTATTGGGGCAGGATGATCCTTCGGGGTCATTTTGCCCATACATTTTTTATATTTGATAACTTGAAATAAACATAAAGGACGGTTTTAAAATGGCAGGAAAAATGTGGGCAGGAAGATTTACAAAGGAAGTTGACGAAAGAGTCAATGATTTCAATTCATCTATTTCCTTTGACGCAAGAATGTACCGCTATGATATAGAGGGTTCTATGGCGCACGCCACAATGCTTGGCGAGTGCGGTATAATCGAAAAGCACGAAAGCGAAAAAATAGTCCAGGGGCTTAAAGGTATTCTTGCGGATATCGACGAGGGCAAATTACAGTTCGACCCTACTGCAGAGGACGTTCATATGTTTGTTGAGGCTGAGCTTACAAAAAGGCTTGGCGACACAGGCAAAAGACTTCACACGGCAAGATCAAGAAACGATCAGGTGGCACTTGACGTGAGAATGATACTCAGAGCCGAAACAAAAGAGATAATCGAGCTTGTGAAAAAGCTTGAGCACACTATCCTTGACATCGCAGAAAAAAATCTCACAACTGTTATGCCGGGATATACTCATCTTCAAAGGGCGCAGCCTATCACATTTGCTCACCACCTTATGGCGTATGCAAATATGCTCCTGAGAGATATTTCAAGACTTGAGGACAGCTACAAGAGAACTAACATCATGCCTTTGGGAAGCGGTGCGCTGGCTTCGACCACTTATCCTATAAACAGACAGAGAGTTTGCGACCTGCTTGGCTTTGACGAGATAACACAGAACTCACTTGACGGCGTTTCAGACAGAGATTTCTGCATTGAGCTTTGCTCGGCTATCTCACTGCTTATGATGCACCTTTCAAGATTTTCTGAGGAAATAATACTTTGGTGCTCATGGGAGTTCAAATTTATCGAGCTTGACGACGCTTATGCAACAGGCTCGTCTATCATGCCGCAGAAGAAAAACCCTGATGTTACTGAGCTTATAAGAGGAAAGACAGGCAGAGTTTACGGCGACCTTAACACACTGCTTGTAATGATGAAGGGTCTGCCCCTTGCATACAACAAGGATATGCAGGAGGACAAGGAGGCTATCTTTGACGCAATCGACACTGTTAAGCTTTGTCTTAAAACTTTCGATCCAATGCTTGCAACAATGAGAGTTATCCCTGAGAACATGAGAAACGCCGCAGCTAAGGGCTTTATAAACGCTACAGACTGCGCTGACTATCTTGTTAAGAAGGGTATGCCTTTCAGAGATGCCTATAAGATAACAGGTACTCTCGTTCACACCTGCATTGAAAAGGGCTGTACACTTGAAACTCTTCCTTTGGAGGACTACAAGAAGCTCACTGACAACTTTGACGAGGACGTTTATGACGCTATCAGCCTTGATACCTGCGTAATGCAGAGAAAAGCCGCTGGCGGTCCTGCGCCTGAGTCTGTAAAAGCTCAGATAGAATATGTCAGAAATAAACTTTGATAAACTCCGCTCCCCTGTTAAATCAGCACTGCTATATCTTGTGCTGTGGGAGCTTGCGACAGTTATAATATGGCTTTTTACAGCCAAGCTTTTTGTGATATATCCGCTGTTTGCGGTGGGATTTACGGTGGTGTACCCTGTGTGTACATGGTGGGCTTGCTACCGACACGCTAAGAACTACGGCTTGAAATGGTATGTTGCGCCTGTGATGATAGGGGTTTCGATGATAGAATATATCTTCGTGGAGGAAGCAAGGTCGGTAGTGCCGAACTTTATCGTACTCACTGTGTTGACCGCAGGCTTCGCCGCAGGTATAGGAAACTGCTTTGCGGACAAGGAAGCTATAAATGCCGCAAAGGAAGATAAAAAGCGCAAGAAGCTGAAAAAAGAGCCTGAATACAAAAACATTCTGGACGATAATTAAAAGTATGCAGACGGCTAAAGAGCTGTCAGCCAAACGGGCGAACACTGTTCGCCCCTACAAAAGCTTGCATTTGCATGAGCATACAGATCATTGACAGACAAAATCATAAAGTTTTATAGAAGGATATGAAGAAAAATGAAAACAAGAGTTTTTATTGACGGCAAAGAGGGAACGACAGGACTTCAGATATATGAGCGTTTTCAGAACAGAAATGATGTTGAGATAATGCTCATTGACGATGAAAAGCGTAAGGACGTGAACGAGAGAGCAAAGATGATAAACTCATCTGATATCACTTTTCTCTGCCTGCCTGACGCAGCGGCAATAGAGGCGGCTTCACTTTGCACAAACCCTGATGTCAGGATAATCGACGCTTCTACTGCACATAGAACAAACCCTGCTTGGGATTACGGTTTCCCTGAGCTTTCGGAAAAGCATAGAGAAAATATCCGCAATTCAAAAAGAGTTGCAAACCCAGGCTGTTATGCAAGCGGATTTATAAGCCTTGTTTATCCTCTGGTAAAGGCAGGAGTGCTTCCTGAGGATTATCCTGTTACCTGCCATGCAGTTTCAGGCTACAGCGGCGGCGGAAAGAAAATGATAGCCGCTATGGAGAGCGAAAACAAAACAAAGGAAATGTATTCTCCACGTCAGTATGCACTTGCGCAGAAGCATAAGCATATCCCTGAAATGCAGGCGGTGTGCGGACTTAAATATAAGCCTATGTTCAATCCGATAGTGGACGACTACTATAATGGTATGGTGGTTTCTGTGCCGCTGGTGACAAGATGTTTGACAAAGAAGTATACACCTGAGAATATCCATGAAATAATGGCGGAGCATTATGTCGGTCAGCATTTCGTTAAGGTAATGGAGCTTGGTGGAACAGAAACGCTTCCTGACGGATTTATCGCAGCGAATACGTTGGCAGGAACGAATAATATGCAGATATTTGTCTGTGGCAATGAGGATCAGATATTGCTTATGTCGAGATTTGATAACCTTGGAAAAGGCGCAAGCGGCGCAGCAATACAGAATATGAATTTAATGCTTGGCATAAATGAGGCAACTGGTCTGGAATAAGAAAAACAACCCACCAACAAAAGTGCAAAAATAAACGGGCGAACAATATTCGCCCCTACAGAAATAATTAATAGAAAAAATCTGTCCTGATCTAATTAGTGTGAAAATTTTGTAAGGAGTTTTGAATATGAAAGAGATATCAAAGAAAAATTTCGACGGCTATAAGTATGTAGACGGCGGCGTGTGTGCTGCAAAGGGCTTTAAAGCTAACGGTCTTTACTGCGGCATAAAAGAGAACCCTACAAAAAAGCCTGACCTTTGCCTCGTTGAGTCGGACGTAATGTGTTCAGCCGCCGGCGTTTTTACTCAGAATAAGGTCAAGGGCGCTCCTGTTACTGTTTCTCAGAAAAATCTTGCTAAAACAGGCGGCAAGGCTAAGGGCTTTATCCTCAACTCCAAAAACGCTAATACCTGCAACGCTGACGGCGAGGAAAAGGCTTACAAAATGTGTGAGATGACCGCCGAGAAAATGGGCGTTAAGCCTGAGGAGATCCTTATTGCTCAGACAGGCGTTATCGGTCAGATACTCCCTCTTGAGCCTATCGAAGCTAAGATAGACGAGCTTTATGAGGGACTTTCCTATGAGGGCAACGAAAAAGCCGCTATCGCTATCATGACTACTGATACAGTGAAAAAGGAAGTGGCTGTTGAGTTTGAGCTTGACGGCAAGATCTGCCACGTTGGCGGCATGGGCAAGGGCAGCGGTATGATACACCCTAACATGGCAACTACCCTTAACGTTATCACCACGGACTGTGCTGTTTCCTCCGAAATGCTCAAAAAGGCGCTCACTGAGATAGTGAAGATAACATATAACTGTCTGTCAGTTGACGGAGATCAGTCAACGAACGATACCTGCGCTGTTATGGCTAACGGACTTGCAGGGAATGCTGAGATAACAGCCGAGGACGAGAGCTACGAGGTGTTCAAAAAAGCCCTTTATATCGTTATGATGAACATTACTAAGATGCTCGCAAAGGACGGCGAGGGCGCAACTAAGCTTCTTGAATGTACTGTAACAGGTGCAAAAGACCTTGACACGGCTATTATCGTTGCAAAGAGCGTTATATGCTCACCGCTTTTCAAGTGCGCAATGTTCGGTGCTGACGCTAACTGGGGCAGGATACTCTGCGCTGTTGGATACGCTGATGCTGATTTTGACATAAACAAGGTGGACGTTTCACTGTCATCAAAGGCAGGAGAGATACACGTTTGCCACAATGGCGCAGGCATAGAGTTCTCTGAGGAAGTGGCTAAGACAGTTCTTCTTGAGGACGAGATAACAATAAGCGTTTCTATCGGCGACGGCGAAGGCACTGCCACTGCATGGGGCTGTGACCTTACATATGATTATGTTAAGATAAACGGCGATTACAGAAGCTAAGACATAAAATCAGTATAGGAAAGAAGAATGAAAAATGGACATAAGCAATAAAATCAGAAGTCAGATACTTATTGACGCTCTGCCGCACATTCAGAAATACCATGACAAGATAGTCGTTGTAAAATACGGCGGCAACGCTATGACAAACGCTGAGCTTAAAGAGGCGGTAATGAGCGATATCGTGCTCCTGAGCGAAGTGGGCATAAAGGTAGTGCTTGTTCACGGCGGCGGTCCTGAGATAAACGCAATGCTCAAAAGAGTTGGCATTGAAAGCAAGTTCATAAACGGTCTGAGATATACTGACGCTGAAACTATAGATATCGTTAAAATGGTGCTTTGCGGCAAGGTAAACAAGGAGCTTGTTTGCGCTTTGCAGCTTCACGGCGGAAAGGCTCTCGGTCTTTGCGGCTGTGACGGTCAGATGATACTTGCGCAGAAGCTTGACAGCGAAGTTGACCTTGGCTTTGTGGGCGACATCAAAAAGGTTACAACAAAGCCTATAGTTGACGCACTTAACAACGGTTATGTTCCCATAATCTCCACAGTTGGCGTTGGCGAGGACGGTCAGTCTTACAATATCAATGCTGACACTGCGGCGGCGAGAATTGCCTCCTGCCTGAGAGCGGAAAAACTTATCCTTATGACGGATATAGTTGGTCTGCTGGAGGACAAGGACGATGATTCCACACTTATCCCACAGGTAAATGTCAGCGACGTGCCTTATCTCAAAAAGAAGGGCATCATAAGCGGAGGAATGATACCAAAGATAGACTGCTGTGTTGAAGCCGTAAGACGTGGCGTTAAAAAGACCACTATCATTGACGGCAGAGTACCGCACTCGATACTTATCGAGTTGCTCTCAAACGAGGGTATCGGTACACAGTTTATATAAATACATATTGAAAAGAGTGATAAAAATGAACACCATAGAGCAGTTCAATGAACACGTTATGCAGACCTATGGCAGAATAGGTCTTGTTATGGAAAGCGGTCACGGTCAGACGGCTGTGGGCGAGGACGGAAAAGAGTATATCGACTTCGGCTCCGGTATCGGCACAAACAGCCTTGGCTACTGCGATGAGGACTGGGTGAACGCTATCTGCGATCAGGCACACAAGATACAGCACACCTCAAACTACTACTACACAAAGGTACAGGCTGATTTTGCAAAAAGACTTTGCGAGGCGACAGGCTATGAGAAAATGTTCTTTGGCAACTCGGGTGCAGAGGCTAACGAGTGTGCTATCAAGCTTGCAAGAAAATACAGCTTTGACAAATACGGCAAGGACGCTGAGAGAAATATCATCATCACCCTTGTAAACAGCTTCCACGGCAGAACGCTTTGCACTCTTTCTGCAACAGGTCAGGAGGTTTTCCACAACTACTTCTTCCCGTTCGCTGGCGGATTTGAGAATGTTATCGCAAATGATATTGACGATCTTATGGACAAGCTCAACAAGCTTGACAACAAGGTTTGCGCTGTAATGTTCGAGTTCGTTCAGGGCGAGGGCGGAGTTATACCTCTTCAGCAGAGCTTTGTTAACACTATCATGCTTGAGTGTGCAAAGAGGGATATCCTCACTATCGCAGACGAGGTACAGACAGGCGTTGGCAGAACAGGCAAGCTCCTCACATCTGAGCTTTACAACGTAAAGCCTGACATAACCACACTTGCAAAGGGTCTTGCAGGCGGTGTTCCAATAGGCGTATGCCTTGCTAACAAGAAGTGCAGTGAGGTACTTGGCAAGGGTACACACGGCTCAACATTCGGTGGAAACCCTATTTCCTGCGCAGGCGGAAACGCAGTGCTTGACAAGGTGACAAAGCCTGAGTTTCTTGAGGAAGTTCGCAAAAAGGGCGAGTATTTCAGAGAAAAGCTTGCAGAAATAGACGAAGTTGAGGGCGTTGACGGACTTGGTCTTATGATAGGCGTAAGGCTCAAAACCAAGAAAGCCGCTGATGTGCTTAACAAGTGCTTTGAAAACGGACTTCTTATTCTCACAGCAAAGGACAAGCTGAGATTTTTGCCGCCGCTGAATATCTCATACGAGCAGATAGACAAGGGACTTGCTATTCTGAAAAAAGTCCTTGACGAGAAGTAACAAAGTGTGTAGGGGCGAACAGTGTTCGCCCGTTAATTCCCCACTTTTGCGACAGACTGTGGGCGACCAAAGGTCACCCCTACAATAAAAAATCAAATTACGGAGGAAATATTATGAAACATTTACTTAAAATGCTCGACCTTTCCAAGGAGGAAATTCTCGACATTCTCAATCTTGCAGACCAGCTCAAATACGAAAACAAAAATGGTATCGAGCATCACATTCTCAAGGGCAAAACTCTCGGAATGATATTCCAGAAGTCATCTACCCGTACAAGAGTTTCTTTTGAAACAGGTATGTATCAGCTTGGCGGTCAGGCACTTTTCCTTTCAAACCGTGATCTCCAGATAGGCAGAGGCGAGCCTGTTCAGGACACAGCCCGTGTTCTTTCACGTTATCTTGACGGCATCATGATCCGTACTTTCGAGCAGAAAGAGGTTGAGGATCTTGCTAAATACGGCTCTATCCCTATAATAAACGGTCTGACAGACTTCTGCCACCCTTGTCAGGTGCTTGCTGACCTTATGACTATCAGAGAGTTCAAGGGTCGTTTCGAGGGTCTGAAAATGTGCTACATTGGTGACGGCAACAACATGGCAAACTCACTTATCGTTGGCGGACTTAAGGTAGGCATGGAAGTTTCTATCGCTTGCCCAAGGGATTATCAGCCTGCCGCTGAGGTTCTTGAATTTGCCAAGGGCTATGGCGACAAGTTCTCAATGACAGACGTTCCTCTTGAGGCCGCAAAGGACGCAGACGTGCTTTTCACAGACGTTTGGACTTCTATGGGCGAAGAGGCTGAAACAGAGAAGAGAAAGATCGCATTCAAGGGCTATCAGATAAATGACGATATCATGGCTGTTGCAAAGGCTGACGCAATGGTACAGCACTGCCTGCCTGCTCACCGTGAGGAGGAGATAACCGAAAAGGTATTCGAGGCTCACGCAAACGAGATATTCGAGGAAGCTGAAAACAGACTCCACGCTCAGAAAGCCGTTATGGTAAAGGTAATGGGTCCTGAGGAATAATTATTCACATGATAAAAAAGCCGTTCACTTATGTGGGCGGCTTTTATTATACCTATATATGTATGTACCAATTGGTGATGTGGTTGACAATAAATGAAAAATGTGATATAGTATGAGTAGGATAAGATTAGGTGTTTTGAAGTAGAGATCGTGCTGCTACACACCCTCGTGGTCAAAAGAAATGTGGGAAGGGGCACACCCACCAAAATGCCGTAGCTTTGAAAGCCGTTTTGAGAGATCAAAACGGCTTTCTTCTATGTGTGAAAATAGGTATGAAAAAATGAACAACCGCAAAAAGGACGGCACACAAAGTACCGTCCTTTGATATTTTTATGAGAGTATGGCTTAGCCCATTACTACCTCAACATTTACTGTTGCGCCGTTTTCAGCTACAGGGAGAACATTGCCCTCTACTGCCTTGCCGTCAACTGTTACGCTCTTTACGCCCTTGCAAACGTGGTCAGGGTTCTTAACAGTGATGTTGTATGTTGCACCTCTGTACTGACGTGTTGCTGTCATACCGTCCCACTCGTGAGGGATAGATGGATCTATCTTCAAGCCGTCAAAGTCAGCCTGTACACCGAGAATGTACTGTGAGATAGCTACCATGTTCCATGCGGCTGTACCTGTGAGCCAGCTGTTCTTGCCCTCGCCGAATCTGCTTGCGTCCTTACCAGCTATCATCTGACCGTATACATAAGGCTCTGTCTTATGAAGATCAGAGATCTCCTCGTTGAATGCAGGAGCTATCTTGCTGTAATACTCAAACGCCTTGTCGCCTCTGCCTGCATATGCTTCTGCGCAGATTATCCAAGCATTATTGTGTGTGAAGATACCGGCATTTTCCTTATATCCGCCCGGATATGTGGATATCTCACCATACTGGATATAGTACTTAGAGTAAGCAGGATTGTTAAGAACAAGACCATACTTTGTATTGAGGTACTTGTCGAT
Source organism: uncultured Ruminococcus sp. (assembly GCA_934435205.1). Lineage (GTDB taxonomy): Bacteria > Bacillota > Clostridia > Oscillospirales > Ruminococcaceae > Hominimerdicola. The sequence goes on along the minus strand of CAKSAK010000002.1, from coordinate 393,048 downwards.
AGAGTCAAGTGTCTTGATGTCAGCGCCCTCGTCCTTGCCTATTTCAGACATAACTGCGAAGCCCTGTGGCTCGATGAATATCTTGCCCTCTTCACATTCCTTAGAACCCATTTTTGCGCCTGTGGAATCGTATGCTCTCAGGAACCAATCGCCGTCGAATGCGGACTCCATAACGTTCTTCTTCATCTTGTCTATCTCAGCCTGTGCAGCGGCAGCTTCATCGTCCTTGCCAAGGTGCTTAAGGATAGCCACATAGTTAGGACCTGTGTATGTAAAGAGTGTTGCTACCATTACGGACTCCGCTACCTTTGAGTAGCCGCCCTCGGCTGCAAACTTAGGATTTGTATAAGTCTGGAAGCTCTCGCCTGGAGTGTCAGAGTAGCATGAAAGGTTGATACAATCGTTCCAGTCAGCTCTCATTGCAAGTGGCAGACCGTGAGGACCGAGGTTATTTACAACGTGATAGAATGATACCTTAAGGTGGTCGAGCATTGGCTTAGCCTTTGACTCGTCGTTATCATATGGTACCATTTCGTCAAGGATAGACCAATCGCCTGTTTCCTTGATGTATGCGGAAACTGAAAGGATCATCCACAGTGGGTCGTCTGAGAAGTCACCGCCGATATCAGAGTTGCCCTTCTTTGTAAGAGGCTGATACTGATGATAGCATCCGCCGTCTGGAAGCTGTGTAGAAGCGATATCAATGATACGCTGTCTTGCACGGTCCGGGATCTGGTGAACGAAGCCGAGGATATCCTGATTGGAATCTCTGAAGCCCATTCCTCTGCCGATACCGCTCTCGAAATATGATGCGGAACGTGAAAGGTTGAATGTTACCATACACTGATACTGGTTCCAGATATTTACCATTCTGTTTACCTTGTCATCAGGAGTGTCAACATTGATAACGCTGAGAAGTCTGTCCCAATTTGCCTTGAGTTCTTCAAGACCTGCGGCTACCTTTTCAGGAGTGTTATACTGCTCGATCATAGCGAGAGCCTTTTCCTTATTGATAGTAACGCCGTCAGCCTCGAACTTCTTGTCAACCGGCATTTCAACATAGCCGAGGATAAATACAAGAGTCTTTGACTCGCCCGGAGCAAGTGTTATCTTCTTGTAATGTGAAGCGATAGGTGACCAGCCGTCAGCAAATGAGTTGTTAGCCTTGCCTGCTTCAACAGCCTGTGGGTTATGGAAGCCGTTATAAAGACCGATAAATGAATCTCTGTCTGTATCATAGCCGTCTATCTCGTCATTTACTGTATAGAATGCGAAGTGGTCTCTTCTATCTCTGTATTCAGTCTTGTGGTAGATAGTTGAGCCTACTACCTCAACACGGCCTGTGCTGAAGTTTCTCTGGAAGTTTGTGCAGTCGTCCTGAGCGTCCCAAAGACACCACTCTGCAAATGAGAAGAATGAGAATGTTTTTTCTTCATTGCTCTCGTTTGTGAGAACTACCTGCTGAACTTCGCCGTTATAGTTCTGAGGAACAAAGAATGTAGCCTCAGCCTTAAGTCCGTTCTTCTTACCTGTGATGATAGTATAGCCCATACCATGACGGCACTCGTAAGCGTCAAGCTCTGTCTTTACCGGTGACCAGCCCGGATTCCAGATAGTTTCGCCGTCCTTGATATAGAAATATCTTCCGCCCATGTCGATAGGCACGTTGTTGTAACGGTAACGGGTTATTCTTCTCAGTCTTGCGTCCTTATAGAAGGAATAGCCTCCTGCTGTGTTGGAGATAAGAGAGAAGAACTCCTGTGTGCCAAGATAGTTTATCCATGGATATGGCGTTCTTGGATTGCTGATGACATATTCCTTTTTCACGTCATCAAAATGACCAAATTTCATCAATAATTTCCACCTTTCGTAATTTATCTATTGTTAATTAATTTCTTAATTATAACCATTGTGAAGTGTATAGCCGTCACAAAGTGATCAAACCAACGGGCGAACGATGTTCGCCCCTACATTTACAGAGCTGTTACTTAACGCTCATTCTGAATGATGACAGGCTTTTTCTATATCGTAAAAAACCTCTGCCAGCACTTGAATGTGTGACCCTTTGTTATCTCCTCATATCCGCTCACTTCGTTAGGCAGGCTGAGGTTAGGAGAGTTTATCATAGCTGTCATTGGTTCTGGGCAGAAATATCCTTTCTTGCCCTTATCGTTCCACATATTCCAGAACTTAAATTCCTTTGACACCTCGTTGCAGACCTTATGACCATTGTCAGTATCCACAACATAAGAGCCATAGAAATCCTTGCCGTCAAGCTTGTTCATGCCTGCGGTGTACATATCGTTTGAGATATTATGCAAAGTAGGCATTTTTGTACCCTCTTTATACTCAAGGTCTTTCTTTTTAAGAGGCAGAAGCTTTTCTGTCGGCAGACATCTCTTGTCAAGCTCGCACTTTTCGATTATCGGCACGCACATTCTCATTGATTCCTCCCTGCCGCCGTCGCACATTGGCGCATTAAGGCAGGTATGAGTGCAGATAGAAACAGGCAGAGCCTTGTCGCTGTTGTTTGTCAGGTATATCTCCTGCAAAAGACCTTTTTCAGACAATGTAAACGTATACGATATTTTAAAATCAACAGGAAAATAAGAATACATCTCATCATTCTTGTCAAAGGTATAAGAAGTAACAAGCACAGCTTTTTTATCCTGTGTTGAATAACACTCTATTTCGTGTTCTCTCTTATGCACCCAGCCATGGATAAAATTATCAAGCTTTTTCTCATTGATAGGCATTTGATACACTGCGTCAGAGGTCTTTATAACGCCCTTATCAAAGCGGTTAGGCAAGAATAGAGTAGGCAGACCCCATATCTCTCTCGCCTTATTAATAGTCTTAAGAGTGCAGTCATCACGATATCTGAACACCTCTATGCCGTTTTCCTCGTCACGAAGCCTTAGAACAGCAGCACCAAGCTTTGGTGCGATAACGCAGGAATACTTTCCTGACTGCATTCTGACACATTCCGTATCTTTGAACATGAATTTAAGATCTATATTATTCAAAAAAGTAACGCCCCCATAGTGCAAAGCGAAGATCTGCCTCCCGCCTTACCTTATATTTTTACTTAAACGATTAACATACAATTATTATAACATAGCCCGTGGCTTTTGTCTAGTACAAAACGCAGATTTTTATATAGAATTTTCGCTGTGTTTTTTAGTAGTTTTTTACCAAACGTGTAATGAATAATCCAAAAAAATATGACAATACTACAATCAACAGCCCGCCGATGGACGGACTGCTCAATATCTTAAACGATCAAAGGAGGAGTTTCTCATGATAGATAGGATCGCACTGCTGCTTCTCATAATAGGCGGCATAAACTGGGGGCTTGTGGGCATTTTCCAGTTCGACCTTGTGGCATTTCTTTTCGGAGGTGCTGCGGCGATACTAAGCAGGATAATCTACGTTTTGGTAGCTATTTCGGCTATCTGGTGCATTTCACTGTTTTTCAAAGACAACAGACTTGTCACCGAGCAGTAGTCACCTGCAGGTCATGACGGCAGGAGAGGGAGCTTGTTTCAGAGGGCAGCATTTTATCACGGGTTTGCCTGCTGCATATTCTAAAATCGGCTCTCTTTCCTGCTGTCATGACCTTATTTTTTGTTTTAAACATTAAAATTTGAACATCACAGGCACTGAAAATAGATAAGTTATTTTACTTTTTTAAGTTGATTTAAGTTCAGACCTCACGCAGATGTCATTGTTAGCATAATGTCAACGAAATATTTGTGCAAAATCCCGAATTTTCAGAAAATTAACAAGTTCTTTGCAACTTTTTCTTGACTATCGCTACAAAAGAAGTTATAATTTAATTGATGTTAAGGATATTGAACATAATTTGTTTGATTTAACATCCGTTTTGTTGTCTCCTTTCTTTTGTTCTACACATAGTTTTTTTATTTTATTTTCTGCTGAGCACCGTTGCTCAGCATTTTTTTTGCCCATTTTATGCACACGTTGAAAAATTCATATTTTAAGGTTATAATGTTACTTTATGGACTAATAAAACAATATGTCAGTTCTTACCTGTCAAAACGTTTTCGTCGTGAGAGAAAGGAGTACATAGAATATGAGATATCTTATAGTTGTTGATATGCAGAATGATTTTGTCACGGGCAGTCTTGGTTCAAAAATGGCAGAAATGATCGTTCCTGCTGTCTGTGAAAAAATACGCAGTTACAAGGCTCAGGGCAGCACTGTATTCATGACCCTTGACACGCATTTCAAGGATTATCTTGAAACGCCTGAGGGCAAAAAGCTCCCCGTGGAGCATTGCATAAAAGGCACCGAGGGCTGGCAGCCTGCGGCTCAGGTGACTGAGGCTATCGGTGGAAGCGCAGAGGTCTATGAAAAAAACACATTCGGCTCGGCTGAACTCGCACATCACCTTGCTGAGGTGACGAAGGCAGGGGACGAGATAGAGCTTTGCGGTCTTTGCACAGACATTTGTGTGGTATCGAATGCCCTGCTCATAAAGGCTTTCTGTCCTGAATGCGAGGTCATAGTTGACGCAAACGCCTGCGCAGGAGTAACAGAGGAAAGCCACAAGGCGGCACTTGTTACAATGGCGTCATGTCAGTGCAGGATAGATAATTTTTGATTTGAGGGGGAACACCGCTTAGGCGGAATGATTTATGAGTGGTTTCAAAAAAGGTCTTAAAGACGGCATACCTATTGCCTTGGGGTATCTTTCGGTATCTTTTACTTTCGGACTTCAGGGCGTAAAAGGCGGTCTTAGCTGGTGGGAAACTGTGCTTATCTCTATTTGCAACGTGACCTCGGCAGGTCAGTTCGCAGGACTTGACATTATGCTGTCAGGAGGCGGTTTCTGGATAGAAATGGCTTGTGCGCAGCTTATAATCAACCTGAGATATGCCCTTATGTCAATATCTCTTTCACAGAAAGCCGACAAGTCACTTTCGGGAATACACCGCTGGCTGGTAGGCTTTGGAGTAACGGACGAGATTTTTGTCATGGCAATGGGAAATATCGGGGAAGTTTCAAGGCAGTATATGTACGGGCTTATCGCACTGCCTGTGGCTGGCTGGTCACTAGGGACTCTTATAGGTGCGGCGGCAGGAAAAATACTTCCTGAGATAGTCATAAGCGCACTTAGCATTGCAATATACGGAATGTTCCTTGCAATAATAATACCGCCTGCAAAGAAAAACAAGGGCATTGCAATGGCGGCGATATTTGCGGCGCTTCTTAGCTGTTGTTTCAAGTGGCTGCCTATACTTAATAAGGTATCAGGAGGATTTTCTATAATAATCTGCACTGTTCTTTCCGCAGGGATAATGGCGGCTCTCATGCCTGTGAAAAATGAGGAGGACGGTCAATGCTGAGTATAAGAGATTTCTTCATTTATCTTTTTATTATGGCAGGAGTGACCTATCTTATTCGTGCCCTGCCGTTCGTTATCTTCAAGGGCAAGATAACAAACAGATTTGTGCAAAGCTTTCTTTACTATGTGCCATACGCTGTGCTTGGAGCAATGACGTTTCCGTCCATACTTTTCTCAACGGGAAACCTTGCGGCTTCCATAGCAGGACTTATAACAGCCTGCGTGCTTGCATTCAAGGAGAAAAGCCTTATCGTAGTTGCGGCGTTTGCCTGCCTTGCAAGCTTCTGCGTGATACTTATTTGTCAGCTTATTTAAAGTTTTGTGTAGGGGCGACCTGAGGTCGCCCGCTATATCCGCTGACCTGCTCGCTATACGTTTAAGATATTCGACATACTTTGACCTTTCTGCTATATGCGGAGAGGTCTTTATTATTACCGCTTTTATATAGCGTATGAAATATCATAAATGGAGTATAAAATTTTCGGCTAGTTTCATATTCTTTTCTTGCAAAAAATTCTGGGCTGTGATATAATCTTATTGTGTGAAAACGTTTACCGTTTTTGATCTATGACAAAATATATGGAGGTATTGCAATGTCAGACACAATGAACATTTCTCCTGAGCTTTTGGAGAAAATGAACAGGTATTGGGAAGCTGCCAACTATCTTTCGGCAGGTCAGCTCTATCTGCTTGACAATCCGCTTCTCCGTGAGCCGCTCACAATGGATCACGTCAAGAAAAAGATAGTCGGTCACTGGGGCACTGTACCTGGTCAGAACTTTATCTATGTTCACCTTAACAGAGTCATCAAGAAATATGACCTTGACATGATCTATATTTCAGGCCCTGGTCACGGAGGAAACTTCATGGTAGCAAACACCTATCTTGAAGGCTCTTATTCTGAGGTATATCCAAACATTTCAAGAGATGTTGAGGGTATGCAGAAGTTGTTCAAGCAGTTCTCTTTCCCAGGAGGAATCTCATCACACGTTGCACCTGAGACACCTGGTTCTATAAACGAGGGCGGTGAGCTTGGTTATTCACTTGCACACTCATTCGGTGCTGTATTTGACAACCCTGACCTTATCACAACTTGCGTTGTCGGTGACGGCGAGGCTGAAACAGGTCCTCTTGCAACAGCATGGCACTCAAACAAGTTCCTAAATCCTAAGACTGACGGTGCTGTACTTCCTATACTTCACCTTAACGGCTACAAGATCTCAAACCCAACTGTATTCTCAAGGATATCTCACGAGGAGATAAAGAGCTTCTTTGAGGGCTGCGGCTGGAAGCCTTACTTTGTCGAGGGCGACGATCCTATGACAATGCACAAGCTCATGGCTGAAACTCTTGACACTGTTATCGAGGAGATAAAGGCTATCCAGAAGAACGCCAGAGAAAACGGCGTTACTGAAAGACCAAAGTGGCCTATGATAATATTCCGTTCACCAAAGGGCTGGACAGGTCCAAAGGTTGTAGACGGCAAGCAGATAGAGGGTACATTCAGAGCGCATCAGGTACCAATGACAATGGAAGCACCTGAGCATCTGAAAATGCTTGAGGATTGGCTCAAGAGCTATCACCCTGAGAAGCTTTTCACAGAAGAGGGCAGACTTATCCCTGAGCTTGAAGAGCTTGCTCCTACAGGCGACAGAAGAATGGGCGCAAACCCACACGCTAACGGCGGACTTCTTCTGAGAGATCTCAGACTTCCTGATTTCAGGAAATACGGCATTGATGTGCCTGCTCCTGGTGCAGTTGAAGCACAGGATATGATAGAGCTTGGCGGATTTGTAAGAGATATATTCAAGCTTAATGAAGAAAGCAGAAACTTCCGTATCTTCGGACCTGACGAGACAATGTCAAACAGACTTGGCAAGGTCTTTGAGGCAACAAACAGAGATTGGAACGCTGACAAGCTGGACAACGACGAGTTCCTTGCATCTGACGGTCGTGTTATGGACTCAATGCTTTCTGAGCATATGTGCGAGGGCTGGCTGGAGGGCTATCTGCTCACAGGCCGTCACGGCTTCTTCGCAAGCTATGAAGCTTTCATCAGAATAGTTGATTCAATGTTCTCACAGCACGCTAAGTGGCTCAAGGTTACATCACAGCTCCCATGGAGACAGAAGATAGCTTCTCTTAACTACATACTTTCTTCCAATGTATGGCAACAGGATCACAACGGCTTTACACATCAGGACCCTGGTTTCCTCGATCACGTTGCAAACAAGAAGGCAGACGTTGTAAGAATGTATCTCCCACCGGACACAAACTGTCTGCTGTCATGCTTTGACCACTGCATACGTTCAAAGAACTATGTAAACGTAATGGTAACATCAAAGCACCCAAGACAGCAGTGGCTCACAATGGAGCAGGCTGTTAAGCACTGCACACAGGGTATCGGTATCTGGGAATGGGCTTCAAACGATCAGGGTCAGGAGCCTGACGTTGTTCTGGCTTGCTGCGGCGACACACCTACACTGGAAGCACTTGCAGCAGTAACTATCCTGAGAAAGAACCTGCCACAGGTTAAGATAAGATTTATAAACGTAGTTGACCTGTTCAAGCTTCAGCCACAGTCAAAGCACCCACACGGACTTTCCGACGCTGACTTTGACGCACTGTTCACAAAGGACAAGCCTATCGTATTCGCATTCCACGGCTATCCTACACTTATCCACGAGCTTCTCTATCATCGTCACAACCGCAACCTCTATGTATGCGGCTACAACGAGGAGGGTACTATCACAACTCCATTCGACATGAGAGTTCAGAACGAGATAGACCGTTTCCACCTTGTTATGGAAGTTATCAAGAGACTTCCACAGCTTGGAAACACAGGCGCTTATCTCCACCAGCTCATGCAGGACAAGCTTGTTGAACACAAGCAGTATATCGCTGAGTATGGTCTTGATATGCCTGAGATCAGAGATTGGAAATGGGATATCTGATAAAAAGCCGACCAATTAATTAAATATACCAATATAAAAGAGGGCTTCCGAAAATCAGGGAGTCCTCTTTTGCTGTGCATAAAAATATCCCCCGCCATATGACGAGGGATAAAAATATGCTAGCCTATAAATTATTTTCTGTTGTTTGCTATCTTTGCAAGAAGGTTCAGTATTTTAAGATAAAGATAGATAACGCCTACGATAAGACCATAGCTTGCATACCATTCATACTGAGCGGGAAGTCCCTGTTCAACTGTCATCTGGATAGTTTCAAAATCGCACATAAGAAGTGCTGCGGCGATAAGAACGCCAATAACAGCGAAAAGTATGCCGATAGGGCCGTTGTTTATTGCAACGATCGAAGTGTAGATAGCTGAATGAGGTGCGAGCCATGCAAGAAGCATGAAGAGCAATCCGCCTATGATAGAAACCCAAAGGCAGGTGATAAGAGCGGTTTTCATTCTGCTTCCCACACGAACGCCCTTTGAATAGATAACTGCAAGCACTGCAACTGTGAGAAGCGTCAGTGTAACAGCCTCAACTATAATGCCTTTCCACTGCATTGCGTATATCATTGACATAAAGGTGAGGGCATATCCCATGCCTGCGGAATAGATAGAGCCTGTTACCGCTGTTGTTTTCGGCGCAAGTGACGCCACAAGTCCTGCTATTGCAGTTGCGATAAGAGCGCCAATAAAGATAGTATACTCAGTGGTAAAAGCCTGCGCACCGCCGCCAAAGAAGCTGTGAATGTAAAAATACGCTCCCATGCCTGCGGCGAAAACTGCAACAAAATACAAGGTCTTCATTGCAATGCCCTTATAGCTTGCCGCCTCCATGCCGTAAGTGGACTGTGCGAAAGAACGCAGCTTTTTCACTCGTGGATTTGAATAGCTTTCAGAAAAATTATTATAATCGTTCATGAATTTGCCTCCTTTATTTTTTCGCCAATATTTATTTTTATGGCTTATATACTATTATACATATTTTCTTAAAAAAGTCAATATGATTTTTCAGGCAACAGCGCAAAGTTCTTTTTTCAGACTTGTCCGCATATGATATAAGCAAAGGCAAAAGCACTGAAAAGTCTTGTGCGGTCACAACGGGCGAACACTGTTCGCCCCTACAAAAACGTTTCGCACAATGTTATCAAGGCTATGCCAAAAATCGGAAAGGAAGATACATTGTGCTGGATATACTTGAAAAAAAGCTCACGGAAAACGAAGTTCCACGAAAGGGACTGACCTCGGCTGAGGCTGAAAAGCGGCTGAGCAATGATGGCGAGAACCGTTTGGCAAAGAAAAAGAAAACGTCTGCGGCGAAAATTTTCGCAGGACAGTTCCACGACATCATGGTGATGATACTTCTTGTATCGGTGGTCATATCTGTAGCGCTTGGGCAATATGCTGACGCTGTGCCTATCGTGCTTATAGTTATCATTAACGCTGCGCTGGGATTTATTCAGGAATACCGCTGTGAAAAAACTCTGGAAAAGCTTGAAAACATGACCGCTCCCACCGCCATGGTATACCGTGACGGCAGGCTTGTTAAAATTCCTGCGGCGGAGGTCGTGGCAGGAGATGTTTTCACCCTTGAAGCAGGTGACAGAGTGCCTTGCGACGGCTACATAAACTCATCAAGGGCATTATCATGCGACGAATCCGCACTTACGGGCGAAGCTGTGCCTGCGGTAAAGAGAAGCCGCACATCTGAGATAGATTTTACCGCTTTGAACAAGGATTACATGGTATACATGGGAACAGTTGTCACCAAGGGCGTTGGCGAGGTCACGGCGGTGGCAACAGGTGAGCGAAGCCAAATGGGCAGGGTTTCCACCATGCTTGAAGAGATAAAAGAGCCTGAAACTCCATTGCAAAAGAAACTTGGTGAGCTTGGAAAAACTCTTGCTATGATCTGCCTTGCAGTGTGCGTGATAGTTTTCCTTGCAGGCGTACTAAGGGGCGAGCCTGTTCTCAACATGGCAATGACAGGAATAACCATAGCCATTGCCGCTATCCCAGAGGGCTTGCCTGCCACTGTGACAATAGCCCTTGCCCTTGCGGTGAGAAAAATGCTAAAGCGTCAGGCACTTGTACACAGGCTTCATTCAGTGGAAACTCTTGGCTGTGCAACTGTTATCTGCACCGACAAGACGGGTACAGTGACAATGAACAAAATGACAGTTACTGATATTTTCACCTGCACCGAAAAAAGCCGTGCTTACGGCGTAACAAAAGAGGGGGCAAGCTTTGATAACAAAGCCCTCAAAGCATGGGAAAGCCCTGACCTTGGCAGGATACTTTTGTGCGGTGCAGCCTGCAACAATGCAAGGCTCTGCCCGCCTGAGAAGATAAAAAAGCGTGACAGGGGAGGCAGGCAAAGCGAGCTTTGCGCAGAGGGCGACCCTACAGAAACGGCTATACTTCTTGCCTGCGCAAACTCGGGCATAAATGTCAGCTCCCTTGGCTACAGACGAACAGACGAGCTTCCCTTTGAAAGCGAAACACGCTCCATGACAGTAATATGCGCTGACGAAAAGGGGCTTACAACGGCATTCAAGAAAGGTGCTTTTGACGTTATCATAAAAGAATGCAGCCATGTTTTTTCAGACAGCGGCGAGCTTTTGACCTTTGGCGGAGCAATGAGAAAACAGGCTTTTTACAAGTGCGATGAATACGCTTCAAAAGGTCTGCGTGTGATAGCATTTTCACAGCAGGTGGACGGAGAATGGGCTTTTCTTGGACTTATGGCAATGAAAGACCCTCTCAGGGCTGAAGCCGCAAAGGCGGTTGCGGAATGTCAGCGTGCAGGCATAAAGACTGTCATGATAACAGGCGACCACAAGCTCACTGCCCAGGCTATTGCAAAAGAGGCAGGCATTATGAAAGCAGGCTCTATCGCTTTGACAGGCGATGAGCTTGACAGAATGGACGATAAACAGCTTGACGAGGTGATAGAAAACTGCCGTGTGTTCGCAAGGGTGACACCTGAACACAAGCTCAGGATAGTAAAGGCTTTCAAAAGCCGTGGACACGTTTGCGCAATGACAGGCGACGGGGTAAATGACGCTCCTGCCATAAAAGAAGCCGACATAGGCGTATCAATGGGAATATCAGGCACAGAGGTCACAAAGCAGGCGGCTGACGTGATACTTCTTGACGATAATTTCGCCACCCTTGTGAACTCCGTTGAGGAGGGCAGGACGATATATCAGAACATAAGAAAATTCGTGCGCTACCTTATTTCCTGCAACATAGGCGAGGTCATAACAATGCTGGGTGGGATCTTAATGGGGCTTCCAATGGTACTGCTCCCAGCGCAGATACTTCTTGTAAACCTTGTTACAGACAGCCTGCCTGCCATTGCACTGGGGCTTGAGCCTGCGGAAAGCTCGGTAATGAAAAAGCCCCCTAGGAAAGAAGACGACAGCTTTTTCAGCGGTGGTCTTATGTGGCGTATCGTCATAAGAGGGCTTCTTATCGGCATCTGCACCCTTGCAAGCTTCACTGTTCTGCTCACTAACACCCATTCTCTCGGCACTGCAAGGACAGGTGCGCTTATAACCCTTGTGCTTAGCCAGCTTATCCATGTGTTTGAATGTAAATCGGAAGAAAAGACCCTTTTCACTGTGCCTTATCTTTCAAACCCGTTCCTGCTTTTCTCTGTATTCATATCAGCGGCGGCACTGTTTGCAGGCATATGGCTCCCTGTTCTGCAAAAGGTATTTTTCACAGCCGTTCCGAGCCTTGGGGAATTTCTTGTGGCGGCGGCAGCGGCGGCTATCGTGCCAGTAGGTGCAGGAATAATACCAAAGCTTTTTATGGGCAAAAAGTCCCCAGACGTAACAGTGAACATTGGGCAGGGATAACAAAAGACCGACAGGGCAAAAGCTTTGTCGGTCTAATTTTTTAATCCGTATTTTTTATCCAGCCTTTTGAATATCCTGCCGAAAGGCTTTGATAAAACCAGCAGGAAGAACACGTTTGAAACTGCGTAGATAAGGGTGAAAAAGGCTGACGAGCCAACAAGGGCAAGATATCTGCTGAGAACAAAGGCGTTATCGGCCCACAGACAGCTCCACAAGTCCATGATAAGAGAGAACGCCGCTCCTGAGATCATGCCGTAGATCACAAGGAGGGGCTTGCTTTTTATAAGCTTGTCAGCCAACATTCCTGCAAAATATCCCGTCAGACCCCACACAAGCATTTGAAAAGGCGTCCACGCACCCTGTCCGAAATAAAAGTTTGAGATAAGGGCGGTCATTGCGCCTGTCATAAAGCCCGATTCTCTGCCCATGTAAAGGGCGGTGATTATGACGATAGCGGTGCAGGGCTTGAAGCCCGGCAGAAAGCTGAAAACTATCCTGCCGAAAACGGAAAGTGCGGTCATGGCGGCTATTATCACAAGCTGTGTGCTGTCGGAATGTTTTTTCTCAAAGTGGAGAAAATAGCCTGCCACGGTAAGTATCGCAAGTGCGGCGGTAACAAAAGAATAGAAGCGCTCTCGGAAAAATATTATGCCGCCAAAGCACACAAGTGGCATGGCAAGGAGATAGATAAGCCCTGACAAAAGTTTTTTACTGCTCATTTTGACCCCTTTTCACCATTGCGAGCCGTTCTCTTACGGCTGTTGACGTCACTGCACCGCTGAAAAAGCCCCTTATGAGCCTTGCGGCGGCAGTGGTGTAAAAGCGATTGTGGGAGAAAAACTCCACAGCATTGTCCTCTGCGGCTATTTTTCCGTCAAAAAGAAGTCCGCATCTGTCGCAGTATTGAGCGGCAAATTCAAGGTCATGGGTCACAAGAAGTATAGTTCTCCCCTCGGCTTTTAGGCTCAAAAGGATATCCCCCAAAGCCTTTTTGGCGAAACTGTCCATGCCCTTTGTACACTCGTCAAGGACTATTATTTTCGGGTCGGCAAGAAGAATTTTAGCAAAGGCACATTTCTGTATCTCGCCGCCGCTGAGATCCCAAGGGTGGCGGTCAAGGAGATGTTCTATGCCCATGCGCTGTGCAACATTTTCCACTGCGGCTTTGTCACCGCTTTGCAAAAGATCCTCACGGACGCTTTCTTTTACAAACATTGTCACAGGCTCTTGTGGCAAAAATGCAAGCATTTCACGGAAAAGCGAGCCGTTTTTATAGGCTTTCTGCTTTTTGCCAAAAAGGGATACAGCACCCATATAAGGCTTGCAAAGTCCGCATATCACACGCAGGAGCGTTGATTTTCCGCCGCCGTTTGAGCCTAAAAGTCCATAGCACTCCCCTTTTCTGATACCAAGGTCACAGCCTTTGAGGATATCGGGGGAGTTTTTTTCATATCTCTGCCACAGGTTTTTGCACTGAAGAGCATAAGACTCGGTGCTTTCTGCAGAGGTGACAGCCTGCTTTGGAATATCCGACACACCAAGCTTTTCAAGCTTCGCCCTGCCTTGTCTTACATTGAGAGGCAGATCGTCACAAAGCCCTGCGAAAGCCTTGGCTGTTTCAGGGAGAAAGCCCTCCAGAGCGTTCTCCACAAAATATTTTGCGGTCAAGTCAGGCGTGCCGAAAAACTCGGTCTTGCCCTTTGCAAGATACAAAATTTTGTCGCAGGAGTCAAAAAGCTCCTCTGGGTCATGCTCGGCAATGATGATAGTCACGCCCATTTCTTTGTTAAGGCGGTCTAAAATGCCGAGCAGCTCCCTTGCGGCAACGGGGTCGAGCTGTGCGGTAGGCTCATCAAGAAGCAGGATATCAGGATCTGTGACCATGACGGAACACAGAGCGACGAGCTGTTTCTGACCGCCAGAAAGTGTGGAGATATCCCTGTCATAGAGCGGCTCGATACCGAAATAAGCCGCCATTTCACCAACACGGCTTTGTATCTCACCACTTTTCACACCAAAGCTTTCAAGCCCGAAAGCAAGCTCAGCCGACACTTTGTCGCATACCGTCTGGCTGTCAGGGTTTTGCATTACAAAGCCTATCTTTTCGGCGCTTTCTCGGTGAGAAAGCTCTCTTCTGTCCTTGCCCATAAGGGTGATATTGCCAGAAAGCTCTCCCCTTGGGGAAAGTTCTCTTTTCAGAAGCCTGAGCAAAGTAGATTTTCCGCTTCCCGAAGCACCGCAGAGCATTATTTTTTCGCCTTTTTTCACTGAAAATGTGCAATCTGAAAGGGCATAGTCCGTGCTTTCGTTATATTTGAAAGCTACATTTTTGCAAGACAATATTTCCATTTTATGCTCTCCTTTACTTCAAGTATAAACGGGAAAACGCATAGCAATGCGAACATTCCCACAGGAAAAACGCTGTTTTCAAGCCTTATCACTGGGTAAAAAGCGGCGGACAGCTCGCCCTTTGAGGAAAATATCAGCACCAATGCAAAGATAACTGTAAAAACCACCGCAAAAATGCCGTCCCATGCTCTGAACTTAAAAGAGTGTGCAAAGCTTCGCTTCTGAATGCCATAGCCACGGGCTTTCATTGAAGCGGCTGTGTCCGCTCCCCTTTCAAGCGTGCCTGCACAAAGGGCTGTGAACACTGTGCAGTCTTTTTTCAGGCGGTCAAAACGGCTGTCGGAGGTGTTCGCACCTGAGCAGTTCAAGGCGTCGATAAGCTGACGATGAAGTCTTTTCAGCTTTGGGATAAAGCCCATTGTCATTGTTATCACAAGGGCGGCTTTAGGCGTTTTTCGTCCGAAAATGTATAGAAGCTTTTCTCTTGTAAGCACCTTTCCAAGGGCTTTGCACCACATTATCACAGCGGTGAGGGATAAGCCTGCGGTCAAGCCATAAAAAAGGGATTCCTTTGTGTAAGCTTTGCCGTTTACGAAAAACAGCGGCGTTACGCCCTTGTGTGAAAAAAGCGGATTTGTGATAGTTAAAACTGCGGTAAGAAAGATGTAGAAAGCAAGGTCTGATGCGGTCTGTCTGCGGCTTTGAGTAGCGGCACAGAACAGGAACGCTCCCACCGCCGAGCATATACCAACGGCTGGTGAAAAGCAGAACATTGTCACTGCAAGCACTGCCATAAAATACACAAGGGCGGTCAAAGGGTGAAAAGCTGACAACCTCATTTCGTCGCCTCCTTTGTGTAGTCGCAGATGTAGTAAAACTCCACGCTGTCACCGTCATGGAGTACATACTGTGAACAGCCCTTATCGGGGCTTTCACCGTTTACAGTATAGGTCCACCCAGAGGACGGACCGCAGGAAAACTCATAGATATTGTTTATGCCACGGACATACACAGTGTTGTAAATATTGTCCTCTGAGCCTTGATAATCAAGGGGTATCTTCCCGCACCTTGCGGCTTTTTCAAGCAGGTCAAAGGCGGTGTCGCCCTCACGGAGGACATATTTTTCCGCAGGCATAACAATGCCGTCTGAGGGAACATAGCGCTCGTCACGGAGATCATTGTCAAGCATATCGTAATTATCCAAAATATCAGAGCAATCCACTGTCAGAGTGACAGTGTGAGCGGCATTTGCGGTATCGTCGCTGTGCAGGCTGTAATACTCGTCAACGGACTGGATATCAACGCCCTTTATGACCGCTGCCGCTGCTAAAACTATGACTATGAGCAGAGCGATATCCTTTTTCACTTTTCTGCTCCCTCCTGACCTTTGAGCTTCTTGGCTTTCTTTGCCGAGCCTGTGAAATTTTTCACTGCCACCATTTCCTCTTTGGATATCTCGAACCTTGAAAATCTCGCCTTTTCGTATATTTTCTCGCACTCTGCAAAGCTTTCCGCCATATCAGTGCCATAGGTCTTTTTTATGCTCTCGGAAAGCTCCCTAGGCGTATGTGCTGAAAAATTCTTGCCACAAAGCTTTTTTCTGCCTGCAAAGAACAGCTTCTCCACCTTTTTTCTGTCAGGCAGTGCGGCAAACCTTCTTTTTCTTACCAAAGCTATTATTGCCGCAATCAAGCAGAGTATGAGTATTGCCGCACCAATAACGATATAGACCACATAGCTTTTCTCCACAGGCTTGGTCTTGTTCTCCTCGAAAATTTCTTCCCTCGGTTTGTCCTCGTCCTCGGGAGCAAGTGCTTCACCGCCTTGATTGGTGGGCTTTGCTTTTACGGAGCTGTCGTCAGTTTTTATCATGCCAACATAATCGGGGCAGACCTCGAAAGGCTGCCAGCCTATGCCGTCTTTGTAATACTCCGCCCAGTAGTGGAGCTGTTTTGAAGTGACGGTCAGGGCTGAGTTATCTGTAAGGCCTTTGGTCATATCTGATGTGATGAAATATCCTCTGCAAAGCCTTGCAGGAACGCCCTTTGCACGGAATATTTTCACTGCGGCGGCGGCAAAGTCCTCCTCGCCACCACGGCAGGTGACCTCAAGCATATCTGCAAAAGAGCTTTCGCCACCATAGGTCTTTGACCTGTCAAGCACTGCGTCTGACACAAAGAAGCTTAGCATATCAGACCGCAGTTTTCCCTGAGAACCCTCTAAATCAAAATGGTTTGCGGCAAGCTGTTTGTCCTCTGGGGATATGTCAAGGCAGGTGGAATAAACATAGTCACGATAGCCTTTTTCAGCGGCAAGATAGTCCAAAGGCTGAGAAGTACGCAGGGCATCATATGTGCCAAAAGGCTTTGTAAGATAGCTTTCCGACACCGCAAGCCTGTAATAGCTTTTGGTGTTCTCAAAGCTTCCGCCTATTATCTTAGGGTCGGAAAAAGCGTTCTCTGCGGAGGTCATACCATAGGTATAAAGGGGCTTTCCGCCATTTTTGATGTTTACTGTTATGTTGCCGCTGTCGGAAATGTCGAGGGCATTGTCAAGTGAAGAAGTCTGAAAAGCAGGAGAAAAATCAAGCTTATCAAGCCAATAGAACTCATCTGAGTAGGCATATTTCTCCTCGCCGCTAAGCTCCCCCCACACGCCGTTCGTTTCTTTCTCAAAACGGCTCTCAATAAGATACAAAGGCTGTGGGTGCTCCATTATTATCTCATACTCACTTTTTTCGTTAAAGCGGTCGGCAAAAGCATAGTCGGCAAGCTTATCAAAAAGCCCTGTCAGGCAGGCTATAAGCACTGCGCAAAATGCCGTCAGGATAAGCACAAAGGGCTTAAAATCGCCTTTTATGTTGCCCGAAAACGTCAATGCAAGGATACCGAGCGCCACTTCTGCGGAGGCATAGTACAGAGGAATATCAATAAAAATTCCTGCGCACAAAAACAGCGCAAGCATTGCCACTGTAAAAACTCTGCTGTCAAGACGGCTGAAAATGCTCTGCACTGTGGAAACTATCACCGCACCCACGCAAATAGCAAACCAAGGGTCTGAGCTTTTTTCCACAAGCATTTCCACTGCTCCTGCGCTTTTGCCGTGGGCGGTCAAGACGCAGTTCAAAAGCCCTGCAAGGCTTGTTAAAAACTTCTTATGAAATATCACCGCCGACAATAGTGCGGCGAAAAATGGTATAGGCAAAGTCTTTTTTGATACCCCTGCAAGGGTGGTCAATATGCACACGCCTATCAGGACAAAGGCTCTCCAGCCCATACCAAGCGACAATGACAGCAGGAGCATCGTCACTGTGCCGAAAAGGCTCTGCATGATATAAACGCCCTTTGAAAAGCGCTTTTCCACATAGCAAACACTTGCTGTCAAAATTGTCACCTCTTTTACTATTTTATCTCCATAACACGGCTTATGCCGCTTCTTTCAAACAGCTCTGAAAACTCTGCCAACCGCTCTTTTCCCTGCTCAGGCTGTGAAGAAAGCAGGCTGTCCAAAGCGACAGTGAAGCTGTCTGCGCTGTCGATATGCTCAAAAACTTTTCTTTGCTGAGAAAAGCTGTAAAACGCCATGTAATGCCCTGTGCCGCTGTCTGAAAGATACATTGAAAGGCTCAGCGCCTTTGCGGCAATACGGTCATAATCCTTTGCGGGGACGTTTCCGCCCGTTTCAACGTAGATACAAAGGCTGTCAGTAACAGGCTCGCCATATTCACGGACGTAGATATCACCAAGTCTGAAAGACAGCTTCCAATGCACCGATTTATAGCTGTCCCCCTGACGATATTCTCTTATGCCGATAGGCTCGCTGTGGTCAAAGCCCTCGTTTTCCTCGCTGAAAAAGTCGCTTTCAAGGGCTTCTTTGAGCTTTGCTTCCTCGCTCTCATCTATCTCTGAGGCGTCAGGCATTATGTTCACACTGCCCTTTATTTCGCACTGCCCCTTTTTCCATGTTAGCCCTGTAAGGTCAAAGGCTTTGAGTGTCAGAAACTCTGCTTTTATCTTTCCGCAGGTGTCGCTTTTTACAGTGATATCAACCTCCGCAGGTTCACCGCTGACGATAAAACGCACCTTTATGTCCTCACACTGTCCTGTGAGCATATTTCTAAGCCGCAGTTTGCCGCTGTATTCGCCGCCGCTTCCTTTGAAGATGATCTTAAGGCTCATGTCCTTATTTTTCAAGCCTGTGCCGTCGCTAAAGAGTGTTGCTGAGAGCTTTTTCTTTGAGAATATATTTACACATACTGACAACACAAAGAAAACTGCGCATATGCAAAGCACCGATATGCCAATGGGCTTTCTCAGCGCAAAAAGCAGAATGCCCAAAGCTGAGCAAAGGCAGAAGCATAGCATCTTCATCAGCGTTTTTCCTCGTTCTCAGGGCATTTTACGCTTCTGAGTATCTCGTCAAGTACGCTTTCTGCCGCAAGTCCTGAAAGCCTGCCCTTTGCAGAAAGTGCTATCCTGTGGCTGCAAACGTGAACAAAGAAATCTCTCACGTCCTGGGGAACGGCATATTCTCTGCCCTTATAGCACGCCCACGATTTTGCTATCCTGCAAAGTGCCAAAGCTCCTCTTGGGGATACTCCCAGAGAGATGTTCTCGTTATGCCTTGTGGCGTCGCAAAGGTCTGAGATGTAGTCGTAAACGCTGTCGTCAACAAAAACAGCCTTTGCCTTTTTCTGCATTTCTATAAGCTTTTCAGCGGTGCAGACGGCTTTCACATCTGCCAGCGGGTCTGAACTGCTTCGGTCTGACATTATGCTTCGCATTGCCGCCTTATCAGGATATCCCATTGAAAGCTTTATCATAAATCTGTCAAGCTGAGAAACTGGCAATGCCGCTGTGCCAACTGTGCCTGTAGGGTTTTGTGTTGCTATAACTGCAAAAGGCTCAGGCAGAGGATAAGTTCTGCCGTCAACTGTGCAGGCACGCTCCTCCATGACCTCCAAAAGGGCAGATTGTGTCTTGCCTGAGGTTCTGTTTATTTCGTCTGCAAGAAGTATATTCGTCATTGCCGCACCGCTGTGAAAAGTAAAGCCCTGTGCCTGTCTGTCAAAAGCCGTATATCCTGTGATGTCGGAAGCCACTGTGTCAGGGGTGAACTGTATCCTCTTTGTTTCAAGCCCCAAAGCCTTTGAAAACGCCACCGCAAGAGTAGTTTTTCCCACGCCCGGAACGTCCTCCATAAGCACATGACCCTGCGCCAAAATTGCGGCGAACACCATATCCACCACTTCGTCCTTGCCTATTATGACCTTTTTCACTTCATCTGTTATCTCACGCATTTTTTACCCTTCTTTCTTACCACTGTGAAAACTCCCACTGCGCACAGCACCGCTGCCGCAGATATCACATACACTGTCACGCCCTTATCCTCCGCCGCTTTTATTATCTCGTCAGCAGAAGTGACCTTTTTCCGCTCGCTTTCAGGAAGCTTTTTTATGCGCTCTGCGGTCTTTTCCAAAAGCTCCTTTTTGTCTTTTCCAACGCTGTCAACAGGATAAAGCTCACGGCTTATGATGCCGTTAAGGTCCGATATCTCGCTGTAAAGCTCGTTCGCCTTGGCGTTCATTTCTTCAAGCTCTGAGATTATTTTATCCCTGTCGGAAAGGCTCTCGTCAGCCTTTGCATGGGCTAAAAGCACAGCTGTAGCAGTGCAGTCTCCCGAAGTAACACCGTTTTTTCTCAGGGCTTCAAGCTTGTTAGTATCGCTTTTTGTAAAGCCTTTCTTGCCCGTATATATTTCCGTTTTCTCGATACTGTATACACAGCCGTTTCCATGGTCTGTCTGTGCAAGCTCCACTGTGAAAGACCTGTCGCTCAGTGTCAGACCATATTTTTCTGCCGCATTTTCTAGCTCTGCACCGTATCTCACATATGTGCGCTCGTCACAATCAAGGTCATTAAAAAGCTTCAAGGCTTTTTCTGCGCTCTCCTCGTCTGCGATATCCGAAAGCCTGCCGTTTATGCCGTCAAGCTTTTCACGCTGAAGAACGGAAAGCTCCTCTCTCATATCGTAAATACGTCGCATCGTAAGCCGGGAACGCTTTTGTGCCGCAAGTGCGCAAATCGCCTGCCCTGTGGCAAGCTCGTCAGAATCGCCGCCCTTTTCATGTGAAAATCCACCGTCGCTGTTCTGATAGGAAAGCAGAGAAGTCAAAAGGTCGGAATTTTTCACAAAACGGCTGTCAGCTTCGGGGTCGATACCAAGTGAGCAAAGCGCAATGGTCACCTGCGAATCAGCTTCTGCGCTCCCGAACGTACCTGAGCTGTCCTGCTTGCCACTTAGATACTCCACCGCTTTGTCAGCGCTTTTTCTAACATCGTCACGGGAAAAATCGTTGTAATATGGGGCTATCGCCTGCAAAGCCATTGCGGTGATATCTATATCGCTTTCACCTTTTGACAGCGAAAAGCCACCATCGGTATTCTGCGATGAAACTATCTCGTCAAGTATACGCTCTCTGTCAAACTCTGCACCCTCTGGGGTCTTGTAGCCCATTGTATCAAGGGTCAAAAGTGCAAATATCCAGCCGTTAAGACCCTGCTTGCCTACGGAATTATCCTCATTTCTGCCGTAAACACCACCTCTTACAAGGTCTATGCCCTCAAGGTCGGCAGGGTCGCCCCCCATTGCGGCGGCTGTTATGGCGCACCTCTGCCATTCGGTAGCGGTGTCGGTGTCAGAAAGATCCTTTGCACGCTGAGAAAGTGCTGTGAGATAGGCTTCATAATCCTCCTCAAAGCCAAAGCGTGAAATGCCTATGGCAAGCCAATCGGAGCTTCCTATGCCTGCGCTTTGCAGAAAGTCCCCTGAAAAAATGCTCTCGTCCTGAGTAATGCCCATTTTGTCACGCTGCCACTGACAGACCTTTTCTGCGCTTTCAGTTATCCTGTCCCTTTTATCTGCGTTGTCTGCACTCACCGCAGGAACATTTGTCAGAAGCATTACCGCCCCTGCAAACACCACCACTAATCTGCCAAGAAAGCCTCTTGTTTTCAATGATATCCTCCTACCATGTTTTGTCATAGCTATCCTGTGAACCTGTTATATCTCTGCCATAGGCAACTGTGAACGCAAGCCTGACAGTGTCGCCGTCGGTGAAATTCACCTTGCCCATGCCGTATGCAGGCATATTGCCGTTTACAGTATACACCCAGCCTGAGCCGTAGGTGTAGTCGAACTCACCGAGGCTGTCGGCATACTGTGTGTTGCTGTCTGCAATGCCGTCTTGCTTCACAAGCTCCGCAAGCTCGCTGTTTACTGCTCCCCCTGCAAACGCACCGCTTTTGTGTATTCGTCTTAGATATCTCTGATCGCCCTTGCCTGTAAAGTCGCCAGTGAAGCCGTTTTGCTGGAGAAAACGCTCTATAACGTCAACGCCTGTGTCTCCCTCGTATATTGCCACCTCTGAGCCTGCGGCAAGCTGTCCAAGCCCTATGGTATCAGCGTCAAGGCTCATTGTTATAACTCCTGTCTGCTCGCCCTTTTGTGCGCTCACAGAATTTATGGTATAGGCATGATCGGCATATCTGCCCTCGGGGTCATATACCCTTATTTCAAGAAGATTTGCGCCACCTGATAACTCAAGATAATAAGCAGAGTTCCTGTCCTGTGCGATACACTCAACAGAAAGCCCATTGAGCCACACCTCGGTCTTGTCGGCATATATCCTGCCCCCCTGATAGTCCTGTGCGTTAAATCTGAGGGTGAAGCCCGAGCCTTTCACTGTCTGTCCGTCGGTGACGTTTATATATGTTATCTCAGGTCTTGTGGTATCGTCCGCAATTGGCACATAGGTGACAGTGAAATATCTGTCTATCTTTTTGTCACCGTCTTTTGCATAGAGCCTTATGCGGTTGTCGCCGCTTTGGAGGGTGCAGGTATAATTATCACTGCCCGAAAGCTTTTTGCCGTTTAGAATAACGCTTAGCTTTGCACTGCCGCTCTGACCTTTCATTCTCGCATAGAAGCTGAAATCAGCGTCATTTACAGTGCGGTCATAAAGGTCGGTATCAATGGAAAACTCCGCAGGGGTGTATTTTATCTTGAAGCTTTTTTCAGCCTTTGAGCCGTCCTTTTCCGCAGAGAGAGTTATAGTATTCTCGCCCTCTGAAAGCTGTGCGGTATAAGCTTCACCGCCAGAAAGCTTTTCACCATTGACTTTAACTGTCAAAGGTATTTTATCACTGCCGTAAAAAGCTACGGCTGAAAATGTTATGCTGTCTGAGTCAGTGTCCTTATCCGCAAGGTCGGTGTCAAAGGTTATCTCCTTTTTGTCAAAATAAACTGTATAGTCCTTATAAGCCCTTTTCACCTGACCGCTTTTGTCGGTATAAGTGCAGGCGACACGGATAGTGTTTTTTCCTGCGTGAAGGGAAACGCTGCCCGAAAACTGATTTACAACGCTGTCGTTCACAGTGACCTGAACTTTCTGCACTGTGAGAGCCTTGTTTTTATGTGTTATTGTGAACTCATAAAGGGCTTTTTTTACACGCTCGCCCTCTTTTATAGAGGTGGTGAAATATTCTGTATCGGTGTTCTTTGTGACAGTTTCGGTCTTGCTGTCAGGCTTTTTCTTTACCTCGTCAGACTTATTTTCACCTTGGACATTTATGGTAACATTCGTGTTTCCGCCATTTACTGTGGGGGAATTTCCGTCGCTTTTGTCAGCCTGCGGAGAGCTTTCTGTTGTATCTGTATTGCTGTCGCTACTATCAGTGTTATCACTGTCATCTGCCTGTGAGCTGTCCATATCAGAGCTTTCGTCCTTTGGCTGAGAGCTTGTTTCATAGCCCTCGCCGCCCTGTCCGTCCTCCTCCGCAAGGCTTTCAGACAGTGCTGAAAACGGATTTTCAGGTGTCTTATAGCTGCTCATATTATAAAAACGCATACACAAAAAAGCCGCTGCGATAAAAAACGCCGCTGCTGACAGCATTATTATTTGCCTGTTTTTTTGCGTATGCTTTTTCATAATATTCTCACTTTTCATATCACAGAAAATGCCCGCCCCCTGAAAATAGAGGGCGAGTATCCTGCAAAATCACTTATATCTTAATTGTCTTATTTTTTACTTTCTCTTTCTTGAAGCTGTAAGCGCTCCGCTGATAAGAAGTGCAAGACCTGCTACGCAAACGCCTGCTGTCGCACCTGTGTTAGGGTTAGCCGCACCTGCGTTATTTGCTGTCTTTGATGAGTCAGCACTGCTTACTGACTCTGCGGCTGATGATGTGGCTGAAGATGTATCCTCAGAGTTTGCAGAAGATACTGTGCTTTCAGAAGATACGTCAGATGAGCTTACAAAGCTTTCTGCTTCTGATGAAGAGCTTGGTGTCTTGAGTTCTTCAAGCTTTTCCTCTGCGGCCGTAAGAGCGTCAACATTGCCTACATATTCCTTAAGGTCGCCAAGAGCGTCATAAGCGGCTCTTGCTGCCTTGATGTCATTCTCACTGTCAAGTGTTATCTCGCCAAGGTCACTGATAAGCTTCTCAACTGCCTTTACGCTGTCATAATCCTCTGCTGCAAGAACTGTTACGTCGATAGTTGTTTCAACAGGTGAAACGGCAACGCCTGTTGTGTTTGCAGCGCCATCGTTTGTCTTATCTCTGTACATACCATACTTGTATGTAACAGTAACGAAATCATCGTCTGCTGTAAGAGCTGTATCGTCCATAGTCACATAATCTGTAACGTCTTTCTTCACGCCGTTTTTGAGAACTGCGTAAACCTTCAAGTCGGAAGCGTCATAAGCTTCGCCCTCTTTGCATACTGTCTTAGCATTCTCGGTCACAAGCTTTTCCACCTCTGAGCCGACAGCCATTATGTAGCCTGAATCGTTCTTGAAGTAAATAGTGCCGTTTTCGTCTGCAACAAGGTCAGCTATAGCATACTGTGCCTGAGCGCCTGACGGAGTGAAAAGTGACGGTGCTGTTTTCTTTCCGTTTACTATCTGAGGGTCAAGAACTTCTGTTACGCCCTTTTTATCCTTTACATAGCGGATAGCGCCTGATGATGCGTTCTCTGTGAAGTAAACATAGTTATAGCCGTTCTCATTCACAACGCCAAGACCTGAGGTCTGTGGATAGCCCTTTGTTTCTGCCTTGTATGCTATCTCAAAGCTGTCAAGGTCGATAACTGCGATAGCACTGCCCTTATAGTCGCCCCAGCCTGAGCCGTTTACGCCAACATAAGCTCTTCCGTTAAGAACTGTAGGAGTTGATGTGCTTGCGCCGCCAAGTGCAATGCTGTCAAGCTTTGTGAAATTGCCCTCATCGTCTATTGTTGCCTTATAGAAATAGCCACCGTTAGAAGTGAAATAATAAGCGTCTGTATCCTTATCGTAAGAAATAGTGCTTCTTACTCCGCCGCCTACTGTATACTCAGTATCTATAACGCTTCCTGAGTCCTTGTCAAGGGTAACTACTCTTGCAGGGTCGGTAGTGTTTGCCTTTGCATTTTCCATGCCGAGAACGATATAATCGTCAGCGGCATATGCGCCAGCCCAATAGAAGCCGCTTTTGTTTGTGAATATCCACTTTGCTGACTTCTCTTCATCTGTTGTGTCAGGATCTTCGTCCTTAACGTCTATGCAAACATAGTGATCGTCTTTTCCTGAGCCGTAATTGCAGAAGCCTGTGTAGATACAGCCGTCATTATAGTAGATAGGGCTTACAGACTGTCCGCCAACGCTGTCCTTGTATACCCACAGCGACTCCAGAGTATCAGCGTCAAATGCCTGAATACCGCCGTTAAAGGCTGAGAATATCATGCCGTTTGCATAAGTAACAGGCTGGATAGCGTAGCTGTTCGTGCCTGCTCGCTGTCCAACAACTGAATCCACAACGCCCGTTTCCTTGTTCATTCTCATGAGCTTGTCGCCGGATGTATAAACGATATCATCTCCAACGATAGCAACAGGCGATGGACCGTCATTCCAGCTTTTTCCTACCTTAGTCGCCCAGTTAAGCACTGCTTTATCCGCACTGTCAGGGAGGACTGATGTTGTTACGTTGTTGTTTGTTCCGTCTGAAACAAATGCGCTTGCGCAAACGCTCAGACTAAGAGCAGTCGCAAGAGCGATGCTGGCTGTTCTCAGGATTTTCTTCTTCATTCTTTTCTGTCCTTTCGTTGATACACACTGTTCCGCCGTCAATGCACTTTTTATGAACACTCCGACCTAAGCAAAAAATGCCTTTCCGCCGAAACGAAAAAGCATTTTATCCGCTTTACTGCCTGCACAGCGATAAAGCAGACCGTCCTCTTCATCGCCCAAGACAGAAATAGTCAACGAAAACACAGCAGATACCTGACTTATGACAGGGTGCAAAACGCCTGTCAATCACAGTAATGGCGGTTGTGCAGGATTTGGACCTGCTTCCCTGACGGCAAGGCTTTCGCCCTGACACGCTCTACTCAGCTAACAACTTTTCAAACTGTGCTTTCTTAATATTCACATCATGATAATTATACCATATCGCTATGGATTATTCAATAACCTTTTTACACCACTAATAAGTCCGATACAACGCCGTTTTTGTGGCATTTTCATAAACTCATAGCCTGAAACTTTGTTGGATATAGTTTTGGACTATACCCTCAGTTTCTCCTCCAGCTCCGTGTCAGGCTTGACAGTGATAGTGTAGTTGTTTGTAAAAATCACCATGCCCGGCTTTGAGCCGTTTGGCTTTTTCACGTTTCTTATGAAAGTGTAGTCAACGTCCACCCTAGAGGAATTTCTGCCCTTTGAGTTGCAGGCGGCGATAATAGCCGCTTCCTCTATTGTCCTGTCAGGTGGCATTTCTCCGTCGCAGGTGACGATAACATGGCTTCCTGTGATATCCTTGACGTGGAGCCAAAGGTCAGTTTTCTCTGCTTCCTTGCAGGTCAGGCGGTCGTTCTGCTTGTTGTTCCTGCCTACCCTTATATCGTAGCCGTCAGAAGAACGGTATCTTATAGGCGGCAGAGCCTTTGGAGGCTTGCCCTTGAACTTTGAGCGCTTTACATAGCCCTCCTGAAAAAGCTCCTCACGAAGCTCGGCTATATCTCCCTCCGTCTGCGCCCTTGTAAGAGAATCGAAAACGGAATCCAGATACTTGACCTCCTGCTCGCCCTCGGCAATAAGCACAGTGAGCTTTTTCTCTGCGGTGTCGAGCTTTCTGTATTCCTTATAATACTTCTGAGCGTTCTGCGTTGGCGTGAGCCTTTTATCAAGTGGTATCTTCACAGTAGGACAGTTCTCGTTGTAAAAATCCTGCACCTCAGCATATGCCATGCCCTTTTCCAGTGCATAGAGATTTGAAGTGATAAGGTCGCCGTAAATTCGGTATTTCTCCCTGTCCTTGCACTCTTTAAGCTCCTCACGCTGATTTTGCACACGCCTTTGCGTTCTCTCAGAGGTGTTTATAAGAAGCTTGAAAAGGTCGTTGGCTTTCTGCTTTATTCTTGAAAGGGAGTCCCTCTCCGCATAGAAATAGTCCAGAAGAACACTTGGAGACTCAAAGCTTTTTGTCACCATGAGCGCACCATACTGCGTGATATCGCAGAAGCAGAAATCTTTGAGGTTGCCCTCTTTTGTTTTCAGCACTGTGTAGACATTTGTGCCGTCATTTATGCTGTCACGGACTTTTGAAAAATAAAACCACAGCCTGTCCGCAGTGTCGCCGCTTAGCTGTTGGGCTGTTATCTCAGCACCCCTTGCCGCAAAGAACACAGCTTCCCTTGCGAACACAGGTGAAATGCCCTCCAGCGTTTTCATTATGGCTTTTGAAAGCTCTGCCGTAGGGTTTTCGGCTATCTTTGCAAGAAGCTCTTCTTTTGTACATTCCATAAGGTTCAGCCTTTGCTCTCTCGGCGGCAAAGCATACTGCGCACCGGGAAGCACCATTCTCACTGATGACATCTCCTGTCCCACACGCTTTATGCTGTCTATTATCCTGCCGTCCTCACGATAGAGGATAAGATTTGAGCGCCTGCCCATTATCTCGGCAGCAAGGGTGAGCTTCACCCTGTCGCCCATTTCATTGGTGGCTTCAAAGTCAAAGAACAGTATACGCTCAAAGCCGTCCTGCCTGATAGAAACTAGCCTGCCACCTGCAAGGTGCTTTCTCATGAGCATACAAAACATAGGCGGCGTTTTAGGATTTTCTATATCCGCAGTGGTTATATGCACCCTTGCCGAGCCTGCGCCTGTGCTGAACATAAGCTTTTGCGCACCCTCTCTGGTGCGGATAGTCATTATAAGCTCCTCTCTTGAGGGCTGGTGTATCTTGTCCACCCTGCCGTCTATAAGAGGTTCAAATTCTTTTCTGAGCAAGCTCAGATAAATTCCGTCCAATGCCATTTTACTTACCTGCTTTTTATATTACTTCAACTATATCCCTATTGCTTGCGGCTATCTCTACTCTCAGACCACTGAAATTTCTCCTGAGCTGTTCTGCAATAAACTCGCAGAAGATATTTTCCGTATAGAAATGACCTGCGTCTATAACAGAAACGCCCATGTTCTCGCCGTCTATGAAAACGTCATGCTTTACGTCCCCTGTCAAAAGCGCCTGACAGCCTTTTTCTGCGGCGTCAGCCAAAAACGAACCGCCTGAACCTGAGCATACGCCCACACGCCTTATCTCACGCTCTCCTCCGCTGAAACGGACTACTCTACAGCCAAGAACGTCCTTCGCTCTCTGTGCAAGCTCACGGACGTTCATGCCGTCACAATCGCATACATATCCACAGCCAACGCCATGCTCCTCATGTAAAGCACCGTTTGGTGAAAGCCCGAGCATTTTGCAAAGCACATCATTCATTCCGCCCTCGGCTGAATCGAAATTTGTGTGCATGGAAAGAGCGTTCTTTCCCCCTGCCGCAAGTATGACCGCAGGATCGTTGGGCACGAGGGTCTTTAGTCCTCTGAAAATAACAGGGTGGTGGGTGAGAACAAGGTCAAAGTCACGCTGACAAGCCTCTCTTGCCACCTCAGCGGTGCAATCCAGCGCCACCAGCACGCTCCTTACCTCAGCGAACATTTCCCCCACGTTAAGACCGCTGTTGTCATAGCCCTCCTGCAAGCGGTATGGGGCTATATCCTCTATAAAACTGTATATATCATAAACTGTTGTCATTTTTGTCAGCTCCTTTTTTTATATCCGATGTGCTGTCAGGGGTATTTCTGTCCTTGATAACTGTGTCAAGAAGTTCGTAAAAGCCCGTGATAAATGCTGTCACTGCGATAACCACCAATGCAGGCATCATAGCGACAAAGGGCATATAGTTGAGTGCGGAAAACCATGTGCCTCTCGACAAAGCCTCTGCCACATCTTTTTCGCAATGAGTATAGACAAAAGCCATAAAAATGGTATGTATAACAAGCGGTATAAACGCAAAGCTGAGCCAGTAAAAGGCTTTGCCCACGTTTGGTTTCTTAAATTTAAAATAAAAACCTATATACGCACCCAAAGCAACAACGCCGCTTAATATTACGCTTGCACCGCCGGGACTTACGGAACAGCATGCAAGCAACAGAATTACTGACAGTATCGTTACGGAAAGTTGGGTCGCTACGCCTATCCCTAAAGCTTTCAGAAATTTCATTTTTGCCCCCTGTTTTTTGTATCATATTTTTTTCAACACTTCAAGCTCGCTCTGTGCAAGCTTAACAAGCCTTTCTCCCAGTTCCTTTTTGTCCTCAGACTTCATCATTCCGCTGCCTGCAACAAAAATTCTTTTTGCCTGCCTTGCGATATACTCTTTCCCCTCGCCCTCAGGCTTAACAAAGCCGAACTGCAAATATCTGTCATCACATTCATAGGACGGCGTTTTGCCTGTATACACCGCCTGCATGACAGAATATGCAAACTGACCCTCTGTGCAGGCAAGCTCTTTTTTTACCTCAAAGCCGTTGTCATAAAGCCACTTTCTAAGCACGTCCCACTTTGTCATAGGCTGTAAAACGAGGTTTACGCTGTTTTTCACCCACGGACATTTTTCAAGCAGTCTTGCAATAAGCTCGCCGCCCATGCCTGCCATAACAACGTCTGTTATGCCCTCCGGGGGAACATTGTCAAGTCCGTCTGAAAGCACCGTTTTAATGCGGTCTGAAAGCCCCTCACGGCGAATATGCTCCTCAGCCGACTTTAGCGGCATTGGTGCAATATCACAGGCGAGAGCCTTTTTGCACATATTTTCCTTTATCATAAAGCAGGGCAGATAGCCATGATCTGTCCCCACGTCGCATACAAAATCTCCTGTACAAAGCTTTGCACAGGTCACAAGTCTTTTATCCAAAGCTTTCCTCCAAAGAAAAAAATCGCCGCTCGCCCCCTGAAAAGGCGGCTGGGCGGCGAAAGTAGTTCCAAACGCTTATTCTGCAAAGTGCTTGTTGAGCTTCTCAAGCATTTCCTCAACAGGAACGCCATGAACGGCACAAGCCTCCTCAAGAGTTTCGCCTCTTGACGCAGGGCAGAACAGACAGTGCATACCCATTTCCATAAAGTATGGTGCTGTATTTTCATCAGCGTCCATTATATCGCCGATAATAGTATCCTTTGTAACTGTGAATGCCATTTTATATTCCTCCTATCATGATAGACCACGCACCGCAAACGCTTTGCGTTATACCTATATTATAACCAATCCTGAGAAAAAAAGCAAGCCCTTTTTAAGGCAATACCGCACAAAGATTGTGCGTCAGATGCGTAGTCAGATTTTTTGTCAGATTGCATAAAAATTCCGCAGGCATACTGTCGTATGTCAAGGGATTTTTGTGTGATATGACGGAAAATCTGCAAGCAAATGGCGTGCAAAGCCGTCAGGCGGGCTTTGTGCGGTGTTGCCTTATATATTATAATGTATCTCCCTTATCCACATTTATGACGGCATTGTATCTTTTATCAAATTCTGTGAGCCGTTTTGATATTTTAGCTTTTACCTCGCTGTCTGAAAGTCTGAAATCAAAAGGCACTACCACGTCAAAGATAAGATTTTCACGGTTTTCTCCCTTTGTCATTCTGAAATCGTGTATTGACAAGCACTGATCAATAGACTTCACAACGTCTGTTACTATCTTTTTAGTTTCGATAGTTTGCTCGTCATGATCTGCCACCGGATCCATATGTATAGACACTGCGCAGTGATATTTTTCTTTCATGCTGTCCTCAAGATCGTCTATAAGCTCATGAGCCGCCATAAAGTCCATTTCGCATGGCACTTCAGCATGAAAGGAGATAACGGTATTCCCTACGCCATAATCATGTATGAGCAGATCATGGATCCCGATTATCTCAGGAAAGCTCGTTGCGGTATCAACGATATCCTGAACGAACTCCTTATCAGGCTTTGAGCCGAGAAGCGGTGAAACGCTGTCCTTGCAGGTCATAAAGCCTGAGCGGAAGATAAAAAGGGCAACGAGAACGCCCATATAGCCGTCTATGTTTATGCCTGTGAACGCAGAGAATACCATTGCAAGCATAACAGCTCCTGTTGCGGCGCAATCGGAAAGGCTGTCAGCGGCAGAGGCGAAAAGCGAGGTAGAGTTTATTTTTTTGCCAAGCTTTCTGTAGAAATACCACATCCAAAGCTTCACAGCCACAGAGCAGGCTAAGATAACGAAAGTCATAGTTGAGAAGCTAAGCTTATCGTGGGCAAAGATCTTTGAAAAAGAAGATTTTCCAAGCTCAATGCTCATCATCATTATAATAAACGAAATGACAAGACCTGAGATATACTCCATTCTGCCATGACCGAAAGGGTGATCCTCGTCTGCGGCTTTGGCTGCCATTTTAAAGCCAACCAGCGACATTATAGACGAGCCGGCGTCGGACAAGTTATTGAAGGCGTCTGCCATAACGGACACAGCCCCTGACACAAGTCCTGCAATAAGCTTACCGAGGAAAAGCATGATATTAAGGACTATACCAGTACATGAGCCTAGGTAGCCATATTTTTTACGGACGTTTTTATCTTTCACGTTATCTCTATCTTTTATGAATAATCTTACAAGAAGTGCTGCCATATGAATATCCCCTTTTGTTTACCTTGGTAAACTTATAAAGTTTACCTCTTATTATAGCACATATTATTTCAAAATCAAGGGCAAATGTTCATTTATATGAATATTCACCGCAGCGGGCGATATGCAGCCACTTATTTCTTATTTCAGGTCACATAATAAAATTTTCTTTTCGCTATTGAAAAAAATTGTGCAGTGTGCTATAATAGTCATTGTATGAAATTGCATTATTATGAATGTTAATCGTTTACATACGCAAAAGGGAAAGAGGTTATATAAAAAATGAGAAAATTCATATCAAGAGCTGCCGCTCTGCTCCTTGCAGGCGTTATGGCGGCGGCTGCTGCAAGCTGCGGCAAAAACACCGACAGCAACAGCAAGGACACTGCAAAGAAATGGACAGAGCTTGACCAGACACAGATAACAGAAGCCATGGGGCTTGGCTGGAACTTGGGCAATCAGCTTGAAGCTTCCAGCGGTGGACTTCCCAGCGAAACTTGCTGGGGCAACCCTGAGATAACCAAAGAGCTTATTGACACTGTCAAGGCGCAGGGCTTCAAAACTGTGAGAATACCTGTTTCTTATCTTGACATGATAGGCGACGGTCCTGACTACAAGATAGATACAGACTGGCTCGACAGAGTTCAGGAGGTCGTTGACTATGTTGTTGACAACGATATGTTCGCTATAGTAAATATGCACGGTGACGGATATTACACAGTTGACCACAGTTGGCTGCTTTGTGCTGAAGACGATGATAAGCAGACAGAGATAAAGGACAAGTACGGCAAGGTTTGGACTCAGATAGCAGACCGTTTCAAGGACTATGACCAGCACCTTATTTTCGAGTCCATGAACGAGGAGTTCAACAACGATTACGGCAAGCCTGACGCTAATGCTTATGAGAACATCAACGCATACAATCAGATATTCGTTGACTCAGTGAGAGCAACAGGTTCAAACAACGAAAAACGCTGGCTGCTGCTCCCAGGCTGGAACACAAATATCGAATACACAGCAAATGATGAATACAATTTCAAGATACCGACCGACAATGGTTGCAAGGCTGACGGCAAGCGTATCATGATATCAGTTCACTATTATGACCCATTCAACTTTACAATTGACGAGAACAAGACTGCAAGAACTCAGTGGGGCAAATATGCTGTAAAGAACTATGACAACTGGGGTCAGGAGGATTATGTTGACAGCCAAATGGCACTTCTTAACGAGAAGTTTGTAAGTCAGGGTTATCCTGTTGTTATCGGCGAGTTCGGCGCACAGGACAAGACAGAAAAGTTTGCAGACTACAACGAGTTCAGACGTTACTGGTCTGAATATCTTATCAAGGCAGCAAAGAAAAACGGCGTTGTTTGTGTATACTGGGACAACGGCTACAACGGCAACAAGGGCTTTGGCATAATCGACAGGAACTCTCTTGAGATCACACAGCCTGACCTTATCGCAGGCATGATGAGAGCTATTAACTCCACAGACGATTACGAGATACCTTCACCTGCAGGATACACAGAAGTCAGAAAGAGCGCAAAGGCTTCATAAGCCCACGCAAATTTGCTGACACATCCGTAGGGGCGAACAGAGTTCGCCCGTTGGGCTTGCACAAGGACATAAAAAAGGCAGTACCTTTTCGGGTACTGCTTTTTGTTTGTATCTTATGAAATGAGGTGAGCGAATTGCGGGCGAACACTGTTCGCCCCTACAAATCACTGCATTTAATCAATGCTGTTAATTTACCTTTATTCTATTACAAGCTCCTCTTTTGTGGAGTCTGTTCCCTCGATATGGAAAGAGTTAAGCACAGGCTCATCTCTGTTCATAAGGGAAAGTATCATATAGCTTGCTGTCTTGTCATAAGCAAGCCTTTTGTCCTCGTCAGAAGGACGTGAAGGTGACTCAGGGTGTGAGTGCCAGTTGCCAAGAGGGGCAAGACCCTCCGCTCTCATATCCTTGATAGCCGCAAGCTGCTCCTTAGGGTCGAGAGAAAAATGCTCGTTTGAATGGTCTATGTTCGTGAGAAGATAGACCTTTTTTATTATCTTGTCACTGCCCTCTTTTACTCCGCCGATAAGTCCGCAAGCCTCGTTTGGCAGCTCGCTTTCAGCGTGGCGCAGTATCTTTTCATAATCGCTTTTGCTGAGTTTTATCATAGATGTACACCGTCACATTCTGCCTGTTCATAGTCGATAAGCTCTGTGATAGTAGGGTGCTCGCCGCAAACTGCGCAGCCCTTTGTATCCTGTGGGAGCTTTACTTTTCTGAACTCCATTTTAAGAGCGTCATAAGTAAGCAGATAGCCCGTGAGAAGCTCGCCAACTCCAAGGATATACTTGACAGCCTCCATCGCCTGCAGGCTTCCTATAACGCCGCCCATTGCACCGATAACGCCTGCCTGCTTACAAGTAGGAACAGCGTCCTTCGGTGGTGGGTTTTTGAACACACATCTATAGCATGGTCCCTGACCTGGAACATAGGTCATGAGCTGACCCTTGAATCTGATGATACCGGCGTGTGAGAACGGCTTTTTAGCCATTACGCAGGCGTCATTGATAAGGAACTTTGCAGGGAAATTATCAGTGCCGTCGATAACGAAATCATAGTCCTTGATTATATCCATGATGTTCTCGCTGTCGATAAAAGTGCGGTATGTATTCACCTTAACGTCAGGGTTTATAGCCTCCATTGTTTCCTTTGCGGAAAGAACTTTTGCCTTGCCAACGTCCTGAGTTGTGTGGATCACCTGTCTTTGCAGATTTGAGAGGTCTACCTCGTCTGCGTCTGCAATGCCGATAGTGCCAACGCCTGCTGCGGCAAGATACATAGCGGCAGGTGCGCCAAGTCCGCCTGCACCGATTATAAGTACCTTTGCGTTAAGGAGCTTTTTCTGTCCCTTTGCGCCAACCTCTTTAAGAATGATGTGGCGTGAGTAACGCTCAAGCTGTTCGTCTGTAAATGCCATTACTGTCCGCCTCCCATGAAGTAAAGAAATTCTACAACGTCGCCGTCTTTAAGAACTGTGCTTTCAAAAGCACCGCTCTCTACAAATTCGTCATTGATAGTTACTGTAACGTACTGTGGGGTTTCAACGTTCTCGTCGATAACGAGCTGTGCCACTGTAAGTCCCTCTGCAACGTCCTTTTTATTGCCTGCTACTGTGATAGTCATATCCATTTCTCCTTAAACTATTGAATTTATTGTTTCGGCAAGCTGCTCTTTCTTTACAGCTCCCGTAAGTCTTGCTTTTTCTGCTCCGTCCTTGAAGAACACAAGTGTCGGAACGCTTGTTACATTATATTTCTGAGCAGTTTCCCCGTCAAAATTTATATTGAGCTTCACAAGCTTTATGCCATCTGGGTCTTCCTCCTCAGTTTCCGCAAGAAGCGGTGACATTCGCTTGCATGGAACGCAGGAATCTGAATAGAAATCTGCGATAACAAGCTTTCCAGCCTCGTTTATCTCGCTCTCGAAAGTATCCTTATTTGCTCTTACTGACATTAATCTCCCACCTTTTGTACGATAAGGTCATAAGTGCCGTCCTCATTATCGATGAGCTTCAATATCTTGTGACCCTCTTCTTTAATGCTTCTTGGAACGTTCTGAACAGGCTCGCCGTCATTCATTTTAATGGAAAGTATCTGTCCGTCGTCAAGCTCCTCAAGAGCTACCTTTGCCTTGACAAATGTTGTGGGGCAAACCACTGTGGTGATATCCACTGTATCGTCTATTTTAAACTCAGCCATTGTTATAAACCTCCAGTATAGTATTTGTAAACTTCTCTTTGCCCACTCTGTCGATAGTGAACTTGAATCTTTCGCCAGCTTTTGCGTTATCGTCAAAGAACTGTATAGCGGTATCGCATATCTTCATAAGAGTTTCCTTATCCTCGATAAATGGGATAACAGTTTCGCCCTTGTTGATATGGTTGCCGAAAAGTCCGCCGAATGAAACTATATAGCCGTGGATAGTATCCCACGCTTCTGTAGGACAAGCCTTGAAGCAACGTCCGCAGAAATTGCACTTCTCTTTGTCAAGGACTATCTTTCCGTCCTCCATTGTAAGCGCACCCTGACGGCAAGCCTTTACGCACACGCCGCAGCCTATACAATCAGCCTCACGCCACTCGACCTTTATGCCGCCCTTGATTCCAACGTCATTTTCTTCCGCTTTAAGGCAGTTGTTCTGACAGCCTGTGATACCGAACTTGAACTTGTGTGGAAGCTCCCTTGCAAAATATCTTTCGTCAAGCTCCTTAGCAAGAGCGTATGTATCTATACAGCCGCTTGGACAGACCGCAGCGCCCTGACAGGCTGTGATAGTTCTTACTCTCGGTCCGCACACGCCCGGCTCTGTGTCGCCCTTTGCAAGAGCCGCCTTTACCTCGTCGATATCGTCAAGCTTTATAAAAGGTATCTCAACGCTCTGACGTGATGTAAGATGAACATAGCCCTCGCCGTATTTATCAGACACCTCTGCAATAGTTGCAAGCTGTTTTGCCGTAAGGTTTCCGCCCACAACTCTAAGTCTAAGTGAAAAATTATTCTTCTGTTTCTGGCGCATAAAGCCGCCCTTTTTAAGTGTTGCGTAATCAACTGCCATAGTAATTTCCTCCTAAAGTTTTTCTATGGACTGTTTAAAGTCCTCGATCAGATCCGATGCGTCCTCTATTCCGACGCTTATCCTAATTGTGTCGCCAAACACGCCTGCGTTTATCTTCTGCTCCTCGCTTCCGTGAGCGTAGATAGTGCTTGCAGGGTGTATAACGAGTGTTCTTGTATCTCCGATATTAGTTGCATTTGTTGCAAGCTTCAAGCCGTTTATAAGCTTGAACGCTCTTTCCTTCGAGCCTGCTCTTATAGTGAGTATAGCACCGCCCTTGCCGCCTAGCTCCTCCTGACAAAGCTCATAGAATGGGCTGGATTTCAGTGCAGGATAGTTCACCTCAATGCCCTCACAGCTTTCAAAAAACTCTGCAAGCTTCAAAGCGTTGTGGCAACATCGCTCCATTCTAAGACCCAATGTTTCAAGTCCCACGCTGTTCATGAATGCGTTCATTGGAGCAAGACAGCCGCCAACGTTTCTCCATATGCCGTTTCTAAGCTTTGCGATATAAGCAAACTTTCCGAATTTCTTATATTCTGCCAGACCCTTGAATTTATCATAGTCCCATTTGAAGTTGCCGCTGTCGATTATAACTCCGCTTATGGAATTTCCTCCGCCGTTTATATACTTTGATGTGGAATGTACCACGATATCAGCGCCGTAGTCAAATGGATTTATAAGATAAGGTGTAGCCGTTGTGCTGTCAAGGATAAACACTGCGCCGTTTTCATGGGCAAGGTCAGCCACCGACTTTATATCAACTATTTCAAGATTAGGGTTTCCGATAAGTTCGGCAAAGACCGCTTTGGTCTTACTATTTATAACAGGAGCTATTTCGTCAGCGGTAACGTGCTTTACGAACTTGGTTTTGATGCCGAATGCCGCAAGATCGCCGAAAAGGTCGATAGTGCCGCCGAAAAGACCTGCGCCGCATATTATCTCGTCCCCTGCTTCAAGAATGTTCAGAAGCGACATTGTTACAGCCGCCATGCCTGATGAACACGCCACTGCTCCAACACCTTTTTCAAGTGTGTTCATTCGGTTCTCAAAAGCCGCCACTGTGGGGTTGCTTATTCTTGTGTAAGCATATCCCGGTGCTTTATTATTGAATACTTTTTCAAGCTGCTCAGCCGACTCCTGTGCAAATGCACTCACCTGATATATCGGAGTAAGCGTTGAACCTGTTGTTTTCTCAGGTTCAAATCCGCCATGGAGCAATTTTGTATTGAATTTCAAAGGAAACGCCCCCTGTTTTCTTATTATATAGCTATCATCGCCCGCCTGTCAAGGTGCGATGTTCTTTGTTACTGTAGATATTATACAACATAAATCATATAAAGTCAATAGGATTACTATAGATTTAACATTTCTTTTAAATTATGCCCTTATTTTTATGAAAACTCTTGACAGTTTGCTCAAAAAAGTATAAAATATATTATGTTGATAGGATTACTATGAATAGTAGGATAAGTATGATAAGCATTATTGCAGGCAATTTTTGTTTGCTCAGGGAGGTGCAAAAATGAAAATTTCAACAAAAGTAGAATGTGGCATAATTGCCATTGCAGACATTGCAA
This sequence comes from uncultured Ruminococcus sp., assembly GCA_934435205.1. Lineage (GTDB taxonomy): Bacteria > Bacillota > Clostridia > Oscillospirales > Ruminococcaceae > Hominimerdicola. The sequence continues at coordinate 355,295 of CAKSAK010000002.1, read as the reverse complement.
TGAACTCAGAAAACGGTGAGACAGTGACAGTATACAGCGTGGCAGAAAGACGTGGACTTTCAGGAAAATATCTTGAGCAGGTGCTTACTTCTCTGAGGCAGGCAAGGCTCATAAAAGGCATAAAAGGCTCTAGGGGCGGATATATACTCAACAAAAAGCCAGAGAAGATAACACTCAAAGAGATAATCGACGCTCTCGACCCATCGGTGCTTGGAAGCGATGTTGCAGTAGTAAATGACGAAAACACAGAATTTGCACAGGTGCTTGACGATTTTATATGGCTGAGATTAGAGAACAAGCTGAAAAGCTACACTGAGTCTATCACCCTCAGACAGCTTGTTGACTTCTATAATAAAGAGTCAGTAGAGAACGTTTCAGAGCCTATGTATTACATCTGATTGACAAAAGTCGGTTTTCATTTTATAATTAAGGACAGAGAGTGTATACTATATAAATAGGTACTAAGTTCGTTAAAACTCATTTGAGATAGAAACGGGCGAACACTGTTCGCCCCTACCTGACAGCCGCCAATTTGATGAAATTTGGCATTTGAGTATATACAATATAAAGGAAGTGTTTTTATGTATGACGTTATAATAATAGGCAGTGGTCCTGCGGGGCTTACTGCGGCAATATATGCAGGAAGAGCAATGCTTTCCGCTCTGGTGTGCGAAAAAGACTACATGGGTACAGGTCAGATATCTGTAACAGACAGAGTGGAGAACTACCCGGGGCTTTACGGCATAAACGGCTATGACCTCGGGGAAAAGTTCAGAGAGCAGGCTGAAACGCTTGGTGCTGAGTTTTATGAGGGCGAGGCTGAAAGCTTCGAGAAAACAGCCGAGGGCTGGAAGGTCACATTCAAGGACGGCTCTGTAAAAGAGAGCAAGACAGTTATCTATACCGCAGGCACTTCATATCGTCATCTTGGCGTGGCAGGCGGTGAGAAACAGCGCATTTCATACTGTGCAGTGTGCGACGGCTTCTTCTATAAGGATAAGACCGTGGCTGTTGTGGGCGGAGGAGACACCGCACTTGGTGACGCACTTTATCTTTCAAAGCTTGCAAAAACTGTTTACCTTATCCATAGACGTGACGAGTTCAGAGCAAATAAAGCTTTGCAGAAAAAGGTCGCTGAAACGGAGAATATCGTGCCTGTTATGAGTGCAGTTATAAAAGAGGTAACAGGCGGTGAGAATGCAGAGGGCGTTACCTATACGCAAAACGGCGAGGAAAAGAACATTGCGGTGGACGGAGTTTTCTGTGCGATCGGAAGCGTGCCGAATACACAGGCTTTAGAGGGCGTTTGCGAGCTTGACGAAAGCGGATATGTGAAAGCAGGAGAGGACGGAGTTACAACTGCAAAGGGTCTTTTTGTGGCAGGAGATGTCCGTACTACACCTTTAAGGCAGGTAATAACAGCAGCGGCAGACGGTGCAAATGCACTTTCTTCTGCGGAAAAATATATAATGGAGCTTTAAAAAGCAAACAAAGTAAAAGCACCACCGAGCGAAGCGAGCAAAAGGTCCAGGGACACGTCCCTGGTCAGGGTCAAGGGGTGAAACCCATTGCAGGGTCTAGGGACAGAGTCCCTAGCGGAGCTTGAGGCAGAGCCTCAATAGGCGCAAGCCTACCAAGCGGTGCAGATAGGCAATAGAAGAACAGAAAAGTTGTGACATAAACAAAGCGGTGTCGGAGAACAAATCTCTGCACCGCTTTTTCTATATCCTTATGCAAGCTCACCCCGCAAAGAGCGGAGCGATTTTGCGGCAGTAGAAACTGTAGGTATAAATGTAGGGGCTGGCGCCCTCGACAGCCCGCACCCGTTTGCCCGTCCAATTCTGCGTTATCCGCACAACGTTCGGCACATTGTTTTAAACACTTTACGGCACAGCATTTTCCGCCACGGCACGTCTGAGCTAATTTGTGGTAAGCCAAACTGTGTTGACCTCCAAAACGGGACGTCGAGGGCGCCGTCCCCTACATGGTTTGTGCGTATTCCGCAAAACCACAAAAAAGGGCGCTGTCACCAACGCCCCAAATTGAATTTATACCCCCACGCTCTCCTTTTCAAGCAAGCTGTCTATAAACCTCTGAACAGGCTCGGGAGTTTCGTACTGCGAAGCCGTCACCGCACATATGCTCCTGGGCGGTATCTGCTCTTTTATGTTTACCCTGAATATGTTCCCTGCCTCTATCTCCGCCTTGGTGGTGGCATACTGCATGAAGCCTATGCCAAGATTGTTCTTTACCATTGGCATTACAAAGTTTATGGAGGTAAGCTCAATATCAGGTCGCAAAAGCAGGTTGTGCTGTCTGAATATATGGTCAAGATAGTTTCGGGTGGTGGTGGTGTTTTTAAGACAAATAAGAGGATATTTCACAAGCTCATGCAATGATATCTCCTTGTCTTTTAGATATGAAAAGCCGTTTCCTGCGGCAACGATATCCTGAAGCTTCTTTATCACATTTATGTTAAGCCCTGTTTTGTCCGAAAACGGCGAGGTAACTACCGCCACGTCTATAAGATTTGCCCTCAACGCTTCTATAGCGTCAGGGGTGGACATACTGTCTATCTTTATCTGTATCTTCGGGTGCTCACGGTGAAACTCTACTATTCGGTCGATAAGAAAGCTTTGCAGTGCTACTTCGCTTCCTCCAAGCCTTACTATCGCCCTGTCACGCTCACTTATGAGCGCAAGCTCCTCTTCTGCGGAGAAAATATGCTTGCAGGCTATGGATATATGCTTAAAGAGCATTTCGCCGCCCGTTGTAAGCTCTACGCCCTTTTTCGACCGCACAAAAAGCTTGCACCCAAGCTCGTCTTCAAGATTTTTTACGCATCGGCTTATGCTCGGCTGCGACAAAAACAGATAGTTCGCCGCCATTGTTATGTTCTGGAACTTTGCCACATAATAGAATATCTTATAATGCTCGAAATTTATCTCTCTCATAAACCGTTTCTCTCCTTTCTATCCATACGTTATGTGTATGATTACAATAGAAAATATCTATTTGACATATGCTTATGATTGTATTATAATATATTCGTAAGCAAAAATCAAGTCTTACATCACTGCGCCCATAGGGGGACGCATACAAAAAATAGTTTATCATGATAAAATCAATGACGATTGCATTTGACCGCTAGGGGTAAACGGTGTAGACCATTCTACCCTTATGAGGCTGGCATTCTTATTGGTTTTATTTTTTTGGAGGTGATAAAATGCTGGAGAGGATTTCCGAAAATCTTTCCGAAGCTATGGAAAACAAAGTGGCTTTCAGAATACCGATTTTCGGAGGCATACCCGTTCCTGTGTCCTGTGTGGTAACATGGATAATAATGGCGATACTTGTGATAGCTTCAATACTTCTCACAAGAAACCTTAAGCTTATCCCTGACAGGAAACAAATGATGCTTGAATCATTCGTAGGCTTTCTCAGAGATTTCTTCAGAGAACAGCTTGGAGAAAAGGGTATGGCATATTTTCCGTTCCTTGCAACTGTCATTATCTACATAGGCTTTGCGAACATCATCGGTCTGCTGGGCTTTACACCGCCTACAAAAGATTTGAATGTTACCGCAGGACTTGCGATCATGAGCATTGTGCTTGTGGAGGTTGCAGGAATAAGAGCAAAAGGAACAAAGGGCTGGCTGAAAAGCTTTGCCAAACCTGTGGCGATAATCGCTCCGCTGAATGTAATGGAGCTTGTTATCAGACCGCTGTCGCTTTGTATGCGACTTTTCGGAAACGTGCTTGCGTCTTATATCATCATGGAGCTTATCGACGCCGTTTGCCCGATAGTGATACCACTGGCATTCTCGGCATACTTTGATATTTTCGACGGCTTCATTCAGGCATATGTTTTCGTGTTCCTCACGTCCCTGTTCATAAATGAAGCAATAGAGGACGACGACTAAGATAACAGAAATTCGGAGGTATGATCTATGTTAGTAGCAATCGGTGCGGCTGTAGCCGTTATTACAGGAATAGGTGCAGGTATCGGAATCGGTCTTGCAACAGGAAAAGCAACAGAGTCTATCGCAAGACAGCCTGAGGCTAAAAAGGATATAAGAAGCTCACTGCTTCTTGGCTGTGCACTTGCAGAGGCAACAGCTATCTACGGCCTTATCGTAGCTATCCTTATCATCTTCTTCCTGAAGTAAGAGAATAAGTATAAGAAAGTAAAAGAATAAAAAACGGAGGTATATATCATGTTAGTAGCAATCGGTGCGGCTGTAGCCGTTATTACAGGAATAGGCGCAGGTATCGGAATAGGTCTTGCAACAGGCAAGGCAACAGAGTCTATCGCAAGACAGCCTGAGGCTAAAAAGGATATAAGAAGCTCACTTCTTCTCGGCTGCGCACTTGCAGAGGCGACCGCTATTTACGGTCTTATCGTAGCTATCCTTATAATCTTCTTCCTGAAGTAATAAAACAAAACATCTTTATGAAAGGAGCATAGCTATGATAAGTCTTGATATAAGTTTGGTATGGGTAATAATAAATCTGCTGGTACTGTATCTGCTCCTTAAAAAGTTTCTTTTCAAGCCCGTGTGCAAAATGATGGACGAGAGGTCTGCAAAGATACAAAGCGACCTTGACGGTGCGGCACAGGCTAAGGCGGACGCTGAAAAAATGAAGTCTGATTATGAAGCTGAGATAGCCGACGCACACAGTCAGGCTGTTGAGATAACAAACAAGGCTAAAGCACAGGCAGGCAGAGAATGTGACCTTATGCTTGAAAATGCAAGAGCCGAGTCTGCTAAGATAATGAAAGAAGCTGAAAAGTCCATTGCAAACGAAAAGGAAAAGGCTATGGACGATGCAAAATACCAGATCGCAGACCTTGCTATACTGGCGGCTGCTAAGGTCATTAAGAAAAATGTGGGAGGCGACTCCGACAGAGAAACTGTTGATGAATTTCTCTCCGAGGTAGGTGCTGCCAAATGATCTTTTATCCCGAGGAAGTCTGCGGCAGAGTGCTTTTTGAGCTTTCCCCAAAGGCTGAGAGCGTAAAGGCTTCAAGAGAGCTTTTTGAAAGCTGTGACGAGCTTAAGAACGCTCTTGCAAGCCCTGCTGTGGAAATAAAGGAAAAGGAGAAGGTTATAGACAAGCTTTTTCCCGAAGATATGAGAAGCTTTCTGAAAGTTATGTGTCAGTGGGGTCACATGGATAAGATAAGCGACATTTTTGACGCATACGACGAGGAAGTTCTTAAAAGCAAGAATATACTTAAAGCTGAGCTTTACTGCGTCTGCCCGCCTGAAAAGGCACAGACGGATAAAATAAAAGAAACGCTGAAAAAGAAATACGGCGTGAGCGATGTTCTGCTGAAAGTGAATACTGACGAAGCCCTCATAGGCGGCTACCGTCTTGAAGTGAACGGAGTTGAGTATGACAAGAGCGTTCAGGGTATGATAAGAGCTTTGCAGAACAGGATATCAGGGAGGTGAACGGCTTGGCAGGTTCAAGCAGAAGCGATATTATCTCGGTGCTGAAAAGTGAGATAGCTGACTTTGAGGCGAAAACTCAGGTCAACGAAACAGGCAGGATAATATCCATAAATGACGGTATCGTAAATATTTACGGTCTTAATCACGCAATGTACGGTGAGCTTGTTGAATTTGAAACAGGCGTTAAGGGAATAGTTCAGAATGTGGAGAGAAAAACTCTCGGCTGCGTTCTTCTTGGCTCTGACCACGGTCTTACAGAAGGTTCAAAGGTAGTCAGAACAAAGAAAAGGGCAGGCGTCGGCGTCGGCGAAAAGCTTCTGGGCAGAGTTGTTGACGCTCTGGGCGCTCCTATCGACGGCATGGGCGAGATAGAGTATGACGATTATTACCCTATCGAGCGTGAAGCCGCAGGCGTTTGCGACAGAAAGTCTGTTACAGTTCCTCTGGAAACAGGTATTCTTTCTATCGACTCCATGTTCCCTATCGGCAGAGGTCAGCGTGAGCTTATCATCGGCGACCGTCAGACAGGTAAAACTTCCATTGCTCTTGATACCATTCTTAACCAAAAGAGCAAGGATATGATATGCGTATATGTGGCTATCGGACAGAAAGCCTCTACAGTTGCGAAGTTCGTTGAGGATCTGAAAAAACATGGTGCTATGGATTACACCATAGTTGTAACGGCTATGGCGAGCGACCTTGCGCCTTTGCAGTACATATGCCCATACGCAGGCACAGCAATGGCTGAATATTTCATGGATAAGGGCAAGGACGTTCTTGTAGTATATGACGACCTTTCAAAGCACGCAGTTGCATACAGAGCAATGAGCCTGCTTCTGAAACGTTCTCCGGGACGTGAGGCTTACCCTGGAGATGTATTCTATCTTCATTCAAGACTTCTGGAGCGTTCATGCAGACTTGACGACGCTCACGGCGGCGGCTCTATCACTGCCCTGCCTATAATCGAAACACAGGCGGGCGACGTTTCCGCATATATCCCAACAAACGTTATTTCTATCACAGACGGACAGATATTCCTTGAAACAGAGCTGTTCTTCTCAGGCGTAAGACCTGCTGTAAACGTTGGTCTTTCAGTATCCCGTGTAGGCGGTGCGGCACAGACCAAGATAGTAAAGAAAGTATCAGGCAATCTGCGTATCGACCTTGCACAGTTCAGAGAAATGGAAGTGTTCACACAGTTCAGCTCTGAGCTTGACAAGACAACCCAGGAGCTTCTCGACCATGGTCACAGGCTGGTTGAGATACTAAAACAGCCGCTCTATCACCCTTATTCGATGCACGAGGAGGTAATAATCCTCTGCTGTGCACAGCACAAGCTCATGCTTGACGTGCCTGTTAAGGAGATAAGAAAATTCACTCTCGATATGCTTTCCTACTTTGAGGCAAATCACAGCGACATCATTGCCGAGATAAACGACAAAAAGGTCATGACAGACGAGCTTGACGCAAAGATAGTTGCTGCCGCAAAGGAATTTAAGCAGGGCAGATAAAGGCTCTGCACCGAAAGGAGGCATAAGGCATGGCAGGAATGAGAGAGATAAGAGAAAGGATCGCAAGCGTAAGCGAGATCATGAAGATCACAAACGCTATGTACCTTATCTCTTCCTCAAATCTGAAAAAAGCCAAGAAAAGGCTTGAAAACACCGAGCCTTACTTTGAAAAGCTCCAGTCCACCATTCACCACATACTTCTTCACACACCTGAGTTCGAGCATAAGTATTTCGACCAGCGTGATGAGAAAAAGCCTGAGGACAAAATGATAGGCTACATAGTGGTGACAGCCGACAAGGGTCTGGCAGGAGCTTATAACCACAACGTTTTAAAGCTTGCAGAGCAGGAAATGGCTAAGCACAAAAACACCTGCCTTTTCGTTGTGGGACAGATCGGAAGACATTATTTTTCAAGAAAGAACGTGACCATCGACGCCGAGTTTCTTTACACGGCTCAAAACCCTACCCTTTACAGGGCGAGGGATATCGCAGAAACTGTCACGAACCTTTTTGAGAGAAAATATCTTGACGAGGTTTACGTTATTTACACCAAGATGATAAATTCCATGGATATGGAGCCTGAGATGCTCAAGCTCTTTCCGCTGGAGCGTGAGGACTTTGAACACCCTCTGCAAAAGCAGGATCACGATATCGTGACGTTCAGACCAAGCCCTGAAAAGGTAATGGATCATCTTGTGCCGAACTACATGAAGGGTCTTATATTCGGCGTTTTGGTAGAGGCGTTCTCCAGCGAGCAGAATGCCAGAATGACCGCCATGAGCGGTGCTACCACAAGTGCTTCGGAGATGATAAAGGAGCTGTCATTGCAGTATAACCGAGCAAGACAGGCGGCTATCACACAGGAGATAACCGAGATCGTCAGCGGAGCAAATGCTCAGAAGAACGAGAGTTAAGGCTTTCGGGAAAGGTGTTGAGATTAAAATGGAAAAAGGAAAGATCGTTGAAATAATGGGACCTGTCGTTGACGTTGAGTTTGAAAGCGGCAAGCTCCCTATGATAAAGGACGCTCTTACTGTACAGCTTGACGGCAAGACAAAGGTCATGGAAGTGGCTCAGCAGCTTGGCAACAACACTGTCAGAGCTATCATGCTTGCTTCAAGCGACGGACTTGAAAAGGATATGGAGGTCACTGCAACAGGCTCTTGCATAAAAGTTCCTGTAGGCGACGCTACCCTTGGAAGAATGTTCAATGTCCTTGGCGAGAGCATTGACGGCGGCGAGCCTGTTAAGGCTGATGATTACTGGGAGATACACAGAGAGCCGCCAAAATTTGAAGATCAGAAGCCTGCAACAGAGATACTTGAAACAGGCATAAAGGTAATAGACCTCCTTGCACCATATGCAAAGGGAGGTAAGATAGGACTGTTCGGCGGTGCAGGCGTTGGCAAGACTGTGCTTATTCAGGAGCTTATCACAAACGTTGCCACAGAGCATGGCGGATATTCTATCTTCACAGGCGTTGGAGAGCGTTCAAGAGAGGGCAATGACCTGTGGCACGAAATGACAGACTCAGGCGTTATCAAAAAGACAGCCCTAGTGTTCGGTCAGATGAACGAGCCTCCTGGATCAAGAATGAGAGTTGCTCAGACAGGACTTACAATGGCTGAGTATTTCAGAGATAAGGAGCATCAGGACGTACTGCTTTTCATAGACAACATATTCAGATTTGTTCAGGCAGGCTCTGAGGTATCGGCACTTCTTGGCAGAATGCCGTCAGCCGTTGGTTATCAGCCTACCCTTGCAAACGAAATGGGTGCTTTGCAGGAGCGTATCGCCTCCACAAAGCAAGGCTCTATCACATCTGTACAGGCTGTATACGTCCCTGCTGACGACCTGACAGACCCTGCCCCTGCTATCACATTCTCACATCTTGACGCAACAACAGTGCTTTCAAGAAAGATAGTTGAACAGGGTATCTATCCTGCCGTTGACCCACTTGAATCAACTTCAAGGATACTTGAGCCTGACGTAGTAGGTCAGGAGCATTACGAAGTCGCAAGAAAGACGCAGGAGCTTTTGCAGAAGTACAAGGAACTTCAGGATATCATTTCTATCCTTGGCATGGAAGAGCTTGACGATGCCGACAAGACGGCTGTTTACAGAGCGAGAAAGATACAGAAATTCCTTTCACAGCCTTTCCATGTTGCAGAGAACTTCACAGGCATAGAGGGCAAGTATGTTCCGCTGAAAGAAACGATCAGAGGCTTCAAGAAGATAATCGACGGTGAAATGGACGAATATCCTGAGGCTGCATTCCTTAACGCAGGCACTATCGACGATGTTATCGAAAAGGCTAAACAGCTTGAAAACGAGTGATGACCCTCACCGAAAGGAGAAGCTGAAATGGTAAAGACATTCAAGCTTGAAATACTTGCCAGCGACCACGTTTTCTATTCGGGAGAATGTGATGAGCTTATATTCCCCGGTCAGGACGGCTCTTTCGGAATACTGCCTAATCATCAACCTATGATAACCTGTCTTAACGCAGGAGAACTGCGTTTCAGAACGGGGGACGAATGGCACTATGCGGTGGTAAGCGATGGTTTTGTGGAGATAATGCCGTCATATGTGACGCTTCTTGCGGACACTGTGGAACGTCCTGAGGAGATAGACGAAAAGCGTGCGGAAGCCGCAAAGGAGAGAGCTGAGGAGAAGCTCAGGCAGAAGCAGAGCATTTCAGAATACTATCACACGCAGGCGGCTCTCAGCAAGGCTATGGCAAGGCTAAAAGTCTCAAGCAAGTATACAAAGCACAAGATAAATATTTGATACAAAGGCTCTCCGTCCATTCGGGGAGCTTTTTTTATATTCGTGTTACCTTTTTCAAAAATGCGTGTATATATAAGTGAAAGCCAAAAGACAGGAGGTGCAAAGCTTGAACGACAAACATCTGATAACAAAGCTGAAAAAGAGATCCCAGAAAGCTCTGGATCAGCTTATAAGCTCCTATTCGGCTTATGTGTATACCATAGCCAGAAACATTCTGGGTGGTGCGTTCACTGCAGAGGACGCAGAGGAGATAACATCAGATGTGTTTTTCCGTATCTGGCAAACCGCCGACAGCCTTGACGAGAGCCGCAGCATTTCCCCTTATCTTGCAGCCTGCACACGAAATTGTGCCATAAACAAGCTCAGGTCAAAGGGCAAGGATATCCAATGCGGCGAGCTTATGGAGGATATCTTATCCTGCGGAAGCATTGAAAAGGATATGGAAAATGCCGAGCAGCTTGAACTGATATCCGACGGTCTTGAACGGCTTTCAAAACAGGACAAAGAGATCTTTATAAGATTTTACTACTACGGAGAAAGGCTTGCCGCCATAAGCGAGAAAACAGGTACCACAGAAAACGCCTGCAAAACAAGACTTTCCCGCACGAGAAAAAAGCTTAGAGAATATCTGGCAGAAAGGGGCTATAAAAATGAAAAGAAATGATAACTGGTCGCAGAGCTTTGCACCGCTCAACACGGCAGAATGTGACCCCGTCCGCATTGCAGGCTCTGTCAGAGAGAAGATCAACGCAGAGAAAGGCAGGAACATAACGATGAAAACAAACAAAAGAAGGATAAAGCCGCTTGTTATCGCAGCAGCCGTTGCAGCAACAGCCGCAGTTTCTATGGTATCAGTAAACGCCGCCACAGACGGACAGCTAGTGGAGAAGATAAGACTTTTCGTAAACGGCGAAGAGCAGGATATCGACAACTCAAATATCAAGAAAGGCGTTGACGAGAACGGCGATCAGTATTATGAATTTCACGTCAATGAGGACACGGACAGCGAGGTATCTGTGGAGCTTAAGGGAGATGTTTCCGACGCTGATGATAACGGAGTTCAGTATGAGATGAATGTGGACGAGGCTAAATAACGCCAGTTCATAGAAAATTTACATTAAAAGCAGAACAGGCTCTTGACAAAAGATCAAGGGTCTGTTATAATATTAGAGCATTCGTATCTAAAGACAGTTGGCAGCAGGAAACTGCGGAAGTCCAGCCGAGGAAAGGAATAGCAAAGTAATTATGACTTTGTATCTCTTTTGTCTTGCGACGAAAGGGATTTTCTTTTGTTAGTTTACGGTTTGCGTAAATTAGTTCAAAGAGGTGAAATTGAAATGCCAAGCGAAAAGACATTGTCCGCTAAGAAGGAAAGAGTTGCACAGCTCGTTGAAATGCTCAAGAACTCTGCTGCAGGCGTACTCGTTGATTACAAGGGTATCACTGTTGAAGAGGATACAAAGCTCAGAAAAGAGCTGAGAGAGGCTGGCGTAAGCTACTTCGTTGAGAAGAACACTATCCTGAGATTTGCTCTTAAGGAAGCTGGTCTTGACGGTATCACAAACGTACTCGAGGGTACAACAGCTATCGCTATCTCTAACGACGACCAGACAGCTCCTGCAAGAATACTCGGTAAGTTTGCTGAGGACTGCAAGGACGAAAAGTTCTTCCTCAAGGCTGGTTACATTGGCGAGGACGTTTACGACGAGGCAGGCGTTAAGGCTCTCTCGAAGATCCCTTCAAGAGAAACTCTGCTCGCACAGCTGGTTGGTTCCCTTCAGGGTCCTATCCAGAAGCTTGCTGCAACACTTCAGGCTGTTGTGGACAAGGACAACGAGGCTGCATAATTTATATGCCGCTTAACAAATGGGCTTTGACCCGAAAAATTATTTAATAAAAAGGAGATTTTTATCATGGCTTCAGAGAAGATTATGAATTTTGTAGAAGAAATCAAGAAACTTTCCGTTCTCGAGCTTTCAGAGCTTGTTGACGCTATCCAGGAAGAATTCGGTGTAACAGCTGCTATCGCTGCTGCTCCAGCTGCTGGTGCTGCTGGCGCTGCTGCTGAGGAGAAGACAGAGTTCGACGTAGTTCTGACTTCATTCGGCGATGCTAAGATGGCTGTTATCAAGGCTGTTAAGGAGATCACAGGTCTTGGTCTTAAGGAGTCTAAGGAACTCGTTGAGGGTGCTCCTAAGGCTATCAAGGAAGGTGCTTCAAAGGCTGACGCTGAGGAGATCAAGACAAAGCTTGAGGCTGCTGGCGCTTCTGTTGAGCTCAAGTAATCCTGAGTTTACACAAATAAAAAAAGGACTTCGTAATGAAGTCCTTTTTTTATGCCTATTTTTCAGAATATCTTGCCCAACAGAATTGTTATACGCCTGACTGATATGTCAATAGCTGAACTCAAATATATGCAAATAAGTATGTGATATGTATATTTATAAATAGTCGAATTTTTTTGAAAAAAAGCCTTGACAACAGAAAAAATAAATGCTATAATAATTAAGCTGAATGACACGGAACACGAACGAAACGAAAAGTTCAGCGAAAAGAATAGTAAATGCGGCAGTGCTGGAATTGGCAGACAGGCACGTTTGAGGGGCGTGTGTCCTTGACGTACGGGTTCAAGTCCCGTTTGCCGCACCAAGCTAAAGAGCTTGCAGATCCTTTATTTACGAGGGTTTGCGAGTTTTTTGTTTTATGACAAATTGCATTTTGGTCATTGTTTGGTCATTATAGTCAAAAAAAATAAAATATGTGAAACTTATCGAGCAGGCTTTGGCTTGCTCTCTTTTTATTCCGCCTTACGCCTACTCTTCCCCGTGAGGATATTCGCCACAGCTCCGAGAGCTTGTGCCTCTCTGTCTTGAAAAGCGGCTGCGTATATGTCAATGGTGGTGCTTGCCTGCGAGTGTCCGAGAACGCTTTGAACGGTCTTGACGTCAACGCCCGAGCTTATGAGCAGGCTTGCGTTTAAGTGTCTGAACGAATGAAGATTGACCTTTGGCAAGCCGTATTGCTCACAGGTCTTTGTCAGCCAAGTGAACGGCGTTGCTCCGTGCATTTGGTGTCCGTCCCAAGTGGTGAAAAGCCTGCTTGTGCTGTGCCATTTGTCACCAAGCTTTAAACGCTGTGAAAGCTGTTCGTTCCTCAACTGCTTTACTGTGAATATCACGCCGCTGGGCAGGGTCAAGGCTCTCCCAATACTGCGGATATCTTTTCGGCGTTCTCCCACCTTATAAGCTTGCTCTCTGCGGCTGATTTAATGGTCTGTGTGCTTACGCCTGCTTGCTCTGCAAGGCTTTTCTGTGTCATACCCTTGCGGCTGAGAATGGCTTTTAAGTCGCCCTTGAAAGCTGCATTTGCGGTCTTTTCAACGTGCTGTTTACCAAGCCAAGCTATAAAGCCGTCTATCTCTCGTGGGGTTATGCGGTCTATACGCAAGTGACCGAGCTTTTCGTACACTCGTGGGGTGTATTCTCTGCACCGCCAACGGCGTGCTGCCTCCGGCAGCACGAAGAAAGCTCTACTATGATCATATCTTTCTCGCTTCATAATTCTTGTTCGTATAAAATGTGTCAAGTGATATTGACAAAACCAATTTACTGTTGCTTTGAAACAATTTTCTTGATATTATTTGTCGTTTTCTGTTGAAATATAACTAAATATGTGGTATAATATATAATGAAATGATATATTGTTGTTATAATGATTAATCGGAATTTGTCGAGATGATTTGCTCTATATTTTAATAAAAGGATAAGTAAAGTGTCTGGATATTAAGGAGGTTACGACGCATAAAATGAGTATAGCGAAATTACCAAGTGGACACTATAGGGTTCGTATTTGGGCTAAAAGAAAACTTTACGGAAAAGTTTTTGACACATTAAAAGAAGCAGAAGAATATCAAAGCTTTATTATTAGAAATAGAGATATAATAGGAAAAGCTGAAAATGTATTTAATGAAGATCTGACAATTAGTGTTAAAGTTGATAATCTCTTAGATGGATATGGAAAGATAAAGCAGCAATATATAAATGATGAATTATGTAAAATAGACAAGATGTCTGGAACAGCTTTTGAAGAATACTGTATTATGTTATTAGAAATATCTGATGTGCTACCTAAATCAAATTATTCAAAAACTAGAAAAAGTGGTGATTATGGTGCAGATATTATAATTAATCATTGTAACAAAGTGAAAGTAAGCGTTCAATGTAAAAGGCTCAAAGATAATCCTGTTAGAATCGAAGCAATTCAAGAGGTAGTTGGTAGTAAAAAAATCTATCACACAAATAAATGCATGGTTATTACAAATAGTAGATTTACAGAAAATGCTGTTTCACTTGCATTAGCTAATGATGTATTACTAATTGATAGGGAAAGACTAATCAAGTTGATAGAATTAAAGTACGAGAAATGTAAAAAAATTAATAGTGGAAAATACTGGGGTGAACTATGTGAAGTGCTTAGTTGATTAGATCAATAACATGCATAGATATATTCTGATTTATCTCAATAACATTTCAGATAACTGTATCATCAAAATTCCACCACCCCACCCATTCCAACCAAGGAGGGCAACCTGATGACTTATACCACAACCAAAGTACAAGCCTTAAAGAGCTATCCTACATATCAGTTTTATGCACAGGCTGACCAAAGGTCAAATGATACTGACAGCGTATAAGTACCGTTGATTTCTCTGCAAGGTATCGCTCCGAAGAGAGACGCCGCAAACTGTTTTTTGGTTTCACTTTCCACACGGAACTTGCAACGTTGCATATGTTCATCTTAAATTCAAAGGCGTTTATCATCGGAACTTATCACAATGCGATTCCGGTTCAGTTGCAGCTGTATCTTTATGGATTCTGCTTTAGCTTCAATCGCAGGAGGCCGCGGTGAAATGACCAGCGGATGAATCAGTGGTTGAGTGAGGGAAAGGGATAGACGTAAAATATAGTAACTGTTAGGAGCTTGTAAATGGATCTGTATGAAATTGTGCCGGAATATTTGTTTTCTGTGCTTGTGTCAAAAAATAAAAGGCTCTATGTAAATTCGCTTTTTGTCCTGCTTGATGCGTTCAAGACACATCTTCAGATCTCAAAGGACGAGTTAGTCTCAATGCTTATAGCTGCTCTTGAGAATGAGATCATTTCTGCAGATCTTTCTGATGAGGCTCTGCTCGAAAACGAATACACTCTTTCCGGACGAGCACATTTTATTGTACGGAAACTAAAAACAAACGGCTGGATAACCATTGAGACCGAAAGTGATTTTGTTGATTATGTTACCCTTCCAAATTACAGTATAAAGATCATACAGACCCTTTTTGACATTACGCATATCTCCGAGCAGGAAAGCTTTACTTATGTTTACTCCACCTATTCATCTCTGAAAACTGCAAATGAAAACAGAGAACCTTTTGAGGTATATGCAGCTCTGTGTGACAGTGTTGTCAGGACTGAGCAGCTTGTGAAAAATCTGAAATCGGTCTATCACAGTATTACTGCATACAATCAGCAGCTGCTTGATCTTATCAATGTAAATACTGTGCTGAATCTGCACTATGATAGGTTCAGACAGGAGATAGCCGAAAAGATACTTCGTCCTTTGAAAATTCGTGATTCGGTTCCAAAATATAAACGCCCTATCGAGATCTTTTTAAAAAGCTGGCTTGTGGACGATGATCTGCTGAATGCTCTTGCTGATTTTTCTTTTCATAATGGTAAATATGATTCTGTCGAGCAATGTCATGAAGATATCCAAAAAAAGATATACTATATCATTGATACATACGAGCATCTTGAGAGAGATTATATAAATGTAATAGATCAGAAGAACAGGGCATACACAAGAGCCACTACACAGAAGATAGACTATCTGTTGAACTCAGATCAGTCTGTAAAGGGTAATCTTATCTCTGTAATGAAAGCTATTTCAGAAGAGGAACCTGCTGAGGCTGTTCTTGAAATGATACAGGATTCCTTTGAATTGTATGAGCTGGGTTATTTGTCAGAGGAAAGCTTGTATGACCGAAAGAAGGCTGTGCGTCACGAACGTGTATATGATGTAAAGATAGAAGACGAGAGCGAGGAGCTTAGTGTAAAAGCAAGGGCTGCTGCTATAAAGCTGCTCAATAGTAAATACAGCGAAAGAAATGTTCAGGCTTATGTTGAAAAGCTTTTTGACGGGAGATCGGAGGTCAGATCAACGGAGGTAGATGTTGCCGATGATGAGGCATATATAATGACCATGTTGGCTGTTGCTTATGCAGGGGACAGAGAAAGCGGATATACAATAGAGATAGATGAAAGCAGCGTAAAAAAAGGCAGATATGAAATACCGGATATCATATTCAGAAAAAAGGTGAGATTATGAGCTTTGAGGATAGTTTACAGACAATTGCAAATATGTATGATAAAGAAAAGGCTGAATTTACCCAAACAGCTAATTATCTCCTTTCGTCTACATATATCCTGAGAGAGGATAATAAGAACAGAATATCAAAAACATATTTGTTTATCGACAGGCATTTTGAATTGTTTTACGAATATTTCAGCCTTATTGGCTGGAAGATATACCGAAACAAGGAACATGGCGTTATTTATACATATAATGAATCAGCATCAAACAAATTGAGGCTGGACAAGCTGAGCACAGTTATACTTCTGACTCTGCGGATCATTTTTGAAGAAAAACGTGTAACAGCAAGTTCAAACAACAATGTTGTTGTCACCGTATCAGAGGTATTAAATAAAATAGTAAATGATTTTTCGATCATTAAGAAAAAACCTTCGCAAAAGGAATTAAAGCAGAGCTTTGGAACTTTTGAGGAGCATAATCTGATCTATAAACTTGGAGAGAGCTTTTCGGATATGGATTGTAAAATAGTGATATTACCCTCAATTCTGTTTGCTGTATCTAATGAAAAGTGCAAAAATATATGTGAAAAAATAAAGGTTGAAAAGGAACAAGAGGATGAAGAAGCTGAACAGGTTGCTATTGATTAATTGGCATTATTTTTCAAAACAGATCGTTGATTTTGGAGATATAAACTTTCTGACAGGTGCTAATACAGCAGGTAAGTCAACAGTTATTGATGCTCTTCAGGTTGTGCTTATGGGTGAAACCAGAAGCTCAGCGTTTAACCGTGCTGCCAGCAAGAAATCCGAGAGAACACTAAAGAGCTATCTTATAGGCTCGATGGGTGAAGATATTGAGAACGGAATAAAAAGCATAAGAGGCGGTAAAGATTTTACTTCTTATTTAGTTGTTGAGTGCTATGATAATATAAAAGATGAGTATTTCTGTTTTGGTGCTGTGTTTGACGTATATTCCGACGGTTCTGATATAAAAAAAAGATTCTTTTATCTGAGAGGCCGTTTGCCTAACGAACAGTTTATAAGCGGTGGATATGCGATGGACACAGTGGAGTTGGCGGAGTATTTCAAAAAGAACTATCCGCAAAGGCATCAGATAACGGGAACTATACAGACTTATCAGGAGCTTGTCCTCTCAAAGCTGAACGTGCATGACAGAAAAATGTTTTCTATGCTAAAAAAAGCTATATCATTCGAGCCGATCAATGATATAGAAAATTTCATCACAGAAAACGTCTGCGATACGGATGATGAAAACGATATTGATATTGCCACTATGCAGGAAAACATCTCCTATTATATGAGACAGGAGGAGCTTGCAAAGGTATTTGAAAAAAAGCTGGAAGCACTCGAACAGATAAGAAATGCATTTTCTGAAGTAAAGAGGTTTTTTGCTCAGAAAAAACGTCAGCAGTTCCTGATCGATTATGCAGCATACGAAACGGCTGAATCAGAGCTGAAGAATGCAGAAGCCGAGTCAGAGCAGTATGATAAGGATATACAAGGATTTTCTGAAAGATACAGGGCACTTGAAGGGATTATAACTAAGCTGGAGCAGGATAAAAAGGAACTTGAACACGAGAGAAACAAATATCGTCTTGAAAACAACGTTGACCGGTTGGAGGAAGACATTAAACGCTATGAAACTGCACTTAAGGAAGCAGACAATAAGATAGGTTCGTTTGTGCTGTCTGTCAGAAGAAACTGTGAAAAATGGTTAGACATAATATGCTCGGCTCAGGCAGCGGTGGCTACACAGGAATTTGACGAGCTATGCAGCAGACTGTGCGAAAGCATTAACAGACTTGAAAACATCAGAGAGGACAATATAGGTGATCATTCAGTTGGCTTCTTTAGGGACATCAGCAGTCAGTACAACAGTATAAAGATGTATGCTTCCCCTGTGTGGGCTGAAACGGCTGGGAAATTGATCAAAGTCAGACAGGATAGACAGGAGCTTGAAGCTGCGATAGAAAAGCTTGAAAGTGGGATAATGCAATATCCTGAAAAGGCACAGGCTTTTAAAGATGCTGTTGCATATGGTTTATATAAAAAGTATGGTCATACCGTTAATGTTGATTTCTTTGCAGATCTGATAGATGTTAGTAATGATGAGTGGCACAACGCTGTCGAGGGCTATCTGAACACTCAGAGAATGAATCTGATAATCGAGCCTGAATATTTCAGAGATGCCTATAATATCTACAAGGAAAAGCGGCACGAAATAGGAGCATATGAGTACAGGATAGTTGACTGTGACAAGGTATTAAAGGCTAACAGAAACATAGTACAGGACAGTCTTTCCGATGTCGTTTCTTCTGACAACATATATGCCAAAGCCTATGCGGAATACCTTATGGGCTCAGTTACAAGATGCTATGATGATAAAAAGATAAGGGAACATAGAAGATCTGTAACAAGAGAATGTATGATATACAGCGGATTTTCTGTAGGTTCTCTGAATAAAAATGCATATTCAAGCCCCTATATAGGAAGGGATTCTCTTGAGAAACAGATCACAATAAAAAGGAGAGATCTTGAAGCTATAATGGCCAAAATAGCAGACCTTAGTTCGATAGAAACAGCACTAAAGCCTATCATAGAGCAGGACTGGTTTTTGTCTGATGAGTATATTTCATCTACCGTCAAGGACATTTTTGACATTAATGAAAGAAGAGCAAATGACCGCACAGAGCTTGATAAGCTGCATCAGTTATATGAGAGCCTTGACCTTTTCTGGATAACAGAAATGAATAATAAAATCGAGGATAAAGATATTGAAATAAAAGCTGCTTATAAGGATAAAGAGGAAACAGCTAAGTTCATAAGCAATTATAAAAATGAAAAGGAACGGACTATTACACAAAAAATACCTGCAATAAAACAGGAGATAAAGCAGTGTAAAGAGCGTATAAATGAACGATATGATGAAGAGTATATCAGTTCCATAAAGTCGGGATATTATGATGCCGAACTGAAAAAGCGTGGCACGCCTCAGGCTGTAGCAAATGGGTTCGAGTCGCCATTGAAGCAAACAGAGACATTACTTAAGGATAAGTGTGAAGATGTTATAAATCTCAGAAGCGAGTATAATAGAGTTCAGAACGTATCATTCTCATTCAGCGATCCATTCAATAATAATGATTACGAAAATGAATACGTGAAGATCAAGGACACAGAGCTCCCGAAATATCGTGAAGAGATAAAAAAGGCAAAAGAGGACGCTATGGCACAGTTCAAAAGTGATTTTCTCTATAAGCTGCAGCGTAATATAAACGATGCGATAGACCGTATTGATGAATTAAACAGAGCTTTGAAAAATGCACGCTTTGGAAATGATACTTATCGTTTTAAAGTCGAGCCTGCACCGGAATACAGAGAGTATTATGATATGATAACTTCCGATTTGCTGATGAATGGTGACAATACTTTGTTTTCTTATGAATTCACAAACAAATATCAGAGCACACTCGATAGTCTTTTTTCTCAGATAATATGCCTTTCGGACAATGACCGTGAGAATGCAGCCAGAAACATCGAAATGTTCAGCAAGTATACAACATATCTATCTTTTGATCTTTATTCAACGGATATAAACGGCACAACAGTCAAGCTGTCCAAATCAATGTCCACCAACTCAGGCGGTGAAACTCAAACTCCGTTTTATATTGCTGTGCTTGCTTCCTTTGCACAGCTTTACAAGGTGAACGACAATAAGGAAACAGGCAATACTTTCAGACTGGTCATATTTGATGAGGCATTTAGCAATATGGACAATGAAAGGAGCAGAGAGAGCATTAAGCTGTTAAAGTGTTTTAAACTGCAGGCTATAATTTGTGCGCCTTCTGATAAAGCAGCCAATATTGCTCCAATAGTAGATTCTACGCTTCTTGTCAACAAAGAGATGGGCAAAAACGGATATAGATCAAGCATTATAAAATGGACAAAAGAAATGAGTGACAGTTATGGATCATCGCAAACGGATAATTAACGACCTGCTAGATAAATATGAAAAGAGCACTCAGACTGAATTCAAGCGGCGAATAATGATCGACTGTACAAGGTCAAATTATCTGGACATTACCGACCCTGAGCAGAAAAAGCAATTTCTTAATGCGATCACAGAGCTGTCTGAGAAAGAGCTGATCTTTTACGATTGGGAGCGCAAGGGGTATGTAGTGAAAAACGTCTGGCTCAATACTGATAAGGCAGACGAAGCGTATGCGTTTATCGGAAGGAAAAGCACTTATTCTGCTGCCAATGAGCTTGCTGCATTGTTTGGTGAGTATCTTGAACGAATAAATACTGCGTGGATCGCTGATTATCTCAGCAGACAGATCAGTGAGATCACTGAAAGATCGAAGCCAATAGAAAAGTGGCAGAGCGATATGATGCTTGTTAGGAATATTCTCAAAGCACTTGATGAGATAGACAGGCTTATCAGCAGTATCTCTATGCGGGCATTCAGTATACGCTTGTTTGCTGACTCTAAGTTTTTTGAAAAAAACATTAAAAAATATATCGTTGATATAGCATCAAAAAATGAGCCTGAGCTTGAAGCTATGGATGAACTTTCAGAAAGAGAGATTCTTGCACAGATCGGTATTATTATGATGCCTGAGATATTTGAATTCTGCGGGGATATGACCATAGGTTTTGCAGATGGAGAGGTAGATTATTCACCTATCAGAAGCGGCTCATGTATAACAAGTGACAGCGTGAAGGATATCCGATACATAACACTTGACAGCCGTATTTCAAAAATCTTGTTCATCGAGAACAAAACCAATTACTCACAATATTGCCTTAACTCGAAACTCTCTGACGAATTGGTCATATATCATGGCGGATTCTACAGCCCGGCACACGGAGTATTTTTCCGTTTTATAGCTGATGCAGCCAAGAAAAATGATGTCCCTGTTTTCTTTTGGGCAGATATCGATTACGGCGGTTTCAGAATGTTTATCAGGCTTCGGGATAATATTATCCCTGCTCTCAAGCCATTAAATATGGATACTGAAGCATTTTCTTCTCATTCCGAGAAGCTGTTGGGAAGAAACGATAAGTATATTCATAAAACGCTTGAGTTGCTTACCGACCCTGATTATGAGTGCTTTTATGATGTGATAAACATGATCGCTAAAAGAAAGGGGACCGTAGAGCAAGAATGCTTTTTGCTTGACGATAACCCGGTTTTGGTATAGAACTGAAAGTTCTGTGCATGACAGATACTAAATCATATAGTACTAATATGTAAAAAACACAGAGCTGACCTCACAAGAGATCGGCTCTGATATCAACGGAACACGCCCATAACTTTGGACCTTATTACCCCTAAAAGATACTAAAAGCTGTGTTAATCCGCTTTGCTTAACTTACTCTGAAATGCCTTAAAATAGGACATTTGCAGAATTAGCAAAAAATCGCATAAGAATATTTGTGCGATTCGAGCCCCGTTTGCCGCACCAATAACATTTAAGAGAACTACTCACGAGTGGTTCTCTTTTTTTGGTATATCAACATAGCAAAAGTACCTTATGACTTGCATTAAGGCACTTTTTTTGTTTTGCAATTTTATTTTCAATAGTCAGCCTAATGTAAAGAAATTTTAAACGGACATACCTTTGTCTGGAAATTATGCTATACTGAAAACAAGATAAAACGACAAAATACAATGACCTGCTGCACCGATAATTTGACATTTTTGGTTAAAATAAAAAAATATTCTTCGAAAACGTTATACTAAGCAGCCAGCTTAACAAATTCAAAATCAAATGTGGTATAATTGTAAGAAAGAGGGGTCATAAAATGGAAAATGAGCGTTTGGACAGAGTTCTTGAAATATTTTATCGGCTTTTGCACGGCGAGGTCGTACCTAACAGGCTTATTGCGGAGGAGTACGGGATATCGTCAAAGAGCGTCAGCCGTGACATTGGCAGGATAAATGATTTTCTTGCGGAACACAGGGAGCTTATGCAAAATGCCGAGGTCACATACTCCCACAAGGACAGGGCTTACATACTTAAAAGCGATGAATTTCTGAAAAATCAGGAGCTTTTTGCCTTAGTAAAAGTGATACTTGGGTCACGTTGTTTCAGCAAAGAGGATATGCTATCCGTAGTTTCAAAGCTGAAAAAGTTCACCACTGCCAATGACCGCAAGCTTCTTGACGAGGTGATCCGCAGGGAGATATATCATTATCACGAGGTCAGGTCTGACTGCGACAGCGTGATAGACAATCTTTGGCGGCTTGTGCAGTGCATTGACGGCAAAAAGGTCATTTCGGTGACGTATCTGAAAATGGACAGAAGCGAGGTCGTCAGAAAGCTGAAGCCTGCGGCGATAATGTTCAGCGAATATTATTTCTATCTTATCGCATATGCGGCTGATGACACGCAATACAAGGCGAGGTACTTCCGCATTGACAGGATAAAGGGGATAGTTGAGCACAGAGAGAAGTTTGAGCTTGACCGTGAACACAGCTTTGACGAGGGCGACCTGCGGGAGAAAAATCAGTTTATGTTCCCGGGCGACAACGTGCGGATAACCTTTGAGTTTTCTGGGCTGTCTTTGCAGGCAGTTCTTGACAGATTGCCCATCGCAAAGGTCATTGAGCAGAACGGCACAAAGAGCGTTATCACTGCCGAGGTCAACTACGGCAGGGGGATAATAATGTACCTGCTGTCACAAGGCTCGTGGGTGAAAGTCCTTGAGCCAAAACCGCTGGTGGAGGATATGCGGAGGGAGATAGAATTGATGAGAAATTATTATTAAGAGAGGTTTAGTATTCACAGAACCAAGTTAAAGAGCTTGCAGATCCTTTATTTATAAGGGTTTGCAAGCTTTTTATTTTACAATAAAAGCAGCTTCCGAACAGCCTCTGACAACTGCTCGGAAGCTAATGCTTTACCGATCATATATCGCTTATCCCTGCACTATCTTTCTTCTTGCACATGACCCTATACCCCACTCTCCCGTAAATAAAGCTCAGAACCCAGCCTGCCGGCATTGACAGCCATACTGCCGATACGCCTATGACCGATACTAGAGCGTAGGTGAAAATGATTCGGAACGTGAGATTTATTATGCTTCCGGATAAAAACAGCTTCAAACACCCAAGTCCCCTTAACATTCCGTTGAAGCTTGAATTTATCCCCATTATTATGTAACAAAACGCAAGGTCTGTCATGTAGCCCATGCCTGTTTCTATAGCGGAAGCTGATGAGCTTGACAAGTCCATGAAAAAACCTAAAAATCGCCGTCTGAGAAGCATTATCACTGCAAATTCTATCACTGCTATGCCTGCGCATAACAGCACGCTCGCCTTGTAGCCCTCTCTGATACGCTCTTTTTTGCCTGCCCCAAGATTTTGTGCTGTGTAGGTGGATACCGCATTTCCGCAGGCTATGAACGGCATTATGGCAAAGGAGTCTATCTTTGAAGCAGCCGTGTAGCCTGCAAGCACGTCCGAGCCAAAGGGATTGACCGCAGACTGCACTATTAACATTCCTACCGACACCACTGACTGTTGTATCACCGATACTGCCGCATAGGACGACATTTCTTTTAACACCGCCCCTGAAAAGAAGCTGAACTCTGCTCTTTCAGGGTCTTTTCTGTATACCTTGTCAGCAAGAAGCAGAAACGATATCACTGCCGACACTCCCTGCGCAATGAAAGTCGCCCATGCCGCACCTGATACACCCATGGAAAATCCGCCAACAAATAAAAGGTCAAGCCCTATGTTCAGAATTGAGGACATCACAAGCAGATGAAAAGGCGTTTTTGAGTTGCCAAGGGCACTGAATACCGACGCTTGCACGTTGTAAAGAAACATAAAAGGCATACCAAAAGAATATATCCGCAGATAGTCTGCCGCATCATTTATGATGTTCTGCGGCGTTTTCAGAAGCCTTAAAAGAGGCATACTAAGCACCGCCCCAAGAACCGCTATCAACGCTGCGACCATAAGTGAAAATATCAGCACAGTGGAAATGCCCGTCTTGACCTTTGACTTGTTCCCTGCACCGCAATATTTCGCTATAAGCACCGACGTTCCTATGCCTGTACCAGTTGCAACGGCTATCATGACCATTGTCACCGCAAAGGAAACTCCCACCGCCGCAAGGGCTTCGTCACCGTTTATCTTGCCCACTATTATGGTGTCCATGGTGTTGTAAAGCTGTTGAAAAAGGTTCGCAAGTATAAGCGGCTGTGCAAAGCGGAATATTATTTTCTTAGGGTCGCCCTCTGTCATTATTACATTTTCTGACTTGTTTTTCAAATTCTTCACCGCCTGTGAATGTGGATATGTATCTTTGCTCGTTTACGTCAAAAAGCCCCTTTTCCGTCAGCCCCACATCGGGGATAGTCTGACACAGCGACACTGTAAGCACCGCCGTCATGCGCTGTATGTTTCCCCCTGTGAGGGCAAGGGCTTCTCTGAAAGCCTTCTGTGCCTTTATCTCATCTGTAATATTTTCACCGCTTAGTATGCCTGCCGCAGGAAGGGAGTAAAGCCCTTCCACCTTGCCGTCAATAGCCATAGCCGCACCGCCGCCGTTCGCTTCAACAGCTTTCACAGCGCAAAGCATATCCTCAGGGTCAACGCCCGACACAACGACATTATTACTCTCCTGAGCAAAGCTTGCGGCAACAGCTCCCCTTTTTATGCCAAGACCTTTTATAAAGCCACTGCCTATGTCACCGCTCCTGCCGAAACGCTCAACAACGAATATGGGCAGAATATCGGCTTTTGTATCACCGCATACAACGCCGTCCCTGACTTCAAGCCTGCCTTTCACAAGCCTTGTGACTATGCCGCCCTCGGGCATTTCAATTGCATTTGCAGTAACATAGCCCCTCTCAAAGCCTGCTTTTATCTCGAAAGAATGACTGTCAAGCCCCATGGGCAATATCACAGTGTTTCTAAGCTCAGGATAGCAAGCTATGTCAAAATCATGTCTGCAAAGAAGCTCGCCGTTTTCAGCCACAAGCCTGCCCTCGTGATAGACCTTTTTCACTGTCATATTTTCAAGGCTATCCATAAGCAGAAAGTTCGCCTTTCTGGAGGGAGCGACAGAGCCTATGATATCATCAACGCCATAGTGCCGTGCGGCATTGAGCGTAGCCATTTTTATCGCTGTCACAGGGTCGATACCGCTTTTCACTGCAATGCGCAGAGCATTGTCTATACAGCCGTTTTCCTTTATATCCTCTGCCGACTTGTCGTCAGTGCAGAACATTATATCGTCCGTAGGGATATGATTTTTTACTATCCCCTTGCAAAGAGTTCGGCAGTTCGGCTCTATAGTTCCCTCTCTTACCAGCACCGCCATTCCGCAAGCGAGCCGCTGTTCAAGGTCGCTTATGCTTTCGCACTCATGGTCGTCACAAAGCCCAGCGCAAGCCGCCTGCGAAACGTCACGAAATCCCATTGACGGACAGTGACCGTTCACCTTTACTCCTGCCCTTTTTGCCGCACCGAGAAGCTTTATTATCTCCTCATTCCCGACAACAGCACCGCTTATCTCACCCACAGTTTTCGCTCCGCACTCTTTGATAACATTGGTGATATCGTCCTGCGTTTTCAGAGTGGAAAGATACTGCGAAGAAAGCTGTAAAAAGCTCTCTACGGGCATTTCCCCAAGCATTTCCTGCATAACCTTTATGCCATTAAGACCAAGTGTATTCGACATCTGCATAGGGTCAAAGAATACACAGCCCGTTCCGTGTGGCACTGCGCCCTCGCAGTATGCAAAAGGCGTGAGCTTTGAGGACTCTATGTGCATATGAGCGTCGATAAAAGACGGTGTAAGATACATTTCCCTGCAATCAATAAACTCTGTGGCTCTAGGCTCAAAGTCAGGGCAAACTGCGGCGATAATGCCGTTTTTTATCCCCACCGAGCCGTTGTCTATTATCCGCTCTCTGTAAACGTCAACTATCCTTGCGTTGTAAAAATAAATATCAAAAGGCAGCTTACCCTTAGCCGCCAGTATAAGTTCCTTTAGCTGCCGATCATTCATAAGCTGCCTCTTTCAGATACAAATATTATCAGTGTTTATATAGCGACTTGTTCAGCGCAAGATTGCAAAGCACATTGATTATACATCTTGACGCCGCAAGTGAAGTTATCTCGCTCACATCAAATGGAGGAGATACCTCCACTACGTCCATTCCGCAGATACCGGGAGCTGTCACGAGCTTAAGAAGTCTTAAAAGCTCTCTCGGGAGCATACCGCCAAAATCAGGTGTGCCTGTACCTGGACAGAAAGCAGCTTCCAGAACGTCTATATCAAGGCTCACATACACCGCCTTGCAGCCTTTCCATGCGATATCGAGAGCAAGCTCTGCCACCTTGTCGATACCATACTTGTCTATATCCTCCATTGAAATAGCAGTACAGCCGCTGTCACGAGTGAATTTTGACCATGACTTACAGCAGTTTCCGCCTATGCCTATCTGCACAAGATTTTTTGCGCTGAGGTTAGGCAGGTGAGTGGAATGATACCATTCTGTGCCGTGCATTTTCTCGTCCATTTGGATAGCGTCGCAATCGCTGTGACGGTCGATATGGATAACGCCGATATTGCCGTCGATATACTGTGAAATGCCCCTGAGCGTAGGGAAAGTGGTAGAATGGTCGCCACCAAGAACCATAGGCGTTACCCCCTGAGAGAATATATAGCCTATGCCCTTTGTTATCTGGTCGAAGGTCTTTTCAGCATTTGCAGGAAGTGTGTAGATATCTCCTGCGTCGCAAAGCTTTATGTTTTCGTAAAGGTCAACGCCATAGTCAGGGTTGAAAGGGGATATCTGCGAAGAAGCGTGTCTTATGCCCGCAGGGCCAAGCCTTGTGCCTGAGCGGTTTGACGCTCCGCTGTCATACGGGATACCCACCACTGCAACGTCATAATCTGACACCTTATGGATATCCTCGCAGAAAGGGCTTCTGAGAAAGGTCTCGTGGCTTGTGTATGTAGGACCGAGATTTGTTCTTGCAAAACAGCTCATGCCCTCGCTTTTGATGCTGTCCGCAGGCTCTAATCCAAGCTCAACGGCTCTCTTTGCCATTGTGGGAAATCTTGTGTTGCCAAATTCATCAAATCTTGCCGCCGTTTTCATGGCGTGCAGTTCATTTCTGTCTATCATGATCATTTCTCCCTGCTTTCTTTTATAAGCGGAAACTGAAGCTCCGCAATAGTTTCATCACTGTTGTCCGTAAGGGTTATGTCTATACGGTATATCATCACCCCAACGCTTCCAAGGGTGTAGCCATGCTCCTGTGCAAGACAGCGCATTTTCATTATAAGCTCACCGAAATAGCTGTAGCAGTTCCTGTGAAAAGCACAAACGTATTTACCACCTGCCACTGTTGTGAAGCTTTCCTTGTCAGCCTGATCTGCCGAGCAGAACACCATAGGGCAGACCTCAGAGTCCATATCGTCAGGGTCAACTGAGTTTTTTATGGTCATTGCCACCTTGTCTGTAGCAAGCACTGGTGAAGTTCCGCCTATAGCCTCCTCAAGCTTCATAAACTCTATTCCTGTGAGATTTGTTCTGAACTTGTTGCTCTCCCCTTTGAGGGCATATCGTTCAGGAAGCTCCTTTATAACAGGATCATCAAGCTTGAAATCTGTGTTGTTAAGCTCTCTGATAAACTTTAGCTTCTCTTTCAGCACACGGCTTATTTCAAGCTTATCCGCTATCTCCTGCTGTAAAAGCTCATAACGCTGTCTTAAAACACGCTCAGACTTTTCAAGGTTTCTGTCGTTGAAATAGTCCTCTATCTCTTTCAGTGATAAATTCAGCCTGCGAAGCTCTTTTATAGTGCCAAGCTTTTCACACTGCTGTGCCGAATAAAACCTCCGCCCTGTGAGCTTGTCAACATAGTCAGGTCTTAAAAGCCCTATCTTATCGTAATATCTAAGCCGTTCGGTAGGTATGTTTCGATACTTTGCTATCTCGGTTATGCTCAGAAGCTTTTCCCCATTCGGGACAAGCTGTCCGTTTTCGTCTGTATAAAACACAGTGTATTTCATATCATCAGTCATATCTTGTCCCCCATTCCAATTATTATGGCAGCTTATTCAAGAGCCTGCTCGTCCTCTGCTCCTGTTCTTATCTTCACCACATTTGCAACGTCATAAACAAATATCTTTCCGTCGCCTATCTTGCCTGTATAAAGCACCTTTCTGATAGTGTCGATAAGAAGTCCCAGCGGAACAGTGCTTATGACTATCTCCACCTTTATCTTAGGCAGAAGTCTTGATTCAAGCTCAGAGCCTCTGTAAAGCTCAGTGCTTCCCTTTTGTATTCCACAGCCGCTTACCTGCGTAACTGTCATACCTGTTATATCGAGCTTATCCAAAGCGTTTTTCAGCGTCTCGAACTTTGCGACGTTCATAAGAACGACCACCTTGTGCATCTTTCCGTCAGCCTTGTAGTCAGAAGCGTTAAGCTCTGAGGCTTCGTCTATAGCTCTCACCTTTGAAGGCTCGTCAGCGGCGGTAGTGATGAACTGTGCCGTATTGAGAAGATCAGCATAACTGCTTGAAAGTCCATGCTCGCACTTGTCAAGACCGACTATCTCAGTGTTCTCGCTAACTCTCAGACCCATTGTTTTCTTTATCACTGTGAACACTATCACCATAATAAGCGCTGTCCAAGCCGCCACTGAAAGCACACCTGCAAGCTGTATAAGCAGATCCTTCGGGCTGCCTGAGTATATAAGACCGCTTTTCTTTGCGAAAACGCCCGTCATAAGCGTTCCCCATGCTCCGCACAGACCGTGAACACTTATCGCACCCACAGGGTCGTCAGCCTTTAGCTTTGTTATAAGCTCAACACCAAACACCATTACAAAGCCTGCTGTTATGCCGATAGCAAACGCTCCTCCTTCCGAAACTGTGTCACAGCCTGCGGTTGAAGCCACAAGTCCTGCAAGTGCTCCGTTAAGGGTCATTGTCACGTCAGGTTTGCCGTAGCGCACCCATGTGATGAACATTGCAGCTATTGCGCAAGCCGCCGCAGATATGTTTGTGTTAAAGAAGATATCCCCAAGCTTTGCCGCCGCATTGTCGCCCTGAGCGGTGAGAAGCGAGCCACCGTTAAATCCGAACCAGCCTATCCACAAAATGAATATGCCCAAAGCTCCGATAGTGAGATTATGTCCCGGTATGGCTCTCGCCTTGCCGTTTTTATCAAACTTGCCTATCCTTGCTCCCACAAGCAGCGCACCTATAAGTGCAGTAGTTCCGCCAACAACGTGAACGGCAGTTCCGCCTGCGAAATCGTGGAAGCCTATGCCTTTGAGCCAGCCTGCGCTGTTCCATATCCAGTGACCTGTTATAGGATAAACTATTCCGCTCATAACAGCCGAATATGTAAGATAAGCCTTGAACTTTGTTCTGCCTGCCATTGCTCCTGAAACTATAGTCGTGGCAGTTGAGCAAAAGACAGTTGCGAACATAAGGAACACTCGTTTAGGCAGATCGCCTGCGGCTGCAAACTTTCCTGCTGCGAACAGGCTTGGCGTTCCGATAAATCCTCCTATGGAGTCGCCATACAAAAAGCTGAAGCCGATAACCCAGAACAGAACAGAGCCTATGCAGTAATCCATAAGGTTTTTCATTATTATGTTGCCTGCATTTTTTGCTCTGGTGAAGCCTGTTTCCAGCATTGCAAAGCCTGCCTGCATAAAGAATATCAAAGCTGTGCAGAGAAGAACCCACACGGTATCCAGAGATGAATACATTATCGCACTTCCTTTTTCATATTATTTCTTATTTTGCCACATGAACGTCTGCATAACTGAAGTTATACCAGAACATCGGGCTTGGGTCATATGTGAACTTGTCGCTCACTGCGTACACGTCAGATGATGTGTAAAGTCCAAGGTAAGGACACTCATCAGCATAGATCTTGTATGCGTCAGTATAGTAACCCATTTTCTCAGCGTCGTCTGTTGTCTGAGCCGCCTTGTCAAGAAGTCCGTCTGCTTCTGTGCTTGACCAAAGTGTTTCATTCGTTCCGCCCTCGCAAGCGTTAGAGCCTGCATAAAGCGTCTTTAACATTCCCATAGGGTCAAGGAAGTCTGACATCATGTATGTGCCGACTGCGTTGTAATATCTCTCACCGTTGTCCTTTGTCTTGTAGCCGAACATATAGCTGAAGATATCGCTGTCAGGCACTTCCACAAGATTCATTGTAATAGAGCCGCTTGCGTCTACCATTGACTTGAGAAGCTCAGCCTGCTTCTGCGTCTGTGAAGTCGTATAGAAATCAAACTCAAAGCCGTCAGGATACTTTGACTTTGCAAGACATTCCTTTACCTTGTCATAATCCTGAGTATAAACATCGCTTTCGGCGATAGTTGAATCCCACTTGTCCTTATCCATATACATCATGGATTCGCTCATTGGAACAACAGCCGACTGCTTTGCATAGTCGCCGCCGATAGTTGTTGTTATCTGTGAACGGTCGATACAATATGCAACAGCCTTTCTTGCCCACTCGTCATCAAACGGCTTTGAAGCTGTGTTGAATGCGATATAGTTTGAAGTTGTTCCCTCGCATGAGAGGATATTGAAGTTCTGACAGCTCTGATATACAGACATAACGCTGTTTGACATACCCTCGACAAAGTCTATCTGTCCGCCCTTTGCCGCAAGTGCCAATGCGCTTTCGTCCTCGATAACGTAATATTCTACCTTGTCGATATCAAGAGTATCAGGGTCGCCCCACCAGTTTTCGTTCTTTTCAAGAACTATCTCGCTTCCTGATGACCATGAGGAAAGCTTGTAAGGACCTGTGCCGACTGTCTTTCCGTCGGCAGTGCCATATTTGTCGCCCTGCTCCTCGGTTACAGACTTCTCAACGATAGTGCAGGCTGATGTTGCAGGAACATACTGCCATGTTGAGTCAGGCTGCTTAAGGTGAACTGTCAGCGTCCAGGTATCATTGTCGGCTTCAAAGCTGTCAACGTTTGCAAAAAGATAGCTCATATAATAGTTGTCTTCTGTTACTCTGTTAAGAGAATAAAGCACATCGTCCATTGTCATTTCATTGCCGTCTGAGAACTTTACTCCCTGTCTTATCTTGTATGTATATGTAGTATCGTCCACCTGCTCCCAAGATTCTGCAAGGGCAGGTTCAACTGTTGTGCCGTCATGTGAGAAGTTAAGAAGCGTGTCATAGCAATCATAACCTGTGAGAGTTGCTGCCACGATAGTGAAGTCGGCAGGGTCAAATGATGACGGCTCCTGAGTATAGCCTACTCTGAGAACTGTCTCTGAATCCCCTCCTGAAGAACCTGAGCCTGAGCCGGAACCTGTGTTGTTGAAGCAGCCTGTCATACAGCTTGAAACTGTTATTGCCAATGCGGCAGCGGCTGCGATCTTGCGTGAGAATTTTTTCATGATAACTTTCCTTTCTTCAAAAGATTTATTACATATCCGCAGCGGTATTGCTGCGGTCAATGCCTAGTGGAAAATGACAGGCAACGTAATGCCCGTTTCCAATGTCTTTAAGCTTTGGCGTGCGGTTGTCGCACAAGCCCTCTTTGAAATATCTGCACCTGCCTGCAAAGCGGCAGCCCTCAGGGATATCCACTGCGTTCGGTATATCTCCCTCCAGCAGGATATGCTCCTTATTTTCAAGAGGGTGTTCCTTTGGCTTTGCGGAGATAAGTGCCTGAGTGTAAGGGTGAGCAACGCTGTTATACACCTGCTCCACCGTACCCATTTCCATTACCGCTCCCAAATATACCACCGCTATCCTGTCGCAAACGTGACGGACAACGTTCAGATCGTGGGAAATAAAAAGTATCGTCTGCCCTTTATCCTCTTTCAGATCAAGCATAAGATTCAATATCTGCGCCTGAACAGAAACGTCAAGTGCCGAAACAGGCTCGTCTGCAAGAATGAAATCAGGCTCCAGCATAAGCGCTCTTGCTATTGCAAGCCTTTGGAGCTGACCTCCAGAAAGGTCTTTAGGATATCTTGTGAGCAAGTCCTCAGGAAGCGCTATATACTCCATAAGCTGTTTTATCCTCGCCTTGTAGACCTCAGGCTTTATCTTATGCACCTTTGCAGATTCTTCAAGGCTAAAGCGTATAGTCTTTTTCGGGTCAAAGGAAGCAAGAGGATTTTGAAAGACCATTTGCATTCTTGAACGCAGCTCCTGCTGTTCCTTGCGGCTCACATGGGTAATGTTCTTGCCGTCAAAATATATCTCTCCCGAGTCAACGTCGATAAGCTTCAGAACGCATCTTCCTATAGTTGATTTGCCCGAGCCGCTCTCGCCTATTATGCCGAATATCTCGCCTTTGTAAATATCAAAGCTAACATCATCAACGGCATGGATATATCTCGCCTTTGCCTTTGCAAGCTTGTAATTGTCAAGGCAGAAATACTTTTTCAGATCTCTGACGCTTATAAAAGGCTGTCTGTCTTTTTCTTCACTCATTGTGATGTCACCTCCCGCCATTTGAAGCAAGCTGTGCTGTGTCCCTCAGACACATTTTCTGTAACAGGCACACAGCTCCTGCATTTATCGTCAGCATACTTACATCTCGGTGCAAAGGCACAGCCCTTGAACTTTTCATACAGAAGCGGAGGACTGCCGGGTATGCTTTTCATTCTTTTTTCTGTGTCGCTCTCTCTTGGATTGCTTTCAAGGAGCGCCTTTGTGTATGGGTGAGCAGGGTGGTCGAAAATATCCACAACGCTTGCGGTCTCGACAGCCTTTCCTGCATACATTACAGTTACGCTGTCGCATATCTCAGCCACGACACCAAGGTTGTGAGTGATGAATATTACCGACGTTCCGCTTTCCTGCTGTAGCTTTTTTATAAGCTTTAATATCTGCGCCTGGATAGTAACATCAAGCGCCGTGGTAGGCTCGTCTGCAATAAGAAGCTTCGGCTCGCATATAAGCGCCATTGCTATCATTATTCGCTGTAACATTCCTCCGCTCATTTCAAATGGATACTGCTCGTATCTTTTCTCCGCAGGTGTTATGCCTATCTTTTCAAACATCTCGATGACCTTTTCTCTTGCTTCACGGCGGCTTAGGTTTTTCTTCGCCCTGAGCATTTCTGCTATCTGCTCGCCTGCTTTCATGATATGGTCGAGGGAAGTCATAGGGTCTTGGAATATCATTGCGGCTGTGCTGCCCCTGAAATCACGGAGCTGTTTTTTGCTCATTGCAAGAACGTCTTTCTCGCCGCTGTCATCTCTTATATAGATATCCCCTGCATATCTGGTGGTCTCCTCGTTATGGAGCCTTATGACCGACTTTGATGTTACGCTTTTTCCGCAGCCGCTCTCGCCCACGATACCATGTATCTCACCTTGCTTCACTTCAAGGTCAACGCCCTGAACGGCGTATACGATACCTCTAACTGTCATAAAGTCTACAGAAAGGTCTTTTATTTCAAGAACGTTTCCTTTTTTCATCTTTTTACGCCTCCCCGTTTGCCTTAACTGCTGAAAGCTTCTTTATGCCGTGTTTCTTTTCGTATTTCTTGAATGACGGAAGCTTTCTTGATGACGGGTCGAGATAGTTCTGAACACCGTCGCTGAAAAGGTTTATGGATACTGTTACAAGTATTACGCATATTGCAGGGATAAAAAGCAGTGCCGAGCTGTTATAAAGGTTGCCCATGCCGTCACGGAGAAGCGTTCCCCAATCGGCATTCGGTGCCTGAACGCCAAGTCCCAGAAAGCTCAGGGTCGCCATTGATGTGATAGCCGTACCGATATCAAGTGTGAACTGCGATATCATAGGGGTTATGATGTTCGGCAGGATATGCACGAAGATTATCCTTGCGTCTGAAAAGCCCATTGATTTGCAGGCTTCAACATACACCGCCTTTTTCTCTGTCATTATCATTGATCTTGCGGTCTTTGTGGTAAGAGGGATATAAGAAATGCCTATGGCGATGATACCTGTCATCATGCCCTTTCCCATTACTGCAATAAGGATAAAGGAAAGAAGGAGCGGCGGTATTGCGCTTATAACGTCCCACACCCTCATTACGATACTGTCAAGAGGACCTCTGTAGTATCCGCAGATAAGCCCAAGAGGAACACCTATTACTACCTCTATGGCAACTATAAGAAAGGCATTCAGAATGGAAGTTCTTGCACTGCATATGAGCCTTGAAAAAAGATCTCTGCCAAGTCCGTCAGTTCCGAAAATGTGTCCCTCAGAAAAGGCTGGAGCATATATGGCATTCACGTCTGTGGCAAGAGGGTCATACGGTGCGATAACGCTTGCAAAGAGCGATACGAAAACTATGACCGCAAGGAATATTCCCGTCACCGCCACAACAGGTGTGAAAAACGTTCCTGCTTTATTTTTCTTCTTCATTAAAAATCCCACCTTATTTAAGATCAACTCTCGGATCAAGAACGGTATAAAGTATGTCGATAACAAAACTCATTACAAGATAAGCTCCAAGCATGAAAAGCACAAGTATCTGAACTATTGGAAAATTGTTTTCCTCTATCGCCGATATGAGCAGACCGCCTATACCGGGAAGAGAAAAGACCTGCTCAACTATTACTGTCGAGCCTATAGAGCCTGCTATCATATATCCTGCAACTGTTATAACAGGAATAACAGCATTGTGAAAAGCGTGCTTATAGGTTATGTTGCTTTGCTTTAATCCCTTTGCAGCCGCTGTTGCAATATAAGGGGATTGAAGCTGATTTATCATGTTGCTTCGTGTGATACGTCCAAGCATCGCAACGAACGTGAGCGCCATTATCAGGCTCGGTATCGTTATACGCTGTAGGAACTCTCCGAAATTTGTATATGTTCCGATAAATGAATATCCAGGAACGTACTTTGTCATGAAAATAAGTATCAGTATGCTTACCAAAAATGACGGCGCACCTGAAAGCACAAGCATAAGTCCCGAAATTGCGGCGTCTGAGGGTCTGCCTTTTCTCAGTGCCGCCGCAACTCCCATTATGACGGCTATCACTGAGCCTATGACGGAGCTCATTATCACAAGTCCGAATGTTATCGGAAGCCTTGACATTATAAGACCTTTTACATCCTGACCGTCAACATAGTCTGTTCCAAAGTCGCCTGAAAGAACTCCCTTTATCCACCTGAGATACTGTATATGCACAGGGTCGTCAAGGTGATATTTTTCTGTAAGAGCCTGTCTGAGCTCAGGCGTGGACTGATTGTTTCCTATCATTACCGTGAGAGGGTCTGCGTCTGACATTCTCAGAACAACGAACACCAGAAAGGATACCACAAACATTATGACTATCATCGAAAGCAGCCGTTTGATTATAAATCTGAACCTTTTCACTTTACATTCCTCCTATATTTACAGCTGCACTTTGCAGGATTTTCTTATTTGACTTTCATTTTACTTTCCAAAATAATTTACTCTACGAAACTTTCCTTTCGATATACCTATGATATATCCTGTAGCAACTACAACTGCAATACTAAAAATCAGTCATTTTATATTTTGTATATAAACTTTTTATTAACGAAAGCCAATTTTTTAACTTGCAGAAAATGTTGCATGAATAAAGAAATTTTATATCCTGCATTTTGTTCATATTCACAAATGCAAGAAAAGAGGGGTGCTCCAAAGCAGAAGCACCCCACAAATGAAGATTTGGTAATCAGTAGAAAGCTTAGTCCTCGAACATCTTTCTTGCGGCGAAGCATATCATCTCAGCAGTGAGATCAGTGCCGTATTCGCTTACGTCGATCATAAGATGTTTGTTGTCACGGTCGCCACGGTTTTTGCCTGTGACGTATTTATAATAGTTGTGGCGCTGGCGGTCAACACGCTTTATAAGCTTGTCAGCCTCAGGCCATGAAAGATCATAAGTTTCGCACATATGCTTTATCCTTGCTTCCAGCGGCGCATAGAGGAAAACGTTCATGTGGTTTGGATATTCTCTGAGAACATAGTCTGCACATCTGCCGAAGAATATTGCAGGCACACGCTTGTTTGCCAGATCTCTGATTATATCCACCTGCGCTTTTACAGCCTTGTCGGAATAAAACTGCGTTGATGAACCGTAGCCGAATGACTTCAGCAGGCGGTCAGCATTCTTGTCAAGCATTTCCTCACTGTCAAGAAACGAGTCACGGCTTATGCCTGCACGCTCCGCAGCCATATCCACAAGGTCCTTGTCATAAAACTCCACGCCAAGCTCAGCAGCCGCCTTTCTTGCGACCTCTCTTGCGTTGCAGCCGAACTCACGGCTTATGGTAATAATAAACTTTTTCATAGTCTATGCTCCTTTTTTATTTATGAGATTTTCTTTTGTGGCGGCTATCCTCCGCTCCTGTCTGGCTTTTATCTGAATTTTCGGCAAGTTCCAGCCGAATTTCACCGACATGAGCCTTAGAGAAAACGTCACCACAAGGCTCACCATGCAGGCAGGCATGAACGACACCATGCCATAGCAAAGCAGAAAAGCCGCCGCTCCTGTGGCAGAAGCGCAGGCATAAATGTTGCCCACAAATATCTCAGGCTTCTTGTTCACAAAAATATCCCTGAGAACTCCGCCCCCAACGCCTGTTATAACTCCCGAGAAAACAAGCAAAAAGGTGTTGTCTGACACGCCGCTCCTCATTGCCGCTGTTATACCTGTGACAGTGAAAATTCCAAGCCCTACGGTATCGAGCATTAGCATTGCAGTATCATAAAGCTTCAACGCCTTGCCCCCAAGGTCGCCTTTTACAGCCAGGGCAGCAAACACAAGCACCGATACCAAAGCTGCCGCACTCATTGCAAGTGGGTCACGAAACGCCGCCACAGGGTGGCTTCCGATGACGATATCACGCATTATCCCGCCGCCCACAGCCGTTGTCACTCCTATTATTATAACGCCGAAAAGGTCAAAACGCCTTTTTATCGCCGTCAGCGCACCACTCGCCGCAAACGCCGCAGTGCCGATAAGTTCAAGTATCGTAACGATAACATCAAAACGCTCGTTCATTCAACGTCCCTGCCTGCATATTTGTGTATCTTCCGCACCGCTGTCGCCTGACTTATGCCAAGCTTCTGAGCCACAGCCACAGATGTTCTGTATTTTTCATAGGCTCTCATCACAAGTCCGCTTTCGTAAAATTCAAGCATATCCTTTAGAGAAGCATTCTGTGCAAATACCTCAGACGAACCGCCTGTTATCCTGTCAGGCAAGTCGAAAACGTCTACCTTTTTCTTCTCGGTAGTAAGAACGATACGCTCGATAGTCCTATGCACCTCGTCGATATTTTCTTTCCAATCATATCCCAGCAGACAGCCCATGGCACGAGGGGTGAACTCAACGCTCCGTGAGTATTTCTTGTTTGCCGAGCCGAGATAATAGTCGATAAAGCTTTTGAGATCCTCCGCACGCTCGCCAAGGGAATACATCTGCACCTGATAAGGCTCGAACTCGCTTACAAACTCCTCCGACAGCCTGTCAGCGCTCTTAAGCTCCTCCACTGAATGTTCAGAAAGCCCCACAGGCACAACGCCTGCTTTTGCGCATTTGTCCAAAACTGCCCTTTGAAGCCTTGGCGACAGCCTGTCTATATGCTTTATTATCACAGCGTAAATGCCCGAAAGAGGAGATATCATCGACCCCTCTCCAAGAAGCTCCTTTTCTATGACCTCCTCACCGACAGGTGCGCAGTCATAGGTGTAAAGCGTTCCCTTTTTGCCGTATATAGTGGAAGCAAGATAGCTTTTTCCGCTTCCTGTTGGACCGTAGATGTAGCACGGACAGCCTGCGTCGCAGAAAACTCCTGCAAGCCGTCTTGCGTCCCTCGAACGGCTGCTTTGGGCGATATAACGCTGTCCGCCGTCACGTCCCGTCATAAGCTCTATTTCGTCAAGAAGCTTTTTGTTCTGATACTGCAAAACATTGTAACGCTCTCTCAGATCGTCAAAGCCTGTTATCTCCCAAGAGGAATAGCTTATTATCATTTCAAGCTCTCCGTCCTTGAAAACAGGTATTCCCGTGACGAAGGTTTCGTCATTGTCAACGCCCTTTTGCACTGTTGTGACACGCTTGTGGCTTTCAAAGACCATTTGCGTCACGCAAGGAGAAAACATCTTCATCATTTCCTCTGAACCTGCGAATTTACCTATTATGTCAGAGCCTTTTACGCTTCTGCCGCTGAGATAGGAGTTTGAAACAAATCTGAATACTCCGTTGCTGTCGGCAATAGTCACTCCCGGGTGGATACTTTCGAGAATATGCCCTAGCTGTTCATAATCCATTTGTCTGCGCTCCTTTCTGCGGCTTTATAGTTTACACATTAAGTATCTTTGAGAAGAACTGCTTTGCACGGTCGCTCTTAGGGTGCTTGAACACTTCCTCAGGGGTGCCGTCCTCGATAACATAGCCGCCGTCCATAAAGCAGACTCTGTTTGCTACCTCTGCCGCAAAGCCCATTTCATGTGTGACAACTATCATTGTCATTCCTGCCTGAGCCAGATCCTTCATAACGTTCAGCACTTCCCCAACAAACTCAGGGTCAAGAGCGGAAGTCGGCTCGTCAAAGAGTATGACCTCAGGCTCCATTGCAAGGGTCCTCGCAATAGCAACACGCTGCTGCTGACCGCCTGAAAGCTGAGTAGGATAAGCGTCTGCCTTGCCGTCCATTCCAACTCTTGCAAGAAGCTCCATGGCTTTCTTCTTTGTTTCTTCCTTGTTAGCCTTTTTAACCTGAACAGGACACTCCATGACGTTTTCAAGCACTGTCTTGTGCGGCCAAAGGTTGAACTGCTGGAACACCATTCCAACGTTCTTTCTTATGACCTTCGCAGCCTTTTCGTTGAACTTTTTGTTGTGCTTGTCCTCGTCAATGCCCTTTAAGGAAACTCCGCCTATATCAATCTCGCCTGATGTCAGCTCCTCGAGATAGTTCAGGCATCTGAGAAAAGTGCTTTTGCCCGAGCCGCTAGGGCCGATAACGCTTACCACCTCGCCCTTGTAAATATCCATATCTATTTTTCTGAGGACCTTAAGCTCCCCGTAATTCTTCGCCAGATCGTGAACCGATATAACAGGCTTTCTGCTTTCAGCCATTGTATTTTACACTCCTTTTTCGTCAGATAGCAACACGGTTGTTGTGCTTTTCTATACATCTTGATGCGAACTCGATAACAAGGTTCAATGCCCAGTAAAGAACGCCTGCACAGATATAAACTATCAGAGGGCTGAAAGTTATACCGATAGCTTCTTTTGTCATCATTGTCATCTCTGCAACTGTGATGATAGAAAGGATAGATGAGTCCTTAACAGTCTGAACAAACTGTCCTGTCAGTGACGGAACGATTATTTTCAAAGTCTGCGGGAAAATTATTCTCACCATTGTTTTAAATCTTGACATTCCCATTGCATATGAAGCTTCAAACTGTCCCTTTGGGATAGCGCTGACGCCGCTTTCAAGGATAACTGCGGTATAAGCCGCCGTGTACATTCCAAGAATGATAACACCTGTGGAGAACGCTGAAACGTTCAGACCAAGAGCAGGAAGTCCGTAATATGCAAGATATACCTGCACCATGAAAGGGGTGCATCTGAATATCTTTATAAACGCCCTTGCGATAAGCTCAACAGCCTTGTTTTTTGAAAGGCACATATAGCCCACCGCTGAGCCTAACACCATTGCAATAAGAATAGAAAGCACTGATATTGCCGCCGTTGTTCCAAGACCCTGCAAAAGCAGCGGAAGCGCTATTTCCGCAACGTGCATAAATTCGTCCATATATCTGCGCCTCCTTATCTTCTTTCAAGTCTTTTCTTCTGAAGCTTTACAAGCTCTTCAAGTCCTGCGCAGATAACAAAATACATAACTGCTATCGCAATATAGAAAGGCAGGTTTATGTATGTCTGCGTTACAAGACGCTGAGCCGTTCTTGTAAGCTCTACGATCGCCAATACAGAAAGCATTGGTGATACCTTTATAACGTTTATGAATTCGCTTGTTAGCTGCGGCAAAGCTACCTTGAATACCTGCGGGAAAACTATCCTCATTAGTATCTTTGGCTCGCTCATGCCCAAGGCTCTGGCCGCCTCCGTCTGACCCTTTGGCACAGCCGTAAGTCCGCCACGGATTATCTCTGCGATAAAGCCGCCGCTGTTAAGGCTAAGGGCGATTATGCCTGACGCCAGGTTTGAAAGGTTAAGACCCATTACTGCAAGCGCCTGATATATAATGTATATCTGCACCAACACAGGCGTGCCACGGACAAAGCTTATATAAACTGCGACTATCTTTTTCAGTATCCTTGAAGGAAGCGAGTCGCCCCCCATTCTCATCACCGAAAGCAGCATACCAACGCAAAGCGCTATAAGTATCGCCGCAACGGATACGAATACTGTATAGCCAAGACCTTTCAGCAGCAGGTCTTTATAATGCCATACTATGTTGAAATTCTCCATTGATATATAATGCTCCGCCGTTTGTGACGGAGCATTTCCTCCTTTCAAAGGTGCTTTTTACTCGGCAGGGATATAATCGCTCTCAGGCAGGTCTGTTGCTTCACCAAACCATTTTTTCTGGAGCTCTGCAAGAGTTCCGTCCTCCTTGAACTTGTGTATCTCAGAGTTGATATAATCTGAAAGCTCTGTGTCTTCCTTACGAACAGCCCATGATACCCAAGTGTCTGTGCCGACCATTTCAGCCTTGCCTGAATCGTCAGCCACTATCTCATAATCGTCAGGGTTCTTCATTACAACTGCGGCGCAGCTTGCATAGTTCTGAGCAACAAGGTCGATCTTGCCGTTCTTAAGCTCTGAAAAAGCCTCAGGGAACGAATCATATGTAAGCAGTTCAGCATAGCCGTCCTTGCCCTCTGACTTTAGCTTCTCGTTGAATTTCTTTGTATCGTCCTCATTGTAGCAAGAAGTCTGTGTGCCGACCTTTTTGCCTGACATATCCTCGATAGACTTGATGCTGTCATCGCCCTTTCTCTTTACGAAAACTGTAGTTCCGTTCTGGATAGGATAAGTCATCGTATACTTGCCTGCACGCTCAGCAGTTACGCCAAGTGTTGCTCCAACAACGTCATATTTCTTTGCTTCAAGTCCTGCAAGTATTCCTTGGAACGGCAGGTCGATATAATCAAGCTCTACGCCCAGATCATCGCAAATTTTAGCGAACAGGTCTGCGTTGTAGCCTATGATCTTGTCGCCGTCCATATATTCAAAAGGCTCATAAGCGGCTTCCGTCGCAACTGTGAGCTTACCATTTTCCTTGATCTGATCCAGTGTGAGCGGTCCTGTGTTCTTGCTGCTTCCGCAGGCTGTAAGACATCCTGCCGCAAGCACTGAAGCCACTGCCACTGCACAAACTTTTCTTAACATTCCAAATCTTCTTCCGCTTTTCATAACTGATTCCAACCTTTCACTTACTTTTCTAAAAAAATCGGAGCGCTGACAAGCCAGACACCCTAGTGCCGCTGTCAACGCTCCGTTGCGTTTGATATTATATTTATTGGAGGGTAAATTTTTTCTATCTTTATTTTCTCTTGCCGATCTTCTTCTGATAAGCAAGGATAGACATGAACTCAAAAATGATATTTGCGCCCATATAAGCTGTTATCTCTGAGTGGTCATATGGAGGAGCAACTTCTACTACGTCAAAGCCTGTGAAGTTCAGGTCTTTCAGCGCTCTGATATATTGAAGCGTCTCAAATGAAGTAAATCCTCCCACCTCAGGAGTACCTGTACCTGGTGCATAAGCCGGGTCAACAAAGTCGATATCGAATGTAAGGAACACCTTGTTGTCGCCGACCTTTTCCTTTATGACCTTGAGAAGATCCTCAGGAGAATATGTGTGGAGCTTGTCGCCCGGGATAACCGTGAAACCAAGGTCTGCGGCGATCTTGAAATCGTCAGGATCGTAAAGAGAACCTCTCATGCCGATCTGAACTGACTTCTCAGGATCAATAAGACCCTCTTCCATTGCTCTTCTGAATGGAGTGCCGTGATTGTATTTCTGACCGAAAACCGTATCGCACAGGTCAAGGTGTGAATCAAAATGCACAAGGCTTACCTTTCCATGCTTCTTTGCGATAGCTCTAAGCTCGCCAAGGGTGATAGCGTGGTCGCCGCCAATGCTTATCGGAACTGCACCACATTCAAGAACTCCGTCCAGGGTCTGCTCGATAGCCGCATATGTTTCATGGATATAGTCAGGAATTACAGGAACGTCGCCAAGGTCTGCGCCCTTGAGTGAATCCATAATGTTGACGCCCATTGCAACATTGTTAGGCTTTATCATTGCCGAGATGTTTCTTACACCGTTAGGACCAAATCTTGCGCCTGCTCTGAAAGAAGCGGCGGTATCGAACGGGATACCAACGATAGCGAAATCCAATCCCTCTGCTGAGGTCGCGTGAGGAAGCCTCATGAAATTACCCATATTACAAAAACGAGGAGAGCCTGAGGCACTCGGTGGCTGACAATTGTTGTTGATCATTTGAGGTCACTTTCCTTTCAAAATCACTGAGAAACATATCCGCATGACCGTTCAAGTCATTTTTGAATTGCTCTATGTGCAGAATTATATCACCATTCCTGCAAGTTGTCAAGAGCTAATTTTCAATTTTTCTGAAAATTATTCACTTTGGAATAAGCTTTGTTATTGCTGATATAGCGTATTTGCGCCATTTGTCCCATATCAAAGTCACGACTATTCATTTTTGAATAGTTTCTTTGTGCAAATTTACAAAGAGCAATAATGCAACATTCAGATATCGGACTTTCATTTTGTTCACATCTATTTTTTATTCAAAACTGAATAAAATAAGAATTTTTCATTAACACTATTGCCAAATAAAAAGCTCTGTGCTATACTGATAATCAAAGCAATGACGCTCTTATAACCGATAAGGCAATTCCTGTCGGTTTATAAGGGCGTTGTTTTTTTATAACTTTATATTAAATTTAGTAAACATTTATGAAAGGAAGTTTTATTATGGCTTGTTTTTTAGTACCGGCAACAGAAGCGATCGTTACAACAATCGTAGCAAAGGCAGTAAAGTCTCACGAGGCAAAGGCAGAGGAGCAGACAAAGGTCAAGGCTCTTTCGGAGGACAAGCTTCCTCTTTCTAAAAAGATAACAAGGCTCTCAGGCTTTCTGTGGGGTGGCTCAGGACTTTTGGCGTTTGAACATCTGTGGCATGGCGAGATATCTCCGTTCTTCCCATTCCTGACAGCGGCAAATGACCCCTCGGAAATGGCGGTCGCTTTCCACGAAATGGCGACAGTAGGAACTTCAATGGCAGTTCTTGTGACTGCGGTATGGGCTGTACTCACAGTGGTGTCAGATAAGATTCTCAAAAGGAAACCAAAAGAAGCTGCAAAGCTTGGAGGTGATGCTATATGACACTTCTCATTACTCTCATAGCAGCCGTTATCATCACCATAGTATGGTACACATCACCAAAAGCCAGAAAGCTTAAAGTGGGGCTGATGTGCTATATGTATTGGGGCGCATCTATAATGTGGCTCGTGGACGCACTTTTTGAATACAAAGAGCTGGGCGCAGGATATTTCACCCCTGCCGCCGCAGACATGATAAACGACAGCTTTTTAGGTATCTGCGTTGTTGCGCTCGGTGCAGTGGTATGGCTCGGCGCTATGCTCATAAGCGACCCCGAGGGAGTAGTAAGAAAAGCCCTCGCAGAGAAAAAGCAGTAGATAATATACTATATAAATAGGAGGAATAATAATGCGACTTGTTCCAAGAGAGCAGGATAAGCTTATGCTCCATTATGCAGGCGTGCTTGCCCGTGACCGCAAGGCACAGGGATTAAAGCTCAACTACCCTGAAGCTGTGGCATACATAAGCATGGAAGTAATGGAAAAAGCAAGAGCAGGAGCGTCAGCCGCCGAGCTTATGCAATATGGCACAAAGCTTCTTACTGCTGATGACGTTATGGACGGTGTTCCTGAAATGATACACGAAATACAAATAGAATCCACAATGCCCGACGGCACAAAGCTTGTGACAGTACACAACCCTATCAAGGGTGTAAGCAAGCTTCACCCAGGGGAATTTATCGTTGAGGAAGGCACTGTCAAGCTCAACGAGGGAACAGAGAGCATTGAGCTTACAGTTTCAAACACAGGGGACAGACCTATCCAGACAGGCTCCCACTTCCACTTCTTTGAGGTAAACAAGGCTTTGGAATTTGACCGCAAGGCGGCTTATGGTATGCGACTTGATATCCCCGCAGGCACAGCGGTAAGGTTTGAGCCGGGCGAGAAAAAGACCGTCCGCCTTATTCCTATCGGTGGCGACCGCATAGGCTATGGTCTGAATGGTCTTGTAAACGGAAAAATGGACGATGAGAACATCAAGCAGGCAGCCTTTGAAAAGGCTAAAAAGCTTGGCTTCAAG
Organism: uncultured Ruminococcus sp.; assembly: GCA_934435205.1. Lineage (GTDB taxonomy): Bacteria > Bacillota > Clostridia > Oscillospirales > Ruminococcaceae > Hominimerdicola. The sequence goes on along the minus strand of CAKSAK010000002.1, from coordinate 310,749 downwards.
GGGGTGTAGAAAATGATCGAGATATCAAGAAAAGCTTACTGCGATATGTATGGCCCGACAGTTGGCGACAGAGTGCGCTTGGGCGACACTTCTCTTATTGCAGAAGTGGAAAAAGACCTGACAGTTCACGGCGATGAAGCAAAGTTCGGCGGAGGAAAATCTCTCCGTGACGGCATGGGACAATCCTGCAAAGCCACAGACAAGGAGTGCCTTGACACTGTTATCACAAACGCTCTTATCATCGACAGTACAGGCATCATAAAGGCTGACGTTGGCATAAAGGACGGCAGGATAGCAGGAATAGGCAAGGCAGGCAACCCTGATATCATGAACGGCGTTGACAAGAACATGATAATAGGCGCTTCCACAGAAGCTATCGCAGGCGAGGGTCTTATCCTCACCGCAGGCGGACTTGACACGCACATTCATTTTATCTCCCCTACTCAGGTGAGAACAGCCCTTTACAGCGGAATCACCACCATGATAGGCGGCGGAACAGGTCCTGCTGACGGCACAAATGCCACCACTTGTACCCCGGGTGAGTTCAATATCCACAGAATGTTGGAAGCCTCAGAAGACCTTCCAATGAATTTCGGCTATCTCTGCAAGGGCAATTCAAGCGACATCACAACTCTTGAAGAACAGATAAAGGCAGGCTGTATAGGCTTGAAGATACACGAGGACTGGGGCTCAACTCCTGACGTTATCGACCATGCACTTACTGTTGCGGATATGTATGACGTTCAGGCGGCTATCCACACCGACACTCTTAACGAGGGTGGATTTGTTGAAGATACCGTCAATGCGTTCAAGGGCAGGACTATCCACACTTATCACACAGAGGGCGCAGGCGGCGGACACGCTCCTGACATTATCAGAGCGGCGGCGTTCCCAAACGTTCTCCCTTCCTCCACAAACCCTACAATGCCTTACACCGCAAACACTCTTGATGAACATCTTGATATGCTTATGGTATGTCATCACCTTGACAAAAACGTTCCTGAGGACATTGCTTTTGCGGATTCAAGGATTCGCCCTGAAACTATCGCCGCAGAGGACGTTTTGCATGATATGGGCATATTCTCAATGATGAGTTCCGACTCTCAGGCAATGGGACGTGTAGGCGAGGTCATCACAAGAACATGGCAGACCGCTGACAAAATGAAGAAACAGCGTGGCGCACTCCCTGAGGACAGCGAGCGAAACGACAATTTCAGAATAAAACGCTACATTTCAAAATACACTATCAACCCTGCTATAACCCACGGCGTATCAGAGTATGTAGGCTCAGTGGAAGTTGGCAAGGTTGCAGACCTTGTGCTTTGGAATCCTGCATTTTTCGGTGCAAAGCCTGACATGATAATAAAGGGCGGATTTATTTTCGCATCAAAAATGGGCGACGCAAACGCTTCTATCCCTACCCCTCAGCCTGTGTGCTACACAGAAATGTTCGGCGGTCACGGACTTGCCCTTTCAAGCACCTGTATCACGTTCGTGTCAAAATACGCCTACGAGGACGGCATAAAAGAGAAGCTTGGTCTTAAAAGACAGGTGCTTCCTGTTAAGAACTGCCGAAACATCTCAAAGGCTGATATGGTATACAACAACGTCTGCGGTGACATAAGAGTTGACCCAGAAACTTACACCGTCACAGTTGACGGAGAAGTTATTACCTGCGAGCCTTTTGACGAGCTTGCATTGGCACAGCGTTACTTTATGTTCTAAAGCGAGGAAACAAAAATGATAGCAGAAAAAATATTAGGCAATCTCTCTGAAAGCACCCCCTCTGTAGAGGTAGACACAGTTGAGCTTGATTGGTTTGAAGCCGAGAAAAAGCGCATAAGAAAAACCACCGCAGGAGGACGTGATATAGGCATTGCCATTGACGAAAACCTAAAAGACGGGGATATCATCTATCTTGACGATAAGCTTTGCGTAGCAGTGAAGCTCACAAGCTGTCCCCTTATCAAGATAAACGTTCACACCATGCAGGAAATGGGCAGGCTTTGCTTTGAGATAGGCAACAGGCATTTGTCACTGAAAATTTCTGACGACAACGTGCTTATCCCACATGACGAGCCTACAGAAAAGCACCTGAAAAACCTCGGCTTTGAGTGCGAGAACATCATAGGCAGATTTGACGATTTCATCGTCTGCAAAGCTCACGGACACTCACACAGCCACTCCCACGAGCATGGGGAACATCATCACCACGAACATTCACACTAAACGGAGCTGATAAAAATGACCGATACCGCAGGACTTATGCACATTCTGCAAATATGCGACAGCCTTTTCCCAGTGGGTGCGTTCACGCTTTCAAACGGTCTTGAAACCTACGTTCAGCATGATATCATAACCTCTCCACAAGGGCTTGAAGAATATCTCCATTCTTACATCTCAGTGCTGCCCTACAATGAGCTTGGTGCGGCGGCAGCGGCATATATTGCTGACGAAAAGGAGCTTTGCCGTCTTGATGAGATATACTCTGCGGCGAAAGCGCCCTTTGAGATACGAAGCGGCTCGGAAAAGGTCACAAGGCGTTTTTTCAAGATATGCGACAATGGTCAGGAAAGCTTCACAGGGCTTTATAAAAGCCTGACAGAGCAGGGCAAATGCAAGGGTCATCAGTGCATCGCCTATGGGCTTTATATGCGTGACAACGGCATCGAGCTTTCAGAGGGGCTGGCGGTATACGGCTATTCCATATGCTCCGCCATAGTCACAAACTGTGTGAAGCTTGTGCCTCTTAGTCAGCTTGCAGGGCAGAAAATTCTCGGGGAAAGCTTTGAGCTTATATCCTCCACTGCAGAAAAAGCCCTTTTCACTGATATAAACGATATCGGCATAAGCGGCGCAGGCTTTGACCTGCGTGCAATGCAGCACGAACGGCTGTATTCAAGACAGTATATGTCATAAGCTATGATTTATATAATATAATAAGGAGTACCAAAAATGAGCTATGTAAAAATAGGCGTAGGCGGACCTGTGGGATCGGGCAAGACCGCACTTATCGAACGCCTTACAAGAGAAATGTCAAAAGAATATTCCATATGCGTTGTAACAAACGACATCTACACCAAAGAGGACGCAGAGTTCCTTACAAAGAACTCTTGCCTGCCTGCTGACAGGATAGTTGGCGTTGAAACAGGCGGCTGTCCTCACACTGCCATAAGAGAGGACTGCTCAATGAACCTGGAAGCCGTTGACGAAATGGTGAAAAAGCACCCTGACACCCAGATAGTTTTCATTGAAAGCGGCGGCGACAATCTTTCCGCCACATTCTCCCCTGACCTTGCAGACGCTTCTATCTATGTTATCGACGTTGCACAGGGCGAAAAGATACCGAGAAAAGGCGGTCCCGGCGTGACACGTTCCGACCTGCTGGTTATCAACAAGACAGACCTTGCGCCACTTGTTGGAGCTTCCCTTGAAGTAATGGCTTCCGACTCAAAGCGCATGAGGGGCGACAGACCGTTTCTTTTCACAAATCTAATGAGCCGTGAGGGCGTTTCTCAGGTCATAGACTGGATAAAAAAATCAGTGCTTTTTGAGGATCTGAAATGAACGGCAAACTAAGCCTGTCAACGATCTTTGACGGACAAAAGGCCGTCACTGAGGACTTATATTTTGCTCCCCCTTTCAAGGTGTACTCACCATTTTATGATGATAAAGGCTGGGCGAAATATATCTCCATGTGCGGCTCGGCAGGAGTATTGGCAGGTGACGAAAACGAGATAAAGCTTTTTGTAGGGGAAAACTGCAAGGTCATTTTCACAGATCAAGGCTATCAGAAGCTTTTCAACACAAACGGCGGTGTATCAAAGCAGAGCATAAAGCTTGTTGTCCGCAAAAACGCAAGGCTTTGCTATATGCCACACCCTATAATGACTTTCACAGGCTGTGAGCATATCTCCACAGGCAAGGTGAACGTCACAGAAAGCTCCGAGCTTATTTTCTCTGAGATATACTGCTGTGGCAGAACTGCCATGGGTGAGGAGTTCGGCTTGAAGCGCTTCCGCTCACGCACCGAGATAGCAATTGACGGCAGGGCAGATTTTATCGACAACACTCTTATCGACCCAGCCGCACTTCCCATACGGCAAAAAGGCTTTTTTGAGGGCTTCACCCACACGGGATTTATGTATATCTACACCCCTGATAAGTCCAAGCTTGAAAGCATTTACCAAGCCGACTACACCAGCGTTCCTAACAGCGCACAGCTTTGCGCCACCCACACGGAACGCGGCATAGCCATAAGAGCCTTGGGACGCTCGGGAGAAGAGATCTTTGACGCTTTTCAGCTCATTGCAGAAAAAATTCGCACATAAAAACAGCGTATAAAATATTGTTAAACTTTTTATAAATGATAAACAAAACCAGTGAAAGCCTGCTGTGGGCTTACACTGGTTTTGTTATTTCTCACGACAATATTCTTCGTATGCTTCGTCTATAAGAGGTCTCAGGGCGTTGTAGTCATCGTCACCTGATATAAAGCTATAGCACGGCACACACAGATCTTTAGCAGGACAAGTCTTACCATAATCATTAAAATACTGCTTATCGTAATAATTTACCGCAAAGTCACGGACATTGGGTTTTATATCATTCTCACAAAATGCACCGTCCAATATGTGCATAAGATATTCCGCACCGCTCATTTTGCCCTCACGGACCTGCGCACAGGCTTCCTCGTCGCTTTCATCAATAAGCTCGTTAAAGCCCCTGTCAATAAGCCACCTAAAAAACAATCCTATATGATTTGACGCCAACAGCCATATTTCTTCCTGCTGTTCCTCCGTGAGCTTGCCCTCAACATTATTTGTTTTCCTATACAGCTTTTCAGCGTCGTCCCAGTGCCAATCTGCCTTATCTATAGCCATATGCGCTCCTCCTTTTGTTATTGATATGCCTTTATTGTATCACACACTATCTTCCATGTCAACATTTTCCGAATGCCTCACAAGCACACCCCCTCCTCCCCCTTGTCAACCCAAACAAAATATGCTATAATATAAGGGATTGTAACCTACAACCATATTAAAATACAGATATATACAGATAACGAAAGGAATAGCTATGGATACTTCCGCACTTCTTTGGTATAAGACCCCCGCAGACGATTGGAACAAAGCACTGCCCCTTGGTAACGGCAGGATAGGCGCAATGGTGTTCTCTCAGCCGCTGGAGGAGAGGATACAGCTCAACGAGGACTCTGTTTGGTCGGGCGGTTTCCGTGAAAGAAACAATAAGTCCGCTCTGCCTAATCTCGAAAAGGTTAGAAAACTGCTTTTTGAGGAGAAAATAAGCGAAGCTGAAAAAATAATCTATGACGCTTTCTGCGGCACGCCTGTAAATCAAAGGCACTATATGCCCCTTGGCGACATGAACGTTATACATTATAAGGAGAGCGAATGTGACTTCAAGTGCAGAAGCCTTGACCTTAACACCGCTGTCTGCACCACAGAATATGCCATAAACGGCGTTGACTACACAAGAGAAATGTTTATCTCACAGCCCGATCAGGTGCTTGTTATGCACATAACGGCTTCCGAAAAAAAGGCGATAAGCGTCCGTGTGCGCATTGACGGCAGAGATGATTACTTTGACGACAATTCCCCCGTTCATGACAACGATATCCTCTTTTACGGCGGCTGCGGCTCAGAGGACGGCATAAACTTTGCCGCTTATATAAAGATACTCCACAAAGGCGGAAAGGTCTACCCATACGGAAGCTTCATAACCTGCGAGGACTGCGACGAGGTGACTATCCTCCTTGGCGCACAGACAAGCTACCGCTGTGAGGATTACAAGGGACAGGCTGTCTTTGACGTTGAAAGAGCCGAGGAAAAGACCTATGCACAGCTCAAAGCTGACCATATCGCAGACTATAAGTCATACTATGACCGTGCGAATATTTCCCTTTGCGACAACAGCTCAGGTAATTCCGCCCTGCCTACAGACGAAAGACTTGCACTTGTGAAAGAGGGCAACCCTGACAACAAGCTTATTGAAATGTATCACAACTTCGGCAGATATCTCCTTATTGCAGGAAGCCGTGAAAAGACCCTGCCTACAAATCTCCAAGGAATTTGGAACAAGGATATGTGGCCTGCCTGGGGCTGTAAATTCACTATAAATATCAATACCGAAATGAACTATTGGTGTGCAGAGAACTGCAACCTTTCCGAGCTTCATATGCCTCTTATCGACCATATCGAGAAGCTCCGTCCAAACGGCAGAAAGACCGCAAGGGATATGTATGGCTGCCGTGGCTTTGTCTGTCACCATAACACTGACCTATGGGGTGACACCGCACCCCAGGACTTGTGGATACCTGGTACACAGTGGCCAATGGGTGCGGCATGGCTTTGCCTGCATATATGGGAGCATTATCTCTATGTTCAGGACAGAGAGTTTCTCAGCGAGAAATATGACACCCTGAAAGAGGCGGCAGAGTTTTTCCTTGACTTTCTTATCGAGGACAAAAAGGGCAGACTTGTTACCTGCCCGTCAGTTTCCCCTGAGAATACATATCTCACAGCCTCAGGCTCAAAAGGCTCTATCTGCATAGGTCCGTCTATGGACAGCCAGATAATCTATGAGCTTTTCACAGCCGTTGCGGAAGCTTCAAAGATACTCGAAACTGACGGCGGTTTCAGAAAGAAGATACTTGAGGCAAGGGACAGACTTCCTGCACCTGAGATAGGAAAATACGGTCAGATAATGGAATGGGCAGAGGACTATGACGAGGTCGAGCCTGGTCACAGGCACATCTCACAGCTTTTCGCACTCTATCCTGCTGACATGATCTCAATGCGAAAGACCCCTGAGCTTGCCAAAGCCGCAAGGGCTACCCTTGAAAGACGTCTTTCACATGGCGGCGGACATACAGGCTGGTCAAGGGCATGGATAATAAACCACTGGGCAAGACTTTTTGACGGTGAAAAGGTATACGAAAATGTTATAGCACTGCTTTCAAACTCCACAAGCGAGAATATGTTCGATATGCACCCGCCTTTCCAGATAGACGGAAACTTTGGTGGAACTGCAGGTATCACAGAAGCACTTTTGCAAAGCGAGAACAGCGAGATAATTCTCCTGCCTGCACTGCCGAAAGAATGGTCTGAGGGCAGCTTCAAAGGACTTTGTGCAAGGGGCGGCTTTGTTATCGACCTTGAATGGAAAGACTCAAAGATAACAGCCTGCCATGTTCACTCAAATTGCGGTAAGAAGTGCAGGATAGTGTGTGACAGCGTAAAGGTACACACTGCAAGCGGTGAAGTGCAGACTTTGTACACAGACGGCGCAGCAGAGTTTAACACGGAAACAGGTAAAACATACACGCTCACATTCTGAGCAAAAAACAGATTTTGAGAGGATATTGAAATGAGACATTATCGGATAATGGCAGCGGCTGTTGCGGCAATTTGCACGCTGTCAGGCTGCGGAGTGCAGATAGGCAGAAACGAGAGCATGACCGCCCCCGAAAAAACATCTGTTGTAACCACAACAAAGAAACAGACAAAAGATGACAGCAAGGCTGACGAGCAGGCTGTAAAAAGCTACGAAGAAACAAAAATAGTGGCAAACGCCATACCTTATGTAAAGTTTTCAAAAAGCGTTGAAGCCGAAACAGGCTCAGTTTCAGGCAAGGCGGAAGTAAAAAGCGACCGCAAGGGCTACAAGGGCAAGGGATATGTGACGAACATTTCCGCTGAGGAGAATTGGTCAAGAGAAATTGAGCTTACCGACTCACAGTATTATGACCTTACCATAACAGTGGCTTCCGACGTGCCGTGTGTGAACGGCATAGCTGTGAACGGCAAAAAGCTTCAGGATTTCTCAGCCAGCGGATCGGGCAAGTTTGAAAAGGTGACTTTCAAGAACATCTACATAGAAAAAGGCAAGACGGCAATATCCGTTATCCCAGTGGACGGCGGACTTGACGTTGACTGCCTGACCCTCACTGCAAGCGAGGATATCTCAAAGCTTGACCTTACTATATCAAAGCCTGCTCTTTCAAACAAAGACTCAGACTACAATGCAAAGGCGCTTTATCAGTATCTTTGTGAAAGCTACGGCAAGCAGGTGCTTTTGGGTCAGCATGACACCATTGGCACATCTGCTGAAACAGACATGATATACAAGACCACAGGAAAATATCCTGCCATACGTTTTGGCGACCTTATGCTTGCCACTGAAAAGGACAGCATTACCACCGACACCGAAATGACCATCGCCATGGATTGGGCTTCAAAGGACGGCATAGTGGGCTATATGTGGCATTGGGCTGCCCCTGACGACAAGCGTGAATATTATGCCGACCAGACGGATTTTGATATCAAAAAGGCAGTTACAAAGGAAAATATCGCAGAACTCAGCCTTGAGGATATCAAAAAGCTTCAAAAGGACGGCAAGGTAAGCGAAGAATGTGTTGCTGTCGTTCAGGATATAGACACCGTATCGGAGAGGCTCTCCACCCTGCGAGATGAAGGAATAGCAGTGCTTTGGCGACCGCTTCACGAAGCCAGCAACGGTGATTTCTGGTGGGGCAAGGACAAGGAAGCCTACAAATGGCTTTGGAAGCTTATGTACGAGCGTCAGACGAAATACCACAAGCTGAACAATCTCATATGGGTATGGTCAGCACAGAATGCCGATTGGTATGTGGGCGACGAATACTGCGACGTGCTTTCCTGCGACGTTTATGACGACGGCAATAAGGACGCACAGGTGAACATAATGCTTTTCCTGCAAAGCATATCGAAGAACAAGCCTATCGCAATGAGCGAATGCGGAAGCTTCCCTGACATACAGAGCATTGCAGACGAAAAAGCCATGTGGGCGTTCATAGGTCAGTGGGGCGGAAATTATCTTATGACCGACGACGGCAAGCTTGCCGAAGAAAACAACACCGCCGCCGAGCTTATCAAGATGTACAACAACAATCTCACTCTAACAAGGGATAAGCTCCCCGACTTCACCCACTTTGCAAGCTCCATAAAGGACACGGAAGAAAAATCCGCTGAGAGCAAAAAGGACGATAGTTCAAAGGCTGACAGCAAGGCGGAGAAGAAAACTGATTCAAAGGCAGAATAAAAAAACACCGCTGAGACCCCCTCAGCGGCATTTTTATACCCTATTTACCTTTCAGCGCCTCGGAAAGAGTCCGCCAGCCAAGCATTGCGCACTTTACCCTCGCAGGCATATGGGAAATATCCCTGAGTGCAGAAGCTTCTTCAAGGCTGTCTATCTCCTCTTCCATCGCCTCGCCCCTTATCATTCTCATGAAAATGTCTGCATATTTAAGCGCCGTTTCCTTGCTCTGACCTATTATCATGCCAAGCATTATATCCGTTGAAGCCTGAGATATGGCACAGCCGTCGCCCACAAAAGCCCCGTCCGTGATGATATCCCCGTCAGTTTTCAGCTTTAGCTGTATCTCGTCACCGCAGCTAGGATTTATTCCGTCAAGCACAATGTCAGCACCCTCAATGTCATGCTTGAAATCAGGGTGCATATTATGCTCCGTTAGTATCTCGTTGTAAAAATTTCTATTTTCCATAACCCATTCGCTCCCTGACAGTTGAAAGGCTGTCTATAAATCTGTCTGCGTCCTCTTTGGTGTTGTAAAAAGCAAAGCTTGCCCTGACAGTTGACCTGTATCCAAGATATTCAAGCAACGGCTGTGCGCAGTGATGTCCTGCCCTGACCGCAATGCCGTCTGCCGCAAGTATCTCGCTCACGTCATGCGGGTGAACATTGTCCACCGTAAAGGTCAAAATACCATTATGCTCCTCTGCTTTCTCCGAGCCAAGTATATTTATGTGCGGCATTTCTTTCATTTTCTCAAAAGCATATTCCGACACCTCAAGCTCTCTTCCATGTATCTCCTCAAAGCCAATGCCATTCACATAGTCTATAGCCGCTTTCAGCCCCACTGCACCTGCCGCATTGACAGTTCCTGCCTCAAACTTGTGTGGCAGTTCAGCATACACTGCCGACGTCCTTGACACCGACTCTATCATCTCACCGCCCGTCAAAAACGGCGGCATTTCTTCCAGAAGCTCACGCCTGCCGTAAAGCACGCCAATACCCATTGGACCATAAAGCTTGTGACCTGAAAACGCAAAGAAATCCACCCCAAGCTTTTTCACGTCCACCGGAATGTGTGGCGTGCTTTGTGCGCCGTCTGCCACCATAACAGCGTTCTTGCTGTGAGCAAGCTGTGCAAGCTTTTCTATAGGATATTCTCTGCCAAGCACGTTTGAAAGCTGTGTCACAGCCACTATCTTGGTGCGGTCTGTTATAAGCTTCTCAGCCTTGTCAAGGTCAAGACTTCCGTCCTTTTCACATTCAAGGAATTTAAGCTCCGCACCAGTTTGCCTGCAAACCATTTGCCACGGCAAAAGGTCGCTGTGGTGTTCCATTATGGAAACCACCACCTCGTCCCCCTGCTTCAAATTGGAAAGCCCATAGCTGTAAGCCACAAGATTTATGCTCTCAGTGGTGTTTCGTGTAAAAATTATCTCCTGCGCAGACTTTGCACCGATAAAATCACGAACTGCCTTTCGTGCATTCTCATAATCCTCCGTTGCCTGAACACTCAGCTCATAAATGCCCCTGAGAGGGTTTGCGTTGTGGCAGATATAAAAATCTCTCATGGCATTTATAACGCACTGCGGTCGCTGTGCCGTGGCGGCGTTGTCGATATAAACCGTCTTATCCTGCATTAAAAGCGGAAAATCCCCCTTGTATCCCTGCATTGTCCTCATTCCTCTGTATCAGTTTTTATTCCCATGGCTTTTTCAGCTTCCGCCGCAAACTCGCCGTCCTCAGCCATATGGATAAGCCTTTCAACGGCGGCATAAGCCATTATCTTCTCGGCAGTTTCTCTGTCAATGCCCCTGCTCTCAAAATAGAACATGGTGTCTGCGTCAAGCTCGCCGATAGTCGCTCCGTGAGTACCCTCCACATTTTCCTCTGCACAAAGTATCAGCGGAACAGTCTTGTTCACCACATCGTCCCCAAGCATAAGCACAGTTTCGTTCTCGCTTCCCACTGAGTCCGCAGAGCCTTTCTTAAAATCTATCGTTCCTCTGAAAACCTTTTTTGCGCTGTCGGTCAAAGCACCGTTCACAGTGATAAGGCTCTCCGTCTTTTTGCCGAAATGGTCAGCCACGATGTTATAGTCTATAGTCTGTGAATTTCTTCCCAGATAAGCGGCGTCAGCGTCAAATCTTGCTCCGTCGCCGCTGAGAGTAACATGGTCATCGCTGTAAATATCGCCGCTGCCTATCATGACAGTCATAATATGAATGTGAGAACCCTCCCCACATTCCGCCCTGACCTCATGTCGCACAAGTCCGTTTTCTGACGGTTCAAGGAGCATGACGAGCCTAACGTCCGCCCCCTCGCCAAGGGTAACGTTCACCCTTGACAGCATAGGAGCGTTTCCTCTGCAAACCTCAAAAATAACGCCCTTTGCAGCCTTTTCAGCCGTCACATTCACGACCTTTTCAGTATATCCCTCTGCCCCGCTGTTGTCAAGTCTTACAGGCTCAGCCTTTTCACCGCCCTTAAAGCAGATGTTCTCCTCTGTTTTAACTGCGCTGTCGCTGTTCCACTGTATCTCAGCATTGTTTACCTTTAGAAAGTTCCATGTTTTTGTCGGCAGTTTGTCTATCAGGATATTTTTAGTCATTTTAAGCACTCCTTTCCCGTCAGCCTATGCTGCCTTTCATTTCAAGTCTAATAAGATTGTTCATTTCCACCGCATATTCCACAGGCAGTTCCTTTGAAACGTTGTCTGCAAAGCCGCTTACGATAAGAGCACTTGCGTCCTCCTCTGTCATGCCACGGCTCATAAGATAGAAAACTGCGTCGCCGCTTATGCTTCCTATCTTCGCCTCGTGACCGATAGCGGCGTCCTTTGTGCGGATATCCATTGCAGGGATAGTGTCAGACCTTGACTCAGAGTCAAGCATAAGTGACTGACACGATACCGACGATTTAGCCTTTTTCGCACCCTTTTCCACCACAACACTGCTTCTGAACGTGCTTATTCCACCGCTCTTGCTTATTGAACGTGTGTTCATGAAGGAGCTTGTGTTCTTGCCCACATGAACGACCTTTGCGCCTGTATCGAGATTTTGTCCGCTTCCTGCGAAAGTAACTCCCGTGAACTCCATTTTGGAATTGTCGCCCTTTAAAATGCTCATAGGGTAAAGACAGCCGATATGCGAACCGAATGAACCTGATACCCATTCGATAGTGCCGCCCTCTTCCACAATAGCACGCTTTGTATTAAGGTTATACATATTCTTCGACCAGTTCTCGATAGTGGAATATCTTAGCTTTGCGTTCTTCTTAACATAAAGCTCAACACAGCCTGCGTGAAGATTTGCCACATTGTATTTTGGAGCAGAACAGCCCTCAATAAAATGCAGGCTCGCACCCTCGTCAACTATAATAAGAGTGTGTTCAAACTGACCTGCGCCCTTTGCATTAAGTCGGAAATAAGATTGAAGCGGTATTGAAAGCTGTACCCCCTTTGGCACATACACAAACGAGCCTCCCGACCATACTGCCCCGTGCAAAGCCGCAAACTTGTGATCTCTCGGCGTAACAAGCTTCATGAAATATTTTCTCACCATGTCGGCATATTCGCCTTTCATGGCGCTTTCGATATCCATGTAAACAACGCCCTCCTGCGCCACCTCAGAGCGCACGTTATGATAAACAAGCTCAGAGTCATACTGCGCACCCACGCCTGCCAGAGATTTTCTCTCCGCCTGGGGTATGCCCAGCCTCTCAAAAGTGTCCTTTATATCCTGCGGAACGTTCTTCCAGTTGTTCTGCATTTTCGTGTTTGGTCTTACATATGTGGCAATGTTGTCCATATCAAGCCCCTCGAGGGACGGCCCCCAATCAGGAGTTGGTATCTCATTATATATCTGCAAAGCTTGAAGCCTGAACTGCTGCATCCATATAGGGTCGTTCTTTTCTTTTGATATCTTCTCTATAATTTCAGGCGTCAGACCGCTTTTTATGCGGTAAGCGTCATTTTCAACATCTTTTATATCATAAATACTGCGGTCAATATCCATGACCTGACTTTTTTCTTTCATTATTTTCACCTCGTCCTCTGCCACTGCTATTTCTATTAGATAGCCGAAAAGCCCTTTTCGTTTATCTTTTCCACAAGCTCTGCACCGCCGTTTTTCACGATAACGCCATTTTCCATAACATGAGCAGCGTCAACTGTCAGAGCCTCCAGTATCCTTGTGCTGTGTGTTATAATAAGCAGTGAGCCGTGAACACGCTCTCTGTAAAGCTTTACGCCCTGTGAAACTGTCCTTACTGCGTCAACATCAAGACCTGAGTCTGTTTCGTCAAGTATAGCAAGCTTTGGCTCAAGCATAAGCATTTGCAGTATCTCAGCCTTTTTCTTTTCACCGCCTGAGAAGCCAACGTTAAGATCTCTGTCAGCGTAAGACTCGTCCATATCCAGAAGCTTCATTGTTTCCGCAAGTTTTTTCTTGAAATCCCAAAGTCTAAGACGTGTCTTTGTTTTCTGCTCCAAAGCACTTCTTATAAACGAACTCAGTGTAACCCCAGGCACTTCCAGCGGATTTTGGAATGACAGAAAAATGCCCTTTTTCGCACGCTCATTCACAGGCATATCCACAATGCTTTCACCGCCAAAAACAATGTCACCCTCTGTTACAGTGTAAGCAGGGTTGCCTGTTATAGCATAACCCAGCGTAGATTTACCTGTGCCGTTAGGACCCATAAGAACGTGAGTTTCATCACTGTTCACCGTCAGGTCAACGCCATGCAAAATTTCCTTATCCCCAACGCTCACATGAAGTCCTGTTATCTTCAATAAATTATTGCTTTTCATATTCAGTGTCCTTTCCTCTATCGCCTTGTCAGGCTTTGTAAAACGTCATGACATGGTTATCATGAGTTAGCTGTTCCTAATAGATATTATACCACAAAAGCATAGAAAATCAATAGGGATTTTCAACAAACAATTATTCTAAACTAACTGGCATAAAGTGATGATAACAAAAAAATTGATTTTACCCCTTGACAAATAATATTATATGACGTATAATATATTCAACGATATAGTATTATAGATCTATATAATAACTGAGCTGACTAAAGAGAGGAGAGAGTAAATGGGCTTTCCAATAAGTGCAGGACTGCTTGATTCCATGGTACTGTCAGTGGTAGACAGAGAGGATACCTATGGATATGAGATAACGCAGTTCATACGCAGTGCGGTGGACGTTTCAGAATCCACCTTATATCCTGTGCTGAAACGGCTTCAAAAAAACGAACTGCTTGAAACCTACGATAAGGAATATATGGGCAGGAACAGGCGTTATTATCATGTTACCCCAAAGGGAGAAAAAGCTCTTGAAGAATACCGCAGAGAGTGGAAGAAGCATAAGAATATGGTAGACCGTATATTATTAGAAAAAGGTGGAGAAAATACATGAATAGACTTGAGTATCTTACCCAACTGCGCAGATCGCTTGAAGACGGCGGACTTGCCGAAGATGAAATAAACGACGCAATGGGGTTTTATGAAGAGATATTTCTTGACGCAGGGGCAGCACATGAAGCTGAAACTGCCGCAAACCTCGGCTCGCCCGAAGAGCTTGCCAACAAAATTTTGCAGGATAGCGGCATACACCCACAGGGCGACTCGGTGTTCCAAATGGAAGCCGCCGCTGACCCCTCACAGGCTCGTGATATTGACAATAATGTGCCACAGAACGGCAATTCTCTCTCAAAGCTTCTTGTTATCATCATCACAAGCCCAATATGGTTCAGCCTTATGTGTGCCTTTGCCGCAATAGCCTTGGCGATACTTTGCGCACTTTTAAGCATAATAATTGCAGTTTTCGCAACAGGCTTCTCCCTTACATTAGGCGGTATAGTAACGCTTTTCACGGTCTATCCCGCAGGCATTGCCCTTATCGGTGCAGGACTTATCCTCATAGGGCTTGGAGGCATGATCGTAATGCCTGTTATAAGGTGCATATGGCGTGGCTGTGTAAGCCTTTTCAACAAATTCACAAACTTTGTCCATAGGTTTGTAAGCTCAAAGGCGGTGGCATAATGGCAAAATATGATAACACAGGCGACGTAAAACGCAGACGTTTTCCATTTTTCCTGACGATATTTATTATCGGCATAGTGCTTTTTATTGTGGGCGTGGTGCTTATCAAGGTCACAAACACAAAAAGCCTTGGCAAGCGTTATTCCTACAACGAAACTTTTGACGTTGCCACTATAGATAATATGGAGATCGACTTCTCCGCAGGGGATCTCAACATCAAAAAGAGCAGTGACGAAAATATCCACGTCACAGGAGAAAATCTCCCAGAGAAGATAAATTTTTCATCATCAAACAGCAAGCTTCAGGTCAAGACCGCCGACAGCCTTTTGAACCTTAAAGGCGGATATATCTCCTTTGACGGAAGTCAGCCTATGCTGACTATAGAGCTTCCTGAAAAGGCGTTTGACACTGTAAAGATAGACGCAGGCGCAGGCCAAATGAAGCTTTCAGACCTGACCTGTGAAAACCTTGACATAGATTTCGGTGCAGGAAGCTCAGAGGTCATTAACGTCACCTGCACAAATGAAGCCGATTTTGACCTTGGGGTAGGAAAAACCGTTTTCAAAGACTGCACATTCAACGATTCCGACTTTGACTGCGGAGTAGGCGAAACAGACTTTGCAGGAAAGCTTCTCGGTGACGCTGATATAGACGGCGGTATAGGAAGCATAAATTTTGATATTGACGGCTACAAAAACGATTATAAAATAAAATCAGACAGCAAAGTGAAAATAAATAGCACAACAGAAGAAAGCGAGCTTTCTTACAAAATAAAACTTGACATTGACAACGGTATAGGCGAAATTTCGCTTAATTTCAGATAAGGAGTGATAGAAATGGCAAAACCGCTTTACAAAATAAGAGAGGGCAGAATAATTTCAGGCGTTTGTGCAGGACTTGCGGAGTATTTCAACATCGACGTGAATTTAGTCCGTATCTGTGCAGTGCTTATAGGCTTCGCAGGCGGTGCAGGAGTTATCGCATATATTGCGGCTGCAATGCTTCTGCCTGAGAAATAATACCTTATTAAAAACAAAAACCACGGCTGAAAGTACACTCAGCCGTGTTTTTTTTGCGCCTTAACAAATATCCTTTCTGTTCATGAAAGTATGTGACCAATGCACAAAAACGCTGTATCAAAACTGTGCAAACAAATGATTTATATTTTAATTTGGCAACAATTCTGCAATTGTTGCATTTTTTATGCAACAAAACACCTCTTTTTCGGGATAAATAGGAGGTGATAAACATGGAAGCAGTAATTGCAGCGTTCATAGCCGCAGCCGCCAGCATAGCCTGTCAGCTTATAATAGCTCGTTCGGGGGCTAAAGAAAACAAAAAATCACAGGAAGCCACCGAACGGCTTATTATATATAGAATAGATAGGCTGGAACAAACAGTTTCCGAGCATAACGCACTCATATCAAGAATGGCGGCGGCGGAACAAAAGATAACAGACATGGAAAGGGAGAGATATTCATGAAAGAAAAACTCGCAAAGCTCATTGACGTAAAATCGCTTGTCACACTTCTTATGACAAGCGTGTTCTGTATCCTCACGCTGAAAGGGATAGTCAGCGGAGAGCAGTTCATCACAGTTTTCACCGTGGTGATATCATTTTACTTTGGCGTACAGTCGGCAAAAAAATCTGGAGGTGACGGCAATGGAAAAAGCTAAGGGAATAGACGTTTCACATTGGCAGGGAAAAATTGATTTTGACAAGGTGAAGTCACAGGGCTACAGCTTTGTGATGATAAATGCAGGCTACGGCAAGTACATCGGTCAAAAAGACGAGAATTTCGAGAAGAACTACACCGCCGCCCGAAAAGCAGGTCTGAATATCGGCACATACTGGTATTCCTACGCCCTCACAGAAGCCGATGCACTTGCGGAAGCGAAAACTTTTCTTGAAGCGGTCAAAGGCAAGAAGTTTGAATATCCCCTCGCCTTTGATATCGAGGACGCTTCCCAAAGCGAGCTTCCAAACACTGCCATTAACAAAATTATAGAAGCTTTCTGCGACTATCTCGAAAGCAACGGCTACTATGCGGCTGTCTACAGCTACGCAGACTTTTTCAAGCGCAAGGTATCAGACTCCATAAAAAGCCGTTATGACATTTGGGTGGCACACTTTGACGTTGCAAAGCCTGTCATATCCAACTATGGAATATGGCAGTATACAAGCAAAGGCACTGTAAACGGCGTTTCCGACCACTGCGATTGCAACTATGCCTACAAAGACTACCCCGCCATAATAAAGAAAAAGTGTCTTAACCTTTACCCTTCCAACGCAAAAGCTCTCGATACCACAGGCTACCAAAAAGGTGATAAAGGCAATGGCGTCCTTGCACTGAAATATCTTCTTATGCTTGCGAAGAAAAAGGGTCTGCACAATATCACCCTTGATAAAAACGACATTTTCGGTGCAGGCACACAGAAATCCGTGAACAATATACTCAAAAACCACGGCTATTCACAAAACGGCATAGCAGGCAAAAAGTTCATCGACCTTTTAGGCAACGAGCTTCTAAAATAACCACAAACCACCGCACCCCCACCTGTAGGGGCGAACAGCGTTCGCCCGCCTATTCTCGCCAAAATAATTAGCACAAAAAAAAGGCTGTACCCTTACGGATACAGCCTTGAATGCTATGCAAAATTTATTAAACCAACTGAATGATAGCCATTTCAGCAGCGTCGCCACGACGTGGTCCGATCTTGATGATCTTTGTATAGCCGCCGTTTCTGCCCTCGTATGAAGGTGCAATGTTGTCAAACAGCTTCTTAGCTACGTCTTCCTTAGTTACATAAGAAAGTACCTGACGCTTTGAGTGAAGGTCGCCTGCCTTGCCGAGAGTAATCATTTTCTCAGTCATAGCAGCAACTTCCTTAGCTCTTGTTACAGTGGTTTCAATCTTACCGTTTTCGAGAAGATAAGTAACCATAGCTCTGAGCATTGCTTTTCTCTGGTCGCTAGTTCTTCCCAGCTTTCTTGTGCCTGGCATAGATTTTCACTCCTTACTTTAATTATCGTCCTCTGAATTAAGGTCGTAACCCAATGAATGAAGCTTTTCCTTTACCTCGTCGAATGACTTCTTACCAAGGTTTCTTACCTTCATCATTTCTTCAGCAGACTTTTCAATCAAATCGTTAACCGTGTTAATTCCTGCACGCTTCAGACAGTTAAATGAACGCACAGATAAGTCAAGTTCCTCAATGGTCATCTCAAGGATCTTTTCCTTGCCCTTTTCATCCTTTTCAACCATCATCTCTACAACGTTAGTCTCTTCTGAGAGATCAACAAAGAGATTCAGATGCTCGTTGAGGAGTTTGGCTGCCATTGATACAGCTTCCTTAGCAGAGATAGTACCGTCGGTCCAAACCTCCAAAGTAAGCTTATCAAAGTCGGTGATCTGTCCAACACGAGTGTTGTCCACCGTGAAGTTCACCTTTAATACAGGCGTATAAATACTGTCTACTGCAATAACACCGATTGGGGCGTTAGGCATAAGCGCCTTGTTCTTTTCCGCAGAAACATATCCACGACCTCTGTCGATGACAATTTCCATATAAAGCTTTGCGCCCGGTCCCAAAGTTGCAATGTGCATATCAGGAACAAGAATGTCCACCTCAGAATCTGTCTTGATGTCGCCGGCAGTGACAACGCACTCGCCCTCGGCCTCAATGTAGATAGTCTTAGGACCTTCACCGTAAAGCTTTGCAGTTAAACCCTTGAGGTTAAGAATGATCTCTGTAACATCTTCCTTAACTCCGGGAATTGTTGATAGTTCGTGGTGTACACCGTCGATCTTTACCGATGTAACGGCGACGCCTGGCAAAGAGGAGAGCAGTACACGTCTCAGACTATTTCCGAGCGTAATACCATAGCCACGCTCCAGAGGCTCGAGAATAAACTTGCCGTATGTTCCGTTGCTCTTTAGCTCGGCTGTTTCGATTTCAGGCTTTTCTATTTTTTCAAGCATTTAAGACCCTCCTGTTTTCAAACTCGATTGTTTTATATGATCAATAACACATACACTTCCAAAAACATATCAAGTATTTCTCCGATACGCACTCTTGAAGAGTGCATACCGTAAGAACCACTATCAATACATTATTTAGAATACAACTCGACGATGAGGTGCTCCTCGATGTCATAGTCAAGGTCTTCCTTAACAGGCATACGCAGAACCTTAGCTGTCTGGTTGTCCTTGTTTACATCAAGCCATGTAGGAGCTGCCTTTGAAGCGTTAGCCTCAATGATCTGCTTGAACTTCTCGCTCTTCTTGCTGTTTTCCTTAAGTGAGATAACGTCGCCTTCCTTGATTCTGTAGGAAGGAATGTCAACTCTCTTGCCGTTAACAAGATAATGACCGTGAACAACGAGCTGACGAGCTTCTCTTCTTGTCATTGAAAGACCCATTCTGTATACAACGTTGTCAAGTCTTGACTCGAGAAGAGTAATGAGGTTAGCACCGGCCTGACCCTCCATTTTCTCAGCAAGCTCGAACAGGTGACGGAACTGCTTCTCAAGAACGCCGTAGATGAACTTGAGCTTCTGCTTTTCCTTGAGCTGCATACCGTATTCTGAAACTTTCTTTCTCTTGTTAGCGTTAGGATCACGCTTTGTTTCCTTAGCGATACCCATAACTGCTGGGCTGATTCCGAGAGATTTACATCTCTTGAGTATTGGTTCTCTATTTACTGCCATGGTAAATACCTCCGTTTTCTAAATGTTATCGGGTCTTAGCCGAATTGCTTACCCGACTTTGAGTAAACTACAAACTCAAATTGTCTTATAAACTATACACGTCTTCTCTTTGGAGGACGGCATCCATTGTGAGGGATCGGAGTTACATCCTTGATAAGTCTAACTTCAAGATCCTCAGACTGCAAAGCTCTGATTGCAGCCTCACGGCCAGCACCAGGTCCCTTTACAAAAACTTCAACTGTCTTAAGGCCATGCTCCTTAGCAGCTCTTGCAGCAGTTTCAGCAGCTGTCTGAGCAGCGAATGGAGTAGACTTTTTAGAACCTCTGAAGCCGAGTCCGCCGGCAGATGCCCAAGAAATAGCATTGCCCTGCATATCTGTAATAGTTACGATAGTGTTGTTAAAAGTAGACTGGATATGAACCTGTCCCTGTTCAATGTTCTTTCTTTCACGACGACGACGAATAGTAGTCTTCTTCTTAGCCTGAGCCATTGTTCACACCCTCCTTACTTCTTCTTATTAGCGATTGTCTTTACAGGACCCTTACGAGTTCTTGCGTTGGTCTTTGTTCTCTGACCTCTAACTGGGAGACCTCTTCTGTGACGAAGACCACGATAACAACCGATTTCTGTCAATCTCTTGATATTGAGCGCAACATTTCTTCTGAGGTCACCCTCAACAGTGATGTTATGGTCAATATATTCACGCAATTTAGCTACATCGTCCTCAGACATATCCTTAACTCTTATGTCAGGATTTACGCCTGTTTCATTAAGAATCTTAGTAGCAGTTTTCTGACCTATACCATAGATATAAGTAAGAGCAATTTCAATTCTCTTATCCTTTGGCAGGTCGATACCAGCAATACGAGCCATTATTTAGCTGCACCTCCATTATTGGTTTGTTAGCCCTGACGTTGTTTGTGCTTAGGATTCTGGCAGATTACCATAACCTTGCCTTTTCTCTTGATTACCTTGCACTTCTCGCAGATAGGCTTAACTGAAGGTCTTACTTTCATTGAAATACCTCCTTTGAATTTAGCGACAAGAATTAAAAATTCTTAAACTTACGGGAAAGCTTACTTAGCTCTCCATGTGATTCTTCCCTTTGTCAAGTCATACGGTGACATTTCGACCGTTACCTTATCTCCGGGCACGATACGAATATAATTCATACGCAGCTTACCCGAAATATGAGCAAGGATTTTATGACCGTTTGAAAGTTCTACCAGAAACGTTGCATTTGGCTTAGCCTCAATTACCGTTCCCTCAAGTTCGATAACGTCTTCCTTTGACATTAAAAAACCTCCCCATCTAAAAGGTTTTGGTCTGCTGTAACACGGTTTGGGTCAAAACCTTGTATCAGCCGTCTTAATTTCCTGTTTGTCAGCTCATCAGTGCTGATGATAACGCCCGCAGGTGAAATGTGTTTCATGTTTTTTCGCTTTGGCTTTTGGAGCTTACGCTCCTTGCCGTCTGCGATATACACAAAACCGCCGCTGGCAGCTACCGCAACAAAATATCTGCCCTTATCACGGCCTGCGTTCGCAAGCACCACTGAACCGATCGGTATATCTACAACGCTTTTCTCCGTCATACTTTGGTCAGGATAACTGCCCCGTCAGGAGTAACTGCGATTGTATGCTCAAAATGAGCCGCCCACTTTCCGTCTTTTGTCTTGACAGTCCAACCGTCAGGCATTGTCTTGATATCAGCCGTACCCATGTTTATCATAGGCTCTATAGCTATTACCATACCTGCCACAAGTCTGATGCCGTGGCCAGCCTTGCCGTAGTTTGGAACTTCTGGATCTTCGTGCAGGTTTTTGCCCACACCGTGACCTACGAACTGTCTTACAACGGAGTAGCCGTTGTCCTCATTGTATTTCTGAATCGCCGCACCCAAGTCGCCAAGTCTAACGCCCGGCTTTACCATATCTATTGCAAGATACAGACTTTCTTCGGTGGACTTCATCAGAGCCTCTGCCTCAGGGGAAATCTTGCCTACAGCAAAGGTCTTGCAGGAATCTCCGTGATAGCCGTCGATGTAAGCACCAACGTCTACTGAAACTATGTCGCCCTCGCAAAGCTTGCGTGGACCGGGGATACCATGGATTATCTCATCGTTGACGGAAATGCAGGCTGAGCCTGGAAATCCGCCGTAGCCAAGGAAGCTTGGCTTTGCACCATGAGAAGTGATATATCTGTGAACGACTTTATCAAGCTCGTAGGTAGTCATACCCGGTCTGATAGCCTCGCCCGCAGCGATCAATGCTCCGGCGGTTATTGCGCCCGCCTTCTGCATTTTCTCGATCTCTTTATTGGATTTAACGCATATCATTAAAAAACGCCTCGGATCTATGCCTTAACAGCTTCGAGAACAAGCTTTGAAGTGTCCTCTACCTTATCCTGTCCCTCAACAGTAACGAGCTTGCCCTGCTTACCGTAGTAATCTTTAAGAGGAGCGGTCGATTTGTGATATGTCTGAAGTCTGCTGATAACTGTTGCAGGCTCATCGTCCTTACGGATAACGATCGGCTTGCCGCAAACATCGCACACGCCCTCTACCTTTGAAGGCTTGAAAGCTGTGTGGTAAGTAGCGCCACAGTCGAGGCAAACTCTTCTGCCTGAAAGTCTCTGCTGGATAGTCTCGTCTGGAACATATATCTCGATGACCTTGTCTATCTTAACGCCCATAGCGTCAAGAGCCTCAGCCTGAGGAACTGTTCTTGGGAAGCCGTCCAGAATGAAACCGTTCTGAGCGTCAGGCTCAGCGATCCTGTCCTTGAGGATACCAATTACGATATCATCTGATACAAGGTCGCCTGCGTCCATAGCAGCCTTAGCCTTGAGACCGTACTCAGTACCAGCCTTAACAGCCGCTCTGAGCATATTGCCTGTAGAAATAGTAGGAATGTTCAGGGCATTGCAGATGACCTCAGCCTGAGTTCCTTTTCCCGCACCGGGAGCACCTAAAAGAATTATATTCATTTTTAACTCCTTTTTATCTCAAACGTAAAGCCTATGGTTTATTCAAGGAAGCCCTTATGATGACGCATCATCATCTGAGATTCCATAGTTCTTGCTGTTTCAAGAGCAACTGATACAACGATGAGTATCGAAGTACCGCCCATTGCAATATTCATCTTTGTGATCGAAGTGAAGATAATAGGGAAGATAGCGATTATTCCGAGGAACACAGCTCCTACCAATGTTATCTTTGACAGAACCTTCTTCAGATAATCGGAAGTTGGTCTACCAGGTCTGATACCAGGGATACCACCGTTGTTCTGTCTGAGGTTGTTTGCGATCTCAAGTGGATTATACTGCATTGAAACATAGAAATAGTTGAAGCCGATTATCAGCACAAAGTACAGACAAGCGTAGAACGGATGAGTGTACTCGAACCAGTGAAGGAAGTGATCGTAGAAGCTTCCGCTTTTTGGTTCAATGAACATTTTGAGTGTTGAAGGCAGTGACATGAAAGCCATTGCAAAGATGATAGGCATAACGCCGCTCATTGCGATCTTGATCGGAATAAAAGTATTCTGACCGCCGTACTGTTTTCTGCCGACTACTCTCTTTGCGTACTGTATCGGTATTCTTCTTTCAGCCTCGTTCATAAAGATGATAAAGCCTATCATCAAAATGAATACAACAAGGATAGCAATTACGAGAATGATGTTCTTAGCCTCGCCTGTCTTCATGTAATCGAACAGACCGATAACTGCTGAAGGACCTCTTGCAATGATACCTGCGAACAGGAGCATTGAGATACCGTTTCCGATACCCTTCTCGTTTATCTCGTCACCAAGCCAGATAGTCAGTGACGCACCTGCTGTAAAGCAAGCGATAATAACTATCTCTGCGAATATCTTGCTGAAGCCGTCTGTGTAAACACAAGCGCCCGCTTTCTTCATGGTGAGGTAATAAGCCCATGCCTGGAAGATAGCAATAGCAAGTGACGCATATTTTGTTATCTTGTTAAGTTTCTTTCTACCCTCAGGACCTTCCTTCTGGAGTCTTTCCAGCGGTGGGAGAGCGTAGGTCAGAAGCTGAATGATAATTTGTGCATTGATATAAGGTGAAACGGAGAGCGCCAAGAGAGTAGCTTTTGAAAAGTTACCTCCTGACAGAACGTTCAGATAGCTGAAAAAGTCACCTGACGAAGCACTCTGTTCAAACCATGCTGACAATGCAGCTGAGTCAAGGTAAGGTACAGGAACTGTACCGCCGACTCTGTAGATGATGATGATGAAAAAAGTAAATAGAAGTTTTTTTCTTAATTCCGGAACTCTCCAGGCATTACGAAATGTCTCTATCACAATTACATCACCTCAACCTTCCCGCCTGCCTTTTCAATCTTTTCCTTAGCAGCTGCTGAGAACTTTGCAGCCTTAACGGTAAGGTTTTTAGTTAATTCGCCGTTTCCGAGGATCTTGACGCCGTCAAGTTCCTTCTTGATGATGCCTGAAGCTTTAAGAAGCTCAGTATCAACAACTGTGCCGTCAACAAATCTATCAAGATCAGATACATTTACGATAGCATACTTTGTTGCGAAAATATTGTTGAATCCACGCTTAGGGATTCTTCTTGCGAGCATTGTCTGTCCGCCTTCAAAGCCCGGTCTTATTCCGCCGCCGGAACGAGCCTTCTGACCCTTGTGTCCCTTGCCTGCGGTCTTTCCGTTACCAGAACCGTGACCTCTGCCCTTGCGCTTGCTCTCCTTTACGGAGCCTGCAACAGGTGATAATTCGTGCAGTTTCATTCAGATTGCACCTCCTTATGCTTCAGTTACTTTAATAAGATGGGAGATAACCTTTACCTTTCCCTTTGTCTGAGGATTGTCAGGCTGACAAGTCTTATCCCCGATTTTTCTGAGACCCAGTGAATTAGCGGTAGCGACCTGCTTATCGCTTCTTCCGTTAAGGCTCTTTATCAGTTCGATGTTAATTGCCATAACTGTTATCCTCCTTAGCCTGTAATTTCTTTAACTGTCTTGCCTCTGAGAGCTGCTACTGTTTCAGCGCTTCTGATGTTAGCAAGACCGCTTATTGTAGCTCTTACTGCGTTGTAAGGATTGTTTGAACGGAGCTGCTTAGCTCTGATATCCTTGATTCCAGCAGCTTCTACAACGGCTCTTACTGTGCCGCCTGCGATAACTCCAGTACCTGGTGCTGCAGGCTTGAGAAGAACCTCGCCTGCACCGAACTTACCGATAATTTCGTGTGGGATCGTTGTTCCCTTAAGTGAAATTCTGATAAGGTTCTTCTTGGCGTCCTGGATTGCCTTTCTGATTGCGTCAGGAACTTCTCCTGATTTACCGATTCCGAAACCTACTACTCCGTTTCCGTCGCCTACTACTACGAGGACTGAGAACTTCATTATACGGCCGCCCTTAACAGTCTTTGATACTCTGTTAATTGCAACGACCTTTTCAGTAAGTTCCATGTTTGAAGCATCTATTAAAGCCAATGTTTACCCTCCTCTTTAGAACTTAAGTCCGCCTTCACGGGCTCCGTCTGCCAACTCCTGAACACGTCCGTGGTAAAGGTAGCCGCCTCTGTCGAATACGACATTCTCGATGCCCTTTGCCTTAGCCGCCTGAGCGATCATTTCGCCGACCTTACGAGCGCCTTCCTTGTTGCCGCCGTTGCCTTCAAAGTCCTTGGACATTGAGGAAGCGCTGCAAAGTGTTACGCCGTTTACGTCGTCGATAACCTGTGCATAAATATGCTTAGAGGAGCGGAATACGTTGAGGCGAGGACAATCAGCTGTTCCGTTGATCTTGTTGCGGACTCTCTGATGTCTTTTTGCTCTTGCCTTAGCCTTGTCAAGCTTTTTAACCATAGTAATTCTCTCCTTTTATTACTTCTTGCTGCCCTTACCAGCCTTACCTTCCTTACGGATAACATACTCGCCTTCGTAACGAATACCCTTACCCTTATAAGGCTCTGGTGGACGCTTCTCACGGATCTCACAAGCAAACTGACCTACTTCCTGCTTGTCGCAGCCTGAAATTACGATGTGGTTTGCGTCAGGTACGTCGATCTTGATAGTATCTGTCTCAGGAACGATAACCTGATGAGAGAAACCAAGGTTCATAACAAGGTTCTTACCCTGCTTCTGAGCTCTGTAACCTACACCAACGATCTCAAGCTTCTTTGCGAAACCGTTTGTAACACCCTCTACCATGTTGTGTACGAGTGTTCTTGTCAGACCGTGCAGTGACTTGTGAAGCTTATCCTCTGAAGGACGCTCTACTGTGATCACGCCGTCTGCACACTTTATGATCATATCCTTGTGGAACTCTTTTGTGAGTGAACCCTTAGGACCCTTTACTGTAACTACGTTTCCGTCTGCAACAGTAACCTCTACACCTGCAGGAACACTAATTGGCTTAATACCTATTCTTGACATAACTTAGTCCTCCTTACCAGATGAATGCGAGAACTTCTCCGCCGACATTCAGCTCTCTAGCCTTCTTGTCTGTGATAACGCCCTTTGAAGTAGATACGATAGCAATGCCGAGGCCCTTTATAACCTTTGGCATATCCTCGCAGCTTGCGTAAATTCTCAGACCAGGCTTTGAAACTCTTCTGAGTCCTGTGATGACTGGATTTCTGTTCTCGTCATATTTAAGAGTAATTCTAATGATACCCTGCTTACCGTCTTCAATGATCTTAAAGTCCTTAACGTATCCTTCGTCTACGAGGATCTGTGTGATAGACTTCTTCATATTAGATGCAGGAACGTCAACTGTTGCGTGCTTCGCAGTACTTGCGTTACGGATTCTTGTAAGAAGATCCGCTATTGTATCAGTAATTTGCATGCGTGTTAACCTCCTTTTACCAACTAGCCTTCTTAACTCCCGGAATCTTACCCTCGTGAGCCAACTCTCTGAAACAGATACGGCAAACGCCGAACTTTCTCAGATAAGCATGAGGTCTTCCGCAGATCTTACATCTGTTGTAAGCACGAGTGGAATATTTAGGCGTAGCCTGCTGTTTGTTGATCATAGCCTTCTTAGCCATTTTTTATCCTCCTCTTACTTATCAGCAAATGGAGCACCCATAAGTGAAAGCAGCTCCTTTGCCTCTTCGTCAGTTTTTGCAGTTGTGATAAAGTTGATATCCATACCACGAACCTTATCTATCTTATCGTATTCGATCTCAGGGAAGATCAGCTGCTCCTTAAGACCAGTAGAGTAGTTGCCTCTGCCGTCGAAAGAGTTAGGATTGATTCCTCTGAAGTCTCTTACACGAGGAAATGCTACGTTGAAAAGTCTGTCAACGAATTCATACATTTTCTCTGCTCTCAGTGTTACCTTAACACCGATGATCTGTCCGTCTCTGAGCTTGAAGTTAGCAACGGACTTCTTTGCCTTACAAACGATCGGCTTCTGTCCTGTGATAGCAGCCAGATCAGTCATGATAGCGTCGATAACCTTCTTGTTATCCTTATCTGCGCCGCAGCCCACGTTGATAACTACCTTATCAAGCTTTGGGATCTGCATAACGTTAGCGTATTCGAATTTCTTCATCATAGCAGGAGCTACGTCGCTAACATAATATTCTTTAAGTCTAGCCATCGTAATATCCTCCTAATTAAAATTCTTCGCCGCAGTCTGCGTTCTTGCAGACTCTAACTTTAGTACCGTCCTCAAGGAACTTATGAGCGACTCTTGTTGGCTTGCCGCACTTAGGGCAAACTGCCTGTACCTTTGAAGCGTACATTGCAGCCTCAGCCTCAACTATGCCGCCCTGCTCGCCCTGACGTCTTGGCTTAACGTGCTTTGTAGCAATGTTAAGACCCTCAACGATTACCTTTCCCTCCTTAGGGGAAACTTCCAGGACCTTGCCCTTCTTACCCTTGTCCTTACCGGAGAGGATAACGACGGTGTCGCCTGTTTTTACGTGTACCTTATTCATTGTTACGACACCTCCAATTAAAGAACTTCCGGAGCAAGTGAAAGGATCTTCATATAATCCTTCTCTCTGAGCTCCTTAGCTACTGGTCCAAATATACGAGTACCTCTTGGGTTCTTGTCTTCTTTGATAATAACAGCTGCGTTTTCGTCAAAACGGATATATGTGCCGTCTGCACGACGAAGACCCTTAGCTGAACGAACGATTACTGCTTTAACAACGTCGCCCTTTTTAACAACTCCGCCTGGTGTTGCCTTTTTAACAGAACAAACTACAACGTCACCGATGTTTGCATACTTTCTGCGTGTTCCGCCGAGTACCCTGATGCACATAAGCTCCTTTGCTCCGGAGTTATCTGCTACCTTCAGGTAAGTCTGCATTTGTATCACAGTGCGTTCCTCCTTTCAGAATTTAACGTGCGGTCGGCAGAAGTTATCTGCCACCTGCACTATTGCGTTTTAATTACTTAGCCTTCTCAAGAACGTTAACAAGACGCCATCTCTTGTCCTTTGACAGAGGTCTTGTCTCCATAACTTCAACCTTGTCGCCTATATTGCAGACATTGTTTTCGTCATGTGCCTTAAGCTTAACTGTTCTCTTGATGATCTTCTTGTAAAGTGGGTGCTGTACGTTATCCTTGATAGCAACTACGATAGTCTTATCCATCTTGTTGGAAACTACAACGCCAACTCTGGTTTTTCTCAAATTTCTCTCTTCGCTCACAGTTAATCCTCCCTTCGAAAATTACTGAACATTGGACTCTTGCTTACGAATGAATGTCTTTACACGAGCAATATCCTTCTTCACAGCCTGAAGTCTCTTAGGATTCTCCAGCTGGTTTACAGCGTGCTGGAAACGAAGGTTAAAAAGCTCCTGCTTGAGCTCAGCGAGTTTGCTGTTGAGCTCGTCGACTGTCATATCCTTGATTTCATTAGCCTTCATTATTGCTCACCACCCGTTTCTTGAGTATCTCTTTTAACGAACTTACACTTGATAGGCAGCTTGTGCATTGCAAGACGCATTGCTTCTCTAGCTGTCTCTTCAGGTACTCCTGCGATCTCGAACATTACTCTGCCTGGCTTAACAACGGCTACCCAATACTCAGGTGCGCCCTTACCTTTACCCATTCGAGTTCCAAGAGGCTTTCTTGTTGCAGGCTTATCTGGGAAGATCTTGATCCAAACCTGACCGCCACGCTTGATGTATCTTGTCATTGCGATACGGGCAGCTTCGATCTGATTTGATGTGATCCAAGCAGGCTGAAGAGCCTGAAGACCATACTCACCGTGAGAAACTGTGTTACCTCTCATAGCCTTGCCTGTCATACGGCCACGGTGCTGTTTTCTGAACTTAACTCTCTTTGGAAGCAGCATTACTTGTTACCTCCCTCTTTTTTAGCCTTATTGAAGTCACGCTTACCATTTCTGTTCTGGCGTCTTCTGTCGTTTGACTCTCTCTTGTCTGAAGCAGCAACTTCGCCCTTAAGAACTTCGCCTCTGTATATCCATACCTTAACGCCGATCCTACCGTAAGTTGTGTGTGCCTCAGCTGTACCATAGTCGATGTCAGCTCTGATCGTCTGAAGCGGAATTGTACCCTCGTGGTATGTTTCTGCTCTAGCGATCTCAGCACCGCCAAGACGGCCGCCGCATCTAACCTTGATACCCTTAGCGCCGAGCTTCATTGCTCTGCCGATAGACTGCTTCATTGCTCTTCTGAATGAGATTCTATCTTCAAGATCGTGTGCGATCTTTTCTGCAACGAGCTGTGCATTGATGTCAGGCTGCTTTACCTCAACGATGTTGATAGCAACGCTCTTGCCGATCATCTTTTCTACGTTTGCACGGAGCTTTTCGATCTCTGCGCCGCCTCTGCCTATTACGATACCAGGCTTTGCACAGTGGATGTGGATTCTTACCTTCTGACCGCCGTCCTTATCGGCAAATCTTTCGATCTCTACTTTTGGAACGCCGGCGTATACGCACTTATCTGCTGGATTCTTTGATCTTGTATTCAGCTCTTTAAGAATGAAGTTACGAACGTTGTAATCCTCAACCAGTGTATCGCCAAAAGTACCCTTTTCTGCAAACCAGCGGGAGTCCCAATTCTTAATCACACCGACACGAAGTCCGTGTGGATTTACTTTCTGTCCCATAGTTTACCTCCTCTTTCAGCTTATTCCTTTTCCTTAAGAACGATCGTAACGTGTGATGTTCTCTTAAGGATTCTATATGCTCTGCCTTGTGCTCTTGGCATGATTCTCTTCATTATCGGTCCTGGACAAACATAGCACTCTGCAACGTAAAGGTTGTTCTTATCCATGTTATGGTTGTTCTCAGCGTTGTGAGCGGCGGACTTCAGAAGCTTCTCAAGATATTCACTTGCAGCCTTTGGTGTATGCTTTACTGTTGCCATTGCAACATCATAGTCTTTTCCTCTGATCAGATCGAGAACGATCTGTACCTTACGAGGAGCAATACGAGCATTTCTCAGAATTGCTTTTGCTTCCATTTGTATTCCTCCTTCCGCACTACTTACCGTTGTTTGAGGTCTTTGAACCTGCATGACCCTTGAATGTTCTTGTTGGAGCGAACTCTCCCAGCTTGTGACCAACCATGTCCTCTGTTACATATACAGGAACGTGCTTACGTCCGTCGTGAACTGCGAATGTGTGACCAACGAATTCAGGGAATATTGTAGAAGCTCTGCTCCATGTCTTGAGCACCTTCTTCTCGCCTGCATCGTTCATTGCCTTAACTCTCTTGTAAAGGACCTCCTGTACGTATGGTCCCTTCTTGACACTTCTACCCATTGATCATCTGCCTCCTTTCAGCATTACTTACCGTTTCTGCGTTTTACGATAAACTTATCGGAGCGATGATGCTTAGCACGGGTCTTGTATCCCATTGTAGGCTTACCCCAAGGTGTAACTGGAGTTGGTCTACCAACTGGAGCACGACCCTCACCACCACCGTGTGGGTGATCGCATGGGTTCATTACAGAACCTCTAACGGTAGGTCTCCAGCCCATATGGCGCTTTCTACCTGCCTTACCGATATTTACGTTCTCATGGTCGATGTTTCCTACCTGACCGATCGTAGCCATGCAGTTTACAGGGACCTTTCTCATCTCGCCTGAAGGAAGTCTTACAAGTGCGTAGTTGTCTTCCTTACCCATGAGCTGAGCCATGTTTCCTGCTGAACGAACGAGCTGTGCGCCCTTACCAGGATAAAGCTCGATGTTGTGAATGAAAGTACCAACAGGAATGTTTATCATTGCAAGTGCATTACCAGGCTTGATGTCTGCGTCTGCGCCTGCTCTGATAACGTCACCAACCTTAAGTCCATAAGGTGCGATGATGTATCTCTTCTCGCCGTCCTCATACTCTACAAGAGCAATGAATGCTGAACGGTTTGGATCGTACTCGATAGTAAGAACTGTTGCGTTCATATCGAGTTTGTTTCTCTTAAAATCAATTACACGGTATTTTCTTCTTACTCCGCCGCCTCTGTGACGAACAGTGATTCTACCGTAGCTGTTTCTACCTGAGTTCTTCTTGAGTGGCTCAAGCAGAGACTTACATGGAGCAACCTTTGAAAGCTCGGAATAATCGGTAACTGTCATACCTCTTCTGCCGGCTGTTGTAGGCTTGTAGCTCTTTATTGCCATTTGAAATTCACTCCTTATCTGAGTTTTGCGAAAAGGTCAAAGCGTTTTCACGCCAAGCGCCCTTCCATACTTACGTCCTGCGGTGAAATGATGAGCGGTCCTCGCCGCCTCGCAGGACCTTTCCGACGACTTCTCGGTATTCATGAAGTTCATCGGAGCAATGCAGCCTTACGCTGCACCTCTTTTAGAGGATATTAGAACAAGCCCTCGAAGAATTCGATTGTCTTGTCACCCTCAAGAGTAACGATCGCTTTTTTCCAGTCTGGTCTGTAGCCTACGCTTCTTCCCATTCTCTTCTGCTTACCCTTAACGCTGATCGTGTTTACCTTAGCTACCTTTACGTTGAAAAGCTCTTCAACAGCCTTAGCTATCTCGATCTTGTTAGCGTCCTTAGCGACCTTGAAAGTGTATCTGTTAGCCTGAAGTCTGTCCATAGAGTCTTCAGTGATAACTGGCTTTAAAATAATATCTTGAGCAGTTCTCATTATGCGTAAACCTCCTCAATCTTCTTTACAGCCTCTGAAGAAACGATAAACTTATCATAGTTCAGAATGTCGTAAACACTGAGAGTATTTACAGTAGCTGTCTTAACGCCAGGAATGTTGGCTGCACTCTTGACAACAGTCTTGTCAGACTCTGCTGTAACGATGAGAGCCTTACCCTCAGCACCCAGTGCCTTGAGCATCTCAACAACTGCCTTTGTCTTGTAGCTCTCGAGCTTGATAGAATCAACAACTACGAGGTTCTCGTCAACGACCTTTGTTGAAAGTGCAGACTTCATACCGAGTCTTCTTTCTTTTTTATTAAGTGAATAGCTGTAATCTCTTGGCTTAGGACCGAGAGCAACACCACCGTGTACCCACTGTGGAGCTCTGATAGAACCCTGTCTTGCGTGACCTGTTCCCTTCTGTCTCCATGGCTTTCTACCACCGCCTCTTACTTCTGTTCTTGTAAGAGTTGACTGTGTGCCCTGTCTCTGGTTAGCAAGATAATTTACAACCATAGCGTGCATGATAGCCTTGTTTGGCTCGATACCGAAAATAGCATCGTTAAGCTCAGTGTCGGCAACCTTTTTGCCTGTCATATCAAATACTGAAATCTGTGACATTATGATTCCTCCTTCCACTAAGCCTTCTTAACGCAGTCGCAAATTGTAACTGTACCGTTCTTTGGTCCAGGAATTGCGCCCTTGATTGCGATAAGATTGTTTTCTGCGTCTACCTTGACGATCTCAAGATTCTGTACAGTTACCTTTACGTTACCGTACTGACCAGGCATACCCTTGCCCTTGAAGATCCTTGAAGGTGATGAACAAGCACCCATAGAACCTGCGTGTCTGTGTACAGGACCTGTACCGTGAGTTTCCTTAAGTCTTGAGTTGTTGTGACGCTTGATCGTACCGGAGAATCCGTGACCCTTGCTTGTACCGCTGACATCAACGATGTCGCCTGCAGCAAATGTGTCAGCCTTTACGATATCTCCAACATTAAGAGCTGATGTGTCAGCAAGTCTGAACTCCTTAAGAGTTCTCTTCATTGCAACGTCAGCCTTCTTGAAGTGACCCTGAAGAGGCTTGTTTACTCTCTTCGCTCTGATGTCGCCGTAGCCAAGCTGAACAGCCTCATAGCCGTCATTCTCAACTGTCTTCTTCTGAACGACAACGCAAGGACCAGCTTCAACAACTGTTACAGGAATTACTTTTCCTGCTTCATCGAAAATCTGTGTCATACCGATTTTCTTACCGATGATTCCCTTTTGCATTATGTTTTCCTCCTATGTGGTTATTGGTCGGACTTGTCCGACGTGACCTGCGTGTTAAATGTTTTTTGAGATCGCACGCGATCTCATTTGGAGATTACTTGATCTCCATAACAATGTTAACGCCTGCAGGAAGTTCAAGATTTTCAAGAGCTGCTGTTGTTTCCTTTGTAGGTCTCAGAACGTCGATAAGTCTCTTGTGAGTTCTCATCTCGAACTGCTCACGGCTATCCTTGTACTTGTGTACAGCTCTGAGGATCGTGATTACCTCTTTGTCTGTAGGAAGTGGGATAGGACCTGAAACCTGTGCGCCTGAACGCTTAACAGCCTCAACGATCTTTGCTGCAGCTGCGTCTACAACCGCATGCTCGTAACCCTTGATCTTGATTCTGATCTTTTCATTGACTGCCACTTAAATCGCCTCCTTGTGCAAATTAAAAAAGTTTAGGGGGCAGCTTTCTTTCACTCAAGCCTCAGTCAATTGCGTAAATGATCGAGGCGTGCCGATCGCTTACGCAATTGACAGGTTCGAGCTTTAAAAGCTTTCTGTTGATACCCGTTTACACTCTGCCGTGTGTTTCCTGCCATTCTCATAAAAAATTCCGAAACCCACAAGGCTTTCGGACTCAGAAAACAGCGCACACAGCATCACACATACTCACGCTAAAGCAGACCTTGTCCGCTATCGCAAGAAGCATAAGCACATACTGTGTTCGGTATTAACAGTCGCCCGGTTTAAAATCGGACATACTCCACGGAAATTACCTGACCAACTGTCAGCAACCTTCCGCTTCATCGCATATCATCATCGTGTACATTAAATACACTGTGCAGTCACGCAAGTATTATTATACACTACTTTTACCACATTTGCAAGCGGTTACAGACAAATTACAATATAGAATTTTCACTGATTTATCGGCACATTTATATGCACATTGTACAAATTTCACTATGAGTATCATTTACCGCTACATTTTATTCATATTCGTTGTAAAAGTCGGTTTTTCGGGGCTTTAGCAGGGTAAAATGCTACTATTTATCGCAATAATTTTGCTGTCGCAAAAAGAGCGGGCGACCACAGGTCGCCCCTGCAAGAGGTATGTTGTAGGGGACGGCGTCCTCGACGTCCCGACCTCTCAAATTTACTGTTATACATTATCCCAAACAAAAAGAGCGGCACATTTTCGTACCGCTCTGTTCGCTATATTATAATGTATTACTGCTTAACGTTGCCCATAATGATACCACGTCCGTCAGTGCCTACATAAACTCTGCCGTAGGTCTTAGGGTCGCCGCTGATTATCTTTCTAACGTTGCCCCACTTCTGTGTGTCATCATTGATACGCTTCCATGTTACTCCCTTGTCGGCTGACATATAAATGCCGTAACCATCACCGTTTGCTTCACCCATCATGTAGAGAGCCATATAGTCGCCGTCTTTTTCAGCCTTACCAAGACCGATAGCGTCGCACTGTGTAACGTCCTGAGATGTAGGAGCAAGTGTGCCTGTAGCTGTATCAAGGTAGTAAACGCCGCCTGCACCAACAGCTATCCAGAGGTCGCCCTCAGTATCAGGACAAGCCTTAATAGAAGAAGCTGAAACCAGCATATTTGCTATAGGGCTGAAGGTCTTTCCGCCGTCTGTACTCATATAGAACGTTCCGTCATATGAGCCATAGAACTTATCAGGGTTTACCTTATCTGTTTCGATAACTGCACCGGCAGGAAGTCCCTCGCAGGTTGTCCATGTTTTACCGAAGTCGCTTGTTACTGCCGCCGCAACGCCTGATGTGCCGCTCTGATAGAAAATGGTCTTGCCGTCTGCGGAAAGCTTAGCTGTGCCGCCTGCTTTCTTCTCAACGCCCTCTGGGAGAGTTTCAACAGTCTGCCATGTTTCGGCGGCGTCTGTTGAATAGTAAACTGAGCCGTCACCGTCGTCAGTTGCTCTTACTACTATCTTATAATCCTGTGCCGCACAATCTATAGAGGTCGCCTTGAAGTCACCATAATGCTCCTGCGGAGCTTTTGTTACATCATCGTGACGGAAGCCGTAAAGGTCGCCCATTGTGGAATAAAGCTCAGGAGTACCCTCGCCGTTATCGAGAGGTGAAACAAAGTCAAAGATAGCTGTCATTTCAACGCCCATTGCCTTTACGCTTATGTCAACAGGCTCGTCCTTTATCTTTGAAAGATTTGATGTGCCGAAGATAGTTGCACCTGTTGTGTAAAGAACTTCATCAGGGTTGAATGGATTGATCGCAACGCCTGTCATCCACCAGCCCGGCTTGAGCTGTCCCTGCCAATCAAGCCAAGGAGCATTGCTTATATCGAGATTAAAGTTGTTTACAGGGTTGCCGCCCTTTTCATATGACCATATACCGTTCCATGTTTCGCCTCCGTCATAGGAAACGAAAAGATTGTCGAAATATGCCCACAGGTCAAGAGTCGTGCAGACTATCATGTTAGGGTCGTTAGGGTTTACTGAGATTCCGTTATATCCGCAGGTATAAAGTCTTTCAGGAGTTATCTCTGTCCACTCGCCTGTTTTAAGGTTATACTTCTGAACTGCTCCGTCAGAAGCGTTGTTTGGTCCTACCTTATAAGACCATGTTGAATAGAGATATCCGTCAGAAGATATCTCGCCCTGACAAGGCTTGAGCTTATCGGTCTTGTCGCCTGTAGCCTCAGCCTTTGGATTAGGGATAGAAGTCCATGTTTCGCCTGCGTCATCAGAACGATAGAGATAATCCCCCTGTGTTCCTGCCGAGCCAACGATTATAGTCTTTGTTGCCTGACCCTTTTCTGAGCTTGACTTATCGAATGCCACGAAAGTAAGACCGATAGAATATCCGTCCTCAGTATATCCGCCCTTTGTAGGGAATGAAGTTACCTCGTTCCATGTTGCGCCATAGTCTGTGGACTTCCAAAGTCCGTCAGCTCTTGAGCCAAAGTAAAGTATTGAGTTATCGTTAGGGTCTACCTGAAGTCTTTCGCCACAGCCTCTTCCGACCTCGTTACCGCCCATGCCGAAAGGCATTTCGCAGATAGTCCAGTTCTTGCCGTAATCATCTGATGCAAAGATAGCACCGTGATTTGTGGAATATGTACCTGCTGCAAGATAAACTCTGTTTGGCTCAACAGGGTCTGTTGCAAGGCTCTCTGTTCCGTTATAGTTCCAATCGTCGCCACCAAAGCAATCTGTTATACACTCCCAGCGCTGAGTGTCCTTATTATACTTATAAGCGCCGCCCATATCTGTTCTGGCGTAGATAAGCCCCTCCTCAGTAGGGTTATAAATGACGTCAGGGATAAAACCACCGTCAACTATCTCGACGTTTCCCCACTCCCAGCCAGTGTCAACAGGCTGAGCGTTGTAGTATTCCTTCTTTGCGCCGCCCTTGCCGTCAGAGCCGCTGGAGGAATCGTCTTTCTTTGAACAGCCTGCGAAAGCTGTCACTGTAAGGGCGGCGGCACAAACCACTGCCATTAACTTTTTTAACCTCATAAAAATTCTCCTTATAAGCTGTATTCGTTTACATTTTTACACTATTTAAAGGCGGAATAAAACCGCCTTTAAAATTTGAACTTATTTCTCAATCATTGTACTACAATATCTTCAAATTGTCAATAGTATTTTATTATTATTATTTTACGCCTTTATAAAATGAAGAATCTTTGAGCAGAAGTCGCCGTAAAGTCCGTCGCCATTCCATATCTTTGCGATGTTGATACCTGCGTTCATAAGTGCCGCACCTGATATCTTCTTGTCAGGCTCGTTCTCCTCATAATAGTAAGCGTCAGCTTCAAGACCTTTGAGCTTGATACGTCTTGATCTCTCGTTTGGTCTGCCAAGCACCTGAACGAACTCAAAGAGCGCTTCGCTCTTATCCTTTGCAACGAACTCCCAAGCGTCCCAAGTGTTGTCCTCAAACATATTGCCTATTCTGTAGTGGTCGCCTGTTCTTACAAGCTTGTTGAACTTGTTGAACTCCTCTATCTGCGCAGGGATAGCGTCTCTGTCCTCCTGAGGTATCCTTGTTACGTCAAGCTCATAGCCGAATGTACCCACCATAGCAACGTGGCCTCTTGTTTTGAACGGAGTGTTTCTGCCGACTGTATGGTTAGGGCAGTCAGAAACGTGCGCACCCATTGCGGAGCATGGATAGCACATTGAAGTGCCGTGCTGAATTTTCAGTCTTTCGATAGCGTCTGTATCGTCAGAGCACCATATCTGTGGGCTGTAGTAGAGCATACCAGGGTCAAATCTTGCTCCGCCGCCTGAGCAGTTCTCCAAGAGGATATGAGGATAATCTGTTGTAAGTCTGTCCATAAGGTCGTAAACACCAAGGACATATCTGTGCCAAAGCTCTCTCTGTCTTTCAGCAGGGAGGGTAGCCGAGCCGACTTCTGTAAGCTGTCTGTTCATATCCCACTTGATGTACTCGATATTTGCACTGTCGAGTATCTTTCTCATCATACCGTAAACGTGATCTCTGACTTCTTTTCTTGAATAGTCAAGAACATACTGCTCTCTGCAAAGTGTCAGAGGTCTGCCCTTAATCTGGATAGCCCAATCTGGGTGAGCCTTATAAAGCTCAGAGTCAGGGGATATCATCTCAGGCTCGAACCAAATGCCGAACTTCATGCCAAGCTTGTTTACTTCGTCAACGAGATATTTAAGACCGCCCTTGAGCTTCTTCTCATAAACGAACCAGTCGCCCAGTGAAGAATTGTCGGCATCTCTGTGACCGAACCAGCCGTCGTCCATAACGAGCATTTCGATACCAAGCTTTGAAGCTTCCTTTGCGATATCTATAAGCTTGTCTGTATCGAAATTAAAGTAAGTAGCCTCCCAGTTATTAATGAGTATCGGACGTCTTTTATCCTTATACTCGCCCCTGATAAGGTTGTTTCTATAGAGGTCATGGAAAGTTCTTGACATTTTACCTATACCCTCGTCAGAATGTACCATTACAACCTCAGGGCAAGTGAAGCTTTCGCCCTTTTCCAAAAGCCACTGGAAGTCGAGAGGATTTATACCCATAAGAAAACGAGTTTTCTTATGCTGAGTAACCTCTGCCTGAGCGTAGAAATTGCCTGAGTAAACGAAATTGAAACCGAAAACCTCGCCCTTATCCTCGTCAGCGTTATTGTCACAGAGGGCAACGAACGGGTTGTTCTGATGTGATGACTCGCCCTTGCAGGAGTCAACAAGCTGTTTAGCGTGGTGAAGTCTGCATCTTTCAACAGCTCTTTCTCTAGCCCACGAGCCATTGAGGGTTATCATATCCATTTTATCAGTATCAAAATCAACGCAAGCGGAAAGTGCTCTTGTTATTTTAAAAGGCTTTTCGCCCTTGTTTGTGATAACGGCAGAACGTGTGATAACGTCAAGCTTATGGAAAGCTGTGTAGATAAGAACGACTTCGATATCGGCATACTTATCATACATTGTTATCTCGAGAGTTGAACAGCCGCTTTCCTCGGTAGCGAAAGTAGCAGGCAGACCCTCAAGCTTTGGTTTGCCCTCATACATTTTATGAGAAACGTATCTCAGGTCGCAGGTAGACATACCGTTAGCGTCCATTATTTTGAATGCAGACTCTCTGTAGTCGCCAATGCCGAAACACGGGTACTCAAAAGGCAGTGAATCCATAAAGCTTGCTCTGTCACGGTCGTTAGTGGCAGGTGTAAAAGGGCTTTCGTCCAGACGGAGGAGGTAAGTGAGATCCTCGTCAGGGACTTTATTTCCATAGTAAACATGAGCGAGGTAGCCCTCCTCGCAGACCTTCATCATATAGTCTGTATTATTGGCTCTCAGCTTGAAAGCCTTGTCTTTTTCGTTGTAAAAGATATTGATAACTATCACTCCTTGCAAAAATCTGAACCTTTTAGCTCAATTGATATTATAACACATAGAAAAAATAATGCAACAGGGTAAAACGATTACTTTAAAAATTTTTTTGTTAATTTTTCTTGATAATACAAATATTTGAACATAGGTAGTTCAAATTGTGGGAATATATAAAAAAGGGACTCATGCCAAAGCACAAGTCCCTTAAAAATTCAATATTTATCTGATACCAAAATTAGTTGCCGTACTTAGCAGTGCTGATCTTGATACCAGGGCCCATTGTAGAAGCTACAACTACGCTCTTAAGGTACTGACCCTTAGCAGCGGCTGGCTTAGCCTTTACAACAGCGTCGATAAGTGTGTTGAAGTTCTGCTCGAGCTTCTCAACACCGAATGAAGCCTTACCGATAGGGCAGTGAATGATGTTTGTCTTATCAAGACGATACTCGATCTTACCAGCCTTAGCCTCTGTAACAGCCTTAGCTACGTCAGGAGTAACAGTTCCTGCCTTTGGGTTTGGCATAAGTCCTCTAGGTCCGAGGATCTTACCAAGACGTCCTACAACACCCATCATGTCAGGTGAAGCAACTACAACGTCGAAATCCATCCAGTTTTCCTTTGTGATCTTCTCAACGAGATCCATGCCGCCAACATAGTCAGCGCCTGCTGCCTTAGCAGCCTCGTACTTGTCTTCCTTACAGAATACGCAAACTCTTACAGTCTTACCAGTTCCGTTTGGAAGTACAACAGCACCTCTTACCTGCTGATCAGCGTGTCTTGAGTCAACGCCCAGACGAATGTGAAGCTCGATAGTTTCATCGAACTTTGCCTTAGCACCCTTAGCTGCAAGTTCCAGAGCCTCAGGAGCGTCATATTGCTTAGCCTTGTCGATAGCCTTGAAGCTGTCAACATACTTCTTGCCATGTTTCATTAATATTTCCTCCTCATTAAGTGGTAATACCGACAGTGGATATCTAGTCGGTTAGCGGAAAATTCCTCCCACCATTGCCGTGCATGAATGCACAGTACGATTGATTAGTCCTCAACTACAACGCCCATTGAACGGCATGTACCAGCGATCATGCTCATAGCACTCTCGATGTTTGCTGCGTTCAGGTCAGGCATCTTCTGCTCAGCGATCTTCTGAAGCTGCTCTTTTGTGATAGTTGCGACCTTAGTCTTGTTAGGAACACCGGAACCTGACTCGATCTTGCAAGCCTTCTTGATGAGAACTGCTGCCGGAGGAGTCTTGGTGATGAATGTGAATGATCTGTCTGCGTAAACTGTGATAACAACAGGGATGATAAGACCGATATCGTTCTTAGTTCTCTCGTTAAAATCCTTTGTGAACGCCATGATGTTTACACCGTGCTGACCAAGAGCTGGACCAACCGGTGGTGCAGGAGTTGCCTTTCCTGCTGGAATCTGAAGCTTAATATAGCCTACTACCTTCTGTGCCATTTGTTCGCACCTCCATAATTAAGTGGTAAGGCGAGCGCCATACGCTCTCCCACGTTTCCGGAAGCCGTATATCCGAACCGTCATTGACGGCTTTGCTTCCATTTTCACGAATGTTTGCGGAGTTTTACCGCCTTTTTCCTTATTCCTCAGATTTTATCTGTGTCAGCGGCATAGTAACGGTTGTTTCTCTGCCCAGCATAGATACTCTGACGTCTGCTGTCTGTGCTTCCATATCGAATTTCTCCACAACTCCTGTGAAGCCCTCGAATGAGCCTGCTGTTACAACGACGCTGTCGCCTTCCTTGAAGCCGACCTGAACGTTAGCGCTTCTCTGTGTGTCAACGCCCAGCGCAGCGACCTCTTTATCGGTCAGCGGAACAGGCTTTGACGCAGGACCAACGAAGCCCGTAACGCCTCTGGTATTTCTGACGATATACCATGAATCGTCTGTAAGCACCATTTTTACAAGCACATAGCTTGGAAAAAGCTTTCTGTCGCCCTTGTCGATCTTATTGCCCTTTACTTCGGTAACTTCCTCCATAGGGATCATTACCTCAGGGATGAGATCCTGAAGGTTTCGGTTTTCAACAACCTTTTCAATATTGCTTTTTACCTTATTCTCATAACCTGAATAAGTGTGAACAACATACCACTTTGCTTCTTCTGACATGTTTCTTACCTCCATATTGATGTTGTCAAAACCGCTGTGACGGCTTAGCCGCCGATCTTAAGGATAGCCTTGATAGCTGCACCCAGACCTGAATCAACGCCGAAAAGGAACAGAGCCATAACGACCATTACCGTGAGAACGACTCCCGTATTCTTAGTCACCTGCTGTCTTGTAGGCCAAACGACCTTTTTCATTTCAGCTTTAAGCTCTCTGAAATATTTT
Source organism: uncultured Ruminococcus sp. (assembly GCA_934435205.1). Lineage (GTDB taxonomy): Bacteria > Bacillota > Clostridia > Oscillospirales > Ruminococcaceae > Hominimerdicola. Next base: position 269,334 of record CAKSAK010000002.1, on the reverse strand, counting down.
CTTATTCCGCCCTTTTTCTTCTGATCCTTGCCGGTATCCTTTTTTGAAGACTTAGTAACATCTGTTTTTTTAGCCATTAGAAATAGCTCCTTTCAATATTACTTAGTCTCTTTGTGAAGAGTGTGTTTCTTACAGAACTTGCAATACTTGTTCATTTCAAGTCTGTCAGGGTCATTCTTCTTGTTCTTCTTAGTGTTGTAGTTTCTCTGCTTACACTCAGTACAAGCAAGTGTAATTTTTACTCTCATTTCGGCACCTCCTGACGAAATTTATACCCCGCAAGAACATTCAGGGTACGTCTGCCTCCCTCATACGTTTTCACGCAAGCTGTCACACAGCCCTGAGGTAACTTATGCTTTTTCACGCTCAAAAAAAAGAGCGCAAAAAAATAGACCTCATAAAGAGGTACTACAATTATAACATCTGTGTTCTTCTTTGTCAATCATTTGTCAAAGAATTTTATTAACTTTTTGTAAATTTTTCTTTGTTTGAAGTGAGGAATTATGGTATCGCCTGTCGGCGATGATTTTCTGTAGGGGCGAACACTGTTCGCCCGTGTTGGTCGCCCGCTCAACTTCATGAAAACCCAAAACTCGCAACTCCCCGAAACGGGCTGTCTATTTCTGTGAGCTTGCGAACAGAAATTTCGCCAAGCCCCTACACTTATGCGCTACTTTGCAATGCCGCAAAATCGCTGTCGCTCTTTGCGGACTTTACTCTGTATAAGGATATAGTATAAGCGGTGCAGTTTTGTTCTTCGATACAACTTTTTATTAAGTTGCAACGTTGCAATTCTTCTTTTCCCCTCTGCACCGCTTGTAGGCTTACGCCTATTGAGGCTCTGCCTCAAACTCCGCTAGGGGCTTTGCCCCTAGACCCCACAAGCCCTCTGGCGCCGGGCTTGACCCTGCGCTTTATTGCTCGCTTCGCTCGGTGCTGGGACACAACTCTGGTCAGCTATGCTCATTCCTCATTCCTAATTCCTCATTCCTCATTAAACCGGAAACTTTCCGTCCTCCACTATCTCATCAGCGATCTCTCTCATCTCGTCCCAATCATGGGAATAATGGTCATTCAAGCAAGCCACCGCAAAAAAGCCACCTGCTTTCGCTCCCTTTATGCCCTCGACGATATCTTCATAAACCACGCAATCCTTTGCGTCAAGCCCCAATTTCTCAGCCGCCAGTTCATAAACGTCAGGAAATCCCTTTCCCCTTTTCACCTGCTCTGTAGACACGAAACAATCAAATTGATCCAAAATGCCGTTTCTCTTTAGCACAGGCTTATAAAGCTCCTCAGTTGAAGCCGTCGCCAATGCTATCTTCCTGCCCTGCTCTTTAAGCTTTCGCACATACTCCCCTGCGTTTCCGCAAAGCTCGATAACGTTCGTATACTCATACACTGCCATATCGAACCATTCTTTCATTATATCCTGAATGTTCTCCCCAAGGGAAAATCTATCGTTTGTATAAACAGCCGCCTGCTCAAAATTCATTGCAGACACCTGCTTGAAATAGTCCTCAGGCACTTTTATCCCACGCTTGCCGAGAAACTCCTCGTCTATCTTTGACCAAACGTGATTTGATTTTGTCAGAGTGCCGTCCAAGTCGAAAATGTGTCCCTTAAAATCTTTTATGTCCATTGTAATGTCCTTTCAGAAGTAGTCGTCTGAGAGCCTGAAGCCCTCGCCTATTATCTCGCTCACGTCACCCACAAGCACGAAAGCCTTTTCGTCAGTTTCCGCCGCTATCCTGCGAACGTCTGTTATCCTGCGTTTTCTCACTGCGCAAAGTATAAGATCCCTGTCCTCCCCCGTGTATCCCGTTCGGGCTTTTATGACCGTACAGCCCATATTGCCCTCTGTAAGAAGTCGGTGCAGTATCTTATCTGCGGCAGGGCTTATTATCAGCGCAAGCTTTCCCCTGTCGCCGCCGTAGAGTATCATATCCAGTGTTTTTGAGAACACCCACAGTGTAAAAAACGAATACAGTGCGTTGTTTATACTGCCGAAAACAAAACCGCTGAGCACGCATATCACACCGTCTGCAAGCATAAAGATCTGTCCTGCCGCCATATAAGGCTTTTTCCTTTTGATAAGCTTTGCGGCAATATCAGTTCCTCCTGTTGTTCCCCCTGAGCGAAAGACTATCCCACAGCCTGCGCCCAACAGAATGCCGCCTGCTATTGCGCTGAGAAAAACATCATTTGTGAGGGGAGTAAAAAACGTACATATATCCGCAGTCAAACCCGAAACTGCAATGGCTACAACAGTTCCCACAAGGAAACGCCAGCCGAACACATAAAGGCTAACCGCCAACAAAGGAAGATTTATTGCCATTGTAAGCGAGCCGACACCAAGAGGCAAAAATCTTGACAACATGACAGCAAGCCCCGAAGCACCTCCGGGGGCAATTTCGTTAGGGCTTAAAACCAGTCCCACGCTCACGCCATATATGACCGCACCTATCAAAAGCAGAGGATAGTCCACTCTGCCCTTTGCAGATCTTTTTGCCGAAAACAATTTATTCAGAAGTATCATAAAAGCCCTCCAAGCCATGCAAAAGCAAAGATAGGCTTATTTTTCCCTTGATACCTCGTAAAATACATTTTTACAAAAGAGGTGCAATTGTCCTGAGAATGACCGACATAAACCTTGACCAGAAACTGCGGTTATTTATATCGTCATGTGTTATCCTATGACAGCGGTTTTCAAACATATCGTCAAAGTCCGCTTTTATATCCTTTATACAGCTTGTTTTGTACATATAAGTTGCGCACTCGAAGTGGAGATACAAGCTTCTGTAGTCAAGATTTATCGTACCCACCACGGCTGACTTATCGTCTGACAGGAACATTTTGGCGTGATTAAAGCCGCCTTTATACTCATAGACCTTCACGCCAAGCGTTTCAAGATCTCTGTAGAAAGACTTTGTTATAACGCTCACATACCATTTATCAGGTATCTCAGGAGTGATTATCCTAACATCAACACCGCTTTTTGCCGCATAGCCCAAGACGGTGAGCATTTCATTGTCAGGCACAAGATACGGAGTAGAGATATAGATATAGTCCTTGGCATTGTTTATCATATCCATATAGACAAGCTCGCCCACATTCTCATCGTCCAGAGGGGAGTCACCGTAAGGGATAACATAGCCGTTGTTCACGACGTTTTTTACAGTGGGGCGGTACATATCATACTCAGTTTTATCACCTGAGATGACCTCCCACATTTGCAGAAACATCATGGTAAAATTCCAAACGCCGTCGCCCTTTAGCATAACGGCGGTATCTTTCCAATGGCCGAAACGCTCCTTGCGGTTTATATACTCATCGGCAATATTAACGCCGCCGTTGAAAGCCACGTTGCCGTCTATAACGAGAATTTTTCTATGGTCACGGTTATTCTGTATAGTAGAGAGCATAGGGCGGAAAGGGTTGAAAACAAGGCACTTGACCCCTTGGTCGGTAAGCTTTTTCTTATATCTGAAAGGCAAAGTGAACTGAGAGCCCATGCCGTCATAAAGAAGTCTTACCTCCACGCCTGCCTTAGCTTTTTCAAGAAGTATCTTAACTATCTCACGCCACATTTCTCCGTCGTCGATAATGAAATACTCCATAAAGATAAACTCCTGAGCTTTCTGAAGCTCCTCAAGCATAGCCTTATACTTATCCTCGCCCAGCGGAAAATAAGTGACCTCCGTATTACCGCAGACAGGGTAGCCTCCCGACTTATCCACATAGTTTGCAAGCTTATAAAAGTCAGGCTCATTCTCATTGAGATAACTCATTATCTGTTTATTTGTTCTAAGAAAAGGTCTTGTATTGGCGGTTTTCTTAGCATAAAGGTTTCTGACGTTTCGTGTGGAGAACTGATTTTTTAAAATTATATAAAGCACCACCGTAAAGATAGGCACGATAACAAGAGGTACTATCCACGCCAATTTATAGGCGGGGTTCTCACTGCTGTTAAGGATATAGATAGCAAGCACGATAGCCACAGTAGAAAAAACGATATGCAAATAGGCATAATGCACAGCGAAGCTTTGGAAGATGATAAAAATGAAGATAAGCTGCAATGCAAGAAGCAGGATAATAGTGGTTTTCTGTGAGAAAATCATATTGATAAGTTTTTTTGGTTTCTTCTTTTGTATTTTTTCGCTTATTTTTTCCGCCACATTATCCGCCTGCCTTTCTGAAAATAGTGATACATAATTGATTATAACATTTATTTTTGATTTTTGCAATACGCAAAATGCTGTTGATCTGCCCTGATTTCACGAATTTCTGTGACAATGACACAACTTTTGCTATCTTATTGTTGACAACAATTTGCGAAACAACGCACGAACAATGTAGGGACTTGGCGCCCCCCGAAACGGGACGTCGTATTTCTGCAAAGCAGAAATTGCGCCGCTCCCCTACACCAAAATTCTACCGCCGCAAAATCGCTTCGCTCTTTGCGGATTTTACTCTGCAAAAGGATACAGTAAAAGCGGTGCAGAGTTTCCCACTCCGACACCGCTTTGATTTTGTTATTTAGTTTGTATTTCTTCTTTAACCATTCTGCACCGCTTAGTAGGCTTGCGCCTATTGAGGCTCTGCCTCAAGCTCCGCTTAGGGCTTTGCCCTAAGAACCCACAAGCCCTCTAACGCCGGGCTTGAGCCTGCGTTTTATCTCTCGCTACGCTCGGTTCTGAATTTTACTTCATGCTTGGTCTTTACTCTGGTCAGCTATGCCCATTCCTCATTCCTCACTCCTCATTCCTCACTTATAACCCTCAGCTAATCCTCTCCACAATATACTCCTCGCCGCTCACAGCTCTATGCAAAGCGTCCAGAAGCCCTTCTTCCTGCCATGTAAGATTCGTTCTATCAAACACTCCGCCGTCGTCCCACAAGAACGCCGGTATACCAACGTCATGTGTGAGTTTCGTGAAGTACTCGTCAAAGAACACTCTGTCCACCTCGTCATTGCCCTTGCAGTTTCCATACTCTCCCACAATAACAGGTATGCCGTTATCCACAAATGTGGTTTTAAGCTTATTCACGTTATTGACCATTGTTTTTATCTCAGGCTCAGTTCCCCAGTTATACTGATTTGTGCAAACGCAGAACTCCCAAGGCGTATAATAATGCACCGAAACTATGCACCTATTCTCAGGGTCGTCAGGCATTTTGAAAAGCTTTGAGCAAGTCTTTTCCACGTCAGTCCAATAGCCTGCTATCAGAAGATGTCTTTTGGGATTGTTTCCGCCCTGCTTTCTTATAAGGTCAACAAAGTCCTGATTTATCTTGTTGAGCAGCTCATAAGCCTGATTTGTTCCCATATCGTCAAAGCCCACCTCGTTCATTGACTCAAAAATAAGCTTATCAGAATAGTTTTCAAACCTCTTTGCTATCTGCGTCCATATCTTGTTATACTTTTTTGAAAACTTTTCGTAATCCTCCTCGGCTTCCGTTCTTATCCATGCACCGAAGTCAGGATCTCCGCCGCCGTCATGGTGAACGTTTATGATAACGTAGAAATCTCTGTCATAAGCGTAGTCAACAACTTCCTCAACTCTGTTCATCCAATCCTCGTCTATGGTGTAATCGTCAGACAGGTGGTCACGCCATGTGATAGGTATTCTCACTGCATTGAAGCCGTCCTTTTTGAGCTGGTCGAAAATTTCGGGAGTAGTTTTCACATTTCCCCACAGGGTTTCGTCAACTTTCTCTGAATTTTCGTCCACCTGACCGTCACCGTCACGGTCGGCATTGCACACGTCAAGGGAGTTGCCCAAATTCCAGCACAAATTCATTTCTTTCACAAGGTCCATAGAAGAAATCTCACGCATCTCGCCTTTTTCCGTAACGTGGGAGCTTCCGCCATTTTCAGCCTTTGAAGAGCTATCCGTATTTCCGCAGGAAGCGAACACCCCTGCCGCCATTACAACGGCAGAAGCCGCCGCAAATATTTTTTTCATTTTTATCATAGATATCACCTTTCCGCTGTCTGTCATACAAGTTCATATTTTTATATAAGATCAATTATGCAAAGACATTTTCCACTTATGTATCTTTACACAGGTCATTATAGCACCAAAATATAAATAAATTGAAAATGAACAGGGGATAAATTCTTTATTTGCGTATTAATTCAAATCCTTGTATACACTCACAAATCGAGAGCTTCTTATTTGTACATAACGCCACATAGATACACGCAAAAAAAACAAAGGCAGACGGCTTTCCAGAGCAAGCCGTTCCCACAGCCGCTAAAAAAACATCTGCCTTATTATTTTTGCTAAAATTTCAAACAGCTATTCGGTATAGCCAAAGGCAAGCACTTCTCCATGCTTGTCCTCATCGCCTGCCGCCATTGATATCTCAACGGTATAGTTAGTTGCTTCAGGCATCATGGCGATATTCTGTATCTGAGCATTTCCCCAGCCTGACGGACTTATGGTATCGTAGTCGCTTTCGTCATAAACCTCTCCGTCTGCTGTTACCTTAACATGAAGCTTGCCGAACTCGCCCTGCTTCACCTCTTTGTATATCATGTAAAGGAACTTTTTGTCCTTGAACTCGAATACGATAGGGCTGTTGTCGCCCGTATTGTCATAAGTCCAGCCCTTTGTAAAGCTTGCGATGCTTGAGCCTTCTTTCCAGCTGCCAAGGCTTGTTGGAGTAAGGCTGTCGCTCTCATACATATGAGCGTCCACCTCTCGTGGTGAGAAAACAGTGTCCTCAGGCATAACATAATCGCCCTCAGGTTCAACGTCCATAACAGTGTCAAAATAGTAATCTATCATTGACGCCACAAGCTTGTGACCCTCAGTGTTAGGGTGCGACTGGTCGTCAGAAAAGTCCTGCCACGTCATTCTGTTGTTTGCGAAAAGATATCTCAGTGCGTCACAGTATGATATCATCGGCAGGTGATAAAACTCGCCTATCTGCTTCATATAGTCCTGAGCGGAATGGTCGCTTTCTGTTACCGAGAACAGCAGAACAGGAGTGATATTCTTCTGTAAAAGCGTTCTCACTATTGACTCGTAAGCGTTCTGATAGTCAGCCTCCGTGCCGTCATTTACAGCAAATTCGATAAAGCAGATATCAGGCTCATAAGCCAGCACATCTCTGTCGAGCCTGAGTATTCCAAGCTTTGAAGGCGTACCGCTAAGACCTGCGTTCACATACTGAACGTTATCACCCGTACCAAATTTCTGTGCGAAATAGTCATAAGTGAGCTTAGCATAACAGCCGTCTGCACCTGCGGATATACCCTCAGTGATAGAACCGCCAAGATATGCCACCGTGACCTTTTCGCCTGACTGTGCTTTCTTTATGACATTCTGCATCATAGAAGTATTTCCGTATGACACCATAGCCTTGTCATACATAGCCTGCGTCCACTCCTCGTCAGTTTCAGGCATTTTTTCAGCCTGCGAGCTTGAAGCCTCCGCTTTGCTTTCAGCCTTTGAGCTGTCCGCATTATTTCCACAGCCTGCAAAAGCCGCTCCGCACATAGCAGCACTCACAAGCACCGCCAGCAATTTCTTTGTATCCATTATTTGTACCTTTCTAGTCTATGATAAACGAAATCGGTTTCATACCGCATATAACACAAAAAGTACGGACAAAGCCGTACTTTTTGGTTATATCAATATGATAAAAATTCTTATTAGTTAAGAACTGCCTTCTCAGTTTCCTTATCGAAGATATGGATTCTGTTAGGATCGATAGCGACCTTAAGCTCATCCTGTGGACGAACGTCAGAACGAGGTGAAACTCTAGCTGTGAGCTGGATACCCTCGCAGTTGAGGTACAGATATGTTTCAGCACCCATCATTTCAGTTACTTCAACAGTTGTGTTGATAACACCTGTTGTAGCCTGAGCGAGGAATGCAGGCTCGTCGTGGATACACTCTGGACGAACACCAAGAACAACTTCCTGATCAACCAGTGGCTCGAGAACTTCAGGGTCAACCTTAGACTCTGGAACTGCTACCTGATACTTAACGCCTCTTGTTGTCTTTGTATCCTCAGAACCGAACTCAACAACATACTTGCCGTCTACCTTGAGAAGCTTAGCGTCGATGAAGTTCATCTGTGGTGAACCAATGAATCCTGCAACGAACTGGTTTACTGGATCGTTGTAAAGATTTGTTGGTGTGTCGATCTGCTGAATATAACCGTCCTTCATAACTACGATACGGTCACCCATTGTCATAGCCTCTGTCTGGTCATGAGTTACGTAGATGAATGTAGTACCGAGCTTCTTATGGAGCTTAGAGATCTCAGTTCTCATCTGTGCTCTCAGTTTAGCGTCGAGGTTTGAAAGAGGCTCGTCAAGAAGGAATACCTGTGGCTCACGAACGATAGCTCTACCGAGGGCTACACGCTGTCTCTGACCACCGGAGAGAGCCTTTGGCTTTCTGTCAAGAAGGTGAGCGATGTCAAGTATTCTTGCTGCTTCCTCTACCTTTCTTGCGATCTCGTCCTTTGGTACCTTTCTGAGCTTCAGACCGAATGCCATGTTCTCAAATACTGTCATGTGAGGATACAGAGCGTAGTTCTGGAATACCATTGCGATATCTCTATCCTTAGGAGCGATGTCGTTTACAAGTCTGTCGCCGATGTAAAGCTCGCCTTCGCTGATCTCTTCAAGACCTGCGATCATTCTAAGTGTTGTAGACTTACCACAACCAGAAGGACCTACGAGGATGATAAACTCCTTATCCTTGATCTCAATGTTGAAGTCTGAAACAGCGATAACGCCGCCTGCGTACTTCTTATAAATTTCCCTTAATGATACACTTGCCATTAAAAAAGGACCTCCCTATTTGAATTTTACTAATATCCTAATTAGCTATGCTATTATCATAACAAATTTTTAACATACCCGCAAGAGTTTTTTTTACTAAACTTTATTATATCTCATTATGAATATTGACGAAAATTCACATAGAATAGGTAATTACTTACATTCAAACGATTTCGTTGTCAATAATCTTTCAACATCTTTGTGCATTATTTCTAAACAGCTTCCAAGGGGCAGATCCGGATCTAAAGGCAATTCTCCGATCTTTATCCGCTTAAGAAAAACAACTTTGTTTCCCAGCTTTTCAAACATTCTCTTGACCTGATGATACTTGCCCTCATGAAGCACAACGGTACATTCATCGGGACAGTTCACATTTCCGTAAAATTCCGCAGGCAAACATTTCTCTCCGCCGTCGATAGTCATGCCCTCGGCGAATGCCTGAGCATAATTTTCCTGCCATGGGTCACGAAGTCTGACGAAATAGGTTTTCGGAACATGGGTCTTTGGCGACAACATTCTGTGGGCGAGAGCGCCGTCATCAGTGAGAAGCACAAAGCCCTCAGTATCCTTATCGAGTCTGCCCGCAGGAAAAAGTCCTTCCCTGAACATTTCGGGAGGCACAAGCTCTAAAACAGTTTTCGACTCTCCGTCACGGGTGGAGCAAACCACTCCCTGTGGCTTGTTCATCATTATATAGACAAACTTTTTATAGCATATCTCCACGCCCTTTACGGCAACAACATCGTTTTCGCTGACCTTAGTATCAGCCGCCTTGGCGACCTTTCCGTTTACAGTCACCTGACCTTTTCTGCAAAGCTCTCTCACCATGCTTCGGGAAATATCATTACGCTGTGAAGAAACAAATTTATCAAGTCTCATAGCAAAAGCCTTTCTGACAATTTTCTTATAAAGATTATAGCATACGATACCGCCAAAAGTCAAATATGCGAAAAAACCTTGACCAAAAGCAAACGCCTGCAGATATGCTCCACAGGCGTTTTATTACTATTCATATGGGTATTTTCGACCTATGAAGCATTAGTTTACCCTTATTCATAATGCCTACTTTTTCCTCAGCCCCTGCATAAATCCGTCCAGCTCCGCTGAGCATACATCTCCTCCCACAAGCTGTCCCTCACAGACGATAAGGTTCGCTCTGACCTCCTGCTTCTTATTCCCGTAATTCTTTACGGCATATGTATACACCTCAGCGGTTTTTCCTTTATAGTCCTCCAGATCAAAGCCCTGCTGCTTCTGAAGCTTATTATACTTTTCATACACCTCATTGAATTCTTTCGGTATGGTCACCGCCTTGCATTCATCGTATTCGTCAGACACCTCCCAGCCCATTTCTTTCAAAAACGACTGTCTTTGCGCCTCGCTTTTCATCTCGTACACCGCAGGCGACGATATCCTAACCACTGTCACTATTATCACCGCCAACAGTGCCAACGCCGCCAGAACCGCCCCGATCACCGCAAATGTTGGCTTTTTTACTTTTATTGTCTTGATAAACATACCCTTTTCCTCGCTTTCTTATTTCAAAGTTTGTACATTTATATGTATTGTCCCAAAAATTATAACTACCTGTCCGATTTTTTATTTTGTTATATAATTTTCAAAAATAATTTTTATAGCATTAATAATATTATCGTATAATAAATTTATCGGTTTGCTATGATTTATTATTACAAACTCTGTAACACTGATATGGTATTGTGCAAAATGGCCAAAAACAAAAGTGCAAATTAATGTGAATTAACGATTTTGTACTTTTTTGTACAAATGTCTTTGACAATTTCAAAATATGTGGTACAATATTATTAGGTAACGCTATGCTTCTCCGCATTGCCTGCGGAGGGTACTGAAACGTTTTCTTAAATCTGCCTTTTCACGGCTGTGAAGGGGCAAGCTATTATTGCTGATGCGTTCTGCGGTCAGCCGCAGGATTGATATATGAAAGGAGCAATGAGTTTTATGTCAAAAATTATTGCAGTTACTTCCGGTAAAGGCGGAACAGGCAAATCTTCTATAAGCGCCTGTCTCGGTTATGCCCTTGCCAAGCAGGGAAACCGTACACTTATCATCGAGCTTGACTTTGGTCTGAGATGTATGGATATCATGCTTGGTATGCAGGGTAATATTACATACGATCTTGGTGACGTTCTTGAGGGTACTTGCGACGTATACAAGGCAACAACAACGGTCAAGCTTGCTTCAAACCTGAGCGTTCTCTGTGCTCCGTCCGACCCGTTCGTTCAGCTCAAGGCTGAAGATATCGAAAAGATCACACAGGAAATGAGAAAGTATTTTGAATACATAATCATTGACACCTCTGCAGGTATCAACGGTTCTGTATTTGATATAGTTACTAATTCCGACCTTATACTTATAGTTACAACTCCTGACCCTGTATGCGTAAGAGATGCGAGAATGATGTCAGATGAGTTCTACAAGAGAGGAAATCAGAAACAAAGACTTGTTATCAACAAGGCAAACAAGAGAATATTCGAGTTTGACGAAATGGACGACCTTGACGCTATCATCGACACAGTCGGCGTTCAGCTTCTGGGTGTTATCCCTGAGGACAGTGCTATCCCTCTTGCAACAGGAAAGGGTGCGCCGCTTTCATCAAGCTCTATGGGCTTCCTTGCATTCTCTGCTATTTCAAGAAGAATAAAGGGCGAGCATATACCCCTCTCCATCAAGGTCTAAGCACCTTGTCAGCCGTGTGGCGTGAGGGTATCTGCGCATAGTGCGGCTGTTTTATATCACGAAACTTATTTATCCATTAATATACTAATATATAAACGGGGGGTTTTCATTGAATATTGCACTTATTGCTCATGACACAAAAAAAGAACTCATGGTACAGTTCTGTATCGCTTATTGCGGTGTACTCAGCAAGCACAATCTTTGTGCCACAGGTACTACGGGAAAAATGGTAGCCGAAGCAACTGGCCTTAACGTTCAGCGTTATCTCAGCGGCTCACAGGGCGGCGACCAGCAGATCGCAGCAAGAATATCCTGCAACGAGATAGACCTGCTTCTGTTTTTCAGAGATCCTATCTCAGTAAAGCCGCACGAACCTAACGACATGAATCTCCTCAGACTTTGTGACGTACACAACATTCCTGTAGCCACAAACATTGCCACTGCCGAAGCGCTTATCCACGCACTTGAGCGAGGCGATCTTGACTGGAGAGATATCGTTAATCCTACAAAGATATAATTGAAATTTCATATACAAAAGCGATGAAAAGGAGAGTATTCCGTTCTTATGTTTCAGCGAGAGCCGTTGGTGGGAGGGTTCACACAAAGAGCAGGAAGAAGGACACCTTGGAGCTTCCGTTTGTTCAAGAACGGACGTATAGCTGCGTTAAAGCATTAGAGTGATCCGACACGAAGATGTTCGGATAATTAGGGTGGTATCACGGTAAAAGTCGTCCCTTTGTCAGGGGGCGGCTTTATTTATTTCGCATGAGCACCGCCTAAGGGCGACTTTATATTGTAGCCCGAGGATAGGTTTGTTATTAAACCGCACTTTGGTATAAACCGTACTTTGTACGTTTGGTGCGTTTTAATAACAATGATATGATAAATATGCAAACTGTAGGGGAGCGGCTCAATTTCTGCTTCACAGAAATGCGACGTCCAGTTTTTTCGCTACCCCACTCACTCTCGTATCTCTAAATCAGCACACCAAAAAACAAAGGCGGTACGTCCATGAAAGCCAGCCAGCTTACAAAAGAAAACATAACTCCCGAAATAGTAGACAAGCTTCTTTTCGAGGGTCTTGACTATAAAGGCGAAACTGCCGATGTTATAATAGTTCTTGGCAGCCGCAAAGCCTGCGACTATCGTGTTCCACTTGCGGCAAAGCTTTTTCAGGAGAGAAAAGCCCCACATCTCATATTCTGCGGAGGAAAGGTGCAAAAGACTTCCCTTGGTGACATGGCAGAATATAAAGCCATGCTCATGTCCGCCGAAAAGTGCGGCATACCGACCTCCACCATACTTGTGGAGACCCACTCCCTTGACACAGTGGAAAATCTACGAAACTCAGCCAAGCTTGTTAAAGAGAATTTCCCAAACTGCAAAAGCATTATATTAGTCACCACCGCATATCATATGCGCCGTGCAAAAAAGCTTGCGGAGCATTTTTTCACACAGAAAATCATTCCCTGCCCCGCCAGCCGTGGCAGTACACAGCGAAATAATTGGTCAATGACCGAAAAAGGCAGCACAACAGCACTTGACGAATGCCTTAAATTCGGTTATTATATAAAAAAAGGTTTTATTGACGATTTTGAAATTTGAAACGTTGTCGTTAAAGCGTTATGTCAATTTGATGTAGGGGCGAACAGCGTTCGTCCGTTCCTAGGCAACGTCCCGATATCACAGTACTTTAAACGATATCGTTATTCAAAAATCAAGACAAAATACAGAAAGGATCGTTATTATATGGCATTGATAGTTAAAAAGCCAAAAGGCACAGAGGACATCGTTCCCTCAAAGGTCTATAAGTGGCACACTGTAGAGAAGATAGTTTCCGAAGCTGCCGAAATATACGGCTTCAAAGAAATAAGAGTACCAACTTTTGAGGAAACAGGTCTGTTCGTGCGTTCTGTTGGCGAAACAACAGACGTTGTTCAGAAAGAGATGTATTCCGTTTCCGCAGCAGGCGACTCAAAGTTCGCACTCCGTCCGGAGGGAACATCCGGCACTATGAGAGCTGTCCTTGAAAACGGCATTATGAACGAGGGTCTGCCGCAGAAGGTCTATTATATCCTCTCATGTTTCAGACACGAGAACACACAAAAGGGCAGACTCAGAGAGTTCCACCAGTTCGGCTGCGAAATGGTCGGCTCTGAAAGTCCAAGAGCAGACGCAGAGGTAATTTCACTTGCAAAAAGCGTTCTTGACAGAGCAGGACTCAGAAACATCAAGCTCAACATCAACTCTATAGGCTGTCCAACCTGCCGTGCAGAGTATCGCAAGGCTCTGAAAGAGTATTTTGCCGCAAGAAAAGACCAGCTTTGCGAGACCTGTCGGGACAGACTTGACAAAAATCCAATGAGAATACTTGATTGTAAAGACAAACACTGTCAGGAGCTTGGCAAAGACGCCCCTGTTATCCTCGATTATCTCTGCGACGATTGCAAAGAACACTTCGAGAAGCTTCAGGAGTACCTCTCCGTAATGGGTATCGACTTTGACATCAACCCTAAGATAGTAAGAGGTCTTGACTATTATACAAGAACAGTTTTCGAGTTCATCACCGATGAGATAGGCGCACAGGGCACAGTCTGCGGCGGCGGACGTTATGACGGTCTTATCGAGCAGCTTGGCGGCAAGCCTACCCCTGCCCTCGGCTTCGGTCTGGGACTTGAAAGACTTCTCATGGTAATGGACGCTCAGGGCTGCGACTATATGGAGCCAAAGACCTGCGACCTTTATATCGTACCAATGGGCGAGGACGCCCTTAAAAAGGCAATGGGCATAGCCTCCGAGCTTAGAGAAGAGGGCTGTTTTGTAGAATATGACCTTATAGGCAAAGGACTTAACGCTCAGATGAAGTATGCAAACAAAACAGGCGCAAAGTTCGTTATGGTGCTTGGGGACAACGAGATAGAATCAGGCGTAGCAAAGCTCAAAAACATGGCAACAGGCGAGCAGACAGATATCAGGCTTGACAACACCATTGCCGAGAACTTTTCAAACGCCCTTATGGCAGATATGTTCAAGGACATCGACGCCGATATAGAGAAATTTATCGGAAAGGAGAACTAAGCAATGAGATGTGAACAGTGCGAGAAAATACCTCTGGTAGAAATACACACTCCGCAGGAATATATGCTCTGCGTGGGTTCTCTTGCAAGAATGCTGCTGGCTGGCGAAGTTGAAATGACCTATCAGACCTGCCCTCTTGATAAGATAATGGATAACGACAACAAGTGGTTTTCCGAAAAGCTTTTCCACCAGTTCAGGTGTACAAAATGCGGCACTATCTATGGTATGCTCTGCAACACCCACACAGGCGGACAGATAAAGATAAATGACAAGGTCTTTGACCCTGCTGATTATCCCGATAAAAAGGAAGATAAATAATGCTTGCAATAAGACCCGTGACCTATGAGGTAGAGACCTCACTTTCGCCCAAAAGAGTTCTCAGAAAGCTTGACGGCGACCTTATCGAGCATAAACCCACCATAAACATTCTCTCCCAAAGCAAGTTCATGAAGAACCACCGTGACGATACCATTTTTTATGGCTACCGCACAGACGCCGAAAGCTTTCAGATCTTCCACCACACCGCTAAAAAGCGTGACGGAGGCTCAACAGGCTTTTATGGAAAGGTAGAAAAGACCCCCAACGGCTCCAGGATATACGGCAAGTTCAGAAAGCCTGTCTACGCCTATGTTGTGGGCGTGATATGGACGGTGCTTGTGCTTTTCCTCACCCTTATGCTTGTGGCACTTGGAGAGAAAACAGGTGCAGTATGCTTTGCCGCAATATGGCTCGTGGGATTGTTCCTCATGTTCTGGGACAACAAGAAGAAGTTTGTCAGAGCATATCTCGACAGCTTCCCGCCTGCCGTCAGCAAAACAGACGAAAGCGACGAATAATTTTATCAATATAAACCCAAAGAAAAGGAAGTAATGTAAAATGAAACTTGATACAATGAAGGGCTTACGCAGGACCCATTACTGCGGCGAAGTGCCTGAAACAGAGCAGGAAGTTGTTGTATGCGGCTTTGCCGACAGAGTAAGAGATATGGGCAACCTTATCTTCATCAACCTCCGTGACAGAACTGGACTTGTACAGCTTGCATTCAATGATGAAACAGACAGAGCCGTTTTTGAAAAGGCTCAGCTTGTAAAAGGCGAGTATGTCCTCATGGCAAAGGGTATGGTACGTCCTCGTGAGAGCGTGAACGAAAAGCTTAAAACAGGTAAGATAGAAGTTGCCGTAACAGACCTGAGAATACTCTCAAAGGCTGAAACAACACCATTTGAGGTCACAAACTCAGACAAGGTAAACGACGAGCTGAAGCTCAAATACCGCTACCTTGACCTTAGAAATCCAAAGCTTCAGAAAAATATCATTACCCGTCATAAGATCGCTCAGATAACAAGAGAGTATTTCTATGACAACGGTTTCCTTGAGATAGAAACACCTATGATGATGAAGTCTACCCCTGAGGGAGCAAGAGACTACCTCGTTCCTTCAAGAGTTCACGCAGGCAAGTTCTATGCACTTCCGCAGTCACCGCAGATATACAAACAGCTCCTTATGATATCTGGCTATGACAGATACATCCAGCTTGCAAGATGTTTCCGTGACGAGGACCTGAGAGCCGACAGACAGCCTGAGTTCACACAGATAGACCTTGAAATGTCATTTGTCGATCAGGAGGATATCCAGGCTTGTATCGAGGGCTATATCGAGAAGCTTTTCAAGGAGATACTAGGTGTAGAGGTAACGCTCCCACTGCCAAGACTTACATTTGCAGACGCCATGAGCCGTTATGGCTCTGACAAGCCTGATACACGTTTTGGTATGGAGATACAGGATATCACAGATACCGTTAAGGATATCGACTTTGTTGTATTCAAGTCAGCGATCGAAGCAGGCGGCTCAGTTCGTGCAATAAACGTCAAGGGCGGTGCGGCAACATACACAAGAAAAGAGATCGACAAGCTTGTTGAACACGCAAAGGGCATAGGCGCAAAGGGTCTTGCGTATATCCGCTGGGCAGACGAGCCAAACTGCTCATTCAAAAAGTTCCTTGGCGAAGGCGACCTTGAGAAGATAAACACAGCCGTTGGAGCAGAAAAGGGCGACCTTATACTTATCTGCGCAGACAAGAACAAGGTAGTTCTTCCAACTTTGGGCGCACTCAGACTTATCTGCGGAAAGCGTCTTGGCGTTATCCCAGAGGGCAAGTTCAATTTTGTATGGATAACAGAAATGCCGTTCTTTGAGTATGACGACGAGAACGACACATGGGTAGCCGCACACCACCCATTTACAATGCCAATGGAGGAGTGCCTTGACTATCTTGACACCGACCCTGCAAACGTCCGTGCAAAGGCGTGGGATCTTGTACTCAACGGCACAGAGCTTTCATCAGGCTCAATGAGAATAACAGACTTTGAGCTTCAGCAGAAGATGTTTGAAGCACTTGGCATGACAGACGAAGAGATAGAAGCGAAGTTCGGCTTCCTCGTAGACGCCTATCGTTATGCCGCACCACCGCACGGCGGAATGGGCATAGGACTTGACAGACTTTCCATGATAATCTGCAATGCCGACAGCCTGAGAGATGTAATAGCGTTCCCAAAGGTACAGAACGCCAGCGAGCTTATGAGTGCTTGTCCGTCCACAGTAGACGAGAAGCAGCTTGAGGAGCTTCACATCAAGACCACAGAGATAGAAGAATAATTCGCATTAACGCAAACAGGGCAGCTCATGAGGGCTGTCCTGTTTTTTTCTGCATTCCACAAACTATGTTGGGGTGCAACGCAATTTCTCACTCCTCACTTAACTTCGCTCCTCACTAAAAAAATTCTCCACAAAACTTGAAACCCGCAGCCGAATTACTCGACCACGGGTTCCAAGCTATAATTTATAAGTGGGATGGGGGCAATTTTATTGGGTAGTCACCCGTCATCTTTAAGGCTTAATCGTCCTGAAGTGCGTCATAACCCTCTTCGTTCGTTCTGATCTTTACAACATTCTCAATGTTGTATACAAAGATCTTTCCGTCTCCGATATGACCTGTATAAAGGGCTGCCTTTGCAGCGTCGATAACTGCTCTTGTTGGTACCTTGCAGATAACGACCTCGACCTTTACCTTTGGCAGCAGATTTGTTTCAACAACTGCGCCACGGTAATACTCAGGCTGTCCTTTCTGCATTCCGCAGCCAAGAACGTTCGTTACTGTAACACCTGTTACGTCGATATCCTCCAAAGCTGTGATAAGATCGTTGAGCTTCTGCTGCTTGCAGATGATAGCGACCTTTGTCATCTTAGGTGTGCCGTCAGCAGATGGTGCGTCTGTTGCATAAGATTCTACCTTGATAGCTTTCTCAACAGGAACTACAGGCTCTGTTGACTTGTCTACCTTTACAACGCTCTTTGCGTCGTCCTTTGTATAGCTGAGCATTGCCTGTGACATTGCTGGTGCAAAGTCAGCGTAAGAAGATACAAGACCATGCTCTGTAACGTCAAGGCCAAGGATCTCTTCCTGCTCGGAAGCTCTAAGACCAATTGTGTGCTTGATGATCTGGAATACGATAGTCATTGTGATAGCTACCCAAGCGATAACTGATACCATACCGAGAAGCTGGATACCAAGGAGATGTGCTCCGCCGCCTGTGAAGAGTCCCTTTTCACCGCAAGTACCGTCTGAGAACAGACCTACTGCGATAGTACCCCACATACCGTTGAGCATATGAACTCCGCAAGCACCAACCGGGTCATCTATCTTGAGTACCTGATCTATAAACTCTACGCCTACAACTACGAGGATACCTGCAACGATACCGATTATAGCTGCTGATACTGGTGAAACTGTGTCGCATGGAGCTGTGATAGCTACCAGACCTGCAAGTGAAGCGTTAAGTGTCATTGAAACATCAGGCTTCTTATACTTGATCCAAGTGAAGATCATTGTTGTAATTGTTGCAACTGCTGCTGCAAGGTTTGTTGTTACGAAAACCTTACCTGCAAGTGGGATAGCGTCGCCCTCCATAGAAGTTGTTGACGCACCGTTGAATCCGAACCAGCAGAACCAAAGGATAAAGCAACCAAGTGCGCCAAGTGTAAGTGAGTGACCTGGGATAGCCTTTGCCTTGCCGTTCTTGTCATACTTACCGATACGAGGGCCAAGGATAGCTGCGCCAACGAATGCTGCAACGCCGCCTGCCATATGAACACAAGTTGATCCTGCGAAATCATGGAAGCCGAGGTCTGCGAGCCAGCCGCCGCCCCAGATCCAGTGAGCCTCGATAGGATAAACCAGAAGGCTTATAACTGCTGAATAGATACAATAAGAAATGAACTTTGTTCTTTCTGCCATAGCTCCAGAAACGATAGTTGCTGCTGTTGCACAGAAAACTGTCTGAAAGATAAGGAAAGCAAAGAATGGAACTCCGTCAGGAGCAACTGATGCATATGTAGAATCAGCGATTCCCTTATAAGCTCCGATGAACTTTCCGTCGCCAAACATTATACCGAAACCAAAGAGCCAGAACAGCGGAGTTCCGATACAGAAGTCCATCAGGTTCTTCATGATTATGTTACCTGCGTTTTTCGCACGGGTGAAGCCCGTTTCTACCATTGCGAAGCCTGCCTGCATAAAGAATACAAGTGCAGCTCCCAACAGCACCCATATAGTATTGACGGCACTGAAGCCTGTGCTTTCAGCCAATACTGTTACTGTGTTTGTCATATCTTTTTCCTCCTAAAATACAAAAAAGCGTATGACGACCAAAGCCATTCGGCTCGGTCTGTCATACACTTCATTGTGCATTCTGTATATTATTGTGGCTGTAGGGGAACAAAGTAGTAGATCTGTGGTTAGTTTGTTATAAAGTCTATGTTATATTGAAAATTTGAATTGTCCCTTACTTAACGTAGAACAGCAGATCGCTGTATGTTGGATAAGGCCAGTACTCCTTGCCTACCAGTGTTTCGATCTTATCAGCCGGAACTCTGAGAGCACCCATATCTGCAAAGATAGTATCGTGGAAGAAGTTTGCCATTTCCTGTGTGTCCTCGATCTGATGAACCTTCTGTACATCAGCCTCGAGAGTACCAAGAGCCTTGTACATCTCAGTTACGAGAGCTGAAATCTCCTTAACTGTTTCGTCCTCGAATACAGTTTCAGCACCGCAGCTCTTTGCAAGCTCAGCAGTCTTTGCGATATCCTTGATATACTTAGCAGCAGCAGGAAGGATCTCCTTCTTAGCCATGTCGATCATTGTAAGAGCCTCGATATTGAGCGTCTTGCAATACTCGTCGAGAAGGATCTCAACTCTTGACTGAAGCTCAGCTTCTGTATAAACACCGTATTTAGAGAATACGTCAACATTCTTCTGTGCAAGGAATGTAGGAACAGCCTCAGGAGTTGACTTAAGGTTAAGAAGTCCTCTCTTTTCAGCTTCAACAGGCCACTCGTCTGAATAACCGTTGCCGTTGAAGATGATGTTCTGATTTTCCTTGATAGTTCTCTTGATAAGATCGTCAAGAGCGTCCTGGAAGTTGTCTGCCTTTTCAAGCTCGTCAGCGAACTGATCGAGAACGTCAGCAACGATAGTGTTAAGAACTGTGTTAGGACCTGCTACTGAAAGCTTTGAACCAGGCATTCTGAACTCGAACTTGTTGCCTGTGAATGCGAATGGTGAAGTTCTGTTACGGTCTGTTGTATCCTTAGGGAAGTGTGGCAGAACGTCAACTCCGATCTCCATTTCAACTCTCTTGTCCTCATACTTAACGCCGTTTACGATAGCATCGAGAACGCCTGTAAGCTCGTCGCCAAGGAAGATAGAGATAATAGCAGGAGGTGCCTCGTTAGCGCCAAGTCTGTGGTCGTTACCGGCAGAAGCAACTGAAGCTCTCAGGATATCCTGATAATCATTTACAGCCTTGATGACCGCTGTAAGGAACAGGAGGAACTGAGCGTTCTCAGAAGGTGTCTTACCAGGGTCGAGAAGGTTTACACCTGTGTTTGTTGAGATAGACCAGTTGTTATGCTTACCGGAACCGTTGATGCCAGCGAATGGCTTCTCATGAAGCAGGCACTTGAAGCCATGCTTTCTAGCCGTTCTCTTCATGATCTCCATTGTGAGCTGGTTGTGGTCTGTCGCAATATTTGTTGTACCATAGATAGGAGCAAGCTCGTGCTGAGCAGGTGCAACCTCGTTATGCTTTGTTTTAGCGTAGATACCAAGTTTCCAGAGCTGCTCGTCAAGATCTTTCATGTAAGCCTGAACTCTTGTCTTGATAGTACCGAAATAGTGATCTTCAAGTTCCTGACCCTTTGGAGCAGGTGCGCCGTAAAGCGATCTGCCTGCAAGGATAAGGTCCTCTCTCTTTGCATACATCTCTCTGTCTACAAGGAAGTATTCCTGCTCAGGACCAACGTTTGCTGTAACTCTTGTTGCGTCTGAGCCGAACATCTTCAGAATTCTGAGAGCTGACTTATTGATAGCTTCCATTGAACGGAGAAGCGGAGTTTTCTTATCAAGTGCTTCGCCATTGTATGAACAGAAAGCAGTAGGAATACAAAGTGCTTTTTCCTTAATGAATGCGTATGAAGTTGGGTCCCAAGCTGTATAGCCTCTTGCCTCGAATGTTGCTCTCAATCCGCCTGAAGGGAAAGAAGAAGCGTCAGGCTCGCCCTTAACAAGCTCCTTGCCTGAGAACTCCATGATAACGTGACCGTCCTCTGTTGGTGAGATGAAGCTGTCGAGCTTTTCTGCTGTAAGACCTGTCATTGGCTGGAACCAGTGGGTGTAGTGTGTACAGCCCTTTTCAACTGCCCAATCCTTCATTGCGTTTGCAACGATGTTTGCGACCTCAATATCAAGTGGATCGCCGTTGTCGATAGTCTTCTTCAAAGCCTTGTATGTAGCCTTTGGAAGTCTCTCTTTCATCACTGATTCATTGAATACGTCTGAGCCGAAATATTCAGGAACGTTTGCCATATTGAATTCCTCCTATTATAAATTATAGTCTAAAAAAAAATAAAAAAGGCACTGCGAACCTGATCGGTTCACAGCGCCTTTGCTGTTTACAGTTATGAGTATATACCTTTTGACCTCATTTGTCAAGGCTTTTTTTAATTTTTATAGACTTTTACAAATCAGCGCAAAAATATTTGTTGAAACTTGTGAAATCATATTCAATGTCAATAAAATGCACATATTTCTGTAAAGAAATACATCAAACTGCTAAAATAGTGAAAAAAGTGGGCGACCCGAGGCCGCCCATACGATAATATCTTAAATATCTATATAATGATCCTTATCAGGTCTGTCTTTGAGCTCTTTTTTCATAAGCTTCTTTACCTTTCTGAGCTTTGAGCCTGCGGTAAAACAGCCGAAGATATTCGTCACGCCTGAAACGAGCAGAGCGATACCAAGGACTATCATTGCGGTTTCGCCTAAAATAAGAGGGTCAAAGAGGAGGAGTATACCAACGAGAGTGGTAACGGCGGCTGAGATACAGCTTACGTTCCAGCTTTCAACGCCTGCACGTCTAAGATTAAGGGAGTCCTGAATGTTCACGATGCCGCTTATGAGCATATAAAGTCCGCAGACAACGGCAATGACTTTCGGAATAAAGTCAGGTCTTATGATAATGAAAATGCCTATGGCGGCGAGGATAATTCCTCTCACAAGGCTTGAAGAATAGCTCTGGTCGTCTTTGCCCATGGCGAAGTATCTTATAAGCTCCACTGCGCCGAATGCGGTGAAAAGTCCGCCGATAACATAGCCTATGGCGTCGGTGAAGAAATTAGGGTCGATTATGAGCGCAATGCCCAGCACTACGCAGAATATGGACAATACCCAATAGCTTCTGAATACTTTTTTGATATATTCCATTTTTATCTTTCCTTTCATGTTTTTATAATACTGCAAGCTGGCGACTAGACGTGCGACCTCAGGTCGTCCCTACAATTTATTTGTGCAGTACAAAGGTGTTGCATTAATAAATGCACAGCGTGAAATGCCCGTCACGGAGAGTGACCGAACAGTATTCGCCCCTACAAATTACATTTGTGCGGTGCAATGGTGTCGCATTAATAGAAGTACGACGTGAAATGCCCGTCACGGCGAGTGACCGCCCCATACAATAAACAAAACAACATTGAAAAGCGGGCTGTCGAGGGCGCCAGCCCCTACAATAATCATGCCACGCCATTACAAATATCATTTTGCCGATTTTAGCTTTGCCGCCTTTATTACTTTCATTCGTGAGAACTCCTCTCTGTCCTTTTCTTCAAGAGAGTCTGTGATGAATTTCACTATGCGTTCGTTTCTTGGAATGATTATGTTTTGCAGGGCGTTTGCTCTGCGCTGGGTCTTTTTTATGGCTACGGACAGTCTGTAGATACTGTTTTCCACCTCTGCCAAGACTGCTGTGGTCTGTTTTACCCTTTCAAAAGCAAGATAGGCTCTGTCAAGCTGAGAATCGGTCTGAGAAAAGCCGTAGGTGACTTTCAGAGGGCGTTCTTTCAGTGTGACTTTCGGCAGTTCAACGCCCATGACGCTTCTTGTGCTTATCTCGACGCCTGTTTCAACAGGGATACAATTTGCATAAGGTGTAACAAGACCCATGGAGATATTTGCAAGCTGAAGTGCGCTGTAGGCTTCCTTGTAGGTGTCCTCAATGCTTCCTCTAAGCTCCCCTGCTTTGTCAACAAGGCTCATAAGCTCTCTTATAAGGATATTTCTTTTTCTGTCCAGAAGCTCATAGCCCAATGCGGCAAGCTTCAGAGCCTTTTTATAAAGTATAAGATTTCCCTTTGTGGCAAAGACCTGCTGTTCAGCCATTGGTCACACCCTCTTTCTGTTATATCACTGTATCTGAAAAAGTCCGGTAGGGGCGAACATCGTTCGCCCGATTTTTTCATGGTTGGGAGCAAATAGGCGGGCGACCTCAGGTCGCCCCTACATAATTGTTTTATGCGGCGCAAATGTGTCGCATTAACAAAAAGTGTAGCGTAAAATGCCCGTCACGGCGAGTGACCGCCCTACAAAAAATGTTTGTGCGGCGCAAATGTGTCGCATTATATTTTTAGTCCTCTGCAAAAAGTGCCTTAGCTTTTTCGGCACTGTAATAATGCTCCAGATGTTCTTCGTCCACTCGGTCAAGCTCTGATTTCGGCAGGGTGGAGAGCAAGCTCCAGCCCAGGTCGAGAGTTTCGTCTATAGAACGGTTCACGTCAAAGCCTTGGTCTATAAAATGCTTTTCAAAAAGCGTACCAAATTTCAAATAGGCTTTATCTGTATCGGAAAGCTCCTCCTCACCGATAACGGAAGCAAGACTTCTTGCGTCCTGAACCTTTGCATAGGCGGCAAAAAGCTGGTTCGACACCATTTGGTGATCTTCCCTTGTATAGCCCTCGCCTATGCCGTCTTTCATAAGTCTTGAAAGGCTCGGCAGGATAGAAACGGCAGGATACACGCCTGTTTGGTCGAGGTTTCTGTCGAGAACAATCTGTCCCTCGGTTATATAGCCTGTAAGGTCAGGGACAGGGTGGGTGATATCGTCATTCGGCATGGTGAGTATCGGTATCTGCGTAACAGAGCCTTTTGCGCCCTTTACAATGCCTGCTCTTTCATAGATAGAAGCAAGGTCGGAATAGAGATAGCCCGGATAGCCTTTTCTTCCCGGTATCTCGCCTTTTGATGAGGAGAACTCTCGCAGGGCTTCGGCATAGGAAGTCATATCCGTGAGGATAACGAGAATGTGCATATCATGCTCAAAGGCAAGATACTCGGCACAAGTGAGGGCGCATCTTGGGGTAAGGATACGCTCTATGATAGGGTCGTTGGAGAGGTTTAAAAACATTGCGACCCTTTGCAAAACGCCTGTTTCCTCGAAACAGCGTTTGAAGTAATCTGCGACGTCGTTTTTTACGCCCATTGCTCCGAAAACTATTGCGAAATCCTGTCCGTTTTCGTCGGCGATTTTCGCTTGCCTTACTATTTGCACGGCAAGCTTGTTATGAGAAAGTCCCGAACCTGAGAAGATAGGGAGTTTCTGACCTCTTATAAGGGTAGTAAGGGCGTCTATAGAGGATATTCCTGTGTTTATATAGTTTCTAGGATATGTTCTTGAAACAGGGTTAAGTGGCGAGCCATTTATATCACGATATTTTTCAGGGAAAATTTCTCCCAGTCCGTCTATTGGCTTGCCTGCTCCGCTGAATATCCTGCCAAGCATTTCGGTAGACAACGCAAGCTCCATAGGCTTGCCCTGAAAGCTTGTGGTGGTATTTACAAGGGAAAGTCCTTTCGTTCCCTCAAAAACCTGCAAAACGGCTCTGTCTTTTTCCACCTCTACAACTCGTGCAAGGCGGCGTGTGCCGTCATCAAGCTTTATTTCTGCCATTTCGTCATAGGAAATGCCGCTTACATGATCAAGTGCAACGAGCGGGCCGTTTATTTCGCTTAGTCCGATATATTTTACGTTCACGCTCCTGCACCTCCTGACAGAGCAGAGATATCTGCTTCCATTTGTTTTTCATACTCATCGAAAAGCTCTATTTTATCGTTAGGTATATCATACTTGACTTTGATAAGCTTTTCTATCCAGCCACAGCCTATTATTTTATCAACGTTCACGCCTTGTGAAAGTGCTTTCTTTGCAAGGGCATAGAAATCTGTGATAAGCTTCATCATGCGGTACTGCTTATCAAGGGGAACGTAGGTATCGTCCTTATGATAGGCGTTTTGCTGTAAAAAGCCCACTCTTACGGCTCTTGCCGTTTCGATAAGAAGCTTCTGATCGTCAGGGAGGACGTCAGTACCCATGAGCTTTACTATCTCCATAAGGGTATTTTCCTCAACGAGGATATTTGATATCTCCTGTCTGACTTTCATGAAGTTCTCGTTGACGTTTTTGTTATAATAATCTGCAAGGTCCTCAGCATACTCGGAATAGCTTGTGTTCCAGTTTATTGCAGGATAATGTCTTGCATAGGCAAGGGATTTATCCAGCGCCCAGAAGCAACGTACAAAACGCTTTGTATTCTGTGTGACAGGCTCGGAAAAGTCAGAGCCTTGGGGTGAAACTGCTCCGATTATGGTAACAGAGCCTTCCTTGCCGTTTAGAGTTTCAACATAGCCTGCACGCTCATAGAACTCGGAAATTCGTGACGGCAGATATGCAGGGAAACCTTCCTCGGCAGGCATTTCTTCAAGTCTGCCTGATATCTCACGGAGAGCCTCTGCCCAACGTGAGGTAGAGTCTGCCATTATTGCGATATGATAGCCCATATCACGGTAATACTCAGCGAGAGTTATGCCTGTATAGATAGAGGCTTCACGGGCGGCAACAGGCATATTTGAAGTATTTGCGATAAGCACTGTTCGGTCCGTGAGCGGTCTTTGTGTTTTCGGGTCGATAAGCTCTGAAAACTCTTCAAGCACCTGAGTCATTTCGTTTCCACGCTCGCCACAGCCTATATAGACGATTATATCTGCATCGCACCATTTTGCAAGCTGATGCTGGGTCATGGTCTTGCCTGTGCCGAAGCCACCAGGGATAGCGGCTGTTCCGCCCTTTGCAACCGGCAGGATAGTATCAACGATACGCTGACCTGTTACCAACGGCTTTGTAATAGGCAGGCGGTTTTTGCATGGTCTTGATGTTCTGATAGGCCATTTCTGGCAGAGGGTAAGCTCCTCCACTGCTCCGTTAGGGGCTTTTATTTTTGCCACAACGTCGTTTATTGTATAGCCGCCGTTTTCGGCTGTCCATATGACCTCTCCGCCTTTTGACAGAGGGGAAAGCATACACTTATGTGTGATAAGGGGCGTTTCCGGGCAGGTGCAGTATATATCCCCTGCAAAGAGCTTATCACCTGTTTTCACTGTCATTGTAACGGGATACTTTTTCTCTGTATCAAGTGAGCTTACGTCTGCACCGTCGGCGATAAAAGCGCCTGAGACTTCCTCAAGCTTTTTAAGCGGTCTTTCTATGCCGTCGAAGATGTTGTTTATTATACCGGGGCCGAGGGTGGCTGACATTGGTGCGCCTGTTGAGATAACAGGCTCGTCAGGCATAAGTCCTGTTGTTCCCTCATAGACCTGAATGGTGGTAAAATCGGACTGCACTCTTATGACCTCGCCGATAAGACGCTTTTTGCCCACATAGACCATTTCCTGCATGGCAAAGCTTTTCGTATCTGCTACCTTTACTACAGGTCCGTTTACCGAATATATTTTATCCATAAAAAACTCCTTATTACCCAAGCACAAGCTCGGCTTTTTCAGTAAAGGCTGAACGCTGCCCCTCAAATGCTGAATCAAAGGTATAGTCAAGTGCTATACCCATATCCTCATAGACCATGAGCATTCCGCCAAGCTCTATGGAATCTCTGCTTTTTACTTCAAAGTCTGCAAGGTCAGGGGCGTATTTCATATCCTCCGGTGAGAGGTAGATAACGCCCTTATGCTCGGGGTAGGTCTGTTTGCATTTTTCGGCTTTTTCTTTGAGCCAAGACTCATAATCTCCGCTTGCTTTGAATGCCGCAAGCCTGCTTTTTACGTTACTAAAAACGCTGTCTATAAGCTTTTCTCTATGACAAAGCACGTTTCTTTTAGCTTCAAGCTGTTTTGAAGATATTTCCCTTACTGCTCTTGCCTCCTCGGTCTTATCTGCGGCGGCTTTTTTTGAGCCTTCAAGGCTTT
This sequence comes from uncultured Ruminococcus sp., assembly GCA_934435205.1. Lineage (GTDB taxonomy): Bacteria > Bacillota > Clostridia > Oscillospirales > Ruminococcaceae > Hominimerdicola. The sequence continues at coordinate 242,091 of CAKSAK010000002.1, read as the reverse complement.
GCGCTTCTATTTTCGCCTGAGCAAGCTCGGCTTCACGCTGTTTATCAGCGGCTTCGGTTATGAGCTTTGCCTGCTTCTCAGCGTCCTCAAAGACAGCCTGCTTGAAGCGTTCAAGTTTTATCGTCTGATTTTCCATTACTAAACTCCTATCAAAATCACAGCTTTATTCCCACTGCTTCTGCAAGATAGTGGGAAATGGTATCAGATATCTTCGATGTGGCATGGCGGTCGGGTATTTCAACTATGAGGGGCGTTTCTCTTGTGAGCTTATAGTCATAGACCTTTTCTCTGCACTGCTTTACTGCAAGCTCTGTCATAAGCACAACGCCTACGTCTTTCATTTCCATAGCCTTATCAAGTGCGTTTGACACCTCCTCGGAGGTATGCACCACAACGCCCTCGATACCTGAAAGTCTCATGCCCATTTGGGTATCTATATTATCGCTGATAAGATAAAATCTCATGTTAAATGCCCAGTGCAGTGCCTACGTTTGAGATTATAAGGATAGCGATAAGAAGTCCATAGAGGGCGATACCTTCGCCAAGAACAACGAAGATAAGAGCCTTTACAAAGTTCTTAGGGTCTTCTGAGGTTGCGCCGATAGCGGCAGGAGCGCCTGCGGCAACGGCTATGCCTGAGCCTACGCAGGAAAGTCCAACGGCAAGGGCGGCGGCAAGGTAGCCAAGGCCTGCGCCTGTTGAAAGAGCGGCTTTAACGCCCTCCTCGCTTGCGGCTGAAACGAAGTTACCTACAGGGACGATAAGGGCGCAGAGCATTATGCCTGCAAATGTACAGAGGTTGCCGATAAAAGCACCCTTAGGGGATCTTCCATTCTTTATTTTCTTTGCGGTGAAAATGAATGGTACACAAAGAAGTGCGACTGCTATAAGTGGGAGCAGGAAATAGATAAGCATAGTTGATTCCTCCAAAAAATTATTTTTACTTTAGATTTTACGAATTACATTGTATGGGTATGGATAATGGTTAGGGTAACGGGCGAACGCTGTTCGCCCCTACACAAATGAGATGTTACTCTGTTTGTGCGGTGAATTTTACGCCAACAGGCTCGAATGGTTTTCCGCCGCCCTCATAGAAACGGGAGAATATCTCATAAAATTCAAGTCTGATTATCTGAATGGCAACTATCATGCCCTCCATTACCATTACAAACAGGTTGCCAAGCACAAGCACGAAAGGCTGTGCGGCGGCGGAGCACATTTCCATAAGGGTCATTACCACAAGCATCATGCCTGCGTGAGAAAGGACAAATCCGCCCACACGGAGAAATGACATAGTATTTGAAACGTAGCTGAGCAGGAACTCAAACATTTCAAAGAAATTTTCAACGATAAAGTTGCCCACGGTCATTTTTTCCTCGTCCTCAGACAGACGCCACTGTTTATACTTCACGGCGATAGAGAACGGTGTTCGGCAGAATATGCACACCAATGGTATTACTATAAGGAAGATTACGAACGGAGTGGACATGACTTTTACATCGAACATGAGCGTTCCAACAAGTCCTGCCGCAACGGAGCTATAGAACACAAGTCCTGCAATGCCGTTACAGCCGAAAATGGCTTTTTCATAATCCTTATTCTTAAAGCCGATACAGATATTGAGTATCATTGAGATAATGATAAGTGCAACGCCTATTGCGACGGCGGTTATCAAGATGAAATTCGTTTGTTTGAAAACTTTCAGCGGCAAAAAGTCAAGTCCTATATTCTCGAACACTGGATCTAAAAGCTCTTCATAGCCGAAGAACGAGCCATAGAGCGTGCCGAATATCATACTGGATATTCCAAGGCGTGTGACAAGACCGCATATTTTTGCTCCCAGCTTTTTCTTCAAGGCAAGTCCGCCTAGGACGATAAGAAGTCCTTGTCCCAAGTCGCCGAACATTATGCCGAAAAGCAGGGTATAGGTTATTGCCACGAAGGCTGTCGGGTTATAGCCTTTATACTCAGGCAGACCGTACATTTCCACAAGCATTGTGAAAGGTCGGGTCAGGAAGTTGTTTTTAAGCACTGTAGGCGGTTCACATGAGGCGTCTGCGTCAGGTGGGAGATAGACCACGGACACTGAGCGCATATCCTCGAAAAGCTTATCAAAGCGGTCTTTTTCCTTTTCGGGGATAAAGCCTTTAAGATAAAACTTATCGTTTAGTGCGGCGGCATTTCGCCGCAGGTCAAAGGTATCGTGGATAAACCTTAGTTTTGAAAAAGCTTTTTGCAGTTCAGGCTCTGCTTTTGCGGCAAGCTCGTTTATCTGCTCGTTTATCTTTGCGTTCTCAACTGTATCTGCGTCTATAGTTTGTTTTAGCTTTTCCAGAGCCTCATCGGCGTCGCCTGATACATAGGACGGTATCCGTATCCTTTCAAAATACATTGAGCGGAAAATATCGTCAACACGCTGTTTATCACGTTCGGGGACGAAATACATTCCCCAGCAGAAGCTTTTTCCTGTTTCAAAGGGGACAAAGAAGAAATTCTCGTCATAATAGTCAAGCTTTGCAAGGTTATCCACAGGCAGCTTTCCTATACGGACGGAAACGTATTTCATGGAGAAAAGCTGCCTGAAATCGCTGTGCATACCTTTCAGGTGGTCTATCTGCCTGACCGCCCCTCCAAGCTCGGAAATGCGCTGAGTAAGCTCCAGCCGCTTTGTATTAAGCTCGCTGAAAGGGGTATTATACTTTTCAAACAGGGAATTAAAATCCTGCGGAGCTGACAGGTCGCAGTCGGTAAAATCAGTTTCCTTTAGGGTTATACCAAGCTGTGCTGAAAGCTGGACAAGGTCTTTCAGAGGTCGGTCATACTCGTTTTTCTCGCTGAGTGGCTTCATTGCACTGTCAGGAGAATTGCCCGCAGGCTCGATATGAAAACAGCCGCTTTCACAGCACCTTTTCAAGGTGGCGTCAAGCTCGTCCATAAGACCTGCTATATTCACAAGGGACATTTTTTCTATAGCCAATCACATTATCTCCTTTCCTGAGAATTTACCGCTCAGGCGGTGATGATAAGATCCTTTTCAACTGCCGAGGGGTCGGCGTTATATCTTATCGCTTCGATTATATGCACGATGTTCAAGGCTTCCGTACTGCACAGTTTCATAAAGGCATAGAGTGAAACGGGTGCGGCGGTGCTTTGAGCCAGGATATGGGAAAGATAGGCAAACTGTGAGCTTCGCACTATACTTTCGATGTATTCAGAGGTCTGTTTGCCACCCTTTGAATACTTTGATCTTTTCACCCATTCGAGCATATCTTCGGGGCTTTCAAGCTCATAATACTTATCAAGTCTTTTAACTGAGCCTGTGCCTGTTTTTATTCTTATCTGCCGTTTTTTTATCTCCTCGGGGGAGTAGCCAAAAAAGGCTTTCATACGGTAGGCGTTTATTATGTTAAGGCAATCTATCTCTCTGCCTATCATTTCGGAGAGCTGTTTGCTCTGCATTTCGGAAAAATCATGCTTTGCGGTATTTAAAAGCTCGGCATAATAGGCTGTTCTCAGCCTTAGTTCACACTCGGTATAATCCGCAGAGCCGTCCTCCAAAGGCGGTATTTTCACCAGTATCTTATAATAAGGTGTATTTCTTAGTATTTTAAGAAGCTGTTCAAAGTTCTCGGCTCTGCTCATTTCAAGGAGGCTCACCTTTGAATGTTTTATGACATAGCCGGGAAGATCGTTAAGGTAAGAATTATCAAGCCCTGAATTTATATTGTTTATCATGGACAGAATACATTCTATCTCCTTGCTTTTAATAAGGAAGTCATAAAAAGGCAGTTTATCAAGCTCCTGAAACCTGCACAGGCGCATATAGGTATTGAAATTCTCTCTTTGGAGAAGCTCCTCCACGAAACCTCTATGGACGGTATTAGGGTCAACGTCACGGAAAGCGTCCTTATATCTGGCTGAATGTGCAAGATAGTCTGCGGCTTCGGGGACTGTTCTTCGCATGAGCATTTCATGATAGTTCTCTTTTGTGAACATTCTGCCGTGGATATATTTTATTTTCGCCACTGTTCCGTTGGCAGACCAACTGTCAAGCATATTTTTTCAGCCCCTTTCACGGAAAATCCTGCTCTATTTCGGGGAGATGATATTATCAAATATCTCATTCTCCCACTGAGTATGTTTTTCTTCAAATATTTTATCGAGAGCCGCTGTTTTCTCGTTCTGTGCGGCGTTTATCTTTTCGCTTTCGTTATTTATACGCTCTGTGACCTCTTTGGCTTTCTGCGTTTTATAGGCTTCGGCTTCTTTCAGGGCGTTTTCTTTCAGCTCATGCGCTTCTTTCACTGTGCGCTCCAGCAGTTCGCCGCTTTCCATATCGGCTTTTTCAAGCTTGCCTGAGGCGGCTTTATCCGTTTGCAGTATCTCTGCTATCATATCCATTATTATTCTCCCCTTTCAGGCAGGATAGTTTCATAACATTAATTGTACACCTTTTTGTCTTAAATAGCAAGTTTGGCGGGTGATACCCGAAACTATTTGTGTGCTTTGCACTATCCATATGACTTTTCTTTGGACAAATTGCTCTATTTGTAATGATTTTAGTCAGAATACACATTTTATTTTACCCTGAATTTGAAAAATTAGTTGATTATCTGCGGTCAGGTCACTTGACAAAAGGGTACAAAAGTGGTAAACTTGTATTTATCACGCACACATCTGTACTTTGGAGGTGGACTAAAATTGGAGAACGGGCAAAACAAACTTGTTATCGTAAGCTCTGAGGTGCTTCCTGACATTGTGCTAAAAGTGCTTGCTGCAAAGCGCATGAGGGCAAGAGGCGAAGTTTCCACTTCATCGGAGGCCTGCCGCAAGGTGGGGATATCGAGGAGCGCATACTACAAATACAAGGACTCCGTATTCAATTACGAAGAACAGCTCACAAACAACATCGTTTCGGTATACTGCATACTGAGAGATGAAAAGGGAGTGCTTTCCTCCATTATATCACGACTTTACGAGCTGAACACGAATATTCTGACCATAAACCAGAACATTCCTATCGACTCGGTGGCGACGGTGACATTCTCGGTAAGATTTGAGCATGACGCACTTAGCACCAACGTGCTTACAGAGGAGCTTTCTAAAGTTCCCGGCGTTGTGGAAGTCAAGATAATATCGGGAGAGTAAGGGTAAAATAAGATTTTAACAATATATAATTTATTAGGAATGAGGATTTTTTATGTGTAAAGTAGCAGTTATCGGTTATGGCGTTGTAGGCTCTGGTACGGTAGAGCTTTTTATGAAAAACCGTGAGTCTATCTCAAAAAAGGTCGGCAAGGAATGTGACATCAAGTACATTCTTGATCTGAGAGATTTCCCTGATTCTCCGTTCGCTGACAGAATGATAAAGGACTTCAACATCATTCTCAATGATGCCGAGGTAGAAGTAGTAGCCGAGGTAGTAGGAGGAACGACTTTCGCTTATGACTACACAAAGAAGCTTCTTGAACACGGCAAGAGCGTTGTTACATCTAACAAGGCGCTAGTTGCGGCAAAGGGTGCAGAGCTTCTTAAAATAGCAAGGGAACACAACTGCAACTATCTTTTCGAGGCGAGCGTTGGCGGTGGTATACCTATCATCAGACCGCTCAACAAGTGTCTGGCAGGAAACGAGATACTTCAGATATCGGGTATTCTCAATGGTACCACAAACTTCATTCTTACAAAGATGATAAAAGAGCAGATGTCATTTGACGATGCGCTGAAAATGGCTCAGAAGCTTGGTTATGCTGAGGCTGACCCTACGGCTGACGTTGAGGGCGAGGACGCTTGCAGAAAGATCTGCATACTTGGCTCACTTGCATACGGCAAGCACATTTATCCTGAAATGGTACACTGCTCAGGCATAACAAAGATTACACTTGACGATGTTGAATATGCGGCAAACGCAGGATATGTTATAAAGCTTATAGGCTCTGTAAAGAAGCTTGATGACGGCAGGGTGAGTGCTATCGTTTGTCCTAGACTTGTGCCAAAGTCAAATCTTCTTGCGTCTGTTGACGATGTATACAATGCTATCAGCGTAACAGGCGACGGTGTTGGCGACGTTATGTTCTACGGACAGGGCGCAGGCAAGCTTCCTACAGCTTCTGCGGTAGTAGGCGACATTATCGATTGTCTGAAACATCATCACAGAGTGCTTGCTCTTACATGGGAAGATTGTGATGACAAGGGATTTGTTGCACCTTACAAGGACATGGACGTTTCAATGTATGTTCGCATAAAGGCTGAAAATGCTGAGGCCCTCAAGTCTTCTATTTCTGAGATGTTCGGAAAGCTCATGTATATCGAGCGTTCAGGCAGGACAGAGAACGAGCTTGCGTTTATCACGCCAAACATGAAAGAGGCTGACATTGACGCTAACCTGACTATCCTTTCACACTCCGCTGAGATCGCAAGCAAGATAAGGATATACTAAAAACTACGAAACACACAAATGACGTAGGTACGTTGTTTTGTGTAGGGGCGACCTGAGGTCGCCCGCTGATCGTTAGGTCATTCAAAAAAAACGGGGCGGACTTGATGTCCGCCTTTTTTATAAAGGAGTTTTCACCATGATAAAAATACAGATACCTGCCACGTCGGCTAACCTTGGCGCAGGTTTTGACGCACTGGGTCTTGCGCTCACTTACTACAACTACATTGAAATGGAGGAGTGCGACAGGATAGACATAACGGCGGCGGACGGACTTGACATTCCTACGGACGAGAGAAACCTCATTTACATTTCTGCGAAAGACCTTTTTGCGGTATGCGGCAAAAAGCTGGAGGGACTTAAACTTATACAGACGAGCAACATTCCTATGGCGAGGGGTCTTGGCTCGTCCTCTGCCTGCATAATCGCAGGACTTGTGGGAGCAAACAAAATGCTTGGAGATCCTCTCACAAAGGACGATCTTGTTGACCTTGCGGCGCAGATAGAGGGTCACCCTGACAACACTGCGCCTGCACTTCTGGGCGGAATCGTGACGGCGGTTTTTGACGGAAGAAAGGTACACTGGGTAAAGCAGGAGGTTTTCACAAAGCTGAAATTCGTGGCGATAATACCTGATTTTGAGCTTAAAACTGAGGAAGCGAGGGCTTGTTTGCCTAAGGAAGTTTCACACAAGGACGCAGTTTACAACCTTTCCCGTGCGGCACTTTTCTCGGCTTCGCTTCTTACAGGCAAGTTTGAAAATCTGAAAACGGCAGTTGACGACAGGCTTCATCAGCCTTACAGAATGGCGCTTATACCGCACTGCAAGGACGTTTTTGACATTGCGTACACTCATGGTGCATATGCGGCATACATTAGCGGTGCAGGTCCAACTATCATGGCTATTGTAGATGAGAGCAATCAATATTTCGCAGGCAAGATGAAATTTTCTCTTGACAATGCAGGGCTTAAAGGCTGGCAGGTAAAGGAATTTCACATTGACAACGAGGGTACAAAGCTTATATGAACAGGTGCAAATGGTGCGACCTGAAAAATCCAAAGTATGTGGAATATCATGACAAGGAATGGGGCGTTCTAAGGACTGACGACGGATATTTGTTTGAGATGCTCCTGCTGGAGTCTTTTCAGGCTGGGCTTTCGTGGGAGTGCATACTGAACAAGCGTGAGAATTTCCGCAGGGCTTATGATGATTTTGTCCTTGATAAGGTCTGTGAGTATGACGAGGAGAAGATAGCTAAGCTTTGCGGAGATAGTTCTATTGTGCGAAATAAGCTGAAAATCAGGGCGAGTATTTCTAATGCGAGAATATTTCGGGATATCGTGAGGGAGCAGGGTAGCTTTTATGAGTATCTTTGCAAGTTCACGGAGGGAGAGATATTGTACGAGTGCGCTAAAACTACCAACGAATGGTCAGATAGGATATCTGCGGACTTGAAGAAGCGTGGAATGAAGTTTGTGGGAAGCGTCATAATATATTCGTTTTTACAGGCGGTAGGAGTGATATATTCCCATGATAGGGAATGTGGGCTTTATAAAGAAAAATAGAAGCAAAAAACAAACCCTAGGTAACACCGAGCGAAGCGAGAAATAAAGCGCAGGCTCAAGCCCGACGCTAGAGGGCTTGTGGGGTCAAGGGGCAAAGCCCCTGCGGAGCTTGAGGCAGAGCCTCAATAGGCGCAAGCCTACAAGCGGTGCAGATAGTGAGAAAAAGAATAGAAAAGCTGTTTCATAAACAAAGCGGTGTCGGAGTGAAAACTCTGCACCGCTTTTTTGTGTCCTCTTATAGGAGGTAAAATCCGCAAAGAGCGACAGCGATTTTGCGGCGGACAAACTATCAGCACAAATGTGTAGGGGCTGGCGCCCTCGACAGCCCGTTTCGGGGAGTTGTGAGGTTTGAATTTGTACATACCATGTGGGCGAACAAAGACGGGCGAACACTGTTCGCCCCTACCGCCAATTGTGGGGGTATCGAGGGAGTGCGGATAACACAGGTGTGAAATAAAAAAACCGCCCTGCACAATGTACAGAGCGGTTGTGTTTTTCAATTATTTTATCCCAAAGGACAAATATTCTTGCGGTTTTCGGCTATCCTTTCGTCTATACCCTCTACCTGCGGCTTAACAAGGCTCGATGTTCCTGCGACAAACATTCTTGAGCCTGCTTCGTAAAGCTTGCGGCAGTTCTCGTTTGACATATTGCCGTCAGTTTCTATGATGATGTCCTCGTGGCCGTTTTCGTCAAGCCACTTTCTAAGACGTCTTGCCTTATCCACCGTGTTTGGCACGAGCTTCTGTCCTGCAAAGCCGGGGTTTACTGTCATGACAAGCACGCCGTCTATGAAGTCTACGGCTTCCTCTACCACGCAGATAGGGGTGCCGGGATTGATAGCCAAGATAGGCTTTGCACCGATAGAACGGAGATATTGCAGGCACTTTGCGATATGCTTTGTGCTTTCATAATGCACTGCCGCATAGTCGCCCTCTCTGATATCAAACCACTGGAGCCTTTCCTCTGGCTTTTCTATCATGAAATGAAAGTCAAATGGGATATCCGTCAGATCACGGAGCTGTTTTACATAATCAGGATAAAGTGTGAAATTCGGCACAAATGAGCCGTCCATTACGTCTATATGGAGATATTCGATATTGTTGCGCTTAAAGGCGTCAAGATACTCCTTTATCTGTCCCAGATGGACGCACATCATTGAGACTGATATCATACCATTGTCCATACTGATCCTCCTGTTTCTATTTATCTTTTTTTATCTTCTGCTGTTATCATCAGGCTCTATGCCCATGATAAGCTGGTCTATTACTCTGTCGGTGGACTTGCCGTCTGTATATTTGAAGTTCTTCTTTATGAAGCCCTCCATTTTTTCAAACTCGTAGTCCTTATCTCTGAGAGCGGTCATAAGCTCGTCAAAATCGTGGACTATTTTACCAGGTACAAGCTCCTCATACGGCTCATAGAAATCTCTTGTTGCTTCATAATGCTTCTGGTCGAACGCAAAGAAAAGCATAGGCTTTTTAAGCAGTGACATTTCGTAGATTATAGAACTGTAGTCTGTGATAAGCACGTCAACTATAAAGAGGATATCATTTACCTCTCTGTAGTCGGAGGCGTCAAGTATTCTGTGAGCATACTCGTCAGGTATTTCGATACGCCTTTTTACAAACGGGTGGAGCTTTACGATAAGGACGGAATCCGTTTCATCGAGGAATTTGCCCCAGGCTGTAAGGTCAAGCTTATCAAATGGGAAATATGCGTTGTTTGCGTTATCTCCTCTGAAAGTCGGCGCATACATATAAACTGTTTTTGCAGTTTTGCACTCAGGGAAAACTTCAAGCATCTGCGCTTTTGTTTTGGCTTTATAGTCATCGTCAAAGAAGATATCCGTTCTTGGGATACCCACAGGATAGAACTTCTTTTCGTCGATAGCAAAGCCCTCTGCATGGTGGAGCGCAGAATGATAGGAGCTTACAGGAACGTGGGTATAGCACTTATGCACCCTTGTATTGAACGGAGGTGCGCCCGGCTTGCCCAATCTTTCAAAGCCAAGTGACTTGAACGCTCCGCAGGCGTGCCAAACCTGAAGCACCTTGACGTTTTTTGGATAATCCACAAGGTAGATATCAGGGTAATAATCGTCTATGAGAATGATATCGGAGGTTGCAAGATAGTAGACGAACCTTATCATGGCAGGTATGGACCTATTGACAGTGATACTTGCTTTGAAGTCAAATCTGAACTTATACTTGCTGTCAAGTCCTCTTTCTATCATGCGGTCATAGATGACCTTTTCGTTTCCGCCTATCTCGGCTCTCGAACCGCTGGCAAAGAGGATAATATCCCCGTTTTTCTTGGCAAAATGCTTGAAGAACGAGAACGCCTTTTTAAAGCACCATATCTTTAAGCCGTAAACGTCTCTTATGATGAGCTTCTTACGGTTTTGAAGTCTTTTTGCCATACGTTTCGGCCATGTCTGAGACGGCTTAGGCTCTTTATAGGTTACGGCGAGGTTATATTCGAGTGTATCCATATCGCTTGCAGACTCGGCATAGAAAAGGTTCTCTGCGCTTCGTCTGAGCTTGAAGTTCATAGGGTTATCCTTTGTATCGTCCTCTATAGTTTCCACTTTATCGGATATGATACAAGGATACTCGTTTGTAAGCACCTGTTTTGACAGGCATCTTCCGTCGTTATCATAGGTGAGCTTGAGAAGCGCACTGCCCCTGAGAACATAATCAACTGTATCTGTTGATATCTGCGGTTTATTCATGCCCTTATACTTTGTGAATATTTTCAGGGCATATACGCCTGTGGCGATAGGGGCTTCATTATTGGCGGACATTATATTCACTGTCAGGTGAAAATGAGTTCCGCTTACTTCAAAATGCTGGGCAGGGAACATAAGAGTTCTGTCCTGCGTGATAAATCTTGCTGACAAGTTAGCCAGCTCGTCTTTTTCAAAGCCCACAAGCTCTCCCTCGATATGGAGGATAACTCTTTTGAACTCTACTCTTGTAAGCTCTGCAAATTTTTTGTTTCTCTCTGTTAGTCTCTCAATAGTCTTTCTTCTGTTCCCGTATATCTCTTCAAATTCGGGAGTCATATTATCCATTTAAAACTATTCCTTACTTTCCGCCTTGCCGATAATGCCGACATGGCTACAAAATTTTTACTCAAATATACAAACAGCGGGCTGTTTAATCGTCAAAGGTGAACATTACCTTTAAGGTGAACTCGCCTGTGTTTCTGATAGCGGAGAATGCTTTTTCGTTCTCTTCTATCGTGAATGTATGTGTGATAAGATCAGCAAAGTTTACATCGCTATGCTCGAAAACTTCAAGGGCTTTCTTCCAATCGTTCACCCTGCTGTTATAGCTGGAGTTCCATGAGCCTTTGACTGTTATCTGCTTTCTCAGTATTGACCAATAGATATTCTTAGGCAGGATAAGGTCTGTTGACGGGTTGCCGACGAGAACGATACTGCCAAGAGCGCCTGTTGACTCGATAGCGGAGGCGATAGCTTCGTTTGAGCCTACGGCTTCAAAGGTCACGTCTGCACCGTCGATACCTATTATTTTCTTTACCTGTGCAGGGAGATCGTCAACGCCTGTATCAACAACGTCAAATCCAAGCTTCTTTGCATACTCAAGCTTATTCTTTGAACGGCCTGCGATTACTACCTTACCGGTTTTTGTTTTCTCTTTTGCAAAGAGGGCTATCATAAAGCCTATTGTACCTGTGCCTATGATAACAACGTTCTGACCCTCTTTGATGTCACCGATATTTACTGCGTGCATTGAAACGGCGGCAGGCTCGCAGAGCGCTGCTGTTTTATAATCAAGGGTATCATCGAACGGAACTAAGTTCCATACTGGAACAACAAGGTACTCAGCCCATGCGCCGTCCTGTCTTGAACCGAAATAGCTATAGCCTGAGCACTGTGCATACTCCTCCATTTTGCAGGCTTTACAATGCTTGCAAGGGAGCATTGGAAATACGCAGGAACGCTTGCCAAGGAGACTTTCGTCAACCTCATCGCCAACTGCAACTATCTGACCTGAGAACTCATGGCCAGGTATGGTCGGGAAGTGGTAAGTTCCTGTTACAAAGCATCTTGGCATATCGCTTGAACAAATTCCGCACGCCTTTATTTTCAGCAATACGGTGCCTTTTTCAAGCTTTGGCACGTCTACCTCAGTTACTCTCAGGTCGCCCACGCCATAAAGCACAAGTGCTTTCATCTTTTCGGGTATGTTTATTAAGCTTTTCATAAAAAAGTCCTTTCTATTTACCGCCAAGCAGCGTTCTGACAATAAGCAGGTCGCTGTCTGTTGTTATCTTGAAATTAATAGCGTCACCCTCTATAAGGTGGATAGGCTGGTTATTCATTGTGCATATCTGCGAAGTGCCTGTGATGACTTTTTTCTGCTCCTCAGTGAGGTTATCCTGCATTTGGATAAAGTGGGCAAGGCGGAAGCTATCGGGAGCTTGTCCGCTGTAAAGCTCGCTTCTGACAGGGATATCTTCAACATACTCTCCGCCCTTTGAATGGAGGATAGTATCTGCACATGGAAGTCCGCAGACGCAAGCACCGTATTCTGCGGCACAATCTATGGAATCGTTGAGTATCTTCTCTGTAACGAAAGGTCTTACGGCATCGTGGATAACGATAACATCGTCATCATGAATTCCGTTATCATTTGTGATAGCGGTGGTGACATTATTTATAGTATCCATTCTTTCCTTGCCGCCGAGGATCACCCTTACCTTTTCGCTTTCAGGAATATTCTTTTTCACCTGCTCGTTCATATAGTCCTCATAGTCCTTATGGACGGCGATATAGATATAATCAAATCTCTTTACCTTGAGCATATTTTCAAGGGTATAGATTATGATCGGCTTACCTCCGATCTCGATAAACTGCTTTGGTATTTTTGAGCTTTTAACTCTTGTACCAGATCCCCCTGCGAGCATTGCACCGTAAATCATAGACAAACTCCTTACTGATATTTATATTATAATAATGTATCTGACAAATAAATCATTGTGATACGCCGATAAAGTTTCGGCAGTCAATGGGCGAACGCTGTTCACCCCTACTTAGTATTCGCTGTTTTGTGACATAATATAATCGGCTATCCTTTCGGTAGAACGGCCATCGCAAGCGCCCATAAATCTTTCTCTGAAATCAGAAATGACAGTAGGGTCGGCTTTTCCCTGCTTTATGGCGTTTATAAGCTCCTCATTGGTCTTAACTATTGGTCCCGGGAGGAAGCTATAGTCATAGGGATAATAAAAGCCTCTATAGTCATAGAACTGGTCAAGGTCAAAAGCGTAGAATATCATAGGTCTTTCAAAGAGCGAATATTCAAAAATAAGCGAAGAATAGTCGGTTATGCACATATCGGCAGTAAAAAGAAGATCCTCGATAGGCATATGTTCTGTTATGTCAAAGGCGAAGTCCTGACAATCCTCGGGGATATCCCACTCCTTTTTAACAAAGCCGTGTCTTTTTACAAGAAGCACCCACTCGCTGCCGAAATTCTCTTTAAGGGCTTTTATATCCAGCTTTTCGGGGATATAGGCCTTATCGGCGTCCCCACGATAGGTCGGGGCATAGAGCAGGACTTTTTTATACTGTGCGTTCGGGCAATTTTTATAGAGATTTTCAAAGGCTTTCACACGATTTTCCTCTTTAAAGAAAAAGTCGGTACGAGATACGCCTATTGCCTGCACGCTATTATTATCAAGGTCAAAGCCGAAAGCTTCCTTGAAAGCCCATATGCACTCTTTACTGCTGACGGTACAAAGTGTATAGCTTGTATGGGCAGGGAACTTTCTCAATTCTTCCAGCGACTCGCCGAAAGAGAGGTCAGTGATACTTTCTCCCCACTTTTTGAAAGCTCCGCAGGAATGCCATGTTTGAATGACCTTTGTGTCTTTTCTGAACTTAAAAGCGCCGAACAGATTACAGGTGTCGTTAAGCAAAACGCAACCCACGTTTCCCATTAGCCAAGTAAGCTTCAGATATCTCAGCAGATAGCCCATTCCGCCCTTATTATTATGGACGTAATAGACCTGCGGATCAAGTCCTCTGGTCTTTATCTCCTCATAGATATAGCGGAAGCTATCCGTCAGCGTACCGCTTCTTATCTCGGCAAAGATGACCTTGTTTTTTCTCAAAGGCCTAAGGCTTGACACTTTATAGCAAAGGGGATAGACTCCTTTGAACATTATGATCTTGGCGGTGTTTCTGACCGCCTGTTTTAAACCGCTCATTTCTCACCCTACATTATATCATATTATGCGCCGTTTGTCTACACTTTAACAAATAGCAGGACACTTTTGCGGCACATCTCACAAAAAAGCTTATTTTCTGAGCTTTATTATGCTCATTTTAACGTATGCACAACGCTAAAAAAAGTTCTCTTGTGTAGTATTATAGTGCAGAATAGGGGAAGTGTCAAGGGGGTATTTGTAATTTTGTAAAATTATTTGAATAATCAAAGTGGGTGCGAAAAAGGCTGTGAACGAGGTGCGTTCACAGCCTTGGGGTATCGTATTATTCCCACTCCACCGTTCCAGGCGGTTTGGAGGTTATATCGTAAACTACTCTGTTTACATGGTCTACTTCGTTTGTTATCCTGTTGGATATCCTTGCGAGAACATCATATGGTATCTTTGCCCAATCGGCTGTCATAAAGTCGTCTGTTGTTACGGCTCTGATAGCTATAAGGTGGTCATAGGTTCTGTGGTCGCCCATTACGCCTACTGTCTGTACGTTCGGCAGAACTGCAAAGAACTGGCTCAGGCTGCTTTCAAGTCCGCTTTTCTTGATCTCGTCACGGAAAACGGCATCTGCTTCCTGCAATACCTTTATCTTATCCTCTGTTATCTCGCCGATTATTCTTACGCCAAGTCCAGGGCCTGGGAACGGCTGACGCCATACAAGCTCCTTTGGTATGCCAAGCTTTTCGCCGACTTTTCTTACCTCGTCTTTGAAAAGATCGCCAAGCGGCTCAATAACGCCGTCAAAGTTGATGTCCTCAGGCATTTTTACCTGATTGTGATGAGTTTTTATTGTGGCAGCGTCGCCCTTTCCGCTTTCGATACGGTCAGGGTAGATAGTACCCTGTGCGAAAAAGCCGCCGTCTGCTTCTTCTCTTATCTTATCCCAGAATACCTTATAGAACTCTGTTCCGATAGTCTTTCTCTTTTCCTCAGGATCTGTTATGCCCTTGAGCTTTTCAAGGAACTGCTTCTGACAGTTTACTCTTACAAATCTCATATCAAAAAGTCTTGTGAAAGTTTCTTCAACAAAGTCGCCCTCGTCTTTTCTCATAAGACCCTGATCTACAAACACACAGGTGAGCTGTTTGCCTACTGCACGGCTGATAAGTCCTGCGGCAACTGATGAATCAACTCCGCCTGAAAGTCCCAAAACTACTTTCTTATCGCCTATCTGCTCTTTAAGCTTTGCAACTGTGTTCTCGATAAAGTTATCCATTACCCAATCGCCTTTACAGCCGCAGACCTCATAGAGGAAGTTTTTCAAAATGACATTACCATACTCACTGTGAGTTACCTCAGGGTGGAACTGAACGGCATATATCTTCTTCTCTGCATTCTCCATTGACGCACATGGGCAATCATCTGAGTGAGAAGTGATAACAAAGCCCTCAGGAGCAACACTGATATAGTCAGTATGGCTCATCCATACGATATTCTTCTCAGGAACGTCCTTGAAAAGCTTGCTTTCTGATGAAGCTGTTATCTCTATCTTGCCATACTCGCTCTTTTTACAGCTTTCTACCTTTCCGCCGCTCATCCATGAGATAAGCTGACAGCCGTAACAGATGCCGAGGACTGGTATGCCAAGGTCAAGTATAGCCTTGTCATAATGCGGGGAAGTCATATCATAAACGGAGTTTGGTCCGCCTGTGAAGATTATGCCCTTATAGCCTGCCGCTTTTATTTCTTCGATCGGAGTTTCAAAGCTTTTTATCTCTGCATAAACGTGGTGATCTCTCACACGTCTTGCGATAAGCTGATTGTACTGTCCGCCAAAGTCAAGCACCAGTATCTTCTCATGTGACATATATTTACCTCTTTTCCTTATGTTTTTTGAAATACATAAATATTATAACACGTTGCCGTCCCTTTTTCAAGAGCAATTTACACACTCTTTAAAGCTTAGGGTAAATTAATTGTGAACACCTTACATCAATCAGGAAAATATTTGTTGATTATAGCTGTTGTAATTTGCTAATAGCTATGTTATAATGAATAGGCATTGTAAAATGCGTGTAAATCAACAGAAAAGAGTATATCATAATGGAAGAACAACAAAAAATTCAAACACAGCAGGCAAAAGATAAAAAAGGCTTGCTGAAAAAGATAGGAGCATGGTTTGCGTCGCCTGACGGAATGCAAACATTACGATTTATAAGTGCCATAGCGGCAGTTATAGTGGTAGGAGTCATCTGTGCTTTGCTGGACATATACATGGACAAGGACAACTTCCTGCCGAAAGAGCGAAATTATGCGCTTATAGGGGCTTGTGCTGTTGAGCTGGCACTGATATTTATTATTGCGGAATTTTTCTCAATGCAAAAAAAGCTGAAAAAGAGTGAAACAAAAGGCTTCATCGACCCTTTCACGGCGGCTTTTATGCTTGGACTAAATTCTTATTTTCTTCCGGACTTTGTAATGGGGTCATATTTTCCAAAGAGCAATGTGCTTTACATTCTCCTTGGAATATTGCTCTGCTGGCTTTTATATCTTATAGGTGCGGTGATATTCCCGAAGCCACACGCCTGGTTTTGCGGAGTGAACGTCATATTTGCCATATATGCTTTGGCACAGTATTATGTCACCGAGTTCAGGGGAAATCCTGTTCAGTTTGCCGACCTTGCCAACATAAAGTCAGCCAGTGAGATAAACGGAATGTACTCACTGTTTTTAGACAGCAACGTGATATTTGTGCTTTGTGATCTTATTCTTATTATCGCTGTAACGGTGACGACAAAAGTAAGGAAGATAAAAATGCGCAGCAGGATAATATCGGGTGCGGCTGTTATCGCTGGGTGTTTCGTATTCGTATACAGCGGCAGGTTCGCCTATGACCTTGGTATAAAGAACAGATACATCAGGCTGAACTTTTCAGGCGCGGAAAATGCAGACACATACAAGTGCGTAGGCTATGACCTTATGTTCTGCTTTGACGGAATGTTTGACCGTGTGACGAAGCCTGACGGCTACTCAACGCAAAAGGCGGAGGAGATATTAGACCAATATGAAACGGCGGATACGAACAAAAAGCCTGCTATCATTGCTATCATGAACGAATCCTTTGCAGACTTTGAGCATATCGCTCAGTTCAAGACTAACAAAGACTATCTGCCCAACTATCACAAATTGCAGGAAGAAAGCATAAGCGGATATGTTTCCGTTTCGGCATATGGCGGTTATTCCTGCAACTCTGAGTATGAATTTCTCACTGGCAACACTCTTGGCTTTTTGCCGTCGGGAAGTGCGGTATTCACCCAATATCTCAACGACAAACAAAATGGGCTTGTAAGCTGGCTAAACGAGCTTGGCTACACAACGCAGGCTATCTCGCCTTGCTCTGAGGGACTATGGGATATAGGCAACGCCTATGAACAGCTTCAATTCAAAGACAGGATATACAATTGTCAGGACAGAATGAGCGGTATCCAATATTTCAACGGAAATATCACAGATGAAACCATTTTCAGATATATTGAAGAGCAATATGAAAGCCATGCAGGCTCGCCTTATTTTGTATGGACAGCGACCATGCAAAACCATGCGCCATATGATCATCCGGAGGCTGTTCCTCATGAGATAACCTTCGAGGACTACAACGACCCTGCTGCGCAGGAATATCTAAATCTTATCTATCAATCTGACAAAGCTTTGGGAGATCTTATAAACTATTTCCGACACAAGCAGGAAGAGGTCATAATCGTAATGTTCGGCGACCATTATCCGCATATCATAGACTTCACGGAATATCTCTATGGCAAAGACGTGGCTTTGCTTTCAACGGAGGATTACTCAAGGCTTCGACAGACTCCTTTCCTTATTTGGAGCAACAAGGGCGTTGAGGCGGAGAAGATAGATGACATAAGCCTTAACTATCTTTCAAACAAGGTCATGGAAGCGGCTGGACTTCCAAAGTCGAGATATCAGCAGGAGCTTGACAAGATACGCTGTGATATACCGATAATAAGCTCTTACGGCTACAAGACGGCTGACGGAGAATGGTATTCTATAAATGATGTGGCTGAAAAGTATGAGGACACGCTGAACGAATATGAAACTGTGCAGTATTACAGAATGTTTGATGAAAAGCGTGACAACAGTATAAATTAGGCGATATCAACGTATTTACGCCATTTGCGTGTAGGGGCGAACAGTGTTCGCCCGCATTTCATACGATTTTACAAGAACAAACGGACGAAGTTTTTTTACCCCGTCCGTTTTTATTATGCGCTTATTTATCCTGTGACCTTTTTCTCGAACATGAACATTCCCATGACGTCGTTCATTATGCTGTCGGAGGCGACCTTCTTGCTGTTCTTTGTCATTTGCCTTACAACAGTCTGACCGTCTTTCTTGCCGAATATCATAACATAATCGTCGCCATTTTCGGAAGTTCCCTCATAGGACACCTGATTTTTAAAGATGTTATATTTCCACTTGCCGTCTTTGAAATATGCGTCAACGGCTTCACCGTAATTTTCGCTTGCCAATTTCATTTCGGTATCGAAATCATAGGTGGAATGTCTTACGCTGAATATTCTCACAAAGGCAAGGACGAAATATATAACCGCAATTATCACGGCTATCTTCAGCAGGGTCTTTATTATCTTTTTGCCCTTGCCATAATTCTCTTTGCCGCTGCTTGAATGTTCAGTTGGGGTGCGCCTATAGTCTGCCGCACTCATTTCTATGTTTCTGTCTGTCTCTCTTCGCTTTGCCTTGCGAGCTTCCTGCTCACGGCGCATTCTTTCCTCTGCTTCGGCTCTTTTCGGGTGTTCGTAAACACGCTTCGGTATGCCCTGTATCCTTGAACGGTCTATAAACTCCTGCTCGCCACGTCTTTGGGTCGATGAGGCGATAGGTACCATTTTTCCGCAGTTGGTGCATATCTTAGCTCCGTCCTCCAGCTTAGAACCGCAGAA
Organism: uncultured Ruminococcus sp.; assembly: GCA_934435205.1. Taxonomy (GTDB): domain Bacteria; phylum Bacillota; class Clostridia; order Oscillospirales; family Ruminococcaceae; genus Hominimerdicola. The sequence goes on along the minus strand of CAKSAK010000002.1, from coordinate 222,915 downwards.
TGTACAATGTCTGCTCATTATTACCAATCCTTTACACATTTAAAACTGTTTTGTTTGTCGAAGTTTTTTCTATATCTATGTTGGGCAAAACGCCCGTTTTTTGTAATTATACTGGCGAACGCTGTTCGCCCCTACAGGTGTTTCTCTCTATCTTTATAAATATCTTACAACGCCAACGACTTTTCCGAGTATACTTACCTCGTCTACTATGATAGGATCCATGGTGTCATTTTCAGGCTGTAGTCTGTAATGGCCGTCCTCTTTATAAAAAGTCTTTATGGTAGCTGACTCGTTGTCAACAAGTGCGCAGACTATATCGCCGTTTTCTGCATATGGGGTCTGCTCTATGACTACCATATCTCCGTCAAGGATAGCGGCGTTTATCATGGACTCTCCTCTTACCTTTAGGGCAAAAAGCGGATTGCTGTAATGCCTTGCAGGCTGGAAGCTTATATAGTCTGTTATCTCCTCAATGGCTGTGATAGGGACACCAGCGGTGACAGTTCCCACGAGAGGTATCTTCATGCCGTTGCCGCCTGTGAGCCTTATGGCTCTGTTCTGGTTATTTCCCTTTTCAAGAAGACCTTTTGCGGTGAGATTATTTATATATCTATGGGCTGTTGAGGTAGACTTGAAGCCGAACTCCGCACATATCTCCCTCACTGTCGGCGGATAGCCCTCTTCTATGCGATCCTTTATGAACTCGAATACCATTTTCTCGTTCTCGGTTACTTTTCTCATAGCTCCGTCCTTTCTATTAAATTCCATTCACCTTTATCGTTTTCCTTAAAGCTCTTTTGCAAGTCTTTTTGCAAGCTTATAGACATCTCCGCAGCCAAGGGTTATAACAAGGTCGCCCTCTTTGCAGTTTTTCTTTATATAGTCGATACACTGTGAGAAGTTATATTCTTTCTGCTGTGCAGTCTGCTTGTCAACAAGCTCGTGGTCGGTCTCAAACCAAACTGCATTTGGTATCTTCTCTGCAAGCTGTTCAGCATAAACACCGTCGGTATTTTTCTCACGGCTGCCCATGATATCTGTTACGACTGCGATATCAGCAATGGAAAGTGCTTTCACGAAATCGTCCATTAGTATCTTTGTTCTTGAATAGGTGAAAGGCTGGAAAACTGCCCACACTCTGTTGAAATCAAGACCCTTTGCGGCTTTCAGTGTACACTCTATCTCCTTTGGGTGGTGAGCATAATCGTCAACGATAGTAACGCCCTTGACCTCGGCTATCTTCTCGAAACGTCTTATTGCGCCGAAGAAAGTATCAAGTCCCTTTTCGATACCCTCCCATGAAACGCCTGAATATCTTGCGGCAGCAATGGCTGCAAGGGCGTTCATGACGTTATGGTCGCCAGGAACATGGATAGTAAGTTCTCTGACAAACTCGCCCTTATGATAAAGCTCAAAGCGTGTCTGCAAGCCTTTTTTGGACTTTATAACGGCAGAATAATCGTTTTTCTTATCCCAGCCGAAGGATATCATTTCCTTGTCAACGCCCTCAACGGCTTTCAGAGTATTTGCGTCATCGCCGTTATAGATAACGGCTTTTGAAGCCATGGTTGCGAACTTATGGAAAGACTTTATGATATTTTCGATATTCTTGAAATACTCAAGGTGGTCTGCGTCAACGTTCAGGATAATTGAAACGTCAGGGAAAAGCTTCAGAAAATGATCCTCGAACTCGCAGGATTCGCAGACCATGGTCTGAGATGAGCCTGCCTTGCCTGAGCCGCCTATGCTTGGGAGCTTTCCGCCTATAACGCAGGAAAGGTCGGTACCCTCCTGAACGAAGATCTGTGTGAGCATGGAAGAAGTGGTGGTCTTTCCGTGAGTGCCTGAAACGCACAGAGCGTTCGTATACCAGCTTGTGACAAGACCAAGTATCTCGGCTCTTTCACAGCATATCGCACCGCTTGCCTTTGCGGCGATAAGCTCAGGATTATCTGACATTATTGCGGCGGTATAGATTATAAGGTCTGCACCCTTGATATTCTCGGCTCTCTGACCGAGGAAAACTTCGATGCCAAGCTTTCTTACGGCTTCGAGAGTTTCAGTTTCGTTATTGTCTGAGCCAGTGATGAAATATCCCTTTGAATGGAATATCTGCACCAGAGGGTACATACCAGAGCCGCCTATGCCGATAAAATGAACGTGCTTTATATTTTTCAAGGTCTCATTTGTTATCATCTTTGTAATACTCCTTAGAATAATAGATAATTCAGAATGTATGTTTATTTTATTATATAACATTTCTTAAAAAAAATAAACCCCTTTTTTGATTATTTTTCAAAAAAAGAGGCAAAAATATTACTACAGGCATTACACCACAAGAAAGGACGCAGAAAAATGACTATAACAGAGATAAAATTCAGAAGATTTATAAACGAGGGCAAGCTCAGAGCCGTTGTGAGCCTGACCTTTGACGGCAGTTTTGCGGTACATGATATCAAGATAGTGCAGGGTGAGGAGCGGCTTTTTGTAGCTATGCCAAGCCGCCGTGATGACAACGGGGTTTTCCGTGATATCGTTCACCCGATCGACAGCGAGCTTCGCAATGAGATAGAGGGAGAGATACTTTCTGCTTATCACATGGAGCTTGACAGGCAGGCGGCGGAACAGCAGGGGTTAAGCTGACAATGGCAGAATAATAAGTGCAGATAACGACACTTAGAAACGATAAGTTTGCGTAAAAAAACGGGCGAACAGTGTTCGCCCCTACAGATGATCTTGAAAGTCTGTGGGGGATACTGTTCGCCCTATTATTTTTTAAGGATTTAGCCCCAGATCTTATCGCCCATATTTGAGAGATAAGCTGTAAGCTCCTCCGCCATTTCATACTGCTCAGGAAGTCTTGGGTGACCAGGGGTCGCCTTACCTGTTCTTGTGAACATGAAATGTGTTATCTTCTGGTCATTAAGCTCGTTTGCTATCTCATCAACGGCTTTATCCCACTCTTCACCGTGACAGAGAACTGTCAGCAGAAGCACGAATGTTGCGTTTGGATACTTGCTTTTAAGGTCAAGGATAATGCTCTTGTAGGCATTTTTCCACTTTGCTCTGTAATCAGGGTCGGTGATATCGAAATCCTCGTGACCTTCGTTATGCGGGTCGTTCTGACCCACTGCAAAAAGCACAACGTCAGGGGTATAATGCTCAAAATCCCAAGGTGTTACGCCCTTTGCGCCCTCTGGGAAATAGCAAAGCTTATCATATACTGACTCCATGCCGATAAAATTCGGGGCATGATAATATCCTGTGTTGTCGAAAATTGCGATACCGCCCTGTGCGATATTATGTATCTGTGCACCAAGGTTTCTTGCTGTTATCATTGAATAACTGTGCCATGCGTTATCGTAAACGCCCTGATGATCCTCAGGGTCACAGCTTGCAACAAAGTCAACTGCCTCGCACACTGCTCCTGCGGAAACAGAGTCGCCATAGCACTCTATTTTTCTTACAGGGAGAGGAGGATTTTCGAGAACTTCTCCGTCGGAGTCTATCTCAAAGCCCACGAACTCAAAATAATGGGAAGCGTCCTGTCTTTTGAAAAGGGTGACGGTATGAGTGCCTTTTTCAAGGTCACAAGCTATATCAAGGGTGATATCCTCATCGTTTTTGTCGAAAGTCACTTTGCCCTCTTTGCCGTCTATAACAAAGCCAAGCTCCTGAATGTTGAAATACTTATGGTTTTTTATCACAGCAGAAATGCTCGTGCCTGTGAAAGTCATTTTTACATTTGAGCCTGCGTAATAAAACTCAGGGCGTGTTTTGTCAGAAAAGTCTATTCTGCCCATATAAGAAAGAAAGCTGTTATCTGCTGTTATAAGCTTTTTATTCTCTGCCATTTTTTCATATCCTTTCGATACTATAAATTTTTCTGCATATGTATATTTTAGCTTTTTGGGGCGTTTTTGTCAAGGATATAAAACGTTTTCAGAGAAATATTTTTACATGGGGCGAATATACATAGATAAGAAAAAATATCAGGGGGTGCTTTTATGAACGATACTCAGGGCAGGCACAATGCCATTCTTGAAAACAGACAGCGTTTACAGCTTTCGGGCGTGACGGACGTTGACAGCTTTGACGAGAATGAGATAAGGCTTTTCACACAGCTTGGAGAGCTGACGATAAAAGGCAAAGACCTGCACATAAACGAGATAAGCGTTGAGTCAGGAGATGTTTCCGTGGAGGGAGATATCTGGGCTTTGGTCTATGGGGAAAAGGACAGAAAGAAAAAGCTCTCGGCAATAGGAAAGATATTCAGATAGTATCTGTAGGGGCGACCTTTGGTCGCCCGCCTGTTTGCGGAGCTTTCGGCAAAATACGGATAGGCAGATAACAAATAGCGGTCAGCCAACGGGCGAACGCTGTTCGCCCCTACAAGTTGGGAATTGCATATTCAAGCGGTTTTACAGATAAAAAGTATATACAATGTCATTGCACAAGTGCAAAATGGTGAAGAAAGGGGAAAGATAAATGGAAGAAATGCAGTTGGGGCTAGAGCTTGAAAGGGAGCTTTTTCTGCTGTCTGTGGTTCTGGGCTGCGGGCTGGGGCTTTTATATGATATTTTCAGGGTATTCAGGGCGGCTTTGCCACATGGGAAGATACTCACCTTTTTTGAGGATATCATTTACACATTTCTTTACGGCTTTGCACTTTTCACATTTTGCACCGGGCTGACGGGGGCTATAAGAGGGTTTGTTTTAGTCGGTATGCTCATAGGCTCTGTGATAGAACACCTTACTGTGGGAAACGCTGTTGTATCCGTACTGAGAAGCCTTTTTTCGGTCATCAGAAAACTATTTGCTAAAACGTTTTCGCCTGTGGTTAAATTTATTACCAAAAGAGCAGTCGGTTTCAGGGAGTGTTTTGTGAAAAAGTGCAAAATTTCCTCTCTGCGAAAAAAAACTTCTAAAAGCACTTGAAAACTCTCTTTTGATTAGTGTATAATAGAAAAGAGTATAGGTAACGCCTCATGACAGTTATTGGGGTATTGCTTATGGAAATGTCGGTTTTGTAATCAAAAAAGGAGTACACAATGCTAGGTTTCAAAAATAAAACGTCCGAAACGGCCGACGCTGAAAAGGACGCTGCTAAAAAAAATCCAAAGCCGAAAAGATCAAGATTTGTTAAGCTTCTGACTATTTTTGCTGTTGCCGCTCTTGTTGTTTATTCAGGGGTGACTATCATCTCACAGCAGGCGCAGATAGCACAGCTCAGAAAAAAGTCAGACGCTATAAATAAAAAGATAACCGCCGCAAAGCAGCTCAATGATGAATACACAAGGCTGCTCAGTTCTGACGACGAGGCGGAGTATATGGAGAAGATAGCTATTGAAAAGCTGGGCTATGCTTATCCTAATGAGCGCAGATTTTATATTGTAAACAACAGCAACTAAGGCAAACACGGTCTTTTGACCGTTCATATAGCAGAATTTTTATTGCAGAGAGGACACAAAGATCAAATGCAGCTTGAAGTAGGAAAAATTTATGAAGGAAAAGTAACAGGTATCACAAAATTCGGAGCATTTGTAGAGCTTGACAAGGATACAACGGGAATGGTCCACATCTCGGAGGTTGCGAACACATTCGTAAACGAGATAAAGGATCATCTTACCGAGGGTCAGACCGTCAAGGTAAAGGTGCTTAATTTAGGCGACGACGGAAAGATATCTCTTTCTATCAAAAAGGCTCAGCCTGCGCCGCAGAGAAAGCCAAGAGAGAACGGTCACCAGGGTGGCAGAGAGGGCAGACCTAACGGTGGTCAGAGAAATTTCAACCGTCAGGGAGGCAATTCTCAGGGCAGACCTAGAAACGACTACAACAGAGATCACAACAGAGACAGAGCGCCACAGGATTTTGCTAAAAATCCGCCGCCGGTATACAATGCTGACAGCAATTCGGGAAACGCTGATTTTGAGGATATGCTCAGCAAGTTCAAGGCGTCAAGCGAAGAGAGATTTTCTGATCTGAAAAAGGTCATTGACAACAAGAGAAAATCTCCGTCAAGAAGAAAATAGATACCGATACATAAAGCAGAGGATATTCAGTCATGAAAAATTTCAAAAAGACTTTTGCGTTTATATTTTTCATGCTGGCAGGAATAATACTTGGTGCGTTCATAGCTTATGTCTGTGAGGGCAAGGATTATGTGGGCTGGCTTGCATGGGGAAAAAATGTAGGCGTTGAAAGCTTTGCTATAGACCTGTATGTGATAAAATTCAATATAGGTCTTATGGTCCATGCAACTATCTCGCAGATATTCACTATCGCTGCGGCGCTTATAGTGTTCTCAAAGACCTGCAAGGGGCTTTAAGGAGAGTAAATTTTAAAATGAGATTTCTGAAAACAGCGGCAGCAGCTTTAACAGCGGCTGTCTGCATTTTATGCACCTCCTGCGGTACGCCTGAGCTAAAGCATGACACATTGGTCTATCAGGCAAGGGAGGACTATGCGACGCTTGACTCCGCAAAAGTCGTTATAACCAACGAGGACACTGGTGATATCGAGCAGGAGTTCACTTTCAAGTATGACGAAAAGGACGTGCTGACCTATTCTTACTACGGCAAGAACGGAGGAAAGGAATACGCTCAGTATAACAACGGAATCGAGAGCTACACCTATGACAACGGAGAATACTCGCATACTGTAAAGGGCGACAAAGACTTTTCAAAGTACACAAGAAAGGCAAAGCACCCACAGGCTGACGAGGGTATGCTGATGTTTGCACCGAAAGCTGTTGAGTCTGTTTCCGACATTATCGGTGATGACGGCTCTGTTACTGTGACGTATGTTTATGACGTTTCAAAGCTAGGAAAGGACGCTGAGGAGATAGGCACGACGGGCTTTTCCACGACCTATTTTTTCGATAAAGACGGTGAGCTTGAATACTTCACTGAAAACACTGTCACAAAGGACGCTCGGTACAACTATCGTGTTGACATAACAGAAAGAAACTCTGTTGACAAGATAGAAAACAATGTTGAGCAATACAAGGACAAGTAATTATTGCATAAAAAAACAGGCTGTTTTTTGCAGCCTGTTTTTTTGTCAAGAAGCATATTTACGCCATTATCAAAAAACGCCCCAACTTAATGGGACGTTTTTATTTTTTATAATGTGCATTCTGCAAGTATTTTTTGCGGTCTGGCAAGCATTTGCTTTGCCTCCACAAGAGTTTCCCTTATCTCGTCATTGTCATAGACAGTCATGAGCTGCTGAGCCTGATTAAGGGCTTCTCTGCCCATTTCCACCTGATACTGATAAAGGCTGTCGAGCCTTGCGGCTGCCTTTGTTTCAAGGTCCTGATAAACTGTCTTTATATCCTTGACGATATTATTTCTGATATCGTCATAGTTTTCAAGGGCGATATCAATGATATCTGTCTGCTTTTTCTTTTTAAGGATAAGGCTGAAAACTGACATTGTGGCAGGCGGGAAGGTTTCGCTGGTGCCGAAAAGCTGAACGCCCATAACAGAACGTGTTACGTTCTTGTTCAGAGAGGTCATTATCATTTCCACTGACGGAGCCTTTGCCGCCTTTGAAAGGTCGTCTATGCCAAGGGCGGAGGCAAGCTCTCTGCCTGTGCCTTCCACTATCTCGGCTATCCTGTCTCTATGGCTCTCGATACAATTTCGATATGCTTCGCCCACCTTTTCCATAAGGAACGAATAGAAATGCTTTTCTATGTCCTCAGAGCTGTAAAGGTCATTGCCGTCGGCGTCTTTTCCACGGCAATCCAAAATGCTTGCTCTCAGCTTTGAGAAGAACTCATACATCCAAGCTTCGGCTTCCTGCTGCATTTCGATAATAGAAAGATGCAAAGCAGGCTTTTTCTCCTCCAGAGCCTTTGAAAGCTTTTCACACTGCTCCTCAAACTCTTTTGCTCTGTCGGCAAGCTTCTGCTTGTCAAGCTCTGCCATATCGCTTATAAGTCTAAGCTTTGCGGCAGTTTCGTCACACATCTGCGAGAGCATCGTGAGCACACGCTTTGAACGTATAACGTCCTTTTGCATGATTATATCACGCTGCAAAGAAAGCTCGAACTGGAAAAACTGAGTTTCATAAAACTCTCTTGTACCCTTGTCCAGCGGTCTTTCTCTGCCAAGCTTTCGGCTAAGCTCGTCTGCGCCGCTTATGCCGTAGACGATAGCGTTAGGCACTATCCTCTCGGATATATTTCTCACACGCCTTAATATTTTATCGGCGTCTTTCTGAGAGTTCATGGCGTCTATCATATTCACGAGAATATAGAGCATACCAAATCTCTGAGGCTGAACATGGCTTGCAAGGAACAACTGCTCGCTTTCAGAGAAAGGCAGCAGGCATGACGCTGCATACATGATAGCGTCGGCATTGACAATGTAATCCATTACCTGCTTGTCAAGGCTCTCCAAGTCGGAAAGGCCCGGGGTATCCACTATCCTTATCTCTTTGAGTATAGGAGCGTTGTCCTTTATCTGAACATAGCTTATTTTTGCAGGAAAAAGCTTCATTCTCTGCTCAAGCTTTTCTCTTGTGATATCCTCCAGCGACAGCGGCACTCTCATGCCGTTTTCAAGGATAGCTTCAACATACTGTGTATGACCGAAAGATATCTCGTTTATAGTATAGGTTTCAGGTGTAACGTTTATAGGTGCAAGCTCCTTACCCAGCAGGGCGTTTATAATGGTGCTTTTTCCCCTTTTAAACTCGCCAAGTATGACCAGCGTGAAAGGCTCTTCGCTTTTTTTCTCGATAAGGGCTTCCCAATCGTTCATTTCGCTGACAAAATCCTTGCCGAGCATTTTCGCTATCTTTTCATTTTCAACAAAGGCTTTAAGAGCGGTCTTTACCTGTGCAATATTCTGCTCCGCTGTATTGATATTAGCACTATCCACCTATCACGCCTCCGTTTCCGATTATAATACTGCTGCGCACATCACATATCTGACCTGAAACAAGGTGTCTGTCAGAATCCTCTGCGTCGCCACGCCATTCATAAAGAACTGAGCAATACAGAAATTCAGTAGCTGCGACAACAAGCTTTTCAAGCTCGCTCATAGTATTATCTGTTTTCAGATTTCTTGAAGAAACTGCATGGACGCTTTCAGCCTTTTTGATAAGTCCGTCGGTATCCATATTCTTCTGCTGTCTGCCATAGAAGTCGATATAGCCCTTGTTATAAAGCCCTGTTATGACGCTTATGAACATTCCCGGCTTATCAAGACAGATAATGCCTGCTCTGTTCGCAGTTATATCAGCATACTTCACCCACTGAACAAGCGCCGTATAAAGCTGATTGTTCACAGTCTGCTTATATGACCTTTCAATGGGTCTGTAGGTATACTTATTGAAATTGAGATATGTAAATGCCATATTATAGGCACAATGATTGTTCTGTATTCTTCCACACTCGCAGCCTATAAGGAACATAAGCTCCTCTTTGCTGCACATTTCCACTACCTGCTTTGAAAGCACGATACAAGGCTCGATGATATCACTTGCCACAGAGTATACCTGTGCTTTATCCATATCCCCTCTGACAAAGACGATAGGCACAACAAGCTCAAGACGCTCGGCACACTTTTTCACAATGTCATATATATCAGGATATTTCAGCGGGCCGACCTGCTCGCATTTTAAAAACAGGTGCTTTGCTTCGGCAGAAACGTCCTGCGAGCCTGCCGCCTTGACGAGCTTTCCCCAGCCCCCAAGTCCCATTATCTTCTGCCTTACGGCAAAGTCGGACTCGAAAGCATAGTCAAGCACGCCGTCAACTATATGGTTCTGATAGCTTCTTGTATAAGCGTTCAGATATGTGCGGAAGCTTGTGTCAATCTGTAGCAGCGGATTTTCCCTTTCCGTTGTATTTGTACTCATGACCTGTCCTCCCTTGATCTTAAAATTATCTTTTTGTTTGCCTTGTCTGACCGTCAGCTTTCCATAGCTTCGGTAAGCACACGTCTTACCTGATATGCTTCCTGAACTATAGCGCTTGCGCTCTCGGCGATATCATGGAGACGTTCCATTTCCTTCTGAGAAATGTTGCTCTTCTCTGTTTTAAGATCATTAAGATTATCAAGTGTTTCCTGAGTATCACGGAGGATTATCTCTGTTTCGCTCTCGATCTTGCCCTTCAGACCCTCAAATGCTGAGAATACCTGACGGCGGACAGTTTCGGTGAAGTCGTTATTGAGCTTCATTTCGTGGAACTGCTTTCTGACCTGAGTTTTGAAGTTTGACTTATACTTATCTATTCTTTCCTTAACAAGTATCTTATCAACGGCAAAGTTTGAAGTAAAAGTTCCTGCAATACCTGCAAGAGCCATAAGGCAGAGGGTCACAGGCAGGGTAGCGGTGATGCCGAAGAAGCCTGCAAAGAATATAGCGGTATAATAAGTAGCATAAAATCCTGCAAAGCCCGTTGCTCCGCCCAGAAGTGCGCCCTTTACGCCGGACTCTCTGAAGCCCAGGAACAATCCGCCCACGCCGTATGAGCCGATAGCAACGCCGATTATCTTATCCATAACGCCGCCGTTCTTTGAAACTCTGTCGGAGATAGTGAACATCTGCTGGATCTTTGTAACGGACTCGAAGAACTCGTCCTCAAATTCCTGAAGTCTTTCAGCCTCGCAGGAAACAGCGAAGTTGATGCTGTTCTGTATCTGCTCGCAGATTATCTGCGCTCTTGCCTCTATGCTCTCCTTTATTTTCTCGGTGAGCTTTGCTGTAACGAGCTTGAGCTGGTCTTTCTTGAAATCATCAGAGGACATCTGGAAGTTGTCTATAACATCCATAGCTGTCTGCTCGATGTTTGTCCAATAGCTGTCCAGAACAGGCTGCAGGTCATTGAACACCTGATTTGCGGCATCGTTGATCTTGACAAATTCCTGTCTTTTCTTATTTCTTATCTCGCCTATCTCTTTGATAGCTTCGTCATACTTTTCCATGAACTCATCGTTAGCCATCATGAGGGCGTTTTCCTGCATAACAACGCTTCTGAGTATCTCAGTACCTGAATTTGTTATCTTGTTTGCAAGTATCTGCAATGCGATAACGCCACGCTCTTTTGTGAGCATGGTTTCAAGAGCCTTTTCAAATTCAGGGAAGTTACTCTTTTCAAGGGCTTCCTTATCACCTGTTTCCTTGGCGGTAAGAGCCTGCTTTGCATAAACGCCGATAACTCTCGGAGTTCCTATCTTTCTCTTATAGACCGCAAACTCACGGGAATCCTCGCCCATGACTTTTTTAGCCTTTTCCATAACGTACTTTCCGATACGTCCTCTTACAGTTTCGACTATCTTATTCTCGTCTGCCTGAGAGAATGTACCGAAACAGTTTACAACAAAGATAATCCTTCCCACATCGGAGGTAAGCATTTTCTTTTCAAGAAACTCTTTCTCAAACTGTGAGAAAGGGGAGTTTGCACTGATAACGAAAACGGCTGCGTCTATTTTCGGCAGGATAGACAGAGTAACGTTAGTCATCTGGTCGTCATCGTTAAGACCCGGAGTGTCTATGATATCAACGTTGTTCTTACAGAACTCGGTATCATAATAAACAGTGGCTTCCTTGACAGTTTCGGCTCTTTCCTCCGACTCTGCTGTAAGCTTTGTTACATAGTCCTCCAGCTTGTTTATATCCACCCTTTCACTTTTGCCGTTTTTGTATTCCACCTGCACATACGGCTCTTCGCTATAAGTAACTCTGTTAAGGGTAGCCGTTGCAGGCAGCACGTCAGCAGGGAGTACCTCCTGACCCAGCATTGCGTTGATAAGGGTACTTTTTCCTCTCTTGAACTCGCCCACTATAGCGACCTCAAAATGCTCCTCGGCAGTTTTCTCCAATGTTTCCCGAATAGATTCCGCAGTATTGACAAGAGCGATCTCCTCGCTCAATCCAAGCAGCGATTTCAGGTTCTCAGTAAGACCCTTTACCGTTTCCTTATAGGACGCATAGCTGCCGTAATCAATTTGCTTTTTCATTACAAGCCTCCGTTCCTCGTTTCTAAGGCAAACCTTGCATGGAATTGCCTTGAGGTAATATCTATACTATATTCCATTCATTTCCGCTGTGACACAATAAATATTACCGTGACATTATTTTAATTATAACATATTATTAAAACATAAGTCAAGAATTTACTTATAACAAGTACAAAAAACTACCCTTTTGTACAAATCAGCGTACACATAATATACATTTTGCACAATATAAGGGCAAATGCGCAAAAAAACACCCCGAAAATCGGGGCGTGAGAGTGTTGATAAAGTATCAGATCATTGTGACAACGGGCGACCTAAGGTCGCCCCTACACAAAATATGATATATGCAATTCAATTCTGACCGTAATATGCGTTCTTGCCGTGCTTCCTGAGAAAGTGTTTGTCAAGAAGCTCCTGCTGCATATGACCTATCTCAGGGTTGAGCATCATTGCGTGGAAGTTCATGAATGCGGCTTCTTCGAGAACGACTGCATTATGAACGGCTTCTGCGGCGTCCTTTCCCCATGTAAAGGGACCGTGGCTTTTTACCAGAACGGCAGGTATCTGAGTTGCGTCAAGACCTTTAAAAGCCTCGATTATAACAGTGCCTGTTTCCTTTTCATACTCGCCTGCGATCTCCTCAGGGGTCATTGCTCTTGTGCATGGTATCTCGCCATAAAAATAATCTGCGTGGGTCGTTCCCATTGGTATAACGCCTTTTCCTGCCTGAGCAAAAGACGTTGCCCAGCGGCTGTGGGTATGTACTATTCCACCGATATCAAAGGCTTTGTAAAGCTCCAAATGTGTTGGGGTATCGCTGGAGGGCTTATATTTTCCCTCCACAACCTTGCCGCTTTCAAGATCAACTACCACCATATCCTCGGCTGTCATGCCCTCATATGGCACGCCTGAGGGCTTTATGACCACAAGACCATTTTCTCTGTCTATTGCGGAAACATTTCCCCATGTGAACGTAACAAGACCGTATTTCGGCAGCAGCAGATTCGCCTCGCACACCTGCTGTTTTAATTCTTCCAGCATAAAAAATTCTCCTTTCGCTGATTTGGTAAATGCACCTTTTGTCTGCCCATTTTCCGAACAAGTGAATAGCTCGCCATGCCGACAATTCGGACAGACAGGCGGGCGACCTCAGGTCGCCCCTACGATTTTTCTATGAATTTCTATGATTTTTTATTAGAACTGTGCGGCTTTTTCTGCTGCCAGTCCATTTTTATATCTTTCCAAGAACTTTTTATAGCCCTCTGAGCCTGTCTGTTCAGGCTGAGAAGTTGTCACTTCCATGTCTGCAAACACCTTTTCGTCAAGGAAGTCTGCAAGCTTTTTGCCCTCTGAAAGCTCCATATATGCCGCAAGGATAGCCATGCCCCATGCACCGCCCTCGCCTGCTGTTTTCATCACTGAAACAGGGGTTGAAAGTGCATCCGCCATAAGCTGTGAAGCCACTCCGCTGACCTTGAAAAGTCCTCCGTGACCTGTTATCTTTTCTGCTTTTACCTTTTCCTTATCAAAAAGTATATCCATGCCTATTTTCAGTGCAGTGAAAGCGGAATAAAGCTGTGCTCTGAAAAAGCTTCCCAAAGTCAAATTGCTGTCGGGAGTGCGGAAATACATTGGTCTGCCCTCGTCAAGCTTTATAACAGGCTCTCCTGAAAGGCAGTTATAGGCTGTCACGCCGCCGCATGAGCTGTCGGCTGTCATGGCGTTTTTATAAAGGGTTTCATAAAGCCTGCTCTTGTCTATCTCGTTGCCTGTGAGCTTTGCGAACTCTCCGAACATATTCACCCATGCGTCAAGCTCTGAACAGCAGTTATTGCAATGCACCATTGCGACCGGCGAACCGTCAGGAGTAGTGACGACGTCTATCTCCTCATAAACGCCTTTCAGCGGCTTTTCAAGGACAAGCATTGCAAATATGGAAGTGCCTGCGGAGATGTTTCCGGTCTTTTTCAGAACGCTGTCCGTTGCCACCATGCCTGTGCCTGCGTCACCCTCAGGCGGGCAGACCGATACGCCTGCTTTTAGGTGTCCCTCAGGGTCGAGAAACTTTGCGCCCTCTTCTGTAAGAACTGCGCCCTTTTCTCCTGCGTTTCTCACAGCAGGTAGGATATCTTTCAGCTTATGGTCAAAGCCTTTTTCTGCAAGGCTTTTTTCTGTAAGCTCCAAATACTCTTTTTTGTATCCTATGCCCTCCACAGGGAAGATACCTGAAGCTTCGCCAACGCCCACTTCAAAGCGGTCTGTGAGCCTTTTATGCACATATCCTGCAAGGGTATTGATATAAGCGATATGAGGAACGTGGGCTTCTTTGTTAAGCACTGCCTGATAAAGATGTGCAATGCTCCAACGCTGAGGGATATTGAAGCCCAGAAGCTTTGTAAGCTCTCCTGCCGCCTGAGCCGTCATGGTATTGCGCCATGTTCTGAAAGGCACAAGAAGCTTATCATTTTTATCGAAAGCCATATAGCCGTGCATCATGGCAGAAATGCCCATTGCGCCGTATGTTTCGGGATAAATGCCGTACTGAGCCTTTACGTTCTCTGAAAGGTCTTTATAGCAGGCTTGTATGCCCCCGTGGATATCGTCAAGAGAATATGTCCAACAGCCGTTCTCAAAGCGGTTTTCCCACTGCTTTGAGCCTGATGCGATAACAGAAAAGCTATCGTCTATAAGAACAGCCTTTATTCTTGTTGAGCCAAGCTCAATGCCAAGATATGTTCTGCCCTGCAAAATTTTATCTTTTACTGTCATTTTTGACTCTCCTTATAGTCCTTATCTCATTGTCACAACGGCAACGGAGCATTTAGGCAATGTTATCTCAAAGCCGTTCTCTGTCCATATTGCCCTATGCTCTTTCGGTGCTACCTTATCGCAGTTATCAAAGTCATTATATTCCCTTACGTCGCTGTCAAGTATCCTGCAATCTATATACTGATAATTTGCTCCTGCGATATCACAGCAGATATGAGCGTCATCGTCTATAGAGCAGTTTGCCAAAGTGACAGTGAGGACGCCGTCCTTTACTGAGGCGGACTGTGATATCATTGGGATCTTTCCGCCTGCCTGACAGTTGTCAGCGTGGCTGTAGCAAAGCTCACCGCCCTGATGAGTTTTGAAAAGGTCAAAGACGTGATAGGTAGGCGTCTTTACCATTTTCTCGCCCTCTGTGAGGATAAGAGCCTGCAAAACGTTCACTGCCTGAGCAAGATTTGCCATAACGACCTTGTCGCTGTGGGCATTGAAGATGTTCAGATTGCAAGCCGCCACAATAGCGTCACGCATTGTGTTCTGCTGATAGAGGAAACCTGGGTTTGTACCCTTCTCAACGTCATACCAACAGCCCCACTCGTCAACTATAAGACCTATCTTACCCTCTGGGTCACGACGTGACATTATCTCGCTGTGGCGTTTTATAAGCTCGTCCATGTAGAGAGTCTTTGATATAGTTTCGTAATACTCCTCGTCTGAAAACTCAGTTGCACTGCCCTTTTTGCTCCAATCCCCTGTAGGAACAGTGTAGTAGTGCAAAGAGATAGCCTTTGTGTGCCACTCCCCAAGGTTTGACATTACAACGTCCGTCCAGTTATAATCGTTGGCATTTGGTCCGCAGGCGACTTTGTAAAGCTCATTGCCGCTGAAATTCTTGCAAAAGCTCTGATATCTTCTGTATTCGTCGCAGTAATACTCAGGGCGCATCGAGCCGCCGCAGCCCCAGCTTTCATTGCCTATGCCAAGATATTTAAGCTTCCAAGGCTTTTCTCTGCCGTTTTTTCTTCTCAGATCAGCCATAGGGGAAACACCGTCAAAGGTGATATATTCTATCCACTCGGAAAGCTCCTGAACAGTGCCGCTTCCGAGATTTCCTGCAAGATACGGTTCGCAGCCTATCTCCTCGCAGAGGTCGAAAAACTCGTGAGTGCCGAAAGAGTTATCCTCCGTCACGCCGCCCCAGTTGGTGTTTATCATTTTCTTGCGCTGTGTTTTTTCGCCTATGCCGTCCTTCCAATGATACTCGTCTGCAAAACAGCCCCCCGGCCAGCGGAGAACAGGCATTTTTATCTCCTTGAAAGCTTCGATAACGTCTTTTCTTACGCCTTTTATGTTCGGTATCTCAGAATCTTCGCCAACGTACATTCCGTTATAGATACATCTGCCAAGATGCTCGGAGAAGTGTCCGTATATCTCAGGGTTTATGTGGGAACGTTTGTCTGCGGTATTGATAAGCATTGAAATCTCTTTCATTTTGACCTCCTTGGTGTATATGCTTTTAGTTTCAATTATATTTTATCACTTGACAAAAAAACAACAATGATATATCCTATTATTATACTGATACATCATACGAAATTAGAAAGGATAAACCTATGGAACTTCACGCTTTGGGACTAAACTACAGCCATGACGGGTCTTTTGACATACGCCGTCCAAACGGCTCGGGGGATAATCTTCTGCTTATATTCAAGTCCTCTGCGGTGGTGCGTTTGCACGGCAGGGAATACACAGTTTCCCCTGACAGCGCAATACTATACAAAAAAGGCACTGAGCAGATATACCGTGCCTGCAAGGGTTTTTACATAAACCACTGGCTTCATTTTGATTGTGACGATACGCTCACCCGTGACTATTCACTCCCATATGATACGATTTTTACGTTATCAGACGCAGCGAAAGCTGAGGATATCCTATCAACAATAAGCAGGCTCAGCTTATCTGAAAGCGGCAGGCGTGAGGATTATATCGAGCTTATGCTCAGAATGTTGCTCATTAGGCTTGGAGAGGAATATTCTCTCAGCAAGAGCGGTCAGACCCCTAAAAAGCGCAGTCACTACGCTGACGCACTTGAGCGGCTCAGGGCGGATATCTACAGCTCACCCTCTGGAAGCAGGAACATTGCCGATATGGCGAAAACCCTCAGCGTAAGCCCCTCTCACTTTCAGTATCTTTACACCTCACGCTTCGGGGTGAGCTGTTATGAGGATATCCTCTGTGCAAGAATGAAAAACGCAGAATACTATCTACTCAGCACTGACATGACAGTAAAAAACATTGCCTCCGTATGCGGATACGAAAATGACGTGCATTTCATGCGGCAGTTCAAACGCAGATACAACATGACCCCATCGCAGTTTCGGCTTAAAAACAAGAAATAGGCATATGCAAAAAGCGGACGAAAAAAACTCGTCCGCTTTTATTTTGTCAAATATCTGAAAGGCGTGCGACCAAAGTCCGCCCCTGCAAAACAGCTTAATCTTCTATCTCGTCCTGATCCTCAATGACAACAGGGTGACCGTCATCGGTCATTATCATATCCCCTGCCTGACACTGGACAGCCGTCTGCTCGGCGGTGATATCATTGGGTTTGAGCTTGAATCTTATTGCCTGCTTGCAGTTTTCTATCTCAACATATGTATGCTTTCCGCCCGACTCTCCGTCCAGCGTCCAAGGCACTTCGTTCACGCTTGTGAATGTGACTTTTGAGGACTTGAAAGTCACAAAATGCTTATCGTTGAGCTTATTAAGCACTGCTTCATTTATGGTGTTGCTCAGCTCGATAGCGTTCTTAGGTGTCTTTACCAGAACCACCTCGAAAAGTCCGTCGTCAAAACACACGCCCGAAGCGATAAGCTTTTTCATTCCGCCCACTGAGATAGTGTTTGAGATAAGACCGAGTATAAAGCTTCCCTCTATTACCTCGCCGTCATGCTCCACTCTCATTTGCTGACCCGTTATCTTTGAGAGCCTTTTTATTCCCTCTGCCACATATGCGGCATGACCAAACTTGTTTTTCAGCGTTTGTGAGGTTTCATAAGAAACGTCAGTGAAAGCGCCAAAGCCTGCTACATACACAAAATACTGACCATTGAACTTGCCAACGTCATAATCAAAATACACGCCGTCAACTATCTCCCTTGCGGCGTCGAGCATTTTTTTAGGTATGCTCAAAGACTGCGCACAATCGTTTGTTGAACCGGCAGGGATATATCCAAGCGGTATTTTCTTATTAAACGTCATCATAGCCTTGACAGCCTCAGACAATGTTCCGTCACCGCCTGATGTGACTATCATATCATAATCCTGTCCGCACTGACAAAGCTTGTTATAGCCGTCAAGCTTAGCCTGCGTAGGGTAGGTAACTACCTCATAGCCGCCCTTTGTAAAAATATCCACAATGTCGCAAAGGTTATCTTTTATCTGTCCCTTGCCAGCATGGGGATTGAACACAAAAAGCAATTTTTTCATTTTCCCAGCCCCTTTTCGTTTTTTTCAAATTCCTATTATTCTACTTTTTATCTATCTTTCTTACACACATTTTACATAGAGAATTATACCATAAATTTCACAAAAGTCAAGTATTATTGCGACAGCCGTCTAAAAATTCGTCAACAATAACAAAATATTGATACCAGCAATGACAGCGTAAGCAAAGGCGAGCGACCAAAGGTCGCCCCTACGGGAAATGATCATCGCCGCAGGCGATACCTTAATTCCTCATTCCTCATTTCTCACTCCTCATTTCTCACTCCTCATTCCTCACTCCTCATTCCTCACTAAAGAGATCAGTCTTTCGCTTCGTACCAACTTCTTCCGCTGTTTACGTCCACTGTCATTGGCACTGCAAGCTTTACAGCGTTCTCCATTTCCTCTTTGAGTATCTTTTCGGCTCTGTCCTTGTCTTTTTCAGCCGCTTCTATGATAAGCTCGTCATGCACCTGCAAAATAAGCCTTGCGTCAAGCTTTTCTTCTCTGAGCTTTTTATATACTCTTACCATTGCTATCTTGATGATATCAGCCGCCGCACCTTGGATCGGTGCGTTCATTGCCGCCCTCTTTCCGAAAGCCTGCAAGACCTTGTTTGAGGCAGAAAGCTCAGGGATATATCTTCTTCTGCCAAAAAGTGTGGTGACATAGCCGTTTTTTATGCCGTCATCAACTGTCTTATCCATAAATTCCGATACTTTCGGGAAATTGTCAAGATAATTCTTGATGTATCTTTTTGCTTCCGCAACTGTTACGCCGATATCTTTCGACAGAGAAAATGCTCCTATGCCGTAGATTATACCAAAGTTTACAGCCTTTGCCGCACTTCTCATTTCAGGGGTGACAAAATCCTCGGGGATATCAAAGACCTGCGCCGCAGTTGAGGTATGGATATCTCTGCCCTCTGAGAAAGCTTCCTGCATATTTTTATCGCCGCACACGGAAGCAAGCACTCTAAGCTCGATCTGACTGTAGTCGGCGTCAAGAAGAGTATAGCCGTCCTCGGCAACAAAGAACTTACGCATATTCCTGCCTATCTCTTTTCTTACAGGGATATTCTGCATATTAGGCTCTGTGGAGGATATCCTTCCTGTTCTTGTTTCGGTCTGCTTGAAAACAGAATGGACTCTGCCGTCTGGGTGGATAAGCTTCAAAAGTCCGTCAACATAGGTGGAATTGAGCTTTGTGAGGGTGCGGTATTCAACGATAAGAGGCACGATAGGGTGCTTGTCCATAAGGCTTTCAAGAACGTCCGCATTGGTGGAATAGCCCGATTTTGTTTTCTTCTTTGCAGGCAGACCCAAGTCCTCGAAAAGCACTTCTCCAAGCTGTTTTGTGGAAGCGATATTGAACTCCTTGCCTGCATACATATATATCTGCGAGGTAAGCTCGTCTATCTTTATTTTCAAGTCCTCGCCGAAAGCCTTTATGCCCTCTGCGTCAGCCTTTACACCGTAAAACTCCATTGAAGCAAGCACTTCGCAAAGTGGCATTTCGATATCGTCGAAAAGCTTTGTCATTTCTGTCATTTCAAGCTGTTTTTTCAGATTTTCACTAAGGGCAGGCAGGCTTGAAAGGTCTGCATATTCGCCCATATCTGAGCGGTAAAGGCACTTATATGAAAGGCAGAGATTTTCCGCTGTATACTCGCTTGACTGTGAGTTGAGAAGATAGCCTGCAAGGTCGCAGCAGAAAGTGAGATCTTCAAGGTGAGTGCCATTTGAAAACGCAAACTTATGGGCAGTTTTACCCTCAAAAGTTATTTTTTCGCAGGCTGTTCCCATGAAAGCTGTGATAAGGGCATTGTCCTCGGTGGTATAGATGATATCATCACAGAGGATAGAAAGCTTATTGCCTGCAAAGATAAAATATGCTGTTTTGTCTTTGTCAAGAACAGATATAACGCTCTCATCAAGTGGCTTGACCTCGAACTTTGGCAGGTCGGAAAGCTTTAGCTTGCTTTCCTGAACAGCGCTGTCAGAGCTTTCCACAGCTTTTCCGCTAAGACCCAATCTGTCTATAAGGCGCATCATTTCAAGGTCGGCAAGGAGAGCCTTTGTTTTTTCGGTATCCACCTCGCCAAGCTTATAAAACTCTGTAGCTTTATCAACAGGTGCTTCAAGACATATTTCCGCAAGGAAACGGCTGTCTATAGCGTCCTGATGACCGTTTTCAAGCTTTGTGCGCACAGAGGGGGTAAGCTTGATATCGGCAAGGTGCTCATAAAGGGTCTTGACATCGCCCTCCTGCTTGATAAGGGAAAGTGCGGTCTTTTCGCCGATGCCCTTTACGCCTGAGATATTGTCAGAAGTATCGCCCATAAGAGCCTTTACCTCTATCATCTGACGAGGTGTGACACCGTATTCTTCCATTATCCTGTCGGGGGTATAGATCTTTGTTTCCTTTGTGGTGGCAAGACGTACTGTCACACGGTCGGAAACGAGCTGAAAGCTGTCCCTGTCACCAGTGAGGATATAGCACTCGTTGCCCGAATCTGCGGCGGCTTTTGAGAGCGTACCGAGGATATCGTCCGCTTCATAGCCCTCACACTGTACTATCTTTATACCAAGGTCACCCAGAAGCTCTTTTATCACAGGCATTTGCTGTGCAAGCTCCTCTGGCATACCCTTTCGGTTGGCTTTGTAGGCGGCATTCGCCTTGTGTCTGAAAGTAGGGGCTTTAAGGTCGAAAGCCACTGCCACGCAGTCAGGCTTTACCTCGCCTATCTCCTTGAGGTAAATATTCATAAACCCCGTAAGGGCGTTCGTGAACTGCCCCTTTGAATTTGACAGCAGCTTTATTCCGTAAAAAGCTCTGTTCATTATGCTGTTTCCGTCTATGGCTAGTAGTTTCATTTTTTTATACCTCAAAAATAATTTTATTCCGAAATCTTATCCAGCGACAGCGTTGCAATGCCGTTAAGGCTTTCGTCTGCTCGCCTGCCTGCAAGATAGTCAAAATATCCCTGACAGGCTATCATTGCACCGTTGTCACCGCAGTATTTGAACTCAGGCATATAAAGCTTATAGCCACGCTTGTCACAGGCTTTTTGAAGCTTCTCTCTTACTCCTGAGTTTGCCGAAACGCCCCCTGCAAGCCCTATGGTAGTATACCCGAGATCTTTTGCGGCAAGCATCGCTTTGTCTACAAGAATGTCAGATATGGTGTTCTGGAACGATGCCGCCATATCGTTCACATTGACAGTTTCGCCCTTTTGTGCGGCATTATGCACAAGGTTTATAACGGCAGTTTTTAGTCCGCTGAAAGAGAAGTCATATTCACTGCCCTGCACCTTTGGGTGAGGGAGCTTATAGGCATTAGGATCGCCTGACTTTGCGGCATTGTCGATAAATTTTCCGCCAGGGTATTCAAAGCCCAATGTTCTCGCTACCTTGTCAAAGCACTCGCCTGCGGCATCATCTCTTGTTCTGCCGATAACATGATATCTTGAATAATCAAGCACCTCTACTATATGTGAATGTCCTCCTGACACGACCAGGCAAAGATAAGGCGGTTTAAGCTCAGGGTGGGAGATATAGTTTGCGGCAATGTGTCCTGCAATATGGTGAACAGGCACAAGGGGCTTGCCTGCGCTCATTGCAAGACCTTTCGCAAAGCTCACACCCACAAGAAGTGCTCCGATAAGACCAGGGGCATAGGTCACTGCGACAGCGTCGATATCCTCCATTGTGCAGTTTGCTTCTTCAAGAGCGGCTTTTGTTACCCATGTTATGTTCTCCGCATGGCGGCGTGAAGCTATCTCAGGCACAACTCCGCCATAGAGCCTGTGTTCGTCTATCTGACTTGCAACTATATTTGAAAGCACCGTTTTTCCGTCCTCAACAACAGAGCAGGCCGTTTCATCGCAGGAGCTTTCTATTCCTAAAATCTTCATTTTATTACCCTCTTTTTATTATTTCGTAAATATATAAGCAGACAAATTGGAATAAGCGGGCGAACGCTGTTCGCCCCTACAAATGCAAAAAGTACCATTGTGAGCAGGCGACCAAAGGTCGCCCCTACTTAATTCTGCTTTCGCTTTGTTAAGAGATCAATGCAATTGTCATTTCTTTAACAAACCTATCCTCGGGCTACAACATAAAGTCGCCCGTAGTACAGACTATGCGAATTTGGTGCAGGGGCACGCCCCTGCCCTCATTCCTCACTATTCCAGCCCGTATATCCGCTTCATTTCAGCCGAGTTTCCGCCGTCTGCAGAGCGCACATACAAAGGCTTTTCTATCTGCACAAAAGGCTTTCCTCCCTTTTTGCCCTCAACAAGTATAAGCCATGGGGGACACTCCGGGTTTTTGTGAACTGTCCGCAAACGCTTCGGCTCGATGCCATTGACTCTCATTGCCGTCATTATATCGCAAAGGCGCTCGGGGCGGTTACAAATGCAAAGCCTGCCGCCGAATTTCAGATTTTTCTTTGCACATCTGCACACATCATCAATGGTGCAGAGCATTTCATGCCGTGCGATAGAAACCGCTTCGCTGTCATTTTTCGCACCTGTGTTGTTTATCTTGTAGGGCGGATTGCAGGTGATAAGGTCAAGCTCTTTTTCGCTTCGCCAATCGTTCAAATCGCCAAGAACAGGCTGGATAGTGTCTATTTTCGACCTTTCAAGAGATACTTTAAGCTGTTCGTGAGCCTTTTCCTGTATCTCAACAGCATATATCTTCTGCGGCTTGTAAAATTTGTGCAGAAGAAGCGCTATTATACCGCTTCCTGTGCAAAGGTCTGCGCAGATATCCTTGTGCCGTCCTGCAGAAAAGTCCGCAAGCAGAAAGGCGTCAGTACCGAAGCGGTGTTCGTCAGATATACATATCTCAATGCCCTCGCCTAAGGACTCAAATGTAAAATCGTTATATGTCATTTATTTCTCCATTTTTAAGTATCTATCTGTCAAAGAG
Source organism: uncultured Ruminococcus sp. (assembly GCA_934435205.1). Lineage (GTDB taxonomy): Bacteria > Bacillota > Clostridia > Oscillospirales > Ruminococcaceae > Hominimerdicola. The sequence goes on along the minus strand of CAKSAK010000002.1, from coordinate 199,745 downwards.
TTGCTGGCAACGGGCGAACACTGTTCGCCCCTACATATGGTATGCTAGGCTTGTGCAAAACTTTTTACATTGCCATTAAAACGGCATTTTCCGTGGGTGCGGTGTAGAAATTTTTCCTCATGCCTACCCTCTCAAAGCCCAGCTTTTCATAAAATTTTATAGCACTTTGGTTTGATTCCCGCACTTCAAGATACCATTTTTCAGCCTTTGCGGCATTGTATGCGCTGTCAAAAAGGGCTTTTGCAATGCCCATTCTGCGGAACTTTTCCACCACGCCTATATTGTTTATCTCAGCTTCTCCGCAGACGCACCACACGCTTATAAAGCCTGCGGCTTCGCCATTGCAGAGGGCAAGAAACGATATATCATCAGGGTTTGAAAGCTGTTTTTTGTAGGTTTCAAAGCTCCATGCTTCGGGCAAAATTTTCTCCGCAGTTTGTGAAAAAAGCTGTACGTTTTCCTCTGAAAGAGGCACAATGGTCACATCTGCCACCTTATTCGCCCTCTATTTTCGTGCCAACAAGGCAGTATGCCTTGCAGTCGCTCAGAATTTTGACCTTTACATCATGAAAGCCACGCTCTCTAGCCATTGAACGCACCTGCTGAGGGGTGAACTTATCAAAGCCTGTGTCACAGTATGGGAGCTTATCAAGGTAGCCCTTTGTATAGAAAGTGCAGATAAAATTGCCGCCGTCTTTGAGAACTCGCCTTACCTCGTCAAGAACTTTTGCGGTGTCCTCCCAGAAATAAATGGTGTTCACAGTATAAACAGTGTCAAAGAAATCGTCATTATAAGGAAGCTCCTCAGCTTTTCCCTGCTGTAAGATCACCTTGTTGGTATTCACTCCGTCACGGTTTTCACGCTTGGCTTTTTCCACCATATCCGCAGAAATGTCAACGCCATAGAATTTAGCATTTATGCTCTTGCTAAGTTTTTTTATAGTCATGCCGTTGCCGAAGCCTATATCCAATATCCTTGCACCGTCAAGCTTGCAGACGAATTTTTTCACCGCTCTGTAATGCTCGGCATTGAAAATGTTCATGAATTTTGCACAGGCTAATCCGCCCAAACCCTCAGGGTCGGCAAACTGTCCGCCTATGTATTCTTTTATGCTCATAAAATCACCTCAAAAAAATCTATCTAAATCATTAAATATACGTTGTCAAACGGGCGAACAATGTTCGCCCCTACTTAATTCTATTTTCGCTTTGTTAAGAGCTCAATGCAATCGTTATTTCCTTAGCGAACCTATCCTCGGGCTACAACATAAAGTCGCTCGTAGTTCAGACTATGCGAATTTGGTGCAGGGGCACGCCCCTGCCCTTATTTAAACAAACGTCCGTACAGCTCCCCCTTAGAAAACCCCGTCGCCTTTGCTATCTCACGGCAGGCGTCAGCACCACGCATACCCTTTTCCACAAGGACTTTTACTTGTTCAAGCGCTTCTTCGATATTCTCCGCAGGGCAAAGCTCGTCCTCTTTTGCACCCTCGATAACAAGCACAAATTCGCCCTTTGGCTTGTTGACTTCGTAATACTCCACAGCCTGCGCAAGAGTGGTGCGGAAAACTTCTTCGTGTATCTTTGTAAGCTCCCTGCAAAGAGAAATTTTTCTGTCACCGAAATATTCTAGCATATCCTTCAAAGTGTAGATAAGCTTGTGGGGTGCTTCATAGAAAATAAGGGTATTGGTGCAGTTTTTTACCGAGGCAAGGTGATTTAGCCTCTGCTTTTTGGTGGTGGATAAAAAGCCCTCAAACTGAAATCTTGCGGTGTCAAGTCCACTTACGGCAAGTGCTGATACCACCGCTGACGGACCTGGTACTACCTCCACTTTCACTCCGTTTTCAGCACACAGCTTCACAAGAAGCTCCCCAGGGTCTGAAATGCAGGGCATACCGGCGTCTGTGACGATAGCGGCGTTCTCGCCTGCCATTATCCTGTTTAAAATGCTCTCGCCTACCTGCTTCGCATTGTGCTCATGATAGCTCACAAGGGGCGTTTTTATGTCAAAATAATTGAGAAGCTTTGCGGTAACTCTTGTGTCCTCAGCGCAGATGAAATCAGCCTTTTCCAGGGTTTCAACTGCACGGTATGTCATATCTCCAAGGTTGCCTATAGGCGTTCCTACTACGGATAAAATTCCCATTTTTTATTCTCCTAACTCGTTTGCAAGTATGTGGTCTATCATTTGGTAAAGATCAAAAAGCGTATTAAGCCTACCGCACTGCGCTCTTAGCTTTGCAGAGCCTTTCAGCCCTTTAACATACCATGCGCAGTTTTTTCTGGCCTCTTTCATGCCCTGACGTTCGCCCTTGTATTTGCATATAAGCTCGCAGTGCTTTTTCATCACTGCCATTTTTTCTTCTATGCCTATCTCAGGCAGTTGCTCGCCCGTTTCAAGATAATGCTTTACATCACGGAACACCCATGGTCTGCCATAGCTTCCTCTGCCTATCATAACAAGGTCACAGCCAGTCTGCTCATACATTGCCTCTGAACTTGCTCCGTCAACAACGTCGCCATTACCTATAACTGGTATCTTAACATTGGCTTTTACCTGCCTTATTATATCCCAGTCGGCTTTGCCTGAATAAAACTGTGTTCTCGTCCTGCCGTGACAGGTGACAGCGCTTGCACCTGCCTGCTCCATGAGCTTTGCGAACTCCACTGCATTTATGCTGTTTTCGTCCCAGCCTGCACGGAACTTCACTGTAACAGGGCAGTCTGCGTTTTTCACGACTTCTTTGCATATCTCCGCCGCAGTGTTGGGAAGCCTCATAAGTGCCGAACCGCTGCCGTTGCCAACTATTTTCGGCACAGGGCAGCCCATGTTTATATCAATGATATCAGGTGAATATTCATTGAGTTTGTATGCTGCTTTTCCCATATAATAAGGGTCTTCCCCGAAAAGCTGCAAAGCATAGGGGCGTTCCTCGCTCTCTATCTCGCAAAGGCGTGCCGTCTTTTTGTCGCCAAAGCACAGACCTTTCGAGGATATCATCTCGCTCACAAGATATGACGCACCATATTCCTTGCACATAAGACGATAGGATTTATCTGCCACAGACGCCATTGGTGCTAGGGCTGCGGTCTTTTCTATTTCAACGTTTCCGATAAAAAAGCTGTTCATCAAGACAAATTCTCCTAATATATAAATAGTCATAGCTATACTATTTTATTATAGCACAAGATACGATTTTTTGCAATGATAAAAAGGCATATAACTACACAAAGTAATAAATCGCCGAAACTCCTTGACATTTGCGGCATTTTGCTATAAAATATAATGGTAGTATTATATTTTTATATAAGGAGAATGTTTCATGAATAATTCTGAAAAAACCATGGATAAGATCGTGGCTCTCTGTAAAAACAGAGGCTTTGTATACCCAGGCAGTGAGATCTACGGCGGTCTTGCTAACACTTGGGACTACGGTCCTCTCGGCGTTGAGCTGAAAACTAACATCAAGAACGCTTGGAGAAAGAAGTTCATTCAGGAGAACAAGTACAACGTTGGTCTTGACTCCGCTATCCTCATGAACCCACAGACTTGGGTGGCTTCAGGTCATATCGGCGGATTCTCTGACCCTCTTATGGACTGCAAGGACTGTAAGACACGTCACAGAGCCGACAACCTTATTGAAGATTTCGACGGCACTAACGTTGCAGGCTGGACAAACGAGCAGATGATGAACTACATCAAGGAAAAGCAGATACCATGCCCGGACTGCGGCAGCCACAACTTCACTGATATCCGTCAGTTCAACCTTATGTTCAAGACATTTCAGGGCGTAACTGAGGATTCAAAGTCTGAGCTTTACCTCCGTCCTGAAACTGCACAGGGTATCTTTGTAAACTTTGCAAATATCCAGAGAACAACAAGAAAGAAAGTACCTTTCGGCGTTGCACAGGTAGGTAAGTCATTCAGAAACGAGATCACTCCGGGCAACTTCATCTTCCGTGTTCGTGAGTTTGAGCAGATGGAGCTTGAGTTCTTCTGCAAGCCTGGCACAGACCTTGAGTGGTTCAACTACTGGAGAGGCTTCTGCAAGGATTGGCTCCTTAGCCTTAACATCAAGGAAGAAAATCTCCGTCTGAGAGATCATTCACCTGAGGAGCTTTGCTTCTATTCAAAGGCTACAACTGACTTTGAGTATCTCTTCCCATTTGGCTGGGGCGAGCTTTGGGGTGTTGCCGACAGAACTGATTACGACCTTAATCAGCACATCAAGACAAGCGGCAAGAGCCTTGACTACTTTGACCCTGAAACAAACGAGAGATATGTTCCATACGTTATCGAGCCTTCCCTTGGCGTTGAGAGATTGTTCCTGACAGTTGTCTGCGAAGCATATGACGAGGAGAACATCGGCACAGAGGAAAAGCCTGACGTTAGAACTGTTATGCGTTTCCACCCTGCACTTGCGCCATTCAAGGCTTGCGTTCTTCCGCTTTCCAAAAAGCTCAGCGAGCAGGCTGGCGAGCTTTATGCAGAGCTTTCAAAGCACTTCCTTGTTGACTATGACGAGGCAGGTTCTATCGGTAAGAGATATCGCCGTCAGGACGAGATCGGTACACCATTCTGCATCACATATGACTTTGATTCTGTTGAGGACGGCTGTGTAACAGTAAGAGACAGAGATACAATGGAGCAGGAGCGTATCAAGATCGACGAGCTGGTAGCTTATATCGAAAAGAAGATAGCTTTCTAATAAAATAAAGATCTTTGCGGGCGGACGGTTTGTTCGCCCGTTTTTTACAATAAAAAGTTATAAAAAGCTTTACAAAATTGGCGAGTTGTGCTATAATATGTTTGTATATTTTTACGAAAGGACGTCCTTGCCATAAAAAATATATTTGACTCACATTGTCACTATGACGATCACGCTTTCGATGAGGACAGATACGAAGTCCTTGACAGGCTTCTTTGCGACCCTGACTCTCCTGTAGATAAGGTCTGCCATGCCGCAACGGACGAGCAGTCATCTTTGTTCGGCATCGAAACTGCGAAGAAATATGAGAATTTCTATACCTCTGTGGGCTTTCACCCTGAGTGTATGGATACCCTCCCTGAAAATTATATGCAGGTGCTTGACGAGCTTTATTTGAAAGCCTGCTCTACTCACAAGCTTGTTGCGGTGGGTGAGATAGGGCTTGACTATCATTATGAGGGATATGACAAAGAAAGGCAGATAAAGCTTTTTGACAAGCAGGTGGAATATGCTGTAAAGAAAAGTCTGCCTGTTATAGTCCACTGCCGTGAAGCCACTCAGGATTGCCTTGACGTGCTGAACAAATATGCGCCGTCTGGTGTAGTTCACTGCTTTTCAGGCTCGGCGGAGACCGCAGAGATAGTGCTTGGGCTCGGTATGTACATCGGGTTTACAGGTGCGCTTGCTTTTAAAAATGCTAAAAAAGCCAGACGTGCTCTTGAAGTTGTCCCAATGGACAGGCTTCTTCTTGAAACAGACTGCCCCTATATGGCGCCCCCTCCTTACAGAGGACAGAGGTGCGAAAGCCCTATGATAGAAGAAGTGGCAAAGGTCGTGGCTGAGATAAAAAAACTCGATCCGCAGGAAGTGCTTGACATTACAAATAGAAACGCTTGCCGCCTGTTCGGTATCGAATATGTGAAAGGATAAGAGGACAAAATGACAGAAACTATGTATATTGTGATACCATGCTACAACGAGGAACAAATGCTGCCTATCACAGCGGAAGCGCTTATAAAAAAGCTCGATGAGCTGAAGGCAGAAGGTCGTATCGCACAGAACAGCAAGGTCATGTTCGTTGACGACGGCTCAAAGGACAAAACGTGGGAAATAATACAGAAGCTCCACGAAGCAAGCCCTGTTTTCACGGGTCTTAAGCTTTCAAGAAACAAAGGTCATCAGAACGCACTGCTGGCTGGTCTTATGACGGCGAGAAACTATGCTGATATCGTTGTTTCCATGGACGCTGACTTGCAGGACGATATAAACGCTATTGACGGCTTCCTTGATAAGAGGGCAGAGGGCTGTGATATTGTTTACGGCGTTCGTTCGTCGAGAGAAAAGGATACCGCTTTCAAGCGTGGAACTGCTCAGGCATATTACAAGCTTTTGGAGCATATGGGCGTTGAGATAACATATAATCACGCTGATTACAGACTTATGAGCAAAAGGGCTATAGACGCTCTGGCAGAGTTTAAGGAAGTAAATCTGTTTCTGAGAGGTCTTGTGCCTATGGTCGGCTTCAAGAGCGACATCGTTAAGTATGTAAGAAACGAGCGTGTGGCGGGCGAATCTAAATATCCGCTGAAAAAAATGCTTTCCTTTGCAGTTGAGGGAATAACCTCACTTTCTGTAAAGCCTATAAGATTTATCACCACTATCGGTATAATAGTATTTTTAGTATCACTTATAATGCTTATATATTTCCTTATAACATGGGCAGTGGGACACACTGTTCAGGGCTGGGCTTCAACTATCACGTCTATATGGGCGATAGGCGGACTTCAGCTTTTGGCTATAGGCATTATTGGAGAATATATAGGCAAGATCTATTTGGAAACAAAGGCTAGACCTAAATTTATAATCGAAACAAATCTTGAAGAAACAGACAAGGAGTAATTTAAAATGGCAGAACTTAAGGCTAACAATCAGAAACCAAATTTCGACAACAACCCTAAGCTTATCGAAGCAATCGCAGAAATGAGAAGGAATTTCTGTGCCGATACTCAGAACAAGGTAATAAACACAGCGCTTGCCTGCACATTCCTCGTGCCTGCAATGGTAGAAAAGACAACAGAGCTTGTTGCCGATGCTGAAAACCATGTTAATTTTGAGGACAAGAGCAAGGCTAAGTTCATTCTTCTCAACAACAACAAAACAAACGGCACATTTTTCCCTGTTTTTACCTCCCCTGAGGAAGCTCAGAAGCTCCAGTATGACAAGCCATTCCAGAGCTTTGCAATGAGATTTCAGGATATAGCTGCTCTCACTGAGCAGACGCCAAAGGTACAGGGCTTTGTTGTAAACCCATTTGGCGAGAACCTTCCTTTCACTCAGGAAATGCTGGAGTCTATCAAGCAGACTCTCATAAGGGTAGCAAAGGAGCGCAAGGCGGCTAGAGAAGCTGCTGAAAATGGCGAAGCTCCTGACATTGCTGTTACAAACAACGAAACAGCAGAGTAAGATACTTAAGCATATCTGGAGGACGGACTGTGTTCGTCCTCTTTTTTACCTGTCTATAAACACCTAATTATAGAAGTCTGTGTCTTATTTTTACGAAAACTATGCTTAATATAGTTGACAAGAATCGTGCTGTGTGTTATAATTGTAGTAATATGGTGGGAAGTAGCCATCATAATTTGTGCAGTGTTACTATCATGCACCAATAAAAATTTTCGTGATCTGAGGGAGTATATATGGCTAACGAAACCGAACTTGAAAAAATTGACCGTGCTGCCGAATACTTTGAAAGATATTTTGAGTTTGAGGACGCTGTAACGGTCAGCAAGGAAAACAAGGAATACCTCAAAACCTATATTCATGACAACGACTATGTTGTAAAAAACTTCAATTTAAAAAATAAAATAATCAAGTCTTTAGGCATAAGCATCGGCATTGGATTGGCAGCTTTCCTGCTTTTTTGGCTCATTCTTGGCACAAAACTCATAATCGTGGGCATTATTGCCGGTCTGCTTATTTTTATCGGTGCAAGCGTTTTCGGTATCGCTCTCAACAAATACAGACTTACTGCTGCTGAACAGAAGCAGGTGGAAGTGAACGAGGGCATAAACGAACAGATAATAATGCTTGATGACAGAATAAAGCAGGTAGAGCGTCAGAGGGATGATTACTACAAGGCTCTTGAAAAGAGAGTGCCTTTCATGTCACTTGACTATATGAAGAACGTTCAGCAGATAAAACAGTTTCTTGTGGACGGCAAGGCTGATACCTGTGAGGAAGCTGTGGATATGTTCGAGGAGTCGATGCTTTTACAGCAAATGACGGATATCATGACAAAGAGCGAAACTATCGAGCCTGTCAAGGACGATAAGGAGCGTTTTGGTGACCCTTTGAAGATAATAAAGGAAAACAAGAAGAAACGCAAAAAGGAAAAGAAAGCAAAAAAAGACAAGAAGTAACTTTCGACCGCAGCAGCATTTTACGCCGCTGCGGTCTTTCTGTGAAAAACCACGATTTGCTATAGATAGGATAATGTATGAACGAGAAAAAAGATATTCTGACAAAAACATGGGTAGTGGCTGTCCTTGCGTCCATATGCTGTATGCTGTGGGGAAGTGCATTTTCCTGCGTGAAAATAGGCTACAGCCTTATGAACATAACCACCAATGACAGCGGCTCGCAGCTTGTATTTGGTGGCATAAGATTTTTTGTGGCAGGGCTAATGGCTCTTGCCATGGGTAGCGGAGCGGAGAGGAAAATTCTCCTGCCAACAAAGACTTCCATACCAAAGATCATGATAATAAGCCTTTTTCAGACCATTTTGCAGTATTTTTTCTACTACATAGGTCTTGCCCACACAACGGGAGTAAAGGCGGCGATAATAGTCGGGGCGAACGTTTTTATTGCCATACTTGTGTCCTCGCTTTTATACAAGCTTGAAAAGCTCACCGCTGTGAAAATAGCAGGCTGTATACTTGGTTTTTCGGGGATAATAGTTATAAATCTCGGGGGACTTTCGGGGGTAAGCTTCAATTTTCTCGGGGACGGATTTATTTTTCTTTGCACCTGTGCATACGCTTTTTCATCGGTGTACATGAAACGCTATTCAGAAACAGAAGACCCCGTTATGCTTAGCGGCTGGCAGTTCGTTTTCGGTGGAGCAGTTCTCACTGTCATAGGCTTTTTAATGGGCGGCAGGCTTGGTCACATGAGTGTAAAGGCTTTTTTGATGCTTTTGTATCTTGCCTTTGTATCAGCGGCGGCATATTCGCTGTGGGCAGTGCTTTTGAAGCACAACCCTGTTTCAAAGGTGGCGATTTTCGGCTTTATGAACCCTGTGTGCGGAGTGCTGCTTTCAACTATCCTGCTTGATGAAAAAGGCATTTTTGGCGTTCAGGGGATAGCCGCACTTATCCTTGTCTGCTCGGGTATCTTTATTGTTCAGAGGAAAGGGAACAAATAATATTGTAACTATGCTCGTATGCTTTTGCATATTCACGTTGTTTGTATGTAGGGGAGAACAGTGTTCGCCCGTTGATTTGACATTTTTGCAACAGACTGGCTCATATGCTTTTTGCATATGAGCTTTTTTATTTAAAATCGTACTGAAAGCCGTTAAAACCGTTGATTTTTGTAGACGACTATGTTATAATGAACTGTGTATGGTTTTTTACCAATATATTATCAGTAAAGAAAAAGAGGACAAGACAATGTTTAAGAAAAACGGACTTCTAAAAAGCCCTGACAGCAAGCCAAAAGAAAAGTATCTGCTGCTGTTTGCGGTGGCTTTTATCGGCATGATGATCTCGTTCATTCCGTCTATGATAGTGAACAAGGGCATCTTTCTCTACTATGGCGACTTCAACTCACAGCAGATGATGTTCTATCAGCACTGTCATGACGCTGTTCGCAGCGGCAACATGGGCTGGGATTGGGGAACGGACTTAGGCTCGAGCTTTGTTGGATCATATGCTTTCTATCTCCTTGGCTCGCCATTTTTCTGGCTCACCACACTTTTCCCGTCAGGTGCAGTGCCTTATCTGATACCATGGCTCCTTGCGCTGAAAACGGCTATCGCCGCAATAACAGCCTACGCTTACATCAGATTTTTTGTTGACAACACAAGCTCCTGCTTTATAGGCGGTCTGCTTTACGCTTTCTCAGGCTTCCAGACCTACAATGTGTTCTTCAACCACTTCCACGATGCAACTGCGTTCTTCCCTCTCATGCTTTTAGGATTTGAGCTGTTGGTGCAAAAAAACAAAAAAGGACCTTTTGCGGTGGCAGTTGCAATATGCGCCACAATAAGCTATTTCTTCTTTGCCTGCGAGGTCGTATTCATTGTTATCTACTTCTTCCTGAGATGCCTTGACAAGGACTTTGAAATTGACATGAAGAAGTTCGGTCTGCTTATTCTCGAGGCTATAATCGGTGTTATGATATCCGCTGTTATCTTCCTGCCGTCGGCGCTGAGCGTAATGGGCAACTACCGTGTAAACGAAAGACTTTACGGACTTGACCTTGTTATATACGGCGAAAACGTAAGAATACCAAGAATTATCCAATCATTCTTTATGCTTTCCGATATGCCTGCAAGAATAAATATCCTTAACTCGGACAAGGCAAGGTGGGCTTCAATGGCAGGCTATCTGCCTATGTTCTCAATGGCAGGCGTTATAGCGTTTATGAGAACGAGAAAGAAAGGCAAAGACAGTTGGCTCACAAAGGCTATTATCGTGTTCGGCATAATGGCTTGCGTGCCTATATTGAACTCCTCTTTCGTGCTGTTCAATGCGTCATATTACGCAAGGTGGTATTATATGCCTATACTGCTTATGTGCCTTATGACAGCAAAGGTCATTGCAGAAAACAAGGACGATCTGAAAAAAGGATTTGTGCCTGTTTGTGTAGTATGTGCGATATTTATTGGCATCGGTCTGCTTCCGACAAACGAAAACGGCGTTGTATCCTATGGCAAAGTTCCTGAATATATTGAGCTTTACTACATTCAGGCTATCGTTACCATAGTAATGATAATAATGCTTGGCACGCTTATATATGTGGTCGCAGAGAAAAAGCTCGACTACATGAAGATCGCTTCTGCAATGACGGCGGTGGCTGTTGTCATCTGCATGACTTCTTCTATCGTATATGGCGTAACACAGGGTACAGACAACACCGACTACATCAACAGAGCAATAAACGGCGGCGACAACATCAACATGGATAAGCTGGAGTCTGAATCAGAGAACTACAATGCTGACAACAATTTCTACAGAATAGATACCTCAGAAAATGTTGACAACTGGTGTATGTTCTGGAAGCTTTCATCAATGAGATGCTTCCACAGCGTTGTTTCAACATCTATCATGGATTTCTACAGCTCTATGGGACAAACGAGAGATGTTGCTTCAAGAATGGAAACTAAGGTCTATCCGCTAAGAAGCCTGTTTTCCGTAAAATACTATTTCAATGAACTTACTGAAAGCGAGAGAAAGGGTATCACAGATGTATCAAAGCCTGAAACTCTTGCAAATCTCTACGGCTTTGAATATGTTGATACTCAGAATGGTTTCAATATCTACGAAAACAAATATTATGTACCAATGGGCTTCACATATGATTACTACTGCCTTGACAGCGACATTCAGAAGGCTTCAGAGGTAGACAAGACCTCAATGCTCATGAAAGCCCTTGTGCTTACCCCTGAGCAGGCTGCAAAATACAATAATATCCTCAGCTACTACAGCTTTAAGGGTACTGACTACTCAACAGATCAGTATTATCAGAACTGCCTTGACAGACGTGCAAATAGCTGTTCATCATTCAGTTATGACTCTTACGGCTTCAACGCCAAGATCGACCTTGACAAGGATAACCTTGTGTTCTTCTCAGTTCCATATGATGACGGCTGGAGCGCAAAGGTGAATGGTCAGGACGTGGAGATAGAAAAGGTTGATTACGGCTTTATGGCTGTTCTTTGCCCTGCCGGATCAAACGATATCCAGTTCACCTACGAAACAAAGGGACTTTTCTGGGGCAAGGTAATAACAGTCGTTGGCTTCGGCTCGCTTATCGTTTACCTTGGCGCAGTGAGATTTACAGGCAGAAAGAAAAAAGAAGAAGCTCAGCCTGTTGAAAAGAACGCATAAACCTGAAAGGGAGGATATAAAATGTATCAGAACGAAAAAACTATCAGTGAAAAAGAGATATACAAGGGCAGGGTCGTTCACCTGACTTGTGATGAAGTGGAGCTTGAAAACGGCTACAAGACGCTTAGAGAGGTCATTCATCACCCGGGCGGAGTTTGCATCGTTGCTCTTGACGAGGACGAGAATGTTTACTTTGTAAAGCAGTTCCGCTATCCTTTCAAGACCGCACTTATGGAGATACCTGCAGGAAAGCTTGAATACGGTGAAGATCATTTGGAGTGCGGAAAGCGTGAGCTTAAAGAAGAGATAGGTGCAACGGCAGAGAAAATGACTTATCTTGGATGTATTTATCCTACAGTGGCTTATGATACTGAGATAATCCATATGTACATGGCAGAGGGGCTTGATTTCGGTGAACAGCACCTTGACGAGGGCGAGTTCCTTGACGTAACAAAAATGCCTCTTGAAGAAGCCTACAAAATGGTCATGGAAAACAAGCTTCCTGACGCAAAGACAACGGCGGCTATACTGAAAACTTATCTTATCAAAAAGGGTATGTAGTCCATAATATTTCAACAAAGTGATAAAAAAAACGGGCGAACGCTGTTCGCCCCTACACATAAAAAAAGGTACTGTCAAATCGGCAGTACCTTTTTTTGTATGAAAATAGCCAAAAAAAGAACGCCCACGCACCGAAGTGCATGAGCGTCTTTTTTATAGTAACTTAAATTACTTTTCCTCTGTGTTGTAAAGCTTAGCGTATCTGAGCAGATAATCATATCTGTCCTTAGCGTTCTGAACAGCCTTACCAAAGAGCTTCTCAGCTCTCTCAGGATTCTGTCTAGCAAGTGCGTTGTAACGTACCTCGCCCATGATGAAGTCCTTATAGTCAGCTGTTGGAGCCTTAGAATCAAGGATAAATGGATTCTTGCCCTCTGCCTTAAGACGTGGGTCGAATCTGTACAGATGCCAGTAACCAGCCTGAACAGCCTTCTTCTCCTCTGTCTGAGCAATTGACATACCGCCCTTGATACCATGGTTGATACATGGAGCATAACCGATGATGATCGAAGGACCATGATAAGACTCAGCCTCGTGGATAGCCTTGATGCACTGATTGTAGTCAGCACCCATTGCAACGTGAGCTACATATACATAGCCGTAAGACATTGCGATACCTGCGAGGTCCTTCTTCTTAACTTCCTTACCAGCTGCTGCGAACTGAGCGATAGCACCTGTTGGAGTTGACTTAGAGGACTGTCCGCCTGTATTTGAGTAAACCTCAGTATCGAATACGAAGATGTTTACGTCCTCGCCCTGAGCGATAACGTGGTCAACGCCTGAGAATCCGATATCGTAAGCCCAGCCGTCGCCGCCGAAGATCCACATTGACTTCTTTCTCAGATAGTCAGCGTCCTTAAGGATCTCCTCAGTAGCCTTATTCTTTGTCTTCTTAAGAGCAGCGATAAGGTTATCTGTAGCTGCTGAGTTCTTCTCACCGTCATCTACTGTTTCAAGATACTCTTCGCAAGCCTTCTTAAGAGCTGCAGCCTTAGTTGTCTTAGACAGCTCAAGAACCTTAGCGATAGTTCTGTTTCTGATAGTTGACTGTGCAAGGAACATACCGTAACCATACTCAGCGTTATCCTCGAACAGTGAGTTAGCCCAAGCTGGACCCTTGCCGTCCTTGTTTACTGTGTATGGAGTTGAAGGAGCAGAACCACCCCAGATAGATGAACAGCCTGTTGCGTTAGCAATGTACATTCTGTCACCAAAGAGCTGTGTGATGAGCTTAGCATAAGGTGTCTCACCGCAGCCTGCGCAAGCGCCTGAGAATTCAAGCAGTGGCTGCTTGAACTGTGAGCCCTTAACTGATGTTGCCTTGAACTTCTCGAATACTTCTGGCTTTTCAGCAAGTGTAAGACCATAGTTGAATACTTCCTGCTCAGCGAGCTGAGTTTCAAGTGGCATCATGCTGAGAGCCTTGTTGCCCTTCTTACCAGGACAAACATTTACGCAAGAACCGCAGCCTGTGCAGTCCAGAGCAGACATTGTCATTACGAAGTTGTAACCAGGCATACCTGTCATAGCTACTGCCTTCTCCTGAGCAAGCTTAGGAGCCTTCTTCAGCTCAGCGTCTGTCATTACAACAGGTCTGATAACTGCGTGTGGACATACATATGAACAGAAGTTACACTGGATACAGTTGTCGCCATTCCATGCAGGAACGTCAACAGCGATACCTCTCTTCTCAAATGCAGCAGAACCCTGTGGGAATGTGCCGTCTGCCATATTTGTGAATGTTGAAACAGGGAGCTTGTCGCCCTCCTGAGCGTTGCAAGGGATCTGGATGTTGTTTACGAAGTCCTGAAGTGTCTTATCTGCGCACTTAGCGGCAGGCATACCCATTGGAGTATCCTTGCACTTCTTCCAGGAAGCTGGTACCTTAACTTCGTGTACCTGCTGACAGCCAGCGTCGATAGCGTCATGGTTCATCTTAACGATAGCGTCGCCCTTCTTAGAATAAGAAGCTGTAGCAGCGTCCTTCATGTACTTGATAGCGTCGTCGATAGGAATGATGTTAGCGAGCTTGAAGAATGCAGACTGAAGAACAGTGTTTATTCTGTTGCCCAGACCGATCTCCTTACCGATCTTAACGCCGTTGATAGTATAGAACTTGATGTTGTTCTCAGCGATATATCTCTTTACCTGACCTGGGAGGTGCTTATCCAGCTCTTCATGCTCCCACTGGCAGTTCAGAAGGAATGTTCCGCCTGGCTTGATATCCTGTACCATGTTGTACTTAGAGATATAAGACTCGTTATGGCAAGCAACAAAGTCAGCCTGATTGATAAGGTATGTTGACTTGATAGGTGTCTTACCGAATCTCAGGTGAGAAACTGTTACACCGCCTGACTTCTTTGAGTCATATGCAAAGTATGCCTGAGCATACAGATCTGTGTGGTCACCAATGATCTTGATAGAGTTCTTGTTTGCACCAACAGTACCGTCAGCACCAAGACCCCAGAACTTACAAGCTGTTGTACCTGCTGGAGCAGAGTCAAGCTTGCCCTCAGTTTCGAGAGAGAGGTTTGTAACATCGTCTTCGATACCGATAGTAAATCTTGGCTTATATGTATCCTTCCAGCTTGCATTCCAGTAAACAGCCTTGATCTGTGCAGGAGTTGTGTCCTTAGAACCAAGACCATATCTGCCTGAAGCGATAGCTACATCGTGGAACTGTGTGCCCTTAAGAGCAGCAACAACGTCAAGATAAAGTGGCTCGCCCTCAGAACCTGGCTCCTTAGTTCTGTCAAGAACTGAGATCTGCTCACAAGTTGAAGGGATAGCTTCAACGAGCTTGTCAGCACGGAAAGGTCTGTAAAGTCTTACCTTAACAAGACCGAGCTTTGTGCCCTCCTTCTCGTTGAGGTAGTCGATCGTCTCTTCGATAGTATCACATACAGAGCCCATTGCTACGATTACATGAGTAGCGTCTGGTGCGCCATAGTAGTTGAACAGCTTATAGTTTGTGCCGATCTTCTCGTTTACCTTGTTCATGTAATCCTCTACGATGCCAGGGATAGCGTCATAGTATGGGTTACAAGCTTCTCTTGCCTGGAAGAAGATATCAGGGTTCTGAGCTGTACCTCTAAGTACAGGGTGCTCAGGATTAAGAGCTCTCTTTCTGAACTCCTCCACCTTCTCGAAGTTTACCATATCTCTTACGTCTTCCATATCCCATGTCTCGATCTTCTGGATCTCGTGAGATGTTCTGAATCCGTCAAAGAAGTGGATGAATGGTACTCTGCCCTCGATAGTTGAGAGGTGAGCAACTGTACCGAGGTCCATTACCTCCTGTACGTTTGAAGAACAAAGCATAGCGAAACCTGTCTGACGGCAAGCATAGATGTCAGAATGGTCGCCGAAAATATTAAGTGCGTGTGAAGCTACACATCTTGCAGATACATGGATAACGCAAGGGAGAAGCTCACCTGCGATCTTATACAGGTTAGGGATCATAAGAAGAAGTCCCTGTGATGCTGTATATGTTGTTGTGAGCGCACCAGCTGCGAGTGAGCCGTGTACTGTACCTGAAGCACCTGCCTCAGACTGCATTTCTGCAAGCTTTACAGGAGTGCCAAACAGGTTTTCCTTACCCTTGGCAGCCCACTGGTCTGTTACTTCTGCCATAACAGATGATGGTGTGATCGGATAGATAGCAGCAACTTCTGTAAATGGGTATGACGCCCAAGCAGCAGCGTTGTTTCCGTCCATGGTTTTCATTTTTCTTGCCATTTTAGAATCATTCCTTTCTCGATATTTCAAGCAAAAGCTCAAAACTCAAATTTCCTTTTTAGCGTACTTTTTCAAGCACGTCTGTTTAAGGACAGCAGATATTTTCCTCAAAAGTAAGCTGTAACAAACTTTCTCAGGATACATCTGTTTTAACTCTTATAGTATACCACTTATTTTTCAATTTGTAAAGACCTTTTACCACATTTTTTCTTGATTTATACGCTGTAAACCCCCTATTTTCGGTTAGTTATGACTTCCTCGTATTTCAGACGTGCTGTATTGCGGAGATAAAAAAATGCCTGCCAAAGCAGACATTTTTCCTATATAAAAAGTAATGATTCAGCAGTTCATAAGAAGTTCGGCGAGGGCATTGAGTATCTTATCCACATCAACATCAGAGCTGAATTTTACATCGAGCTTTGAGCCGCCTTTTTTATCCTCGCTTAAACTTACACGAAGCTTATCGGTAGCCTGATTTACTCTTATCTCAAACTCAGTGTACATAGGATTTGTGATAGTACGCTTTATTTTCTTTTCAGCTTTTTTCTTTGTTTCCAAAGCGGCGATAGCCTTTTCAAGCTCTCTTACCGTCCAGCTCTTTTCTATGCACTCGGCAGCAAGCTTCTCCTGAGTATCCTTATCAGCAACGCCTGCAAGCACCTTTGCGTGACCCTCGGTTAGCTTTTTGTCACGAAGCATTTCCTGCACATTTTCGCTAAGTGAAAGAAGTCTGACAGAGTTTGCCACAGCAGAACGTGAACGTCCTACAGCTTCTGCCACCTGCTGCTGAGTAAGACCATAGGTTTCCATAAGAGTCTCATAAGCGGCGGCCTCCTCAAGAGGTGTAAGGTCTTTACGTTGGATATTTTCAATAAGGGATATCTCAGCGGCTTCAAGATCGGTAAGCTCCTTTATATATACAGGTATCTCATCAAGTCCCGCCAGACGTGCCGCACGCCACCTGCGCTCGCCTGCAACTATCTTATATCCCCCATTGTCAAGAGGTCTTACAAGTATAGGCTGCAAAACACCATGCTGTCTGATATTTTCCGCAAGCTCATTAAGAGCGTCCTCGTCAAACTCAGAACGTGGCTGATTTTTGTCAGGCTCAATAAGAGATATCCTTACTGTTGAAATGCCATTTTCGCCATCATTATTTTTTACCGATTCACTATCAGATCGTGTGATCTCATCTATAGAATTATCAAAAAACAGGCTATCCAAGCCTCTGTCCATTTTGCTTTTTTTTGTCATTATATTTTCCTTTCGTTTAAAAAGAAACACAATGTTCCATGTGGAACATTATTTTTCTTTATTCTTTGCTGTTTTTTTCTTCTCTCTTTTAGTCATTTCTTTTGCAAGATTTTCATATGCCTTTGAGCCTTTTGCCTTCTTATCATAATAAATAGCCGGCTCACCAAAGCTTGGTGCTTCCGACAAAGCAACATTTCTCGGTATGGTAGTTTCAAAAACTTCCTTTGCAAAGTGCTTTTTGACCTCGCTTATTATCTGACCTGTTATCTTGTATCTTTCAACGCACATTGTAAACAAAATGCCCTCGATCTCAAGGTCAGGATTGAAAGAAGCTTTTACCCTGTTGATAGTGTTATGAAGCTCAACAAGACCCTCCAAAGAAAGAAACTCACACTGGAGAGGGATAAGTACAGAATCAGCCGCCGCAAGTGCATTTATTGTGAGCATATCGAGAGTTGGCGGACAATCTATAAATATGTAGTCATAAAATTCTTTTGCAGGCATGAGAGCGTTGCGAAGCTTCATTGCTCTGTCCTTTTCATTCACAAGTGACACAGAAGCACCTGAAAGGTCCTGAGTTGTCGGCACAACTGAAACTCCACGGCAGGCAGTAGGAACGACAGCTTCAAACACCGAACATTCTTCAAATATCACATCAAACACTGTATTTCTGATACTTTTTTTCTTTATACCAAAGCTTGTGGTAGTATTGCCCTGTGGGTCAAAGTCAACGATCAGGACTTTTTTGCCCTTTAGTCCAAAAACCGCTGCAAGATTTACAACAGTAGTAGATTTTCCAACGCCGCCTTTCTGATTTGAAACGGCAATTATTTTTCCCATATTCTTGACCTCTTTTCTTAGTAGAATGATATCATATTTATTATACTACAATTTTTCACTTTTGAAAAGACCCTTTTACAAATTTTCTTGAAAATGTTCCACATGGAACAAATCAGATTTTTACTTTATCCGACAAAGCCCATGACAATTTAGAAAACAATACAAAGAATAAAGTACCAATATCAAAAACAAGGTCATAAAGAGCAGAAAAGTTTTCTGAATATAATATAGCATTGAGGATCATGAAGTGTTATGATTATTTTAAAACGAAATGGAGGTATAAAATATGAGCATTTTCCCAAAAACATTAACAAAAGCTTTCAGCGAAGAAACTGACGAATCACAAAGGGCTTCACCCTATCAGACGTTAGGCAAAATAATCGACATTTCCATAGGAGAGATAAAACCCAACCCTGTTCAGCCGAGAAGATATTTTTCACCTGCCGAGCTGACAAGCCTTGCAAAAAGCATTTCTCAGGACGGTATCATTCAGCCTCTCACAGTACGGCGTGTAAACGGCACTTTTGAGCTTGTGTCAGGCGAACGGCGTTTGCGTGCGGCAAAGCTTGCAGGACTAAGGTCAGTGCCATGCATACTTATCAACGCTACAGAGGAACGTTCGCAGGTCATTGCACTTATAGAGAATATCCAACGTTGTGATCTGAACTTTTTTGAAGAAGCCGAAGCGATCTCTCAGCTTATCACAAAGTATGGCATGACACAGGAATCTGCGGCTATCCGTCTGGGACTTGCTCAATCAACAGTTGCAAACAAGCTTCGTATTCTGAAACTTAACATCGAGGAACGCAAAATAATTCTCGACAACAATATGTCAGAACGTCACGCAAGGGCATTGCTAAAGATCGCAGATAGTGACCGCAGGCTTGCTGTGTTGAACAAAGCGGCTGAAAGCGGTTGGACAGTTGATGCATTGGAAAAATATATTGCCAAGCTTTTGAAAGATGATGAAAAGCGTGCAAGCTATCACAAAAGAGCGGCTATGTTAAAGGATGTTAGATTGTTTTTCAACAGTGTCAATAAGGCGATAGACGTTATGAGACTGGCGGGAGTGAACGCTGACGCAAAACGTATCGACCACGAGGATTATATCGAATATATTATAAAGATACCATCGGAAAAGCAGGCAGAATAAAATGTTCCACATGGAACAAAAAAATTGGACAGGCTCAAAAAGTCTGTCCAATTTTTTTATATGTCGCTGTAAAAAAGCTGTTCCCAATAGGTGTATTCCCCGTTGTCCGACTTTGTAGCTTTTGCGCACGCCATGTATCGAACATCAGGATTTAAAATGTTATCCCTGTGCTGTGGCGAGTCCATCCATGCATCAAAGGCTTCTTTTACTGTGGTCATGCTGTTCATACCATATGCAATATTTTCAGCCGCCGCACGCCATTCAGGAAGGTCAGTTTCTTCTATAGCTGTGATGTATGAATTACCATCAGGTCTGTCATGAGAATAACTTTCCAGAAGCTCGTTCGCTCGCACATCTGCCGCAGAGTCGAGAAGTTCAAGTCCCTCAAGCTCTCTTAAACCATACTGACGTCTGACTTCGTTCACATATCCAAGCATTTCAGATGTTTCAGCAGAAAGATTTCTGTTTGACATATTGGTACTTGAATCAGGTTCAGTAGGTTCGGCAGGCTGAGGGGCAGAAGGCTGTTCTTCCTGTACAGGCTCGGTAACAGTTTCAGTTTGCGTTTCTGTTTTCTTTTCAGTTTTCTTTGAAGTCGTTGTGGTAGTAGCAGCCGTTGTTGTTGTAATAACAGTTGTAGTCACAGCTTTTATATCTGCACTGTGAGGAGGCCGCATGGTCTTGCCGTTTATGATGACCTTATCTCCTGACACGCTTATGTAGTTATTGCCTACCACTATGGACTCCATAAGCTCATTATCAGTATTCGTTATCTCCATGCCCTTATCCATGGCCTCAAGCACATACTTTGAGCCGTTTACATCTTTTACAGTAGCTTTCTTAACTGTCTTGCCGTCTTTTACGATCTCAAACTTATTCTCTGCGATACACCTTATAGTCACCTTATCAGTGACATCAAAACTGCTGAAGCTTTCATCAACATAGGTCACCTTTGTGTTTGCATAGTAGACCTCGTTAGCTGATATTATTATTCTTGTCCCCTTATAGCTGAACGAGTTGACTTCTTTTCCGCCCTTTGTGACAGTGACAGTATTTCCGTCACAGGTCAGTACAAGCTTATCACCGTTATCATCGGTTATCTCAAAAGAATTCACTATCTCATTTGAACTGTTTATAAGAGTATATCCCCCCTGCACATTTGCAAAAAGGGTATAGCCACCGTCAAAAACTATCTTTGTACAAGTCGCTGCCGTTTGTATAGTAGTCACTGAACCCGTGATAGTTTCGGCAGACTTTTTATTTGTGGTCACAGTTGTGGTGACTCCCGTGCTGACGCTTGAAAGCTTTTTGGGCTTTTCTTCCCCTGTACTTCCGCAAGAGGAAAGACAGCAGCCTGCCGCACAGACAACACATATTATTTTAACTAACCTATTGCTTTTCATGATATCTTAGCTCTCCTGTTTTATCAAATGTTCCATGTGGAACATTACAAGAAAAGGCAGCCCTAGGACTGCCTTTGTGAGTTTATTTTGTGTTTGAAAGTGTCCATCTGAAAGGTGCTATTCTCTTTGCCCTTGTGTTGTCTATGTTCCAGTTGTTGAATGTAATAGATGGGTCAAAATAGCGATAATCAGTTTTCATCTTACCCTTGTTGATGCTTAGTCCCATTCCAGGTGATTTCTGGATAACTGCACCTATGCGGTGATGTTCCTTTTCATAATCAATTATCTCTTTTGCCGTTATCAGCCTTGAATCAGCAAGATTGTAGATTCCTTCATATCTTCCTGTCGGTACATTGATAATACCATTTATAAAGTCGATAAGATTGAATACACAACAGAATGAAAAACCATACTCGCCGTCATTGAATATGTATGCAACATTTTCCTTTGCGTCAAATACTCTGTCTCTCAGATTTTGTGTATATTCAGCGTCGTAAATAGGAGCTACTCTGGCAATAACAGGTATAGTTTCAGACTTTTTAAATTCCTTCTGCATTATCTTCTCAGATGTCATCTTAAGATCTGCATAGTTTGAATTTCCCTTTTCAGGAGCAGTTTCCCTTATTGGTTCTCTGCCTTTCTGTACGCCATATATTGCTGTTGTACTGAGCAGGATAAAGCTCCTTACCTCAGCCTTGTTTGCAGCCGCATATATGAACTTATCACATATCTTGCTCTTTTTCATCTCAGCATCTGTTACATATGGATCTATATCGTTATCTACAGAATTTGCCAAATGCACGACAACGTCGATCTTGTTGCTATCGATTACATTTGTAATAGCGTCCTTATCTGTAATATCACACTGGATAAAAGTATAGTTTGGATCAGTTCCAATAAACTCATTCTTGCGTGTATCTATACCGAATACACGATGCTTTTTGTGCAGTAAGCTGGATGTAAGGTACAAGCCTATCATTCCGCTTGCTCCTGTAACTAAAATTGAAGCCAACTCTGCCACTCCTTCCCCAAGTAGAATTGCACATTTATTTACTATAATTATACCACAGTTTTTATTAATTGCAAATACTTTTTGAAGAAAACTGAAAAATTTAGATTTTCTTTATAATTTTGCTTGCTATATTTAGTGAATTGTGATAAAATTATAGGTATAAATCATAAGCAAAAGAAACATAAAAATATTTTAACATATAAAAATATTAAGGAGCAATTTATTTTGGTTTATTCCGATCTTATATTTATACTGGGAATGTTCCCGATAATGACCATTATTTCGCTTTTCGACAGAAGCGCAGAATATAAAAACCTCATTCTGATAGTTTGTTCCCTGCTGTTTTTCAGTTGGGGCAGACCTTTTGTGTTCTGTCTTATTTTCCTGTCAGTTATCCTTGATTGGATATTTGGTCTTATTATCTCAAAAAACCGTGAAAACAAAGCCCTTTGCGGGATATTTTTGGCGCTGGATATTATAATGAACGTATCTCTTATGCTAATATTCGGTCAGAATATCCTTTATAATAAGGTAAAAAAGCTCAGTTTTGACGCCGCCATACTTCCACTTGGTATGGGTTATTATATGCTCAGAGGAATTTCTTATGTCTATGACGTTTTCAAGGGCAACTGCAAAGCAGAAAAAAACATTTTCTGCCTTTTGACTTATATGGTGTCACTGCATTTCATGCTTGTGGGACCTCTTGTGAGATACGGCGATATGGAGCCACAGATAAGGCATCGTGAGATCACGGGAGCAAAGCTCAACCAGGGACTTACTAAGATAGTTTTCGGTTTTGGCAAGGTGGTGCTTCTTGCAGGCGTTTTTGAACAGATAAAGCTTGCAGGACTTAACGGCAAAGAGATAACTACCCTTGGCTGCTGGCTTGGTATGCTGTCATTTTTGGCACAGTATTATTTTCTTTTCACAGGACTTTCGGATATGGCAAAGGGTCTTGGTCTTACAAACGGCTTTGTTTATCCTGACAACTACACCGATATCGAAGCAGACGGACTTTTCACTGGTATGATAAAAAGCTTCAACACAACTGTTGTTGACTTTTTCAGCGAGGTTTTCGGCTGCAAAAAGAACATGAACAAGGTCTTTACTTTTGTGTGCTATATACTTTGCGGTCTGGCGCTTTCTATATGGTATCAGGCAAAGGTGAATTTCATTATCGTCGGACTTTGTGCGGCAGTGCTTTGTATCCTTGAAAAGCTGTTTCTTGAAAGACCCCTTTCAAAGCTTCCTGCTGTTGTGAAGTATATTTATCTTGTTCTAACAGCTCTCGTTATTTTCGGCGGACTTTATTTTGACAGCTTCTATGGCTATAAAAAATGGCTTTTTGCACTTGCAGGAGTAAACGTGAAATACACCTTGAGCGTGTCTGTAAAAAGTGCAGTGCTGAAAAATATCACCCTTATAGTAATATCGTTCTTTATCGTCTGCCCACCTGCAAAAAGGGCTTTCTGCGGACTTTTCAAAAAGCTTTCACAGAAATCACAAGCGGCTTATGGCAGAGTTATGATAACAAAAACCATTATGACAGTGCTTGTTTTTGCGGTGAGCGTTATAACACTTGCGGCAGAATATGCGTCATAAAAAGAGGAAAATACTAATGGATAAGAAAACTACACAATTTAATATAATTCACGGTGACAATGAATATGAGATACCGGAGGAATGCGAGGCTGCGGAGGAAGCGGCTGAAGAGCTTGCCAAAACTAATCTGGAGGAGCATTACAGCTTTATAAATCTTCTTTCCATAGCGGTCATAATGCTTTTTGCCTGCATATTCTTTATTGCGGTTTCAGGAAGCGACATTGTGGAGGACAACAATCTGTCTTTGACGTTCAAGACTTTCTTTTCAGGGGATTACACTCAGGCATTGGAGGACTCTTATAATAATAGTATACCTTTTCCTGACGCCATGAAAGCTGTTGAAGAGCGTATCTCTCTTGTTTATGGTATCGGCAATAAGGTCACTGACCCTATAAAGGAAACGCCTGACAATACTGATTCTAACCATAACAGCTTCGATCAGCCGACTAATAATGACAGTGACGATCCTGACGAAAATGTTATCACCACCACTGCAAAACCGCAGGACGGCGAAGTGACTACCACAAAGAAAAAAGAGGACAAGAAAAAAACAACAACTACCACGGCTATTGACAGACCAGAGGAAACCCAAAGCACAACAACGACTTCAACGGCTTCCACTACCACAAATAATGACAAGCCTTACTATACTGTCACCGAAACTGAGCCTATAGTACAGCCTGGTCCTACAACTACCACGACCACAACAAAGGCAACTGAGACCACAACTCATCAGACAGAAACTACAGAACCTACCACAGAGCCAACTGAGGGACCGTCAGATGAATAGCAGATTTGATAACCCTTTTCCCTATTCTGATGACAATAAAAGATATCATACCTACAATTATTATCTAAGGCACAAGTTCGGCACTAAGGTTTTCAAGATACCCCTTAATATCGACCTTGGCTGTCCAAACAGAGACGGCACAAAGGGCGTGGGAGGCTGTGTGTTCTGCTCGGCGAAAATGAGCGGAGATTTTGCAGGCGACCCTCATGAGGATATCCTTACTCAGTACAGAGAGATAAGGGAGAAAATGAGCAAAAAGTGGAGCGAGGGTCTGTGCATACCGTATTTTCAGGCAGGCTCAAACACCTATGCTGACGTTGAAACGCTGAGAAAAATGTTTTATACAGCCCTGTCATTTGAAAATACGGCAGGGCTTTCTATCGCAACAAGGGCAGATTGCATTGACGAAGAAAAAGCCGACCTGCTGGGTGATCTTGCGGAAAAAACTTTTCTTACTGTAGAGCTTGGCTTGCAGACTATCCATGACGAAACGGCTTTGAAAATGAACCGCTGTCATACTTTTGCGGACTTTCTCAAAGGCTATGAGATGCTGAGAAAACGCAATGTGAACGTGTGCGTTCATATCATCGACGGACTTCCAGGTGAGGATAAGGATATGATGCTTGAAACGGCTAAAACTCTCGGTCGGCTGGATATACAAAGCATAAAGATACATCTTCTACACGTTTTAAAAGGCACTGCGCTTGCGCAGATGTATGAGCGTGGAGAGTTTCGGGCTTTGGATATGGACGAGTATGTCAATATCGTTTGCGACCAGTTAGAGCTTCTCCCTGCGGAGATGGTAATACAGCGTGTGACTGGTGACGGCGCAAAGGACGAACTTGTTGCGCCTTTGTGGAGTTTGAAAAAGTTCTGCGTTATGAACGAGATAGACAAGGAAATGGGAAGAAGAAATTCATGGCAGGGAAAGGCTCTGTCGGAGTAAAAAGAGGTAAAAATGAAAGATATATGTGCAGTTTCGACACCCCTTGCTGAGGGCGGTATATCAGTCATAAGAATAAGCGGAGAAAAAGCCATAAGCATAGGAGCAAAGGTTTTTAAACCTTTGTCATGCAAAAGTGTTGAAAACATGGCAGGCTATTCATGTGCATACGGAAAAATCGTAGACAAAAACGGCAGAGAAGTCGATGACGGCGTTCTGACGGTTTTCCGTGCGCCTAAGTCATACACTGGAGAAAACGTCTGCGAGATATCATGCCACGGTGGAATATATGTTACAAAAAAAGTTCTCAGGCTTTGCATTGAACAGGGTGCGGAGCTTGCTGAGAGGGGCGAGTTCACAAAGAGGGCTTTTCTCAACGGAAAGCTTTCACTTACTCAGGCTGAGGGCGTAATGGAAACTATCTCCGCTCAGGGAGAATATGCGCTCAATTCTGCTAATCTCACAAAAGAGGGCAGGCTTTTCAGGCTTATTTCTGATATGTCAAAAAAGTTTGTCACAATTCTTGGTGAGCTTGCGGCATGGGTTGATTATCCCGAGGAGGACTTGCCAGAGATATCTGAGGATAATCTCAGAGAGAGCCTTAAAAACGCTTTGGCAGGGCTTGACAGGATAATAGCAGACTATGACAGCGGAATGATACTGAAAAATGGTGTTGACACTGTTATCGCAGGCAAACCGAACGTTGGAAAATCAACGCTCATGAATATGCTGTTGGGATATGACCGCTCTATAGTCACAAATGTGGCAGGCACGACACGAGATGTTATTGAAGAAAGCGCAAAGCTTGGCGAGCTTATTTTGAAGCTTTCTGACACTGCGGGAATACATGAAACTGATGATGAAGTTGAAAAAATAGGCGTTGATATCGCAAAGAAAAAGCTTGAAAACGCTATGCTCATAATAGAAGTTTTTGACATTTCAAGAGAGCTTGACGAGGAGGACTTGGAGCTTCTCGAATATGTTAAAAAGCTTGGAAAGAAAGTTATCATAGTTCTAAACAAGTCTGACCTTGAAAATGTTGTTGAAAGGTCTCAGCTTGAAAAATATTCAGACTATGTGATAGAGATATCTGCGAAGCTTGACGAGGGCAGAGAAGAACTGCAAAAAGCCGCAGAGAAGCTTTTGGGCATTGGCGGATATGACGCCGACAGCACGATTTTTGCAAACGAGCGTCAAAAGGCTTGTGCAGAACGTGCAAGAAAATATCTTGCCATGGCTCTTGAAAGCCTTGATATGGGCGAAACTTTGGACGCTGTTACTGTGATGATAGACAACGGCGCAAATGCGCTTTTAGAGCTGACAGGAGAAAAGGCTACAGAAGCGGTGGTCGACGAGGTATTTTCAAAATTCTGCGTAGGAAAGTAATTTCGGTCTTATTTTCAGACAGGTGGTTTTATTATGCAAAAGGAATATTTTGATATTATTGTGATAGGTGCAGGCCATGCAGGCTGCGAGGCAGCTTTGGCTGCGGCACGGCTTGGTCTAAAGACAGCACTTTTTACCATTACCCTTGACGGCGTTGCAAATATGCCATGCAACCCTTCCATAGGCGGAACTGCAAAGGGACATCTTGTTCGTGAGATAGACGCTTTGGGCGGCGAAATGGGCAAAGCGGCGGATAAAACATTTATCCAAAGCAGGATACTCAACCGTGGAAAAGGTCCTGCCGTTCACAGTCTGAGAGCACAGATAGACCGTGTGGAATATCACAAGCTTATGAAAAAGACTATCGAAGATACAGACGGACTTTATCTGAAACAGGCTGAGATAACTGATATACTGTTTGAAGATGACGGCAAAACTGTTCGTGGTGTGCGCACAAAGCTTGGCACTGAGTATGACTGTAAGGCTGTTGTTATCTCAACGGGAACTTACCTTGGCGGCACTGTTCATGTGGGTGCGGTATCATATTCAAGCGGTCCTGACGCAACTTTGCCTGCACTTAGTCTGACAGAATGTCTTAAAAAGGCAGGCATGACAATAAGACGTTTCAAAACAGGCACTCCTGCCCGTATACACAAGCGTTCAATAGATTTTGACAAGCTTGAAGTGCAATGCGGTGACGATGATATAACGCCATTTTCTTTTGATAATCATGAAAAGCTTGAAAATAAAGCCAAGTGCTATGTGGCTTATACAAATGAGGAAACACACAAGGTAATAAGAGATAACATACATCTTTCACCTATCTATTCGGGTAGGATACACGCTATCGGTCCAAGATACTGTCCGTCTATCGAGGACAAGATAATGAGATTTTCAGATAAGCCAAGGCATCAGCTTTTTATCGAGCCAATGGGTCTTGACACTGACGAATACTATTTGCAGGGTATGTCGTCATCACTCCCTGAGTTTGTTCAGCTTCAATTTTTGCACACTATAAAAGGTCTTGAACACGTTGAGATAATGCGAAACGCCTATGCCATAGAATATGATTGCTGTGACCCTACAGAGCTTTCTGCTACGCTGGAGTTCAAGGCTTTTGACGGTCTTTACGGTGCAGGTCAGTTCAACGGAACTTCGGGATATGAAGAAGCCGCCGCACAAGGTCTTATTGCTGGCATAAATGCCGCACTGAAAATTCTCGGCAGAAAACAGCTTATCCTTGACAGAGCGTCCTCATACATAGGCACTCTTATTGACGATCTTGTTACAAAGGGCTGTTCAGACCCTTACAGAATGCTCACATCAAGAAGCGAATACAGACTTCTTCTCAGACAAGATAACGCTGACATAAGGCTCACGCCTATAGGTCATGAGATAGGGCTTATCTCAGACGAAAGATATCAACATTTGCTTGATAAAAATGAACAGATAGCCGCTGAGATAAAGCGTGTTTCAAAAATAAATATTGCGCCAAATCCTGAGATAAATGCCTATCTTGAATCTGTAGGCACCGACCCTCTTAACAACGGCATAAAGCTTGCTCAGCTTATACGCAGACCACAGGTTTCTTATGACGGTCTTGCACCATTTGACAGTGAAAGACCTGAGCTTTCAGCAGAGGTAAAAGAGCAGGTAGAATTGCAGATAAAATATGACGGCTATATAAAGATACAGCTTGAACAGGTGGAGGCTATGCGAAAGCTAGAGAAAAAGACTTTGCCTGCTGACATCGACTATAATGATATAAAAAGTCTTAGACTTGAAGCAATTGAAAAGCTCAATAAGATAAAGCCTGTATCAGTTGGTCAGGCAAGCCGAATCAGCGGAGTAAACCCTGCGGACGTGGGTGTGCTTTTGGTATGGCTCTCATCAAAGAATGACCATAGGGAGGAATAGTATGGCAAAGCTTATTTCTAAGGACGATTTTATAAAGCTCTTCGATAAGTATGGTATAACAATATCTGACAGTGATTATTCACGCTTTGAAGCTTATGCAGACCTGCTCTGTGAATGGAACGAGAAAATAAATCTTACTGCTATCACCGACCCTGAGGAAATTGCAATAAAACACTTTTTTGACAGCGTTTATCCTTTCACGCTTTTTGAGGTAAAAGAAAATGCAACGGTAATAGATGTCGGCACAGGGGCAGGATTTCCCTCTTGTCCACTTAAAATCGTCCGTGATGATATAAAGCTCACACTTCTTGATAGCCTTAATAAGAGGATAAATTTTCTTGCTCAGCTTTCAGACAAACTCGACCTTGGTGCGACCTGCATACACGGCAGAGCAGAGGAGCTTGGCAGAAGCATGGAGTGCCGTGAACAATTTGATATTGCCACAGCAAGAGCAGTGGCAAACCTTGGCGACCTATGCGAGTACTGTCTGCCATTTGTAAAAGTCGGAGGATATTTTGCCGCATTGAAAGGCTCAGGAGGAAATGACGAACTTAAAGAGGCTAAAAATGCTATTAAGATACTGGGAGGAAAGGTCGAAGAGGTCTTTGACTATGAACTTCCAACAGGTGACGGCAGAACGCTTATACTCATAAGAAAAGTATCTGAAACGCCTGAAAAATATCCACGAAACAAGGGTCAAATGAAAAAGAAGAAATTATAATACGAATATATACAAAAAAACACGCTGAACCAAAATTCAGCGTGTTTTCTTATTATCATTTTTAATTTAGAACTCTATCTTTGAGTAAAGGCCTGAATCCTTCATTGTGTCCTCAGGCTTTGGCTTTTTGTAGTCCTTTTCAAAGCTTGTTGTGATATCAAAGCCCTTTGAGCGGCGATTGTTGTTGTTTCTTCTTCTGCCGCCGTTCTTTTTGTAGCCGCCTCTGTTGTCATATTTTCTAGGCGTTGTAGAGCTGATTATTACCTTTCTCCATGGCTCTTCACCCTTTGACTGAGATGTTACACCTTCGATCTCTGATACAGCAGCGTGAATGATTCTTCTCTCATATGGATTCATTGGCTCGAGAGCTGATGAACGACCGCTTCTCTTTACGTTGTTTGCTATCTTTCTTGCAAGCTCTTCAAGCTGGGTCTTTCTTCTTGCCCTGAAACCATTGCAATCTGTGGATATTCTGAAATATTCTCTGTCTATCCTGTTGCATACCAGTGATGCAAGATACTGAAGTGAATCGAGGATATCGCCCTTCTTGCCGATAAGCTTCTCGAACTCTTCGCTCTTTATCTCAAAAAGTGCGCCGTTTTCAAGCTTTGTTACCTCGATCTCTGTGTCTTCTATGCCCATTGCCTTTATAACATTGAGTATATATTCCTTTGCACAGTCAGCCTTTTTCTGCAAAGTGTCGCTCCATTCTGCCTCCGCCTTGACTTCTTCCTGAACTTCTGCCTTTTCTTCAACAGCCTCTGTTTTTTCAGTTACAGTTTCTACCTTTGTTTCAGGCTCATATTCAGCTTCTACCTTAGCCTCGCCCTTGATCTTTCCGAAAAAGCCCTTTTTAGGCTCTTCAAGAACTGTGAAAGTGATCTTTTCTACTTCTGTTCCAAATTCAACTGCCGCCTTGTTCTTTGCTTCGTCTACAGTTGCGGCTGTAAAGATCTGTTTCATTTTTTTCTGCTCCTCTCGCTAAAAAAGTTTAGTCAACAACAGGTCAATCCTGTGAATCGTCATATTCGTCGCCATATTTCTCAGCCATTTTCTTTCTGGCTTCGTTAAGACGTCTTCTCTGCTCGTCTTTAAGCTCCGTCTTTGTTTTCTTCTTAGGCTCTTCATAATCCTCATCGTCAGAAAGTGACTTTCTGATCTCAGCAGGATCCTTACCAGCCTGTATCATCTGAGCCTCAGCCATTTTCTCCATAAGAGTAGGCTTGCCCTTCTTTTTCTGCTTTGCTATATCCTTCTGAACAAGCTCTGCAACGTGTTCAGGTGTATAGATCTTATTGAGTACGATAGTCTGCCCCAGTGCAAACAGTGAAGAATAGCACCAGTAAAGACCAAGACCTGCCGGATAGCTGAAACCGATCCACAGTGAGAAGATAGGCATACCGTAAAGCATTACCTTCATTCCCATTCCGCCCATGTTTGCGGCTTCAGGATTGTTCTTCTTTGCAAAATGCTGTGAAACTATAGTTACCACAAGCTGCAAAATAGCTGATATGATAGGGATAATGCAGGAAAGATCCTTCATTGTTGGTATCTTTCCAAGGAAAAGTCCGAAAATGCTGTAGTTGAAATCTTCAGCCGCAGCCTTTACGCTTGTTGGAAGCACATCTGCATACTGTCCGCCCTCTTTTTCAGTGAAAACGAAAGTCATAAGCTCAGGTCTTGACTGAATGAGGTTTGTGGAGAAGTAATTCTCATTAAGAATGAAACTGTCGATATCATTATGAGCCTTGATAGCATTCATAACGTTTGATATCTTGTTGTCATTAGAAAGTGCCTTTGCAGACTTTGGATATTCTTCCTTATTTGTTATAAGCTTCTGAAGCTTATCATAAGCTTCGTCCTCAGTAGCACCGTCTTTCTCAAACTTTTCAATAAGCTTTTCTATTGTAGTATCCTTGCTCTTTACCTCAGCACTGACAACATAAAGGTTCGATATCATGTTGTTTGAGTCTGTAAGCTCCTCCTTGTCTGCGCTTGAAACGTAGGTAAGAGGACCGTAAATAACAGGGATAAGAGCGAACAGAATGACCATTGTGATGACCATTGGCAAACAGCTTGCCATAGGGTTTACGCCAGCCTTGGCGTAAAGGTTCATCTGCTCTTCCTGCATCTTCTGCTGATTTTTAGCGTATTTCTTTTTTATCTTTTCAAGCTCAGGCTGAAGCATGGTCATTCTTGCCGTACTTTTCTGCTGCTTGACGTTAAGCGGAAATACTATAAGTCTTGTAAGGATAGTGAAAAGCAGCAGCGCTATTCCGTAGTTTTTGCATACAAAATAGCAGCCCTTCATTATCCAGCCCAAAGGGGTCGCAATAATACCCATTTAATATCCTCCAGATCAATTATTTGTCATATTGATAACCTATATATCTGATTAAGCTCTCAGGCTTATTTTTTTCTGATTTTAAAATACTCAGTGGTAAGCTTGTCAGGAACATAGTCAACCCCTCCCAGACTCCACGGATTGCACCTAAGCAATCTCCATACAGTGAGCAGCGTGCCTTTAAAAAAGCCGTGCCTTCTGTAAGCCTCCAGCGCATATGCCGAACAGCTTGGATAATACTTGCACCTTGGTCCGAAAAGAGGACTTATAAATCGCTGATAAAACCTTATCAGCAGCTGAGCCAGTTTACTCATTTTACTTTCTCTTTGCCCTGCCTGACCTGTTATTCTTTGGAACAGGCTTATTCATCTCTTTTATGAGTCTTTTTTTTATAAATCTTTCAATATCCTGAGTTTTCTTTTCCCCTATATCGTTTCTTCCCACAAAAACTATATCATAGCCCATGGAAAATTCCGCCTCGTTAAGTCTATAGGCGGCTCTTACTATTCTCTTTATCCTGTTTCTCGTTACCGCACAGCCCTGCTTTTTGCCCGCCGTTATGCCTAGCCTGTTATACGGGCTGCCGTTGGGATAAAAATATGCTGCTACAAAACTGTCTGCACAAAATCTTCCCTTTTTATAGCACCTTAAAAATGCCTTGTTATCCTTTAAAACCGTTGTGAACAGCATCTTCATTTCCCCATTGTGTACTGTTTTTACTCTTTTCGCCTTATCACGGCAATTTTGCCAAAAAAAGATAAAGACCCAATACCATGCAAATCAATGAATGGTATATAGGTCATCTGAGGCAGCGTCCAACGACGCTTACATACAACTGCCTAGGGACATCAGTTCAGGCGTAACTAACCGCCTGAATAATGCCTGTCAGACTTATCATCAGAAACTGCCTGTATCTCTTAGTAGCTGAGTCTAGCTCTGCCCTTTGCTCTTCTTCTTGCGAGTACCTTTCTGCCGTTAGCAGTAGACATTCTCTTCATGAAGCCGTGAACTTTCTTTCTCTGAAGCTTTTTAGGCTGATATGTTCTTTTCATCGAATTCTCCTCCTTCCGCTTTCAACACTCCGTCATTTTATACAAAAAAACGTTCTCGGAGATGTTTAAACTTATAGGGTCACAGCAAATTACAATATCGCTATGAAAAAAGCCCTTGTAATTTAATATTATAGCTCATTCACACACCATTTGTCAAGCCTGTTCATAATATTTTTATATTTTTTTTGATATTATTTTTCTTTGCTTTGAGGGGCTTACTGTCCGAAAAACCTGCCGCTTACGTCCTCATTTTTAATGAGCATACAATATATTGTGTGTCAAATATAAATTTTATCTGTATTAAGTGTTTTTTCTTATCTTTGAAAAACACACTTTTTATTCTTATTTCTTTCCTTATATATAATATATAGGACTTGAAATTTTAAGTCAAGTGTGCTATAATAGTATAGAATTGATTAATTATGCCTGTTTATAATTTTTTGTAAGAACTCTGACCTGCCGTCTGTTTGACAGGGGTCACGGCGGACAGCGGAAACACCGCACAGGCAGAGCTATTTTCTAGGAGGTTATGGAGAAACAATGGATTCCTTTAATGACGTATTTCAGGAGGTCCTGAAATATTGCCGAAACTGCAAAAGTATCAGCGAGCCGGGATATAACAAATGGATAAAGATACTTGAACCGATGAAGCTTGAAAACAATGTGGCTTATCTGCTCACTGATTCTGATTTTTCAAGAGATATCACTATGAACGCCTATGAGAAGCTTTTAAAAGAAGCCTTTCTCAACACTCTGGGCTTTGAGGTAGATATAAAGATACTTGTTAAAGACAAAGAAGAAGTTATTGAAACTGAGGAAAAGGATATAGAAGTCAAGGTGGCTGACTTTTCTGATGAAGAAAACAACAATCTTACATTCGATAACTTTATCAAAGGTAAATCGAATGATCTTGCCTATGCTTTCAGCACGGCTGTCGCACATAAGTATGACGAAGATCAGAAAACGCCGTCTAACACAAATACTATATTCAACCCTCTCATCATATACGGTGATTCGGGACTTGGAAAAACTCACCTTATGAAAGCTATCGAGCATGAGGTAAAGAAAAATCACCCTGAGCTGAAAATTATTTACACCACAGGTGAATCCTTTATTAATCAGCTCGTTAAAGCTATCGAGTCAAAGGAAACTAATAAATTTCATGATAAATACAGAAATGCCGACTATCTTATGGTAGACGATATACAGACCATTGCAGGCAAGGAGCGTATGCAGGAGGAATTTTTCCATACCTTCAACGATCTTTACAATGCAGGCAAACAGATAGTTCTCACATCGGATATTGCACCGTCAAAGATATCGAAGCTTCAAAACAGGATACTTACCAGGTTTTCACTGGGCGTTCAGGTAGACGTTACACCGCCTGATTTTGAAACAAGAATGGCTATCGTAAAGAAAAAGGCTGATATGCTGGACTTACAGCTTTCTGATAATGTCGTAAGGATAATAGCAGAGAAGATAAAAACGAACATACGTCAGCTTGAGGGAACAGTAAACAAAATAAAGGCTCTTACCATTTATACAAATGAAAGCCCGTCCATATCTATGGCGCAGAGGATAATCAAGGAAATAATCATTGAAAATCACCCTGCTGAGATAACGGTTGACAGGATACTTCAGGAGGTAGCGGCGGCATTTGACGTTACTGCTGACGACATTAAATCAACCAACAGACGTGCGAACGTATCCCTTGCAAGAAAAATAGCGATCTATATCTTCAAGGACGTAAAGGGCATGACCTTTATACAGATAGGAAATGTGCTTAACAAAAACCATTCAACTATGACCATACACTATCAGGACGTTGTTAAAAATCTTAAAGAGAACAAACAACTGAAAGATACCGTTGACGACATAATCAAAAACCTCAAGGACAATTAAACGGACTATTTCAACATTTTCAACATAGTTTTCAACAATTCTGTTGAATATCCGGACTTTGGATATATAAAGCTTTGCGGAATGTTTTTCAAAACTTTGCACAATGAAGTTTAAACCATGGTGTTATAAAATAAAACACCGATTTTCAGGTTTCAACATTTTTTGCGATAATAATAAACATTCAACAAACATTTTTTCAACTTTTCAAACACCAAAAAAGTTTTTGAAAACACAGTTGAAGCGATGTTAAAATAAACTTGAAAAGCAAAATAAGTCTGCAAAAGGCTTTGAAGGACTTTTCAACCATTTCAACACACTCTACTACTAATACTAATTTAATATTGATTTATTTATATATTATCAGAGCAAAAAATATAAATTTGAGAAATCCATATGTTGAAAAAACAAAAGTCAGATAAATGTAATTTTTTAGAAAGGAAATTGCTATGAAAATTCTGTGCAATAATGCTTCACTTTGCGGAGCGGTAACAAATGTTTCAAAAGCAGTGTCAGAACGTGCTGCACTTAAATCTCTTGAGGGAATAAAATTCAAGCTTGAAAACTCAGTGCTGGAGCTTACCGGCTATGACCTTGAGATAGGTATAAAAACTGTTATACCAGTAAAGAGCGATGATTCCGGAGAATTTATACTCAATGCAAAGTTATTTTCAGAAATGATAAGGAAAATGCCTTCTGAGGAGATCCTGATAGAGGTCTCTGAAAATTTTCAGGTAACGATCTCAGGAGGAGTTACCACATTCAATATCCCTGCAACATCAGCAGAGGAATATCCTGCACTACCTAAGAAAGAGGAAGAAAACAAGATAACTATCTCTCAGCCTGTTCTTAAGGATATGATAAATCAGACAAAGTTCGCTGTGGCTGTTACAGACCTTAAGCCTGTTCTTAAGGGCGAGCTTTTTGAGATAGAAAACGGCACTCTTACTCTTGTTGCCCTTGACGGCTACAGACTTGCTGTGAGATATGAGCCTATAAAGTATGACGGAAGTCTTAAATTTGTTGTGCCTGCAAAAACTCTCTCTGAGATAGCAGCACTTCTGGGAGATAATGACGAAGAAACAGCTTCCGTTTATCTCTCAAAAAATCATGTTGTGTTTGAATTAAACGGCTATCTTGTTTATTCAAGACTTATCGAGGGCGAGTTCCACCCTTATAAGTCAGCTATACCAACTACTTGCACAACTGAGGTCACTGTTGACAGGAAAGAGCTTATTGCCGCTCTTGAAAGAAGTTTGATACTTATAAGCGACAGAACACCGTCACCTGCAAGATGTTATTTTGAGAATAATTCTATAAAAATAAACTGCTCAACAAGCGTTGGAAAGATAACAGACGAGATAAAGGCTGATATAGCAGGTCCTGTTATCGAGATAGGCTTCAAGTGCAAATATCTTCTCGACCCTCTGAAGGTCATAAAGGAAGATAAGGTCAAATTGCAGATGAGCGGAAGTCTGCTGCCTATGAAGATAGTTCCGTGTGAGGGCGACGCTTATACTTACCTCGTTCTCCCTGTAAGACTAGCAAAGGAATAAGAATATGAAATATCAACAGATAGATGTAAATATAAAATCAGAGTTCATAAAGCTCGATTCTCTGCTTAAATATGCAGGCGTTGTGGAAACAGGCGGCATTGGCAAGGAGATAATCCTCGAGGAGAGAATCAAAGTAAACGGCGAGGTCTGCACAATGAGGGGAAAGAAGATCCGCCCTGGGGATAAGGTGCAGATAGACGAGATAGCTACAGAGATAGTGGTAAAATAAAATGGTGATAACCAAAATTTCCGCAGACGGATTTAAAAATCTCAAAAAAGTCGAGATATATCCTCATGAAAAGATGAATATTTTCTGCGGAAAGAATGCTCAGGGCAAAACTAACCTGATAGAAGCTATATGGCTTTGCAGCGGAGTGAGGTCTTTTCGCAATACAAAAGACAGAGAAATGATAGATATAAACGGACAGGTCATGAATATCGACATTTCATTTAAAAACAGCTTCCGCAGTCAGGATATACATTTTGCAATGGCAAGACCTAATGTGAGAGAAAAAAACGTCACCTTGAACGGCGTAAAGCTGAAAACTCCCTCAAAGCTTTTCGGAAGCCTTGATTGTGTTATTTTTACTCCTGAAGATCTGGAGCTTTCAAAAGGCTCTCCCGAAAACAGACGGCAGTTTCTTGACCTTTCTGTGTCACAGATAAAAAATTCCTACAGCTCTGTTATCTCAAAATATGATGATCTTATAGAGCAGAGAAATATACTGCTGAAAAATATCTGTTACGGCAGATCAAAAAGAGAAGAGCTTGAAGTGTGGGATATCCAGCTTGCTCAGCTTGGAGCTTATATCTCGCTTTTAAGATATAATTATACCAAAAAGCTGGATATGTTCGCTAAAAAGCTTTATGAGGATATATCAGAGGGCAGAGAAAGGCTGGAGCTTGAATATTATTCCACTGTGTATTCAAATCTGGAGGGCAGAAAAGATTATGCAGGAGAAATGGCTGAAGAGTATCTAAGCTGTCTGCAAAATAATCTTGAGGACGATATAAGAGCAGGATTTACGCAGAAAGGCGTTCACAGAGATGATCTTTCGGGAAAAATAAACGGACTGTCAGTGAGACAGTTCGCTTCTCAGGGACAGCACCGCTCTCTTGCACTTATTTTGAAGCTATCACAGGCTTATATACTTGCCGAGGAGATAGACGACAGCCCATGTATACTTCTCGATGATGTTTTGAGCGAGCTTGACCTTTCAAGGCAGAAGTTCGTTATCTCGAAAATACACGATATGCAGGTCTTTATAACCTGCTGTGACAGGAATATCCCATTTGACGAGAAAAGCCATGGAAAGATATTCAATATAGAAAACGGAATGATAGTTCAGGAGAATAAGTGATGTTTCTGCATTTAGGAAATAACTATTTAGTCAATACTAAAGATGTCATAGGGATCTTCGATATAGAGAACACCTCTGTTTCTGCCAACACAAAGGAGTTTCTTAATTTTGCGGCAAAAAACAGACGTGTTGTGAACTGCACATATGAAATGCCTAAAAGCTTTGTGGTGTGCCTTGATAGAGACTTTACGGAAACTGTGTATATAAGTCAGATGAGCTGTGCCACACTTTTGAAAAGAAGCAAAAGAATGCCTGAATAATGAATAAAAGATATAAGATGATAAGATAAAAACCAAGTGATGAGGGGGTTATTTTTTGGAAAATAACAACGAGATCGAGATCCAGAACACCGAGGAAATATCCATGGTGGATAAGCAAAATGATTATAATGAAAATCAGATACAGGTGCTGGAGGGTCTTGAAGCGGTAAGAAAAAGACCTGGTATGTATATCGGATCAACAGGTCCAAAGGGACTTCACCACCTTGTCTACGAGATAGTTGACAACGCTATTGACGAGGCATTGGCAGGATATTGTACTGAGATAGAAGTGGAGATACTTCCGGGGGACATTATCAGAGTTACCGATAACGGACGTGGTATCCCTACAGGTATACACCCAAAGGAGAAGATCTCTGCCGCAACGGTAGTTTATACTATTCTCCATGCAGGCGGAAAGTTCGGCGGCGGAGGATATAAGGTAGCAGGCGGACTTCACGGCGTTGGTGCGTCTGTAGTAAACGCCCTCTCAGAATATCTTGAGCTTACAGTTTATGACGGAACACATATCCACTTCCAGAGATTTGACAGAGGTAATTATTCAGAGCCGCTGAAAATCATCGGAGATACTGATAAAACAGGTACTTCCGTTCTCTTTAAGCCTGACCCTGAGATTTTTCAGGAAACAACAGTGTTTGACTATGAAACACTGCTTAAAAGACTTAGAGAACAGGCATTCCTTAATGCCGGTATAAAGATAATATTCACTGATAAGAGAAATGAAGCCGAGCCTGTTGGCGAAACTCTCCACTATGAGGGCGGTATAAGACAGTTCGTTGAGCATATCCACAAGACAAGAGGCGTTACTCCGCTTTCTGAGGAAGTTATCTATGTCAACGGCATGGAGGGCGACACTTTCGCTGAGATAGCTTTGCAGTATAACGATACTTATAATGACCTTATACTTTCATTTGCTAATAATATCCATACTCCTGACGGCGGTACTCATGAAACAGGCTTCAAGAATGCTCTTACAAAGGTAATAAATAACTACGGTAAGAAGTTTGGATATCTTAAAGACGACGATAAGCTTCTTGGCGACGACGTAAGAGAGGGTCTGACGGCTATAGTTTCCGTTAAGCTCACAAACTGTGAGTTTGAGGGACAGACAAAGGGCAGACTTGGCAATCCTGAGGTAAGACCTTTTGTTGACAAGATAGTTACCGAAAAGCTCATGAACTACTTTGAGGAAAACCCTACTGTGGCAAAAGCTATTTTCGATAAGTCCGTTCAGGCACAAAAGGCAAGAGAAGCCGCAAAGAAAGCAAGAGAGCTTACAAGAAGAAAATCTGCTCTTGAATCCTCTTCATTGCCTGGCAAGCTTGCAGATTGTTCCGAGAGAGATGCTTCACTCACCGAGATCTATATCGTCGAGGGAGATTCTGCGGGCGGCTCTGCAAAGGAAGGCAGAGATAGAAAATATCAGGCTATACTTCCTTTGTGGGGAAAAATGCTCAACGTAGAAAAGGCTAGGATAGACAAGGTATACGGCAATGAAAAGCTTATGCCTGTTGTTACCGCATTGGGAACATCAATAGGCGAGGACTTTGACCTTTCAAAGCTCCGTTACGGCAAAGTTATCATCATGGCCGATGCCGATGTGGACGGTTCACATATCAGAACGCTTCTGCTCACATTCTTCTTTAGATTCATGCGTCCTCTTATTGAGGAGGGTCATATTTATCTTGCTCAGCCTCCGCTCTTTAAGGTAGCAAGGGGCAAGCAGGTAAGATATGCTTTCTCAGATGCAGAAAGAGATCAGTATATTTCTGAGCTTTCAGGCGAGAACAATCTGAAAGTAAACGTTCAGAGATACAAAGGTCTTGGTGAGATGGACCCTGAACAGCTTTGGGAGACAACCATGGATCCTGAAAGAAGAACTATGATAAAGGTGACAATGGAGGATGCTGTTAAGGCGGACGAGATATTCACCATTCTTATGGGCGATAAGGTCGCACCGAGAAAAGAATTTATAGAGAAAAATGCAGAGTATGTAAAGGATCTTGACGTTTAAAGAAAGGATACTGCTTTGGATATCAAAGAAAATAAAAACGAAGAAACAGAGCTTGAAGAGGTAAAGACAGAGGAAGCTGTTGAAGTGGCTGAGGAAGCTGTGGATAATGCTGACGAGGTTGAAGAAGCACAGCCTGAAAAAGAGCCTGTTTTAAGCTTTGAGTATGATGTGAAAAACGAAGAGGAGGAAAGGGCTTTTATTGCTTTTCAGAGAAAATTCGTTTATGCGCATAACTGGAAAATAACAGCGGCTTTCGGCATTGTTGCGGCACTTTTTATAGTGTCCATAGTGAGAAACCCTTCGGGATATCTTAACTGGGTGCTGGCTTTCATATGCCTTGCAATAATCGTTCTCACATGGTATAACACCAGAAGAATAAGAAAATATCTTATGCAGGCTCTTAAACCTCTTGAGGACGACAAGTATGTTTTCACCCTCTATGATGACAGCTTCAAAATAGAAACGCTGCCGACAGAGGAGGAAAAACAGGAAGAGGACTTTACTCCTGTTCCACCGAGAATAGTTGGTTTTGAGGATATCTCACTGAACGTTTTGGAAAATGACGAGATGTTTATTATAATACTCAAAAAAGAAACTATCTATGTGCTTGCAAAAAGAGTTATGAACGAGCAGCAGCAGGAAACTCTGAGAAAAACTTTTTCAGAGCTGCTTGATAGCGATTATGAAATGATAGATAATAAATAAGAACAGGATATGTTCTTTTCAAAGTAAACCGAAAGGTTAAAAAGGAGTGGATAAAGTGAGCGATTATAACGTTATTGACACTGATGTTGAAGCGATAATGAAAGAATCTTTCATTCAATATTCAATGGCGGTAATTGTATCCAGAGCCTTACCTGATGT
Source organism: uncultured Ruminococcus sp. (assembly GCA_934435205.1). Lineage (GTDB taxonomy): Bacteria > Bacillota > Clostridia > Oscillospirales > Ruminococcaceae > Hominimerdicola. The sequence continues at coordinate 159,233 of CAKSAK010000002.1, read as the reverse complement.
AAGGGACGGACTTAAACCTGTTCACAGAAGAATTTTATATACCATGTATGAAAATGGTCTTACACCTGATCAAGCTTACAGAAAATGTGCAGATACGGTAGGTTCTGTGCTTGGTAAATATCACCCACACGGTGACGCATCAGTTTATGACGCACTTGTAAGACTTGCTCAGAAGTTCTCAATGAGATATCCTCTTGTTGACGGTCACGGAAACTTTGGTTCCGTTGACGGCGACCCTCCGGCTGCCTACCGTTATACTGAGGCTAAAATGGCTAAGATGTCAGTAAATATGCTGACAGATATAAACAAAACAACTGTTGATTTTCAGTCAAACTATGATGACAGACTGAAAGAGCCTGTTGTCCTGCCGTCGAGATTTCCAAATCTTCTCTGTAATGGCTCAGTAGGTATCGCTGTGGGCATGGCAACGAATATTCCTCCGCATAACCTCCATGAAGTTATCGAGGGCATGAAAACTGTCATGAAAAACCCTGATTGCACACTTGATGAGCTTATGCAGAGCATAAAGGGTCCTGACTTCCCTACAGGCGGTATAATCATGGGCAGGTCCGGTATCAGAGCGGCTTATGGCACAGGCAGAGGAAAGATAACACTGCGTTCAAAGACCTCTATCGAGGAGATAAAGGGCAGAAACTGCATTATCGTTACTGAGATACCTTACATGGTAAACAAGGCAAGACTTGTTGAGTCTATCGCCGATCTTGTTAAGGAAAAGCGTATCGACGGAATACATTATATCAACGATGAATCCGGCAAGGACGGAATGAGGATCGTTATCGAGCTTAAAAAGGACGCTAATCCGCAGGTAGTTCTCAATAAGCTGTTCAGCTATACACAGCTTCAGGATACAGTGGGCGTTATAATGCTTGCTCTTGTAAACGGTATCCCTAAGGTGCTGACCCTCAAGGAAATGCTTGAGCAGTATATAGATTTTCAGGTCGATGTTATCACAAGAAGAACTAAGTTCGACCTTAACAAGGCTAAGGAAAGAGAGCATATCTTAAAGGGTCTTGTTATCGCACTTGACAATATAGACGAAGTTATCGAGATAATGAAAACTTCTAAGAATATCCCTGAGGCTAAGCAAAGACTTAATCAGCGTTTTGGTCTTACAGATATTCAGGCTGACCATATCGCAAACATGACCCTTGGCCGTCTGACAGGTATGGAAAGACAGAAGATAATCGACGAGTTGGCTGAGATAGAAGTTAAGATAGCTGACCTTGAAGATATCCTTGCAAATCATCAGAGAATACTTGATATCATCATTGAAGAGGTCGAGGCTATTCAGGATAAGTTCGGTGACGAGAGAAGAACTCAGATAGAAAATGTCAGCGGTGAAGTTGATATAGAAGATCTTATCCCTGTTGAGGAAAGCGTTGTTACCTATACAAATGCAGGATATATAAAGAGAATGCCTGTTTCAGAGTATAAGGCTCAGAAGCGTGGCGGACGTGGCGTAACGGGTATGAAACAGCGTGAGGACGATTATATCGACGAGCTTCAGACCTGTTCTTCACATGACAATATACTCTTTATCTCAAATAAGGGCATAATGTATAAGCTCAAATGCTATGAGCTTCCTGAGGGTTCAAAGGCTTCAAGAGGCACGAATATAGTAAATCTTCTTGAACTGGGCGAGGGCGAGAAGATAGCCGCAATGATAAAAACTGCCGACTTTGACGAGGGCAAGTATATCGTCATGGTAACAAAGAACGGCAAGATAAAGAGAACTCCGCTTACTTCCTACAGAAATGTAAGAAAGAACGGTCTTATTGCGATCGGTCTTGACGAGGGCGATGAGATCGCAGGAGTAAGAATGACCTTTGGCGACAATGAAGTTATCGTTGCAACGCATAATGGTTATGCTATCAGGATAAGAGAAACTGACATAAGAGAGATGTCAAGAGTTGCACATGGCGTAAAGGCTATAAAACTCAGAGGCAGCGATTATGTTGTATCAATGGCAAGAGTAAGAGAGGGTGCAAGCGTTCTCACTGTTGCAGAAAACGGTCTTGGCAGACGTGTTCCGCTGGAGTCTTATAAGGTACAGAACAGAGGCGGCTACGGTCTTATGAACTATAAGAGCGGTGGCGTATGCGGAATAAAGGTCGTTGATGATGACGATGATATCATCATGATATCCACAGACGGCATTGTTATCAGAATAAGAGCCTGCGATATCAGCATGATGAGCAGATATTCCCGTGGCGTAAGACTTATGAGAGTCGGCGAGGACGGCAGAGTGGTTTCATTCACAAGAACTGAGCATGACGACGAAGCTGAAACAGCAGAGGTGGAAAAGGCTACTGAGGAAGAGATAGCCGAAGCTCAGGCAGAGGAAAACGCTGAGGTAATTGAAGAAAATGCCGAGGACGCTGAGAATGAGGACACAGAAGAATAAAAAATAAAGAGAGTAAAATCAGAAAAAACGGGCGAACGCTGTTCGCCCCTACACTGACTTTGTAAAAATTTAACGGACGGCTTAAAACCGTCCGTTTTTGTATTTAATGCAACAAAAAAGGTGAACGGCACATGACCGTTCACCTTTTTGCATATCAAAATTACTTTGTTATCTTGTCCTTGCCGCCCATGTACATTCTCAGTGGCTCAGGGATATTAACTGTTCCGTCAGCGTTGAGATTGTTCTCGAGGAATGCAATAAGCATTCTTGGAGGAGCAACAACTGTGTTGTTAAGAGTGTGGGCATAATACTTTGTGCCGTCCTCTGCCTTTATTCTTATGCCAAGACGTCTTGCCTGTGCGTCGCCAAGATTTGAGCAAGAGCCGACTTCAAAATACTTCTTCTGTCTTGGGCTCCATGCCTCAACGTCACAGCTCTTTACCTTGAGGTCTGCAAGGTCGCCTGAGCAGCACTCAAGTGTTCTTACAGGGATATCAAGTGAACGGAAGAAATCAACAGAGTTCTGCCACAGCTTGTCATACCATGCCATGCTGTCTTCCGGCTTGCAGACAACTATCATTTCCTGCTTTTCAAACTGGTGTATTCTGTAAACGCCTCTCTCTTCAATGCCGTGTGCGCCAACTTCTTTTCTGAAGCATGGTGAATAGCTTGTGAGAGTTTTTGGAAGTTCACCCTCTGGAATGATAGTGTCAATAAATCTGCCTATCATTGAATGTTCAGAAGTACCGATAAGATAAAGATCTTCGCCCTCTATTTTGTACATCATGCCTTCCATTTCAGAAAAGCTCATAACGCCTGTAACAACGTCTGAACGGATCATGTAAGGCGGAATGAAATATGTGAAGCCTCTGTCTATCATGAAATCTCTTGCGTATGAAAGAATTGCAGAATGAAGTCTTGCAATGTCGCCCATAAGATAATAGAAGCCGTTTCCTGATGTTCTTCTTGCACTGTCAAGATCAATGCCGTTAAAGCTTTCCATAATGTCAACGTGATATGGAATCTCATAATCAGGAACGAATGGATCACCGAATTTTTCGATCTCTACATTCTCGCTGTCGTCCTTGCCTATAGGAACGCTAGGGTCGATAATGTTAGGGATAACGAGCATTCTCTCACGGATCTTGCCTTCAAGCTCCTTTTCCTTTTCAGCCATAGCGTCAAGCTCAGCACCGATAGCGGATACCTCAGCCTTAACTTTCTCAGCTTCGTCCTTCTGACCCTTAGCCATAAGACCGCCTATCTGCTTGCTCATTACCTTTCTTTTATTTCTCAGCTCGTCAGCCTTTGTCTTGGCTGCTCTGTATTCCTCGTCAAACTGAGCCACCTCGTCAACAAGAACGAGCTTTTCGTCCTGAAACTTCTTTTTGATGTTTTCCTTGACAAGCTCAGGATTTGTACGGATAAGCTTAATATCTATCATTTTACATACTCCTTTTAGCTGACGCAAAATATCCTATGCGCCGCAATATTTATCCTTTTAATAATATCACTAAAAGGAGATTTTGTCAAGACAAAGCCCCATTAAAACAGCCTTTGAGGAGACTTATTTTGGATATGATCTGCTGTCTGAAAATAGGTAACAATGCGAATTTCATAAAAACTATTGACATTTTGTATCAAACGTTTTATAATTATAAGGTGAATGTGTTCGTTATGGGCGTATTGTGCCCTGACGGCAGAAAAGCCTCTGGGCTTAATAAATTTATCAGGAGGATTAAAGGTGCGAAAAGTTAAAAAACCCGTGTTTTTTATCGTGCTTTTGTGTATAATTGCATTTGGATATCTCACTTATGCAGGAATACATACTCAGTACGGAGATATAAAAACAAGCTATATCAAGGGCGTTGAAGATATCCGTTGGGGTATCGACATTCAGGGCGGCGTAAATGCTACGTTTGAGCCTGCCGATAATTACGACGCTACAAAGGAAGAAATGGACGCTGCAAAGGCTGTTATCGAGCAAAGACTTGTAAGCCTTAACATCACAGACAGCGAGGTCTATGTAGACTATAAGAAAAATAAGGTAATGGTGTCATTCCCATGGCAGGCTAACGAAGAAAGCTTTGACCCTGAGGCTGCCGTTTCTGAGCTTGGCGAAACTGCAAAGCTTGTATTCAGAAAGGGCAAAGAAGAAACAGGCGAGCAGGTTCTTACAGGTAATGACGTTAAAAAGGCTGAGGTAAGACAAACTCAGGACGAAACTACAGGAAATATCAAGTATGTAGTGAGCCTGACTCTTAACGACAGCGGTAAAAAAGCTTTTGCCGACGCAACAACTGAGCTTGCCGGAAAAGGCTCTATCTCTATCTGGATGGACGATAAGTGCATTTCTGCCCCAAGCGTAAATTCAGCTATCACTGACGGTGAGTGCGTTATCGAGGGAAGCTTCACATATGATTCCGCAAAGGCTCTTTCAGATAAGATAAATGCAGGTTCTATCCCATTTGACCTTAAAACAACAAGCACGAACATCATCTCACCTACACTTGGCGAGGGTGCAAAGAACGCAATGGTGCTTGCAGGACTTATCGCATTTATCGTTATCGCTGCGTATATCATCGTTATCTATAAGCTGCCTGGCGTTGTTGCTTCTATAGCACTTATAGGTCAGGTAATAGGCTCTATCGCCTGCATAACAGGCTTCTTTGGAAATATCGACAGCTTTACGCTGACTATCCCTGGTATCGCAGGTATCATCCTTTCTATCGGTATGGGCGTTGACGCCAACGTTATCACTTCCGAGAGAATAAAGGAAGAGCTTAACAACGGCAAGACACTTAACGGAGCTATCGAGCTTGGCTATAAGAGAGCATGGAGCGCCGTGTTCGACGGAAATATCACAGTAGTATTCGTTGCAATAATCCTTATGGGTGCCTTCGGACCTACAGACAGCGTTTTCGGAACACTTCTCAGCCCTGTATTCTCAGTATTCGGCGCAAGCACAGCAGGTACTATCTATTCACTTGGATATACTCTCCTTGTAGGTATCCTCCTGAACTTTGTATTCGGTATCTTCTGTTCAAGACTTATGCTTTCGTCCCTCTCAAAGTTCAAGTGCTTTAAGAAACGCAAGCTTTACGGAGGTGCTGAAATAAATGAGTAAAGAAAAAAAGACCCTGAATGTTGTGGGTCACAGCAAAATATTCTATTCCATATCATGCGCACTTATCGCAATTTTTATCATTCTCACATTTGTTATAGGTCTTAACGTGGCTATCGAGTTCAAAGGCGGTACAGTTCTGACTTATACATATGAGGGCGATATAAAGACTTCTGACGTTTCAAAGACCGTTTCTGACAGTATCGGTGACAAATGTACAGTTACTCTGGGCGAAAACACAGGAAACGCAGGCAAAACAGTAGAGATAAAGTTCTCATCAACAAAGGGTATAAGCGACGATAAGCAGAATACCCTGAAAACAGCCCTTGAAAAGGACTTTCCTGATAATAACATAGAAGTTTATGAGTCAAACGACGTTGCGGCTTCAAGCGGTATGAACTTTTTCTTCAAGTGCCTTGCAGCCTGCGCTCTTGCAATGGTCATCACTATCATCTATATCGGCTTCAGATTTAAGAAGATAGGCGGTATCTCAGCCGGTGTGTTCTCAGTAGTTGCCCTTGCACACGATATGTGCATGGTTTATGGCTGTTTTGTAATATGCAGATTTGACATCAACGCAAACTTTATGGCAGTTCTGCTAACTATCCTTGGATATTCTATCAACGCTACTATCATCATCTACGACAGAATAAGAGAGAATGAAAATCTTCTTGGCAACAAAATGGAGCTTGAGGACCTTGTAAACCTCTCTATCACACAGACAATGGGACGTTCTATCCATACAACTGTTACAACAGTTCTCGCTATGGCTACAGTTTGTGTAGTCTGCATAATCTGCGGAGTAACATCTATCCTGAGCTTTGCTTTCCCTCTTATTATAGGTATGATATCAGGTGTTTATTCTTCTAACTGTATCGCACCTACACTGTGGGTACACTGGAAAAAACATCAGGCAAAGAAGTCACATTCAGGTTCAAAAACAGGCAGCACAAAGAAAAAGGCCTCAAGAAGATAAAATTTTACGGACGGTATGTTAAAACATATCGTCCGTTTTTTTATGTGATATTTTATTTTAACACTCCATATCGTGGATAAGTCCGCAGTTTCGCATGGAGATAGTTCCGTTCTTGCCTGTTATATAATGGTCAAGAACTGTCACGCCTAAACATCTCATATATCTCATGACCTCACGGGTGAGAGTAACGTCCTCCTGAGAGGGGGTGTTGGGTGAGTCAGGGTGATTGTGGGCAAGGATAACAATGTCAGTGCCGCTGTTAAGAACAGCTTTTGTAAGCTCACGAAAATCAACAGGGGTAAATCTCGCACCGCCTGCGGATATGTCTGCTACGCTCTTTATGTGAAAGCCTGAGTCGATACAAATGACTTTGAACTTCTCCTGCTTTTCGTTTCTGAAACAACTGTTTACAAAACTCAGCGCCGCAGATATGTTCCTTATGTCTATCCTGCTGTCTGTGACAGTAGAGCAGTAGTTTATAAGCTCTCTGAAAAATAAAAGTGAGTTCGCAGAGCTTTCACCCATGTCCTTTACCGAAGAAAGTTCCTCCACAGAAGCGTTAAGAACGCCGTTCAGACTTCCAAACTTTTTTATAAGCTCGTGCGCAATATCGTTGGTGTTCTTTCTCGGCACAATGTAAAATAAAAGCATTTCAAGTATCTCATGCTCGGAAAAGCCCTTGAAATTTCCCGATTCTTTGAAACGCTTCCTCATTCTCTCTCTGTGACCGCCGTGGTCTGCTTGACTGCTCATTTTATCACCTCTTATACAAGTATAAAATATCCGCACTTTTTTGTCAATAATATTGTAACTTTATTCTTTACAGTTAATTTCAGCAGGAGGTAAATAAATAATATCTGGAAAATCTTTTTAATAGATCACAAATAGCGTAAAATGCTAAAAAAACCTTTAAAAACATCAAAAGTGTCTGTGCGAAATGACGTTGAAAAAGGTTGTTTTTTTATGATATAATAAAATGGTAACTATTATTTTATGGAGATGTTTTTATGACAGACCTGACGGTGGGTAAACCGTGGACAGTGCTGTGGAAATTTTCCCTGCCTATGTTCGTGAGCGTGATATTTCAGCAGATGTATTCCATTTTCGACAGTATCATAGCAGGAAAATTCGCAGGCGAGGACGCTCTTGCGGCAGTTGGTGCGTCTTATCCTATAACAATGATATTTATGGCGTTTGCAGTGGGAAGCAATGTTGGCTGTTGTGTGGTCATATCTCAGTTTTTCGGTGGAAAAGAGTTCTCAAAGGTAAAAACTGCGTCAACTACCACTATGATCTCATGTACGATACTTGCGGCAGTGCTGACAGTTTTCGGACTTGCGTTCTCCACCCCTCTTATGAGAATGATAAACACGCCCGATAACATCTTCCATGACGGCGAGCTTTATCTGAAGATCTATATCGCAGGTCTTATCTTCCTGTTTCTTTATAACGTTGGTACAGGCATTTATAACGCAATGGGCGACTCGAAAACACCATTGTATCTCCTTATCGGCTCATCAGTTGGAAACGTTGTTCTCGACTATGTGTTTGTGAAGTTCTTCAAATGGGGAGTGGCAGGCGTTGCATGGGCGACTTTTATCGCTCAGGGAGTGGCTTGCGTGTTCTCACTGCTTATTTTGGTGAAGAAAACCGCAGAAATTAAAACAGAGGATAAACCACCGCTGTTTTCAGGAAAAATACTTAAAAAGATAACCCTTTATTCTATACCTAGTATTTTACAGCAAAGCTTTATCTCAGTGGGAAATATCTTTGTGCAGTATCTTGTAAACAGCTTCGGCTCGTCTTGTATCGCAGGATATTCTTCCGCAATAAAGCTCAATACCTTTGCAATAACAAGCTTTACAACGCTTTCTAACGGACTTTCAAGCTTTGTTGCACAGAATTACGGCGCAGGCAGGAACGATAGGATAAAAAGCGGATATAAGGCAGGACTTGTTATCTCAGCTATCGTCGCAGTACCTTTTATATTGTGCTTTTTCTTTATGCCAAAAACTATGATAAATCTGTTTCTTGACGACGGCGGAACAAAAGCCGTTGAGATAGGCACAACATTTTTGAGAATAATATCGCCTTTCTATGTGTTTGTGGGCATAAAAATAATGTCAGACGGAGCACTCCGTGGTAAAGGCGCAATGCAGTATTTTATGATATCAACTTTTACAGATCTGATACTCAGAGTAGTGCTTGCGTTCGTGTTGGCAAGACCATATGGGTCAACGGGAATATGGCTGTCATGGCCGATAGGTTGGCTTGTGTCAACAGTGCTGTCAGTGGTGTTTGCGAGAGTGAAAGTGATGAAAAACGAATTGAATGAGGAATGAGGAGTGAGGAATGAGGAATGGCAAAGCCAAACCGAGCAAAGAGCCACTACAAAGCAGAGAAAACACCGAGCGAAGCGAGCAAAAGGTCCAGGGGCACGCCCCTGGTCAGGGTCAAGGGGTGAAACCCATTGCAGGGTCTAGGGACAGAGTCCCTAGCGGAGTTTGAGGCAGAGCCTCAATAGGCGCAAGCCTACTAAGCGGTGCAGACAAGAAAAAAGAAGAATGCCAAATCTTCTCCTTAAACAAAACAAATATCGAAGAACAAACCTGCACCGCTTTATACTATATCCTTATACAAAGTAAAATCCGCAAAGAGCGCAGCGATTTTGCGGCATAACAAACTATGGCGTAAACCATGGCTAAAACAACGCAACTCCGATTAGCACAGACTAAATTTAAAAAAAGTTCTCAATAATGATGTTGACAAGTTTAATTAAATGTTGTATGATTATAAGAATAATAAATTAAGAAATCAAAATGTTTGCGGGAGGTTAATTTATGCTGGATACTAATGTAAACAATAAGTTTGGTAAAGAGGGTCTTACCTTTGACGACGTTCTCCTTATCCCGGGCGAGTCGGATTGTACACCTGATATGGTGGATATCCATACACACCTTACTAAGGATATAGTCCTCAATACACCTATAATGACATCTGCTATGGATACCGTTACAGAGTCAAAAATGGCTATCGCTATCGCAAGAGAAGGCGGTATCGGTATTATCCATAAGAATATGACTATCGCTCAGCAGGCAGAAGAGGTGGATAAGGTAAAGCGTTCTGAAAACGGCGTTATCGTTAATCCTTTCTCTCTTACAGCCGATAAAACTGTTGCTGAAGCTGATAAGCTCATGGGCAAGTATAAGATCTCCGGTGTGCCTATAGTCGATAAGGAAGGCAAGCTCGAGGGTATCCTCACTAACAGAGATCTGAGATTTATCACTGATTTTGAAAATATCAAGATCGGTGACGTTATGACTAAGGAAAACCTCGTTACTGCTCCTGTTGATACTGACCTTGAGGGTGCTCAGAAGATACTTATGAAGCATAAGATCGAGAAGCTTCCTCTTGTTGACGCAAACGGTGTTCTTAAGGGTCTTATCACGATCAAGGATATCGAAAAGGCTGTTCAGTATCCAAATTCCGCAAGAGATAAAAAGGGCAGACTTCTCTGCGGAGCTACTATCGGCATGACTAACGATATTCTTGAAAGAGTTGCCGCTCTCGTTGAAGCTCAGGTAGACGTACTCGTTCTTGACTCTGCTCATGGCCATTCTATGAACGTTATAAATTGCCTTAAAAAAGTTAAGGCCGCTTTCCCTGATACACCGGTTATTGCAGGTAATATCGCTACTGCCGAGGCCGCTAGAGCGCTCTGCGAAGCAGGTGCTGACGCTATAAAGGTCGGTATCGGCCCTGGTTCTATCTGTACTACCCGTGTAGTCGCTGGTATAGGTGTTCCTCAGGTCACTGCCGTTTATGACGCCGCTTGTGCTGCTGCTGAGTATGGCGTTCCTGTTATTGCTGACGGCGGAATCAAGTATTCAGGCGATATCGTTAAGGCTCTTGCTGCCGGTGCGAACGTTGTAATGCTTGGCTCACTCCTCGCAGGCTGTGACGAAGCCCCTGGCGAAACTGAGATCTATCAGGGCAGACAGTTCAAGGTATACAGAGGCATGGGTTCTCTTGCCGCTATGAATAAAGGCTCAAAGGACAGATATTTCCAGACAAACTCAAAGAAGCTCGTTCCAGAGGGCGTTGAGGGTCGTGTGGCTTATAAGGGTCCAGTTTCAGATACTATCTTCCAGCTCGTTGGTGGTATCCGTTCTGGTATGGGCTATTGCGGTTGTCATACTATCGCAGAGCTTGGCGAAAAGGCTAAGTTCATCAGGATCACTGGCGCAGGTCTTAAGGAGTCACACCCACATGATATCTATATCACAAAGGAAGCTCCAAACTATTCCGCAGGTATCTAATAGAATATTATATACAAAAAGAGCAGAGAAACAAAAATCTCTGCTCTTTTTTGCGTTATTTTGTAGGGGCGAACAGCGTTCGCCCGCAGTTTCACAGCTTTTTTTGTAAAACTATTACTCCATAAATTCGCCCAGCAGACCGCTTGCAATAGCCACAGTTTCAGGACATGGACGCTTCTGATAATATTCTTTTGTGCGCTTTGCTGGGTCAGGATCGCTAGGTCCGCTCAGACCGAGAAGCTCACGGCATATGATAGTGTCAGAACCAAGCTCTTCTTTGAAACGCTTTGCAAAAAGCTGAACACGCTCATAATCCTTACCTTTTGCCGCTCTGTCACTGCCTATGGTGTTGCCGAACTTCAGTCCAAGCACCATGACCGCACCTGTAAATGCTCCGCAGACCTCTCTCATTCTGCCTATTCCGCCGCCAAAGCCCGAAGCTATCTTGTATGCAGTTTCACTGTCAAGACCTATATCCTCAGCCCATGCGCCTACCACCGCCTGTGAACAGTTGTAGCCCTCCATGAAAAGAGCCTTTGCTGCCGCTGCTTTTTCATTATTCATTTTAAAAACTCCTTTTTTGTCATATATTGATTTTCAGTATAGCACAGCTTTAAGTTTTTTTCAAGACGTATTTTTGGTTAGTATAGTCTACGTCAAATTGCATAAAATATTGCCATAAAATTTTGCAGTATTTTTATATTGTTAGATAAAACTAACCTATTGACAAATGTACACCAATGTGGTATACTTTAATCACAGCAAGGGAAAAGCTGCAAAGAATAACGCAGATAAGGGAAAATCCGAACTGCGGAAAAGTTTAATATCAAATAATATCTAAATAAGGAGGACAAAATTATGTCAAAGTTTGTATGTTCAGTATGCGGTTACGTTTATGAGGGCGAGGCTGCTCCTAAGGAGTGTCCTATCTGCCACGCACCAGCAGAAAAGTTCAATAAAGTAGAAGAAACAGCTATCACATGGGCTGACGAGCATAAGGTAGGCGTTGCAGAGGGTCTTGATGAAGAAGTTGTTGCAGGTCTTAGAGAGAACTTCAACGGCGAGTGTTCTGAGGTAGGTATGTATCTTGCAATGGCAAGAGTTGCTTACAGAGAAGGCTACCCTGAGGTAGGTATGTACTATGAGAAGGCAGCTTACGAAGAGGCTGAGCACGCTGCCAAGTTCGCAGAGCTTCTGGGCGAGGTAGTAACACCTTCCACAAAGAAGAATCTCGAGATGAGATATATGGCTGAGAATGGAGCTTGCGAGGGCAAGATGAAGCTTGCTAAGAGAGCAAAGGAGCTTGGCTATGACGCTATCCATGACACTGTTCATGAAATGGCTAAGGACGAAGCAAGACACGGCTGCGGCTTCAAGGGTCTGCTTGACAGATATTTCGCTAACAAGTAATTTATCTTAAAATAGTATAAATTAAAGATCACGACGAATTTTTCCCGAAAAAGGCGGAGGTATTTGAAAAAATACTTCTGCCTTTTTGTTTTATAAGGCTGTTATAAAGGCTCAAATCTATTGCAAATGACGTAAAACTGTGGTATAATATTTTAGTATGATAAAATAACGCTTTAGGAGATGATAGTGTGATAGAAACACTGGCGGCGGAAACTGCGACCTTGCAGAACGTTTATGCCCCCTTGCCTTTCAAGGTGCATATGATATTCTGCGTTATCGCTACGCTTTTATATATAACTCAGTTCATAAGGAAAGGCTCTTATCATTATCTTACAATAATGATAGCGATAGACCTTACTATAGTTACTCAGTTTACCACAAAAAGCTTTGTTATCGGTATGCTTTTCGGCGCAGAGGTTGCGCTTCTTGCGGCAACGGCTTTTATTTCCCATAGCTTTGCGAAAAAACAGAAAGCTTTGGAAAATTCCGAGGAAAATTCTGAAACTGCTCAAAAGGAAGATGAAGAATGAAAATAGTTATACTTGACTCTGAAACCGTTTCAAGAAACGATGTTTCGCTGGAGGGCATAACAGCACTTGGTGACAGCATTGTTTATGGTTTTACCCCAAATGAGCAGGTCGCAGAGAAAATAGGTGACGCTGACGCTGTTATATGCAACAAGTGCCTTATAACAGAGGAGGTTTTCTCAAAGTGCAAAAACCTGAAATACGTCGGTCTTTTTGCAACGGGATATAATAATGTTGACCTATCCGCCGCAGACAGACATGACGCAGTGGTCTGCAATGTGCCTGCCTATTCAACAAATGCGGTGGCACAGCATACTTTTGCGCTTATCCTCAATTATTTCAGCAAAATAAGAGAATATGCCGAGAAAGTTGACGAGGGCGGCTGGGTGAATTATAAGCTGTTCTCATATTTTGGTATTCCTACCTATGAGCTTGCAGGAAAAACTATCGGTATAGTAGGCTACGGCGATATCGGAAAGAAAGTGGCTGAGATAGCAAGGGCGTTTGGAATGAAGGTCATTACTTTTACACGCTCACCCCAGAAAATAACTGACGGCACGCCTGCGGTAAGCCTTGAAGAGTTGCTTAAAACATCTGATATAGTGACATTACATTGCCCTCTTACAAAGGATAATGAGAAAATGATAAATGCCGAAAGCCTTGGCATGATGAAAAAATCAGCATTTTTCGTCAACACCGCAAGGGGCGGTCTTGTGGACGAAAAAGCGCTTGCACAGGCTCTTGAAAAGGGCGATATCGCAGGGGCAGGAATTGACGTTCTTACAAACGAGCCAATGCGTGAGGACTGCCCTCTCAGAAACGCAAAGAACTGCACCGTTACCCCGCATATAGCGTGGGCGCCAAAGCAGACAAGAGAAAGGCTTCTTGAAACTGTTGCGCAGAACTTGAAAATGTGGATAGAGGGTACGCCGCAGAACGTTGTCAACGGAAAATAACAATAAGGACATGATGAAAATGATAGATATGACAAAAAAGAAAAGAGTTGTGGTAAAGGTAGGAACTTCTACTCTTACTCACAGCACAGGGCTTTTGAACATACGCCGTGTGGAACAGCTCGTTAAAACTCTTGCCGACCTGCAAAATGCAGGACATGAGATAATCCTTGTATCAAGCGGTGCGGTGGGTCTTGGCAGAGCAAAGCTCGGCATAAAGGAAAGACCTAAGGACACTCCAACAAGACAGGCTTGTGCGGCGGTGGGTCAGTGTGAGCTTATGTATCTTTACGATAATCTTTTCTCTGAATACAGCCTTAATGTGGCTCAGCTTTTGCTCACAAAATATATTCTTCTTGAGGACAGACGCACCAATGTGCAAAACGCCCTCGAGCGCATTATCGAGCTTGGCTCTATCCCTATCGTGAATGAGAACGACACGGTATCTATAGATGAGTTGGAGCTTGAAATGGGCGAGAACGATTCTCTTGCGGCAAATGTTGCGGTGCTTGCTAATGCAGATCTGCTTATAATAATGTCTGATATCGAGGGCCTTTTTGACAAAGACCCTCACAAATATGATGACGCAGAGCTTATCCCTGTTGTGCCTGAGATAACGGAAGAGATAAAGGCTATTGCAGGGGGTGCAGGCTCTTCTCTTGGTACAGGCGGAATGGCGACAAAGATAAAAGCCGCTGAGATATGCAAAAATGGCGGAATCGACCTTATCATAATGAACGGCAGAGATCCAAGACATTTGTATAAGGTCTTTGAAAATAAACCTATAGGAACACTTTTTACAGCTAACGGGGAGGTATAGTAAAAATGAGTTATATCGATATTTTGGGACAGAAAGCAAAAGCCTGCAAAAAGGATATCGCTTTCGCTTCAACAACACAGAAAAATGACGCACTTCTTGAGATCGCACATATCCTGAGAGTTTGCAAGGAAGATATTATCGAAGCCAACAAGGTTGACCTTGAAAACGGCAGAATGAGAAAAATGTCAGAAGCAATGCTCGACAGACTTGCCCTCAATGACAGCCGTATCGAGGGCATGGCAAAGGCTTGCGAGGAGCTTGCACAGCTTGACGACCCTGTGGGCGAGGTAGTTTCAGGTTCAACAAGACCAAACGGCATGAAGATAGAAAAAGTAAGAGTGCCAATGGGCGTTATAGGCATTATTTTTGAAGCCAGACCAAACGTTACTGTAGACGGCGCTATACTTTGCCTTAAAAGCGGAAACGCAGTTATACTCAGGGGCGGAAAGGAAGCAATAAACTCAAACAAAATGCTTGCCGACCTTATGAGAAAGGCTGTTGAAAGAGCAGGCTTCAGCCCTGACATCATTCAGCTTGTGGAGGATACTGACAGAGGCATCGCTCTTGATATGATGAAAGCCAACGATTATATCGATGTTCTTATCCCAAGGGGAGGCGCACAGCTTATAAAGGCTGTTGTACAGTCTGCCACTGTGCCTGTTATCGAGACCGGTACTGGAAACTGTCACGTTTATGTTGACGCAAGTGCGGATATAAAAATGGCTGTGAACATTGTTGATAACGGCAAGACTTCACGTCCGTCTGTATGCAATGCAGTTGAAAGCTGTCTTGTTCACAGAGATATCGCAGAGGATTTTCTGCCAAAGCTTAAAGAAAGACTTGACAAGCACCACGTTGAGATAAGAGGCTGCGAGCTTACAAGGCAGATACTTGGCTATGAAAACGTTACTCCTGCTGATGATGACGATTATGCAACAGAGTTTCTTGACTATATAATCTCTATCAAGGTGGTTGACGACATGGCGGAAGCCCTTGAACATATCGACAGATTTTCCACAGGACATTCTGAGTGTATCGTTACGGAAAGCCTTTTTGCCGCACAGGAATTTCAGAAGCGTGTTGACTCAGCGGCAGTATATGTAAACTGCTCAACAAGATTCACAGACGGCGGAATGTTCGGTCTGGGTGCTGAGATAGGCATTTCCACTCAGAAGCTCCACGCAAGAGGTCCTATGGGACTTAGAGAAATGACAACTACAAAGTATCTTATCTCAGGCAACGGACAGATAAGAGAATAGGTATTAGTGAGGAGTTAGGAGTGAGAAATGAGGAATGAAGGTATCGCCTGCGGCGATGATATTTCTCTGTAGGGGCGACCTTTGGTCGCCTGTCTGCTCTGATATTTTGATATATTACAAAAAGAGGTAATTATAATGATAAAAGCTATGAATATTTCTTATGAGATAGGCGATAAGCTCTATCTCAACATTACAAATAAGTGTCCATGCAACTGCACGTTTTGTATCAGACACAACGGCGACGGTGCTTATGGCTCTGACCCACTGTGGCTTGAACATCAGCCTACTGCCGAAGAGGTAATAGACAACATTAAAAAGCGTGACCTTGACAGCTACAAGGAAATTATTTTCTGCGGCTATGGCGAGCCTACCTGTGAGCTTGAAATACTCAAAGAAACTGCAAAATATATAAAGTCTGTTACAAAGACACCTGTAAGGCTCAACACAAATGGTCTTAGCGACCTTATCAACAAGCGTGAAACTCCTGCTGAGTTCAAGGGACTTGTTGATATAATTTCAATAAGTCTTAACGCATCTGATGCAAAGGCTTATGACGAGGTAACAAGACCGTCATTCAAGGGTGTAAACTGCTTTGAAGAAATGCTTTCTTTTGCAAAGAGAGTGAAAGAGTTCGTGCCGGAGGTAATGCTCACTGTGGTTGATATAATCGGCGAAGAGGAGATAAAGAGATCTCAGGCGGTTGCTGACAGCGTGGGCATACATCTCAGAGTCAGAGAATATGTTGATTAACGTTTTGTAAACAATATATTAAGTTTTATATTTGCTCAATATTCCGTTTTCAGCAAACATCTAAGTGATGTCGGAACAATAACCGAGTGCTGAAAACGGATATTTTTTTTGTACGATAATAAAAAGAAAGCTTGGTAGAAAAGATGGAAAAGGAAAAGATAAGACGTCTTGTTTTGCAGGCAGGACAGGGTGACAGAGCGGCTTTCGGCGAGCTTTACGAAGAAACGGGCAGGGGCGTATATTTTAACTGTCTGAAGCTTCTTGGAAATGCTCAGCAGGCGGAGGATATAACTCAGGACACTTTCATGAAAGCTCTTGAAAAGCTTGACAGCCTTAAAGAGCCTGAGAATTTCTCAGCATGGGTAAACCGCATTGCCATAAACAACTGCAAAATGTATTTCAGAAAAAATCCCCGCTCTGCGGAGGAAGAGTCGGAAAAGATAATCGACGATACGCCCGACAGCGAGCTTATCCCTGACGATTATGCCGACAGCGAAGAAAAACGCAGGATAATAATGAACATTATCGACACCGCTCTCACTGACGAACAGCGTCAGACGATAATACTTTACTATTTTGATATGATGAGCGTGGCTGAGATAGCAGAGATAATGGAATGTTCTGTTGGCACTGTCACTTCCCGTCTTAGCGCTGCAAGAAAGAAGATACGGGAGGCGGTGCTTATTTACGAAAAGAAAAACAACGACAGGCTTCATGCTGTTATGCCTATACCTGTTCTGTCAAAGATATTTATGCAGGAATGTCAGCATTTGAAGCTGCCTGAATTATCCGTTTTCAGCAAGGCGGCAGCCACGGAAGTTGTTCCCGATAAAAATACTACAATAAGTAAATCGGGAGGAAAAGGTATGTTTTCAACAGTAAAAGCAAAGGTTATAGCAGGTGTTTGTGCCGTGGCAGTTGTGGGCGGAGGTATCACAGCGGCGGTGCTTGCGAACAGAGATAAAACAGCAGATGCTGATAAGCCAAACACAGCCGTTCAGACAGACGCACAGGGGGAAGTGAACGGGCAGGAGGTAGAGGACAAGCTAAACGAACTTGATGAAAATACTGATAATGAAGATGATGTTACTGACGATACTGCAAGCGGTACAAATTCAAATGGTGAGCTTGAAATGGCTCTTTACACTGTTTCTGACGAGATAAAAAATGCCGACCTTTCGTCGGGTCTTGTTCAGCTCAACGGTGACATCATGCAGGTGGGCGGATATATAAAAACGTCTGATTTCTATGAGAAATATTCTGATGAATATAGCTTTGTATACTGCGACGGCGGTCACTATGAGGATAAAAAGGGCGAAATGCTCAACTATCGTGTAGGTGCTGACAACTATTTCGGCGGTGAATGGTGGGATAGCTATTACATGACCCTTATCCCAAAGGTTGAGCCGCAGGGAGATGCGATAACGGTCTATGTTGCAAACCTCACGAACCCTGACGGACAGGTATCCTTGGCAGACAGCTATGTGGTATGGGCGGAGGAAACTCCTATGTCGAACGATATTTACACTCCTGCTTGGATACCAACCGGTATGCCAACAAGGCTTTGCTATGATGTCACAAGCACAAAGAAGCTCGATAAGATATATGACAACATAGATGATTATTCAGCACAGTCAGTGCAGGATATGCTCGCTTCTCAGGGTATCTCAAAGGGGGAGAACAGCATTTCAGGAAACTATCTTTCCTATGTTTACTCACAGGGCGATATGTCAATGAGCGGAACATACTGTGTGAACAGCGACACTGACCCTGATGTTTTCGTTGCATACGTTGCAGGAGAGAAAAATGCCGCAGGACTTACACCTCTCTACAGATATCATTTTGCCTTTGATACAAACTCAAAGAAGCTTTATGAAAGCAGAATGTATCTTGCAGGTATGTTCTGATATAAGCGCATAAATACGCCATTTTATGTAGGGGTGACCTTAGGTCGCCCGCTGAACGGAGCTTTTTGACATAATAAAATATCCCTTACAGTTGCACATCTGTGGGGGATATTTTTTCCTCGTTGACAGGCATTTTGCTATGTGATATAATTATTTCGGCAATATTATAATAATAAATATTAATTATATGTAAACTATATATGAAAATTTTGAATTTGCTCAACAAATCGTCTGCGTTTTGCATCTAACTAATGTCGGGACTGATAAAACAGCGGACGAGAAAACGGCAATTCGGAAAGAAAGAGCAGGTCAAAAACATGGAAAAAGATGATATCAAAAAGCTTGTTTTGCAGGCGGCACAGGGAAACAAGGTGGCGTTCGGTGCGCTTTATGAAGTAACGGGCAGAACAGTGTATTTTAGCTGCCTGAAGCTTCTTGGCGACCCACAGCTTGCAGAGGATATCACTCAGGAAACTTATCTTACAGCCCTTCAAAAGCTTGGCACTCTTGCACAGCCTGAGAATTTTCCAGCATGGGTAAACAGGATAGGGATAAATCTCTGCAAAATGCACTTTAGAAACAATGCCGCCCCTGAAGACAACTCAGAGGAGATAATAGAGGAAATCCCTGACGAGGGGCTTATCCCGGAGGAATATGTGAGCAATGACGCTAAAAGAAAGATAATAATGGATATTATCGACACTGTTCTCACAGAAGAGCAAAGGCGTTCGGTGATACTGTATTATTTCGATATGCTCACAGTGCCTGAGATAGCAGAGGTAATGAACTGCACCACAGGTACAGTAACTTCCCGCCTTAGTGCCGCAAGAAAAAAGATAAAGGAGGCGGTGCTTATATACGAGGAAAACAACAACGACAGACTTCATGCTGCCGTGCCTGTATTTATTCTTTCAAAGCTTCTTAATAAAGAGGCTTCAAACACCGTTCTTCCGAAACTTACCGTTTTCACAGGTTCAGCCTCAGCCGCTAATGCAGTTCCCGATAGCGTAACATCAACAAAAACTATATCGGGAGGAAAAGTAATGTTTTCAACAGTAAAAGCAAAGGTAATAGCAGGCGTTTGTGCCGCAGCAGTAGTGGGCGGAGGTATCACAGCGGCGGTCGTGCTCAGCTCAAACGGCAGTAAGGATAATGATAATGATGACGGCGTGGTCGTTGTGACTGAGTCACAAAAAAGCAGTGAAAGCAGTTCGGCTGCCGATAAAGCTGATACGGCAGGCAATAACAGTGATAAGTTCTGGATAACAGGCTTTAAAGGGTCTGATCCGTCAGATACTTTGCCTCAGGATATTTTCGGCAGCAAAATATCGGTGCCTGTTGACCTCAGTGCCATAGACGGCGGCAACGCTGCTATGGAATTGTACGGCGACGATATTGGCAAATCCGGTGATATTATGAGCATCGATAAAATGGTAGGTGAAAACACTAACGTTGAGATAACCTTCGTTTCATCAGATGAGAGCCAAACAAAATACGACCTTATCAGTGGAAACCCATTTGACCGTGACGCAAGCGTGGCTGACATTCTAAAGGAAAACAGCTGGAGCGTTACAATACCTTTGGAAGAGGCTGTGGATACCTCCGACTGGGAGTATGAAAGCTACGGCAGCTACAGCAATAAAGAAGATCTTGATAAAATAATCGACAAAATGGGCTGTCCTACAAGCATTTATATGAACAGCGAATATGACGGCATGGACGATTACAAATGCTATACAATGTATTGGGAGAATGTTGACTATACAATTTCACTTACCGTGGTGGAAACATATAGTAATTATGAAGAGTATGACGTAGTGCTTGATGACTTCTCGGTTTCCGATTTCACATACTACAGCAAAAACTATCCGCAGGAAGAAATACACGAAAAAGACGGAGAGGCTGTTTTCACATCTGAGTATACAGGCATAACAACACCGGGTGAGAGCACTGTAAACACTGATGAGAACAGAGTAAAGGTATATGATGACCTCAAGGCACTTGACCTTAGCTCAGACGCTGTTCTGCCAAAGGATATAAGCGTAAGCTATAAGGGCGTAGACCACGTTTTCACAGGCAATGAGCTTATTGATGATGTAAGAGCAGAAATGGTGGATACCCCTGACGATGAATACGATTCTGCTCTTTGCTACGGAAAAACAAGCTCGACTGTGGATAATATTATCATCTTCGATTTCTGGCTCAACAGCGATCATACCCTCCATAAGATAAGAATGAGTTTCACCACCGAAAGCGACTGTTCAATATTCGGTATAACAAAAAATTCAACTCCTGAGGAGATGGCTGCGATCTTAGGCACACCTGAGGTCAGCGACAGAAACGGCAAAGATCAGTTTCTTGATTGGAAGAGCGATTCCATGAGCGTGAACGCATATTACTATGACGGCGTTTTGCAGTCTATACAGGCTTACTTTGAAAACTAGGCGGCTTTTATTTGACAACATAAGCGGTATGTGCTATAATATTTTATATTAATGCTTTACTATGATAAAATATAGAAAGGGATAATGTAAAATGAGTGAGAAGCTTTGGAGAAAAAACCTTATAAATATAGAGCCATACGTTGCAGGGGAACAGCCTAAAAACGATAAGATAATAAAGCTCAATGCAAATGAAAACCCTTATCCGCCGTCACCAAAGGTAAAGGCGATATTGGAGGGGAAAACTATTGCAGAGCTTAGAAAATATCCTAGTGCTGACGCATCTGCACTGAGGGCGGCACTTGCGGAGCGTGTTGGGCTTAAAAGTGAGAATGTTTTCTGCGGAAACGGTTCAGACGATGTGCTTGCCACAGCTTTCAGAGCGTTTTTCAACTCTGATAAGCCTATACTTTATCCTGATATCACATACTCATTCTATCCTGTGTGGTGCGAGCTTCTGAAAATACCATACAAGACTAAGAGCGTTGACGAGAATTTTGTTATAAACATAGACGATTTCAAAGAGCCTAACGGCGGCGTTGTTATACCAAACCCTAACGCACCAACAAGCCTTGGGGTGGGCGAAAAGTTCATAAGAGAGCTTCTTGAAAATAATCAGGACAGCATCGTTATAATCGACGAAGCCTATGCAGATTTCGGCAGATATTCCTGCGTTGAGCTTGTGAAAGAGTATGATAACCTCGTTGTAACGCAGACTTTCTCAAAGTCACGTTCCCTTGCAGGCATGAGAGTGGGCATGGCGTTTGCAAGCGCTGAGCTTATCAGCTATATGCAGGCTGTAAAGGATTCATACAATTCCTATCCTCTCGACCAGATAGCCATAGAAACAGCTGTGGCAAGCCTTTCTGACGAGGATTATTTCAAGGCAACAGTTGAAAAGGTCAAGGCAACAAGGGATAGAACAGCGGAAAAAATGCGTGAAATGGGCTTCAACGTCCTTGACAGCGAAACGAATTTTCTTTTTGCACAGCATGAAAAGCTCTCTGCAAAGGAGATATTCACATACCTCCGTGAAAATGGTATCTTTGTGAGATACTTTAACAAGCCGAGAATAGATAACTTCCTGAGAATTACTATCGGCACAGATGAGGAAATGGATCTTATGCTTGAAAAGCTTTCGGAAATATGCAAATAATATAGTTATCACAAAGGTTTATGGATTTATCTATTTGGGGTAGGGGCGAACAGTGTTCGCCCGCCTGTTTCTAACTTTTTTGAAAGACTTTTGTTCGGGCGGCTCTGACCGCCCTTTTTTTGTGCCTTATCCCTTAAAATCAGCGGGCAAAGGTATTGAAAATCAGAAAATGTTGTGATATAATTATCATAAGTAATTATTGCCTGAAGAAAGGATATGTATATATGTTGATAAATTCACTGGCGGCGCTTGCACTTGGCTTTGCGCTGGATATGCTCCTTGGCGACCCTGAAGTAGTGGTCTATCCTCAGTATTTTATAAAAAAGCTTGTGGCAAAGCTTGATAAGTCTTTCAGAAACAGCTATAAAAACACTCCCGAAGCACAGCGTATGGCAGGTCTTATGATGACTGTGATAGTGCTTCTTATAGTTGCCGCTGTGGCATTGCTTCTTCTTTTCGTGGGCTATAAGCTGAATGCCGCACTTGGCATTTTTCTCGAGGGCATAATGTGCTGGTCAGCACTTTCTGTAAAGTCCCTTAAAACTGCGGCAGGGGGAGTGATGCGTGCTGCAAGGGCAGGCAATCTTTCTTCGGCACAGCGCAAGGTAAAAAAAGTGACCTTCCGTGATACTGACGATATGAATATTGATTCTGTTATAAAAAGTACAGTGGAGTCGGTGGCAGAGAACACCACAGATTGGGCGGTCGCCCCTATTTTCTGGTCTGCGATATTCGGCGGTCTGGGGGGAATACTCTACAGAACAGTGAATATTATCGACAACACAGTGGGCTATAAAACAGATACATACATAAACTTCGGCAGATTCCCTGCAAAGCTCGACGACGTTCTCAGCTTTATCCCTGCAAGAATAGCCGCCCTGCTTATGAAAATGAACGTTTCTTATCTTCACCTTGACAGCAAGAACGCTTCTCAGGTATACAAAAAAGACAGAAGAAAGTCACCAAGCCCTAATTCAGCACAAACTCAGTCGGTGTGTGCAGGTGCATTGGGTATACAGCTTGGCAGCGACGAATATTACGGCGGACAGCTTGTTAGAAAGCCTGTTATAGGCAGAAATCTAAAGCCATGCGAGCCTAACGATATATTCTGGGCAAATCAGCTTTTGCTCGGCACATCGTTCTATGCTATGCTTTTTACTGCCGTTATAAGAACGGCACTGTTCTTTGTGATATGATATAAATGACAACAGCCGAGAGGTAAACGCCCCTCGGCTATGTTTTTTTATAGTGTAGTGGCGACCTTTGTTCGCCCGCTTATCGTTAGTTTTTGTGCCACAAAAGACCTCCCACTAAGAGAGGTCTTTTGTGTTATCAGTGGTTTCTGTACCAATCACGAATGAACTTGCCGCTTGCTGTGAGCTGTGAAGTTCCGCTCTTGATAGCTTTAAGGTTTGTGCCCTGCTTGAATGCTGAGGCTGTTTCTGACTTTCCGCAGGCTGACCAGTTTATGTAGCCTACATTCAGTGAATCGAGAAGCTTGAGCCATTTTGTGCTTTCTGTTGAGTTATATCCGCCGTTTCCGCTTGCGTCGCAAGTTCCGAACTCAGATACAAGAACAGGAAGTCCCTTGTTGTAGCAGTTCTGAAGTCTGTTTCTCAGCCAATCTCTGTGAGTGTCAGCATAGAAGTGAAGAGCATAAACGCAGTTTTTGTCTGAAAGCTTGTTGCCAAGCACCTGATCTATGTCCTGGCTCCATGTGCCTGTGCCGCAGATTATGATAGCGTCGCTGTCGTATTTTCTGATAGCACTTACAACGCTCTGGCAGTAACTCTTTATTCCGCCTGTCCATGTGATTCCGCCGTTAGGCTCGTTGCAGATCTCGTAAATAACGTTGTTGTAGTCCTTGTAGGTCTGAGCCATTTCCGTGAAGAACTTTATAGCGTCAGCTTTGTAGGTGTTTGGGTTTCTGTCGTTGAGAACGTGCCAGTCGATTATAGCATACATACCAAGAGATTTTGCATTCTCAACGCCTGTCTTGACCTTCTGCTTTGCCTGCGCCTGATACTTGCCGTTCTCGGTGCAGTAGCCGCCCCATTCATAAGTATACATTGCGATTCTTATGGTGTTGACCTTCCAGTCATCTCTGAGAACTTTAAGTGAGTCCTTTGTAAGGATATCGGAGAAATCCTCCCACATGATGCCGTGAGTTGACATACCCTTTATCTTGAATACCTTGCCGTTCTTGTCAACAATGTTCGCACCCTTTACAGAAAGCTGACCATGCTGTGAAACAGGTGTCACAACAGCAGGAGCTTTAGATGTAGTAGCGGATACCTCTGCGGAATATTTTCCGTAGTGGTTGGCCTTCTTGTCGTCTGTCTTGCAGGCTCTTATCTTGAACTTGTAGGTGGTTTTCTGGCTGAGATTTTTTACAGTGTAGCTTGTGCCTGTGGTCTTTGCGATCTCTTTCCACTGACCATTTTTAAGCTGAAATACTCTGTAATTTGTACAGCCTATCTTTGTCCATGAAAGCTTTACGCTGTCATAAGATACGCTTGATACCTTTAGACCCTTTGCAGGCTGTGGATTCGTGGCGGTGTTCCAGTTGTCGGAATATGCGCCGTAGACCTTTTTTCCTTTCACGGTCTTGTAGGCTCTTACCTTGAAGTTTTCACGGGTAGCGTTTGGCAGATTTTTCACAGTGTATGTAAGGGTCGAGCCGCTTTTTACGTCTGCGATCTGCGGATATTTGCCATTTTTTCTCATACAAACTGAGTATCCCGAAGCTCCGCTGACTTTTTTCCAGCTGAGCTTTATCTCGCTGTTGCTAAGTGTTTTTGAAGTAAGCCCTGTGACTTTTCCAACGCTTGCCGCCTCAACAGTTATCGACGTCTGCGAAAGAAGCGGTGTTCCGTCCACAGCAGGCAGTGCCGCCGCAGCCGACATGAGCGTTACCGAAGTCAGCAGCACAGCAGCGGCTTTCTTCAGGTCGATCAATTTTCCCATAATTTTTCCTCCTATAATGAACATTGTAACGTTTCATTCATACTTATTATAAGTTTAACATATTTTAATTCATTTGTAAACCGCAAAATCCCTTTTTAAAGCTCAAATACTTCACAAATTTTAAATTCGTTCATTGGTGAAAATGTAAAAAATCCTCCCTGTTTACTATAGAAGTACGAAAAATGAATAAATTACAAATGATTAAAAAACGGTAACAAGAGCTTTTTTGGACAGTTGAAAACTACAGTTGAAAACTTTTGAAAATGTTGAAAACTATGTTGAAAATGTTTAAAACTCATGCTATATAAGCAATTTGGTGTTGAAAATTATAAAGTTTTCAACAATCGTCCGTTTTTTTACCCTTGTTTGTAACCAAAATGTAATCAAATCATTACAGTGTGATATCCAAAAAAACGTACTTGAAAGAGTTGAAAATGTACAGAATATTATTTGATTTGTAATCATTGTGTAACGTGGTTTACCTTATCTCACAAAGTAAGCGAATTTTACATTCTAACGCATAAATAATAAATATCATGCCTGTTTTGGTGAAAAACGCTATTGACATTGTGTCATAGACAGTGTATACTATCAGTAAATCTTATTTACATAACAGCGCATGACAAATGTCAATTGACAGTTGGGTCGTGGTGTGCTATACTTGATTTATTCACAAAAAATACAATGATACAGACAAAGAAAGGAATGGGGAAACAATGGAAACTGTTTTACAGGTCAAAGGGCTTTCAAAGCAGTACAAAAAGGGCGTATACGCTTCCCATAATGTCACTTTTGACGTTGAAAAGGGCGAGATATTTGCGCTTATAGGTCCAAACGGTGCAGGAAAGACAACAACAATAAGAATGATATCAACACTTTTGCAGGCAACAGAGGGTGACGCTATAGTGGCAGGTCACAGTATCCTCACTGAGCCTGATATGGTAAGAAAAAGCATTACATACCTCCCTGACGAGGCTGGTGCGTATAAGACCATGACAGGCAGAGGATATTTGGAGTTCATGGCTTCTATCTATGCCGACAACGGCGAACAGGCTTACGAGTTTGTGAAGCGTGGCTGTGAGATATGCGAGCTTGGTGACAGGCTTAACGATAAGATATCAAATTATTCCCGTGGTATGGCAAGAAAGCTTCTTCTTGCAAGGGCGATAATGCCGCTCCCTGCGCTGGCTATCCTTGACGAGCCGACTTCGGGACTTGATATCATAAACGCCCTTGAAATAAGAAGAATGATAAAAAAGCTTGCTTCTGAGGGCATGAGCTTTCTGCTTTCTTCCCACAATATGCTTGAAATAGAGTATGTTTCCGACAGGGTGGGCATAATCGCAAAGGGCGAGCTGCTGGAAGTCGGCAAGCCTGCGGAGCTTATTGAAAAATACGGTGCTCAGAACCTTGAAGAAGTCTTTGAAAGGGTGGTGCTTGACCGTGAAGTTTTATAATCTTTTCCGCAAGGAAATAAAGGAAATGCTCAGCCTGCAAACTATTATAACAATGATAGTCACAGTAGTGGTGCTTGTTATGGCAGGTCAGGCAATGTCAGGGGCAATAAGCGACAGTGCCGAAAAGGCTTCCGACCTTACTATCTGCGACCTTGACAAAACAGAGTTCACAGAAAACGTTTTAAACTCTCTGAAAGCTACTGCCGAGGCTGGCGACGGCAAGATAACAGTTGTGGATATAAGATCCGACGACTATGCCGCAGAGCTTAAAAGGCTCGATCAGGACAGCGTTGTGATAATACCGAAAGGCTTTACAGAGCAGGTAAAACAGCATAAAAAGGCAGACGTTGGATATGTTCAGAGAATGACCTCTCTTGCAACCATGTCAAATATAAACACAGGCTCAGACACTGCCCTTGCAGTTATACAGCAGGCAGTAAAATCAACTATCTATCAGGATAAGCTTTCAAGCGGCGCAATGACAGAGGACGAAATGAATCAGCTTGAAGACCCTGTCGAGCTTTCTGAAACAACGGTTGTGGGCGACAAGTCCGATAAGGTGAGCAGTTCTATAGTTATGTCGCTTTGCTCAGCACAGAGCATGGTAGTGCCTATAATAATGTTCGTTCTTATAATGTTCTCAGCTCAGATGATACTCAGCGCTATCTCCACCGAGAAAATAGACAAGACCCTTGAAACGCTTCTTTCCGCACCTGTTTCAAGACTTTCCGTCCTTGCGTCAAAAATGCTTGCCGCAGGTGTTGTTGCGGCTTTGCAGGCTGTGGCCTATATGTTCGGCATGAGCAAAATGACAGGCGGTCTTACCGAGGGCATGGGCGATACCTCAGCATATGAATCTGCAATGGAAAACCTCGGTCTTACCATGAGCGTCGGACAGTATGTGCTGGTGGGAATACAGATGTTTGTGTCTATCCTTATCGCATTGTCACTCTCAATGGTTCTTGGCGCACTTGCAAAGGACGCAAAATCTGCTCAGACAATGCTTTTGCCTATAACCTTCTCCGCAATGATACCATATCTTCTTGCAATGGTAGTTGATATCAGATCACTTTCACCTGTTATAAAGTATATAGTCTATGCTATACCGTTCACTCATACATTTATGGCGAGCGAGAACGTAATGTTCGGCAACTACACCCTTTATGCAGGGGGACTTATCTATCAGATAGTGCTTCTTGCAGTGTGCATGACTTTTGCACTGAAAATCTTCATGAGCGACAGGATATTCACAATGTCGATAGGCGGAAAGCAGAGAACAAGAAAGTCATTTGCTTTTAAGAAGAGATAATATCACGCCACTTGTGTGTAGGGGCGACCTTTGGTCGCCCGCTGCTTTTTTATAGGCTTTGGCAAAAAATAAAACCGCTGCGGATTTTTCTCCGTGGCGGTTTTGCTTTGTGCTATTTAATTTTCGGAAGTTTTAAGCCCCGTGTCCTCGTCAACGATGCCGTTATCCTGCGTGATATTGAAAATGCACCATTTTCCGCTGCATTTTCCAACGTAGATGTAAAGCTTAGCGTCCTCGCTGCCCTTTGAGCCTTTGAAAGTCACGTTCGTTACTATCTCATAAGCCTCTGAAACATTGGGTGCAGAGCCGTAAAAGCTTTTGTATTCGCTCAGGTCATATTCAGACTCTTTAAGCTTTGTTTCTCTGCCAAAAGATACGTCGATAGTGTAATCAGCACCGTAGCTTTCTATGAAATCACCATAAAGAACTTCTTTCATGACCTGCTCTTTGCCGTAGCCACCCTCAGTACGCTGCTGTTCGTATTCGTTCTTCATCTCTTTCGGAAAACACTCCACAAATGAGTCGAAATCGCTTGTCTGTATGGACTTGAAGTATTTTTCTATTACCTCTGTCTTTGTGGAGCTGAAAATAACTCCGCTTTTGTAAAGCACAGCCACGATAACGCCTATAACAACTACCGCCACAATGGCAAGGGTCTTTTTGCCTGCATTTGGATCATAGTGACGCTTTATCTCAGTGTCCTCTTTTTTCTCCTTTTCCCACTCGGAGTAAAGCTCTTTTTCCTCCTCCGTCCTGAAACGTTCAGGCTTTGTGGGCTTTTTGTATTTGTCAGCGGCGTGGGTCTTTAAGTTTGGGTCGCCATAGCCGCACTTGTCGCAGTGATCTCCCTCATAATAGTTTCCACATGATTTGCAAAGTTTTGACATTTTTGTACCTCGTGTCTGTGTTTGTAGATGTATGGTAAAGTATGATCATAAAAGCATATTGGGCGAACACTGTCCGCCCTGCAGTTTTATTTCTGCTTGTAGTCTTTGAGGAAATCTCTCATTTCATTCATAGAGTATTCAAGATCCTCAAGCTTAGGCAAATAAACTATCCTGAAATGGTCAGGCTGTTCCCAGTGGAAGCCGCCGCCATGAACAAGAAGTATCTTCTTCTGACGTAGGAAATCAAGCACGAACTGCTCGTCATTTGTGATGTTGAAACGCTTTGCGTCTATCTTAGGGAAGATATAGAAAGCCGCCTTAGGCTTTACAGCCGACAGACCGTCAATGCTGTTAAGAGCGTTGTAGATATACTCTCTCTGCTCGTAGATACGTCCGCCCGGCAGGAGCAGATCGTCAGTTTTTGTGTAATCACCAAGAGCATATTTGATTATATACTGGCTTGGTACATTTGAGCAAAGCCTCATGCTTGAAAGCATA
Source organism: uncultured Ruminococcus sp. (assembly GCA_934435205.1). GTDB lineage: Bacteria > Bacillota > Clostridia > Oscillospirales > Ruminococcaceae > Hominimerdicola. The sequence goes on along the minus strand of CAKSAK010000002.1, from coordinate 130,048 downwards.
TTAAGACCCTCTATGTAGCCTTTCACCCTGCTCTTATCTCCGCTGAGGGTCATCCAGCCCACACGGAAGCCTGCGATACGATGTGACTTTGAAAGTCCGTTAAGAGTGATGCAGAAAACGTCAGGGCAAAGTGAAGCGATAGAAGTATGCTCAACGCCGTCCATAAGAAGCCTGTCATATATTTCGTCTGAGAATATGATAAGCTCATGACGTCTTGCCATGTCTGCTATCTTTTCAAGTATCTCTTTTGGATATACCGCACCTGTCGGGTTGTTAGGGTTGATGATAACGATAGCCTTTGTCTTGTCTGTTATCTTCTTTTCCATGTCCTCAAGGTCAGGATACCATTCGGAGCTTTCATCACAAATATAATGAACGGCAGTACCGCCTGCAAGAGTAACGGAAGCTGTCCACAGCGGATAGTCAGGGGCAGGAACAAGCACCTCGTCGCCGTTGTTGAGAAGACCCTGCATTACCATTGTGATAAGCTCGGAAACACCGTTTCCGGTGTAGATATCGTTAAGGCTTTCAACAGGTATGCCCTTGAAGTGTGCATAATCATAAATAGCCTGTCTTGCTTCTGTTATGCCCTTTGAGTCGGAATAGCCCTGAGCGTTTCTCAGATTGTCTGTCATAGCCTGTATTATCTCATCAGGGGCGTTGAATGCGAACGGAGCAGGGTTTCCGATATTGAGCTTGAATATCTTCTCTCCCCTTGCTATCATTTCGTTTGCTTCGTCCATAACAGGACCTCTTATATCATAACACACGTTATCAAGCTTGCTTGATTTTGAAAAAGTTCTCATTTTATAAAGCTTCCTTTCGCTTTTTGGTTTTCTTTTTATCTTTACTCTTTGTAAGCTCAAAGCTTCTGAGGGTAAGATCTTCTATCTCCTCTGCTGGCACGTCGCTGTCAAGATACAATGTTATCCAGTGGACCTTGTTCATGTGATAAGCTTCCGTCACGCCCCTGTAGATATCTCTGTAAAACAGTACTTCTTCGGGCTTTAGCTTTAAGTTTACTATCCACCTGTCATTGTGGAGCATCAAAAGTCCAAACCACTTTTTCGTGTCCCAGTGGCGCAGTGCAGTGGTCTGAAAGTCCTCGTTGAAAGGCTGGTCATATGCCGCACCTGCAATAGAGCCGCAAAAGTCAAGATATTCTTCCTTTGTCATAAAAACACCGACCTTTGCAAAAATAGTATACCTTATTATAATAGCACTGCTTTGACCCTCTGTCAAGACGGAAACCAAGAAAAAAGCTGTCCCGATCTCTCGGAACAGCTCTTTCCCTGAAGTAAAAGAATATGAAAAATATGAAGAAAGCTTTGTTATTTAGAAACCATAGCCGTAGTCGTATCCGCCAAGACCGTTTCCATAGTTTCCATAGTAATCGTTGTAGTTATTATTATTGTTGTTGTTGTTCTGGTCGCTGTTGTTTGACTCGGAAGTGTCCTCTGTGGACTCGCCGAGAACAACGTCAACGTTTATCATTTTCTTATTTCTGTATATAGTAAGCTGAACAGTGTCACCGACTTTGCACTTGTTCTTTATCTCATTCAGCTCGCTGATGTTTGATATAACAGTTCCGTTTATGCCTATAACGATATCATTCTCCTGAATACCAGCCTTTTCAGAGCCGCTTCCCTCAGTAACGCTCTTTACAAGGAAGCCCTGTGGGATACCATAGTATGATGAATATGCGCTTGTGATGTCTGTGCCTGAAATTCCAAGGCTAGGTCTGCCTGTAACGTAACCGTTCTTCATAAGGTCCTCAACGATAGGGAGCGCCTCGTCGATAGGGATAGCGAAACCAAGTCCCTCGCCAACTGATGAAGATACCTTTGCAGAGGTGATGCCTATTACCTGACCATATGCGTTGATGAGTGGTCCGCCTGAGTTACCGCTGTTGATAGAAGCGTCTGTCTGGATAAGGTTCATCGTCCTGTCCTCAACAGTGAGCGTTCTGTCTGTTGCGGAGATTATACCTGCTGTTACAGAGTTTGCAAGTGAGAAGCCAAGTGGGTTGCCTATTACGATAGAAGCTTCACCTACCTGAAGATCTGCAGATGTGCCGAACTCAGCGGCTGTAAGTCCCTTTGCGTCAATCTTCAAAACTGCGATATCAGTCTGAGTATCCTTGCCTACAAGGGTAGCTGTGTATGTGAGATTGTCCTCAGCGTCATCAGAACTGCTGTCAGAGCTTGATGTGCTGTCATCTGATTTGCTTGAAGTATCGTTGTAGCTGTCCGGAAGCACAACTGAAATAGACTGTGCGCCGTCAACAACGTGTGCGTTGGTTACGATGTAACCGTCCTCGCTCATTACGATACCTGAACCTGTTGCAGTGCCGTTTGAAAGGATACAGGAGATACCTACAACAGAAGGTGAGACCTTCTTTACTATCTCAGGGATAGTAAGTGCGTCGGACGGAGTTGAGAGCTGTTGGATAGTTGGCAGATTTGAACGGTCAACTGTGCTTTTTGCACTGTTTGATGAGCTGTCGTCCTTTGAAACAACAGTGCCGTTGTTTGAAGAGCCTACAGCGTTCTTGCCTGTAACAAGATTGTAGCCTACAATGGAAGTAGTTCCGATAGCGGCAACGCAAAGCACTGCAATAATGCCTGAAAGTATCTTCTTGCCCTTGGACTTTTTCTTATTAGGATTGTATGTGAACTCGTTCATGCCGCCAGCCTGAGCCTGATACTGATTGTATCCGTTGTGCTGTGTATAGCTGTTCTCAAAATTGTTATTATTGTTATCATTGAAGTTGTTGTTTCCGTATTCATTCATGATGAAAACCTCCTAGTATGTCAGCGGCGTGAGCCGTGGTATTCCATTTTATCCGCCCCTTGCGGGGCTTTCTTGTTTCGTTATCTAATATTATACTTGTTTATGTGAAAACTGTATGATAAATAGGACAATGTTTAATGTTTTTTATGGGAATAATACGCCATATTGCAGGCTCATTTCTTTCACATTTGGCTTTTTTATAGGTTCAAATTGCACAAATGCCTTTTTGTATAGTTTTTATTGCCTCCTTTTACATAATGTTAAGAACAGTTTTGCTTTTGCATATTTTAAATAAATAAATCAAATGTTTTTTGTGCATATCGGTAGAAATTTTTCGGATTTTATTCTTTAAAATGTAAAATTATTATTAATTGAAAGCTAAAATCTTGACAGTTACAGAGTTTTCAACCTTTTTTGGCAAGATTTATTGCGAAATGCACAAAAAATGATTTTAAGGTTTGTTTAAGGTGACTAAATCCTCCGCAAGCTTCGTTTTTATGTTATCTTAAACGTTTAATATCCTTGACAAAATACAGAGAAATTGATATAATTAAGATTAGCTAAATAAGCCCATTTTGGCATTTTACATAAAATTGTGGGCTGATTTGCATAATTTATTGCCCAAAATTTGAACATATTGTACAAGAAATACAATATGTTGTGGTCGTTGTGTGCTTCTGACACGATATGTGAATAATGCACAAATATTTTAATCTTTGTTTGAGTATATTACATATGTCAAAATGACCAATACAGTGGCTGAGATGAGGGCGATGATCCTGTTTGATGTGATAAAGGAGCCATGCGGTATGGACACTATACTTTCAACTGAAGATCTGTGCCGTGATTTCAAGATCGGCGACGGAAGCGTTGTGAATGCGCTGAAAAATATCAACATTGATATAGAAAAGGGCAAGCTGACGATCCTTAGAGGACGTTCAGGAAGCGGTAAGACCACTCTTATCAACATTCTTGGAGCACTTGACAAGCCAACAAAGGGCAAGGTCATGTTTGGCGGACGGGATATCACAAGGCTTTCTGAAAGAGCCAGAGATGATATACGACGGTATAAAATGGCGTTCGTGTTCCAATCTGTGGCACTCATGTCGGGAATGACCGCTTATGAAAATGTTGACTTTGGTCTAAGACTTGCGAAATATCCTTATGAAGAAAGGGATAAGCGAACAAGGGAATGTCTGCGAAGCGTGGGGCTTGAAAAGCGAATGTTCCACCGACCGGGGGAAATGTCCGGCGGTGAACAGCAGCGAGTTGCTATAGCAAGAGCTATCGCACATAAGCCTGATATAATTTTTGCGGACGAGCCTACTGCCGAGCTTGATACGGCAACTGCGCTTCACGTTGTAAAGCTTTTCAAAGAGCTGGTGGCGAGAGATGAGATGACTATCATAATGACCACTCACGACCCCAGCATGATAGATATAGCCGATAAGGTCTATACATTAGAGGACGGTGAGATAGTTGAGTGATGAACTTGATACTATTGTAGCTGCCGACAATGATAAATATATGATACGGTGTGAAAATCTGGTGAAGATCTACAAAACTTCTGATGTTGAGGTGGTTGCGCTCCAGGGACTTGACCTGGATGTCGAGCGTGGAGAACTTATGGCGATCGTCGGAAACTCAGGAAGCGGTAAATCCACACTGCTCAATATGCTTGGAGGACTTGATAAGCCTTCGGCAGGAAACCTTTATGTGGACGGTAAGGATCTTCTGAAGTTCACAGATAAGGACTATATGGAGTACAAAAGGAACACCGTAGGCTTTGTGTGGCAGAATAATGCAAGAAATCTTGTGCCGTATCTTACGGCTGTGCAGAATGTCGAGCTTCCTATGCTGCTCAACGGCGAGCATAAAAGACGGCAGAAAGCACTGGAGCTGCTTGACAGAGTGGGGCTGCTGAAAAGAAAAAACAGCAGGCTCGACCAGATGTCGGGAGGCGAACAGCAAAGAGTTGCAATAGCTATTGCATTGGCAAACGATCCGAGATTACTGTTGGCTGATGAACCTACAGGCTCGGTGGATACAAAGACTTCCAATATGATACTTGATATATTCAAGGAGCTTAATAAAGATGAGAAGATCACCATAGTGATCGTTACCCATGACCTTAAGCTTGCCGATCATATCGACAGAGTGGTGGCTATCAGAGACGGAAGAACAAGCTCTGAGATCGTAAGAAAGCGTTCTTATGTGGAGGAGCTTAACGAAATGGGAGATATCGTGCTGGTTGAGAACAGCGAGGAAACGGCTCATGAGGAGCTTATCGTCCTCGACAGATCCGGACGGCTGCAGCTCCCGAAGGACTTTATGGACGCTCTTGAGATAAAAGGCGGCGATAAGGTCAAGGTCGAACTTGATGAGAACGGCGAAAAGCTCGTGCTGTTCAGATCGGGGGGGACGTAAGTTTTATTTTCTTTATTTCCCGTGGGGGATCACATAATGAAGAGGTTCTATACTATTTATATTAGAATGTAATTAAGTAGGCTTGATTCTCGCAAAACCAAAAGCAAATTATTTAGAAAGGTGGATTCATAGTGAAAGACACAATGTTTAGGCGTGTTATTGCTTCCGCATTGGCACTTGCTCTGTGTGCAAGCGCATCTGTTCCAGCATTTGCAGACAGTGAAGCGGCGGACGACAGCACTCTAGGCACGCAGGCAACTGCTGATGATTCTGCAACAGGCGACGGAAGCTCCGCTGCCACGACGGGTACCGATTCGATCCGTCAGACTTCTTATACTAACTATGTAAAGAAGTATGCCGACGCTGCAAGACCTGACCAGACAGTCGAGGTCTTGGGAAAGGATTACGATCCTGCTTCAGTAACAGACGCTCAGATCACTGTAACTACAGTAGATGGAGAGAACGATGTTATGCAGTGGGCAAATCAGGAGGGTTCAGTTTCTTGGACGGTGAACATTCCTGAAACAGGCGTCTACAATATCAAAATGATATATGAGGCACTTGAAAGCAACACAAACGACGTTGAGTTTTCGCTGCTTATCGACGGCGAAAGCCCATATGCAACAGCGTCAAGAATCACGCTGAACAAGAGATGGATCAACGAATCTGAGATCAAACAGGATTCAAGACAGAACGATATCCGTCCTGGACAGATATCGACTCCATGCTGGCAGGAAACTCCTCTGGAGGACATCGACGGACTTTTTAACGAGCCGCTGGAGTTCTATATAGAGGCGGGCGAACATACGATAACATTTGAATCTGAAAAGGCTGAGTTTGCTGTCAAGAGCTTTACTTTCTATCAGTATGAAGCACCTGCTGCTTACACAGCACCATCAGACAGCGATCTGACACAGGCTCAGGGACAGAAGATCACTCTTGAGGGTGAAACTGCTGCCTACAAGTCATCAAGAACTCTTTATCCTACATCAGATAAGAGCTCTTATCTCACATCGAGCGCAAACGGCTCAAGCCCTACTAAAACAAGATATAATACTATCGGTTCAGGAAGCTGGACACAGTCAACTCAGACAGTAACATGGGAGTTCAATGTTGACAAGGCTGGCTACTATAAGATAGGTATAAGAGGCAGACAGGATCAGATGAGAGGTATGTACTCCAACAGACGTCTTTATGTCAATGGCGAAGTACCTTGCCTTGAAGCTAATCAGATAAAGTTCTACTACGATACAGACTGGAGCATCACAACGCCAAAGTCTGAAAATGGCGACGATCTTTATTTCTACCTCCAGGCAGGCACAAACACTATTTCTCTGGAAGCAGTTCCTGGTGAAATCGGTGAGATCATGGGCGATCTGGACGAGCTTGTTTATAACATAAACAGCTACTATAGACAGATCAGACAGATCACAGGTCCTGATCCTGATGAATACAACAACTACATGATCGACACAGCTATCCCTTCTATCGTTCCGGATTTCAAGGAATATGCTCAGACATTGAGAGATAAGAAGGCTGAGATCGAGAAGCTTTCAGGTTCAGGCGGAACTGAGGCTGAAACTCTTGAGAAAATGGCTATCGTTCTTGATAAGTGTATAAAGAAGCCTGACCTTATCCCTGAGATGATGTCACAGATCAAGGATAACATCACATCGGTTTCTTCTTTCGTAAACCAGTATCGTGAGCAGCCTCTTGAGGTCGATATGATCGAGGTAGCTACTTCCGATCAGGATTTCACTTCATGTGACAAGTCATTCTTTGGCTCACTTGGCTTCGGCTTCAAGGGCTTTATCGGTTCTTTCTTCGAGGACTATAACGCATTGTCTGATGAGGACGAAAGCGCTATGGAGTGCTGGGTAATGCTCGGCCGTGATAACGCAGAGGCTCTCCAGCAGCTCATTTCAAGTGAATACAATCCAACAGCTAAAACAAAGATCAATCTTAAGCTCGTTCAGGGCGGTATCGTTGAGGCTACATTCGCAGGCAAGGGTCCTGACCTCGCACTCTTCATGGGCGGCGACTTCCCTATCCAGCTTGCAGCCCGTGGCGTTCTTACAGATCTCACCACATTCAGCGACTTTGACGAGGTAAAGACACGTTTTGCAGACGACGCTACTGTTCTTTATCAGTACAACGGCGGTACATACGGTCTTCCATGTGACCAGACCTTCCCAATGCTGTTCTATCGTTCAGATATCCTCAGCGAGTACGATATCGACCCAGCAACAGACCTTAACACTTGGGACGGACTTCTTAACTGTCTGCCAACACTTCAGAGAAACTACCTTGAAGTTGGTCTTATCCTCCCTGTAATGACAAGTACAGGCGGAACAACTCAGGTATCTGCTATTACAGAGCCTGGTAATACATTCGCTATGCTCCTTCTCCAGCAGGGTCTTAACTACTATAACGATGAGCAGACAAAGACAACATTCGATACTCAGGAAGCCGTAAATGCTTTTGATACTTGGACAAAGTTCTATACAACATACAGCTTCCAGCAGACATATGACGCATTCACACGTTTCAGAACAGGTGATATGCCAGTAGTTATCCAGAACTACACATTCTATAACCAGCTTTCTGTAGCCGCTCCTGAGATCAAGGGCTGCTGGGGATTCCAGCCGGTTCCTGGTACTGTTCAGGAAGACGGAACTATCAACCACGCAGCAAACTCCAATGGTTCAGGTGCTATCATCTTCACAAAGGCAGCAGATCAGGAGGGTGCTTGGGACTTCATCAAGTGGTTCACCTCAACTGACGCTCAGGTCAAGTACGGTAACAACATCGAGTCTATCCTTGGTACAATGGGTAGATATGCAACAGCTAACGAAGAAGCTCTTCAGCAGTTGTCTTGGACAACCTCAGAAGTAAATCTTCTTCTTGACCAGCTTGATTCACAGGTAGAGATCCCGATCATTCCTGCATCTTACGGTGTAACAAGAAACGTTATGAACGCATTCAGAGCTGTAGTTAATGACTACGACAACGCTCGTGATACACTGTTCTGGTACAATAAGGATATCAATGACGAGATCACTCGTAAGCTTGAAGATCTTGGTCTGTACGACAATTAATGAAAGGGGAGTAACTAATGGCCAAAACCAATCCTGAAGCGCCTATGATAAAACAGGGCAAGTGGAAGTACACATGGCACATGATGAAAACCAACAAGGCTTGCTATGCAATGCTCCTGCCTTTCATGTCTTTGTTCATTATCTTCACGGTAGTGCCTGTCGTAATGTCGCTGCCAATGGGCTTTACAAACTTTAACATGATCGAAACTCCTAAGTTCGTAGGACTTTCAAATTTCTATACGCTGTTCCTTAACGACGACGTATTCCTTATCGCAGTAAGAAACACTCTTATCTTTGCGATATTCACAGGACCGTTCTCTTATATCCTCAGCTTTATCATCGCTTGGCTGATAAACGAGATGAACGCATTCCTCAAAACATTCTTCACATTCGTGTTCTATGCACCTTCTATGACAACTTCCGTATACGTTACCTGGCAGCTTATCCTGTCAGGTGACTCCTACGGTTACCTGAACGCTGTGCTTATCGATCTGGGTATCCTGAACGAACCTGCACAGTGGCTCACAGATACAAACTATATCCTTACAGTTGTTATCATCGTTCAGCTCTGGATGTCAATGGGTGCAGGCTTCCTTGCTATCCGTGCAGGCTTCCAGAACATTGATAAGTCAATGTACGAAGCAGGTGCTATCGAGGGTATCAAGAACAGATGGCAGGAGCTTTTCTACATCACTATCCCTTCAATGGGACCACAGCTTCTGTTCGCTGCTGTTATCCAGATCTCAGCTTCATTCACAGTCGGTGTTGTTGGTCAGAACCTCGTAGGTCTGCCTTCAACAGACTATGCAGCTCACACGATCATGAACCACGCAACAGACTATGGTAACATTCGTTACGAAATGGGTTATGCGTCAGCAATATGTTTCGTATTGTTCGCTGCAATGCTCCTTGCCAATAAGGGTATCAACTGGCTCTTAGGCAAGTATCTTGACTAAAGGAGGGGAGTATATAAAATGGCTAGAAAAAGAAAAAAGCAGCAGTCTATTGAAAAGCTGAAGGTCAAAGAGAAAAAGGCGAGAGTCAATGGTTCTCTTGGCGGAGATATAGTTATTTTCGTATTCCTCTGTCTCCTTGGTGCATTCATGGTGTTCCCGCTGTATTACTCAGTTATCCAGTCTATGAAGCCTGTTGAGGAGCTGTTCGTGTTCCCTCCAAAGCTTTATGTACTGAATCCGACTACCAACAACTTCTCAGATATGTTCAAGGTAGCCGCAAGCTCATGGCAGGTACCGCTGTCAAGATATATCTTCAACAGCTTCTTTATTACAATAGTAATTTGTATCTGCAACCTTTTCGTTTGCTGCTGCGCAGCATTCGTTCTTGCAAAGTGTAAATTCCCAGGAAACAAGGTCATTAACCAGATCATCGTTATTGCCCTCCTGTTCTCCTCAAATGCAACATGGATCATGCAGTTCCTCGTAATGGCTAAGCTCCATATGATCGATACATACTGGGCATTGATCCTCCCAAGCATTTCAACATCAATGGGTCTTTACCTCATGCGTCAGAGCATGACAACAATCCACGACTCCATGGTAGAGGCGGCTAAGGTGGACGGCGCAGGTCTGTTCAGGATCTGTTGGCAGATCGTCGTTCCAAACTCAAAGCCGGCTTTGATGACACTTATCATCTTCGCTTTCCAGGGAGCATGGAACATTCAGGGCGGAGCACTTATCTACTCCGAGCAGCTCAAAACACTACCTACAGTTGTACAGCAGATCACAGCAGCAGGTCTTGCTCGTCAGGGCGTTACATTTGCCGCAGCAGTTGTACTTCTGATACCACCACTGATCGTATTCCTTGTAGCTCAGGGCAACGTCATGGAAACAATGGCTAACTCAGGTATGAAGGATTAATTTGAACTTAGATTATAGAAAAGGAAAAAAGGTGATAAGTAGTGTCGAGAAATAAAATCTCTCTAAAACGAATGATCTCTGCGGCACTTGCAGCAGGTCTGGCGCTGACCATGACCGTGACTGCTTTCGCAGATGAGCCTTATACAGCCTATAACTACGACTATTGGGACGATGCGATCCCATCGCAGAGTGCCTATCGTGTAGAAAAGACTGTAACAGGTGCAGATATGGGTCTTGACAGGCTTTCAGATCAGAGCGACCCGCTTTATATAAGCGATGACGCTCCTGCAAAGCTCTCAGATGCAAAAGACCTCTTTTACGATCAGGACAACGATACTTTCTGGGTGTGCGATTCAGGCAACAACAGAATACTCCGTCTTGATACTGATCTTAAGGTAACAGGCTGTTATACCGGATTCACAGGCTCTACAGAAATAGCTGTAGGCGAGGACGGAAGATCAAACTTCCTTAATCCTAACGGCATATATGTCAAAAAGAGCATCTTTGATGATAAGCTTTATGTTTACATCGCAGATACAGACAATTCAAGGGCTGTTAAGTGTACTGTTGAGTCAGGCACAGAAATGACTCTGGTGCAGGAATACACAAAGCCTGACACAAAGCTTTATGATTCCGAAACATTCAACCCTTCAAAGATACTTGCAGATAAGGCAGAGAATATCTACGTTGTTTGTAAGTCAGTAAACACAGGTTCTGTTCAGTTCAATAAGGACGGCGAGTTCCAGGGCTTCTACGGTGCTAACCGTGTTGAGGTAACTGCCGCTGTCGTTGCTCAGAAGCTGTGGAGAAAGATCGCTTCAAACGAGCAGATCTCAGCAATGACAAGAAACGTTCCGGTCGAGTATGCAAACTTCGATATCGACGCAGACGGATTTATCTACACTGTTACTGAGGCTGCAAATACTACGACCGACGCTGTTAAGAAGCTTAACCCAGCAGGTTATAACATCTGGGATAACGCAGTCGGTGATGAGTATTCATTCGGTGACGTTTCATCTGAGTACGATTCAACAACAAACAAAACTTATAAGTGCAGACTTACAGATATCTGCGTTTCTGACAACGGAACGATAAATGTTCTTGACTACGAGAACGGCAGAGTGTTCCAGTATGATAAGCTCTGTAATCTTCTTTGCATCTTTGGTACAAAGAACTCCACTTCTGATCAGGCAGGAAGCTTCCTTGGACCAAACGCTATCGAGGCAAGAGGCAACGAGGTCTATATCCTTGACGGAACAAAGAACGATATCACAGTTTATACTGAAACAACTTTCGGTAATGTCGTTCACAGAGCAGTTCTCCTCTATGATGAGGGTAGATACTCAGACGCAAGAGCTGACTGGGAAGAAGTTATAAAGAGAGACGGCGGCTATGCAATGGCTTATGTCGGACTTGGTAAGGCTTGCCTTAACGACGGCGAGTATATGAAGGCTCTTGATTACTTCAAAACAGCTTATGATCAGGACGATTACGATAAGGCATTCAAATATGCAAGAGAAGAATGGCTCAGAGATAACTTCACGGTGATAATGATAGTCATTATCGTTTTGATCGCTCTGCTCGTCGTAAAGGCAGTTCTTAAGAAAAAGGGCATAAAGCTCATCAAGCGCAAAAAGAAGGAGGGAAACTGATATGTATGAATTTACTCCGGTAGGTTGGCTCAAGCATTGCGTTTTCCACCCTGTTGAGGGCTTTGAGGACCTTAGGTGGAAAAAGCAGGGTTCTATAAAGATCTCTATGATAATAGTTCTCTTCCTCTTTATTGCAATGGTCGTTGACAGACAGCTCACAGGCTTCCAGTTCAATGAAAGCTACGTTAAAGTATTCAACGTTGTTCCGCTTATCGTTCAGTCTGTAGTTTACTTCTTCACATGGGTACTCGGCAACTGGGCAATATGCACACTTCTCGACGGTGAAGGTACACTTAAAAAGATCTGCATCTATTCTGCATATTCTCTTGTTCCTTACATCGTTTGCACATTTATCGCAGTGATCTTCTCAAACGTTCTGGTACAGGACGAGTCGATATGGATCACAGCTATCCAGTATCTTGGAATCGGCTGGTCTGTTATCCTTATGGTGCAGGCAATGAGAGCCGTTCACCAGTATTCATTCGGAAAAACACTTGCTTCAATTATTGGTACGGTCGTCGCAATGCTTCTTATATTGTTCCTTGCGATACTTCTCCTTTCATTGTTCCAGCAGGTATATGTATTCGGTTACTCAGTTTATACTGAGATCATGTACAGGATCAGAGGCTAAAACAGAAACGGTGGTGTAAATAATAAATGCATAACAAAAGTTACAAGAAAGCAGCTGTCTTTGCTATCTGCCTTACAATGCTGATGCCTCTGGGGTCAATGGTGGTTTCTTCCACTGACGAGAGTTCAAGCCAGGCTGATTCAAGCGCCGCAGTAAAGGATACTGACAGCAGTGTCGATCCAGCGGCTGATGATACAAGCTCAGCTGACGCTTCCGACGCAGCAGCTACTGCCGATGAAAGCAGTGATGAAGCTGTTGAAGACTCAGCAGCCGATGAGGAAACAACAACTACAGCAAGCAAGGACGACGAGGTCCAGCCTATAACTGACGAAGAAGCTCTTGCAATGTGCGAAAAGATAACAGAGAACGACAAGATAGCTCTTTATCTTGACGAAGAAAACGAAAGACTTTGTCTTTATGTAAAGGCTTCAGGCAAGTATTGGTGGACTTCTCCTATAAATGTTGAGGCTGACCAGACTATTATCGACACTGTAAAGGGCACAGCAATGAAAAATGCCCAGAGGAAGCAGATCGCTTCAAGTGCCGCTATCAGAGTCGGTGACCTTAGACAGGAAAAGAGAACAGAGTCCCCTGCCCCTGTTTACTCCAACAAGGCAAAAGTAAAATGGGAGAAAAATTCAGACGGCGTTGTTGCTACATATAACTACGCTTCTGAGGGTGTGAAGCTCAAGATACACTATGTTCTTGAGGACGATAACCTCTATGTTTACTGCGATTCAGATGAGATCGAGGAGAAAAACACTTCTCAGGTAGACGGAAAGGTGCTTACAAAGATCGAGTTCTGCCCTAACTTCGGCGCAGCTGATTCAACTGCGACAGGCTATATGATAGTTCCTGACGGAAGCGGTGCTGTAATAAACTACAACAACGGCAAGACCGAGTACGCTGACTACGCTCAGCAGGTATTCGGCAGAGATTATACAGCCGTTCCAATAACAGCTCCAAGAACCACTCAGCAGGCTTATATGCCGGTCCTTGCAACAGTAAACGGTTCATCTGGACTTGTTTGCGTTGCTTCTGACGGTGAGTCAAACGTTTATGCTCACGCTCAGGTATGCGGACAGGAAAAGCAGGCTTACAACACTTGTTACTTCGAGTTTGAAACAAGAAGCTCCGACTCATTCTTCATGAGCGGTGATAACTCAAATAAGATCACAGTGTTCGAGAAGAACGGAATAAAGACCGAGAGATTTGGAGTTCGTTATTATCCTGTTGATTCAGACAACGGTGAGGATCTTAACTACGCTGACTGCGCTGAGGTCTACAGAAACTACCTTATCAATAATAAGGGTCTTACAGCTAAGGCTCAGGCAAATAAGAGCGATCTTTACGTTGACCTTTACGGCGGCGTTATGAAGGATACTTCTATTCTCGGTATCCCATTCAATCTTAAAACAGAGATCACCGGCTTCGATCAGGCTTCCGATATACTTGATATCCTCAAGGACGGCGGAGTTGACAACATAACTGTCAACTATAACGACTGGACAAATGACTCTATCAAGAACAAGATATCCACAGAGGTATCTCCGTCCGGCAAGCTTGGCGGCTCAAGCGCATTCGATAAGCTTATCTCAAAGGACGATAATATGAAGATCGTTCCTTCAATGAACAACTTCCAGATGGACAGCGGTTCATGGGGATATATGACTCTTACAAGCACAGCTATCAGAGTTTCAAATGCTTATTCAAGACAGTCATCATACAGCCCGGCATTCGGTGTTGCAGAAAAGGGAGTTTCACCTGCTCTGCTCACACCAAACAAGTACACGAATGTGTTCACAGAAATGCTCGAGAGCTATACTGATGAAAAGCTCACTTCTATCGGCTTCGGTGATTATTCAACAAAGCTCGTTTCTGACTATTCAAAGAAGGATCCTTCAAGCAGAAGCAAGACCATGAATACTATCGTTGACGGCTATAAGAGTGCGAGCGAGAAGATCAGTACAGTATTCGCAGACGGTGCGAACTCTTACGTTCTCCCATATGTAACAAACGTTTCAAACGTTCCTGTTTACTCCAGTGGATTCAACGTAACAGATTTCGATATCCCGTTCTATCAGATGGTCATTCACGGATATGTTGACTACGCTTCAACACCTATCAATAAGAGCTCAAATTCAGATGAAACATTCCTGCTTTCACTGGCTTCAGGCTCGCAGATACACTATGATATGACATACGCTGACGCTGATACGCTTCAGGATACAGATTATGACGACCTGTATTATTCAAACTATGCAGGCTGGACAGATCTTGCGGCTAATCAGTACAAGAAGGTAAGCAGCATACTTTCAGGCGTTTCAGATTATACGATCACAAAGTATGAGCTGAGCGACGACAAGAACGTTCTTACCACAACTTATTCAAAGGACGGAGCTTCAGACGTTGTTATCAGTGTTGATAAGAAGAACGCAACAGCTACCGTAGGCACAGAGGTCTATGACCTTGCAGATTGTATAGAAGGAGGTTTGACAGAATAATGAGCGAAGAGATCAAAAACACTCCTGAAGAGATCGAGGCTGTTAAGGCTGAGGATCTTGAAGATACAGTCGAAAAGGAAAATGACGCTGAGGCTGTTATAGAAGAAATTTCAACAGAGGAGATAATCGCAGAAGAGCCTGCCGCTGAGGCAGCCGCTCCTGCACCTGTGATGAAGGAAAAGAAGCACAGACTTTCTTATGAAAAAAGAAAAGGACTTTACGGCTACGGATTTATAGCGATCTGGGCGCTGGGTACCATTTACTTCTTTATCTTGCCTCTTATAGAATCTCTCATTTACTCATTCAACAAAACTGAGGTAACTCAGGGCGGAATGAAAATGTCCTTTATCGGTTGGAAAAACTATGTAAATGCTTTCCGTAAGGATCAGGATTATTCCAAGGCTCTGGTAGCAATGATCGAGAATACGGTTTTGAGAACTCCTCTTATCCTTATATTCTCTATCTTTATCGCAGTTATCCTTAACCAGAAATTCAAGGGAAGAACATTCGCAAGATCAGTATTCTTCCTCCCTGTTATCATCGCTACAGGTCCTGTTATCGACATCATCAACGGTAACATGAGCACAGGCGGATACGCAGGCGGATCTGAGCAGTTCAGCTCAATGTTTGAGGCAGACCTCGTTGACCAGCTGCTGAACTTCCTCGGTATCTACAACATCAGTGATAAGCTCACTGAGATAATAAACTCGCTGACCACCGACATCCTGAACCTTGTATGGAACTCAGGTATCCAGATACTTCTGGTGCTTTCAGCACTTCAGGGTATCCCGCTCTCAGCTAAGGAAGCAGCCCAGATCGAGGGTGCAACTTCATGGGAGTTCTTCTGGAAAGTCACAATTCCTTATATCAGCCCAATGATACTTTCAAGCGTGGTTTATACAATCGTTGACTCATTCGTTGATCCACAGAACGAAGTTATGACGATCGTTCTTAACAAGGCAAGCAACTGGGAGCATGGCTACTCAGCGGCAATGGCTTGGGCATACTTCCTTATCGTAGCGGTATTCCTTGCAATTGTTGTAGCACTTGTTAATAAGTTCGTTTACTATGAAGTAGAATAAGGGGGGATTTAAGTGGCAACTAAAAAAGAAGAAAAAGAGTTTGAAAAAGAACGAAAGGCTGCTATTAAAGCCCGTTATAAGAAGATGAAAGAAGAGGGTCTTGAGAAATATCTCACCCCTGAGCAGATCAGCTATAACAGGAGAAAAAGAGCTATCGGAATGGTTTGGCCGTTCTTCAGGTTCCTTATCCTGTTTGGTCTGTGCTTCGTAATCCTCTATCCACTGATATTCATGCTTTCAACAGCGTTCAGACCAAATGAGCAGATGAACGACCCATCAGTAGTTTGGATCCCTAAGAGCTTCACGCTCGATAACATCAAGGACGTTTGGGGAGTAATGAAGTTTGAAGATACTGTTGTAAACACAGTTATCCTTAACCTCGTGGCTTCTGTCCTTCAGGTGATCACCTGCTCTATCACAGGCTACGGCTTCGCTAGATTTAAGTTCAAAGGTAAGGGAATCCTGTTCGGTATCGTTGTTCTTATGATCATCGTACCTCCACAGATCACAACTATCCCACTTTACCTCCAGTATGCTTACTTCAAGCCAGAGTGGCTCGCTAAGGTATTCACACTTGGCAAATCAACATCGCTTATCAACAGCGGTTGGACAATGTATCTTCCTGCATTGTTTGCAAATGGACTTCGTGCAGGTCTGTTTATCTTCATCTTCCGTCAGTTCTTCAGAGGACTTCCTAAGGAGCTTGAAGACGCTGCATACCTGGACGGCTGCAGCCCACTGAAAACATTCCTTGTTATCATGTGTCCTAACGCAAAGTCATCGTTCCTGACAGTATTCCTGTTCTCTATCGTTTGGTACTGGAACGACTACTATGTATCATCATCATTCTTCACACAGAACGACACTGTTGCTCTTATGCTGAAGAACCTGAATACAAACCTGACACAGCAGCTCTTCGACGGTCAGGCGGTATCTGTAAGACAGATAATCGTATGGCTCGAAGCAGGTTGTCTGCTTTCTATCACACCTATCCTTGTTATGTATGTATTTCTCCAGAGATACTTTATCGAGGGTGTTGAAAGATCAGGTCTTGCAAACTAATTTGCAAATATGCTTATCAAAAGTCCTGCACTTCGGTGCGGGACTTTTTTTTATGTGAAGCCGCATTTTATGTTCATATATTTAAGACTTATTAAATTTGTACATACATAAAACAACGCAATTGTGCATATTGCTTTGAAATGTCAGGTTAATTTAGTACAATCGTGTATAGAAAAAACATCTTTTTTTTGCTATAATTACTTTGGGTATTATTGCCCATGGTAAGTTGTTTATAAAAATATTCAGTTAGGAGTCTGAACATGAATATAAAAGTTGATTTAAAAAAGCTTATTGCTGCCGCAGTATCAGCGATAATGTGCCTCTCCGCAGGTGGTTGCTATCTGCTTCCTGACGAGGAGGAGGTCCTTGACGCACCGACCGTGAAGGCAAGCGACGTTACATATTCCACAGTGACGGCAAAGAAAAAAGACCTTGAAAAGAAGATAGTCGCAACAGGCACTGTCACAGCGGAAAATCAGTATACTCTTTCTTATGAAAAGCAGAGCGGCACAGTGTCAAAATTTTATGTAAAAGCAGGCGATAAGGTCAAAAAGGGCGATGTTATCTGTGACCTTGATACATATGACCTTGACTATCAGATAGAAGAAAAACAGCTTTATCTTGAAAAAGCAAAGCTTAAAGTTGATATAATTTATGAGGGCGGCGGCTCTCAGGCAGAGATAGACTCTGCTTATGTTGACGTGCAGCTCCTTGAAAAAGAGCTTGAAAAGCTACAGGCTCAGAAAGAGGATTCAAGCCTGAAATCGCCTATAGACGGAGTTGTTTCGTCGCTCTCTGACGTAAGAGCAGGCGACAATGTAAATCCGGGTCAGACTATCGCAACTGTTATTGATACTTCTGCACTTTATATCGCTATACAGCCTGACGACCTCACTCAGTATGATATCGACACGGAAGTTCGTATTAGGATAGGCGAGGATTATTATGACGGTGTTGTTTTCATGACCCCTAAAAAGCTTGCTGATTATCAGGCTGAGCAGAATGAGGATCACAATAATGTTGACGATACAGGTATAGATTATCAGGCGGATACTATCTATGTTCGTTTCAAGGATACCGCCCCTGCGGAAGCAGTGGGTCAGCTTGCAGATACGATACTTGTCCTTGACAGCGTAAAGGACGCTATCGTTATCTCAAATAATCTGATAAAAAAGGTTGACGGCACAAAGGTAGTTTATGTGCTGAAAAACGGTGAAAAAACTGCCGTTGAAGTGGAAACAGGTCTTTCCACAGGCTCTCAGACCGAGATAAGATCAGGTCTTAACGAGGGCGACGAAATTGTTATCAGATAGGTTTGAAAGGATAAGCTTATGTTCACCTTATTGTTCCGTAAAATGCGAAACACCAAATGGATGGTGCTTTGCCTGCTGATAGGCTTTGTTATGGCGTCTGCCATGATGAGCACTATCCCTATTTATATGAACGCTTCTCTGCAAAGAATGCTTGTAAAGGATCTTGAGTCGTTCCAGACAGAATATGAGATCTATCCAGGTTCGTATAATACTAGCTATGGATTGAAAATGGATATCTCAGGCAGCGAGCAGCAGAAAGCTGTTGAAAATTATAACAACAAAGTGGAGGCTAAGTTCAAAGAGCTTGGTCTGCCTGAAAAGCTTGATAAGAAGTATATAAGCGACGAGTATCTCTATGTGCGCTCACTTGCCGTTTCAGAGGGCAATCCGCAGGCAAGGTTCACTCTCGGCGGTATGACGGATATCTCCGACCATATCAGCATAAAGCAGGGCAGAATGTTCACTGCAGGCAAGCGTTCAGACGGCGTTTACGAGTGCGTTGCCACAGAAAAAGCCCTGAAAAGCACAGAGCTTGCTATAGACACAGTCTATGAGATAGCCGACGTGTTTGATGATAACAAGTCAATAAAAATAGAGATCGTGGGCGTTTTTGACGTTAAGGACGAAAACGACGCATATTGGGCAGAGGGTCTTGATTCTCAGTATACAGCCGTTGTCTTTACAGATTATGACACAATGCTCGGGGATTGCGTTGATACTGGCGTTGTGAATATCACAAAGGCTGTCCATAACTATGCGGTTGATTATGCTTCCATGAATATGACCGACCTTGCAAGCACAAACGAGATGATAGCAAAGCAAAAGACCTATTTTGGTGAAAATTCCATAGGCTTTTCCATGCCTGCCTCAGATATCCTCAAGGACTATGAGAGCCGTTCATCACAGCTCCAGCTTGTTTTGTGGCTTTTGCAGATACCTGTCATACTTATGATAATATTCTATCTCTTTATGGTGTCGCAGCTCAACGTTGAGCAGGAGCGTAACGAGATAGCGGTGTTCAAAAGCCGTGGAGCAAGCCGCTTGCAGATAATGGGCATTTATGCTCTGGAATCCCTCGTACTTGGCGTTCTGACCGTTATAATAGGACCATTCGCAGGTCTTGGACTTTGTAAGGTGCTTGGTGCGTCAAACGGATTCCTGGAGTTTGTCAACAGGCGTTCGCTCCCTGTGCATATGACAATAGAAGCTGTCGCCTATGCGGCAATAGCCGTGGCAGTGTTCTTTGTTACAACTATGATACCGATCTTCCCTGCTACAAAAACAACTATCGTTGAGCATAAGCAATCAAAAGCCAAAAAGAAAAAGCACGCCCTGTGGGAAAAGGTCTGCCTTGATTTTATCCTTGTGGGCGGTTCAGTTGGCTGGCTTTATTATTACAACAAAACTCAGGAAAAGCTTGTTGCAGAGGGTGTAACAGACACCACCGCAACAGTAAACCCTATAATGTTCGTGGCTTCCACAGCCTTTATACTTGGTCTGGGTCTGTTCCTTATAAGAATTTATCCTTATATAATAAGGCTTCTCGCAAGAATAGGCAGAAGAGTGTGGTCGCCTGCACAGTATGTTTCACTGACTAATATAGGTCGCTCCTCAACGGGCAGGGAAAGATTTTTGATGCTGTTCCTTGTTCTTACTGTATCATTGGGCGTGTTCTTTGCAAATACCGCAAGAGCCTTGAATAGAAATGCAGAGGAAAGCG
This sequence comes from uncultured Ruminococcus sp., assembly GCA_934435205.1. Classification (GTDB taxonomy): domain Bacteria; phylum Bacillota; class Clostridia; order Oscillospirales; family Ruminococcaceae; genus Hominimerdicola. The sequence goes on along the minus strand of CAKSAK010000002.1, from coordinate 109,889 downwards.
TTGCCTATGAGGTTGGTTGCGACGCTGTTCTTACAGAGCAGTGGTATAGCAGTAAAATAGAATCTGCACAGCAGACCACTCCTCAAAGCGCATCTCAGGCAGGGTCACAGCAGACCGCTGATGAAAGCGATGAAGAAGATACCGAAACTACTATACAGTATGTAGAGCCTGTTTTTGAGCGATTTGAAAAGCTCGCAGGAGTGGAAGATGTCACAAAGGTTTTCAGAAAAGACGGCGTGACCATATCTTCAAACAAAATGAACGTCCCAAGACAGCAGACAAAGTCTGACGATGAGGAAAAGACCCGTGACGATTTCCTTGACCAAAGCGTTGACACAAGCTCAGGCAAAAGCTCAACAAGCAATGTCCAGCTTATGACCATAGTGCCAAGCGATTTCTCAAAGGTCTGCAAATTTGAGGACAGACTTCTGCCGGTTCAGTTAAATAACTACCTGAACGCCCTCGCAGAGTATACCCCGGGAGTTATCCTCTCTTCAAGCTTCAAGAGCTACGGTCTGGAGCTTGGTGATACTGTAGAGTGTAAGTGGGGCGGAAACGAGTCCTTTGAAGTGACTATCCTGGCATTTGTTGACTACTGGCCTGGTCTAAGCCCTTACAAAGAGGCGAAAAACGGCGGTTATATGGACTTTGCCGTTATGAACTACGATTATGTGAACGTTCAGACAAGCATGGAGCCTTATGAGGTATGGTTCAAGCTCAAAGACGGAGCTTCCGTTCAGGAGTTTTATGACTCAATAGACAAAGCAGGCATTAAACCCCTCACCCTTGAATCTGCAAGCCAGCAGACCATAGAAAAGAAAAACGACCCTATGCTCCAAGGCATGAACGGCGCTCTCACTCTCGGCTTTATCATAATAATGGTGATGTGCATAATAGGCTTCCTTATCTATTGGATACTCTCCATAAAGAGCAGGACTTTGCAGTTTGGTATCCTAAGAGCAATGGGAATGAAGTTCAGAGAGATAATAATGATGATAGTTTACGAACAGCTTTTGGTGTCAGGCGTTGCAATATTCGCCGCTATCTTTATCGGCGGCATAACAAGCGACCTTTTCGTACCGCTGTTCCAGAGCATCTTCGACGCAAGCCAGTCAGTGCCGCCGTTTGCAGTGATACCTGAACGCAGCGACTATCTGAAGCTTTATGCAGTTATAGGAGTAATGCTGCTCACAGCCTTTGTGGTGCTTGGCAGACTTATAAAGAAGATAAAGATAAGTCAGGCGTTGAAGCTTGGTGAGGATTGATAGGAGGAAATTTTATGACAGCTTATGAAAAGCTTACAAAATGTTATGAGTGCGTAAAAAGCAAAATAGACTTTGAGCCAAAGGTAGCCCTTGTGCTTGGCTCGGGTCTTGGCGATTATGCAAATTCCATAGACGTGAAATATACCTTGAGCTATAAGGATATAGAGGGCTTCCCTACATCAACGGTAGAGGGACATAAGGGTCAGTTCATTTTCGGATATGTGGGCGAAGTGCCTGTCGTAATAATGCAGGGCAGAGTGCATTATTACGAGGGCTATGCAATGGAGGACGTTGTGCTTCCTGCAAGACTTATGAAAATGTTGGGCGCAAAGGTGCTTTTCCTTACAAACGCATCAGGCGGAGTGAACGCAGGCTTCAAGGCAGGCGACTTCATGCTTATAACAGACCATATCGCAACCTTTATACCTAACCCGCTTATAGGCAAAAACATCGACGAGCTTGGCACAAGATTTTGTGATATGAGCGAGATATACAGTAAAAAGCTCAGGGATATCATTTCAGGTGCAGCGGAGGATCTTGATATCACCCTCCGTCATGGCGTTTATCTCCAGCTCACAGGGCCGTCCTATGAGTCCCCTGCGGAAATAAGAATGGCAAGAACTATCGGTGCAGACGCAGTTGGAATGTCCACAGCCTGCGAAGCTATCGCTGCAAAGCATGCCGGAATGAAGGTCTGCGGAATATCCTGCGTGGCAAATCTTGCCTCAGGTATGACAGATAAACCTTTGACCCATGAAGAGGTGCAGGATCGTGCAGACAAGGCGGCTCCGCTTTTCAAAAAGCTTATCACAGAAAGCATTATAAGGATAGGAAAAGAATTAGAGTAGTTCACGTCTTAGTAACATATTTTTCAAAATGGTATGTAATAAATGTGCGAAATACACTGTTGATGTGTACTTTTTTGCTAAACTTTGTGAAAAACTATTGACAAATCAAACGCTTTAGTTTAATATATTATTATGAAGTAAGTATCTTCAAAAAAATATCAAGAATATGGAGAGATAATCATATGGCAAAATTTTGTGGACAGTGCGGAGCTCAGCTTAATGACAATGCGACTTTCTGCACTCAGTGCGGTGCAACAATAGCACCTCAGCAGCCTGCACAGCAGACCGCTTCACCAATGGCAAATCTTCAGCAGGCAGCAAAGAATATCGACATGAACGCTATCAAGGACGCTGTTTCTGTTGAAAACATCAAAAATCTGAAAAACAAGCCTAATAAGCTCACTATCGCAGTTCTGGCAGTTCTGCTCGTGCTTGTTATTTTGGTAGTTGTTATCCTTTGCATGATATTCGGCGGCGGAAACTGGAAAACTCCTATCAATAACGTTATGGACGTTCTCAATGACGGTGACGGTAAGGCTTATGAAGAGCTTATGCCTCCTTACTTTAAAGATATGGCTGACGCACTGGACGGTATCGTTGACATAAGCGACGAGGATTTTGACGAAGAAGCTGAAAAACAGAGAGACAGGCTTACAAAGAAATACGGCGATGACGCTGAGATAAGCTATGAGGTCGTTAAAAAGACAGCGGTCGATTCTGATATTCTTGACAGCTACAATGAAGCTTCAGACGTTGCGTCAATACTCAGCAGCAAAAAGGCTAAGAAGTATAAGGTAACAAAGGCTTACAAGGTAAAGATCAAGTACACTATCGAAGGCGAGGACGCTGATAAGACCGACAAGACAACTGTTGTTGTTGGTAAGATGGACGGCACATGGGTGCTTCTGGACGAGGGCGACCTTCCAATAAGCACAGGTTTCTAAGATATATAAACTATCAGTAACGGGCGGAGAATTTTCCGCCCGTTTTTGAAAAATACGGTGTTTGCACAATGAAAAAAATATCAGTGATGTGTATGCTTTTGTGTGTGGCAATGCTTTTTTGCTCCTGCGGAAAGGACGAAAGAGCGGTCCTGGGATATGAACAGCCCGTGGCGACACTTGTCACAGCGGCGCAGTATAGCGATACGCAGTCATATCTTTCCTGCTTTACCCCAGAAGCGGAGGCGGAGTATAAAAACAGCGCCAGCTATAACGAAGCCCTTGCGGAAACGCTTCTCACAAGGGGCGAGAATAAAACGGAGCTTTCTTATAAGTTAAGCAATAAAAAAGAGCTTGACAGCGACGGCTTGAAAGACCTTGAAAAAAGCTATAAGGAAAGCTATCACAAAAATGTGACTATCAAAAAAGCTGTTACAATGACGGCAAAGCTCACAGAAACCAACGACAGCGGCGAGCTGTCTGCCAGCCGTGAGATAACGGTGGTCAAAATAGAAAATAACTGGTATATTTTCGGAAAAGTTATCGAAAAATTTGATCTCAGCCAAAAGGGCTGAGGGGATCAATAATAATATGAAAAGAGGGTATTAATATGGAAAATTGTCCAAAATGCGGTCTGCCTGTTGCCGACGGTGCAAAGTTCTGCGCTGCCTGCGGAACAAGAATGCCGCAGAAGCTTATAAAGAGCAAGGTCTGCTCAGTGTGCGGAAACACACTTAACGCAGGGGCTAAGTTTTGCAACGTCTGCGGAACAGCCGTGCCTCAGGACGAAACGCCTGCCGACGAGCCTGTAGTGGACGAGAGAAATCCTGAAATGGAGTCTATCGAAGTGCCGGAGCTGCATTTTGACGATACTCCTGTGCAAAATCAGACTATTCCGCCAACGACTCCTGATATGCCGACTATGGACAGCGTTTATCTGCCTGGACAAGAGCCTGCGAAGCCTGTTCAGCCTGCACAGCCGACAGCAGAAGAGGTGGCAATGGCTTCAAGAACTGTGGATATCCCACAGACGCCTACAGTTGCGGAAACTCCAAATGTGAACACCGCTCCTCAGCCTGAAAGAGTTCTCACACCAGAGGGCTATCAGCAGCCTGCTCAGCCTGTGAACAATGCAATGCCGCAGATGAATCAGGGTGGACAGCCTATCCAGCCAAATCAGATGAATCAAATGAACGGCGTTACACCTGGAAAGGGCGCAGGCGCACTTGTACCGATAATACTTATCATTCTTATACTTGCCGTTATATGCGTTGACGTTTTCTGGCTTTTCAGAGATCAGATATTCGGCAAAAAGGACGAAAGCTCAAATGGCTGTGCAGTGATAACTCTCACGGACGAAACAGACTATCCTGCAAACGAAGCATTTTTCTTTGAAGAATAGAATATAATGTAAAAAGGGACGTTTCAAAGCGTCCCTTTTTTGTGTGCCAACACAGTGTTTGCGTAAAAGATAAAGGCGACCCAAGGTCGCCCCTACTTTTAGTCTTTCATGCTCTCGATTATTTCGTTAGCCTTCTTGTAGATAACAGCAGGTTCTTCGCCTATCCTGAATTCGCCGTCCTCGTAAAGCACCTTGCCGGCGCACATCGTGAGCTTTACATTCTGCTTTGAGCCGCTGTAAACAAGGTTTTTGCCAATGTTGTTAAGAGGCTGCATATTAGGCTGGAAAAGGTCGATAACGATAAGGTCAGCCTGCTTGCCCTCTGCGATAATGTCGCAGTCTGAAAGCCCCATTGCCCTTGCAGAGCCTACAGTTGCCGCTTTCAGCACCGAGTCAGCAGGGCAGGCGGAAGCGTCGTCGCAGGCTATCTTCTGCAAGCCTGTCATAAGGAACATTTCCCTGAACATATCAAGACAGTTGTTGCTTGCAGGGCCGTCAGTACCTATAGCAATGTTTATGCCCATATCCTGCATTTTTACGATAGGCGCAATGCCGCTTGCAAGCTTTACGTTAGAGCCTGCACAGTGAACAGCCCATACGCCCTTGTTTTTGAATATCTCAAGATCCTTGTCGCTCATGTGAACGCAGTGGAATCCTGCACCGCCAAAGTCGAAAATGCCAAAGCTGTCAAAAAGCTCAGTTGGAGTCATGCCGTATTTCTCTATGCACTCTCTAACTTCCTTTGCAGTTTCCGAGTTGTGCATTGCAACAGGTGCTTTGTATTTTGCCGCAAGCTTGCCAACGCCCTCTATAAGCTCCTTTTCGCAGGTGTATTCTGCGTGGAAACCAAGCATAAAGCTTATAAGAGGGTCAACGTTGTTGTATTTCAGATAGTTGTTTTCAAGCCTTTCAAGATTAGACTTGTCACCGCTCACCGCACCGCAAAGCACAGAGCGGAAGCCGCTTTCCGTGCAGGCTTTTACATAATCGTCAAGCTCAAAGTACATATCAAATGCCGCCGTACAGCCTGTGGTGAGATATTCAAGTATGGCAAGCTTTGTGAGCCAGTAAACTTTCTCGCCGTCCAGCTTTGCCTCCATTGGGAATATCTGCTTAAAAAGCCAATCCTGCAAAGGCATATCGTCAGCATATGAACGCAAAAAAGTCATTGCCGAGTGAGTGTGGGCATTTTTGAATGACGGCATAAGAAGATTTCCTTTAAGGTCATATTCACGTTCAAAAACCTTTCCGTCAAGCTCCTCAGCCGTAGGCTTGCCAACGAAAACTATCTTTGAGCCTTCCGTCCAGACCTCTATATCCTGCGTTTCTATGCCGTTGGCAAGGGTCATTACCCTGCCACCGAAAAATCTTATCATGGATTTTTATCCTCCCTTATTCTATTTCAAGAACAGCCGTCTGCTCTCCGTGGCGTGAGATAACTCTCGGCACTCTTGCAGATATTCCGCAAACTATCTCATAGCCTATAGTTCCGGTCATTCTGCCGATATCGTCGGCGGTTATCCTCTCATCACCCTGTGCGCCTATGAGAACAGCCTCGTCCCCTGCCTTTACGTCCTCTACCTCAGTTACATCACACATGAACTGATCCATACATATCCTGCCTGCAATAGGGCATTTCTTTCCGTGGATAAGCACATATCCCTTGTTTGAAAGCGCCCTGGGATATCCGTCTGCATAGCCTGCCGTAACAGTTGCAAGCTTTACTTTGCCATTTGCAGTGTAAGTCCTGCCGTAGCTTACGTCAGTGCCATTGTCTATGTATTTCACCTGCGCAACAGCCGCCTTAAATTCCATAGCAGGCCTTGGCTCAAAAGGCAGAGCCTTTGCAGGGTCAGGATAAAGTCCGTAAAGTATTATTCCAAGCCTTGCAAGAGAGCTTCTCTCATTATAATAGTATACTCCGCCGGCTGAGTTGAGAAAATGCACCTTTTCAAGGTGAAGCCCCTCTGCTTCGCATTTGTCAGCAACGGCAAGTATCTTCTCCGTCTGCGCCTTTGTGTATTCCTCGTCCTGCTCTCTCAGACTGTCAGCCACCGCATAGTGGGTGAAAATGCCCTCAAGCGCAATGTTTTTAAGCTGTGATATCTCTTTAAGCTCGCCGTATATCTTGTCAGTTTCCCCATGAAGCCCTATCCTCGTCATGCCCGTGTCGATAGCGGCGTGTATGCGTACCTTGCCATCAGCGTTTTCTGAAAGCGCTTTTGCATATGAAAGCTCTGTGCAGGCCTGAATGATGTCAAGCTTTGTGAGCCAGCCTGCGTTCTCAGGAGGAGTGTAGCCCAAAATGAGTATCTCGCCCTTTATGCCCATATCCCTGAGCCTGTGGGCTTCGTGTATGTTGGATACCGCAAACCAGTGTACGTTCATCTCGTTTTCAAGAAACGGAACTACCCCGTTGTCAAAATGTCCGTAGCAGCTAGCTTTTACAACGCACATTATCTCAGTTTTTTCCCCTATGAGCCTGCGGTATTCTTTCAGATTGTATTCAATGCTGTCAAGATCTACCTCAGCCCACGCTCTCTTCAAAAAATCCATTTTATTTTTCTTCCCTTTCGGTTTTATAATTGTGCCTTTGCACAAAATATTTGTCATTTTCTATTGAAAAAGATAAATCAATGTGTTATAATGTTCTTATCATGGGCATTGTGTCGCCAAATCTTTCAGGAGGCTTTGATGTGAGTAATATCGTCCCCGCAGAAGAATTTTTCTGCAACCGAGATACCTCTTGCTGCTTTACAGGTCATAGGGACAGGGATCTGCCTTTCGGCGGTGATGTCCATAAGCAGGGCATGAAAAATCTCCTGAGTATGCTCGTTCTTATGATAAAGGAAGCATATAACGAAGGCTGCCGTACTTTTATATCAGGTATGTCAAAAGGTATCGACCTGCGCTGTGCTGAGATAGTCCACAGCCTTTCGGCTCAGCCTGAATATAAGGATATGAAGCTCGTGTGCGTTCTGCCCTATGCAGGTCAGCGTACAGAGATGAAAACGCCCTTGGACAGTTATACATATTCTCTTATATTGAACTCATGCAGTGCGGTCGTGATAACAAGCCCCAAGTATGAAAGCGGCTGTTATAAAAAGCGAAACAGCTTTATGGTGGAACATTCCTCACGTCTGATCGGGGTCATAAAAGAGAAAGCCAAAGGCTCAGGCACTTTGCAGACCATAAACATGGCAAAGCGTGCAGGCCTTACGCTGAATATCATATGCCTTGACGATAATCCTGTTTTTTATATCGACTCAGACTCAGACAGCCGTCCTATTTAGTTTACACCTAAATTGCAAATTGTTCAATAGTTTTCGAGAATTTTTCCGAAAAAGTTTATATATGAAAATATGGCGGACAGTATGCCTGCCTGTATATATTTGAAAGTAAGGAGATCAATAACATGGCTCAGACGAAAGCTCACAAGAAAAAAAGAAGATCTCAGGCTCCTATCGCTCTGGTCTACTTCATAACGATGATAATATTCCTCTTTGTTATCGGCATGCTTGCACTGTATGCCCTCAGAGAGTTTGGCGTTATCGGCAATGATGACAGCGACAGCGACGCAGGTATAAAAAGCCCTGTTTATAATACCCTTTTTGCAAGAGTGAACAGCAAGGGCGTTCTTGCAGACGCAACAGTCATAAGAGTTGCACCGGACGCAAAGAAGATAATTATAATGCCTGTTTCAGCGTTCACAGTGAGCGGAAGCCAGACAATGCGTGAGATACACGAAGAGGGCGGCATGGTGAAGCTTGAAGCCGCCGTTGCAGACACTTTCGGTATCACCATAGACAATTACGTTTCTCTCACAAATGACGCATTCGAGAATGCGGCGGATATTGTGGGCGGAATTACATATACTCCTGATGAGGAGCTTTACTATCTCTCTCAGGATAATAACGAGAACGATATCGCTATCCCAAGCGGAGAGCTGACCAACCTCAGCGGTCATCAGATAAGACTTATCTGCCAGTACCCTGTTTTCAAAGAGGGCAGGAACGGTAATATGAAGTTTCTTGGAACAGCGGTGACAATGCTTATAAACAACGCTTTCCAGCAGACGAATATCACTAAGGATAATCTTGATAACTTCTATAATATCTTTACCGCAAACAGTGATACCGATTGGACAAGTGCACAGTATAAGGAAGAAAAGTCATATCTCAAGGATATGCTGGATCAGAACCTTACTCCTGCAGAAGCTCTTGTGCCGGAGGGCGAGTGGACGGACGATTCTCACTTTAAGGTGTCTGATAAGTTCAAGGAGAGCGTTCAGACGATGCTAAAAGATACTGCGCCGTCAGCAGCGGAGAAGTAAAAACGTAATGGCTGAAATTTTAACAGGGGGCGATATAACGTGAAACTTCTGGTCATAATCCTTAATAAAACAGACGTGCTTGACTATCTGCTGGAGGGACTTTCAGCGGCAGGCATAAAGGGTGCGACTATAATCGAGTCGTCAGGTATGGCAATGACCCTTTCAAGGCTTGACAGCAGCTTTCTCAGCTCCTCTATCCGAGGCCTTTTCAGCGGTGACGAGGATAACAGAACTATCCTGTCGGTAATAAAGAACGATCAGCTCGATACCGCACGAAAAATAGTTTATAATACAGTGGGCGATTTATCTCAGCCTAATACGGGCATAATGTTCACCGTTCCTCTCGATTTTGTAGAGGGAACAGTGAAGAAACCCATTGATAAAACAAAAGCAAACCCCAAGGATACTCCCGAAGAAAATGAAAAGAATGTCAGTTGACGGAATGTTTACAGACTATTAACATAATATTTAATTCTTTTCATTAAAAACTTTTGAATGTCCTTGCAAAAAACTGTTTTGTGTGGTATAATAATTACAATAGGCTTTTAATGAAAGACTGGAACTTGACTTCCGGTCTTTTGGTTTTGTATGGGGCTTTTTTTCAGGCAAAGCCGTCAGGCGTTGTTATGAAAAGCATTAACGGAGGTGCTGTATGGAAGTAAAGAAAACTACGGTAGAAAAGGTAAGAGAGCTTGCACAGCCTATCGCAGACGAGCTTGGCTTTTTCCTTTGGGACGTAAGGTTTGAAAAGGAGGGAGCAACGTGGTACCTCAGGGTGCTTATCGACAAGGACGGCGGCATAGATATGGACGATTGCGAAGCCTTCACAAGACCGATGAACAAGGCGCTTGACGAGGCAGACCCTATATCTCAGAGCTATGTGCTGGAGTGCGGAAGTCCCGGACTTGGCAGAGAGCTTAGAAGACCCGAGCATTTTGAAGTCTGCATTGGCGACGTTATAAGAGTAAGGCTCATAAGACCTGACGAAAACGGTGAAAAAGAGTTCGTTGTGGGTCTTGTGGGATATGACAAGGATAAGATACTTTGTCAGAAGCTGGACGAGGATATGAACGGCGTGGAGAATGTGGAGTTCAAGCTTGCAGATTGTGCTTATGTAAAGCTCAATGATGACGCAGACCTGTTCTGAATGAAGAAATTTAATAAACATGGGCAAAGCCCGAATCAAGTATGAAAGGATTGATCAGAAAATGAATAAGGAAATGACCAGCAAATTTTTTGAAGCTCTGACAGATTTGGAAAAGGAAAATAATATTGGCAGTGATATACTTATCGAGAAAATAAAATCAGGTATCGAAAAGGCTATCAAGAAGGATTATCCTTACTGCGAGAATATCAGAGTGGATATCGACCCTGTTACAGGAAAGCTCGATATAAGGATACTCAAGGAAGTTATGGACGTTATGTATGTTGACGACCCTGACAATGAGATCTTTCTGGACGAGGCAAAGACCTATGACCCTAACATCAAGGTGGGCGATATGGTGGAGATACCTCTCGACCCTGCAAAGTTCGGCAGAGTTGCCGCTCAGAATGCAAAGCAGTCTATCAAGCACGATATCAAGGATTTTGAAAGAGCAAGACTTATCGAGCAGTATCACGATAAGGAGCATGAGTGCGTTTCTGCCACAGTCCAGAAGGTCGAGCCAGCTACTCAGAACGCTATACTTACTATCGACAAGAACGAAGTTTATCTTGTAAGAAACGAGCAGATACCGGGAGAAACACTTAAGGCAGGAGATATCGTTAAGGTATATGTTGTGGGTATCGCAAATCCTGACAGAAAGCCTTCTATCAAGATATCAAGAACTCACAGAGAGCTTGTTAAAAGACTTTTCGAGCTTGAAGTTCCTGAGATAGCAGACGGCACTGTTGAAGTAAAGGCTATTTCAAGAGTTGCAGGCGCAAGAAGCAAGATAGCTGTTTATTCAAAGGACCCTAATGTTGACGCTGTAGGCGCTTGTATCGGTCCTAGAAAGTCAAGAATAACTTCTGTTGTGAATGAGCTTAAGGGCGAGAAGATAGACGTTATCAATTGGTGCGAAGACCCTGCTCAGTTTATCGCAAAGGCTCTTGCTCCGGCTGAGGTAATAAACGTTGTTCTCAGCGAAGAGGAGGGCGTAAGAGAGTGCCGTGTTACTGTTCCTGATAACCAGCTCTCACTTGCTATCGGTAACAAGGGTCAGAACGCAAAGCTTGCCGCAGGTCTGACAGGCTATAAAATAGATATCGTATCCGAAAGCTCTGAAAAGGCTGAGGCTGCCGATGATGAAAACTAAGAAGATACCAATGAGAATGTGTCTTGGGTGCGGTGAAATGAGACCCAAGAGAGAGCTTATCAGAGTGGTGAAGTCAAAAGAGGGGGATATCTCCCTTGACCTCACAGGCAAAAAATCAGGCAGAGGCGCTTATATATGCAAAAGCGTCGAGTGCTTTGAGAAAGCAAGAAAAGCAAGAAAGTTTGAAAGAAGCTTTTCCTGCATGATAAGCGAGGATATATATAACAGCATGGAGGGCGAGCTTAGGGAAAATGAATAATAAAATAGGGCTTGTTACAATGTGCAGAAAAGCAGGAAAGCTTGTAATGGGTATGGATATGGTGAAGGACGCCTGCAATACAGGCAAAGCCTGCGCAGTGTTTGCGGCAACGGATTTTTCACCTAGATCTCTTAAAGAGATAAAGTTCAACTGCTACAAAAACGGGATAAAGCTTTACAGCCTTGGCATGACAATGGACGATATCCATTTCGGTCTTGGCAAAAGAACAGGCGTTATCGCTATTTGCGAGGGAGGCTTCGCAAAGGCTTGCGCCAAAGGGCTTGAGGAGATCCCTATAGACGAAAATGAATTTTATAGCATTTAGCATTTATTGAGGAGGTATTTTACAGCCTATGAGTATGAAAACAACTAAATATAAGCTTAGCGATATGGCTAAGGATCTGAAAGTTACAAATAACGACCTTATCGAGTGTCTTGGCAAGCTCGGCGGAGAGCCAAAGAAAACACAGTCAGTGCTTACCCCTGAGGAGATCTCCTATGTTCTGGAGTATTATACACAGAACAATCAGGTGGACAGCTTTGACGCTTTCTATGCAAATAACGTAAAGCCTGCCAAGGAAGAAAAGAAGGCAGATAAAAAGCCTGCAAAGGCTGAGAAGAAGGAGAAAAAGGCTGAAAAGAAACCAGAGCCTAAGCCGGCTCCAAAGGCGGAAGCAAAGCCTGAGCCTAAGGCAGAGCCAAAGGCGGAAAAGAAGCCGGAGGTCAAGGTCGAAACAAAACAGCCTGCACCTGAGCAGAAGAAAAAGCAGCCTGCTCCACAGAAGCCTGCAAAGAAGAAAGAGCATGGCGTTCGTCAGCAGCTTGGCGGTTTTTCTGATAAGAAAGAAGCTTCAGGCGGATATACTATCTCTGAGGATAACGATTCGTTCGGCACACAGAGAACTATCGACACAAGAGGAAGCTATATAGAGCTTGATAAGTATAACGAGAAGTATGATAACCTTGCAAACTCAAAGCAGAACAAGAACAAGGATAACTTCACAAAGAAGCAGAAGCTCACTCAGAAATCTCAGCAGAGAAAGAAACAGCAGTTCTCACATAAGAAGGAAACTGAGAGCGAAAAGCTCCGCAGACTGGAGCTTGAAAGAGCAAGAAAGCAGCAGCTCAAGGTCATGATACCTGACGAGATCGTTGTTTCAGAGCTTGCAAGCAGACTTAAAGTAACAGCTACCGAGGTCATCAAAAAGCTCATGGGTCTTGGCGTAATGGCTTCTATCAATGAGGTGGTCGATTTTGATACCGCCGCACTTGTTGCAGAAGAGCTTGGCGCAAAGGTCGAAAAGGAAGTACACGTTACAATAGAAGAAAGACTTATCGAAACTGACGAAGATCCAGAGGAGAGCCTGCAGGAAAGATGCCCTGTCGTTGTCGTTATGGGTCACGTTGACCACGGTAAGACATCTATCCTCGACAGAATAAGAAACGCCCACGTTACTGACACTGAGGCAGGCGGTATCACACAGCATATTGGTGCTTATCAGGTAGAGTATGAGGGCAAGAAGATAACGTTCCTGGATACTCCTGGTCATGAAGCTTTCACAGCCATGAGAGCAAGAGGTGCGAATGTTACAGATATCGCTATCCTCGTTGTTGCCGCTGATGACGGTATCATGCCGCAGACTATCGAGTCTATCAACCACGCAAAGGCAGCAGGTGTTTCAATAATCGTCGCTATCAATAAAATGGATAAAGAAGGCGCAGACCCTGACAGAGTTAAGCAGCAGCTCACAGAGCAGTCCCTCGTTGTCGAGGAATGGGGCGGTGACGTTATCGCAGTTCCTGTTTCCGCAAAGACCGGTATGGGTATCGACGAGCTTCTTGAAAACATTCTCCTCGTTGCAGAGGTCAAGGAGCTTAAAGCTAACCCTGACAGACTTGCAAGAGGTACTGTTGTCGAGGCCAGACTTGATAAGGGTAAAGGCCCTGTTGCTACACTTCTTGTGCAGAACGGTACTTTGAAGTCAGGCGACGTTATAATCGCAGGCACTTCTGTAGGACGTATCAGAACAATGACAAATGATAAGGGCAGAAGCATTAAGGAAGCCGGCCCGTCAACACCTGTTGAGATAACAGGTCTGGGCGAAGTTCCAAGCGCAGGCGACGTTTTCAACGCAGTTGCAGACGAGAAGCTTGCAAGAGAGCTTGTTGAGCAGAGAAAGCATGAAGCTAAGGAAGAGCTGTTCCAGCAGCATCAGAAGGTAACTCTCGACAACCTGTTCAGCCAGATAGCTGAGGGCGAAATGAAGGAGCTTCCTATCATCGTCAAGGCTGACGTTCAGGGCTCAGTTGAAGCCGTTAAGCAGTCACTTGAAAAGCTTTCAAATGACGAGGTAAGGGTTAAGGTCATCCACGGCGGCGTTGGTGCAGTATCAGAGAGCGACGTTATGCTCGCAAACGCTTCAAACGCTATCATCGTTGGATTTAACGTTCGTCCTGACCCTGTTGCAAAGCAGAACGCAGAGCAGAGCGGTGTTGATATCAGACTTTACAGAATAATCTATGATGCGATCGAAGAGATCACAGACGCTATGAAGGGTATGCTCGCTCCTAAGTACAGAGAGGTGGAAACAGCCCGTATCGAAGTAAGACAGGTATACAAGATATCAAATGTTGGTACTGTAGCAGGTTCTTACGTTCTTGACGGTAAGGTAGGCAGAAATAACGAGATAAGAGTCGTAAGAGACGGCATCGTTATCGCCGAGGATAAGATGTCAAGCCTTAAGAGATTTAAGGACGACGCTAAGGAAGTTGCCGCAGGCTTTGAGTGCGGTATCACTCTTGAAAAGTTCACCGATATCAAGGAGGGCGACATTTTCGAGGCGTTCTATATGGAAGAATACAGAGATTGATAAGCATGCTTACGGGACGGACAGCCGCCCCGTAATAGCATATTTAAGCAGGAGATAAAGATATTATGGCAGGTTACAGAGCAGGACGTATGTCCGAAGATATAAGAAGAATAATATCGGGCAAAATGAGAGACCTTAAAGACCCAAGGATACACGGAGGAGATATGCTCACTATCGTCCGCTGCGACGTGGCAGGCGACGGCTCATTCTGCAAGGTGTATGTTTCAAGCTTTGAGGGCTATGAAAAGGCAAAGGAAGCAGTTAAGGGCTTTGAGTCGGCAACAGGATTTCTCAAAAGAGAGATATCAAACGTGCTGAAGCTTAAAAAATGCCCTGAGCTTAAATTTATCGCAGATAATTCTATCGAGCATTCAGCAAAGATAAATAAGCTTCTTAAAGAAGTTCTGCCCGAAGAAGAAAAAGAAGAGAAAGACGGCGAAGAACAATAGAGGAGAAAGGATATTATGACATTTCAGGATATTCTTAAAATATTTGAAGAAAATGACAATTTTCTTATTCTAACTCATAAAAGCCCCGACGGTGATACGCTTGGTTCAGGCTTTGCCCTGTGTGCTTTTCTGAGAGATATGGGGAAAAAGGCTGACGTTGTAAATTCCGACAGCTTTCCCGAAAGATATGATCTTATCTATGAGGGCTATTACCCTCAGGAATTTGATGTGAAGTACGTTATCGCAGTGGATATCGCAGACACAAATCTTCTTGGCAGCAACCTTTCAAAGTATGCCGAGGAGGGTGCGATCGACCTTTGCATCGACCACCACATCTCAAACAAGTATTTTGCAAAGCAGTCATATGTAGAAGCAGACGCTTCTGCCGCAGCACTTATAATGTATAAGATATTCAAAGCTTCAGGCAGAAAGATATCACGTCAGATAGCGAGATGTCTTTATACAGGCATTGCAACGGATACAGGCTGCTTCAAGTATGAAAACACAACTCCGCAGGCTCACATCGCCTGCGCAGAGCTTATGTCATATGGCATAGATTTTGCTTATATCAACAGAAAAATGTTTGATGTAAAAAGCAAGGGCAGACTTATGGTGGAGCAGTCCGTTACAGCGAATATGGAGTATTACTGCGACGGCAAATGCTCTATGATAGTGCTTACAAAAGAGCTTATGGAGAAAAGCGGCGTTGACGCCGCCGAGTTCGAGGGACTTGCTTCTATACCATTGTCCGTTGAGGGCGTGAAAATAGGCATAACAGTTAAGCAAAGACACGAGAACGTCTATAAGATATCAGTAAGAAGCGACGATGAGATAGACGCTTCCGCATTCTGCCGTGAGTTTGGCGGTGGAGGACATATAAGAGCCGCAGGCTGTGAGATAACAGGAAGCCTTGAAGAAGTCAAGGATAAGCTTCTCAAGCAGGCGGAAAAGGTCTTGGGCTGATGAGCTTGGATAACAGCAAGGATAATATCTGTGGCATTTTGCCTGTAAAAAAGCCCGAGGGCTGGACGTCATTTGACGTTATCGCAAAGCTCAGAGGAGTTCTAAAAATAAAAAGATTGGGCCATTCAGGGACACTTGACCCCATGGCAACAGGCGTTCTTCCGGTTTTCGTGGGCAGAGCTACAAAAGCCTGTGATATTATCCCCGACAGACGAAAGGTCTATACCGCAGGTTTTCAGCTTGGGGTAAGCACCGATACCTTAGACAGCACAGGAAAGACGTTAAAAACAAGCGACAAGGCGGTTACCAGAGCCGACCTTGAATGTGCCAAAAGCAGTTTTATAGGCGATATCATGCAGGTGCCGCCTATGTATTCTGCAATAAAAGTGAACGGCAAAAAGCTCTATGAGCTTGCAAGAGCAGGCAAGGAAATAGAGCGTGAGCCGAGAGCTGTCCATATCGACAGCATTGATATAATAGAATATGACGAAGCTTCACGCAGGGGAGTAATGAAAGTTGATTGCGAAAAAGGCACTTATATACGCTCCGTTATCAGCGACATAGGTGAAAAGCTTGCCTGCGGCGGAATGATGACATCTCTGGAGCGTTCCTATTCAGGGGGCGTTGATATAAAGGATTGCTATACCATAGAGGAGATAGCCGAAATTTGTGAGCGGGACAAGCTGTCACAAATGCTTATCCCCCTTGACAGAGCCTTTGAAAGCTATGAAAAAACTGCCTTGGGACAGTGGGAAACAAAGCTCTATAAAAACGGAGTTAAGCTCAGACCTGAGCAGACAGGGATAAAAGACTTGTCTGAGGATAAGCTCTACCGTGTCTATGGCAGTGACAACAGCTTCCTCGGTATCGGCACTTTTCATGAGGGCAGTTTCAGAAGCTTCAAAAATTTCTGATAATTTGTTTTATTCGGAGGGATATTTTGACGGATATAACAAACAGCGGGTGTATGCCCGAAAAAAAGACAGTTTGCGCTCTTGGACTTTTTGACGGAGTCCACAGAGGACATCAGCTCATAATAACAACGGCTGTAAAAAAGGCGGGGAGCCTTGACGGACATTCGGCAGTTTTCTGTTTCAAGACCGACACCGTGACCTCAAAGGGTCATGACGGCAGGATAGAAATGCTTATGAGCGACGAGGAAAAGCATGAAAAAATGGCAGAGCTTGGGGTCGAGGTGCTTTTCTCACCTGATTTTGCATTGTTCAAAGGCATGGAGCCGGAGGATTTTGTGAAAAAGGTGCTGAAAGAAAGGCTCAATTGCAGCGGTGCAGTGTGCGGAAACGATTTTACATTCGGCAAAGGCGCACAGGGCAAGGCTGTTGACCTTAAAAGGCTCGGTGAAAAATATGATATAGACGTGGAGATAGTAAGTCCACTGCTCATGGGCGGTGAGGTCATAAGCTCCACTGAGATAAGACGATGCGTCCGTGAGGGCGAGATAGCCAAAGCAAATGAGATGTTGGGCTATCATTTCGGCTTCTGCCTTGAAGTGGAACACGGTTTTCAGCGTGGCAGAACGTGGGATTTTCCCACAATAAATCAGCAGATACCAAAGGGCAGAGTAATGCCGAAATTCGGCGTTTACTGTTCCACTGTTGAGATAGACGGAAAAAAGTATGCAGGCGTGACAAATATAGGCGTAAAGCCTACCGTTCATGTTGAAACAGCTCCCCTTGCGGAGACTTTCATCATGGATTATCACGGCGACCTTTACGGCAGAAAGCTAAAACTTGAACTGCATGAATTTCTCCGCCCCGAAAAAATGTTTGACAGCTTCGACAGCCTCCGTGAGGAGATAGCAAAAAACAAAGAGCAGGCGGTCAGATATTTTGAGGAAAACGGCATTTGATATTAATTTTGAAAGGAAGATATAAATGAACAAGGTAAGAACAAGATTTGCACCTTCACCAACAGGTTATATGCACATAGGCAACCTGAGAACAGCACTCTTTACCTATCTTATCGCAAAGCAGAACGGAGGAGATTTTATTCTCCGTATCGAGGATACAGACCAGGAGCGTTATGTTGACGGCGCAGTTGAGGTCATCTATAAGACCCTTAAGGACGTTGGTCTTAACTGGGACGAAGGTCCTGATATCGGCGGACCTGTAGGCCCTTATATCCAGTCACAGAGAATGGGTATGTTCAAGAAATATGCCGAGGAGCTTGTTGAAAAGGGCGAAGCTTATTATTGCTTCTGCGACAAGGAAAGACTTGAGGAAGTAAGAGCCATTCAGGAAGCAAGCGGTATCGCTCCAATGTATGACAGACATTGCCGCAACCTCTCCCCTGAAGAGATAAAGGAAAAGCTTGACGCAGGTGTTCCTTATGTTATCAGACAGAAAATACCTACAGAGGGCGAAGTTACTTTCCATGACGAGCTTTACGGCGATATCACTGTTGACTGCTCTACCCTGGACGACCAGATACTTATAAAGACAGACGGTATGCCTACCTATAACTTTGCAAACGTCGTTGACGACC
Source organism: uncultured Ruminococcus sp. (assembly GCA_934435205.1). Lineage (GTDB taxonomy): Bacteria > Bacillota > Clostridia > Oscillospirales > Ruminococcaceae > Hominimerdicola. The sequence continues at coordinate 91,757 of CAKSAK010000002.1, read as the reverse complement.
ACCTTATGGGTATCACACACGTTGTAAGAGGAAACGAGTACCTCGCTTCTGCACCTAAGTATAACCTGCTCTATAAGGCTTTCGGCTGGGAAGTTCCTACCTATATCCACGTTGAGCATATCATGAAAGATAAACAGCATAAGCTCTCAAAGAGAGACGGCGACGCTTCCTATGAGGATCTTATGAAGAAGGGCTATCTTAAAGAAGCCGTTATAAACTATATCGCTCTGCTTGGCTGGGCGCCAAAGGGCGAGAACGAAATATTCTCACTTGAAGAGCTTGTTAAGGAGTTCGATATCCACGGACTTTCAAAGTCACCTGCTATCTTTGACCCTGCTAAGCTTAAAGCTATCAACGGCAAGTATATAAAGGCTATGACCCCTGAGAAGTTCGCTGAGTATGCTATCCCTTATATCAAGCAGTCCGTCCATAGAGAGGACGTTGACCTTAACGAGATCGCAAAGCTTTTGCAGGCAAGAACAGAGCTTTTCACGGAGATACCTGAAATGGTAGACTTTATCGACGCTCTCCCTGAGTATGATATAGCTCTCTATACACATAAAAAGATGAAAACGAACCCTGAAAATTCTCTTGGATCTCTCAAAGAAGTTCTCCCTGTACTCGAGGGCGTTGAGGATTGGACAGAGGAAAATATCCATGACGCACTCTTTGACCTTATCGGCAAGCTTGGCGTAAAGAACGGTATCGTTCTGTGGCCTCTTAGAGTTGCAGTATCAGGCAAGGCGTTCACTCCGGGCGGCGGTGTTGAGATATCCTATCTCATCGGCAAGGAAGATACTCTTGCAAGAATAAGAAAGGGCATTGAGAAGCTGTCATAATAAAGACCTGCAAAAACGTTGGAAACAGCACATAATGTAGGGGCGACCTTAGGTCGCCCGCTGTATGATTATTTTGACTGATGTCAGCTTATCACTGACCAATGTATGTTGTCTAACGTTTTCAGCACAAAAATAAGTTTCAGCGGAGCATTTTGAGTATTTGCTGCTTTAAATTTACTTAAAATGCTCTGTATTTCGTACAGCTATCACTCCCCTGTCACATAAGTATTATAGAATTGTAAAGACTTATGAATGTTTTTCCTAAGAGGAGGAAATAAAATGATAGAGGTTATAAACCTTACCAAGAGATACGGCGACAAAAAGGCTGTCGATAATATCTCTTTCAAAGCAGAGGACGGCGAAGTTCTCGGCTTCCTCGGTCCTAACGGAGCGGGAAAATCCACCACCATGAATATCCTTACAGGCTACATATCCTGCACAGACGGCAAAGCCCTTATAGACGGCGTAGATATCCTTGAAGACCCTATCAAGGCTAAAAAGCAGATAGGCTATCTCCCTGAGCTTCCGCCTCTTTATATGGATATGACAGTAAAGGAATATCTTTATTTTGTCTATGACCTTAAAAAGTGTAAGCTTCCAAAGGTGTCACATCTTAAAGATATATGCGGACTTGTAAAGATAGACCATGTTTATAACAGAATAATCAAGAACCTGTCAAAAGGTTATAGACAAAGAGTAGGTCTTGCTCAGGCTCTTATCGGCAACCCGAAAGTGCTTATCTTGGACGAGCCTACAGTTGGTCTTGACCCTAAGCAGATAATTGAGATAAGAACTCTTATAAGAAAGCTTGGCAAAAATCATACCGTCATACTTTCTTCTCATATCCTCTCTGAGGTGCAGGCTGTCTGCGATAAGATAATCGTTATCAACGAGGGCAAGGTGGTCGCAAACGATACAGAGGAACACCTCTCCCAGAAGCTCTCAGGCGAGCATAAGCTCACTGCAAAAATTCAGGGCGATAAGGATAAGATCGTCAGAGCAATGCAGGGCATAAAGGGCGTTGAGAAAGTTATCTGCGATGCAAGCCATAAGGACGGCGTGAACGATATCAGGATCGAAGCAAAAGAGGGCGTGGATATCAGACGTGATGTCTTTGAAACAGTTGTTAAAAACGGCTGGTATATGCTTGAACTCAAGACCTCTGAGCTTTCACTTGAAGATATATTCCTCAAGCTCACCATGGGCGAGGCTTTGCCTGCCCTTGAAAATACTTCCGATAAGGAGGGAAATGACTAATGGGCGCAATATTCAGACGAGAGGTAAGAAGCTATTTTACCTCACCTATCGGTTATATTTTCCTTGCGGCATTTTATGCCTATTCAGGCATAATGTTTGCAAACTACAGCCTTGAAAGCGGCTATACAAGACTTGATTCCGTTTTCAGTGCGCTTCTCATAATCATAATAGTGCTTATACCTGTCCTCACCATGAGGACCATATCCGAGGAAAAGCGAACAAAAACAGACCAGTGTCTGCTCACCGCCCCTGTGGGTCTTGGCAGCATAGTTGTCGGTAAATTCCTTGCCGCTTTTCTTATCTATATCATAGCTATCGCTATCACAGGCGTTTTTGCAGTTGTCGTATCCGCTTTCGGTACGCCTGACTGGAACGTCGTTGTGGGCAATATCGTCGCTCTGGCGCTTGTTGGAGGCGCTTATATCGCTATCGGTATCTTCTGCTCATCTTTCACAGAAAACCAGATAGTTGCCGCAGTAATAAGCTTTATCGCACTTATCTTCGTGTCGTTCCTGTCAACTATAGGCAATCTTCTGCCTTTTGAATGGCTCACAACCGTGTGCGAAAAGGTGTCATTCGGCGAGAGATATTATTCATTCACCTATGGACTTTTTGACTTTTCTAACGTTGTGTTCTTTCTGAGTGCAATAGTGGCATTTCTTTTCCTCACGGTGAGAGTGCTTGAAAAACGCCGCTGGGGCTAAAGGAGGGCTGTTTAAATGGAAGAGAATAATAACGAAAAGATCTCTGTATCAGGAGCAGACCTGCTCAAAGACGTTGTAGCAGACGAAAAGGCAGCAAAGACTTCTCCAAAGGATACAGAAAAGGATAAAAAAGATAAAGACAAGAAGAAGGATAAAAAAGACAAAAAGGCAAAGGACGGCAAAAAGTTCAATGCCAAAAAGCTCAAGCATGGAACAATGGCAACAGTGTTCACCTGTGTTTTTGTCGCTCTGCTTGTCCTAGTGAATGTTGTCACAACAATGCTTTTTGACAGATATCCTATCACTATCGACCTGACAAGCAATAAGATATATTCAGTTTCAAACGATACAGAGGATTATGTAAAGAAAGTGAACGTAGACGTTCAGGTAACTATCTTCGCAGACGAGAATACTTATACAAATTACAGCTCTTATAATAAGCAGGCTGTTGAGCTTTTGAAAAACTATTGTAAGCTCAATCACCATATCACATATCGTTTCGTTGATATCGACTCACACCCTGAGATCGTTAAGGAGTATACCGATACTATCAGCCAGTTCGATATGATATTTGAAACAAAAACAAAGGTTGACGGCAAAGAGATAAGCCGAACAAGAAAGCTCGGTATGCTCGACCTCCTTACATTCACAGACGAGTTTGAGCAGAAGCTTTCACAGTCAGGCTACAGCATAGATACCCTTGCCCAGCAGGCAGGCGGCGACCTTTCATTCCTGTCCTATTACGGCAGCTATGTTGAGTCTTCAAACGCAGAGCAGGCTTTCACTTCTGCACTTATGACAGTAACAGACCCTAACCCTGTCTATGTTTCTATCCTCACAGGCAGAAGCGAGCTTACACAGCTCACATATTTCCAGACGCTTCTTACAGCTAACGGCTATAACGTGAACACAGTGGATATAACCTCCGAGGATATCCCTGCCGATACAGACGTTGTGGTTATCCCTGCTCCTAAGACTGACTATCTGGAGGAGGATATCAAAAAGGTCAGCGACTTCCTCAATAATGACGGAAATCTTGGCAAACAGCTCCTCTATATCGCTTCTTATGGTCAGGAGGACACCCCGAATCTTGATGAGTTCCTGTCAGAGTATGGACTTTCTGTCGGCAAGGGCGTTATTTGCGAAAGCGATTCAGGCAAGTATTATAACTCACCTTGCGTAACCGTAGCTTCCACAGTTTCCGATAACTTCACTCAGGACGTTTCTACAGAGAACCCTGCTATCCTTTCAGCACTCTGCCGTCCTGTAAACACACTCTTTGACGAGCAGGATATGGTGTCCACGGACGCCTACCTCAAGTCCTCAGATTCTGCCTATACCGCAAATGTTGATATATCACAGACCACAGGTCAGGTGAATATAGGCGACGCTCTGGTAAAGGGTCAGCAGAATTATATGGCTGTCGGTTCAAAGGCAAAATTTACAGACGATAACAATACTCTCTATAGCAGTGTTATCGCAGTAGGCTCAGAGGGTATGCTGTCTGATACCTATTTGCAGTATTCACAGTATCAGAACAGCGAGTATTTCATAAGCGTTATAAACGGTCTTACCGGAAAGACCGCAGGTATCACTATCACACCAAAAACTATCACAGGCAATGTTTTCGATATCACTCAGCAGCAGAAAACCGTTCTTAAATGGACATTCTGCCTTGGCGTACCTGTTGTAGTTCTTATAGTGGGTATCGTTATCTGGGCAAGAAGAAAGAATAAGTAAAACACAGAGGTAATCACAAATGAATGGTAAATTGCAGGGTATCATTATCTGCGGAGTCACAGCCGCTTGTCTGGTGGGAGTAATGGCGTTTCTCAACTCCACCTCAGGCAAATCAGACGCAGACTCCAGCTCATCGTCAACAGCGGCAGTTTCAAGTCAGGACGAGAGCGTTGTTATCCTTACAAAGTCAAGCGACGATATCACGAGCGTAAAGGTCTCAAACGAACATGGCGAGTATTCCGTTAATAAGTCCGAGTCAGGTAAATCCACATGGAGCATACCTGAGCTTGGAACTCTCAATGCAAATACCACCGCAGAAGCTTCCATGATATCGAATCTTGACAGCTTCAAGGCGAAAAAGCTCGTTGAAGAAAACGTTGAGGATATGTCTAAATACGGTCTTGATAAGCCCACAGCAGATCTCACAGTTGAATACAGCGACGGCACTGCCACTACCCTTCATGTAGGCTCTGTTTCACCAAGCAACGAAAGATACAGCTATGTGAGCCTTGACGATGAAAAGACCGTCTATATGGTAATGGGAACAAAGCTTTCATACTATACAGATCCAGTGACCGCATATGCAAATCTTACTTTGCTCACAAAGCCGTCTGACGACGATTGGCCTGACTATGGCAAGGAAACAGTTACAAGAAAAGATCTGGACTATGAAATGGCGTTTGAAAACAACCCCAACGAGATAGAGGGCCTTTCAGGTCAGGTAATGACAGAGCCTATCTTCTCATACCTGAACATCACAAATTCTTCAGCAACTACCCATGGTATGTGGGGACTTACAGCACAGAGCTGTGAGGTCATCGCACCTGATGAAACTGCAATGAAGGAGCATGGACTTTCCGACCCGTTCGCAACAGTAAGACTCTCGGGAGACGGCTATGACTATACCCTTAAAATAGGCGACCCTGTCTATGCTACCGCAGGCGACAGCAGTGAAACCACAGATACAGTGTCTGCATATTATTGCTACTTCGAGGGCGTAAAGGGCGTTGACGCTATATACCTCGTTTCAGCCGATAACCTCCCATGGGCAACGATCAAAGCAGAGGACGTTATCACAAGCCTTATGACTTCAAATTACCTTGTTGACCTTAAAGACGTTGAGGTAGTCTATAATGGTAAAAAGACCGTCTATGAGGTGGAAAGCTCAGGCACAAGCACAGATACAGATTCTGACGGCAAAACTACCGCACAGGTAACAAAGGTCACAACAGACGGCAAGGAGCTTGACGTTGACAACTTCAAGACCTTCTATCAGTATCTTATGGGCTGCCCGACAAACGAGATATACTTCACAGACCCTGAGGGCGAAAGCTATCTGACTATAACATTCGACCGCAAGGACGGCAAAAAGGACGTTATGGAGCTTTATAAGGATTCTTCAAGACGTTCTGTAGTCAAGCTAAATGGTGAAACCTCATTCAGAATACAGTCAACTTGGGTAGATACGTTCGTTGCAAATATGGACAGACTTCTTAAAGGCGAGGCTGTGGACGATAACTACTAAAGCACTACATTTCTGCGTACAATAAGCGGGACGTCGAGGGCGCCGTCCCCTACATGAATTACCTTACACAGGCGATTTTCGACAGCTTTCACAAAGAATATGTGATACAATATGTATCCCACATAAAGCAGGCTGAAAACCTGCGCAAAAAAGTTGTCAAAAGCTCTTTTAATTTTGTGAAAAGTATGGTATAATAAAATAGTAAACAAAAAGAGAAATATATTATGAGAAAGGCGGAGAGATAAATGGCAGAAGAAAAGAAAGCTTTTTTCACCTATAAGGGCGTTCCACTGGTGAGAAAAGGAAATAATATCTATTTTGGAAATATGTATGACGAGTTCGTAGTCATGATAGAAATACTTTCTACAGAAAAGGTCGGCGGTATCGACGTTGCAAATAAGGTAAGAATAAGAAAAGTTGCAACAGACAGCACACTGCCTCCGAATAAGCAGATAGTTAAGGTAGCTGAAAAATCAAGCCTCTATGAAGCACTTGATTTTGCCTGCGCATGGCTTAAGGTATCATAAAAACATAATAGAAACGACCGGCGTGTATCACGAAGATACACGCCGGTTTTGTATGTGTTGTTTGCTATTCAACATTAGGTCTTGTTATAAGGGGCATTATTTCATCTATCATTTCCTTTGGCAAATTGTAATCCTGAAATTCGCCTGCATCATCTTTTATGCTGAAATTGCATATTTTACTTTCAGAGTGCATACCGCCTGAGCTATCCCACGAATACTGTGAAACATCGATAATACAAAGATTTTCATGTGCTTCGCCAGATTCAACCTTTTCAAGAGAGATTCCATAAGCGTCTGCACCGCCGTATTCTAAGCCGTCAATGTAAGGATAATCCTTGCATACCGATTTAGCGTTCTCTATCCACGCAGTTATCTTGTCGATAGTGTCCTTGTCTGTTATCTCATATGGTTCTTCTCCATACCAGTGATAAATATAATATGCCGAAATTTCAGCATTTTCAACATATTTGAAATCGCCCTCGTCACCCCAGCCACCAAGGGTATTTTCATCGACCCACTTTGGACCGCTCATTAATCCTGTTAAGTTACTGTTATCATCATATTGCCACTGAACCGCCAATATAACTTTTCCCATTTCAGTAACGACAACTTTATATTCCCTTGGAACGCTCCAAAAAGCTACATCTTCATTAATAGCAGCTTCGTTTTCTGGATTCCACTTTTCGAATAACCCATACAAATCATCACAATGGAGCTGTATATGATTTCCTTTAGTTATTTCAAAATAGTAGCTGTTAGTGTCGCCGTTAAGGTAATAGCGTCCAACCTTTATGTTAATATTATTAATGTCTGGTACATCAAATGACATTTCATCATTGGTATCCTGCTCATTTTCATTATTCTTGGACATGGAGTGATAAAATTGAAATGTAAATGCACCCAATATAATAATTATCGACACAATAGAAACAATGGCTAATAGCTTGTTACTTTTTGTAATAATATCTACCTCCGGTATAAATATACTTCTCGCCTGTTTCCGTTGAAACAGAGCCACTGAAATATGTTTCTGAATTATATTTACGTACAACAGTTCCGTCAACTTTAGTTATTGAATAGCTGCCAAACTCAGCATAAAACCTTTTATTGGATATGTAGCCTTCACCATTTTTGGCAGTGACATAAGTATTTTGCAAATCAGAATAAACCACATTTACACTACAACCAGAAGCCTCAGCACTGATGTAAGATTTACTATTTGCAAGATTTTTGTATTTGCCGTTATAATTGTCATTTCGTATGTCAAAACTTGCAAAAGCTGACAATGGTGTAAAGTACCCGATACAAGATGCGAGCAAAATGGCGGTTGCTGATTTCAGCGTTTTTAATCTTCCCATACAAGTAAACCTCCTATAATTTATTATATACACAATATACCATATTTTCGGTATCATTGTCAATATCCAATATATACAAATAAATATCAGTTATTAGTGCGGTTTGGACAATGACAAAAAGCATGACAATTTTCAAACGTTTAAGTTTCAAAATTCAATAATCGTGAAAAAGTTTTTTGAAAATACGCCCATTTTTTTGGCTTTACCCCCTTGTAAAGCTATCGGAAGTATGCTAAAATAATATAAGCGTTATGAATAATGACGGGATCTATGAGGGAAACGTTTACACTTATATTGAAACGTTTACAGCATTAAAATAATGAAAAGGAGCGTATAAAAAATATGCAGTATGGTTATTTTGACCTTGAACACAAGGAATACGTCATCACAAGACCTGACACACCTGCACCTTGGGCTAACTACCTCGGCTCACCTGAGTACGGTGCTATCGTATCCAACAACGGCGGTGGATACAGCTTTGTAAAGAGCGGTGCTAACGGAAGAATAATCCGTTACCGTTTCAATTCAAATATCGGTCTCCCTGGCAGATATATCTATATCAGAGATAATGACGCCAAGGATTATTGGTCATGCACATGGCAGCCTGTAGGCAAGCCTCTTGACCAGTATAAGACAGAGTGCCACCATGGTACAGCTTATACAACTATCAAGTCTGACTATGCAGATATCCACTCCGAGCTTACATATTATGTTCCTCTGAACAAAACATATGAGGTATGGAGAACTAAGATCACAAATAACTCTGACAGATACAGAAACCTTTCAACATTCGGCTTTGTAGAGTTCACAAACGAGAACAACTACGAGCAGGATCAGGTAAACCTCCAGTACACTCTGTTCATCACAAGAACAAGCTTTGAGGGCAACAAGATCGTTCAGCACATCAATGAGAACAGTGGTAAGGACGAGAACGGCTCTAACTGGAGAGAAAGATTTTTCGGCGTAGTTGGCGCTCCTGTTTCCGCATATAACGGTAACCTGGACAGCTTTATCGGTTCTTACAGAACATACGGCAACCCTGTTGCAGTTGAAAGAGGCTTCTGCGATAACAAGCTCAACTATAACTCAAATGCTTGCGGCGCTCTTCAGTCTGACATTATCCTTGCTCCTGGCGAGACAAAGGAGATAATCTATGTTGTTGGTCAGAAGAATCCAAAGGTAGCAGACGAGATACTCGCTGCATATAACGAGCCTGGCAAGGTAGACGCTGAAGTAAAGGAGCTTATCGCTTATTGGCATGGTCAGCTCAATAACTTCCAGATTGAAACTCCTTCTGCTGAGTTCAATAACATGGTAAACGTATGGAACGCTTATCAGTGCTTTATCACATTTATCTGGTCAAGAGCTGCATCATTCATCTATTGCGGTCTGAGAAACGGCTACGGCTATAGAGATACAGTTCAGGATATTCAGGGTATTATCCATATCAATCCTGAGCTTGCTGCTGAAAAGATCAGATTCATGATCTCTGCACAGGTAGATAACGGCGGCGGACTTCCGCTTGTTAAGTTCGACCACAAGGCAGGCCACGAAACTTGCCCGGACGAGAACGATGAGAACTCTATCTACGCTAAGGAAACAGGTCACCCATGCTACAGAGCAGACGACGCTCTCTGGCTCTTCCCAACAGTTAATAAGTATATCGGTGAAAGCGGAAACAAGGCATTCCTCGATGAAGTTATCGTATACGCAAACGGCGGCGAGGATACAGTTTACGAGCATCTTAAGAGAGCTATCAACTTCTCAATGGAAAGACTTGGCGCTCATACAATGCCAGCAGGTCTTTATGCTGACTGGAATGACTGCCTGAGACTTGGCAAGAAGGGCGAGTCAACATTCGTTGCATTCCAGCTCTACTATGCAATGAGCATCATCAAGGGCTATGCTCTTGACAGAGGCGATAACGAGTACGCTTCATATATCGACAAGGTACAGCCTGAACTCGGCAAGAGCCTTGAAGCTTGCTGGGACGAGGATAGATTTATCAGAGGCTACAGAGAAAACGGCGAGATCGTTGGTGCTAAGAAGGATCCAGAGGCTTCAATGTGGCTCAACCCACAGTCATGGTCAGTTATCTCAGGCTTCGCATCTGAGAAGCAGGCTGAAACAGCAATGGAAAAGGTACACGAGATACTCAATACTCCATTTGGCGTAAAGATCATGGAGCCACCTTATGTAGATCACTACTTTGACGGTGCTCTCATGCACATCTTCAACCCTGATACAAAGGAGAACGGCGGTATCTTCTCACAGACACAGGGCTGGGCTATCCTTGCAGAGTCACTCCTCGGTCATGGCGACAGAGCATTCGAGTACTTCCTCGAGTCCTCACCTGCAAACATGAACGATAAGGCAGAAGTAAGAATACTTGAGCCATACGTTCACGGTCAGTTTACAGAGTCAACACGTTCACCATATGCAGGACGTTCACACGTTCATTGGCTGACAGGTACAGGCTCAACAGTAATGGTAGGCTGCGTAGAGGGTATCTGCGGTATGAGACCAAACGCAGAGGGTCTTGTAATAAGCCCATCTATCCCACACACATGGGACGGCTTCAAGATCGAAAAGAACTTCCGTGGCAAGCATCTTTCTATCGATATCCAGAACCCAGACCACGTTCAGAGCGGCGTAAAGTCTATGACAGTAAACGGCGAAGCAGTTGAAGGCAACTTCGTATGCGAGTGCAAGATGACAGAGCAGACAAACATCGTTGTTGTTCTTGGATAATTGCTTTAATGCTTAAACCAATATAAAACCTTCGGCAGCAGACGCTATCATGTGCCTGCTGCCGATTTTTATGCAAAAAAACTCCCGACAGTCGGAAAACCTGTCGGGAGAAGTCTTATTAAGGGGATCAATAAGTTATCGCTGTGTTTGTTTCTTTCAGCATATTTATTATATCATATCTGATTTTGTTTTTGTTAAGCTGGCTGCTTAGTTTTCACTAAATATTTTGTGTATTTATTAAATCTTATAATATACCTTCTGCATAATTTCCGCTATGATAAATTGTCTATATCGCCAAAACATAAGAAATCAGCCTTTTTCGCCTTGACAAAATGGGAAATTCGCTGTATAGTTAGTTACATAAGTAACTAACTAATAAACTTGTGAGAATAAAAGAAAAGAGACAGCAAAAATCGAAACCAAAGGGGGAAATGATATGGAACTCAGACTTGAAAGCGAAAAGCCTATATATGTCCAGCTCAGCGAGTGGCTCTCTGATATGATAATAAGTGGCGCTATACCCGAGGGCGAGCAAATACCCTCCACTACTGAAATATCCATAGGCTATAAAGTAAACCCCGCCACAGCACTGAAAGGCATAAATATGCTTGTTGATAAAGGGGTGATATTCAAAAAAAGAGGTCTGGGAATGTTCGTCAGCGTGGGAGCAGTGGAAAAACTCAAAGCAGAAAGACAGCAGGATTTTCAGCAGACCTACGTTGACAAAATGTGCGCAGAAGCCAAAAAGCTCGGCATATCAAAAAATGAGATAATCGCAATGATCGAAAGGGGATTTGACAAATGAGCGTAATAAAAATAGATAACGTCACAAAAAAATACGGCAAAAATATAGCCTTGGATAACGTGTCAGCCGAAATAGAAAGCGGCAGGATATACGGACTTCTCGGCAGAAACGGTGCAGGCAAATCCACCCTGCTGAATATCATCACAAACCGTGTTTTCGCTACCTCAGGCACTTGTTCCATAGACGGCGAAAAGCTCCTCGATAACGATAAAGCCCTCAGCCATATCTACGCCATGAATGAAGCCGTTACAATGCCTTTGAGCATGACATTCAAACGCTGCATGAATGTCACCGCAGATTTCTATAAAAATTTTGATAAGGACTACGCCTTCTCTCTGGCTGAAAAATTCCGCCTAGATCCGAAAAAACGCCTTTCCGCCCTGTCTACAGGCTACCTTACCATAGCGAAAATTATCCTTACCCTCTCCAGCGGCGCAGACTTCCTTTTCTTTGATGAGCCTGTCCTAGGACTAGACGCCAATCATCGTGATCTCTTTTATCGCCTGCTTGTCGAGCGTTTTGCAGACCAAAACTGCGGTATAGTCATCTCCACCCACCTTATAGAAGAGTGCCAAGCCCTCGTTGAGAACGTCATAATGATAAACAAGGGCAAAATAATAGCCGCAGGCGCAACGGACGATATCCTCTCCCAAGGCTATAGCATAACAGGCGCAGAAAGAATAGTCACAGACTATTGCCGTGATAAAACTGTCCTTTCACAACGAAAAATGGGCACAATATGCTCCGCCTACCTCAAAGGCAAACCCGAAAACGTCCCCGACAGCCTTGAAGTTTCAAGACCCGACCTACAGCAGGTGTTCATAAACCTGACAGGGGAGGAGGGAGAGCAATGAATGTCCTTAAACTTTATAAACGTGCCTTGATAAGAGTTCTTTTGCCTCTCACTATAGCCCTTGCAGTCCTGCTCATGCTTTTTGCATTAGATATCCTGCGTGTGGGGGATATGTCAGACTATTTTGAGCTTGTCACCATAGCAGCCATTCTTGCAGCAGCCTTTTTCACAGTAAAAGAAATTTTCTCCCTCTCCGTTTCCTGCGGAGCATCAAGAAAAACGTCCTTTGCCGCAATATTATTCTCCGCTGTCACCACCGCCCTTATCATCACAGCCGCCCATGCAGTAGAAACCTCAATATTCTCGGATGCCTTAAAAGGAGCTATAACGTTCTATGACGGCACAAAAGGAGATTTTTCATATGCAGAGTTGCTCCAAAATTATTCCCTTATATCCCTGTCATTTAGCGAAAGCATAGCCTATATCTATCTTATGCTTTGCCTGCGCACAGTGCTGATATTTATGAGCGGCACAGCCTTTTTCATCATCATGAGCCGCCTTGAAACCATGGGCAGAATAATAAACCTGGGCGTTATCGAGATACTTTTCGTCGCAAATATCGCAGGAGGAATGTTCACTCCTTACCTCTCTGCACCCATTACGAGCTATGGCTTTTTCGAGTCAGTTTTCGGAATCTTCGGACCGCAGGCTTTTACCATAGCCTATATCCTGCTCACTGTTTTAGCCATAGCAGTATCATTTGCCTTTTACCGCAGAAAACCCATAAAAAACAAAAGGAGCGTGTAAAATGAATACCTTGAAACTTTTCCTAAACGTCCAAAAATATTGCACTTCCTTGGTCTATGCCTTTGTTATCTGCCTATACGGCGTGATAACATTCTCTATCTACCTCAACTCAGGAAGCGATATAGCCTATGCCTATGAGGCCATAATGCCCCTTATCCTTGCGGACACTATCGTGGCAACCGCCGTGGGAACATATATCATCTATGCAAATTCCGAGAAAATATCCGCCGCAAATTGCCTTTCAAAGCGTAATACTATCGGCTGTATATTCCTGAGCGTCATAACAATGTCCCTGCTTATCTCCGCCGCCTATACAATGTGGATATTCGCAGCGGAAAGATCACTGAATAGCAATATGTTCAATAAGCTCGTTATGAAAGACAGCGTCCTCGACCTGTTTTTCAAAGGCTCGGCCCTAAAAAGCTACCTTTCCGCAGCTTTGTATTTCACACTCGTTTCTCTTGCATCTCTTGTTATAAGCACCCTGATAAAGCGTTTTAAAGGTATCGTCGCCGTGCTGTCAGTGACGGTTTTCACCGCCGCAGCCATAAAAATGATATCAGCCGTAAATTCCCAAACGCTTGAAGATACCATGACCTACAGAAGAAACCTAGCCCTTATCTCCGTCATGCTTGTAATAATACTTTTCTCAGCGGCATATAAACGAATGGATATAAAGAAATAAATAAAACGGATAAAGCATAAAAATTGGCGGATACGAACTCTCGTATCCGCCAAAAGTATTATCATAGATTATTAAGAAACAAGCCAGTTAAGTATCTGGAAGTTAGGCTCTGCGTCATCAACGACAGTTACCTCAACAGTGTGAGTAGCCACCTCGTCAGATGAGTATATCTGCTGTGCCTTAGCATAGTTGCCCCAGCCGCCTGTGAAGTCAGCGTTGATAGTTGCAACGTCCTCGCCATCGACCTTTACAGCAGCCACGCCGGACTTGCCGTCAACTGTCATGTAGTATATCATACCAATGTTCTTTGCAGTTATCTCAAACTTGATAGTGCCGCCTGTTGTCGTTCCCCAACCGTCTGTGAACTTCTGGAATGTTGTAACATCTGTGAATGTTCCCTCATCAGTTGTCTTTACAATGTCCTCTGTCTGACGGCTTCCCATAGTAGCGTCAGCGAATACATCGCCCGTCGGTGCAACAGTGCTTGTGTCAAATGCCTTTGCTTCCTTGTCAACGCTGTCAATATTGTCCTTTATGTTGCCAACGAACTTTGTGAGCAGTGAAGCCATTATAACGTGTCCGTCATCATTAGGGTGAACGTTGTCAGGTGAAATGTCAGCCCATGTGAAGTTGCCTGCCTCTATCTCAGGCATAACAGCGTCATGATAAGATATCATAGGAATGTTGTAAGCCTGCGCTACCTTGAGATGTGCCGCCTGCGGAGATGTACCCCCCTCAGTTGAAGGCTCAAGTATCATAACAGCAGGATTGTTGTCCTGTTCAAGACACATTCTTACAAGGCTGTCCATGCAGGACTCGTAAAATTCATCATCAGCGTCATTGATAAATTCGATAACGATAATGTCAGGCTTAGCCTCCAGAGCGTCACGCTGTGCCCTGTGAACACCTATGTAAGAGTCAGTCGCACCGATACCGGCATTATTAACATCAACATAGAAGCTTACGTTTTCCTCCCACCAGCTCTTGAACTGGTTTACATACTGATTAGTAGAGGAGTTAGCACCCGAACCTGCCGTGATAGAGTCGCCGATGAAACAGATCTTTGTTACCTCCTTAGGATTTTGCAGAGCGTAGTCGAGCTTAGCCGCAAGACGGGAGGTGTCACCCTCGTTGATAACGCTTCTGGCGATCATGTTCTCAGTAGCACCATTTTTAACATCTATCTTTTCAGTAGATGCAGGGTATTCAGCAAGAAGCTTGTCTGAAACACTTTCGGTATCAGCCGCACTTGAATCAGAAGCCTGAGAGTTTGCCGCAGCGGAGTTTGAGTCAGCAGCAGAAGAGCTGCTTGAATCACCGCAGCTTGTGAGAGCAGCGCTTGTCATGCAAAGAGCAAGGGCTGCCGCAAGGAATTTCTTCATAGTAATAAGGTCCTTTCATATCTTGATTTTGCCGAATGGCTGTATATATTAACAAATATATTATACAACAAAAAGCAAATTAATGCAATAGGCATAAAACGATTACATTCGAATAAATCAGCACAATGTTAAGTGAGGAGCGGAGTTAAGTGAGGAATGAGGAATGAGGAATGACAGCGCCGCACAAAGAAAGAAGCCAACGCAAAGTAAAAGACCCACCGAGCGAAGCGGCAAAAGGTCCAGGGGCACGCCCCTGGTCAGGGTCAAGGGGTGAAACCCATTGCAGGGTCAAGGGACAGAGTCCCTTGTGGGTACAGGGCAAAGCCCTGTCGGAGTATGAGGCAGAGCCTCATTCGGCGCAAGCCGACAAGCGGTGCAGACAGAAAAAAAGAAATACAAATTTTCTTCTAGTACAAAGCAAACATCGAAGCATAAACCTGCACCGCTTTACTATCCTCCAGCACAAAGTAAAATCCGCAAAGAGCGCAGCGATTTTGCGGCGGACAAACTATCGGCACAAATGTGTAGGGGCTGGCGCCCTCGACAGCCCGACTTTGTCGCCTGATGATACTTTCGTTATCCGCACAACCAAGAGTAGGGGCGAACAGCGTTCGCCCGCCTTTGTTCGCCTACATGGTATGTACAAATTCAAACCTCGCCGCTCCCCAAATGGGACGTCGGGGGCGCCGTCCCCTACATGGTATGTAAAAAAGCATAAATATTGTGCGGATATCGCAAGTGAAATTGCAAATAAAACGGGCGAACGCTGTTCGCCCCTACCCATGCCCCCAATTGACACCCCACCCCAATCATGCTATAATAAAACAAAGAGGTGACATAACATGGAAATGTTCGACCTGAAAGAGGAGTATAAGACCCTCCCAAACGAAACCTTGAGAAAACATTATAAGAAATTAGCCAAAAGACAGCGTAGACTTTCTGCTATAACATTCGCCTTTCTCGTGCCTGCAATGTTGGTCTATGGCATGCTTGGCTGGGCGAACTTCCTTGCCTCCGAGTGGAGTAGATTCAGCTTCTTCGATGCAAGCTCAAATGCCTTTTTTAACTATGTGGCTTTTGCCGCAAGCGGAGCTTTGCTTATGGCGGATACTGCTAAATTGATAGCCGCCTCCCCTGCTGTGATGATACTGTATATGGGTCTGAAATTCGGACTTTTCGACAGCGTGTCAGGCGATACCTTCGTTATGCTCGCCTACCTTATAGTAGCCGCTGTCATCACCGCAAAAACCGTGTCTGACCTTAATTTCATGCGTAAACTTCCAAACTTTCCTTTCGACGGCAGAAAAGAGCGTATAGACTTTGAGGGGCTTACCCGTGATAAAATGACCGAAAACCTGCAAAAATTGCTGGATAACCAAAATGGCGATAAGGTCATAACTAATGATTATGAGGATATCTTTACAAGTGATAACCCACAGGATATCGTGACCCCTCCTGAGAATACCGACGATTATATGCAGCAGCATAAAATGTCATGGAACGACGTGAGCAGACTGGATTAACAGCCTGCTCCTTTTCTTTAATCATTTAATCAACTGTGCGAAACTATGTCTTAATTTCTTAAAAATCGTCCAATTTTCTCTTGATTTATTCATTAAATTATGCTATAATTACACTGTGTTTGAATTTATAGGAAAGGAGCTGTACTGTATGATCGGTAACATCAAAATAATCGCTGTCTGTATGTGTAAAGTCTATGATGAGCGTAATTATAGAATCATACGGGCTCTTAATGATTTTGCTGTTGAAAACGATTACAGGTTGTTTGTATATCACACCTGCTCAGACCTCTATTGGAAGACCCTGTCTGAAAAAGGCGAGCAGTCTGTGTTTGACCTTATCGATTATAATATAACAGATGCCGTCGTGACCTTTGAAGAGGACGTGTATGCTGAGGATGTAATGACAAAAATCAGAATGGACGCCGCCGAATATGGTAAGCCTGTCATATCAGTCGGTGTAGAGCATGACGATTGCATAAGCATCAAATTCGACTATGCAAAAGGCTTTGAACAAGTTGTTCGCCATGTGATAGAACAGCATGGCGTAAGAGATATAGGCTTTATCGCAGGCAGAAAAGGCGAAGGAAATTCAGAAGAGCGTATAGCAGTGTTCAGAAAGATCCTTGAGGAGCATGATATCCCATTCAGAAATGATGTCTTTTATTACGGTGACTATTGGTCTGATCCTACTTTGAAAGCAGTGGACGATATGATAGAAGGAAATAAAGTCCCAAGAGCGATCATCTGTGCAAACGATATGATGGCTATAGCCGCAGGGGCTGAGTTCCAGAGAAGGGGCTATAAGATCCCTGAGGATATTATCATAACAGGCTTTGACGGCTCAGAAGAAGCTAAATTTTGCACTCCTATGCTGACAACAAGCGGCTGTAGCTATGAGGATACCGCTAAAACCATTATTGATGCTATAAGTAAAGCTCTGGCTGGTGAAAAGGCCGAAAAGATATATACAGTTGACTATGATCTGTCCGTTGAAAATTCCTGCGGCTGTGAACCCTCGATCGAGCAGATAAATACGGGGGAGCATATCAGAATACTCCGAGACAGAATGAACTGCTATCAGTACGAGGAGCGTGTCCTCTATGAGATTGCAGTGAATATCATGAATTGCGAGACTCCTAAGACTCTTGCCGCCCTGCTGAAAGAGTATAATTTTGGCGATGTGGCTGTTGTGGTGAACGGCGATTTCTTTGACGAACGTAAAGACCCTGGTATAAGCAATAGAGAACCGCTTTTTGACGATAAAATGATACTTTTGCGGAGCCTTGCCGTGGAAGATAAAAATATCCCACAGCCTTTTGACCGCACCAGTATCATTCCCGATATAGAGAATATAATGAACTATAAAGTCCCACTAATATTCTCCGCACTTGCCCATATTGGCATACCCCTTGGCTATGCCTGCTTCTATTACCGTGTGCAGCTCAGCGAGTATTTTAAAATACCGCTCTATGTAAATTCCCTAAATACCGCCTTGGGCAGCTTCCGAAGCGTTACCTATCAGAAGTATATGACAAAGCATATCGAAGAAATGTACCGCCACGATATGCTCACAGGGCTTTATAACCGTACAGGCTTTTATAACGCCCTCGAAGCACTTCCAAGACGAAACGACCAGCTTGCACTTGTTGTTTCCGTGGACGTTGACGGACTAAAGTATATAAACGATAATTTCGGACACGAAGCAGGCGACTATGCCATAAGGGCCGCTGCTGCCGCCATTGAAAGCGTGAGCATTGAGAATAAAGTCTGCGGCAGATTTGGCGGAGATGAGCTTGCCCTTTTCGCTATAGTTGATACAGACCTTGCCGAGCAGGTCAAGGAGGAGATAAATGATAAAATGGCAGAGCTGAACAGGCGAAGCGGTAAGTCCTATGTCCTCTCAGCAAGCGTGGGCGTAGCCGTTGCTCCGGTAGAAAACTTCTGGTTTGACGATGTAATGCACATCGCCGATAAATATATGTATGAAGATAAAAGGCAAAAACCTCATAACAGAATATGATCTGTAATGGGTCTGAAAAAACTTAGAGGACGGATAAAACCGTCCTTTTAGCTTGTTGAAAAAGTCTGAAACAAGTGGGACGTCGAGGGCGCCGTCCCCTACAAATGGCGAAAATACGCTGTTTGTATGTAGGGGCGAACAGCGTTCGCCCGTTATTTGAGTGTTTTTCGACAGGCTTAGAGGACGGATAAAACCGTCCTTTTTTTTTCGTTTTTACACAAGTTTACTTGACGAAATGAAGAAAAAGTTGTATAATATTAATTAATGCTTTATGAACTTTGTGTTTAAACACCATGTACAAAAACAGCGTCTTATATTTGTGCGAAAGATAGAATTTTGTAAAAAACAGCGACATTTCGCCTCTTTAAAACGTACTTATATATAGTAGGCTCACCTTTTGCAGTGTTGTATACAAGAAATTTTTCAGAACGGAACATAAAAAATGAAGATAAAACAGCTTTTTTCGGGTGATACCGATAATACATTCATACAGTTTTTCAGATACGTCTTTGTGGGCGGCTTCGCCTTTGTGGTGGATTACGGCATTATGACCGCACTTGTGGAGCTTTGCCGCTTCGACCCCGTAATTGCCGCAACTATCTCTTTTGTGGCAGGACTTTTGGTGAATTACGCCCTGAGTACGTTTTGGATATTCAAAAATTCAAAGATAAAAAACCGCCTTGCAGAGTTTGCGGCATTTGCCGCCGTTGGCGTGGTGGGACTTGGCATAAATGCCGCAATAATATGGTTTTTCAAGGATATCCTTGCTTCAAAGCTCATATTCGGCACGCTTCTCCCACAGGATAAATATTATCTCGTGGGCAAACTCGTTTCCACAGTGATAGTTTTCATATGGAACTTTGCAGGCAGAAAATTTATTATATTTGATAAAAATAAAGACTAAACAGGAGAGGATAACACATGGAAAAAGTAATCATAATAGGCGCAGGTCCGGCAGGTCTGACTGCGGCAATTGAGCTTCTTAAAAACGGCGGCGACTATGACGTGACCATACTCGAAGGCTCGCAGGCAATGGGCGGTATCTCACAGACAGTGAGATATAACGGCAACCGCA
Organism: uncultured Ruminococcus sp.; assembly: GCA_934435205.1. Taxonomy (GTDB): domain Bacteria; phylum Bacillota; class Clostridia; order Oscillospirales; family Ruminococcaceae; genus Hominimerdicola. Next base: position 71,966 of record CAKSAK010000002.1, on the reverse strand, counting down.
TGGATATAGGCGGACACAGATTTTTCTCAAAAAATCAGCAGGTCATGGATTGGTGGGCAGACCTTATGCCTTTGCAGGGCAAGCCTGCCTATGACGATAAAAAGCTAGGCCACGAAAAGCCCCTTGCCGAAAACGGCCCCGACCCTGAAACTGAGGATAAAGTAATGCTCGTCCGTGACAGAGTGTCGAGAATTTATTACAATAAGCACTTCTTTGACTACCCTATCTCAATGAAGCCCGAAACCATAAAGAACATGGGCTTTGTCACCACTATGAAAGCAGGCTTTAGCTACCTTTGGGCGTGCGTGTTCAAAAAGCCTGAAACAAACCTTGAGAATTTCTACATAAACCGCTTCGGAAAGGTCCTCTATTCAATGTTCTTCGAGGGCTATACCGAAAAGCTTTGGGGCAGACACCCTAGCGAGATATCCGCAGATTGGGGCTCACAGCGAGTAAAAGGTCTTTCTATCACAGCCCTCCTGAAAGATATGTTCAAAAAGGTGTTCGGCACAAAGAATAAAGGCGAGGTTGAAACCTCCCTTATTGAACAGTTCTGGTATCCAAAATACGGCCCAGGTCAGCTTTGGGAAACCGCCGCTGAGAAAGTAAAAGAGCTTGGGGGAAAAATACTCACAGGCTGTCAGGTAAAGAAAATAATGTGCGACGGCAGAAAAGTCACTTCCGTTGTCTGCGAAACAAGCGAGGGTGAAAAGACATTCACAGGGGATATCTTTATCTCCTCAATGCCTGTGAAAGACCTTATCTTGGGCATGGACGGCACAAAGCCGTGCGATACTGTCATAAAGATAGCCAAGGGTCTGCCGTATCGTGATTTTGTTACCGTGGGTCTGCTCGTCAATAAGCTCAACCTTAAAAATGAAACAAATAAAACAACTCTCGGCAATATCGTCCCTGACTGCTGGATATATGTTCAGGATAAGGGCGTAAAGCTCGGCAGAATACAGATATTCAACAACTGGTCGCCTTATATGGTTGAAAAGCCTGAGGATACAGTTTGGATAGGTCTTGAGTATTTCTGCGCCGAGGGGGACGATTTCTGGAATATGTCCGAGGAGGACTGCGTAAAGTTCGCAACAGCCGAGCTTGTTAAAATGGGCGTTATCTCCGAAAGCGAAGTCCTCGACTCACATAGAGAAAAGGTCAAGAAAGCCTATCCTGCTTATTTTGATACATATAAGCACTTTGATACGATGATAAAATTCCTCGATACTTTCCCGAACCTCTATTGCGTCGGCAGAAACGGTCAGCATAGATATAATAATATGGACCATTCAATGCTCACCGCCATGGAAACAGCCGAAGCCATAAAAACAGGCAAAAAGAGCAGGAAAGATATTTGGAACGTGAACACAGAAAAAGAATATCACGAAGAAAAATCCGGAAACTGATATGAATAAAAAGAAAGGCGGACTTCTTCTGTCTCTGCGAAAAGACATGAACAGAAGAGCCATAAGCGACAGACGGCTTGAGGCGATCTTCCGCACACTCAGCCGTCACCCTTATATAGTTTCAGCGTTCATATGCCTTGCACTCACAGGCTTTGGTAGCTATAGCTATAAGTTTCTGAACGGCGTCACAGTGTATGGCGTTTTCATGATAATAGAGTTTTTCTACCTCAGACGGCTTTTGAAACAGCTCGATGACAGCGGAAAGCATACCGCAGGCTCAGTTCTGACCTTTGCAGGCAAGACCCTTTTGACCCTTGCGGCAGTGAATTATTTCGTACATGCCCAATATAAAGCGGCTTTTATCTGCTTTGCAGGACTTTGCGTCGTGCTTGTTATGTATGTCGTTCTGCTCAATAACGATAAAAAGTTCCACGACCGTGTGACCTGCCTTGCCTTGGCAGGAGCAGGCTTTGTTCTGCGCAATTCCTATGTCTTTATGTCCGATATCTATACAAGACAGAATGACGTGTGGTATTTCGGAAGCGAGGGCGGTCATGCAGGCTATATAGAGTATATCTATAATAACCACGCCCTGCCGAATTTCGACCCTACTCTCCTTTGGCAGTATTATCACCCGCCTCTGCATCATATCATATGTGCGGTGTGGCTGAAATTCTGCACCTCCGTAGGCATAGAGTATTACATGGCGTGCGAGGCTATCCAAGCCCTGACCCTTTTTTACGTCTGCGCCGTAACAATAACAGTCTATAAGATATTAAGGCTCTTTGACCTTAAAGGCAAAGCCCTGACTATCCCGTTCGGTATGTGCTGTATGTATCCGTATCTTATACTGATGTCAGGTGGGATAAATAACGACCCTCTTATGCTCTGCTTCACAATGGGCGCATTGTATTGCGTGCTGAAATGGTATAGAGAGCAGACCTCAAAGAATATTGTCAAAGCCGCCCTCTGTATCGGTCTTGGCATGATGACAAAAATATCCGTAGGGCTTATCGCCCCTGCCGTAGCCATACTTTTCTTTATGGCGCTTGTGCAAAACCGTAAGCATATCTTGAACCGCCTAGGTCAATTTTGCCTTTTCGGTGTAATATGCTGTCCTCTTGGTCTTTGGTGGAGTGTGAGAAACTACCTGCGCTTTGGCGTAAAACCAAACTATGTCCCAAGCCTATCAAATGCCGACACTCAGTATATAGGCGACCTCACAGCCAAACACCGCCTTACAGACTTCAGCTTCTCACAGTTTAAAATAGTCTTTGAGCAATGGGGCGGTGAAAGCTATAAAGAGTATAACCCTACCATAGCAATGCTTAAAAACTCCATTTTTGGCGAGGGCATAAACGAAACTTTCTTCCCCGAAAACGCAATGCTCGTGCCGTATGCACTTTTCTGGATAGCCTTGGTTCTTGCGGTCATAGCGTTCATCGCAATGCTCATAGTGCTTTTTGTAAAGACCGATAACGCAAGATTCACCGAAAAACTCATGCTCACAGTGGTCTATGCCACTATCTTGGGCAACTATTATAACTTCTGTGTCAGATATCCTTTTATCTGCACAATGAATTTCAGATACATGATCCCTTGTATGCTCATAGGACTTATAAATATCGGACTTTTCACAGACCTTTGCAACCGCTCTGAAAAAGCCCCCTGCAAAGCCATAGTCAGCACCCTGAGCTATCTGTCCTCTGCATTTATCGTCCTGTCCTACATAACATACTTCTTTGTGGCAAACACTAATTGATAACCCCAAACCACTCGTAGGGGCGAACAGCGTTCGCCCGCCTAGAGCTTCCCCACAAACTAAAAAATACCGAAAAAAATACCGACCGCTCACCCGAGCCGTCGGTATTTTCATTATAGCCAATATAGCCTTATTTCTTAGTAGTCACATTTTTAACAGCCGACCAAGCACCGTAATACTTTGTGCCGCCTACAGTTGTGTAAGACCTTACACGAACATAGTATTTCTTGTTGGCAGAAAGCTTTGAAACAGTGGTCTTGTCTGTCTTGTTGTTTGTGATAGTCACTTTCTTAGCACCTGTGAACTTAGAGTTAGTAGCGTACTGAACCTCGTATCCTGTCGCAGAGCCCTTCTGCGCCCAATCGATAAAGAAAGCCTTTGACTTTGCTGTAAGCTTCTGTATCTCCTGCTTAGCAGGGTTAATGGTGAAAGTCTTTGTGATAACTCCGCCATACTTGCCCTTGCCTGTTATCTTTACAGTAGCCTTGCCAACTTTTTTGTTGTTGGAGTATGAAACTGTGTAGTCAGTGCCGTTTTTAAGAACAGTGCTTCCCACCTTTACAGTTACGTTCTGTGTAATAGCCTTTCCTGTGAACGCCTTTGTGGAAATGCCTGAAACAGTAGCCTTTGTGATATCGTTGTTAGCTGTCTTTATGCTCTTTACATCAGACCATGCGCCGTAGTATACCTTGCCGTTTACGTTTGTGTAGGAACGAACACGAACATAGTAAACCTTGTCACCTGCCAGACCGCTTACTGTCAGCGTGTCAGGCTTGTTGGCTGTCAAATGCTTTGAAACCGCACCGCTCATGTTTGAGTTTACAGAATACTCGATGTCGTATCCTGTTGCAGAGCCTTTCTGCGCCCAATCAATATAGAAGCCCTTGTATCTGGTTTCAAGCTTCTGTATCTGCTGTTTTGCAGGAACAATGTCGAACTTAGCGCTCAGAGAGCCTGAATAGTTGCCCTTGCCGTATACATAAACGCTAGCTGTGCCAACGTTCTTGTTGTTTGAGTATGAAACTGTGTAGTCAGTGCCGCTTGTGAGCGTCCTGCCTGCAACCTTTACTGTAACTGACGGAGTAACGTTGCTTCCCGTGAATGAAACGCTCGAAGCCACTGAAACTGTTCCGCCTGCCATTGCACGCTTTGTGATAGTGAAGTTCTTTGATGTGTAACCTGTGTAGTCGCCCATGCCTGTCGCAATAACAGTTGCAGCGCCAACGTTCAGATTGTTTCTGTATGAGATAGTGTAATCCTTGCCTGCCTGAAGCACCTTGCCGTCAAGTGTAACTGTAGCCGCAGGCTTTTTGTATGTGCCGTCATAAACATAGCTTGTTTCTGAAAGCGTAAGAAGTCCGTTGTTAAGGCTCTTTTTAGAAACAACTATCTTAACGTCCTTTGAAACGCTGTCATAACCATTTGCAGAAGCCGTAACAGTAACATATCCTGTGCCTGTCTTGAGAGCGGTCACGTTTCCGTTCTTGTCAACAGTGCATATAGACGGAGTTGTGCTTTTGTATGTGAGAACAGCACCGCTTGTTGATGAGCTTGCGCCAATGTTCTTGCTCTGTCCCGCAACTATGGTAACGCTTGAAGAGCAGTTAAGATTTACTCTGTTGCCGTAAGGCTTCATAAGGGCCTCGATAACGTCCTTTGCAGGGCTTGTAACAGTGTTGTCTTTTCTGTTTATGTAGCCGTGATATTCACTGTTGAGAACAATGCTGCTTCCGTTGTATCTTGCAAAAGCATTGTTGTCCCACAGTACGCATGGAATGTTGTTCTTTTTTGCAAGCGCAGTGTAGTCTGTTGCCCACTTTACACGCTCCGCAGTGTTGTTCTTGTCCGTTGAGCCGAACTCGCCTATAACAACAGGTATACCCTTGTCACGGAAATTGCTTTTCAGCGTGCTGAAAAGGTCCTGAAGCTCACTCTTTATAGAAGATGTATATGAAGAGGTCGAGCCTGAGCCAACATTCATTGCAAAGTTGTAAGGGCTGTAAGCGTGAACTGATACAGCGATGCGGTTTTTGTTGCCTGAGATATCTGTAGGAAGCTTGAAGCCTGAAACAGTTGCCCCGTCTATGGAAGCGTCGTAACCGGGACACATGATAAGTCTGCCCCTGTTGTTTGAGCCTGTTGCTCTTATTGTGTCAACAGCTTTCTGATTGAGCTTGTTTATGCAGTCTATAGCGTCCTTTACCTCTGACGGAACGCTCCACTTGCTGAACCACCACTCATAGCTTGTGCCGATAAGACGAGGCTCGTTAAGAGTTTCAAATATAAGATGATAGTCATAATCCTTGAAATATTCTGCCGCCTGTGACCATACGCTCGTAACAAACTTCTCAGAGCTTGAATATACAGAAGACCTTGGGTAATATCCTGCTCCCGAAGCGCTTGCAGAAGACTTTGTGTCATGATGAATATTCAAAATAACATACATATCGTTTTTGTAGCAGTAGTCAACTACTTCCTTTACTCTTGCAAGCCATGCGGAGTCTATGGTGTAGTTGCTTCCTGAAACGTGCTTGCCCCATGAAACTGGCACTCTCACTGTGTTGAAGCCTAAAGACTTTACCTTGTCTATAAGAGCCTGAGTTGTTTTAGGATTGCCCCAAGATGTTTCTGCGTCAAGACCTGAGCCTAGTGTTGCGTCAAGAGAGTTGCCCAAATTCCAGCCAAGACCCATATCCTCAAGTATGGCTTCCGTGTCAGCGTTTTTGAGAGTATCTCCCGACAATGCCTGCGCATTTATATCCCCAAGGTCAAGACCAATAAATATGGTCATTGCCATTAAAAGAGATAAAATAAAGCTCAGGTATCTTTTTGATACTGATTTCATTCTTTCCCGTCCTTTCATATATAAAATATTAACCTCATCAGTATCTTTTATTATACCACATCTCTGTTCAAATTAGAATACGCTTATTAAACAAATAACATACCTTCTTTTTGTGTATAAATCTCAAATGTTCATATTTTTAATCGCTATATGAAAAAGTGCCGATTTATTAGAGCTAATATAATTATACAATGTTAAAATTTTAGAGGATATTATCTGCAAAAAAATCAGATCTTGCTATTGAAAATGGAGCGGTATTGTGCTATAATCAAATGTGTTCAAAACTTTAGTCCAAGGAAAGGGAAGGTATATTTTATGAAAGTTAAACAGTGGCTTGCATCATCACTTGCAGTGCTGATGCTTGTTTCGACCGTGGGCTGCGGAGATAATTCCTCAAGCTCAAAGGCTGAAAGCAAATCAAACAACAGCTCTGCCGTTGTTTCGGAAACTGCAATGCCTGAAAAGGATTATGCAACAACGACCGACGGCTCAGCGAAAGTCAAGATCGACGGAACAAAATTCATGGTGGGCGACAAGGAGCTTTGGCTCAATGGAGTGAACGCTCCATGGGATAAGTGGAACGACTTTGGCGGAGGCTTCAATTTTGAGTTCTGGCAGGATCATTTCCAGAAGCTTCACAATTCAGGCGTAAATGCCGCAAGAATATGGATAATCTGCAACGGCGACGTTGGTATGGCTATCTCAGCAGACGGTACATTTGACGGTGCAACAACAGCTCATTGGGAGGATCTTGACAATCTGTTCTATCTTGCAGAGCAGTATCAGATCTATATAATGGCAACAGTTCAGTCCTTTGATAACTTCAAGGATCAGAATCAGAATTATCAGGCTTGGAGAACGCTCATTCAGGACAGCGACAAGACAGATATGTTTGTAGATAACTATATAGTTCCTCTTGTTCAAAGATATGGCAAGAGCGACTATTTCTGGTCTGTAGACCTTTGTAACGAGCCTGACTGGATAGTTGAAAATGAAGAGTGCGGCAAGCTTGATTGGTCCTATCTGGAGCAGTATTATGCAAAGGCAGCCGCAGCTATCCATGCAAATTCAGACGTTCTCGTAACCGTGGGTCTGGGTATGATAAAGTATAACTCCGACAGCCAGCAGGGCAACAAAATATCCGACAGCGAGCTTCAGAACGTTTTGAGCGGTGATAAGTATGACAAGAGCCTTGCCTATGTTGACTTCTATTCAACTCATTGGTACACTTGGATGCAGGGAATGTGGGGATATCCTTTCAGCGAATCTCCAACAGACTTTGGCCTTGACGGTACAAAGCCTTGCGTTATAGGCGAGTGTCCGGCAGTTGCAAGCGACAGCGATTTCGACATCACCTCAGCTTATGAGGACGCTTACAACAATGGCTGGAACGGCGTGTTTGCATGGAAAACAAGCGGTCAGGACGATGGCTGTGGTCTGTGGCTGGATATCCAGCCTGCTATAGAAAAAATGGCAGGTATCTGCGAGGATAAGATATTCCCTAACGGCAAAAAAACAGTTTGATAAGACTTTGATAAAATAATCACAAAAAGAGCCGGCTTTTGCGGCTCTTTTTTGTTGCTCTTTTTTGTGAACAAATTGTGCTGTCTGTTGACTATAATGCGGCATAATGCTATAATAAGATACGGAAAATCAATGACGATTTGCAGAGAGTAAAATGCTGTAGATCGTTATTTTTACGCATTAACGTCATTCTTTGGCGGCGTGGAAAGGAAGTAAAATCATGGAAGAATACAGCTACATATTGTTTATTGCACTTATACTGCTTTCGACCAAAATTCTCGGACTTGTAACAAAGAAAATGAAACTGCCGCAGGTAGTCGGTGCGTTGTTGGCGGGCGTAATACTCGGACCTGCCGTTCTTAATGTTGTAAAAGAAACTGAATTTATCTCAGAACTGTCAGAAATTGGCGTTATCGTGCTGATGTTCACCGCAGGACTTACAACAGACGTTAAGGAGCTTAAAAAGACTGGTAAAGCGTCATTCATAATCGCTCTTCTTGGCGTTATCGTACCACTGTTCGGCGGACTTGGACTTGCCGCTGCAATGGGCGTAGGCAAGGGCGATAAGCTCGCCTGTTCACCATTCCTGCAGCACCTCTTCATAGGCGTTGTGCTTACTGCAACATCAGTTTCTATCACAGTAGAAACTCTGAAAGAGCTTGGCAAGCTCTCTACAAGAGCAGGTAATGCCATTCTCGGTGCGGCTATCATAGACGATATCCTCGGTATCATCGCATTGACCCTTATCACAAGCCTTGCAGATACAAGCGTTCACGTTGCAACAGTTCTTATTAAGATAGTAGCGTTCTTTGCAGTGGCTATCGGCTGTACAGTCGTTTACCATGTTGTGTTCACAAAGTGGAGAAAAAGAGATAAAAAAGACCTTAGACGTCACGTTATAATTTCCTTCGTTTTCTGCTTGCTCATGGCGTATGTAGCAGAGCTTTTCGGCGTTGCAGATATCACAGGCGCATTTGTTGCAGGTCTTGCAATTTCAAGCGAAAAGGACGTAAAGTATATCTCAAACAGATTTGAAACACTTTCGTATATGTTCCTTTCACCGGTGTTCTTTGCAAGCATCGGTCTTACAATGAACGGTATCAACATGAGCGGCAAAATGGTGCTGTTCACAGTTTTGCTCCTTGTTGTGGCAATAATCACAAAGATAATAGGCTGTGGACTAGGCGCAAAGGTTTGTAAGTATACAAATCAGGAAAGCTTGCAGATAGCAATGGGAATGATATCCAGAGGTGAGGTCGCACTTATAGTAGCGGCTAAAGGACAGAAGCTTGGACTTATGGGAGATGAGGTTTTCGCACCTATCATCATCATGGTGGTTGCAACAACGATAATCACACCGGTATTCCTGAAGTTTGTGTTTAAGGATAATCATGAAGAGCACGTTGAGGACGAGCTTATGAAGTCTGTGGAGGGCTTCTCACAGTACGAGCAGGAATTGCAGGAACTCTCAAGAAAAGAGAAATAATGATAATCAAAGAGGGCGGTTCGCTGAGAGCCGCTCTTTTTTGTACAAAAAAATCCGCTGCCACGAATGATAGCGGATATGGGTGCAGGGGCACGCCTTCATATTTTGTCACAGCGTAAAAAATGATATGGGCGGCGATAAAAAAATCCGCTGCCACGAATGACAGCGGATATGGGTGCAGGGGCACGCCCCTGCTTAAAGATTGAACATGATCTGATTGAGTACGCTCTCCAGATATTCCTGTCTGCCGCTTGAAAGTGAGTCTGTAACCTCGCCCTTCTCAACTGCATACTTCTCAAGGCTCTCCATGTCAGCCTTGCCTGCAATGATGTCTGCACCAATGCCTGTTGTCCAGCTTGCATATCTGTCATCAACGAACTTGTCAAGTCTGCCGTCCTCAATGATCTTTGCAGCTGCCTTAAGACCAAGTGCAAATGTGTCCATACCTGCAATGTAGCTGAGGAAAATGTCCTCCATTGTGTATGAGCCTCTTCTTGCCTTAGCGTCAAAGTTCAGACCGCCGTTTGTGAAGCCGCCTGCCTTGAGAACTTCGTACATACAAAGTGTAGCGTCATAAGCGTTTGTAGGGAACTGGTCTGTATCCCAACCGAGCAGTGGGTCGCCCTGGTTAGCGTCGATAGAACCGAATACACCGTTATCTCTTGCAACTCTCAGCTCATGCTGGAAAGTGTGCTGAGCAAGTGTAGCGTGGTTAGCCTCGATGTTCATTTTGAAGTCCTTGTCAAGACCATATTTTCTCAGGAAACCGAGAACTGTAGCTGTATCGAAATCATACTGATGCTTTGTAGGCTCCTTTGGCTTTGGCTCAATGTAGAAATCGCCTGTGTAGCCCTTTGAACGAGCGTAATCAACAGTCAGCTTCATAAGTCTTGCCATGTTGTCAAGCTCCAGACCCATGTTTGTGTTCAGAAGAGTCTCATAGCCTTCTCTTCCGCCCCAGAAAACGTAGCCCTTACCGCCAAGCTTGATAGTAGCGTCAACAGCGTTCTTGATCTGAGCAGCCGCATAAGCGAAAACATCAGCAGAAGGTGATGTTCCTGCACCATGCATATATCTTGGGTGATCGAAGCACTTAGCAGTACCCCAGAGAAGCTTCTTAGTAGGGTCAGCAGCCATTTTCTCAGCTATGTAGTCAACTACCTCAGCAAGCTTTTCGTTAGTAGTGCCAAGATCGCCGTACTCAGGAGAAAGGTCACGGTCATGGAAGCAGAAATAGTCGATAGAAAGCTTGTCCATTATCTCGAAAGCAACGTCTACCTTCTTCTTAGCCCTTGCCTCAGGTGTGCTCTCGCCCCAGGTCTTGTCAGTTGTGCCGCAGCCGAACATATCAGTTCCGTCGCCGCCCATTGTGTGCCACCATGAAAGAGCGAACTTGAGCTGTTCTCTCATAGTCTTGCCCATTACAACCTCATCTGGGTTATAATACTTAAAAGAGAGGGGATTAGTTGAATTAACGCCCTCATACTTGATCTTTGGAATATCCTTAAAATACTCTGCCATAATTTTGACCTCCGAATATATTATTGTTTGATCTTAACGATTAAACGATTACAATATAATAATACACCAAACCGCCCCCGTTTGTCAACTGTTTTTTATTAAAATCGCATATATTGATATAAATTAAAATTGTGGGATAACTGCATAGACGCAACTTTTTTTCTCGTATTTTCATCAATATTTCTGTAATAATTTTGTGTAACAACTGCACAAATTCTGACATCTAAACTTGTGCAAACAAATGATTTATATTTTAATTTGGCAACATTTCTGCAATTGTTGCATTTTTTATGCAACAAATCGCCCCTTTTTCGGGATAAGTAGAAAGCGTCTTAGATACTTGCGGGCACGTACAAGCCCTGCGACTTAGTGAATACGATGAGAGATTCTGGAACAGGCTGTAGAGTACTTGTATCAGGACGTGGGCGTGCATTGTGATATTCTGTGTATGCAAAACCTGGGACATAATACCAAATGTCACACCCCGAACGTAACTTGAAAATCGAATAAAAAAGGCTGAAACTCACGGCAACAAAATCGTAGGGGCGAACACCGTTCGCCCGTCGAAGAAACAAACCCACGGTGATAATACGGTTCGATAACCATACAAACTATCCCCTACAATTATGGATACTGTTGATACGCATATCTCTATTGAATACATTTATCCCCACCCGAAAATCTGATTTCAGACCAGCAATACCCCACAATAAATTGTACAATATGCTTTTGAAACCATTTTTTAGCTTAGCAGATATTGTGCAACCCTACAAAAATCACATAAATGACCTTAAATGACTTGAATTTTGCGAAAAAGGTGCTAAAATATAATTAGCACTCAGAAAGATTGAGTGCTAACAATCGGATCGTGAGAGTGCTGAAAACATAGGTGCGACCACGAAGGATCTTAATTTAGCATATTAAAAGGTATCATAAAAGGAGGAACTTATCATGGCGATCAAACCATTGCAGGACAGAGTTGTAGTTAAAATGACAGAGGCTGAGGAAACCACAAAGAGCGGTATCATTCTCACAGGCTCAGCTAAGGAAAAGCCTGAGGTCGCAGAGGTAATAGCTGTAGGTCCTGGTAAAAAGGACGTTACTATGGGCGTTAATAAGGGCGACAAGGTGCTTATCTCTAAGTACAGCGGTACTAATGTTAAGCTGGACGGTGAAGAGTTCATTATCGTTAAAATGGACGACATTCTCGCAGTTGTTGACTAATCTCACTGCATTTTAAATAGTATATAAACGGAGGTAATTTACAATGGCTAAGGATATAATTTTTGGCGAAGACGCAAGAAAAGCTTTGCAGAGCGGTATCGACAAGCTCGCAAACACAGTTAAGATAACACTCGGACCTAAAGGCAGAAACGTAGTTCTCGATAAGAAATACGGCGCTCCACTTATCACAAACGACGGTGTTACAATCGCTAAGGAGATCGAGCTTGACGACCCATTCGAGAACATGGGCGCTCAGCTTGTAAAGGAAGTTGCTACTAAGACTAACGACGCTGCCGGTGACGGTACAACAACAGCTACACTGCTTGCTCAGGCTCTTGTCAGAGAGGGTATGAAGAATATCGCAGCAGGCGCTAATCCAATGGTACTTAAGAAGGGTATGGATCAGGCTGTAGATACTGCTGTTGAAACTATCATCGCTAACTCAAAGAAGATAGAAGGCTCTGAGGAGATAGCTAGAGTAGGTGCTGTTTCTGCCGCTGATGAGAACATCGGTAAGCTTATCGCCGAGGCTATGGAAAAGGTAACTGCCGACGGCGTTATCACTCTTGAGGAGTCAAAGACTGCTGAAACTTACAGCGAAGTCGTTGAAGGTATGCAGTTCGACAGAGGATATATCGCACCTTATATGGTAACAGATACAGATAAAATGGAAGCCGTTCTTGATGACGCTTACATTCTTATCACAGACAAGAAGATCTCAAACATTCAGGAAATTCTCCCACTTCTCGAGCAGATCGTAAAGGCAGGCAAGAAGCTTCTTATCATTGCTGAGGATGTTGAGGGCGAGGCTCTTTCAACTCTTATCGTAAACAAGCTGAGAGGCACATTCACTTGCGTAGCTGTCAAGGCTCCTGGCTTTGGCGACAGAAGAAAGGAAATGCTTCAGGATATTGCTATTCTTACAGGCGGTCAGGTAATTTCTTCAGAGCTTGGTCTTGAACTCAGCGAAACAACTATGGAGCAGCTCGGCAGAGCAAGACAGGTAGTCGTTCAGAAAGAGAACACTATCATTGTTGACGGTGCAGGCAACAGCGACGATATCAAGGCAAGAGTTGGTCAGATCAAGTCACAGATCGAGAACACAACTTCTGATTTCGACAGAGAAAAGCTTCAGGAAAGACTTGCTAAGCTTTCAGGCGGCGTAGCTGTTATTAAGGTAGGCGCTGCAACTGAGGTCGAAATGAAAGAGAAGAAGCTGAGAATTGAGGACGCTCTGGCAGCTACAAAGGCGGCTGTTGAAGAGGGTATCGTAGCAGGCGGCGGAACTGCTCTTATCAACGCTATGCCAGCAGTAAAGAAGCTCGTTGACAAGCTCAGCGGTGACGAAAAGACAGGCGCTCAGATCGTTTACAAGGCTCTTGAAGAACCAGTTAGACAGATCGCAGTGAACGCAGGTCTTGAGGGAAGCGTTATCATAGACAAGATAATCCGTTCAAGAAAGGTCGGCTACGGCTTCAACGCTTACACTTCTGAGTATGTTGACATGATACCTGCAGGTATCGTTGACCCTACTAAGGTTACACGTTCAGCTCTCCAGAACGCAGCTTCTGTTGCTTCAATGGTGCTTACAACTGAGAGCCTTGTTGCAGACAAGAAGGACCCACAGGCTGACGCTGCTATGGCAGCCGCAGCAGCAGGTGCAGGCGGAATGGGCGGTATGTACTAATAAGCTCCCCTGACTAATATCTGATATAATTTACAGCCTCCGTAGTTATCCTGCGGAGGCTGTTTGTATGGAATGGGTAATATCTTATGACATAGTTTACAAAAATCAAATAATATCCTCAGCGCTTTTGTAAGTAAAATCCAAAAGTATTGATTAATTAAATTAAATATATACATATTGTTGCAGACGTCCACTTAAAATTGGAGCAAATTATGATATTTAATAAAAAATTAAATAAATGTTCACACAATGGGTTTGTGAATTTGTTATAATACTTATATCAATTTGAATAATTATTGTCTTTTGTTCAAATTTTCAGAAGTGCGAAAATATGAAATAAGGGGCATGAAAAGAAGTAAATAAACGAAAGGAAGATGAAATATGTCGCTTGGACGAGTATTGGTAGTAGACGATGATAAGAACATCTGCGAGCTGCTCAGGCTTTACCTTGAAAAGGAGGGCTATGGAGTAATACTTGCACATGACGGTGAGGAAGCAGTGGTAAAATTCAACGCTCTTAAGCCTGATATCATACTGCTTGACATTATGCTGCCTGGTATAGACGGCTGGCAGGTATGCCGTGAGATAAGAAAGAAGTCCAACGTGCCTATCATCATGATAACCGCAAAGGTAGAAACATTTGATAAGGTGCTTGGTCTGGAGCTTGGAGCTGACGACTATATCGTAAAGCCTTTCGATACAAAGGAAGTTATCGCAAGAATAAAGGCTGTTTACAGAAGAGTAGGTCAGTCATCTGGCGAAGCTGAGATAAAGGAAGTCAAGTATGACAAGCTTTCAGTTAATATGACAAGATATGAGCTGAGAGTAAACGGTCAGGTTCTTGACACACCGCCGAAGGAGCTTGAGCTTCTGTTCCACCTTGCTTCAAATCCGAACAGAGTTTATACAAGAGATCAGCTCCTCGACGAGGTATGGGGCTTTGAATATTACGGCGATTCGAGAACTATCGACGTTCACGTTAAGCGTCTGCGTGAGAAGCTTGAGGGCGTTTCTGACAAGTGGGCACTTAAAACTGTATGGGGCGTAGGATACAAGTTTGAAGTCGCTGAAACACCGCATGAGTAATCGTAAAAGCATATTCTTTAAATACTTTGTAATTTGTTCAGCAGTAATACTTATAAGCTTTGTGTGCTTAGGAACGGTATTACTGCTGGTTTCTTCAAGGTATTTTATTGACGAAAAAAAGAGCCTGTTGGAGAAAAATGCCAAGGCTCTTGCTTTATATACGCAGGAAGAAATGCTGGCTCAGCCTGCCGACTGGAAAGAGTCGGTGACAGATGAGATGACGCAGTATTCAATGGCGTGCAACGCTGATTTTATCTTGTGTGACTCTACGGGAGCAGTGCTTGTGAACTCCAGTAAGGATCCTGTGTGCAGCCCTCATAATATATCTGTCCATGAGCTTGAAGCTTTTTCTGACAATTGCGAGTATGTTTATTCGGATCTTGGAGGAGCTTTCGATGCTATATATCATGTGATAGGTAAGTCGTTCAAAGCGAATGGCCCTGAATATTATGTGCTTGCATTCAGTTCAAAGGCGGCTCAGGACGACTACACCTACAACATAATGGAAATATTTATAGTTTCCGCTATAATAGTTCTGGTCATAGTAATGTTTCTGGTATATTTTATGACGCTGAAGCTTACAGAGCCTATAAAAGAGATAGCGGAGGTGTCAAAGAAGATAGGAGCAGGAGATTTTTCTGTCACCCTGCCTGATTATTCAACCTCGGAGCTTGAACAGCTCAGCAATGCTTTCAACGATATGGCTGCCAGCCTTAAAAGCTATGACACCATGCGAAACAGCTTTCTTGCAAACGTTTCTCACGAGCTTAGAACGCCTATGACGTCTATAGGCGGTTTTGTGGACGGTCTGCTCGACGGCACCATACCAAAGGAGCAGGAGAGATATTATCTTAAGATAATTTCCTCCGAGGTACACAGACTTGCAAGGCTCGTAAGAAGTATGCTCAATCTTGCAAAGATAGAGGCAGGCGAGCTTAAACCTAATTTGCAGTATTTCTCTGTACTTGAGCCGATAGTCGATACCCTTGTGACTTTCGAGCCAAGGCTTGAGGAAAAGCAGATAGAGGTAAGAGGTCTTGACGTTGACAGAGTGACCCTTTATGCCGATAACGACCTTGTTCATCAGGTCATGTATAACCTTATTGAGAACGCCATAAAGTTCGTTGACAAGGGCGGTTATATAGAGTTTCACTTTGAGCCTGAGGGCAATATGACAAGCATTTCTATCAGAAACAGCGGTGAGGGTCTGTCTGAGGACGAGCTTCCGCTGGTGTTCGACAGATTTTATAAGACCGATAAGTCAAGAGGACTTGACAAGACGGGCGTTGGATTGGGACTTAATATCGTTCGTTCTATCATAAAGCTCCACGGGGGCAAGATAATGGTACGAAGCGTTAAGAACGAGTATACGGAATTTGTGTTCACACTGCCGAACAAGGCGGAGGGCGACTAGGAGGCTCATATGGAACAGTTTGAAGAGCAGCCTTGTCTGCATGATGAAAATGAAGATACAGCACAAGAAACTGGGCATTACAAACTGCCTGAGGGTGCGGTAGCCGCCCACGAGGTGGACGAAGATTTTTGGTCGGCTGTTGATTCGGCAAGAAAAAGAAGCCGCCGCAGAGAGCGTATGCACCATGCATTTGCGAGGCTGTGCTTTATGGTGCTTTTTGTAGGCATCGGAATAGCCATATCAATAACCTCCATAAGGGGAAGCGGCTGGGTGAGAAATCTTGTTACAGGGGACGAGAGGATAAGCTTTACGCTTCCTGTGGCTGACAAGCCGAAGCTTGACGATGAATTTTACCAGGCTGACGGAAGATACACTGCCGAGGGTATCGCAAAGGGGTTTTCTCCCGCTGTGGTATCTATAGAGGTTTACAAAAATTCGGGCGGATATGTTGCGGCAGGACAGGGAAGCGGCGTTATAATGTCTGCTGACGGATATATCGTCACCAACGCTCATGTTGTAAATGCGGCAGAGTCGGGCATAAAAGTTGTTCTAAGTGATAATTCGGAGTATGAAGCCAAGGTGGTGGGGCAGGACTCTGCCACGGATATAGCGGTGATAAAGATACAGGCGCAAGGCTTGCAGGCGGCTGAGTTCGGTGATTCAACTCAGGTGAATGCAGGGGAAGAGGTGGTCGCTATCGGCTCACCGGCGGGTTATTACGGCACTGTGACAAAGGGTATCGTATCAGGCGTGAACCGCAGGATAAGGCTTGAAAACTCGTCAATAATAATGAACTGCATACAGATAGACGCAGCCATAAACCCCGGTAACTCAGGTGGAGCGCTGTTCAATATGTGGGGGCAGGTCATTGGGATAACCTCATCGAAGCTTGCTTCAAGCGATTATGAGGGCATAGGCTTTGCGGTATCCATAGACGAGGCGAAGCCTGTTATCGAGGAGCTTATGGAAAAGGGCTATGTGGCAGGCAGAGTAAAGATAGGTGTGACTTATTATGCTGTCAGCGATACCACTGCTGAGATATACGGTATAAAGCCGGGCATTTGTATTGTGTCCATAAACCCTGATTGTGACGTTGCCAACACAGACCTTGCGGAGGGCGATATCATCACGGAAATAGACGGCAAGTCCACCGCAGGAGAGGTAGATATAGCGTCGCTGTTCTCAGACAAACAGGCGGGGGACGATGTTACCTGCAAGGTATATCGCAAGACGGACAGCGGTGATGAGAGAGAGTTTGAGATAAAATTCAAGCTTATGGCGGATAACGGCGGTCTGGTGGCAGACAGTCAGGCGGAATAGATAACAAAAGTGGATAAAAAAAGAAAAAAGCTGTGGTAAGAAAGGGTACCACAGCTTTTTTCTTAGGGGATTAATAAAATATGTGATGATATTATAGAATTACTATAATACTATTATTATATATTCCCCTTAGTTTCATGTCAACATAAATGTGTGACAGCTATTTCAAAAAATCTGTCACACATTTTGTCACTGGAAAAATGTATAAAAATACAAAAGAGCAGACTATATTGCAGTCTGCTCTTAGTTTTCATGAAAAATTATTCAGAAAGACCCTCGATAGAGAATGTAACCTCAAGGCTGTCCTCAAATGCAAGGCTGTCCTTGTCGATAGGAGAATCCTTAGCTGTATCGCCGTAATCGTTGTAGATCTCGATTCTGTAGCAGTTGTTGTTGTCCTCGATGTTGCCATACTTGATCTTAGCGTTATCGAATGCAACTTCCTGACCGTCAGCCTTGATAGACTTAAGTTCTACCTTGAGATCGTCAGCGTTGTACTTACCTGGAGTTTCCTTATCAGTCTTAGGATCGCCTGTGCCCTTGAGTTTTTCGCCGTTAAGAAGACCGAGGATATCAACGCACATTACTACGCAGCCTTCAGCGCCAACAGCATAGTCGCCGTCAAGAGCGATCTGTGGGTTGATACCCTCGTCCGGATCGTCATAAGAGATAGATGCGTTTGTGATAGAAACAGTGTACTCACCGTCGCCTGTTACGTCAGCGTCAACGCCGAATGCCTGTGTAGCATCAGCCTGGCCCTGACCTTCCCAGTTGCCCCAGAGCCACTGGCTGTCACCGAACATAAGGAATGCGTCATAGCCCTTGAATGTCTTTACAGGTGTGTAATCAGAGTCACCGCCTGTTGTCTTTGAGTCAGCTGTGCTGTCTGCTGCTACAGCAGAGTCGCCTGCTCCGCCGCCTGTTGCAGCAGAATCCTCTGTAGCAGCTGTTGTAGTTGTTGCAGCTGTAGTTGTAGTAGCAGCTGTAGTTGTTGTTACGGCAGCTGTGCTTGAAGAATCAGCTGAATCGCCGCATGAAGCGAATACTACTGTTGTCAGTGAAAGAGCTGTGACAGCAGCAAGAATTTTTTTAGCTTTCATTATAATAACCTCCTGAAAATAATGGCAGTTATACTGCCCCTAAGATAGAATATCTCTAATGAATATGATACAAAATTTTCGCATTTTTTTCAAGATACTATTTGAACAAATTTCCCGATGATAAATCGTTTACATTGTACAAAACTTGTTGAAACTATATAAAAATATTAACCCCATAGCAACATATTGACCAAAACTTGCGAAGATCGTACACTTAAAATATGAATAAGCATTGATTTTTGAGGAACAATAGGTGCAAACACGATAGAAAAAAGGAGCGAAAGAAATGGATATAAATTTAAGCAAGGCGCAATACAGCGAGATGTACAAGGAGGCTTCCCACGGGACTAAGTGGTGGGTGACCATACCGAAGGCGTTTTTATTTGGCGGACTTATATGTGTTATCGGGCAATCGCTGTTGGATATGTATTTATATTTAGGTTTATCCAAAGATAACGCCTCAATGTCGGTATCAATAACTTTGATATTTTTATCTGCACTTCTCACAGGTCTTGGCTGGTATGACCGCATAGCGAAGCACGCAGGTGCAGGCACGCTTGTACCCATAACAGGTTTTGCAAACTCTGTGGCTGCACCTGCTCTTGAGTTCAAGACGGAGGGATATATTCTTGGACTTGGGGCGAAGATATTCATTATCAGCGGACCTGTTATTCTTTACGGCACTTTGGCTAGTGTGCTTTACGGGCTTATTTATTATTTGTTTTTGAGGTAGGGTCACTCGCCCACGTCAAAGTTCTACTGCCGCAAAATCGCTGGCGCTCTTTGCGGGGTGGGTTTGCATAAGGATATAGAAAAAGCGGTGCAGAGTTTGTTCTCCGACACCGCTTTGTTTTGTTCTTTAGTTTGTGTTTCTTCTTTTGCTTTTCTGCACCGCTTGGTAGGCTTGCGCCTATTGAGGCTCTGCCTCAAACTCCGCTTAGGGCTTTGCCCTAAGAACCCACAAGGGACTCTGTCCCTTGACCCTGCAAGCCCTCTGGCGCCGGGCTTGACCGTGCGCTTTATTGCTCGCTTCGCTCGGTGTTTCATCTGCTTTGCTTTACACGAGGGTATCCTTATATTTCTTGCCCTCTACCACCAATATTGGATAGCCGTCAAGATACGGTTTCACGGCTTCCGGATTTTCGTCGGCATACTCAAATATCTGATCTGCCAATTCGTTAGCTGTTTTCGTCAGCTCCTTTATGGACTTTTCATTCATAGTAGGACAGACAGGCGACAATGTTATGACTTTCGTTTCATTCAATGCCATTACTCTCAGCGGCCATATCCTGCAATCAAACGGTTTGTCGTCGCCTAATATACAGCCCTTTTCGTTATCCAGCATTGGGCAATAATACAGGTCTGCATTCTGTTCCTTATCCATTTTGAACAAGAAGTGGTTTTCCTTCTTTATAAATTCCTGCTTAGGGGCATATTCCTGCAATATTTTGCTTGCAAGCGTTTGTGAGATATATGGTGTTTCCCATATATCATAGCTGTCAAAGCAGCAGCATATCCTGCACTTTGCGCACTCTTCTTTTGATAAGATCTTTGAAAGCATTTTCTTTTCATGCCCGCCGTTTGCAGGCATTTCCCCCTCTCATATCTTTGATATTAATTCTCGCATTTTTTGCGATTGTATGTTTTTACTAATTATAACACATTTCTTTGATAAAATCAATAGTGGCTTACTTTTTTCTACATAGGGAGCTATCTGTTTTATGTAAATTAATAGATTATTTACATTTGCTCTGCCGTATTAGGAATATTCGCTTTACGAAAGGTCTTATTTGCGGCAAAGCCTATGCCGAGCATCACTGCCATACCTGCCCACACAAGGGGCTCGCTTATCATAATGCCGAAATATCCCATGCGTGGGGCGAGTATCATTGCCACTGCGAACTTGCCTAAAAGCTCTATTATGCTTGAAGCTATAGGCGTTATCTTATCTCCTACGCCCTGAAGTGCGTTTCTGAAAACTATGACTATGCCGAGGATAAAGTAAAATGCGGTGTTGATTTTCATGTATTTTTCCACTGTACCCACTATCTCAGGGTCGCTGATACCTGTGATAAGGTGTGCGAAAAACGGTGTGAAAAGCCATGTTGCGGCTATTACGATAACAGACCAGCCCCATGTTATAAGGGTAGCTTTTTTCACGCCCTCTTTTACTCTGTCTATCCTGCCTGCACCGTAGTTCTGGCTTGAAAAGGTTGCTGAAGCCGCACCGAAAACTGATATTGGGAGCATGAAAATTTCGGATATTTTTCTTGCGGTGGTGTGGGCGACTATTATGTCGGTGCCGAAGATGTTTATTGCGCCCTGCATTATAACAGTACCGATACCAACGAGAGATATCATAAGTCCCATTGAAATGCCTGTTGCATACATATCTCCTGCGAGCTTGAAGTTAAAGCGGAAGTCGCTTTTTGATGGGATAAGAAATTTGTGTTTTTTGATAATGTATATTATACAAAGCGCAACTGAGATACCCTGTGCGATAAGGGTGGCATATGCCGCACCCTCAACGCCCATTTTAAAGCCAAGGATAAAGAGAAGGTCAAGCCCGATATTAGCGATAGTTGAGATTATAAGGAAGATAAGCGGGGAAACTGTATCGCCCACTGCACGGAGGATACCTGCGCAGATGTTATAGAACATTGATATTATCATTCCTGCAAGGATTATGACTATGTAGGCTTTTGCCTGCTTAAAGATGTTGTCAGGCGTGTTCAACGCTCTCAGCAGTGGGTCGATAAAGGCAAGGCTAAGGGCGGTAAGGGCTATCGCTGTTGCGATACCGAGGGTAAGGGCGTGGGCGACGGACTTTTTCAGGCGGTCAAACTCCTTTGCACCGAAAAAGCGTGCCGTCACAAGGGCAAAGCCGTTTGTAAGACCATTCAAAAATCCTATTATGACGGTGTTCACTGATGAAGTTGCGCCAAGGGCGGCTATGGCGTTTTTACCTAGTGTCTGTCCTACGATACGGGTGTCGGCAAGATTATAGAAAAGCTGAAAAACGTTGCCAAGCAGAAGGGGCAGGGCGAACATCAAAATAAGCTTTGTGATATTTCCTTTCGTTAGGTCTTTCATAATTCTTTCTCCTGTTTATGTCTGATATTTATTCCTAAAACCATATTATTTTAGCACAAACAGAATTTCAATTGGTTATATTACTGTGAACATTTATTGTACATACTATACAATTTGCGGTGGCTTTATTTGTACGCAATAACGAAAACGTTTTAGTGAAAAAACGCCCGACAGAAATATATCCGTCGGGCGCAAAAGGGGAAATTTGGTGTAATGCTATTTAACTATGGCTACACTGTCCACAGGTTTTGAGAGGTCGTCATAGCTGTATGAGCGTATCTGTTTGTCGGAGAAGATATAAATATATCCGTCCTGAACAAATGCACTGCGGTAACAGTCTCTTTGGTCATGGTCGTTGACCAGAGCCGTGATCTCGTCTTCACTAGCATGATCGAAATAATCGTCAAAATAATCCGTATATTCGTCAAGCTTTATAGTTCCATACTCGCTGAAAGTTTTTGTTTCTATGTCATATTTCATTACCAGCATTTTTTCTATAGTTTTATTATAATAGGTATAGTCCAGATCGTAGCCGTTAGTGGTCTTTCCAACTGAGGTAACGTCATATAATGGTATGGCTATATATCCGTTTTCGTTGTCTGTTATTATGGAGTTTGAAGAAACAGTGCTGGCGGATCTTTGGGTCATATCCGTTTTGTCAACTGTTGTTCCCATTTCTTTCTCGTGATATTTGTATTCCTGTATAGTCTTGAAGAAGTTGAATTTCTTTACTACCTCTGTGTCATAGACCTGCACCTGATCCACTGTGCCGTTAGCATTCGCTATGCCCTTGCCGCTTGAGCCGTATAAAAGGGTTTCTTGCTTTTCTGTTTTGCTCTTGTCGAGTATTTTTACGCTGAAAGAGTCAAATGACGTGCTGTCGGTGCGCACTGCAATGTCGTCATTATAGTTTGTCAGGCTATAATGGAAGAAGTTGTTTGCCGTTGACACTGCTATCATTTTATCATCAGGGGGCACCTGAGTTATCTTGTTAGGGTCTGAGAAATCATATACTTCATCAAGCTGGATATTGTTCGCTGCCTGATAAGTGTCATCATTGCTGTAAGCGGAAGAATAATCTCTGTAAACATACAGCATAGAATGATAGAACGTGTTATATCTTGCACTCTCGAAATCAGTGTCCTCGTATGTGAGGGTCTTTTTCACAGGGCCGCCAAGGTCATTGTCAAAAAGCCACAGGGTGCAGATATTAATGCCGCTATAATAGATATTGTGTGTGCTGATATCGTAAATGCTTGCAGAGTCGTTTGAGAACAGCGACAATCTGCCGTTATACTCATCTCCTGATATGGCGTGGCTTATATGCTCGGCGTCTGCGCCTGTGACGGTCTGGGTTTTGTTAAGCTCCATGTCGCCGCCGCCGTAGTTTATTCTTGTAATAAGCGCTCTTGTTGGCACTGTGCTGTAATCATCGTCTGTTTTTTCAAAGCCATATGCTCTTAAAATATAAATGTTGTCTGTTCCCATTAAGATGCTGCTTTCACCGCAGGCGATAAGCTTTGAAGCCATGTATGAGCCTTGATTTTCACCGTCAAAGGACGAAAGCAGGATCATGGACGGTGTATTATCTCTGGCTGTGATATACATTTCACTTTCTTCAAAAAGCTGTTTTTCACCGTTGATGTATCGCACTGGTGCGATATCCTCGGGCTTTTGGTCGTCTAAGAGCAGTGAAGCTGCTCGGGTGTAGCGTGACACGATGAAAAACTTTCCGTCAACTTTTCTTATGCCCTCAAGCACGCCGGGCTGTTCAAACTCGCTTATGAGCTTGATATTCTCAGGGTCGCTCACGTCAAACACGCACATTCCGCAGTATTCGATATCGAGGTTTTTCTTTCCTGACTTCACGGGTAAGATAAAGTCGAAGAAAGCGTAAAGCTCGTTATTATCCAAATACATTGCAACAACGCTTGGTGCGAACTTGCAGCCGTACTGTTCGTATTCGGCAATGTCAACAAGACCTTTTTTAAGGAAAGTTTCCGCAAAGATATCCTGTTCTGACTTTGTGATATTTCCGTTTTGGGTAATATAAACGTCGATACCGCCATTGTCAGTAATAAAGTGGGCGTTTCCGTATGTTATGTTTGTTTCCAGCTCATTTACGCTTGTTGTGGGGGTGATATCCACGCCTGAGCGAGTGAGCTGTATATCAGCGGGGTTAGGGGTGAGCTGGTGATCTCTAAGCGCCTGCTTATACAAAGCCACATAGTCATCGTCATCAACAGTCAAAGCGTCGATATTTTTGAATATATAGCTATTGTCAACTATAAAGTCCTCAATGTTTTTGCTGTTGCTATTTATATAGTTGTAAAGACCCTTATAGGTCGTTCCTCGGAGGCCGTCAAGACCAGAAGCGTCAGCGGACTTTGAAGAAGCGGAATTGGGGTATTTTTTGACGAACTGGGTATTGCTGAACCTAAGCACAGCAAATCCGCCTACCACAAGGACGAAAGCCGCTACCACAGCCAGACATCTCAGGGCGTTGCTTCTGCCGCTGTTTATTTTTATCTCTGCACTATTTGGAGTATTTCCGATAACGGGTCTGAAGCCTGCCACGTCCAGCATATCTTTTATTTCCTGGGGCATGAGCTTATCGGGAATCTTATTTGCCTGTTCCATTTGTCTGATAAGCTTTCTGCGTTTTCTTAAATTTCTCATCATGTCACCTCCTTTCCAAACAGCTTACTGCGTATTTTTGCTTTACCTCTGGATATATGGGAACGGACTGTCGTATCTTTAATACCTGTTATCTCCATTATCTCCCTGCCTTTGTAGCCTGCTATACAGTGAAGTGATATACAAAGTCTTTCAGCTTCACTGAGATCAGCAAACTCTTCTAAGATCTCGCACCGCTCGAAGCCGCTTTCGTCCTTGATTATTGCGTCGCTTTCATTAATATAATCGAGGTTAGAGCGTCTTTGAGCGTATTCCTTTTGTTTTTGTTTGATCTTGGCGACCAGAATCTTGAACATCCAGCTATCGAAAGCTTCGCTATTTCGCAGAGAGGAGATGCTCATATAGCCGTCCAGCACAGCGTCCTGCACTGCATCGGCAGCGTCCTCGGCATTTTGCAGGTTAGCGAGGGCGTAATAATAAAGCTCCTTATATATCTCTCCATAGAGCTTAGAAAAAGCGTCCGTATCGCCGTTCACTGCAAGTTCTGCGAGCTTTTTTCTTTCCTTTTTGTCCAATCTGATCCCCCCTGTCGTCCGTCATAATATAAGTGTATATTTTTCACTGAAATGTTGCAATGGGTAAAAAATTTTCTGTATATAAAAAATCGGGGACGAGGTGGTCGTCCCTGATGATATTTGTTTATCAAACTTTGATGGCTTCACAAATGGCGGTAGGGGCGAACACTGTTCGCCCGTTTCGTTTGCAATCTCACTTGCGTTATTCGCACAACGTTCGGCGCAACAATTCACAACATTGTCTGCTTCTTTT
This sequence comes from uncultured Ruminococcus sp., assembly GCA_934435205.1. Taxonomy (GTDB): domain Bacteria; phylum Bacillota; class Clostridia; order Oscillospirales; family Ruminococcaceae; genus Hominimerdicola. Next base: position 47,030 of record CAKSAK010000002.1, on the reverse strand, counting down.
TATTCGTGAAAAATCCAAGCTTAGCCGCTTCGATATCGGGCTGTCGAGGGCGCCAGCCCCTACACCAAAGTTCTACCGCCGCAAAATCGCTCCGCTCTTTGCGGATTTTACTTTGTGCAGGAGGATAGAAAAGCGGTGCAGATTAACACTCCGATATAATCATGTATCAGGGAACAACATAGCAATTCTTCTTTTTCCCTCTGCACCGCTTAGTAGGCTTGCGCCTATTGAGGCTCTGCCTCAAGCTCCGCTAGGGACTCTGTCCCTAGACCCTGCAAGCCCTCTAACGCCGGGCTTGAGCCTGCGTTTTATCTCTCGCTGTGCTCGGTGCGGAGGGGGTAACTTTGGTGAGCTATGCTAATTCCTCATTCCTCACTCCTCATTCCTCATTTTTTTCACACCGCATACCCATTCCTGTTCAACAATTTTATAACCTTATCATAATTAAGTCCTTTTACAGTATGATAGTCTGTACTCTCCGAATTGGTATAAACTCTCACGGCACAAGTATGGCTTATCTTCTGAAACGGATTTTGCATTACCGTTACCATTGACACTCTGTCAAGTGCGGCTATTGATTTATGAAAGCTATACCATTTACAATATGACAATGTACAATACCCGTTTTCAAAGCCTATTGACGTTGTGAACGCTGCCGCCGCTTTAACTATCACGAGCCACAGCAATGGTATGGTAGTTAGTATCACAAGTATGGTTATTTCTCTTTTCCAGTTAGGGAAAAAGTAAAGCGCTCCTCTTCCTGATATGATGGGTATAAATGTGCATATGAGCGGTATCGTTATAAATCTGCCAAGGTCGGCTTTTCCTGTGGAGATATCGCTTTTTACCGGCGGTATTTTCGGCATGAGCATCTTCAGGGAGCGGTCAACCTGTCCGTTTGTCGTTATCGGTATAAGTGCTGATATTTCAAGCCGTCTTTTTCCGTATCCTGTACAGTGGGCAGACACAGAGGTTATTTTGCATATCTTCATAAGCAGTGATTGTCTTAGGTCGATATAGTTTACTCTATCTCTATAGAGGACGTGTCTGCGTCTTGTGCCTATCCCGCTTCTGATTATGAAAAGGTCGGCACAGCGTGTGCAGGAAAAATTCCAGTGGCGCATAAGATTCGACAAAAATGATATTAGCCAGCCTCCTGCCAGCACACCGCCTGCGATAAGTATATATTCAGGCACTTCTGCAAGCACCGGAACTTTTGCTATCTCCGTATTCACTCTGCGGAGTATTTGTTCCTCCGCCTCTCGGCCTACTATCCTATATGCTTCGTAAAGTACCGAAAGCACGATTATCATGCCTGACAGAGTTGAGGAAAAGATAAGTGAGAATATAACGAGCAGGCTTTTCTTTGAGTTGTAGACGTATTTAGGTTTGTTTTTGCATTTGGCGGTGGCAAAATGATAAAGCTCAAAGGCTCGCTTTTTTGTAAGGGTGAGCATTATATCTGCATTTTGCAGTGATTTTGCATCGGTGTCTATGTACACGGCACAGGAATGTATAAGTCTGGAAATATATCCTTGCGACAGTGACAATGAGCTTATTTCGGCAAAATAGACCTTAGTCCGTGTTATGCCGAAATAGCCTGTGTGGGCGATGATGCAATCTTCTTCAAGCTCATAGTAGACGAATATCCAGCGCAGGAAAGCGTAGCCGAAGATAAATGCGATAGTGAGGATATCTACCCAGTGTGCCTGAAACCAGCTTTGAAAGTTGAATTTTGCGGCGATGAGGTACTTTGCAAGAGGGATAGCAAGCAGCCACATATATTTAGTTGTATAAGATAATATCATTATAGGGTGCTGGCGGTGGGCGAAGAAATTCTTCAGCCAGCTTCTTTTTTCCTTGATAGTTTCTCTGCGGCTCATTTAAACCTTTCCTGTCTATGGTATCTATTCTTCTTTGCGTTCTCTGTTTCGTATGGAGCTGTTTACTATGGCGGATATTTCCATAGCGTCACGGCGGCTCATAAAAGGTATAAGAAGTCTTGCGCCCAGGGCGTTTAAGACAACGAAGTTAAGTCCTGTTATACTGCCTAGGGGGGTTATGATAGTGGTGACGGATTTTATTGCCGAGGTGGGCATAAAATGCCGCATGGTAAAGAAAAGTCCTGTAAAGGCGGTGACTTCTTTTGAGCTGACGGTAAAATATGATCTGATGAAATAAAAGGGAAGCACCAGCAGGCAGAAAAGTGCGGCGATTATCCACAGTGGCATAAGGATATAATTCACGGAAAATGGGATAAGTTTTTCTATGAGATTCACCGCATAGCGGATAAGAAAAAGTATGACCGCAAGGATAGCCCAGAAGATAAAAAGCGGTATTTTTGAGGGCTTATATCTGTGCATTTGAGGACGTTCACCTCGCTGTTTGTTTTTTTGCGTATTTGTATGTATGGTTATCTCGGTTTTCAAGAATTAATCTCCCTTTTATATCATATCATTTATAAGGCAATTATTTGCACGAAAAAACTGTTTTCGGGGGAAAGCTATGGAACTTACGGCTATAATAAACAAGATAAATTCGCTTTTATGGGGCGTTCCGCTTTTGATACTTTTGCTTGGGGGCGGGATATATCTGAGCATAAAGCTTAGATTTCCGCAGATACACATTATAAAAATAATGAAGAAAACGGTTTTTACGCTGTTTAAAAAAGAAAGCTCCGAAAGTGATTCTCTCTCGCAGTTTCAGACGTTTTCCACGGCGCTTGCGGCAACTGTAGGAACAGGCTCGGTGGTGGGCGTGGGGGAATGTATCAGGATAGGGGGCGCAGGCTCGGTATTCTGGATGTGGGTGTCTGCATTTTTCGGAATGGGGCTTGCTTACTGCGAAAACTATCTGGGAGTGAGATACTCTGACGGAAAGCCTTGCGGTGCGGCGGCTTATCTCGAAAAGATAGGCAGAACAAAGCTCACGGCTGTTTTGTTTGCAGTTTTTACGGTGGGTGCGTCCCTTGGAATGGGCAACATGGTGCAGACGGGTTCGGCGGCTGCGGCTGCCCGAGAGGGGTTTGGGATACCCTCATATATTTTTGCACTTTTGGTGCTTATTTTCGTATTTTTAGTAGCTGTGGGAAAAAACTCAGCAGCTTGTCTTTGTGAAAAGCTTGTGCCAATAATGGCGGTGCTTTTCATAGGCGGCAGTTTGGGAGTGATAATATTTCACCCATTAAAAGCCGCAGGAGCGATAGCAATGATAGTAAAAAACGCCTTTTGCCCCACAGCCTGCATAACAGGCTCGGTGGCAGGGACGATAATATTTTCCATGGTCGAGGGGTTAAAGCGTGGAGCGTTTTCAAACGAAGCAGGTTTAGGCTCGACGGTGGCGGTGCACAGCTCATGCAGGATAAAGTCGCCTGAATTGCAGGGGACATGGGCAATGGCGGAGGTCTTTATAGACACCTTTGTCATATGCACTCTGACGGCTGTGGTGATAATAATAAGCGGCACTGACCTCACGGGTGAGGATATGGCAGTGAAGGCTTACAATGCTGCTCTTGGGGGAGCGGGAAAGTATTTCATGTCATTGTCGCTGATACTTTTTGCATTAGCGACAGTGGCAGGGTGGTTTTTCATAGGGGAGAGGGCTTGGAGATATCTTTTCCCTCGGAGCGATATGATCTATAGGATCATGGCGATAGTTTGTGGGTGCATTGGAACGATGTGGAGCATGGAGCTTGTGTGGGGGGTGTCGGATATCTTCAATGGACTTATGGCAGTACCGAATGTTATCGGGGTGTTGGTGTTGTGGAGAAAAGAGGTAGAAATGAGGAATGAGGAGTGAGGAATGAGGAATGAGGAATTGGCACAGCTGACCAGAGTTGGGTAGCCAACATCGAGCGGAGCGAGAGATAAAACGCAGGCTCAAGCCCGGCGTTAGAGGGCTTGCAGGGTCAAGGGACAGAGTCCCTTGCGGAGTTTGAGGCAGAGCCTCATTCGGCGTAAGCCTACTAAGCGGTGCAGAATGATGAAAGAAGAAATACAAACTAAAGCAAATTACAAATCGGTGTCGGAGCATAAACTCTGCACCGTTTTCCCTATCCCTTAGCAAATGTAAATCCGCAAAGAGCGAAGCGATTTTGCGGCGGAAGAACTTGCCCGAATAAGATGTAGGAGCTTGTTTGATGAATAATAAGATGTGCGTGCTGTGGAAAAGGCGGGTGAACACTGTTCGCCCCCACATTATGCCCTTATATCTCTCCGCTTGCGTGTCTTGTCACATGACAGCCTACGTTCACTGACACCGGCAGGCCTGCGATATGGGTCGGTGCTTCTTCTATATTTACTGCAAGGCAGGTCTGTGTGCCGCCAAAGCCTTGCGGTCCTATGCCAAGGAGGTTTATCTTCTCCAGCATTTTCGCTTCAAGCTTTGCATAACGTTCCTTTGGATTTCTCTTTGATACGCTTCTGCACAGTGCTTTCTTTGCAAGGTATGCGCACTTCTCAAAGTCGCCGCCTATGCCTACGCCTATGACTATTGGCGGACATGGGTTAGAACCTGCTTTTGCACACACTGACACTACCCAATCCACTATCTCGTCCTCGGTAACTGACGGGGTCATCATTTTAAGCTGTGACATATTTTCGCTGCCAAAGCCCTTTGGTGCCACCATTATTTCTACCTTTTCGCCCTCTGCTATTTTAAGATGCACAACAGGCGGTGTATTATCCCCTGTGTTTACTCTTTCCAGTGGGTCGGAAACTATGGAACAGCGCAGTCTGCCCTCTGTATAGCCTCTTGCTACGCCTTTGTTTATGGCTTCATTCAGCGAACCGCCTACAAAATGCACGTCCTGTCCTATGGTCATGAAGATAACTGCCATGCCTGTGTCCTGACAGATAGGGATAGTTTCTTCTCTTGCTACTCTCATATTGTCAAGGATATCAGCAAAGACGTTCTTTCCCACTGGGGACTGCTCTTTCCTGGCGTTGCACTCTATACAGCTTTCCATATCCTCAGGAAGATACAGATTGGCTTTTATGCACAGATCTCTTACAAGTTCTTCTACTTCTGAAACGTTTATCTCTCTCATTTTTATTTATCCTTTCGCTCTGAATTTGCTACCTTTTCACGGTCGCTGAGCTTTATTACTTTTTCGCTGTCAAGGACATAGCAGGGCTTGCCCTCAAGAAGAAATTCGCCTTTTAAAAAATCTGCGCAGGCTTCTTCGTTCACATTTGGGGCTTTGCACAGCTTATCCTCTGGGATATCCGTGAAGCCTGTTACGCTGTCGCACAAAAGCCCTACGGAAACTTCTTCGCCCATTGTGATTATTATGCAATCTCTGTCGGAGAGCTCTTTTGGCTCATAGTGGAAACGTCTGCGCAGGTCTATGACAGGCACTACCTCGCCCTCGTTCACCACTGTTCCCGGCACATAGTCGGGAAAATCAGGCACGGGAGTTGGGGTCTGTGCCGCTATGATTATTTTTATATCCTCAAAGGGCAGTGAAAAGCTTCGCCCTGCTGAGGTGAAAATGAGATATCTGCTGTTTTCCACAGCTATCCCTCCTTATCTTGAAACAATACCATTTTGCTATCCTGCTTGCAGATATCGGGCGAACACTGTTCGCCCCTACACAGGTATGCTATGTATTGCGCTGTTTGTTTTTAGAAGCCGCTGTCGATGCGATAATGTATCTCCTGCGCTATTCTGTCAAGGGGACACTGCTTTGACACTGAGCCGTTTTCATATGCGGCTTTCGGCATACCATAGACTATGGAGCTTTCTGCGTTCTGTCCGATGTTATATGCTCCCATTTTCTTCATGTTGAGCATACCCTTTGCACCGTCACAGCCCATGCCGGTGAGGATAACGCCTATAGCGTTACGCTTTGCGCTGTATGCCACAGAGTCAAAAAGCACGTCAACTGACGGACAGTGACCTGACACCTTTACGCCTGCTTCAGAGGTGACAAAATAGCCCTTTTTATCCTTGAACAATCTAAGGTGCTGACCGCCCTGCGCTATTACCACCATGCCTTGGCTGAGATACAGACCGCTTTTGGCTTCCACAACGTTGTGACCGGTTTCAGTGCATAGCTGTTCGGCATATATCCTTGTATAGCCTGCAGGCATATGCAGGACTGCCACTATAGGGGGCAGGTCGTGGCGGAGGTCTTTAAGGATAGCTTTCAGGGCTTCCGTTGAGCCTGTTGAACCGCCTATGGCTATTATTCTGGAGGTATTTATGGCAGGTATATGCACAACAGAATTAGCTCTTGCTTTTTCAAGGCGCTGTATGCTTTCGGCAAAGCGTTTCTGAAAACGCTCGTTATCAGACGGAGTGCCGTCAGGTTTATATACGACGTCTATGGCACCTGCCTGCATCATGGGATATTTATTGTTATGCTGAATGGTAAGATAGATTATAGGCACAGAATATCGTGGGGCAAGGCTTATGATGTAGTCGTCCATATTGTCTTGGCAATCGCCGTCGAGAAGAACATAGTCGGGAGAAAGGGCAGTGACGCTTTTTCTGCCGTTGCTAAGGCAGGCTGAGGCAAGCTTTGAGCTTTGGAAGCCTGCGTTTGTAAGGGCTTTTCTGCAAAGCTGTGCAAAGGCTTTGTTTTCGGTTATCACAAGAAATAGAGGCGTCATTTTTTATCCCCTCCCAGCTTGCGGTATATTGCAGGGGCGACTTTCACGAAAGGCATATCTTTCGGCACTGATTCTGCGTGACCGATATAGAAATAGCCGCCCTCCTCCATTGCGTCATAGAATTTTCTGCATATCTCGGCTTTTGTATCGTCGTCAAAATATATCATGACGTTACGGCAGACGATAAGGTCGAATTTCTTTTTGAATGTGAACTCGTCCATAAGATTGTGGTAGCGAAACTCAACGTTCTGTCTTATGGTATCGCTGACCTGCCAGAGATCCTTTGTGTTTGAATATGGGTGAAAATACTTTTTACGCCAATCTTCGGGGATATTCTTTATGGACATACTGGTATAAATGCCGTTTTTGGCAGAACGCAGTGCGTTAAGGGAGATATCCGTGGCAAGTATTTTCAAGTCCCAGAAACGGCGGTCAAAGCCGAAATAATCGTCCATACACATGGCAAGATTATACGGCTCGTTGCCGAATGAGCAGCCTGCACTCCATATACGCATATCATGGTCGAGGACGTTTTTTTCGGCATAGGGGAGAAATTTCTCCATGAAGTGTTGGAAATGGTCCGTTTCACGCATGAAATATGTATGGTTGGTAGTAAGGCGGTTTATAAGGTTGGCAGTTTCTCTGCCTGTTTCATCGCTGTAGACGGCACTGAGATATTCGGAAAAGCTGTTGAAGCCGCAGTCCAATACATAGTTGCTCAGCCTGCTTTCAACGATAGACTTTTTCCTTGCAAGGTCAAGACCGTATTTTTCTTTTATGAATGCAGTAAGCTCGTCAAAGTCTGACTGAGAGATCTCAAGACGTGACAGCATTCCTCTTCCTCCTTGTTACTATGTTTTACCTGTTTGTTCTGACCAGGATATCAGGGTCAAGCAGGGATATGTTTTTGTTGTTTGCGTTTATAAAGCATTTTACAAGGCTGTTTTTTACGGGCGACACGGCGGTCTGCTGGGGGAGGATATCCTCAACGTCCAAGACCTTATCGCATATTATGCCAGCCTGATTTGAGCCGACTTCTATCACTATGGTACTGCTTCTGTTGTCATACTTCCCTTCGGGCAGTCCAAGACGCAGGCGGAGATCTATCACGGGAACGGCTTTTCCTCGCAGATTTATAACGCCTTTTATGAACTTCGGTGTTTTCGGGAGCCTTGTGACGGGGAGAAGCCCTATTATATCGGTGACATCTTTTACCTCAAAGGCGTAATATTTTTCATCAGAAACAAAGGAGAGTATCTTTCCGCCCTTCTGATAAAATTCGTTTATATCATGTTCTGACATCTTTATTCACCCTTTCGGAAGTCATAATTGCCGAAAAATTCTTTCATATCAAGTATTATGGTTATACTGCCGTCACCGAGGACCGAACAGCCTGCCATGCCTGATTCCTTGAGGGGATAGGCGTCAAGGAGAGGTGAGAACGGCTTTACTACCACCTGCTGGTCAACTGTTATCCTGTCCGCCATGAGGACGGCTTCCTTGCCGCCGTCTTTACAGCAGAGCATTATGCCCTTTGTTACGTCCTTTTCGGCATTTGGTATATCAAAATGGTCGCTCATTCTGATAAGAGGCAGACATTTTTCACGGAGCATTATAAACTCGTTGCCCTCGGGGTCGGTGATAAAGCTTTCGGCTTTGCAGGAGAAAGCTTCGGAAACTGCGGAAACAGGCAGAGAGAAATTCTCGCCCCCTACGTCAACGCTCAGAACGTCAAGGATAGACAGAGAAAGCGGTATCCTGATAGTAAAGACAGAGCCTTCGCCAAACTTGGAGTCAACAGAGAGCTTGCCGCCAACTTTCTCAAGGTTTTTCTTTACAACGTCCATTCCAACGCCTCTGCCTGAATATTCGGTTATCTTATCATTGGTGGAAAAGCCTGCGGCAACAACGAAATTGAATATCTCTTTGTCGGTATATTCATTCTCAGGCTTTGTGAGCATACCGTTTTTCTTGGCTTTCGCCATAAGCTTTGCGGTATCCATTCCTGCACCGTTGTCACGGCAGGAGATAACCACTTCGTTGGAGTCATAGCCTGCGCTGAGGGTGACAGTGGCAGGCTCGGTCTTGCCTGCTTTTGCACGGACTTCGGGGTCTTCTATGCCGTGGTCAACGGCGTTTCTCACAATGTGCATAAGGGGGTCGTTGAGGATATCTACGATAGATTTATCCACTTCCGTTTCCTGTCCCTCGAACACAAGAGTAACATTCTTTTTAAGCTTTTGGTTCATATCCCTGACAACACGGTTCATCTTCTGAAATGCTGTGGAAACAGGCACCATTCGTATGGACATTACAACGTCCTGAAGCTCGTCGGTAAGCTTTTTAAGCTCACGGGAGGATTTATTGAAGCGGTCGAGGTTTATCTCGGCTTTTTTCAGGTCGGGTGAGGATATTACAGAGCCTTCGGTTATAACTATCTCAGCCACAAGGTCAAGAAGTCTGTTGAGCTTATCGAGCTTGACGGATATCATAGACTGCTCGTGCTTTTCGGCAGGCTTTTTGGGCGCTGTATTTGCAGGCTGAGCAGGCTTTGGGGCTGGCTTGGCAGGAGCAGATCTTGGGTCAGGCTGAGGTTTAGGCTCAGGCTTTTTCGCCTGCTCGGCTTTGTCAACGTTCACGGCGTTTTTCATAAGGTCAAGAACGCCGTCTGGGTCATCGGTGATAAGCTTTATGTAAAGTCCCTTTTTGGATATCTCATCCCCTGCATTGTCGGCGTCAAGATCCTCCGGGAAAGTTTTTATTACCTCGCACAACTTGCCTAAGGCACGCAAAAGCACCAATGCACGCATATCAGGCATTGCACAGCTTTCGGAATATGTGACCTTGTAGGTGAGAACGCCCTCTTTTTCATCATCAGGGAAAAGCCCCTCATAGGTGTCGGTATCGGCTGATGAGGAATCGGGACTATCGCTTGCAGGCTGACCTTTCATGGTGGCAGCAAAGGCGTGTATCTTATTTTCAAGCTCTGAAAAATCGGTAAGCGGAGCGTCGTCATAAATGCTGTCAAGCTCAGATTTAAGATTATCAGAAGCTGAGAAAAGAAGCTCATAGAGAGCAGGCTTGTCATATTTCACAGCAGGGTCTTCACGGATAATGTAGAAAAGATCCTCAACTGAGTGGGCAAGGGTAGACATATTGTGCATACTCATCATGGCGGCAGAGCCTTTAATAGTGTGCATGGTACGGAATATCTCGTTGATATCGTCGGAGGAGATAGAGTCTTCCTGCTCGGTGCGCATAAGTATCTCGTCCAACTTTTCCAGAAGGTCGCCTGTTTCAAAGACGAACATATCCGCCATATTTTCCATACCGCTTTCAAATTTCGGCAAAAAAGTCACTCCCTTTCGGTGCTGTTGAAGCATACGGATATAATCAATAATATTATAGCAAATTTTTTGATATTTTTCAAGCATTTTTGTGCATTTTAAGTAAAAGAAACAGTTAAGTGAGGAGTGAGGAATGAGGAATGAGGAATTAGGAATGAGGAATGAGGAATGAGCAAAGCCGCACAAAATGAGAAGCTAATACAAAGCAGAGGAAACACCGAGCGAAGCGAGCAATAAAGCGCAGGCGGGGGCCCGACGTTAGAGGGCTTGTGGGGTCAAGGGGCAAAGCCCCTAGCGGAGTATGAGGCAGAGCCTCAATAGGCGCAAGCCGACTAAGCGGTGCAGAATAGGAAAAGAAGAATTGCAAAGTTGTTACATAAACAAAGCGGTGTCGGAGTGGCAATCTGCACCGCTTGTACTATATCCTTATACAAAGTAAAGTCCGCAAAGAGCGACAGCGATTTTGCGGCGGTAGGACTTGCGATTATAATGTAGGGGCTGGCGCCCTCGACAGCCCGTTTCGGGGAGCGGCTAGGTTTGGTTTTATCAAGAAGTTGAGTGGGGAACGAAACGGGCGAACGCTGTTCGCCCCTACTGCCATTTGTGGGGTTATCGGGGTTTGTGCAATAATTTTTAGTGGTTATGTTTCGCAATATTGTGTATATGTGCCGTATGGCATTTTGAAACAATGTGCCGAACTTGGTATGGTTATCGCAGGATTGAGCAGGCAAACAGGTGCGGGCTGTCGAGGGCGCCAGCCCCTACATGGTTTGTAAAGTGCATAACAAATTGCGGATAACGCAAATAAAAAATGCGAAACGAAAACCGTTCCGCATTGGTATCATATCAAATTATTTTTCCACCGCATATCACCATGTCAGGGGATACCATTACATCAAGGGGGTCGCCGCTGAATAGGGTCAGATCTGCGTCAAGCCCTACCTTTACCGAGCCTACCCGGTCGGAAATGCCTGCTATCTCTGCCGCTGTGCAGGTGATAGCTTCAATGCCTTTTTCATAGTCAAGCCCGTTCTTTACTGCGATCGCCGCTGACAAGGGCAGATATTCTATGGGTACTTCTGAGTGGTCGGTGCAGATAGCTACCTTTATGCCGTGGGACGAAAGTATGCCTGCGTTGGCTGGGGTAAGATTTGCCATTTCAGGCTTGCACCTGTCGCATATTATTGGACCTATCACACAGCTTGCTTCTTCCTCTGCAAGCTCGTCAGCTATGATGTGGCCGTCAGTGCAGTGTACAAGCACATAGTCAAGCTCAAATTCTTTCGCTATCCTTATGGCGGTGAAAATATCGTCCGCCCTGTGACAGTGAAAATGCGCCTTGACTTCGCCTCTGAGAACTGGGAGCAGAGCTTCGGATTTCATGTCAAACTCCGGCATATCTTCCTCGCTTCCCATTGCACGCTCGACAGCTTCGCCGTATTTCTGTGCCTTTATAAGTGCTTCTCTTATTATGCCTGCCAATGCCATTCGGGTGTAGGGTGCGTCCTCTTTGTCAGAATAGGTGAGCTTCGGGTTTTCGCCCATTGAGAATTTCATTCCAACTGTGCCTACAAGCATTTTGTCGATTCGCTTGCCATAGGTCTTTATTGCCGCAATACTGCCTGCAACAGGGTTTGCTGAGCCTGGGGAAACAAGACAGCAGGTCACGCCTGCTTTTCTTGCAAGCTCAAAGGAATAGTCTATCGGGTTTATGCCGTCAACAATGCGGATATGTGCTGTGCATGGCTCGGACTCCTCGTTGAAATCCTCGCCCTCCATGCCTACGCCGCTTGTGGATAGACCAAGATGTGTGTGAATGTCGATAAAACCAGGGTAAACTGTTCTGCCGTTGCCGTTTATGTCCTCGGCTGTGACAGCTTCGGGAGAGCCGCTTTCTACAGCAGAAATTATGCCGTCTGTTATCTCCACCCAGCCGTTTTCGATAACACGCCTGTCGCTGTCCATGGTCTTTATTTTAACGTTGTATATTTTCATATGCAGTTTTCACCGTTCCTATTTGCCTGTTGAGCCAAAGCCGCCTGCACCACGCTCTGTATCAGAAAGCTCTGTGACTTCTTCTACTTCGGGAGTGAAAACAGGGGTTATCACAAGCTGTGCTATCCTGTCGCCGCCGTTTATGGTGTAGTCCTTGTCTGAGCTGTTGTGAAGAGCACAGATTATCTCCCCTCTGTAGTCCCAATCAACAACGCCTACGCAGTTTGCAGGGGCAATGCCGAACTTTGATGCAAGAGAGCTTCTTGCATAGATAAGAAGAACGCAGTTTTTCTCGCCCTGAACCTCGGCTGATATGCCTGTGTGTATCTTCTCGGTCTGACCTGCTTTTATGGTAACAGGTGCTTCTGTGCAGGCACAAAGGTCATAGCCTGCGCTAAATTCTGTTTGTCTTGCAGGGATAACTGCATTTTCCTTAAGCTTTTTTATAAGTAATCTCATTTTATAAAACTCCTCTGTAGTATAATCCGTTGGTGGCGTTTTCGGGCTTTGTGCCCCTTTCGCCACTGTAGGCTTTTATTATCTCGTTTATCCTGTGAGCGTTCTCCTCATAGAAGTGAAGCTCCATATAGTCGGCATTGTCAAAATCATTGAGCTTGTCCGCAAGATACAAAATATCAGAATTTAGTATTTCTGCGCAATCTCTGCCCTTTGGACATCTTACGGGGAACTCTCTGCCTGTGCGGTCAAAAAGCTTGCCCTTGCAGTTTTTACAGCCTATATCGTTTCTTATAGGACAGTTTGCGGTGAGCATAAGGGGAAGTCTGCCGTATGCCACAAAGCCTATCTCAATGGGCTTCTTTAGCTTTTCTATCTGTGACGCTTTAAGCTCAAAGGACACTGTGCAGTCTTTTGCACCAAGCTTTTTTACCTCGTCCAATGCGGCTGAGTTGCAGAGATTGAATGAATAGCCTGCGTGAAGCTCAAAACCAAGGTCATTCGCAATAAGGCAGTGGCCGATATTCATGGCGAGCATTTTTGTTATGCCTGCTTCTTTTGCGGCTGAAAGCTTCTCCGAGAGAGCTTTCTCGTCAAATGTGAAGCGTGGCATTATTATCATAAGCTTGCTTTGGTCTGACACAAGCTTTGCCGCTTCCAAGGCTATCTCTATCGGCACGCCTGCAAGCTCTACGCTGTCAAGGTCAACGCCCTCAAGCTGAGAAAGCTTTGAGAGCATTATGCGTATTTTTTTGCGCTCATAGGCTTTTGGCAGAGTAGGAAGATCGGCAAGTGATTTGTCGGTAAAATCGGCGGTATGGGTGAAAAAGTCTATACGCTTCCGGTCAAGCTTTTCTACCGCCTGCCGTCTTAGGTCATTAAGGGCGGAGGCAGGATAGGCAAGGTCTTTGCCTATGGCGGCTTCAAGTCCTCCGAACTCGTATATAGTGTCACCAAGCTTGGAGAACTGTTTTTTTACATAGTCGCTGTCGCAGGCCTTTTTCAAGGCTTTTTGTGGTATATCGCCGTAAACGGTCACGGTGTTTCCCTCGCTGTCACGGAGAGAAAGCTCCGCCTGAGAATTTTCCTGAAGCTTTATGGCGAAAAAGGCTTTTGTGCGCTTTTCACATCTGCGGTAAAGCTCGTGAAGCTCGGGAAGAATTTTGGCGGTGGCGGAAACGTCCTCTTTCTGCCTTGTGCCGAACATTTCTCTGCCAAGCTTGCCGTTGTAATAGCCGTCTGTAAAGCCCCCACGGGAAAAGACCGCTTCCAAGGCTTTTAGGTCATAAGGCTTGTTTTCAAGAGAATTTTTACAGCAGTTCACTGCCGCTGCAACATATTCGGGGCGCTTCATTCTGCCCTCTATTTTAAGAGAGGAAACTCCGTCCTTTTCAAGCCTTTGGAGCTTATCCACATAGGACATATCTTTCAGAGAAAGGGCGTAACGCTCCTGCCCCTTTGTTATCTTATCCCCTTGTGCGGGAAGTCTGCAAGCCTGTGCGCAAAGGCCTCGGTTTGCGCTTCGTGAGCCTATGAGTGCGCTCATATAGCACTGACCTGACACGGACATACAAAGTGCGCCGTGTACAAAGACCTCTGTTTCGATGCCAAGGGCGGTGAGGTCTTTTATGGTATGCTCGGGAAGCTCTCTTGACAGGACGGCTCTTGAAAAGCCGAGGTTTTTAGCCATTTTCACGCCGCTTTCGCTGTGGATAGTCATTTGGGTGGAGGCGTGATATTCAAGGTCGGGGCAACATTCACGGCATATCTTCACAAGGGCTAGATCCTGTGTGATAAGTCCGTCAACGCCTGTTTCTGCGGCAAACCTGACGGCTTTTTTGCACTCTTCAAGCTGTTCGTCAAAGACAACAGTGTTTATCGCCTGATAGACCTTTACACCTCGCAAGTGACAGAGCCTTACGGCTTCTTTTAGCTGTTCGTTTGTGAAATTGGCGGCATTTTGTCTGGCGGAGAATTTCTCTCCCCCGAGATAAACTGCGTCACAGCCGCTTCTAAGGGCGGCTTCGAGAGTTTCAAAAGAACCGCAGGGGGCAAGTATCTCAGCTTTGTGAGCCATTAATGGCTTCCTCCCTCGGGTCTGTAATTCATTGTGCCGACGAAATTGCCGTTGTTAGGCTGGTTAGGGTGGACAGGTCTTTCGATAGCGTTCTTTATCTCCTGCGAAAGAAGCTCGTTTGCGTTTATGACTTCGTCCTCCGGCTCTCTTTTTACAACTGTGCGTGCTTCGAGCTGTTCTTCAAGGTCATGGACTTTTGCCTGAAGCTCTCTTATTTCCTTCTGAGCTTCGTCAGCCTGACTTCTTGCTCTGCCTGCGTCGTCCACATAGTCCTTTATCTGAGTACGGATATTTTCGATATTCTGATTTGCCTTACTGAGCTCGTCAAGGCAATCAAGTGCTGTCAGCACTGCGGCGTCCTGAACGGAAAGGCTCGGGATAGCTTTCATCATGCCTTTTATCTTTGCATTTATCACCAACGCAAGTTTATTGGTATACTCCTGCGACTCTTCGGAAAGCAGATTGTATGTACGGTTATAGATATTTACTTTAAGTTTGTTTTTCATAGCTTTTGACCTCCCTTTATTTTCTTTGCTGTGAACTTGTATACTTAATTGTATTATACACTACTTTTGGAGAAAAATAAAGAGGGTAAAAAGAAGTTTTTTGTAAATACACCCTTTGCGGTGGTTTTTGCTTGACATTTTTACAAATATGATATATAATTAATCATAGATTTTCTATAGGATTTATGAAAGGATCTGACGCTGATGAAAATATCCACAAAGGGAAGATATGCACTGAGGCTCATGCTTGACCTTGCTTTACATGAGCAGAGCGGATATGTGCCTATCAAAGTGATCGCTGAAAGACAAGACATCAGCGACAAGTATCTTGAACAGATAATATCCATTCTTGGAAGAGCAGGCTTTGTAAAGAGCGTGCGTGGCGCAGGGGGCGGATACAAGCTTGCGAAAGCGCCTGCGGAATACACTGTGGGAATGATACTTCGGCTCACAGAGGGAAGTCTTGCTCCTGTGGCTTGTCTGGAGGGGGAAGAAAATACCTGCCCACGTCAGGATAGCTGTGCAACGCTGATGGTGTGGAAAAAGCTTTACGGTGCTATAAATGGGGTTGTTGACGGCATTACCTTGCAGGACCTTGTAAATCAGGAAAATGCAAGGATAGATGATTATGTTATTTGATTTTTTCTGATATCAGTAGGGGCGAGCTTTGCTCGCCCGTTTTTTTATGCGTTTTTTGTGCGATTTTAAGTTATCTGTTTGTAAAGCGGAGCGGTCTTGCCTATGACCGCTTTTTTTTACGTCTTTTTTTATCTTCTACCTATAGCACAAAAGAAAGCCTATAGGATAGCTTGGCTTTGTGCATAATTGATTTTGTCGTGATTTTGTAAAATTATTGTGGGATATGGTATTGCTTTGATGCACAAATGTGGTGTGCGGATAGGGCTTGCGGATTGTGCAAAAGATACAATTGAAAGAGAAAAAAGTGCGAAACTGAGGCATTTGCAAATCATAGCCGTGGGGTATAAAATAGGTATAGAAATTAATTAGTCGGAGGAAAATATCATGAGCAAACAGTATGAACTTAATAAGAATCTTGCCCAGATGTTGAAGGGCGGCGTCACCTACATGATGTGATTTTTCGACAAATGGTAAAATAATTAAATTGGAGTGATATTTATGAGTACAACAGCTCAGGTAAATAATTCAACAAAGCATATTCAGCTTATATGCGTGACAGGTCTTTTTGCGGCAATGATATATGTTCTTACGGCATGGCTTCACATTCCTACGGGTGCAGGCTACACACACGCAGGCGACGGACTTATTTATCTTGCGGCATCAATGCTTCCGACACCTTATGCAATGGCGGCAGGCGCTATCGGAGCAGGTCTTGCTGACGGACTTTCGGGCTTTGTGGTATGGCTTCCCGGAACTATCGTTATAAAGGCTATAACTGCCCTTTGCTTTTCAAGAAAGACAGAGAAGATAATCTGCGTGAGAAATCTTCTCGGCATTATCCCTGCACTTGTTATATGCGTGGTATGCTACAGCCTTTATGAGGGAATCTTCATGGCAGGCGGTTTCTCGAAGAGCGCAATAATCTCGGCTTTCGGTCAGACTCCTGCTTACTGCATACAGGTGCTTGCAAGCTCGATACTTTATATAGTGCTTGGACTTGCTTTTGACAAGGCTGGACTTAAAAAGAAGTTTTCACATTTGTTTGGATAAAGTATACGTCATAGCGGTGAAACAAAGCGGGCGACCTCAGGTCGCCCGTTGATTTGACATTTTTGCAAAAGAAAAAGGGACGGAAGTCAAAATCCGTCCCTTTAACGTTATTTTATGGAGAATGAAGTTACAAGCTATATCTTTGAATAGCCGAAGCTGTTTACCAAAGCATCGACCTTCTGTCCTGATTTGCACATTGGGCATTCCGATGATGTATATGTCATGTAATCAGGCAGATCCTTTTCTGTGAAAAGGGCGTGGATAGCAGTGCCGTTGTTCTCTTTGATAGCGGAGAATATGGAAGCTATTCCTACAAGGTTGCCGTTATAGTATTTCAGACAGTCCATTGCTCTGTTTATGCTCTTTCCGGTTGAAACGGAAGCGATAAGCAGAAGCACCTGCTTGCCCCATATTTTCTTCTGAGTGTTATCTCTGAATATCATCTGATTTACAGCGTTCAGCTCAGGTGTTACTACATTTACGTCTGCACCGCTGTTTATACCGCTTTCGCCAAGGCTCTCGGCGAGGAATGCGCCAACTATCTCTGTGCCCTCAAGGCATATGATAGTGTCGATATGTGTTGAAACATAGGTGGCTGCCAATGCCTTTGCGGCTTCCTTTGCCATTTTATAACCAGTTTTAAGAGATGTTATATCTACATAATAATTGATATGCGAGTGGTTAGTTGCATAGTGACCCGGTATAACGCCTATCTGTATCTTGCTGTTGCCTGCTGCCTGTATAATTTGCATACGTTCTTCCAAAATAAAGACCTCCTTACAAGTAAAGTGTGAACAGTATGTTGCTATTCGTTATTATATCACATATGAGCAAGATTTTCAATGCTATTTTTGATGAATTTTGCTATATATTTTTGTGACAATACACAATTAATAAACTGATAAATCAAAATTTACAGCGATTTATTTGTAATTCGTGAGGTGTTGTGTATATTGTTGTGTAAACGAATGTATGATTTGTACAAAATTCTGCTTGTAATTTTATTGGAAAATGTGTATAATTGAATGAGGAAAACTTTAAGCAGCTCTGTGATAAAGCTTTGCTGTTGATAAATGGCGTATCGGAGGAGGTCTTTTTATATGAGGACAAGAAAGCTTTTGTCGGGGCTTGGGGCGGCTGTGATGTCGCTTATGATGATAATACCGTGGGCGGTGTATGCGGACAGCCCTCAGACGGAGGACAGCTCCGTTGTGACGGAAAGCTCTGCGGCGGAGGCTATGGCGGAGCAGGAGGTTATCAAGGCGCAGAAAAACTCCACCCAGAACACTGAGACCGATTGGGTGCTTTTCGGCTGTATCGGCGGCGGTGCGGTGGTAGTGCTTATAATGATAGGACTTATGGCTAAGAAAAAATAATACATAATAGGGCGGCGTGGGCTGCCCTTTTTTTGTTGGTGGTAGATGTAATAAACAGCAGAAACGGACGAACACTGTTTGCACCGATAGTGCCAAAAAAGGCTTGAATAAGCGGGACGTCGCATTTCTGTGAAACAGAAATTGAGCCGATCACTTACAAACAATGTGTGTGGATATTTTGGGGTATTTGCAACTTTATTTGATATTACACGTCTTTATAGATGAGGGGAATTCTTATGAGTTTCTTAAAACAACGGCTTTATTTATTGACTTATACTCTTTTTATGGTATAATATATACATAAAAACAGATAAGAACAAAAGACAACAGGACAGCAAGATAACAAAGAATAATACGCTCATGCTATACCCTTATGGGGAAAGTGGAGCTGTTTTATCCGTCTGGCTGCTGTCAGGCGGATTTTTTATGCTGTTTTGGAAAAAATCACAAACGGAGGTATTGCAATGACCACGAAAAAAAGGATATGCACTGTTGTAATAGTGCTTGTTATCGTCTGCGCAGTGTGTGTGGGAGGCTTTTTTGTATGGAAAAAGACCGGCAAGGGTGGCTCAAAAAGCTCACAGAAGGTATATGTGCAGAAGGTATCGTCGCTTAACACTGTGTCGGACTTCAAGCTTTCTAATTGCTCGTTTTTGGGTGTTGTTGAGGCGCAGGAGTCTGTGGACGTAAAGTATGACAGCTCAAAGACGGTGGACGAGATACTTGTTAAGAACGGTGACTCTGTTAAAAAGGGCGACAAGCTTCTTACATATGACGTTGAGGCTATAAACCTTCAGCTTGAGCAGGCTAAGCTTGAGGTTGAGAGGCTTCAGAATGAGATAACCTCAAACAAGAGCCAGATAGCTGAGCTTGAAAAGGAAAAGAAAAACGCCGATCAGGACGCCGCTGTGTCATACACGACACAGATACTTTCTTTGCAGAGCGACATCGCCAAGAACGAATATGACATAAAGGCTAAAAACGTTGAGATCAAAAAGCTGGAGGCTTCCACAAAGAACGCATACGTCACCGCTTCTATCGACGGAACTGTTAAGAACGTAAAAACTGTAGATAAACTACAGGAAGAGGGCGGCGACGTTATAATGCAGATAACAGAAGAGGGCGACTACAGAATAAAGGGCAGATTCAACGAGCAGAACAGCACTGACATCATGCAGGGCGTTTCTGTTATCGTAAAGTCAAGGCTTGATGATTCCACTTGGAAGGGCGAGATAACTTCTGTTGACACAAGTCCGCAGAAAAATTCTGACGATATGTACATGTACAGCTATGGCTCAAGCGATGAGATGAGCCAGTCTTCAAACTATGCTTTCTATGTTAAGCCTGAGAGCTTTGACGGACTTATGCTCGGTCAGCACGTTCTTATCGAGATAGACAACGGACAGGACACTTCTATAAACAAGACGGGCATTTGGCTCTATTCCGACTTTATCTGCAAGGACGGCAAGAAGAACTACGTCTGGGCTAAGAACGAGGACGGAAAGATAGAAAAGAGATATGTTGAGATAGGTCAGAAGGACGAGGAGAACGGTGACTGCGAGATAAAATCAGGTCTTGAAAAGGGCGATTATATCGCATACCCTGACAAGTCTATCGAGGAGGGCATGACGGCTACCACAAATGAGGCTGACGTGTCTGTTCCGCCTAATGACCTTGACACGAACGACAACACGGACGGTGACGCTGATATCGAGGGCGGTGACGAGGACATCGTTTATGACGGAAGCGATGAGGACGGCATGGCTATAGACGAGGATATGCTTGCAAGCATGACGGACGAGGAGATAGAAGAATACTTCAACAAGCTTTACGGTGAAGAGGAAAATGCAGAAAATGCAGACGGTGAGAATGCCGACGCTGCTGATGCTGATGCAGCTTTCGCTGAATAAGGAGGGCTTGCAATGGTATTTGAACTGAAAAATATCTACAAGGATTATTTGCAGGGCAAGGAAGCTGTGCCTGTGCTGAAAGATATTTCACTTGATGTTTCAGAGGGCGAGTATGTTGCCATAATGGGTCCGTCAGGTTCGGGAAAGTCTACGCTTATGAACATCATAGGCTGTCTTGACAAGCAGACAAAGGGAAGCTTTGTTTTTGACGGCTGTGACATTATGCAGGCAAAGGATAAGAAGCTTTCTGAGATAAGAAACAAGAAGATAGGCTTTGTATTTCAGAACTTCAATCTGCTCCCTAGACAATCTGCCCTTGAAAACGTGGAGCTTCCGCTCCTTTATGCGGGGGTAGGCAAAAGAGAAAGACGTCAGAGAGCAAAGGCGGCTCTTGAAAAGGTGGGGCTTGCGCAGAGAATGATGTTCAAGCCTACTCAGCTTTCAGGCGGACAAAAGCAGAGGGTGGCTATTGCAAGGGCGATAGTCAACAATCCAAAGCTTCTTCTTGCAGACGAACCCACAGGCGCTCTTGACACAAAGTCAGGCGATCAGGTAATGGAGCTTTTCAAGGAACTCAATGACGACGGTGTTACTATCGTTATGATAACCCACGAGCCTGACATTGCAAAATGTGCAAAGAGGATAATGTATATCCGTGACGGCGAGCTTCACGGAGAAAAGGCAGGTGAGCAGGAATGAAAAAGGTAATAATAACGCTCCTGTGCATCGCTATCCTCGGCGGAGGCGGATATGCGGGAGCAATGAAATACAAGAAAAATCAGGACAAGAAAACTGTTGTGGCGGTAGTTCCTGTTGACCTTATGGCGGAAACTGCGGATATGTACGAGTGGGACAGCTCGGCGAACATGGACGGACAGATAGTTTCTGCAAACTCTCAGAAAGTTACTCTCGACAACGAGAAGCTTGTT
This sequence comes from uncultured Ruminococcus sp., assembly GCA_934435205.1. Lineage (GTDB taxonomy): Bacteria > Bacillota > Clostridia > Oscillospirales > Ruminococcaceae > Hominimerdicola. Next base: position 26,131 of record CAKSAK010000002.1, on the reverse strand, counting down.
AAAAAGGTGCTTGTGAAAAAGGGCGACACTGTTAAAAAAGGCGACACTATACTTGAATATGATATGACAGTGGTTGAGCTTGAAGTATCCCAGAAAGAAAATCAGGTAAAGGTCTGCGAGCAGAACATCAAAATGGCTGAAAAGGAGCTTGCGAAATACAAGCTTTTAAAGCCTTCTGAGGATGCACCGCAAGAGCCTGACGAGCCGGACCCTGAGCCAGAACCAGAGCCGGAACCAGACCCAGAGCCAACTCCAGACCCTGAGCCTGATCCAACTCCTGAGCCTGTGGAAACTGTGGACGTTGTAAAGGCTGTTTTCCGGACGGAAAATGCAGGCACAAAGGACGATCCTTATATTATAAACTGCAATAAGAACACAAAGGTATCAAGGGCGTTTCTTGACAGGATAAAGACAACAGGCGCTTATGCGGAGCTTTGCGTTTATGACGATAACTCCAACTTCATTTACAAGTGGATAGTCAACCGTGAAACAATGGGCAAAAAGGTTCTTGCAGACTGGACAGTTTTCCAGGGGATAACTGAGGACAAGAAAAGCGGTATGCTTTCTCTTGACACTTCTGTGGAGCAGTTCGGCAAGTTCTCTATCGTTGTGCCTACAGGCTCAAACAGCAGTGATGACAGTGCTGACGACAGCGATGATACTGATGATATCGACAATGGCGGTGATGTGGATATACCTGATGACGGTGATCATGATGATAATGACGCTGACATAGATATCACTCCTGCTGACCCGTCACAGACGGAGGATACAAATTCAGGCTCTGAGGACTATATGTACAGCCGTGCAGAGATAAAGAAGATGATATCTGAAAAAGAGGACGAGATAAAGAGCCTTAAGCTTGACCTTAAATCTGCAAAGCTTGACTACAATGACGCTTTGAAGAAAAAGACAGACGGCAAGGTCGTGGCTACTATCGACGGCGTTGTTAAAAAGATAGGCACTGTAGGCGACGCTGCCGCAGAGGGCGATAATTCGGACGATGTTGACAACATAGACGATATGGACATTACAGACAGCAGCATTGACTACAGTGGTGACAGCTCTGATGATGACGCTTTCGCAATAATCGAGGGCGAGGGCGGAGTTTCCGTCACATTCAGCGTGGGCGAGCTTAATCTTGACAGAGCGGCTGTGGGAAACACTGTTATGGTAAACTCATACAACACGGGAACGAGCATTGACGCTGAGATAACAAAGATAAGCAGCGAGCCTACGTCATACTCGGCGTCAAACTGGGGCGACAATCCAAACAGCTCCACCTACACTGTAGAAGCTAAGCTCAGTGACAGCACGGATTTCAACGTGGGCGACTGGGTAGGCGTTTCATTTGTAAGCGACACCGTAACCAGCGACAGTGTTTATCTGCCTATACATTATGTAAGACAGGAAAACGGAAACTACTACATAATGAAAGCCGACAAGGACGGCAGACTTGTGAAAAGCTATATAAAAACGGGCAAGATAATGTATGGCACTAATATCGAGGTCAAGGGCGGACTTTCTATGAAAGACAAGATATGCTTCCCATACGGCAAGGACGTCAAAGAGGGCGTAAGGACCAAGGATTCAACTGAAGTCCTTTCTCCTGAGTATTAAAAAGGGGGGCGGATAATATGATAGAAAATATCAGACTTTCATTCAAGGGAATACTTTCACATAAGATACGCTCGTTTCTTACTATGCTCGGTATCATTATCGGTATTGCGGCTATCATTGCCATAGTTTCCACTATCAAGGGTACAAATGAGCAGATAAAGAACAATCTTATCGGTGCAGGAAACAACACTGTGAAGATACAGCTTTCAAACGGCGACACTGTTTGCGACTTTTCCTATGAAACGCCACCGTCTAATGTGGCAATGTTCACATCGGACACTAAAAAACGTATCAATGAGCTTAAAGAGGTGGAGTCAAGCACTTTTTACCGCACAAGAAACAATCCTGACAACCTGTTTTATCTTAACAACAAAATGGATTCGTCAACTATATACGGAGTAGACAAGGATTATTTTGACACTGTTGGATACGAGATAGTTGAGGGAAAGGGCTTTGCGGAGAGAAACTTTACCAAATTTGACAAGGTGGCAGTGGTAGACAAGACACTTGCAGAGGGCCTTTTCGAGGGTGAAAGCCCTGTGGGAAAGGTCATAGACATAAGCGGTGAGCCATTCACCATAATAGGCGTGGCTGTGCAAAATTCAAGCTTTGAGCCTGTTATAAGCTCAGTGGAGGACTACTACACATACAATCAGACATCGAGCGGACTTATTTTTATCCCTACAAACGATTGGGGGATAGTTTTCCGCTATGACGAGCCTGAAAACTGTATCGTAAAGGCTGTGGACACGGACTCGATGACAAACGCAGGCAAAAAGTCAGCAGATATACTCAACGAGAACGTTTCGGCTGTAAAGGGCGGAAGCGAGGAAACCAGTGCTTCTGTGGAATACAAGAGCGAGAGCCTGCTGGAGCAGGCGAAGTCACTGCAGGATCTGAGTTCATCGACCAATAAGATGCTTATATGGATAGCTAGTATCTCGCTGTTGGTAGGCGGTATAGGCGTAATGAACATTATGCTGGTGTCGGTAACAGAGAGAACGAGAGAGATAGGACTGAAAAAAGCACTGGGAGCAAGGAAAAAGAGAATACTTGCGCAGTTTTTGACAGAAGCGGCAGTGCTTACGAGCATAGGCGGAATAATCGGCGTGCTGACGGGCATAGGGCTTTCACAGGTAATAGCGAAGGTAGCGGAAGTGCCTGTGGCGATATCCTCGGCGTCAATAGTAGTGTCGGTGGTATTTTCAATGGTAGTTGGAATAGTATTTGGACTTATTCCGTCCATAAAGGCGGCTAAGCTCAATCCTATCGACGCTTTGAGATATGAATGATAAGTTAAAAAAGCGGTGACGGAGTGTGAAACTCTGCACCGCTTTTCTATATCCTTATACAAAGTAAAATCCGCAAAGAGCGACAGCGATTTTACGGCGGTAGAATTTTGGTGTAGGGGACGGCGCCCTCGACGTCCCGTTTGTAGAGCTGCAATGTTTGAATTATCGCAAATTATGAGTAGACGTGCCACATGGAAAATGTTGTAATGTACAGCGTTATTCTTCTAGTATATTGATATGACAGAAGAAACGAAACGTCGAGAAGCGGGACGTCGGGGGCGCCGTCCCCTACATTTGGGTGTAGTGTTTATACAATGTAAAAATCAGTAGGATCGTGAAAAAATGAAACGGGCGAACTGTTCACCCCCTACAGATGTTCTGTGCGGAAAACAAAAAGCAGGCGAAGATCAATTCTCCGCCTGCTTGCGTTTGTGTAGATCAGAAAAGCGACTTCACCGCTTCACATATCTTCTCTGCTATATATGGATTGTTCATGGTGTAAAGGTGTATGCCGTCTACATCATTGGCGATGAGATCTACTATCTGCGATACCGCATAGGCTATGCCTGCATCTCTCATTGCTATTGGGTCGTTCTCGTATTTGTCCATTATTTTAAGGAACTTCTTCGGCAGGGTCGCATGACAAAGAGTTGTCATTCTAAGTATCTGCTTTTTGTTGGTCACAGGCATTATTCCTGCTTCGATAGGCACGCTTATCCCTGCTATGGCTGTTTTCTCTCTGAAATCGTAAAATGTGCTGTTGTCAAAGAAAAGCTGGGTGATAAGCTGTGAACAGCCTGCGTCTACTTTATCCTTCAGGTGCTTTATATCATCTACTATGCTGTCGCACTCCGGATGACATTCAGGATAGCATGCGCCTATTACGTTCATGTCGCTGTGTTCTTTTATAAAAGATACAAGGTCGGAAGCGTAGTGAAAATCACCTGCCGGCTCAAAATCAGGGTTTCTGTCACCTCTCAAAGCAAGTATGTTCTCAATATTCGCAGACTTCATCTCTTCAAGCTGCTCTAATACTCGCTCCTTTGTCTGATAAAGGCATGGCAGATGTGCCACCGACTCTATCTTGTGGTGATTTTTTATAGCTGAGCATATGTCGATAGTCGCATTGTTCGTGCTTCCGCCTGCTCCGTATGTCACGCTGATAAAATCAGGGTTAAGGGGCTGGAGCTGTGATATTGTGCTGTATATGCTCTCAACAGGCGTTGAACTCTTTGGCGGGAATACCTCAAAGGATAATGTTGTCTTTTTCTTGAAAAGCTCGCAGGTCTTCATTTATTTTCCTCTTTTCTGTTATCTATATAAAAATATATTTTTTATTTTTCTGCAAAATATATTATAACACAAAATTCCTAGTAAATCAATAATTTTTATTCTATGGTCTGCCATAGTTTAAAACTATATCGAGCGGAGATGCAGGTATTATCTTGAAAAATCAGGCTGAAAAAGGTGGCAGTCGGTGAAAATTGTGTGTAATGCTTGATTATTGGCGAAAAGTATGCTATACTTTACTCATTGAGCAGATAACAAAAACAGCAGAGAAAGGCGGTTTTTTGTTGAATAACAGAGATCAGTTCAAAAAGATACTCAACTATCTCAGCGCACTTGTTATAATCTGTGCCTTTATGAAGTGCTTCGACACCGTTTGGAACAACTATTACAACAAGGCGATGCGTGATCCGTTCTGGCATAATGGTAACATTCTTATGGTGGCTATCTATGCGGTGCTTTATATGTCCATGGCAAAGACCTTTAACGGCTTCCGTCTTGGATATGATAAGTTCACGGGGCTTTTTGGTTCGCAGGTGCTGGGCTTGCTGGGTGCGAATTTTATAGAATTTATACTCGTTTCTCTTATCGGACGAGGCAGACTCAACATTGCGCCCATACTTGTTATGACGGTCATTCAGGTGGTCATAGCCTTTGCGTGGAGCTATGTTTTCACTTGGATATATCAGGCGGTATATCCTCCACGGCGAATGATAATCGTTTATGGAAACAAGAACGCTAAGTATCTTGTTTCAAAAATGAGCGTGAGAAATGACAAATACAGGATATGCGCTTCTATAAGCTGTGAGGAGAGCCTTGAGGATATCGAGCGTGAGATATTAAAACACGAGGCTGTTATAATATCGGATATCCCAAATGACCTGAGAAACAAGCTTTTGAAATTTACCTTTGAAAATTCTATCAGGACTTATATAAACCCTAAGCTGTCAGATATTATCGTAAGAGGAGCGGAGGATTTCCACCTTTTCGATACGCCACTTTTGCTGGCGAGAAATGACGGCTTGCGCTGGGAACAGCGTGCGGTAAAGAGAACGCTCGATATTTTGTTGTCAGCAGCAGCGCTTGTTATCGCTTCGCCGTTCATGCTAGTGACGGCTATTGCGATAAAGGCTTATGACGGCGGTCCTGTGCTTTATTCTCAGAAAAGGCTCACAACAGGGGGCAGGGTGTTCAAGGTATACAAGTTCAGAAGCATGATAGTTGACGCTGAAAAGAAAAGCGGTGCGACCCTTGCAAAGAAAAATGACAGCCGTATCACTCCTATAGGAAAGTTTATAAGAAAAGTAAGGATAGACGAGCTTCCACAGCTTATAAACATACTAAAGGGCGATATGTCGTTTGTAGGGCCTAGACCTGAGCGGCCTGAGATCGCACAGAAGTATGAAAAAACAATGCCTGAGTTCAAATACAGGCTGAAAGTCAAGGCTGGACTTACAGGCTATGCGCAGGTAATGGGAAAGTATAACACCACCCCTTATGACAAGCTGAAGCTTGACCTTATGTACATAGAGCATCAGTCGCTTATGCTTGATCTTAGAATATTCTTTATGACGGTAAAGACCTGCTTTATACCAGAAGCCACTGAGGGCGTAAAGGATTCAGCTCCTCTTGAAACTCACCGTGACAGGATAGAGCATGACAACAGCAAGGACGAAAAGAACAGCGAAGAGATAAAGCTGTGATGATATGAGATTTCAGAGGGCGAATCATTTTCGTCCTCTTTTTGTATTTTGTGTAGGGGCGACCTGAGGCCGCCCGCTGTTCGGAAATACAACGTCCTACCCGAAGTGATCAAGTTTGTCTTATTGCGAATTTAGCAGGCGAATAAAGACGCCTACATTTATTAATAAACGGCAAAAGAGCAGAACGTGAAAATGCGTTCTGCTCTTTTTGCATATATGACTTATGACCCCTAGACCGCCATGGTGGTCTTGAATTTAAGGCTTATTTTGTCTGCGATAAGTGCTATAAATTCGCTGTTTGTGGGCTTGCCCTTGCCTGTGTTTATTGTGTAGCCGAAGAAGCTGTTGAGGGTGTCGATATCTCCTCTGTCCCATGCTATCTCAATGGCATGGCGTATGGCTCTTTCCACTCTGGAGGGCGTAGTTGCGAATTTTTTTGCCACTGCAGGATATAATAGCTTTGTAACGCTTTCAAGCATTTCCTTATCGTTCACGGACTGTATGATAGCTTCCCTGAGATAGTGATAGCCCTTGATGTGGGCAGGGACGCCTATCTGATGGATTATGTCTGTGACGATTATCTCAAGGTTTATGCTCTGCTTGTTTTTCGTATAGCTTGAGTCGGAGGATATATCGGTGTCGATATCCAGCATGGACTTTATCCTCTCGCCAAGTATCTTTATGTCGAATGGTTTGAGCATGAAATATGATGCTCCTGCGTTCATGACCTGTGTTTCTATAAATGAGTTCTCATAGGCGCTTGTGATTATAAAAAGCGGTTTCTGATAGGACGAGTTCTGTATCTTTCTGATAAGCTCGATTGCGTCAAGGCTCGGCATCACTGCGTCTGCGATAACAACGTCCGGCTGTTCGTTTTTGATAGCGTCATAGATAGTAAGTCCGTCCTTGGGACGTGTTATCACGAAAAAGCCCATTGCTCTCAGTGAGGAAGCACATGCTACCCCGTACTGTGCCGAATCGTCGCCAATAAGAATTTTGATCTTGTTTGTCATTGTCATTTCCTCCGTCGTATAATCTGTCATTTTTGTTTGAGAGCGTTTGTTTTAACTCCCTTTTACAAGATAAATGATAACACATTTATTTGTTAAATGCAATAGTTTTTTAGAAAAATCGTCAACAAATTATCGACTTATTAATGCAAAGTGTACAAATATCAGTGCGTGAATATGCCAAAACAAGATAATTGAGCATTGTTCGACCGGAGATGATATTTTTCACTGTGCAAAGCCTTTTCATAAATCGACAGCGGTCGGCAAAGGTCGCTAACCTGCATTTTCTACGGTGCTTTCGGCAAGCTCTGAGGTCTTTGAATACATTTCGTCAGCGAAGATGCCGTAGCCTTTGGCGGTGTCCTCGATAAAAACATGGGTCACTGCGCCCACGAGTCTTCCGTCCTGAATGATAGGCGAGCCGCTCATGCCCTGCAAAATGCCCCCTGTTTTTTCAAGAAGCGTCTTGTCAGTTATTTTGATAACAAGGTCATGCTCGGCAGAATCTGAGAGATTTATCTGCTCGATAGATATCTCATATTCTTTTGGCCCGTCATTGTCAATAGAGGAGAGTATTTTGGCTTTGCCGGGGTGTATCTCCTGACGGAAGCCGAGAGGAAACTCTTTTGCATTTGGGCAAGGATTTGCGTTCAGTGTGCCGAACACGCCGCTTTCGCAGTTTTTCAGGATATCACCTGTGGAGGCGGAGTTTGCAAACTCGCCTAAAAGCTGTCCCGGACAGCCTGAGCGTGACTTGTTGAAGCCTGTGAGGTTTATTTCGCCAACTGTGCCTGCGGAGAGTGGGAGAGGCTCTTTTGTGTCAGCGTCACATACGGGGTGGCCAAGACCTCCGAAAGTGCCGTTTTCAGGGTTATAGAATGTGAGAGTGCCTATGCCTGCGGAGGAATCACGCACCCACATTCCAGCTTTGTAGCTTCCGTCCTCAAGGCGTGGGCAGAGCTTGAAGGTCAGGTCATTGCTTCCACGCTTTATGCGCACCGAGCAGGCTTCACCGTTTGAGCTTCTTATTATCTTTGCAACGTCTGCGTTGCTTTTGATTTTTTCTCCGTCGATAGATACTATAACATCGCCCTCTCTTATACCGCAATCTTTGGCAGGGCTTGAAGAATCCACTTTTTGCAGATCGACTACCATTACGCCCTCTGTGAGAAGCTTTATGCCGAATGGCTGTCCGCAGGGATAAAGCATTGGTCTTTCCACGGCCTTTGATTCAACCTCCTTGACTGGCACTGCCCCGAAAAGCATGAGCATATTTTTTGTGTATCGTGACGCTCCTGACGAACCGTCTGACACCGCCACTGTCACCTTGCTTTCGCAGGGCTTTGCGGATATGGTGAAAAAGGAATTCACACTGAGGTCATCGCCTTTTGACACAAGGTAGAAGTCGGGGAGCGTTGTGGAATAAAATCCTATAAGACCAAACAGCCCCAGCAGTATTATCCCTGTGACGCAGGCTGTTTTTTTGAAAAATGACGACATTTTTTTCACGTTCCTTTCTGTTTTTCTCTTCGCTTTTATTGTTGACCTGTCTAGAAATTTAATTCAGCTGCTGGCATAAGTATTATTTGTCTTGGAAAGCCTTTTTCAATTTTATTCTGCCTTCTTAACAGCGCAAAGGAAGAAAATTTCATTTGTATGTGTTGAATTTCGCGGCATACTATGATATAATAGAATACCTGATGAGAACACTATGATACGATAATATTTTAATACATAAAAGAGGTACATTATGTCAAAAAAAGACAGACTTAAAGCACAGAAAGAAAAGCAGGACAGGCTCAGAAAAGAAGCGGAGCTTGAAGAGCAGAGAGAGCGTGAGGAAGCCAGAGAAAGGCAGAGCCGCTCGGCGAAAAAGATGATGAAAAAGGCGAAACGCACAAAACCAAACGGCGAGCCTGTTTATTATCTTATTTTGAAGCTTCTTATGATAGTGCCGTTTGCGTATTCGGGATTTTTCTACGGTGGTGTGACTATCGTGGGCATTATGGGCAAGTATATAGAGCCTGTTCCGCCAAAGTGGGTGCTGTGGGCAATGGCGGCAGGCGTTGTTGCAATGTTCGCAGGGATATTGTTTGCGTTTTTCAAAAAATATATCATTTCCTTTATACTTAGCCTTGGGGGCATGATATCGTTTCTTAAAGCGGGCGGATATCTTATAAAAAGGATACAGGACAAGCTGAGCAATTCGGCTGTAGATCAGTCTTTGCAGAATATGGATAAGGAATATATGTGGAGATTTTATCCTGTAATAGGCGTTGCTGTCATATCAGCGATTCTGCTCATCTGCACTATAATAAGAAAGCTAATTGAGCGAAAAAGACTGCAAAGAGAGAGGGACAACGCCCCTGTCGAGAGCATTATCAACTGATTTTGATCTGCGGTTTTGTTCAAATGTGAGATTTTGCAATATTCTATTGACTTTATGTCATAAAATGATATAATTAAATGAGAACGTTATCAGAGTTTATTTTAAGGCGTTCATTAAGTAGAAAAAGCGGTGAGAATTTTGAAGAAAGCAGTTACACTTATAGATATAGCCAAAGCCTGTGACACAAGTAATGTTACTGTGTCAAAAGCCCTTGCAGGAAAAAGCGGAGTTAGCGACGCTCTCAGAGCGAAGATAAAGCAGGTCGCTGACGAAATGGGCTATGTGGGCGTGAAAAGCACTCAGAACAGGGGAGGCAATACTATCGGTGTGCTTATCCCGTCAAAATTCATCAATCCTAATGGTTCATTTTATTGGGCATTGTATAACGCTCTTGTAACAAGGCTCAAAAAAGAGAATATGTACTGCATAATGGAAAATCTCGATCAGGAGGACGAGGACAGGCTCATGCTCCCGCATTGTATCGAGGACAAGCAGGTTTCGGCACTTATTTCACTGGGACAGCTTTCGGAGGATTATGCAAAGCTTCTTAATGACAATGTGAAAGATCTTGTTCTGCTTGATTATTATGTACCGTCTTTGGAGCTTGACGCTGTTGTGACAAATGGTTACAGCGGAGGCTACAAGCTTGCTTCATATCTTATAAAAATGGGTCATAAGAAGATAGGATACATAGGAAATAAATTCGCCACAACGAGTATTTTTGACAGATATATGGGCTATGTAAAGGCTATGATAGAGCATGGCTATGAGGTCAACGAAAAGTGGCGTATCGACGATCGTGACAAGCGTGATTTTATCACTATGACTTTCCCTGAGGACGATATGCCCACGGCTTTCGTGTGCAATTGCGATGAGGCGGCTTACCGTGCAATAAGACAGCTCAGGGGAATGGGTTATAATATTCCCGAGGATATTTCCATTGTGGGATATGATAACTATTTGATCTCCGACGTTTCAGACCCGACTATCACGACTATAAACGTTGATGCAGATTATATGGCAGACCTTGCGGTAATGACGCTTATGGGTAGAATGGAGGATCCTGACAGCAAGCCGAGAATAAGAACTATCGAGGGTGACCTTGTTATAAAGGACTCTGTGAAGAGAGTATAGTGTGTTTTTATTAGCAAATATAACAAAAAGGTCAACATGGTGTTTGTTGATCTTTTTTTATTTTGCTATTGACAAATAAGTAATTTTAAGTTATAATATGACTGTACTTATTAAGTGCACCTTTCTAATCTATGATTTTCTATTGTTTGCGGCATGACCCCGTTGGTTGTGTCGGTTGTCTGATCTGGGCGACAGTCTTTGTTAAGGCTGTCGCCACTTTTTTGTGCATTTTGCGCAAATTCAAGCCTTCAAGTTTATATTTGTTCACAAATTTGCGATTAAAAAGATATTAATTTCTAAAAAGATATTGACTTAATATTATTTAGGATGTATACTTAATATTGTCGTTAATGACAAATTAATTTACTTAATAAAATTAAGCTAATTCGGAGGTTATCAAGTATGAAAGCAAAGAAGATATGCGCCGGTGCAATGGCACTGGTTTTGTCAATGGGAACAATGAGTGCGCTCACAGGCTGCGAAAGCTCTACAGATTCTAGCAGTAAGGCTGTTACACCTGAGGTATCACAGGCTGATATCACAGACGCTTTTGACGCAAAGGGTGCAAAGCTGGAAGTTTTGACAAACAGAACTGACAGAAAAGAGGACGGCAAGCTTGACGCTCTCACAGACAAGTTCGAGGAAGCTTACAACTGCACAGTTGAATACACTGCATACAAGGACTACGATACAGATGTAGCAACAAGAATGGGTACAGATGATTACGGCGATGTTCTTTGTATCCCTTCAAGCCTTAAGCTTGAGGAACTTCCTACATATTTCGTATCTCTCGGAACTTATGATGAGTTCAAGGACACATATCGCTGGTCAGATAAGAAAATGACGGCTGACGGCAATGTTTATGGCCTTGCAGTTGGAGGAACAGCTACAGGCGTTCTTTACAACAAGAAGATATGGGAGCAGGCTGGTATCACAGAAACTCCTAAGACACCTGACGAGTTCCTTGCAGATCTTCAGCTCATCAAGGATAACACAGACGCTATCCCTTACTACACAAACTTCAAGGACGCAAGCTGGACTATCGGTCAGTGGCAGAACCTCGTTCTTTCAGCAGCAGGCGGTGCTGACGCTGAAAACAAGCTTCTTCAGGATAAGGGCGACCTCTTTACGGAGGGCAACGGCTATTATGAAGTATACAAGCTGATGTACGACCTGTTCTCAAAGCCTGATCTTCTTGAAGAAGACCACGCTAACACAGAGTGGGAGTCATCAAAGGTATGGTTCGGCGAGGGCAAGATCGCTACAATGGTAATGGGCTCATGGGCAGTTTCACAGTTCATGGAGAAGGCTGAAAATCCTGACGATATCGGATATATGCCTGTTCCTATCACAGCGGCTGACGGAAAGGTATACGCAGAAGAGGGTCCTGACTATACTCTCGGCGTAAGCACAAATTCTAAGAATCAGGATCTTGCAAAGGCATATGTTGAGTGGTTCATCTCTGATTCAGGTTTCTCTGAGCAGGAGGGTATGATCTCAACAGTTCAGAACAAGGAGCTTCCAAGCACACTGTCAGGCTTCAAGGACGCTGTATTCTTTGAGAAGGCTGTTGCTCCGGACAACCTCGTTGGCAAGTTCGATGAGATAGACAAGGAGTCAGGCGTTGGCGTATGGCAGGGCGATGAGGACAATTTCAAGATCAAGCTTGCTGAGGCAGCATTTGCAGGCAAGGGTGACGACGGTTTCAACGAGATCATCGCTGATGTAAACAAGAAGTGGGCTGCTGCAAGAGATAAAGTTCTCGGCTAAGATCTAAGATAAATTCCCTTATCAGGTACAGGTATTGTTCCTGTGCCTGATAATTGTGTTCAGGAGGACCCCAAATGCAAAACGGCAATAGAAAAAGCATTGCACAGTGGTCGAAAACTTATGCGGGTAAAAAGTTCTATACTTCCATATTGTTTCTTGCACTGCCTATAATCCTGCTTGTGGCGTTTACCTTTATTCCTGCGCTGGATATGGTAATATACAGTTTTCAGAACAGAGACCCATACGGCACAAACCCTACATTTGCAGGCTTTTCAAATTATGTAACGATATTCACTGACAAGGACTATCTTGAAACTTTCAAGAACAGCCTTTATTATCTGGTAGGCTCTTTCATTCAGCAGGCTCTTGCTCTGCTGCTGGCGTCTATACTTTGCTCAAGGATAAGAGCAAAGGGACTTTTCAAGGGTATACTTTTCTTCCCTTATCTTATGAACGGCGTTGCGGTGTCTATCATCTTCCAGAGATTTTTCCTCAAGGGTCAGAAGGGTCTTACCCCTGACGGAACTCTCAACACCATTCTTACCACTCTCGGTCTTGACCCTATACTATGGTTCGATATTGACAGACCGTTTCTTGCAAACTGCTGCCTGGTGTTCATTTCCATATGGAAATACATAGGCTTCGATATAATCATGTACATAGGCGCTATCCAGTCTATAAGCCCTGATCTTTACGAGGCGGCTAACCTTGACGGCGCTAACCCATGGCAGAATTTCAGATATATCGTATTCCCAAGTATAAAGCCTATCATATCATTGCAGCTTATCCTTGCTGTAAAGGGTGCTATTTCAGTATTCGAGATACCATATATCACAACAAAGGGCATGATGGGCACTACCACATTCGTTATCAAGACTATCAACACAGCGTTCTCGCTGAAAAAAGTTGGTCTTGCTTCGGCAATGGGTATCATACTGCTTATCATAACTATCGTTGTAACGTTTATACAGAAATACTTCTTCCGTGAGGACGATAGTACTCCAAAGGAGAACAAAAGGAGCAGGAAGGGGGCTGTGAGATAATGGCACAGAATGAGATCAAGGACTCAAAGCCGATCTATATAGGCTCAAGGGTACTGAACATTTTCAAGTATGCTTTTCTTATACTCTGCTGTCTGGTGGTAATAGTGCCTATACTCGTTGTGCTTATAGGTTCGCTGAAAACCTACAAGGAGCTTTCAAACACCACGGTGTTCACACTTCCTGAAGTGCCGCAGTGGGAGAACTTCAAGACAGCGTTCTTTACACAGAACATTCTTCTTGCGTTCAAAAACACGGCTATAATCATTGCTGTATCCTGCGTTGGCTCTATCATAACAGGCACTATGACGGCTTATGTAGTTCAGCGCTTCAACACCTATTTTTCAAGAGCAGTAAAGACAGCGTTCCTTATTGCAACGCTTCTGCCTAATATCACAATGCAGGTAACAGTATTCCAGATAGTTTATAAGCTTGGTCTTTACAGATCTATGCTTGCACCTATCATTTTGAATGTCGGTACTGATATCATCTCTATCTATATCTTCATTCAGTTCTTGGGACAGATATCATACTCCCTGGACGAAAGCGCTATCATGGACGGCGCTTCTTATCCAAGAGTATATTTCAGCATAATTCTCCCTAACCTCAAGCCTGCAATCGCAACGGTGCTTATCATCAAGTTCGTTGGTATCTACAACGATTTTTACACACCAAAGCTTTATATGCCTGATGATGACCACGTTGTTATCTCAACAGTGCTTTACAATCTTATGAACGCCACTTCTGTACAGTGGGAGGTGGTTTTTGCGGGAATCGTAATTTGTATCATTCCGACGCTTGTTATATTCCTCTTCCTGCAAAAGTACATTTACAGCGGACTTGTTTCGGGAGCTGTAAAAGAATAAGCTTTATTTCTATTTTAAGGCAGCACCGCACAAGGATTGTGTGCAAAGCCGCTAGGCGTGCCTTGTGCGGTGTTGCCTTTAATTTCCTTACCATAGCGGGCGGTATGATCTTTGCGGTCATACTGCTTTTGCTTTATAGGCAAGCAAAAAAGCGATGAGCCTTTTGCAAGGTCATCGCTTTTTTATATAGAGAGTATTGTTATCTTGACTTAGTTGAATTATTCTGCAAGAAGCTTTTCTGCACTTGCAAGCTTAACTGCAGTAGCGAACACGTCGGCTGCTATCTTAAGCTCGTTCTCAGGCGGGAATGTAGGAGCAATTCTGATGTTTGAATCGTCAGGGTCTTTTCCGTAAGGGTATGTTGCGCCTGCACCTGTGAGGACTACGCCTGCCTCTTTGCAAAGCTGGCAAATTCTCTTTGCACAGCCGTTAAGAGCGTTGAAGCTTATAAAGTAACCGCCGTTTGGCTTCTCCCAGCTTCCGATGCCCAGAGGTGCTATCTCTTTTTCGAGAGTGTCAAGAACTATCTTGAACTTAGGCTCGATTATAGCTCTGTGCTTCTTCATATGCTCCATAAGGTTTTCATATGTGCCGAAGAACTTAACGTGGCGGAGCTGGTTTATCTTGTCATAGCCGATGGTCTGAACTGTCATCATAGATTTGAGGTACTTGATGTTCTTTTCAGATGACGCAATCATTGCAACGCCTGCACCAGGGAACGTTACCTTTGATGTAGATGCGAGCATATAAACTCTGTCAGGGTTGCCTGCCTTTTCGCACTCGTCAAGAATGTTGAGAAGTGTGTCAGGCGTATCAGAAAGGTGGTGGATACAATATGCGTTGTCCCAGAATATCTTGAAGTCCTTAGCCTTTGTTGTCATGGCTGCAAGACGCTTCACTACCTCGTCAGAGTATGTTGTGCCTGTAGGGTTAGCATACATTGGAACACACCATATACCCTTGATAGTATCGTCCTCGGCAACGAGCTTTTCTACCATATCCATATCAGGACCGTTTTTGTCCATTGGAATGTTTATCATTTCAAAGCCCATTTTTTCTGTTATAAGAAAATGTCTGTCATATCCGGGAACAGGGCATAGCCACTTTACCTTTGTGTCTTTCCAAGGCTTCTCGCCGTCGCCTGTTCCAAAAAGCATGAACTTTGCGATAGTATCATACATGATGTTAAGGCTTGAGTTTCCGCATACGATAAGCTCGTCAGGCGTTACGCCAAGCATTGGTGCGAAAAGAGCCTTTGCCTCAGGCAGACCGTCAAGACCGCCGTAATTTCTGCAATCTGTGCCGTCCTCAGCAAAGCAATCGTCATTGCTCTTTACTGCTGTGAGCAGACCCTCTGTCAGGTCGAGCTGTTCGGCAGACGGCTTTCCTCTTGCCATGTTCAGCGACAATCCCTGAGCCTTGAAATCGTCATATTCTTTCTGGACTTCCGCCTTGAATGCTGCCAGTTCCTCTGCAGACATTTCTGTTAGTTTCATATCAATGTCCTCCACTTGTAAATTATAAATTATAGTACACTACTATACAGAACAATTCGGCAAATCCCGACTTTCGCCGCACTCTGCCGAACGTATCCGATATCCTTACTTATATTGTATACCCTTTTCACTATTTTTGCAAGTGCTTTTTATCATTCCTGCAAAAAATCAGAAACTTGCACGAATATGCTTATACTAATATGGCCATTATGGGCAACTTTTATAATTTACATTCAAAATGCTTATTGATGATCCATTTTTTTGTTTTGCTAGAACTAACTGAGCCTGCAGATACCGAAAACTGCAGATTTTTAGTGTGATGCAAAAATATGAAACAGGCAAAGTGTTAATAAAATGTTAAATTTAAGAAGAATACGTTTACATTCAAAATCTAAACGTTTTCAGAAAAAATAGGGGCTTGAAATTTTTCTTAAAGTGTGTTTTAATAATAACAGCGGCATTTTACCGATAAGGTAAGCCGAATGATATCGCCTTGAATAAGCGGGAAAAGTTTCGCATTTCTATTCGGGGGAGAAATAAAAAGTAATCAATTTTTATATTATGAAAGGTGGATTTTAACATGAGCGTTAAAGTAATCAACGGACAGGCTATCCCAAATATGCCTTGGCAGGATAAGCCGGCTGACTGCAATGAAGTGATCTGGAGAGATAACAGAAACCCTATCATTCCTAGAAATCTTCTTCCTACATCAAACTCTATCTTCAACAGTGCGGTAGTTCCTTTCGAGGGCAAGTTCGCAGGCGTATTCCGTGTTGACGATAAGGAAAGAAACATGGCTCTCCATGCTGGTTTCTCTGAGGACGGTATTCACTGGAACATCAACCCTACAAGGATCATGTTCGAGCAGGCTGACAAGTCTACAGAAGAAGTAAATCAGTGGGGCTACGGCTATGACCCAAGAGTATGCTTCATCGAGGACAGATATTGGGTAACATGGTGTAATGCATACGGCTGGAAGCCAACTATCGGCGTAGGCTACACATACGATTTCAAGACATTCTATCAGTGTGAGAACGCATTCCTCCCATTCAACAGAAACGGCGTACTCTTCCCAAGAAAGATCGACGGAAAGTATGTAATGTTCTCAAGACCTTCTGACTCAGGTCACACACCATTTGGTGATATGTACATTTCACAGTCACCTGACATGAAGTACTGGGGCGAGCACAGACACGTTATGGGACCTCTCAAGGGCTGGGAGTCCAAGAAGATCGGTGCAGGTCCTATTCCAATAGAGACAGACGAGGGCTGGCTCTGCTTCTATCATGGTGTTCTTGAGTCTTGCAACGGCTTTGTATACAGCTTCTCAGCTTGCATTCTCGATAAGGAGCAGCCATGGAAGGTCAAGTACAGATGCGGCGAGTATCTCATCAACCCAAGAGAGATCTATGAGTGCGTAGGCGACGTTCAGAACGTAACATTCCCATGCGCAACACTTTGCGACGCTGACACAGGCAGAATCGCTATTTACTACGGCTGTGCTGACACTTGCGTAGGTCTTGCTTACACAACTGTTGACGCTGTTGTTGACTATGTAAAGAGCCATTCTTCTATCTGACTTGACGATTTGATAGACTAACAGAATAGTTTACAAAAGAGCAGAACTTCGGTTTTGCTCTTTTTTGTTGGTGTATAAAAACAACGGGCGACCTCAGGTCGCCCCTACATATAAACAGCGTATTTACGCAAATCGTAGGGGCGAACAGCGTTCGCCCGTTTTTTGATGTGATTTTACAGTATCTAATTTATTTAATGCCCTATATTTTTTCAGGTGCGCCATTTTCGTATTCTGCAAATTGCTTTTCCATATCAGCTTCGCTTTCGCCAATCGAGCGCAGTATCTCTTTGAGAAATACTCTGTCCTCTGGCTCGCCTGAAAGCTTTGCACTGTGCTTTTCGTAGAAGTATCTCATTTTAAGCACGCTGATAGGGGAAAGTCCTTGCTTTTCTGCGGCTTCATATGCAGAGTTCACGTCTGTGATGAAAAAGCCCATGCTGTATTCTGGAGCTTTTTCGCAGATGCCTTTGAGCATATCCGCAATGGTATCCTCACGCACGTACACCACTCTGCCTGCTGTGTGGAGCATTCGCATTGTGCTGTTGTAGTCTGATATCCTGAGTGTTTTAAGCTCATCACGGCTCAGACCCAGCCATGAAAGGGCAACGGCTGCTGCCGCCTCTGTATTGGTTTCATGCAAAGCTTTGACCTTATCCTCTATTTGAGAAAAGGAATAGATATTTTTTTGTTCCATATTTATTGCCACCTTATGCCTTTATCTTCCTGTATTCCGCCGGAGAGATGTTCTCATGCTTTTTGAATACAACATAAAAATACGAGCTGTCACTGAAGCCTGTTTCCGAAGCTATCTCCGCAACTGTCTTTGAGGAGTAGGTAAGAAGCTCCTTTGCGTGGCTTATGCGCACTGTGTTTAGATATTCCATTGGTCTTATGCTGAAATTTTTCTTGAAAAGTCTGCAAAGGTGCTGTTCTGATACCCCTGCCACAGCCGCCATATCTGCGAGCTTTATAGGCTTTGAATAGTTCTCCTCGGTGTATTTCATGACCTTTGCAACGGCATCGGAATTTACACGGCTTTTGTATGGGAACTTATCGTCTGCAAGCTTGCGGTATTCAAGCAGCATATCGTAAAGCTGTGCGGAGGCATAATAGTTGCCGTATGCCTTGTCGCTTTTTATGGTGTAGTATGCGCTGTCAAAAAGCTTGTGCATACGCTCTGCACCGCAGTTTAAGAAAACATGGAAGTTGTTAAGATCCCATTCTTTCAGCAGTTCGAGAGCCTGCTTGCCGTCAAAGCACACCCAGTCAAGGTACCATGAATGGGTCAGGGCTCTATATTCGTGGGGACAGTGCGGTGGTATATAGAAAATGCTGTCAGGCATTATTTTTACGGTCTTGCCGTCTACCGTTACCTCACCCTCGCCCTCGATACAAACGAAAAGCTGAGGATAATCATAGCCTTCAGGTCTGCTGACAGGAAACTGCCAGCAGCTCACGCCTATGCCAATGATATAAAATGGCAGAGCTATTTCAGTTCCTATAACAGGATAGAATTGTTTCTGCATATATCTTCCTCCATATCCGAAGCAGAAAAAACTGCAATATATGAACATGATAACTACACATTTTATTATAGCAGTGTCGCAATATGTTGTCAAGCAAAAGAATAAATTGCGATAAAATATGAACCAACTGTTGACTTTTTATCCCAAAAGTATTATAATAATAGGGAAATGGTGCAAAAGTGCCAAGTCTTATTTTGTGGGACGTATCTGAAAGGAATTTGTATTATGGAGAACAATGTTATTATTCTTGCCGGCGGACAGGGCAAGAGAATGAAGACCAATATGCCAAAGGCTTTGTGCAACGTTATCGGTGAGCCTATGCTGGAGTGGGTACTGACAGCCTGCGAAAATGCAGAGCTTGACGATATCTGCGTTGTAAAAGGCTACGAGGGTCAGCAGATAGAGGATTATCTTGACGCAAGAAAGTCAAAGGCTAACATCTGCACTGTTATGCAGGAAGAGCGACTTGGAACAGGTCATGCTGTTATGCAGGCGGCTGATTTTCTTAAAGCTCACGCTGAGGGAAACACGCTTATACTTTGCGGTGACGCTCCTTTTATCGACGCTGAAACTATCAAGGGTGCGCTGGAGCTTCATACTGAAAAGGACTGCGGCGTAACTGTTGTTACATCAAGAGTTGAGAACCCTACAGGCTACGGCAGGATAATCCGCACTGAGAACGGCATTTCAGGAATAGTTGAGCATAAGGACTGCACACCTATGCAGCTTGCTATCACTGAGATAAACTCAGGCTGTTACTGGTTCAAGACGGCTGACCTGCTGGAAGTTCTTTTTGACATCAAGCCTGAGAACGCTCAGGGCGAATATTATCTTACAGATTGTATCGAGCTTCTTATTGCAAAGGGCAAAAAGGCTGACGCATTTATTTCAGCTAATCCTCATGTTGCGCTTGGTGCAAATGACAGACGTGGCCTGCTTGCACTGAATGACATTGCAAGATATGAGATAATAGGAAAGTGGCTTGACGAGGGTATCGAGTTCTGCTGTACAGACGGTGTTTCTATCGGAAACAATGTTACTATCGGTCACGGAACAAAGATACACAGCGGTGTTATCCTGAGAGGAAACACCACTATCGGCGAGAACTGCAACATCGGAAACAACTGCATAATAGAGAACACAACTGTTGGAAACGGCGTAAACCTCAACAATGTTCAGGCTTACGATTCAATTATCGAGGACGACGTTAAGATAGGACCTTATGTTCAGCTCAGACCTAATTCACACATCAAGAAGGGTGCGAAGATAGGCGACTTTGTGGAGATAAAGAACTCCACTATCGGCGAATACACAGCGGTGGCACATCTTACATACATCGGCGATTCTGACGTCGGCTCAAATGTAAACTTCGGCTGTGGCGTTGTAACAGTAAACTACAACGGCGACAAGAAGTTCAGAACTGTTATCGAGGACAATGCTTTCATCGGCTGTAACACAAACCTTGTTGCACCTGTAAGAGTCGGCAAGGGTGCATACACAGCGGCAGGCTCTACTATCACAACTGATATTCCTGACAACGCACTTGCTATCGAGCGTGGCAGAGAAACTATCAAAGAGGGCTACGCTGAGAAGAAGCTCAAGGCGAGAACAGAAAAGTTCGAGGCTATCCACGGCAAGTCTGAGGAGAAGTAAGTCTGACATACAGACGGCTGACAGCAAGCAGGCGACCAAAGGTCGCCCCTACATATTGATAATAAGCAAGACCCTGTCTTTTGTAAGGCAGGGTCTATTTGTTTAGTTTTTTGTTGTTTGTCCTGCCGAGGATATAATCGGTGGAAACGCCATAGAAGTCGGCTAGGATAAGGAGGTGTTCTACGGGGATAGTGAGCACGCCTCTTTCATAGCGAGAATAAACGGTCTGACTTGTAAAAAGCAGCTTTGCGACCTGTGTCTGATTCATGTCCTTATCTTCTCGCAAGTCCCTTAATCTTGGAAAATACATAAAAATCTCCCCTCATTTTTGGTAATTTTGCAGAAAATGTTTTAGTACCATTCGGTACTATTGACTTTACCACATTTGTGTGATATTATGTATGTGTTAGCACTTATAGGTACTAATTAAAGAATGAGAAAGAAGGTATGAGTTATGTATTGGACAAACTTTGTAAGGAATTTTTGCAAGGTCGGTATGATATGTGGCGTAATTGCATCGATTGTTATCGGTTGTGTAATATTGGAAGATTCAATTCCTATTGGCATTATTGTTATGTGTGCTGGCTCAATGCTATTTGTTGTCGGAATATCGTTTACGATGATGGTTTGTGAAATGTCCGAATCACTTAATGAACTTAATTGCAAAATGGATAAACTGACGAAAGCAAAAGGAGAAACTACACCTAAATCAAATAATCCACCTCCAGTTAATGTTGCTAGAAGTAATCAATGGAAATGTGTTGATTGTGGCAATATAAATCCTATTGAGGCAAAATTTTGCAGAGAATGTGGACGACCAAAATAGTGTATATAAAAATTCTCCCTTGCAATCCTGAAAAAAATATGCTATAATAAAGCCGACAGTAAAATGTCGGCTTTTGTTTATACCCCGTCTTGCATAAAGACGGGGTTATTGTGCGTGTGCAGAATAAGCGGTCGGGGCTGACATATTATAAAAGATAGGAGAATTTGCAATGGACATTTTCGAGAAATTAAAACAGCTTTCAGCCGATAGAACTCCTGCCGGCAAGCCTGAGTATATTATCGTGGGGCTTGGCAACCCCGGTGTGGCTTATGAGAACACTCGTCATAACGCAGGCTTTCTTGCGGTGGCGGCTATGGAGAAGAAATACAGCTTTTCGGTGAATACACATAAGTTCAAGGCGCTTGTGGGACGTGCCATTATTGGCGGCAAAAGCTGCCTTGTCATGAAGCCTGAAACTTTTATGAACAACAGCGGTGAGGCTGTCAGCGACGCTATGGACTTTTACGATATACCGCTGGAGAATGTTATCGTGGTCTATGACGATATCTCACTTGACGTGGGCAAAATGAGGATACGCAGAAACGGCTCGGCAGGTGGTCATAATGGCATAAAAAGCATTATCGCACTGTGCGGCGGTCAGGATTTTCCAAGGGTAAAAATAGGCGTGGGCAAAAAGCCGCACCCTGATTACAACTTGGCTGACTGGGTGCTTTCAAGATTCACTGACGAGGAAATGAAAAAGCTTTCTGATGTGGATAAAAACACCTGCGAGGCTGTGGAGCTTATGGTGCAGGGTAAGATAAACGAGGCTATGAACAAGTTCAATTAGGAATAATTTCTGACCGACATATTGATAAAGACAAATATCGGGACGTCGAGGGCGCCGTCCCCTACAGTTATATTGTTATTAAAACATTTTTTCGGAGAACAGCAAGATGAATATTTTTTACGAAATGGCGAGCCGTCTTGGCTTTTATAAAGATGTGAAAAACTGCCTGCTCAAAGGGTTTACCCCTTGTGCGGTCACGGGCGTTTCAAATATACACAAGGCTCAGACCGCAATGGCTCTAAGCAGGCTTTCCCCTTGCCTTGTTATATGCGACGATGAAGCGTCAGCCATAAGAATGACAGGGGATATAAACGAAATGTCAGGGGAGCAGCTTGCCTGCGTTTTTCCTGCAAAGGATCTGAACTTTGCATACATGGAGGGCGTTTCAAGAGAATATGAGCATAAAAGGCTGGAGGCTCTCTCTCTTATCTCTCAGGGCAAGTGCAAGATTATCGCCGCAAGTATGGAGGCTTGCTTGCAGGGAACTATTCCGCAGGATAAGCTGAAAGAGTTTTCCTTTGAGATAAAAACAGGGGGCGAACTGAGCCTTGAGGAGCTTACTAATAAACTGCTTGCAGGCGGTTATACAAGAACAGATCAGGTGGAGGGTCAGGCACAGTTTTCTGTGAGAGGCTCTATCGCCGACATTTTCCCTGTGCAGGAGTCACGCCCTGTGAGAATTGAGCTTTGGGGCGATGAGATAGATTCTATCTCATACTTTGATCCCGAAAGCCAAAGGCGTACCGACCCTATAGACGAGATAACAGTTTTCCCTGCTTTGGAGATAATTTTTCCTGACACTGACGACCTTGTGACAAAGCTTGAAGCCTTGTCAAAGTCTGTCCGTGGAAGCCGTACCGATAAGATAAGAACGAATATTTCAAGAGATATAGAAACGGCTCAGAGCGGGATCACCCTCACAAATCTTGATAAGTATTATACTGTGTGCTATGACAAGCTCACAACTATTTTTGACTATTTCCAAAGCGGTGTTTGCCTTGTGTCGGAGTATACAAACTGTATCGAAAAGGGCAAGGCGGCTCTTGCCCAGCTTTCAGAGGATATGAAGCTTCTTTATGAGGACGGCATACTTTTCAGAAAGCTGGAGGGCTTTTATCTTGATATACCCCAGGCGGAGCTTAAAATAACACAAATGAAGTCGGTGTTTCTTGACAGCTTTATGCGTTCTAACAACGGCGTGAAGTTCAAGAAGCTTATCAATACCGATTGCCGACAGACGGCGGCTTGGGGCGGTAATATCATCAACCTTGAAGAAGAACTGAAAAACCTCTGCTCTCAGGGATATTGCACTGTTGTGCTGGCAGGCTCGGAAAAAACGCTTCCTATTATAAATAAAGACCTTAATGACGCTGGCATCTCTGCGGAGATCCTCACTGAGAACAGCGAGATAATGAAGGGTAAAGTATACCTGCGCACAGGCTGTCTTTCAGGCGGATTTGATTATCCTGACATAGGCTGTGCGGCTATCACTCAGATGAAAGCCATGAGTGCAAAGAAGCGTAAATCACGTCACAAGGCAGGGGAAGAGATAAAAAGCCTGTCTGATATCCAATCGGGCGACCTTGTTGTTCACGCTATGTACGGCATAGGCAGATTTTCAGGAATAAAAAATATAGAAACGAACGGCGTAACAAAGGATTATATCACCATAAAATATGCAGGCACGGACGTGCTTTATGTGCCTGTTACTCAGCTTGACCTTGTGTCAAGATATATAGGTCCTAGAGATGACGGGGCAGTGAAGCTCAATAAGCTCAACTCTATGGAGTGGACAAAGACACGAAACAAGGTAAAGTCTGCCGTAAAGGATATGGCGGAGGAGCTTACAAAGCTTTATGCTCAAAGACAAATGGCAAAGGGTTTTGCTTTTTCCCCTGACAACGATTGGCAGGCGGATTTTGAGGAGCGTTTCGACTATCAGGAAACTGACGATCAGTTAAGATCTATACAGGAGATAAAGTCTGATATGGAGAAGCCGTCCCCAATGGACAGACTTCTCTGCGGAGATGTTGGATTCGGCAAAACAGAGGTGGCGCTCCGTGCGGCGTTCAAGTGTATGCTCGATAACAAGCAGGTGGCTATTCTCGTGCCGACAACTGTTCTTGCATGGCAGCATTATCAGACGGCGATAAAAAGATTTGAGCATTTCCCAGTGAAAGTGGAGCTTTTGTCGAGATTTAGAAAACCAAAGGAGCAACAGCAGATAATAAGAGAGCTTAACCGTGGCACTATCGACCTTATCATAGGCACGCACAGGCTTGTGCAGAAAGACGTTAAGTTCAAGGACTTGGGTCTTGTTATCATAGACGAGGAACAGCGTTTCGGTGTTGCACATAAGGAAAAATTCAAGGAGACTTTCAAGGGCGTTGACGTGCTGACCCTTTCGGCTACCCCGAT
Source organism: uncultured Ruminococcus sp. (assembly GCA_934435205.1). GTDB lineage: Bacteria > Bacillota > Clostridia > Oscillospirales > Ruminococcaceae > Hominimerdicola. Next base: position 1,732 of record CAKSAK010000002.1, on the reverse strand, counting down.
ACCAAGAACGCTTAACATGGCAATGAGCGGTATCAGAGATATGTCCGTCATAGAAGAGCCGCCTATGGACAGACACCCTGTTCAGACCTATGTTATAGAGCATAATATGGGCGTAATAGCGCAGGCTATAAGCAAGGAACTGCGCCGTGGCGGTCAGGTGTATTATATCCACAACAGGGTGGAAACTATCATGATGACCGCAAATAAGCTTCAGGAAATGCTCCCTGAAGCAAGGATAGCGTTTGCACACGGTCAAATGCCTGAGGAGGAGCTGTCGGAAATATGGCGACAGCTTTGCGACAGAGAGATAGATATCCTCGTCTGCACCACAATAATCGAAACAGGTGTTGACGTGCCGAATGTAAATACACTTATAATAGAGGACGCTGACAGATTGGGACTTTCACAGCTTTATCAGCTCCGTGGACGTGTGGGAAGATCAAACCGCCGTGCTTTTGCGTACTTCACCTTCAGACGTGGCAAGGTACTCACTGAGGTAGCGGCAAAAAGGCTTGACGCAATAAGAGAGTTCACACAGTTCGGCTCGGGCTTCAGGATAGCTTTGCGTGACCTTGAAATAAGAGGTGCAGGCTCGATACTCAGCGGTAAACAGCATGGTCATATGGAAGCGGTGGGATATGATATGTATCTGCGACTTCTTAATGAAGCAATAGCTGAACAAAAGGGAGAGGCTTTGCCACCGTCACCTGAGGATTGTTTGGTGGATATCTCTATCGACGCATTTATCCCAGAACCTTATATAGAAAATCTGTCACAGAGGATAGATTGCTATAGGAAGATAGCTTCTATTGGCAACGAGGAGGATTCCAGGGACGTTATCGACGAGCTTATAGATAGATACGGCGACCCACCGAAATCAGTGCTTGGACTTGTGAACGTTGCGCTTACAAGAAATACCGCTTCAAAGCTTGGCATAAAGGAAATAACACAAAGAGGAGATAAGGTGCTGTTCTTTGTGAAAACTGCAGAGGTAGAGCAGATACAAGCGTTGTATGGGGCTTATAAGAATAGGATAAGATTTTTTGACGGAGCAAAACCATATTTTGCAGTGACATTGGAGAAAAAGCAGAAAGCGGCGGAATTAATGGCAGAAACGGTAAGATTAATGAGGAATGAGGAGTGAGGAATGTCGAAGCCATACCGAGTAGATCATTAACACAAAACAGAGGAAACACCGAGCAAAGTGACAACTGAGCGACGCTCAGTTGTCACTTTTTGAATCAAAAGAATAAAGAAGCAATGCAAAATGGACAAAAAGAGATAAGAAAAGGGAAATAAAGTGTAAAAAAAGCAGAAAGCGAAAAAAGGGGTTGACAAAGGGAGTTAAAAGTGATAAAATAAACAAGTCGCCTCGAGAGAGAGCGATAAAGGAAAAAGCGAAACGAAGGTAAAAGGTTCGGGAGAACAGAAGAGACCTGAGGAGTAGCTTGAAAGTGAGTTCATAAAGAATTCACAAACAAAAGTCTTGACAAAGCTTAGCTGATATGATATAATAGATAAGCTGATTTAAGACAGCGCATTAAAATCACATAAAGATCGAAAGTCAAAAACTTTTTTTGAAAAACTTCAAAAAAGGGGTTGACAAAAGATAAAAAGTGTGATATAATGTAAAAGTTGCACAACATGAAAGAGTACAACGAAACAGCATCTTGAAAATTGAACAAAGACGAATAGTACGAAACCCTTGAGAGATTCTTTTGAGAAAAAGAAT
>CAKSAK010000001.1 GCA_934435205.1 uncultured Ruminococcus sp. | reverse complement strand
GGGGTATAGCTCAGTTGGTAGAGCAGCGGTCTCCAAAACCGCGTGCCGAGGGTTCGAATCCTTCTGCCCCTGCCATTGCAGTTGTGATCTGCATTTATTCCTCTGATTCATTTGCGTGGATCGGAGGAATTTTTTTGTAATGTCGTTGCAATGTACAATGATATATAATGCTGATGATTCATTTTATACAGTTTAATAAATGTTTAAGAAAAATACATCTATGTTTCTTGAAATTTAATGTATTTTATAGTAAAATCACAGTATAGAGAATTTTTGCAATGAAGCACTTGGAAATCTTTCAGGTGCTTTTTTTGTTGCCTAAAAAGGCAATATCTTGAAAGATATGTATTGATACATTAGGAGGAACAAATATGATTATTACTAATGAAAGGCTGCATCATCTTGGCTGTTATCCCGAGGAACTAGGAAAATATGTTTTGCTGCCTGGTGACCCGAAGCGTGTTGAGATCATAGCCCAGGAGCTTGATAATCCGAAATTTGTGGCTGACAAAAGAGAGTATATGTCATATACAGGTGAGCTTTGTGGCGAAAGGGTTTCGGTGGTGTCGACTGGTATTGGCGGACCCTCGGCGGCGATAGCTTTGGAGGAACTTTGTGACGCTGGCGTGCATACAGTTATAAGGGTCGGCACTTGCGGAGCTCATCAACCTGAACTTGTGCCGGGTACCCTTATTATACCCAACGGTGCGGTAAGGTCTGAGGGTACTGCTGACAGCTATATGCCCAAGCAGTTTCCGGCTGTGCCTAGCTATTCGGTGGTGAAAGCTTTGGAAAATGCGTCAAAAAAATTAGAGTTGCCTGCTGCTGTCGGAGTAGTTGACAGTAAAGATTCTTATTATGGTCAGCATCGACCTCGATCAATGCCGACCCGTGATGTTCTGGAGCGCAATATGCAAATGTGGCAGGAAGCCGGAGTGCTGGCCTCCGAAATGGAATGTGCGGCTATTTTTGTGGTGTCGGCGGTGAGAAAAATTCGCTGCGGTGCTGTGCTGAACCTTTGCCGTAATCTGCTCCGTGAAAAGGCGACAGGGCTTATGGAAACGGATTTTGATACTCACAACGCTATCAAGACGGCGGTGGAGGCTTTGAAAATTCTTATCAAAGAGGACAAAGATAAGCTTTAAGAGATAATAAGGAGTGAGGAAAATGCTTGACAGCCGGGAAGTGATATGCAAAAGCTGTGAAAACAGAAACACTGCGGAGTGGATATCTGCCCTCTATGACCTTATGGACGACAATGTCAAGGGTAATGCTGCTTTGGTGAAAAAGCACTCGGGTGATATGCTTATAAAGTCGGGGGAGAGATGTGAGGCGGTCTATTTTTTGCTCAAAGGTACGGCAAAGATCTACAAGGAGCTTCCAGACGGCATTTTGTATGAGATCGCAAGTGTTCGGGCCCCATGCTTAATGGGCGAGACGGAAGCAATCACGGACGAAGAGTTTTCACGAGGAACGGTATGTACTGAAAGTGATAATGCTCAGCTTATATATATGCCGAAGGAAGTGTTCCTGCATTGGCTTCATTCAAGCAATAAGGCACTTTTTAGCATAACACGGCTTATTATATATAAAAACTTCTCTCAGCAGAACAAAGACCGTGCGATGCTCTTTTCTCACGGCTATCAACGGCTTGCATATAGGCTGCTTTCTTATTATGAGGATATGGGGGGACGAGGAAAAGTCTTTCTTAATATACCTCGTGAGCGGCTTTCAGAAGACACGGGCTTAAATATCCGCTCAATAAGCCGTGCCCTTAACAGGCTGGAAGAGCAGGGGCTTATTACAAGGCAGGGACGGCTTATCGTGGTAGACGGTGAGCAGGCAGACAAGATGAAACTCAGCGTTTACAGCGAACTTAATGAACAGAAAAGGCAGTTATAAAATGAGATGTAGTGGAGCGGCGTAATTTCTGCTTTGCAGAAATACGACGTTTCATTTATTTCGTTCATTCTATTGATAAGTTCAAAGCGTAAAGTTTGTTATGGGCAAATCGTTAAAATGTAAAATTGCACAAAAAAGCGTAAAAAAACTGTGCATAATTTATCTTTAAAATAGGACATTTGTCCTTTTTTAAAGATTCAAAACGAGTATAATATAAAACATAAGATACAGCAAGGCAAATGAAAAAAATCATTTGACCGCAAAGTGAGGTAATAAAAAATGCCTGATATCAAAAAAAGCTTTCCTTATGTTTTGGTAACAGCCTTTTGCTTTGGCACAATGGAAACGGCGCTGAAGCTTGGCGGAAGTACATTCGATCCGATACAGCTCACATTTCTGAGATTTTTTATCGGTGGCGTGCTGCTGATACCATTTGCGGCGGCAGACCTTAAAAAGCGAAATTACCGCCTGACAGCAGGTGATATAATTTATCTCGTGATACTCGGTCTCGTGTGCGTATGCTTTTCGATGACGCTGTTTCAGATCGGTGTTATGAAAACAAACGCAGCACTTGCCGCACTGATAATAAGTGCGAACCCAGTTTTCACAATGATCTTCGCCCACTTTCTTACAAGCGACAAGTTCAACAGAAAAAAGCTTCTTGTGCTTCTCATCTGCATTGCAGGACTTGTAGTGGCGGCTGATCCGAAAAAGCTTCTTTCGGGCAACAACATCTCGGGACTTCTCATCGTGCTGGTCGCTTCCATTGCTTTTGGACTTTATACCGCACTTGGAAAAAAGCGTATCGCAAAGATCGGCGGCTGGTCTCAGAACTGTTTCAGTTTTCTATTTGGCTGCGCAGGACTTCTGATATATCTTTTAGTCTCCGGCAGACCGATAGTTAAAGGCATATCTCTTTTCTCTGCACCGCTTCTTCTCTATCTTGGGATTGTGGTCACTGGAATAGGCTACATCGCATTTCTCAAGGCGATCGCCGCAGGCGGTCCTTCGGCGGCTTCGGTATCGTTCTTTATTAAGCCTGTTATTGCAATGGCAGCGGCTTATATATTCCTCCACGAAGATGTTACCCCGCATATGATCGCAGGTGCGGTGCTTGTAATATGCGGCTCGGCAATAAATATCATACCATTCAGGTCAAAACATTCATCACAGGCTTTGCAAGCCAAAGCTTAGAACAATATATACAATACACCATATCAACATTTCAATAATACGATTTGCTACAATTCAATGAAAGGACGCTGTTTATTATGACTACAACTGCAAAAACAAATGAGAAAAAGATCGCTGAAATTATCGCAGAGCTTTCCACGGGACTTAAGTTCGAGGATCTGCCCGACTATGCGGTGGCTCACGCAAAGACGCTGACACTTGACGTGCTTGCTTCAATGGTTGGCACACGAAATATCATCACAAGCAAGATCGCAAGAGAGACTGCTGAGGAGCTTGAGGGTCCTGCTGAATGTACTATCGTGGGCTCGTCAAAGAAAGTCTCTGCTCCGAATGCGGCTTTCGCAAACGCTATCCAGTGCTACGGTTACGATTTCGTTGACGATCACAATGAGTCGAACGCTCACCCGTCGCCTGCTACATATCCTGCAAGCTTTGCACTTGCTGAGAAGCTCAAAAAGAGCGGCAAGGAGTTCATTGAGGCCGTATGCTTAGGAAATGAAGTTGTTTGCCGACTTGGCAGTGCATATCTTGGCGATATGTACTATCAGGGCTTCCACCCTACAAGCACCTGCGGTTCAATGGGTGCGGCTGTGAGCGCAGCAAAGCTCATGGGCTTTGACAAGCAGAAGACGGTTTATGTTCAGGGCATTGCAGGAAGCACCGTTGCAGGTCTTATGGCTTGGAACTCTGAGGGTTCTTTTACAAAGCGTTTTCAGGCAGGCCACCCAGCAATGAACTCTATCATCGCCGCATATCTTGCCGACAAGGGCTTCAATGGTCCGTCGGATATCTATGAGGGCAAGGACGGTATTCTCCACGCTTATTCATATTACGATCATTTCGACACAAAGTTTATTACAGAGGGCCTTGGCGACAAGTGGGAATTTGCTTCATCAAGTATCAAGGTATATCCTTGCTGCCGTTATTCAGGCGGACATCTTGACGCTTGTCTGGATATCGTTGCAAAGTACCACCCAAAGGCAGAGGACATTGAAAAGATAGAGATACGTTCATCGAAATATACAATGAGACTGCTTGCAGAAGAACGCAAGTGGCACCCTAAGAATATCGTTGATCTCCAGTTCAGTATGCCATTCCAGGCAGCTATCGCCTTTGTGAACGGCAAGGTAACAGTTGATGAATTTGACGTCAAGTACATTGACGATCCGCTGGTAAAGAAGCTCATTGCTTCAACAACGGTCGTTGAAGACCCAGAATTCGAGGCAAGATACCCTGAGCATTATTCAAGCGCAGTAAAAGTCACAATGAAAGACGGCACTGAGTATGAATCAGTTATCGATGACCCAAAGGGCGACTGGAGAAACCCTGTTACATTCGAGGACGTAAAGAACAAGTTCAGAACTCTTGCAAACAGAGTTTACACCGACCCTGAGAGAACTGAAAAGATAATCTCATTCGTTGAGGATTTGGAAGCTCAGAAGGATATGTCAGAGCTTATGAAGCTTGTAAACGACGCAGGCTAAACATAAAAAAGAGACTACGCAATGGAGCGCAGAAGGAAAATGCAGAAAAGCAGCTTTCCTCTGCGCCCTTTTTATTTAGAAGGAGTTGTTTTGTTTGAAGACGCAAATACTTATCAAGGACGTCAGTATGACCTATCTCAACGCCAAGGGCGAACCTACCGAGGCGCTAAAAAATGTCAGCTTTAACATTGATAAAGGCGATTTTATCTCACTGGTCGGTCCGTCGGGCTGCGGCAAGAGCACAATGCTCAGAATAATCTGCGACCTTTTGCAGCCCACAAAGGGCGAGGTCATCATAAGCGGATACACACCGAGAGAGGAACGTCTCAGCCACTCTTTCGGAATGGTGTTCCAGAGCGCAGTATTGTTCGATTGGCGGACGGTCAGAAAAAATATCTGCCTGCCGCTTGAGCTGCAAAAGATGAGCAAGAAGGAGCAGAAAAGGCGTTCAGACGAGGTGCTTGAGCTTGTGGGTCTTACCGACTATGCCGACCATTATCCGTATCAGCTAAGCGGCGGTATGCAGCAGCGTGTGGGTATCGCAAGAGCGTTAGCGCTCGACCCGCCTATACTTTTAATGGACGAGCCTTTCTCAGCTCTTGACGAGTTCACAAGAGAGAAGCTCAACGATGATATCTTAAAGATCTGGAGACAGACCCACAAAACAGTTATTTTCATTACACATAACATTCAGGAAGCTGTCTATCTTTCTGATAAGGTGGCAGTGTTCTCACCTCACCCAGGCAGACTTTCCGCAATGGTGGATATAACTCTTCCGAGACCGAGAAGAAAGGAAATGCGATATACCCCTGAATGTAACGCACTTGTGGAGCATATCAGAGGCTGTTTTGAAGGAGTGTGACAAATGTGAAAGAAAAGAAAACCAACAAGACTATCTCTATCATCGTCTGTCTTGCACTTCTTATGGGATTATGGGAGTTTATCGCATTCTATCTTGACAAGATGCTCAAAGACCCTATGGCGGTGAAGAAGCTGCCATATCTCCATTCGGTGATAGCAAAGATATTCACCGACTTTGACAGCCTTTTTTCAGCAGTGATGTTCACATTCACAAAGGCACTCCAAGGCTTCGTGATCGGTTCGGTAATAGGCATTTGCATTGCTATATTTATGAGCTTTCACAAGTCTCTTGAAAAGATGATACTTCCTTATATGATCGTCTTGCAGATGATACCTATACTTGCTCTTGCGCCGATCGTTTACACGGTGGTAAGGGACTCGGGAATGTCTAGAACGGTGCTTGCGGCGTTCATAACGTTCTTTCCGGTCGCAGTGAATATGTATCAAGGTCTGAGAAGCGTTGACAACGACAAGAAAGACCTTATGAGGATACTTGCCGCAAGGCGTATAACAGTTTACACAAAGCTTATGTTCCCATTTTCAAGACAGTATCTTTTCACAGGCTTGAAGCTTGCCGCTCCAAGCGCAGTAACGGCAGCGGTGCTGGTTGAGATGATGGGTTCAAGCGAGGGCATAGGTTTCAAGATACTCAGTTCGCTTTACTATGGCGCAACAGGTGCGATAAACTTCTGGGCTTCAGTGGTAATGGCTTCACTTATGGGTATTTCAACATATCTGTTGGTGGTGCTTATAGAAAAGCTCACGACACCGGGAGTTATAACACTTAAAACATTCAAAAGGAAGAGAGGTGCGGAAAATGAGCAAAGCTAAACGCCTTTGGAAAAAGACGCAGGATATGATACTTTCGCTTGTGCTGGGCGTGATAATAATTTTCGCCTGGCAGCAGGGAGGACTTCATTATCTCCTTGGCTTGAAGCCTTATCAGCTTTCCTACCCCTCTGATATAATCCGTACACTTAACGACGATTTCTCGGTAATAATGTCAAACACAGTGTGGACGCTCAAAGAAGCCGTTGTGGGAATATTAGTTGGTTCGCTTATCGGCTTTGTTATCGCAGTATTTGCAGCAGCGTTCCCGAAGCTTGGCGTGGGCGGAATAAGCATTGTTACTGCCGTGAACGCTATCCCTATGATAGCAATGGCTTCCATAATGAACAACTGGTTCGGAATGGAAATGGCTTCAAAGGTGGCGGTCGTTGCAGTATTCAGCATGGCTTCAATGACGCTGAATGCTTACAGAGGTATGACGGAGCTTCCTCCGTTCTCAAAGGATCTTATGCAGATATGTGCAGCAAGGAAGATCGAGACTTTTTTCAAGCTCCAGCTTCCTAACTGTCTGCCGTATATGCTCACAGCCTTGAAGGTCAGCACAACAACAGGACTTATGTCTGCAATATGCAGCGAATTTTTCACTTCCTACAAGGGCATAGGCTATCAGCTCACAGCTTCGATAAAGCTTTCGCAGATGTCCGTTGCTTGGGCATACATCTTGGTCGCTACCCTTTGCGGTGTGCTTATGTATGCGATCATTTCCATAATCGAGCGTGTCGCTCTTAAATGGCACGCTTCACAAAGGTCTTAAAGCTGTAACTGATAGTTATAGTGATAGTAATAAAAAGCAAACAACCAATTTTCAATTTATAAGGAGAGTTAATTATGAAAAAAGTATTGATGAAAACATTATCCGCCCTGACAGCAGGTATCCTTCTTTCAGCAGGTCTTACTTCCTGTGGCAGTTCCGAGGGTTCAAGCAATGCCACAGTGACAAAGAACGGCAAGGCCCTTACAACAGTGGATTTCCAGCTCAAGTGGCTGCCGAGCGTTCAGTTTATGGGCTTTTATGTGGCTTATGAAAAGGGCTATTATGAGGACGAGGGCATTGATCTTAACATCATCTCAGGCGGAAGCGATATCGTTTCTGCACAGCAGGTATCTATCGGTGCTGCCGATATCGGTATCGCAAACCTCTACGGTCTGCTGCCATATGAGGAACAGGGATATCCTATCGTTGAAATAGGACAGGTGTTCCAAGAGGGCTCGCTCATGCTTTGCTCAAAGGCGTCATCGGGTATCAAGACACCTGAGGACTTGAAGGGCAAGAAGATCGGCGCTTGGGTCGGCACAGCAGATTATCCTATCTATTCGTTGCTGGATAAGTACGGTATCGACAAGGATAAGGATTGCACTATCGTTAGCCAGGATTACACAATGGACGCACTTCTCAATGATGAGATCGACGTTGCCAGCGCAAATATATATAACGAGTATATCGTATTGCAGGAGTCGGGACTTTCAAAGGACGATATCAACGTGATAAACTTTGAAGATTATGATTGCGGAATGCTCGAGGACGCTATCATTGCAAATACAGACTGGGCTGCACAGGACGGCAGCGACAAGCTTATGGAAGGCTTTATGAGAGCCTCCATGAAGGGCTGGTCAGACGCCTGCACAGACCCTGAGGCGGCTGCCGAGATCGTATGGAACTATGTAGATCAGAGCAGTACAACACTTGAACATCAGAAAGCTTCCGCCAAGGAGGTTGCTTCACTTGCAGCGCCTGACGGAACCGAAGCAGAGAAAATGCTCAGACTTGGCGACGACAAGATCGGTTCAACTGTTGACGCTTGCCTTAAGTTCGATATCATCAAGGAAAAGCCTGCAAAGGTTTATGATGACAGCTATTGGAAGGCTGCCGTTGAAGGTCTGAAGTAAAAAAATAGCAAGCTATTAAGCTAAATTCCTCCGTGATATATACAGCCCGAGCTGTCTCTTCCATTCTTGCCTATGGGAATAGACGGCTCACAAAAGGGGCTGGATAACAAATAAGCAGGAAAGAAGAATGATTTATGGCAGAGACTAAAAAGACTTTGCACAAGCAGGACAAACGCAGTAAAAGGATCGTTTTTGTTTCAAACTGCCTGCTGAACGCCAATAACAAGGTGTTTGAATTTGCAAGATACAGCGGAATGTTCTCCGATGTAGTGAAGATACTTGATAAATATGGCTTCGGCGTTATGCAAATGCCCTGTCCAGAGGTTTTGCATATGGGCAACCAGCGCTGGTGGACAAGCCGAAATCTTTACGACAACGCAGGCTACCGCCGTCTTTGCAGACAGCTTGCAGCACAAACGGCAGATTACATTGCAAATTACTACAAGGTCGGCTATGAAGTCACCGCCATTCTCACTTGCGACGGCTCGCCAAGCTGCGGCATAACAAAGTCGAGTTTCTGCGAGGATTGGGGCGGCAGACCGAAAGAAGTTCCCAGAGTGCTTGTTGACAAGCCGGGGATTTTTATGGAAGAACTGCTGGGAGAGCTTGCGGACAGAGGTCTTGAAGCACCCCATGTATACGGTCTTATGATGGACGACAGAGAAAAGTCCACCGAAGAGATCTTGCAGGAATTTGACGATTACATCAGCCACCGAATAGAAGCTTTCGGCAAAACACAGACCAATGCAAAAAAATAAGATATAGTATTTGGAGTTGAGATATATGTCAGCAACACTCAGAACAAATTTCGCAGGGATAGAAATGGACAGCCCATTCATTCTTGCTTCTGCGCCGCCAACAACAAATTTCGATCAGATCGCAAGAGCCTTTGAAGCAGGCTGGGGCGGTGCAGTTTTAAAGACCGCACAGTATTCCCCTAGGTTCATAAAGCGAAACGTCAACCCGAGGATAAGGGCGGTGAAAAGAAACGGAAAGATAGAAGCTTTCACGAATTTCGAGATCGGAAGCCCAAAAACTATCGAAGAATTTGTCAAGGGTATACGCTGGCTGAAAGAAAGATTTCCTGAAAAGACGGTGATATCCAGCCTTATCCATTCTGACGAGCTTCATGAAAGCGAGTGGAAAGAGCTGACCAAAGCATTTGATCAAGCAGGTGCGGACGCTTTTGAGCTGAATCTATCCTGCTCTCACGGACAGGCTGAGAGCGGCGGCGGAGCTGCTATCGGCGCAAATGACGTTATGATAGAAAAGGTGGTGGGCTGGGTAACTTCCACCACTTCAAAGCCTGTTATGCCAAAGCTTACAGCACTCACCGCTGACCTGCCTTCAAAGGGTCTTGCGGCAAAACGTGGGGGAGCGAGAGCACTGACAGCGATAAACACCATAAGCTCTCTGCCTGGCATTGACCTTGAAACAATGGTGCCTTTCAACAGCGTTGACGGAAAAAGCGCATTTCAAGGTCTGAGCGGCCGACCGCTAAAGCCCATAGCTTTGCGAAGCGTTGCACAGCTTTCAATGGCAACGGGTCTGCCTATATCGGCAACGGGAGGCATATACGATTGGCACGATTGCGCAGAGTTCATTGCCGTCGGTGCAAGCACCTTGCAGGTGTGTTCGGCAGTAATGGAAAGCGGTTATGGCATTGTGAAAAATATGTCCAAAGGGCTTGTGGAGTATATGGAAAAGTCGGGATATGAAACTATTTCAGACTTCTGCGGAAAGGCTCTTGAAAATATCGTAAAGCACAACCAGCTCAACAGGGCATATAAAATGTGTGCTTGCATTGACACAGAAAAGTGCATAGGCTGTGGTAAGTGCAAGATAAGCTGTGAAGACAATGGTTACAGCGCAATAGATATCACAGACAAGAAAGCTTTTTGCAGCAAGGAAAAATGTGACGGCTGCGGACTTTGCTCTCAGATATGTCCTGTTGGCGCAATAAGAATGGTGAGAAAATGAAAGCTTTTAATGACCTGAATATTTTAAATGCAAAGCTTTGCGACAAAAACGGCATAAGAAGCGCTGATATCGGCATAAAGGACGGTATCATAACGCAAGTCGCTGAGAATGGTGCAAAGCTTGAGGACGCAAAGCGCAGCGCAGATCTTTCAGGACGGCTTGTTATCCCTGCAATGATCGACACCCACACCCACATCAGGGGCGGCGGATTTGCCTATCGTGAGGACTTTCGCTCGGGCTCGACCGCTGCGGCGTCTGGTGGCGTGGGAACGTTCTTTGAAATGCCGGGCGGCAAGACCCCTGTGGTGGATAAGGCTTCTTTTGAAAAGCGCAGGGCGGAAATGCTCCGTGACAGCATAACAGATTTCAGAATGTATGCTGGAGCAGGCTTTGATAACCTTGATAGACTCCCAGAGCTTGCGGAGTGCGGAGCGGTGGGCTTCAAGACTTTTATGAACCCACCGCTGAAAGGTCGAGAATGTGAATTTGTGGGGCTTTGCGCTCCTGACGAGCAGGCGCTTGAAAAGATAATGGCGGCGGTGAAGCAGACCGGTCTTTCACTTACTATCCATTGTGAGGACTATGACATCATCAATCGTGAGACCGCAAGGCTCAAAGCACAGGGCGCTGACGGCGCAGGAGCATATTTCAGCTCACACCCTGATATCTCCGAGATAAAGGCGGTGGAAACAGCCATAAGGTGTGCAGAGAAAACAGGCTGCAAGGTCAATGTTGCCCACGTCAGCACCGCAAAGGCTGCAAGGCTTATTATAGCCGCAAGGCAGCGTGGAGTAGATATCTGCGGCGAAACTACTCTGCATTATCTTTTTTACTGCGATGAAGATATGGCGTGTCAAGGAGGATATGCCCGAATGAAGCCACCGTTCAGAAGCCGAGAAGATCGTGACGAGCTTCTTGATATCGTGGCGCACAGCGACTTCTTTTATCTTGGCAGTGACCACGCACCTTTCACCCCTGATGAAAAAGCCCCCCATGGCTCTGTATGGGCTTCGGCGGACGGGTTGCCGGGAATAGAAATGTCACTTCGGCTGCTTTTTGAGCTTGTCAAAATGGGCAGGCTGACCATAGAAAAATCGGCGGAGCTTAGTTCATATAATGCCTGCAAGCGCTTCGGCATAATGGACAAAGGGCTTATTAAAGAGGGCTTCAAAGCCGACCTTGCGGTGCTGGATATGAACTGTCAGCCATATGTTATGGACGAGAAAAATATGCTGACAAAAGTCGCTCACAATGGGGTGATATACGGCAACACAAAGCTTCACAGCAGGGTCGAGGCGTTATATGCAGGCGGAGAAAAGGTTTGGGAATATTCAAATACAAAGTGAATTAGAAAAGAGGAAATATTATGAAAAAGGCTCTTTTATCAAATAAAAACAGAATGCAACGCAGGATAGACGAGATAAGCTCATTCACGGAGATAGACAGCGAGATCACAAGGCGAACATATTCTGCCGCTTGGGCGGACGCTGTGGACTATCTCAAAAAGGAATTTGCTCTTGCAGGAATGACTTGCCGAATGGACAGCTTTGGAAATCTTATCGGCCGTTACGACCCCCTGAACAGCGGCGAAAAGCCTTTTGCGGTGGGCTCACACCTTGACAGCGTGAAAAACGCAGGCAAGTATGACGGCGTTGCGGGCATTGTCTGCGGATTGGAAATGGTATCGATGCTTCACGAAAACGGCATTGCGCCAAAGCATCCTATCGAAGTCATCGCCACCGCCGATGAGGAGGGCGCAATTTGTCAGAAAGGCTATTTCGGCGCAAGGTTTATGACAGGGGATATGACAGCGGAGCAATGCCTTGGATTTAGAAATGCCGAGGGCAAAAATATCGCAGACCTGCAAGGGGATTGCAGACTGTTCAAGGATATCACATTTGGCAGTGATTGCGGCTGGGCAAAGAACTGTTACAGAAGCTGGCTAGAGATACACGTTGAGCAGGGAAACGTCCTTGAGACCGAGCATAAGCAGGCTGGAATAGTTTGCGGAGTTGTGGGCATTGGCAGGATATTCGTGAAATTCACAGGCAGTTCAGACCACGCAGGCCCTACGTTTATGAAAGGCAGGCAGGACTCTCTTGCGGCAGCGGCGGCACTCATAACTCACGTCTGGGAAACGGGTCAGAAAAAGAGCGGCGACCTTGTTTGCACAGTGGCAAGACTTCACAACAGCCCGAATATACACAATGTTATCTCGGGTGAAACTGAGCTTGTGATAGATTATCGCTCAGCAGACGACAGCCTGTCACAAGCAACGGCAGCGGAGTTCAAAACCTTTGTGAAGAGACTTGAAGAAAGCTACGGCGTAAAGACCGAGATAACAGCTGAGACGTATACACCGGTAAAGCTATTTGACAAGGATATGATATCGGCAATAAAAGCCCTTGAAATGCCTGACACAATGGAGCTTTACAGCTGGGCAGGTCATGACGCAAAGGCTTTTGCAAATGTTATACCAACGGCGATGATATTTATGCCAAGCATTGGCGGAAAAAGCCATTCGCCCCTTGAATTTACGCCTATAGAAAGCTTTGAACTTGTGTGCAACAATGCAGTGAAGCTGTTTTTATAGGGGCGTTAAAACTATCCGACAGGAGTGATAAAAATGAGCAAAGTCAGACTTGCAATGATACAAACAGCTTCAAGGCTTCTTGACAAGGAGTATAACCTTGACAGAGCGGAGAAGCTTATAAGAAGCGCAGCGGAGCAGGGTGCGCAGATAATGTGTCTGCCCGAGCTTTTTGGCTGTGGATATTATCTTCCTGTGCTTGGAAAGCACCTTGAAGAGCTTTGCGAGGAGCGTGACGGTGAAACTGTCACAAGGCTGAAAGAGCTGTCAAGCGAGCTTGGCGTTGCCATATGCGCAGGGGTAATGCTACGGGCTAACAACGGGGGCGTGCTCAATGGCGCAGTCCTTACCGACAAAAACGGACAGGCTTATTTTTACAGCAAACAGCATATGTTCGGTGATGAAGGAAAATATTTTACATCTGATGGCGGCTATATCACGGTGGAAACCGACTTCGGCAAGGTGGGCGTGATAATATGCTTTGACAATAATTTCTCCGAGCCTGCGTCGGAATGTGCCAAAATGGGTGCAGAGCTGGTGCTTTGCCCATGCGCATGGAGAGAGCAGGACAAGGCTCTTTTCAAGGAAATGACTACTTCCCACGCAAAAGAAAACGGTATTTATCTTTGTTCGGTGAATATGTTCGGTCAGTTTGAAGAACTGAAGCTTTTCGGTGGAAGCATTACCGCAGACCCCTTGGGCAATGTTATTGCAGAATGTTCAGAGGGCGAGGAGGTCGTCATTTGCGATATCTGTTTGCAGCCAGATAGCAGTGCTTTGAAGGAATGATCTATTTGATCCTTTTCTTTTGTTTGACAAAGTGATATGGATAATGCTATAATGATGATATAGAAACGTTTGCGGCTTATTTTTATCGCTTCTAGGAAAGGAATTTCATATGATATACAAAATAACCTTATTTGACGCAAACTGCCCCTCATGCACAAGCGGCACGGCTTCATTTTTTACGGAGGATATAGACGAATTTGAACGCAATTATTTCTCTGATGAAAATGTGGAATGGGGCAAGCTCGAAGCACAGAAAGAACGCTATTTCCGCAGTAAGGCAGGGGAAAATGTCACCGACTATTACTCCGATGACCCTGAACTGAACATTTTTCAGTATGCAGAATATGGCACTATCGAAAAGCGAAAGACTTTTCATTACAAGGACAAGATCTTTGAGCTTCACAACGGATATTTAATTCCTTGTCCTATATACGCCGCAGAAGCTACTGTCGAGCTGGCGCAGATAGCGTTTAAAAAGCACCCTTATGAAGAGGGCGAAAAATATCTTGTGGCAAGATACTCATTGAGCGGAGTGTGCAGTGAAAGCTTTTTTTCGGGTAAGTTCGATGACTGTACCCCTTATGGAAATGCTATCATCAAGACCTGTTATCCTGAAGATCTGCCTTACAACGGTGAAAAGGAAGACTTCGCAGATTGCAAACTGTCAACATTTGCATGGGTGGAGCTGTATCAAAGATGTTTCAAGGGCGATCATGTCAACGGCTACGAGATAGAAGAGCCTACAGAAGAACAGCTTGCATGGATAATGCGTGATATCCCGGGGGACGCAGGCTAGTCTGCGGTGATGACACTGCCTATATCAATGTCGTTTTCTCTGAGATATCTGTCAGCCATTTTCACCCACTTTTGTGTGCCGTCAGAGCTTTCAAGCAAAACGCTGCACATGAGTTCGCTGCCCTCAGGTATGCCCTCGCAGCCGTAATCTTCTTCACTTATGTCTATAACTTTGTATTCCATGCTTTCAAGACCTTTCCTGTGTGATATTGGTGATACTATAATTATAGCACGGCATTAATTTTTTTCAAGAGAAATATACTAAGCACGGCGCATGATCGTGCTTTTTTGTTAGGCTGATTGTTAATAAAATGTAAAATATCTCTGCAACCTGTTGACTTGGAGCTAACTCCAGGTGGTACAATATAAGTAAGCTAAAGCTAAGAAAAATTATAAGCAAAACAGGAGGAAATGAAAATGTATCTTGAAAAAATAAACTCACCTGCGGACGTTAAAAAGCTCACTGTTGATGAAATGACTGTGCTGGCTGGGGAAATGCGAAAGGCTCTGCTTTTCAGGCTCAGCAAGCATGGCGGTCACTTTGGTCCTAACTTCGGCATGGTGGAAGCCACTATCGCAATGCACTATGTTTTTGAGTCCCCCAAGGACAAGATAGTTTTTGACGTTTCACATCAGAGCTATCCACATAAAATGCTCACAGGCAGAAAGGATTCCTACCTTGACGCTGACAAGTTCGATGATATCTCAGGCTACACAAACCCAGAGGAGAGCGAGCATGACTTTTTTACGGTTGGCCATACTTCCACTTCTGTGAGCCTTGCAAGCGGTCTTGCAAAGGCTAGAGATCTCAAGGACGAGGAGGGCAATGTTATTGCTGTTATCGGTGACGGTTCTCTCAGCGGTGGTGAAGCTCTGGAGGGTATCGACTTTGCAGGGGAAATGGATACAAACTTTATTATCGTTGTGAACGATAACGATATGTCTATTGCCGAAAACCACGGCGGTATGTACAGAAATCTAAAGCTTCTCCGTGATACCGAGGGCAAGGCTGAATGTAACCTTTTCAAGGCAATGGGTCTTGACTATGTTTTCGTTAAGGACGGCAACGATATCCCTTCGCTTATTGAGGCTTTTGAGGAAGTAAAGGACAGCAAAAAGCCTGTTGTTGTTCACATCGTAACACAAAAGGGCAAGGGCTATGCTCCTGCGGAAAAGGATAAGGAAACATGGCACTGGCATATGCCATTCGACCCTGAAACCGGTAAGTCCCTTTACAATTCTGAGGGCGAGGATTACGGTTCTGTTACCTGCGATTATCTTCTTGAAAAAATGCAGGCTGACAAGTCCGTTTGTGCTATAACCTCCGCTACCCCGACAGTTTTCGGCTTTACACCTGACATCAGAAAGAAAGCAGGCAAGCAGTTTATGGACGTTGGCATTGCAGAGGAACACGCAATGGCACTTGCCTCAGGTATAGCAAAGAACGGCGGAAAGCCTTTCTACGGCGTTTACAGCTCGTTCTTACAGCGTACCTACGACCAGCTTTCTCAGGACGTTTGCATAAATAAAAGTCCTGTTACAATAGCTGTTTTTGCGGCTTCGGTTTACGGAATGAATGACGTTACTCACCTTGGAATTTACGATATACCGATGATATCAAATATCCCTGAGCTTGTTTATCTTGCACCTGTCACAAAGGAAGAGTATCTTGCAATGCTGGATTGGTCCCTTGAACAGAACGAACACCCTGTTGCAATAAGAGTACCTGCAAGCCTTGATTCAGACGGCAAGCCTTTCACAAAGGATCTTTCAAAGCTCAACAAGTATGAGATGACACAGAAGGGCAGTCAGGTTGCTGTTATCGCTCTGGGTTCATTCTACGGCATTGGCGTTGAAGCCGCAAAGCTTATCGAGGAAAAGACAGGCGTCAAGGCTACTGTTATAAATCCTTACTATATCACAGGCATTGACAATGAAATGCTTGAAAGCCTTAAGGCTGGCCACAAGACAGTTATCACTCTTGAGGACGGCGTTCTTGAGGGCGGCTTTGGCGAAAAGATAGCAAGATTTTACGGCGACAGCCATGTAAAGACCCTTTGCTTCGGACTTGAAAAGAAGTTCTATGACCGCTATGACCCTGCCGAGGTGCTGAAAGAAAATCACCTTACTCCTGAGCAGATAGCTGAGGACGTTATAAAAACTCTTTGATAAATAGTTTGTCATAAATATGCGGGACGTCGCATTTCTGTGAAAAAGGAATTGAGCCGCTCCTCTATAATCTGCGTAAATACGCTGTTTATATGTAGGGGCGAACAGTGTTCGCCCGTTAATTTGACACTTTTTTTTTCTTGATTAAAAATGCAAATTGTGATATACTATAAGAAGTTAAACACATCAAGGAGAGAGAAAAATGCTATTTAGTGAAGAAGCTATCGGCTTTTTGTTTGAAAATCATACAAGGGACAGTAAGGAATGGTTCAAGGAACACAAGGCGGACTACCACAGGCTCATAGAAGAGCCTTTTGCGGAGCTTATCACTGCGCTGACGCCTATAATGAACGATATTGACAGCAGGATAGTATGTGATCCGAAAAAGATATCAAGACTTTACAAAGACGCACGCTACAACAAGGGCGGACCGATATTCAGAGAGAGCGTGTGGTGTTCGCTGAAATGCCAGCGTGATAAAAGCGAATATCACCCCATGCCTGAGTTTTATTTCTATATCTCTACCCACGGCTTCGGCTATGGCTGCGGATATTACAAGACCGACAGGGAAAGCATGGACGAGATGAGGGCGATGATACTTGCAGGGGCGCAGGAATACAAAAAGGCACGCAGGGCGTTGAAAGACAACAGTAAGTTCGTTTTGTTCGGTGACGAGTATAAGCGTGATCATTTTCCCAATGCCAGCCGTGAGGACGCTTTGTGGCTCAATAAAAAGGATATCGGTGTAAGCTTTGACAGCGAAGACCCTAAGCTGCTTTTCAACGTGAACTTGCTGGACACAGTATGCAGTGACCTTGCTTCTCTTGGAGATGTATACAGATTTTTTATGAGGGCAGAGGATAATATTTTGCAGAAAAAAGTAAAATAGCGGAGAAATTGTGTCTTGTTTGAGAATGCTTTCTGACAATTTTGTGTAAAACGCTATAAATTTTCTGGCTGTTTTATTGAAATATACAATTTATATGCTATTTGTTCAAAGAAATATTGACAGTGAATTGATTATATGTTATACTTTTATTATCCGAGGCACCGATGAAGTAAGGTGTATACTATGGGTGGATAAAAAATTATAAAGGCAAGACGTTTGAAATTTATTGAACGGTGTTGTCATGAAGGGGATCAGTGTGTGCGGCAGGCTTTTTTATAGAATTACCTGCGGTGCGGCAGAAAGAGTGATATAAAAAAATGCTTTCCGAAACGTTCGGAAAGCACGGAAAGCCTAGCTTGTTTGTTTTTTCACAGCCTGTACAGCGAAATGCTGACAGGCCTTTTTGCTGTTAAAGATGATAAGTGAGTTTGTCTGCGAAGATAGTTATAAGCGGCAGGGTCACTGCGCTGAGGATAGTGGTGACAGTAAAGATCTCAGAAGCGGTCTTAGGGTTTTTGTCAAGATTTACAGCGAACATTGTACACATGGTTGCGGCAGGGCAGGCGGCGGCTATGGTAACTGTCATAAGAACTATTGGAGGAGGATCAAGTATCCACGTTGCAAGGAAGCCTGCCACAGGGAGTATTATGAGCTTGCACAGTGAAACGTAGTAGATACGGCGGTTTTGAAGGGCTTTCAAAACGTTGGTCTGTGCGGCTGTTGCACCTGCTATCACCATGGCGATAGGCGTGTTCATATCTGCTATGTACTGCAAAGCTGTTGCAGGAACTTTCGGCAGTCTGATATTTGTAAGATAGCAAATAAGACCCACCACAACGGCTATAACTGACGGGGAGATAAGGGCTTTCACAAGAGAAGAAAAGTCACGCTCGCCTTTCATTGTCATAAGTCCGTGGGTCCAGATAAGGACGTTGAAGAACGTAAGATAGGCTGTGAGATACAAAACGCCCTCTGAGCCGTAAATGCCGTTTATAAGGGGTATGCACATGAATGCGCAGTTTGAATATATTGACGAAACACGCTCCACCGCAAGGTCGGGAGTCTTTTTTCTTATGAGAACATAGGTGAGCAAAATAGTCACTGCATAGGATATCGCCGACAGCAGAAACGACCACAGCAGACCATGCACAAGGGTCTTGTCATATTTTGACTGATAGGACATGAATATAAGCACAGGATTGATTATATTCAGTGCGAATGAGGACAGCTGTTTTGTGCCGTCCTTTGTGATTATCCCTTTTAAATAGCAAAATGCGCCTATAATAAGGATAATGAACATTATTATTATCTGGTTTCCGATTATCAGACCTGCTTCCATTTTTACTTCCTCTTTCACATATATTTTACTTCTTTGGGTGTTCTTTCGTCAGAATACCCAAATAGTATATCAGACTTTTGTGAAAAAAGCATGAACTCACAGTATACATTGATAGTAGATTTTTGTACTTTTATGTGCGTAAATAAGGTAAAAAAGCAAATAATGCACCGATCATTACGCTTCGCCTTATCTCTTGACATAAAAGTTTGAGGGGTGTATAATGTTAAGGGCAATATTGCCTTGAAAAACAAATATAGTACATAGTCTGAAAGGATATTTACATATGGATATAAAGAAAATATGTGCGGCTCTCTGCGCTTGCGTGGTATGCTTGTGTGCGGCGGGCTGTTCAAAGGATAGTAAGGACAGCTCTTCTGCCACAGAGAGCAAGGCGAACGTTTCAACAGCCGACAGCGAAAAGTCTGAGGACAGCAAGGGTGACGAGAGTGATGCGGATAGTAAGGTAGTGAACGAGCAAGGTGAGCTTATTACAAAAACCGCTGCGATCTTTGACGGTGACTACACTCTGAAAACGACCTGCACAGAAGCCGACGGCTCAAAGCAGGAGGTAGTAAGAGCCAAAAAGGGCGGAAACATCTATCTGAAAGTCACATCGGATATAGGCACCAGCGGTTTTATCTCTGTTGACGGAGTGAGCTATGATTACGATAACGTGACCGGTGTTTATCACAAGTCTGACGTGACGGAGCTTGACGGCGTTATAGAAAGCATAGTAAAGCAGAATCTGCCGAGAACTTATGGTCATATAAACGGTGATGAGGCTGATGATTTCGATATCGAGGAGTACACATATACGGGCGACACATACATTACTGTTATCGACCTGTATTTTGATAGATCTGACGGAAGCTTAAAAAAATACACGCAGACCTTTACTGTTGAAGGCTCAGATGATAAAGTTTCAGAATACACTGTTGACGAGCTTTCGGGGGACGCTGACGACAGCCTGTTTGACGTTTCTCAGGCGACAAGTCTTGTTGATTTTGACAGTATGTCCGAGGATCAGAGGCTTGGCTATTGTCAGGGTATCTTCAACAAAGCAGGCGTTACAACAGACGATCTCAGCGCAGGAGGATATCAGACGGACGATCTTAAGACTATATCCTATGACAGCTTTGTGAGCCTTGTTTACACATACGGCTTCAAGCCTGCACAGCAGTAAGTCAAAATGCACAATTTCAGCGTGGAGATTTGTTGAAAACGCAGGGCGTAAAATGCCCTCTCTATGCTTTACTTGTATGCGTTTTTTTGGTATAATTATAGGTGCGGTCTTTACTGCACAAAAAAACGTATGCTTACAAGAGGATATATAAAAAATGAATATACTAAAGTTTTTGAAGCCGAAGGCTTGCGTGGATTTTGTCTATGATGACAACACAGCAAGGCAGGCTCTTGAAAAAATGAAAAATCACAGCTTCACCGCTGTGCCTGTTATCGACCGTGAGGGCAGATATGTAAAGACACTTGCAGAGGGCGACTTTCTGTGGTTTATGCTCAACAATGGCATTCAGGATATGCGTGAGCTGGAAAAATATAAGATAAGCGAGATAACAAGGCGTGTTAGAATGAAACCCGTCTATGTTTATTCTACTATCGAGGATCTGATACTTCTTTCAATGGATCAGAACTTTGTGCCTGTTATTGATGACAGGGAAGTTTTTATAGGTATCGTGACGAGAAGAGATATACTTAAATATTGTCACGATACTCTTAACGAGTATGAAGCGAAATATGGTCATAAGGAAGAAAAAGAGGAGATAGGTGCAGTATAAGCACTAGGAAAGGAATTGTTGTAAAAATGAAGAGGACAAACAAAAAGGGCGGCGCGGCTATAGTTGCTGTGCTTATAGTTATAATGCTTGTGGCTGTCGGCTCGGCGGCACTGGTGGTAACAGGAAGATATACCATTCAGGCAAGCAAGGTGGCAGACGCAGTTGTCAAGGTAGACAGCAAACCGGAGGAAAGCTCTTCTGAGGAGGTTTCAGAGGTTGACGACCTTTCATCAGTTGTGGAAGAGCCTGTGAGCAATTATCCTGTGAAGTCTGCAAATTATCAGGATATAAATATAAAGGGTATGACAGCAAACACAGCTATACTTGTTGACGCTGACACTAATGAGATAGTTGCAGGTTATAATTACGAGAAAAAGGTATATCCTGCTTCTCTTACAAAGATGCTTACGCTTCTTGTAGCCGCAGAGAACATTCAGGATATGGACGCTACATATAAGTTCACAAGTGATGATATCGACCCGCTTATCGAGGACAACGCATCAAGAGCAGGCTTTGAAGCCGGGGAAACTGTTACAATGAAAGACCTGCTTTATTCAGCTATCCTTGTGAGCGGTGCTGACGGCACAACAGGTCTTGCAAACGCAGTTGCAGGCTCAGAGGAGAAGTTCGTTGAGCTTATGAACGCTAAGATCCAGGAGCTTGGTCTTACTGGCACGAAGTTTGTGAATGCAAGCGGTCTGCACAACAAAAATCATTATTCCACAGCGCAGGATATCGCAGTTATCACAAAGGCGGCTATGGATAACGAAACTTGCCGTGAAGTGCTCACAGCAACAAAGTACACAACTTCAAAGACAAAACAGCACAAGGACGGTATCGAGCTTACAAGCATTGTTGCACAGAGAATTGAAGGCTATTATGTGGATTGTGACGGTGACGGCAAAGCTGACGACGGCATAAGCATCGAGGGCGGAAAGACAGGCTTCACTGACGAAGCAAAGTACACCCTTTCAACTATACTTGATGATAACGGACACACATACATTTGTGTTACAACAAAGTCTAAGGACGAGCTTAAATCTGTTGAGGATCAGATAGCTATTTACGAAAAGTATCTGGGCGGCAAGGCTTCTGATAGTAAAGACAAGGACAGCAAGACGGACACTGACACGTCTTCTGTTTCTGAGGTCGAGGATTAATTAGATAGGATAAAAAATAAATGCGGATATCTCGTGGAGGTATCCGCATTTTTTTTATGGTTTGTAAATATAGGGGCGAACAGTGTTCGCCCGTCTTTGTTCGTCTACGCAAATTTGTGATAAGCTAAACGTTGAAACTCTCCGAACGGGACGTCGTATTTCTGCAAAGCAGAAATTGCACCGCTCCCCTACATGAATTGGCATTTATTATACAAGCTTTTGTATCACCCCAATGACCTTGGAAAGGTCATCACAGCAGGCGTACAGAAGCTTTTTTGTTTCCTCGTCAGGCTGTGAAAGGTCTGGTATCATAACAGGCTTACAGCCTGCGGCGTGGGCGGAGCGTATGCCGTTTGGTGAGTCCTCAAGGGCAATGCACTCGCTGGGGTCAAGACCAAGCTCCTTTGCGGCGGTGAGATAAATGTCAGGGGCAGGCTTGCCGTTTTCTATCATGTTTCCGCAGATAAGCTTGTCAAATCTGTCAATGATATTTATAGAGCTGAGATAGAGCGTGGTGCGCTGTAGGTCGGTGGCGGTGGCAACGGCTTTTTTCAGCCCTGTGCTGTCAAGATAGTCAAGAAGCTCATCAAGCCCTTTTTTCTTTTCGATACCGTTTTGCCTGATAAACTCGTTCATAAGCTCGATACGCTTTCCACGGACTTTGTAGTAATCAAAATCCTCTCCGAAAATGCCCTTCAGATGTGGAATAGCATACTTCGCCGCAAGAGAGCGTATGCCCAGAACGTGTTCCTTTGTCATTGGATAGCCGTAATAATTCGCTGCCTCGCACCAAAACCTTGTGAGCAGCTTTTCCGTATCTATCATTAGTCCGTCCATATCAAATATAACGCCTTTGAGCATTTTTATCACGCCTTTCCAACTTTGTATCTGCTATTATATCACACTTTTGACGAGTTTTCAATAAAACTGCACAAATTAGAGGTGAAGAACATACATTCTATTGTGCATCTATATAATTCGCAATTAAAATTATATAATCCTATTGACAAGTTATTAGAACGTGGTATAATAAGTACAGTGATAAAAGGCAACGCCATATGATATGGGAACGCCTTAAAGAAAGGACTGAGAGCAAAGTGAACAAGAGCGTGTATAGTCTGGTGCTTGCAGACGATGTGGTGGAGGCTATCGACAGGCTGGCGTATTCAATGAATACAAGCCGTTCAAATCTGATAAATCAGATCTTGGCAGAGCGTGTCCAGCTTTTGACCCCTGAAAAAAGAATGCGTGAGATATTTGCTAAAATAGAACAGCTTATGGACAGCAGGTTTCAGACCCTTAATCAGCCCTCTGACGCTATGATGTCTATAAAAAGTCCTCTGAGATACAAATATAAGCCGACTATACGATACAGCATAGAGCTGAGCCGTGATTTTCATGGTAAAGTGGGCAGGCTGAAAGTGTCTTTCAGAACCCAAAGCACACAGCTCATTTCAATGCTTGACAGCTTTTTTAAGCTGTGGGCAAGGCTCGAAGAAAAATATCTTTCATATCTTTTCACTACTGGCGTGCCTTATGAAACAGCCGAGGGAAGATTTACAAGAGATTTTTACGCACCGCCTCAGTCGGAGCTGACCGACGAGGATATAGCGAACGCTATCGGTGATTATATAAGCTGTATGGACAGTTGTATTCAGCTTTACTTTGACAACGCCGCACAGCCTGAAACGGCGGTAAGAAAGGTGTCCGAAATGTATGAAAGATATCTGAAAAAAGGCGTTGTCGTTCTTTAAGCGGTGGGCGGAGCATTCCGCCTGCTGTGAGCATATATCTTTTTAAGATGATAAGGGAGGTAATTTTATGAACGCTCAGAAATTGACACAGAAATCATTGGAAGCTTTGCAGGAAGCGCAGAGCATTGCCTCAAGAAACTCAAATCAGGCTGTTGACCAGCAGCACTTGCTGTTGGCTTTGCTTTCACAGGAAAACGGTCTTGTGCCGCAGCTTTTTGTAAAAATGGATATCGCCCCTGAAAATATCGAAGCGGCTCTCACAAGAGCGGTCAACGATATACCTAAGGTTCAGGTAGGCGGACGTGCGCAGGACTCTGTATATATTTCAAGCGACCTTGACAAGGCTTTTGCAGAAGCTGAGTCGGAAGCTTCAAGAATGAAGGACGAATACGTTTCAGTTGAACATCTTGTTATGGGCATAATGGACAGCCCTAACAGCGCAGTGAAAGAGATCTTCAAGACCTTTGGCGTGACAAAAACAAAGTTTCTGAAAGTTCTCCAGACTGTAAGAGGAAACGCTCAGGTAACGAGCCAGAACCCTGAGGAAACCTATGACGTGCTGAAAAAATACGGTCAGGATCTTGTGGAGCTTGCAAGACAGAACAAGCTTGACCCTGTTATCGGCAGAGACAGCGAGATAAGAAACGTTATAAGGATACTTTCAAGAAAGACAAAGAACAATCCTTGCCTTATCGGTGAGCCTGGCGTTGGTAAGACCGCCATTGCGGAGGGTCTTGCTCAGCGTATCGTCAGCGGAGATGTGCCTGACAGCCTGAAAGACAGACAGGTTTTCTCACTTGATATGGGTGCGCTTATCGCAGGCGCAAAATACAGAGGCGAGTTCGAGGAAAGATTCAAGGCTGTCGTTGAGGAGATAAAGAAGTCTGAGGGCAGGATTATACTCTTTATAGATGAGCTTCACAATATTGTTGGCGCAGGCAAGTCAGACGGCGCAATGGACGCAGGCAACCTGCTCAAACCTATGCTTGCAAGGGGCGAACTCCATTGTATCGGTGCAACGACTCTTAACGAGTACCGTCAGTATATCGAAAAGGACGCCGCTCTTGAAAGACGTTTCCAGCCTGTTATGGTTGACGAGCCGACAGTTGAGGATACTATTTCTATACTCCGTGGTCTGAAAGAGAGATATGAAGTTTTCCACGGCGTAAAAATTCAGGATCAGGCGCTTATTGCGGCGGCTGTTCTTTCAAACAGATATATCACAGACAGATTTCTCCCTGATAAGGCTATCGACCTTGTGGACGAGGCTTGCGCCCTCATCAGAACGGAAATGGACTCAATGCCTACCGAGCTTGATGAGATAAGACGTAAGATACTCCAGCACGAGATAGAGGAAACTGTGCTTAAAAAGGAAACTGACAAGCTTGCAGTTGAGCATCTCCATGAGGTGCAGAAAGAGCTTTCAGAAATGCGTGAGCAGTTCAATGAGATGAAAGCTAAATGGGAGAACGAGAAGTCTGCTATCTCTAAGGTGCAGAAGCTCCGTGAGGATATTGAGCAGTGCTCAAAGGATATCGAGAGAGCAGAGCGTGAATATGACCTTAACAAGCTTGCAGAGCTGAAATACGGCAGGATGGCTGACTTGCAGAAGCAGCTTGCCGAGGAAGAAGAAAAGGCAGAGAAGTCAAAGACAAAGAACACTCTGCTAAGAGATAAGGTAACAGAGGAAGAGATCGCAAGGATAATCTGCCGCTGGACAGGTATCCCTGTTGCAAAGCTTATGGAGGGCGAGCGTGAGAAGCTTCTTCACCTGCCTGATATCCTTCACGAGAGAGTTATCGGTCAGGACGAAGCTGTGGAGCGTGTGTCTGAGGCTATCATGAGATCCCGTGCAGGTATCGCAAATCCAAATCAGCCGATAGGTTCGTTCCTGTTCCTTGGCCCTACAGGTGTTGGTAAAACAGAGCTTGCAAAAACACTTGCGCAGGCTTTGTTTGACGATGAGAACAACATCGTTCGTATAGATATGTCGGAATACATGGAGAAATTCAGCGTAAGCCGTCTTATCGGAGCGCCTCCGGGATATGTAGGCTATGAGGAGGGCGGTCAGCTCACTGAGGCTGTAAGGAGAAAGCCTTATTCAGTAGTTCTTCTTGACGAGATCGAAAAGGCTCACCCTGACGTTTTCAATATCCTTTTGCAGGTGCTTGACGACGGACGTATCACAGACTCACAGGGCAGGACGGTTGACTTCAAGAACACTATCATAATCCTTACTTCAAACCTTGGTTCGCCTTATATCCTCGAGGGTATCACACCTGAGGGCGAGATATCTCAGGAAGCTAAAGACAAGGTGGACGCTCTGCTGAAACAGCAGTTCAGACCTGAGTTCCTTAACAGACTTGACGATATAATCTACTACAAGCCTCTTATGAAGACGGAGATATACAAGATAGTTGACCTTATGCTCGCAGAGCTTGGCAAGCGTCTTGAAGACAAGAGGCTCAGCATAGAGGTAACAGACGCCGCTAAGGAAGCTATCGTAAATCAGGGCTACGATCAGAACTTCGGTGCAAGACCTCTCAAGAGGTTTATCCAGAGACGTATCGAAACTCTTATCGCAAAGAAGATCATCGCAGACGAGCTTGAGCCTGATTCTATCTTGCAGGTAGATTATGACAAGGACTTCGTTGTGAACGTTATTTATAATACTGTTACAGAAGAGTGATAGTATTATACCAAAGGGCAGCTCCGAGAGGGGCTGTTCCTTTTTTTTGCGGAAAAAGAAAGTTTTAAATTATTTTAAGCTAATAATAAAAGAATTATCTTGTTAATATTTTGGTAAAATATACTGTTTGTAAACAAAAAAGAACAGTTTATTTTGTGAATTATTCTAGGCTATTTTACTTGCAAAAGAGGTACATATATGCTAAAATATTAATATCGTGAAATATGTGATCTGATAAGGGGAATTAATTTTTATGAAAGCGAATTTTTCTGATACGAATGATTTTGTTCAGAGCATGAACAGAGGAAAGCGCAAAAAGAAGATAGCACTGCTGGTGCTGTGTATAGTGCTTGCGTTCCTTGTGGCTGCCTGTGTTATCGTGGGTCTGAAAATAAGGGAAAATAACCGTATCGCCATGGCGAAATCGGTCATAACAAAGCTTGATATAAGCACCACCTTCAAGGAGTCTGAGTTTTCTGACGATCAGGACTGGGACGGCGACGGCATAAAGAATGCCGATGAAACACGTCACGGCACTAATCTTCAAAGCGAGGATACTGACAATGACGGAATAAGCGACGGCGATGAGATAAAGCTCGGCACCAACCCTCTTGAAGCCGATACTGACGGCGACGGTCTTCTTGACGGCTATGAGCTTATGGCAGGTACAAATCCGAGAGAGTCAAAGTCTGACGGAAAAACCAATGACGCCCAAAGAGAGCTTACAGTGGAAAAAAATGCAGGGGACTGCCGCCTTGAAATAAAGGGCGACGCAAACGCTGCCAGTGCGACCCTGGTTGAGCTTGACCTCTTTGGTATCTCTTCAAATGCAAGTATCGTCACAAAGGCTTATGACGCTTATTCCGACTATAAGTTCAACTCGGCAAAGATAACTTTTGATATTGACTCTGCAAAGCTGAGTAAAATGGGATATTCATTTGATGACCTTACAGTGCTGAGATTTGATTCACGCTCGACCCTTTATACAAAGGTGGATTCAAAGGCAGACAAGAGCAAAAAGACAGTTTCTGCTTCTCTTACAGAGCTTGGCACTTATGTGGTAGGCGTTGAGAAAACTGTAAATGATGAAGCCACAACAAGGATCTGCTTCCTTGTTGATAACTCCGGCTCTATGTATCCAAAGGAGCAGTGTGTAACTTCTTCTGAGAATGACGTTGACTTCAAGCGTCTTGAATTTGCAAAGAATCTTATCGACAAGTTTGAGAGCCACTATCAGGTCGGCATTTGCAAGTTCACAGGAAGCTACAAAAAGATGGTAGATTTCACTGATGATAAGACGAAGCTTACGGAAGCTCTGGATAAGATAAAGTCTGAGGAAGAGATATTTAACGGCACTCACAGCCAGACGGCTCTTAAAAAGTGCATGGACGAGTTCAAGGCAACTTCCGGTGGAAAATACAGAAATATCATAGTAATGCTCACAGACGGCGAGTCTGACGAGTCGAACCCTGCAAGCGTTTCAAGCCTTGCAAATACCGCAAAGGATAAGGACATAATAGTTCTCACAGTTGGTCTTGGCAGAGATGTTGACAGAGACTGGCTTCAGGAGCTTGCTTATTCCACGGGCGGAAAGTATTACTCAGCTTCCGACGCAAACGCTCTTAATGACGTTTACAAGCAGATAGTTACTACACTGAACTATGATATCGTTACATACACGAACGCTGACGATAACGTAAGAGGTTATTCGCTATACAACACAGGCTTTGACCCAAAGGTGAACGGCTTCTCATTCAAGAATTTCAGAACAACAACTACCGCAAGCGTTGACTTCGGCATGGCTGTTATGGCAAGAGATTGGTATCTCGGAAACGTAAAGACTTCTCTTGGGGATATCACTCCGTCAGACAAGAGCGATATAAAGGTGAATGCCGCAGGCTATGACATAAGCGGAACTGACTTCGGCAAACAGTATGACGAAAGAGTGCCGCTTAGCAAGATAACCTCAGACCTTTTTGCAGGCACATACTCAGACGTTACAAAGTATCTCGACTATTCCTGCACAGGGGATATCCTCACACTTAATGACGACTATAAGTATGACAGCAAGAACAAGGGTTGGGTAAAGAACGTTACAAAAATATCAGGCGGCAATCTCCGTTGGAAAAAGGTCGAGCTGCTTGATATGGATATAGCAAACGGCATTGACAAGATAAGAGGCGGCTACTCAGCAAATGACGCAGAGTTCGCAAAGGCACTCTACAGACTTAACGCCCTCCAGTGGGACGATTCTTCGTCAGAGTATAACCTTAACAACGACAGCAAGGGCTTTGAGAAGCTTGAAGACCAGCTCAGCCTTGGCATACCGGTCGTTACAACTATAGACGATACTCATACAGTGAACGCTATCGGACTTATTCAGGATTCCGATTGCCACAGAAAGTATATCCTCCAGATATATGACAACAACTATCCTGGCGAAACAAAACAGCTTTATATCCAGAAGCTTCCTAAGTGCAAGCTCAAGATAGACAGCAATGGCAAGGCGACAGTTGTTGGCACAACGTTCGAGTATTCCGCAACATACGAGGGCAAGCAGGTCGGCATAGAATTTTCAGACGTGACAGCTCATTAATAAGAAATAAAAAACGGAACGGCTTTTGACCGCTCCGTTTTTTTTGTTGATTTCATTTTGTTATAAAGTTGTTATAAAGCGGGCGAACACTGTTCGCCCCTACATGAAAATGATGTGACTACAATTACTTGATATAGTATACCCAAGTGTCTTTTCTCTCGTGACCCTCGGGATATTCACCCTCAGTGTAGCCGAGTGCGCAGTGACCGATGCCCTCGTATTCGCCTTCGATACCAAGACTGCGGAGGATCTCCTTGCCCTCTTCGGACTCAAATTCTTCCTTTGCACGATGTATCCAGCAGCTTCCAACGCCCTCGTTGTGAGCGGCAAGCATAAGATTGCCCATAACAAGGCTTCCGTCATAAATGTAAGTAGGACAGGATTTGTCTGCCAGTACGATAAGAATAACGGGCGCACCGTAGAACGGGTCGAAGCCCTCAGCCCAGCCGCCTATCTTTCTGTTCATCTCAGAAATTTTGTCACGCATTTCCTTGTTGGTGACAGCAATGATAATAGGTGACTGCAAGTTTCTTCCTGTGGCGGAATAAGTTCCTGCTATTATGATGCGGTCGAGAACGTCCTGCGGTATCATGTCAGACTTGTATTTTCGTACACTTCTTCTGGTTTTCATAAGTTCGAGCAGATCTTTCATAAAACAGCCTCCTTTGTAGGTTTGATAGTTGTTTGCTTACACTTTGATTTTAGCATAGTTCGGGGAGAATGTCAACGGCGAAGTTAAGTGAGGAATGAGGAATGAGGAATGAGGAATGACAGCGCCGCACAGAGTGGGGGTAGCCAACACCGAGCGAAGCGAGCAAAAGGTCCAGGGGCACGCCCCTGGTCAGGGTCAAGGGGTGAAACCCATTGCAGGGTCTAGGGACAGAGTCCCTAGCGGAGTTTGAGGCAGAGCCTCATTCGGCGACAGCCGACTAAGCGGTGCAGAGAGGGAAAGAAGAAATACAAATTAAGTCACCAAACAAATAAGTATCGAAGAACAAAACTGCACCGCTTTACTATCCTCCTGCACAACGTAAAATCCGCAAAGAGCGAAGCGATTTTGCGGCACGGCAAAGTAGCGTCCCCTACATGGTTTGTTGGAACATCAACAATGTGCGGATATAGCAGGATTGAAAGGGCGAACAGCGGTCGCCTCTACAAAAAATTCATCGCCGACAGGCGATACCATAATTCCTCATTCCTCACTCCTCATTCCTCATTCCACAAACACCGCTTTCTTCATAAAAAATCTCTTGCAATTTCAGCGATACTGTGTTATACTAATCAGGTATGTTTAAAAATGCAATGAAATATGGAGGAATAATTTTGGGTAAGCTTGAAGATGAGATCAAACGCCGCCGTACTTTTGCGATAATCTCCCACCCTGACGCAGGTAAAACAACTCTTACGGAAAAATTTCTGCTCTATGGTGGTGCGATAGCTCAGGCAGGTGCTGTAAAAGGTAAGAAGAACTCCCGCCATGCTGTTTCAGACTGGATGGAAATAGAAAAACAAAGAGGTATCTCTGTAACTTCTTCTGTTATGCAGTTTCAGTATAAAAATTATTGTATAAATATCCTGGATACTCCTGGACATCAGGACTTCTCTGAGGATACCTACCGTACTCTTATGGCCGCTGACTCTGCCGTAATGGTAATAGACGCTTCAAAGGGTGTGGAAAATCAGACCAGAAAGCTTTTCAAGGTCTGCGTTATGCGCCATATCCCTATCTTTACTTTCGTAAATAAAATGGATCGTGAGTCGAGAAATCCTTTCGATCTTATGGAGCAGATAGAGTCTGAGCTTGGTATACAGACCTATCCTGTGAACTGGCCTATCGGCTCAGGCAAAGAGTTCAAGGGCGTTTATGACAGAGTTAAAAAGCATATAATCTCTTTTGAGGCAAGCGGTGGACAGCATCAGGTTGCAGCTACAGAAGTTGACCTCTCTGACCCGTCACTTGACAGCCTTATCGGTGAGGATCTCCACTCAACTCTTTGCGACGATATCGAGCTTCTCGACGGAGCAAGCTATGAGTTCGATATCGAAAAGGTCAGAAAGGGCGAGCTTTCGCCTGTGTTCTTTGGCTCTGCTCTTACAAACTTCGGTGTCGAGCCATTTTTGGAAAACTTCCTCGAAATGACAACTTCACCTACCCCGAGAAATTCCTCTGCTGGTATCATAGATCCGTTCGACCCTGAGTTCTCGGCTTTCGTATTCAAGATACAAGCTAATATGAACAAGGCTCACCGTGACCGTATCACTTTCCTGCGTATCTGCTCAGGCAAGTTCGATAAGGATATGGAAGTCCTCCACGTTCAGGGCAATAAAAAGCTCAGACTTTCTCAGCCTCAGCAGATAATGGCTCAGGAAAGAGAGATAATCGACGAAGCCTATGCAGGAGATATCATCGGTGTGTTTGACCCAGGTATCTTCGCTATCGGTGATACGATTTGCTCGCCAAAGAAAAAGTTCGAGTTCGAGTCTATCCCGACCTTTGCACCTGAGCATTTTATGAGAGTCCGTCAGAAGGATACCCTCAAAAGAAAGCAGTTCGTAAAGGGTACAACACAGATCGCACAAGAGGGTGCGATACAGATATTCCATGAGCCTGACAGCGGTATGGAAGAAGTTATCGTGGGCGTTGTGGGCGTTCTTCAGCTTGAAGTTTTCGAGTACAGAATGAAAAATGAGTACAACGTTGACCTCTTCAAAGAGGGTCTGCCTTATTCTTATATCCGTTGGATAGATAACAAGGATATCGACCCTAAGACATTGAAGCTTTCAAGTGACACAAAGCTTGTCAAGGACTTCCGTGACAACTATCTGCTTCTTTTCACAAGCGAGTGGAATATCCGCTGGGCGCTTGAAAGAAACGAGGGCTTACAGCTTTCAGAATTTAACAGAGGTGACCTGCAATAATACAATATTGCTAAATACCCTTTCCTAAAAAGTGATAAACTGACTAAAGTGTGTGCTTTGGTCAGTTTTTTTCTTGACTTTTTATTTGATATATGTTATACATTAGATAGGTATATGTATGAAAACTATTTTTTGGGGTGATATGTATTATAAAAAAGATAAGTGCGGCGGCGCTTGCGGTGATTATGTCAGCGAGCATGATGTTCACTACAGCTTCGGCAGACGCTTCCTATGTTCTTGATAAGGACGCAGGAGAAGACTTCGTCAATTTCATAGACAGCAAGCTGCCTGATATTTTAAAGAGTATGGACAGTGTTGCAGACGGCGATAAGACCTACTTCGACTATGGCTCATGGTTCATGGATCTGGATCTTGACGGTGTGCCTGAGTTTATAATAGGCGGTGAAATGGCTGACGGTGACAGACATTATTCTATTCTTACTAAGGACGGCAAAGAGATAAAAATAGATGACACTGTTGCTGACGGACAGTATTTTCCGGGATTTATGGGCTTTGATTATATGCCTTACAGAGATCTTTATACAGGGGAGATATCATATTTTTCAAATAACGATAAGATGAAAACTATGACATTTGACCCTGAAAAAGGCGTTACTGAAAAGGAGCTTTGCTCGGAAGAATACGATTCGGAAACTGAAAGCATTGTTTACAAAACAGACGGCAAAGAGGTCAGCGAGAGCGAGTATTATAACTATAAGTCCACTTTCAGCAGATTTATCCCTCTTGACGTGGAAAATACAGAGCTGACATCAGACGAAACTGCAAAGGCTGACGCTGATAAGCTTCTGGAAATGTATAACGAGTATAACTGCGTTGTTATGACGGCAGAAAATGCCAAGGACGATATGATATATGGCATTGTGGACGCATACGACCTTCTTCATGAGATAATGGCTGACGCCGTTTTTGAAATGGCTGATGATGTTGATTGGAGCTATAACAGTTGGTTTGAGGATATAGACTTTGACGGTGTTCCTGACTTTGTTATCGGCGGTATTGCAGACCTCTTGGATGAAGGCACTGCTTTAAGGTTTTATGACGTTATCGGTGTGGGCAATTCAGGCGTTTTGGCGGATACCAATGTGTCGAACGACCATGGTGACGGTGAGAAAGGCTTCGGCTTCAAGCCTTATGTAAACAAGCAGACGGGCGAAAAAACATACCTATCAGAGGATAGCTATGCAGAGGACGGCAAGGAGCATTACGCAGTGAGAAAGCTTTTTGGCTGTCTTGGTGAATGTCTCACCGCTGATATCTGCACCGCAGAATATGACAGCAAAAAAGGCGTGACTTCATACACTATCGAGGGCAAGAAAGCCACAGCAGAGGAGTTTCAGGCGTATCTTGCAAGGCTTAACAGCGACTATAACGAGCTTTCTGTAACAATAAGCACCATGGGCGAAAACAAAGTCCCAAACAATGAAGGTACACTTTCATTGTCCTATGACGAGTATAAGCTTGGTGACGTTGTGGGCGGAGCAAGCTTTACATATGAAGAAAAGCAGAACACTTCAAATGATATCTCTGCCCCTGATAAAACAGCAGGTTCTCAGGTTTCAAAGAATTATAATACCGATTCATCAACAAATCCGTCAACTGGTGCGGCAGCAGGCGTTACAGCCGCAATAATAGCCGCTGGAGCAGGCTTGGCGGTATGTGCAAAGAGAAAGAAGAAATAATATTTTTTGCGAAGTATCGACCCCCATATATAGGGGCGAACAGCGTTCGCCCGCTTCTGTACACATCTAGGTGAATGTCTTAACATTTTTTGCGTATCTCAAAAATGCGCATTTAAACCAAACTGAAAATTTTATCACCGTACCCTCTAATGGTGCGGTGATTTTTTTGCATAAGCCGCCCTTTGTCCGCATAACTTGTACAAAGGACAAAAACTAGGAGGGCGGATATATGTTCAGAAGATTGCAGAATATTTTGTGCTGTGTGGTGATAGCAGGCTTTGCGGCGGTGTGCTGGTATGGGAAAAACAGCGGTGAAGCCGTCATGACAGGCGGGACGGTGAAAACGACCATGGATAAGCCTGTGGTGGTGATCGACCCAGGTCACGGTGGCATGGACGGCGGCTGTGTTTCCGTTGACGGCACGCCTGAAAAGGGCATAAATCTTGCGGTGGCGGAAAGTCTCCGTGACGGTCTGAAGCTTCTCGGCTATGACGTTGTTTGCACCCGTGAGAGCGATATCTCTATCTATGATAAAGGCACAGAGGGGCTTGGGGAGCAGAAAAAGTCCGATATGAAAAACCGCCTTGCTATATTCTCGAAATACTCCGAGGGCATATCAGTGTCCATACACCAAAATCAGTTTACCGACAGCCGATACAGTGGTGCGCAGATGTTCTATTCTAAAGACAATGCCGAGGGTGAAAAGCTTGCGGGAGTGATGCAGAAGCAGTTCGTTTCCCTTTTACAGCCTGACAATACCAGAGAAACTAAGCCTGTGGGCGACGAGCTTTATCTGCTCAATAATACAAAGAACCCTGCGGTGATGATAGAGTGCGGATTCCTTTCAAACCCTGAGGAGGCTCAGAAATTGGAGAATGAGGACTATCAGCGTCAGGTGGCGTTTACAGTGCTGACAGGTATCAGCGAATACAGGCTAATGCAGAAATAGTCAAATGGTGCGGCGGCAGTGAGAAAACACTGCCCGTCGTTTTTTGTTTGTAAAACGTCACATAAATTGCTTGACTTTTAAAGGGGGATATTGTATAATATAATAGTGTATTTATAGCATAGTATATTTTTTAACTTTTTCCTGCCATAAATTCTGACAGGGGAATAAATAAAGGTGGATTGAAACATGGGATTATTTGATAAAATATTCGGCAACTATTCAAAAAAAGAGCTTGCCAAGATCGAGCCTATAAAGAATAAGGTACTCGAGCTTGAAAGCAAGTATGCCGATATGTCTGACGAAGAGCTGGGCGGACAGACTGCCATTCTTAGAGGCAAGCTGGACGAGCTTTCAACTCTTGACGACGTTCTTCCTGACGCTCTTGCGGTTTGCCGTGAAGCTGCGTTCAGAGTGCTTGGCAAAAAGCCTTATCCTGTTCAGATAATCGGTGCTATCGTTCTTCATCAGGGACGTATCGCCGAAATGAAAACAGGTGAAGGTAAAACTCTTGTTGCCTGTCTGGCGGCTTACGCTAACTCTCTTACAGGAAAGGGCGTTCACGTTGTAACAGTAAACGACTATCTTGCTAAGTTCCAGTCTGAGGAAATGGGCAAGGTGTTCCACTTCCTGAACACTTCTATCGGCGTTGTGCTTACGGGCATGAACAAGGAGCAGAAGAGAGAGGCTTATAATGCCGATATTACATATGGTACAAATAACGAGTTCGGATTTGATTACCTTCGTGACAACATGGTAATTTATAAGAAAGATAAGGTGCAGAGAGAGCACGCTTTTGCTATCGTGGACGAGGTGGACTCTATCCTCATAGACGAGGCGAGAACTCCGCTTATCATTTCAGGTCAGGGCGACAAGTCAACAAAGCTTTATTCACTTGCCGACAGATTTGCAAAGACCCTGAAGCCTGTTACTGTAGTTGAAATGGACGATAAGGCAGATAATGACCTTCTGGACGGCGACTATATCATCGATGAAAAGGCTAAGACCGCAACTCTTACAAAGAGCGGTGTTAAGAAAGCAGAAAAGGCATTCAACGTTATAAACCTTATGGACGCTGACAATATGACCCTTGCTCATCACATCAATCAGGCTATCAAGGCAAACGGTGTTATGAAAAAGGATATCGACTACGTTGTTAAGGACGGAGAAGTTCTTATCGTGGATGAGTTCACAGGCCGTATCATGCAGGGCAGACGTTTCAATGACGGTCTGCATCAGGCTATCGAAGCAAAAGAGGGCGTTGAGATAGCAAGAGAGTCAAAGACTATCGCTACTATCACATATCAGAACTACTTCCGTCTTTATGGCAAGCTGTCAGGTATGACAGGTACTGCCCTTACTGAGGAGGACGAGTTCAGAGAGATATATAAGCTCGATGTTATCGAGATACCGACAAACAAGCCTGTTATCAGAGTTGACCACCCTGACGTTGTTTTCAAAACAGAAAAGGGCAAGTTCAACGCTGTTATCGAGCAGGTGATAGAGTGCCATAAAAAGGGACAGCCTGTTCTTGTTGGTACTGTTTCTGTTGAGAAGTCAGAGTATCTTTCAAGACTTCTGAAAAACAAGGGCATCAAGCACGAGGTACTTAACGCCAAGCACCATGACCGTGAGGCTATGATAGTTGCACAGGCAGGTAAATACGGTGCTGTTACTATCGCTACCAACATGGCAGGACGTGGTACTGATATCATGCTGGGCGGTAACGCTGAGTATAAGTCCCTTGCAGACCTCCAGAAAATGGGCTATTCTGAGGAAGTGGCTGTCGAGGCAGCAGGCTTCTCAAACACTCAGGACGAGGAAGTTCTGGCTGCAAGAGCAGAGTATAAGAAGCTCTATGCAAAGTATTCTGACGAGGTAAAGGAGCTTGCAGAAAAGGTTAGAGAAGCAGGCGGACTTTATATTATCGGTACAGAAAGACACGAGTCAAGACGTATCGACAATCAGCTCAGAGGACGTTCAGGACGTCAGGGCGACCCGGGCGAAAGCACATTCTTCCTTTCTCTTGAAGACGATCTTATGAGAATTTTCGGCGGTGAGAGGATAACTGCCATGATGGACACTCTCAAAGTGGACGAGAATACTCCTATCCAGTCAAAAATGCTCACAGGCGTTATCGAATCTTCACAGAAGAAGATCGAGGGCAGAAACTTCAACATCAGAAAGAATGTCCTTAACTACGACGACGTTATGAACACACAGCGTGAGATAATCTATAAGCAAAGACAGCAGGTGCTTGACGGAGAGGATCTCCATGACAGTATCCTCGGCATGATAAAGGAGTTCGTTGAGGATTCTGTAAATATGTATATCACTGACGAGGACGTTCAGGATAACTGGAACCTGCAGGGCCTTAAAGAAAGACTTATGGGCATAATCACAGTTGAGGACGACTTCAACTATACCCCACAGGAGCTTGACGAGATAACAAAGCAGGATATAATCGACCTGCTTGAAGACAGAGCTTTGAAGATATATGCAAAGCGTGAGGAAGACCTTGGTCAGGAGCTTCTCCATGAGATCGAGAGAGTCGTTCTTCTTAAGGTTGTAGATACAAAGTGGATGGCTCATATCGACGATATGGACGAGCTGAAAAAGGGTATCGGTCTGCGTTCATACGGTCAGAAGAACCCTGTTGTTGAGTATCGTATGGAAGGTATGGATATGTTCGATGATATGGTAGCTTCTATCCGTGAGGATACTGTAAGAATGTTGTTCACAATTCAGGTAAGAAAGAACAGCGCCGCTCCAAAGAGAGAGGACGTTCTCAAGCCGGGCGAGCATCATAACATGACAGTAAGAAAGGCTAAGAAGCCGGGCAGGAACGATCTTTGCCCATGCGGAAGCGGCAAGAAGTATAAGAATTGCTGTGGCGCCGGAAACGGTGTACAGGCTGACGAAGCCGAGCAGGCAGAGAATAGCTCTGACAGCTCTGAGGAATAAAAACAATATGCAGGACGGTGAAAACAGCCGTCCTGTTTTGGATATAAGAATAATAGGAGTGTAGTGAAATGTCAACAGCATTTAAAAGCGCAGATATACTTCTGCCTAAGAACGCCGATATGTCAAAATGGGCTGTAGTTGCCTGCGACCAGTATACCTCTGAGCCTGAGTATTGGGCTGACGTGGAGAAGATAACAGAGGGTGCAAAGAGCGCACTTAACCTTATCCTGCCTGAGGTCTATCTGGAGGACGATAACGTTGAGGAGAGAATAGCCGACATACATAAGAATATGGACAGCTATATCAGCGAGGGCGTTTTTGAAGAGTATAAGGACGCCATGATATACGTTGAAAGAACACAGTCTGACGGAAAGGTAAGAGCAGGCATTGTTGGTGCTATCGACCTTGAAGAGTATGACTACCGCAAAGGTTCAAAGTCTGCCGTAAGAGCAACAGAAGCCACAGTTGTGGAGAGAATACCGCCAAGAATAAAGGTAAGACGTGGCGCACCTGTTGAGCTGCCGCATATCATGATACTCGTTGACGATACAGAAAAAAGCGTTGTTGAGCCGCTTGAAGCTCACAAGGGAGAAATGAAAAAGCTCTATGACTTTGACCTTATGAAAAAGGGCGGTCATATCGCAGGCTATCTTATCGACAAGGCTATGCAGGAAAAGATAGTTGCCGCACTTGAAAAGCTTGGCGATATCGACGCCTTCAATGGAAAGTATGGCCTTAAGGAAACTTCACCGCTGGTTTACGCAATGGGCGACGGCAACCATTCTCTCGCTACTGCAAAGGAGTTTTACGAGGAGCAGAAGAGAGAAAACCCTGACAAGGACATGAGCAATGCACTTTGCAGATATGCCCTTGTTGAGATAGTAAATCTTCATTCGCCTGCACTTGAATTTGAGGCTATCCATAGAATAGTTACAGACGTTGATACAAAGGCTCTTATGAGCGAAATGACAGCGGCTCTTGAACTTTCGGAGGAAAAGGCAGAGCAGGCAATAGTTGTCTGCGACAATGGCGAGGAAAAGACACTTTATATCCATAAGCCGACTTCAAAGCTCACAGTCGGCTCACTGCAGAATTTCCTTGACAGTTATATAAAGGAAAAAGGCGGTAAGGTGGACTATATCCACGGTGCAGAGGTAATAAGAGAGCTTTCCGCAAAGGAAAATTCCATAGGCTTTATGCTCCCTGACATGGGCAAGGAAGAGCTTTTCCCAACAGTTATCGTTGACGGCGCACTGCCAAGAAAAACGTTCTCCATGGGTCATGCCGAGGATAAGAGATTTTATGTTGAGGCAAGGAAAATATTGAAATAGAAAAAATAAAGAAATGTTGAAATAGAAAAATCGTAGACAATATATTTTAAAAGGAGTTTTTACGATGATAATTGAAGAAGTCAAAAAGGAACTTACAGGACATATCATTCCCTTCTGGAACAAGCTGAGAGATGATGAGAACGGTGGATTTTACGGCTATATGAGCTATGACCTTAAGCTTGATAAGCAGGCTGATAAGGGCGTTATCCTCCACGCAAGAATACTTTGGTTCTATTCAAAAGCGTATATCACTCTGGGTGATAAGACGCTTCTTGACAACGCACGCCACGCTTACGAGTTTATCAAAAATCACTGTATCGACTATGAGTACGGCGGAGTTTATTGGATGATGAACTATAAGGGCGAGCCTGCCGACACTATGAAGCATACATACAACATTGCATTTGCTATCTATGCGCTGTCATGCTACTATAACGCAAGCGGTGACAAGGAAGCGTTGGAGCTTGCATATAAGCTTTTCCACGATATCGAGAACAACACTCTCGACGAGTACGGCTATAGAGAAGCTTTTGACAGACAGTGGAATCTGGTGTCAAATGACGCACTTTCAGAAAACGGCTTGCAGGCTGATAAGACAATGAACGCTATCCTCCACCTTATTGAAGCTTATACCGAGCTTTATAAGGCAGACCACAACGAGGAAGTTGCTAAAAGGCTTAAATTCCAGCTTGGTCAGATGAGAGATATCGTCTATACCCCTGAAACAAACGCACTGAAAGTTTTCTTTGACACAAAGTTCGACCTTGTGGGAGATATCCACTCATTCGGTCACGATATCGAAGCAACATGGCTTATGGATCTTGCCTGCGATACTTTGGGCGACGAGGAGCTTAAAAAGCAGTTTGCCGAAATGGATCTTAAAATCTCTCATAATATCCAGAATATAGCTTTGGATAACGGCGCACTGAACAACGAGCGTGAGAACGATAAGATAGATAAGAAGCGTGTTTGGTGGGTAGAAGCCGAGTCTGTTGTTGGCTTCATCAACGCTTATCAGCACAGCGGAGATAAGAAGTTCCTTGAAAGCGCAAGAAGCGTTTGGGATTACATCAAGGCTGAGATTATCGACAAGAGAGAAGGCTCAGAGTGGTATTCCGAGGTTTCTTATGACCATAAGCCGCACGATTGGAAAGAGATAGTAGGTCCATGGAAATGCCCTTATCATAACGGCAGAATGTGCATGGAGGTAATAAACAGAGGGGTAGACTTCTAATGTTCAGGTATGAAACACACCTGCATACCGCCGAGGGAAGCGGCTGTGCCTCAGCAAGCGGAGCAGAGCAGGCAAGGCGCTATAAAGCCCTAGGCTATGACGGCATCATCGTCAGCGACCACTTTTTCAACGGCAACTGCGCTGTCACCAACTTTGACAGCTGGGAGGACAGAGTAAACAAGTTCTGCAAAGGCTATGAAAACGCCAAGGCTGTGGGTGACGAGATAGGTCTGAAAGTGTTTTTCGGTCTGGAGTATTCTTACTTTGGCGCAGACCTTTTGACCTATGGTATCGACAAGGACTTTCTTCTTGCTAATGATAACCTTAGCGACATAAGCTTTTATCAGTTTGCCGACAGAGTGCATAAAGCAGGGGGCGTGCTTGTCCATGCCCACCCTTTTCGTGAAGCGGATTGGTATATCCACGAAATAAAGCTGCTGCCCAAATGGATAGACGGCGTTGAAGTCTATAACAGCGGCAACGGCAAAGAAGTTTTCAATGAGCGTGCGAAATGGTATGCCGAGCAGTTCGGATTCAAGCAGACAGGAGGAACGGACAATCACCACCTGTGGGTAGAGGACAGCCGTATCAGCGGTGTTGCAACTGACGAGCCTATCAATTCCATAGAAGATTATATCACCTCGCTTAGAGAGGGCAAATTGGAGGTCATAGTGCCGCCAAAGCCTGCGGAGGGATAAATAAAAAGATAACAGGCAGTACCAATAAGCATTGCCTGTTTTTTATGGTATCATATCACATGGGTAGGGGCGAACAGTGTTCGCCCGCAGTTTGCTGACAAACCTAGTAGTCATCGGGCGACCCAAGGTCGCCCCTACAAAAAGCGTTTGCGACATTTATAGGAAAAAGGCTGGCATTGCTTGTACTCTTTGTATATGCTAAAATATCAAAATCTATTGACAAATCCACTTTAATGAGCTAGAATATAAGTGTTATTATTTTATATAGTGAGAAAGGAAAACCAAAATATGAAAATCAAAAGAATACTTGCGGCAGTGCTTTCCCTTGCAATGGGCGTATCAATGATGACAGCCTGTGGCAGTTCGGACAGCTCCTCAAAGGCTGAGAACGATTCCTCAGCTACAGAAAACACACAGAAGCATACCAATGACCCTATGACAGTGACCACTGCAAAAGACCTTGTGGCTCAGATGAAAGTGGGCTGGAATCTTGGCAATACCATGGATTCCACAGGCGGCTCAGGCGTTGACGCTGAAACCTCATGGGGAAATGTGGAAACCACAAAATTGATGATAGATCAGGTCAAGGACGCAGGCTTCAACGTGTTCAGACTCCCTGTTTCATGGGGTACTCACATGGACGAGAATTATACAGTTGACGAGGCTTGGATGAACAGAGTTCAGGAAATTGTCGATTACGGTATCGACAACGGAATGTTCGTTATCCTCAACACCCACCACGAGGAGTGGTATATGCCTAAGAAAGACCGTGCCGATAAGGATATAGAGCAGCTCAAAGCCCTCTGGAAACAGATATGCGACAGATTTCAGGGCTATGACGAGCACCTCGTTTTCGAGGGCGTGAATGAGCCTAGACTTAGAGGCGAGGGCAACGAGTGGGTCGGCGACGCTGAGTCAAGAGAGGTCGTAAATCAGTACGCAAAGGCGTTCGTTGAAACTGTCCGTGCTTCTGGCGGAAACAACCCTAACAGATGTATAATGGTAACGCCATATGCCGCTTCATCATCAAGACAGAACATGGAAGCCCTCGAAGTTCCGCAGGGCGACGATAAGATAATAGTTTCTATCCACGCTTATCTGCCATATTCATTTGCACTTGATACCGCAGGCACAGATCAGTATACAAGCATCGACTCCTCTATCACAACGCTTTTCACCGATATCGACAGCGTCTTTCTGAGCAAGGGAATACCTGTAATAATTGGTGAGTTCGGCTCTGTAAACAAGGATAATACAGAAGCAAGAGTTCAGTGTGTAAAGGATTATCTCAGCACCGCAAAGCAGTATGGCGTACCATGCTGTTGGTGGGATAACGGCACAAGAATAGGAAACGGTGAGAACTTCGGACTTCTCAACAGATCCGAGGGCGGCTGGTATTTCCCTGAAATAGTTGACGCTATCAAGGAAACAGTAAACAGCTAAAAAATCAAGGACGGAAGAAATTCCGTCCTTTTCTTGTGTGACAAAAATTCTGCGATGAGCGGTAAACGGGCGAACGCTGTTCGCCCCTACAAAAAATATGCGTATGCTGTTTTTTCCTCAAATTTTATGCCCCACTTCTGTAGGGGCGAACAGTGTTCGCCCGTTTCTTTCACAAACTTTTTGCGTTTATCAAATACCAAAAAAGGACGACCACAAGC
Source organism: uncultured Ruminococcus sp. (assembly GCA_934435205.1). GTDB lineage: Bacteria > Bacillota > Clostridia > Oscillospirales > Ruminococcaceae > Hominimerdicola. Next base: position 566,943 of record CAKSAK010000001.1, on the reverse strand, counting down.
CGTCCTTTTTTCTTATCTATTCCCCAGAAAGGGTCTTTTTCATTGCAATGTGCGGACAATATTCGTCCTTGTAAACATCACCATATGCCCTGTAGCCAAGCTTCTCGTAAAACTGCTGTACCCTCGTTTGTGCCGATAAGCCGACTTCCTTGTAGCCTACTTTTTCAGCCTGCTTTTCAAGGGCTTCCACTATCATTCTGCCAAGATCTCTGCCACGATAAGCCTTTCTCACGCAGATACGCCCAATGTGCGCTTTGCCATTTTCGTCAAACAGCCTGCCTGCTGCAATGGGATATCCCCCTGTGTAGATAACAGCATGATAAGCCTCATGGTCGATATCATCAAATTCGTTCACAAAGCCCTGCTCCTCAACGAATACCTGCTGTCTTATAAGTCTGGCGTCAGGATTGTTCTCAAGCCCCTTTGCTATCTTAATGGTGTAGCTATCCATTTTATCAGCCCCCAAGACGTATCATTTCGTCGATACATCTTCTTGAAGAGGTTATCTCCTCGTCAGTCATCTTTATCTCAAAACCGCCGCCGTTGCCGATGCCCTCGCAGGTTTTGTAAACGTCCATAAGAGTGGTGAGCTTCATGTTAGGGCAGAGTATCTTCTTTGAGAGTATGTAAAATTCCTTGTCTGGGAATCTGTACTGCAAATGCTCCGCAATAGATATCTCAGTGCCGATGATGAACTCCTTTGCGTCAGACTCAGCCGCAAAATTCATTATGCCTGAGGTTGAACCAACATAGTCTGCCATTTCGCTTACCGCAGGTATACACTCAGGGTGACAAAGCACAAGGGCATCAGGGTGAGCCTCCTTAGCCGCTATCATGTCAGCCCTTGTTACCGACGCATGAACAGGACATCCGCCCTGCAACAGCATTATATCCTTTTCAGGACAGGCTTTTTTTACGAATGCGCCAAGATTGCAGTCAGGAATGAAAAGGATCTTGTCAGCGTCCATGTTCTTTACTATCTTTACAGCAGACGAGGAAGTAACGCAAACGTCGCAAACCCTCTTGAGTGCGGCTGTGGTGTTTATGTAGCATACTACCTTTCTGTCAGGCTCCTGCGCCTTTATCATTTCTATCATCTCAGGCTCCATTTGCTCAGCCATTGGACAGCCTGCCGATGGATTTGCAAGATATACGTTCTTGTCAGGGTTGAGCATTTTTGCCGCCTCAGCCATAAAATGCACTCCGCACATAAGTATGTTTTTGTTTGAGACCTTCTGCGCCTCAACGCTTAGCTTGTATGAATCACCTGTAATATCTGCTATCTCCACTATCTCCTTAGCCTGATAGCTGTGCGCAAGTATACAAATATCGTTTTCTTTCTTTAACTGAAGAATTTTTTCCTGTACGTCCTTTATCATATTCAGATCATGCCTTTCGACCATTGAAAAGCATATCCCCCTTTCAGCTTTATACCATATTATTATAGTATGATATGAGGCTTTTGTCAAGGGCATTTGTACCATATCACCCCATGCTCTTGACAAAATCATCAACAGGGTGTATAATCAACAGTGTTGACAATCAACTGCCTTGACATTTGGAGGAATAGCAATGAACGATAAAACAGCCCAGCGTTTCGGAGAAGTTTTCAGACGATTTTTTGAAACAGGATATATGGACGACTTAGCAGAGCTTTTTCAGGGAGAAAGCAAAGTGATAGTCTATCTCAGCACAGCCGAGGGCATAGTCTACCCCTCGGATATAAGCCGTGACCTTATGATATCACGTCAGCGTGTGACCTCAGTTCTCAGCGCAATGGAGAAAAAAGGCTTTGTTAGCCTTGTGCGTGACCCTGAGGATAAACGCCGTGTGCAGGTGAAACTGCTTCCAAATGGGGAAAAAACTATAGAGGAAAAGCGACAGCGTCTTGAAAAATATTTCACCGTGTTTGTTGACGCATTAGGGGAAGAAAATCTGGATATGCTCCTTGACAGCTCCGAAAAAGCTGTTGAGGCACTTGAGCAAACAATGAAAGGCAACTCTCAGAAAGTCTGAGGTGCGGAAAGGAAACTGCTATGAACATTTATAACGAATTTAGAAAAACGGCAATAAACCGCTATAGCAAGACCGCTCTCGTGATGATGAATGACGAGGGAGAAACTAAGGAATATACATTCGGACAGACTTTACAGCAGGCTGATGTTTTTTGCAGCCGCCTTAAAGCCCTTGGCGTTGTGGCAGGGGATAGGGTCTGCATTGCTTCCGAGGGCAGACCTGAGTGGAATATCACATTTCTCGCCTGTGCAAAGCTAAATGCCACCGCCGTCCTTCTGGATTATTCGCTTCCTGCGGCAGAGTTTGTCGCACTGGTGAAAAAGTCACAGCCTGTGTGCGTTGTCGCTTCTCAAAAGTCGGCAAAGAAGCTTACAAGCGTGAAAAATATACCCGTCCTCGATATCCAAAACCAGCTTGACAGACTTGACGGTTCAGGGGAAAATATACTCCGTCAAGGTGAAGTAGGCGACCCTGATATCGCAGTGATAATCTTTTCAAGCGGTACGACAAGAACAGCCTCAGGCATCATGCACACCCACGATTCTCAGATAAATTCCTGCAAAATGGTCTGCCAGTGCAACGGCATAACCGACAACGAACGCTATCTCGGTATCCTGCCAAACAGCCATATCTACGGACTTTTCGCACAGGTGTTAGCTCCTCTCCTCACAGGGGGAACAGTGTGCTTTATAGAGTCACTCTCCGCAAAGGGTCTGAGCGCAGGCTTCCAAAACTTCAAGCCTACAGTTTTCCCTGGCGTGCCAAAGGTATATGAGCTTCTGAAAACCCAGATAACTCAGCAGATCAACGCAAGCAAGGTGTCAGCTGCACTTTTCAAGAAAATGTTTCCGATCGCACTTCATCAGCGTAAGATATACGGCATAAACAGCGGTAAGAAGATCTTCTCAAAGATACACAAAGCCCTTGGCGGTGAGCTTAGATTTCTCTGCTCCGCAGGCTCTCCAATGTCAAAGGATACATTCGATTTCTTCTACGGCACAGGCTTTAATATTGTGAACAACTATGGTGCGACCGAAACGAGCATACCAACTATCGGCACATATGGCAAGCACGTCTATGCCGATACCTGCGGAAAGCCTTATCCCGATATCAAAGTGAAGATAGACCGCAGCGGTGAGCTTCTCATAAAGTCGCCTTATATGATGATAGGCTACTATGGCGACAAAAAGTCCACAGATGAAGCTTTCACGCCAGACGGCTGGTTTAAGTCAGGTGACCTTGTAAAGTTCGATAAGCATAAAAATATCGTCATTCTCGGCAGATGTAAGGAAAATATCGTCCTTTCCACAGGCAAAAAAGCCGCCCCTGACGATATCGAGCAGGTCTATAGGGGCATCGAGGGCGTTGACGAGCTTGTGGTCTGCGGAGTGCCTGCAAAAGAGGAAAGCTATGACGAGGTGCACGCCTTTGTGGTCTGCCCTGAGGAAAAACGTGAGCAGACCGAGGAAAAGCTCAAAGAGATAAGCTCCTCCGCAGGTCAGGCAATGAAGCTGAGCGGCATACATTTTGTGGATTCTATACCAAGAACAGCTATCGGCAAGCCAAAGCGTTATCTTTTAAAGAAAATGGTCATGGAGGATAACCTTGACAGCCTTACAAAGCAGGCTGAAAAGAGTATCGACCCGTCGGATATCCCGTCAATGGTAAGAAATGCCGTGGCAAAAATAGCACACGTTCAGCCAAATGAAGTCAAGCTCAATACAAAATTTTTGCAGGAGTTCACCATAGATTCCCTCTCTGCTATCGAGCTTGCCCTTGAGATAGAGGAGTTCAGTGGTGTGCGTGTTGACGGCTGTATGGATAAGGATATGACAGTGGGCAAGCTTATCACACTCGTGCAAAACCCAAACCGCATAAAGCCCCAAACAGTCAAGTCAATGCTCTATCCGCTGGACAAGAAAAAGATAGACTATCGTATTTACCGCTTTTACAGAAATCTTGTGACAGCCTTCTATGAAGTCAAGGTCACCAACGAGGAAAATCTCCCTGATAAGGGCGGTTATATAATCTGCGCAAACCACGTTTCAAACTTTGATTTTATCTTCCTCACCCTGAATTTCAGATACGAGCGTTTTGCAAAATTCTGCTGTATGGCGAAAAAAGAGCTTTTCAACGGCAGTTTAGCCAGCCGACTTATTGTTAGAATAGGCGGTATGGTGCCTGTTGACAGGGGCGGCAGAGTAGACGAAACAATGGTGGCTCTGCGTAAAAAGCTTGGACAGAAGTGGGGCGTGCTAGTTCACCCGGAGGGTACAAGAAGCAAAACTGGTGAAATGGGCAAGTTCAAAAGCGGTGCAGCCGTCCTTGCTATCGAAGCCAATGTACCTATAGTACCAGCCTACATCAAAGGCGGACACGAGATATTCCCACCAGACAGAAAGCTCCCAAGGCTTTTCAACTGGAAGCGTCTTAGCAAATACAAAGTAAAAGTTGTTTACGGCGAGCCTATCTATCCAAACGGCGAAACTCCCGAAGAGCTTATGGAGAAAGTTCGTGAAGCGGTCATTGCTTTGAAGAACGAAGAAAACTGAGCGGAACGCTCTAATGAGGAATGACAAATGAGGAATTAGGAATGAGGAATGAAGGTATCGCCTGCGGCGATGATTTCTTTCATTGCGAACTGCGTTCGCATGATTATCTCACAAACTTTCTCATTAAACAAACTTTTTGTACGTCACAATGTACGGCGGTGTCAATTCCTCATTCCTAATTCCTAATTCCTAATTCAATTCGTTTGACAAGTCGCAAAATATGTAGTATAATGTATTAATACGCTGATACGGTGACGTGTTATCGTAATATTTAGTTAAGGAATGAATATTTATGACTTTTGAGGAAGTAAAAAAGGTCACGGAGATCCTGCTGGAGTTCCTGCCTAATACCCTGAAGCTTTTCGCATGGACTATCGTGCTTTCAATACCTGTGGGAGTGCTTGTTACAATGCTGAAAAAATGCCGCTTCAAGCCTATCTCATGGCTGACAAATCTTTATATACTCGTTATGCGTGGCACACCGCTCATGCTTCAAATAATCGCTATCTACTATGCAGTGCCGCTTATCATCGCAAGTGCTGCAAAGCAGGGCAAAACAGGCGGTATATATGACGTGCTTACCAATATCAAAAACAACGAGAACTATATGTTTATCGCCCTTGTTACGGCATTTGTCCTTAACTATGCGGCGTATTTCGCAGAGATTTTCAGAGGCGGTATCGAGGCTATCCCAAAGGGACAGTACGAGGCGGCTTCAATGCTGGGCATGACGAAAATGCAGACATTTTTCAGGATAATCCTGCCACAGGTCACAAAGCGTGTTATCCCTGCCACATCGAATGAGGTCATCGTCCTTGTAAAGGATACATCTCTGGCAAACGTTATCGCATTCGCCGAGATAACAATGAAAGCAAAACAGCAGATGAATCTGTATAGCTCTATAACACCGCTTTTTATCGCAGGCGCATTCTATTTCGTACTCAACGCTATCGTGACGGTGGCATTTGCCGTTATCGAAAAGAAATTCGACTATTATAAATAAGGAGAACTCATATGGCTATTCTTGAAGTGAAAAATATTTCCAAAAGCTTTGACAGCCTTAAGGTACTCAAAGATATTTCTTTTAACGTTGAGGTGGGCGAGGTAGTCGCAATAATCGGACCGTCAGGAAGCGGTAAATCAACGCTTCTGCGCTGTATAAACCAGCTTGAAAAAGCAGACGGCGGAGAGATAAACGTTGACGGTGTGAATATGTTCCATACAGAAAATGGCAAGGCAGTCTATGCACCCTCTAAGACCCTTAGGGATATCCGCCTGAAAATCGGTCTTGTATTCCAGAATTTCAACCTTTTTCCGCATTTCTCAGTAAATCAGAATATAATGGAAGCTCCTCTCCATGTCCTTAAACAGCCAAAAGCCGAGGCAAAAGCCAACTGCGAAGAGCTTTTGAAGAAAATGGGGCTTGAGACTAAAGGCAAGTCCTATCCCTGCGAGCTTTCAGGCGGTCAGCAGCAGCGTGTATCTATTGCAAGAGCATTGGCTCTGAAACCGCAGATACTTTTCTTTGACGAGCCGACCTCCGCCCTCGACCCAGAGCTGACGGGGGAGATTTTAAAGGTAATAAAAGAGCTTGCCAAGGAGAAAATGACCATGGTCATAGTCACCCATGAAATGGCATTTGCCCGTGACGTGGCAAACCATGTTATCTTCATGGACGACGGCTATATCGTGGAGGAGGGTACTCCGGAGGAAGTCTTCGGTCAGACCCAGAATGAAAGAACAAAGCAGTTCCTGCAGAGATTCAACGACAGATAGGACAGACATTTGTTGTAAAATACAAGAAATGATAACGTTTTCTGTGATTAATGCACAAAAGAAGTGTGACAATATTGTTAGAAATTTCAACACTTTTTGGGATAAAAAACGTGAAAACCCCTTGATTTTAGGGAAAAATTCTGTTATAATAAGACTAGAATTGAATGACAATTCATAAAACTATATTCATATGGAGGAGATTAACGATGAAAATTTCTAAGATTCTCGCTGGTATGTCAGCAGCAGCTATCGTAGCTTCTATGGCAATGATCCCAGCATCAGCAGCAGGCACAAAGCTCAACGCAAGCGATGACCTCGCTAAGATCGGCAGACAGACTCAGGATGACCTTTTTGCTGTATTCTTCAATGGCGATGAGTCAGAGGGTGCTGTAAACAAGGATGCTATCTCTGACCTTGGAGCTGTTTACGGTGCTTCATTCACAATCAAGGTTGACAACAACGATTGGAACACGATCGGCGGTGGCGGATCAATCAACTTCAACTCAAAGTCTGGTGGCTGGAACGCTAAGGACTGGGCTGGCGGCTCATGGGTTGAGGACGATAAGCCAAAGGATACTCTCTGCTACACAACAGAAGAGGAAGGCACATACGTTCTTGAATACCTCGGCGACGCTCCTGTTTTCGCAACAACAGACGGCGATGCTGATAATTACGCAGCAGTTGGTATCAACAACTGGGCAGCAGACCTTAAGGGTATCGACGTTGTAGGTATGAAGGTTCTTGGCGCTGACGGCAACGTTCTCTTCGAGGCTGGTTCTAACAAGGACAAGAAGGAAGTTCAGAAGAAGCCAGTAGCTGAGGAGTCAAGCTCAGGCACAGATTCTACAGCATCAGGCACAGATTCTAAGAAGGACGAGTCTAAGAAGGACGACAAGTCTTCTGCAGCAGCTACATCTTCAACAGCAGCTGGCACAACATCTTCAAAGGCTGGCACAACAACTACAACAGCTACATCTTCAGCAGCAGCTTCTGACAACACAGCAGCTACAGGCGCAACAGCTGGTCTTGCACTCGCAGGCGTAGCACTTGCTGGTGCAGCTATCGTTATTTCTAAGAGAAAGTAATCTCTCGCAGATAACACACTTGAATAAGTGAATTTATACAGAGCTTTCTGTCATTCGGGAAGCTCTGTTTTTTTGTTCGTTTGTGTAACCTGCACTAATTTGTAAACGATTTCTGTGCAAAGTATCTGAAATCATGTGTTTAAATTGTGCAAATAGTATATTGAAAATATGTGGCTATTGTGTTATAATACAAAAGTAAATATAGGTCAGGCTATGTGTATAGCATGACAATCAAACGGAGGTTATTAAAATGAAAAAGTTTTTAGCTTGCGCTCTTGCACTTACACTTACAAGTGCTATGTTCGCTTCTTGCGGCAGCTCTGATGATTCTTCATCAAAGGCTGAGGCTGCAACAACTACAACAACTACTACAGCTGCTACAACAACAGAGGCTACTACAACAACAGCCGCTCCTGAGTCAACAGCTGATTCAACAGCCGCTTCCGGCACAGAGTCAGAGGGTGAAGCTGCAAAGGATATTTCCGAAATGCCAGCTACTTTGAAGAACTATGAGGAGGCTTCTGTATATTTCAAGAAGGATATGGACGTTGCTTCTATCGTTGAACCTTTCGCTGAGAAGGATTACGAGAACGATGAGTCTCATGTAAATCTCTCTATTGAGGAGCTTGCAGGTGTTCCAATGCTCAAGGTCGAGGTTCTCGATCAGGATAATGGCAACTACAAGATCCCTAAGATCAAGTTCCACATGGAGAAGTTCTTTGAGGGTCAGGAAGCTGATCTTGAGAAGATCTTCACAGTTAAGGCTGACGTAGTTACAAAGGCAGTTGGCGAGTTCACTGGTGACGACGGCTCAACATCACTTGTTCCTGGTAACTTCATGGGCGCATTCGTTACACAGCCTTCAACAGGCGACGGCGAAAACAGTTGGAACGACCTTTATGACTTCGGCGAAGCTGAGTGGACATCTGAGTGGGGTTCCTATGAGCTTACAATGAGACCTGGTATCAAGGACGGCGCTACATTTGTAAACACAACTGACCCACAGTTCGTTTCTATCATGAGATGGGGCATTCCAAACCAGGCTGATTTCTACATTGCTGACCTCAGATTTGAGGACGAGGACGGTAACGTTATCGCTTGCGCAAACTTTGGTAAATAATTTATTTCCATACATAAGAAAGGTGCAGATTTTCTCTGCACCTTTTTTATGTGAATTTTACGCTTACCTCCCCTGATATCTCCAGGCTTTTTACCTTTCCGCCCTTGATTTTAGCTGAAAAATCCTGACCTTTTATCTGTCCCGTGGCGGTGATATCTCCCTTGTCATTTTTGAGATAAGTCACGCCTTTCTGCGAAATAAGCTTGTCAAGCACAGCGGCGGTCATTGTGACAGCGGAGCTTTCGGGAATGTTCCCTCGGTCAGTTTCGTAGGTCAAACCCTTGTATTCAAGTCGTGCGCTTTCTCCTGAGCAGGTTATCACCATGCCGCTGACAGTTTCGGGCGCAGTTATCTCGCACTCCCACATATCTGCGTTCCCGCGGATGAAGTTCGCAGTGTATTCCGTGCCGTCAATGGTGAACTCAGCCGGGGTCTTGTAATCCTCTGCCAGCTTCACGGGCTTGACTTCTGTGCTTTCACCGCATGAGCATAAGCCTATTACAGCTAAAATCGTGATAAAAAATGCCTTTGTTCTTTTCATTTTGCCCTCCATTAAAAAAGACCCTCTTCATAAGAAGAAGGTCTTTGTTTTTAGTACAGCCTAGTCGGCGTTTTCAAGGTCATACAAAAATCTTGGCAAAGCGTCAATAACATCTCTTGCAATGATTCCACGCTCAGATCTTTTGTATCCTGCAAGTAGAGCCGCTGAGCCAAGTGTGAACGACCCAAGTGCCGCCGCATCAAGGGCGTCGCACCCCTGAGCCACATAGGATGATACAATGCCTGCAAGCATATCCCCTGAGCCACCCTTTGCAAGGGCAGTTGTGCCTTCGGTGCAAAGATAGACCTTGCCGCCGCTTACCGCAAAGGTGTCAGCCGACTTCGCCAGCACTGTCACGCCATATTTTTCCGACAGCCGATATGCAAACCCAAGTCTGTCCGACATGACCTCGCCTACACTCACTCCGCAAAGCCTTGCAAGCTCCGCAGGGTGAGGGGTGAGGATAACTGTACTTTTCTTCTTCAACAGTACATCTATATTCGGACAAAGTGAATTTATTCCGTCAGCGTCCAAAACTATTGGAATCTCCGCCTTTTCCATAAGCTCCGCCACAAGCTTCTCCGTTTCAGCCATGTGACCAAGCCCACAGCCTATAAGCAAACAGCTTGCCTTTTCGCACTTTTTCAGTATCGTCTCCGCATTTTCAGCCACCATAAAGCCGTCCTCGTCAGTTTTCATTGCCGAGTATGTACATTCATACATACTTGCCGACAGTGAGCTGACCACGCTTTTTGCAGTGCAAAGCTCAAAAAGCCCCACGCCTGTTCGCATTGCCGCCATTGCTGAAAGCCCTGCCGCACCGATATAACTCTCCGAGCCTGCCACGCTCACGATTTTTCCAAACGTACCCTTGTGTCCGTCAGCAGGTCGAAAAGGTAGTGTCACCCTTGCTTTTGCCACGTCAAAAGCCGTTATAACAGGGGAGAGCGTATCCTCACAGCGCTCATCAATGCCGATATCTTTTACCAGGATCTCACCGCAGTAGTCCACCGCAGGCTGTAAATAAAGACCCAGCTTGCTACGATGAAAGGTCACTGTCAGGTCAGCCTTGAACGACAGCTTGTCAGCCTGACCATTTCGTGCATTGACCCCCGACGGCAGGTCGCAGGCTATCTTCATGCCTTCACATTTTTCGCAAGCCCTAAACACTGGCAGGATATTTTCACGCAGGCTTCCGTGAAAACCAGTGCCGAAAATGCAGTCCACAAGCACATCTGCACCCTCGATAACGGACAGCGTATTTTCAGCTTTCAGCACCTCTACGCTCTTGTCAAGCCTAGCATACGCCGCCGAGGAAAGGTCAGTGTCAGGCTCACCACAGCATAAGACCACCGCAGGCTTGAAGCCCTGCTCCACAAGCAGATTTGCCGCCACAAGTCCGTCACCGCCATTGTTGCCCTTGCCAATAAGAAGCGCTATCTTTGAGGACGCAGACGAGTTGCCCGCAATGACCTCCGCAAGCTGTGCCGCCGCATTGTCCATGAGCTGAGCAAGGCTCACGCCATATTTTTCAGCCTCATGCTCGCAAAATGTCATTTGCTCCACTGTCAATATCCTATCCATTTTTATCCTCCTTTTCGTATGCTACCACCACCGCCGAAGCGATATCCTTGATGTGGGAAAGGGAAACCGCAAAGGTCAGCCCCCTTTTTTCAGCCGCCAAAAGCGCATTGCCCGTAAGCTCCAGATAAGGACAGCCAAGCTCGTCACGCAAGCATGACACCTCATTCAAAGCGAAGCCCTCCACCCCTGTGCCTAAAGCCTTTGCGAAGCTTTCCTTTGCCGCCCAGTTCGCCGCCATAGATTCATAGGGGTTTTTCTTCTGCGAAAAAAGGGTCAGCTCCTTTTCGGAGTAAACCCTTTCGCAGAAACGTCGGCTCTGACAGCTTTTTTTTATGCGTTCGATCTCGATAAGATCAGTTCCGACAAATATTTTCATTTTTTATTTCCTCAGTGTTCTCGGAAGCGCAGGCTTCATAAGCTCCAGCATATCATCATCAGGTGTGAAGATAACAGTTGTAAGCCCGAGATTTTTGTGGTTGAATGTTATGTAGTAGTCTGTAAGGCTATCGTCACAAGCGCAGGCAAGGACCTGTGTTGCACCCTCAGGTACAGTGAAATTCTCGTCAGCAATGCCGAAATCTGTCGCACTGCCGCAACGGAATGTGATAAGGCGTTTTCTTGAACGCTGAGCCGTTATCTTGTCAACGTCTATTTCTCCGTTTGTGAAAATGTATTCATACTCCACATCGAGTTTTGTTGTAAGATAATAACCGCCATAAAGTGCGGCGGCGGCAAGAAAAATGCCTATTACAGAAAACTGCGTGCCAAAAGGGAAGATAAAGCACAGTGCGGCAAGTGCCACGCTTGCTATCATGATGAAAATTTTCTGTATCTTATCGTTCTTTGTGGGAATCTTGCGAACTATTTGTTCCTTGAAGCTGTCCATTATTCGTCCTCCGTTTATTCAGTGCCGCTGAGAAGCTCTTTCATTACCCAGCCGCTTTTATCGTTGTATTTTACATATACCCATATGTTTCCGTCGCCGTCTGTCCGCTCGCCATAGCCGTTTATGGTCTTGCCGTCAGGTATCTTTTCTATCACGTCATATTTTTTTGACGGACCGTATCTGAGATTAAGGTAAGAGGTGTCGGACTTTACAAGAAATGGTATAGAATCAGGGTATTTCACATCATCACCCAAAGGGAAAAGCGCGTCCTTTTTGAACTTTGTGGTGGTGGTCTTTTTAGTCGCCTCGGTCTCAGCGGCAGTGGTGGTGGTCGTGGTGGTCGTCCTCTTTGTTGCCGTTGCGATTATGTCAGGATCGTAGCCCTCGTCAATGCTTACGTCAGGATTTTCAAGTGTGCCAGCCGTCACGGAAGTGGTGGTGGTGTAGCCCTCGTAATCCTCATCGTCCTCATCGTAATCGTCGCCCATGGTGGCGGTCTTTGTGGTCTCTATAACTCTCTGGGCGGCAGTACCCGTGGTGGTCTCAGTTTCGGAGGAGTTTTCAGGAAGCACTGCCCCACATGACGCAAGCCCGAAAACCGCAGAACAAGCCAGCACAGCCGCAAGCAGTTTTGATCTCATTTTTTATATCCTCTTTTCAAAATTTACACAATTTTATTTTAAGCCAAGAAGCCTTTCTGCGTTGCCTCCGAGAATTTTATCTTTGTTATCCTCGGAAATGTTCAAGCGCAGTATCTTTTCTTTTATAAGATAGGAGCTGTCCCAAGGGCAATCGCTTGCAAAAAGTATCCTGTCAGCACCATGCTTTTCAACGATAGCCTGCATAAGCTCATCAGGACACATACTTGTGAAAGCGGTGTCAAAATAAACTTCACCGTCAACGCCTGCAAGAACGTCAAGTACCTTTTCCCACATCATGTTTGCACCAAGATGTGCAAGAATGACCTTGAGCTTAGGGTGCTTTTTTATCATGTTCAGCGCCCTCTCAGGTGTGGAGTGGATAAGGTCAGGGGAAACGCAGTCATAGCCAGAATGGAATATAACAGGCAGGTCGGCTCTTTCAATGGCGTCATATATCTTGTCCATGCGCTCATCATCTATCATAAAGCCCTGATAATCAGGGTGAAGCTTTATGCCGTGAAGTCCAAGCTCTTTTATGTGGGCTATCTCCTGCTCATAGTCCTCAGCGTCAGGGTGTAAACAGCCGAAGCTTATAAATCTCCCGCCGTCCTGCTCAGCACACCAATCGTTTATAACTCTCTGCTGAGTAGGCTTTGTTGCCACTGATAACAGCACGCCCTTGTCAACGCCCCATTCGTCAAAACGCTGTATAGTTTCCTCCACAGTGCCTCTTGTGAAAGGTGTTATCCCACTGCAAGCCTGAAGCTTTTCAACAGCTTTTTCCGCCACCTTTGGATTAAAAGCGTGAACGTGAAAATCAATTACCATTTAAAACATCTCTTTCTGAAAATACTTTTCCATATGGTATTATACCACACTTTCAAGCTTCTTTCAACGAATATCGGCAATTTTCACAGTATTTTCATATAGGGTTATTCCCAGCTTTTCCATACCTCGGGGCAGAAGCCTACTGTGGCTTTCTTGCCGTTTCTGACGATAGGTGCGGCAAAAAGCTCGGGATAGTCAAGAAGCTTTTCTATCTTTTCCTCTGTGCTTCCGAGATATTTTATGAGCATTGCCTGCTCGCCCTTTGCCTTTGGGTCAATAAGCTTGTCGATGTCCCCCACAGCCGCAAGCACTGAGTTAAGCTCGCCCTTGCTAAGTCCCTTTGTAGGCAGGTCAACAGATTGGAACTTTATGCCACGCTCTTTGAAATAACGTTCAGCCTTTTTGGTGTCAAAGGATTTTGACTTGCCGAATATCTGTATGTTCATGGGATTATCTCTCCGTTTCTGCATTCAAGAATGATAGTGAAAGGGCCGTCATTGAGCAGTGAGACTTTCATGTCTGCACCGAAAACGCCCTTTTCAACCTTGCCTGAAATTTTCTCACCGCAGACCTTGCAGAAGTATTCATAAAGCCTGTTGGCTTCTTCAGGCTTGCCTGCATAGATAAATGACGGGCGGTTGCCGTGGTGACAATCTGCATAAAGTGTGAACTGCGAAACACAAAGAATATCTCCGCCAACATCGTTTATGGAAAGATTGGTCTTGTCATTCTCGTCAGCAAAAATTCTCAGCTTTGATATCTTGTCTGCAAGCTTGTCACAATCAGCTTCAGTGTCCTCCTGACCTACTCCGAAAAGTATCAGAAAGCCCTTTTCTATCTCACCTGTGACCTTGCCCTCGACCTCAACTTTTGCACCTGTGACCCTCTGTATTACCGCTCTCATCAGCCCACCTCCACGGTGTAGCTGTAGGTGTAAACAGCTTCAGGAGCAAGCTTGATAGCATGAGGCTTGTTTTCGATATCCTCGAAAGCGTCGTCCTCGTAAACAGGTACGCTAGTCCAAGGCTCGAGGCAGATAAACTGAGCGCCAGGGTCGCCTGTGGAAGTCCATACCGCAATGCACTCAGAATGTGGGAATGAAAGCTTTACAAAGCCGCCGTCAGACTTTTTCAGGGTGACAGCCTTTGAAGCAGGGTGGTCTTTCATGATAACGTCATAGTCGAAAAGCTCTCTTGTGAGAGTGATAGTCTTTTCACCGTCAAGGATAGTCCTCTCGCCGTTTGGGATAGGCTGAACTATATGCTCATTTTTCTCGTACTCAACTGTGCATTTACCGCCTTGGATATCGCAGATAAAAGCAGGGTGACCGCCCAGATAGAAGTACATAGCCTTTTCGTCAGTGTTCTTTACAGTGTTTGTGACAGTTACCTTTGAGCCTTTTATGGAGTAGGTTACTTCAAGCTCGAAATGATATGGATATTGAGCAAGTGTCACGTCATTGTCTTTGAGAACAAAGCTTACGGAATTTTTGGTGCTTCCAACAAAAGCAAATTCGCTGTCACGGGCGAAGCCGTGGTTTGCGGCAAGGTGATATTCTTTACCGCCAGCCTTGTAGGTGCGGTCTTTAGGGGAGCATATGAACGGGAAGAGGATTGGAGCGTAGCGTTTCCAAGCGTCACCGCACTGCCAGAGATATTCTTTGCCGTCCAGTTTGATAGAGTGAAGCTCAGCACCGAAAGTGTCGGCTGAGATAGAGAGTTTATCATTTTTTATTTCATAAAGCATAGATCAGACCTCCGAGGGATAAATTTTATACCTTATTATTATAGCACATTGTTTGGAAGATGTCAAAACCAAGCAAGCACTGATGCTATGAGGTCGGCTTGGGCATAGGCGAAAACGTTTGAAAAAAGCTTAAAAGTCTGTTGAAAATTCTGCTCTGATATCAATATTTTAACAGTTAAATTTTATGACTTTGATACAGAATAACTAAAATATTTTCAATTGTTTGTGTAAGCTGACAAAACTTGTGATGACTATTGACTTTAATTTGGAGATAGTTTATAATAAAATGGTGAGATTATTTAATTGTGCAGTGCTTTTTGTTCACAGCTTCAGACTGCACTGAGGAGAAGTGATTATGAATATTAAAGACGCAAAACAACAGATACTTAATGCGATACAAGCCTATCTCATTAAAGACGAATTTGGCGATTACCGAATTAGCATAGAACATCAGAGACCTGTGTTCCTGCTTGGCGCTCCTGGTATCGGTAAGACCGCTATCATGGAGCAGATAGCTCAGGAAACCGGCGTAAACCTTGTTACCTACTCGATGTCCCACCACACAAGAGAGTCCGCTCTCGGTCTGCCTGTTATCGTACATAGAAACTACACCGGTGCTGATGTGCAGATATCCGAGTACACGATGAGTGAGATCGTGGCTACTCTTTATGACACTATCGAAGCCACAGGCATCAAAGAGGGTATTCTCTTCCTCGATGAGATCAACTGCGTTTCCGAGTCCCTTGCCCCTGCAATGCTCCAGTTCTTGCAGTATAAGGTTTTCGGACTTCATCAGGTTCCAGCGGGCTGGGTAGTCGTTACGGCAGGAAACCCGCCTGAGTTCAACAAGTCTGTTTCTGAGTTCGATATCGTTACTCTCGACCGTGTTAAGAGGGTCGAGTGTCAGCCTGATTTCGGTGTTTGGAAGGAATATGCTTACTATGCAGGCGTTCATCCTGCTATCATATCCTATCTTGAGCTTCACCCTGACCACTATTATATGGTAGACGCAAGCGATAAGAACAACTACCGCTTTGTTACTGCCCGTGGTTGGGAGGACCTTTCTGAAATGATGCAGCTTTATGAGGAGAGCGGTATCCTTGTTGACCACGCTCTGGCTGCTCAGTATGTACAGAACCCTGAGTTCTCAAAGGGTTTTGCGGAATATTATGACAGATTCAACTATTATCGTGAGAAATATGACGTTGACGCTATCCTCGAGGGCGGTATAACTGCTCAGAACGTTGCTGACGCAAGAGCGGCAGGCACTGAGGAAGCTGTGGCTCTTATGAATCTGCTTATGGACGGCATCACATATACAATGAGAAGCTGTATCCAAATGGAGAAGATGATAAGACTTATCCACCCAAGAATGGAAGATATCCTTGTGAAGATAAACAATGGTCTTTCATGCCGTCAGATAATCAGTGAACACATCATGGACTGCAACAAGAGCCTTGACAAGGCGGTAAGAGCAAGAAACATCTCGCCGTCTAACAAGAAGATCCAGCACTGGATCCTTCACAATCTCGAAGCTTATCTTGATAAGTGTACCAACGAGGGAAGAGATAACAAAAACCGCTGTACTGTTATTTTGCAGAACTCTTTCAATAATCTGCTTCATGGCGCAAACAACGTTACACAGCAGTCTATGAAGGGTCTGAAATACGCTTTTGACTTCCTTGAGAATGCTTACGGTGCTGACAGCAATGTTATGAAGAAGTTTATCGAGGAGCTGAAAATAAACTGCCACACCACGAACTTCATCAAGAAGTACGGCTCAGAGCAGTTCTACAGACTTGCAGGTGAGCCTGTTCAGCAGCCTACCTACAACAATCTCTATGACCTTAATCTTACTGATTGCCTTATAGAGCAGGAATAAGCTTCATAAATCTATACGAATATTCATACGGGCGAACGCTTTTGCCATACATTGTAATTATTGCATTGTAGGGGCGAACAGTGTTCGCCCGTTTTTGCTTTTGTAGGTGATATCTTGCTTTGCGCATACATATTTGTTAATATAAAAAGCTTGTAATTTGCGAAAAAGTGTGCTATAATAACTAGGAATATACAAACGAGAATCAGTGAGGTTTTACTATGAGCAAGATTTATGATTTAGGCATAGACGTAGGCTCGACCACGGTCAAGACGGTAATTCTTGACGAGGGCGAGTTTATTTATAACAAATATGAAAGACACTTTTCAAAGGTAAGGGAAACTGTGGCAGAGCAGCTTCGCACTATCAGAGAGCTTTATCCTGATGACAAGTTCAAGATAGCCATAACAGGCTCGGCTGGCCTTGGTATCGCTGAGGCGAGTGGAATTTCTTTCGTGCAGGAGGTCTTTTCCGCTTTTATTGCTGTAAACAAGAAGTATCCAAAGGCTGACGTTGTGGTTGAGCTTGGCGGCGAGGACGCTAAGATAATCTTCCTCACAGGGGGCGTTGAACAGCGTATGAACGGCTCCTGCGCAGGCGGAACGGGTGCTTTTATCGACCAGATGGCAGGACTTTTGGGCGTTACTCCTGACGAGATGAACGACCTTGCTCTTAAGGCGGAAAAGACTTATCCTATCGCATCAAGATGCGGTGTTTTCGCAAAGTCTGATATTCAGCCGCTTCTTAATCAGGGCGCAAGAAAAGAGGATATTGCCGCCTCTATTTTTCAGGCTGTTGTTGACCAGACAGTTTCAGGTCTGGCGCAGGGCAGAAAGATCGGCGGTCAGGTGCTTTTCCTTGGCGGTCCGCTTACATATCTCAGCGCACTGAGAAAGGCTTTCAGAACTACCCTGAACCTTGACGAGGAACACGCTATACTTCCTGAAAATTCTTCCTGCTATATGGCTTTTGGTGCGGCACTTCATGCTGACACGCTTGCTGAGGAAATGACTATAGACGAAGCCCTTGACAAGATAGTGAACGCAAAGGCTACTGACAATATCGTGGTAGGCAAGCCGCTGTTCGCAAGCCGTGAGGAATATAATGCTTTCGTGGAAAGACACAAGAAGTCTGACCTTAAATATGAGGATATCAGGACTTACAAGGGCGACGCTTATCTTGGTATAGACGCAGGCTCTACCACCACAAAGCTTGTGCTTATCACCCCTGACGGAAAGCTGCTTTATCAGCACTACTGCTCAAACAAGGGTCAGCCCCTTGATATAATCGCTTCAAAGCTTGAGGAGATATACAGCCTTGCCACCCCTGAGCTTAACATAAAGGCTTCTGCGGTAACAGGCTACGGTGAGGATCTTATAAAGGCAGGTCTGGGCGTTGACTATGGTATAGTTGAAACTGTTGCGCACTATAAGGCGGCGGCTTATTTCTGCCCTGACGTTGATTTTATCATCGACATCGGCGGACAGGATATCAAGTGCTTCAAGATAAAAAACAACGCTATCGACAGCATTATGCTCAACGAGGCTTGTTCATCAGGCTGTGGCTCGTTCATTCAGACTTTTGCAGGTGCAATGGGATATGACATTGCAGAGTTTGCAAGGCTCGGTCTGTTTGCAAAAGCACCTGTGGAGCTTGGCTCAAGATGTACAGTGTTCATGAACTCATCTGTAAAGCAGGCGCAAAAGGACGGAGCTTCCGTTGAGGATATCTCTGCAGGACTTTCTTCGTCTATCATCAAGAACGCAGTTTACAAGGTAATAAGAGCCAAGTCTATTGACGAGCTTGGCAAGAATATAGTCGTTCAGGGCGGAACGTTCCTTAACGACGCTGTGCTCAGGTCATTTGAAATGGAGCTTGGCAGAAACGTTATAAGACCTGCCATTGCGGGACTTATGGGTGCGTTCGGCTGTGCGCTTTTCGCAAAAGAAAAATCTCAGGGCAGGGACGGCAAGTCAGGCGTTCTTACAAAGGCTCAGCTTGAAGAATTTGCTTACAATTCAAGAGCCGTTCAGTGCGGTGGCTGTGGTGCGCACTGTAACCTTACTATAATAAGATTTAATGACGGCAGAAGATTTACTTCCGGAAACCGCTGTGAAAAGGGTGCAGGCATAAAGATAACCGACAGAACGGAAAACATGATAGAGTATAAGTATAACAAGATACTCTCTTATGCTGACAACAAGCCTGCAAAGCCTATCGCCAAAGTGGGATTGCCTCTTGCGCTGTCTTATTATGACCTTATGCCGTTTTTCTCAACACTGCTCACAAGCCTTGGCTTTGAGGTGGTGCTGTCTGAGGAGTCAACGAGAGATACATATTACAAGGGTCAGCAAACTATTCCGTCTGATACGGTATGTTATCCTGCAAAGCTTTGTCACGGTCATATAGAGAGCCTCCTTGACAAGGGCGTGGACTTTATCTTCTATCCTTGCATGAGCTACAATGCTGACGAGGGTCAGTCGGACAATCACTATAACTGTCCTGTTGTTGCTTATTATCCTGAGCTTCTAAAGGCTAACAATGACAAGCTGAATGATGATAATTTCATCATGCCTTATCTTGACATAAACATCAAAAAGCACGTTGCAAAGGCAATGGCAAGAGCGCTTTCAAAGTATAACATCACTGCAAAGCAGGTGCTTGGAGTGCTTAACAAGGCTTATTCTGAGCAGGTGAGATACCATAGGGATGTCGAGGCTAAGGCGCAGGAGATAATCGCTGAGGCAAGGGCAAAGGGTCAGAAAATAATCGTTCTGGCAGGCAGGCCTTACCACATCGACCCTGAGATAAACCACGGCATACACAAGCTTATCGCTTCTCTTGGCTTTGCTGTTATCACTGAGGACAGCGTTGCAATGAAGGTGGATACACCTGCACTTGACGTACTTAATCAGTGGACTTATCACTCAAGGCTTTACAGAGCGGCAGAGTATGTATGCGAGAATGATGATATGCAGCTCGTCCAGCTTGTATCATTCGGCTGTGGTATCGACGCTGTTACAACAGACGAGGTAAGAGCTATCCTTGAAGAAAAGGGCAAGCTTTACACTCAGCTTAAAATAGACGAGATAACAAATCTCGGTGCGGCTAAGATAAGACTTAGGTCTTTGGCGGCGGCACTTGAAGAAAAAGAAGCCAGCGCAAATGCTGAGAAAAATGCGGCAAAGGAGGCAATGTAATGGCTGAAAAGGAGATAAAACACGCAGGCTCGGACAGAGTAAAAAGGTCTTATTTTGATAAGTCAAGACGTGAGGAATACACAATACTTATACCTGATATGCTTCCTATTCATTTCAAGCTTATCATGGCAATATACAAAAAATACGGCTATAACATGGAGCTTTTGCAAAACTGCTCACGAAACGTTATTGACGAGGGACTTAAAAACACCCACAATGACGCTTGCTATCCTGCGCTTCTTGTTATAGGACAGTTTATGGACGCTCTCAAAAGCGGCAAGTATGACCTTGAACATACGGCTCTGCTTATGTCACAGACGGGCGGCGGCTGTCGTGCTTCAAACTACATTCATCTTATAAGAAAGGCACTGTCAACGCAGTTTCCAGAAGTGCCTGTTCTGTCGCTGAATTTCAGCGGACTTGAAAAGGACGCTTCCATAGATATCACCCCTGCCATTGCAATGAAGCTTATTTATGCTGTGCTTTACGGCGATATGCTCATGCTTCTTTACAATCAGTGCAAGCCTTACGAGATAGAGAAAAATTCTACGGACGAGCTTTTGGCAAGGTGGCAGCATAGGCTTGGAAAGCTGTTTGCTACCCCGAGCAGATATATGCACACAAAGAGCATTTACAATGCTATGCTCAAAGACTTTGCGGCGCTTCCAAGGACAAAGGAGAAGAAGCCAAAGGTGGGTATCGTGGGAGAGATATACGTTAAGTATTCACCTCTTGCGAACAATCACCTTAACGACTTCCTGCTGTCTGAGGGCTGTGAGCCTAACGTGCCTGGGCTGTTGGACTTCGTGCTTTACTGTGCGTCTGACGCTATCAACGATGAGAAGCTCTATGACAAGAAAACAAGCCGCACCCTTATGTACGGCATTGGTTATGATGTGCTTTACAAGTTCCAGAAACAGCAGATAAAGGTCATCAACGAGCAGGGCATTTTCCAGCCGCCCCATGATTTTGAACACCTTAGAAAGTGCGCTGACAAGTATATCAGTCAGGGCGTAAAAATGGGCGAGGGCTGGCTTATCACTGCTGAAATGGCGGCTCTTGCAGAAACAGGCACAAAGAACATAATCTGCACTCAGCCGTTCGGCTGTCTGCCTAACCATATTGTTGCAAAGGGTATGTCAAGAACTATCAAGCAGGCTTATCCGGACGCAAACATAGTTGCAATCGACTATGACCCGGGTGCGACAAAGGTCAATCAGGAGAACCGTATCAAGCTTATGCTTGCTAATGCGGTCATGGATTAATAGAAAAAAGTTACCCCCTCGGAGCTTGGCTCGGAGGGGGTTTGTTTGTTCTTTTACACATAGTTTTGAAAATTGGTTTGTTTCGTTGACGGGAGAACGCTGTTCGCCCCTACACGAAAATGGCGTATTTATGCGGTTTGCGTGGTGGATTTAATAATTGTAGTAGTAATATGACGTCTGTTCGGGGTCGACAAAGCTTAGAGATTTAAGTTTCTCTGTGACTTTGTCCACTTCGGCATTTGTTACGTCGAAAGAGAAGTCGATAAAGTCAAGGTTAGTGTGGTCATCTTTTGAGGTATAAACATCTATTGCTACATTTACAGAATTTGGCGAAACCTCGTGAGGTTTGAAGTGGTCGATATAGTCGGCAAAACTCTTTTTGCGGGTGTCAAGTGCTTTATTGTATATATCTATTATTTGCAGGGCTTCGTCTTTTGAGAGTGTGTCGGAAAGATAGTCGAACCTTGCGCCGTCGCTTGTTGAATTCGTTGCATACACACGGTTAGCGTCGCTGAGCCTTGATCCACTTATCTTACCTGTAAAGCCATTGCATAAGTATGCCAGAATGTTCATGCCGAATATTACTACCATATACACTGCGAAAATGCCTACCCATTTTACAAAGCGCACTATTGTGAGCTTTCTGTCTGAGGATAGTATTCTCGCAAGGAGATAGCCCAAGAGAAGTGCAGGGAGAAGTATCAGGTTGCTTGTGTCTGAGAGGACGTAAGTTGTAACAGTGACTACGGCTATGATAAGGATAATCTCACGATAGGCACTGAATACGAATGGCTTGCCTGTGTCCTTGCCGTCACGCTTTTTGTAGAGAAAATACAGGAGAGTGATAAGCAGTGCCGAGAAAATTGTGCTTCCAATGAGAAGAAGCAGGAATTTTGTGGAATAACCAAATTCCATAAGGTGAGCAGGAAATGCGCTCCATGCAGGACAATAGGTAACGAAATTTTCAATATCGTATGTGTACTGGACTGTAAATGGGCTTATGGTGGAATAATATATGCACCCTGGGAGAGCAATTTCGCAGGCTGTTATTATCACCGCTGTGTATATCATCTCCGCCAATCTGCCGCAGCATATCATGCATAAAAGCACCGCAAGTATAACGAAAAGGCTTGTGGAAAGCTCTGTGAACATAAGCACTGCGGAATATCTTGCCACCATGTACAAGGTGATATCCGTTGTGAAGAATATGGCAATAAACTGAATGATGTTCCAGAATATGACCGGCAGGATATGCAGTTTCAGCAGGGTGAGAAGCTTCGAGAAGAAGCGTTCTTTTGCACTGCTTGGGAGAGAGTAAACAAGGTCTGCGTGTGGCTTGCTGTAAAGCTCATGGAAAAGGGTAAAAACTGTGAATACTGCACACAACGCTATCGCCACAGAGCCTGCCTGGGCAAGACCATAGCCTGTGTAACTGTTCGTCACGCTTTCGCTGTAGTATGTTATGAAACTGCGCATGGACATCTGCATTATGAAATTTATGAACAGCACAAGGTTTGTGATGACAAAAAGTAGCTTATTCACCTTGAAATCACGGCTTGATGCGGCAAGTATCCTATTCTTCGCTGTTTGCATATCCATGCACCTCCATTTCGTATATGAAGATCTCCTCGAGAGTGAGTGGAACAAGCTCCAGAACGGCAGGGGAGAGGGCGGAAAGCTTGGCGGTGATATCCGCCTTGTTGCCCTTTGTTATCACTGTGGAAACTCTGCCCAAAGTCTTGAAGCTAAGGACTTCTACACCTGCGTTCTCTATGACAGTGCGGTCAAGCTCGCCGTCAGGGAGGGCTATTTGCACCTTTTCAAAGTTCTCTCTTACATCGTCGATATCCTTGGCAAAAATGACCTCGCCTTTGTGGAGGAGCATTGCCTTGTCGCAAAGCTCGCCTATCTCGGTGACGTTGTGTGAGGACACGATAAGGGTCGCACCCCTGTCGAAAATATCGTCAACTATCATGGTGCGGATAAACTTGCGCATGGCAGGGTCAAGTCCGTCAAAGGCTTCGTCAAGAAGGATATACCTTGTTCGGCTTGCAAGGGCGCAGGCGACTATCGCCTGTCTTTTCATGCCCTTTGAAAACTGCGACAGGGGCTTCTTCCGTGGCAGGTCAAGCCTTTTCACAAGCTCGTCAAAGACGGCTTCATCAAAGCTTGGATAGGTGAGCTTATAAAAGTCTTTGAGTTCGTTTACTGACAGCCTTGAAAACTGAACTGTTTCGTCGCTTACGAAAAAGATGTTCTCTTTTGCCTGCGGCACATCATACACGGCTGTTCCGTCAATGGTGACGCTTCCGCTGTCGGGGCGGTATATTCCGCTTATGACACGCAAAAGCGTGGATTTACCTGCGCCGTTTGAGCCTACAAAGCCGTATATACAGCCCTCTGGGATATCAAGGGTCACGGCTTTCAGGGCTTCGTGGCGCTCGTCAGCGTTTGTGAATGTAAGTGACAGATCTTTTATCTCTATCATTTTTTGTCACTCCTTTCCTGTTGTTCCTCCGCAAGTTCGTCAAGGACGGAGGAAAGTGCTTCAAGGCTTATGCCTGCCTGCAATGCGGCGGCGGCATGGAGCTTAAATTCTTCAAGCAGCTTTTTTTCTATAGAGCCTTTCTGCTTTGCCACAAAACAGCCTTTTCCTGCTACGGAATATATTATCTCGTCATGCTCCAAACGGCTGTAGGCTTTCGCCACTGTGTTCGGGTTTAGCCCCAGCTCCTTTGCGAGCATTCTCGAGCTTGGGAGTTTATCGTTCTCTTTCAGCACGCCCTTTGATATAAGGCTTGAAAACTGATTGCATATCTGTTCGTAGATAGGCGCTCTGCCTGTGAGATCAAGCGTTATCACCTTGAAAACCTCCTTTCGTTGGGGCTTCTTTTTTTATGTATGCCCCATTGTCTTGTTGTTTCGTTTCATTTGTTCTGTACAGAATGTGTACTAACTGTATTATCTATTGTAGTACACTTAGAGTATACAACCATAGGCTTCATTTGTCAAGGCGTGTGATGATTTTTCGGCGAATTTTACAAATGGGCAGAAGCTTCATAGGGAGAAGTGTATAAAAGTTGGGTGTAAAATGACGAGAAATATTATTAAAATGTAAAAAATGTGTTTAACGCCCCTGTGTGCTATTGACATGGGGGCAAAATAGTGTTATACTTTAGTACATAAAAGCTTAAAAGCATAAAACCTTTAAAGCAATAAATCTTATGCAGGCATGGTAAGGACCTGTTTTTGGAAAGGAAGTAATGGTAATGGCAAATCAGGCAAAGACAATAAATCAGAAAGGTGACCTTATGTCATACCGTCCTGATATAAAGCTTTTGGACGCAACTATCCGTGACGGAGGACTTGTAAATAATTTTGGATTTTCAGACGAGTTCGTAAAGGAACTCTATAAAACTAACATAAAATCAGGCGTTGAATACATGGAGTTCGGCTATAAGGCTTCTAAGGAGCTTTTTGATGTCAAGGAGTTCGGCAAGTGGAAGTTCTGTGACGAGGAGGATATCAGAGCTATCGTTGGGGAGAATGACAGCCCGCTGAAGCTTTCTGTTATGGCTGACGTTGGCAGATGTGATTTCAAGAAAGATATCCTGCCAAAGAGCGAGAGCGTTATCGACATGATAAGAATTGCAACATACACTCATCAGATGCCTGGTGCGCTGGAGATGATAAACTACTGCCACGATATGGGCTATGAAACAACTATCAACATCATGGCTGTTTCTGCAAGCCGTGAGGACGATATCGCACAGGCGCTTGACCTTGTTTCAAAAAGCCCTGTTGACGTTATCTATCTTGTTGACAGCTACGGCTCTCTTTTCCCTGAGCAGGTGAGAAGACTTACTGCACAGTATTGCGAGGTGGCTGAGGCAAGCGGTAAAAAGGTTGGCGTTCATATGCACAACAATCAGCAGCTCGCTTTCGCAAACACTATCGAGAGCATTTCTCACGGCGCAAGCTTTGCAGACGCCACAATGAGCGGCATGGGCAGAGGTGCAGGAAACTGCTTCATGGAGCAGATGCTCAGCTTCCTGAGAAACCCTAACTACAAGCTTACTCCTACACTGAAATTTGTTGAAAAGTACATTGCTGAGGAGAGAGCGAGAGGCTCACAGTGGGGCTATGACGTGCCTTATATGCTCACAGGCGCACTCAACCGCCACCCTCGTGCGGCTATTGCATTCCTGAAGGATAACAGAACAGATTACAACGAATTGTATATGGATCTTCTTAACGAGTTGTCATAAAATAATGTCATAAAATCATCTTTTCATATAAACGGCGTTTCCATAGTGATATGGGACGCCGTTTTTGCGTTGCATATTTTTTTATCATATGTTATAATTATTTTGCGTTTTCATAAAACCTTTTGGCGTAAAACTCGTCATTATAGGTGAAAGGACTTTCAAAGAAGTATATTGGTATTGGGGGAGGAAAAATGGAGGACAGCAGGATAATTGAGCTTTATGAAAGCAGAGATCAGCAGGCTATCGCACAATCGGACATAAAATACGGCGGATACTGTTATTCTGTGGGCTACAATATTCTTGGAGTCAGGGAGGACACGGAGGAGTGCGTGAACGAAACTTGGCTCAGGGCATGGAACTCCATTCCTCCCCAGAAGCCCAGAATGCTGTCGGCATTTTTCGGGCGGATAACAAGAAATATCGCATTTGACAGATATCGTGCGTCAAAGACCGCAAAGCGTGGAAAAGGTGAAATAGCGGCGGTCTTGGAGGAGCTTGACGAGTGCATACCTGACAAGGACACCACAGAGAGCCTTTGCGACGGGATACATCTGGAGGGGCTTATAAACGAATTTCTTGGTGAGTTGCAGGAGAGAGACAGAAATATATTTCTCCAGCGATACTGGTTCGCAGTGCCCATAAAAGAGATATCAAAAAAGTATGCTATGAACTTGAACACAGTTAAGGCGAGCCTTTTCAGAAGCAGAAATAAGTTAAAGGCTTTGCTTGAAAAGGAGGGAGTTCTTTTATGAAAACAACAGGAGAGGATATTTTCAAGGCTTTGGAAAACGTTGACGAACATTATATAGAAGAATGTCAGCAGAGCGGAAGCGGAGTAAAGATAAAAACAGTGTGGAAAAAGTGGGCGGCTGTGGCGGCCTGCGGTGTTATCGCTGCTGTGACAGGCGTTATGATGTTTGCAGGCAGGTCGGACAAAGATATAAAAGTGGGTGCAGGTCAGCAGACGGCAGACGAGGAAACCATAGTTTCATACAGCGTTCCTTGGGACGAGCTTACTATGGACACAAAGTATGAGTTCATAAAATACAACGGCGTGGATTACAGCTCAATGGGATATGTTGGGGAAAGCTATCTTGACCAAAAGCTTGAAACACAGACCCTTAAAACTGTGAACACCGACACTGAAAAACCGGAAACAACAAAGGCGGATATTTACACTATAAAGGACTTGTCAAAAGATGTTTATCTTGGGGTGAAGTTTGAGGACGGAACTTTAGCATGGTATCAGGCGTTTGACTACGCCCCTGCGGATTTTGACGCAATGGCAAAGAACGTAAGCTTCAACAAGACCGCAGAGGCGCAGAAAGCTTACAATGACATTGGGCTTGGCAAGCTCAGGTCATACAGTGATGTTGATATGGGCAAGCTGTTGGACGTACTCAAAGATGAAAACGGAAACTATGCCGGAGAGGTCATTGAAGAAAGCGACGACAGCGTGAACTATGATGACATACATGAAACGCCTCTTGATTATTCCACAACGGAAGACGATGATTGGTATATCTCAAACGGCATAACGGTATATTTCAATATCGACAGGCTGGATATTGGGGGACAGCTTTACTTTACCCATAGCGGATATATGTACTATGAATGCAACATTAACGGCGGTATAAAGTATTATGTAGGCAGCGAAAAGGTAACAGAGATAGAAAAGTGGCTCAATGACAACTGCGAATACACTGATGTAAAGAAGAACGCTGAGGTTACTGACGATGTTGACCCTAGCGAGGAGATCGTGCCTTCTGAAACTGTAACTTCTGTCACCAAGGACGATTCTGATATGGCTGACAAAGCTGATATTGGATATATCGACTATTTTGAGGACGTTGGGGACAATACCTTTACAACAAAGGACGGCAGGCTCACGGCGAAATACTCCTATGAGGTAAGCGGAGGCGAGTTCATAAGCCATATTACCTACACAAACAACTGGGACAAGGACATGGTGCTTAACTTCGCCACTGACCAGTATGTGACCATAGAGGACAGTTCAGGCAACGCCACAAGCTATGGTGAAAATGGCGACAGAAACACTCAGAACACCTTACTCAAAGCTGGAGAGAGCTACACGGAGGACTACAAGACGGATATTGGTGCTGACTATGTGAAAGGCACGGCAAAGATAACGCTTATTGCAGACACTGCAAGCGATAAAAACGACAATGTGGTAAACTATGTTTCACTGAAAGATATAGAGATAGATTTTCAGTGATGAGGCTGTAGGGGCGAGCTGAGTTCGCCCGATAAAAGATAAAAGCCTGTCGTATCGGATCGATACGGCAGGCTTGTTTTATTTATGTTTGTAGACCACACGCTCTTTTACGTCTATCTGCTTGTAGGATATTTTGAAGCCTATCCATGTGGCGAATGGATAAAGCAGAGGGAATATAGCGGTCATGATGAAAACAAACGGGGACATATCTTTCACATCTGCGGAGTGGGCAGCCCAATCTATAAGAGGATAGAAGCAGGCGTCAAGAAGCTTATAGGCAGGCATGAAATTGAACGAGCCGCTGATTTTTGATATCATCAGCAGTATCATTGTGATATAGCATGGTATGCTTGCAATAAGACCAAGGGTGAAGCCGTAGTTTGGACAATCCTTTTCACCGTGGAATGTGACCTTATTTCTGGCTTCCTCTCCCTGTTTCAGACCAAAGTCAGCCATAAGGCAGACCACTGTGAGAAGTCCTGTAAGACCGAAAATTATATTTGCCAATGCACCAAAAGGCTTTGCAACTGCGATAAAAAAGAGAAATACGAAAATTCCGAAGAACTCTGTTTCCACCCATTTCAGCAGTGCGGTGAGGATAGCTTTTTGTTTATTATATTTTTCCATTTTAATGCTCCCGATAAAAATAGTATAAGATGATTATACCACGTTATCGTGATATTTTCAACTGTTATGCAGATTTTTCATCTGATAATCACAAAAGCTTTGGGCAGGATAATAACATAAAAAGGAGAGTGATAGCCATGAAAAAGCGTGACAAGAGCCGTTTTCCGCAGGCATCAGACGGCACAAAGGTATACAAGCCCCATGACGTTATCTCGGCAGGTCAGGAATATGTTGTGACGGACAATTACACTGCACCAAACGGCAGAGTGTACAATCGTCAGGAGCAGAATGCAGGCTGGGCGAGAAAATGGGTAGACGAGAACGAAAAGTAGCCGTTGAAAAACCTCCGCAGGTGTGATATAATTACAGTATATCATATCATGATCTGCGGGGGTATTTTTATGAAAAAGATGGCATTGGTAACAGGCGGTTCAGGCGGGATAGGCTCGGAGGTATGCAGGGTGCTTGCTGAGGACGGCTGGCAGGTGGCTGTATGCTACAAGAACGGCAGAGCGGCGGCAGAAGCTTTGGTATCTGAGCTTAAAGAGCGTGGCTTATGTGCAGAGGTTTTTTACTGCGACATTGGCGATAAAGACAGTATAGACAAATGCGTGGCGGAAGTCAGGGACAGTTTGGGTTTTGTTACCCTTCTTGTAAACAACGCAGGCACGGCAGACATTGAGCTTTTCACTGACATGACTGACGAGAAGCTGTGTGAGATGATGAACGTGAATCTGCTTGGTGCGATGAGAATGAGCAGGGCGGTGCTTCCTGAGATGATAAGGGAACACAGTGGAAACGTCATAAACATAACCTCCGTATGGGGTGAAAAGGGAGCTTCCTGCGAGGTTGCATACTCTGCGGCAAAGGCTGGGCTTATAGGCTTCACAAAGGCTTTGGCGAGGGAAGTTGCCATAAGCGGTATAAGGGTGAACTGCGTATCCTGCGGAATGATAGACACGAAAATGAACGGTGAGCTGACGGAGGAAGATGTTCGTGTGATAGTTGATGACATACCGGCAGGCAGGATAGGCAAGCCGAGAGATGTGGCGAATGTTGTGCGGTTTCTCTGCGGAGAGGGAGCAGATTACATTCACGGGCAGGTCGTCAGAGTTGACGGGTGCTGGATATAGGTCACTCGCCGTCCTCTACACCAGAGTTCTACTGTCGCAAAATCGTTTTGCTCGGTGTTGGCTTCAAAACTCGGTGCGGCTATGTCATTCCTCATTCCTCATTCCTCATTTCTCATTCCTCATTCAGCGTGTATACTCTCCACACACATCTGCATATACTAAGTTAAAACATTTCTCCCCAACAGGACAAGGAGGTCAGTATATGGATTATCTTATGCTTGTGGATAAATTCAATCCCATAGATATGGGATTTTACGATCGTGTGGAGCTGACAGAGGTAAACGGCAAGTTTATGGAATCTCAGGCAGGAAGCAGACTCAGGCTTCTGCTCAAAAAAGCGGAAGCTGACGGCATAAAGCTGAAAATCATTTCCGCTTATCGCTCTTTTGAATATCAGCAGATGCTTTGGGAGCGTGAAGTATCTCACGAAATGTGGGGCGGTCTGAGCTATGAAAAGGCTGTGGAAAAGGTGGGCAGGACTCTCGCTCTCCCCGGGTCAAGTGAACACAACACCGGGCTCGCTGTGGATCTTGGCAGAGAGGGTGACAATGATGTGAGCAACGATTTTTACAAGACGCCTGAATCACGGTGGCTTTGTGCAAACGCCGCAGATTTTGGCTTTATCCTCCGCTACCCTCGCCTTAAAGAGCAGATGACCGGCATTGATTTTGAGCCGTGGCATTATCGGTATGTGGGCGTTGAAGCCGCTCGTATCATTGCCGCAGGCGGGCTTTGCCTTGAGGAATTTCTGCACTTTTACTCGGAAAAATATATCTGAAAATCCTGTGAAAATAATTGACAGAAAGAGCATTGTGTAGTATAATTATAACAAAGCTATGAGCGATAGCCGCAAATTTTTGTATGCTATTGCGAAAGAAAGGAAGTTTTGTTATGTCAAACTATTCAAGAAAAAAGTCGTTCTGGACTTTAATGGGTGCGATGATACTTGTTGTTGCGTCAACTGCACTTTTTGTATACAAATATTTTGAGGATAAGGAGTATGCCGAAAAGTGGAAAGACTATGACGAGTGCGGTATACAGTAAATAACAGACAGCTTTAAAGGCACTGCTTTTTGTGGGCAGTGCCTTTGTATATCAACACAATTCATTGATGTAAAGTTTATCAAAATCGCCGAAAAAACGTGCTTGCACTTGAAATGCGGCTTGAAATGTGATATAATAGTCGTAATGACCTGATGACAAACTTGTTCTAGGGAGGGACGTTATAATGCAGATAAGAGAATCAGCTGAAAATTATCTTGAAACGATACTTATTCTCAGCCAGCGCAAAGGCAAAGGCGAGGTAAGAAGCATAGATATAGTAAACGAGCTTGAGTTTTCAAAACCGAGCGTAAGTGTGGCAATGAAAAATCTCCGTGAGAACGGCTATATAACTGTTGATAAGGACGGTTATATTCGTTTGACAGACAAGGGCTTGGAGATAGCCGAGAAAATGTATGAGCGTCATACGTTGCTTTCTCAGTGGCTCATAAAGCTTGGCGTTGACGAGAAAGTTGCAGTTGAGGACGCTTGCCGTATGGAACACGTTATCAGTGCGGAGTCCTTTGCGGCTATCAAAAAGCATACAGGTATGGCTTGATAAGATGATAATTGCCGTGGGTCTTCCTGCGGCATTTTTTATTGCAAACAAAAAGGAGAACAGCCCTGTGCCGTTCTCCTTTGTTATTATTTGAATCTATCTTTGAGCTTGTCAAAGAATGTTTTGCGCTTTGCGTAGTTCTTTTCACCGAGGGACTTTTCATAGTCACGGAGCTTTTCTTTCTGCTCTTTGGTCAGATTGCGTGGAACTTCAACTGTGACACGAACGTAGTGGTCGCCATGGTCGTTTCTGTTCACCTTCTTTATGCCCTTTCCTCTCAGGCGGAACACTGTGCCTGTCTGCGTTCCCTCTGGGACATTGTATTTCACCTTGCCGTCAACTGTAGGAACTGTTATCTCGTCACCGAGAGTAGCCTGTGCATAAGTAAGCGGTATCTCTGTCCACACGTCATAGCCGTCACGCTCGAAAATAGGGTCAGGTCGAACTGTAATATTGATGTGCAGGTCACCGTTAGGACCTCCGTTTATACCGCAGTTGCCCTCACCGCCTACTCTGAGTGTCTGACCGTCGTCGATGCCCGCAGGAACGTTTATCTCCTTTTCAGATACCTTCTTTACTCTGCCCTGACCGTTACAAGTATGGCAAGGGTTGTCGATTATCTGACCCTTACCGCCGCAGCGGCTGCAAGTTGTGGTCTGAGCGATGTTTCCGAAAGGCGTTCTCTGTGTTATCCTTACTGTACCAGTGCCGTGGCAGTCAGGACAGGTCTTAGGCGAAGAACCTGCGGCTGCGCCTGTGCCGTGGCAATCAGGACACTTTTCTGCTCTGTTTATGCGAATTTTCACGGTCTTGCCCTTGCAGGCTTCCATGAAGTCAAGAACAACGTTGGCTCTTATATCTTCGCCACGTCTTGGTGCGTTAGGGTTAGCGGAACGTCCGCCGAAGCCGCCGCCAAATCCGCCGAAAATGGAATCGAAAATATCGCCCATATCGCCAAATCCGCCGAAACCGCCTGCGCCTGCTCCGCCGCCTGCACCGTAGTTCGGGTCAACGCCTGCATGACCGAACTGGTCATATCTTGCTCTTTTATCTTTATCTGAAAGCACCTCATAAGCTTCATTTACTTCCTTGAACTTCTCCTCGCACTCTTTGTCACCGGGGTGAAGGTCAGGGTGATACTGCTTTGCAAGCTTACGGAATGCCTTTTTCAATTCATCGTCTGTGGCAGTTTTAGAAACGCCAAGCACTTCATAGTAATCTCTTTTTTCAGCCATATAAACGCCCATGCTCTGTAAGCTGCAAACCGTGAAAGTCTTGGGGCATGGGCTTGCCTCCTTTTTGTAAGTATAGTCCTTTCACGCTTTTCACACAGCCTTTTAATACGGCAATAGCCCCTGCTCGGAAAATCGGAGCAGAGGCAGCCGTTATGATTTATTCTGCGTCAGTAAATTCAGCGTCTATAACGTCGTCGCCGCCGTTGTTTGAAGCGCCGCCCTGTGCGCTGCCATTTGCTCCGCCCATATTGTTAGGGTCAAAGCCAGCAGCTCCGCCTGCTGCCTGCTGTGCCTGTGCAGCCTGCTGATAAACCTTAGTTGCAACGCCCTGGAATGTTTCCTCAAGTTCCTTGTGCTTAGCCTTGATAGCCTCGATATCAGTGCCCTTGAGAGCCTCTTTAAGAGCGTCGATCTTAGCCTGACAAGCTGACTTGTCGGCAGCGTCTACCTTGTCGCCAAACTCGCCCAGTGACTTTTCAGCCTGGAAACAAAGCTGGTCAGCAGCGTTTCTTGCGTCAACGTCCTCCTTCTTCTTAGCGTCCTCAGCTGCGAATGCCTCAGCCTCCTTGACTGCCTTATCGATATCGTCCTTAGACATATTTGTTGAAGAAGTGATAGTGATGTTCTGCTCCTTGCCAGTGCCAAGATCCTTAGCGGAAACGTGTACGATACCGTTAGCATCGATATCGAATGTTACTTCGATCTGTGGAACGCCTCTTGGAGCCGGAGCGATGCCGTCAAGTCTGAACATACCGAGCTGTTTGTTGTCCTTAGCGAACTCACGCTCACCCTGAAGAACGTTGATATCAACAGCTGATTGGTTATCAGCGGCAGTTGAGAATATCTGTGATTTCTTTGTAGGGATAGTTGTGTTTCTCTCGATGATCTTTGTGCAGATACCGCCCATTGTTTCAAGACCGAGTGACAGTGGAGTTACATCGAGGAGGAGCAGACCGTCCTTAACGTCGCCTGCGAGAACGCCGCCCTGATATGCAGCACCGAGAGCTACGCACTCATCCGGGTTGATGCCCTTGAATGGCTCTTTGCCAAGGAACTTCTTAACAGCCTCCTGAACGGCTGGGATTCTTGAAGAACCGCCGACCATAAGGACTTTCTGAAGCTCGTTAGCTGACAGACCTGAGTCTGAAAGTGCCTGACGAACTGGTCCCATTGTTGACTCAACAAGGTCTGCTGTCATTTCGTTGAACTTAGCCTGTGTAAGTGTCATTTCAAGGTGCTTTGGACCTGTAGCGTCTGCTGTGATGAATGGGAGAGAGATAGTTGATGAAGCAGTAGACGAAAGCTCTATCTTAGCCTTTTCAGCGGCTTCCTTAAGTCTCTGCATTGCCATTTTATCCCCTGAGAGGTCAACGCCCTCTGTCTTCTTGAACTCTGCGATCATCCAGTCGATAATTCTCTGGTCGAAGTCGTCGCCGCCCAGGTGGTTGTTACCTGCTGTAGCAAGAACCTCTGTAACGCCGTCACCCATTTCGATGATAGATACATCGAATGTACCGCCGCCAAGGTCATAAACCATTACCTTCTGATCCTCTTCCTTATCGATACCGTAAGAAAGTGCAGCGGCTGTTGGCTCGTTGATGATTCTCTTTACTGTCAGACCTGCAATCTGACCTGCGTCCTTAGTAGCCTGTCTCTGTGCGTCTGTGAAGTAAGCAGGAACTGTGATAACGGCTTCTGTTACCTTTTCGCCAAGATAAGCCTCTGCGTCAGCTTTCAGCTTCTGGAGTATCATAGCTGAAATTTCCTGTGGAGTGTAGTCCTTGCCGCCCATGTGAGCCTTATAGTCAGAACCCATATGTCTCTTGATAGAAATTACAGTGTTGTCATAGTTTGTAACAGCCTGTCTTTTTGCTACCTGACCGATAAGTCTGTCGCCGTTCTTTGAAACGCCAACAACTGACGGAGTTGTTCTTGCACCCTCGCTGTTAGGGATAACGACAGCCTCGCCGCCCTCCATAACTGCTACACAAGAGTTTGTTGTACCTAAATCTATACCGATGATTTTGCTCATAAGATCAAGTCCTTTCAAAAATTACTTAATTTATATCAAGACCTTAAGTCCCGATGTCTTTGTTTATGGGTTTGCAACTATTACCATTGCGTGTCTTATTACCTTGCCGCCTATGGTGTATCCGTTTTGAAGCACCTGCGCCACGATGTTCTCACCAAGCTCAGGGTCGTCAACTGTGCTTACAGCCGTTGCAACGTTCGGGTCAAATTCCTTGCCTGCAAGCTCCATGACCTCAACGTTGAGCTTTTTCAGTGTGTCGCTGAACTGATTGAATATCATTTCAACGCCCTGCTTATAAACTGCGTCCTGAGTTTCTGTTCCAAGCGCTCTTTCAAAGTTGTCAAACACTGGCAGGAAGCCGTTTATCACATTTCCCTTTGCTGTGTCTGTAAGCTCCAGCCTTTCCTTTGCGCTTCTCTTTCTGAAGTTATCATACTCAGCCATAAGTCTGAGATACTTGTCATTTGCTTCGGCAAGCTCTTTTTTCAGCTTTTCTGTTTCGCTCTCCTCCGCTTTTTTCTCTGTATCCTCAGTGGCATTTTCTGCGGTATCCGCCGCTTCTTTTACTTCTTCGCTTTCAGCAGAGGTGTTTTCCTCTTTTTCAAGCTCGGTGTCCTTTTCAGTTTCCTTACTCAATTTACGCCGCCTGCCTTTCTTTTTATTCATTTTCGTCATCTTCTTTGTTCGGCTCTTGTGGCTTTTCTGATATCATTTCTGATATCTTTCCTGTGAAATACTCGAGATATGGGATAAACTTCGCATAGTCGAGCCTCATAGGACCTATAAGCCCCAGCGCACCTGCTGTTTTGCCGTCCTTTGAGAACGGAGCTGTTATAATAGAGGAGTTGTGGATAACAAACCCGTCACGCTCAGGGGAGAACATAACGTGAAGCCCTGAGAACGTTTCGTCTATAAATCCTTTAAGCTCCTTCTGATTATCGAGAAAGCTTATTATCTCATTTTGGTTGAAGTCCTTGCAGGTGAGCAAATTGCTCTGACCTTTGATAGTCACACTGCTCATTTCCTTTGTCATTTTCATGATCTCGGAAACCAGCGGTGAAAGGGTCATCATGTACGTTCCCATTGCTTCTGTGAGCTTTTCAAGATAAGCGTCCGAAAGACTGTCGATAGGCACGCCGTTGAGATTTTCCTTTACGAAGTTATCAAAAAACTCAAGCTGATCCTGACTGAGGTCGAACTCCAACCGGCAAACCTTATTCTTTATAGAGCCGTTGGACGTTATCATCAAAATAACGTACATTCTCTTTCCTGTAGGTATTACCTCTACCTTTGAGATAAGCGAGAACTTTGGCGTTGCGTTCGCAACCACCGCCGCACATTTCGTAAGATCCGCCAATGCCATTGAAGCCTTGTTCACAAGGTCTTCCTCCGTGACATATTCCTGCGGTATCATTGAATCCAGCATTTTCTTTTCATTTGCTGTCAGCTGGTTTTGCTCCATGAGCTGGTCAACATAAAGCCTGTAGCCCTTATATGTTGGTATCCTGCCTGCGGAGGTGTGTGGCTGTTCGAGATAGCCTTGCTTTTCAAGCTCTGCCATTTCGTTTCTTATGGTCGCTGAGGACGCTTTGACGTGAGCCATTATCGCCTTTGAGCCTACAGGCTCGCCTGTTACGATATATTCATTGACTACCGCTGAAAGTATTTTCAGCTTACGGTCGTCCATTTGCTCACCACCCGTTCTTCTTGTTAGCACTTATTGTATTTAAGTGTTAGCACTCTTTCTTCTCGAGTGCTAAGTATAGTTTATACCCTTTTGACGATTTTGTCAAGGGGTTTAAGACTATTTTTCTCACAAATTTCAAAAATATTTGAATTTCTTTTCCGTCATATTGCACAACGTCATGCTGAAAACGCAAAAAAAGCGGGCAGACCGCAGTGGTCTGTCCGCCCGATGTTGAAAAAAGATCAGATAAAATTATTCTTTTGTATAAGCAGAAAGGTCTGGAACGGCAAGCAGGCTGTCGTCTGCTTCGCCCATGGAATCTACAGTGAAGTAAACTGCACTTGATTCGTCAGCACCCTCTGGGAGCAGGACTACCTGCTGAAGGTCATATGTAGCTCCGTCAAAGCTGTAAACTATCTGACCCTCGCCACCTGCAACACTGCTGTCGAGATTATAGTACTCGTGAACAACGTTTGTTGTTGTGTCAATATATGCGTGGTCAAAATCGAGGGTTGCGCCGAAAAGAATGTCGGCTGACTTCCACTGATTTCCGTCGTCGTCCTCAATGCTGTAGGTAGTTGTGCCTTCTGAAACGTTGTAAAGCTTTCCGTCGCCAGGGCAAACTGTGTATGACTTCATGCCCTGAACTGTGAGAGCCTGATAAGCCTTGCCGTCCTTTATGCAGATAGTATACTTTGTGCCGTTGTTTGTCATTTGACCTGTAAGGCTCGCAAGATAGCCGTCTTTATACTTGTCTTTCAGCTGCTCAAAAGCTCTGAAATCGCCGTCAACGTCATAATCCGTTGTGCCTACGTTTGCGGCGGTGCTGTCAGCGTTGCTTTCGTCTGCTGTGCTTTCAGCAGGAGCGGCAGACTCTGCGGCAGCCGTTGTTGTAGTAGTTGTTTCAGCCTTTGAAGAGCTTGCAGTATCGCTTCCAGAGCAGCCTGCCATTGCTGTACACATTGCCAAAGCCGCAATGATAGTTACCATTTTCTTGTTCATAATATTTTGCCTCCGAAAAAATGACAAGAATTACTCGGCTGACTCAGCCTCTGACTCGAAATTGAGTTCAGCGTCATCAAGGATATCGTCAGTGTCCATATTGAAAGACTGCTCTGTCCAGCTGTCAAAATCGTCAGGGAGCTTGACTTCAACGTTCTCAGTTGTGAATGAGTTTACTGTAACAGTAGTCGTTGTGCCGTCAGATATAGTTTCGATCTTAACAAGATCCTTTGTGTCAGCATTGTAGTAATACTTGAATGTTGTTTTGAAAGAATAATCGTCAGAATCGCTTGTGTCGAGAGTTACGCCTGATCCAAGCTCGATACCCAGATCGTCTGTGTTCTCGAAAGTTTCGCAGATAAGACCGTCGTCAGTTGTTTCAGAGCTTATGAACTTGTAGCTGTCGTCAATGCCGTAGCCTATCTCGCTCTTGAAGTCGTCGATAGATTCTTCCATATCAACAGTGTAATACGTTTTTGACTCGCTGTCAAGTGTGTACATAACTCCGTCGATAGCATAGATATCCATATCCATGCCCATAACGTTCATTTTCATGTGCATATTGCCGCCTGCTATCTCAACAACGGCGGACTCGTCGCCGTATTCGCTTGCTACTGTTATGTCGATAGCAAGGCTCTCGCCCTGAATCTTCTTTGTATACTGCGCTGTGAGAGTATCCTCAAGATCTGTGGCTGTGCCTGCCTCGGAAGCAGTTGACTCGTCAGCGGCTGCGCTTGTTTCTGCCTTTGATGTGCTGCTGTCTGCTTTTGATGAGCTTGAAGAACTGCTGTCAGAACAGCCTGCCATTACTGCGCATGACATTATAAGTGAAACGAGAAGTGCAGTTATTTTTTTCATAAAAAAACCTCTTTCTAAAATTTTAATAAATTATTATTGTTATATAACCTATACTTAAAACTATAACACATTTCACAAATAACGTCAATAGATTTTGTGAAATATTTTTTACTTTTCGTATCGAACCACAAATCAACAAAGCTAAGAAAGCATGATTTAGGTATTTATAAGCAAACATATTTGTGGTATAATGTGAATAGTAAGAATAAAAGGAGCAAATTATGAGATACGATAATATACATAAAGGCACATTTTTATCAAGACCCAACAGGTTTATCGCCAACGTTGAGATAGACGGCAAAGCCGAGGTCTGCCATGTGAAAAATACGGGCAGATGCAAAGAGCTTCTGGTGGAGGGGTGTACAGTTTGGCTTGAACATTCAGACAGTGGATCAAGAAAGACCGCTTTTGATCTTGTGGCTGTGGAAAAAGGTGACAGGCTCATAAATATGGACAGCCAAGCCCCGAATAAGGCGGTGGGGGAGTGGCTGAGAGAGAAAATGCCTTTTGGCGAGGGCTTCTCGGTCTATCCCGAAAAGAAATACGGCAATTCACGCTTTGACTTTTACTTAGAGTCGCAGGACAGAAAAATATTCATGGAGGTCAAGGGCTGTACTCTGGAGAAAGACAGCGTTGTGCTTTTTCCGGACGCTCCTACCCTCCGTGGTGTGAAGCATATCGAGGAGCTTTCTCACTGCCTTGATAAGGGGTATGAAGCTTATATAATGATACTCGTTCAAATGAGCAATGTGAAATATTTCACTCCAAATTATGACACTCACCCTGAGTTCGGAGAGGCTTTGGAGAAAGCTTCCCAAAAGGGTGTGAAGATTTTATGCTATGACTGTGACGTGACCCCTGACTCTATGACAGTGGGCAAGCCGGTTTCGGTGAAGCTGGGCAGGTAATATGGCGGCTCGTCCTGCATATACATTATAATATTAAGATGTATATGGGAGTGACAGCATTGGATATAAAGAAAGTCTGCCTGCGTTGTGTTGTAGTTATAACTGCGGCGTTCGTTATGCCCACGGGGATATGGCTTTATGCAAAGTCTGCAAGCAGATTCGGCAGGGTGGCGGCTGCGGCGGCAGGGGTGGCAATGGGGGAATACAAGCCTTATTTTTCCGCTGCTGATGATAGCAAAGCCACTGTGCAGACCGCAAATTCAAGTAAGCTTGAAGCGGCGGTGGTGTCAAAGCACAGCATATGGGATATGGATATGGCACCACAGGAGAAGCAAACGCCCTCTGTAAGCTCAGAAGTGCCAAGCCCTTTGCCTGCTCAGGACGTGACGGACAAGATACAATATCCTGCAAGCATGGAGGGGAATGACGGAGTTATAGAAAAATACACCTATGGCAGATATGACGGTGAGCAGTATTTCGACCTTGACGGCGGCGGACAGGTGAGAAACTGCACTGAGCTTTCAAACGATGAACTTTACGAGGAAAGCTCAAAGCCATATGATTTTCAGATCGACGGAAATTCCTCTGAGCCGCAGATACTTATTTATCATACCCACGCTACGGAAAGCTTTGAGCCGTCAGACAAAGACCACTATGACAGCTCCTTTTCCTGCAAGACCACCGACCCCGAAATGAATATGCTGTCGGTAGGGGACAAGATATGCGAACAGCTTGACAAAGCAGGCGTTGCATATATCCACGACACGCTTGTGCATGATTATCCCAGCTATGACGGCTCTTACGATTCAAGCCGAATGGCAGTAAAGCAGATATTGGAGGAGTACCCTTCTATAAAGGTATGCCTTGACGTTCACCGTGACGGCATAGAGCGTGAGGACGGCACAAGGCTCGCACCTGTGGCGGAGATAGAGGGCAGGGAAGCGGCTCAGCTTATGATAATCTCAGGCTGTGATGACGGCACAATGGGTATGCCTGACTATATGAAGAATTTTCACTTTGCCTGCGCTTTGCAGTCGGCTTTGGAGAGCGATTGGCAGGGGCTTACACGGCCTGTACTTTTTGACTATCGCCACTATAATCAAGACTTGACCACCGGCTCGCTTCTTATAGAGGTGGGAAGTCACGGCAATTCTATCGCTCAGGCACAGTATACAGGCGAGCTTATAGGAAAGACCTTGGGGGAGATGTTCGGGGGAGAATAGGTGGAATACCGCACAAAATATGTGTGGCAAATTGTCTTAAAATGCCGAAAATACGGCTTTTAGCGGTCGGTTTCTTGACAAGAACGGGGTTTTGCGTTATAATAAAAAGGACTACATAAACGTTACAGCGTGAGAAATATATAATACGCTTATATTTTGGAGAACTGATATTATGAAAAATTTTTACCCCATGAAAAGAATAGCCGCAGGCTGTATGGCTCTGTGCATAGCTTTTGCCGCCTTTGGTTTTTCTGACGGAAGCGTAAGTGATATCGCTTTGGCGGATAACGATACATACAGCAGTCAGCTTGAAGAGCTAAAAAAGCAACAGCAGGAGCTTGATAAGCAGATAGCTGACGCTGACAAAAAGCTTGCCGACGAGCAGGACAACCTTGAGGCTATAAAGAAAAAATATAAGTCCATACAGAAAAAGATAGCAAATTCAGAGAAATATTCCTCTGAGCTTGAAGACCAAATGGCAGAGCTTGACGGCAAACAGCTTGACACTCAGCACAGCCTTGACTTGCAGGAAGCTGCAATAAACGAGGGCAAGGACGATTTTATGGAGCGTATCCGTGCAATGTATGTTGCAGGCGGAGCAAATTCGTACACAAACGTGCTGATAAATTCATCTGATTTTTATGACGTTCTTATGAGGATAGAGCTTGTGACGAGAGTTGCAAAGCACGATAATGACGAGCTTAACGAGCTTTTGGATCAGTATAAACAGCTTGAAAAGACCAAGGCGGAGCTTGACGAGCAGATAAAACAGCTTAAAGCAAAGGCTGAGGAATATGCCAAGGAGCAGAAAACCTTGGCGGGCGAGCAGGCGGAGCTTCTGAAAATGGAGCAGGAGTCGGGCAAGCTTATCGAGCAGATAAAGAACGATAAGAGCGACCTTGAAAATAAGTCACAGCAGGTGGATAATAAGTATGCGGAGGTGTCCTCAAAGGCGGCTACCACCACGACTACGACCACGACCAAGAAAAAGACTACCACCACCAAAAAGAGTGGCAACAGCGGTGAAAAGACCACCACCACAAAAAAATCGGCTCAGACGGAAAAGCCTGACGAAACTACGGCTCAGACTACCACAACTCCGCAGGAAACAGCCGCGCCAAAGCCTGAAACAAGCAAAAAGACCACTACAACAACAGCACCTGCGCCTAAGCCTAAGCCTGATAATTCAAGCAGTTCTAAGATAGACACTGTTGTTTCATATGCTAAAAGCATGGTGGGCGGAGCGTATGTATGGGGCGGTTCACAGTTCGGTGCAACGGATTGTTCGGGTCTTGTGATGCTCTCGTTCGCACAGGTGGGAATAAATCTTCCGCACTATGCGGCTTCGCAGGCTTTATACGGCACTACAGTTTCATATAACAACATGAAAAAGGGCGACGTTATCTTCTTTGGCGGAGCGTCGATCTCGAGCATTTACCACGTTGCTATCTATATCGGTGACGGCAAAATGGTACACGCTCAGAACTCTGCCACGGGTATCGTTATTTCAAATGTTGAGTATTTTTCAAGATACAACAACATCACTATTATCAAAAGACTTATATAGCGTAAAAACGCAGTCTGCAAGGGCTGCGTTTTTTATATCTATAACGATTCAACAGAAAACGCCACGAAAATTTATATAAAATTACTTAAATGTGAACATTCATTTTCAAACCTATTGACAAAGCTAAGTATTTGTGATATAATTAAATCAAATAAAGATTGTAGGCTTTGATAACAATTGCTGTACAAAACAGCAGTAAGTCAGGGGGAAGAAAAATGGATAGTCTGAAAACGTGTTTTTTTGGCGGCTATGATAAGCTTGATACATTAAAATATATCGACACTATAACCAGCGAGATCTATATGCTGGAGTCGGCTATCGAAAAGAAAAAGAACGGCGATAACTTTGTTATCCCCGGAGAAACAGGTCAGCGAAAGCTCAAAGGCTCAGCGCTTGGCGGCTTTGCAAAGCCTGATGTGGACAGCTACATCTGTGCGCTTCTTGGAAAGGCGGCTGAGCTTCGTGAAAAGCTTTGCAGCTAACGGCCAATAAAGGCAAAAAAATATCCGCAGAGGTCATTTTATCTGGCTTCTGCGGTTTTTTGTCGTATCTTGTCTTAAGTCGTATCTTGTCTTAAAAAGAGCAATAAAAAAATTAATACCCACTTCCATCGGCTGAAATGAGCATTAATTTTTATAGAATTATGAAAGGGATTCTTTGGTATTTGGCAAAACCTAAAGACGAGGAAATGTATCAGCGACTTGGGGAATCGCAGAGGGAAAGAAGATAAAAACCTGACTTTAAGTTTTGCCAATTACCAAAGCTTTTTTTGTATCTTCTGCTGTGATTATATAATACCAGTTCTGTGTGAACCGAATATGAATTTTCAGGGGATTTCGGAGAGTTTTTTGAAAAAAATAAATGTTAATCACCAGTTCACAATTATAAGCTATAATGTCACTATTGGGGAATATTTTTTTACGAGGGAGGATATTTTATGTTTCAGATACTTGTGGTGGAGGACGACGCAAGCCTCAGAAAGCTCATGTCTGCCGCACTTAAACAGCATGGCTATGTGACTTTTCTTGCAAATGACGGTCTGGAGGCTTTGGACGTTCTTGAAAAAACGAATATAGACCTTATAATCTCAGATATAATGATGCCGAATATGGACGGCTATGAGCTTACAAGACAGCTCAGAAAGGCTGATTTCAACCTGCCTATACTTATGGTCACCGCAAAGGAGACCTTCGAGGACAAGCAGGAGGGCTTTTCTGCCGGCACAGACGATTATATGGTAAAGCCTATTGATATAAATGAGATGATACTCCGTGTGGGTGCGCTTTTAAGGCGTTCAAAAATGGCGTCGGAACATTCTCTTACTGTGGGAAACTGCGTGCTTGATTATGACGCCATGAGCGTGGCGGTTGACGGCGGAGCGGCGGAAACTATACCGCAAATGGAGTTCAAGCTGCTTTTTAAGCTGCTCAGCTACCCTGACAAGATATTCACACGCCGCCAGCTCCTTGACGAGCTTTGGGGCATGGATAAGGACGTTGACGAGCGTACTGTTGACGTTCACGTTAAAAGGCTGAGAGAGCGTTACGGAAGCTGCGGCTCGTTCGAGATAGTCACAGTTCGTGGACTTGGCTATAAGGCTGTGAAAAAACAGTGACGGATAAGCTTGAGGGGTGAGGGGTTTGAGTAAGAAAAAGACCAAAAACAAAACAAGTTTGCAGTTCAAGCTGACTCTTATGTTTTTCTTTGTGATGCTGGTGTCGGCTTCAATATCGGTGTCAGTTCTTGTAATGGTGTGCAGTCCTGTAATGAAAAGCAATGCCGAACAGCAGTTGGTGGAGCTTTCCATGGCAATGGATCAGCTTGAAGAAAAGGGCGGCTTCACTGTGGACGAGATAGTTTCCATTGTGAACAATTCAGCCTATAGTCTGTCAGTGGTGGATAAAAACGATTCAAGAGTACACGATCATTTTGCAGATATCGTGCATAAGGGTTATTATGTGACCTCAGAGGGTGTTGTGCCTAACGCAACTATAATCTCACAGGTGCTTGATAAGTTCGTTATCATAGACAGCTTTTCAAGCGACAGCGTTTACTGGGTAGTAAACCTTGTTGTCATCATAGCTTTTATGGTCTGTATCGTTATCGGTACTATTATAACAGCGTTCATGAGCCGAAGCATTATACAGCCTATACGAGATCTCAGTGCGGCGGCGGCTGAGATAGCAAAGGGCAACTTTAAGGTAAGAGTAAGAGAGCCGTCTGACCCTGAATACAGCATACTTGCACAGAACTTTAACAAAATGGCTGAGGAGCTTGCAGGTACGGAAACGCTGAGAGGTGACTTTATCTCAAACGTTTCCCACGAGTTCAAAACACCGCTTGCGTCTGTACAGGGCTTTGCAAAGCTTCTGCAGTCTGACGATATAACCGAGCAGGAGCGTGAGGAATACACGCAGATAATAATCGACGAAACATCACGGCTTTCAAAGCTTTCGTCAAATATTTTGAAGCTCACAAAGCTTGAAAATCAGAAAACAGTGGGCAAAAAGACAAGATTTTCTCTTGACGAGCAGATAAGAAAAATACTTCTTGTGCTTGAACCTGAGTGGTCGAAGAAAAAAATCGACCTTGATATCGACCTTGAGGATATCATGTATGTGGGCAGTGAGGAGCTTATGGCGCAGATATGGCAGAATATCATCAACAACGCTATCAAGTTCACCCCGGAGGGCGGAAAAATAAGCGTGAAGCTTTTCCGCAACGAGAAGAATATTTCAGCGGAGATATGGGACAACGGTCCGTCTATCGCACCTGACGTAAAGGCGAAGATATTTGATAAGTTCTATCAGGGCGACCGCTCCCGTGCAACAGAGGGCAACGGTCTTGGACTTGCTCTCGTTAAAAGGATAATCGAGCTTTCCGAGGGAAGCATAGAGGTGGAAAACGATATGAAAAAAGGCGGCGTTTGTTTCCGCATAAGCCTGCCTTATCTTATCGAGGATATGATGTAAAGTATTGAAACACGCTAATTATTTGTAGGGGCGAACAGTGTTCGCCCGTTATATCTCGTATCCTGTCACATAACAATATTTTTGCAAACAAAAAGGAGCAGTTCATTGCGAATTGCTCCTTTTATCTGTCTATCATTTTTTTAGAACAGACTTGCCACAAAGCCAGCTGCCACACCGAAAACATAAAGTATTCCCATTATGGCGAAATTCTCTTTCATGTTGTGCTTGTTGGTCTTGAAAAGCACCAGAAGTCCTACGCCTGCTCCTGTGCAAAGTCCTGCGATAAGCGAGCCGAAGCTTACAACTCCCTCAATATAAAGCTGAGTGAGAACAACAGAAGCCGCACAGTTCGGGATAAAGCCTATTATTCCTGCAATGAACGGCTGAACTATGCTGTCAGACATAAGCAGGGTCTTTACTGTGTCCTCTCCTGCAAACTCCATTACCGCACCGAGAATAAGGTTTACCGC
This sequence comes from uncultured Ruminococcus sp., assembly GCA_934435205.1. GTDB lineage: Bacteria > Bacillota > Clostridia > Oscillospirales > Ruminococcaceae > Hominimerdicola. Next base: position 522,006 of record CAKSAK010000001.1, on the reverse strand, counting down.
AAATATAAAAAGTATTATGCTTACAGTGTGGTGAAGTGCCGAGTGCAAAATACTGTGGTGTTCGCAGTCGCAGTCCTCGCATATCTCCTTGAAAGGCTCTTCGTCCTGCTTTTTGCCCATAAGCTTTAAGATAAGGTCAACAAGCACGCCTGCTATTATCGCCACAGCTACCTTTATAAGAATAAGCTGCCAAAGCTTGCCGGCAAATGCAGGGTTCGCTATCATCATGGGTATTGCTTCGTCGCTTGTGGCAAGGTATACCGAAATGAGAGTTCCCATTGTGATCAGCCTGCCTGAGTAAAGGTTTGAAGCCACAACGGAAAATCCGCATTGCGGCACTGCTCCAAGTATGCTTCCTCCTATCGCACCGAAAGGTCCCATTTTTCTAAGGGCCTTTCCAAGCTTGTCGGCAGAACGATGCTCTATATACTCTATAAGCAGATAAACGCCGAACAGAAAAGGCAGTATCTTAAGGCTGTCTATTAATGCGTCAAGAAAAACGTCAACTAAAGTTTCAAACATTATATCTATCTCCTGTAAAATATCCACGGCTCTCCGTGGCGGTTTTTAAACGGTTTTTGTATCAACTCGACTATTATACAATATTTATTCACCCTTGTCAATCTTATGTTTATATGATAATCTGTTCATTTGTTTACCCTTTTCAGCAACAAAAAAACGAGCGGAATCTCTCCGCCCGTTTTGTGTTTTATAGTGTCTGTATGTTTATACAGAACGCTTTGTAAAGCCGTCCCATGCGGTGAGCAGGAACACCGCCATGTGAGCTATAAGAACGCCTATGGCAAATGTCAGGCTGTGCTGTGCGAATATCGAACCGCCCTTTGAGATAGATGCAAGGTCTGTGTTTGCGAATACAAGGAATCTTGCCCAGTCCTGTCCAAGCTGACCCAGAAGCTGTGTGACCGTTGAGCCTATGCACATTGTGAATACGCTGACGCCGATAGCAAGTGCTGTGCTTCTTACAAGTGACGAGATAGCGAACGCCAGTGTTGACATTACCACCATTTCAACGCTTTTCATCAGATATTGCTCTGCCGCATAAAGCAGTGTAGGCATTTCCTTTACCTCGCCGCCGCTTACATAGATATAAGGCGTTGAGAAGCCGTCAAAGCCAAGCATAAGCCCTGTAATAGGTATCATTACCACGAAAAGTATGCAAAGCATTATGTAGCCCACTGTGATGACAGTGAAGTATTTTGCCATTAGTATCTTCCAGCGTTTAACAGGGTTTATAAGCAGGAACTTGACAGTTCCCTGTGAAAATTCAGAGGATACAATGCCGCCTGCGATAACGATAGCAAGCAGTGCGACTACTGTTACAAGGGAAGTGCTTGTGAGGAACACTGTCCAGAATGTTATCTGCTCAGGCTCGTCTGTTTCAAACAGCGTCATTTGGTTTGCTGTGTTGTCGAGCTTATCATTGTCAAGCTGATAAAGTGCAAGTTTTATATTATCCTCCAGCTTTGCTCTGCTGTTCTGACCGTCAGACTTTGCGTCACCCATGGTCGCAATGGTGTTTTTTGCGTTTGCAACGGTCATGATAAGGTCGTTTTTCTTCTCGTTAGATTTGTCAAAGGAAATATCCTTGTCAAGTCTGTATTGATATTCCCACTTTTCGCCCTCTGTGAGTATGTCATTATCCAGCCTGTATTGACAGAAGCCACGCCAATCGTTGTCGTCAAGATACTTCTTTATCCCTGACATATCACCAGTGCCGTCTGCGAACACCGCTGACAGTACATCATATCTCCAATCATCGCTGTCGATATCGTTGTCCATAAGATACTGCCACATTGCGATCTCGTTAGGGTCGCCGTTTGTGTCTTTGAGCCAATTTATGGTTTGCTGATAATCACCCGTTGCGTCATAGCTTGAATAGTTATTGCTCTCCATGTTGTGCTTTGCAAAAAGTGCAATGCCAGAAAGACCAAGCGCACATATTATAATAAGCACTATTATTATTTTTGTGGATAGCTTTTTGAAAACCTTTATGTACTCGTTTTTCACAAGTCTGAAAAATCTAGCCAATCTGTACGCCCCCTTCCTTTCCGCCTGTAAGCTCGATAAATACGTCCTCAAGCTTTTTGTTCTCTCTGCGGTGAACAGTGTAAAGTGAAACTCCGCCATCGATAAGCGCCTTGTTCACCGACGCTATCTTTTTCTTCTCTATCTCCACTGGGATAGAAAGGATAACTGCACCTGTTTCCTTGTCGATACGCTTGCCCTCGTCTGCCAGCATTATAAGACCCATAGCCTTTTGCGCATCGTCAACTTCAAGAACATACTCAGCCATTGAGCTGTCAGACTGTGAGATAAGCTCCTCCATTGTGTATGAGCCTATCATTTTTCCGTTTGCGATAATGCCCACTCTGTCGCACATCATTTCCATTTCGCTCATGAGATGTGAGGATACCACAACGCAAGTGCCTTCCTTGTGAGCAAGCTCTTTTAGTACGTCACGAAGCTCCTTTATACCCTGCGGGTCAAGACCGTTTGTAGGCTCGTCAAGGATAAGAAGCTTTGGCCTGTGGAGGATAGCCTGTGCCACGCCAAGACGCTGACGCATACCCAGAGAGTATTTGGACACCTTGTCATTGATGCGGTTTGAAAGCCTTACAAGCTCCACCACCTCTTTGATACGCTCCTCAGTTACTCCCTCTCTCATTCTCGCATACTGACGTAGGTTTTCCAGTCCCGAAAGATATTTATACATCTCAGGGTTTTCAACAATGCCTCCAACGTTCGCCATTGCGCCCTCAAAGTCTTTTCTGATATCCTTTCCGTCAATGGATATCTCCCCCTCGTCAAGCTGTAAAAGCCCCACTGCTATCTTTATAGTTGTGGTCTTTCCTGCACCGTTAGGACCGAGAAAGCCGTAGACCTCGCCGCCGTAACACTCCATATCTATGCTGTGAAGTATCTGCTTTTTGCCAAGGGTCTTGTTAAGCCCCTTTATCTTCAGAATAGTATCACTCAACGCTGTCTGCCCCCTCGCTGTCGGAATTTTCTTCACTGTCTGAGCTTCCTGCCAAACTGCTGCCCGGAATTATTTCAGACTCAGCCTTGCTTTCATCAGCCACGCTGTCACTGTTGTTATCATCAAAAGTGTAATCCTCGCCATATCCGTAGTCGCTGGACGTTGCTATTTTCCAGCCGTCAGAGGTACGCAAAAGATAAAATTCAGCATATTCATAACTGAAAATCGCCTTGTATGAAGATGTGCTGGGCTCATAGTTGTCTGAATTTGTGTAGTTACCGCTTGTCATGGTGTTTATGCCGTTTGTTGTGAGAAAAGTTGGGTCGCCCTTTGATACGTCATAGCACACATTATATATCATAATGACCTTTGCTCCGTCGGCTCCGCTCTTGTTTATTGACATCTCTTTTATGTCATACTCAGCCGAGGTGATATCTCCCCCCTGCGTTGCAACTTCAGCTTGGTTTATTTCCTCCAGAAGTCCTGACTTTGACGAAGCGTACTCATTGTCAGATGTGGTGTAGTCAGCATAATGCTCGTTCACAAAATCTGCAAGTTGACTTTTTAACTTATCACTGCTTCCAACGTTTGCACTTGTCAAGTCTGCGATATAATCCCTCATGGTCTGTTCTATCTCAGGCTTGGAAGTCTTGAACTGGTTGTTATCATACACTGAGTAGCATACAACGCCCAGTGCAAGCACTCCGCCAAGAACCAGACCTCTGTTTATGTTTCTTAGTTTCACAGTTTCTCCTCCTTGTGTTCTTTCTTTTTCACGGTTTTCCCGTCAACGCATATAAGTTTATCATATCCCTTTTCCACTGTCAACCGCTTTAAGAAACGCTTAAGATTTTCATAAGACAACCATACAGACCATAAGATAAAACCAAATAAAATACGATTTTTTTGTTTCAAAATTTGTAGGGGCGAACAGCCCGTCTTGTTGTCAGCTCTGCAAGAAAAAAACAGACGGCGGAACACGCATGATAACGTATTCCGCCGCCTATATCAGAATGAGGAAATTTATTATCCTTTGTATTTTCAGCCCGCCCTACAGAAAAAGCTTCAAGTCGCTTTCTGTCTTTTTGCGGTCTTTAAGACTTATGCTCCTTACCGCCTTTCTCAGGGGCAGTATCCTTGACGGAACTACCGACAGCATATCCACATTAAGCTCCAGGAATATCTCCGTGAGCTTTGGGTCGCCTGCTATCTCACCGCAGATCCCTGCTTTTATGCCGTTTGCATGGGCGTTGTCGCACACCATTTTTATCATTCTCAGCATTGCCCTGTGATTTTTCGGAGACACTCTGTCATAGCATGGGTTCTGCCTGTCAAGTGCAAAGGTGAACTGTTCAAGGTCGTTAGTGCCGATGTTGAAAAAGTCCACCTCTTTGGCTATGATATCGCTTGTCATCACCGCCGCAGGGGTCTCTATCATTGCCCCGAGCTTAACATTGTCGGCAAATTTCCTGCCCTCTTTTATAAGCTCTGCCTTGACCTGCACGATAAGCTCTTTCACCCTCAGGATCTCGCTCACATCTATGACCATAGGCAGAAGTATTGAAAGCTGTCCGTAAACGGACGCTCTGTATAACGCCCTTAGCTGTGTTTTGAATATGCTTTCTCTTTCAAGACAAAATCGTATGCCTCTACAGCCCATAGAGGGATTTCTCTCAGCACTCATGTCTGCACAATCTGGTATCTTGTCTGCACCTATATCATAAGTGCCTATTATGACCTCTTTACCATCCATTACCTCCAATGCCTTGCGGTAGGTGTAAAACTGAAAATCCTCGTCAGGAAAAGCAGGTCTGTCAAAGCACATAAACTCCGTTCTGAAAAGACCTATCCCACCTGCATCGTTTTTTACCGCCGATCCAAGCTCCTCAGAGTTGAGTATATTCGCATATATCTTTATCTCATGTCCGTCACGAGTGATGTTCTTTCTGCCTTTGAGCCTTGTGAGAAGCTCCTTTTTCCTGCCCTCAACGGCTTCCTTGTATTCAAGCTGTCTGAGGGTATGCTCATCAGGCTCTATGTAAAGCGTTCCGCTGTAGCCGTCAAGAACGGCTTCCTTGCCCTCGTATTCGTCAGAAAGCTCCGTTCCAACGTTCACAATGGCAGGTATGCCAAGATTTTTCGCAAGTATCGCAGTGTGGGAGTTTACAGAACCAGACCTTGTGCAGAAGCCTTTTATCTTCGCCTTGTCCATGAGCAAGGTTTCTGAGGGCATTAGGTCACCGGTGCAGATAATGGCGTTCTCTTTAAGAATGGGAAGCTTGTCGGCACAGTTTAAAATATGTCTTAAAAGCCTGTTTGAAACGTCCTTGACGTCAGCCGCTCTGCTTTGCATATATTCACTGTCCATTTGTGCCAGCATTTCCGCAAAGCTTCTTGAAGTGCTTGCGACCGCATAATCGGCATTGAAATGCTCGTCAAGTATCTTTGTGCGAATACTGCTGTCGTATTGCTCGTCAGCGATAAGCATTTGGTGTATCACAAATATTTGAGCGTCGCCTTCCCCAACACTTAACCTTGCACGGTCATAAAGCTCACCAAGCTCCACAAGAGCGGCGTTTTTAGCCTTGACATATTTCTTGTATTCAAGTTCAGGGTCAGACACTTTTATCTTGTTGATGATAAATTCGTCACGATGATAAAAGGTCAGCTTTCCTCTTGCAATGCTTCCGAATACCGACCGTCCCTTTATGCTGATCATGAGCGCTCACCCCCAAAAAACATACCTGTCTGATATAATTATATCACCATTTGATTAACGATAAAAGTAAAATGCCGTCTGTTTACAAAACATTAACAATATTCGTGATTTTAGCAAACAAGACAATCAATATTTCAGCAAATTTAACAAATCAGAAACATTTTGCGACCTTATGTCAAAATCAGAATAGTACAATCCCTGAAAATCATATGATTAAAAAGCGTATGAGCGATACTTTATATAAGGAGGGACAACTATGTTTTCAGCATTGCTTGAACTGCTCACGGGGAATTTTCTGTTTTTCGCACTGCATTTTGACAGCCGCAGTGTGTTCCCAAAACCCCTTTCAGCGAAGGAGGAGCGTGAGTGTTTTGAGAGAATGGCGCAGGGTGACAAGGCGGCAAAGGATAAGCTTATCGAACACAATCTCCGTCTTGTGGCACACATTATAAAAAAGTATTATTCAAATTCCACAGATCAGGAGGATCTTATCTCTATCGGCACTATCGGTCTAATAAAAGCTGTGTCAACATTTGACCACAAGAAAGGGTGTCGTTTCGCCACCTATGGTAGCAGGTGCGTGGAGAACGAGATACTAATGCACTTCCGCTCCCAGAAAAAGTCTGCCAACGATATCCACTTTGACGAGCCTGTTGACTCCGACAAGGACGGCAACCAGCTTTGCCTTATAGACATAATCGCTGACGGAGAGGACGTTGCCGACAAAATAGAGCTTTCCATTCGCTGTGAACAGCTCTACCGCTATATCGAAAGCTCCCTTGATGAGCGTGAAAGACAGATAGTCACCCTGCGTTATGGTCTTTTCGGTCAGCCGCAACTGCCTCAGCGTGAAGTCGCCAAACGCCTTGGTATCTCACGTTCCTATGTTTCAAGGATAGAAAAGAAAGCCTTGAAGCTTCTTAAAGACCGCTTCGATGAACAGTGATAGGCGTTGACGCAGTAGGGGCGAACAGCGTTCGCCCGCTGATTATCATATCATGTCATGACATTGCTTTAGCACTCACAAAATCAATATGCTAGCACTCGTGTAACGAGAGTGCTAAAATTCAGCTAATGTTCACATTATTTTCACACAATGAACATATAGCAGGGGTATCATAAAGACAATGAAGAAAGGAAATGATACCAATGGAAGAGCAGAATAAATGATAAAAGCTTACAAGACAATTTAAGATATAACACATCAAGGAGGAATTTATATGTTTGGACTTACACCATTTGAAAGAAAGAGCTACGACCTGTTTAACGCATTCCATGATTTTGAGAATGACTTCTTCGGAGAAAATGCACTCCAGAGCTTCAAGACCGATATCAAGGACGAGGGCGACAAATATGTAATGGAAGCAGAGCTTCCGGGCTTCGATAAAGAGGACATCAAGCTTGACATCTCAGGCAACGACCTTGTTCTTACCGCTGAGCATAAGGCAGAGACAGAGGATAAGAAAGACAAGTATATCCGCCGTGAGAGGACATACGGTTCTTATCAGAGAAGCTTTGACCTTACAGGCATCGACACCAACAATATCACCGCAGAGTACAAGAATGGTATCCTGACCCTTGACCTGCCAAAGATGCAGGAGGTAAAGCCTGAAACCAAAAGGCTCGAGATAAAGTAATTTAAGTAAAGCCAAGGCTTTGAAATAGGCGATACCAATGGGTAACGATATGATTTGCAATAGGTTTTGCTAAAATAAAAATATCCGTGAGAGCGAAATGCCCCCACGGATATTTTTTGTTATCAGGATTTTTTCTCACGGCTTTTGAGCCATATTTTTCGTATCAGTATGGCAAGTAAAATTCCTGCCACTGCACCGCTTGTGTCGATAAGAACATCACGCACCTGTCCTGCACGCCCAGGTACAAAAAGCTGGTGTATCTCGTCGCTTGAAGCGTAGATACAAGAAAATACTGCCGCAAAAAGCCCTCTGTATCCAAGCTTTTTCACTCTCGCAAGATTTATAAAAGCCAATATTCCAAGCAAAGCATATTCGCTGAAATGTGCAAGCTTTCTTATTATGAACGTGGCAGTGTCCTTGTATTCCGCCTGCGCTGTAGTGTCAAGGCTGTCATATACAGGGTTGACAAATTCTATCACAGCGTTAAACACCGCATTTGATTGCTTGTTTGACTCGTCAGCATTGTTTGCCGAGAACATGAATATCACCACGCACCACAGCACAAGTGCCAGCGCCTTAACTATTATCTTTATCCTGCCTTTTGAAGTTGCTTTCAATGTAGCTTTTCAGCTCCTCTTTTTTGTTTTCCACCTTTTCATCTATAACACCATTCAATGCAAGCTCCAGCCCAATGCCGATATCCTTTCCGCCAAAGCCCATTTGTAAAAGATCCTTGCCGTTTATGTCAAGGTCGCAAATGTGGATACACTCGTTGTCCTCTTTTATCTCCATTGCAAATTCTGCGATGCGGTCAAGCTCTGCAAGCTTTTCCTGCCGTTTGTAGTCCGACTGTGCATATGTGTCAGCCCTGCGCACCTCCAGATAATCCATAACAAAGTCAAAGTCATGCTGTGCCATAAACCTCCGCACCGACTTTTTCGTGGCAGGTATCCTGTTGTCATGCTCCCATATAAGCTCGAAAATATACTTTGCCGAAGCGTTGTCTATCCTGAGCCTTTTGAGTATTTTCTCCGCCATGTAAGCCCCCTCGAACTGGTGCTTTTTAAAGTGAGAAATGCCGTTCTCGTCAACAGTGTGCATTCTCGGCTTGCCGATATCGTGAAGAAGCATTGTAAGTCTCATCTGCCACTGGGGTCTGACGTTTTCAACGCTCAAACAAATGTGACCATACACATCAAGAAAATGGTGGGGATTGTTCTGTCTGAAATCAAAGCTTTCCCGAAGCTCAGGTATGAACACCGCTATGACCTCACGATAGTCAAGCAATATCTGCCTTGCGCCCTTTCCGCACAGAAGCTTTTTAAGCTCCGACGCAATGCGTTCTGCGGAAATGCTTTTTAAAAGCTCACGCTGTTCAAGTATAGCCTTTGAAGTATTTTCCTCGATATCAAACCCAAGGCATGAAGAAAATCTCAGCCCTCTTAATATCCTCAAAGCGTCCTCGTCAAAACGCTTTTCAGGCTCGCCAACGCATTTTATAATGCCCTTTTCAAGGTCGCCTTGTCCACCGTAAAGGTCCATAAGCCCCTCTTTCGGTGAGTACGCCATAGCGTTCACAGTGAAATCACGGCGTTTTAAGTCCTCCTCCAGCGAGCTTTCAAATGTCACCTGAGCAGGCTTTCTATGCCCGATATATTCTCCGTCACTGCGATAACAGGTTATCTCTACCGGTTCGCCCTCTATCAAAACAGTGAGCGTGCCATGTTTCAGCCCCGTTTCAATGGTGCGGAATTTTGCGAAAACTTCAAGCATTTTGTCAGGGGTGCAGTTTGTGCAGACATCGTAATCATGTGGCTTTTTGCCAAGCAAACTATCTCTTACACAGCCGCCGACTATATAGCCCTCATAGCCGCACTCGTTCAGCCTGTCAAGAGCTGTCCTGACAAACTGCGGAATAAAGATCTCCAATTTACTGCCTCCCTTTTTAGTTTTGTGAATTATGTGCGCATTTGGGGTAATAATATTTGCATGAATATCTCGAAAATAATTGCCCCCAAAACCTCACGGAGAGCGTTCCTCGCCCTCACGGGAATAGTGAGCGCCCTTATGCAATCCACCTTGAATTTGCCGTGGCTTGCGTTTTTTATCTTTGCGCCAATGGTGCATTGCCTGTCAGCCTGCCATGAAAAAAGGGCTTTCAGGCTCGATTTTCTGTGCTTTTTTGTACCCTACTATCTTTTTCAGCTCACTTTTATGCTCACTATATGGAAAATATGTCCTCTGCCGTCCTTTGCCGCAATACCCCTTGCCGCTTTAGCGTGGTTAGGTCTGACCTTGTGGGAGTGTATCCTTATGTACCTTCCACTTAGCCTTTTCCTGCCCCTGCGAACACATCTCAAACACCGCCTGTCTGAGATAGTCCTGCTCTGCCTGCTTTTGACAGCAGGGGAGTGGCTTCAGGAGAAAGTGCCGTTTTTGGCGTTCCCATGGTCTGCGGCATGGCTCACTGTAACAAGCTCGCCCTTGCTTTTGCAATCCGCCACCCTCATAAGCTGCCGCCTTACAAGCTTTATAATTTTCCTGCTCAACGGTCTGCATGGGGAGATATATACTAGCAAAAAGCGTTTTGCCTGCACCGCCTTTGCACTGCTTTTGCAGGGCGCAAATCTAAGCTACGGACTTTATTCCGTGAACCTCGACAAAAAGCTCGATAAAATCTACCCTCAGATAGACGTTATCTGCGCACAGGATAGTCTGGAGGGCAGGGAAAAATCACACCGTAAAGCCCTTGACTCAGCACGCTCCTATCTTTCTATAATGGAAAGCTGTTGGCGGTGGGGTACTGACCTTGTTCTGCTTCCTGAAACTGCCGTGTCGAAAGACTATGACGAACAGCTAAAAGAATTTTCCCTTATATCAGACTTTGCCGCCACCCACGGCTGTACCCTCGTCACAGGCTCGTTCTATCTTGAAAACGGCAAGGACTACAACGCCCTTTTCGCCTATGATAAAAACGGCATTGCGTCTTCGCCCTACCTGAAACAAGTGCTTGTGCCTTTCGGTGAGAAAACCCCCTTTGCAGGCATTTTCCACCTTGACACCATGAGCGAATGTGCAGACGAAAGACACACCAAGCCCCTCACTTCCGACGGCATGACCATAGGCTCTGTTATCTGCATAGAGTCCATTTTTCCAAGTCTTGTGAGCCGACAGAAAGAGCAGGGCGCACAGATAATATGCGTTTCCACCAACGATTCATGGTTTGGCAAAAGCTCCGCACGAGAACAGCATTACCGCCACTGCATAATGAGAGCCGTTGAGAACAGAAGATATGTCCTCCGTGCAGGAAACTGCGGAATATCAGCGATAATCTCACCCACAGGCGAGCAACTGTCCGTAAAATCGGACAAGACAAAAGGTGCGGTGTGGGGAAAAATCACCCTTATAGGCAGGTAGGAAATCTATCACAGTATGCAAGTTTAGCTGATAGGGCAATAAGCAATCCAACGGGCGAAAGTGCAGACGAATAGCAAGGTGTTTCGTTATAAAGGCTATGGCGTGCGTGCAGAAAAATGAGACGCCGTCCCTACAAAATAATGTTAAAAATACAAATTCATATGTAGGGGCGAACATCGTTCGCCCGCCTTTTTTGCACAAGCATTGGTGGCAATACCAAGTTTGCTTTTACCACTCTATCTCAAAAAGTCTAGCCATATAAGGTCTGTCAAACTTCACAGAAACACAGCCAGTAGCTTTTGAGAACTCAAATGGCGTTTCGCTGAAATCAGGATAAATGCACTTTACCTTTGCGTCAACACCCTTAAGAAAGTCTATAGGCAAATCGCAAGTGTCGCTCTTGCCCTCACGCCTCCATACGGCAAGATAAGCCTTGTTGCCGTTTCTAAGACCGAGAGATACCCAATCGTCCGAAAATTTGGACAGACCCAAGCTCCAGAACGGCACAGCTTCCTTTATGTCCGCCCTTATCTTCTTGTAAACGCTGATAGCCTCTTTAACAAGTGCCTTTCGCTCAGGGTCAATGTTGCCAAGGTGACCGCTCTGGTGGATACGCAAAAGCATTGCGTTAATCATGTTGAAAACAACTTCCTCCCTGTCGCCTGATGTGATAGGGTAAGCCCAGATAGCCGATTGTTCAGGGCAAAGGGCAGTAGGAGAGTTCGCTGCAATGGTGCAGTATTTTTTGTAATCGTCCTGATCTGAGGTGGACTGAATGGAGTATCTTGAAAGCATAGCATAATCCATTCTAAGTCCACCGCTGGAGCAGTTTTCTATAATAAGGTCAGGGTGACGAGCAAAAACGCCGTCAAGCCATTCAAGATAAGCCTTTTGGTGACCCCACAGACCCTCGCCGACGCTGTCGCAGTTCTGCTCAGTGCCAATGCCAGGCTCTATGTTGTAATCCATTTTTATATAGCCAATGCCGTATTCAGAAACCAGCCTGTCTATTACCTCGTCAGCGTGGGCACGGACTTTCGGGTTTCTGAAATCAAGCTGATAACGGCTTCTGTCATAGACCCTCTTGCCATGACGTGTGAAGAACCAGCTGTCATCGCAAACGCTGTCCACCAGCGGACACTTTATTCCCATGACCTCTATTTCAAGCCATAGACCAGCTATCATGCCCTTTTTGCGTATATAGTCGGCAACTTCCTTTACGCCCTTTGGAAAACGCTTTCTGCTCTCTTTCCATTCGCCGACCTCGTCCCACCAAAAGCCGTCAGCATACCAGCCTGCGTCAATGCAGAAATATTCACAGCCTGCCTCTGCCGCAGCGTCCACAAGGGGGAACTCTTTTTCAGCCGTAGGGTCGCCCCACAGACAGTTCATGTAGTCGTTGAATATTACCGCAAGTCTCTGATTATCCTTGTTGCGGCGGCGTATCTTTCTGCGGTATTTCGTAAGCTCGCCCATAGCTTCGTCAAAGCTTCCTGCCACAGAGCCTACCGCACATTTTACGCTCTCTATGCTCTCATTAGGTGCAAGGTCTTTGTACCAGTGTGACTCTATCTCAGACGGACCTGAAAGCTGTAAATAGAAGTGACCGCCCACGTCCGAAAGCTCCCAGTGCCAAGAGCCGTTTTGCTCTATCTGCCAAAACAGCACCGAGCCTGCTTCGGTATTTTCAAGCACGCCCATTGGTATGTATTCCTTTGCCGACCAGTTTCCAACATTTGTGCAGGCAAATACCTTTGATGAACGCTGTTCCGCAGGCTTAGCAGATGAAGCAAGACCCACCTGTTCAAGGGTGTAGTCCTGCCACTGCAATTCACGCTGCCATGAGTTGTGGCATACCCAGATCTTCATTTTGTCCTCAGGCTTTTTAAGCCCCTCTTTTTCCACGCCCGTCAGCGCAAATGAGGACATATATTCAATGGTCTGCACCTCGTCGCCCTTGTTTGTAAGGGTAGTCCAACAGCGCACAACAGACGTGCCAGTGTAAAACTGATAGTGGGACACAGCTTCTAGCCCCGTGTTCTCGTCAAAGGTCACAAGCTCCAGCTTTCTGCCAAGGTCATTGTTTACATCACGGAAGTCCCTGAACTTCATTCTCCAGCCCGGAGCGGTAACAATATATTTGTTGCCGTGACGCTCGTCAGGGCGGTCGATACCGCTCGCTTGTATCTCTACAGGTCTGAATGTTTTCAGCCCCATGTATGAAGCCGTCTTGGCTTCATCAAAAGGCAGAGCAGAGAAGTGCAAAAGCTTCGCCTCGTTCTCGTCTGTTATCTCAAATACTATATTAATGCCGTTTTCATATATCTCAATACGTTTCATATGGGCGTATTTCCTTTCATAATCTGTTTATCTGTACATATTATCGTACACTTATATCATATTCGCAAGCTCGTCAAGTATCCTGTGAGCGGCTTCCTCTTTGGTCATCATAGGAAGCTCCACAGCACCGCCCTCAGTGATAAGGGTGATAACATTTGTGTCCGTCTTGAAGCCTGCGCCAGCGGTCTTTAGTGAGTTTGCGCATATCATATCACAGTTTTTGTTGGTGAGCTTTTTCTCAGAGTTCTTGATAACGTCCTGAGTTTCCATGGAAAAACCGCATATGACCTGACCGTCACGCTTGTGCTGACCGAGATAGCCAAGGATATCCTGAGTGCGTTTAAGCTCTATCTTCATGTCATCATCAGACTTCTTTATCTTGTTGTCAGCCACCGCAACAGGCGTGTAGTCAGCCACAGCCGCCGCCTTTACGATAATATCCTGCTCAGGCGCAAGCTTTGTGACAGCTTCAAACATATCCGCCGCAGACTTCACGTTCACAACGTCCACGAACATAGGCGGCAAAACCTCCATGTGACCTGCCACCAACGTCACCTGCGCACCTCTTTGCATAGCCGCCTTTGCCACTGCACAGCCCATTTTTCCGCTTGAATGGTTTGTGATGTACCTTACAGGGTCGATAGCCTCCATGGTCGCACCTGCCGTCACAAGCACCTTTTTACCGGCAAGATCTTTTTCGCAGGCAAGCTCACGAAGAATGTATTCAAAAAGTGCCTCAGGCTCAGGCATTCTGCCGTCACCGTCATCACCGTTTGCGAGCATACCTCTGTCAGGAGCAATTATCTCGTAGCCGAAACGCTCCAGCTTCTGGAGATTGTCCTGCACGATAGGGTTATGATACATATTGTGATTCATGGCAGGGGATATCATTTTCTTGCAATGGCAAGCCATGACAGTTGTTGTGAGCATATCGTCAGCAATGCCGTAAGCTATCTTGCCGATAACATTAGCGGAAGCAGGAGCGACCATAACAAGGTCAGCCTGCTTTGCAAGAGCAACGTGTTCAACACTGTATTGAAAATTTCTGTCAAAAGTATCTATAAGGCACTTGTTGCCTGTGAGAGATTCAAAAGTTATAGGGTTTATAAATTGGGTGGCGTTCTGGGTCATGAGTACCTGAACATTACAGCCCTGCTTTTTGAGCAGTCTTGCTAAAGTTGGGATCTTGTAAGCCGCAATACTGCCGCTGACGCCGAGAACGACCGTCTTACCTGAAAGAAGCATAGAGATGACCTCCTTAGTGGAAATATATAAGGCAACACCGCACAAAGCCCGCCTGACGGCTTTGCACGCCATCTGCTTGCAGATTTTCCGTCATATCACACAAAAATCCCTTGACATACGACAGTATGCCTGCGGAATTTTTATGCAATCTGACAAAAAATCTGACTACGCATCTGACGCACAATCTTTGTGCGGTATTGCCTTAAATATAGTATAACACAGATCATGTTGAAATGCAAGATTTCAAGTGATAAGTGAGCATGGAGAATAATAAAAACCGCTGTCCACAGATGCCTGTGAACAGCGGTCTGAACCATATGTCAATCCTTGTATTGCGAAGTTATCCCGAAGTATTCTTCAAGAGAAAGTCCGCTGTTGGTTATGTTTTGTGCTAAAGGCGTGCCTACATATCTTATGTGCCAAGACTCATACTGATAACCGGTGTAAGCCTCTTTGCCCTTTGGATAACGAATTATAAAACCATATTTCGCACAGTTGTTGGCAAGCCACTTGGCTTCTCTTGTACCGTTAAATGAGTCGCTGGCGTTGTTTACGTCTATCGCCATGCCCGTTTGATGGTCGCTGTAGCCAGGTCTTGCGGAGTAGGTGTCTGCCGCAGCCTTGCCGTCACGGTTGCAGTACATATTATAAAGGTAACTCTGATCGTAATAAGAGCGGTATCCTGAGCATACCCACAGGCTTATGCCGTCTTTATATGCGGCGTTCTGCATCTTTTTGAATGCCGCTGACGTTTCTTTGGTCAGACCCTTTGGGTCATAGCTTGCAGGGAGGGAATATGTTTTGTTCGCCAAAAGCACTCCGTCAACATAGCTCATTCCGTTTATGACCTCGACAGTGTGGTCTGGGGTCTTGACAGTTATCTCCTCGGAATATGCGCCATAGTGATTTGAACCTTTATCGTCCGTCTTGCAGGCTCTTACCTTGAATCTGTATGTAGTCTTTGCGTAAAGTCCGTTTATTGCGCAGGAATTTACCGTAGATGAAGCTATGTTCTTCCACTTGCCGTTTGTGTAGATAAACACCTTGTAGCTTGTGCAGCCGACAGACTTCCAGTTAAGGTCAAGGGTCGAAGCGGTAATGTCAGAAGCTTTTACTCCTGTTACCTTCCTTGGATTTGTGGCGGAATTGTAGTTTTCGCAATAGTCGCTGTATATCTTAACTCCGTCCACTATCTTATATGCTCTTACCTTGAAATTCTCCCTTGTTGCCGCAGGCAGACCCTTGACAGTGTAGGCCGTGCCTTTCACGTCAGCTATCTCAGGATACTGACCCTTTGAACGCATTCCCACAGAATAGCCGTCCGCACCGCTCACAGCGTTCCAGCTAAGCTTTATAGAGCTTGTGTTAGGGGTCTTAGAGGTCAGACCAGTGACCTTGTCCACCCTGACAGCCTGTGCCGTTATCTCCTGTGAATATTTGCCGTAGTGATTTGCACCCTTATCGTCACGCTTGCAGGCTCTTACTTTAAATGTATAGCTTCCTGCGTCAAGCCCTGTGACAGTGTAGCTGTTTGTATCCGTCTGCGCTATCTGCTTCCACTTTCCGTTTTTCAGCATAAAGACACGATAGTTTGAACAGCCCACCTTTTTCCACGAAAGGCTCACAGAACCATTGCCCGTCTGAGCTTTAAGACCGCTTATAGGGCGAGGATTTGTGGCGGAATTGTAGTTCGCTGAATAGTCGCCATAGACCTTTTGACCGTTCACTATCTTATAGGCTCTTACCTTGAAATTCTCCCTCGTTGCCGCAGGCAGACCTGTAACGAGATATGTAGTGTCCGTAACGTCTGCTATCTCAGGATACTGACCCTTTGAACGCATTCCAACAGAATAGCCGTCTGCACCCTTTACGGCGTTCCAGCTAAGTCTTATGGAGCTTATATCAGGCGTTTTAGACGTCAGCCCTGTGACCTGAGGCAGACTTGTCTGTACCACAGCTTCAGCCGCCTGCACAGGCATACTCACACTTAGCACGCTGTCAGGCACAGCCCCTGCCGCACATATCATCATAGCGGCACAAGCCACTGCCGCTGCATTTTTTCTGTTTATTATCTTTTTCATTTTTCAGACCTCCTTCGATGAAGTTCTTTTGCACTTTAAGTATAACACATTTTTACCAGTTTGTAAACACACAATTCCAAATTATTTTTGTTCACATTTTGTTTTTTATGTTTACTTATACTTAGTTGCAAAACCTCTTTTTGGGTTACTGAAAAAATGTATAAAAAAACAAAGACCGCAGAAAAAAGATCTGCGGTCTTTTGTGGCTGGGGTGGAAGGATTCGAACCTTCGGAATGACGGAGTCAGAGTCCGTTGCCTTACCACTTGGCGACACCCCAATGTTTGTTCGATTTAGCTTGTTTTTGGTTGGGATAGATGGATTCGAACCATCGGAATGACGGAGTCAAAGTCCGCTGCCTTACCTCTTGGCTATATCCCATCGTCATGTCCCTCACTCAAACAGCTTAATCATTATAGCATACCATTTCGAGAAATGCAATACCTTTTCAAGACTGTTTACAAAGCATTTACATTGCATTAACATATATGAGCAAAATGACGTAAAACCATACGATTTTGTAGAAAAACTATTGAAAATGATCAAAATATGTGGTAAAATGACCATAGGAGCGTGGCTCGGAATAATAAAACGAAAGGTCGTAACCGTTATGGAAGAGAAGAAAAAAGGATTTATCAAGAAGTTCGTAAATGAGTTCAAGGCGTTTGCTCTCAAAGGAAACGTCATGGACCTGGCAGTGGGCGTTATCATAGGTGCTGCGTTTCAGGATATCGTGAAGTCATTTACGGAGAATTTTATCAACCCGATAATAGGCTGTATAGGCGGTGCTGACGTAGAGGGCAAGATACATTTGCTTGGAAATCAGTACATAAACTACGGTGCATTTCTGACGGCAGTGATCAACTTCATAATCATGGCGTTCGTTATTTTTGTAATAATGAAGGTCATAAACAAACTTGCGTCACTTGGCAAGCATGAAGAGCCTGAAAAGCCTGCAGAGCCACCGGTGGACATAGTGCTTCTTACAGAGATCAGGGATCTTCTCAAGGCACAGCAGGCGGCTGAGGCGAGCAAAGAGGAAGAAAAGGCAGAAGAATAAGATCTGAAACGGTACACTTTTTAAGTTAAGGGACAGCTCCCGTGTGGGGCTGTCTTTTTTGTTGGCTGTATTCGCACAATATTTATATGCTTTACAAACCATGTAGGGGACGCCGTCCCCTACATACAATTTGCGTAAATACGCCATTTGTATGTAGGGGCGAACATCGTTCGCCCGTTGGTATATACGTTTTCTATAACACGCTCACATACTTTCTATATAAACGCTATGGTTTTATTGTACAACAAAACCATAGCGTTTTTGTGCGAATTGGCGGTGGAAAAGCTCTTTACATTGAGAGTGAAATGTGGTAAACTATTATTTGTATTATGATTTTAAAGCTTTTATGCTTTTACTTGCGAAAGGAAGTTTTTGTATGCCTATTACCCAGATACTGGAGCGCAACGCACGAGAGTTCGGAAATGATGTTGCTCTGGTAGAGGTCAATCCTGAAATTAGAGAAACCAGACGTGTGACTTGGAAAGAGTATGAGCTTATCGAGCCTAACCCTGTCTGTCATTACCGCCGTGAGATAACCTGGAGCGTGTTCAACGAAAAGGCTAACCGCTTTGCAAATCTGCTTTTATCCCGTGGGGTAAAAAAGGGCGATAAGGTGGGTATCCTGCTTATGAACTGTCTTGAATGGCTGCCTATTTATTTCGGTATCCTCAAGACCGGTGCGCTTGCAGTGCCGCTGAATTTTAGATACACTCCCGAGGAGATAAAATACTGTCTTGACCTTGCCGAGGTGGATATTCTTGTGTTCGGCCCTGAGTTTATCGGCAGAGTTGAGGAGATAGCTGAGGAGATCAGCAAGAACAGACTTCTTTTCTATGTTGGCGAGAACTGTCCGTCTTTTGCCGAGCATTATGACAGGCTCACTGCAAACTGCGCAAGCACTACTCCGTACATAGAGCTTACAGATGAGGACGATGCGGCTATCTACTTCTCGTCAGGCACAACAGGCTTTCCGAAGGCTATCCTGCACAATCATGAGAGCCTTATGCACGCCGCAAGAGTTGAGCAGAATCATCATGGTCAGACAAAGGACGATGTATTCCTTTGTATTCCTCCGCTTTACCACACAGGTGCGAAGATGCACTGGTTCGGAAGCCTTATTTCAGGAGGCAAGGCGGTGCTTCTAAAGGGCGTGAAGCCTGAATTTATCCTTGATACTGTATCGAGGGAGAAGTGTACTATCGTATGGCTTCTTGTGCCTTGGGCGCAGGATATCCTTGACGCTATCGACAGCGGCGAGGTGACCCTTTCAAAGTATGAGCTTTCACAGTGGAGGCTTATGCACATAGGCGCACAGCCTGTTCCGCCGTCACTTATTGCACGCTGGAAAAAGGTTTTCCCTAACCACAAATATGATACAAACTATGGTCTTAGCGAGTCCATAGGTCCTGGCTGTGTACACCTTGGTGTAGATAACATTGACAAGGTGGGTGCAATAGGCAAGGCAGGCTTTGGCTGGGAGGTCAAGATAGTTGATGACAAGGGCAACACTGTAAAGCAGGGCGAAGTGGGCGAGCTTTGCGTAAAAGGTCCTGGCGTTATGACCTGCTACTACAGAGATCCAAAGGCAACGGCTGAGACTCTTAAAGACGGCTGGCTTTTCACAGGCGACATGGCTCAGGAGGACGAGGACGGATTTATTTACCTTGTTGACCGAAAGAAAGATGTTATCATAAGCGGCGGTGAAAATCTTTACCCTGTACAGATAGAGGACTTTTTGAGAAGCCATGACGCTATCAGGGACGTGGCAGTAATTGGTTTGCCTGACCAGCGTTTAGGCGAGATAGCGGCGGCAATAATCGAGCTAAAGCCAGACCACCCATGCACAGAGGAAGAGATAATGGCGTTCTGTCAGAAGCTTCCTAGATACAAGAGACCGCACAAGATAATTTTTGCAGACATTCCGAGAAACCCTACGGGCAAGATAGAGAAGCCGAAGCTAAGGAAGATATACTGCGGAGAGAGCCTTGTGGCAAAGCAGAATCACGGATAAAAAGTAAAAGAGAGGTAACGAAAATGGGACGAGAAGCGGTAATAGCTAACATACGAAAAAGAATGATAGCAATGATAGTTGGCGGTGTGATACTCACGCTAATGGGTGGATTTATCTCATTTGCGGCGGTAGTAGCAGAGGAATACGGCGTATTGATACTTGGACTTTTTGCGCTTACGCCTGGTGTTATTTTTCTTATATTTGGTACATCACGGAGGGCGCACCCTGAAAAGAGCGGCATATTCAAAGCCAATCCCGATCTTTTACAGCAGGCTGACGAGCTTTACGCCAACATACAATATCAGGACGATTACATTATAGTATCCGACAGGGTGCTTGCCAACAAGAAAGTTCCATTTCAGATGTGCTGGCGAGAGGAAGCCTACGGCATTTACCAGCACACGGCAAGCATGAATTTCATCAGCTACACCAACGAGATAATCGTCTGCACGAAGCACAAGAAGAATGTACTGCGTTTTAACGTATATGCCAAGGGCAGTGACACAGCCATGGGGCTTATGCAATTGCTTTCCCAATGCTGTCCCAACGCAATGGTAGGCTACACTCCTGAAACGCTTGCATATGTTAAGGAGATGCAGAAACGTGCTCAGCAATAGATAATGGACAAGCTCTTTGTGCTTAAATTTGCACAAAGGGCTTGACTTTTTTTATGATTACTTGTATAATAGTATAGTTGACACAAGGAGATGTACCCAAGTGGCTGAAGGGTCCGCACTCGAAATGCGGTAGTACGGCAAAACCGTAGCGAGAGTTCAAATCTCTCCATCTCCGCCAGTCACTCGCCGTGACGGGCATTTCCCGTCATGGCTTTTTTATTATCAAACTTCAGTCCCGCTCAATAAGTTTGTTTGTAAACTTTACAATGTAGGGAGCTTCCCCCTGCACCTAATTCCGCTTTACTTCGGTAGGGCGGATTTTTTTTTGCTCCCGCACATGGGTATAATACGCTGGGAGAGTTTGGAGGTTCGCCGTGACGGGCATTTCCCGTCATGGCTTTTTTGTTATCAAACTCCAGTCCCGCTCAATAAGTTTGTTTGTAAACTTTACAATGTAGGGGGCGTGCCCCTGCACCCAATCCGCTATCATTTATGGTAGCGGATTTTTTTGCTCCCGCCAATAGGTATGATACGCTGGGAGAGTTTGGAGGTTCGCCGTGACGGGCATTGTCCGCCATGGCTTTTTTGTTATCAAACTCCAGTCCCGCTCAATAAGTTTGTTTGTAAACTTTACAATGTAGGGGGCGTGTCCCTGCATCTAATTCCGCCTTACTTTGGTAGGGCGGATTTTTTGTTGCCGCTCAAAATCTTGCTTTTTCACCCGAACTGTGTTATAATCCTATATATCAAACATCATAGACACGGAGGTTCGATCATGTACGAAAATTTTAAATATCTCGACGCTGTTGCACAAAAAGAGATAACCAAGGGTGTTTTCTCAGGCTCAGTCCTCAGCGTTATCCATAAAGGCGAAACTGTCTATCTCAAAAGCTTCGGTCTTGCTGACAAGGAGAAAAATATCCCTATGAAAACTGACAGTATTTTCAGACTTTTTTCTATGTCAAAGCCTGTCACAGCCGCTGCCACAATGATACTTATCGAGCGTGGTCTGCTCGACACTCGTCACCTGCTCAAGTGGTTTATCCCTGAGTTTTCCGACCCTGTGGTTCTTGATGAGAACGGCGAGCGTCCTGCCGACAGAGATATAACCATAGGCGACCTGCTCACTATGACTTCCGGTATCCCTTATCCTGACGGCACTCCCGCAGGTCAGAAAATGGGTGCGCTTTGGGGCGAGCAGTCTGAAAAGTACCTCAAAGGCGAAAAGCTTCTGGATACTGTGAGCTTTGCAAAGGAAATGGGCAAGCGTCCTCTTATGTTCTCCCCTGGTGAAAAGTGGATGTACGGTGCGTCTGCTGATATCATGGGTGCTGTTATCGAGGTGGTTTCTGGCATGAAGTTCGGAGATTTTCTCAGAAAAGAGATCTTTGAACCCCTCGGTATGAACGATACAGGTTTCTATATCCCAGCGGAAAAGTACAGCAGACTTGCCCAGTGCTATGAATACAAAAATGGCGGAAACGAGCCTTTCACTCACTTCCACCTTTGCCTTACTGATTACACTGTACCTCCTGCCTTTGAGTCGGGCGGAGCAGGTCTTGTTTCCACTGTAGAGGACTATGCAAGGTTTGCCAAAATGCTTATGAACAAGGGCGAGCTTGACGGCGTGAGGATACTCGGCAGAAATACGGTCGATTTCATGACAAGAAACGGTCTTACACCTGAACAGCGCAAGACCCTTAACTGGGACAGCACAAAGGGTCACGGCTACGGTAACTTCATGCGTATCCTTGACGACCCTTCCACCGCAGGACTTATCCAGTCAGAAGGCTCTTTCGGCTGGGACGGCTGGATGGGCTGTTATTTCAGCCTTGACCCAAAAGAACAGCTCTGCATACTATATTTTATCCAGCAGACAGGCGCAGGCACCACCGATTCTGCAAGGCGTTTGCAGAACATCGCATGGGGTGCAGTAAAATAAGCAGGGGAGGTCTGAGATTTGAAATTACAGGAAGGCAGATTTATACAAGGGCTTAGAAATATGTTCAGTCTGCGCTGGGATATGGCTGACCCTGATGAGATACATAATACGATAATATCTGGCGCAAAACTTCAGGGTACCAATATGTGTATCCTCATGCTTGCCATACTTATAGCTTCCATAGGTCTGAATATGAACTCCACCGCTGTTATAATCGGTGCTATGCTCATCTCGCCTCTTATGGGCGGTATAACAGCCATAGGCTACGGAATCGCCACCAATGACCTGACTCTTTCAAAGGGTGCAGCCATAAGGCTTGGTATTCAGGTGGTCATTTGCCTTATCACCTCGACTATTTACTTTACTATCTCACCTATCACCACAGCCTCCTCCGAGCTTCTCGCCCGAACCACACCTACAGCGTGGGACGTTCTTATTGCCCTTTTTGGCGGACTTGCCGGCATAATAGGTCAGACCCGTAAGGAAAAAAGCAACGTTATCCCCGGCGTGGCTATCGCAACAGCACTCATGCCGCCTCTTTGTACCGCAGGCTACGGCTTGGCAAGACACCGCCTTGACTATTTCGGTGGAGCATTGTATCTCTTTTTCATAAACAGCTTTTTCATCTGCCTTGCGGCTATCGTTGTGCTGAAGCTTTTAAGGCTGCCTCACGGCAACGATATTTCCCCGAAGGCTTTGAAAAAGATACACAGAAATATCGCTTTTATCACAGTTATTACCATGCTGCCTAGTATTTATCTTGGCTATGATATTGTGAAAAAGACAATGGATAACAGCAGTGCAGAGAAGTTTATCACCGAGAATTTTGACTTTGACGGCACTCAGATAGTGCAGAAAACTATAGATACCGATAAACGTATGATAGAGGTGGCACTTCTTGGCAAGAAGATAAGCGCTGCCGATACAAAGGCGATCCAAAGCGAGCTGAAAGCTTTCGGATTGGGAGATTATAAGCTTGTGATAACACAGACCGAGGTGGAAAACGGTGTTACCGCTGACGAGGTCGAAAAGATGCTTGAAAAGAATGCCGACGATGAGGAAACTCAGAACAAGGTGGCACAGGTGCTTGCACAGAAAGAAAACGACGACCTTAAAGCCGAGAATGAGAATCTGAAGGCACAGCTTGACAGCTATCAGAGTTATGATATAGACATGAGCGATATTGCCGAGGAGCTTGCTATCGTTTACCCCAACATAACAGGAGTGGCAGGCGGTCACATGAGCAGTCATTCAGTAGGCTCGCCCACAACAGTTAATGGCATAACAGTGGTGCTATATGAGAACAAGGCTCTTACCGATGAACAGCTCAAAACCGTCACAGAGCTTCTGAAAAAACGTCTTGACGTGTCAAACGTCACAGTAATCCAGCAGGTGGAAGAGCAGAAAACTACCACCTCAAAGGCTGAAAGCACCGACAAAAAGAAAAAGAGCTGAAAAAATTTCTGAAAACCCCTTGCAATCTGAGAAGATGTGTGCTATAATATATTAAAATGTATAATTATGTTTTGGAGGAACAAAAATGAGCGTAATTGAGATCGTTGCAGGCGCACTGCTGATCGTAGCCGGCCTCGTTATCATACTTGTAGTTCTTGCGCAGGACACCAAAGAGCAGGGTCTAACATCTGCAATCGGCGGTGGATATAACGATTCTTTCTATGGAAAGAACGGTTCAAACACCAAGGACGCTAAGCTTAACAGACTGACAAGGATAAGTGCGATACTGATATTCGTGATAACTCTTGCTGTAAATATCATTTATCAGATCAAGAAATAATTGCCCGCCCTGCTCCGTGCAGGGCTTTTTCTTTGCAGAAAGTAAGAACGAGGAAAAGAATGTAATGAAATGTGCAGACGGTGTAAAGAATAGGATAAGACCGCTTTTTGCGGAGTTTTATGACTCGCTTATGTTCTCCTATTTTGACGGCATTTTCGGCACTGCCTTTTGTGACGATACCACCGCACCAACAGCGGCGGTCATATGCTGCGGCGACTTTTATTTTGCCGCAGGGGATAAAAGTTTTGGGGCTGATATGCTCAAATTTTGCAGCGATAACAAAAACGCAGTCATAGTACCCGACTGCGAGGAACTTGCAAAGACTTTGTGTGCCTGTGACGAACAGCTTGAAATCGTGAAAAGATATCACACCTGTCCGCCTGTAAACGGCTTTGATACTGACAAGTTGCATGACACAGCATCAAGAGTACAAAATATAGGACAGCTTAAATTATCCATGATAGATAAAGACCTATACGAAAAAGCATTGGCAGAGCAGTGGTCGGAGTCATTTGTGTGCAATTTCAAAGACTTTGCGGACTTTTCAGCCCATGGCTTCGGCTATGTCCTCACCCATGACGGCAGGATAGTCAGCGGAACTTCTACGTTCTCATACTACGATAAAGGCGTTGAGATAGAAGTCTCCACCCGTGAAGAATATCGCCTGAAAGGTCTTGCACAAATAACAGCGGCGGCATTCCTGCTGGAATGTGTGCGCAGTGGGCTTACACCTCACTGGGACGCACGAAATCTCACCTCGCTTTCAATAGCACAGAAAATGGGCTTTGTGTTCAGAGATGAATACATAGCCTTGGAATATAAGTAAAAGAAAGGAAATTTATGAAGTTAGATTACAGAAAAATAATATACTCAAAGCTTAAAAAAGCGGGCAAAAAGCCCCTGACCTTTAAAGAACTGCTGAGATCATGCAGAGGAAAGGGCTTTGAGTTTGAAAAATTCACAAAAGTCGTTGACAAAATGAAGAAAAACGGCGAGATAATGGAAGATAAATTCGGCATAAGGCTGGTTGACCCTAAGAAATTCGTCAAGTGCGAGGTGGTAAGGCTCAATAAGACCTACGGCTTCGTGAAAAATATTGACACTGACGAGGAGATTTTCGTTGTGGGCAAGTATCTCAAAGGCGCAATGCCTCACGATATCGTCCTTGTGAGGACGTTCAAGGGCGAGGGCGCTTGCACTGAGGGCGAGGTCATGAGCATCGTCGAGGAGAATTTTGCCAAGTTCACAGGTGAGCTTGTGAGCGAGTTCGGCGTGCTGAAAATTGTCCCTGATATGCTGTCAAAATATGCAATGTCCTTTGAAAACCCTATGAGGCTTGAGCTTCACGAGGGTGACAAGGTGGTGGCACAGGTCACAAAGCGTGGAAACAGGCACTCTGAACACGTCTGCGAGATAGTTTCAAGCTATGGAAGCTCCATGAAAGCCTCCGCCTGCGCAATGAGCGTCCTCGAAGTCAATGGTCTGACCCCTGTTTTTCCTAGCGAGGTCATCTATGAAGCTAGGGAAGTGTCTGATTATTCAAGGATAAAAGAGGAGATACCCAACCGCCTTGACCTCCGTGACAAGCCAATATTCACCATTGACGGCGCAGATACAAAGGATATCGACGACGCGATTTCCGTTGAACGAACCAAAACAGGCTATCTCCTTGGCGTTCACATTGCCGACGTTTCCCACTATGTTCAGCCGAAGTCACAGCTTGATAACGAAGCTTTCAAGCGTGGCACAAGCGTTTATTACGCAAACCGAGTTATACCAATGCTCCCTAAGGAGCTTTCAAACGGCATCTGCTCCCTTAATCCGAATGAGGACAGGCTTGCGTTCTCATGTCTTTGCGAGCTTGACAAGCAGGGCAACATCACGGACTATAAGTTTGCAAAAACTGTTATCCGCTCCCGTGTAAAGGGCGTTTATTCCGAGATAAATTCGATTTTGGCAGGCAGTGACGATGCTGAACTTAAAGAAAAATATGCCGAGGTTTCAGGTCAGCTTCCTGTTATAAAGGAGCTTGCGGATATTTTGTACAAAAATAAGAAAAACCGTGGCTGTCCTGAGCTTGAGACCTCTGAGAGCAAGCTTATCATCAATGACGAGGATATCTGCGTGGGCGTTGAAAGGCGTACCCGTGGAAGAAGCGAGGAGATAATAGAGGACTTCATGCTCGTTGCAAACGAGTGTGCCGCAAGATTTGGCATGGATAATAACCTGCCGTTCGTTTATCGTATCCACGAAGAGCCGTCAGACGAGAAGCTTGAATCCCTGAGAGAAGCACTCGTCAAGCTGAACGTCCAGTATAAGCTGGGCGAAAAGGCAGCCCCTGCGGATATGTCGGAGATACTCAAAGCCGCAAAGGGCACTGATATCGACCTTATCATGAACAATATCGTTCTGAGAAGTATGTCAAAGGCAAGATATTCCACCGAGCCTGTGGGTCACTTCGGACTTGCGCTGGAGGATTACGCACACTTTACTTCGCCTATCAGACGTTACCCTGACCTGACTATCCATAGGATAATGTCAGCGTTCCTCAGCGGCAGCAGTGCAGAGGAGTGCGCCACAAAGTTCAACAAGTTCGTTTACGCCTCTGCCGACCAGTCCACAAAGACAGAGCTTACAGCAATGCAGGTTGAGCGAAGCTGTGAGGATTGCTACAAGGCTGAGTATATGAACGCCCATATTGGCGAGGAGTTTGACGGAACTGTGGTGTCAGCCGTTGAGTTCGGTCTGTTTATCGCTCTCCCTGATACCTGCGAGGGACTTCTTCATACGGACAATATGCCTGACGGCGAATATGTCTGCGACGATATGGTGAGCCTGAAAAACCTCACAAACGGCATGGAATATCGTGTGGGCGACCCTATCAGGGTAAAGGTGCTGAACGCAAATGTAAACTCGGGCAAGATAGATTTTGCACTTGCTGACGAGGACTAAAATATGCTTATATAAGAAAAATGGCGGTCTTGCACCGTCATTTTTTTTGCAATTCTGTAGGGGCTGGCGCCCTCGACAGCCCGCTTCTCTCGCACGTCACTAATTATATTGCTTCACGAAATTTTTTTACCGCACAAATAATGGTAGGGGCGAACACTGTTCGCCCGTTATGTCGCCAGACAATTTTATGGTTTTGCACATTGTATAAATATTGCACAAACAATGTAGGGGACGGCGCCCCCGACGTCCCGATTCTCGACGTTTCTCTGTTTATTATCTTAATGATGTGTTAGAAAAATAAAACTGTGTGGCATAATATTTCACAACATAGTCTGTTTCTTCTCATTTGTCATGATATAAAGCTTGTATCTTCGAGCGGGACGTCGAGGGCGCCGTCCCCTACAGGATATGATGAATAGATGAATAGATGAATATATGTACAAAAAATCGGACAGCCGCACCAAACAGCTGTCCGATAAATTTTTGTATGATAGATTACTTTGAAAGACCCCAAATATCTCTAGCGTAGTCCTCAACAGAACGGTCTGCGGAGAAAATGCCTGCGCCTGCAATGTTTGCAAGGCTCATCTTCTGCCACTTTGTCTGATCCTTGTAGCACTCAGAAGCGTAAGCCTGTGCCTTCTGATAAGAATCGAAGTCCTTGAGAGCCATGTATGGGTCAGAGTTCTTCAGGCTGTCAGCGATCTCGTTGAACTGCTGTCCGTTGATGCCGTACTGAAGTGTGTCGATAGCCTGCTTAACAACTGCGTTGGAGTTGTAGATGTCCATAGGCTTGTAGCCTGCCTTGCAAGCGTTTACCTCGTCAACGTTCATACCGAAGATGATGATGTTGTCGTCGCCTACCTGCTCGTGTATCTCAACGTTTGCTCCGTCAAGAGTACCCAGTGTGATTGCGCCGTTTATCATAAGCTTCATGTTACCTGTACCGGAAGCCTCTGTACCTGCCAGTGAGATCTGCTCAGAGATGTTTGCCGCTGGCATGAGTATCTCAGAAAGTGATACGTTGTAGTCCTCCAGGAAGATAACGTTGAGCTTTTCGTTGAGCTTCTTGTCCTTTTTCAGCTCCTGAGAAATGTTCCAAATAAGCTTGATTATCTGCTTTGCCATGTAGTAGCCAGGAGCAGCCTTTGCAGCAAAGATGTATGTCTTTGGTACAAAATCAGCGTTTGGATTAGCCTTGAGGTAGTTGTACTGTGCAATGATGTTCAGAGCGTTGAGCTGCTGTCTCTTGTATTCGTGAAGTCTCTTTACCTGAACGTCAAAAATAGAGTCAGTGTTGAGAACAACGCCGTACTGATTCTTTACATACTTTGCAAAGTTCTTCTTGTTGTCAAGCTTGATCTTTGAAAGTCTGTCAAGAACGTCCTTGTCGTCCTTGAATACAGCAAGCTTTGAAAGCTCAGCAGCATTCTTGAGGAATCCGTCGCCTATCTTCTCGCAGAGAAGATCTGTCAGACCCTCGTTAGACTGATAGAGCCACCTTCTGTATGCGATACCGTTTGTAACGTTCTTGAACTTTGTTGGTGTGTCAAGGTACTCGTCCTTGAATGTTTCCTTCTTGATGATCTCAGAGTGTATCTTTGCAACACCGTTTACGCTGTGGCAAGCGTGTACGCAAAGTGTAGCCATTTTAACCTTGTTGTCCTCAACGATAGACATATGTGAGACCTTGGCCTGATCCTTGTATCTCTCCCAAAGATCCTTGCAGTAACGCTCGTTTATCTCGATGATGATAGAGAAAATTCTAGGGCAAACGCTCTTTAGAAGGTTGCAGTCCCACTTCTCCAAAGCCTCAGGCATTACAGTGTGGTTTGTGTATGCAAATGTGTTTGTAACGATGTGCCAAGCCTTGTCCCATGAGTAGCCGCAATCATCAAGAAGAACTCTCATAAGCTCTGGGATAGCAAGAGTTGGGTGAGTATCGTTGATGTGGATAGCTACCTTTTCGTGGAGGTTGTCAAGTGTGCCGTAAACGCTCATGTGCTGGTTTACGATATCACCGATAGAAGCTGCGCAAAGGAAATACTGCTGTCTAAGTCTGAGTGACTTGCCCTCTGCGTGGTTGTCGTTAGGATAAAGCACCTTTGTGATAGCCTGTGAAATGATGTTCTTGCTGAGAGCTTTCTGATAGTCGCCCTGATTGAACATTGACATATCAAAGTCAGCCATTTCAGCTTTCCAAAGTCTGAGCTTTGAAACAGCCTCGCTGTTGTAGCCTGATACGAACAGATCGTATGGAACAGCCATAACTGATGTGTAGTTCTCGTGAGTTACGCAGTGATACTGATTGTCCCAGTATTCCTTAAGCTCGCCGTCAAAACGAACCTCGACAGCCTTTGACGGAACAGGAACGAGCCATACAGAGCCGCCTGGGAGCCAGTTGTCAGGAAGCTCGGTCTGCCAGCCGTCCTCCAGCTTCTGCTTGAAGATACCGTATTCATAGCAGATAGAATAGCCTGTAGCATGATAGCCGTCTGCTGCAAGAGCGTCAAGATAGCAGGCAGCAAGTCTTCCAAGACCGCCGTTGCCAAGACCTGCGTCAGGCTCGCACTCGTATATGCCGTTTATAGAAATGCCCAGATCTTTAAGCACCTTTGTAGCCTGCTTCTGCATTTCAAGGTTATAAAGAGAAGTCTTAAGGCTTCTTCCCATAAGAAATTCCATAGAAAGATAGTAGACCTTTTTCTTGCCCTCAGACTGAGTTTTAACAGTGAACTTTCTTCTCTTAGCTTTAAGAATGCCTACAACGATCTTAGAAAGAGCCTCGTATACCTGCTGATCGGAAGCGTCCTCAGGTGTTGTCTGGAAATCGTTGTGAAGAACGTCAAGAAGCTTTTCTTTAAGTTCCTGCGTGGAAATTGTTTTTTCTACAGCACTATTTGCCATAAATCTTTACCTCCTATATACTTTCAAGCCGAGCTTTGCGCTCTGCACCTTTATTACTATATTGGCGAAAACGTTTGAGAAATAAGGATAGTTTTCACCCATTGGGGGAATAGCACGCCCCCGCTCCTAATAATTATACCACAAGCCGACAATTTTTGCAAGAAAAAAAGCCAAACGCCCCAAAATTTTAAACACTTTTTACATAGGGCAGGCGTATGATTTGTAGAAATCATAGACGCTGATATGCTATTTTTGCAATAGCTGTCATATTATGTTTGGAATATAATACAGGATATAGTATTTGCCTGATTTTATTATATGGTATAGTTGCATAATTGTCAAGGCGTTCAATTGTATAAAATGCTGATTTTGGAAGAATGAACAGCAAAAGGGGGCAGTAGGGGCGGTAGTTTTTATATAATCACAAGAATATGAATTTGCTAGGTGGGCATATAGGCCATACGATATGTGTTCAGAAAAAAGTGTACTTACGTTATTTGCAGCAAAAGGCTCAATTTCTATGATGCAGAAATTGAGCCTTTTTATATATTCGTTCGTTTTGATATAATATCTATTCTTCTTCTATCTTTTCTTCAGCCTTTGCAAGCTGTTTCTTGTCATACACGCTCTTTGCTACCTGAATACCGAACACGATCGCCGCACCGATGATAAAAAATACGATGCTGAATGTGCCGAAGGACATAGGGTCTTTAGGCTCTTTAAGCGTTGTAGGACCTATAACTATGGCATACAGTGAGCCTATCATCATGCCGATAACGCAGTAGATAGTCTGGCTTCTGAACTTTTCAAGAGCCTTTTTGATAAGCCTGAGAGTAACGAACACTCCAAGGATAATGCCGATACCCAAAGAGCAGAGAAGTCCGAAATACTCGAAATTCAGGTGAAGGATCTCTTTTATTCCAGTGATAACAGGCATATAAAGACCAAATGTGAGAAGTATGGTGGAGCCTGAAATGCCGGGAAGCACCATTGCAGATATTGCGCACATTCCTGCAAGAACAACGAATATCACTGTGCCTATATTCATGTGAGAAACGTCAGTTCCGCCGCCGGAGGGATTTATAAGGGATATTCCCACAACTATTGCAATGCCGATAACAGCCCATACGATGTTGTAATATTTGCCCTTTATGCTCTCTTTTTCTTCCATTATCATGACCGGTATCGCCAGAATGATAAATCCCAGAAACAGCGAGCTTACCTTGTAAATACCGCTTTCAAACACGTTTGCAAGAACGCTTACTGCAAGAAGCATACCGATGACCCAGCCCACGCCAAGCTTTATAAGAAAGAAAAATGCTTTTTTACGCTTTGCATTGTCACGTCCCATAATGTCGTTAAGGGAATTTATGAAAGTGTCATAAAAGCCCAGCAGGAACGCTATAGTTCCTCCCGAAACTCCCGGGACGCTGTCCGCAAGAGCCATGCAAAAGCCTCTGAGTGCGTTTATTATCATACTTGTTTCTATGCCTTAAAAGGCATATCCTCCTTCCGTGGTGTTGTCTGCATTTATATCAGCAGACTTTTCTTTTGTTCTGATGTAAACTTTTTCTACCTGTGTCATCAGCTTTCCAAGCTGTGCTTCCTGCTTATCGTCACTAACGAGCGCCGCACTTTTTTCAGCCGAAGCCTTCGCCGATCTCACATCACCCTGAGCGAGAAAACATTCGCCCTTGTAAAGCTCACAGCTGCATCGAAGCGTTTTGTCAGCGTCACGGCTTTTCTTTGCGCTGTCAAAAAACTTCACCGCCCCTTCAAAGCGTTCGTTGAAATACTCCAGCAGACCAAGGGTGAAAAGCATTTGCCCATTGCGCTTATCGAGCAGACCTCGCTTGAAGTAATGCTCTGCCGAAACAAATATCTCGTTCGCCTGAGAAATATCTCTCGACATGAGCCTGCCGTAAAGAAGCAGTTCAAAATACTTGTTCTGATCTGATGGGGTAAGCTTGTCAAAAGCTATGCGGTCAAGGGTGAGAAAACAGTCCTCAAAGCGTTTTTCTGAAATGTAAACAGCGGCAAGCTTCAAAAGTCCGTGACCCTTATCCTTGTTCTGCCTGAGAAGATATTTTTCAAGAAGCTCAAAATATTCGTCACAGCCGCCCTTTTTAGCGTAGAGCCTTTCGAGCTTTTTTATTTTGAAGACCCATATGAAAAGCCCTGCAAGCTCGATGATGCACAGGAATATAAGACAAAGAGGAAGCACTCTCATAAAAACGTTTATGCAAAACTGCGTTCCATAGCGACAGCCCTTTGAAAGCCATGCAATGCACATCACAGCATAACTCAGCACCAGACTCAATGCGGCAATGAGCCACAAGGTCCTTAAAACGCCTTTATGCACCTTGCTCACCTCTTTGTAAATCATATCACATATAAGTAAAAATCAAATGTTGCCTGTGTAAAGAACAGGTAAAAATGTATAAACTGTTCAAAAACTTTTAAATTTAATCTATTGTCGCCTACTGCATATCCTTATTTCTGTTTTTGAGAAGCTTCTGTCTTTTGCGTTCGTGTCTATCCATAACTATCTTTTCGCAGAAGTCTACAACTTTCTTCATGAAAGGCTTGAAAATGTAGAAAAATTCGCCCTCATAGGTAACGACCTCGCCGTTAAAGCCCTTTTTGAACTTGTATACGCCGTAGTTAGGGTTTGTTTCATCGTTGTAGAATGGTATGCCCTGGAAATCGTAGATATAGTTTTTGCCCTCCAAAGCCCAGTTTATCATCGTCCACTGCATGAGATAGTTAGGGTAGAGGTTTCTGTGGTGGTTTGCGGAAGCACCATAAACATAGCAGGTCTTGCCTGCATACTGTGTTGTTACTGCACCTGACAGCGGTATCTGCTTGCCGTCCTCGTCAACATAGCACATGAAAAGTCGGCAGTGCTCAGGACCAAGACCATTGAGCATTTTTACAAAATACTCCTTTGAACGGATAGAGAAGCCATCTCTGATACCTGTTGCCTGCATGAGAGGGTAGAAATCGTCAAGAGCCTCAGTGCCGCAAGCCTTGCAGTAAACGCCCTTTCTAGGGGCTTTTCTGATACGGTTTCTCCAGTCAGGCTTGAAGGTAGCCATTACCTCGTCAGGGGTCTTGCCCTCGATATTTCTGAGCATATAGTTGTTACGAGCCTGAATCGTAGTCAGCTCAGCCGCCTTGTGTATGTGCTTGAAGCCCATGTTCTCGATAAGCTTTGTACACTTGTCGTCGCCCTCCTCAAAGCAAGGGTCCCACATGAACTGGTAGCATTTATATTTCTTGGCAAGCACCTTTACGCCCTCAAAAAGGTCGGTCATGACCTCTTTATCAGACCAATCGCAAACAGGGCCATGAGGGGCATACATGAAAGTAACACCGAAGATAGGCACTTTTTTGATTATGATAAGGCAAGTTCCACGGATATTGCCGTCAGCGTCACGGGAGATAACAGCGTCCCAGCCCCAGTTGTCCTTGACCTTCGGCCATTTGAGGGATTGCATGAAATTGCCGTATTTGCTTGTGCTTGCGAACTGTTCATATTCTGCAAGGAGTTTTTCATCGGACTTATTGATTATTTCCATTTTTATAAAGATCCTCTCTGTAAGAATTTTTCTGTTATTATGCACTATTTCATTTATTATACTACATATTGCGGGAAAAATCAAGGGGGCAGTGTTAAGTGAGGAGTGAGGAATGAGGAATGAGGAATGAGGAATGAGGAGTGAGGAATGAGGAATTAGGAATGAGGAATGAGGAATGATGAGTGATGAGTGAGGAGTGAGGAATTGGCATAGCAATCCAAAGAAAATTGCAAGCATAAAGTAAAATAAAGTACCGAGCGAAGCGATTTTGCGACACAATAAACTAGCCCGAATGATCTGTAGGGGCGACCTTGGGTCGCCCGTTGGCTTCACAACATTGTGGCAGAAAATATCAAAATGTAGGGGACGGCGTCCTCGACAGCCCGCACCCGTTTTCCTGCACTTTCTTACGTTATCCGCACCACATTTGGCACATTGTTTCAAACCACCATACGGCGTAACATTCCCACCACGGCACGTCTACTCACAATTTGCGATAAAACCAAACTTTGTCGCTCTCAGAACGGGACGTCGAGGGCGCCGTCCCCTACATGGTTTGTGAAAACATCAATAATGTGCGGATAACGCAAGGGTGGATAGGAAAACAAAAAACGGACAGCACAACGCCGTCCGTTTCGTTTTATACATTATTTATTTGTCATCATGCGGCTCGGTGATAAGATCAAGATTGATCTCATATTTGGAGTCGAGAGAGTTCTGTAAAGGTGCGTCCTTTACATATTTGTTTACAAGCGCTGTGCTCTTTTCTACCGCCTGAAGCGTTCCTGCACCTGCTACACAGCCGCCCGGACAAGCCATGCCCTCGAGAAGATAGCCGTCATATTTGCCTGCTTTCGCAAGTGTGAGAAGCTTGCGGCAATCTTTAAGTCCCTGCGCTGATACTACCTTGACCTCACGCTCTGGGTCAAGCTTGTGGATAACGTCTGCTACTGCCTTTGCTACGCCGCCGCTTACTGCAAAGCCACGTCCATCACCTGTACCCTCGCAAAGATCTACCTTTTCTTCATCTGTGATGTCCTCAAATGTTACGCCCTTGGCATTGAACATTCCCATGAGTTCTTCAAAGGTAAGCACAAAGTCTACGTCGCTGCGGATAGTACGTCTTGAAGCTTCAAGCTTCTTTGCCGCACATGGTCCGATAAATGCGATACAAGCGTCTGGATCGTCCTTTTTGAGCATTCTCGCTGTAAGTACCATTGGTGTCAGTGCCATTGAAATGTATGGGGCAAGGGTAGGGAAAAGCTTCTTCGCCATTACTGACCATGCAGGACAGCATGATGTCGCCATGAATGGTTGATGTTCAGGAACTTCTCTCATGAAGTCCTTTGCTTCCTCGATAGAACAAAGGTCTGCGCCTATTGCTACCTCGACCACGTCTGCAAAGCCAAGCTTCTTCATTGCCGCTGTGAGCTTTTCAGGACTTGCCTTTGGCCCGAACTGACCTACGAATGCAGGTGCTACGATAGCGATGACCTTCTTCTTTTTCTTCATTGCTGTTATAAGCTGGAATATCTGTCCCTTGTCTACGATAGCGCCGAATGGGCAGTTTACAAGACACATTCCGCAGGATACGCACTTGTCATAATCTATCTTTGCCTTGCCCTCTTCGTCTGAGCCGATAGCGTCCATGCCGCAGGCTCTTGCGCATGGTCTTTCCATTTTGTTTATTGCATTGTATGGACAGACGCTCTGACATCTTCCGCACTTTATACACTTTGACTGATCTATTACTGACTTGCCATGCTTAATAGTTATAGCACCCTTTGGACAGACTTCCTGACATGGGTGAGCAAGACAGCCCTGACAGCAGTCGGTAACATGATAATGAGTTTCAGGACAGCCGTTGCAGGCAAACTTGATTATGTTTACAAGCGGTGGATCGTAATACTTTTCCGCGATAGCGCTTTCTTCAATTCCGTCTGCCACAGACTTATGCTCCTCGATAGGTCTCAGGGGCAGACCGATAGCAAGACGGAGCCTTTCTTCAACGATAGCTCTTTCAAGGAAGATAGACTCACGGTAAACAGCCTTGCTTCCCGGTACTATCTTATAAGGAAGCTCTGCGATCTTTTCGGCATAGTCGCCCTCTTCATAGGCAAGTCTTGCCACCTCTGTAAAGACCTTTCGTCTGATATCTGTTACTGAGGAATAGATACCTCTCATTTTCATATTTTTACCTCCTGCGTTGTTCTTCAAATTTGTGTCATACACTTACTATTGTACTATTTTTTCGGCTTTTGTCAAGTAATATATACTTTTTTTCATAAGGTATATTGAAAGTTTCGCATGGCTTACATATTTTTCTGAAAATAAGGTGCAGTGAGGGTATGAAACGGCACGAAAAATCTAAGTATTTCTTTTTACCAAAAGTTTTTCTGTTCATGAAAGTATGTGGCTTTTACACAGTTTTGGGCAGGACGATTTATGCAAACAAATGATAAATGATTTAATTTGGCAACATTTCTGCAATTGTTGCATTTTTTATGCAACAAAAGGGGCATTTTTCGGGATAAGTGAGAGATGTTTTTCGAGAGCCGTTAAGATACGGCGGTACATCTTTCGACAATATCTTAATCAAGGAGGAACGATATGGCAGGCGAACAGAAAAGATTTGCGAGATTTTTCTTCTATCTGAGAAATCTTCGTGAAGCGGCTTTGCACACCGGTGCAAGGGCGGAGGAGGCTGAGGACAGAGGGCTTGAGCTTCTGCACTCGGCAGAAACGGAGGCGGAGCTTAAAAAGCTTGAGGAGGCTGACAGCGACACCCTTTCTTATGTGAAGCGAGGGCTTAACAGGATAGCTTTCGGGGCGGTGAATGACGCAGTAAAGCTTGTTTTTGACGCTGAGAACATGACGGCAAGGGACATCATGGGCATGGACCTTTTCAACGTGAGCGAGATAAAGATCAGCGGAAAAAACGTTTTGGAGATCAAGTTCTTTGACAGGCAGAAAGCCTTGGAAAAGCTCGGGGAGCTTGCGCCCCAGCTTGACGGCGGCGGTGAGTCAAAGCGTCTTATCGAGAGCATTTACGGCAGGGACGGTGATAGCTTGTGAAAATAACAAGGCTGTCGGAAAATCAGAGGTTTGTTTTCAGATGGTGGACGGCACGGGATCTTAGTGATTACGATGGGATAATCTGTGACGGTGCGGTCAGATCGGGCAAGACCTTTTGTTTGTCGGCGTCTTTTATGACATGGGCAATGACTAATTTTGACGAGTGCATTTTCGGGCTATGCTCAAAAACTATCGTGTCGCTGAAAAGGAATATCCTGCCTGCACTCAGGGAGTACATGAAAGCCATGGGAATGACTGCGGTGGAGGTCACGTCAAAAAACTACATGGACGTTGGTTTCTGCGGCAGGAAAAACAGGTTTTACTACTTTGGCGGCAGGGACGAAGGCTCGCCCTCTCTTATCCAGGGCGTGACCCTTGCGGGGGTGCTTCTTGACGAGGCGGCACTTATGCCCAGAAGCTTTATCGAGCAGGCGGTGGCAAGGTGTTCGGTGGCGGGGAGCAAGCTGTGGTTCAACTGCAATCCTGATAATCCTTACCACTGGTTCAAGAAAGAGTGGATAGACAAGGCGGAGGAAAAGCGGCTTATCTACAGGCATTTTGTGCTGGAGGACAATCCGACCCTTGACAGGGCGGTTATAGAACGTTATCACAGAATATACACGGGGACGTTTTACGAGCGTTTTGTCCTTGGCAAATGGACGGCGGCGGAGGGGCTTGTTTACCCTATGTTCGACGAGGAGAAAAACGTCTTTGAGGGGGATATACAGTGCGAGCGGTATGTTATAAGCTGTGATTACGGCACTGTAAATCCTTCAAGCTTCGGGCTTTGGGGCGAGAGTGGCGGAGTATGGTACAGGCTCAGGGAGTATTACTACGATTCACGCCGTGAGGGTATGCAGAAAACTGACGAGGAGCATTACAAGGGGCTTGAAGAGCTTGCCGACGGGCTTTGCATCGAAAAGGTCATTTGCGACCCCTCGGCGGCTTCGTTCATACAGTGCATACGCAGACACGGAAAATTCACTGTAGTGCCTGCAAAGAACGACGTTGTTTCGGGTATCAGGCTTGTGTCGGACTGCATAAAGGACGGCAGGATAAGGATAAACCGCAGGTGTCGGGATACGCTTCGTGAGATAAATCTTTACCGCTGGGATGAAAAGGCAGGAAAGGACGCACCTGTAAAAGAGAACGATCACGCCATGGACGATATGAGATATTTTGCGGCAGAATGTCTGGGGCGTGAAAAGGACGGCTTTTTTGTGCTGACAGTTGAGCATTAGTACAAAAAAAGCGTACAGAAAGAAAGGAGAGAAAATGAGTATTTTCAGAAAGAAGGTCCGTGAATTTGTGCCGAACACGGCAGGCTCTGACAGAGAGTCGGGGTTTCATTACAGGCTTGCGCCTGAGGGGGCTTTTCAGCAGGAGCTTTATGACGCACTCAGGGCGAACGTTCCTGTTATCGACGCTTGCTTCGGCAAGATAATAAGGCTCACAGGGGGCTTCAAGGTCACGGCTTGTGACGAGAGGGCGCAGGCGGAGCTTGACAGGTTTTGCAGAGAGGTTTCCGTGGGGGTGTCGGGAAAGTCCATTTACACTTTTGCGGATATGTACCTCGACTCACTGCTTACATACGGCAAGGCCATAGGCAGGATATATGCAGACTACAGAACAGGAAAGGTAAAGGGGATATATGTTGGCGACCCAACTTTATACAGAGTGCGTGAGGGCAGGAACACTCTTGAAAAACGTATTTTTTACATGGGAAGCGGCGAGGAGATACCGGTAAGAAGCCCAGAAAAACTGCTTTACACGGCTTTGAACCCTAGTCCTAAGCACCCTGACGGGGTGTCCATACTCCGTGGATTGCCTGCGCTCAGCGAGATTCTTATGCGAATTTACGAGTGCATGGGGCAGAACTTCGACAGGGTAGGAAATGTGCGCTATGCAGTGACTTATCACCCCGAGGGGGAGAGCGACAGGGCGAGAGCCAAGGAACGAGCGCAACAGATAGCCGAGGAATGGAGCAGGGGCATGAGGGCCTCAAAGAACGGCTCTGTGCAGGACTTTGTGGCTGTGGGCGACGTTGATATCAAGGTCATTGGCGCTGACAATCAGATGATAGACACGGAGATACCTGTGCGACAGCTTATGGAACAGCTTGTGGCAAAGCTTTCAATACCACCGTTTTTGCTTGGTCTGAACTGGTCAACCACCGAGCGAATGTCTGCACAGCAATCAGATATCCTCACAAGCGAGCTTGAATATTACCGCAGACTGCTTGAACCTATACTCAGAGAGATATGCGAGGTGTTTTTAAGGCTTAGCGGATATGCCTGCGGGGTTGAGATAGAGTGGGACAACATAAATCTTCAGGACGAGGAAGCGTTGGCGAAGTCAAGGCTTTACAATGCGCAGGCTAAGGCGGCGGAGCTTGAAAACGAAAGGATAGAGAACGAGAGAAAAAAGGAGGAAATGCAATGAGCGAAACAGTATCAGGCGAGGAGCTTGAAAAGATAAACGGCTATGCGAGAGATCCGCTCACAGAGGACAAGGTGTTTGTGTTCAGGGTGGCGCTTTGTGACAATGACATTGACAGAGATGGTGAAAAGTTTTCATCAGGCGCTTTGGAGAAGCTTGCGGAGCTTTTTAAGGGCAGAACGGGTATTTTCGATCATGACCCTAAAAGCTCAAAGCAGTCTGCCAGAATATTCGACACTTGGGTGGAAACGCTGCCTGAGAAAACTACGGCAGACGGAGAGGTCTACCGCAGGCTTATGGCAAAGGCTTACATGGTGCGAACTGCTTCTAACGGTGACCTTATAAGTGAGATCCAAGGCGGAATAAAGAAAGAAGTTTCTGTGAGCTGCACCATGGGAAAGAAGCTTTGCTCTGTATGCGGAGCGGATATGTACAAGGGCGGCTGTGACCATGAAAAGGGCGAAGAATACGGCGGTAAGCTGTGTTATCACATTCTTGACGAGCCGCTTGACGCTTACGAGTGGTCATTCGTGG
The DNA here is from genome assembly GCA_934435205.1 of uncultured Ruminococcus sp. Lineage (GTDB taxonomy): Bacteria > Bacillota > Clostridia > Oscillospirales > Ruminococcaceae > Hominimerdicola. The sequence continues at coordinate 482,657 of CAKSAK010000001.1, read as the reverse complement.
CTGTGCCTGCGCAGGTGAACGCAGGGGTAACGAAGCGTTTCGCACTGAGGGAGAAGCAGGAAAGCACAGACAAGAGCCATGAGCTTGCCCTTGCGAGGGAAGCCTTTGAAAAGGATGTTTTAAGGCTCAGCTATTTCTGCAAGCCTTTTATGAGCGCAAAGCGTGTGAAAGAGCTGGCGGAGCTTATGACAGTGACGGAGCTTATCGACTTCCGTGGCAGGCTTGAAAAGCAGGCGGCTGAGAACGAGGAGGTCTACAAAGCCGAAAGGGAGAGCTTTATCACGGGGGATTACAAGATGTAAGGGGCAGAGGTGAAAGGGGGCGATGACAATGTGGAGATAGGGGCTTAAATGCCGAGAATGTGACTATACTGCTCACCTGAAAACCAACGAAAATGCGTGAACATTCGTAGGGGCGACCTTGGGCCGCCCGTGACAGAGAGGGTCATACACAGGCTGAGTATACTATACAATACACGAAAAGTACAAAAAAACGGACAAATCTAAAATGCAAAAAGGAGAAAATAATATGTACAATACTATCAAACTTGAAAAGGGACTTTATTCTATCACAGGCAAGACATTCACACAGGCGCTGGCTGAGCTTGATCCTGACGCTAACTATGAGAACACCGAGCTTAAAGGTCTTGACGCTTTTGAAAGACAGCTCAAGCGTTTTGACATCAAGGTAAAGGGTGCAAATTCTGACAGGGTGGAGAAATTCTTCGTTTCCACTGAGTCGGCAGTGCTTTTCCCTGAGTACATAAGACGTACTGTCAAGCAGGGCATGGACGAGGCTTCTATCATGGGCAAGGTAGCGGCGGCTGTTTCATACACTGACGGAGTGGATTTCAGAGGTCTGAACATTTCAAAGTCGGGTTCAACTGATGTTGTGTCAGAGGGTGGAAATGTGCCTATCACAACTGTCAGACTTAGCACCTCCAGTAAGACTCTCACAAAGTTTGCAAGACGTCTTAACTGTTCTTTTGAGTCTGTAAGAAAGCAGAAGCTTGAGGCTTTTGGCGTGGTGCTGAGAAACCTTGGAGCGACTATAAGCAGAGATGTGAACAGCCTTGCTATGACTGAGATAACAAGAGGTATTACAGCTCAGACACTTATTGGCACTGAGCTTACTTACGCTGATCTGGCGGCTTTTTGGGCTTCCATGGGCGAGTTCAACATGACGACCATGATCTGTACTCCTGATGTTATGGCTAAGATCCTTGCTATGGACGAGATGAAATACTGCATTGGCGACTATATGGCAGGCGGCACAGTTCAGACGCCATACGGTGTAACGCTTGTAAAATGCCCTCAGCTCACAGGAGGTATTGCGGTGGGCATCGACCAGAGCAGTGCTGTTGAAATGGTGCTTGGAGGAGATGTTATCGTGGACTACGATAAGCTTATTACTAATCAGTGCAACGAGATCGTTTGCTCAGTGCTTGCAGGTTTCTCTGTACTTACGAGCGGTGCTGTAAAGACGCTGAAAACTACAAAGTAAGCTGAGAGGATAATGAAAAAAGGGACGGTGGGCGGGTATTTTTTTTGAAAGGAGCAGGAAAATGGCAATAAGCAAAGACAATGTAAAGAGCGATTTCATGGAGCTAAGCGGACTTGACAGCACGTCGGCTGAGGTGTATGCAGGGCTTATAACAGTGTGTGCTGACGAAATGGATAAGGCTGTTGACCAGGAGCGAATGGTCGCTGAGGGCGGGACGGCTATATGCGAATTTGCGGCGGCAGCGGAGGTCTTTTACAGATTTGTTTGTCTGAAAGCCGCTGAATACAAGGTCATGTTTACGGCACAGGGCAAGGCGGTGGAGGCTTTCGATGAAGAGGGCAGGATAAAGGCGGCAAGAGAGCTTCGTGACAGCGCAGTTTCAAGGGCGGAAAGATTTTTCTCAAAGGACGGCTTTGTGTTCAATGCCGTTATCACATATTAGGAAGGAGGACGAGCCATGACAGTCTGGACAGAAATGGCGGCAGAGATAAAAAAGATACTTGACGGAGCAGGCTTTACTGCAATGGGTGAATACACATCGGCTGACAGTCTATTGCACAGTGGGGAAGCAATTGGCTTCTATGGGCTTAAAGGCTTTGATGTGGTCGATGAAGTCATTGGGCAGGGCGGCAAAAAGCTTTACACTGAGTATATATGTCATATCGACCTGCGGCTCATGGGCAAGGCAGGAAAATACGATGACATGGAGGAGCTTCAGGGAAAGTGTGAAAGCGTTATGGCGGAGCTTGCAAAAAGCGAGGTTCTGAATGTAAAGAGCGCAAAGCTTGGAAGCGCAGTTCAGACATTGCCCCTTCACAGGCTCGAAAGGCAGGCAGAGCTTAGTATCGGAATTTGCAGTGAGGAGGATATAAGTGAGTAAAAAGGGAAAGATAAAGCTTGACATCGGCACACGTTCATTTTACATGGACGGAGTTAAGAGAAGCGGAGGTTACATTCAGGAGGAAACGAAGGCTGTGAATGGTATTTTGCGAAATATCTCAGGCAAGGCGGCGGAGATATTTCAGTTCAGCGGCAGGATCGCTCCGGCGGACAAGGCTTACGCTTGGGCTGCTCTAAGCGAGAACGGAGGAAAGGCGATCAATTTCACGGCAGACGGGGTCTTATACAGCGGATACATACTCTCAGAGATAGAAATGGATTTTCAGCCTGACAGGATAATCGGAAGCCTTATGATAAAGCTTAGGGGTGCGAAATAATGGCGGAGATATACATCAGGTTTGAATATATTGGCAGTGGCAATCTGGACTACAGAAACATTGTTTCAGCAAAGCTTGTGAAAGACCGCTACACGCCATACAGTGAGCTTAGGGCTTCTGTTGTTCTGAATAACAGCATAAATCTTTACAATATCAGGCGTGTGGCACTTTATATAGGCAGCAGGCGTATGCACTATGGCCCTGCGGATTACATCAGAACAAGGGTGAGAAGAGGGAAAATTGTTCTTGAACTTATAAGCCGAGGGATAACACTTATGCTGGGGCAGAACGAGCCTGAGCCTGGGGTGTGGTCTAAGGTGAGCCTGACGAATATCATGAAGAGCTACAGCCCCTCAAGCGAGATAACCTACGAGAGTGGAACTAACACTGTGAACTATGTGAACATCAACGAGAAGTCTACACTGTGGGAGGCTATCGGCGTATATGCGGTCAAGGCTTACGGCAGGCGTGCATATATCAGAGGGGACAGGCAGGTCAATGTGTCGCTGAGTATCCTTTCGGTGAATATCGGTACTCAGCGTATTATTGAATACGGCAAACAGCTTGATACGAGGTCGATGCTGTCGAAGATATATATGAAAAACGTGGACGGGAAGTATGGATATAGCTATTCAAGCGGTAAAACTATACCACATGGTATCACGAGGGAGAAGTATTATGGTCTTGATAAGCAGTGGCTCAATAATGTAGATGTGGGGCTTAAAGATAGGATAGAGTTTGCAGAGAGGGAGTATTTGGTGGAGCATATCACATATGAGGGGTATTGCGGTGAGGATATCACGGATAAAATAATCTGCAATGGATATGGGGTCAATGGGAAAAGAGTTAGCAGAATGGAGATAACGGTCAATAGCAAAGGTATGCAAACGAAGCTTTTATGTGAATAGGAAAGAGAAGAAAGAACTGAATAGAGCAAAAAAACAGCGTACAGAAAAACTGTACGCTGTTTGAAGCTTCGTATTAACCCTTTACGCTTCCCAGAGCAACACCACGAATGATGAACTTTGAAAGACAAAGGTAAACAATTACTACAGGGAGGATAGCAAGTACGATGTACAAGCTGAACATTCCCACGTCCTTCTCCTGTGGTCCTGCATAACGCATTGCGTTGAGTACCAGCGGGATAGTGTACTTACTCTTTGATGTAAGAATAAGTCTTGGCATAAAGTAGTTGTTCCAGTTTGTTACGAATGTAAAGATGATCTGAACTGCGAATGCAGGCTTGAGGATAGGAGTAACGATCTTGTTGAAGGTCTTGAACTCTCCGCAGCCGTCGATACGGGCGGCTTCTACGATCTCAAGCGGAAGTGCAGACGCCATATACTGCTTCATGAAGTAGTATGTAGCTGGTGCTGCGACTGCAGGAACGATCAGCGGAATATAAGTATCTGTCCAGCCAAGCTTGTTCATGAACTGGTAGAAACCGATAGCTGAAGCCTGTGTTGGGACCATCATTACGATGAGAATGAACATATCTGCGAACTTTCTCAGCTTGAACTGGTAAACGTGTGTTGCATATGCTGTCAGTGCTGAGAAGTATACGCTGAGCAATGAAGCACAAGCTGATATGAACAGTGAGTTAGCCAGTGAACGCCATACGCTTCCGTATGCTACGGCTGTTGAACCGCTGAAAAGGTTCTTGAAGTTTGTTGCGAGGAAGTGGTCAGGATACCATCTGATACCTGCCTGTGATCTGCCTCGTGTTGCGTTGATTATCAAAAGATAGAATGGGAAAAGTGAAATAACTACCAAAAGAACAAGGACAACATAAGCTATTATCCTATGTATGATAAGACCAGTACTATTTGTCTTTTCACCAACTATTTCAGTACTTCTTGGCATTTCAGCTTACCCCCTTTTCTTCTTTTTCTTCTTTCCGTCATGGTCAGCAGATGCAAACATAAGTGCAAGTCCGATAACAGCGGAAACGATAAAGATTATTACGCAGAGTGCAGACGCCTTACCGATGTCACCCTGCTTATTTGCCTGGATTATCATTACGACGGTCTTAAGTTTTCCATTAGGGTTACCCATATCCTTTGTGAGGAGGGCAGGTACATCGTACATCTGAAGTCCACCGATGAGTGATGTTACGAGAACATATGACATGATAGGCTTGATGAGCGGAATTGTGATCTTCCAGAATGTCTGGCTGGAAGTTGCACCGTCGATCTGTGCTGACTCATAGAGTGATGTATCAACACCCATGATAGCAGCCATAAGAAGAATCGTTGTATTACCATACCAAAGTATGAAGTTGATGAGTCCAACTACACCTCTTGATCCCCAAACGCTTTCAAGGAGTGGTACCTTGATAATATCATAGATAGCGCCGCCTCTGCTGAACAAGCTGTAGAACAGAAATGCAAAAGCAGATGCCATGATTACGTTTGGAAGATAGATAACAGCCTTGAAGAATCCCTGAGCCTTTATCTTAAGACGAAGGTCAGTGAACCATACTGCAAGGATAAGAGAGATAACGATCTGTGGGATAAATCCTACGATCCACATAATGATCGTATTCCAGAATGACTGAAGCAGATCACTTCCTGATGTGAAGATCGTTGAATAGTTATCGAAACCGCAGAATGTCGGTGTTACTTCGACAGCCTGTCTTGTCCAACCGCCGCCGATAGAGCCCTGATCCTTAACATAGTCAGTAAAGCTGTAATAGAAAGTCTGGAACAGAGGATATAGTGAGAAGATGATGTAAACTACAAAGAATGGGATAAGAAAAATATATCCCCACTTGGCATAGCTTATGCTTTTTCTCTTCATATAAGTATACCTATTCCTTTCGTGAGATTAATAAATAATAGGGGGGGATATCCTCCACCCCCTATATTTAATTAGATACTGTTTTTTATACGATTAGAAATCGCAAGTAAGGTTACCATAGAGGTCTGTGATGTTCTTCTTGAAGTTCTCAAGAGCAGCCTCGTATGAATCAACTGTGCCGAGGAAGTAGTCCTTCATAGCGCCCTGGAATTTCTCGTTGCAGCCCTGGTCATAAGCAGAAAGCTTGTTCTCGAGGGAGATCTTGTCAGCAGCCTCTGTAAGAAGTGCAAGGTGATCCTGTCCGCCGAGGAATGCGTTTGTATAACCGCCGTCGATAAGCTCCTTGATAGCAGCCTTGTTGTTTGTGTAGTCCTGCTCGCCCTCAGTGATAGCCTTAGCTACGTCCTTGTTGCAAGTCATTACCTTCATGATATCAGCAACGATATCCTGGTTATCGGAGTCGATAGCGCCGCAGATCCATGTACCGCCCCAGTAGTAAGCCTGTGGGCCTGAGCAAGCCTTCCAGAGACCATAACCGCCGTTGCCTTCCTTAGCGTTTGAACCATCAGCCTTGATCTCTTCGTCAACTGTGTTTGGAAGAAGTGTGAAAGGAATGCCCCATGTTGAGAAGAAGTAGCCGAATACGCCACCGTCGATCTTCTGACCAGCAGCCCAAGCGTCGTCCCAAAGGGAAGTCTTGTTGTTGTAGCCCTTGTCTGTGTATTCCTTAGTCTGGTCAGCCCAAGCCTTGATCTGTGGGTCAACTGTGATCTTGTTGTCTGTTACCCATGGGCTGGACATATTGTTTGAGAAGCATCTGTATGTATCATCAAAACCAGATACCATCTTGTAGCCCTTGTCAGCCATCTTCTGAGCTGTTGCTGTGAATGTATCCCAATCCTTAACAGCTTCCTGAACCTGCTCTGGATCGCTTGTGCCGAGAACGTCCTCAGCGATCTTTGTGTTGTAGAGGAACAGACCTGGAGTTGCCTGCCATGATACACCCTTCAGCTCGCCTGTTTTTGTATCTGTTGCAACGTCCTTTGTGTACTGATACATCTGTGACATATCGTCATTTGTGATGCCGAGGTCCTGGATAGAAAGTGCAACGTCGCCGTTAGCATACTTCAGAGCGTAGTCAGCTTCCATAAGGAACATATCTACCTTCTCTGTGCTGTCCTGCTGACCCTTAAGAGCCTCGTCCAGCTTTGTCTGGTAAGCGTTACCTTCGTTTTCAACCTGTACCCAGTTCAGCTTAACGCCGTTGATTGTTGCGATCTCCTTAGAACCATCAGCAAGCTCGTTGTATGTAAGCTCGTTTGATGTGCCCTGTGGATAGTACTTATCAAGTCTTGACTTGAACTCTGTGTTCCAGCAGTAAATTGTAAGAGTCTTCTTTGAATCCTCTGATGAATCTACACCGTGGAGCTTTGAAGTATCCTGTCTGTCTGCGTCCTTGTTGATACCTGTGCCGTCGCCAGCCTTTGATGTGCTGCCGCCATTCTTGTCAGATGTTGAAGATGAATCTGTGCTGCCGCAAGCTGTGAACATTGAAGCTGCCAGACAGAGACTCAGAGAACCTGCAAGTACTTTCTTAAGATTTGCCATAATAATTTTCCTCCTTAAAATCGCATTAGTTTATTTGATTTGCTCCGCAGCATTTCTGCGGAAAATTAATGCCTTGAATCAATTGATGTCGCTTACCGAGCCGCCTTCCAGCAGCTTTCCGTCGACTGTTATCACCTCTTTAAAGGTGGTCTGTGGGTTTTCTATCAGTGAGACCAGCTGTTTTGCGGCTGTGACACCGATAAGGTCTGTGTCCTGAAGATAAGTCGTAAGCTTTGGAGAGAGAAGCTGTGAATAAGCTATTCCGTCGTAGCCAACGATAGAAATATCCTCCGGTACTGAAAGACCCATGTCTTTGACTGCATTGAAAGCTCCCATTGCTGAATAATCATCGGGCATGAAAACGCAGGTCGGTCTGTTTTCTCTGCTAAGAAGCTCTTTTGTCAGCTTATAAGTCAGATCAGGGTTGTGATAATCACCGTTAAGTATCCAATCGGGTTCAACTGAAATTCCTCTTGTCATACAAGCCTTATAAAAGCCTGCCAGACGTCTTTCGGCTACTGCCGATTTGTTGCCCTGGATAAAGGCGATCCTCCTATGCCCCATTTTCGTCACATAGTTGATAAGCTCTTCCATACCTTTTTCATTATTGGACATGATCGCTGTTCTGCAATCGAAGATGTGGTCGATCGTGACCACTGGTATATCTCCGTTTATCACCTCGTACACGTCCTGCGACGTAAAATCCGTACAGGCAATGATAACACCGTCAACATTGCGGTATTTGCAATGTTCATATGTAGACATTTTCTGCTTGCCCACATCTCTATTTATAAAGGTTATATCATATCCTGCTGCTTCAGCCGTAGTCTTAAAGCTGTCAAGCACCTTTGCGAAAAACTCATGGGTAAGACCGCTTCCTGCTTCGTCGAGATACATGACCCCGAGATTATAGGTTCTGTTGGTCTTTAAAGCTCTTGCCTGAGAATTTGGGAAGTAACCCATTTCTTTGGCGGCTTTCATAAGTCTTTCTCTTGTTGCCTCGCTTACGTCCTTATGGCCGTTGAGGGCTTTGCTTACGGTTGCGACGGATACTCCGCAGCGAACGGAAATGTCTTTTAAGGAAACCAATGATATTTCCGCCTTTCCGTAGATTTTAAACGTTTACGCTTGATGTTTTCCATGAAAACTTATTTCAAACGTTTCCGTTAATAAAAATATACAATATTCTCGGCATAATTTCAAGCCTTTTTTCACATTTTTATGCCCTCTGTAATAAATTATGGAGGTTTAGCCAATTTTTCAACTTTACTTTTGTGCATTTTAACAATGCTATTTAGATAATTGTAATCGATTTGTTACAAAGGAGCTGACTGACTAATCAAAAAGCTGCGAAAATGCACTGCGTTTTCTGAGGGATATGTAAAACCAGGCTGTGTTGTATGTGAAAAATGTATATAAACATTTCTTTTGTATACGATTATGTTATGTGAAATTACAAAAAGTATCAAACAGCCTTATTCATTAAACGTTTTCGGATAATAATTGTTGAAAAGTGTGCTGTGGTATATGATATTGTTAAAATATTATCTTGATATAAAGATATGATAGTCATTTGATCGGAAAAGTTGGAATATTCGGTGTTTGCGAAGATATTTTTGAAACGTTTAAGCATATTTCGTCGGTTTTTTATTGTGCAAAATAACGAGATACCGAGAAAACGTATTCATTTCAGACAATATATTCGTGGGGGTCGTATGATATGACAGTTTGGAGAGATTTTTGAAAAAGGGTCGCAAAGGTGTTGACAAGAGGGCGGTTTTGGTGTATAATATTTAAGTCTTATATGCTGATATGGCTCAGTTGGTAGAGCAGCTCATTTGCTGAGCAAGCGACCGCTGCCAGAGGCAGATGAAGGGAGCTTGCGAAGGGAAGAAATAAGGAGGATTGCGAAAGCGACAGCCGAGCAAGGCGACTATATTTCTGACCGTATATGAGCAGGTCGTTTACTGTTAAAGCGATGTGTGGCGTATTATATAGTATAAGATCAAATATGCTGATATGGCTCAGTTGGTAGAGCAGCTCATTCGTAATGAGCAGGTCGTCGGTTCGAGTCCGACTATCAGCTCCACCGCAACAGCGGTCCGCAATTTGCCCTCCGATCCATTTGTTTGGGTCGGAGGGTTTTGCTATGCCGGGCGGTCGCACATAGTTTTGATATCGGCAAGTTTTGACTCACTGTTGGTTTTGGTCTGAGGGGTGACTTTTTTGTAATGGGGCATGAAAAAAAAAGGTTGAAATTTCACCTATGATATGGTATGATGTTAATGACAAGAATATTTAAATATAGGGGGTGACATTATGAAAAAGGTTTTGGGGATACTCTTGGCGGTGGTCTATGGTGCAGGATTGGTCGGCTGTGGGTCGGTCAAAAACTTGAGGGTAGACTACGGGACATCGGAAATTTACTCGCAGGAGGACATGGAAGCTGCTATCAAGGTCATACTAAAGGAATTTGACAGCTGGGACGGCTGTGAGATGCACTTTATCACTTACGGCGGTGATGATTTGTGCAACGAGGAAAACATCGAGTGGATGAATGATTTAAAGAAAGATCATGATAAGGGCGATGAATTTACTCAGTGCATTGAATTTACAAGCAATTTTCACTCGCCAAAAGACGGCGGAGAAGGTTGGAATCCAGATTCGGAATACACTGATTGGCAATGGTGGCTTGCACGTTGTGAGGGCGGCAAATGGAAGCTTATGACATGGGGCTACGGTTAATATAATAGTACAGAAAAAAGGACTGCTGCGGTCAGGCGGCGGTCCTTTTTGGTATTTATTCTTCGATTTGTTTGCCCAAGAACATGGCGGCGGCTTTGGCGAGCATGGACTGTTTATCGGTACAAAGCTCGGTATCGTCGGTAGCCATGAATGCCACTGCGCCTGTTATATCGCCGTTTGTGAGGATAGGGGCGATGGTGAGGGCGTGGGTATTGATACCCTCGACGGCTCTGAGCGGCTCGGCTGTGGTATCAGTATAGTCAAAGGTTTTGCGGTTTTCCAGAAGCTCCTCCAGGGCAGGGGAGAGGCGGCGCTGGGAATACTCTTTTTTCGGCACGCCTGACACTGCCACGACGTGGTCTTTATCGAACACCACGGCAGGCGCTCCCCCAAGCTTTGAGATGACTTCCGCCGCCTGAGCTGCGCCCTCGGACATTTCGTTTATGGCGGAATATTTTTTGAATATTACTTCGCCGTCTGGGTTGGTGTAGATCTCGAGGGGGTCGCCCTCACGGATACGCATGGTGCGCCTTATTTCTTTAGGTATGACAACTCTGCCGAGATCGTCTATCCTGCGGACAATTCCTGTTGCTTTCATATTTATGACCTCCGTTGTTTTTTCAAAATTGCAGTAATATTATTTGCAGGAAATATTACATTATGCAAATTTGGTAAGTTTTCGCTTAGAGGTGTTTTGGAAGATAAGGTGCTATTATTTTTGATATGTATAAAAGTAAATTATTATTGAATAATAGCCGTGAGTGGAAATACATATTCAGATAGACGTTCAAGTGTTTTGTAGCTGAAATGTAATTGACCGTAGGTTTTTTCTTTGTCATTATCATGCTGAAGTTGGTTACAATGATTAAATAGAGTGACCTCCATTTGTATTGACAAGTTTCATACAAGGAATATCAGTATCGCTGTCTCCTATATATATCATATTTCTGAACGGCACACGATATTGATTCGGCTGGAAAAATGAGTTCACCCCTTGATCTCACTTATCACCCCCTTATCCATTTCATGCACAGTGTCGCACAGCACAGAAATATCCTCCGCTGAGTGTGAGCAAATAAGGATAGTCTTGCCCTGCTCTTTATAGCTGAGCAGGTACTCACGCATTTCCTTTACTCCGTCTTTGTCAAGACCGTTGAACGGCTCGTCGAGAATAAGTATCTTCGGGTTTTCCATTATAGCCTGTGCCAGACCCAATCTCTGCCTCATACCAAGACTGTATTTGCGAACGTGCCGTTTTAAGTCAGGGTCAAGCCCAACTTGTTTCATGCTGTTTCGTATCTCATCTTTGCCGATCTTATTGTTAAGTCCTGCAAGAAGTTTGAGATTCTTGTATCCACTGTAATATGGTATAAACCCAGGCGTTTCGATAATGATACCCATATCTTTCGGAAAGTCAACGTTCTTTCCCACCTGCTTGCCGTCAACTGTTATCACGCCGCTTGTAGGCTTGATAAAGCCGCATATGCACTTCATAAGCATTGTCTTTCCGCTGCCGTTTCGTCCGATAAGTCCGTGTATTTTGCCCTCCTGAAAAGTTACATTTATGTTCTTTAAAATATTGTTTTTGCCTATGGTGAGATTTATACTTTTCACTTCAATAATACTCATTATTTACTCCTATCCATTTTCACCTATTATATAGAAAGAACAGTGTTTTCCTATTACAAAAGCACAAATTATCAATGCTGCACACAAAATAAAAAAATACCCATAGGAATACGCAATACTTATTATAGTCTTGTCATACATTCCATCATAATGCCAACCAAACGCTGAATTTGCTATAGGGAAAAGCCACTTTATCTTGATATCTACTGCCCATAGTACCAACCCTGTTGCTATGAAGCTAAGGTTTACAAATATTCCAAAAATCTTTTTTCGTATGAGAGCAAAAATTATCTGGATAAGACCTACACTTAGCATAAACATAAGTATAAGAGTAACTGAATGCATTACAGCTTCAAAAGGACGTGATTGATTGATTACCGAGCTGTCGATAATCGCAAAGGGAAAATCTGGTCTGAGTGCTGCGTTTTCTGGCTTTAGTGTGTATTTGGAAACAAGACTCCAAGCATTTATTAAAAAACTTCGGCTCATCACAGTTAGCATCGAAGATATAAGCAGAAATGAAATAAATGTCATCGCCGAGCATATTAGAAACCATATCTGTCCCAATATCCATGCGTATCTTCCTGTTCTGAAAAGTATAAATGTTCCAGAATCATCGAGTTTGGGATGATCCGAAATTAAAATCAGATATGTAAGTGCGCTAAGAGGAAGAAAATATGCGCTATTCATAAGTGAAACAAAGGGCTCGACAGAATTAAGCGGAGTTGCAAAATAATCGGACAAACTAATAAGCGGTTCAATAAAATATACATAGAAAAACATATATGCGAAGGCGAATATAAGCAAACGCGAACTGAGCAGCCAGCGTACATATGTGGTTTTAAGTACTACAAAACTCTTTTTCAGCGTCATTGCTTAAGCCTCCTTTTCATAACATAATAATATATTATAAGTAAAAGTGCAATCACGGTCAGAAAATATGCGTATGCTGCCCATAATGGAATTCCCATGTAATCTGTAAACCATGTTTCCATTGAAGAAAATCTTGAACTATTGTCCAGAAACCAAAATTTCAAGTCCGACATATTTCCACTGAACTTATAGGGCTTTGCAACTTGTGCAAAGAAAAAATATACAAGCACGGGAATCCCCAGCGACACATATTTACTCATCGTCATTGACGAAAGAATAAGGCAGAATAATCCGCCAACTGCGCCAATTATAGATGCTGTACAAATTCTTCCGAAAATGAAAATTAGGTAGCTGTCCGAACTAAGAATTTTGTTTATACCGTAATAATTATACCAAGCTCTATAAAAAATGCCTTCAGCATATTCTTCGGGATAAGGAAATACACTAAAGCAGATCGCCGCAAAGGCCAAATAGCAAATAATCACCAAAGCAAATGAAATTATCACACTGCACAGAAATTTTGACAGGATATATTTTTTTATGCCTATTCTGTAAACATAATGACGCCAGCAATTAGAAGTGTATTCATCACAGAAAACAGGAACACAAGCAAACGCTGTTAAAAACGGAATAAATATTCCCAACCATTGATTTGAAAATCCCTGTGCAAAAATATCTACGCAGCTGTAAGACGAATATTTAAGCCACAATGATTTGTCTGTTTTAAAAATAAATTCCGCTATTGAATAGTCGGGGGTATCAGTATCAAGCAGAACACAGCCCGTAGAAAAAATCAATATAAGAAACACGATAACCGACAACAAGAATTTTACGCTTAAAAAGCACTTTTTCAAATCTGTTGAAAGAGCACTAGGAAAATTAATAGACATAAAAATCTCCTGTTAAAGCATCCACAAGATAAAGGCTATTTTGATTAACAACGATACTGTCAATGTTGTACGCATCGGGATAACAATTAGACATAGTAAATGACCAATACGGTCTAAGCTCAATTTCTGCATTATTAAGCATATTTTCCTGATCAAAATTGCCATTCAAAGTAAAGTCAGGACAGTCAAGTCCCACATAATAATATTCAAGTTCAACTGTTTCAAAGGAATATGATGACTTGCCTGCCATGTTTAAAGAGATAATATCTATAGCCGACGAAAGAGTCAGCAATTTCTCCCCACTGTCAATTACATCACCAACATAGGGTACATTGCATTTGATAAATGAATTAATTGTATCCTTACTATTCATTGTTACCTGAATTTGCGAGGAATACAGGTACGGTTTATTTTCAGCTATCCAGTTATTAGTGCTGCCTTTACTAAAGTCTTCATCATTAGCATAGTAATAATGGTTATCATACAGATTACCGTTCTGATCAATTCTCTGAAATTCGATTACATATCCGAAGCTGTCGTCGAGCTTTTTAACACGGAAATCGGTCATCTGATAAGTAAACATATTCTTTTCGAGAGGGGAAAAATATTCGTCCACAAAATTTTGAGCAAATTTCGCAGAGTCCATAACACTCCACTCGCCTCCGTCGACCATTGTATAACTTTGGCTGTCAAGCTGTTCTCCAAGATTGATCCTATAACGCTTTTCCGTAGGAAAGTATTCTGTGAAACGATAAGGATCATCACCTGAAACGGCATTGTAAAAGGAATATCCCGTTTCATGGTATATAAGGGAACGTGTAAAATCCATACTTTCTCCTGCGTACATGATAGAACTATGAGGATTTATATCACTTTCAGGATCGTCCTCGTTATATTTTTGTCCTCCTATATTATACTCACAGTATGGTGAATCAAGCGAAAACTCTTCGTTATACAGATATTTCACCAAGGGTTTGAGCAAATCAAAATTATTATTGTAAGGCAAAACTTTGTATGCCGGCATAACATCTCCGTTACCAAAAATAAGCTTGTTTACAGTAACATTAGTAGTATTTGTTGCAAGTGTGTCTGCGCTTGTTTTTCGTATTTCGTCCAAAGTCTGATATTCAAGCTCTGCGGACTCTGCTTTTTCGGTATTATTAAGAATATCATTTTCCTTTTTTACCTCCTCTGGTGCTTTCGCACAAGAGGAGGTAAAAATAATTGCTGTCGCCATTATCCAAAGAAAATTTTTTCGCATAAAAAATGTGCACTCCTTTCCTCAAGATTTTGCCTCCTCATATAGTAAGATACAAGCTTGAGTGAATTTGTACACACTTTTTCAGAAAATATTTTATTTTGTAGAGTTTACCGAATCAGCCATCTTAATTATGTCACTTTTGCACAAATCTCCGGTTATTGAATAAGAATATCTGCCATCAGTCCATACAATAGTTGATGTATAGGCATCGTAAGACAGCAGAGCGTCATTGTCATTTATCGATACCTTTTCAGTTGTCCTGTTTTGCGTATCTATTTGATTATTCGTTAATATACTGCTTTGAGTGTACTCGATAAATTCATTATTAGAAGAATAATCAATGATAAGCATAGTTTCTTCTTGAGTTCTGTCCTGTTCAGCAAATCCATTCGGGATATATGTTGGTTCACAACACACAAAAGCATCTGTAAGATCATCGGCAGGAACATCCCCATGTACATTCCAGACATCAGTATTATTATCATTGCTGCTTGCAAACAAACCAACAAACCATTCTCTTAACGGCGGAACAGCAGCTACTGTTATCGATCCGATCATAAGCACTGCGGCAATTATGAATATCATCTTTTGCAAGGTCGTCTTTATCAATGAATGGGGTGTTTTATCTTGATTTTTGGTCAATCTGCGGATCCTTCTTCTGTATGCTGATGAAAAATCACATTTTTCATCAGATATCAGCTGCATTTCTTTTGCACATGGCAGCACAACTGCTTGTTCGATCGCTTTGCAGAAATTTTCATTTTCGTTCATAGCTTGCACCTCTCAGCTTTTCCAATAAAATAGCTTCAGCTTTTCTCAGATACTTATATACTGTATTTCTGGATATCCCCATTAGATCAGCGGTTTCATTTGCGTTGTGACCGTAATAATAAAAATAAGTGATAACAGCTTTATACTTGTCTTCAAGCTGACCAATAGCGTTAGTCAGATCAGAAATATCATACTCATTAAGCTTAGCTATATCCGGCACATATTCAGAATCCTCAAATGAGTCATTTTCAAAATATTTTTTCTCCGTGTTGTAGATCCGATATGATGCCCTTCTAATAGTTATAATCAAATAAGCGTCCATTTTGTACACAGGCAAATTGTGAACTTTTTTTAAATTTTCTGATATCCTGTAAAAAGCCTCCCAAACGGCTTCTTCTGCCAATTCGTGTGAATTAAGAATTTTAAAGGCTTCACGATATAATTTTCGTTCATATTTATTTACTATATTTTCAAAATCGCTTTTATCTTCCTCATCATCGATCAATGCCATATATATCGGCAGCATACAGTCACTTCCTTCCTATCTCCATTTCAGAATATTATCAGTTTCCAAATTAAGTATATCATATTTTTGTAGACTATGCAACAAGGGTTTTCAAAAATTTTACTTCTGTCGGATGCTGACTTGTAATTGCATAACAAAAGCGGTCAAGATCGCTCTTAGTCGCTTTGAATAAATTTTCTTTTGAATCTTTGTCTAACTTTTTGGGGTCAGTTCAAACTAGCCTGAACGGCGGTTTTGCTTTTGTGTCACTTTATGTACAGCCTATCCGCCAATCTGAGGAGTGTAAGCAAGTAGTCGAGTTCGCTTTTCAACGTTGTCTGTAACGGGTCGCCCTCACGGATACGCATGGTGCGTCTTATTTCTTTAGGTATGACAACTCTGCCGAGATCGTCTATCCTGCGGACAATTCCTGTTGCTTTCATATTTATGACCTCCGTTGTTTTTTCAAAATTGCAGTAATATTATTTGCAGAGGTGGGGAATTTATGCAGGAAAAAAAAGCGAGCTGTGTGGCTCGCTTTTTTTTATCGGCTGGGAAGTCCTTTATGAAAAAAGTTGTGTTTTTGATTTTGTCTGCCAATTACATATGGATTGGGTTTGGGTACTGTCCATAAATGCTTGAACCTGATGATGAACGCCATGTTGCACTTTTTGCATTACCGAATTTATCGATTTCAAATGTTATATAGCTGTCAGTACCTTGGTCTTTAAGTGCTTTGTAGACGGCAGTTTCCAGTTTATCATCCTTGTTATATTTAGAAAGTTTAAATTCGTGATAGCCTGGCTCGACAGAAACTCCGTTTACTAAAAGATCTGCGGCCTCATTGTTCACAATAGTAAACACCCATTTTGCATTGCTGTTTGCAGCTTTTAACTGGCTCTCTGTCATTTTAGAAGGTATGATAGCTATTGCCAGAATTAAAATTATACATATTGCCCATGTGATAACACCCACTAAAAGACAGGTCTTTGCCGCTTTTGGCTTTTTATCCTTATTTACACAATAGAGTATGATTCCTGCGATTGGAATAAGGAAACTTAGTACCTTTTCTCCTGTTGTCGCTGTTGATTCCATATCTACTGTAGGTGCTGCTGGTGCAGCCTGAACTCCTGTTGGGCAGCCGCAATGCACGCATATTATTGCCTCGTCGTCTATTTCTTTTCCGCATTTAGAACAAAATGCCATATGTTATTCCCCCTTAATGTGTGTAACCTCCGTATATTTGTTTCCAAGTATTGATATAAGTCTGGTCAGGTCGTCCGTTTACAGGCACAACTGATATCATTGAGCATTTACCAGTAAGATAACTGTTGATCCTGATAATGAAAACTAAACCATTATCTGAGCTTTCACTATAACTGCCAATGTCTGTGCTAGTTTTGGCTGCCGAGTATACAAAATATACATCGCCTGTGTGGTCGAGCACTTCAGGACTGCCGGTCAGATCAAATGTGAAAGAAAGTCCATTGAACTTGCCGTCTTTTTCTGCCTGACTTATAGTGCTGTTAAACTTTCTTGCAACAAGAGCACTGCCGTCAGAAACATTAATGATATACATGACCACCAAGGCAATGATAACTACTACGAAAGCAAATGCAATTATTTTTTTCTGCTTGTCGCTCAGACCTTGTGTTTCTGCTTTGGCTGCCTGACTGCTTTGAGATGTGACAGGGCAGCCGCACTTCATACATACAGACTGGTCATCATTAAGTGGTGCTCCACATTTTCCGCAGTATTTCATTTACATTTCTCCTAAAGGACAGACATTGCGATAAATCCAAGTGCCCATGTGATGATTCCCGCCAAAAGGCAAGTTTTAGCGGCTTTTGGACGGGTATCCTTTTTTACAAAGTACATTATGATACCAGCAAGAGGTATCAACACACTAAGAAGTACTTCCACAAAGTCTGCACCTGAATAAGGGTCATAGTCAGGGTTTTGGTTCGTGTTTGTTCGTGCTGCCTTTTCGGTCGCACAGCCGCAATGTACGCACATTACTGCGTCGTCATCAATTTCTTTTCCGCATTTTCTACAAAAAGCCATAATTTTTTCCTCCTAATTATTTTTGATTTTCTTTTTTGTTTAATGCTCCGATTATCAACTCCATTTGTGCTGATTTGTAAACGGCAGATTTATAAGAGCCTATAGATTTTATGGCTGCAAAAGCTGATATGAGAATTATAAATAGTCCAAAACCAGTTCCTATTATTTTAAATTTAGGAACTATTTTTACTAAATCTTGCATTTGTTTAGCTGTTTGAGCTGCATATTGAGCTGTAGATTTAGTATTTTCGGTCGTTATTTTAAGAGCCTTATACACGTATGTATAATAATCTGTTCCAAATTCAGCATAATCTGCGGAATTATAATATTCGTTGTAATTGTTTGTATCTGCAGTGTTGTATGGTGCGGATATGTTACCACTTGTTGCTGTGACTATAAGTCCCAGTATTATTCCCAATGCACAAACAATAATCTTACCAATAAGTATTGTTTTGTAGTTTGGCTGTTCTGATGTTAGCACAGACTTTGCTCCTAACGGTATGCTCTGTTTTGTTTCTGCTCTTGCCAAGGTATAACACCCACACTCAGGGCAAATCTCTGTTCCGTCTTTAACGTATTTTCCACAATGTCCACAATATGCCATATGACATTCCTCCATATTCTTTACAGTGCTTTTTTTCTGCACCATTTATTTTGTACTGTCATTATACCACATTATTTCCACGATTTGTTAAGCTGGCTGCTTAGGATAACGATTACATTTTGTAAACAAAGTGTAAATTTTGCAGGTGTAAACGTTGATAGGGGGTGTTTTTGAAATAAGGAGTGGGGAGCGAGGGGTGTTATTTCAAAAAGTCGGGAGTTTTTGAAATAAGGGGTTATGTAAAAAAAGCTCGCAAAGACTTTTAAAATCTTTACGAGCTTATATTATTCACCATTCTTATGGTATCGCATTTTAATACGTTTGTCAATAGTCATGGCCCATTTTCATTGTTTTGCACAGGAGATTTGATTTTGACACGGGGGTAAGATGTGCGTTTTCGCCGTCGCACTGTGAGATACCCCCTATGTCAAAATGTGTTCTCACTTATCACACCCTTATCCATTTCGTGCACAGTATCACACAGCACAGAGATGTCCTCCGCCGAGTGGGAGCAAATAAGGATAGTCTTGCCCTGCTCTTTGTAGCTGAGCAGGTACTCACGCATTTCCTTTACGCCGTCTTTGTCAAGACCGTTGAAAGGCTCGTCGAGAATAAGTATCTTCGGGTTTTCCATGATTGCCTGTGCAAGCCCCAAACGCTGTCGCATACCAAGGCTGTATTTGCGAACGTGACGTTTTAAGTCAGGGTCAAGTCCAACCTGTTTCATGCTGTTTCGTATCTCTTCTTTACCGATCTTGTTATTAAGCCCAGCAAGAAGTTTAAGGTTTTTGTATCCACTGTAATATGGTATAAACCCCGGCGTTTCAATGATTATTCCCATATCTTTCGGAAAGTCAACGTCCTTGCCCACCTGTTTGCCGTCAACTGTTATCACACCGCTCGTGGGCTTGATAAAACCACATATGCATTTCATAAGCATTGTCTTGCCGCTGCCGTTTCGCCCGATAAGTCCGTGTATTTTGCCCTCCTCAAAGGACACGTTTATGTGCTTTAGTATCTCAGAATTTGCTACCGCTATAAATGGCTCTAAAATGTTCAGCGGCTCACCCATAAGCTCTGCATTGTTAGTCAGCGGAGAAACTGCAAAATTGTTTATGAATATGAGCAGCACCGCAACTATCACCATTCGTGCGTCACAAACCCATTTTACAAATTCCGTCGCCGCACAGGAAAAGGCTTGTTTTAAACTAAAATTTTTCATTGCTTACACCCCTTTGTCCAGCCGCATATTCATTATTACTATAAAACCTATCACAGATAAAAGTATTATCCCGAAATTGAAAAACAGAATGTACTTTGTGTCAGCAAAAGCGGTGTAATATGACAGATTCATTATGCTGTTGGGATAAAAATTCTCCAATATGCTTGCTTTGTCGAAATCCTCTTTCATCATCGAATTTGCAATAAGTTTCTGCACAGTTATCTGCCACATATATGTTACCATAAATGGCACGCAGGTTATAAGATACGGATTTTTGCAGAATGAGCTTATGAAAAGTGCAGGCATTGTGCTTATGGCTCCATACAAAAACGCTGAAAGCATATATCTTAACACGCCTATAAGTTCGTTTTTGTTGTTCACAAGCACGAATGACAAGTCATCTGCGGAAAGTTCATATTGGCTCAATGAAGGAAAAATTATTCTCACGATAACACCAAAAATTATATATCCGAATAGAACAGCCGAACCGCCGCACAAAAATGCTGAGCAGAATTTTGACAGATAATATCTCAATCCGCCTGTCCTGGTTATGGTGAACCGCATTGAACCGCCGTTTCGCTCTGCACAAAATGCCGTCATAAACGGAAAAGCCGCTATTATAGGCAGAAACATTGCCATATATCCCGACATACCTTTTGCGAACATCAGATAGGAACTGAAGGAATAATCATCAGCAAAAAGCTGTTTGTCAAGCTTTGCAATGCACTCAAACACCGTGTATATCTTCGCCGTGTTTGGGTCAGTATACGCCTTTGCGGTAAAGCAAAGCAGGGTCGTGAGCAGCACCGCACCAACATATCCGATATTCAGCATACTCTTGTTAAGGTCGCATTTAAGCGCTTTCATTGCCCCACCCCCCTATGGAATAAGCACATATATCTCACCCGTAACGCAGTCAACTGTCACATAATTTATTGCGTGCAGACCCGTCGGCTGTTTATCGTCGATAATAAAATACCACTTTGGCGTGCAGCGTATATTATCTGCACTTTCGCCGACTTCGGTACTTTCGCCACGAGGCTCATACATAAGCTTTACGTCATCAAACTGTATATCTATCTTGTCAGCAAGATTTTCTTCAAGCAGGTCGCAAGCACCTTTGAAAGACAGCATTTTGTCTATTTTCTCAGCCTTTTCCACCTTGAAAGCATTGCAGCCGATATAATATTCCGGGTCAAAGTTTTCGTCAAGATCGGTATAAGTCTGCATTGAATAGGTCATAAGTGCATTTCCCTTCACAAACAGCGTATCATCAGCATTTGTAGAAAAAACATTCTGTATGCCGATACCCTTATACGCCTTTTGTATCTCGATCTCATAGCCAATGCCGCTGTCGGTCGTGATAACATACCCGTCGCTGACCACATTGTCAAGTTCCTCACCAAGCACATTGCTGAACGTGTCCGCCAAAGTCTTTGCCTTGTCTGCAGCAGACAAAAGACCGCTGTCAGCATTTTCAGAAGTTGGTCTGTCGAGATAAAAAAGGTCAATATTATCGGCGTCTGCATCAGCAGTATTTACGCCGTTTTCGCTTGCCTCCCAACAGCAATAAGGCTGTGCAAAGCGTGTTATTTTAAGTTTGTTATGTTCGTCCTGGAGCTGTGCCTGATCTTCTACAGTTTCTATCTTGCCGTCGATCTTGATATCCAAAGCATTTTGCAGCTCTTCCACTTTTGACGACAGCCAGTCCATATCATTTTCGGCATTGATATAAGCAAGCTCGAAGTCATAAACACCGTCAGGTTTGCAAATGCTCACCGCCGATTTTTCGGGCAGCTTGAATTTTGCATACTCTTTTTCAAAAGCAGCGTCAAAGCTGTCATAAATATTCTCGGGCGAAACATAAGCCTCGCCGCTGTCCACCTCAGCCGAATGCTTATTACTTCTGATATTGTCGGGAGTATTTTCACAAGCTGACAGCACAACAGCCGCCAACATCACGGGCAATAATACTTTTGTTTTTCTGATATTTTTCATATGTCATTCCTTTCTTTTGGGTCATTGCTGCGAGGTAGTATAGAAATCAAGCTGTTAAATTGATCGTATAATTTAAGGCAATATCACATAAAAAGATAGTTAGTGATATTGCCTTAGTTTAAATTTTATTTACCGCTAACATATCCTGAAGCATGACTACCTACACCTGACGGAGCTGGATTGAGTGACATGGTGCACAAAATACGTTCACCTTTATCAATGTATGTCGCATTAGTGTGTTTCGTAGTATGGTTTCCTTTACTTGATATTTCTCCACTTGCAATATATGTACCTCCAACCGTTGTTCTATAGGAAACGGATGTAGCATTTGAGATATTGTCAATTCGGTAGTTGACCCTGACATAATCATCCTGTGCTGCATTTCCAGCAGCAATAACTTTTGACGTAACAGATCCAGTGTTGGAAATATAGAACGAGAAACTATCTGCCGCACTAGCTCCAATAGCCATAGAACTCATCATCATAACAGCAGCACCCATAGCTGAGATTCTCTTAATTATTTTTGTCATGTAAAAAAAACTCCGTCATTTTAATGCTAGTGTCTGAAACAATCTGCTTTGTTGCAAACTGATTTCATTTTCGTATGCTTGCACAAATATCATTGTGCGTTTTTGTATGTTTTATCTCTGCATTGGAATCATCTGTCCTTTCCAATTGATCAACAACGTCTTCTTAATAAATCATGGTTGCACTGTTAGCTTCAAGATATTCATATTTGCTTCCGCTATAAACATATACGTGAGCTTCTGTACGATATCTCCTGCCTGAAACAGCAGATGAAAACTTGTCACTTACATGAGCTGAACGAGTTGTAGCTGTTTTTGTTACAACATCATAAAGGCTTCACGATATAATTTTCGTTCATATTTATTTACTATATTTTCAAAATCGCTTTTATCTTCCTCATCATCGATCAATGCCATATATATCGGCAACATACAATCACTCCCTTCCTATCTCCATTTCAGAATATTATCCGTTTCCAAATTAAGTATATCATATTTTTGTAGACTATGCAACAAGGGTTTTCTAAAATTTTACTTCTGTCGGATGCTGAATTAAACCTTTGGTGTAATTATTTGTTTGAAAACTTTGACTGACTTTGGCGTGCGTTAACTGCCCTGAGTGCAGGCTTGAGGAGTTGCTGAGGTAAGGTGATAGTCATATTATTTTTAACTTACGCTGAAATGGTGCGTAATAATTGGCTTTACTTACGTTGGTTTTTACATACGCTGATGAAGGGTGATAAGGCGGTCGAGGTGAGTGAAAAACTGCCCGATTTTTCGTTGTTCAGTTAGTGACGGACTTTTTACATCGGTTGAATTTATATTGATTTTTGATAAACTTGGAACGCCTGTTGATTCATCTTTCTTTTTCCAGTCAATATTTTGGAAAATTCCAAAAACAAAATTAATGTCATAAATATCTTTGGGAATGCAGTAAAATAGCGTATCTACTGTCCAAAATGGGGCTTTTAAAACATAAGGATTGTCAATCGTTCCTTTACGACCAATTCCAACTGCGTCCTTTTTATATGAAAGAGCTTTATCGACACTAATCATATATCCACCTGTTCCATACACGGGAATATCGCCCTCGTTCAAATCTTTGTAATCCATTCCATTGCCAACAATAATTATATCCCCCAGCTCACGCTGTTCCCAAGTATGTTTAAAAGTGAATATAGACTAACATAGTGTATATTTCAAAATTCTTGTATAATTTTTAGATTTTTAGTTGTGTAGTATTGAAATTTTGTACAAATTGTAGTATAATATTCCTTGTGAGAGTTTACACAGGTTTCAAGTGTAAGTCATAATCGAGCAAGTAATATTTAGGAGAAGTTATATATGAACAAACAACAGTTGGCAAATAAAATTTGGGAATCCGCTAATAAAATGCGTTCAAAAATAGAGGCGAATGAATATAAAGACTATATTTTAGGTTTCATTTTTTATAAATACCTGTCCGATAAAGAAGTAAAATTCTTGAAAGACGAGGGGTATGATGATGAATTGCTCAAAACCGTCACCGAGGAAGATGAGGAAACGGTCGAGTACGTTCAAAAGAATATTGGATATTTTATTGGCTATAATGACCTTTTTTCAACGTGGCTCGATATGGGCAAGGACTTTAGCGTAGACAATGTTACTACCGCTCTTTCTGCATTTAGCAGACTAATTTCAAACACTCACAAAAAGGTTTTTGATAAAGTATTTGATACTCTTGAAACGGGTCTTTCAAAGCTTGGAGATACTTCTGGTGCAAGAACTAAGGCTATCAGCGGGCTTTTACAGCTTATCAAAGATATTCCTATGGACGGAAAACAGGACTATGATGTTCTTGGCTTTGTATATGAATATTTGATCGAAAAGTTTGCCTCAAATGCGGGCAAAAAGGCAGGCGAGTTTTATACACCTCACGAAGTGTCTGTGCTTATGTCTGAAATAGTTGCCGAGCATCTCAAGGGCAAGGACGAAATAAAGATCTACGACCCGACAAGCGGTTCCGGTTCGCTGCTGATAAACATTGGCAAGAGCGTTTCAAAGTATGTTACAAATTCTGATAATATCAAATATTACGCACAGGAACTCAAGGAAAATACATACAATCTCACTCGTATGAACCTTGTTATGAGAGGAATCAAACCGTCAAACATAACTACACGCTGCGGTGATACATTAGAGGAGGACTGGCCGTATTTTGATGACAGCAATCCTGCAGAAACTTATGAGCCGCTTTATGTAGATGCTGTTGTTTCAAACCCTCCTTATTCACAGCCTTGGGATCCGTCAGGAAAAGAGGCAGACCCTCGTTATGCAAGGTTTGGTCTAGCTCCAAAGGGTAAAGCCGATTATGCGTTCTTGCTGCACGACCTTTATCATATTCGTCCTGAGGGTATTATGACTATCGTTCTTCCGCACGGAGTGCTGTTCAGAGGCGGAGAGGAAGGCACAATCAGAAAAAATCTTATTGAGAATAATCATATTGATACCATTATCGGACTTCCGGCAAACATATTTTTTGGAACTGGTATACCGACAATTATTATGATACTGAAGCAAATGCGTGATAACAACGACGTGCTTATTATAGATGCCTCCAAAGGATTTGTGAAAGACGGCAAGAACAATAAGCTAAGAGCGTCCGACATTAAACGTATTGTTGATACGGTATCTTCAAGAACAAGCGTGCCGAAGTTCTCAAAGGTCGTTTCTCGTGAGGAGATAAGACAAAATGACTATAATCTCAATATTCCAAGATATGTTGACTCTTCTGAAAATGCGGAGACTTGGGATATTTACGCCTCTATGTTTGGCGGTATCCCTGTGAATGAAGTTGACAGCCTTGCAGAATATTGGAACGCTTTTCCGAATTTAAGAGCTGAACTATTCAAGACGAGCGATACACCATATCTTCAACTTGCCTGCGATGATATTAAATCAGCAATTTGCAAGAGCAATGATGTAATAAAATTTGAACAGGCATATAAGCAGGCATTTAATGGATTTGAAGAATATCTGCGTAAAGAGCTTATTGAAAATGCTGAGACTGTTGAGGTATCAAAAGAGGAAACCGCAATAAGCGAGAATATCTTTGCACGACTTGCAGACATTCAGTTAGTCGATAAGTATGAGGCATATCAGCTTCTTGATGATGAATGGGGAAAAATAGCCGTAGACCTTGAAATAATCCAAACAGAGGGCTTTGAGGCAACCAGAAAGGTTGACCCGAACATTGTGATAAAGAAAAAAGACGGCAAGGAACAGGAAACGCAAGAAGGTTGGGTAGGACACGTTATTCCTTTTGAACTTGTTCAGACAACGCTATTGTGCGATGAGTATAACGCTCTTAAAGCCAAGGAACGCCGACTGGCTGAGATCCCGTCAGAGTATGAGCAAATTCTTGAGGATATGACGGAAGATGAAAAAGAAACCTGCAAAGAACAGTTGAATGAGGACAATAGTGCATTTATCATCAAGGAAATTTCCAAAAAGATAAAGGCTTTGAAGAGTGAACCTAAGTCAGAGGAAACTCTTGCACTTATTGAAAAGCTTTCAAAGGTCGAGGCTTTTTCTAAAGAAGAAAAGGCTTTGAAATCGCAGATAAAGACCGAAACTGCGGAACTTCACGCAAAAACCAAAACCACTATCGAGGGGCTTTCTGACGAGGAGGTCAAAACACTTCTTGAGATAAAATGGATAAAGAGCCTTGTTGATAACCTTTATTCTATCCCTTCGACGATCGTTAACGGTCTTGTTTCTAAGATAACGGCTCTTGCTAAAAAATATGATACCACATATTTTGATATTGAAACTGAGATATCAGAAACGGAAAAAGAGCTTTGCTCTATGATAGACGATCTGTGCGGAAACGAATTTGATATGAAAGGTCTTAGCGAGTTCAAGAAACTGCTTGGAGGTGTGCAAAATGACTAAAGAAAAAGGCATACCTCAGATAAGATTTTCGGGTTTTACTGATACTTGGGAACAGCATAAGTTGGGAGATGTTTGTCAAATCAATGGACGAATTGGATTTAGAGGTTATACTGAAAAAGATATTATCCCAAAAGAACAAGGTGGGGTATTAGCTTTCACTCCTACTAACATTGTAAATAATCAGCTTGTATTGAATGTTAAGAACACTTATATCACAAGAGCAAAATATGACGAGTCACCTGAAATTATGGTTAAGAATGGCAATATTCTTTTTGTAAAAACAGGTTCAACATTAGGTAAAAGTGCCTTAGTTACGGGCTTTAATGAAGATTCAACTGTAAATCCGCAGGTCGTGGTAATAAAGACGAATATTTCAAACGAGAAAATATTATCTACGATATTAACCACGGATAAGGTTCAAAGCCAGGTAGCTTCAGTGAAGATAGGCGGAGCAGTTCCGACAATGACGGAAACAGAATTGAAAAATATCGAATTATCAATGCCAGTAAATGAAGATGAAAAAATAAAAATAGGCACATTCTTCACTGAACTCGACAACCTTATCACCCTTCATCAGCGTAAGTATGACAAATTGACCAAAGTCAAAAAGGCTATGCTTGAAAAAATGTTTCCGAAAAATGGCAGCCTATATCCTGAAATTCGTTTTAAGGGTTTTACTGACGCTTGGGAACAGCGTGAGTTTGGGGACGAGAATGATTTGATAACTGGCTACCCATTTGAAAGTGATTGTTTTTCTGAAACAGGTATAAACTTAATCCGAGGAATGAATGTAAAAAGAGGTTATATTGATTTATCAAATGATATTTGTGTGAAATGGACTTCTTCAAAAGGATTAGAAAGTTATTTGCTGAAAGAAAACGATATAATAATTCAAATGGACGGAGCTTTAATAGGAAAAAGCTACGGTATAATCAAGAAAAAACACTTACCAGCATTATTGGTGCAACGTGTAACCAGAGCAAGAATAAACAATGAGATTGCTGATTCTGACTTCATGTATCAAACAATTCAACGTGATTTTCTAACATATATAAGCATGAATAAGACGGAAACCGCTGTTCCGCATTTAAGTTTAAATGACATTAAGAATTTTGGAATTATGGTTCCGACTTTATTAGAGCAAAAGATGATAGGTTCTTTTTTTGCAAACCTCGACCGCCTTATCACCCTTCATCAGCGTAAGCTTGAAAAGCTTAAAAATATCAAAAAAGCGTGCCTTGAAAAGATGTTTGTATAGGAGGTATTTGTATGATCTTCAAAAAAGAGGCAGAGTTTGAAGATGCTTTGATAAAAGTTCTATTTAACAAGGGCTGGTCTTCGGAAGTTATTATGTATCCAACCGAGGAAGATCTGATACAGAATTGGGCAAATATTCTCTTTGACAATAATCAGAGCATTGATCGTCTGAATGGCTGTCCGCTGACAAGCGGAGAAATGCAGCAGATAATGGAGCAGATAAAAACTTTGCGTACTCCGCTTATGCTCAATAAATTCATAAATGGCAAAACTATCTCGATCACTCGTGATAATATTGATGATAAACTTCACTTTGGCAAAGAAGTTTCACTTAAGATATACGACCGCAAGGAGATCGCCGCAGGTCAGAGCCGTTATCAGATAGCAAGACAGCCAAAATTCAAGGCGTCTTCTAAGATATTGAATGACCGCAGAGGGGATATAATGCTTTTGATAAATGGTATGCCTGTTATACATATCGAACTCAAACGCAGCGGCGTTCCTGTAAGCGAGGCGTGCAATCAAATTCAAAAGTATTCTCACGAGGGCGTTTTTTCAGGATTGTTTTCCCTTGTTCAGATATTTGTTGCAATGACACCCGATGAAACGCTGTACTATGCCAACCCCGGCAGTTGGGACGCATTTAATCCCGATTATTATTTTCATTGGGCAGACTTCAATAATGAGGTCATAAATGATTGGAAAGGTATTGCATCAAATCTTATCTCGATCCCTATGGCACATCAGCTTATCGGTTTTTACACCGTTGCTGATGATACGGACGGTGTTCTGAAAGTTATGAGAAGTTATCAGTATTACGCCGCAAGTGCGATCTCTGACAAGGTTTCAAAAACTAAATGGGGCGAGGGCAATCAACGTGGCGGATTCATTTGGCATACAACAGGTTCAGGCAAAACTATGACGAGCTTTAAGTCTGCTCAGCTTATTGCGAACTCCAAGGACGCAGATAAAGTAGTTTTTCTTACTGATAGGATCGAACTCGGAACTCAGTCATATACTGAATACAATAATTTTGCTGATGACGGCGAAAGCGTACAGAAAACGGAAAATACTTATGTTCTTATCACAAAGCTAAAAAGCTCAGCACCTGCTGATACTCTGATAGTGACATCTATTCAGAAAATGAGCAATATCAAGAATGATGAAAACGGTCTGAACGCTCACGATATTGAAGAAATAGGAAAAAAGCGTATCGTTTTTATTGTTGATGAATGTCACCGCTCAACTTTTGGTGAAATGCTTTCAACTATCAAAAGCACGTTCCCGAATGCTATATTCTTCGGCTTTACCGGAACACCTATATTTGAGGAGAATCAGAAGAAAATGAGCCAGACATCTACGATATTTGGCGGAGAACTTCATAGATATGTACTTGCGGACGGAATCAGAGATAAAAATGTTCTCGGCTTTGACCCTAGAATGGTACAGACTTTTAAAGAAAACGACGTTCGCAAACAGGTCGCACTCGCTGAGGCAAAAGCAAACACCGTGGAGGAGGCTTTTGCTGATGAAAAGAAGCGAGAAATTTTCAATAAATTTATGAATGATGTTCCAATGGCAGGATACGAAAATGATGACGGAAAGTATGTCAAGGGCGTTGAAGACTATCTTCCTAATTCACAGTATATAGAGCCTGAACATCAGAATGCAGTTGTTAACGATATTTGCGATAATTGGAGCATTCTCAGTGTAAACAAGAAATTTCACGCTATTTTTGCTACAAGCAGTATCCCTGAGGCTATTGAGTATTACGGACTTTTTAAAGACAAAATGCCAAGCCTTAAAGTGACCTGCCTTTTTGACCCTCATATCAGCAACGAGGACGGAGAATACAAAAATACTTACAAGGGCAAACCTGTAGCGTTATTTAAAGAGGACGGGCTTGTAAAAATTCTCAACGATTACAACAATATGTTTGGACAAGATTTTACTATACCTACTCACGCAAGTTTCAAAAAAGATGTGTCTTTAAGACTTGCCCATAAAGAGAAATATGCTACTATTACACGCACACCTGAGAAAATGCTTGATCTTCTTATTGTAGTTGATCAGATGCTTACAGGCTTTGATTCAAAGTGGGTAAACACTCTATATATGGATAAGATACTCCAGTATGAAAATCTTATTCAAGCAATGTCAAGAACAAATCGACTTTTCAAAAGCAATGAAAAGCCTTATGGTGTGATAAAATATTACCGCAGACCATTTACAATGAAAGCTTATATTGATGAAGCGGTAAAGACTTATTC
Source organism: uncultured Ruminococcus sp. (assembly GCA_934435205.1). Taxonomy (GTDB): domain Bacteria; phylum Bacillota; class Clostridia; order Oscillospirales; family Ruminococcaceae; genus Hominimerdicola. The sequence continues at coordinate 452,981 of CAKSAK010000001.1, read as the reverse complement.
AGGTGACAAGCCTACGATTCTGTTTGTCGAGAAACTGCCGTATAATCTCAAAAAGCTTAATACGATCTTTATGGATATTTCAGAAGTTTTTAAATCTTCGGGAGTATCTGATTTCACAAAGCTGCCTAATGATCACACAGAAAAAGCAAAATTTGCACAGCTTTTCAAAGAATTCAATCATCATCTTGATGCTGCTAAGCTGCAAGGTTTTAATTGGGAGCAGGGAACTTATACATTTAATGATGAGGAAACCGGCTTAAATGAAACGATCAACTTAGACTTTGGCAGCAACGATTTTATGGCATTGGTACAGCGTTATAAAGAACTCTCCAACGGAAATGACGACGAAAACGGTAATGGTGGTTCAGACGGTGATGATGTTCCATTTGATCTTGTCGGTTATATTACTGAAATTGACACAGGCAGGATAGATGCAGCTTATATGAACAGCAGATTTGAAAAATATCTGAAAAATCTTCATCAAGCTGATGTTACAGAGGAGCAGCTGCAAGCATCGCTTGATGAACTGCACAAGTCCTTTGCTACGCTTACACAAGACGAGCAAAAGTATGCTGAGATCTTTCTGCACGATGTTCAGCGTGGAGAAGTTGTTGTCGAAGACGGAAAGACACTTCGTGACTACATAACAGAATACCAGTATAAGGCTAAAAACGATCAGATACATAGTTTCGCTGTTGCTTTCGGATTGGACGAAGATTTGCTTAAAAATATGATGCAGTTAAATCTTACAGAGGCTAATATTGATGAATTTGGTAGATTTGATAAGCTGAAACAGTCAGTAGACAAAGCTGCTGCTAAAGCTTTTCTTGAAAAAATCGAGGGAAAAGCTATCATTCCGCCGAAAGTAAATATGAAAGTCGATAAAATCCTCAGAAAATTTATTTTAACAGGTGGCTTTGATCCTGATGAGGGATAAATGGTATTTAACGCCCTCTAAATATACGTTTTATAAAAGAGTTAAGGTTTTTTCCTTAGCTCTTTTACTTTTCCTTGGGAACAGCGTGAGCTGGGGGATATAATTATTGTTGGCAATGGAATGGATTACAAAGATTTGAACGAGGGCGATATTCCCGTGTATGGAACAGGTGGATATATGATTAGTGTCGATAAAGCTCTTTCATATAAAAAGGACGCAGTTGGAATTGGTCGTAAAGGAACGATTGACAATCCTTATGTTTTAAAAGCCCCATTTTGGACAGTAGATACGCTATTTTACTGCATTCCCAAAGATATTTATGACATTAATTTTGTTTTTGGAATTTTCCAAAATATTGACTGGAAAAAGAAAGATGAATCAACAGGCGTTCCAAGTTTATCAAAAATCAATATAAATTCAACCGATGTAAAAAGTCCGTCACTAACTGAACAACGAAAAATCGGGCAGTTTTTCACTCACCTCGACCGCCTTATCACCCTTCATCAGCGTAAGCCGTTTTGTTGAAATGGAGGTAATGTAATGTTAAATAACGTTAAACATACAGACTTGTTCTGTGATTACTATGAAAAGTGGGTCGCAGTATATAAAGAAGGGGCAATTAGAAAGGTTACATTGGATAAGTACAAAATGACAATATCCTGGCTGAAAAGGCTTGTGCCTGAACTTGTTTTGCGTGATCTAAACAGAATTGCTTATCAGCAGCTGCTTAATGATTATGCTCGGTATCACGAAAGACAAACAACAATGGACTTTCATCATCAGCTTAAAGGAGCGATACTTGATGCGGTTGATGAAGGGCTTATTGAGCGTGATCCAACGAGAAAAGCAATAATAAAAGGTAAAACGCCGTCGGTCAAGAAAATCAAGTATCTTAATCAGTTTGAACTGCACACGCTGCTGACTTCGCTTGATCTTAAGTCCGGAGTGAACTGGGATTGGTTTATTCTTTTGGTAGCAAAAACAGGTATGCGCTTTTCTGAAGCACTTGCACTTACGCCTCGTGATTTTGATTTTTCCCACCAAATGCTTTCTATAAGCAAAACCTGGGACTATAAAGGCAACAGCGGTTTTCTTCCAACAAAGAACAATTCATCTGTAAGAAAGATACAAATAGATTGGCAAACTGTCATTCAATTTGCTGAATTGGTAAAGGGGCTGCCTGAGGACAAACCAATATTCGTAAAAGGCAAAGTCTATAACTCCACTGTAAATGATATACTCAGCCGTCATTGCAAAAGGTTGAATCTGTCTGAAATATCTATTCACGGTTTAAGACATACTCACGCATCGCTGCTGCTGTTCGCAGGAGTGTCTATTGCCAGTGTTGCTCGCAGGCTTGGTCACGCCAGTATGACGACAACACAAAAAACATATCTGCATATCATTCAGGAACTTGAAAATCAAGACGTTGATCTGGTAATGCGTTCTTTATCGGGACTAAGTTAATTATATAAACGTAAATTACGGCTTGCGTTGATGAAGGGTGATAAGGCGAGAAACAGTTTTAGAATACAAAAGCCATAGTAAATATAGAAAATACAACAAACCGCCGCAGGTCACATAGATTTGTGACCCGCGGCGGCTTTGCATAAAAAATATTTTATTTTCCACAGCATTTTTTATACTTTTTTCCGCTGCCGCAAGGGCAGGGATCGTTTCTGCCGACTTTTTTCTGAGTGGTATTCTTACCTTCAATTTGAGAAAGCTGACGGAGCATATCCATTTTGACCTTTTCGGACAGTTCGCTCATAAGGATACCTTTTCTGTATTCTTCGATATCCACTTCTCCGCTTTTCAATGCCGCAGTTATATTTGGCCCAAAGGAAATGCTGTTGATAACTTTTTGATCGCCACGATTTGCCGATAACTCGAGGGGAGTAAAGCCTCTGTTTTGCGGCATTCGAGTATTGCTGCTCAAATCGGTGAACAGTTTGATGAAATTTTCAAGCTGACTTTTTGTCATTAGGATATTCTTTCTATCGAGCATTTTAGATACTGCGTCAAAAGGCTTGTCATCACAGGTTATTATCAGTATAAAATCGGAAATTGTATAGTTGATCTCCTCTTCGGACATTTTTAGTCTTGTGCGTAAAAAGTTCGTCATTGCTCTTACATACGTAGTATCGGCAATGTACATTTCCTCTTTGTATTTAAGAAGTTCCTGTTTTGGAAGTATCTTTAGCGGTTTATCTATCTGATGATCGGCCATATTATAATAATACTCATAGTCAACATCTACCAGGCTGGAATGAACTATCTCTCGGTCGATAGGCTCTTCCTTAGGTGCGTCAAGATACAATTCGTCCTTGGCGAGAATGTAGTAAAAATGATCTTCGTGGCGTGCTATCTCAGAAAATGCAATGAACTCGTCTAAGGTTATCAAGCCTTTATTCTGTTTGCTGATTATTTTGTAAGCGTCCTTTAGCGGCAATATCTCATACAAATTGGCAAAGGCTTCAAAGTAATCATAAAGGAGCGACATTGTTTCCTGCGGCAGGGCAAGCTTTTTATTCATTCTTGCTATTGTACTTTCAGCGTATATTCTTGGAAATCTACTCATTGTGATATTACCTCGATATTTTTATACTTTACTTGATTATACATTAGCTGATAATATTAGTCAAGGGGAGGGGCAGAAAATCAATTTTTTTCGTCACTCCATAGGTAGGAAAGTCATTATCTGACAGCAATGAATACTCACACAAAGCAGTAATGCCGGCTTTTTTTTCTAAGTGAATATCACTTGGAAAAACATATTTTCTGATAACAGGGTTTCTCAAAATATGCTGTATTTGTTCCCACAACTGCTTTATATCAGTCGGAATTGTAATTGCTCTCGACTTGCCTTTTGTGTCAAGGATAGTCACATTCAGGTATTCTATTTCATCGAAACATCTGCTTGCCGATGTTTTTGATACGCCCGGTTTTTGGCGACTATTGACGGCGAAAATAGTATCATATTAAAGTATCTGGTTTAATTCGATTATTTCTTTATTAGGTCTTGTTATGGTGAAAAATTTTACGCCATTTTCTTTGCTTTATTTACTGCGAAATATATTTAGCACGCCACAATAACATTACGATTTTTACACGAATGTTAAAATTATGATATTATTTCCGGCCATATAGTGCTACAATATAGCTGTAAATAAAACTAGAATCAGAAAGGACGGTAAAAATATGAGAAGATTTAATGGCTATATGCACGGCATCGATATCGGAGGCTGGCTGTCACAATGCGATTACAGCAAGGAGCATCTCGATAATTTTATCACGGAAGAGGATATCAAGCGTATAAAGGGCTGGGGCTGCGACCACGTTAGAGTGCCTGTGGATTATAATATTTTTCAGGATGAAAACGGCTTTATAGAGAGCGGCTTCGACTATGTTCAGAAGTGTATCGATTGGTGCGGAAATAACGATATCAATATGATACTTGACCTTCATAAGACAATGGGCTTTTTCTTTGACAAGGCTCAGGCTGAAAGCGGGTTCTTTGATAACGCTGAGCTTCAGCAGAAATTCTATGACCTTTGGGAGGAGTTTGCAAAGCGTTTCAGCAAATATTCTGACAGAATTTCTTTTGAACTTCTCAACGAGGTAACTGACTCGAAATTCAGTGCAAAATGGAATGCTATCGCTGAAAATGCCATAAAGCTTATTAGAAAATATAGTGCCGATATAAATATTATTGTGGGCAGCTACTGGAACAACTCTATTGATTCAATGAAAGACCTTGATAAGCCTTATGACGAGCATATAGTTTATACTTTCCATTGCTATGACCCGTTTCTTTTCACTCATCAGGCTGCATATTGGGTAGATGAGATGCCTAGAGATTTCAGAATGGATTATCCGGGCAGCACCCAAAAATACAGAAGTGAGATAAAGCATCTTGGTCTTGACTATATGCAGACATACGAGGAGGTCAAGACAGAGAAATTTACGCCTGATTATTTTATGGGAAGATTTGCTGAGGCTGTAAGGGTCGCAGAGGAAAGAAATGTTCCTATGTATTGCGGCGAATACGGTGTTATAAATCTTGCATCTGCTGAAAATACTCTTAACTGGTACAAGGATATAAGCAGTGCCTTTGAGAAATGTTCTATCGGAAGAGCGGCTTGGTCATACAAGGGTGTTGACTATGGCTTTATTGACGGACATCTTGACAGCGTTCTTGATGAACTGGTAAAGTATCTTTAATAGATCATTTCTTAATATAACTCCATTTTTGGACAAGCTCGGTCACGTTTGCCGAGCTTGTTTTTTTATGCTTAGTTTCATAAATTGATGTTTGCTCATAAAATTCTATTTACGATAATTATTTGATATAAATAATTGAATATTGATATAATAGTTTTGAAACAAAGCGTATAATATAAACATATTAATTCATAGTCACTTTCTTATAATAACTTCCGAATAAACAGACCTGCTTGAATATCAAGTGGGTCTGTTTTCATATATTTATAATCTTTCATAAATTTGATATTAAACACTTTTATGATATTTATGTTACGTTTTTGATATAAACAAAACGTTTACATGGTTATAATATATACAGAAACAACAAAATAAATTGCTTTTAGCGAAAAATTTTATTGAAAAATAGGAGGAAAAGGTTATGAAAATCAAAAAATTTGTAGCAGGTCTTTCAGCAGCGGTTCTTGCAGCAACAATGATGTCAGTTTCTGTTTCGGCAGCAAAGCTTGGCGATGTTGTTCACCCGTCAGAGGAGGACTCAAAAATGAATGACTCATATTACTCTATCGGAGCAATGGGCTTTTATATGGGTCAGGACTGGACCTGGAATCAGGGCGACTGGGTAGGCATCGATGATGCTGGCAAGATAACTGTTGAATATAAGATAAGCAAAGTTATCACCGACAAGACAATGTCAGGCAAGGGAACTCTTGGAGATATGGGCGTTATGGTGGCTAATCTTCCTGATGGTGTTTATCCAGTGGACGTTAAGATATCTGACGCAAAGTTCGTTGCCGAGGACGGCACAACAACAGTTTTTGATTCGCTTAATTCTATCACTTCAATGGACGAGGACGCAGAGGGTGGAATAAGAATACATATCAGACCAACTGACGAGGTCAATGAGGAAACAGGCGAGGTAACAAAGAAAGCTTGCCCTGAGGTCGCAGGCTGGGAGAAGGAAGGCGCTTTCAACGGCGGCACACTTTCAATGACTCTTGATTTCGGTGTTGCATCTGCCGAGGGCGGAGATTCAAAAACAGATGCTTCAAAGGCAGATTCAAAGTCTGATGCTTCAAGCTCAAAGGCTGATACGTCAAAGAAAGACGCTTCTTCATCTAAGGCGGATGCAGGCAAGACTTCCGCAGCAGCGGCTACATCTTCAAAAGCATCTGACGATACATCTAAGGCAGCAGAAACAGGTGCGGCTGTTGGCGGAGCACTTGCAGTTATCGCTCTTGCAGGCACAGCAGTGATCGTTGCAAAGAGAAGAAAGTAATATTCGGAGGTATGGCTATGAATAATGCAAAAAGAGTTTTGACATTTGCCCTTGCAGTTTGCTCGCTTTCAGCATTTGCATCTTGCGGAAGTTCAAGTGATTCATCAAGCAAGGTAGTTGACAAAAAGCTTAAGGAAGATCAGCAGCAGATAGTTCAAAGACTTGCTGATGATATGAAAGATGTGAGAGATCTCAAGAGCAACGAAATAAAGTGGTTTTCACATTGGGATATCAACCCTACTGAGGCAGAGGACAAGGAGATAGGTGCTGACCTTGCTTTGTTCAAGACAAAGTATAATGGTAAGATAAACTGGGTGCAGACCACTTGGGAAACTAAGTTTGACGATCTTGCGGCACTTGTAATGTCAAATGATTCACCTGATTTCATCGGTGCTGATGATATGGACGTTTTCCCTAAGGGTGCTATAAAGTCAATGATAGAGCCTATCGACGATTATATCGATCTTTCAAAGCCTCTTTGGACAGACATAAAGGGTGCGACAGATCAGTTTATGCTTGGCGATAAGCATTATGTGAGCGTTATCAGAACAGACCCTGCATATGTTTTTGTATACAACAAGCAGACAATGGAAGATAACGGATATGACGATCCTGCTGAGCTTTTCAAAGAGGGCAAGTGGAACTGGGATACATTCACAGAAATGTGTCTTGATTTTACTGACGCTGAAAGCGATAAATACGCACTTGACGGCTGGTATTATGAAAAGGCTTTGCAGCAGTCTTCAGGTGTGCCGCTCATCGGTATCACAGACGGCAAGCTTGTAAATAATATTTCTGACCCTATGATAGCAAAGGCTCAGAATATGATGTATGAGCTGCAGAAGAACAATGTTGTTTATCCAAAGCACGAGAACAACTGGAAACTCAGAGGCGACGCAGAGGGCAGCGGAATGGCAACAGGTCTGACGCTTTTCTATCCTATCGGACTTTGGGCACTTGAGAATGCTCCGTCAACAACTGTAAACTATGGCGATGTATCAAAGGGAGAGGTAATGTTCGTTCCTGTTCCTTGCTCAGCTGATAGCGATAAACAGTATATCCCTTCAAGAGTACACGGCTTTAGCATTGTAAAGAACGCTCAAAATCCTGAGGGCGTGGCAGCTTTCCTTGAATGCTGCCGTTATGCAGAGCTTGACGAGGCTGCACATCAGATAACCCTTGATCAGTACAAGGACGATTACGGCTGGACAGATGAGATGCTTGAAATGAGAGAAACTATCTATGATCTGTCTGCACAGAATCCTGTATTTGACTTTGAACAGGGCGTATCTGCCGACCTTAACTCTATTTGCGATACTGCAATAAGAGGAACAATGAATCCGCAGGAGTCAAAGAGCTGGTCACAGGTCGTTCAGGAAAATGAAAAGGCTATAGATTATCTTATCAACGAGGCTATGGCTTCAATGAATGAGGCTAAATAATATCTAATTATAAGAAAAATGGGCGGCAGGGTGATTTGCCGTCCATTTTTCTATAAATATAAAGCTTTACTTGTGTCTGTAAATATGATATAATAAGCTAAAAAGCAGGGGGTGAAAGCTATGGAAATAAACAGAGAATTGTCTAGGCGGCAGTTTATGCAAAAGGAAAATGACTATCATCATTCACCATATGAAACGGAACTGGAATTTTACTCTGCTGTGCGGGCTGGCGACCTTGAAGCGGTCAAACAGCTGTATACGCCGCTGGATGCAAACGGAAAGGGCAGACTAAGCAAAGACGATCTCAGAAACGTCAAGTATCATCTTGTCATAACCATAGCTATGCTGTGCAGGTTTTGCATAGAGGGTGGACTTGATCCGGAAACTGCATATACCATAAGCGATATATACATCAATAAATGTGATGAATGCCGAAATGAAGAAAGCGTTATGGCTGTACACAAGGAGGTCATCGTTTATTATACAAAGCAAATGAAAAAGGCTGCGTCACAGAACGTTTATTCAAAACATATTCTTATGTGCTTTGACTGCATTTTCGATAATATTTACAAGGGCGTGACTGTGAATCAAATAGCTGATGAACTGAACATAACGCCGCAGTATCTTTCAAAGCTTTTCAGAGAGGAGGTTGGCGTAAAGATCTCTGATTTCATTATGTCTAAAAGGATACAGGCGGCTGAAAATATGCTGAGATATTCTGAATATAGTCCGCTTGATATAGCCAATTATCTTTCATTCAGCTCGCACAGCCATTTTATTGCCTGCTTTAAGAAACAGACAGGACTTACGCCAAAACAGTATAGAGATCAGTTTTTCCGTGCAAACTGGAACAAGTATAGCACAAGCAGATCGAAAATTTAAGTTGATATTAATATTCTGATATTTGCATTACTTTTCTGATATAAATATCACATCTGTTGAATTATAATATTTATAGAAGATAAAATTCTGATATTTATTCGGAGGTAATGAAAATGAAAAAAGTTTTGACTATGTCACTTATCACAATGATCGTTATGTCTATGGGCGGCTGCGGTGCTTCATCTGACAGCAGTTCTTTGCAAGATGTCAGCAGCAAGGCGGAAACGGAAGGCAATTCTCCATACACGGTCGAGGCGGATTTCAGCAAGGGTGCGTCAGATGATTTTTCCATTTCAGCAGGGTGGTCAAATGGTGATCCGTTCAACTGTTCGTGGAGCGAGGATAACGTAACTTTCAATGACGGGAAAATGCAGCTTATCATTGACAGCATGGGCGATTCCGAAGTGTACAGAGGCGGCGAGTACCGTTCAAAGGAAAACTATGGCTATGGACTTTATGAGGTATCGATGAAAGCCATAAAGAATGACGGCGTTGTATCATCGTTCTTTACATACACAGGTCCGTCAGAAGATAATCCTTGGGACGAAATTGATGTTGAGGTCCTTGGCAAGGACACAACAAAGGTGCAGTTCAATTACTACACAAATGGCGTTGGCAATCACGAGTATATGTATGATCTTGGTTTTGACGCTTCTGAGGATTTTCACACTTACGCATTTGAGTGGAAAGAGGACGGCATAACTTGGTATGTTGACGGAAAGGAAGCATACAAGGCTACTGAAAATCTGCCTGTTACGCCTGGTAAAATAATGATGAATGCGTGGAACGGCATAGGCGTTGACAGCTGGCTGAAAGCCTTTGACGGCACAGTTCCGCTGACGGCTGAATATGAGTGGGCAAGGTTTACGGCGGCAGAGTAAAATTCATAAAAAGGGGAGTTCTTATGAGCGTTGATATTCAAGAGAAAAGCCGCATATCAGACGGCAAAAAGATTTTTGGAAAACTGTATATTCCTGATAATAAAGCAAAGAAGTATCCTGCTGTGATACTTAGTCATGGCTTTAACAGTATCGGTGATGATATGGCGGATATTGCTTTGGCTTTTGCAGAGAGTGGCTTCTTAGCATATACTTTTGATTACTGCGGTGGCTCTACACGATCGCATAGTGACGGAAAGACCACGGATATGAGTATTATCAGCGAACAGAATGACCTAAAAGCCGTTATTGATATGATAAGTGGACTTGATATATCAGACAGCAAACGAATATATCTTTACGGCGAAAGCCAGGGAGGATTTGTTGCTGCACTTACAGCTGCAGAAATGCCTGAGCGTATTGCAGCAATGATACTGCTATATCCTGCATTCTGCATACCTGACCACTGGCTTTCCAAAGATCCTGAAAGTATGTCGGAACCCTTTGCCTTTATGGGAGATATGCTGCTTTCAAAGAAATTTTATGATGATGTTCCAAGATATGATATTTATGACAGAGTGAGTCGATATAATAGACCTGTGATGATATTCCATGGTGACTGCGATAAAGTAGTCGATATATCATATTCTGAGCGACTGATAAGTGCTTTTCCAGATGCAATGCTGGAAGGTATAGAGGATGCAGGTCACGGCTTTTGTGGTGATGACAGGGAATATGTAAAGCGTTCGGTCGTTAAGTTTTTGACAATGTTGTAAAACGATTCACATATTACGCTTACTTTTATGTCTTGATTTTTTGCTTAATGATATTGATATTTGAACCGACCCCATTCGCTAGGTCAAAAAGTCTAGCGAATGGGGTCGGTTTATTTTACAAAGATAAACTTCATATATTCATTCTTCTCAGAGCCTGACTATTTATGATATCATGAGTATATTTAAGAATGATTTGCTTTAATCAAATTAAAGCTTGAACAATGGCTATATTTTGCAATACGGAAGCGACAAAAAAAAGCGTACCGCAACCCAGCGATACGCTTTTTAATATCCAATTATTTCTTAGTAGTCACATTTTTCACACTCGACCAAGCACCATAATACTTCGTACCCTTTACTGTTGTGTACGAGCGAACACGAACGTAATATTTCTTTTTGCCCGAAAGCTTTGAAACAGTGGTCTTGTCTGTCTTGTTGTTTGTTATGGTAACTTTCTTTGCACTTGTAAACTTAGAGTTGGTAGCATACTGAATCTCGTATCCAGAAGCAGAGCCTTTCTGTGCCCAATCCACAAAGAAAGCCTTGCTCTTAGCTGTGAGCTTCTGTATCTCTTGCTTTGCAGGATTTATCTTGAACGTCTTTGTGATAGTGCCTGTGTAAGAGCCTTTTCCAGTGATTTTTACTGTGGCAGTACCTATATTCTTGTTGTTTGAATAGGAAACTGTGTAGTCAGTGCCATTTTTTAGCGTTTTGCCGTTGTATTTAACAGTAATGCTCTGAGTGATGTTCTTGCCCGTGAATGCCTTTGTGGAAATTCCAGAAACTGTGGCTTTCTTGAAGTCATTTTTGATACTGTAGGTCTTAGAAACTGAGCCTGTGTAATTGCCCTTGCCTGTGATCTTTACAGTAGCTGTTCCGACTTTTGTGTTGTTTGAATAGGAAACTGTGTAATCTGTACCATTCTTCAAAGTTTTGCCATTTAGCTTAACTGTTACACCAGGCTTCTTTGCTTTGCCATCATAAGCGTAGGTCGAAGTTGAAAGTGTCACGCTTGCCTTTGAAATGCTGATTCTTGAAAGTGCAGGAATTTCCGCCGTTTCAAGAACTTTCTTGCAGACTGTACATTCTCTGTGCTTTGAGCCTTTAACTCCGATAGAAGCCGCCTTGTCGACTATCCAACCGCTTGACTTGTGACCTGTGGCATTTATCACTGTCTGGACCTTTATAACAGTATTGCAAACTGAGCAATGTGAGCCGTCTGTTTTGCCTGCGGTGGTGCAAGTAGCAGGGTAACCCTTGTCGGTAACTGCGGTGTGACCCTTTGCAGGAAGCTTTTCCGTAACTGTCGCATTGCACTTTGTGCAAGTCTTTATAGCAGTACCTTCGGCTGTGCAGGTCGGCTGTTTTGTTACAACAGAATTTCCGTAGCTGTGACCTGTTGCTTTAGTTGTGCTGTCCTTATATGAAGTACCGCAAACAGAACACTTGTGGAGCGTATAGCCGTCAGCAGTGCAAGTAGGTACAACAACTGTGTCGATATACTTATGTGAAGTTTTTGCTATAGGTTCTGTAACTGTCGCATTGCACTTTGTGCAAGTTTTTGTTGCAGTACCCTCTGATGTGCAGGTTGGCTGTTTTGTTACAACAGGATTTCCGTAGCTGTGACCTGTTGCTTTTGTTGTGCTGTCCTTATATGAAGTACCGCAAACTGAACACTTGTGGAGAGTATAGCCGTCAGCAGTACAAGTAGGTGCAACAACTGTGTCAGCATATTTGTGTGAAGTCTTTGCTATAGTTTCCGTAACTGTCGCATTGCACTTTGTGCAAGTCTTTATAGCAGTACCCTCTGATGTGCAAGTCGGCTGTTTTGTTACAACAGAATTTCCGTAGCTGTGACCTGTTGCTTTAGTTGTGCTGTCCTTGTATGAAGTACCACAAACAGAACACTTGTGGAGCGTATAGCCGTCAGCAGTACAAGTAGGTGCAACAACTGTGTCAGCATATTTGTGTGAAGTCTTTGCTATAGGTTCTGTAACTGTCGCATTGCACTTTGTGCAAGTCTTTGTTGCAGTACCCTCTGCTGTGCAGGTCGGCTGTTTTGTTACAACAAAATTTCCGTAGCTGTGACCTGTTGCCTTAGTTGTGCTTTCCTTATATGAAGTACCGCAAACAGAACACTTGTGGAGCGTATAGCCGTCAGCAGTGCAGGTAGGTGCAACAACTGTGGTTGTGTAGCTGTGGGAAAGCTTTGCAATTGTTTCTGTTACTGTTGCTCCGCACTGCGTACAAGTTTTTGTTTTTGTACCCTCGGCTGTGCAGGTCGGTTGTTTTGTGATAACAGCACTGCCATATGTGTGGCTCGTGCATCCGCAGGTGAATTTGTACGTCTTTGCTACAGACGGATTGTATGTAGGATAAATTTGTACAGTGAGTGAACCGCCGTTTTTGAATGTGATACGTCTGATATCGTTAGAATAGTTTTCAAGCTTATTTACGCTTACCATACTGCGATCAGAAAATTCAACTGTGTAGTCTGTATCGTCATAAAGCCAGAAATCAATGCTGTCGCCCACGCTGAACTGAGTTTTGCTCAATCCGCTTGAAAAGGTCGTATTCGAAAGATCTGTGCGCCAATAAACAGTGGTAGAGGTCGGAACTGTGAACTTATTTACATAGCCGCAAGACTTGCAGGTCTGTGTTACAGTGCCGTCAGTTTTTGATGCGTACTTTGTTTCGTAGTCATGACCTGTTTTTACGTCAACCGTCTTGATATCGTCAAGATTTGAAAGGTTCAGGGAGCTGAAGGTCACGTTATTTTTATCGTAAACATACCAAACTGCTCTGCCGTTTTTGATAACAGGCTGGCAGTCTGAAAGTCTTCCCTCAAAGGTGTGGATACTGCCGTTTACAGTGCCGTCAGCGTTTAGCTTCACACAGCTTACCTTTGTATCTCTGGTCCACAAAAGCAAAAAGCTGTTATTATTTATCTTCACAAGCTGTGGAGCAGAAGCTGAGTCTGTACCCTCTGCATAAGAAGTTATCTTATTGAGCTTGTTTGTGGAAAGGTCCTTTGAAACAGCGGAAACGTAGACGTTTCGTGTTTTTGAAGTATTGATATAATCAAGGTCAACTGTACTCTGTGCCACGATATAGCTTGATGATGACACATCAAAGCCGCCTATAGCCGCACCTGTATAGTTATAGTGACCGGAGGTATATTCAGGGTATGTTACAACGTCGATATTGCCGCCTTTCTGAGAATAACTCGGAAAGAATTTGCCTGTGGTAAAATCAGAATTATACTTCACCAGAACAGCAGAACGTGGATGAGCGTCACCATGGTCTAGGGCAACTATATGGGTGCCGTCGGTTTTTATAAACTGATTGAAGGAGTGGCTCACATAGCCATACTCAACGTTCATGATGCCGGTATATGAATCAGTGATAGTCATTGAAGGCATATCCACTTCAATGGTAACATTAGACTGATGATTATTGCCGTCGCTTGATTTATACATTTCGTGGCAGGTTCTCACAAGCAGGTGGTCACCGCTATGGGTCATTCTTGCTGAGCCTGCATCGAACGGAACTGTAGTATTAGCGCCATACAGACTACAGGACTTTATTTTGTTCCAATTCTTATCATACTTCGTGATACGGAAAACCTCGAGGGAGTCGTTTTGTTTCGGATTTTCCTGACCGCTAAGGACATAATAATTATTGCCGGAGTCATAGAAAGCGCCAAAGATCGGCATCTCATTGTCAATAAGCTTAGTGCTTAGCGGTTCAAAATCAGAGCTGTAATATTCCACAAGGATCTTGCCCTCGATAGCACCAGCCTGGACACGCATATAATTGCCGTTGTCGCACACAGTCAGGTAAGATTTCACTGTATCAGACCATTGCGCATAGTTCTGAGCATTCACATTAGAGCCTGAATACGCAACACACTGCGTCACGGCAAAGGCACTGAACGATCCGGCAGACACAGCAGTAGAAACAGCCATTGCGCCAGACAGGACAATGCTCAACATTCTTTTCTTCATATTCGTCAATTTCATCACCTCATACAAAAATTATTAAACGATAATACCTTTATATATATAATATCACAATGCGAGGCGTATGTCAATGAAAATAAGTTACACAGAGAATGATTTTAATAAATCTGTCACATTTTGAAGGTCAACGCAGTAAAAAAAAGAGGATACAAAACAGAAAAAAACGCCTTGACAAGGTTTGATGGGTGTGATATAATATTACAGTGGTATTTCGAGGTGTGGCTCAGTTTGGTAGAGCGCTGCGTTCGGGACGCAGAGGCCGTGGGTTCAAGTCCCGTCACCTCGACCAGCAGGGGCGTGCCCCTGCACCTAATCACGCCTTTCTTTCGAGGGGCGTGATTTTTTGTTACCGCTGCGAAAGAATAGCATAATGATAAAAATTGTTATTGCTCGCCATGACGGGCATTGTCCGTCATGGCTTTTTTATTATCAGAACTTAACGCCGCAGGGGGAGTTTTTGTATTACCTAAAAAAGTAGGGTTATGCTTTGAGGAATCGAAAAGCGTAACTCTTTTTATTTTGGTCGAAACGCAGGCTCGAACCCACTGTTCAACGTCCCGTCACCTCGACCAGTCACTCACCGTGACGGGCATTTTATGTACTCATGCCCCTTGTGCATATGTGCTAAGCCCACAAGATCGCAATTGTATGTAATGTCAAAAAGGTGCAGATAGTCTTGACAAAAGGCTTGACGTCTGTTAAACTTATCCTAAGCAAAGACCGGGGACGACACCCATAGAAAATAACAGCGTCGGAGCTAAACGCAAGCCTGTGTAATGCAGGCACTAATTTAATATTGCTGTGCAAGGGGGAGATACCCATAGAAAAAAACGTTATTGTTACAGACATAAACGGAAAACGAATCGGAGCCACCTATCCCAAAAGGGCAAAGGGGCTTGTTAAGAACGGTCGGGCAGAGTATGCAAGCGACTGTGAAAAATGTACTATAAGAATATTGGATACTCATAAGCCGACCGTTGATAATACGGAGGTAAATAATATGAGTAAAGTAATTGATTTTGACCCTAGAGATTTTAAGGCTGATAAGTCCTGCGAAAACAATGTCATCGCTAAATATTTTGTGACGGATAAGGACGGCAAAAATGCTATCGCCTATTCTATTGGAAACTGGAGTTGGGACTGGACGCAGATATGCTGTGACAAAAAACTTGAGAAAAATACCGACTATGTTTTCAGATTTGTGATGGTCGGAGGTTATTGCAATACGTGCAATGAAACTTCTCAGTTCAAGATATTGCCCGTACCAGATGGCGGTTCTCTCGAGGAAGCCAACGAGAACGCATACACCTATGATCTCGCTCAGAACAGATACAAGCCTGTTCTATGCAAAAAGACCGATGAGGGAATGCTTAGACTGTTTGAGATACCTTTCAGCACCTTTGATTGCGAGGATTTCAGGTTTGTGTTCATTGCTATGCACGCTGTTGCAACGCTTTATACGCCAAAAGAGCTTTCAGCTTATGCAGACCTTGAAGACACAAATTTTGATCAGCTTCGTGAGGAGATCAACAGCAAAAACAGCGAGGATAATTCCGCAAATGTGATGATGGACTTCACAGGCGCTCACGTCACACGCTCAACTATCACCGATCTGCTTACAATGGCTCGATTAAGCAAAAGTGAGAATGTTTGTATTGATTTTACAGGTGCTATCGTAGAGGACGATAAGCCGAACGATATTCAGCCTGATACAGATGATACCGAGTCTGACGATATCGCTGTTGAGCTTATGGACGTTACAGACAACTGAGCTTCGCAGGCGGATATACTTTACTAAGATATTATGATTTAATACAGTAGCAGAGGCAGGGAAACCCATTGATCGGGTTTCTCTGTTTTTTTCGCACAAAAAACCACCCACAGCCAATTCAGCCGTGGGTGGCAATATCATTTTAAATATACACTATCCCTTATTTGCCCAATGCGATCTTTCCCATTGCGTCTGCCTGCATGATAGCGTCATAAAGCTCGATTGGCTGTACATCGCCTGCGAGGTTGTGGATAGTCTCGCCTGGGATACAAGCGTTCTTTGCGATAGTTTCTACCTGCTCAGGTGTAGTTACACCGATCTCCTCGAGTGTGACAGGAAGTCCCACTTCAAGGCAGAAGTTCTGTACCTCTTCAAACTCTTCCTTTGGCGCACCCTCAAGTACAAGCTGAACCAGCGTACCAAGTGCTACACAGCAGCCGTGGTCTGCGTGCTTGATTCCCAATGATGTTACGCCATTGTAGAATGAGTGTGCAGCCGCACAGTTTACGTTGTCTGCACCAACGCCTGAAAGATATACGTTAGCCTCGCAGATAGCTTCAAGTGCAGGTGTAACTGCGTGTACCTTGCAAGCTTCAACTGCCTGCTTGCCGTATGTTTTCAGCGTGTCATAGCAAAGTCTTGCAAGTGCCTGTCCTGCTCTTGTGATGCCTGTGCCTTCAAGGCTTGCAGACTCTGTTCTTATGGAAGCTCTGCCCTCAAAATATGTACCAAGTGCGTCACCCATGCCTGCAATAAGGAACTTTACAGGTGCGTTTGCGATAACTGTTGTGTCTACCATTACTGCGTCTGGATTGGTAGGATAGAAAAGATATTTGTCAAAGCTGTGGTCATCATTGTATATTACTGACAGACCTGTGCAAGGTGCGTCTGTTGCCGCAACTGTCGGCACGATAACAATGTGCTTGCCTGTATAGTATGCAGTAGCCTTTGCAGTATCAACTGCGCTTCCGCCGCCAACTGCAACTACTGTGTCGATGTTGTCAGCCTTTACTATCTCTTCCATTTTGGCGATCTCGCCCTTGCTTGATATTCCACCAAATACTTCATAACGTCTGTAATCGTCAAGCTCGCCAAAGCTTTTCTCTATCTTGTCATGACAGGCTTTGTAGCCGCTGTTTGAACATACAAACAGCCACCTTTTGCCCATATAGCCCATTTCTTCATGAAACTTAAGTGTAGCATCTCTGCCCTGAACATATTTGAGCGGCTCACGCATTGCTCTGAGTCTTCCCATCATAATGAATTACCTCCGATTTGTTTGATTTATTAACTTTATACGGAACTCTCTCCGTATTTTCAACTAGATTATAGCATATTGCACAAAAGATACAAGAAGCATTTTATTAATGATATGTGAATTATTTGTTATGGCAGCATTTGAAAATGCAAAGCTTGGAGGACGATAAAACAGAAAAGGCGGAGGCTCTTTGCGAGCTTTCCGCCTTTTTCATATGTTCAGCATTACGGAAGCATAAAACATTCCGTCGCCGTATTCAAATTTAGCTACGCCGTTGTATTTGGCGGCAATGTTCTTGACAGACTCTGTGCCGATCCCTTTGCCTTTGCGTTTTGAGGAAAGGAAACCGCCTTCTGGGTCAGTGAGGATAGTTCCTGTGAAGGTGTTGTCCACCGCCAAGCAAATGGAATAGCTGTCAGCCTTTGCTCTGATTATTATTTTCTTATCCTTTGCACTGTCAGCCACACAGCCGTGAATGGCGTTTTCGATAAGATTTCCGAAAAGTACGGAGAGGTCGGTGACGTCTATTTTTATATCATCTGGTATGTCAGCGTTCACCTTGTATTCTATGCCGCTGCTTTCCGCTATTTGAGCAAAATATGCAAGAAGTGCGCTTACAGATGTGTTTTTGCAGTAAATGCGTTCGGATATATCGGGCATAGAATCCCTGAAAGAATTGAGATATTCCGAAAGCTTATTGTATTCGCCCTTTTTCAGAAGCTCCTGCATAAGAGCGATATGATGTCTGACATCATGCTTATAGCGTCTTGTTTCTTTTATCTTATCCTGCAAATAGTCATATTGCAGGTTCTGCATTTCAAGCAGGTGGTTATTTTCCTGAAGCCGCAGATTTTTCTGCTGTTCGATGACCAGCCGTGCCACGATGTAATACACCAGAAACGCTCCTGCGTTTATAAAGAAAAGAGCTATGGTGTTCTTTGGCTCCAGAGCAAGCTCTAAGCTGCTTTTCGTAGAGTTGCCGTAGAGAGTATAATACCATATTATATAGAACGTAAATGGGATAAGCCAAAGATAGCGCCACCCCAGACCTGACGGCTCTCTTTCCACCGCAGGCGTGTAGACCTTTTTCATGTAGATAAAAAGCGGTCCCCATACAACGGCTTCTGTCATAAGCATACAAAGGGAAAACGACCAGCGGTATGACTCATAGGCAAGTGACGGGAACAGCATACCCTCCAGACATTTTGAGGTAATGACGATAAAGCTTGCGTTATTTGAAAGCAGAAGCAGTGTGAAGCCTGTTTTGCCGACCTTGACCTTCACAGCGAAAAAGTAAAAAGCCGCATAGAGCAGTGTGCTGACTGCACTTAACAGACCTGCATTTGTACTGAAAAATGCCGCCTGCCAGCCTAAGAAGATCTGCACCAGTGAAAGAGCCACGACAAGTCCCACGGTAGCCGTCTTTGAAAAGCGAAGCCTATGCCGGAAGGGATAAAGGGCAAGCACCATAAGTGGCAGAAAGTTCAGAAGGGAATATATGCCCACTTCCACAAGGCGGTATAAAGGAGGCATTACTGTTCACCGCCTTTTCGCAGATCGCCAAAGCGAAACTGAGCGAAGGCGTCTAATGTTTCTCTGGATTTTCGGCGGCTTATGGGGATATGCGTGCCGTCGCTCATTATGAAAAGGTCGCTTTTTTGCTGGGTTATCTCATAGAAATTCACGATGACGCCTTTGGTGGATGTGTAAAAGTACGAATGACTGCAAAAAATGCTCTCGATCTCAGCAAAAGAATTTCTTGAAACTATGCTTTCACTGTCTGTGCAATGGATAGTCACGATATGTGACGCACAGTCTATGTAGATAACGTTTCTGAGTATCACGTTCTGACCGTCGGGAAGCTTAACGGAACGCATACGATCAATTTCATCAGAACCGATCCGGTCAAGCATGGCTTTTACTTTGTCAGCCTGAAAGGGCTTGCAAAGATAGTAGCAGGCGTTGAGGTCGTAGCTTTCGCTTGCAAACTCGTTGCTTGAAGTGCCAAATGCGATATGAACGCTTTGGTCTGTTTCACGAAGCTTTTCTGCGACCTCTAGCCCTGTCATTTTCCCCATGAATATATCAAGCACCACCAGATCGTAACCCCCCATCTGCCAACAGGACAAAAAGCTTTCTCCGCTTGAAAACGTATCTATCTGACAGCTGTGAGCGGTCTGTTCGGAAATATATTTATGAAGAAGTGCAAGGTCGTTTTTATTATCGTCTACCAATGCCACTCTCATACTGTAAAGATCCTTTCTTATACATGATTTCTTAATATATAATAACACACATCAAAGCAAAATTCAAGCATTATTCATTGGTTTTGTTACCACTTGTGCAGATTTTTGACCGCTTGTGCTAATTTTATTGACAAAGTGTGTAGTCTGTGTTAAAATAATCGTGAAAAATTTTGTTCTGAGTAAAAAAGAAATATCAACCCAGAAAAATGTAATGGAGGAATTAGAATGAAAAAGAAAATTGTAAGCCTTTTGGTGACGGGTTGTCTTTTGTTTGTGCCGACAACGGCATTTGCAGACGACAATAAGACGGTGATAAAAACTGTTGACGACCTGTTGGCGTTTTCAAAAGCGGTAAACAACGGAGATTATGACAAGAATAAGGACGCAGTTGTTGTTCTTGAAAATGACCTTGACTTGACGGGCGTTGTATGGACGCCTATAGGAAGTGTTTTCAATGCAAAAGGCGAGCTTGAACATTTTTTCAGCGGTAAATTTTACGGAAACGGTCATACGATATCAAATATTGACTTTACACCTATCTATGGCAAAGACATGTTGGTCGGTTTCTTTGGTGATATTGAAGGGGCAGAGGTATCAGGTCTGACTATAGAGGGAAATCTTAATGTGACAAATGCTGATAACGACTATACTTTTTATGGCACTATTGCAGGATTTGCAGGTGATTGTAATATTTCTGATTGTGTGTCAAACGTATCGTTCAACAATAACGGCAAATATGTTTATGGCTTCATGGGCATGGTAGGTCAGGCAGACGGCACAACTTTTGAGTATTGTGAGAACACAGCGGACATAATTATTTCAGGCGACAGCAGCAGCCTTTATGTGGGCGGTATAGTTGGATATGCACAAAATGGAACAGAAGTCCGTTATTGCTCAAACGCAGGCGATATGGTATATGCTGCCGCTAATGCTGGCGGTATCGCAGGACGTTTGATTGACAATGCTAAGGTCATAAACAGTTATGTAACAGGAAAACTCACTCCGCTTGGCAACGGAACCACAGACGTAGGCGGTATCGTTGGTTCAATAAATGGCGGTTCTGTAAGTGATTGCTATTTTGCAGGAGAAATTGACCTTTCACAGTATTCAGCCAGAAAGCCATATACACGTTTCGGTGGAATAGTGGGAAAAGATTCCTCGTCTACACCTGACTTTAAAAACAACTATTTCACAGAAACAGAAGATGTTGAAGCTTGCGGTTCAAATAAAGAAGCAGGCAAGGCTAAAGCGTATGACTATATGACAACAAAAGAATTTTATGACGAGCTGACAGCCAACGGTGCAAAGTATCAGTATGTCGAGGGAAAAACGCCTGTCCTGCCAACTAAGGAGTATGCAGTTGATTTTGAAGTAACACCCGCTGACCTGAAAAATGTTGTAATAAAGGTAGACGGAAAAGAGATAACAGGCAACACTGCAATGCTTACAGCAGGTACTTACACAGTAGAGGTAACTGCTGACGATTGCGAGCCTCTCAGCAGGAAAATAACTATTTCAGCAGATATCACAACACATACACAGACTTTTGAACTTGCATATAAGTCCGCTGACTACACAGAAGTAGACAAGGCAGAGAAAGCCGCAAAGGCTCTCAACAAGGACGATTATGAGGACTTCTCAGAAGTCGAAAAGGCTCTTGCCGCTATCGACAGAACAAAGAACATCACAGAGCAGGCAGATGTGGACGCTATGGCAAAGGCTATAAATGACGCTGTGGCAAACCTTGTAAAGAAAACACCTGCTTCTTCACAGACAGACAGTTCCGCTTCTGACAGCTCATCAGCCGACAGCAGCTCAAAGGCGGCTTCAAACGCTTCAAATACAAACCCGTCAACCGGCGTTGCAGGCGGAGCGTTCGCTCTTGCACTTCTGAGCGGTGCGGCTGTGGTAATGGCTAAGAAGAAAAAATAATATATCCATTAAATAGATATATAAAGCAATTAAGTGGGAGTTTTATACATTATCTGTTTAAATGAATACCACTTGTGCAGATTTTTGACCGCTTGTGTCAAACTTGTTGACAAGTGTGTGGGTTGTGTTAAAATGATCGTGAAAAATTTTGTTCTGAGTAAAAAAGAAATGTCAACCCAGAAAAATATAATGGAGGAATTAGAATGAAAAAGAAAATTGTAAGCCTTTTGGTGACGATGGGTCTTGCGGCAAGCTTAGTGCCTGTTTCTGTTTTTGCTGACGGTACAGAGGTCTGGGACGGCTCTGTAGCGGAATCTTTTGCAGGCGGAAAAGGCACAAAAGACGACCCTTATCAAATAGCTACTGGCTCACAGCTTGCATATTTTGCGGAAAGAGTGAACGCTGGAGAATATGGCGAGAAATATGCGGGCACATACTTTGAGCTTACAGAGGATATCGACCTTGGTGGAAAAGAGTGGACTCCGATAGGCTACACAGTGGCAGACCTTATTATGGGTGGTCATGAATATTGTGTTTTCTCTGGCAACTTTGACGGAAAAGGTTATACTATCAAAAATCTTACCATTGGAACAGAAGCTTCGCCATACAGTGGTGACGTATGCGGTCTGTTCGGTGCAACAAGCGGTACTATCGAGGACGTAGTTCTTGAGAATGTTTCTATAAATTATATCGGCGAAAAGTATAGCAGTGCATATTCTTTCCGCATGGGCGGTGCGCTGGTAGGTTATTCTATGGGCGATATAGTGAATTGTACTGTTACTGGTCTTGACATGAAAGCAGGCTCTGACGGCAGCTATGTTGCTCTTAACAGCATAGGCGGATTAGTAGGCATTCAGGACGGAGGTACAACAGTGAGCCACAGCCGTGTTTCTGGAAAGATAGAGGAATCAACAAAAAAGGGCAATGTTGGTGGCTTTGTTGGTACGCTCGCAAAAGGCTCATCTGCTAAATATTGCGGTGCAGACGTTTCTGTTGAGGTAACAGGAAGCGGACGTGGCATCGCAGTAGGCGGCTTCGTTGGAATAGGTAATGGAGTGACAATTGATGAAACCTTGATAGAAAATTGCTATGCCACAGGCAATATAACAGGTGCAGAATATGCAGGCGGCTTTGTTGGAAACATCTCAGGTCTTAACATCAGCAACTGCTATGCAAAGGGCAATGTAAGCAACGGTTTTGTTGGTGCGTCATTCATGGGTACTGACGCTGCAAGCAATGACTATTATGGCACTGTAAAGAATTGCTATGCAACAGGTCTTGTATCTGATATTTCTTCTTTCGCTTATGCTTTTGCAATGCAAGATACGATGAAGAGAAGTACGATTCAAAATTGTTACTATAATGCAAAAAATACTGCGGTTGCTGCGGAAACATCAAAACCTCTCACAGTTGACCATATGAAAACAGACAGCTTTTTAAATATGCTCAACGGCTCATCAAACGTATGGACTAAGCGTGATAACGATACTCCTGCCTGCGGTGCTGAGCCTGCTGACTACAGCGATGTTTATGAAGTGCTGGGTAATATTCCTGCCGACCTTTCTATCTACACAGATGAAAGCGTTGCAAACTTGTACAGTGCAGTTGATGCTTTAAGATGGTATAGAGATCTTGCACAGCAGTCAGATGTTGACAAAATGACAGATGATATAAACAACGCTGTTGAGGCACTTGCATACAAGTCAGCTGACTACACAGAGCTTGACAAGGCAGAGAAAGCCGCAAAGGCTCTCAACAAGGACGATTATGAGGACTTCTCAGAAGTCGAAAAGGCTCTTGCCGCTATCGACAGAACGAAGAACATCACAGAGCAGGCTGATGTTGACGCTATGGCAAAGGCTATAAATGACGCTGTGGCAAACCTTGTAAAGAAAGCACCTGCTTCTTCACAGCCTGACAGCGTAAGCAGTTCTGATGCTTCATCGGATACGAGCAGTTCCGCTTCTGACAGCTCATCAGCCGACAGCAAGTCAGACAGCAGTTCAAAGGCGGCTTCAAACGCTTCAAACACAAACCCGTCAACCGGCGTTGCAGGCGGAGCGTTCGCTATTGCACTTCTGAGCGGTGCGGCTGTGGTAATGGCTAAGAAGAAAAAATAATATATCCATTAAATAGATATATAAAGTAATTAAGTGGGAGTTTTATACATTATCTGTTTAAATGAATACCGCTTGTGCAGATTTTTGACCGCTTGTGTCAAAATAGTTGAAAAATTATTACCGCTCTGCTATCATAATTATAAGCAGGGCGGTTTTATATCGCAATGCAAATATAATATGAAGTCATATATTTCGGGAGGATAAAATATGAAAAAGACAAGAATTTTTAGCACGATGCTCGCAATGGTCATATGTATGGCATCTTTGCCTGCAATAAATGTTTTTGCGGCAAATCAGCAGAGAACTACAACTCTTGACCTTACAACGTCAGAATTTCAGAACGATCAGAAAAATGAAGACGAGGGCTGGAGCTGGGACGCAGCAACTTCTACTCTTACACTTGACAATGTTGATTTTTCGACGGCGAAAAAGTCTTGTGTCATTGTTGACGGAGAAAAAGTTACTAATATAGTTTTCTCAGGAGATAACAAGATGACCTCAGGCACTACAGTTATTTCGAGAAAAGGAAGCGCAAAAGATACCGGTGTAGTACTAAGTGGAAAGACTAAGGACAGTGTGCTTAATCTTGAAGAAACAGGCAACCTTCCAGTAATGGATCAGCCTAATATTACCTTTGAGTCAGGTACAGTTGATATTCAGGGCGGTGCAGCCATTACTTTGTATACCATAAAAGTAATGGAAGCGGCTGTGAATATTGATACAACTATGGCAGACCCTGAAGATGGTTGGAACGATGGTCTGTATGCTAACGGTTCTATTGAGATATACGGCGGAGAGGTCAATGTTAAGGCCGGAAGAATAGGTCTGTTTGTTGTTGGCATAGGCGCTCCTGAGCCTAAGACAGGCTTGATCATAGAGGACGGAAAGTTAGATATCAATGGTAAACTTGCAGATATCTATGTTGGTTCAGGCAATACTAAGAATGCGGTAATTTCCGGCGGAGATATCACACTCGGTGGTGACATAGGAATTTTCCTTAACGATTGCGAAAAGTGCGAGATAAAGGGCGGTACATTCCATACTGATGAATGTAAAAAACCATTCGCAGTTCATAAAAACAGTTCGGCTGTATTTAAGTATGCAAAGGCAGATTATACAGAGCTTGACAAGGCAGAAGAAACTGCAAAGGCTCTTAATAAGGACAACTATGTGGATTTTACAGCCGTAGAAAAGGCACTTGAAGCTATTGACAGAACTAAGAACATCACAGAGCAGACAGCTGTTGACAAAATGGCTAAGGACATAAACGATGCAGTTGCAGCACTTGTTTACAAGTCAGCAGACTACACAGAAGTAGACAAGGCAGAGAAAGCCGCAAAGGCTCTTAATAAGGACGATTATGAGGACTTCTCGGAAGTTGAAAAGGCTCTTGCCGCTATCGACAGAACGAAGAACATCACAGAGCAGGCTGATGTTGACGCTATGGCAAAGGCTATAAATGACGCTGTGGCAAACCTTGTAAAGAAAGCACCTGCTTCTTCACAGCCTGACAGCGAGAATAGCTCTGATAATTCATCAGATACAAGCAGTTCCGCTTCTGACAGCAAGGCAACTGACAGCAAGTCAGACAGCAGCTCAAAGGCGGCTTCAAACGCTTCAAACACAAACCCGTCAACAGGCGTTGCAGGCGGAGCATTCGCTCTTGCACTTCTGAGCGGTGCGGCTGTGGTAATGGCTAAGAAGAAAAAGTAAATAAGATCTCCCCTATTGTTGATATTTCGGAGAAGGGCAGTTCCTTGTGGACTGCCTTTTTTCTGTTTGCAGGAAGGCGGAATTTGCCTGCATAATTTGGGACGTTTTTTTGCAAAAAAGCATAAAAATGCAATTATTGTATTTTGATAATGCAAAACTGTTCATGTAAGCCTAAGCTAACCATTGACAATAGTCAATATCTTTTATTATCTATTTTATACCATGAAATTACATTTATTCATAGAAAATCATTATAGATTTAAACGAAATGTAAAAAATCAGCTCACAAAATCTGCGTTTACCCTTGCAATTCAGAAAAATATGTGGTATAATTATATTGCTGTAATAGGAGCACAGCATGAAATGCTGGCAGTGTGTTTTCAATTGTCAGATGAATTTCTGTATAGCTTATGCTTTATAATAAGGAAAGAAAATGAATGTGCCAGCGTGTGCTGTTTCATTATAGCGCCTATTAACGATATTTTTTGAAAAGGAGTTATTGCAACATGTCAAAGATCGATTTGAGCAAGTACGGTATCACCGGAACTACAGAAGTTGTTTACAACCCTTCTTACGAGCAGCTGTTCGAGGAAGAAACAAAGCCAACACTCGAAGGCTATGAAAAGGGTCAGGAGAGTGAGCTTGGCGCAGTAAACGTTATGACAGGCGTTTATACAGGCCGTTCACCTAAAGATAAGTTCATCGTTATGGACGAAAATTCTAAGGACACTGTTTGGTGGACTTCTGACGAGTACAAGAACGACAACCACCCTGCTTCACAGGAGGCTTGGAAGTCTGTTAAGGATCTCGCTATCAAGGAGCTTTCAAATAAGAGACTTTTCGTAGTTGACGCATTCTGCGGTGCTAACAAGGATACAAGAATGGCTATCCGTTTCATCGTTGAGGTTGCTTGGCAGGCTCACTTTGTAACAAATATGTTCATCAAGCCAACAGCTGAGGAGCTTGAGAGCTTTGAGCCTGACTTCGTTGTATACAACGCTTCAAAGGCTAAGGTAGAGAACTATAAGGAGCTTGGTCTTAACTCTGAGACAGCCGTTATGTTCAACATCACAAGCCGTGAGCAGGTAATCATCAACACTTGGTACGGCGGAGAGATGAAGAAGGGTATGTTCTCAATGATGAACTACTTCCTTCCACTCAAGGGCATGGCTTCAATGCACTGCTCAGCTAACACAGATAAGAACGGTGAGAACACAGCTATCTTCTTTGGTCTGTCAGGTACAGGTAAGACAACACTTTCTACAGACCCTAAGAGACTTCTTATCGGTGACGATGAGCACGGCTGGGACGACAACGGAGTATTCAACTTCGAGGGCGGCTGCTATGCAAAGGTCATCAACCTTGATAAGGATTCTGAGCCTGATATCTACAACGCTATCAGAAGAGACGCTCTTCTTGAGAACGTAACTCTTGACGAGAACGGCAAGATCGACTTTGCTGATAAGAGCGTTACAGAGAACACTCGTGTATCTTATCCTATCGACCATATCCAGAACATTGTAAGACCTATTTCTTCTGCACCTGCTGCAAAGAACGTTATCTTCCTTTCAGCAGACGCATTTGGCGTACTGCCTCCAGTATCTATCCTCACACCAGAGCAGACACAGTATTACTTCCTCTCTGGCTTTACTGCAAAGCTTGCAGGTACAGAGCGTGGAATCACTGAGCCTACACCAACATTCTCAGCTTGCTTCGGTCAGGCTTTCCTTGAGCTTCACCCAACAAAGTATGCTGAAGAGCTTGTTAAGAAGATGGAGAAGAGCGGTGCTAAGGCATACCTGGTAAACACAGGCTGGAACGGCACAGGCAAGAGAATCTCTATCAAGGATACTCGTGGAATCATCGACGCTATTCTTAGCGGTGATATCCTCAACGCACCTACAAAGAAGATACCACACTTTGACTTTGAAGTTCCAACAGAGCTTCCAGGCGTTGATCCTGCAATCCTCGATCCTCGTGACACATATGCTGACGCTTCCGAGTGGGAGACAAAGGCTAAGGATCTTGCAAGCAGATTTGTTAAGAACTTTGCTAAGTATGAGGGCAACCCAGCAGGTAAGGCTCTTGTATCTGCAGGTCCAAAGGAATAATCAATAACTCTGATACTATTATATAGTATAAAAGCTGCTGTGCCTTTTGGCATGGCAGCTTTTTTGTGCAAAAAAATAACGCAGAGGACAAAAACTTCTCTGCGGTATCTTTGTATTTATGCAATAAAAAATCCGCTCTACTTAACGTAAAGCGGATACAAGCAAAAGCTTAAACTTTTGCTGGCGCGGATTGAGAGATTTGAACTCTCGCGCCCGTTTCCAGACCTACTCCCTTAGCAGGGGAGCCCCTTCACCACTTGGGTAAATCCGCAAACCTGTATATATAAAAAATGTGGCGGACAGGGTGGGATTCGAACCCACGGTACGTTGCCGTATCACTGGTTTTCAAGACCAGCTCCTTAAACCACTCGGACACCTGTCCACATTAATTATTTGTTTTTGTGTCGTTCTCTCTCAGCGACTTAATTATTATAGCACAGTTCATCTGTCTTGTCAACCCCTTTTTCAAATTTTTTTTGCGAAATTTTTTAAAGCATAAATATTCCTTCGTATGCTAACGATACTTGACGAAATCTTATAAATATGGTATAATAAATTTCAGCTTTGTATGTTTTATCACTTTATATGATAATTTATACAGAAAATTTTTATGGAGGCGACTTTATTATGAAAATGACTGTAAGTCAGGCTATGGTTGAATGTTTGAAAGCTGAGAACGTAAAAGTCGTCTTTGGCTATCCCGGAGCTGCTATCTGTCCTTTCTATGACGCTTTGCTGGATGCTGAAAACGACATCAGGCAGGTGCTTGTGAGACAGGAAGCTAACGGTGGTCATGCGGCTAACGGCTATGCACGAATTTCAGGCAAGCCTGCGGTATGTATAGCTACGTCAGGTCCGGGTGCTACCAATCTTATTACTGCGATCGCTACCGCTTATGCGGATTCTATACCTATCGTGTGCATAACAGGTCAGGTGAATACCGACCAGATAGGCTCTGACGTTTTTCAGGAGGCTGACATTACAGGCTCGGCTGAGCCGTTCGTAAAGCACAGCTATCTTCTCAAAGACCCTGAGGACACTGCAAGAGTTTTCAAGGAAGCTTTCTATATCGCAGGTACGGGCAGACCGGGTCCTGTGCTTATAGATATCCCTATGGACGTTCAGAAAGCTGTTGTTGATTTTGAGTACCCTGAAAAGTGCGAGATAAGAAGCTATAAGCCTACCACAAAGGGCAACTATGTTCAGGTAAGGCGTGTAATGGCGGCGTTGGAAGAGGCTGAGAAGCCGCTTATATGTATTGGCGGAGGTGTTTTTGCCGCTCACGCTGAGAACGAGATAAGAGAGCTTGCCGACCTTATGCAGATACCTGTTATCACAACTATGATGGGCATTTCTGTTTTCCCTGATGACGACCAGCTTTTCTGCGGCATGATAGGTACTCACGGCGTTAAAATGGCAAACGCCGCTGTGAACGAGTGCGACGTGCTGTTCCTTGTGGGTGCAAGAGTTGGCGACAGAGCCGTTAAAACACCTTTGGCTCTGGAGAAAACTACTAAGATAATACATATAGATATCGACCCTGCTGAGATAGGCAAGAATATCGGCGCTGACCTGCCGTTGGTAGGTGACGCAAAGCTTGTTTTACAGCAGATGGCAGAGCTTGCAAAGCCTATGAAGCACGATGAGTGGATAGCTCACATCAAGACCCTTGGGGGAGAGAGAGAATACGTTGAGCCTGCAAAGGGTACTGTCAATCCGAGGGTGTTTATCGACAGGCTTGCAAAGAAAATGCCTGCCAATGTTACTGTTGTGGCAGATGTTGGACAAAATCAGATTTGGACCTGCACTGAGTATAAGTTCCGCAAAGAGGGCAGACTTCTTACTTCAGGCGGCATGGGTACTATGGGTTATTCTGTGCCTGCGGCAATAGGTGCGAAAATGGCTGACGACAGCAGAGCAACAGTTGCTATATGCGGTGACGGAGCTTTTCAGATGTCGTTCATGGAGCTTGCAACAGCTGTTCAGTTCGGCGTTGACATAAAGGTGGTAGTAATGACAAACAACCGCCTTGGCATGGTGCGAGAGCTTCAGACAAATGGCTATCATAACAGACAGACAGCAGTTTTCCTTGACGGCTCGCCTGACTTTATCAAGCTGGCGGAGGCTTACGGCATACCTGCAATGAGAGTTTATGACGATGATACTATGGAAAAGGGCATCGAAATGCTTGCTGAGCATAAAGGCATTTGTCTTGTTGAAGTCGTTGTGGATAAGGATATGCCGACATTATAAGGTCTATATTTTAACTATCTGTAGCGTTTACAGTATATAGCGTTTACGTTCAAGAAATCTTAATAATAAGCTGATATAATAAAAAATCAAGGAAAGATTTCCTTATGGAGGTTGATTTATGAAACATACGATCTCAGTTCTTGTAGAAAACCACAGCGGTGTTTTATCAAGAATTTCCGGACTGTTTTCAAGACGTGGGTTCAATATCGAGAGCCTTGCAGTAGGTCCGACTCATGACCCTGACGTTTCAAGAATAACGATAGTTGCCGATGGTGACGAGCATACAGTTGAGCAGATCGAAAAACAGCTCAATAAGCTTATAGAGGTCATCAAGGTAAAGACATTCGAGGCTAATGAGTATCTCGCAAGAGAGCTTATGATAGTCAAGGTGTCTGCGGCCGCAAACAGACGCAGTGAGATAATGACAATTGCGGATATCACAGGGGCTAAGGTCATGGATATAACGCTTACGACAATGACATTGGAGCTTTGCGACACTTACGCTCACCTTTGCAGATTTGAGGAGGTCATAGCACCTTACGGAATAATCGAAATGGTAAGAACAGGCACTATCGCAATAGAGAAAGGCTCTGACACATTCAACGCAGGCAAATAAACTTTGATTATATAGCCGAAAGGCTACATAAAATAAATCTTAAATTTCTGAATTTGGAGGAATTAACAATGGCACAGGCAAGAATATTCTATCAGCAGGATTGCGACATTAACGTACTCAAGGGTAAGAGAGTTGCCATTATCGGTTACGGTTCACAGGGCCACGCTCATGCGCTCAACCTTAAGGAGAGCGGTGTTGACGTAGTAGTAGGTCTTTACGAAGGTTCTAAGAGCTGGGCAAAGGCTGAGCAGCAGGGTCTTACAGTTATGACAACTGAGGAAGCTGCAAAGACATCTGACATCATCATGATCCTTATTCCTGATGAGAAGCAGGCTGCACTTTATAAGAAATCTATCGAGCCATACCTCACAGAGGGTAAGACTCTTGCATTCGCACACGGCTTTAACATTCACTTTGGCTGCATCGTACCACCAAAGAATGTCAATGTTATCATGATCGCACCTAAGGCTCCTGGTCACACAGTACGTTCTGAGTATCAGGCTGGTAAGGGTACACCTTGCCTTATCGCAGTCGAGCAGGACGCAACAGGCAACGCACAGGATATCGGTCTTGCATATGCACTTGGTATCGGCGGAGCAAGAGCCGGTGTTCTTGAGACAACATTCAGAACAGAGACAGAGACAGACCTCTTCGGTGAGCAGGCAGTTCTTTGCGGCGGTGTTTGCGCACTTATGCAGGCTGGTTTTGAGACACTTTGCGAGGCTGGTTATGACCCAAGAAACGCATACTTTGAGTGTATCCATGAGATGAAGCTCATCGTTGACCTTATCTATCAGTCAGGCTTCGAGGGCATGAGATATTCTATCTCTAACACTGCTGAGTACGGTGACTACATCACAGGTCCAAAGATCGTTACTGAGGACACAAAGAAGGCTATGAAGAAGGTTCTTTCTGACATTCAGGACGGTACATTCGCTAAGGACTTCCTCCTTGATATGTCTGACGCTGGTTCACAGGTACACTTCAAGGCTATGAGAAAGCTCCACGCTGAGCATCCTTCTGAGAAGGTTGGTAAGGAGATCAGAAAGCTCTACAGCTGGAACAATGATGATGAGAAGCTCATCAACAACTAATTTGCAGATAAATATTGTTGCATAAAAAGAGAACGACTTGCAAATGCAGGTCGTTCTTTTTTTACCTCGCTACTCTTTTTTAACCTCGCTACTCTATCTTGGGGCATAGCTTTTATTTTGTGGCTCGGTGACTTTACCATTGTTTTTTTATCTCGCTACTTTATTTTAGAGTATAGCTAAATCTTTGTGGCTCGGTAACTTTACTCTTGATTAACTAGCAAGCTTGCTGACCCACTTTGTTTTTTTTATCTCGCTACTCTATCTTGGAGCATAGCTATCCTTTTGTACCTCGGTAACTCTACCTGTGTTTAGTGAGCCACTTTGCTGACCCACTTTGTTGTTAGCTGTTTAGCTATTTGAAAGACCTTTCATCTATAACACGAATGAGAAGTGTTTTTGATTGCATAAAAAACGGACGAAAATAACTTTTCCGTCCGTAGAAATTTAGCTTTTACTTGTTTTTACATATGACCACCCGTCGCCGAGGTTATCCTCGCCACCTGATGAGCTTAGGGGTGAGCGGTAAATATAGTAATGGTCATAAATGGTATAGAATTTCACTGTCAAGCCGTCGCTGTCGATGTATGTGACGTTCCTGCGCTCCAGCTCCTCAAGCTCTTTCTTCACAGACTTGCAGGCACTATTTTCGGTGAGCGATTTTATGGAGCATTTGCCCTTTGAAAGGGTCGGCTTTTCGCTTGATATGCTTTCTATCATAAATTCAGCCGTGGTCTGAAAGGAGGCCTTGTTGTCATCGAAAACGGCTTTTATCTGGCTGTCGGAGCGCATATAATACTGATGCCAGAAGCCGAGGGCTACCGCAAGAATAATGACTATCCAAATTATCCACTTGACTTTTCTGCCTGTTGACCATTTGCGAAGCTTGCCGTCAGCGCCTACATCTTCCTCGCTGACAATTGGATTTATATGCTCGCTCATTATTTTACGAACGCCTCCAATCTGTAGATAGGCATACCCATGTCTGAGAATTTCTTCTCATATTCCGTTACGATATTGCCCTCGAAGCCGCTGTTGTGAAGGTCGAGAGAAATGTTTTTAAGTCCGTAATTTGCCGCAGAGAACTCCTCCAAGGAGAACTCAAAGAAGTGCATATTGTCGGTCTTTTGGTATATCTCGCCCTTGTCCACAAGAATACGTCTGTAAATTTCAAGAAAAGCTCGGTATGTGAGCCTATGGCGTGCGTATGTATTTTTTGGATACGGACAGCTGAAATTGAGGTAGATACACTCCACTGACTTTTCAGGGATAAAGCAATCAAGATATTCAGCCTCGCCCCTTGCAAATCTCAAGTTCGGTATGCCCTCGTCTATAGCCATTTGCGCAGCGTCAACTATAACGTTACTGCTTTTTTCTACTGCAAGGAAATTCTTGTCAGGATTTCTCTTTGCTATCTCTCTTGCAAACTGACCCTTTCCACAGCCTATCTCCAGCACAAGGGGATCATTGTTTCCGAATATCTTCTCAAAGTCAATAAGCTGTTTGTTTGACTTGTCCTGAAAATTTTTCTCGTCACGGTCAAGATATAAAATATAATCTCCGCAGGCTTCAAGACGTGCCTCAAGATTTTTCTTTCTTCTCATTCTCATATGGGATAAACTCTCCTGTTATTTATTAGAATATTTGTGCAGAAAATAGTCCTTATCAGACGTGACCTTTAGCCACTGCACAGCCGACCCTGTGAGCATATTTTCATAAGGATAAACTGTAAGCATGACCTCGGGTGTGTCCTCACCGCTGAAATGAGGGGTCACCTTAAAAGCTATCTCACAGTTGAGCCGTTGGACGACCTCTTCTTCGGTGAGCTTTCTGAAAAGCACTGAGGTGTCCTTTTCAGTGATAGGTATTTTGGTGAACTTTGCCTGATAAATCTTCTTGCCGTCCTTTTTGGTGACAAGTGAAAAGCCATGCTTCACAAGGGTTATCTTTCCGCCATGGTTTTCATAGTATTCAAGGTCTGAGAATTTAACACGACCGTCATTGACCGCTTCACCAGATATCGAAACGCAAAGCCCTTTGTCAGACGCTTTCCCTGCGCTCTCCACTCCGAAAGAAAAGGGAAGTCCGTCTATCATTATCTCTCCGCAGGTGGAAAACTGCAACTTCACCTGCTTTTTCTTCAAGCCTGCAAATGGATTTTTCATGTCAACTCCTATATTAAAGGTCTATCTGCACGCCGCCAACAGGTCTTATGGACAGCACATAGCATGAGCCTTCACCGAAAACTCTCTCCATTTCAGCCTTGAAAGCTTCAAGCTTCTTTTCAGGCACGAATGCTTGGATAGTTCCTGCAAATCCGCCGCCGTGTACTCTGCAAGCGCCCTCACCGCCAAGAGCCTGCTTAGCAAGATACAAAGCAAGTGAAAGACCCTGCTCATTTGGGGCAGAGGAAGCATAGATGTTCTGGAGATACTTGAATGATGAATCTCCTGATTCATTGATAAGGCTCAGGAAAGCGTCAAAGTCGCCCTCTGAAAGTGCGGAAGCTTCCTTGCCAACTCTCTCGTTATCATCAAAGAAGTGGAGCGCTCTAAGCACAGCTCTGTCACTGCATTTTTCTCTAACAGCGCAGATGTTTTCAAGAAGCTGCTCTTTTGTTATCTCTCTCAGCACCTTTTTGCCAAAGAAAGCCGCAACAGATTTCATTTCCACAGGGATAGCCGCATACTCAGGAGTAAGGTCGGCATGGTTGCCCTTTGTGTCAACGATACACAGTGCATGACCGCTCTTTGTGAAATCGAAACCTACAGAGCTGATAACAGGGTGCTTCTCGTCAGCAAAGTCTATAGTGATAAATCCGCCTACTGATGAAGCCATTTGGTCCATAAGACCTGACGGCTTGCCGAAATATACATTTTCTGCAAACTGAGCTATCTGAGCTATCTCCACAGCAGAGACCTCACCGTCATTGAAAAGACCATTGAGGATAGTTCCGATAAGCACTTCATAAGCCGCAGATGAAGAAAGTCCAGAGCCTTTAAGCACGTTTGAAGTAGCATAAGCCTTGAAGCCCCCAGCCTTGTGACCGTTCTTTTTGAAGCCTGCGGACATACCTCTTATGAGAGCCGCAGAGGTGTTTTTCTGCTCCTCGTAGATAGTGTCGTCATCGACGTACACAGTATCCATTGGGAAGCCCTCGGACTTTATTGTAATAACGTTCTCCTCGGTGTCAGGAGCGACAGCGGCAATAACGTCAAGTGAAACGCCTGCCGCAAGAACACAGCCAAAGTTGTGGTCGGTGTGGTTGCCGCCTACCTCAGTTCTGCCCGGAGCTGAGAAGAAAGCAGTTGGCTTTTCTCCGTAAAGCTTTTCAAACTCATCTGCAACTCTGTTATATCTTTCTCTCTGAAACGCCGTCATATCGGCAGTGTAGACCTCGTCAAGTGTGTATTTTTTCATTATGTATATCCTCCGAACGTAAATTTAAGTATACTTTGTTATTATACAACATTTGTGGCTTTTTTTCAAGTGCAATTTTGTTAAA
Source organism: uncultured Ruminococcus sp. (assembly GCA_934435205.1). Taxonomy (GTDB): domain Bacteria; phylum Bacillota; class Clostridia; order Oscillospirales; family Ruminococcaceae; genus Hominimerdicola. The sequence goes on along the minus strand of CAKSAK010000001.1, from coordinate 417,925 downwards.
AATGAGGAATGAGGAGTGAGGAATGAGGAGTGTTAAGAATGAGGAATGAGGAGTGAGGAATGAGGAATTATGGTATCGCCTGGCGGCGATTTATTTTTTCATTCAAAACGTGCGCTGCACGTTCCATGTGTGCGTTCGGCACGTTTCGCTTGTATGCTCAAACCGCTTATTTACGCACTTTTCTGCATATTTTGCACGATTGCACGATTAAAATGGCTTTTTATATTTCTACTATATATAACATTTACCCTCTATATATACCTATACAATATATTTTCTATATTTATATATATAAAATAAATCGTGCAATCGTGCGAATGCCCTATATTACTGCGTTTGAGGGCTGTTTAAATCGTGCCTGAAACGTGCCGTAAATCGTGCCAAGTGTGCTGATCGTGCCTATATGTGAATTATTGCACAGAAGCTCCCTTGATATTTTATGCAAACTGACAAAATTGCCGTATGCAAACTTTTTATAACGCTCTATTGGTGCTTTAAATCAAAAAAGCTGTTGCATTTTGGTGAAATTTGTGGTATAATTATTTGTGTCTATTTTAATTATTGTTTATTTTACCGACCACGAAAAAATGGTCGGTGCAGTGAAAGGAAAGATTTATTGTATGAAAAAACTAATGCTTGGAAACGAGGCGTTTGCAAGAGGTCTGTATGAGGCAGGCTGTAAGGTTGTATCATCTTACCCCGGCACTCCGTCAACTGAGATAACAGAAGCTGTTGCAAAATATGACGAGGTATATGCTGAGTGGGCGCCTAATGAAAAGGTCGCAATGGAAGTGGCTCTTGGCGCTTCTATAGGCGGTGCAAGAAGCTTCTGCGGAATGAAGCACGTTGGTCTTAACGTTGCCGCTGACCCTCTTTACACAGCAGGCTACACAGGCGTAACAGCAGGTATGGTAATAGCTGTTGCCGATGACCCTGGTATGCACTCGTCACAGAACGAGCAGGACTCACGTCACCATGCTATCGCTTCTAAGACAATGATGATAGAGCCTTCCGATTCAGGGGAGTGCAAGGAGTTCGCAAAGGCGGCTTTCGAGCTTTCTGAGAAGTTCGATGTTCCTGTTATCGTTAGACTTTCCACAAGAGTTTCCCATTCTCAGTCAGCCGTTGAGCTTTGCGAGAGAGAGGAAAGGGAGAATATCCCATATGAAAAGAATATCCAGAAGTATGTTATGATGCCTGGTAACGCTATCCGCCGTCACCCTGTTGTTGAAGCAAGAATGAAGGCTATCGCTGATTATGCCGAGACTTCACCGCTCAACAAGGTAGAGATGAACGATACAAAGATAGGCGTTATCACAAGCGGTATCTCATATCAGTATGCAAAAGAGGCACTTGGCGACAAGGCTTCATATCTTAAGCTCGGTATCGTAAACCCAATGCCTGTTCAGATAATAAAGGACTTCGCCGCAAAGTGCGAAAAGGTCTATGTTATCGAGGAGCTTGACGATGTAATCGAAACACACTGCAAGAAAAACGGCGTGAACGTTATCGGCAAGGAGCTTTTCAGCCTTATGGGCGAGATATCACAGACTATCGTTGCCGAAAAGATACTTGGCAAAAAGCCTGAGTATATCACATTCGAGGATAACGTGCCTGTAAGACCTCCTGTTATGTGTCCGGGATGTCCTCACAGAGGTCTGTTCTATTGCCTGCATAAGCTGGGCGTTATGGTATCAGGCGATATCGGCTGTTACACTCTCGGCGCTACAGCACCGCTCTGCGCTATGGATTCAACTATCTGCATGGGAGCTTCTATCAGCGGACTTCACGGCTTCAACAAGGCAAGAGGTGCAGAAGCAGAGAAGAAGTCTGTTGCCGTTATCGGTGACTCAACATTCATGCACAGCGGTATGACAGGCCTTGTGAACGTTGCATATAACTCCACAAATTCAACTGTTATCATTCTGGATAACTCTATCACAGGTATGACAGGTCATCAGCAGAACCCTACAACTGGTAAAAACCTCAAGGGCGACCCTGCTTATGCCGTTGACCTTGAAATGCTCTGCCATTCACTGGGTATCAAGAGCGTAAGAGTCGTTGACCCATATCACATGGCTGAAACAGAAGCTGTTATCAAGGAAGAGCTTGCCAAGGAAGAGCCAAGCGTTATTATTTCAAGACGTCCATGCGCACTTCTTAAATATGTAAAGCACAATCCTCCTCTTAAGGTAAACAAGGATAAGTGCGTTGGCTGTAAGCAGTGCCTTAAAATTGGCTGTCCTGCTATATCTATCCATGACGGCAAGTGCGTTATCGACCATACACAGTGCGTAGGCTGCGGCATATGCAAGGAAATGTGTAAGCTCGGTGCGATCTGCGACTAATGATAACATATATTTCGAGGTGTAAATAATGAAAACAAGATCAATTATGATAGTTGGCGTAGGCGGACAGGGCTCTCTGCTTGCGTCAAGAATAATAGGAAACGTGCTTCTCTCACAGGGCTTTGATGTAAAGGTCAGCGAGGTACACGGAATGAGCCAGCGTGGCGGCTCTGTTGTTACATATGTTAAGTACGGCAGCGAGGTGTGTTCACCTGTAGTTGAAAAAGGCGAAGCTGATATCATCATAAGCTTTGAACAGCTTGAAGCCGCAAGATATGTTTCATATCTCAAAAAGGGCGGACATATCATCACCTCCACTCAGCAGATAGACCCAATGCCTGTTATCACAGGTGCGGCTGTTTATCCTGAGGATATCATCGGCAAGCTCAAAGCAGAGGGCGTTGACGTTATCGCTGTTGACGCACTGGCACTTGCTGAGCAGGCTGGTACTGCAAAGGCTTCAAACGTTGTTCTCATGGGCGTTGTGTCAACTAAAATGGTTTTTGACGAGGACGTTTGGCAGAAGGCTCTTGAAAACTGTGTTCCTGCAAAGTTCCTTGAACTGAATAAAAAGGCGTTCGCTCTCGGCAGAGAGGTAAAATAATGGACGAGATAAGCGGTCTTATCATAAAAATGACCGAGTTTTTCAGCGGCGACCCTAAGCGTATACAGCACTTTATAAAGGTGCATACCTTTGCCCGTGTTATCGGCAGGGCAGAGGGGCTGGATATCCGCACTATGCACTGTCTTGACGTTGCGTCGGTGGTGCATGATATAGGCATAAAGCCTGCGGAGGAGAGATACGGCAAGGGTCACTGCGGCGGAAAGCTTCAGGAACAGTTAGGTCCTGAGCCTGCACGGAAAATGCTCACAGAGCTTGAATTTGATGAGGATATCATAGACAGGGTGTGCTTTCTTATCGCACATCATCACACCTATGAGGGCGTCCAGGGGCTTGACTGGCAGATACTTCTGGAAGCAGATTTCCTTGTGAACGCTTTCGAGGACAGCCTTTCAAAAGAGAGCATAAAAAGCTTCCGTGACAAGGTGTTCAAAACGAAAACAGGCATAAAAATGCTTGAAGATATGTACGGGATATGATACAAGTGCAAGTACGTTGAAAAGCAATTATCATGCAGTATTCCTGTGTAGGGGCGAACAGTTCGCCCACCTTTTGACAGGCTTTTTGACGGATTTTGACAGAGTATATACCCGAGTAATATGACCGAAACCATTTTAACAGGAGGTGTGTTCCAATGGGAAAATATTGGAACGAAGAGATCGAGTGCATGGCGCATGAGGACATGAAAAAGCTCCAGAGCGAAAGACTTGTCAAGCAGGTCAAGCACGTCTGGGACAATGTGCCATACTACAAGAAGCTTATGGAAGAAAAGGGCGTAACGCCTGATGATATCCACGGCATTGAGGACCTGCACAAGCTGCCGTTCCTTTCAAAGGCTGACCTGCGTGAGGCTTACCCTTACGGTCTGTTGGCAAAGCCGCTTTCAGAGTGCGTTAGGATACATTCCACAAGCGGAACAACAGGCAAGAGAGTTGTGGCTTTCTACACTCAGCATGATATCGACCTTTGGGAAAATTGCTGTGCAAGAGCTATAGTTGCCGCAGGCGGAACAAAAGATGACGTTTGCCACGTTGCATACGGCTATGGACTTTTCACAGGCGGTGCAGGTCTTAACGGAGGCTCTCATAAGGTGGGCTGTCTTACTCTGCCTATGTCATCAGGAAACACGGAAAGACAGATACAGTTCATGCAGGATCTCGGTTCTACTATCCTGTGCTGTACTCCGTCATATGCCGCTTATATCGGCGAAACTGTAAAGGAAATGGGCATAAAGCCAGAGGAGCTTACACTTAAAGCCGGTATCTTCGGTGCTGAGCCTTGGACGGATGAAATGCGTCACGAAATAGAGAATCTTCTTGGTATCAAGGCTTACGATATCTATGGTCTGACAGAAACAAGCGGTCCTGGCGTAGCTTTCGAGTGCGAAGCACAGTCTGGTATGCACATCAATGAGGACAACTTTATCGCAGAGATAATCGACCCTGACACAGGAGAGGTTCTTCCTGAAGGCTCAAAGGGCGAGCTTGTTTTCACAAGTATAACAAAGGAAGCTTTCCCTCTGCTGAGATACAGAACAAGAGATATTTGTATTCTTACAAGAGAGAAATGCTCATGCGGCAGAACTCTCGTCAAAATGTGCAAGCCAATGGGCAGAAGCGACGATATGCTCATCATCAAGGGCGTAAACGTGTTCCCATCGCAGATAGAGTCAGTGCTTCTTAAAATATCAAAGGCAAGCCCTAACTATCAGATAGTCGTTGACAGGGTGAACAATTCTGATACTTTCGAGATAAGAGTCGAGCTTAATGACGATATGTTCTCTGATACTGTCAAGTCTATCGAGGATCTTGAAAAGAAGATATCCAACGATATCCATAATATCCTTGGCATCAAGGCGAAGATAAGACTTGTTGAGCCAAAGAGCATTCCACGTTCTGAGGGCAAGGCAGTTAGAGTTATCGACAAGAGAAAGCTTGTCTAAAAGACAGGGGGTAATTTTATGACAGTAAAACAGCTTTCGGTTTTTATTGAAAACAGACCTGGCAGATTGTCTGCCGTTACAAAAATACTTGGGGATAATGATGTGAATATCCGTGCAATGTCCCTTGCTGACACAAAGGATTTCGGTATTCTCAGACTTATTGTTGACGATTTTGAAAAGGCAGTTTCAGCCTTGAAAACAGAGGGCTTTTCCGTTACCACCACTCAGGTGCTTGCGGTGGAGATAAACGACCGTCCAGGCGGACTTTCAGAAGCAATGAAAGCTCTCTACAATGACAACATCAGCGTTGAGTATATGTATTCTGCGTTCATCAACACCAAGGAGAACACGGCTTATCTTATCCTGAGAGTGGAGAACGTTACAGCCGCTCAGGACGCTTTGAATGAAGCAGGATTTGCACTTATCTCACAGCAGGAATTGGCAAGCATATAGCCAATTAGTGAATACTAACCGAAAAATCACTTAAAATCTATGTGAAATTTTTATGAAATGCCGAAAACCTCTTGATTTTTTCAGAAAATGTGTTATTATATAAGTATAGTATTTGATATGATACTTGTAGAATTTATGCAAGGAGGTCTGTGAAAATGGCTTATAAGATTAGTGATGAGTGCATCGGCTGCGGCGCTTGCATGGACGCATGTCCAGTAGGAGCTATCTCCGAGGCTGACGGTAAGTGTGCTATTAACGCTGACGAGTGCATCGACTGCGGTTCTTGCGCAGGTACTTGCCCTGTAGGAGCACCTCAGGCTGAGTAATTTACTTAAACTAAGAGAAAACGTCTGTCATATGGCAGGCGTTTTTTTGCACTTATTTTTTGTGTATTAGTTTTCAGCACACTATCATAAAACTGTCACATTGGCAGAGTATTATATAAACAAGATAAGAGAAAGACAAAAAGATGAAATTTACACATATACTTTTTTCTCCATATATACTTCATATACTTCAAAAAGGGAACGCAGGCTTGTGTCTGCGTTCTTTTTTGCGTGGGTGATTTTGTGGATAGATATGTAAAATATCGTGGGAAATATGGGCTTTTGTAACGCAGGTGTCCGTTTTTCGGTATTATTAATAAAAGTTTTGCGAAATTTGTTAAAAGTGATAAAAATAGAACCCTTATTGTCGTTCCTGAGATATAAAATGTACAATGGCTGTAACTTGGCGTTCATATAAACTTCATAAACGAATGAAAAAACGGCTCGAAAATTACAATTTGATTACAACGCCCCTTGACTTTTGTAACCTTATTCATTATAATATGGTGTAGTTTATCACATTTGAAAGGAGCGTTCTGAATTGGGTTATTTGAAGTCGGGGATATCCCGCTGTGTGGCTGTGCTTTCTGCCTGTGGAGTTGTGACAGTATCTGCTGTGACTTTTGCAGCGCTTGATAAAAATGTTATCCAGCCGTGTGCGGTCATGCCGCCTGAAAATGCAAAGGTCATTTCTGCTGTTTCTGATAAGGAAACATCTGAGCAGATCGGGGATATCACAACTGTTCTTACAACATCAGCCGTCAAGGAAACTGCGAAAAATTCTCAGACCGAGGCTGTTAAGGCTGTAAAAACTGCAAAAAGCGAAACAACAAAATCAGCTTCCGAAACAGCTTTGAAATCAGAGAGCGTAACGACCTCTGTAATATCACAGAAGCCAGCGTCAGTGACCGCAGTGCAGAGCGTGACTTCCGCTGACACTAAGATAAGCATATCGGTAAGCCTTGTGACAAAGGAAACTCAGCAGGCTTCAAAATCTGAAACAAAGGCTTCTGCTGTTACTTCCGTGCCTGTCAGCACCACTGACAGCGATACTGTTACCTCAAAGGCTACCAAAAAAACTACAACAGCGAAAACTACTGCTGCGGAAACTACAACCACCGCAAAGACTACCAAGGCGACTACAAAGACAACAAAGGCTACCACTGTGCCTGCTACGACCACAACGCCTGCGGTGACAACTACAAAGAAAAAGACCACCACCACTAAGGTGACAACAACTAAAAAGCCTGTCACAACTACAACCACTGCGCCTGTTATCGACAACGGCAAAACCCCTGCACAGCGACTTAATTCCGCAGTGCTTAGCCCAAAGGCGACACTCAGCGCAAAGGAAGAAAAGATACTTCTGAAATATCTCAATAAGATAATATCAGACGATATGAACAATTACGAAAAGGCTGTGGCTTGCTATGATTATATTATAAAGAACACGGTCTATGATTACGGCGGCTGGGCAAATCCTGTCAAGGCTGTTCTGGAGGACGGCTACGGCACTTGCACAGAGTATTCTTACGTTTATGCCGCAATGCTTGGCTACATAGGCTTTGACGCAAAGACCGTTGACGGCAAGACCGCTATGGCGGCAGGCGGTTACGGCTATCATATGTGGGTGGAGGTAACGATAAACGGTCAGGTATATGTTATGGACCCTCAGGTGGACGATAACATGAGCTGGGGAGCGTATATCTCCCATGACCGCTTCTGCAAGACCTACAGCGAGGTCAAGAACAAGTATATAAAAGACTGATATTGTATCGGGTGGAGTTATCTGCCCGATATTTTTTTGCTGTGTTTGCGTGTGGTTTGTTTGCAGTACGTTTATTTGTACATTAAATAAGAATATCCGACATTCTTTTTGTGACAAATTTTTCAGCTTATCCTATAGACAAAAGGAAAAAAGCATGATATAATTATTCTTGATACATTGTCGGCAAATGCCGAACGTCATTTTGTACAGGAGGATAATTGATGACGGATAATTCCACAAAGATAAAGAAAAAGCCTGCGACATCTGTTAAGAAAAACAGCTCTGCAAAAGGCTCGTCAAAGAATAAGAAAAGAAAGAAAAAACGCAATAATATCGGCATTATCTGCGGCACTGCGGCAGCGGCTATCGTGATAGTTGTGGGCGGAGGATATTTCATTGGAAAGGCTTACTATAGCAGCAGATTTCTGAGCGGCACAACAGTGAACGGCATTGACGTGGGCGGAAAGACATTTGAACAGGCTTGCGACCTGCTCGGGGTGAACGATATGCCTTATGAGCTTACGGTCAAAACTATCGACGGCACGCCTGTTGTTTTCAAGACGGCTGATTTTGATTACAGACTAAGCGGCAAGGACGAGCTTCAGAAGATTTATGACGGTGTGAACAGAAAAACATGGTTCTCAGGCTTTATACAGAACTCCACCTATAGCTTTAATGAGGATATCACATTTGATGTTGAGAAGCTTCAGAAGCTTGTGGAGAAAGCAAGCTGGGGCGATGTTGAAACTGCCAACGCAAAGCTTGGGCTTAACGAGGACAAGACGGCTTATGTTATCACCCCTGAGGTGCAGGGAAACAAGATAACTGATATGAAAAAGCTTGAAGCTTATGTTACGCAAAGCGTAGCGACAGGTGAGCTGAGCGTTGAGCTTGATAAGGATACGGGGTGTTATTCTCTTCCAGAGGTGAAGAGTGCAGACCTTGAGGACGATTGCAAGAAGAGAAATGATGTTTTTCAGCTTTCTGTCACATACGATTTTGACTACACCACAGAAACTCTCACGGGCGAGGAGCTTATGAAGATGATAAAGCTCAAAGATGACGGAAGCTACACTGTGGACAGAGATAAAGCCATGAAGTATGTGGAAAAGCTCGCAAAGAAGTATGATACATATAATACTAAGAGAAAGTTCCATGCCACTTTGCAGGGCGACATAATCGTGCCGACAAGCTCTGACGCAAAATACGGCTGGTGGATAGATCAGGAAAAGACCTGCGACGATCTTGTGGATATGCTTGAAAAGGGCGAGAGCGTTGACAAAGTAGACCCTATCTATTACAGTACCGGCTACTATGATTTTACAGGCGTTGAGTCTGCGAGAAGCAAGGACGATGATATAGGCGATACTTATATCGAGATAGACCTCACTGATCAGCACTTGTGGTATTATGAAAAGGGCAAGAAAAAGCTGGATACCTATATAGTTTCAGGTCAGACCACATCCGAGGCGAGAACGACTCTCCCTGGTGTTTATAAGCTTTGGTCAAAGGAAACCAACAAGCGTATGAAAGACACCAATGCCGACGGCGACGAGTGGGATACAAAGTGTAATTTCTGGAACAATGTTTCTCTCTGCGGAATAGGTCTTCACGATTCCACATGGCGAGGCGGATATTTCGGCGGTGAGATATACAAATACAACGGCTCTCATGGCTGTATAAATATGAGCTATGACGACGCCAAATATGTTTATGACAACGTGCCTTATGGTACACCTGTTGTTATGTACTACAAGTCTGCGGATAAATAATAAGGACGGTCAAGGTGAAAATGCCTTGACCGCTTTTTGTAAGGAGTGTTTTTATGGAAAAGATATTATACAGAGAGGGCTTTACTGCCGAGGAGCTTCCAGACGAGGTGATAGAGCGTATCAAAGGCGTTTCCTATAAGGAAAACCCCTATGTGAAGCTGGGCGACCTTGCATATCTGCGTGTGAGATATTATGACTTTGAGCATAAGGTGCAGTCGGGCGAGCTTATCGTGGCAAGAAAGCTTGCGGAGGAGGTTCTGGATATCTTCTATGAGCTTTTCGAGGGCGGTTATGAGATAGAAAAAATCAGGCTCGTGGACGAGTATGACGCCGATGATGAGCGGTCAATGGCGGATAACAATTCCTCTGCCTTCAATTATAGGGTGGTGGCTGATACCAACACTATTTCGGCTCACAGCTACGGCAGGGCGATAGACATAAACCCTCTTATAAATCCTTATATAGTGGGGGATAAGGTCATGCCGGCAAATGCTACGGAGTATGCAGACCGTGACAAAGACTTTGATCACAAGATTGACAGAACAGACCTTTGCTATTGCATTTTCAGGCGTCACGGCTGGAAATGGGGCGGCGACTGGAACAATTCCAAGGATTATCAGCATTTTTACAAAGAGTATGATTCACCGCTGAAACTGGCTGTAAAGAAGCTGAAAAGAGCGTTGTTGCGTTAGTTTTCGAGGTTTACCTAGAAAAACGATATGAAATCATAGGTTATATATGTATACTGATTAACGAAAAATTAATAATGATTTTATGCAAGTTTTATCATTCGCTCTTGCATTTTGCTGCAATGTGTGTTATAATGATTAAGCTGTCAGAAAAGACGGTAAAAAGGCTATTTGTCTGCATTTGTGCGAAAAACCACGCTTTGAGCTTGTTTGCACTTATGCAGGATTGCAGGATTTTAATTTCTTCCTGCAAATTTTTTGTTAAAAACAGCTAAAAATCGGCTATGAGCCGTGAAATAACATACGTTGCTGAACGATAAGCTATAATTTTTTTACAGTTTGGCAGGAAAGGGTGATAAAAATGGAACGCATGGAGGATATGACTAATGTAAAAAGCCTGTATTCCCCGAAATTCGAGCATGATAACTGCGGAATAGGTGCTGTTGTAAACATTAAGGGCAAAAAGACCCACGACACTGTTGCTAATGCACTGACTATCGTTGAAACGCTTGAGCATCGTGCAGGTAAGGACGCAGAGGGCAAAACAGGTGACGGAGTAGGTATCCTGCTTCAGATCTCACATAAATTCTTCAAGAAGATCGCTGCCGCTGAGCTTGGCATAACGCTTGGCGAGGAGAGAGATTATGCCGTTGGTATGTTCTTCTTCCCACAGAACGAGCTTGCGAGAAATCAGGCAAAGAAGATGTTTGAGATAATCGCCGAGAAAGAGGGTCTGGAGATCCTTGGCTGGAGAGTCGTTCCTGCAAAGCCTGAGGTGCTGGGCAAGCGTGCTGTTGAGTGTATGCCTGCGATCATGCAGTGCTTTATCAAGCGTCCAAAGGGCGTTAAAAAGGGTCTTGACTTTGACCGCAAGCTGTATGTTGCAAGACGTGTATTCGAGCAGTCAAATGAGGACACATACGTTGTATCGCTTTCAAGCAGAACTATAGTATATAAAGGAATGTTCCTTGTGCAGGATCTCAGAAAGTTCTTTCCTGACCTTCAGGATAAGGACTACGAGTCTGCTATCGCTATGGTACATTCAAGATTTTCTACCAACACAAACCCAAGCTGGCAGAGAGCTCATCCCAACAGAATGATCGTTCACAACGGTGAGATAAACACTATCAGAGGCAATGCTGATAAAATGCTCGCTCGTGAGGAAACAATGAAGTCTGAGCATTTGAAGGGCGACCTTGATAAGGTCACACCTGTTGTAAACACGGAAGGCTCTGACTCTGCAATGCTCGACAACACTCTCGAGTTTCTTGTTATGAGCGGAATGGATCTTCCGCTGGCTGTTATGATTACGATCCCTGAGCCATGGGATAACAATGGCACAATGAGCCAGGCTAAGAAAGACTTCTATCAGTATTATGCAACTATGATGGAGCCATGGGACGGCCCTGCTTCTATACTTTTCTCAGACGGAGATATGATGGGTGCAGTGCTTGACAGAAACGGTCTGCGTCCGTCAAGATATTATATCACAAAGGACGGCAATCTTATTCTTTCATCTGAGGTGGGCGCACTGCCTATCCCGTCAGACAATATCGTTGAAAAGGAAAGACTTCGCCCAGGCAAAATGCTTCTTGTTGATACTGTTCAGGGCAGAGTTATCGACGATGACGAGCTTAAGGAATACTATGCTTCAAAGCAGCCTTACGGCGAGTGGCTCGACAGCAACCTTGTCAGACTTAAAGACCTTAAGATACCAAACATCAAGGTAGAGGAACACGGCTACGAGGAAAGACAAAGGCTTCAGAAAGCTTTTGGCTATACCTATGAGGATGTTATGACCTCTATCCTGCCAATGGCAAAGAACGGCTCTGAGTCTATTGCCGCTATGGGTACAGACAGCCCGCTTGCAGTGCTTTCAAAAGAGCCTCAGCCGCTGTTCAACTATTTCAAACAGCTCTTTGCACAGGTAACAAATCCGCCTATAGACGCTATCAGAGAGGAAATAGTCACTTCCACAACTATCTATATCGGCGAGGACGGCAACATTCTTGAAGAAAAGCCTGAAAACTGCAAGGTAATGAAGATACACGACCCTATCCTTACCTCAACAGATATCCTTAAAATAAAGAATATGCACATTCCTGGCTTTAAGGTAGCTGTTATCCCTATACTTTATTATAAGAACACAAGACTTGAAAAGGCTATAAACAGACTTTATATAGAAGCAGACAAGGCGTTCAGCGAGGGTGCAAATATCCTTATCCTTTCAGACAGGGGAGTTGACGAGAACCACCTTGCTATCCCGTCACTGCTTGCAGTATCAGCGCTTCATCAGCACCTTGTTGTTACAAAGAAGAGAACATCTCTTGCTATTATCCTCGAAAGCGGTGAGCCTAGAGAAGTTCATCACTTTGCAACACTGCTTGGCTACGGCGCTTCCGCTATCAACCCTTATCTTGCTCAGGAAACTATCCACGAGCTTATTGCTGACGACCTTCTTGACAAGGATTACTATGCCGCTGTTGACGATTATAATGCGGCTGTTCTCCATGGTATCGTAAAGATAGCTTCAAAAATGGGTATCTCTACTATACAGTCATATCAGGGCTCACAGATATTCGAGGCTATCGGTATCGGCGAGGACGTTATAAACAAGTATTTCACAGGCACTGTCAGCAGAATAGGCGGTATCACTATCTCTGATATCGAAAAGAACGTTGACAGACTTCATACATCAGCCTTTGACCCTCTTGGACTTGGCACAGACACAGAGCTTGAATCAAGAGGAAGCCACAAGTTCAGAAGCGGCAAGGAGGAGCATCTCTACAATCCACAGTCTATCTATCTGCTCCAGCAGGCTGCAAGAACAGGCGACTATGAAACATACAAGAAGTATTCAAAGCTTATCTCCGAGGAAATGGACCCTGTGAACATCAGAGGTCTTATGGATTTCAACTTTGCTGAAAATCCTGTTCCGCTGGAGGAAGTGGAGAGCGTTGACTCTATCGTAAGAAGATTTAAGACGGGCGCTATGTCCTACGGCTCTATCTCACAGGAGGCTCATGAAGCACTTGCTGTCGCAATGAACAGACTTCACGGCAAGTCAAACTCTGGCGAGGGCGGTGAGAGCCTTGACAGACTTCTCACAAAGGGTACTTCTGAGGACAGATGTTCAGCTATCAAGCAGGTGGCTTCGGGACGTTTCGGTGTAACTTCAAGATACCTCACATCTGCTGACGAGATACAGATAAAAATGGCACAGGGCGCAAAGCCTGGCGAGGGCGGTCATCTCCCTGGCAAAAAGGTTTATCCTTGGATAGCTAAAACAAGACACTCCACCCCTGGCGTGTCGCTTATCTCACCTCCGCCACACCACGATATCTACTCTATCGAGGACTTGGCTCAGCTTATCTATGACCTGAAAAACGCAAACAAGAACGCAAGAATTTCTGTAAAGCTCGTTTCTGAGTGCGGTGTTGGTACTGTTGCGGCAGGCGTTGCAAAGGCAGGCGCAGGCGTTATCCTTATCTCAGGCTATGACGGTGGTACAGGTGCGGCTCCAAGAAACTCTATCTACAACGCAGGACTTCCATGGGAGCTTGGTCTTGCAGAAGCTCATCAGACCCTTATCAAGAACGGTCTTAGAAACAAGGTCGTTATCGAAACAGACGGCAAGCTCATGACAGGCCGTGACGTTGTTATCGCCGCTATCCTCGGTGCAGAGGAGTTCGGCTTTGCTACAGCTCCGCTGATAACCCTTGGCTGTGCAATGATGAGAGTATGTAACCTTGATACTTGCCCATTCGGTGTTGCAACACAGAACCCGGAGCTTAGAAAGAAGTTCCCAGGCAAGCCTGAGTATGTAATGAACTTTATGATATTCGTGGCTTCCGAGCTTAGAGAATATATGTCAAAGCTTGGCGTAAGAACAGTTGACGAGCTTGTGGGAAGGATAGACCTTATCAAGCCAAAGGCTGGTATCACAGGCACAGCGGCAGAAGTTGACCTTTCAAATATCATCAACTCTGATTACGTTTCAGAAAAGGTAGAATACAACAAGAAATCCAAGTATGATTTCAAGCTTGAAAACACTCTTGATGAAAAGGTACTCATGAAGGAGTTCGAGAAGAACCTTAAGAGCGGTGAGAAAAAGTCTATTACAGTAAATGTCAAGAACACAGACCGTTCATTCGGTACTATCTTCGGCTCAGAGATAACAAGAAAGTATTACAATACACTTGCAGACGATACATACAAGATAGTCTGCAACGGCTCAGGCGGACAGAGCTTCGGCGCATTTATCCCGAACGGCTTGACTCTCGAGCTTGTGGGCGACTCTAACGACTATTTCGGCAAGGGACTTTCAGGCGGTAAGCTTGTGGTTTACCCACCAAAGGATTCCACATTCAAAGCCGAGGACAATATCATCATCGGTAACGTTGCACTTTACGGCGCAACAAGCGGCAAGGCGTTCATCAACGGTGTTGCAGGCGAGCGTTTCTGCGTAAGAAACTCAGGCGCAGTGGCAGTTGTCGAGGGCGTTGGCGACCACGGCTGTGAGTATATGACAGGCGGCTGTGTGGTAGTTATCGGCAAGACAGGCAAAAACTTTGCGGCAGGTATGTCGGGCGGTGTAGCTTACGTTCTTGACGAGGACAGACACCTTTACACAAGACTCAACAAGGAAATGGTACTTTTCTCTGAGGTCAAGGAGAAGTACGATATCATTCAGCTCAAAGACCTTATCCAGCAGCACGTTGACGCAACAGGCTCTGAAAAGGGCAAGCGTATTCTTGATAACTTTGAGGAATATCTGCCTAAGTTCAAGAAGATAATCCCTCACGATTACAAGAAGATGATGTCTGCCATAGCTTCAATGGAAGAAAAGGGCATGAGCAGCGATCAGGCGCAGATAGAAGCATTCTATCAGATCATCAACGGCAAGCAGTAAGCCTGCGCACATGAGATATTGTACTTTTAAAATCGAAAGGAGGATATACTTGCTGTGAAAGCAAGTATAGTTGAGATATGGGAAAGCCAACTGGTTTTATGGACTATAAGCGTGAGGACGCAGCGGCGTTCTCCGTTGAGGAACGTATAAAGAATTTTAATGAATTTCACACTCCTCTTTCAAAGGAGGAGCAGCAGAAGCAGGGTGCAAGATGTATGGACTGCGGCGTGCCGTTCTGTCAGGCAGGAATGAAGATAGGCAACGCATTTTCAGGCTGTCCGCTTAACAATCTTATCCCTGAATGGAACGACCTTATCTGCAAGGGCAACTGGGAGCAGGCATATTACAGACTTCATATGACGAACAATTTTCCTGAGTTCACATCGAGAGTTTGTCCTGCACTTTGCGAAAAGGCCTGTACTTGCGGAGCTAACGGCGACGCTGTTACAACAAAGGCGAACGAATACGGCATTATCGAAAATGCTTATTCCTGTGGATATGCTTCCGCAAGAGTTCCAAAGGTAAGAACGGGAAAGACTATCGCTGTTATAGGCTCAGGTCCGTCAGGTCTTGCTGCCGCTGACCAGCTCAACCAGAGAGGTCACAGTGTAACAGTTTTCGAGCGTGAGGACAGAGTGGGCGGTCTGCTTATGTACGGCATACCTAACATGAAGCTTGAAAAGCAGATAATCGAGCGCAAGATAAACATAATGAAAGAAGAGGGCATCGAGTTCCGCACAGGCGTTAATGTGGGCAAGGATATCACAGCGGCTGAGCTTCTCAAGGACTTCGACAGAGTTATTCTTTGCTGCGGTGCATCAAATCCTAGAGATATCAAAGCCGAGGGCAGAGATGCAAAGGGTATCTATTTCGCAGTGGATTTTCTGAAATCCACAACTAAGGCACTGCTGAACGGCGGTCTGACAGATAAAAACCACATTTCCGCAAAGGGCAAGAACGTCATGGTAATAGGCGGCGGAGATACGGGTAACGATTGCGTTGGTACAAGCGTAAGACATGGTGCAAAGAGCGTTTTGCAGCTTGAAATGATGCCAAAGCTTCCTGACACGAGAGCCGAGAACAACCCATGGCCGCAGTGGCCAATGGTCTGCAAGACGGACTACGGTCAGGAGGAAGCCATTGGTGTGTTTGGTCATGACCCAAGAGTTTATCAGACAACTGTCAAGGAGTTTCTCAAAGACAAAAAGGGCAATCTTAAGGGCGCAGTGCTTGTAAAGCTCTCACCAGAGAAGGACCCTAAGTCAGGCAGAACGATGATGAAGCCTGTTGAGGGCAGCGAATACAAGGTAGAAGCCGAGCTTGTGCTTATTGCGGCAGGCTTCCTGGGCTCTGAGAGCTATCTCACAAAGGCTTTTGGCGTTGAGGTAGACGGCAGAACGAATATTGCAACATCTGACGGCACACATCAGACCAACGTGAAGAACGTCTTTGCCGCAGGCGACGTGCGCAGAGGTCAATCCCTTGTAGTATGGGCTATCAGAGAGGGCAGAGATGTTGCCCGTGAGGTTGATAAGAGCCTTATGGAGTATACAAATCTGTAATACGAGGTAAAAATATAACACCGTCCGAGGAGTTCGGGCGGTGTTTTTTATGTGTAGAGTATTGTGACAGGGGAGAAGTGGGACGTCGGATTTCTGTGAAACAGAAATTGCGCCGCTCCCCTACGCATATATGCGAAAAAAGCCGTGACAATAAATGTCTGTCACGGCAAGTTATCAAAGTTGTTTCTTTGACGTGTTTTCGCAGCGGAAACAAAAAAATCACGCCCCTCAAAAGAAAGGCGTGATATGGGTGCAGGTGCAAGCCCTACTTTGTACGATTTATGTGCAAAGTATAGGAGCGGTGTCTATATTTTTTACACAAAAAAAGCCGTGGCGGGAAATGCCCGTCACGGCGAGTTATCAAAGTTGTTTCTTTGACGTGTTTTCGCAGCGGAAACAAAAAAATCACGCCCCTCAAAAGAAAGGCGTGATATGGGTGCAGGGGCACGCCCCACTTTGTACGATTTATGTTCAAAGTATAGGAGCGGTGTCTTGGTTTGTTACATAAAAAAAGCCGTGGCGGACAGAGCCCGTCACGGCGAGTGACTGGAGCTGCTAACCGGGCTTGAACCGGTGACCTCGTCCTTACCAAGGACGTGCTCTACCTACTGAGCCATAGCAGCAAACCAATTACAGTAATATATTATACACTATCTCTGCCGCTTTGTCAAGCCCTTTTCTCAACTTTTTTGCTATGTTTTACTCTATCCCCTCATCATCAGTATCATCTGCCTGAACGCTCGGGTCGTAATCATCATATGTGTCCATAAAATTGTACTTTTTGCCCTTGTATTCGTATTGTATCACAGTGCGCAGATTGACGTTGTAAACGCTCTTGAAAATGTTGTTTTCAATGTTGGGATTGGTGGCACGGAATTTCGCTATAAGCTCTTTCATTTCCTGCCGCTTTGATACCTCGCCCTTTTTCTCTATCCCCTCGTAGCTCTCTGTGAAACGGCAGGCACAGCGGATAAAATGCAGATCGTTTTGCTCCACCCAGCGGATAATGTCCGCCTCTTTCACCATGTACAGGGGTCTGATAAGCTCCATGCCAGCATAATTTCTCGAGTGAAGCTTCGGCATCATGGTCTGAATCTGCCCTCCGTATACCATGCTCATGAGTATGGTTTCTATAACATCATCAAAATGATGTCCCAAGGCTATCTTGTTGCACCCAAGATCCTGCGCAAATTTGTAAAGCCAGCCACGCCTCATTCTTGCACACAAATAGCATGGGTTGCGTTTCTGATTGTATGCAATGTCAAAAACTTTCGTCTCAAACATCTTTATGGGTATCCCCATAAGCGCCGCATTGTCGATTATTCTCTGTCTGTTGGCGTCACTGTAACCAGGGTTCATTACAATAAATTCAAGCCCTATGTCCATGCCCTGATATTTCTGCAAATGCTGCATACACTTAGCAAGAAGCATTGAGTCCTTGCCCCCTGATATGCACACCGCTATCTTGTCCCCTGGCTTTATCATATCGTAACGCTCATATCCCATTACGAATTTGTTCCATATATCTCTGCGAAAATCCGTCACAATGCTCCGCTCTATCTTCTGCTGCGGCGTCAGTATTCTTGACATCTCAAACTCTCCTTAAAATAATCAAATCACTAATTAAATTCTACTATTTTTATGGGAATTTGTCAACCATATTCGTGTTGACATTGTATTGTGATATTGTTATAATAAAATAAAGGCAATACCGCACAAAGATTGTGCGTCAGATGCGTAGTCAGATTTTTTGTCAGATCGCATAAAAATTCCGCAGGCATACTGTCGTATGTCAAGGGATTTTTGTGTGATATGACGGAAAATCTGCAAGCAGATGGCGTGCAAAGCCGTCAGGCGGGCTTTGTGCGGTGTTGCCTTAAGTATTGAAGCAGGAGGATATTATGAGCGAAAATATAGAGCGTGAGATAAAAATTTCTCTCACAAAAGAACAATATAACACCGCCGAAAAGCTTTTTCAGTGGAGCAAAATAATAGAGCAGACCAATTTTTATTATATCCCACAGCAGGATACGGGCATGACAAGTATCAGGGTAAGACAAATAGGGGATAGGTATTTTTTACAGCTTAAAGCGCCTATATCTGAAAACGGTGCGCTCCATGTGAAAAAAGAGTTTGAAATGGAGCTTGACAGCTTGCCTGAAAAGCTCACCGCACAGGAGCTTTCACAGCTTGTGGGCAGAGATTTTCCTGCCGCTGACCTTGCAGGCTCTTTGCATACTCAGCGCAAGCTCTGCACCGATTTCGACCATGTTGAGATATGCCTTGACAAAAGCGAATATCTTGGCGTGACAGACTATGAGCTTGAGCTTGAATATACAGCCGACTATCCCGAAAAGCCTTTGGAGATATTTAAAAATGCAGGTATCACACAGGGAGAAGCGGTAATAGGCAAGTATGCAAGATTTATGGATAGGGCGAAAAAGCTTGGCAAGTGCTGATTTTTCCCTGCCTGCGGTCATTTTCTATGAAAAAGCACCCACAGCCTGAAAAGGTTTGGGCAATAATGATAATTGACAGTAACGTTATAATATGTTATTATATTAAAGTGTTAAAACGTACAAAATGGTATTTTGACGATACCCGAAAGGAAGTTAATAATGAAAAGATCTATTTTTAAGACTATCGCATCACTTTCCGCTGCTGCCATGATGCTTTTGGCTGTAGGCTGCGGAAGCACATCTGATTCTTCATCAGCAGCAGGCACAAACAGCACAGCCGCTGCAACAGGCGAGGATAACTCACTTCAGAAAGTTCTCGATTCAGGCAAGCTTGTGCTTGGACTTGACCCTACATTCAAGCCAATGGGCTACACAGACGAGAACGACAACATCGTAGGCTTTGATATCGACGTTGCAAAGGAAGTTTGCTCAAGACTTGGTGTAGAGCTTGAAACTTACTCTGTAAACTGGGATACAAAGGAGCAGGACCTTAACGCAGGCACAATAGATTGTATCTGGAATGGCCTTTCTGTCAGCGATGAGAGAAAGAAAGTAATGCTCATGAGCGAGCCTTACATGAAGAATGAAATGGTGTTCGTTGTAAACGGCTCTAGCGACGTTGCTTCACAGGCTGATCTTGCAGGCAAGAACATTGCCGTACAGAACGGCTCAACAGCACAGGAAACCCTTCTTGCATCTGACGTTGTAGCAAATGGTGCGACAACAACAGAGCTTGCAACAAACGTTGAGGCTCTTCAGCAGTTGGAGCTTAACATGGTAGACGCAGCGTTCCTTGATTCAGTAGTTGCAAACTACGAGATATCCACATCAGGCAAGGATTACAAGGTGCTTCCTGACGGCCTTGACCCAGAGGAGTACGCTATCGGATTCAGACTTGGCGATCAGGCACTTTGCGATAAGATCGAGGAGATCCTCCACGAGATGAAGCAGGACGGCAAGCTTGCTGAGATATCAACAACTTGGTTCGGAAGCGACATCACGACTATAGAATAATCACCATAAAAATTCAATCGGACAGTCTTCGGGCTGTCCGATTTTTTTTATTGAGTTTTTTCTGTGTGTCATATCTTTAGAAAATAAAAAGTCTCGCAAACAACGTGTTTACGAGACTTTTTGGCGGAGAAGGAGGGATTCGAACCCTCGATGAGCTATTAACCCATACACGAGTTCCAGTCGTGCGCCATAAACCGGGCTAGGCGACTTCTCCAGTTTATCATTTTTTTATATGTGTCACACTATCCAAGCGACTTTAATATTATACCATATGATCGTTTACTTGTCAAGACATTTTTTCAAACTTTTTTGGCTTTTTTCTTGCTCGGCATTACATGAAAAATAGATCTCTCTGCGATGTTTTATTTATTAACAATATTCTGAAAAGTTTTCATTTTGTTTTCTATATGAACATGCCACCGAAAATTTTCGCAATCTTGAAAACGATTAAGTAAATCGCTTAGTTGATTTGTAACAAATTTAATCAAATATATGTATTGGTAATATTGAAAATAGCTTAATAATTTTACCACAAAAGCAAAAAAGCCGTTAAAATGTTTACGAAAATTCACAAAATGCCTTTGACAAATCGAGGCAAATGTGGTATAATATTTGAACAACTGTAGGGCGCAGTGCGTCTAAATGCGACATTATAGAGAAGGTGAGACATTTTGGGAAGAAAACGCATTGGAGTGATATTGTCTGAGGCAGAAAGCTATTATCAGGAAAAAATACTGAAAGGCGTAATGACAAAGGCTTTTCAGCTTGACTATGATGTGCTTATCTTCACAAGCTTTGTCAAAGTGTCATTTTTAAAAGCAGTGGCTGTTGGAGAAATGCAGATATATGACGCTATAAACTATGATAAGCTCGATGGCGTCATCGTTTTGGCAGATACATTAAAAATGCCTGGGCTTTTTGACAAAATATGCAGGGATATAGATGAGAAATGTCATGTTCCTGTGGTTTTTATAGATGGAAGCTATAAGGACTATGAAAGTATTTATACCCGTGACGAAATACCTTTTATGCAACTCACAGAACATCTTATCGAGGTCCATGGATGCAGGAAGATACTTTTTTTGAGCGGTCCTCTGGAGGTTGCCACCACTCGTGAAAGGCTTGCAGGATATAAGCGTGCCCTTGAAAAGCATGGCATAGAGTATGACAAGGACTTTGTCTGCTTTGACGGAGGCTTCTGGTATGATAAAGCGGCAGAGGTGGCAAATAATATCATCTATGGCAGACGTAAAAAGCCTGACGCTATCGTTTGCTGTGGAGATTATATGGCTATAGGCGTTGTTCATGAATATCAGAAAAACGGTCTGAGCGTGCCTGAGGATATGATAGTTGCAGGTTATGACGCAATAGACGAGGCTATCCATTGCGTGCCAGCCATAACCTCATGCTCTCCACCGATCTTTGAAACTGGCGTGAACGCAGTAATGACCATTGAGGCAAGGATCAGAGGCGTAGAGCCTCAGGGTCTTATAGAGGACGGCGGTAAGGTGGAGATAGGTGCTTCCTGTGGCTGTCATGAGGATTATAGCTATACAAAGCGTGATCTTTTATCTCCTCAGAACAAGATGAATTATCATGACTTTTTGGACAGCAGTATGACCGATATAATGGCTTGCTCTAAAGATCCCGAAGATCTGATGGCCAGGATACAATATTTTCTCTATCTTATACTCGATCAGAAGAGATATTATCTCTGCCTTAATGAGGATTGCCTTGGAGAGCATGAGATAGTCGGTGAGATCTCCACTGTTCCAAAGGAATATACAGAAAATATGGTGCTTTATATAAGAAACGTTGACGGCAAAAGCAGAACTCTCCATGATCCTTTTGAACTCAAAGAGCTATTTCCTGATCTGGATGAAGAGCGTGATAGCCCTTGTGCATTCTTTATCACCCCGGTACATTTTATAGATCGGTGCTATGGTTATGCTATATTGTCTTACGGTGACGAAATAAAAACGATAGATATCACTTATCGTAATTGGACAAATCATGTAAGCAATGCTCTGGAATCAATGCGGATACAAAACTCCATAGCTAATCTTGCAGTCCGTGACGCTATGACAGGTGTTTATTCGAGAATAGGCATTGAGAAAAATATCCAGTTTGTTATTGACAGAATGTCAGATCCGAAAAATAAGGTCTTTATTGCTGTCTGCGATCTGGACTGCCTTAAAAAGATAAATGATAATTTTGGACATAACAGCGGTGATATTGCAATAAAAGCGATCGCAGACGCAGTTTTGGCATCGACAAAAAATCACGAGATATGCGCAAGGATAGGCGGCGATGAGTTTGTGGTGATAGGCTGTAACGACTATAACGACAACTATCCTGAACGATTTTCTGCAAGGGTCAATGACCGGCTTAGGGTATATAACAGGTTTGCAGATAATGAGTTTGAGGTCAGCGTTAGTATAGGCGGCATTTGTAAACATATAACAGATATCCACGAGCTTGAAGATATGTTTACACAGGCGGATAAGATAATGTACGCAAATAAATTGGAAAGACATAAAAACAGGAAATAGCAATAGATAAAATATCAGTGCGTTGCAACGGACGGTTAGTGATCGTCCGTTTTTGCATTGTGAGAGCCGCTGTCCCCCCTTGACTTATAGGCTTAAATGTAGTATAATGTAAAAGTTAAGGCGGTTTTCTGCCTGTTAGTAAGACGATTTTTTTCGGAAAGGAAATGGATAATAAAATGGCTAAAGCTAAAAAAATAACGGCTGCTCTTACTGCCGCATTGCTTTGTACTGCGAGCCTTACCGCTTGCTCGGACACAAGCTATGTGATGACAGTAGGTGACAGCAAGATAAACGCAGGGATCTACATTTATAATGAGCTTACAGAAATGTCATATCAAATGACGATGATGTATTATCAGAACGGCATCAAAAAGGACTATTTCGATCAGAAGGTAGACGGAAAGGCATTTGACGAGTATCTTTCAGATTATGCTCTCACTGCAACTAAGGAGTATGCGGCAGTAGTTGACAAGTTCAACGAGCTTGGACTTACTCTTTCAGATGAGGATATAAAGTCCATTAATGACAGCATAAGCAGCACATGGGATTCTCAGGGCGAGTTTTACGAGTCAGAGGGTATCTCAAAGGAATCCGTAAAGCTTGCGCTCAAAGGCTCGAAAATGAGGGAAGAGCTTTTTGATCACTACTATGCTGAGGGCGGTGAGGAAGCCGTTTCAGACGATGAAATGGTGAAGTATCTCGATGATAACTACCTGAGATATAAGTCCATTTCCTTTGCAAAAACTAAAGCATCAACTGATTCTTCATCATCAGCCACCGACTCCTCTACAGACTCGGCAAACGCTGCAAATGAGGAAGCCAAGGCAAAAAGAGATGAGTTCCTTGAAAAGGCTCAGGGAGTTTCGTTTGACGATTTCGACAGCATCATAGATGAATACAATGATTATGTTGCATCAAAGAAAGCCTCAGATTCAAGCTCCGCCACTGACAGCGATTCATCAGCCACAGACAGCTCAACAGCGTCAGACGACACATCTTCCGTATCAGATATCGACACAAGCTCCACAGCTTCCGATGATACATCTTCTGTATCTGACAGCACAGCAGAATCAAGCTCCACTGTAGACAGCGACTCCTCAACAGACAGCTCATCATCAGAGCCTGACCCATATGCAAATGAGAAAATGATGAACTACGGTGCAATGGACGATTCTCAGAAGGACACCACAAACGGAAAGATACTCAAAGAAGTAAGCGGTATGAGCACAGACGTTGCAACAGCTTATGAGGACGATAACGCATATTACATTCTTATCAAGGGCGATATCAAGGACAGAGATACAGAATATGCCAAGGACAATCATGAAGATCTTCTGAAAGAAATGAAGAGCGATGAATTTCAGGAGAAATTAACAAGCTGGGTAGAAAAGCTTGACATCAAGGTAAACAACAAGGCAATAAAACGTTACACGCCGAAAGTGGTCTACGATAAGCAGACAGAGTATTACAGTAAGAACAATAAATCATAGCAGATAAAATTACCGCCGCAACCGAGTTTGGTTGCGGCGGTTTTGTCATATCCGAAATTCACTTATGATACCTAGTATTAGCACTTATCTGAAAAGCCCTGTAAACCTGCTCCAAAAGCATTATCCTTGCAAGCTGGTGTGGAAAGGTCATCTCCGACATTGATAAGCGCAGGTCAGCTTTCGCCTTTATCTCAGGGGCAATGCCGAATGACGAGCCTATTATGAAATTCACTGTGCTGAATCCGTTCAGACCACATTCGCTGAGCTTTTTGGACAGCTTTTCACTTGAAAGCTGCTTGCCCTCGATGCACATTGCAATGTTGTATGCGCCCTTGATGTCAGTGTAGCTTTTCATGGCTTTTGCTTCGTTTTCAAGCGCCGCCGCTATCTCTTTTTCAGAGGGGCTGTCAGACAACCTCGACTCGTTCAGCTCGGCTATTTCAAGCTTGCAGAACGCCCCAAGCCGCTTTGAATATTCCGCCGCAGCGTCACGCCAGTATTTTTCTTTCAGCTTTCCAACTGTAATAAGATTTATCCTTATCAAAATGCCACCGCCATTCCGCTGCCCTCAGGCTTTGCTATATGTAAAATATAGTCGCTGTTGCGCTCGTAATCTCCAAGCGCTCCCACAGCCGAGTTTTCAGCCTGTAAAGGCGTGTTGTTTTCCTGACTTAAATGCCCTAAAATAAATTTATATGTACCTGCTGTCATAAGCTTTTTTAGCTGTTCTCCGCAGGCTGAGTTTGAAAGATGTCCGTGGTCTGAAGCAATGCGCCTTTTCAGCTCGTATGGATAAGAACCATTCTTTAGCATTGACTCATCATAATTTGACTCCAGCAAAACAAGGTCAGAACCGCTCAGGTGCATATCAACTTCATTGGTAACAGTGCCAAGGTCGGTGCATACGCACACCTGCTTGCCGTCAGGGGTCTTTATCTGATATCCACAGCTTGCAGGGGTATCGTGAAATGTGGCAAAACCCCTTACAGCATAATCTCCTATGCACACTTCATTGCCGTCCACCTCGTTGACATCACAGGCAGGGTCTATCTTGCCGTCAGATACAAGTATCTCAAGATTGGTCTTTTGGGCAAATACAGGGATATGATATTTCTTCGTGAAAACTTTAAGCCCCGAAACATGGTCTGAATGTGTGTGGGTGATAAAAATTCCCTGTATCACCGCAGGGTCGATCTCGTTAGCTTTCAAAGCCTCACAAAGACGTTTGCAGGATACTCCTGCGTCAACAAGTATCCCGCCGTCGCTGTTGCCAATAAAAGAGCTGTTGCCCTTGCTTGATGAAAAAAGTGGATATATCCTTGCCATAACTAATTCCTTTCAAAAGTTTTCAGAAGATACTCTGCAACACCGTTTTCCTCATTTGAGCCTGTCACCTCGTTACAGCCTTCAAGCACCTCTTTGCAGGCGTTTTTTACCGCCACGCTTTTATCAGCCGCCTTGAACATAGACAGATCGTTGGTGTTGTCCCCAAAAGCCGTGACAAAGTCAAAGCCGTAATTCTCACGAAGATACCTGACACCCTGCTCCTTAGAAGCCGCCGAAGAGAACACTTCAAGATACCAAAGCTTAGGGTCGTAAACATCATAATAGTATGTGATATTCAGCTTTTCATTATCTTTAAGAGCGTCATACAGCGGTACAAGCTTTTCTTTTTCTGCAATAAATGTGAAGTATATCACATTGTCTGTGTGCTGAGAAAGGTCACTGACCTGCGTGAAAGACTTGTAATATTTCTCTCTGCGCTCGTTGTAAAAGCTCTTCATTGCAGGAGAAATAAGCCTCTCATATCTTGTTGAAAGCTGATTATCTGAAACCGAGTACATAAAAGGCTCTAAACCAAGCCCTTTCGCAAGATCTATGATAAGACCGCAAAGCTCCCTGGAAAGGCTGTTTATCCTGACGTATTTTTTCTCAGCCATATCATAAATAAGCACGCCGTTCATAAGTATAACGGGAAGCTTCAGGTCAAGCCCCGAAAGTATTTTTCCTGCGGAAGCAAGCGTTCTTGCAGTGGCAGCAGTGAAGTTAAGCCCCTTTGCCATGAGCCTGTTCAAAGTGTCTCTTGTGAACTCCGTCACCTCTGCATTGCCGTCAAGCAGTGTTCCGTCAAGGTCGGAAATAAAAAGCTCCATATCATGTCCTCTCAAATGCTGTAAAAAACGGCGGCAAATAATATGCCGCCGCAGTGTTATCAATATTTATCAGCCGCTAAGCTCCATTTCGTTAGCGTCAGGCTTGTAAACACGCTGAATGTCAGCTCCAAGTCCTCTGAGCTTCTCGTCTATCTTTTCATATCCTCTTTCGATGTAGAAAATATTATCTATCTCAGTTGTGCCCTCTGCCGCAAGACCAGCAATAACCATTGCCGCACCTGCTCTCAGGTCGGTCGCTACAACAGGAGCACCCTTTAGCTTGCCGACGCCCTGTATAACAGCCACCTTGCCGTCAACAGAAATGTCAGCGCCCATTCTTCTAAGCTCAGCCACATATCTGAATCTGTTGTCAAAAATATCGTCAGTAACGATGCTCGTACCCTCTGCAAGAGTCAGCAGTGTTGAGAACTGTGGCTGCATATCAGTAGGGAAGCCAGGGTGCGGCATAGTTTTTACAGAAGTTTTCATGAGCGGACCGTCCACCCATACATGAACGCTCTCGTCGCTTTCTTCAACATTTACGCCTACCTTGCGTAGCTTTGCCGTGATAGATTCAAGGTGTTTCGGGATAACGTTTGCGATAACAACGTCGCCCTTTGTGGCAGCCGCCGCTACCATATAAGTGCCTGCCTCTATCTGGTCAGGGATAGTCGCATAGGTAACACCTTTGAGGTACTCAACGCCTCTTATCTTGATAACGTCAGTACCTGCACCTCTGATATCAGCACCCATTGAGTTAAGGAAGTTCGCAAGGTCAACGATATGAGGCTCTTTAGCCGCATTTTCGATTATAGTAAGACCCTTTGCCTTAACAGAGGCAAATATTGCGTTCATAGTTGCGCCAACTGTAACAAAGTCAAAGTATATCTGATTGCCTACAAGCTCGTCCGCAGTGACGTGATTAGCTCCGTTCACTATCTCGTCAGACGCACCCAGTGCCTTGAATGCTTTAAGGTGCTGATCTATAGGTCTGTCGCCAAGGTCACAGCCGCCCGGCATCGGAACAAAAGCCTCGTGAAATCTTCCAAGCAGTGTGCCAAGAAAATAGCATGACGCTCTCATAGTTCTTGCAAGCTCATACGGCACTTCAGGCTTTTCAATGCCCTTTGTGTCAAAGTATATAGTATTTTTATCTAAAAGTCTGACCTCTGCGCCCATTTCACGCAGGATCTTCATGCACTTAGTTATATCGCTTATCTCAGGCACGTTCTCAAGAACGCACGGCTCGTCGCACAGGATAGTTGCCGCAACCAATGCAACAGCAGCGTTTTTCGCACCGCTTATCTGCACAGTACCATGCAGCGGCTTTCCTCCATGTATAACAAACTTCTCCAAGTTTACACACTCCTTAACGAGATTGTCGGCTTCTCTCTCTGCCGACGCTCAGATTATTATACCACAGCCGCAGGAAAAATAAAAGCAAAAAGCAGGAATTTCAACGATTTGGTTAAAAACATTTAACATACACCCATGCAATCGTTTAATCTGCCCATATAATGCAGGCTATGGCGGTCTATATAAAGAACAAATGTTCACATACTCTTAATAATAGAATACTCAACTCTTATATTTTAACACACCCCATTCAAAAAATCAATAGTGAATAAGGATATTTTGATAAATTTTCGACAATTTTTTCGGCTTTTTCAGCGAAAATTACAGCAATGTTACAACTGTACTAAATCTTGTACTTGATTGTAACCTTAGTGTAATATTTGAGTACAAAAAACAAGACACTTAGCATGACCTTGACGAAGAAGCAGGCATATGTTATACTTTTCATGGTGTTTATCTCACACAAAAGGAGGGGCGCAGATGAAAAGTAGAAAAAATCTCATATGGGCGGCAGTGTTCGCAGGGGTGTGCATAGTCTGCGTGGCGTTTATCTTCTTCACAGGGGCAAGAAGCGGAGAAAATTCTGCCGAGATATATGAAAACGGCAAGCTCATAAAGACAGTTTCCGACCTTTCACCCCATAAGGAGTATTCCTTTGAGATAAAAACAGAAAACGGCACTAATACCATAACCGTGAGCGAGGGAAGCATATGGGTGTCCTCAGCGGATTGCTCGAACCAGACCTGCGTCCATGCAGGAAAGATATCCCACGCAGGGCAGACCGTCATTTGTGCACCTCACAAGCTTGTGATAAAAATAGTCGGCGAAACTTCTGCCGACGCTGTTATATAGGGGTGGAAGTATGAAGATATCAGTACGAAAAATCGCCCTCATAGGAATTTTTACCGCCTTGTCACTTATCATTTTCATGGTTGAAGCACAGTTTCCTGTTATGCCCATAGGCGGCATGAAGCTTGGTCTTGCAAATATCGTCACAATGGCGGCAATGCTTTTTATCGGCAGAAAAGAAGCCGGTTTGGTGCTTCTCCTGCGAATAGTTCTTGCGGCAGGACTTTACGGCACTGTGGTGAGCTTTGCATTCTCACTCACAGGCGGAATTTTAGCGTATCTCGCCATGTGCATTGCGGTTTCGAGAGTTGGTGAAAACCAGCTTTGGGTGACATCAGTTTTTGGTGGCTTTTTCCATAACATAGGTCAGCTTTGTGCGGCGGCAGTGATATCAGGCACATGGGCGGTGTTCAGCCTTTTGCCTTATCTCATAATAAGCGGCATTCTCACAGGCACGCTCAACGGTCTTATCCTCCAAAGATTGTGGAAGTCGCCCCTTAGAAAATACAGCATAAAAAGATAACAGCGGCGTCAGGGGCATACCTGATGACCGCTGTTTTGTTCTATAGTCAGTTTAGCCAAAAACAGACTTTTCACAAAGTGGCATTTCTACATTTTCGCCTTGTGAGAAATAGGTGAAAACTCAGCGTTTTGCTTGCATTTGACCGAAAAATATGGTATAATTAGTTGTTATAATAGGGTCATTATAGGATAACGTTGTAATTGAACGGAGGAGTGGATTTGAGAATACTTGGTATCGACCCGGGCTATGCCATTGTGGGCTTCGGAGTGCTTGAATACAACAGCGGAAAATTCACTGTTGTCGACTACGGTGCAATAACCACTTCTGCGGATATGGATTTCAACAGACGGCTGAAAGTCATTTATGACGATATGACCGAGATAATAACCACCTATAAGCCTGATGAAATGGGAATAGAAAAGCTTTTTTTCAATACCAATGAAAAGACCGCCATTGACGTTGCGCAGGCAAGGGGAGTGACCCTGCTTCCTGCCATAATAAGAAATATTCCCATTTATGAATATACGCCTTTGCAGGTGAAATGTTCCATAGTCGGCTATGGACGTGCCGAGAAAAAGCAGGTGCAGGAAATGACAAAGACCATGCTTCATCTTAAAGCTATCCCAAAGCCTGACGATACAGCGGACGCAGTGGCTATCGCTATAACTCATGGACTTTCGGTGAACACAAGGCGTGTTATGAAAAATTTTGAGGAGAAATAATATGATATATTCACTTAGCGGAAAGCTTGTTCATACCGAGAGCGACCTTGCCGTAATAGAATGTGCAGGCGTAGGCTATGCCTGCAAAACCACCTTTTCCACCTTGCAGCAGATTGCAGGCAAAAGCGAGGTCAAGCTTTACACTCACCTCTCCGTAAGGGAGGACGCAGTGGAGCTTTTTGGCTTTGTAACTAAGGAGGAGCTTAAAAGCTTCCGTATGCTCATATCTGTCAGCGGAGTAGGTCCGAAGGCAGGTCTTGCCATACTTTCAGCCTGCACTCCGTCACAGTTTGCGCTTGCGGTCGCAACGGGGGATTCAAAGGCTTTTACAAAGATAAAAGGTATCGGTACAAAGATAGCGCAAAGGATAGTCCTCGAGCTTAAGGATAAGGTGGCAAAAGAGAATACCATATCCGTCAGAGGAAATGCGGCTCAGGGCTTTGCGGCTGTTCCAAGCGGAGCTGTCGAAGAAGCTGTCACAGCCCTTGTGGTGCTTGGATATACCGAGGGCGAAGCAATGTCAGTGATATCAAAGCTTGACCCGAATTTGAGCGTTGAAGAGCTTATAAAGAAAGCCCTTATCGGACTTGCGAAATTTTGAGAGGAGAACTCCATAAATGATCGAAAAAGGAGATTTTGATATAGACAGGATAGTCACCCCGAAGGAAACTCAGGCGGAAACAACTGACGATTTCGAGGTGAGCCTTAGACCTAAAACACTTGACGAGTATATCGGTCAGGAAAAGGTCAAGGAGAACCTGAAAATATATATACAAGCGGCAAAAAACAGGGGCGACAGCCTTGACCATGTTCTGCTTTACGGCCCGCCTGGTCTGGGCAAGACCACCCTTTCTGCCATAATCGCCCACGAAATGGGAGTGAACATCAGGATAACCTCAGGGCCTGCCATTGAAAAGCCGGGCGACCTTGCGGCACTTCTCACAAACCTTGAAAAAGGTGACGTGCTTTTTATAGACGAGATACACCGTCTTTCAAGACAGGTTGAGGAAGTTCTTTATCCTGCCCTTGAAGATTATGCTTTGGATATAATCATGGGCAAAGGTCCTGCGGCAAGGTCTATAAGAATTGAGCTTAACAAGTTCACTCTTATCGGTGCTACCACAAGAGCAGGCTCCCTTTCCGCACCGCTGAGAGACCGTTTCGGCGTTATCCAGCGTTTGGAGCTTTACAATACAGAACAGCTTTCCGATATCGTAAAGCGTTCCGCAATTTTGCTTGGCGTGGCTTGTGACGATGACGGTGCAGAGGAGATAGCGAAGCGTTCCAGGGGAACTCCAAGAATAGCAAACCGCTTTTTAAGGCGTGTGCGTGATTTTGCCGAAGTCATGGGGGACGGCAGGATAACCGCAGACATTGCAAAGATAGCCCTTAACAGAATGGACGTTGACAAGCTTGGACTTGACTCTCTCGACAAGCGTCTGCTGACGATGATAATAAAAGGCTATGACGGCGGCCCTGTGGGACTTGAAACTCTTGCGGCGGCTATCGGTGAGGAGTCCGTCACCATTGAAGACGTTTGCGAGCCGTATCTTATGCAGCTAGGCTTTCTCTCCAAGACCCCCAGGGGACGTGTGGCTACACAGCTTGCTTACGATCACTTGGGCTTTCTCAAAGACGGACAAACGCACCTTTGATTTAGTGAGGAATGAGGAATGAGGAATGAGGAATTATGGTATCGCCTAGCGGCGATGAATTTCTTGTTTTGTAGGGGCGACCTTTGTTCGCCCGAATAAGACCCGCACTTTCTGTCTTGTTCCGTATTGGCGACCTTTGGTCGCCTGCCTGCCACCGACGTTCTGTCTTTGGCAAAAATAGTATATCGGATAAATTTAATATGTGTGTTAATATAGAGTTTACATAAATAAAAAATAATATAGAGGCATGACCTCGAAAAGGAGTTAATTGTTATGGGAAGACTATTTGGAACTGACGGTGCAAGAGGAGTAGCTATCACCGAGCTTACCTGCGAGCTTGCTATGCAGATAGGCAGAGCTGCCGCAATGGTGCTCACAAAGGAAACGAACCACAAGGCAAAGATAATCATAGGCAAGGATACCCGTATCTCAGGCGACATTCTTGAATCCGCACTGGTGGCTGGTATCTGTTCAGTTGGTGCAGACGCTCACATTCTCGGCGTTGTTCCTACACCTGCCGTTGCAATGCTTGTAAAAAAATACAACGCAGACGCAGGCGTTATGATCTCCGCATCACACAATTCTGTTGAGTTCAACGGCATAAAGCTTTTCTCAGGCAGCGGTTTCAAGCTTTCTGACGAGATAGAGAACGAGATAGAGGCTCTTATCCTTGACACGCCTGAGAAGATAGAGCTTAAAGACGGCTGTGATATAGGTCACGTTTATTACGAAAAGGACGCAGCTTGGGATTATATCCGCTACGTAATGAAGACCGTTCAGACAGATTTCAACGGTATCCGTGTAGCACTCGATTGCGCAAATGGCTCAGCTTCCGTGTGCGCACAGAGAATTTTCGAGGGTCTTGGTGCAAAGTGCATAATGCTCAACGATAAGCCTGACGGCACAAATATAAATAAGGACTGCGGCTCAACACATATCGAGGGTCTGCAAAAGGCTGTTGTTGATAATCATTGTGATATCGGTCTTGCCTTTGACGGCGATGCCGACAGATGTCTTGCAGTTGACGAAAAGGGTGAGCTTATCGACGGCGACAAGATACTTGCTATCTTCTCAAAATATATGAAGAGCATGGGCATACTCAAAAACAACACTTGCGTTGTTACAGTTATGACAAACCTCGGTTTCTTCAAGTATGCGAAAGCAAACGGCATCGTTGCCGCTACCACAAAGGTGGGCGACAGATACGTTCTTGAAGAAATGCTCAAGGGCGGTTATAATATAGGCGGTGAGCAGTCAGGCCATATCATTCTTCTTGACTATGCAAACACAGGCGATGGTGAGCTGACAGGTACAAAGCTTCTGACAGTCCTTAAATGTACAGGGGAAAAGGCAAGCGAGCTTGCAGCCTGCATGGAGTGCTATCCACAGGTGCTCGTGAACGTTAAGATAACGGCAGATAAAAAGGGTATGTGGGATAAAGTCCCAGAGATAACAGACGCTATCAAGATGTATTCCGAAAAGCTTGGGGACGAGGGCAGGATTCTTGTTCGTGAGTCAGGCACAGAGCCTCTCGTTCGTGTTATGATAGAGGGCAAGAGAACAGGCATAATCACAGAATATGCACACAAGATAGCAGAACTTATCGAAAAAATGTAAGGTAAGTTTTATATAAGGATAAAAAATATGAGAATTGCAGAAAACTGGAAAGACTATAAGATAATAGATACCTCAAGCGGAGATAAGCTTGAAAGCTGGGGCGGCAAGGTGCTTGTAAGACCTGACCCTCAGATAATCTGGAAGTCCCCTAAGCGTTCTGACCTGTGGACAAAGGCGGACGGAATTTATCACCGCTCCTCAAAGGGCGGCGGTGAATGGGAGTACAGAAAACGCCTGCCTGAAAGCTGGAACATCAGCTATAAAAACTTGAAGTTCATAATCAGACCAACAGGCTTCAAGCACACAGGTCTTTTCCCTGAGCAGGCTGTGAACTGGGACTTCATGGCTGATAAAATAAGAAACGCAGGCAGAGAGATAAAGGTGTTAAACCTCTTTGCATATACAGGCGGAGCAACACTTGCTTGTGCCGAGGCAGGTGCGAGCGTTTCACACGTTGACGCATCAAAGGGCATGGTGCAGTGGGCAAGAGAGAACGCCGCTGTGTCAGGGCTTTCTGATAAGCCTATACGCTGGCTGGTGGATGACTGCGAAAAGTTCGTTCAGCGTGAGATACGCCGTGGCAAGACCTATGACGCTATCGTTATGGACCCTCCGTCCTACGGCAGAGGTCCTGGCGGAGAGATATGGAAGCTTGAAGATTGTATCTATGACCTAGTAAAGACCTGTTCAGGCGTTTTGAGCGACCAGCCGCTTTTCTTCCTGCTCAACAGCTATACCACGGGACTTTCACCCTCAGTAATGGCATATATCCTGAGAGATGTCCTCGGAACGAGGTTTGGCGGAAACGTCACGGCTGACGAGATAGGATTGCCTGTGGAGGCAACAGGCGGTGTGCTTCCATGCGGCTCAACGGCAATTTGGCAGAAATAGCTTTGCTATAGTAAGGTATGGTGTTCACATGAAATATACTGAGAATTATGTTTATATGTATGGTCAAATGATCTCCACCTGTTCGTTCCTCCTTGACGGTGATTTTCCAAAGGCTGACGGTACGGCAGAGATAAAGGAAAAATATCACCTTGTCGGTGGTGAGACCGGAACATCGGCGGCTGTTCTTTGCAGTCTGAACGTGCCTGTAAAGCTTGGCGGTACTCACCTTGGAAGCGGCAATGAAAAGCTTATAAAGGATTATTTTGCAGATAAGACCGCTGACCTTTCGGAGCTTGT
Source organism: uncultured Ruminococcus sp. (assembly GCA_934435205.1). GTDB lineage: Bacteria > Bacillota > Clostridia > Oscillospirales > Ruminococcaceae > Hominimerdicola. The sequence goes on along the minus strand of CAKSAK010000001.1, from coordinate 383,953 downwards.
AACGGAGGACTTTGAGGGCGTGACCGACTATGTTATCATAGATAAAAATACACGCACCTGTTTTGGTGAGTGGGATAAGCTTTATTCACGTCCTAAGGCTTTTTATGAACAGCCCTCGGAGGAGTCAGTGAAAAATTCAGCCTGCGTTGCGGCTGACCCTTATTTTGGTGATAAGATAGCCGAGTATTGCGTAAAATATGGCAAGAAATACGTCACCATAGATTGTGCCTATGACAGCTATATCCATAAGCATTGTGCAGTAAATTGCATATCTCATCAGCACCTTGACGAATATTATCCAGATAAAAGCTATGATGAGCTTTTCAGGCTTTATGCTGATAATACAGACGGACTTGTGATATTTACCCTTGGCGAAATGGGTGCGATGTATGGCAGAAAGGGTGCTGTGCCAAAGGTATGCCCTGCATTTGAAGTAGATGTAGTGTCAACACTTGGTGCAGGGGACAGCTTTAAGGCAGGCGCTGTATATGGGCTTTATAAGGGTCTTGATGACGATACATTGGTGAAAACAGCCTGCGCTGTGGCAGGTGCGGCGGTGGAAAAATTTCCTATCGCACTTTATCCGCCAACAGTAAAAGATATCGAAAGGCTTATTGGCAGTATGTAGGGGTGAACAGCGTTCGCCCGCATAGTCCTAAACTTTGTATAGGCAAACCCATATGCCATATATTATAATAAGGTATAGACCAAAAATTTCAGACAGGAGGAAAGGTTATGTCTTTTGATTTTGATGAACTTAAACACAAAGCAGGAAATATGCTTGAAAAGGGCAAAGAAAAAGCTCACGAGGCTGCTGAAAGTGAAAAGGGGCAGAAGATAAAGAGCAAAGCAGGAGAGCTGTTTGAAAAGGGAAAGGAAAAAGCCCATGAGTTCGCTGAGAGCGAAACGGGCAAAAAGGTAAAGAATAAGGCTGAAAAGCTCCTTGATAAGGGACTTGACAAAGCCGAGAATGTTTACGAAAAGCATAAGGAAAGAAAGGCTGAACAGAAGGAACAGCCTGAAGATAAGGAATAAACCGAATTTAGTAAGGAAAGTAAAATGAGCAGTTTTATTGAAATAAAGGACCTGCACTTTTCCTATGTGAACGACCTTGAAGAGCCACCTGTGAAAACAGAGGTGCTTAAAGGCATAAATCTGAACATAGAAAAAGGCGAGTTCGTGGCAGTGCTTGGTCATAACGGCTCGGGCAAATCTACACTTGCAAAGTGCATAAACGCTATAAATCTCCCTGAGTCGGGGGCTGTTTATGTGAACGGCATGGACACTTTGGACGAAAATAACCTCCTGCCTATAAGAGAAAAGGTGGGCATGGTATTCCAAAACCCTGATAACCAGATAGTTGCAACTATCGTGGAGGAGGACGTGGCTTTCGCTCTTGAAAATATGGGCGTTGAGCCGAATGAGATACGCAGGCGTGTTGACGAAGCACTGAAAACCGTCGGTATGTATGAATACAGACTTCATGCACCCCATAAGCTTTCAGGCGGACAGAAACAGCGTGTGGCTATCGCAGGCATAATCGCAATGAAGCCTGATTGTATACTTCTTGACGAGCCTACCGCCATGCTCGATCCTCACGGCAGAGACGAGGTAATGCGCACCATAAAAATGCTCAACGAGCAGGGCGTTACTATCGTGCTTATCACCCATTATATGGAGGAAGCCGCACAGGCTCAGCGTGTGGTGGTCATTGACGGCGGCGAGGTCATAATGGATAACGTGCCGAAGAAGATATTTTCAAATGTGGAAACCATGAAAAATCTGGGGCTTGACGTGCCGCAGGTGACAGAGCTTTGCTGGGAGCTTAAAAAGGCAGGCTATGACATCTCCACCGAGATAATCCACGAGGACGAGTGCGTTCAGAAGCTTTATGAAATGCTTAAATGATAGGGAGTAACAATGGCAGTAATTAAAACGGAAAACCTGACTTATGTTTACGGCGAGGGTACGCCCTTTCGCAAAACAGCCGTAGACAATGTTAATATAGAGATAAATGACGGCGAAATGGTGGGTATAATAGGGCATACAGGCTCAGGCAAATCTACCCTTATCCAGCATTTCAACGGTCTTTTGAAGCCCACGAGCGGAAGCGTCTATATAGACGGCGAAAGGCTGTGGGACGATAAAGCAAGACTTCGCCCCATAAGATTTAAGGTGGGTCTTGTGTTTCAATATCCTGAGTATCAGCTCTTTGAGGAAACCTGTTATAAGGATATCGCATTCGGACCTAAGAATATGGGTATCAAGGAAGAGCTGATAGACAAGTATGTCAAAGAAGCCGCAAGAATGGTAGGACTAAGCCCTGAGATACTTGACAAATCGCCTTTCGAGCTTTCAGGCGGACAGAAAAGGCGTGTGGCTATAGCAGGCGTTATGGCAATGAACCCAAAGGTGCTTATCCTTGACGAACCTGCTTCGGGTCTTGACCCAAAGGGAAGAGAGCAGATACTTGGTCTTATAAGAGAGTATCATGAGCAGATGAAAAATACAGTGCTGTTGGTATCACATTCTATGGAGGATATCGCAAAGAACGTTTCAAAGATACTTGTCATGAACGAGTCAAAGCTTTTCTGCTATGACGATACCGTGAATGTGTTCCACCGCTCTGAGGAGCTTGTTTCAATGGGACTTGCAGTACCGCAGATAACAAGAGTTATAAACAGGCTCAAAGCCATGGGCATTGATATCAAGGACGATGTGTATACAGTTGGCTATGCAAAAAAAGTCCTGCTTGAAATGCTTGAGCAGAAAAAGAATAAGTAAGCAGCGGACTGCCTTTGACCCATATGAGCAGAGAGCAGGACTGTGTAAGTTGAGATAGAAAATTGGAGGAATATACCTTGATAAAGGATATTACTATAGGACAGTATTTTCCCGGAAATTCTGTCATTCACCGAATGGACGCACGAATAAAGATAATAATGACGGCGGTTTTCATAGTAATGCTTTTCGTCGCAAACAGCGTGTGGGGACTTCTTGTGGGCATAGTCTTTACTATCCTCACTTTTATCATATCAAAAATACCCGGCAAACTCATGCTAAAAAGCTTGAAGCCTATTGTGCCGATAATAATATTCACGGCGATACTCAATCTGCTTTTTATCAGAACGGGCAAAGCCTATTTTGAGTGGAAGTTTCTCAAGATAACAGACGAGGGCGTTGACACGGCGGTGTTCATGATGATAAGGATAATCTGCCTTATCGTGGGTACTTCGCTTTTGACCTACACCACCTCGCCTATCGACCTGACAGACGCTATCGAAAGACTGCTTTCACCGCTGAAAAAGATAAAAGTGCCTGTCCATGAGCTTGCAATGATGATGACTATAGCGCTTAGATTTATCCCGACACTTATCGAGGAAACAGACAAGATAATGTCAGCCCAGAAAGCAAGAGGAGCGGATATGGAAACAGGCTCGCTGATACAGAAAGCCAAAGCCCTTATCCCTGTGCTGATACCGCTTTTTGTGGCTTCATTCAGACACGCCGAGGAGCTTGCACTCGCAATGGAGTGTCGCTGTTACCACGGCGGAGAGGGCAGAACAAGAATGAAACAGCTCCATATGAGCATAGTCGATCTCTACGGCTCGATATTCTGCGTGCTGTTCCTTGCAGGCGTTATCGTCATAAATATAGTCATATAGGAGGGGTATTATGAGTAGTGTTTTTAAAGATATGGACCAAGATGACAGACTTGACACTTTGGAAAGAAAATTCAAGAAACTCGAGAGAAATGTAAATGGGGGAAGTAAAATGTCAGGCATTATAAAAGACCTTATCGGTATGGAATGTACCATTGACGGCGACGGCTTTTTCAGTACAAGATGTACCGTTCTTGACGCAGACGACGAGTGGGTGAAGCTTATCGTCCACGAAAAGAAAAAGGACTTGACAAAAATAATAAGGATCGACAATATAGATTCCATAACACTTGACTAAAGAAACGGGATATACTCATGACAAATTTCAGGATAATACTTGCCTATAACGGCACAGCCTATCATGGGTGGCAAAGGCAGAACAACGCCCTTGCCATTCAGCAGGTGCTTGAAGAGGCTATCCTCTCGCTGACAGGACAGACAGTCACAGTGAATGGCTGTTCACGAACGGACGCAGGAGTGCACGCAAGAAGATTTTGTGCAAGCTTTCTTATAGAGTCCACAATAACCTGCCGTGGGATAGTTTTCGGACTTAATTCAAAGCTCCCTGACGATATCTCAGTGCTGGAGTGCGAAAAAGTCCCACTTGATTTCCACGCAAGATATATGTGCAGCGGCAAGGAGTATGAGTATATTATCCATAACAGCGAGATAAAAAATCCCTTTTATAAAGATACAGCCTACCGCAGTTGGTTTCCAATAGACGAGAAAAAGCTTGACAAAGCGGCACAGGATTTTGTGGGAACGCACGATTTCAAGGCAATGTGTTCCACCGATTGCACCAAGGAGAATACAGTTAGGACTATATTCTCTTTCCATGTAAGACGTGAGGGCGAGCTTGTGATATTCACAGTTTCGGGAGACGGCTTTTTGTACAATATGGTAAGGATAATGGTAGGCACGCTTATTTTTATAAATGAGGGCAAGATAGGAGAAACTCAAATACCCGATATACTTGCGTCAAAGGACAGAACAAGAGGCGGAAAGACCGTTCCGCCACAGGGATTGTATCTTAACGAAGTGTATTACGATAAAGATAAAGGATCTGAACAAGGTGAATGATAAAAGATCAAAGGACAGGCGGAGAAAGAAAAATCCGCCTACCAAAGAAGAAAAAACAATAAGAATAACCAAGCAGACGGATTTTGTTCAGCGTGACGAGTTTCACGGTGCAGAAGAGCCTATGCCGAACGTTACTTTCAGAGAGATAAAGCGTCAGAAAAAGGCGGCTCAGAAAGCGGCGGAACGTGAGCAGGAAGAACAGCTCCGAAAAGAAGCGGAAGAAGCCGAGGAGTCACGAAGCAGAATAGAGCTGACGAACACCGAGGATAAAGCCGAGGAGGAAAAGCCTGAAAAAGCTGATGAAAGCAAGATAACAGTATCAGGCGGTGAAAATAAAGAGCAGGCTTCAGAAAGCAAAGAGGAAAAATCCGAGCATAAAAGCAGAAAAGAGAAAAAGGCTGAGAAAGCCGAGAAAGCAGAGAGGTCTGAGAAGCCCCATGAGGAGATATCCAACGTCACCGATATAAGAGCGGCAAGAAAGAAAGAGAAAAACAAAAAACTCTATAAAAAGATAGCCGCCATAGCAGTTGTTGTCGCTTTCGGAGTTGGCGTTTACGCTTCAAGAGGAGTGTGGGTGCCGAAGCTTGAGGGCATTTTGGACAGACCTCATGCCACTATTGTAAACGACGGCAAAAAGCAAAGCGGAAATTTCCCGCTGACCTTTGATGAAAGCTCCGTCAACGTTATAAAACAGCTTTCCGACGGTATAGTTCGAGTTGACGACAGGAACATTGCTTTTTATGACGAGTCTGGCAATAAGATATCGGATAATTCTCACAACTTTGCAAACCCTGTTGTAAGAACATCTGGAAAGCGTGTGCTTGTTTATGATAATGGTGGAAACTCTTTCAGAGTGCTGAATAAAAAGGGCGAGTTGCTCTCAAAGGATATAGACCAGTCTATACTTTTGGCGGAAATAGCCCCTGACAGCACAGTGGCAGTTGTCACCCAGACAGAAAAATACGCCGCAGTGCTGACAGTTTATGACTCCTCGGGAGCTGAGATATATCAGTGGTCAAGCTCACGAAGAATACTTGATATAAGCTTTGATAAGGACGGAAGCGGTTGTTGTATCTCAACCTTTTCCAGCAGTGGCGGAGCGCTCCGCTCGGTCATCTACCATGTGACCTTTGACAGCACAGAGGAGAAGATGAAGAGCGAACAGCTTGAAACCCTCGCAGTTGCTGTTCAGCGAAACGATAACGGCGACTATTGGGTAGTGGGAGATACCTGCTTCTACAAGCTTGACAGCAATGGTAAAATACTTATGCGGTATGAATATCCTGAGGAGCTTTCAGACTATGCCCTGACAGATACCACTGCCGCAGTAGCATTTGATGGCATACAGCGCAAAACAGGAACTCTTGCGGTGTTCCGTTCGGATTCTGACGGGGATAAGCCTGATAGCGTTGTTTATACTCAAAGCGGCAAGCCTAAGAAAATGACTGCAGAGAACAAGAAGGTGATCCTTCTGGGCGAGGATAATATAGAGGCCTATGACAGTGCAGGAAATCTACTTGCAACAGCGGCAGTGTCCTCTGAGTATCTTGACTTTGTTTACCTCAATGACAGCGTTTATTTCCTAGGTCTGCATGAGATAAATAAGATAGCTTTTGAGACCTGACGAAAGGCAGGAAAATATGGCATATGTTTTTGACGGAGCAGTTATAATGATCCTTATCGTGACCGCTCTGACAGGATACTGTAAGGGCTTTGTGAGATATGTCATCACAATGCTCGGAACAGTGGCAGCCGTACTTGTGGCTTTTCTTATAGCCAATATGTCGGCTGAAAATGTATATAACAAATATTTCAAAACACAGCTTATAACGAGCCTTGAAAACGCCGCTGAACAGACGGACATTTCAAAGCTTGTGAGCAACGAGCTGAAAAACGAGGGCGTTGATATCGACCTTTCAGACGAGGAGATAAAAAATGTCCTGTCAGGGGCAGGCACTCTTGCGGAGAATACCGAAAAGCTGCTTGTTTCAAAGGGAACAGACCTTGATACCGCTCAGCAAAAGGGCGAGGAGCTTTCAGAGTATATCCACAGCGTTATGCCCCAAAAGCTCAGCGAAAAGCTGGAGGGCAATAAGATCGGAAAAAGTCTGTCTAAGGCGGTGAAGTTCACTGCCGAGCAGATAGACGAAGCCGTAAAGGCTCTCTCTGAGGGCGGCAGAACTGGTGCTGAGTATCTGGAAAAGAACATTTTCCGACCTATAGCACTGATGTTTATAAGGCTTTGCGTGTTCATGGCGGTGTATGTGCTTATGGAGATAGTCATAAGGCTTATCCTGCGTCTGTCGGGAGTTTTCACCCGAATGGCAGGTCTGACAGCGGCAAACCGTTTCGCAGGCATGGCACTTGGTCTTTGCAAAGGCGGTCTGTATCTGGTGCTGATAGCCTTTATGGTCTGCACTGTGATAAACGCCACCGAGAACAAGCTTCCAAAGTTCAACAGCACTGTTTTTGAAAATACCTATCTGTTCAGTTACTTCTTTGATATTCTGTATAAATGATGACCGAAGGGTTTATCAGTAAGGAAAGGAGCAAATAAAATGTTAATGTGTTCAAGATGTAAAAAGCGTCCTGCTGTGGTATTTATCTCACAGATGAACGCCAAGGACCCTCAGCACAAGAAAAACGAGGGACTTTGCCTTGTTTGTGCCAAGGAGCTTGGCATTTCACAGGTGGACGATTATATGAAAGCAATGGGCATCTCAGACGATGACCTTGAAGCAATGTCAAATCAGCTTATGGAGGCTTCCGACGGGGACGATTTTGAGCCTGGCGGAACTAACTTCCTGAGCAATCTTTTTGGCGGTGACGCTGGCAATCTTTTCAGCAACCTTGCAGGAGGTATGCCTAAGACCACCGAGGAGAGCGGTGAGAAAAAGCCAAAGGATAAAAAGAAAAAGCTTAAATTTCTCAACAACTATTGCACAAATCTTACCCAGAAAGCAAGAGAGGGCAAGCTTGATAACGTTGTGGGCAGAGATAAGGAGATATCAAGAGTTATCCATATCCTGTCAAGACGTCAGAAGAACAACCCATGCCTTATAGGCGAACCTGGTGTTGGTAAAACAGCCATTGCCGAGGGTATCGCACAGAGGATAGTTGGCGGAGATGTGCCGTTCCATATAAAGGATAAGGAGCTTTATCTCCTCGACTTGACCGCACTTGTTGCAGGCACTCAGTTCAGAGGACAGTTCGAGAGCCGTTGTAAAGGACTTGTAGAGGAAGTAAAAGAGCAGGGCAATGTTATACTCTTTATCGACGAGGTGCATACGCTCGTTGGAACAGGTGACAACGAGGGAACGATGAATGCCGCTAATATCCTGAAACCGTCCCTTTCAAGAGGCGAGATACAGGTAATAGGCGCAACGACTTTCAAGGAATACAGAAAGTATATTGAAAAGGATTCCGCACTTGAAAGACGTTTCCAGCCTGTAACAGTTTCCGAGCCGACAGTTGAGGACACAATCACAGTTCTTGAGGGCATAAAGCAGTATTACGAGAATTTCCATAGAGTAAAAATATCAGACGATATGCTCAGAGAGTGTGCAGTGCTTTCTGAAAGATATATCAACGACCGATTTCTCCCTGATAAGGCGATAGACCTCCTTGACGAAGCCTGCGCCTGCACAAGTATCAGAACGCCTGAGATAGAAGAGTTCGACGCACTTAACGAGGAGCTTAAAAAGCATGAAAAGCTCGTTGAGGATTACGAGCAGAAGCCAGACCCTGACTATGAGATAATCGCAAAGGAAAAGGGCGAGATACTCAGGATCCAGAACAGACTCAAAGAGGTGGAAGAAACTCTTAAAAACGTTCAGGTCACAGAGGAAGATATCTCAAAGGTAATAGAGCTTTGGACAGGTATCCCTGCCAATAAGATAGCTCAGACCGAGTATGACAAGATAAAGCATCTTAAAGAAGCCCTTTCAAAGCGTGTTATCGGCCAGGACGAGGCAGTGGATAAGGTCGCAAAGGCAATAAAGCGTACAAGGGTGCAGCTTTCAAAGCGCCGCAGACCGGCTTCATTCATTTTCGTAGGACCAACAGGCGTTGGAAAAACAGAGCTTGTTAAAGTTCTTGGAGAAGAGCTTTTTGACGCTACCGAGCCGCTTATCAGAGTTGACATGACCGAGTATATGGAGAAGCACTCAGTATCAAAGCTTATCGGCTCACCTCCGGGATATGTAGGCTTTGACGAGGCGGGTCAGCTCACCGAAAAGGTGCGCCGCAGACCATATTCAGTGGTGCTTTTCGACGAGATAGAAAAGGCTCACCCTGACGTTATGAACATACTCCTCCAGATACTTGACGAGGGACGTATCAATGATTCACAGGGCAGAAGCGTTTCATTTGAAAACACTGTTATCGTCATGACCTCAAACGCAGGCTCTACCGACAGAGATACAGGCGTAGGCTTTAATAAGACCGACAGTGATATCGCAAAGGATAAGGCAATGAAAGCCCTGAGAGATTTCCTCAGACCTGAGTTTCTTGGAAGAATAGACGAGATAGTTGTGTTCAATCCGCTCACAGAGGAAAATTACGCAGGCATAGCAGGACTTATGCTCGATGAGATGAAATCACCGCTGGAGGAGAAACATATCAGCCTGAGATATACAGACGAAGCTCTGAAAATTATCGCACATAAGGCATTCGGTCAGAAGCTTGGCGCAAGAGACATCCGCCGTGTCATAAGAAATGATGTGGAGGATAAGATAGCCGAACTGCTTATAGACAAGGGCGAGGGCGCAGTGTCTGCTGTGGCAATATCCGCTGACAACGGCGAGATAAAGGTGGACGCACTTTAAAAGCCTAAAGTTATAAAATCAGGGTAAAAATTATAAAAAAATACTTGATTTTTATGACGGTATGTTATATAATAAAGGTAAGGTTGTTAGTTTTTTAACAACGTGAATTAAAAAATTAAATTGAGAGGTGTCTTTAAAATGGCAGGTTTAAACAAAGTTACTGTTGATGACATTAATGTAAAGGGCAAAAAGGTACTCGTAAGAGTTGACTTCAACGTTCCTCTTAAGGACGGCGTTATTACAAACGATAACAGAATCACAGCTGCTCTCCCAACTATCAAGAAGCTGGTAGCTGACGGCGGCAAGGTAGTTCTGTGTTCACATCTTGGCAAGCCAAAGAACGGCCCAGAGGCTAAGTTCTCACTTGCTCCTGCTGCTGCAAGACTTGCAGAGCTTCTTCCTGAAACAAAGGTTACATTCGCTGCTGACGATACAGTAGTTGGCGACAACGCTAAGAAGGCTGTTGCAGAAATGGCTGACGGCGATATCGTTGTTCTTGAGAACACAAGATTCAGAGGTGCTGAGGAAACAAAGAACGGCGAAGCTTTCGCTAAGGAACTGGCAGACCTCGTTGACGATGAAGTATTCGTAATGGACGCTTTCGGTTCAGCTCACAGAGCTCATGCTTCTACAGCAGGCGTTACAAAGTTCGTTAAGGAAACAGCAGTTGGTTACCTCATGCAGAAAGAGATCAACTATCTCGGAAATGCAGTTGAAACACCTGTTAGACCATTCGTTGCTATCCTCGGCGGCGCAAAGGTAGCAGATAAGCTCAACGTTATCTCAAACCTCCTCGAGAAGTGCGATACACTTATCATCGGCGGCGGTATGGCATATACATTCCTTAAGGCACAGGGCAAGGAAGTTGGTCTTTCCCTCGTTGACGATACAAAGATCGACTACTGTAAGGAAATGATGGCAAAGGCTGAAAAGCTCGGCAAGAAGCTTCTTCTCCCTATCGACACAACAGTTGCAGCAGGTTTCCCTGATCCTATCGACGCTCCTATCGATGTAGAAGTTGTTGATTCTGATAAGATCCCAGCTGACAAGGAAGGCCTTGATATCGGCACAAAGACACAGGCTCTCTTCGGCGAGGCTGTTAAGTCTGCAAAGACAGTTGTTTGGAACGGTCCTATGGGCGTGTTCGAGAACCCAACACTTGCAAAGGGTACTATCGCAGTTGCAAAGGCACTTGCTGAAACAGACGCTACAACTATCATCGGCGGCGGCGATTCTGCGGCGGCTGTAATTCAGCTTGGTTTTGCCGACAAGATGAGCCACATCTCAACAGGCGGCGGAGCTTCTCTTGAATATCTCGAGGGCAAGGTTCTTCCGGGTATCGACGTTATTGCCGACAAGTAATTTATATATTTGCTCGACTTAAAAGCTGGGGCAGGCAGTCATTTGCCTGCCCCTTTTTAATTATGGGGGTATCAATGATTTACCGTGAACCTTTGGTTTTGACAGTATACTATTCACAAAGCAGTATTACTGCGGCATTTGTTTTTGCCTGTATATTGGCTGTTGCGTCGGCACTGGCGGCAGTTGGATTTGTAAAGATCGGCTGTAAGCGTTACGGAAATTCAGAAAGTTCCGATGATTGCAGTAAATATGTTAAAACGTTTGCTAAGGTAGTAGGGGAAAGCAGATCCGAATATGAGGATTTTTCCGAAAGCAGGGGAGCGTATACTTCCTATGTAAACCAGCTTGAAATCGAATATACAGATCAAAGCGGCATAGTTTACCGCAAATTTATCGAAAACATTCTTAACGACGGCTATGTAAATATATGTTATGGTGAGAATGATCCCGACGATTTTTACCTTTCGGATTATGCAGACGGTATCGCCGAAATTGAAAATGAATGCCGCGGCGAATTTGTTTACGGGATAAGCATGAGAATTTTTTTCGGAGCTTTTGCAGCGGTGTTTGCTGTAATCTCTATAATGACTTTCATACATACTTTTAATATGAAAACCTTCGAGGACAGCGGGTCGGAAAGCGGACATATTGTCATTATCTCGCCCGATTCCTCTGAAAGAAACGAGGTGACGGAATGAACGAATTAATGCTTTTAGCTGAAAATTTCAAGGTCAGTGTTTTGGCAGGCGTTAACCTTGGCTGGCAGGGAATCGGAGGGATAATTCTGTTCCTTACAGGAATAGGGCTGATATATTTCGGTATCAAGGCGCTTAAAGGCTATCGGTTTTTCCCGGATCAAGAACAGAATATTCCCGAAGAAGACCATTATGAGCCAATGCAGGCAAAGGCTTTGCAGAAGGTAAAAACAACAATGCCGTCTTTTAGCGGCGGTGAAGATCAGGTCTTTGTTGAATGGAAAATAGGTTATACTGTGAACGGAGAAAAGTATACCCAGATAGTTACAGACAACGGTTATAATAAAGGGGATATGATCGATATAAAGTATAATCCTGAGAATCCGCAGGAGTTTTATCTTGACGACGAAAAATCAAAGGTGGAAGTCACCGAGGAAGAAAAGGAAGCAGAGCAGAAAGAGGAAAAGACACCGTTCGGTTATGCGGCGATAGCTATCGGCGTGCTGCTGGGGATTTTCGGCGCTGTTATGCTTATCGACAAGCTTTAAGGAGAAAATATGCCAACTGATGAGAGTTATTTTGAATACATACTCGAACAGCTCAGCGAGCTTGAAGATATCCGAGCAAGAAAAATGTTTGGTGAGTATATATTATATTATAAGGACAGAATATTCGGTGGCATTTATGATAACAGACTTCTTGTGAAGTCCGTGAAAGCCGCAGAAGATCATCTTAAAGACATAACGTTAGAGATGCCCTATGAGGGTGCAAAGCCAATGTACCTTGTGGATAATACCGATGATAAGGATTATCTCAAAGGGCTTGTGGAAGCAATGTATGAACAGCTCCCATCGCCAAGAACAAAGAAAAAATAAGGTAAAAAACAGCGGACGTTCTTTGTTAATTAGTTGACAAATACGAGTGAATGTTGTATAATAGACTTGGAAAACTAGCAGGAGCAGTTTTTCTGTTCCCTATAAAAAATAAAGGAGTTTTTTATCATGAAAAAAGCTGTAAGAAAAGCAATTATTGCAGGAAACTGGAAAATGAACAAAACAAGACCTGAGGCTAAGGAGCTTCTCGAAGCTATCAAGCCACTTGTTGCAAACGCTGAGGGCAAGGTAGAAGTTATCGCTTGCGTACCTTTCACAAACCTTGAAACTGCTATCAACACAACAGCAGGCTCAAACGTAAAGATCGGTGCAGAGAACGTTCACTTTGAGAAGAGCGGTGCTTTCACAGGCGAGATCTCAGCAGATATGCTCGTTGAGCTTGGCGTTGAGTACGTTGTTATCGGTCACTCTGAGAGAAGACAGTATTTCGGTGAAACAGACGAAACAGTAAACAAGAGAACAAAGGCAGCTCTTGCAGCTGGTCTTAAGCCTATCGTTTGCGTTGGCGAGCTTCTCTGGGAGCGTGAGTGCAACATCACAGAGGAAGTTATCGCAAGACAGGTTAAGCTTGATTTCTTCGGCGTATCAGCAGAGGACGTTAAGAAGTCCGTTATCGCTTACGAGCCAGTTTGGGCTATCGGCACAGGCAAGACAGCTACAGCAGATCAGGCAGAGGAAGTTTGCGCATTCATCAGAGCAACACTCGCTAAGATCTATGACGAGGCTACAGCTGAGGCAGTTACAATTCAGTACGGCGGCTCAATGAACGCTAAGAACTGCGCAGAGCTTCTTTCTAAGGAGAACGTAGACGGCGGTCTTATCGGCGGCGCATCACTTAAGGCTGCTGACTTCAACACGATCGTTCAGGCTGCTGTTGAGGGCTAATAATATAACACAGCAAAACTAAAAACGTTCCGCAGGGACGGCTGCGGCTGCCCCTGCGATTTTTTTTGAAAGGACTAAGAAATATGTCAAAGAAACCCATAGCACTTATCATTATGGACGGCTTCGGCTATAATCACAAGGATTACGGCAACGCTATCAGAGCTGCCAAAACACCTAATATCGACAGACTTCTTGCTAACTATCCGCACACTCTTATCGGCGCAAGCGGCATGGACGTTGGTCTTCCAGAGGGACAAATGGGTAACTCAGAGGTAGGCCATACAAATATCGGCGCAGGAAGAATTGTTTATCAGGAGCTTACAAGAATCACAAAGTCTATCAAGGACGGCGACTTCTTCTCAAACGAAGCTTTCACAGCAGCCGTTGAGAACTGCAAGAAGAATGACAGTGCACTTCACCTGTTCGGACTTCTTTCAAACGGAGGCGTTCACTCACACAATTCACACCTCTATGGCCTTTTGGAGCTTGCTAAGAAAGCAGGTCTTACAAAGGTTTACGTTCATTGCTTCATGGACGGCAGAGATGTTCCTCCTACAAGCGGTGCTGACTTCGTAGCTGAGCTTGAAGAAAAGCTCAAGGAAATTGGTGTCGGCAAGATAGCAACAGTAATGGGACGTTACTATGCAATGGACAGAGATAACCGTTGGGAGCGTGTAGGCAAGGCTTATGATGCAATGGTATACGGCGAGGGCAATAAGGCTGATAACGCAGTTGACGCTATCAAGGCTTCCTATGCCGCTGACGTTACAGACGAGTTCGTTGTTCCTACTGTTATCGACGAGAACGGCAAGATATCCGCAAACGACAGCGTTATCTTCTTCAACTTCCGTCCTGACAGAGCAAGAGAGATAACAAGAACTCTCGTTGACGACGACTTCACAGGCTTTGAGAGAAGAAACGGCAGATTCCCGCTTTACTATGTCTGCATGACACAGTATGACGCAACAATGCCAAACGTTGACGTTGCATTCAAGCCAGCAAGCCTTGAAAATACTTTCGGCGAGTATATCGCAAAGAAGGGTCTTTCACAGCTTAGGATCGCTGAAACAGAGAAGTATGCACACGTTACATTCTTCTTCAACGGCGGCGTAGAAGCTCCTTTTGAGAACGAGGACAGAGCCCTCATCAATTCACCAAAGGTAGCAACTTATGACCTCCAGCCTGAAATGAGCGCATACCTCGTTTGTGACGAAGTTCTCAAGAGAATCGAGTCTGACAAGTATGACGCAATTATCCTCAACTATGCAAACTGCGACATGGTAGGTCACACAGGCGTGTTCGATGCAGCCGTAGCAGCAGTAGAAGCAGTTGACGAGTGCGTAGGCAAAACAGTTGACGCAGTTCTTGCAAAGGGCGGTATAGCACTTATCACAGCAGACCACGGCAACGCAGATAAGATGATGGAAGAGGACGGCTCACCGTTCACAGCCCACACAACGAACCTTGTTCCGCTTATCATAGCAGGCGCAGGCAATGTTCTTATCAGAGAGGGCGGCGTGCTTGCCGACCTTTCACCAACAATGCTCAAACTCATGGGTCTTGAGCAGCCAAAGGAAATGACAGGTAAGTCTATCATCAAGGACTAATTCCCATAAAAAATCAAGGCAGTACCGAGAAAATCGGCGCTGCCTTTTTTATATACCATTTGTAGGGGCGAACAGCGTTCACCTGATTGCTTACTCACTCCGTATGTTACCCAAACCCTATTTCAGCGGATCAAGCCCCTTAGCCATTATGCAGTAGGTGCTGCCGTATGGGTTCGGTATGGGCGGCATTCTGCTAACATGGAACTCTTTCGGCAAACCACGGCTGTCGCAAGGGAAACTCATGGTCACACAAGTGCCTTTGTCTATCTCGCTGCGATAACTCAGCTCACCGCCAAAACGGACGCAGAAGCATTTTGCCAGTGCAAGCCCCAACGCCTCATTGCTGCTGTATTTCTGAAATGTACCAAAGGGCGTGATAGCCGCCTGCCATACCTCGTCTGTCATGCCGTTGCCGTTATCACTAACTGACAGTATTATCCTGTCGTCCTCGGCTTTTAGGATAAGCTCCACCTGCCGCTGTTCCTTGTCATTGTACATATATGCGTTCACAAGCAGATTTACAAGCACATTTTTAATAAGGCTTTTGTTTGTTTCAAAATAAATGCATTGGTCAATGGAGTATCTGAAAATACAGCCGTCCTCCTCCAGCAAATTGCCTTCTTCGTCGCATACCTCACCGCATATGTCTGATAAGCTCTGATATTCAGTTGTGAAATTGCCACTGAAATATTTCGCAAGCTCTGTCATGTTCACCGTTGCGGAAAATGTCTTTAGTATACGAAGCCTTGCCTCATGGTCAAAATGCTCATATTCAGTGCCGGCTTTTGAAGAGAAGGATTTCTTTTGGCTGTCAAGCATCGCTAACATTTTAGAAAGCTCTATCCTTATGTTGCCGAGGAAATTCGATTTGAAGCGTAAATACCCAGATTTGTCCGAAAGACGTTCTATGTCCGTGCAGGAGTAATAGTGTATGAGATAATTCGTTATAACGCCATTATTTCTCAGCGGTTCAAACCGCATTGCCGCCGAGTCTGCAAACCTGCCTTTATATTCAAAGGTAGCTGTCTTTTCGATAGGCAGAACAAAAGCGTTTTCCGGAGTATCGCATAAAGCAGAAATATCTATAACATCAGGCAGATCACCATGATTTTTCCAAATGACATTAAGTTCAGCGTCAGTGAGGATAATGTTTTCCTCAGACTGAGCGTATATCTCTTTCACAGAAGATGTCAGTTCCACTTTGTTAGCCTGCCTTTCATAAAGATCTCATGTAAATATTATAACCTAAACTGTCTGGGTAGTCAATAAAAAATCATCAATATTTGATCATATTTTAAAGAATTTAGCAGTGCTTTGACGGATCAAGACGCAGATGGCTTTGGGGTGAAGTTTTAAGGCAACACCGCACAAAGCCCGCCTGACGGCTTTGCACGCCATCTGCTTGCGGATTTTTCGTCATATCACACAAAAATCCCTTGACATACGACAGTATGCCTGCGGAATTTTTATGTGACCTGACGAAAAAATCTGACTACGCATCTGACGCACAATCTTTGTGCGGTATTGCCTTAATGAAAAAAAGTTCTAAGTTTTTTGTAAAAACACTTGCAATGTATAGAAAAATGTAGTATAATAAGTACAGAAAAATTTTTAGGAGGTAAATTAATTATGGCAGTTAAAGTCGCAATTAATGGTTTTGGACGTATTGGACGTCTTGCATTCAGACAGATGTTTGGCGCAGAGGGCTACGAGGTAGTTGCAATCAACGACCTGACAAAGCCTTCAATGCTCGCTGATCTTCTTAAGTATGATACAGCTCAGGGCGGTTACTGTGGTAAGATCGGTGAGAATCTCCACACAGTATCAGCAGACGATGAGGCTAATACTATCACTGTTGACGGCAAGACTCTTACAATTTATAAGGAAGCAGACGCTTCTAAGCTCCCTTGGGGTGAGATCGGTGTAGACGTAGTTCTCGAGTGCACAGGTTTCTACTGCTCAAAGGCAAAGAGCCAGGCTCATATCGATGCTGGCGCTAAGAAGGTAGTTATCTCAGCTCCTGCAGGCAGCGATCTTAAGACGATCGTATTCTCAGTAAACGAGAAGACACTTACAGCTGACGATACAATCATTTCAGCTGCATCTTGCACAACAAACTGTCTTGCTCCTATGGCTAATGCTCTTAACAAGTATGCTCCTATCCAGAGTGGTATCATGAGCACTATCCATGCTTACACAGGCGACCAGATGATCCTTGACGGTCCTCACAGAAAGGGTGACCTGAGAAGAGCAAGAGCTGGTGCTGCAAACATCGTTCCTAACTCAACAGGTGCTGCAAAGGCTATCGGCCTTGTTATCCCAGAGCTTAACGGCAAGCTCATCGGCTCTGCACAGAGAGTTCCAGTTCCAACAGGTTCAACAACTATCCTTACAGCAGTTGTAAAGGGTGCTGACGTAACAGTTGAAGGCATCAACGCTGCTATGAAGGCTGCATCTTCTGAGTCATTCGGCTACAACGAGGATCCAATCGTTTCTTCTGACGTTATCGGCATGAGATATGGTTCACTCTTCGATGCTACTCAGACAATGGTATCTAAGATCGCTGATGACCTCTATGAGGTACAGGTAGTTTCTTGGTACGACAATGAGAACTCTTACACATCACAGATGGTAAGAACAATCAAGTACTTTGCTGAGCTTGCATAATTTGCACAGCCAAAACTAAATTGCTTACTAAAGACCGCTTCATCATGAGGCGGTCTTTTTTTGCGTATGTATACAATAAAGGTGAGCAAAAATGGGTGAACACTGTTAGTCCCTACGATTTATAATTACACAAAATGTAGGGGAGCAGCGCAATTTTTGCTTTGCAAAAATACGACGTCCCGCATACTATGTGCGATAAACCAGCCAAACAAAAAAGGACGAACATCAAGCTCGTCCTTTTGTCGTTCCTATCAGAAACCACGTCCGCCACCGGGACCTCCACCATGACCACCGCCAAAGCTCATTCCTGTGGAATTAGAAGTAACAATACCGTCAATAGTCACAGTTTCCGACTGCGATCCTGCCGTAATGGTGTAGGTTTCGCCTTCCTTTAGGTCAGCGCTTGTGAATACAACGCTCTGCCAAGTCTTTGTAGGGGTAAAGCTAAAGATCTCCTTGCCGTCGCTGTCAGTGATAGTCAGTTTTTCGTTTGCTGAAACTGTCGAACCAAGATCGTGCAGAACACTGTATTGTGTGGAGTTGTCACCGAAGCCTTCTTCCATTCCAACTGCACCACAGGCGATGAGCGTTCCACCTGTTACAGTTGCAGTGCCGTTGTAGTCAAGTGCGCCGTTGCCACCGTTAGTAGGTCCGCAAACGTAAACTGTACCGCCTGCCATTGTGAAGTTGCCATTTGAGTCAAGTCCGTCGCCGTCAGCGTCAATGGTTACAGTTCCTCCGTTGATGTTAAGTTCAACACCGTCCTGTGACGAGAATTGGCCAGCGCCCATTCTGTCTGTTGACCCTGTGTCGCTTCCGCCTGCACAGTTCATTCCGTCATCGCTTGCTACCACTGATATGGTGCCACCGTCTATTGTCACGATAGACCCCTCGATACCCTCGTAGCTCTTTGTGATGTCTACAGTGCCGTCGGATATGGTCAGATTTCCGTTAGCGTGCATTCCGTCATCACCTGATGCCGCAGAAATATTTCCTCCTGTTATAACAATGTTTCCGTTGCTGTGAACTGAATCGTCTGCCGAGTCTATCTTGAACTCACCACCGCTTATGTTTACCTCGCTGCCTGCCTTTAACGCCTTTGCAGATGTTGAAGTGCTGTCAGATGTGTCCGTACTGTCGCTGTCTGTAGTAGTGTTGGCTGTAGTTTCTATTGTCAGCCCTGTGTCGTCAGCCGTAGGCATTGCAGGCGGATCTCCGCCCATGCCGTTTCCGTTATCGTCAGGTCTGCCCATTCCGTTCGGACCACCGCCACCGTTGCCCATGTTGTTCTGCCAATCGCTGTTTGGCGTTCCGTCAGACTTCATAGAAGCGTTTGCACTTCCGCCGCCTGTGGTGATGTCAAAGCTTCCGCCCTCGATAGAAAGCACAGTTTCAGCCTCAAATGCGTCATTGTTTGCAACTACAGTGAAAGTGCCGCCTGTCACGCTTATAAAGCCCTTGTCCGAAGCCTCTGTGTTGGTGGATTTTATGCCGTTCGTGCCTGCGGAAATGTTGAATGTTCCGCCTGATATCTTAACGCTGTCCTTGCCCTCCATAGCCGTTGATGCCGAGGTCACGTTGATGTTGCCGTCAGTGATAACAAGGTCGTCCTTTGAAACTATGCCGTGTTTGTAGTTTGCATTAACAGTAAGCGTGCCGCTGCCGTTTATAGTAAGGTCAGCCTTGGAGAAAATAGCACCGTCTGTGTTGCTGTCATCTTCTCCTAAAGAGTAGCTTGCACCGTCCGTCAAAACATTCTCTGTGCCGTCCTCCAGAACAATGTATACCTTTTTAGCCTTGCTCACAAGCAGAGGAGCGTTGTCAGCACAAGTTATGTCAACTCCGTTGAAAATAAGCTTTATTTCAGCCGACTTGTCCGCTGAAACTATTATCCTGCCGTTAGTAGCCG
This sequence comes from uncultured Ruminococcus sp., assembly GCA_934435205.1. Lineage (GTDB taxonomy): Bacteria > Bacillota > Clostridia > Oscillospirales > Ruminococcaceae > Hominimerdicola. Next base: position 364,367 of record CAKSAK010000001.1, on the reverse strand, counting down.
TGCCCGATAAAATGTATGTGCCTGCCTGCGATATGGTAACAGTTTCCCCTTCAGCGGTTGCACCCTCACCGCTTATGGTCGCACTGCCGTCAGAAAAAGTTATCCCCACCGAGCTTTCCTCGTCATATCCAACGTCAATGTCCTCTGCCGCAATGCTTGCATCAATGTCAGACTTTGCCGCCTGAGAAACGCTGCTTGTGGTCTGTGAAGAATTTGCACTTTCTGAACAGCCTGAAAAAGCTGTGACCGTGATAAAAAACGCCGCTGTTATAGCCGCAAGCTTCTTTGTGTCTGAAATTTTCATGAAAATACCCCCTTGTATAGTAAAAAAAGGTTGAAAAAAACCGCACAAGACCGCTTTAGCCTTGTGCGGTTTTGCTTATGGATACTTGTGTTATTTTGTCAGAATGATTGCTCCTCAATGTCTGCTGCCATTGCACACATTATCTCAAGATTGCCGTTTCTGCATCTCAGCTCGTCAATAAGCTTCTTTTCGTTAGCGTCACCCTTAAGCTCAATGCGGTATTTCAGCTTGAAAAGGCTTCCCATATTTGTGGTCTTTACGGAAACAAGCTCACATTCTGAAAGATACTTTTCAAAGATATCGTCAAATACCTCAGTGTAATCAAGGCTCTCAGGGATAGTGATGCTCAGCTCCTTGTGACCAGACTTCTTTTTGCCAATAGGCAGAAGCGTGTAAATAATGTTCAGCAGACTCACGCACACAGCAAGCATAAGAGCCAACGCAAGGTGGTTCGTGCCCGTCGCAAGACCCACCGCCATTGAAAGGAATATAGCACAAATGTCCATTGCACTTCCCGGTACAGAACGGAATCTTACCAAGCTGAATGCACCCATAACAGCCACACCGGTACCGATGTTTCCGTTTACAAGCATTATCACTACCTGTACTATAACAGGCAGCAAAGCAAGCGTCATCATAAAACTCTTTGTCTTTTTCTGCTTTAAGTTGAAAGCAAACGCTATTATAAGACCAAGCACCAACGAAGCCGCAGTGCAGAAAATAAATTCGTTTGTAGTTATTGCCGCCACAGTCGTTTCAGTGGTGGTCACAGTAGTAGCCGCAAGAGTAGTTGAATTAAGCACAGCTTATCACCTTACCTTTATGTATTTTTTCAGAAAGCTCATTAAGATACGCAGTTCCGTATTTTGAGAATGACGAAGGGAATATCTCCAGCTCATCGAGTATAGCCGATAACCAAAGTGGCATAGCATTTGGTATCTTTATCTCCATGACCCTCATGCCCGCAGGAAGAAGCTCTTTGCCCCATATGCCCTTGTCAAGCTCCCTCTGCTCCTCACGATAAAGAATGTGCGTGTCAAATGTCAGCCTGAGGGACGGATCTTCCGCACCGCAGTAAGCAAGTCTGTCATAGCTCAGATACATAGCAGGGGCAATGCCCTCATAGAATTTGAGAAAATATCTCAGCTCGTTCTCTATCTGCGGATTGCTGTGGGGTATCTCCCTACCTGCAAAGAAATCACGGGTCTGTGCAAGGGTCATTTCAATACGCCTCTTGTAGACCACACCCTTGTATTTCTTTTTCAGCTCCACAAAAACCATGTCCTCATCATCAGGTACGCCGTAGCTTCTCACTCTCAGCTTTTCCTTGTAAACAGGCTTCTCAATGGAGTTTCTCACAAGCTGATGACTTGGTGTGTCATAATATATGTTGCAGATAGTGCTTTTGTAATATCTGTCTTTGACAAAATGCCCCTCGAGCTTTTTTATAAGCTTTTCATAAGTCGGTTCGTCAACGATGTATTTTTTCTCTATTCGCTTGAACACTTCCTGACTGCCGTTCATTACCACGCCTCTTTTCGTGATTTTTTCGTATGCTTCGTGTAAACTTTCCTTTGATTAAAAGTATATATGAATAACTTTAAATATAGCTAAACCTTATATGTATTTTGTGTGAAAGTTTATGAATATTGCAAAATACCTTACATTTATATACAAAAAAACGGGTGAACTTCTGTCCACCCGTGGAAATTATTTTGTACTATATTATTCCGCAATAGCCTTGTGGAAGATCTTCTTGCCCTTTTTGATAACAACAGGCTCAGAGAGATCAACAAGACCCTTAGGGTCAGTGAATTTCTCACCATTCACCGCAATACCGTTCTGTGTAACAAGACGTCTTGCCTCACCATTTGAAGGGCAAAGACCGCACTTAACAAGAAGCGTAAGAATACCTATCTTGCCGTCAGTAAGATCAGCCGCTGCAATAGTCGTGCTAGGCATATCGTCGCTGTTTCCACCGCCTGCAAAAATAGCCTTTGCCGCAGCGTCAGCCTTGTCAGCCTCCTCTTTGCCGTGAACAAGCTTTGTCAGCTCGTAAGCCAAAAGCTCCTTAGCCTTGTTGTATTCAGCACCCTCCATGTGCTTCTCCATTTCCTCGATCTCCTCGATAGGAACGAATGTGAGCATCTTCAGGCACTTGATAACATCAGCGTCACCAACGTTTCTCCAATACTGATAGAACTCGTATGGAGAAGTCTTTTCAGGGTCGAGCCATACAGCGCCCTTTTCTGTCTTGCCCATTTTCTTGCCCTCAGAGTTGAGCAGGAGAGTGATAGTCATAGCGTAAGCGTCCTTGCCAAGCTTCTTTCTGATAAGCTCAGTACCGCCAAGCATATTAGCCCACTGATCGTCACCGCCGAACTGCATATTACAGCCGTAATCCTGGAAAAGTCTGTAGAAGTCGTAGGACTGCATTATCATGTAGTTAAATTCAAGGAAAGTAAGACCCCTTTCCATTCTCTGCTTGTAGCACTCAAATGTAAGCATCTTGTTTACAGAGAAGCAAGCGCCAACGTCACGAAGCACATCAACATAATTAAGGTCAAGAAGCCAATCGCCATTGTTTACGATAATAGCCTTGTCATCAGAAAAATCAATGAAGTGTGACATCTGCTTTTTGAAACATTCAACATTGTGGTTGATAGTTTCCTTTGTCATCATTTTTCTCATATCTGTCTTGCCTGACGGGTCGCCTATCATAGCCGTACCGCCTCCGATAAGAACGATAGGCTTGTTGCCTGCCATTTGCAAACGCTTCATAAGGCAAAGTGCCATAAAGTGACCAACGTGAAGAGAATCAGCAGTTGGGTCAAAACCGATGTAGAAAGTTGCCTTACCAGCGTTGATAAGCTCCTTTATTTCCTCCTCGTCAGTAAGCTGAGCGAGAAGACCTCTTCTTTTCAGTTCTTCAAAAACAGTCATTTTTTATACCTCCGTATTATTTTTTTGCGGTACATAAATAAAAAATCCTCTGACAGAATATCTGTCAGAGGACGAATTATCGTGGTACCACCTCAGTTTATCGGGAAACTCCCGACCTTACAGGCTCAGCAGAAAGCGAAGCCATAGCACTGTAACGTGTGCAAAACGTTTCGCCTTGCGCAAAAGCTTTCTCGGCGAACAGCTCAGGAATGTATTCACACTCTCTTGAAATGCTTTCTCGCACCGACCGAAAGCTCTCTGAAATTTCGCAAAAGGCTACTTATTTCCGTCATAGCATTTAAACCTATTGATATGACTATAGCACACTTTCACCCTTTTGTCAACCCCCTTTTTTAGAAGTGAGGAGTGAGGAATGAGGAATGAAGGTATCGCCTGCGGCGATGATTATTTATTGTAGGGGCGAACATCGTTCGCCCGTTCCCACACATATACCTGCGGCAAAAACATTTCCGTAGGGGCGAACTGAGGTCGCCTATGCTCAGGATTACCATAAATTCTGAATTGTAGGGGACGACGCCCTCGGCGTCCCGCTTCTCAACGTTTCGTTGTTTATCATTTCAACAATGTGCTAGAAAAACAATGCTGTACGGCATGATTATTCACAACACGGCATGTCTACACAAAATTGTGATAAAACCAAACATTGTCGCTCCCCGAACGGGACGTCGAGGGCGCCGTCCCCTACATGATTTGAGAAATGCACTGAATTGTGCGAACAACACATGATTGAGCAGGCAATCAAGACTTGCAAACACTTTTCTAAAGAATTAACTTATTCGTCTATAAATGTACAAAAAAATATGATACAATAAAATTTATATGATTTTATTTAGTTGGGAGAAAGAAAAATGCTGAAGCTTTTTAGGTATCTGAAAAACTATAAAAAAGAAAGCATAATCGGCCCGCTGTTCAAGCTTATCGAAGCCTGCTTCGAGCTTGCAGTGCCGCTCGTTATGGCTAATATCATCGACGTGGGCATAAAAAATGCTGATAAACCCTATATCTATAAAATGGGCGGTGTGCTTGTCCTCCTCGCCTTCTGTGGTCTGGCTTGTTCGCTGACAGCTCAGTATTTTGCCGCAAAAGCGTCATTGGGCTTCGGAACTGCCCTCAGACGTGATCTCTTCAAGCATATCAATTCACTGTCCTATGCGGAAATAGACAGCGTGGGAAGCCATACCCTCGTCACACGAATGACTGCGGATATCAATACCGCTCAGCAGGGCGTGAATATCCTCCTCCGCCTGTTCCTCCGTTCGCCTTTTATCGTTTTAGGCTCAATCATAATGGCATTCTCTATCTCAGTAAAGCTTACCCTTATCTTCCTGATAATCGCACCTTGCCTTGCCTATGTTATCTACCTTATAATGCACATTACTATCCCGCAGTATAAGAATATCCAGAAAAAGCTGGATAAAACTAACCTTATGACAAGCGAAACTCTCACAGGCGCAAGAGTTATCAGAGCCTTTTCCCGTCAGAAAGACGAGGAAAAAGAGTTCGCTGATAATACCGAAGAACTTAAACGCCAGCAGATAATCGCAGGAAGAATTTCCGCCCTCATGAATCCTGCCACCTATGTTATCGTAAACTTCGCTATCATCGCTATCATTTGGTTCGGCGGCAAAACGGTTTATACAGGCTTTATCTCACAGGGCGAAGTGATAGCCCTTGTAAACTATATGAACCAGATACTCTTAGCACTCCTTGCTATGGCGATACTCGTTACAAATATCACCAAAATGCAGGCTTCCGCTATCAGAATAAATGACGTTTTCGCTGTGGAGCCAAGTGTATCCGATAAGGATAATAAGCCTGTCACAACTGACGGTAATGCACCATGCGTTGAGTTTAGAAACTGCTTCTTCTCATACGCCTCCGCCGAGGCCGACTCTCTCTCGGATATAAGCTTCAAAGCCATGAAAGGCGAAACTATCGGTATAATCGGCGGTACAGGCTCAGGCAAGACCTCTCTTATCAACCTTATCCCACGATTTTATGACGTCCGTCAGGGCGAAGTCCTTGTTGACGGCGTTGATGTAAAAGAGTACCCATTCTCACAGCTCAGAGGCATGATAGGCATTGTTCCTCAGAAAGCTGTACTTTTCAAAGGTACAATAAGACACAATATGCAGTGGCGTGATAAAAACGCCACCGACGAGGATATCTGGAACGCTCTTGATATCGCTCAGGCAAAAGATTTTGTGGAGAAAAAGCCCGATAAGCTTGACGAAATGATACTTCAGGAGGGTAAAAACCTCTCAGGCGGACAGCGTCAAAGACTTACCATAGCAAGAGCATTGGTAGGAAACCCTGAGATACTCATTCTCGATGACTCAGCCTCCGCCCTCGACCTTGCCACAGACGCAAGGCTCAGAAAAGCTATCCACGAAAAAACAAGCGGCATGACCGTTTTCATAGTTTCACAGAGAATCTCATCTATAAAAAGTGCCGATAAGATAATCGTTCTTGACGATGGCAAAATAGCAGGTATCGGCACTCATTCAGAGCTTTATAAGGGCTGCGAGGTATATAAAGAAATATGCCTTTCACAGCTTTCAGAAAAGGAGGCGCAGGCAAATGGCTAAGCAAAGCACAAAAAACAAGCTTGATACCTCAGCCCTCAGACCGCTTCTCAAATACGCAAAACCGCATATGTGGCTGTTCATACTGTCCATGGTCTTTGCGGTCATAGCCGTTGCCACCACCCTTTATGCTCCTATCCTCGTTGGTAACGCCGTTGACCTTATCGTAGAAATGGGCTTTGTTGATTTTGACGGCATCGTAAATATCATAATCAAGCTAGGCGTAACAGTTGCCGTAACAGGCATTGCCCAGTGGCTCATGTCCCTCTGTACGAATAAGATAACCTATTGCGTGGTAAGAGATATCCGAAACGACGCTTTCGCAAAGCTCCAAAAGCTGCCTCTTTCTTATATCGACTCCCACCCACACGGTGATATAATCAGCCGTATAATCTCCGACTTGGAGCAGGTGTCTGACGGACTTCTCATGGGCTTTTCACAGCTTTTCACAGGCGTGTGTACAATTTTTGGTACACTTGGTTTCATGCTTTCCATAAACGTGAAAATAACCCTTATCGTTGTTATCCTTACTCCGCTCTCACTATTTGTCGCAAGATTTATTGCCAAGAACACATTCAAGCTTTTCCACCAGCAATCTGTAGCAAGAGGCGACATGACCAGCCTTGTTGAGGAAATGACAGGCAATCAGAAGGTAGTAACAGCATTCGGCTATCAGGAAGAAGCTGAGGAGCAGTTTGAAGAAGTGAACCTGAAACTCCAGAAAGTTGGTCTTAACGCCACATTCTTCTCCTCACTCACCAACCCATGCACACGTTTTGTAAACAACCTCGTCTATATGGCTGTCGGTATCGTGGGAGCACTCTCAGTAATAAAAGGTATGGGCTTCACAGTTGGTAACCTTAGCTGTTTCCTCACCTATGCAAATCAGTATACAAAGCCTTTCAATGAAATATCAGGCGTTATCACCGAGCTTCAAAGTGCATTTGCTTCCGCAAAGCGTGTCTTTGAGGTCATAGACGAAACAGAGGAGATACCTGACAGCCCTAACGCTACTGTCCTTACCTCCGTTGACGGCACATTGGACGTTGACAACGTGTCATTCAGCTATGTGCCTGATGTGAAGCTTATCGAGAACTTTAACCTCCATGTAAAGAGCGGTCAGCGTACAGCTATCGTAGGACCAACAGGCTGTGGCAAGACCACCATGATAAACCTCCTCATGAGATTTTACGACACTGACAGCGGCGAGATACGCATAAGCGGCGAGCCTATAAAGGATTGCACCCGTGACTCCATGAGAAGTATGTATGGCATGGTCTTGCAGGAAACGTGGCTGAAAACAGGCACAATAAGAGAGAACCTCTGCTACGGCAAGCCTGACGCCACCGAGGAAGAAATGATAGCCGCCGCCAAGTCAGCCCATTGTCACGGCTTTATAAAGCGTCTGCCAAAGGGCTATGATACCGTTATCTCAGACAGCTACAGCACTATCTCCGCAGGACAGAAACAGCTTCTCTGTATCGCCCGAGTAATGCTCTCACTGCCGCCAATGCTAATTCTGGACGAAGCTACATCGTCTATAGATACCCGTACGGAGATATTGGTGCAGCGTGCCTTTGAGAAAATGATGCATGGCAGAACGAGCTTTATAATCGCCCATAGACTTTCTACTATCAAGAATGCCGATACTATCATAGTAATGGATTCAGGCCATATAGTAGAGCAGGGAAGCCATGACGAGCTTATGGCAAAGAACGGCTTCTATGCCGATCTATATAACTCACAGTTCGCCGTGACCTAATATATGGGCGAACATTGATTTACGTTTTACAATGTAACATTATAAAATTGTAGGGGCGACCTCTGGTCGCCCACTTTTTTTGCACCTCGCCCATTTTTGTATCCCTCCACTTTTCCCCAAAACACCTGCCCTCCGTAACCCAGCCTTTATTTTTATCATAATAATTATTGACTTTTATCTTAAAATTGTTGTATAATATTATATATTTCACGGGATATACACAATCGTGTTTTATAATGTATAGTAACGAAAACCTAAGGAGTGCCTATGTTCGGTTATGTCCGCCCTTTCAAACCCTATATGCGAATGTTTGAATATGATATCTATAAAGCTGTCTATTGCGGACTCTGTAAGGATATGGGCAGACGCTTCGGCTTTGTGACACGCTTTACCCTCAGCTACGATTTCGCATTTCTCTCCCTTATGGATCTCTCTGTAAGGGGAGTGAAGCTTGACGCAGAAAAACAGCGCTGTATCGCACACCCTTTTAAAAAGACCATGTGTGCAAAGCGTACCTGCGACCTTAAATATACGTCCTCAGCCGCCGTGATACTCACATATCATAAGCTCCGTGACGATATAGCCGATAAAGGGCTAAAAGGCAAGCTTGCCGCATTTGCACTTCTGCCTTTTTTCAAAAAGCCCTATAAGAAAGCGGCTCGCCTTTATCCGGATCTTGCCCCTGCCGTTGAAAACGCAATGGAACTGCAAAATAAAATAGAGCGTGAAAAAACAGCAGGCATAGACCTTGCCTGCGAGCCTACCGCACTTATGATGCAAGCCGTCGCAGGCGGACTTCATGACCAACGCCGACCGCTCCTTGAACGATTCGGCTACCTCCTCGGCAGGTTTATCTATATCTGTGACGCTCTGGACGACCTGCCCGACGACCACGAGAGTGAAAGCTACAATCCGCTCCTCACAAAATTTCCGCCCACCGAGGGCATAAATGCGGACTATCTGAAAAAAGTCCACGCCTTTTGTGATGACAGCATAAACTTCACCCTTGGCGAAATGGCAGATATCTATGTGAAGCTTGATCTTAAAAGATATCGTGATATACTTGATAATATCGTGTATCTTGGACTTAAGAATGTCTATACTCAAATAAGAAGCGGAAAATTCCGCAATAACAGGAAAGGAAATAACGATCAATGATCTCCAAAGACCCTTACAAAATTTTAGGTGTATCCCCAACAGCTTCAGACGCTGAAATAAAATCAGCTTATAAAGAGCTTGTGAAAAAATATCACCCCGACCAGTATCAGGATAACCCCCTAGCTGATGTAGCTGAGGAGAAAATGTCCGAGATAAATGCCGCCTACGATCAGATCATGACTTCAAGACGTGGGGGTGGAAGCTCCTATAATTCCGCAGGAAGCGGCTATGACGGCTATGCCTCTTCGCAGGGCTTTGACTCAGGCTATATCAGAAGCCTTATCCAAAGCGGAAGCTACACTCAGGCAGACCAGATGCTTGATGATGTGTCCTCCTCGGAAAGAAATGCCGAGTGGTATTTTCTTAAAGGCACTATCTGTCACCGCAGAGGCTGGCTCAACGAGGCATACAATAACTTCACAAGAGCCGTCCAGCTCGACCCTAGCAATATGGAGTATCAAAGTGTGCTTGCCCAGATGAACAGACAGCGAAGCGGCTATATGAGCGGCAACCCAACCCAAGGCTATAGAGCAGGCGGCATGAGCGGACCGGATTGCTGTACCTCACTTTGCTGTGCAGACTGCTGCTGTGAAATGATGGGCGGCGACCTTATCCCTTGCTGTTAAATAATCATGAGAAATAAAATAGCTTTTCGAGTGGCACTTGGCGGCATATGCTCTGCTGTCTGCCTGCTTTTGATGTTTTCAAGCAGTTTTTTGCCCATGCTCAATTATACTATCCCTACCTTCGCAGGCTTCATGATGGTTGTGATGATAGTGGAGGTGGATAAAAACTGGGCGATAGCCACCTATTGCGCAGTGAGCCTGCTGAGCATTTTCGTGACCCCAAATTATGAAGCCACCCTGCTTTTCATATTGTTCATGGGGTATTATCCAATACTTAAATATTATCTCGACCAAAAGAAAAACCGCCTGCTTGTGTGGGCAATAAAGCTTGCAGTGTTCAATGCGGCGATAGTCATATTCTTTTTGGCATTTCAGTATATCTTTACTTCGGTGGATATGCTCGAGGGAATGGAGATGTTCGGCAAGTATGCCGTGCTTGTCCTGTGGGCAGCGGCAAACCTGTTTTTCTTTATTTATGACTATGCCCTCACACAGTTGACAGATATGTACATAAATTGGTTTAGAAAAAAAATACTCAGAAGAAAATGACGGTGACGTTTTTATGAACGAAGAACAAGAGAAAGAAGTATTAGACGAGGCAAAGATCCAAACTGCAAGGCACAAGAAAAAAATACAGATAATAAGCCTTGTTGCAATAATAGCGGTCATAGTAATGGCTACAGTGGCGTGTATACCTCTTATAAAAGCGCTTCACAGCGAGGCAGGCATTGCAGCCTTGGAGCGTAAGCTTGATAACTACAGTGGCATTGTGGGCGTGCTTATCTTCACGTTCATACAAGCTCTTCAAGTGGTCATAGCGGTCATACCGCCTATACAAGTGGTGGGCGGAGTGCTGTTCGGCTGGTTCTGGGGCGGGCTGCTATCATTCTTAGGTACGCTCCTTGGCACAATGGCAATATTCGTGCTTGTGAAAAAATTTGGCAGACCGATAGTGGAAGCCTTTGTCGATGAGAAACAGCTAAAAAAATTCAAATTCCTGCAAAACGAGAAAAAGCTGACCGTTATCCTTATAATCCTCTATCTCATACCGGGAATACCAAAGGACGTTATCTCATATATCGTCCCCCTGACTCCCATAAGCAAGAAGGATTTTTTCTATTATGTCATGCCTTGCAGACTTCCGGCTATAATGCTCTCCACGATTTTGGGCAGCAATGTAAAAAGCGGCAACTTCACGGTCGCACTTGTGGTGCTTGGAGTAGCTCTCGTAGCAGGTATCGTTGGCTTTTTGTTCAAAGATGTTATAGTGAATAAAATGAGACAACATAAGAAGAACAAATAAGTAAAGTTGCACAAAGTTGAATTTAGATGAAAAAAATATAAAAAAGTGCTTGACAAAAGGCTTTTGTAGTGGTATAATAAATATCGTTGATTGAGCGGTATGCTTGAGAGACCACCAAAAAACGCCTGGTCAGGCAGTATGCGGGTGTAGTTCAGTGGTAGAACTCCAGCCTTCCAAGCTGGTCATGTGGGTTCGATTCCCATCACCCGCTCCAATATACTTACAGACTTTTATCCTAAGTCTGCGTGTATAGTACATGAGTACAGTATGCGTCATTAGCTCAGTTGGATAGAGCAACCGCCTTCTAAGCGGTAGGTCACTGGTTCGAATCCAGTATGGCGTACCATTAAACTCGTTCCAGATGAAAATCTGCTGCGAGTATTTTCTTCTAATATGTATGGTGGGTATAGCGTAGCTGGCCTAACGCGTCAGTTTGTGGCACTGAAGACCGTGAGTTCGAATCTCACTACCCACCCCACTGAATACGTTCTGCATTCCGCAGAGCGTATTTTTTTATGCTTGTGTATATCCACTAAACTGTAGGGGCGACCTTTTGTCGCCCGCTTTTTTATTCGCACCAATTTCACCACACGCCTAAATCCTATTATCTCATAGCAAACAAAATCCAAGTCAAATCTCAACAGCTGGGAAGCCATTCCGTAGGGGCGAACAGCGTTCGCCCGTCGAAGCCGCAAACCTGTTGTCAATCCACGTTGCCTAATGCGTTCCACAAACCATGTAGGGAAGCGCCCACCTGCCACAAGACAGAAAAAGGACGGCAACTTAAAAGCTGCCGCCCAGATCCAGAGGTTATATATTTTATAAAGCGAAATTTTTGTTGTAAACAGCCTCAGATATCCTGAATGTTTCGTCATCAAGTGCAGAAACAGCGTCAGCAGTGATCAAGGCGGCACCTCTCTCAAAAGCGTCCTCCGCAATGCCATCGGCACCATGCTGGATAACAACGCTTCTCAGTTCAGAGCAATCCACGAAAGCCTTTGTGCCAAGCTTCTTCACAGATGATGGGATAACAACTTCTCTCAAAGCCTTACAGCCACGGAAAGCCTCGCTTCCAACATAAGCGATCTTGCCCGATATCCTTACCGTCTTAACTACAGTATTCTGAGCAAACGCTCTCTCTCCTATCCTGCTGACGGAATCAGGAAGATAAACGCTCTCGAGCTTCTCGCAAAGTGCAAATGCACACTCGCCTATCTTTCTTACAGATCCTGCGAACTCGACCTTTTTCAGAGCAGAGCAGCCGAAGAATGCGTAGTCGCCAACAGCTTCGATTCCAAATGGTATAGAGATCGCTTCCAGACCTGAGCAGAATGTGAAAGCATTCTCTGCGATCTCGATCATAGCTGTCGGTATCTCAAGCTCTCTCAGGGAAATGCAGTTCTGGAAAGCTCCGTTTCCTATGGAAACTATATTTTCATTAAGATAAATTTCTTTCATTGAAGAGCAGAAACCGAATGCAGACTCACCGATCTCTCTGACGCTCTCAGGCAGGTCAGCTCTCTCCAAACTGTCGCAATTATAGAATGTGAATGGCAGGATCCTTTCCACACCATCAGGTATAGTCGCAAATCTCAGAGACTCACAACCGCAGAATGCCATTTCACCAATAAACCTTACGCTCTCAGGGATAGTCACATTCACCAGTGAACAGCATTTGTAAAATGCCTTTCTTCCGATGATAACAACGTCCTTTGAGATAACAGCACATTTAAGGTCGTAAAGATGTGCGAAAGCACCGCCTGCAACAGCTATGACCTTTTTGCCACGAAGCTCAAAAGGAAGCTCCAGCACTTCAATATGGCTGTCACCGCAGTATCCAGTGATAATACACATATCGTCAGCCGTAACATATTTAAAACAGCCTGAGATCTTCTCGCTGCTGATACTGCTGCTTGCAGTTACACCAACGCTCTCAAGTGCTTCTTTGAAACCATTGTCGCCCATAAAATTAATGCTTTTCATCAGCGTGACCTCCATCATACCAATTATAAATATATACCTCGTAATTGAACGTAAACGTTTTCTGTATTTTCTAATGAAATTATACTACAGTAAACTATGTTTGTCAATGGTATTCGCAATATTTTATTTATAAAAAATTAATTTTCAGAACTTTTTCACTGTTTGTGAACGGCTTTTTTGTCACTTTTCACAATTAATTTACGCAAAATAATTTTAGTTTTCACATATCGTTCTCAATCTTTGAGATTACTGTAATTTTATAGCAGTAAACGTTTTCGCAAATGATGCTAAATGCCAATGCCAGTTTATAGAAAATATTTGATTAAATCGACCAAACCATAAGATGATGTTTTTCTTTTATTTGTAAGATTGTCATAAATTATGTTTATATAATATTAATAAAAAACGATATGCTGTTCATAACAATGCAAGAAAACGCTAATAACTGCATTAAAATAGGAGATACGCATACTAATAATAAGCAAAAATGTATAATACTATCATAAAGGTTTACAAAATAGAAACTTAATTATTACAGATTGTAATAATTAACGATGTATAATAATATACATGAAATTGTATAAGTACATAAATACAAAAACTGGAAAGGATTGATCCGTTATCAATTTAATAAGAAAAATAACAGCAGTGATAATTTCATCAGTTATAATGACAAGCTTTGCGGCATTTGCACCGCAGGAAGCCGCTAAGACTTATGTGAATGTTATAACAGCTTCTGCCGCTGATTCGATGTCAAAACCTGTTTTGATAAAAAGACAGGCGTATTCAAATAAAATAGAAGCAGGAGTAAAAAATCTCACGAGCTTTTCATCAAAGACTACATTTGAGGTCTATGTAAACGGACGCTATGTAAGAAAATATACATGGCAGGCGCTTAAGAAGGATAACTATATAAATATAACTGATGATGGCAAGCTTTATCTTAAAGCTTCAACAAGCTATAAAGTGACCGTCAAAGCAGTGAACGGCAGTGCAGTTTCAGAGTCATCAGCACTCACCGTAAAGACAGCAGCAAAAACATACTATCATATAGATAAAAACGTTCAGCTTTATAGCTTTAAAAACGGTAAGTTCAAGAAATCCTCAAAAACAAAAGCCTCTGTGGCTGTGTCAGGTACTCTCACTACCGATAAAAATAAGCGTGTGGCAGGTAAGTACAAGAATATCGGCGGAGCAAATTATGTCCTTATCAATGAAGGCGACTATAAGGGTAAGTACGTCAAGGTTGGAAAAGGCGTGAAGCGTACCCCTGAAAGAAAAGCGAGAATAAAAACAGCCGTTGATTATGCCGCAAGCATGAACGGCGGAAGATATGTATGGGGCGGAACAAAGTATAAGGCAACGGACTGCTGTGGATTGACAATGCAAGCTTATAGAAAAGCCGGTGTGAATATGTATAACAGCGTATATTCGCAGGCGAAAATGGGAAAAGCAGTGTCTTTGAAGAATATAGAAGCAGGCGACTTGATAATCTGTAATAACTATGGTCATGTTGCGATGTATATAGGCGGTGGAAAAATAGTCCATGCTATGAGTACCTATTATGGGATCAGAATACAGCCTCTTGCAAATATCAAGTATTGCGGAAAAATAAACACTATCAGGAGAATACTGTAGAGCAAAGCGATTTTGCGGCATAACAAACTGTCGAATAACTGTAGGGGCGGCCTTTGGTCGCCCGCTTGGTTTCATAGCACTGTATCGGCAAATTTTCAAATGTAAATGTAGGGGCTGGCGCCCTCGACAGCCCGATTTTGTTTGCTCGATAATACTTGCGATATCTGCACAATTTCTCCTTGACAATCTCGCTGACCAGTGTTATAATAAAAAAGCAGAAAAACTGCGAAAAATCGAATATAGTTTGCAGGGGGACCCAAGCAAAAAGCTGGGTTGAGAAGGTAAAACCTGACCCTTTGAACCTGTTGGTCAATACCAGTGTAGGAAGCAATTTGTGTAAATTTTACCTCCTGCATTGTCGGGAGGTTTTTTGTTGCCCCTTTTCCATGAGAAAGGAATAAAGTATGTTAAAATGTTTGTCAGTGGCAGGCTCGGATTGCTCAGGCGGCGCAGGTATACAAGCCGACCTTAAAGCCTTCAGCGCTAATGAAACTTTCGGCATGAGCGTTATAACCTCTGTCGTTGCTGAAAATACTACCCGTGTGCTGTCTGTTTTCAACGTACCCGTTGAGGAGATACAAAAACAGATAGACGCAGTGTTCGAGGATATCCACGTCGATGCCGTAAAACTCGGTATGCTCCCAACCGCCGAGATCATATCAGCCGTTGCGGATAAGCTTAATGAGTATAAACCAAGTATTATCGTCTGCGATCCCGTCATGGTCGCTACAAGCGGCGACGCTCTCTCTGAGGGCGGAACTGTTTCCACCATGAGGGAAAAGCTCTTTCCTATAGTTACGCTCCTTACACCGAATATCCCCGAAGCCGAAGCTATCTCAGGCTTGGAGATAAAGAATGAAAACGACATGGAAAAAGCCGCAAGGATAATAATGGATATGGGCGTGAAAAACGTCCTCGTCAAAGGCGGTCATCTCACTGGCGACGCTGTGGATCTTCTCTGTACCCCGGAGGGCGTTCATAAGCTTGCCTGCAAGCGTGTCGATTCGCCTAATACCCATGGCACTGGCTGTACTTTGTCATCTGCCATAACCGCAAACCTTGCCCACGGTATGGATATGCTCTCCGCTGTAACAAAGGCGAAAAACTATATCACCGAGGCAATAGAAAAATCATTCACTGTGGGCAAAGGACATAGCCCCGTTAATCACTTTTATGACTATTACGATTTGAAAGGAACTGTTCTATGAGAAATTATAAAACTCAAATGGAAGCCGCTAAAAAGGGTATCGTTACCCCTGAAATGGAAACTGTGGCTAAGAAAGAAAATATGGACGTAAACGAGCTTATGGCTCTCGTTGCAGCAGGTCAGGTTGCTATCCCTGCCAACGTAAACCATACCGCTCTCTCTGCCGAGGGTATCGGTAAAGGTCTTAAAACTAAGATAAACGTAAACCTTGGTATCTCAGGGGACGCTAAAAATTATGACATTGAGATGCAGAAAGTGGATATGGCTATCAAGTTCGGCGCTGAAGCTATCATG
Organism: uncultured Ruminococcus sp.; assembly: GCA_934435205.1. GTDB lineage: Bacteria > Bacillota > Clostridia > Oscillospirales > Ruminococcaceae > Hominimerdicola. Next base: position 348,543 of record CAKSAK010000001.1, on the reverse strand, counting down.
GATCTGTCAAACTACGGCAAGACCAATACTTTCAGAAAAGAACTTGTGGCAAAGTCGCCTGCCATGATAGGCACTGTTCCTATGTATGACGCTATCGGCTATCTTGATAAAGACCTCCTCGAGATATCCGCTCAGGACTTCCTTAAGGTAGTAAAAGCCCACGCAGAAGAGGGCGTTGACTTTATGACTATCCACGCAGGTATCAACAGACGTGCAGTAGAAGCTTTCAGACGTGAGGGCAGAAAAATGAATATCGTTTCCCGTGGCGGTTCACTGCTTTTCGCATGGATGATGATGACAGGCAACGAAAACCCATTCTTTGAGTATTATGACGAGGTACTTGAAATACTCAGAGAGTATGACGTTACTATCTCACTTGGTGACGCACTCCGTCCGGGATGTCTCGCAGACGCTTCTGATGCCGCTCAGATATCCGAGCTTATCGAGCTTGGCAACCTCACAAAGAGAGCATGGGAAAAGGACGTTCAGGTAATGGTAGAGGGTCCTGGTCATATGGCAATGAACGAGATCGCCGCAAATATGATAATGGAAAAGAAGATATGCCACGGCGCACCTTTCTATGTTCTCGGACCACTGGTAACAGATATCGCCCCTGGCTATGACCATATCACATCAGCTATCGGCGGAGCTATCGCTGCAGCAAGCGGTGCAGACTTCCTCTGCTATGTAACTCCTGCCGAGCATCTCAGACTTCCAGACGTTGACGACGTTAAGGAAGGCATAATCGCCAGCAAGATAGCAGCCCATGCCGCAGATATCGCAAAGGGCGTAAAGGGTGCAAGAGATATCGACGACAAAATGGCAGCAGCACGTCACAAAATGGATTGGGACGAAATGTTCGAGATAGCACTTGACGGTGAAAAGGCAAGAAGATTCTTTGAGCAGACCCCACCTGCCGACAGACATACCTGCTCAATGTGCGGCAAGATGTGTGCCGTAAGAACAACAAACATGATACTCGAGGGCAAAGAGGTCAAGTTCTGCTCTGAGAAGTAGCAGGGGCGTGCCCCTGCACCAAATTCGCATGAACACGTTGTGCAAGCGACTTTATTTTGTATCCCGAGGATAGGTTTGTAATGAAACCATACAATGTCATTTGTATGGGCGTGCCCCTGCACCAAATTTGCGTGAACACATTGTGCAAGCGACTTTACTTCGTATCCCGAGGATAGGTTTGTAATAAAAACTACAATGTCATTTGTATGAACAGTGTCATCTGTAGGGGCGAACATCGTTCGCCCGCATGATTTAAAAATCGAATGTCAGCTCGACAATTGTACGAAAAATCGGACAATTACATAAGAGCAGATATAAAAAGAATGTAATGTGCAAGAGGAGCGTCTTGCGAACTTTTTCATAAAAGTATTCAGCGAGGGAACCCGTGTTTCGGGGTGAGAGGGTGCAATGTAGCGCCGACCGAAAATAATTTACGTCAGATCGTGAGCGGATAGCATAGCCACGGTCTGCGTACCGCTGGATAACTTGCTCTTTTTCGTTCGGCGGTGCGATACGATATGGAGGAATAAAAATGAAAAAGACAAACATCCACAAATTGGTATTCGCAGCAGTATTGGTAGCCCTTGCAGTGGTAGGCTCGCTTATCTCGTTCCCTATCGGTGCTTCAAAGTGCGCACCTGTTCAGCACCTTGTAAACATAATCGGTGCAGTTTTCCTTGGTCCTGCGTGGGCAGTGGGTGTTGGCTTCACAGCCGCACTTCTCAGAAATCTTTTGGGACTTGGCTCTCTCCTTGCGTTCCCGGGCTCAATGGTGGGCGCATTCGTTGCAGGTATGCTTTATAAGTACATAAAGAAGCTTCCTGCCGCTTATGTCGGCGAGCTTTTCGGCACGTCAGTCCTCGGTGGACTTCTTGCATATCCTGTTGCAAGATTTCTCGTTGGCGCACCAGCCGCAGCAATAACAGTATATATCCTGCCTTTCTTTGTAAGCTGCGCAGGTGGTACAGTTCTTGCTATCGTTATCGTTACGGCTCTTAAAAAGGCAAAAGTATTTGATAATTTCCTTGGATTCTCAAAGGAGGTAAGAGCATAGTGGGTACTATAATTGAATGCTGTGCAGAAGCAGCAGACAAGGTAAGAGATATATGCCCTTTGGTACATTGTATCACAAATTATGTTACTGTAAATGACGTTGCAAACTGCATTCTCGCCATTGGCGCTTCACCTATCATGGCAGACGATATCGCAGAAGCCGCAGACATAACTTCTATCTCAAAGGCTCTCGTTATAAACATGGGTACTCTAAATGCAAGAACAGTTGAGTCAATGGTTGCTGCAGGAAAGAAGGCCAACGAGCTTGGTGTTCCTGTAGTTTTCGACCCAGTTGGAGCAGGCGCATCAAATTTCAGAAATGAAACTGCAAAGCGTATACTTGAAAATGTGCATATAAGCATACTCAGAGGAAACCTCTCTGAAATGTCATATCTTGCAGGACTAGAAGTTTCCACAAAGGGCGTTGACACATCGGAAGCTGACGAGAAAAACGACCCTGTTTCCGTTGCGAAAAAAACAGCCGCAAAGTATAACTGCGTTGCAGCTATTACAGGCGCAGTGGATACGATAACAGACGGAAAAAGAGTTGCAAGGATCTCTAATGGTCACCCATATCTTTCAAAGGTAACAGGCACAGGCTGTATGACAACAGGACTTGTTGGCTCATTCGCAGGGGCTTGCGACGATATGTATACCGCCGCTGTTGCAGGCATTGCAAGCATGGGAATAGCAGGCGAGTTCGCATATGAAAATGCTGGAGAGATAGGCTCAGGAAGCTTCCATATTTCTATTATTGACGCAATCAGCAAAATGAATAGTCAGGTATTTGCGGCTAAGGCTAAGATAGAAGAAGTTTAGTATTGCAATATTTCAGATCTAGTGGTATCATATCAATGTGATGCCACTAAATTTTATGTGGGCAATGTTTTTTGTAGGGGCGACCTGAGGTCGCCCGTTTACTGAACAATTTGCTTATTATCTGGTAAATGATCAATACTATAACACAAAGGAGAATGAAAAATGACCGTAAGATTTGCTTGTGAAAAGGATATACCGCAAATGAACAGCTTGCTCTATCAGGTAGAAAGAGTTCATCAGCAGGGCAGACCTGACCTTTTTAAAGAGGGTGCGAAAAAGTATACTGAGGACGAACTGAAAGTTATGCTCAAGGATAAAACAAAGCCTATATTTGCCGCAGTTGATGAAAATGATGTGATGAAAGGCTACGCTTTTTGCGTTTTTCAGGAGCATAAGGGCGACAACGTTCTCACGGATATAAAGAATTTGTATATCGACGATCTGTGCGTTGATGAAAATTGCAGAGGTCAGCATATCGGCTCGGTGCTTTACGAGGCAGTGAAGAAATTCGCTAAGGAGCAGGGCTGTTATAATGTTACTCTCAACGTGTGGGAGTGCAATCCGTCGGCAAGAAAATTTTACGAAAAAGCAGGTCTGAAGCCATACAAGACAGGTATGGAAGTTATTTTATGATAAAAGATAAGAGGGTAAAAAATGGACAAATCAAAAATTGACTATACGCTTTATCTCTGCACTGACCGTGGACTTATGTCCTGCGAAACTATAGAGCAGTCAGTAGAGGAGGGCGTAAAAGGCGGCTGTACAGTTATCCAGCTAAGAGAAAAGGACTGCACTTCAAGAGAGTTCTATGAGCTTGCAGTTAGAGTAAAAAAGATAACGGACAAATACAATGTGCCGCTTATCATCAACGACAGACTCGATATCGCACAGGCTGTTGACTGTGCAGGCGTTCATCTGGGACAGAGCGATATGCCATGTGCAGTTGCAAGAAAGATCCTCGGCGAGGACAAGATAATAGGCATTTCTGCGGCAACTCTTGAAGAGGCTGAAAAAGCGCAGGCAGACGGTGCAGATTACCTTGGCGTTGGTGCAATGTATGCCACCAACACAAAGACAGACGCAAGAGCTGTCACAAAGGAACAGCTTGCAGAAATAAGAACCGCTGTGGATATCCCTATCGTGATAATCGGCGGAGTTAATCAAAAAACTGTGCCGAACTTTAAGGGTATGGGTATTGACGGAGCTGCGGTAGTTTCTGCGGTGGTATCTCAGCCTGATATTGAAAAGGCGGCAAAGGATCTTCGTGAGCTTTGCGAGGATTGCTTCGGAAGATAAGATGTTGAACGGGCGGTTATTAAGATCGTCCGTTTTTTTGTTTTGAAGCAAATGTAAGATTTTGTCTTTTGATTTTACACAAATTATACATTTGATTTTACACAAATTATACATTGGACTATTGACGATTAAGTTAAAATCGGTTATAATAAATGAAAAAGCTTTGTTTTTTGGATTAAAACGCTAATGCGTTGAAATAGTAATGTATGTTAGGAGAGTAAAAATGAAAAAAACTAAGATCGTATGCACTATCGGACCTTCCACAGATGACGAAAACATTATGCGTGAGCTTATGAAAAATGGTATGGACGTTGCGAGATTCAATTTCTCACACTCTGACCACAGCGTTCATAAGGCTCGTTTTGAAACTGTATGCAAGCTAAGGGAAGAACTTGGCGTTAATATTGCAACTCTTCTTGATACAAAAGGACCTGAGGTAAGACTTAAAAACTTTAAGGATCACAAGCCTGTTACTATCAAGGACGGCGATACATTCACACTTACCACAAGAGAAGTGGAGGGCGACGAAACTATCTGCTCTATCACATTCCCACAGCTTCCAAAGGACGTTTCTGTAGGCACTAGAATACTCATCAATGACGGAAATATCGAGTTGAAAGCCACTAGAGTTGACAGCACCGATATCGTCTGCGAAGTTATCCACGGCGGTGTTGTTTCCGACCACAAGGGTATCAACGTACCTGACGTAAATCTTTCTATGCCTTATATCTCTGACGCCGATATGTCTGACCTTGAATTTGGCGCAAAAATGGGATTTGACTATATCGCAGCTTCATTCGTAAGAACAGGAGCTGACGTTATTTATCTGAGAAAATTTACCCAGAGCCTTGGCTGGTTCAATCCTAGAATCATAGCTAAGATAGAGAACGCTCAGGGCGTTGCCAATATTGACGAGATCCTTGACGCTGCTGACGGAATAATGGTAGCAAGAGGAGATATGGGTGTTGAGATACCTTTCGAGCAGATACCTGCTATCCAGAAAGAGCTTATCAGAAAGGCATACAACGCAGGCAAGAACGTTATCACAGCTACTCAGATGCTGGAGTCTATGATAACAAACGCACGTCCTACAAGAGCCGAGATAACCGACGTTGCAAACGCTATTTATGACGGCTCGTCTGCTATAATGCTTTCAGGGGAAACTGCCGCAGGCAAATATCCTGTTGAGGCTGTCAAGACCATGAGCCTTATCGCAGAAACGACCGAAAAGGATATCGACTATATCTCACGTTTCAAGAAAAGAGCTGACGAGAGAAATTCATCTATCACTGACGCTATATCGCACGCTACTGTTACAACTGCGCATGACCTTAATGCTGCAGCTATCCTGACAGTAACAAAGGGCGGAACAACAGCAAGAACGCTTTCAAAATTCCGTCCGAATTGCCCTATAATCGCACTTACAACTGACGATACAACATATCATCAGCTCAGCCTTTCATGGGGTATCAAAGCAGGCGTTATTGAAGAGAAAACAAACACTGACGAGCTCATCAGACACGCTCTGGAGCGTTCTGTGGAGCTTGGCTATCTGAAGAAGGGCGACCTTGTCGTTATTACAGCGGGAGTACCGCTTGGAATGAGCGGAACGACAAATCTGCTCAAAGTAGAGAGAGCGTAGCTTTTTAGTGAGGAGTGAGGAATGGCAGTGCCATACCGAGCAAATCACCAACACAAAGTAAAAGCACCCACGAGCGAAGCGAGCAAAAGGTCTGCGGAGAGAGCCTTTATAGGTTCAAGCCTACTAAGCGGTGCAGAAAAGCAATAGAAGAATTGCAAAAAAATCAATTACAAAGCGGTGTCGGAGTGGAATACTCTGCACCGCTTTTGTTGCAAAAAATGTTTGGGCTTTTTGTAGGCGATTACTTTTTTATTCAAGTAATTTTCCGTGAATTGGGTAACCGATTCTAACATATGAAAGAAGTATGGCGTAAGAGTAATATTTCTGAATGTGACTTGACTTTGATTTTGAAGTATGTTATTATTTTAACATACGAGTAGTAGTATTATTAATAGGTATGCAATACTGAATATTGAGGTAATATGTGCTGCCCGAAATCTTATGTCAGGAGAGTATAAAATGGAAAGACAGTTTTATGACGAATGGGAAGGCTTTAAGCCCGGCAGATGGTCAAACACTTCTATCAATCTTCGTGATTTTATCCAGAAGAACTTCACACCATATGACGGTGACGACAGCTTCCTTGCAGGCCCTACAGAAGCAACTACTAAGCTCTGGGAACAGGTAATGGAGCTTTCAAAGCAGGAGAGAGAAGCCGGCGGTGTTCTCGATATGGACACTAAGATCGTTTCTACTATCACCTCACATGGCCCTGGTTACCTTAACAAGGATCTTGAGAAGATCGTTGGTTTCCAGACAGACAAGCCTTTCAAGCGTTCTCTTCAGCCTTTCGGCGGTATCAGAATGGCTATGAATGCTTGCGAGCAGAACGGCTACACAGTTGATCCTGAAGTTGTAAAGATCTTTACTGAATATAGAAAAACTCACAACCAGGGCGTTTTCGACGCTTACACACCAGAAATGAAGCTTGCCAGACACGCTGCTATCATCACAGGTCTTCCGGACGCTTACGGCAGAGGAAGGATCATAGGCGACTACAGAAGAGTTGCTCTTTATGGTATAGACTATCTTGTTGAGGACAAGAAGGATCAGCTTGCTACCTCACTGGTAAGAATGACTTCTAAGAACATCAGACTTAGAGAAGAGCTTTCTGAGCAGATCAGAGCCCTTGGCGAACTCAAGAAGTTGGGCGAGATCTACGGCTATGATATCTCACGTCCTGCTAAGAACGCTAAGGAAGCTATCCAGTGGCTGTATTTCGGCTACCTTGCTGCTGTTAAGGAGCAGAACGGTGCTGCAATGTCACTTGGCAGAACATCTACATTTATCGATATATACATCAAGAGAGATATGGACAGAGGTATCCTCACAGAGGAAGAGGCTCAGGAGCTTGTTGACCACTTCATCATGAAGCTCAGACTTGTTAAGTTCGCAAGAACACCTGAGTATAACTCACTGTTCTCAGGCGACCCAACTTGGGTAACAGAGTCTATCGGTGGTGTTTCAATCGACGGCACACCAATGGTAACAAAGACTTCATTCAGATATCTCCACACTCTTGAGAACCTTGGTCCTGCACCAGAGCCGAACATGACAGTTCTGTGGAGCACAAAGCTTCCTGTAAACTTCAAGAAGTTCTGTGCTAAGACTTCTATCAAGACTTCTGCTATCCAGTACGAGAACGACGACCTTATGAGAGTTACACACGGCGACGACTACGCTATCGCTTGCTGCGTATCTTCAATGAGGATCGGTAAGGAAATGCAGTTCTTCGGTGCAAGAGCTAACCTTGCTAAGTGCTTGCTTTATGCTATCAACGGCGGTGTAGACGAAAGACTTAAGATCCAGGTAGGTCCTAAGTATCGTCCTGTTACAGGCGATTACCTCGATTATGATGATGTAATGGCTAAGTATGACGATATGATGGAATGGCTCGCTGGTCTGTATGTAAATACACTGAACGTTATCCACTATATGCACGATAAGTATTCTTATGAGAGAGTTCAGATGGCTCTTCATGACAGAGATGTCAAGAGATACTTCGCTACTGGTATCGCTGGTCTGTCAGTTGTTGCTGACTCACTTTCTGCTATCAAGTACGCTAAGGTAAAGTGCATCAGAGATGAGGACGGAATCGTTACAGATTACGAAGTTGAGGGCGATTTCCCTAAGTATGGTAACAATGACGAGAGAGTTGACAAGATCGCAGTTGACCTCGTTAGAACATTCATGGACAAGATCAGAAAGCACCACACATACAGAGATGGTGTTCCTACAATGTCTATCCTTACTATCACATCAAACGTTGTTTATGGTAAGAAGACAGGCTCTACACCTGACGGAAGAAAGATCGGTGTGCCTCTTGCTCCTGGTGCTAACCCAATGCACGGCAGAGATACTCACGGCGCATCTGCATCACTTTCATCTGTTGCTAAGCTGCCATTCAGACACGCTCAGGACGGTATCTCAAACACATTCTCGATCATTCCTGACGCTCTTGGCAAGGACGACAAGGTATTCATGGGCGATCTCGATATCGAAAGCATAGCTAAGGAGCTTAACGAAGATGGGGTTTAATGTTAAAAAGGACGAGGACGAGGCTCAGGTAAACGAGCTTGTTGACGTCATTGACAGACTTATGATGGGCGGTCAGGGTCATCTTACGATAGACATTGACGAAACTGAAGAAGGTCTGAACGTTAAAACTTACAGCACTTCTGACTGCGGCGGTGACGGCAAGACGGCTTGCTGTCAGCCTACAGAAGAGGACGCTGTTGACAGAGATGAAGATTAACTCCCTATTTTAGAAAACGGCGGAGATATATGCTCCGATTAAGTTTGCTGAAAAAGATAAATGGGACGTCGTATTTCTGCTAAGCAGAAATTATGCCGTTCCCCTACATAAAGGTATTTGTAGGGGCGAACAGTGTTCGCCCGTCACATGACAGCTTTTTACAAACTGTGTCAGATATAAACTGCTCCGCTTGTTTTCCATAAATACTAAGAAAGGAATGTAATACTATGGCAAACTTTGAACCAACAGACGCACAGGTAGACAACCTTATCGGACTTCTTGACGGATATGCTGAAAAAGGCGGTCATCACCTTAATGTAAATGTACTTAACAGAGAAACTCTTCTGGACGCTCAGGCTCACCCTGAGAAGTATCCACAGCTCACTATAAGAGTTTCAGGCTATGCTGTAAACTTTGTAAAGCTTACTAAGGAACAGCAGGACGACGTTATTTCAAGAACGTTCCACAAGAGCCTTTAATTTGAGCTTTGCCGCATGGAATGAGTTTCTTTGCGGATAATATGCACACGGGCGGTCGGCGTCGTCTTACATAGAACATAATGTTTTATGTGGAGGGGAGCTGCCGCTCGTTTGTTGCTTTTTGTGGACAGGTGTGCGGTGACATTAATTTGTGAGTGAGCAGAAACGGGACGTCGAGGGTGTCGTCCCCTACAGAATGGTTTGCGGAAGCATGATTGGCTGTGTTTATTATTCGTTGTTTTTGAGCAAAACCAAACGCACCAAGTTCGGTTTATACAGAATGTACTGTTTGACTGCAAACCTATCCTCGGGCTACAAAATAAAGTCGCCCGTAGGTGGTGCTCATGCGAATTAAAAAAAGTGCTCATGCGAATTAAAAAAAGTGCTCATGCGAATTAAAAAAAGTGTTCATGCGAAATAAAAAAAGGAGGGATATCCCATGGAGGGATTTATACATTCTACGGAAAGCTTTGGTACGGTGGACGGACCGGGGATAAGGTTTGTTATTTTCTTTCAGGGCTGTCCTATGAGATGTCTTTACTGCCACAATCCTGATACTTGGAAGATAGGTACAGGAACGAAAAGGACGGTAGAAAGTCTGCTGGCGGAATATGACTCGGTAAAAGAGTTCATGAAAAATGGCGGCATTACCTGCACGGGCGGTGAGCCTTTGGTGCAGATTGACTTTGTGACGGAGCTTTTTGAAAAGGCTAAGGAAAAGGAAATACACACTTGTCTTGACAGCTCGGGCATCACTTTTACTCCTGACAACACGGAAAAGTTTGAAAGGCTTTGCAAATGCACTGACCTTGTTATGCTTGATATCAAGCACATTGACCGTGAGGAGCACAAAAAGCTTACGGGGCATTACAATGACAACATTCTTGCGTTTGCAAAGTTTTTGTCGGCGCATGGTGTACCTATATGGATACGTCATGTTGTTGTTCCTGGTATCACGGACAAAGAGGAATATCTTTTCAGGCTGGGCGAGTTTATCTCACAGCTCAAGACTTTGAAAGCGCTTGACGTTCTGCCTTATCACACTATGGGCAAGGTAAAGTACGAGCAGCTTGGTTTGGATTATCCTCTTGGGGACACTCCGCCACTTGACAAGGAGGACGCTGTTAAGGCGAGAGATGTTATTATGAGAGGGCTTAAAGCGGCGTTGAAAAAGAAAAAATAGGCTTTGCATAAGCCGTAAAAGCGGGCGAACGCTGTTCGCCCCTACAGATTATATTGGGTCATTTTTATACGGGCAGGCTTTGGTCTGCTCGTTTTTTGTGTGAAAATATATATTTTTTGCCTTGCATTTTTGAAAATATTCTGTTTGTTTGGATAATTGACGTCAGGTCAAAATTATGGTAAAATAAATGAGTAAGAAATACAGCAATTGAATATTGATAGGACAGGTTTATATTGGAAACGCACATTCTCTGAATGATAACGAACAACACAGCTTCTGCAAAAAAGCTGTAGGTTTATTTATCATAAGGAGGATTTTTTTATGCCAAAGAATTTGTTTCAGGAGATAGTTTTTACGGTACTAATGGTGTTCGTTATGGTGTATGCCATGATATGCTACAATATTGCTCTCAATATGGGAGGAATGTCAAATGCGGTGTTTCTCAAGGCTTTTCGTGAGCTTATCATAATGGCTCCGATAGCTTTTGTTCTCGACTTTTTGGCTGTGGGTAAGATAGCAAAGAAAAAGGCGTTCAGCATTGTTGATGTTAGAAAGGACAATCCTTTTCATCTTGTGCTTGCCATATCTGTTATCTCTGTTATTTTTATGTGCCCGCTCATGAGCCTTGCGGCTACGCTGCTTTTTAAGGACGCAGGCAGGGAAGTTATTGCGGTATGGTTAGAAACAACTGCTATGAACTTTCCTATGGCTCTCTGCTGGCAGCTTTTCTTTGCAGGTCCGATAGTTAGATTCGTCTTCGGACTTATTTTCAGAGAACGTGGACAGAAAAGCGGTGCTGTTCAGACTGCGACAGAATAGGGAATTTACGAGTGGACTTCAGTCTGCTCGTTTTTTATTTTACACTGAAAAATAAAAACTAAAAAAAGTGTTAAAAGCCTTTACAAAGGCAGGCGGTTGTGTTATAATAGTAATCGTAAAAATTTGCGTGAAAAAGGAGGAGCTTATAGTGCAGAAGGCGTATCTGATTTTGGAGAACGGTACTATTTTCGAGGGTAAAAGTTTCGGCGCAGCTGGCGAAGCTATTGGCGAAATTGTTTTTACTACGGCTATGACAGGCTATCTCGAAACACTTACTGACCCTAGTTACTACGGACAGATAGTTGTTCAGACATTTCCGTTAATTGGTAACTATGGCGTTATTCCTGAGGATTTTGAAAGCGAATGTCCTCATGTTAAAGCTTATATTGTTAGAGATTGGTGTCAAGAGCCTAGCAACTTCCGTTGTGAGGGTGATCTTGACACTTTTTTAAAGCAGCATAACATCGTAGGTCTTTACGGTATCGACACTCGTCAGCTCACAAAAATAGTTCGTGAGTCGGGTGTTATGAACGGAAAGATCGTTCCTGAGGGATCAAGCTTCGGCTTGACAGATCTTAAGAACTACACTATCGTTGAGGCTGTAAAGAACACGACCTGCTCAGAGGAGAAAACATTCGAGCCTGAGGGAGAGGTCAAGAGAAAGGTAGTGCTTTACGATTTTGGTGCAAAGCACAACATTGGAAGAGAGCTTGTTAAGAGGGGCTGTGAGGTAACTGTCGTTCCTGCATACACAAAGGCAGAGAGGATAAAGGAGCTTGCACCTGACGGCATAATGCTTTCAAATGGTCCTGGAGATCCTGCGGAGAATGTGGAGATAATCGAGGAGCTGAAAAAGCTTTCTGAGATGAAGATACCTACATTCGGAATTTGTCTTGGACATCAGCTTTTGGCACTGGCACATGGTGCGGTGACACACAAGCTGAAATACGGTCACAGAGGTGCGAACCAGCCTGCTGAGAACACTGAAACAGGCAGAGTTTACATAACATCACAGAACCACGGTTATGCGGTAGAGAATGATTCACTTCCTGAGGGTGAGGCAAAGGTTCTTTATGTAAATGCCAATGACGGCACTTGCGAGGGTATCAGATATCTCAACGAACCTGCATTTTCTGTACAGTTCCACCCAGAGGCTTGCGGTGGTCCGCATGATACTGACTTCTTGTTTGATGAATTTATTGCGCTAATAGATTCTAATAAGAAGTAGAAAATGAGGAGTGACGCTCAAATGAGGAATTAGGAATTAGGAATGAGGAATTGTTCTGTAAAACCTACATTCTAGTTTGAGATAGGATATATGATGGAAAACAAATCATTTTGTGAGAATTTTGAAGGCAATGCGGTAGCTGAAAAGAGTTATTCGTTTGCTTTGCGTGTTATTAAGCTTAGACGTTATTTGGCGGAAAATTATAAGGAATATATAATTTCTTCTCAGGTAATGCGGAGTGGCACCAGTATCGGTGCTAATATAGCTGAGGCTCAATGTGCTATCAGTCATAAAGAGTTTTTGTCAAAGATGTATATTGCTTTTAAGGAAGCTGTTGAAACTTTGTACTGGCTTGATTTACTTAGAGACTCAGAATATATTACTCAACAACAGCATTTGTCATTACAAAATGATTGTACTGAACTAAAGAAACTATTGGCTTCAATAACCAAAACTATGAGAGAGGGTATTGGCAGATAGATGATGAAAGGGGTTAATTCCTCATTCCTCATTCCTAATTCCTAATTCTCTAAACTTTTCAGAAAGGATTGAATTTAAGTGCCTTTAAATAAAGATATAAAGCGAGTTCTCGTTATCGGCTCGGGTCCTATCGTTATAGGTCAGGCTGCAGAGTTTGACTATGCAGGTACACAGGCTTGCCGTGCGCTCAAGCAGGAGGGTCTGGAGGTTATTCTTATAAACTCTAACCCTGCTACTATCATGACGGATAATGCTATGGCTGACAAGATATACATTGAGCCGCTTACTCTTGAAACTGTTAAGAGAGTTATCAAAAAAGAACGCCCTGACAGCCTGCTTTCTACCCTTGGCGGTCAGACGGGTCTTACGCTTTCTATGCAGCTTGCTAAGGAGGGCTTCCTTGACAAGTATAATGTTAAGCTTCTTGGTGCTAACCCTGAAACTATCGACAAGGCTGAGGACAGACAGATGTTCAAGGACACTATGGAGTCTATCGGTCAGCCATGTATCCCTTCAAAGGTCGTTAATACTGTTGAGGACGCTGTTGACTTCGCTAATCAGCCTGGTATCGGTTATCCTCTTATCATCAGACCTGCATTTACCCTTGGCGGTACAGGCGGAGGAATCGTTAATGATGAAGAAGAGCTAAAAGAGATCACAAGAAACGGTCTTTATCTTTCACCTATCACTCAGGTGCTTGTTGAGAAATGTATCGCAGGTTGGAAAGAAATAGAGTTTGAGGTAATGAGAGATGCTAAGGGCAACGTTATCACGGTTTGCTCTATGGAGAACTTTGACCCTGTTGGTGTTCACACCGGTGACTCTATCGTTATCGCTCCTGCTGTTACGCTGGCTGATAAAGAATATCAGATGCTCCGTTCTGCGGCTTTGAAGATAATCGATACACTGAAGGTAGAGGGTGGCTGTAACTGTCAGTTCGCTCTTAATCCTGACAGCTTTGAATATGCTGTTATCGAGGTAAACCCTAGAGTTTCACGTTCTTCTGCACTGGCATCTAAGGCGACCGGTTATCCTATCGCTAAGGTTGCGGCTCAGATCGCTATCGGTTACACTCTTGACGAGATAAAGAACGCTGTAACAGGCAAGACATACGCTTGCTTTGAGCCTGCACTGGACTATGTTGTTGTTAAGCTCCCTAAGTGGCCTTTCGACAAGTTCGTTTATGCTAAGCGTGAGCTTGGTACACAGATGAAGGCTACAGGTGAGGTTATGGCTATCGGCTCTACTTTCGAGCAGGCTATAATGAAGGCTGTAAGAGGTGCTGAGATAGGTCATGACTGCCTTATCTCGCCTAAGATGCTTGACCTTGATGACAAGACTATCCATGACAGACTTTCTGATTGCACAGACGAAAGACTTTTCGTTGTATACGAGGCTCTCAGACGTGGAGTTACTGTTGACGAGATACACAGCATCACTAAGATAGACGAGTGGTTCCTGTATAAGCTCTGCAAGCTTATTGACATGGAAAAGACGCTCAAAAATGACTTCAACGAGGACACTTATCTGGAAGCCAAGAAGATAGGCTATACTGACAAGGTGATCGAGAAGATAACAGGCAAGAAGATCGACAAGCCTGTTCATGCTGTATTTAAAATGGTTGATACCTGTGCGGCTGAGTTTGCGGCTATGACACCTTACTTCTACTCAACATATGACAACGAGGACGAGGCAAGCGAGTTTATTGCAAACAAGGGTCATGACAGAAAGACTGTTATTGTATTCGGTTCAGGTCCTATCAGGATCGGTCAGGGTATCGAGTTCGACTATGCGTCAGTTCACTGCGTATGGGCTTTGAAAGAAAAGGGCTATGACGTTGTTATCGTAAACAACAACCCTGAGACAGTTTCAACTGACTTTGACACTGCTGACAGACTTTATTTCGAGCCTCTTACTGACGAGGATGTTATGAACATCATCAGAGTTGAGAAGCCTGTAGGCGTTGTTGTGGCATTCGGCGGACAGACAGCTATCAAGCTTACAAAGCACATGGCTGAGCATGGTGTAAACATTCTGGGTACTCCTCCTGACGCTATCGACGCTGCTGAGGACAGAGAGAGATTTGACGAGCTGCTTGAACAGCTTAAGATAAAAAGACCGCAGGGCTTCACAGTTATGACTTGTGACGAGGCTCTCGAGGTTGCAAACAAGATACACTATCCTGTTCTTATGAGACCTTCTTACGTTCTCGGTGGACAGAACATGATAATCGCATTCAACGATGACGATATCAAGGAATACATGGCTATCATTCTCGACCAGGGAATAGAGAACCCTGTACTTATAGATAAGTACCTTATGGGTACTGAGCTGGAAATAGACGCTATTTGCGACGGTGAGGATATTCTTATCCCTGGTATCATGGAGCATATCGAGAGAACAGGTATCCACTCAGGCGACTCTATTGCGGTTTATCCTGCATGGAACGTTTCTGACAGCCTGATAAACAGAATTATCGAATGCTCAAAGAAGCTTGCTATCGCACTTAACACTAAGGGTCTTGTAAATATTCAGTATATCGCATACCATGACGAGATATATGTTATCGAGGTAAACCCACGTTCTTCAAGAACTATCCCTTATATTTCTAAGGTAACTGGCGTTCCTATGGTAGACCTTGCAACTAAGTGTATGCTTGGCGAGAAGCTCAAAGACATGGGCTACGGCACTGGTCTTTACAGAAATTCACCATATGTTGCCGTTAAAGTTCCTGTATTCTCATTCGAGAAGCTTATCGGCGTTGACAACCACCTTGGACCTGAGATGAAGTCAACAGGTGAGGTGCTTGCAGTTTCTAATTCTCTTGAAGAGTCACTGTATAAGGGTCTTACTGCTGCGGGCTACAAGCTTGGCAAGAAGGGCGGAGTATTCATCACTGTCAGAGATTCTGACAAGGGTGAGATACCACAGACAGCTAAGATGTTTGCTGACCTTGGATTTAAGATATACGCTACAAACGGCACTGCTAAGGTGCTTCACGAACATGGCATTGACGCAGAGGTAGTGGCTAAGATACACGAGAACGAGGACAACAACACTCTCACACTTATCGAGAGCGGAAAGATAGCTTATGTTATCTCCACTTCTTCAAAGGGCAGAATACCTACAAGAGATTCTGTTAAGATAAGAAGAAAGACAGTTGAGTGGAACATTCCTTGCCTGACTTCTATCGACACTGCAAACGCTATTGCGGCTTCTATCAGAAGTAAATACACTGAGTCAACTACTGAGATAGTTGATATAAATAACATGAGAACTGAAAAGCAGACATTTGAGTTCACAAAGATGCAGGGCTGCGGCAATGACTACATCTACTTCAACTGCTTCGACCAGAGAATAGACAATCCTGAGGGTCTGGCACTCAATCTGTCTGACAGACACTTCGGTATCGGCGGTGACGGTGTTATCCTTATCTGCCGTTCAAAGGTGGCAGACGCTAAGATGAGAATGTTCAATCTTGACGGCTCCGAGGGCAAGATGTGCGGAAACGGCATCAGATGCGTTGCCAAGTTCATGAGAGATAACGGCATTGTTGACAAGGACGAGATGACTATCGAAACGCTTTCGGGTATCATGACAGTTTCACTTATTCGTCACTACGGCGAGGTAAGCGGTGCTACTGTAAACATGGGCAAGGCTATTCTTGCTCCTCACCTTGTTCCTGTTGACCTTGAGCCTGACGAGAACGGCAGGGTAGTTGACAGAAAGGTGAACATTGCAGGAAATGACTATAACATCACTTGTGTTTCAATGGGCAACCCACACGCAGTTGTATTCATGAACAATGTTGACAGCCTTGACATTGACAAGGTAGGTCCTGAGTTCGAGCATGACAAGATATTCCCTGAGAGAGTGAACGCTGAGTTCATCAAGGTAATTGACGACCACACTCTTAAGATGAGAGTTTGGGAGAGAGGTTCAGGGGAAACTTGGGCTTGCGGCACAGGTGCTTGTGCAGCGGCAGTTGCGGCTGTTCTCAACGGATTCTGCAAGAAGGACGAGGAGATATCTGTTATCCTCAAGGGCGGCACTCTTAAGATAAGATACACAGACGAGGCTGTATATCTTACAGGCGATGCTGTAACAGTATTCTCAGGTCACATCGTAATGTAAATTTCGCAGCGGACACTGCGTTAAAAAGCGGCAGCCGCAGAGCGTTTGTAAAAGCTTTGCGGCTGTATGCGTTTTGTAAGTTTGACCTGTGAAACTTCGGGTCAGATAAAAAATGAAAAGGAGCTAGAATTATGCCAAGTATCAATGAAAATTTTCTAAAGCTTGAAAAGAACTATCTTTTTATAAACATTGCCAAGAAGGTAAAGGCCTTCACTGAGGCACACCCTGAGGCTGACATTATCAGAATGGGTATCGGCGACGTTACTCAGCCTATCGCAAAGTGTGTTGTTGAGGCAATGAAAAAGGGCGCAGACGAAATGGGCGTCAAGGAAACATTCAAGGGCTATGAGGACAGCGGTGCAGGATATGACTTTCTGAAAGAGGCTGTTGCAGGCTACTACAAGAGCTTTGGCGTTGACATTCCTGCTGATGATATCAGGATAAACGACGGAGCAAAGTCTGACTGCGGAAACATTGTTGACATTTTCGGTGATGACAATGTAGTGCTTATCACAGACCCTGCATACCCTGTATATGTTGACACAAACCTTATGAGCGGCAGAAAGGTAATTTATGCTGATTCAAACGAGGAGAACAACTTTGCGGCAATGCCTGACGAGAACGTAAAGTGCGATCTTATTTATCTTTGCTCACCTAACAATCCGACAGGTTCTGTATACACAAAGGAGCAGCTCAAGGTTTGGATAGACTATGCAAAGAAGAACAATGCTATCATCATTTACGACTCAGCATACGAAGCATTCATCACAGAGAAGGACGTTCCGAGAAGCATTTTTGCAGTTGAGGGTGCAAAGGAATGTGCTATAGAGATGTGCTCACTGTCTAAGACAGCAGGCTTCACAGGAATGAGATGCGGATATACAGTTATCCCACACGAGCTTGTTGTTAAGGCATCTGACGGCAGTGAAGTATCTATTTCTCAGCTTTGGGGCAGACGTGAAGGCTCAAAGTTCAATGGTGTATCATATCCTGTTCAGTGTGCGGCTGCGGCTGTATTCACAGAGGAGGGTCAGAAACAGACAAGAGCAAACATTGAATACTATCAGAACAACGCAAAGGTAATGGCTTCCACACTTGACGAGCTTGGTATCAAGTACACAGGCGGCAAGAACTCACCATACATCTGGCTGAAATGCCCTAACAACATGGGTTCATGGGAGTTCTTTGATTATCTTCTTGAGAATGCAAATGTTGTTGGCACACCTGGCGCAGGCTTTGGCAAGAACGGCGAGGGCTGGTTCAGACTGACTGCTTTTGGCGACAAGGACAGAACTGTTGAGGCTATGGAGAGAATAAAGAAGCTGCTGGCTAAGTAGTTTTGTAGATTTGGTTTATATGAAAAGGGCGGCTTTTGACCGCTCTTTTTTTTGTGGCTTAATTTCTGTTTTACGCATAAACCATGTAGGGGAGCAGCGCAATTTCTGCAAGCAGAAATGCGACGTCCCGTTCGGAGAGTGGCATAGTTTGGTTTAATCATAAATTTGCAAAGACGAACAAAGACGGGCGAACACTGTTCGCCCCTACCATTGTTTGTGCGGATATCGGAAGTATCATCAGGCAACAAGGTCGGGACGTCGAGGGAGCCGTCCCCTACATTTTGATATTTTCCGATACAAGGTTGTTAAACCAACGGGCGACCAGAGGTCGCCCCTACAGATTTGCCTCTACATTCTACTGCCGCAAAATCGCTTCGCTCTTTGCGGGGTGGGGTTGTAAAATGAGATAGTAAAAGCGGTGCAGGAGTTTTGTTCTCCGACACCGCTTTGTAATTTATTTTTCTTTTGTTTTTCTTATTTTGCTTTTCTGCACCGCTTGTAGGCTTGCGCCTATTGAGGCTCTGCCTCAAACTCCGCAATGGGCTTTGCCCCTTGACCCCACAAGCCCTCTAGCGCCGGGCTTGACCGTGCGCTTTATTGCTCGCTTCGCTCGTTGGGGGCTTTTACTTTGTGTTGGTGTTTTGCTCGGTTTGGCGTTGCCATTCCTCACTCCTCACTTAGCTTCGCTCCTCACTTCTGCTACACCTTTATTCTCCGGTACTCTCCCGGAGTCATATTTTCATACCGTTTGAATACCACGGAGAAATAAGATCCGTCCTGAAAGCCCGTTTCATCTGATATCTCGCCTATGGTCTTGTTGGAATACACAAGCAGATCCTTTGCGTGCTGTACCCTTACCTGTGCAAGATACTCCATAGGTCTGAGCTGAAAATTTTTCTTGAAAAGTCTGCATAAGTGCTGTTCGGATACTCCTGCGATTTTTGCAAGCTCATTAAGCTTTATTTGCTCCGGATAATGCTCTTCTATATATTGCAATACGTCTGCCAAGGCAACAGATTGTGCGGTATAAAATGACGAGAGCCTGTTATCAGCTATTTTACGATATTCTATAAGAAAGTCGTAAAGCTGTGCTGAAGCGTAATGATTGCCATAAAGCTTATCACTTTTCAAAGTATAATAGATGCGTGTTATGATACGGCGCAATCTGTCCATATCCACCCCCTGAATGGCGGTGAACTTATTTAGCTTCCACTGTTCTAATAGTGGAATGACCTGTGCACCGGAAAAAGCGATCCAATCCAGATACCACGCATCGCTTAGTGCATGATACTCATGCGGACAGAATGGGGGTATATAGAAAACAGTATCGGGCGGTATTTTTGTGGTTTCTCCGTTTATTATGACCTCGCCCTCCCCTGAGCGTGACAAAAATATTTGCGGGTACTCGTAGCCATCTGCACGTTTTATTGGAAACTGCCAGCTTTCAAGTCCCAGACCTACCACATAAAAGGGCAGAGTTTTTTCGTCGCCTATGACGGGATATATCTGTTTGAACATTATTCTGCACCCCCAATTTACATATCTTTATAATACCACTGCATTTGGGGTTTGTCAAGATAAAACTATTCTTTTGCTGAGCTTTTAAAGAAAAGCGAAAAGATAAAGGCGAATGTCATGGCGGCGGTTATGCCTGCGGCGGAGGCGGTAAGTCCACCTGTGAAAATGCCCAGGAAGCCTATTTTATCTATCTGTTCACGGACACCGTTATAGAGAAGATAGCCGAAGCCCGTGAGAGGGACAGTTGCTCCGCAGCCAGCAAAGTCCATAAGGGGCTTATAAAGTCCCAGCGCCCCCAGAAGCACGCCACCTGTGACGTATGCCACAAGTATTCGTGCGGGGGTAAGTTTTGTGAAGTCCATAAGCACCTGACCTATGGCACAGAAAAGTCCACCCATAAGAAAAGCCCATAGATAGTCCATTAGTTTGCTCCTTTCATATCTTTTTCCCCTGACAGCCACACGAGATGTGAGATAGAGGGGATAGATTCCCCTTGCTGATTTACTGTTGGTGACATTAGCGCACCCGTGGCGGCAAAGAGGATATTTTTTATCTCACCTGCACGAAGCTTCGGGAGAAAATAGCCGCATAGAACGCTTCCTGCACACCCACAGCCGCTTCCGCCAGCGTGGATATCCTGCTCGTCAAAGTCATAGAGCATCATGCCGCAATCTTTATGATTGTCACGGATATTTATATTTTCACGCTCGAAAAGCTCACAGAGAATACGGCTACCAACTTTGCCAAGGTCGCCTGTGACGATATAATCGAAGTCGGAGGGGGTCATGCCTGTGTCAGTGAAAAATGTGCTTATGGTGGAAAAGGCTGCAGGTGCCATTGCTGCACCCATGTTGTTGGCGTCGCTCACGCCCAAGTCAATTATTTTTCCGATAGTACAGCCCCTGATGTAGGGGGGCTTATCCGAGGGGGCAACAACCAATGAGCCTGAGGCTGTGGCTGTCCACTGAGATGTGGGAGTACGCTGTCCGCCGTAGTTGAGGGGAAAGCGGTACTGCCTTTCAGCGGTGCAGAAGTGGGAAGATGTGACCGCCATTGCTTTTTGGGCGAGGTCGTTGTCAACGAAAAGAGAGGCGAGGAGAAGTCCCTCCGCCATGGTGGAGCAGGCTCCGTAAATGCCGAGAAAAGGCATTTCAAATGCTCTCACGCCATAGGTAGTGCCGACACACTGATTTAGCAGGTCGCCGCCGAAAAGCACGTCTATATCCTCGGGGGAGAGGGCGGCTTTATCCAAAGCGTGAAGCACTGCCTGCTTTTGAAGCTGACTTTCGCCCTTTTCAAAGCTGTCTGTGGAGAAATATGGATCGTCATTTATTTTGTCAAAATAGTCGCCTAAAGGTCCTTCGTTTTCTTTCTTGCCGCCTATGGCTGCGAAAGAGATGACAGAGGGTGCGGTTTTCATAAGCTTAGTGGCTTTCATTTTATCACTCCTATTGAAGAATATCGTCATTTGATGTTATTTTCTACATTGCAGATGAAAATATGCAAAAAAGTTTGGCACCATAAACGTAAACTTAAAACTATCTTAAAATAAACTTGTTTTGATCTCAAAATCGTTGACATATTCACAAAAAAAAGATATAATTAAATAGTCGATTTATTGTAGATCATGTAGTGTTTTGTTAAGTGGTATGTGTGAAGGGAGGATATGTCCCATCGGGGGCATAGTTTTAGATGAAGAAAAATGAAGATATGCCGTTGGTCATAAAGCTTGACCGAAAAAAAATAAAGCAGTCGGCTAAAGGCAGGGTAAGGCGAAATTATATCGCCTGCATAGCAGTGTGCTTCATAATGGTATTTATTGCAGGAGAATATGGCTCGACCACGCAGAATGTGTCAAGCTATGATAATTCTCACGTTGCTGATCTTAAATATGACGCCGAAGATAAGGAAGAGATCATTGAGGATATGGTTAAAAATGATCTTACGGCAGAGCAGGTCAGTGACAAGTGGCAGATAGATAATCCTGACGCTGTAAAAAAGTGGCTTGACGCTTATAAAAAATACGGAGTTGACGGACTAAATTCAAAGGAAGTCACGTTCTTTGGCTCATCAAGCGACACTTCTAATCTGGAAGCATTGGCAGACGCTTTTTCTTTTAGCCGAAATGCAAAGGAAAAGGCACAGACCTATCTTAATGACAGGCTCAATAATTTTACAGCCTCTGCTTCGGTTTATTTTGACAGTGCAACAAGCTCTAATTCCTATCAGTTTTCATTGCTTACGGCGATAATGAATGTTTTAGGAAAAAAATCCACATGGGATACTATAGTTTCATTCGTGTATTTTATTTTCCAGTTGATGTTCACTATATTCATAGTGAATGTGCTTTTGGTATGTGAGAGAAGATTTTTCCTTGAAAATCACACATACAAAAAAACGAAGATAGGCAGACTAGGCTTTCTTTTCCGTGAGAGAACGCTTCACCCTGCAAGGACTATGTTTGTAACCAGCATATATCAGACCCTATGGGCGTTTACTATCGTGGGATATCCTATAAAATATTATGCCTATTCAATGGTGCCGTTCATATGTGCGGAAAACCCTAACATCAAGACGAGAAAGGCAATAAAGCTTTCTATCGCCATGACCAGAGGATATAAGTGGCAGCTTTTCAAGGTGGATCTTTCTATGATAGGCTGGACGCTGCTTTCAAGCATATCGTTCGGTGCGGTGGGAGTATTCTGGTCTAACCCATATACAACTGCGATAGATGCAGAGGTGTATTTACAGCTAAGGCGTGAGGCTATCAAGAACAAGATAGAGGGCTATGAGGAGCTTAATGACAAGCTGCTTGACCTTGACCTTCTGGAAGAACTTATGGCTGAGGAAGCTGCACAAAAGGGCGAAAATCCAGACATTGTTAGAAGCATACCGATATGCACGATAAAAGTGCCTGAAAATAATGAGAATGGGGGCGGTGAATAATGGAGAGAACGCTGACGCTTGACGATCTGCGGGAATTTGAGCAATACCCAGGGCTTGCGGTAGACAGAAAAGCGCATTTCAGCCGATTTGCCAACAAGACTATCGTTCATCGTGACTATCACAGAAACTACACCCTCATGACGTATATACTGCTGTTTTTCATATTCGCATTTATAGGCTGGATATGGGAAGTGGGCATACACATTGTTGAGGACGGAGTTTTCGTCAATCGAGGAACCATGTTTGGACCGTGGCTTCCTATATATGGCTTTGGCGGTGTGTGCGGTATCATACTGCTGAAGCGGTTCATAGATCATCATGTGGCGACTTTTTTCCTTGTTGTGGGGCTATGCTCGGTGGTCGAATACGCAACGAGCTGGTATCTTGAAACGTTCAAGCACATGAAATATTGGGATTACACGGGATATTTCTGCAACATAAACGGCAGGATATGTCTTGAGGGAGCGTTGATATTTGGCTTTGCAGGCTGTGCAGGAATATACATCATGGCACCGTTTTTTGATGATCTTCTGAAGAAGATACCATTCAAGGCAAAGCTTGCGGCGTGCATAATTCTTGTTGTATTATTCTGCTGTGACGCTGTTTACTCCAAGGCTAACCCTAATCAGGGCAAAGGCATAACTGATTATGCGGCTTATAATCTGCCTTTTCACAAGGTGGTCGTTAGTGAGGAGTTAGGACGTTTGGACGAAGATTTATTGGAAGCTTTGGTTTGTGCTTCTGATATTGCTTAGTTTGGGTTATATGGTTTGTAGGGGCGACCTTGGGTCGCCCTTTTTGTTTGCCCATTCAACCTTACGTTATCCGCACGATATTCCGCATTTCAAAATCATGTAGGGTAGCGGCGCAATTTCTGCTTTGCAGAAATACGACGTCCCACTCCCTCAACGTTTTGTCATGTAATATTTCATAACCCCCTGAACTGCACAACGTATCTGTAGGGGCGAACAGCGTTCGCCCGTTTTGTCGCCTTTTCAATCCTGTGTTATCCGCACAACATTCGACGTATTGTTTCAAAATGCTTAACGGCGTAACATTTGTAACACGGTACGTCTACACAAATTCATGAATAATCAAACCTTACCGCTTCGAGCGGGCTGTCGAGGGCGCCAGCCCCTACATTTGGATATTTTCCGATACAAGGTTGTTAAACCAACGGGCGAACGCTGTTCGCCCCTACAGATTGTGCCCATGGTTTGTTGTGCCGCAAAATCGCTTCGCTCTTTGCGGATTTTACTTTGGATAAGGATATAGTAAAAGCGGTGCAGAGTATTTTACTCCGACACCGCTTTGTGATTTGTTTTAGTTTGTGTTTCTTCTATTGCTTTTCTGCACCGCTTAGTAGGCTTGCGCCTATTGAGGCTCTGCCCATTTCTTGTGAGCGAAGTCGAACAAGAAATTTACTCCGCTAGGGGCTTTGCCCCCAGACCCCCACAATGGGTTTCACCCCTTGACCCTGACCAGGGGCGTGCCCCTGGACCTTTTGCTCGCTTCGCTCGGTGTTTGCTACCCTACTCTGTGCGGCTATGTCATTCCTCACTCCTCACTTCTCATTTAACTAGAGCTTTAATCCAAAGCTTATTGACAATGCCGAATTTACTGCGGACATGGAGCTTACGTCAAGTGTTCCCATTTTCTCCTTTAGCCTTTTCTTGTCCAATGTACGGATCTGTTCCAACAATACCACGGAATCTTTCGCTAGTCCGCAGGTGCCACCGCCAACTTCTATATGGGTCGGCAGTTTCGCTTTATCAAGACGGCTCGTTATCGCCGCTGCTATCACTGTGGGTGAATGTTTATTTCCTACGTCATTTTGTACTATCAGCACCGGTCGCATACCTCCTTGCTCAGAGCCTACCACCGGGCTGAGATCTGCATAATATATATCGCCCCTGTGTACAGTCACTTGTAAACACTCCTATTCTATGGGCTTTCGCCTTGATTTGCAGGCTTTTGCTCCTGCTTGTTCCTATTATTGCCTTATTGTCGGGGTATTATACCAAAGTATCTATTTTGTTACAAGGTGCAGGGCTGTTTTATTTTATGCGGCAGCAGTGCTTGGGGTGAAAATTCAGTATTGGTTGACTTTTCATGGTCAAAGTGATATACTTATTGTAGTAAATAAAGGCGAAAATGCCTTGAAAGGAATGATTTTATGAGCGAAGGCTGCACACATGATTGCGAAAACTGTGCTTCAAAATGCTCTGATAAAAAGAGCTTGAAGGAGGAGCTCAACGCTGCAAGCTCTGTGAAAAAGGTATATGCAGTAATGAGCGGAAAGGGCGGCGTAGGCAAGTCTTTGGTGACAAGTATGCTTGCAGTAACTGCACAAAGACGTGGTTTTAAGACCGCTGTGCTTGACGCTGACATAACAGGTCCGTCTATACCGACAGCGTTTAATATCCACGAAAGAGCTAATACCAATATGTATGGCATTATCCCTGCGGTGAGCAAGACGGGTATCGAGATAATGAGCCTTAATCTGCTTCTTGAAAACGAAACTGACCCTGTTGTATGGCGTGGTCCTGTTATCGCAGGTGCAGTTAAGCAGTTCTGGACGGACGTTGCGTGGAATGACGTTGATGTGATGTTTATAGATATGCCGCCTGGAACGGGCGACGTGCCGCTGACAGTTTTCCAATCAATTCAGGTGGACGGCATAGTTATCGTCACGTCACCTCAGGAATTGGTTTCCATGATAGTCGAGAAAGCGGTACATATGGCGGATATGATGAAAGTACCGGTGCTTGGAATAGTGGAGAATATGTCATATTTTGAGTGTCCTGATTGTGGAAAGAAGCATAATATCTATGGTGAGAGCCATGTGGACGAAGCGGCAGTGAAGTTTGGTATCGACGCTGTGGCGAAAATGCCAATAGACCCGAAGTTTGCGAAAGCTTGCGATAACGGTGAGATAGAAGAAGTCGAGGGCGGCTGGCTGGATTCCATTGCGGATAAACTTCTCGGTTAAAGTGAGGAGCGGAGTTAAGTGAGGAGTGAGGAGTGAGGAATTGGCAACGCCAAACCAAGTAAATCACCTAAACAAAGTAGAAGAAACACCGAGCGAAGCGAGCAATAAAGCGCAGGCTCAAGCCCGACGCTAGAGGGCTTGTGGGTTCTTAGGGCAAAGCCCTAAGCGGAGCTTGAGGCAGAGCCTTAATAGGCGCAAGCCTACAAAAGCGGTGCAGAAAAGCAATAGAAGAAAAACAAACTAAAACAAATCACAAAGCGGTGTCGGAGTAAAATACTCTGCACCGCTTTTACTATATCCTTATCAAAAGTAAAATCCGCAAAGAGCGAAGCGATTTTGCGGCACAACAAACCATGGACATAATCTGTAGGGGCGAACAGCGTTCGCCCGTTGGATTAACAACCTTGTATCGGAAAATATCCAAATGTAGGGGCTGGCGCCCTCGACAGCCCGCTCGAAGCGGTAAGGTTTGATTATTCATGAATTTGTGTAGACGTGCCGTGTGCGGAAATGTTGTGCCGTACAGTGTTTTGAAAAAATATGCCGAACGTTGTGCGGATAACGTAAGGTTGAATGGTCAAACAAATCGGGCGACCCAAGGTCGCCCCTACAGGTGGTTGGTGATATCCGAACAAATAAAAATACAAACAAAAAAGCAGACGGATAAACCGCCTGCTTTCGCTATATTCAGTTATTATTAGAAACCAAGAATGCCCTTGAAATCTTCAACAAGCTTCTCTTCCTGTGCTTCTGCATCAGCTCTTGTGTCACCGATAGTTGTGTAGTATGCCTTGATCTTTGGTTCTGTGCCGGAAGGTCTGATTATTACACTTGCGCCCTGTTCAAGCTTGAATGCGATAACGTCTGACTTTGGAAGTGTAAGAACTGTCTTTGCGCCTGTTTCAAGATTTGTTTCCTCAGATGCAAGATAATCTGCTATGTCTACTACCTTGAGTCCGCCAATAGCCTTAGGTGGATCAGCTCTGAGATCTGTCATTATCTCCTTCATTCTCTCCATTCCGCTTGCGCCCTCGCACTGGAATGACTTCTGGCTGTGGAGATAGTTGCCGTACTTCTTGTACATATCTTCTCTTGCTTGAAGCAGTGAGATGCCCTTTGTTCTGTAGAATGCTGCCATTTCACAAATGAGCATTGAGCCTACTACTGCGTCCTTATCTCTTACATATGAGCCTGCAAGATAACCATAGCTCTCTTCAAATCCGAAGATATATCTGTCGTCCTGTCCCTCTTTCTCAAGGAATCCGATCTGCTCGCCGATAAACTTGAAGCCTGTGAGGACTTCTCTAAGCTCTACATTGTACTCTGCTGCTATCTTCTTGCAGATGTCTGTTGTTACGATAGTCTTAACAGCTACAGGGTTCTTTGGCATTGTGCCAAGGGCTGTTCTTTCCTGACAAATATATTTGAGAAGCATTGCGCCTACTTCGTTTCCGCTGAACAGAACATAATTTCCGTCAGGGTCAGGTACTGCGATACCAACTCTGTCACAGTCTGGGTCTGTTGCAAGAAGAAGGTCAGGCTTTACTGTCTTGCAAAGCTCAAGTCCTTTTGCAAGGGCTTCCTTTATCTCAGGGTTAGGGAATGGGCAGGTAGGGAAGTTTCCGTCAGGATTTTCCTGCTCAGGTACTACTGTTACTTCCTTTATGCCTATCTTCTTGAGGATAGCTCTTACTGGCTTGTTTCCTGTGCCGTTAAGAGGAGTGTATACTACCTTGAGTCCGCTGTCTGCTACGAGGTCAGTATGTACGCCCTGCTGTGCAACCTTGTCAAGATACTTGTCGATAACGTCCTGCTTGATGTATTCGATCATGCCTGACTTGATACCGTCCTCAAAGTCGATCACCTTTGCACCGCCGAACATCTCAACTGCGTTGATCTTACCGATAACTGTGTTTGCAACATCGAGTGTGATCTGACAGCCGTCCTCGCCGTATACCTTGTAACCATTGTACTTTGCAGGATTGTGTGATGCAGTTATAACGATACCTGCCTGACATTTAAGCTCTCTTACAGCCCATGAAAGCATTGGAGTTGGCATAAGCTCTGAATAGATGTATACCTTTATGCCGTTTGCAGCCAGAACCGCAGCAGCTTCCTTTGCGAACTTGTCAGACTTGATACGGCTGTCATATGCGATCGCAACGCTGCCGTTTTCAAATGCACCGTTTACATAGTCTGCAAGACCCTGTGTTGCACGTCTGATAGTGTAAACATTAAGTCTGTATGCGCCTGCACCGATAACTCCTCTGAGTCCGCCTGTGCCAAATTCAAGATCTCTGTAAAATCTGTCCTGAATTGCAGCCTCGTCGCCCTCGATAGACTTAAGCTCTGTCTGTAGATCAGGATCGTCAACAGCCTTTTCACACCAAAGCTTGTAAAGTTCCATTTCTGTCATTGTTAAATCACCTCATATAAATATTTCGCTTATAAAATACACATTTCTATAGGATACATTATAGCACACTCCCATATTTATTTCAAGAGTTGTAACAGTTATTTAACAAATTCCTGCAACTATTTACAAATGAGTTTCGGGAAACTTTTCAGGGCATAATGCTAATTTCGGGACAGGGTGAATATAGATATAAAAATAGTATATGGGAGAGGTGGAAAATGTGAAAATATTAAGAAAAATATGCTCGGCAGTGTTATGTGCGGCGGTGGCAGTGTTTATGGTGTGTTCTTTGGCGGAGGGGAGAGAAAAGGCGGGTGCGCTGCCTGCGGAGGACTTTGTGCCTGCGGATACTGTGGCGGTGAGCGATATGATAGAGGGGCTTACGGCTAGGTCTGCAGTGGTGACGGAGATGACCACAGGCAGGGTGCTTTTTGAAAAAGAGCCGCAGAAGCAGTGTGAGTGCGGTCACTATGCGAAGCTCATGGTGCTTTTGCTCACTGCGGAAAAGATAGACAGCGGAGAGCTTTCCATGAGCGACACGTCAGTGGTGTCGGAGTATGCCAACTCTCAGCAGGGAAGCCAGATATGGCTTGACAAGGGCGAGAAGATATCTGTGGAGGAGCTTATAAAATCAGTGTCTGTAGGCAATGCAAACGACGGCTGTGCAGCGCTTGCGGAAAAGGTGGCAGGCTCGGCAGACAAGGCAGTGGAGCTTATGAACAGCCGTGCGAAAATGCTTGGCATGAATGGTACTGTTTACACCGATTGCACGGGCATGGGAGAGGGCAATGTTACAACAGCCAAGGACACGGCTTTGCTTTGTTCGGAGCTTGCAAAATACAAAAATCTCACTCCCTATCTTACCTGCTGGCTTGACACTGTGAGAGACGGCAAGGCGGAGCTTGTAAATCTTAACAGGCTTGTGCGTACTTATAAGGGCGTAACAGGCATGAAAGCGTGGGGAAGTGAAAAGGCAGGGAGCTGTATTGCGGCAACGGCTGAAAAAGGGGATATGTCAGTATGCGTAGTGCTTAACGGCTGTGATTCGCAGGAGAATATGAACGCTGAGGCGAAGAAACTTCTGAACTTGGCGTTCGACACATATGAGATATATACCCCTGAACTTCCTGAAGATATGGTAAAGGAAACTGTGGTATGCGGAGGAGAGGAGCTTTCGGTGGAGCTTGCACCCCAGGGGCTTTATCCTATCGTTATACCGAGGGGAACGTATCGTATGGTGGAGTGCGACTTTACGGCAGAGGAGAAGCTTGACGCACCTGTAAAAAAGGGCGAAACTGCGGGAGAAATAAGATACACCATGGGCGGCGAGGTGATATTAGAGGGAAAGATAGTCGCCTGCAAAGAGGTGAAGAAAATGAATTTTATCTGCGGCATAAAAAAGCTTGTGTATAATCTGCTAAGTATGTAACGAGAGATTTGTTTAAAATGCACAAAAGATGATTTCGCTTTATAAAACTCTTGAAATGTTCACAAAAATATAGTATAATTTATCTAGTATTAACGGAGGAACGTATTTTATGGTATTACGTTTCCGTCAGGTAAGGAAAGGAAATGAAGGATAATGTCATTAAAGCTTAACACAAAGTATCTTGAGGGTTTTGTAAGTGAACATGAATACGAGGGTATGGCTGCACAGGTAACTGCCGCTCATAACACTCTTGTAAGCAGAAACGGTCTTGGAAGCGACTTCCTCGGCTGGGTAACTCTCCCTGAGGATTATGATAAGGAAGAATTTGCAAGGATCAAGGCTGCTGCCGCAAGGATCAAGGAAAAGTGCGATGTTCTCATCGTTATCGGTATCGGTGGATCTTATCTTGGCGCAAGAGCTGCTATCGAGCTTCTCAAGTCACCATTCTACAACAATCTTAAGAAGGATACTCCTGACATCTATTTTGTCGGAAACAATATCAGCTCGGCTTACCTCAACGAGGTGCTTTCAATTTGCGAGGGCAGAGATATCTGCGTAAACGTAATTTCAAAGTCGGGTACAACAACTGAGCCTGCACTTGCTTTCAGAATTTTCAAGAAGCTTCTTGAAGATAAGTACGGCAAGGAAGAGGCTAAGACAAGAATTTTCGCTACAACAGACAAGGCTAAGGGTACTCTCAAGCAGCTTTCTGACGAAGAGGGCTATGAGACATTCGTTGTTCCTGACGATGTTGGAGGAAGATTCTCAGTTCTCACAGCAGTTGGTCTTCTCCCTATCGCAGCAGCAGGCTGTGATATCGACAAGCTCATGGCTGGCGCAAGAGAGGGTATGAAGAAGTATTCTGCTGACGATAACAACGATTGCTATAAGTACGCAGCGCTCAGAAACATTCTTTACAGAAAAGGCAAGAGCGTTGAGATGCTCGTTTCATATGATCCGTCATTCACAATGATGGGCGAGTGGTTCAAGCAGTTGTTCGGTGAGAGCGAGGGCAAGGACGATAAGGGTATATTCCCATCTGCTGCTACTTTCTCAACAGACCTGCACTCACTTGGCCAGTTCATTCAGGACGGCTCAAAGCTCATGTTCGAGACAGTTATGCACATCAAGACACCTAAGAGCGACCTGTTCCTGGAGCCTGACAAGGATAATCTTGACGGACTTAACTTCCTGACAAATCAGAATATGTCAGTTGTAAACGAAAAGGCATATCAGGGAACTATCCTTGCTCACACTGAGGGCGGCGTTCCTAATATCGTTATAGATGTTGACAAGCTCGATGAGGAAAACCTCGGCGAGATGATCTACTTCTTCGAGAAGGCTTGCGCTATCTCAGGCTATATGCTTGGCGTAAACCCATTCAATCAGCCGGGCGTTGAGAGCTACAAGAAGAATATGTTCGCTCTTCTCGGCAAGCCGGGCTATGAGTCACAGAAGGCTGAACTCGAGGCTAAGCTGGGCTAATATCCTAAAGGCAGAACAAAAGGAAATTTTGAGCGTTTCCCCTTAGGGGGTCTGCTCTTAAAATAAATGCTTTAATAAGCGGAACGGAGAGTTTATATGATTAATTTGATTCCAGGTAAAAAGGGCACAGGCAAGACTAAGATACTTGTTGATTCTATCAAGAAGGCTGCTGAAAATGCTACAGGCAACGTTGTTTGCATCGAAAGAGGTATGCAGCTTACCTATGACCTTCCTCATAATGTAAGATTGGCTGACGCTGAAGAGTACGGCATCAACAGCTTTGACAGCTTCTATGGCTTTGTTGCAGGTCTGCTGGCTGGCAACTATGACATTCAGGAAGTATTCGTTGACGGTATCCTGAAGATCGGCGGCAGAGATTATGACGCTCTGGGCAATATGCTTGAAAAGGTAGCAGTTCTCACAAAGGACGTAAACGTTACTTTCACAGTATCTGCTGACGTTGATGAGCTGCCTGCAAAGGTAAAGGCTTTCATAAAGTAAGGCTTTGCGCTTCGTTTATTGGTATATTGATAGCAAAAACGAAAAAATTGAAAAAAAGTATTGACAAATCACGTTTCTCAGGTTATAATGGAATTTGTGATGTTTGAGGTGCAAGTATGAATGTACAGTTGAAGGAACTTTTCGATATAATCGGAGAGCGTAAAACGATCGATTATTCCATTTCAGCGGACAAGCTGGGGGAATACAGCGGATATTCTTTTGCATCGCCCGTTGCGGTAACAGGTGAGATAGAGAACAGAGCAGGAGTGGTAACGCTCAGGTTCAGAACTGTTTTCACTATGGATCACACCTGTGACAGATGTCTAAAGGAGTTCAGCAGGGAGTATGTTTATGACTTTGAACACACTCTGGTGAGAAGTGTTCAAAGCGACAGGGACGATTATGTGGTCTGTGAGAACAATACTCTTGATCTGGACGAACTGGCTATTTCAGATTTGTTGTTACAGCTGCCTACAAAAATTCTTTGCAGGGATGACTGCAAGGGTTTGTGTTACGTTTGCGGACAGGATTTGAATGAGGGCAAATGTAACTGCTCTTGACGGGAAATAGCTGAACAGACTATAATGATTTTACTGACGAGGAGGTGCCAGAATGGCAGTACCAAAGAGAAAAGTATCCAAGGCTAGACGTGACAAGAGACGTTCAGCAGTTTGGAAGCTTGACGCACCTGCACTTTGTAAATGTTCCAACTGCGGTGAGCTTACTTCACCACACAAGGTTTGCAAGAATTGCGGTTATTATAAGGGTGTAGAGGTTATCAAGAAGGAAGCTTAATTTTTGATAAGCACACAGAGCAGAATGACTTAGGTCGTTCTGCTCTTTTTTGTTACAAAAGTTCAGCGGAAAACGCAGGGCGGGCGAACACTGTTCGCCCCTACAGGTAAGGTGTGAAAATCTATTGTGTGTCGGTATTGTATTTCTCGTATGGTTGACAAAACGTGAGAAATTGTGTTATACTATATGATGTATCAATGTGCAAATTTATATGAAATGAGGTCGATATATATGTCATTGCCGATCGTTGCGATAGTGGGCAGACCTAATGTTGGTAAGTCTACTCTTTTTAACAAGCTTATCGGTCAAAGACTTTCTATAGTTGAAGATACTCCCGGCGTCACAAGAGATAGGATATATGCAAAGTGCGAATGGCTCGGACACGAGTTCATGCTGGTTGACACGGGCGGAATCGAGCCTGAGTCTGATGATATTATCCTTGCTCAGATGCGCAGACAGGCGGAACTGGCTATACTGAAAGCTGATGTCACCATTCTTGTGACTGACCTGAAATGCGGAGTTACTGCCACTGACTATGAGGTGGCACAGATGCTTTTGAAATCGGGCAAGCCTATCGTGCTTTGCGTGAACAAGGTGGATAATGTGGGCGAGCCGCCTATGGAGCTTTATGAGTTCTATAATCTTGGTCTGGGCGAACCGTTTCCTGTTTCTTCTGTTCATGGTCACGGAACAGGCGACCTTCTTGACGAGGTGCTGAAATATCTACCTGAGGATAATGATGAGAGCGATGACGATGATTCTATCAAGGTCGCTGTTATCGGCAAGCCTAACGTTGGAAAGTCCTCAATAATAAACAAGATATGCGGCGAGGAGCGTGTTATCGTATCAAATATCGCTGGCACTACCCGTGACGCTACTGATTCGGTGGTGGAGAATGAAAAGGGCAAGTTCGTTTTCATAGACACTGCTGGTATCAGACGTAAGTCAAAGGTGCTGGAAACTATTGAGAAATACTCTGTGCTGAGGGCTTATATGGCTGTTGACAGGGCTGACGTTGCAGTTATCGTTATTGACGCAACAGTGGGCTTTACTGAGCAGGATTCAAAGGTAGCAGGCTATGCTCACGAAAAGGGCAAGGCTTGCGTTGTTGCGGTGAACAAGTGGGACGCTATCGAGAAAGAAACGAACACCATGAACGACTTCCAGAAAAAGCTTCAGGACGATTTCAGCTTCATGAGCTATGTGCCTTTTGTGTTCATCTCTGCAAAAACAGGTCTGAGAATGGACAAGCTTTTTGATACTATCAAGTTCGTTGCAGAGCAGAATTCTATTAGGATACCGACAGGCAGACTTAACGATGTTCTTGCATATGCTACCCAGAGGGTACAGCCACCGTCTGACAAGGGCAGGAGGCTGAAGATATACTACATGACGCAGGTGTCTACCAAACCGCCTACATTCGTGTTTTTTGTAAACAGAGCAGACTTGTATCATTTTTCTTATCAGCGTTATATTGAAAATCAGATAAGAGAGACCTTCGGACTTGAGGGTACGCCTATCGTTTTCAAGATAAGAGAGCGTGACAAGGACGACGTTAAATAAAATTCTGGAGGTTATTTTGTGGACATCTTTTTAAGTCTGACATTCACTATAATTTTTTCCTATCTTTTCGGAAGCCTTAATTCTGCCATAATCGTGTGCAGAGTTTTAAAGCATAAGGATATCCGTGATTACGGAAGCAACAACGCAGGTTTGACCAATGTTCTGAGAGTATTCGGAAAAGGCCCTGCGGCGGCAACGCTATTGTGCGATCTCGCAAAGGGCGTGCTTGCGGTAGTTATCTGCCGACTTGTGGTGACAAACGGCTTCGACGTGACATTTTTCCATGACGATAAATTTATCGGATATCTTGCAGGCTTCTTTGTAATGCTTGGACATATTTTTCCGGTATTTTACGGCTTTCATGGCGGAAAGGGCGTTCTTATTGCGGCAACGACTCTTATTGCTATCGACCCTCTGACCTGCTTTTTTTCAGTAGCGGTCTTTGCTATCGTGCTTGCGGCAACAAAATACGTGTCTGTAGGTTCTATATGCGCCGCTATCGCATATCCTGTTTTTACGCCTATCGTTCAGCTTTTTATAATCAAGGGCGACGGCGTCCTTGCAAACACTCTTATGGCTACCGCTATCGGTCTGCTTATTATTTATATGCACAGACCTAATATCAAACGCCTTATGAACGGCACCGAAAACAAATTCGGCAGCAAGAAAAAGGCGTAAGGGAGGTTTTATTATGGCAGATATTACTATACTCGGTTCTGGCGGATTTGGTCTTGCACTGGCAATAATGTGCGACAATGCAGGGCATAAAGTAACAGTATGGTCAAAGTTTCAGGATGAGATAGACGCTATCAAGAGAACAGGCGAGCTTAAAGCAAAGCTCCCCGGTGTTCAGGTGAACAAGACTATCGAGCTTACAACGGATATAAGCTGTGTTAAGGATAAAGACATGGTGATACTTGGCATACCTTCGCCTTTTCTCAGAGAGGTCTGCGAAAGCGTTGTGCCTTATCTTGAAAGCAGAACAATAGTTGTGAACACGGCAAAGGGTCTTGAGGGCGGAAGCCTTAAAACTATGTGCTGTGTGGCGAGCGAGTGCTTTCCGAACAATCATGTTGCGGTGCTTACTGGTCCGTCACACGCAGAGGAAGTGGCAAGAAAAGTTCCAACCACTGTTGTTACAGCTTCTGACGACAGGGAGGTCTCATATTATATACAGAACACTCTTTCTAACGATACGTTCAGAGTGTATGTTAATGACGACGTTATGGGCTGCGAGATAGGCGGTTCGCTGAAAAACGTTATTGCTTTGGCGGCAGGCGTATGCGACGGTCTTGGACTTGGTGACAACACAAAGGCGGCACTTATGACAAGAGGTATCAGAGAGATATCACGTCTTGGAGTTGCAATGGGCGCAAAGCTTGAAACCTTTGGCGGACTTAGCGGCATAGGCGACCTTATCGTTACCTGCTGTTCAATGCACAGCAGAAACCGCCGTGCGGGTATCCTTATAGGTAAAGGAGTTACACCTGAGGAGGCTGTAAGACAGGTGGGCACCGTTGAGGGCTATGTATGCACCAAAAACGCATGGGAGCTTTCAAAGAGAATGGGCATTGAAATGCCTATCACAGAGCAGCTTGCAAAGGTGCTTTTTGAGGGCGAGCCTGCGGCTAACGCTATCAAAAATCTTATGGGCAGACCGAACAGAAATGAAACTGAGTCAACTTTTCTGAGCTAGGAAAGCGACCGTTGAAAGGACGGATAGATATGCTTAAAAGATACACTATCAAGACAGAGCGCAGAGGACTTTACAACATCACAAGCTATGTAAGGCAGGCTGTCACAGAGTCGGGAGTGCAGGGCGGCATTGCGGTGGTATTCTGTCCCCACACCACAGCGGCGATAACAATAAACGAAAACGCTGACCCTGACGTAAAGACGGACCTTCTTTATGCCTTGGAGGAAACTTTTCCAAACAGACCGCAGTTCCGTCACGCTGAGGGCAACTCTGACGCTCATATGAAATCAAGCTGTGTTGGTGCTTCGGAAACTGTTATCATCGAGGAAAACGAGCTTCTTCTCGGCACTTGGCAGGGTATCTATTTCGCTGAGTTTGACGGACCGAGAACAAGAAACTTTTTTGTGAAGATAATAAAGGGCTGATTTTGGCGTTTTTCCTCTTTACAATCTGCTGAAAATATTGTATAATTAATATGGATAATTCCAACGAAAATATGTGTTAAGGAGTGCTTTGAAATATGGAACCTAAATATAAGAGAATATTGCTCAAATTAAGCGGTGAGGCTCTTGCAGGCGATAAGAAGATAGGTCTTGATTATGACGTTATCACTTCATTCGGCAAGAGCATAAAAAAATGTGTTGACGCCGGCGTTGAGGTAGGTATCGTTGTAGGCGGCGGAAACTTCTGGAGAGGCAGATCAAGCGGTGCAATGGACAGAACAAGAGCCGACCATATCGGTATGCTTGCAACTGCCATGAACGCACTTGCTGTTGCTGACGGACTTGAAAACTGTGGACTTCAGGTAAGAGTGCAGACGGCTATCTCTATGCCGCAGGTGGCTGAGCCTTATATCAGAAACAAGGCTATGCGTCACTTTGAAAAGGGCAGAGTAGTTATCTTCGGTTGTGGCACTGGTAACCCATTCTTCTCAACAGATACGGCTGCTGCGCTGAGAGCGGCTGAGATAGAGGCTGATATATTCTTCAAGGCTACCATGGTAGACGGCGTTTATGACAAGGATCCACATAAGTATCCTGACGCTGTCAAGTATGACACACTTACATTTGCTGATATACTTGCAAAGGGTCTTCAGGTAATGGACTCAACTGCTGCGGCAATGTGCAAGGACAACAATATCCCGATACTCGTTTTCGACCTTGCAAGACCAGACAATATCTATGACGCTTGCATGGGCGAAAATATAGGCACTCTCGTAAAATAATAAAGATAATCAAGAAAGGATCGTTTGAATATGAAACAGATCAAGGAAAATGCTAAGACAAAAATGGAAAAATCCATAAACGTTATGCTTTCGGACTTTGCAGGCATCAGAGCAGGCAGAGCTAATCCGTCCGTACTCAACAAAGTCCAGGTAGAATATTATGGTGCGATGACACCTGTTACACAGATGGCGGCGGTTTCCGTTGCCGAGGCAAGAGTGCTTGTTATACAGCCATGGGATAAGTCAACTCTCAAGCCTATCGAAAAGGCTATCCAAGCTTCTGATATCGGCATCAATCCACAGAACGACGGCACTGTTATAAGACTTACTTTCCCACAGCTCACTGAGGACAGACGTAAGGAGCTTGTTAAGGATATCAAGAAAATGGGCGAGGAGTGCAAGGTCGCTATCCGTTCTATCAGACGTGACGCTATGGAAAAGTTCAAGGCAATGAAGAAGAACAACGAGATCACAGAGGACGATCTTAAGGACTGCGAGGACGAGATCCAGAAGCTTACTGACAAGTTTGTTAAGGAAGTTGACGGTCACGTTGCCGAGAAGGAAAAAGAGATACTCTCTATCTAAGCCATGGCGAAGAATGAGAAGATAAGCCTTGGAGAGAATGTGTCTGTGCCTGTCCATGTGGGCGTTATCATGGACGGCAACGGCAGGTGGGCGAAAAAAAGGGGTATGCCCCGAAAGTTCGGACACAGAGAGGGCGCAAAGACCTTTCGTGCCATAACAAGACACGCCAAGGCGATTGGAATACAGTATATAACTTACTATGCGTTTTCTACCGAGAACTGGAAAAGGCCCAAGGACGAGGTAGACGCAATTATGGATCTCTTTGAAAAGTATCTTGACGAGGTCAGGGACTTTATCGAGGAGAATATCAGGGTGCGCTTTATAGGCGACAGAACAAGGCTCAGCGAAAATCTGCAAAGAAAAATGGCTTCCGTTGAGGAGGATTCAAAGGACTTTGACTCTATGACTCTTGTGCTTGCTATCAATTATGGCGGCAGGGACGAGATTTGTCATGCGGCTAAGACATTGGCTCAGCAGGTAAAAGAAGGCAAGCTGGAGCCTGAGGATATCACAATGGATATGATAGAGAGAAATCTCTACACTGAGGAGATACCCCCTGTTGACCTTGTTATAAGACCTAGTGGAGAGCAAAGGCTGTCTAACTTTATGATATGGCAGGCGGCTTACGCTGAGTTTTATTACACGAATATCCTGTGGCCTGATTTCAAGGGCAGCGACCTTGACAAGGCTGTTATCGCATACAGCGAAAGAAACAGAAGATTTGGAGGGGTGTAAAAAATGTCTACCCGTATTAAATCTGCGGCGGTTGCCATTGTTATCGCAGTGATACTGCTTATCGCACACGGAACATTTCTGTTCAATATTGCGGTGGGTGCGATTTCTGCACTTGCAATATATGAGATATTCAGGGCGACAAAAATGACAGAGCATAAGTATCAGACCATTGCCTGCTGTGCGTTTGCTTTTGTGGACGCTTTCATGCCTGTTTTCTACAGACACGGCTGGCTGTACTTTTTCAGCTACAAGCTTTACATGGGACTTTTCGTTATAGCAATGTGTCTGCTTTATCTTAAAGAGCATACAAAATTCCAGTATACAGAGTTTTTCTTCATGCTGGGCGTGGGCATACTTCTGCCGTATTCATTCTCGACCCTGGTCACAATGGCAGGCTTGGGCGGCAAGGGCGTGTTTATGATCGTTCTTACACTTGCAGCGGCTTGGCTGGCTGACAGCGGTGCTTATTTTGCAGGAACTTTCTTCGGCAAAACAAAGCTTTGTCCTGAGATAAGCCCTAAGAAAACTGTGGAAGGCCTTATCGGCGGTGTTATCTCAAACGGTATTCTTATGCTTATAATAAGCCTGTTCTATCAGTTTGTACTTAAAGGCGCGCCTATCCACTATCTGGGTGTTCTTATCGCAGGTATGCTTGCGGCACTTATAGGTCTTGTGGGCGACCTTACAGCTTCGGTGATAAAAAGACAGACAGGTATAAAGGACTATGGTAACATAATGCCGGGTCACGGCGGTATAATGGATCGCTTTGACAGCGTTCTGCTCGTTGCTCCTTTTATGTACTATATGTTCACACAGGGGCTTATACTTAAATAGAAAATTATGACTTTTAGGGGCAGGCTTAGGCTTACCCCTTTTAAGCGTTATTAAGGCAACACCGCTTGCAAACCATCTTTATGCGGAATTGCCTGAATTTATTTTATATGATGAGGGACAATAAATGAAAACAATGACCATACTCGGTTCAACGGGTTCTATAGGCACGCAGGCATTAGAAGTGGCTGCAAAGCATAATATTAAAGTAAAGGCGCTTGCGGCAAATTCTGACGTTGAAAAGCTTGCGGCTCAGGCAAAAGAGCTTATGCCTGAGCGTGTGTGTATCTACTGTGAAGAAAAAAAGACAGAGCTTGAAAAGCTTCTCAGTGGCACTGGCATAAAAATATCCACAGGCATGGAGGGTCTTAAAGAGATAGCGAGAATGGACGGGGTCGATATCATGCTCAACTCGGTCGTTGGCATGGTGGGTCTTGTGCCGACCCTTACGGCTATTGAAAAGGGCACTGACATTGCCCTTGCAAATAAGGAAACACTTGTGGCAGGCGGCGAGCTTGTTATAAAGGCGGCTGCTGAAAAGGGAGTGAAGATATATCCTGTGGATAGCGAACATTCGGCTATTTTTCAGTGCCTGCAGGGCAACGAGGGCAACAAGCTCAAAGGGATAATACTTACCGCTTCGGGCGGTCCTTTCTTCGGCAAAACAAAGGCTGACCTTGAGGGGGTGACTGTTGAGCAGGCTTTAAATCACCCTAACTGGTCAATGGGCAGAAAGATAACCATTGACTCTGCTACGCTTATGAATAAGGGGCTTGAATTTATCGAAGCAATGTGGCTCTTCAAGCTCAGACCTGAGCAAATAGAGATAGTTGTCCATAGACAGAGCGTTGTACATTCGGCAGTGGAGTATGAGGATAATTCTGTTATCGCA
This sequence comes from uncultured Ruminococcus sp., assembly GCA_934435205.1. Taxonomy (GTDB): domain Bacteria; phylum Bacillota; class Clostridia; order Oscillospirales; family Ruminococcaceae; genus Hominimerdicola. The sequence goes on along the minus strand of CAKSAK010000001.1, from coordinate 308,692 downwards.
CAGCTTGGCGTGCCTGATATGAAAATACCTATACAGTATGCTCTGCTTTATCCTGAAAGAGTGGAATGCGACGTGAAAAAGCTGTCTCTTACAGACTATGGAAAGCTCACTTTTGAGAAGCCTGACTATGATACGTTTGATTGTCTGAGGGCTTGTATAAAGGCTGTTACCATTGGCGGAAATCTTCCTGCGGCAGTGAATGGAGCGAATGAGGAAGCCGTTGCGGCTTTTCTGGCTGGAAAAATAGATTTTCTGGATATCGGCAGGATAGTAATGAATGTCTGCGAGAATACGCCACGGGAAGAGATAAAGTGCGTGGAAGATGTGCTGGAAGCGGATAGAAAGGCTAGGGAGAGAGCGAAGGAGCTTATCGGAGCTGAATTTAAGTGAGGAGTGAGGAGTGAGGAATGGCAACGCCAAACCGAGTAAATCACCAACACAAAGTAGAGGAAGCACCGAGCGAAGCGAGCAATAAAGCGCAGGCTCAAGCCCGACGCTAGAGGGCTTGTGGGGTCAAGGGGCAAAGCCCATTGCGGAGTAAATTTCTTGTTCGACTTCGCTCACAAGAAATGGGCAGAGCCTCAATAGGCGTAAGCCTACAAGCGGTGCAGAGGGAAAAAGAAGAATGTCAAATTTGTTTCTTTTATAAAGGTTGTATCGGAGTGCTTATCTGCACCGCTTTTCTATCATTTTGCACAATGTAAAATCCGCAAAGAGCGAAGCGATTTTGCGGCAGTAGAACTTGCGCACCAAAATGTAGGGGCTGGCGCCCCCGACAGCCCGTTTCGGGGAGTGGCGAGGTTTGAATTTATACAAACCATGTAGGCGAACAAAAACGGGCGAACACTGTTCGCCCCTACAGAAGATAAATTACCACAACATCAGTAAACAACACCAAACGTACAAAGTGCGGTTTAATCCTATGTACGGTTTAACAGCAAACCTATCCTCGGGCTACAAAATAAAGTCGCCCATAGAAAGTGTTCATGCGAGGTAAAAAAAGAAAATGAGTATATTATTTGCAATATTGATCTTTGAAGCTATCATAATAATACACGAGCTTGGTCACTTTATTGCGGCGAAAGCCTGCGGAGTAAAGGTCAACGAGTTCGCTATAGGCATGGGTCCTGCCATTATCAAAAAGAAAAAGGGCGATACCCTTTACGCTTGGCGTGTGTTCCCTATCGGTGGATATTGCGCCATGGAGGGCGAGGACAACGGCAGCGAGGACGGCGGTGCATTTTGTAATAAAAGCCTGCCTAGAAGAATGCTTATCGTGGTGGCAGGCGTTATAATGAATCTCGTGCTTGGATATATCATTTTGTGTATCAGCACAGCAAGGTCTGACGGCATAGCCACTACCACTATCTCGTGGTTTGAGGATAACGCTATGTCACAATCAACAGGCTTGCAGGTTGGCGACGAGATAATCGAGGTCAATGGCATGAGGATATTCACTACTATGGATATGTCCTATCAGTTCGGCAATGATGAGGACGGCAAGTTTGATATGGTGGTGAAGCGTGACGGCAAAAAGGTGGAGCTTAAAGATGTCACCTTTGCAACGAACGATAATACCATGCACATCGATTTCAAGGTCGCACCAAAGGCTGTGACCGTCGGCTCTGTGATAACTCAGTCTTTTAAGCAGGGCTGTACTGACGGCAGACTTATCTATATCTCCTTTGCCGACCTTATAAGAGGAAAGTATTCCATAAAAGACCTTAGCGGCCCTGTGGGTATCGTTGACACTATCGACAACGTTATCGACAGCGAAAGAGACAGCCGGTCTGGTAAAATAGATTGGTCGTCACTTATTGACACAATGCTGTCGCTGGGTGCGTTCATGACCATAAATATCGGCATTTTCAATCTCTTGCCATTGCCTGCACTTGACGGCGGAAGACTTCTGTTTCTTATCATCGAAGCGGTGCGCCGCAAGCCTGTCAAGCCTGAGCATGAGGGCATGGTACACGCTATAGGCATGGCGGCTCTGCTTCTGCTTATGGTAGTGGTGACAGTGAGCGATATCATCAAGCTTGTTTAAAGGAGGAACTGTTTATGTCAGGCGAAAATAAAAGAAACGTAAGACCTGTCAAGGTGGGGGGACTTGTCCTTGACGGCAAAAAGATATATATCCAATCAATGCTCAACGTGCCGTCTACAAACATAGAAGGCTCTGTTAAGCAGGCTGTGGAGCTTGAAAAAGCTGGCTGTGAAATAGTAAGAGCGGCTATACCGAACATGGAAGCCGTTAAGCTTATCCCTGCCATAAAGGATAAAATATCAATACCGCTGGTGGCGGATATACATTTTGACTATCGTCTTGCTGTCGCTGCGGCTGAGGCAGGCATAGACAAGATAAGGATAAATCCAGGCAATATCGGCTCTATGGATAGGGTGAAAGCGGTGGTTAAAGCCTGCCGTGAAAGAAATATCCCTATCAGGATAGGCGTGAACGGCGGCTCTCTGGAAAAGGAGCTTCTTGCAAAATATGGCGCACCAACTGCCGAAGCCCTAGTGGAAAGCGCAATGGGTCATGTGAAGATCTTGGAGCAGTGCGACTTTGAGGATATCGTTATTTCCATAAAGTCATCAGACGTGCCGACTATGATAAAGGCGTATAGGCTTTGCGCTGAAACTTGTAACTATCCTCTGCACCTTGGAGTCACTGAGGCAGGCACCGAGAGAATGGGTCTTATAAAATCATCTGTCGGCATAGGTTCGCTTCTGTGCGACGGCATAGGCGAAACTATAAGAGTTTCACTTACCGACGAGCCTGTGAAAGAGATATACGCCGCAAAGGATATTCTCAAGGCTATCGGCAAGAGCGGCGGAGTAAGGATAGTTTCCTGCCCTACCTGCGGAAGAACGAGGATAGACCTTATAGGTCTTGCGAAAAAGGTGGAGGAAGCCACCAAGGATATAGACAAGGATATAAAGATAGCCGTTATGGGCTGTGTTGTAAACGGCATAGGCGAGTCGGGCAACGCTGATATCGGCATTGCAGGCGGTGACGGCTGTGCGGTCATATTCAGCCACGGCGAAAAGCTCAGAAAGGTATCAGAGGAGGAGGCTTTGCCTGCGCTTCTGGCGGAAATAGAAAAACTTTAAAAGGATATACCATAAATGAATACATACACCATTGAAAGCTTCTTTGAGGACTATAAGGAGCTTATACCCTCTGTGATAGAAAAGGGCAGGATATTAAGGCTGGGCTATAACGAAGAAAACGGCACTTTTACCTGTCAGGCGGCTTTTGACAAGCTGGTGCCTTTTGACAGCACAGTGGAATTTGAAATGAAAATGAGGGCGGCTCTCGGAGCAGGAAAGTTTATTTTGCAGCTCAAATATACCCCTGATATGCTTTGTGCGGAGTATTTTCCTGAGCTTTGCAAGTTTCTTAAAAGCAGATTCCCTCTTGTGAACGGCTTTTTTGACAACGCTGAGGCTGTTTATGAAAACGGCATTTTCACCGTGGATATAAAACACGGCGGCGAAGCGTTGCTGAAAAAGGCGGGCATAGAAACGGCTTTTCCTGCGCTCACAATGGAGCTTTTCTCCGTCAGGGCGGATATAAAGCTCACAGGCGTGCTTGAAACGGATATGGAAGAGCATCAGCGTGAGCAGGAGGAGTTTTTGAACTCTCTCCCTGTGCCGAAGATAGACCCTGCACAGCCTGAGAAAAAGGCGGCTGTTACCACAAATACTGCAAGCGGAGCTTCTGTGGATTTCCGCACTGCAAATGTGGACTTCACAAGGTTCTCGCTTCTGTGCGAGGACGCTCTTGTGCTTATGGGTGCGCCAATATCAGGAAACGAGCAGGTGATGCAGATGAAAGATATCTCTGCGGACTATCGTGGACGTGTGGTAGTCTGGGGCGATATTTTCGGACCTGTGGAAACAAAGGAAACAAAGTCGGGTATGCTTATCGCACACCTGAATTTTACCGACTATACTTCTTCAAACTCTATAAAATTCATAGGCTCAAACAAGAATTTCAGGAACATGAAAGGCTTGAAGAGAGCAGTGCTTGAAGCAATGCTTGAACACCTTAAGGCAGGCAAGACCATTCTTGTGGCAGGTGAGATAGAGGAGGACGATTTCGACCACTCTATAAACATCAAGCCTGACAGCATTATGGTCGTAAAGCGTGAAAAGGAAAAGGACACCTGCGAGCATAAGCGTGTGGAGCTTCACTGCCATACCAATATGTCTATGATGGACGCTCTCACTCCTGCGGGCAAGCTTGTGGAAAGAGCCTATTCATGGGGACACAAAGCCCTTGCCATAACAGACCATGGTGTCGTTCAGGGCTATCCTGACGCCGGAAATACCTGTATCGGCATACGCAAGGGTGGCGGTGACTTCAAGGTGCTTTACGGCATAGAGTCATACGAGGTCAATAATGACGAAAAGATATTCCGTGGAACGGACAAGCGTGAGCTTACAGACGAGATTATCTGCTTTGACCTTGAAACTACGGGTACAAATCCTAATGAAGACAGGATAATCGAGATAGGCGCTGTCAAGCTGAGAGATCTTGAAGTTGTGGACAAGCTCGATATTTTCGTAAACCCTGAAAGACCTATCCCTGAGTTTATCTCAAACCTTACCCATATCACTGACGATATGGTAAAGGACGGTGCAAGCGAAAGGGACGCTCTCCTTAAATTCAAGGAGTTTATCGGTGACGACCCTGTGCTTGTGGCGCACAATTCTCAGTTCGATACGGGCTTTATATCCGCCTGCGCAAAAAGACAGGGCATCGAGATAAAATATTCTTCTATAGACACTGTGCCAATGTCACAGATAATGCTTCCGGAGCTTGAAAAGCATAAACTCAACTATGTGGCGGAGCATTTCGGACTTGGTGATTTTCAGCACCACCGTGGCTGTGACGACGCAGAGGTGCTTGCAGGGATATTCATAAGGCTGTCGAAAATGCTCATGGAGCAGTATCCTCTGCTTCTTATAACAGTGGATATGATAAACAGCCTGCTTGCAAATGAAAATCAGGTGCTTGCAAGACCGACTTATCACCAAATTATTATCGTAAGAAATAACACGGGTCTGAAAAATTTGTATAGGCTTATATCAGACTCAAACCTTAAATATTTCAAAAGACGTCCGAGAATACCAAAGTCTGAGCTTGTAAGACACCGTGAGGGTCTTATCCTCGGAAGCGCCTGCGAGCGTGGCGAGGTCATTCAGGCTTATCTTGAGGGCAGAAGCTATGATGAGATAAAGCAGATAGCAAGCTTTTATGACTATCTGGAGATCCAGCCTGACGGAAACAACAAATTTATGCTCACCACCGAAAAGCCTCCTTATGACAGGATACACACAGCGGAGGATATAAAGGATATAAACCGCTTTATTGTAAAGCTTGGGGGGGACTTGGGTATACCAGTCTGTGCAACAGGCGACGTGCATTTTATGGACAAGACCGACGCACAGTTCAGGTCGGTGATACAGGCGTCAATGGGCTTCCCTGATGCCGATACTCAGCCACCTCTGTATCTTAAGACCACGAACCAAATGCTTGACGAGCTGAGCTATCTTGGCGAGGAAAAGGCGTTTGAGGTGGTCGTTACAAACACCAACAACGTGGCTGATATGGTAGACCCTGACCTAAAAGCGTTCCCGAACGGTACTTATACGCCTTTTATCGAAGGCTCAGTTTATCAGCTCCAGTATATATGCTGGAAGAAATGCTGTTCCATTTACGGCGACTGCGACCCTGAGACTATAGAAGTTCCCGAGGGCGAGGACGTTGACGTATCAAAATATTTTGAGGGACACATTCCTGACCTTGTTTTCAAAAGACTTAAAAGAGAGCTTGACTCTATTATCAAGCACGGATTTGCAGTGCTTTACATGATATCTCAGAAGCTTGTTGCCAACTCTAACGAGAACGGCTATCAGGTAGGCTCGAGAGGCTCGGTAGGCTCGTCCTTCGTTGCTTCCATGTCAGGTATCTCTGAGGTAAATCCCCTTGTGCCGCACTATGTCTGTCTTAACTGCCACCACAGCGAGTTCATTACAGACGGCTCGGTAGGCTCAGGCTTTGACCTGCCACCGAAAAACTGTCCTGTGTGCGGAGAGAATATGCACCGTGACGGACACGATATCCCATTTGAAACGTTCCTTGGCTTTGACGGCGATAAAGCCCCTGATATCGACCTTAACTTCTCAGGCGACTATCAGGCAAAGGCGCATAAATATACGGAAGTTCTTTTCGGTGAGGACCATGTGTTCAAAGCCGGTACTATCGGTATGATACAGGAAAAGACCGCTTTCGGATACGTTATGAAATATCTTGACGAGCGTGGAAAAACAGTGCCAAAGGCGGAGATAGAGCGTCTAAAGCTCGGCTGCTGCGGCATAAAGAGAACGACCTCTCAGCACCCGGGTGGAATGGTCGTTATCCCTAGCGACTATGAGGTCTATGACTTCACACCTGTTCAGCATCCTGCGGAAAAAGTGGACTCTGACATGGTAACTACCCACTTCGACTTCCATTCCCTCCACGATACTATCCTGAAGCTTGACGAGCTTGGTCACGATAACCCGACAATGTATAAGTATCTTGAACTGTTCACAGGACGGGATATCCTAGATTGCCCCATGTCTGACCCTGCGGTATATTCGCTGTTCACTTCTCCTGAGTCACTTGGAGTGACGGAGGAGGATATAATGTGTCAGACGGGAACTCTTGGCATACCTGAAATGGGTACGCCGTTCGTAAGACAAATGCTTCTTGACTGTCAGCCAAAAAACTTCTCTGACCTTTTGCAGATATCTGGACTTTCACACGGCACTGACGTATGGCTCGGCAACGCACAGGAGCTTATCAAAAACGGAACCTGCGATATCTCAAATGTTATCGGTACTCGTGACAGTATCATGACATATCTGCTTTATCACGGCGTTGAGCCGAAGCTGTCATTCAAGATAATGGAGATAACCCGTAAGGGAAAAGCTCCGAAGCTGCTCACAGAGGAAATGAAAGAGAATATGCGTCAGCATGACGTTCCTGAGTGGTATATCGACAGTTGTTTGAAGATAAAATATATGTTCCCGAAAGCCCATGCGGCGGCGTATGTTACTGCAGCCATAAGACTTTGTTGGTTCAAGGTCCATGAGCCGCTTGCGTTCTATGCCACCTATTTCACGGTCAAGGGCGAGGATTTTGACGCAGAGATCGCTCTCAAGGGAAAATATATCGTAAGAAGCAAGATAGAAGAAATAAAGAATAAACCAAAAGACGAGGTGTCAGGCAAGGACAGCGGTGTGCTTGAAATTCTCATGCTTGTGAATGAAATGCTCAGCCGTGGATATGACTTTCTGCCTGTAAACATCAAAAAATCTCACGCAACTATCTATCAGATAGAGGACGGCAAGATAAGGCTTCCGTTCTGTTCACTTAACGGAGTGGGCGAGTCTGCGGCGATAAGTATATACGAAAAGGCGCAGAACGGCGAGTTTATCTCTATTGAGGAGTTCCAGCAGCAGAGCGGAGTGTCCAAATCTGTTATCGAAACTCTGGAGAAAAACGGAGCGTTCGGCGATATGCCTAAATCTAACCAGATATCGTTGTTCTGATAGTTACTATGCACAATTTCATGCTTTGCCCTTGTAACACTATTGACAAACAAGGGCGGGTGTGATAAAATTATTTATGTTGATACTATGCTATCACTTTACTACAGTGAAGTGATAGGCGTGGAAAATGTCATGTTATTGGGTATATCAAAAAATATGCCAAGTAACGGGCGAACGCTGTTCGCCCCTACAATAGCGTGCTTGTGAAAATTAGTACGATATATAATTTATATACAGGAAGGGAAAGTGTATGAAAAGATATGATCTTATAACCCCTGAGGGTACGAGAGATCTGCTGTTTGAGGGCTGTCTGGCACGAAGAATGGTGGAGGACAGGCTGTCAAAGCTGTTTGAAGGCTTTGGCTACAGCGAGGTGGTAACACCGGGAATAGAGTTTTACGATCTGTTTATGGGAAGCTCGAGAAACTTCCAGCAGGAGAGCCTTTATAAGCTTACAGACTCAAAGGGCAGACTTATTGTCATGCGCCCTGATTCTACCATACCAATAGCAAGACTTGCTTCCACAAGACTAAAGGGAGCAAAGCTTCCCCTTAGACTTTACTACAATCAGAGCATTTTTGAAAATAATTCACTGCTCAAAGGACGTTCAGACGAGGTAGTTCAGGCGGGTATCGAGCTTATCGGTGGAGAAAATTCCAAGAGAGCAGATTACGAGGTGCTTTGCACTGCTGTTGAAGCTCTTTCAAGCTTTGATAAGGAGAATTTCAGACTTGAGATAGGTCATATCGGTTACTTCAAGGAGCTTGTGGCTCAGCTTGATGTTGACGACGCAGTAAGAGAGGAGATAAGACTTCTTATCTCTGCAAAGAACTATCCTGCACTTAACGATATACTTGACGAGGTGGGCGACAATCAGGTGACTAATGCGCTCAGACAGCTCCCAAGACTTTTCGGCGGAGTTGAGGTGTTCGACAAGGCGGCTGATATTTATACTGACGATAAGATAACAGGTATACTCTATAACCTGAAAGAGGTCTACACCAGACTTTCAAGCCTCGGCTATGAGGGCAAGATATCTGTTGACCTTGGTATCGTGAGCCATGCAGATTACTACACAGGCATTGTGTTCAAGGGCTATCTTTCAGAGGTCGGTCAGTCAGTGCTTAAAGGCGGAAGATATGACAGACTTCTTGCAGAGTTCGGCAACGATTGCCCAGCGGTGGGCTTTGGCATAAGCGTTGACTCTGTTGCAAGACATATCGAAAAGCTTGGCGGAGCACCAAAGCTCAGAACTCCTGACGCAGTTGTGTTTGGCGAAAAGGGCTATGTGGTTGAAGCCATGGAATATGCTCAGACGCTTGTAAGAGATGGTCTGACAGTTGAAAACTCGCTTTTCAACACCCTCAATGAAACAAAGGCTTACGCAAAGTCAAAGGGAATCAAAAAGCTTGTGGTCGTTGGCAGCGAAATAACAGAGCTTGATATATAGTTTGGAGGATAAGTTAAAATGAACAGACCCCTTAGGATAGCTCTTACAAAGGGCAGACTTGAAAAGGATACAGTCGGTCTTTTAGAAAAGATAGGTTATGACTGTACTGCAATAAGAGAAAAGGGAAGAAAGCTTATTCTTCCTGTACCTGACGGAAATCTTGAAGTCGTGCTTGCAAAGGCAAACGACGTTATCACATACGTTGAGCATGGCGTGTGCGATATGGGCGTTGTGGGCAAGGACACTATCATGGAAATGCAGGGCAAGTTCTTTGAGCTTGTTGATATCGGCTTCGGCAGATGTAAATTTGCACTTGCCACAAAGAAAGGCTCAAAGTTCTACGGCGGATTTGATGTCAAGACAGTTGCAACAAAATACCCTAACATCACAAGAAGATTTTTTGAATCAAAGGGCATGGACGTTGACATCATCAAGATAGAAGGCTCAGTTGAGCTTGCACCTCTCCTTGAGCTTGCCGACGGTATCGTGGATATCGTTGAAACAGGCACGACACTTAAAGAAAACGGTCTTGAAGTCATCGAGGACGTTTGCCCTATCTCTGCAAGGCTTATCGTAAATATGGTAAGCATGAAAATGCGCCAGCAGGAGATCGAGAATTTTGTAAAGCTTGTTGAAGAAAATATCGACAAGTAGTTTATATAAACGGAAAGGACAGTATTGAAATGGCTGAAATAAAGAAGATTTTTGTCAACGGCAAGGACGAGGTTGAATTTTTCAAGCAGCTTGAAAAAAGGAGCGGTGAAACAAATAAGAAGGTCACTGCCGTTGTTAATGAAATAATCGAAACTGTCAGAGAGGGCGGCGACAACGCTGTAAAGGCTTATACAGAAAAGTTTGACGGCAAGCTCCCTGAGTATTATGAAGTTCCGAGAGATGTTATAAATGACGCACTCACAGAAGCAGATCAGGACTTTGTTGACGCAATGCTCAACGCAGTTGCGAACATCACAGATTTCCACCAGAGACAGAAGTCACAGAGCTTTGTAAATGCTAAGGCTAACGGCTGTATCCTCGGTCAGAAAGTAAGAGGACTTAACAGAGTTGGTCTTTACGTTCCGGGCGGCACAGCGGCTTATCCGTCAAGCGTGCTTATGAACGCTGTCCCTGCAAAGATAGCAGGCGTTAAGGAAATAATCATGGTTACTCCACCGCTCAAAGACGGCACACCTAACAAGGATATCCTTGTGGCAGCAGCTCTCTGCGGAGTTGACAGAGTGTTCATGAGCGGTGGCGCACAGGCTATCGCAGCACTTGCTTACGGCACAGAGGAAATACCAAAGGTTGACAAGATAGTAGGTCCCGGAAATATCTATGTTGCAACAGCTAAGAAGCTTCTTTACGGCGTTGTTGATATCGACATGGTTGCAGGCCCTAGCGAGATACTTGTTATGGCTGACGAAAAGGCTAACCCTAAGTTCATTGCCGCAGACCTTATGTCACAGGCGGAGCATGACAAGCTTGCTTCCGCTATACTTGTTACAACAAGCGAGAGCATTGCAGACAGAACTATCGAAGAGATAAACAGACAGGTGCAGAGCCTTTCAAGAAAAGAGATAATCGAAAGCTCTCTTGAAAATTACGGCGCTATACTTATTTGCAACACAAAGGACGAAGCTTGCGACCTTGCAAATAGATTTGCTCCTGAGCATCTTGAAGTGCTTTTTGAAAACCCTATGGAGTATCTTGGCAGACTTGATAATGCAGGTTCAATATTCCTTGGACAGTATGCGTCAGAACCTCTTGGCGACTACTATGCAGGTCCAAACCACGTTCTTCCAACAAGCGGCACAGCTAGATTCTTCTCGCCGCTGTCAGTAAACAGCTTTGAGAAGCGTTCAAGCTTTACATACTATACTGAGGACGCTCTCAGAGAGGCTAAGGACGATATCGTTCTTATTGCAGAAAAAGAGGGTCTGACGGCTCACGCAAATGCAATAAAGGTAAGATTTTAAGCGGTAAAGGTGATAAAAATGCGTACAGCGGAGATAAAAAGAAAAACTAAGGAAACTGATATAGAGGTTTTCGTGAAGCTTGACGGTGAGGGCAAGGTCAGCGTAAACACGGGCATAGGCTTTTTCGACCATATGCTCACAGCCCTTGGCGTACACAGCGGAATAGATATGGAAATTGAATGTACAGGCGACCTTTATGTAGACGGACACCACACAGTTGAGGACGTCGGCATTTGCCTTGGCAAAGCCTTTGCAGAGGCTCTTGGCGACAAAGCAGGCATTGCAAGATACGGCTCGGCTTTCGTGCCGATGGACGAGGCACTGGCGTTCTGCTCGCTGGATATAAGCGGCAGACCTTTCCTTGCGTTCAATGGTGAGTTCCATGACGACAGGATAGGTCAGTATGATACCTGCCTGACAGAAGAATTTTTCAGAGCCTTTGCATTCAACTCAGGAATAACACTGCATATCCGTGAGGAGTACGGCAAGAACGACCACCATATTGCAGAAGCAATGTACAAGGCAGTGGCTCACGCTTTGAAGGACGCTGTAAAAATAACAGGAACAGGAGTTTTATCCACCAAAGGAGTGCTTTAAATGATAGCAATAATCGACTACGGTGCAGGCAATATATTCTCAGTAAAAAACGCTCTGGACTATCTTGGATTTGAAAACAAGCTCACAGACAAAAAAGAAGATATCGAAAAAGCCGACGCAATTATCCTCCCCGGCGTGGGAGCTTTCCCATGGGCAATGAATATGCTAAGCCTCAGCGGACTTATCGACACGATCAAGGAGCAGGCTAAAATAAAGCCGTTTCTTGGCATTTGCCTTGGAATGCAGCTTCTTTTTGAGAAAAGCTATGAGTTTGAGGAGTGCAAGGGTCTTGGACTTATCGGCGGCTATGTTGACAAGATAAACGAGCCTGACCTTGTTATCCCCCACATGGGCTGGAACAAGCTTGTGTATAACCACGATTGTCCTCTTTTTGACGGTCTGGGTGATGACGAGTATGTTTATTTCGTACACTCTTACAAGGCTTTCTGCGATAATAAAGATCTGTATGCCTACTGCGAATACGGCTCAAAAGTCCCTGCGGTGGTATCAGACGGAAGATATATCTTCGGCTGTCAGTTCCACCCTGAGAAGAGCGGAAAAACTGGTCTTAAAATACTTGAAAACTTTGCGAAACTGTCACAGGAGGTAAAATAATATGCTTGCAAAAAGAATTATACCATGCCTTGATGTGCGTGACGGAAAGGTAGTAAAGGGCGTAAATTTCGAGGGCATAAAAGAGGTGGGTGACCCTGTTGAGTGCGCATATGAATACAATTTGCAGGGTGCAGACGAGATAGTTTTCTATGATATCACAGCCTCCCACGAGGGCAGGGGAGTTATGCTTGACGTTGTTCGTGAAACGGCAAAAAAGGTATTTGTACCGCTCACTGTTGGAGGCGGTATCAAAACTGTTGACGATATAAGAGATACTCTCCGTGCAGGGGCAGACAAGGTGTCTGTGAACTCTCAGGCAGTGCAGAATCCTCAGCTTATAAAGGACGGAGCGGATATTTTCGGCTGTCAGTGCATATGCGTTGGCGTTGACGCAAAGAAGGTCGGCGACAACAAGTGGACGGTGTACATCAACGGCGGCAGAGTGGATATGCGCATGGATCTTATCGACTGGGTGAAAAAGTGCGAACAGCTCGGTGCAGGCGAGATATGCCTTAACTCTATCGACACAGACGGCGTAAGGGGTGGCTTTGACCTTCCTATGCTGAAAGCCGTGTGCAGTGCAGTAAAGATACCTGTTATCGCCAGCGGCGGAGCAGGAAAGCTTTCAGACTTTGCAGACGCTTTTCTTGAAACAGACTGCTCAGCGGCTCTTGCGGCAAGCCTTTTCCACTTCAAAGAGCTGACAGTACAGCAGGTAAAGGACGATTGCAGGAGCAAGGGAATTATTGTGAGGTGAGCATAATGCTTGTTTTCAATATCGTATTTACTTTGTTTATACCAGTGCTTATGATATTGTGCGGCTATCTGATGTATAAGCATACACCGAAAGACATCAACGGCTTGGTGGGCTATCGCACTGCTATGTCAATGAAAAATCAGGAAACGTGGGATTTTGCCCACAATTATTGCGGACGTCTGTGGGTAAAGGTCGGAGCGGTCATGACGATAATTTTGGCATTGGTCTGTGTTCCATATTTCTTTATGAGCAGCGGCAAGGCGACTGTAATAATGTGCATAGCTGAAGTGATACAAGCAGTAGTTTTGTGCTGGACGATAGTACCAACAGAACGAGCACTCAAAGATAATTTCGACCAAGACGGCAACAGAAAGGACAAATAATGGACCCAATAAAAGTTGATATAAACGATCTTGACAAATACTTTGTAAAAAGCGAGCTTACCCCTGCTATCGCATTTGATGTGGATACAAAAACGGTGCTCATGCTTGCTTATATGAATAAGGAGAGCCTGAAAAAAACGCTTGAAACAGGCTATACATGGTATTGGAGCAGATCAAGACAGGAATATTGGAACAAGGGTGCGACAAGCGGTCATCTGCAAAAGGTGGTCTCTATCTATGCGGATTGCGATAACGATACCCTGCTCCTTAATGTAAAGCAGACAGGTGCAGCCTGCCATACAGGCTCTTATAGCTGCTTTTTCAATGAGATATATAATACGGAGGAAGAATAAAATGACAGTTTATCAGGAAATTTTCGAGGTAATAAAACAGCGCAAGGCTGACTACGAGGCAGGCAAGGCGCAGGAGAACAGCTACACAGCTTATCTTTTTGACAAGGGCGTAGACAAGATATGCAAAAAGGTCGGCGAGGAAGCTACCGAAACTGTTATCGCCGCAAAGAACGGCGACAATGACGAGCTGAAAAACGAGATAAACGATCTTCTCTATCACGTTATGGTGCTTGCGGCAAATCAGGGACTTGAGTGGTCTGACGTTGAAAAGGTCCTTGACGAGAGAAACGAAAAGATAGGAAATCTGAAGAAATTTCATCAGGTAGACAAGAACACCTGATCATGTGTATCCAAAGGCTCTGCGTTCATGCGCAGGGCTTTTTTTTTGCTTTATGTGAGGATTTTCAGAAATTTAAGCACACAAAAGCCTTTTGCCGAATAGAATATAGCGAAGTAAAAAAACTTCCATGATTTGATTTATAGGAGGACTTACTATGAGCGATTTTAACGGCAAACCTTTCAAGGAAGCAATGTGTATCGAGGCAATGCGTGTGTTTGATTCATGCTCGTCACAGGATTGTCTGGAGGATCTTGCATTTACATTCAGCGAGGCAGACCAGACCGTGATAAACGCTGCGGCGTATATCAAAAGCACCTGTATCGACGTGACAGACGTAAGCTTTGCAATATCTCCGGTGGCATTCAACCATGGCTTTTACGCAGTTGACGTTACTTACACATTCAGGGCGCAGATAGAAGCATATGAAGCGGCAGGCGCAGCTCCGACAGTAGTTTACGGCACATCATCATTCACAAAAAAAGTAATTCTTTTCGGCAGCGACGGCGGAACACAGAGATTTTCGACCTGCGAAGCCGATCAGGTGGTCACCACCTCGCCGACAAGCGGCTGTTCATGCTGTTGCTGCACAGCGGCAATGCCTTGCGCTTCTGTGAGTGTAGCAGCACCAATGTGTCTTGACGCAAAGCTTGTTGCAGAGCCTGCACCAAGCGAGGAAAAGAACGTTCTTATCACTATCGGACTTTTCGCTATCATTCAGCTTTCAAGACCCGTGCCTATAATGGTGCCTGTATATGATTACTGCGTACCGGGCAAGGAGTGTTCCACAAACAGTGACAGCCCATGCGAGATGTTTGAAAAGATAGCATTCCCGACAGTAGAATTTTTCCCAAGAGGTCTTGACGAGCCACACTGCAAGGAAGAGAATGAAGCAGAGGTTCAGGGCGAAGCTCAGGGATAATATGTGATCTATGGGGGCGGAGTTTTCTGCCCCTTTATTTTTTTACAAATTATGTGGACAGGGTAGGGGCGAACAGTGTTCGCCCGCCTTTGTTCGCCTACATGGCTTGTATAAATTCAAACCTTGCCGCTCTCCGAAACGGGACGTCGAGGGCGCCGTCCCCTACACATTTGTGTCGATAGTTTGTCTGCCGCAAAATCGCTTCGCTCCAAAACGCTTGACAAGAAGCATGAAAAGATTTATAATTAAAAGGAATGTACGAAATGAAATGAGGATATCAATGACTGAGAATTTTTCGGAAATAAAAAATGAGGAGACCGCTCCGCAGAAGCTGCTCCAATGGTCTGGTGAATACGAAAGAACTTGCGGTCACAAGCCGCTTGCGCTTATACATTCATACGGCTGTCAGCAGAACGTCAGCGACGGTGAGAAGATAAAAGGTATGCTTTCAAAGGTGGGTTATGAGTTCACGTCCGATGTGAACGAGGCTCAGCTTATATTGTATAACACCTGCGCCGTAAGAGAAAATGCCGAGGACAAGGTGTTCGGCAAGCTTGGCGACCTTAAACATCTCAAAGAAAATAACCCTGAGCTTGTTATAGGTATCTGCGGCTGTATGGCTCAGCAGAAGCACGTTGCCGAGAAGATAAAAAAGACCTATCGTCAGGTGGATCTTGTTTTTGGAACTTTTGCATACAACGATATGTACAATATGCTGTGGGAGATAATCTCAAAGCATGACAGAATATTTAATCTGTCAGAAAATCAC
Organism: uncultured Ruminococcus sp.; assembly: GCA_934435205.1. GTDB lineage: Bacteria > Bacillota > Clostridia > Oscillospirales > Ruminococcaceae > Hominimerdicola. The sequence goes on along the minus strand of CAKSAK010000001.1, from coordinate 292,928 downwards.
GTTGACATAAACGAGGATTTCTTGCAGCTCCGTGACGATAAGATAAGGGCGTTCGTGCCTATTATGTATGGCTGCAACAATTTCTGTACCTACTGCATAGTGCCTTATGTCAGAGGCAGAGAGCGCAGCAGAAAGCCTGAGTCCGTTATCGCAGAGGTAAGGACGCTGGTGAAAAACGGCTATAAGGAAATAACCCTGCTGGGTCAGAACGTTAATTCATACAGTTATGGTTTTCCTGAGCTTTTGAGAGAGCTTGACAAGATAGAGGGCGACTTCCGCATAAGATTTATGTCAAGCCACCCAAAGGACGCAAGCCATGAGCTTATTGACGCCATACTCGAGTGCAAAAAGGTGTGCAAGCATCTTCATCTTCCTGTGCAGGCAGGCTCAGACAGGATATTGAAGCTTATGAATCGCCGCTATACCACGGCGGATTATCTGAAAATAATCGACTATGCCAGAAGCAAAGACCCTGAGTTTTCATTCACAACAGACCTTATCGTTGGCTTCCCAAGTGAAACATACGAGGAGTTCTGCGAAACTAAGGAGCTTATCAAAAAGGTAAAGTATGACAATATCTATTCATTCGTGTATTCAAGACGAAGCGGCACAAAGGCTGCCGAAATGGAGGATCACATCTCAGATAAGCAGAAGGGTCTGTGGCTGAGAGAACTTCTTTTGGAGCAGAGAGAGGTGTCAACAGCGTGGCTTTCAAGATTTGTGGGAAGAACTGTAACTGTGTTACCAACAGGCGAGGGCAGAACGGGCGCTGACTATCTCACAGGCAAGAGCGACGAGGATATGATCGTCGAGGTGAAAGCAGATAAAAAATATATCGGTAAATTCATTCAGGTTCGCATAACAAAAGCAATGAACTGGGCTTTGAGCGGCGAGCTTGTTGAAGATAAATAACAGCGAAAGCTGAATAATATTTAAAGGAGAATTACCATGGATGTAATCGAAATGACAAGAAAGCTTGGACAGGCTATTCAGGAAGACGAGAGATACAAGGCTTATATGGAGGCTTGTTCTATCAATGATACAGATGTTGAGATACAGAACAAAATAGGCGAGTTCAATCAGCTCCGTTCACAGCTCAGCGTTGAGATGCAGAAGCCTGATAAGGACGGCGAGAAGATGACAGCTCTTGACACTCAGATCAGAGAGCTTTATGACGAGATCATGGCTATGCCTAAGATGATCGCTTTCAACGAGGCTAAGGAAGTTATGGACAAGCTTCTCGGCTCTGTAAACTATATCATCTCAATGGCTGCAAACGGTGAAGACCCAATGACTTGCCCTGAGGAAGCTCCTCATAGCTGTTCAGGAAGCTGCGCATCATGCGGCGGTTGCCACTAATTTAGGAAAAAAGAATAACAGTCAGGGGGAGCTTATCCCCCGTCTGCCCGAATCTGAAGACCCCTTCAGACTGGGGCGGATAATTTCTATAGGGATATGGCGCAGAAAGTGTGCATATCGAAAACCAAGTAGGGGCGAACAGTGTTCGCCCGCATTTTGACCGCAGGCGTTATATGTGGTGTGATAAATTTACGAAACGGAGTGAGTTTGAGTGGAAACCAAAGATATAGATTTTTCAAAGCTGTCACCTATGATGAAGCAGTATTTTGAAGTAAAGAACAAATACAAAAACCATATACTGTTCTACAGACTGGGAGATTTTTATGAAATGTTCTTTGATGACGCTATCATTGCGTCAAGAGAGCTTGAACTTACTTTGACAGGCCGTGACTGTGGACTTGAAGAAAGAGCGCCTATGTGCGGCGTACCTCACCATGCCTGCGACGTTTATCTGAAAAAGCTTATTGAAAAAGGCTACAATGTGGCTATCTGCGAACAGACCATGGACCCTGCCTTGTGCAAGGGAATAGTGCCGAGAGAGGTCATAAGAGTAGTCACCCCTGGTACGCTTATCGAAAGCAGTATGCTTGATGAAACGTCAAACAACTATATCTGTGCATTTTATATGAGAGCCAAGGAAAGTGCATTGTGCCTTGCGGATATTTCCACAGGCGAGGTGCATCTGTTTGAGTTCGAGGGCAAGGAAATGACAAGTGCGGCTATAAACGAGCTGTCAAGATTTTCCCCTGCGGAGATACTTATAAATGACGCATTCCTCTCAAATAAGGAGCTTTCAAGCTTTATAAGAGAAAAGCTCAAGACCAGCGTTCAGCTTTTGGAGGAGAACGATTTTTCCCCTGAGATACATACAGAAGAGGTGCTGAAACAGTTTTCCACAAACAGCCTTGAATCTATCGGCGTGAAGCCAGACACAGTTGCGGCATTTGCTGTGTGCGGACTTTTTGCGTACATACACGATACACAGAAAGCTTTGGTTGGCAGATTTTCCGAGATAATAAAGCATGACTCCGACCCTATCATGACTATCGGCTTCACCGCAAGAAGAAATCTGGAGCTTACCGAAACTCTCAGGAACAAAGAGAAAAAAGGCTCGCTCCTGTGGGTGCTTGACCATACTAAGACCTCCATGGGCAAACGTATGCTCAAATCTTTTCTTGAACAGCCCCTTGTGAATCCTGCAAAGATAATCGACAGGCTGGACGCTGTTGAACAGCTCACAATGAAGCCTGTTGAGCTTGGTGAGCTTAAAGAGATACTTGGCGGAGTCTATGACCTTGAAAGACTTATGACAAGGGTAATGTATAAGACCGCTACCCCAAGAGATCTTAAATCACTGTCGCTGACAGCACTTAAACTCCCTGAGATAAAGGAGCTTCTCAAAGGTTTTGATTCAAAGCTTCTTGCAAACTGCAACAATAAAATATCCACCCTTGAAGCAATCTCAAACCTTGTTGAGAACGCCATTGTTGACGAACCGCCTGTTAATGTCAAGGACGGCAACGTTATCAAAGACGGCTTCAACGAACAGCTTGACGGACTGAGAAATATAATCTCAGGGGGCAAGGGTATAATCGAGGATATTGCAGAGCGTGAAAGAGAAAAAACGGGTATCAAAAACCTGAAAATAGGCTATAACCGAGTTTTCGGATATTATATCGAGGTAACAAAGTCTTATTATGACCTTGTGCCTGACAACTATATAAGAAAGCAGACACTTGCAAACTGTGAGCGTTTTATCACAGACGAGCTGAAAGTCGCTGAAAACACTATCCTCGGTGCAAGCGACAAGATAGTTACTCTCGAGCAGGAGATATTTGCGGAGATAAGAGATTTTGCAGCCACACAGCTTAGACTTGTGCAGGAAACTGCCACAGCAGTGGCTCAGATAGACGTGCTTTGTTCGTTTGCAACTGCGGCGGTGAACAATAATTATACAAAGCCTGAGATAGCCATTGACGGCATTATTGATATCAAAAACGGCAGACACCCTGTTGTTGAGCTTATGCAGAAAGACGAGGTGTTCGTGCCTAACGACACCTATCTTGACCTAACAAGCAACAGAATGGCTGTCATAACAGGTCCGAATATGTCAGGTAAATCAACTTATATGCGTCAGGTAGCTCTTATCACCCTTATGGCGCAGATAGGCTGTTTTGTGCCTGCCGACTATGCGAAGATATCTGTAGTTGACCAGATATTCACAAGAATAGGCGCTTCTGACGATCTTACCGCAGGACAGTCTACCTTCATGGTAGAAATGAGCGAGGTGGCAGATATCGTAAAGCACGCCACCAAGAACAGCCTTGTTATCCTTGACGAGGTGGGCAGAGGTACTTCCACATTTGACGGAATTTCCATTGCAAGAGCAGTGTCAGAGTATATCTCCACCAACAGATCAATGGGCTGCAAGACCCTTTTTGCTACCCATTATCATGAGCTTATAAGCCTTGAAAAAGAGCTTGAGGGCGTGAGAAACTTCTCCGTTGCAGTTAAGCGTCAGGGGGACAGCATAAAGTTCCTTAGAAAGATAGTTCCCGGCGGAGTTGACGAAAGCTACGGCATAGAGGTCGCAAAGCTTGCAGGTCTGCCGAACAAGATAATAAACAGAGCCAAAGAGCTTCTTGAACAGCTTGAAGCGGAAAACAAAAAGGCAAGACTTGCCGCTCAGCAAATGGAAAGCGACCAGATATCTTTTGATAAGATAAGCGACAGTATCGTTACCGACAGGCTGAGAAAGACTAACATAGACGAAATGACCGACAGCGAGCTTAGAGAGTTTGTGAAAGACTTGCTGAGATATGTTTAGGTGAGCGTCATGAAAAAGTGGTATGACGAGGAATACGAGTTTGAAATAGAAGTTACGGGCTTTCTCCGTGGCGACCATACTGAAAGATATTGCCGAAACGGCGAGGAGATAGGGGATAAGTATTTCTGCACCTATGGCTGTCCTGCGAATAAGGACGGCTATGGCATTTGCAGTAAAACAATGATGATGCTTTATCCCATTATGGAAGCTGTCCGCAGTGGGGGAGATCTCACTAAGACAGGCGGCGACAGCAAATATACAAAAACTATCGTCTGTCCTGACGGCTGTGTCATGTTCCGCTTGACAGCAAAGCCAACAGGCAAGGAGAATTTTCATACAGGCGGCTTTTGGAAAGAGCCATAGAAAAGGATAGAAAAATGTCAGAAATAAAAGTTCTGAGCAAGGAAGTTTCTGAGCTTATTGCGGCAGGCGAGGTAATAGACAGACCTGCCTCCATAATAAAGGAGCTTCTTGAAAACGCAATAGACGCAGGTGCGAATGTCATAACCGTTGAGATAAAAAACGGCGGGCGCACCTATATAAGAGTGACGGATAACGGCAAGGGTATCTCAAAAGAAGATCTGCCTGTAGCCTTTCTTCGTCATGCAACAAGTAAGATATCAGTTAAAAATGACCTTGACAGCATTATGACCCTGGGCTTCAGAGGTGAAGCACTTGCTTCTATCTGCGCAGTATCCAAGGTGGACGTGCTTACGAAACGTCCTGAAGAGGATTACGGCACACATTATGTTATAGAGGGCGCAGTGGAAAAGACCTGCGAGGAGTGCGGCTGTCCCGACGGCACGACATTCGTTGTCAGGGATATTTTCTATAATGTTCCTGCAAGACTAAAGTTTCTGAAAAAGGACGTTTCAGAGGGCAATTACGCCGCAGATCTTGTAACAAAGCTTACTCTTTCACACCCTGAGATATCATTCAAGTTCATCAGGGATAATAAAGTTGAGATTTTGACCGCAGGGGACGGCAAAATATATTCCGCAGTGTATTCAGTTTACGGCAGAGATTTTGCAAACTCCATGCTTGAAGTTGACTACACATGGCAGGGTATGCACATAACAGGCTTCACTGTGAAGCCTCTTTCTGCAAAGCCTAACAGACGTTTTCAGAATTTCTTTGTGAATAAAAGATATGTGAAATCAAGAGCCTGTGCGGCGGCACTTGAAGAAGCCTACAGAAATCTTCTTATGACAGGAAAATTTCCTGCTTGCGTGCTTTATATAGATATCCCACCCAATACCATAGACGTGAACGTCCACCCTACCAAAATAGAAGTGCGTTTTTCAGACGAAAAGCTTATGCACGAGGCTGTGTTCTTTGCGGTGAAAAATTCTCTCATGAAGAATGACAGACCTAATGAGATGCACCTTGAAAACAAGCGTAATTTTACCGACAGAGAGCTTTTTGATATACCCAAAAAGGATAACAGCGTTCAGCTTAAATTCGCCATGGAGGATAATGGTCAAAAGCCTTCTGCGCCAAAAGCTGAGATACCTGCACCAGTGCCGCAGACAGAGAAACAGTACGAAAATTCGTACAGCTATCAAAAGCCTGCACCAACGCTTAAAACAGTCGAGAGCAGGAGCATAACTGAGGAAGAAAAAGAAAAACTCAGCGGCAGTGACGATATGTTCCTTGCAAGCCTTGAACAGCCTGCAAAGAAAGAAACAGCCGTAACAGTCCTTTCGGGTCCTGAGCCGAAACCCCATAAGGTGACGGTGGAGGAGATTAACAAAGCGATAAGCGAGATACCTCTCCCCGAAGAGCCTGAGGAGCAGAGCGGCGACGCTTTCAAGTTCATCGACGCTCAAAGCTTCACAAAGAAAAAGCCTGTGTCGGTCATTGTCGAAGAGAAAGAGCCTGAAAAGCCAAAGCCTGTTGTGGTTGGCGAGCTTTTTAAGACCTATGTTGTGGCACAGGTGGGCGATGAGATGATACTTATGGATAAGCATGCCGCCCATGAGAGATATATTTTCGAGAGGATAAAAAGCGACGCCGAACAGCTTGAAACGCAAATGTTCCTAGAGCCTATCATGGTGTTGCTTTCCTATGACGAGTATGACGCTCTCACCGCAAACCTCGATAAGGTGTCACAGCTTGGCTTTGAAATAGAGCCTGACGTTGCGCCAACAGTTGCAGTAAAAGGCGTGCCTATCATACTTGGTGACGATAACCCTGCAGATGTGATAAGCGACCTTGCAAAGAATTTTATCGAAAATAAACTTAATCCGCAGATAGAGCTTTTTGACGATCTTTATCATTCTATCGCCTGCAAAGCGGCGATAAAGGCGAACGATACCAACAGTGGAATAGAATTGCAGGCGCTCGTTAATGCAGTTTATGGTCAGGAAAATATCAGATATTGCCCTCACGGCAGACCTGTTATGATAACCCTCACCAAAAGAGATATCGAAAAGCAGTTCAGACGAGTTCTATAAATATTGCAGGAGGCGAAAGCTATGGAAAATAAAATACCGCTCCTGGTCATTGCAGGACCTACCGCCAGCGGAAAGACCGCCTGCGCAGTGGAGCTTGCAAAGATATATGACGGTGAGGTAGTTTCCGCAGACTCTATGCAGATATATAAGGGTCTGAGCATCGCCACTGCAAAGCCTACCAAAGAGGAAATGCAGGGCGTGCCACATTATCTTATAGATTTTCTCGAGCCTGAGCAGGCATTTTCCGTGGCTGATTATGTGAAGCTCGCAGGTGAGCGTATAAGAGAGATATACAGCCGTGGCAAACTGCCTATTCTCTGCGGGGGAACAGGACTATATATAAGCTCCCTTGTGAATAATATAATATTTGACGATACCGAAACGGACGGCTCAGTGAGAAAACGTCTTGAGGAGGAAGCAAAGACTTTAGGCGGTCACGCTTTGTGGGAAAGGCTCAGAGAGGTCGATCCCGAAACTGCGGAGAAAGTTCATGAGAACAACCTGCCGAGGGTCATACGAGGACTTGAAGTCTTTGAAACTACAGGTATACCGCTTTCACAGCATAAGGTGAACAGCCGTCGTGAGAAGTCGCCATATAACGCCTGCATTATCGGTCTTACAGCTTCCGACAGACAGTATCTCTATGACCGTATAAACCGCCGTGTTGATGTAATGGTGGAAAACGGACTTATAGAGGAGTGCAAAGCCTTTTATGACAGCTTTACCCCTGCTACAGCTTATCAGGCGATAGGCTATAAGGAACTCGTGCCGTATTTTGAGGGCAGAGCTGAGCTTTGCGAATGCCTCGACAAAATCAAACAGGAAAGCCGCCATTATGCCAAAAGACAGCTTACTTGGTTTAGACGAGTTGACGGAATTAAGTGGGTGGAAACAGATAAATTTGATAGTTTTCAAAAAATTATAGAAAATATTAAAAATATTATAGCCAAATCGGAAATTATGTGATATAATATAATTTGAAAGATTTTATAGTAAAAAAAGCAATACATTGCTGTAAAAATTTTTAGGAGTGTTATTTATGAATAAGAATCTTAATCTTCAGGACGTTATACTCAACCAGATCAGAAAAGACAAGATAGCGTCTACTTTTATCCTTATGAACGGCTATCAGTTCAAAGGCGTTGTAAAGGGCTTTGACAGCTATGTTGTAGTTCTCGATTGCGAGGGCAAGCAGAACATAGTTTATAAGCACGCTATCTCAACTATCGTTCCGTCAAGATATATCAACGTTCTTGACGCCGCAGGCAATTCAGATATTTAAGAGGGCAGTAAAAAATGAATTCTCTGACCGTTAAAATACTTACCGGTCTGCTTTCTGTGCTGATAATCACCACTATCGGCAGTCAGATATACAGCGCACTTACAGAGCGTCATGACACCGAGGAAGCTGTGCTTGTTACTATCAATGAGGATATTGCTTTTAAAGGCGTTATAATCAGAGATGAAAAGGTGGTCACCTATGACGGCGGCGGAGTTTTGGATTATACCTATTCCGACGGCAGCAAAATATCTGTCGGCAATACCATAGCGTCAGTTTATTCTTCTGAGGACGCTGTTACAGCGAAAAACAAGATAAAGATACTTGAAAGCGAGATAGCCGCCCTTGAAAGAGCGCAGAATCCGGGTACAACGAATTATGTTCAGCCTGAAACGCTCAAAAGCAAGATAGATAAGGAATATAAGGAGCTTCTCTCATATTCTTCTCAGGATAATTTCTCTGAGTTTGCAAAAACAAGAGAGGATATGTCCCTTGTGATGAATATTTATAATATCGTCACTAAGACTGAGCAGAGCTATGACGAAAGGATAAGTCAGCTTCAGGCGAAAGTCAAGGAGCTGGAGGAACAGACCTCAGGCTCAGGAAAAACGATCACTGCTGACGAAACGGGCTATTTTGTTTCCTATGCAGACGGCTATGAGAGCGAGCTTACTATGGAGAACGCTTCCCAGCTCACTGATAAGGATATCCAAAAGGTCATCGACCAGCCTAGTAAGGACGCACCGAACGCCATTGGCAAAATGTTTTCCGACTATTCATGCAGGATAGCAGGGGTCATGGAAAACGATAAAAGGATAACCGAGGGCGCATGGCTTAGAATGACGCTCAGTACCACAAAAAACATCTATGACGTTCAGGTGGAGTCTGTTAAGCCTTGTGAGGACGACGAGAATAAGGTTGTCGTTGTGCTTTCCTGCGACAGACTTGACGAAGCTCTTGTTGAGTCAAGGGTGCAGTCTGCGGAGCTTATCTTTGATGAGTATCAGGGCCTTAAAGTTCCAAGAAGTGCGATACGTTTTCAGGGCGATCAAAAGGGCGTTTATGTGATACTCGGCAAGGACGTTACCTTTAAGAAGATCAATGTTATTTACGAGGGCGACGATTATGTGCTCTCTGAAAATACCTCAGACGAGGATTATCTGCTGCTTTACGATCAAATTTTGTTAGAGGTGGTATCAGATGAAGATGTGCAGCAAAGTAGATCAGACAGCAACGCTGTCACCTCAGGATAATTATTTTCCGGAGGTTCTTGAAAACTGTAAGGAAATATGTTATAATGTAGAGAACGCCAAAGCAAAATGGCGTAAGCTTGATGAAGAAGTCAGGATAATGGCTGTCACAAAGACAGTGCCGCCTGAAAAGGTGAATTTCGCCGTGGCTCAGGGCTTTAAGCTGTTGGGCGAAAACAGGGTGCAGGAGTATCTTTCCAAGAAAGACGCTTACGATAAAAGTGCGGAAGTGCAGTTTATCGGACATTTGCAGACCAATAAGGTGAAATATATAATCAATGATGTTACTCTGATACAGTCTGTGGATAACCTGAAGCTTGCTCAGGAGATAAGCAGGCTTGCAGTGAAGAATAATAAAACTATGAACGTCCTTGTGGAAATAAATATAGGTGACGAAGCTACTAAAAGCGGCGTTTCCGCTGATATGGCGGAGGAGCTTGTAAGACAGACCGCACAGTTGCCTAACGTTTCCGTAAAGGGTCTTATGGCTATCCCTCCTGTTGGCTCAGGGGAGGACGTTTTTGAGAAAATGCATGGTATTTTCCTGAGAGTGAAAGAGCAGGATATACCGAACGTGTCTATGGATATTCTTTCAATGGGAATGTCCGGGGACTATGAGCTTGCCATAAAGCATGGCTCAAATTTGGTGAGGATCGGAACAAAGCTTTTCGGAGCTAGAAAATATTTGGAGGATTGAAAATGGGTGCAATGCAGAAATTAAAGAATCTCTTTGTAGGCGAAGATGAACTTGAGCAGGAGGACGCAATGTATCAGCAGCCGATGTATGAGAATAAAACAGAATACAACGAAGTACCGAAGAACACAGGTGCATATGGCAATAACGCACGTCCGGTAAGAATGGAGCAGACCACGACTTTGCAGATAGTTCTTGCAAGACCAAACGATTTTTCAGAGGTCAAGTCTATCGGCGGCGATATAAATGAGGGAAAGACAGTTCTTCTTAACCTTGAAACTGTCAAGAGCGAGGACGCAAAGAGAATACTTGACTTTATCTCAGGCGTTGCATATGCAAATGGAGCAGACATCAAGATGATGGCTCAGAAAACTTTCGCTATCATGCCTAGAAACGTTGGCTTCTCAGGCGTTGACCTTATGAGCGAGCTTGAAAATAACGGCTATAGCTTCTAAAAATGGCTCGTGCTAAATATCAGTTTCTGCCCGACCTGTCTGATGACGATATCCGTCTGTTAGACAGAGTGTCCGATTGGATAACGGCGGCTGATGAAAAGTATATAACAAAGTTTTCTGCATTTCTCGATGAAAGGCAGTGCTTGCTGTGTGAAAAGCTCATGGCGTCTGTGAAATATGAGAATTACAGACTTTGGGGCGGATATGAAAACGCCGCAAGGCGTGTGCTGTGCGTATATCCTGAGTATGGCGAGGCGGAAAGTGAGGATTTTCCTATCACCGCAATAACTCTGCTGTATCGCAAAGAGGATAAAATAACTCACAGAGATATATTAGGCTCGCTTATGGGACTAAGAATAACAAGAGACAGCGTTGGCGACATTCTTGTGGGAGAGGGAAAGTCAGCGGTGTTCCTGCGTTCTTCTGTTGCAGGCGAGGTGACAAGTGCTCTGACGAAGGTAGGCAGAGCAGGAGTGAAGCTTAGTGAGGGCTATGACGGCAGTATACATATTGAGCAGAAAACTCAGGAAATAAGCGGTACTGTGGCTTCCATGCGTGCAGATTGTATCTTAAGTCTTGCCGCAAGGATATCAAGAGAAAAATCAGCACAGCTTATAAAAAACGTGGGCATTGAAATAGACCATATGCCGAAAAATTCACCGAAAATACTTCTTGAAGAGGGCTGTACGTTTTCAGTGAGAGGATACGGCAAATTCAAGCTCCTTACAGTTGACGGTACAACTAAAAAAGACAGAATACATATAACTTTAAATAAATTTGTGTAAAGATCACGGAGGTCCTAGTATGTTAAATCCAAATAATATTAAAGGAAAAACTTTTGATACCGAGAAAAACGGCTATTCAAAAGAAGACGTAAAAGAATTTCTCGAGCAGGTAGCCGAGGATTATGCCGAAGTCGTAAAGGCAAATCAGGATACCGAAGCTAAGATAATCAAGCTCGTTGAGAAGATAAACGAGTACAGAGAGGACGAGGAAGCTATCCAGCAGGCTCTTGTCGTGGCTCAGAAAGAGTCAAATAAGATACTTACTGAGGCTAAAGCTCAGGCTCACGATATGATCGAGTCTGCAAAAACAGAGCAGGTAAGACTCGCAGAGCAGAGTGCTTCTGAGTGCGAGAGAATAGTTAAGGAGCATAAGGAAAAGTGCGCTGAGCTTATCAAAACTAATACTGAGATAACAGAAAAGAAGATAAATGAAGTAAGAGCCGCTTATGACGAGGAGCTTGCTAAGTTTGAGAACCTCAAGGCTGAAGTAACTCAGTTCAAGGCTGACCTTACTCAGCTTTATAATAAGCAGATAAGACTTATTATGGAAATTCCTGCATTCGAGCCTGCCGAGGATACAGCAGAGGAGTATGAGGAGGAAGAAGCAGTCGAGGAAACTCAGGAAGCTGCAGAGGAGCAGGCAGAGGAAACAGCCGAGCCGGAAGCAGAAGCTGAAACAGCCGCACCTGTTACCGACAGCGAGCACGTTGAGAAGATACTTAACACAGGTTCTTTCGACCCTGTTATACCAAAGACAGCTCCTGCTGAGCTTAAATTTGGCAAAAATAACTAATACAAAGGCTCTGTTTTCCGCAGAGCCTTACTGTTCATAAATGGAGTAGGGAATAGATGTTTGTAATTTCGCTTGTTATCATGGCAGTTCTCGTTGCCGCCGACCAGCTTATAAAGCTTGCCGTGACAAATAACCTGCCGCTGAACGGAGAGCCTGTCGAGATCATAAAGTTTGGCAGCTTCAAGGTGTTCAGCCTGACCCATATAAGAAACTCAGGCGCAGCATGGAGCATGATGTCAGGAAAGACTTGGTTTCTTATCGGTCTGCCTGTTGTCGTACTGATCGTGGCAGTGATCTATATGTATAAGATACGCAAAGGCTCAAAGCTGGAGCTTGTGTCGCTTGCCATGGTGCTTGCAGGCGGTATCGGCAACCTTATTGACAGAATAAGGGTAAAAGAAGTGGTTGACTATATCAAGTTCGAGCCTATAAATTTCCCTGTCTTCAACTTTGCGGATATCTGTATCGTTATCGGCGGAATTTTGTTCGTTATCTGCTTTTGCTTCCTTGAGGAAAAGAAAAAGCCCATTCGTGACGATATAAAGGTCAAGGACGAAAATGACAAAGCTTGATTTTATTGCCGCTGCCGAGCAAACAGGCGAGCGTATCGACAGATTTCTGTCAGCGCAGGATACAGGTCTTACACGTTCCGCAGTGCAGAAGCTTATCGAGGACGGAAGCGTAACAGTTGGCGGCAAAAAAGTAGCGAAAAATTACAAACTCCGAAATGGCGACAGCGTTGAGATTATTATTCCCGACCCTGTGGAGCTTGACGTTAAACCGCAGGATATCCCCGTGGAAATAGTCTATGAGGACAGCGAATTGCTGGTGGTCAATAAGCCTAAGGGTATGGTGGTGCACCCAGCCGCAGGAAATCCCGACGGCACTTTGGTGAACGCATTGCTTTATCATTGTCAGGGCAGGCTTTCTTCCATAAACGGCGTCATTCGCCCTGGCATAGTCCACAGGATAGACAAAAATACAAGCGGTCTGCTGATCGTTGCCAAGACCGATAGCGCACATAACTTTCTTGCGGCTCAGATAAAAGAGCATAGCTTTACAAGAGAGTATGAAGCTGTCCTCACAGGCGGTCGTTTAAAGACCCCTACCGGCACAGTTGACGCACCTATCGGCAGAAGCAAATATGACAGAAAGAAAATGTGCGTGACAGAGCAAAACTCCAAGCACGCAGTAACCCATTATGAGGTGCTGGAGGAGTTAGGTCAGTATTCGCTGGTGAAATTCCGCCTTGAAACTGGTCGAACTCATCAGATAAGAGTACATTCCGCCTATATCGGCCACCCTGTCTATGGCGACGATGTTTACGGCAAGGCTGTAAAGGGTATCGAGGGACAGTGCCTCCACGCAAAGAAAATTGGTTTTATACACCCTGCGACCAATGAATATATGGAGTTTGACAGCGAATTGCCCGACTATTTTCAAGCGGTGCTGAAAAAACTCAGAGCAGGGAATTGACCCACGGAAGTGATTTTATGTTTGAAGATATATCAAAAGTCCTGCTCATAACGGATATGGACGGAACTTTTCTCCCTGCAAGCAAGATACCTACCCCAAAGACCCTTGCGGCAGTGAAGCGTTTTGAAGAGGCTGGGGGCAGGTTCTCTATCGCAACAGGCAGAGCCATTCAGGCGGCCAGACAGTATTTCGACATGGTGAATGTGAATTGCCCTATCATAATGTCAAACGGCGGAATGGTCTATGATATCCATACCAAAGAGCAGATATATGACGTTTTTCTCCCTAACTTTGCGGCTGATATCGTCAAGGAGATACTTGCCGATAATCCGCATATGGGCTGTGAGATACTCACCGCAGGAGAGGTATATGTGCCAAGCATGACCCCTATGGAAAAACGCCATAACGAGATCTGCAAGCTCATTCCCGTTCAGTGTGCTGTTGACGAGATACCTGACAAGAACTGGTATAAGGTGCTTTTCGCAGTTGAGCCTGAGCGTATGGACGAGCTTATAGACTATGTGGCGAAAAAAGGCTACAAAGGCGTAGATTTTGTGCGTTCAAGTATCGAGTATTATGAGATACTTCCCCAGAATATATCAAAAGGTACAGCTCTTGAGGAGCTGAGAAAAGCTTGCGGCATGGAGGATTATACTTTTGTGGCGGCAGGAGACTATAATAATGATATTGAGCTTCTTCAAGCGGCTGATGTGGCATATTGCCCGTCAAATGCGGCAGAGGAGGTCAAAAAGGTTGCGGATAAGGTCTTTGAGCAGTCCTGCGAGGAGGATTTTATTGCCGCAGTCATAGATGAAATTTTTGAAAAACTGAAGAAATAATATTTTTGGAGGTCAAAAGTATGGACGAAACATTAAAGAAACAGCTTGAGATCACAGCCTGCAAGGTTCGTCTTGGAATACTCGAGGGAGTATTCAACGCAAAGTCGGGTCACCCGGGCGGATCGCTCTCTATCGCAGATCTGCTCACTTATCTCTATTTTGCCAAGATGAACGTTTATCCTGATAAGCCGGAAGAGCCTGAGAGAGATAGACTTGTGCTTTCAAAGGGTCACACAGCACCAGCGCTCTATGCAACTCTTGCAGAAAAAGGCTTTTTCCCTAAGGAGGAGCTGAAGTCACTCAGACATATCGGTGCAATGCTTCAGGGTCACCCTTGTATCTCTATCCCTGGCGTAGATATGTCCTCAGGATCACTGGGACAGGGCATTTCCGTTGCCTGCGGTATGGCACTTTCAGGAAAGCTCACAAGCGATACCTATAAGGTGTATACTATCCTCGGTGACGGCGAGATCGAAGAGGGTCAGGTTTGGGAGGCTGCAATGTTTGCCGCTCATTATAAGCTTGATAACCTCGTTGCTGTTGTGGATAATAACGGACTTCAGATCGACGGAAAGATAGAGGACGTAATGTCGCCATATCCTATCGTTGACAAGTTTGCAGCATTTGGCTGGCACGTTATCACAGCCGACGCTCATGATTTTGACTCCCTTGAAAAAGCATTCAATGAAGCAGAAACAGTCTGCGGTCAGCCTTGCGTTATCGTAATGAAGAGCATCAAGGGCAAGGGCGTTTCATTTATGGAAAACAACGTTTCATGGCATGGCTCAGCACCTAATAAGGAGCAGTATGAACAGGCTGTGGCAGAAATAAACGAACAGCTTAAAAGTCTGGAGGGTTAAGCAATGGCAGAATTGAAGAAGAAAGCTACAAGAGAAAGCTACGGCGAGGCTCTTGCAGAGCTTGGCGATAAGTACGATAACCTCTATGTTTTTGACGCAGACCTTGCTGCTGCAACAAAAACAGGTATATTCAAGAAGAAATTCCCTGACAGATTTTTTGACTGCGGTATCGCTGAGTCAAATATGATGGGCGTTGCAGCTGGTATGGCTGCCACAGGCAAGATACCATTTGCTTCTACATTCGCAATGTTCGCCGCAGGCAGAGCATTCGAGCAGGTAAGAAACTCTATCGGTTATCCTCACCTTAATGTGAAGATAGGCGCAACACACGCAGGTATCTCTGTTGGCGAAGACGGTGCAACACACCAGTGCAACGAGGATATCGCTCTTATGAGAACTATCCCTGGCATGGTGGTAATAAACCCTGCCGACGACGTTGAAGCAAAGGCAGCCGTTGAAGCCGCTATCCTCCACGAAGGTCCGGTTTATCTGCGTTTCGGCAGACTTGCCACACCTATTTTCAACGACCCTGAAACATACAAGTTCGAGCTTGGCAAGGGCGTTAAGCTCCGTGACGGCAAGGATATAGCTATCGTTGCAACAGGCCTTATGGTTTATGAAGCTATCGAGGCCGCAAAAGCTCTCGCAGCCGAGGGTATCGAAGCAACAGTTATCAATATCCACACTATCAAGCCGATCGACGAGGACATCATCGTTGAAGCCGCAAAGAACACAGGACTTCTTCTCACAGTTGAGGAGCATAGCGTTATCGGCGGACTTGGCTCAGCCGTTGCCGATGTTCTTGCAGCAAGACACCCTGCAAAGCTTGTTAAGATCGGCGTGAACGACGAGTTCGGTCATTCAGGTCCGGCAGTTGATCTTCTTAAAGAGTATGGTCTTTGTGCTGACAATATCGTTGCAAAGGCAAGAGACGCTGTTAAGGCAAAGTAATAAAAACACCAGACGGGCGGATAATTTCCGTCCGTTTTTTTGTACACAAATCAGCGCTCATCTGTAGGGGCGAACATTGTTCGCCAGCCTTTTCCTATGAAACCTTGCGGTTGAACACAATATATCGCTCCGCCACCAACAGCCAAACTGTACAAAAAAAGACACGCTTACGATCTCGTAAACGTGTCTTTTCTTATGCTTTTACAGTACCTGCATGAGTGTCGATAATGTTGTTTATACATTTGTAAAGATAAGGCTTAAGCTCGCCAATGTCCACAGGCTCGTTGTAAAGTATGGACGAGTAGCAGGTTGAGCTTACAAGCTCAACTATCATGAATATCATGACCTCAGGCTGAACGATATTATATGGTGCGTCAGCAAGCATTGCGTCATAAATGTTGCGGAAATCAATGTCATCGTCTTTTATGGGCGTGGTCAAAGCGTGCTTGAAAACGCCCCAGCTTAGATTTTTTGCAATAAAAGTCAACAGTGACTTGTTCTCATTTAGCTGATTGATGATGTTGTCAACAATAAAAATAATTCGTTCGTTAAAGGTAAGCTTCTTGCCGCTCGCATTTAATGCTTCGATAGCGTTTCTGAAAAGCTGTGACGACTTGTGAGAAACAAGCTTGTTTCTTATGTCATATTTATCCTTGAAATAAAGATAAAACGTCCCTTTCGCCACACCAGCGTTGTTCACAATGTCTGAAATAGAGGTCTTGCTCACGCCCTTGGTGGTAAAAAGACTAAAAGCCGTGTTAAGCAGAGAATCCTCCTTTACCTTTTTGTTGGTATCAAGCTTGCCCATTTTAACACGTCCTTCCTTATTATAATATATACAATTTGTATGCCGCACATACACAGGTTTACTGTGGTTGACCTTATATTTATTATAATACAAAACCGCCTTAAAGTCAACTGAGCAAAATGACCAATAGTCAGTAATGACCGTTGGTCATTTTGTGCAACTCTACAAAAAGAATGACTAACGGTCATTTTACTATTGACTGTTGGTCATTTTTGATGTATACTATGAATTGTTGAAAGACCGAAAGGTCAAAACTATGTGAAGGGAATGACATTTGATGCAGAAATTTGGCAGAGGAGTTGTAAAGCTCCGAGTACCGATACTCATAGTCAGCGTTCTGCTGCTGATACCGTCAATATTCGGATTTGTCAGCACAAGAATAAACTATGATATTCTTTCATACCTCCCGTCAGACATTGAAACCATGAAAGGTCAGGATATAATGCTTGACGAGTTCGGCAAGGGTGGATTTTCGCTGGTAATGCTTGATGGCATGGACGATAAGGACGTTGAAAAGGTCAAGGAGAAGATCGAAAAGGTAGACCACGTTTGCGATGTTCTCTGGTATGACACCTTGGCAGACGTTTCACTTCCGAAGGAAGTTCTTCCAGACGATATCTACGACTTCTTCAATACAGATAACTCCACAATGATGGCTGTCTTTTTTGACGAAGCGACCTCCGCTGACGGCTCACTTGAAGCTGTCAAGGAGATAAGAAGCATCGCAGGCGAGCAGTGCTTTGTAAGCGGTATGTCCTCAGTAGTTGAGGATATCAAGGACCTTACAATGCAGGAAGCTCCAATGTACGTTGTTATCGCAGTAATACTTACAAGTATCATACTTGCTCTTACAATGGATTCGTTCCTTATCCCGCTGTTCTTTATGCTCAGCGTGGGCATGGCGATAATCTATAACATGGGAACGAACTTCATACAAGGTGAGATATCGTTCATCACCGAAGCTCTGGCGGCTGTACTTCAGCTTGCGGTAACGATCGACTACTCGATCTTCCTGTGGCATAGCTACAAAGAGGAGAAAGAAAAGAACCCGGGTGACAACAAAGAGGCTATGGCAGTCGCCATCGGCAAAACTATCACCTCAGTTGTTTCAAGCTCCATAACAACAGTTGCAGGCTTCCTTGCACTTTGCTTCATGAGCTACGAGCTTGGCATGGACATGGGTATCGTAATGGCAAAGGGCGTTGTTATTGGCGTTATCTGCTGTATAACGGTTCTCCCGTCAATGATACTTGTCTTTGATAAGGCTCTCGAAAAGACAATGCACAAAGACCTTGTTCCAAGCCTTGAAAAGCCTTCAAAGTTCATTATCAAGTACCATGCAGCGTTTATCGTACTCTTTATAGTTGTACTTATCCCTGCGATATACGGTCAGATAAACACCAATGTTTACTATAACCTGACAGATACTCTTCCAAAGGATCTCAACAGTGTTATCGCAAATTCAAAGCTAGATGAGGAATACCACATGGCAACGACCCATATGCTCCTAGTTGACGCTGATATGAAGCCAAAGGAAGTAAACTCTATGCTCGACGAAATGGGCAAGGTTGACGGTGTAAGCTTCTCAATGTCACTGGATACCCTTATCGGTCCGTCTATCCCTCGTGAGATAGTTCCTGATTCAGTAACAAAGATACTCAAGAGCGATAAATGGCAGCTTATGCTGGTCGGCTCTGAATATAAGGTTGCCTCTGATGAGGAGAACGCCCAGATAGATGAGCTGAGTAAGATACTTAAATCCTACGATAAGGACGGAATGCTTATCGGTGAGGCGGCGGCAACAAAAGACCTTATCGACATAACAGACCATGACTTCAAGGTAGTAAACATAGTTTCTATCGCCGCTATCTTCATCATCATTCTTGTGGCACTGCGTTCAGTTTCACTGCCGATCATTCTGGTAGCCGTTATCGAATTTGCTATCACAGTAAATATGGGTGTTCCGTGCTTCACGAATACCACAATACCGTTCATAGCGTCGGTAGTAATCGGTACTATCCAGCTTGGTGCAACAGTTGACTATGCTATCCTTATGACAACAAGATATAAGACCGAGCGTAACGCAGGCAAGGATAAGCACGAAGCTGTTACTATCGCTCTTAGCACTTCCATGAAGTCAATCATGGTCAGCGCACTTGGCTTCTTCGCTTCAACATTCGGTGTTGGCGTTTATTCAAGCGTAGATATGATCTCACAGCTTTGTACGCTCATGTCAAGAGGTGCAATAATCAGTATGATTACTGTTATCTGCATACTTCCTTCAATGCTTATGCTGTTCGATAAGGTAATTATCAATACAACAATGGGTATGAAGAAAAAAGAAAATAAGCTTTATAAGCTTCCTGAAATACACTAATTCGTAAAGGAGATATAGTTATGAAAAAGTATTCAAGAGTTCTTGCAGGCATACTTGCCGTACTTCTTTCCGCAGGCTGCACAGGTCTTTATGCAGCAGCTCAGTCAGACAGCTCTTCCGCTGCCGACAGCACTGCCTCAACAACAAAGAGCGAATCAGATAAAAAAGATACAAAAGATACAAAGAAAGCTGATAAGTCTGACAGCGATACAGAAAAGCAGGCTAAGGAAGAAACAGTTTATGTTATCACTGACGCTTCCGGCAACAAGTCAAAAACAGTCGTTTCCAACTGGCTGAAAAACCCACAGGGCGTAAAGAAGCTGGAGGACGTTTCCGACCTGACAGATATCGAGAACGTTAAAACAGACGAGGGCTTTACAGCCAACGGCGATAAGCTCACATGGGATACCGAGGGCGGAGATATCTACTATAAGGGCTATACCGACAAGGCACTCCCTGTTGATGTAAAGGTAACATATACCCTTGACGGCAAGGAGATAAAGCCTGAGGACCTTGCAGGCAAGAGCGGTAAGCTCACAGTAAGATATGACTATACGAACAATGATAAGAAAACTGTCAAGATAAACGGCAAAAACACAGATATCTATGTTCCATACCTTATGGCAACAACAGCTATCCTTGATACTAACGTTTATTCAAACGTTGAAGTAACAAACGGCAAGCTTATTTCAGACGGCAGCAGACAGATACTTATAGGCGTTGCAATGCCTGGCCTTACAAAGAGCCTTGACCTTCAGGATAACGAAGATATCGAGATACCGGAGTACGTTGAGTTCACAGCAGACGTAAAGGACTTCGAGTCAACGACCTCTCTCACAGTTGCAACATCAGACATCTTCTCAAAGCTTGACCTTAGCGATATTGGTGACGCTGACGATCTTCAGGATAAGCTTGATGAGCTTTCTGACGCTACAGACGAGCTTGTAGACGGCACAGCAGAGCTTTACGCAGGCATCAAGAAGCTGTCCGATTCCTCAGGAACACTTATCACAGGTATCGGCAAGCTTTATTCGGGCTCTAAGTCACTTGACGATGGTGCAAAGACACTTAACAGCGGTGCAACAAAGCTTCGTGACGGTGCAAAGACACTTGATTCTTCCACAGGGGAGCTTATGAGAGGTATCTCTACAGCACACAGCGGTTCAACAGCACTTCTTGGCGGCTTCGATCAGGTAAACAGCGGTATGTCCACCTTGAAGAACGGCTCATCATCACTTTCAAGCGGACTTTCACAGGTATCCTCAGGCGCACAGCAGGTAAATAACGGTGCCGCAAGCCTTGCCGCAGGCACAAATAAGCTTGTTACAGGCGTAGGCGACCTCCAGACAGGCTCTAAAAAGCTTGCCGCAGGCACAAAGCAGACCTATGACGGCTCAACATCACTGAAAAAGGGCGTTGCCACACTTAACGCAGGCGTTTCCACACTCTATGAAAAGGTGCAGACACTCCCTGCAAGCGTTGAACTTCTTTCAAATGGCATAACAAAGGTAGATAATGCACTTACACAGTCTATCGCATACGACCAGCAGGTACTCGCAGGACTTGAGCAGCTTCTGGGCAATTACGAAGAAGGCTCAGCAGAGTATACGAGCATAAGCGATATGATAGCAGCCGTAAATGGTTCTATCCAGTATCAGCAGGGCGCACAGAGCGGCCTAGGCGATGTTTCAACAGGTGTCGGCACAATGGATACCGAGGGCAAACAGCTTGTTGACGGAGTAACTCAGATATACAATGGTCTTAACGATAAGAAGAAAGGTCTTGTCGCAGGCGTTGATAATTTGAATACAGGACTTAAAACAGTAAACGAGGGCGCCTCTGCACTTAACACCGGTATCGGCACACTTGCTAAGTCCAGCAAGGAGCTTAACAGCGGTGCAGCAACACTCTCCGCAGGCACAAAGAACCTCTCCGCAGGCGTAAGCTCAGCACAGGCAGGCGCAAGCAAGCTTGATAAGGGCGTTGACAGCCTGAACTCAGGCGTATCAAAGCTTTCAAGCGGTGCAAAAACTCTTGACAGCGGTCTTGGTCAGCTTGACAGCGGCAGCAAACAGCTCAAAAACGGTACTGCAACACTCTATTCTTCACTCGTAGAGCTTGCACAGGGTACAACAACACTTTCAAGCGGCAGTGCAGAGCTGTTCAGCGGTATCGGTCAGCTCAAAGACGGCAGCTCACAGCTTTCAGACGGTGTTAAGAAGCTTGAAAGCGGTGCAAAGACCCTTAAAGACGGCATGGCTAAGTATAAGGACGAGGGCATCGGCAAGCTCCTTGACATCTACAATAATGACCTTAAGGGACTTATCGACAGACTTGATGCTCTCAAGACAGCAGCCGAGGATTCAACAACATTCTCAGGTGTAGCTGACGGCGTAGAAAGCTCAGTTAAGTATATTTACGAAACTGCGGCTATTGAAAAAGCAGACGAGTAATTTTTACTTCCCACACATAGCAAAGACCTCCTTGGACAGAAATGTCCGAGGGGGTCTTTGTATTTATAAACGTATTATCTGTACAAAAAAACGGACGGAATTTCTCCGCCCGTTATATATCCTACTGTCTTAGATAAACTCCGTTTTCCTCGATGTAGTCCTCCATGTCCTGCTTGTATTCAAGATCAAGCGGATCTTTTGGCAGTGCCTTGAGTGCTTTCTGACCAATGTCTTTTCTGAAATGCTCTCCCTCGAACTTTATCTTGGAAACAGCCTCGTAAGACTTGTCAAGGGCACCCTGAAGCGTGTAAGCATTGCAGGTAACGCCCAGAACACGTCCGCCGTTTGTGTAGAACTTGCCGTCCTCATACTTTGTGCCTGCGTGATAAATGAACGCTCCGTCTACCTGACCCTTGTCGTCCATACCGAACATCTCGATACCCTTTTTGTACTTAACTGGATATCCGCCGCTTGCCATAACAACGCAAGTGCAGTAGCCTGACTTCCAGCCGATCTTGACGTCAGCCAGTTTGTGTTCATAAATAGCCTCGAATATCTCGCAAAGATCGCCCTCCAGCATAGGAAGAACTACCTGTGTTTCAGGGTCACCGAAACGGCAGTTGTATTCGATAACCTTTGGACCATTAGGGGTGAGCATAAGTCCGAAATACAAACAGCCCTCAAAAGTCCTGCCCTCAGCGTTCATTGCATTGATAGTCGGCAGGAAGATCTTCTCCATGCACTCCTTGGCAATGTCCTCAGTGTAGTAAGGGTTAGGTGCAACAGTACCCATTCCGCCTGTGTTCAGACCCTTGTCGCCGTCCAACGCCCTCTTGTGATCCATTGAAGAGATCATAGGAACAACAGTCTTGCCGTCAGTGAATGAAAGCACAGAAACCTCAGGACCTGTGAGATATTCCTCCACAACGATAGTGGAGCTGCTCTCGCCAAACTGCTTGTCATCTATCATTGAGTGGATAGCCTCCACAGCCTCTTTCTCATTCTCCGCCAGAATAACGCCCTTGCCAAGTGCAAGTCCGTCAGCCTTTATAACAGCAGGGTATGTGTTCTGTTCCTTGACATATTTTATAGCGTCCTCGCTGTTTGTGAACACCTCGTATTTGGCTGTAGGAATATTGTATTTCTTCATAAGATCCTTAGAAAAGACCTTTGAACCCTCGATTATAGCCGCATTTTTCTTAGGGCCAAAGGTCTTGAAGCCCTCAGCCTGCAAAGCGTCTACCATTCCAAGTACAAGCGGATCGTCAGGTGCAACAGCCACCATGTCTACTTTAAGCTTCTTTGCCAGAGCCACAACGCCCTCGATATCCGTTGCCGCAACATCAAAACATTCTGCATAGCGTGAAATGCCACCGTTTCCGGGTGTGCAGTAAAGCTTTCCTACCTTAGGTGACTCCGCAAGCTTCATAACGATAGCGTGTTCACGTCCGCCTCCGCCAACAACTAATATGTCCATTTTCAGACCTCCTCAGTGTGTTTTTCCAATTATAACAATACCGCACACCTATGCTGTGCGGTATCGTCATTTATCTACTTCGTATATTATTACTTAAGCTCAAAGCTGTCAAGAACTGTCTTGAACTCGTCAGAAAGCTTGCTGTAAGCGGCCTCGCTTGCACCATATGTGATAACAACAAGGTTGCCGTTGTCAGAAGTGATTATCTGGTTGAGCAGTACCTTCTGTGAGCCGATCTCACCTGTTACGTCAACAATGTAAGCGTCCTTGCCTGCAAACTTGTCTTCCTTGTCATTTGTAACAGTGTAGCCGTCCATGGAATTATATGTTTGCTTGATCTGGTCAGCATAATCACTTGCTGTAAGACCATTGAGCAGATCGTTTGACATTGAGATAACGTTGATAGAAGCAGACTCAAGCTCAGCATCATCGCCTGCGTCAGCGTATGTGAACATTACGTCAACACCAGCGGACTCCTGCATTGCCCACTTCTTTGAGTCGATCTTGAATGAGTAAAGATCGCTTGTGTAAACGTCGTTCTCATATGTGCCTTTAGCCTCATCGCCAGTGCTTGTGGTGTCGCCAGCAGAAGTTGTAGTGTCAGCAACTGACTCCTCAGGTGCAGCAGTTGTAGTTGTTGTGTCAGCCTCAGACTCAACAGCAGGTGCAGCCGTAGTTGTAGTAGTTGTTTTAGCCTCTGCCTTTGACTCACTGCTTGAATCGCTTGACTCTGAGCAGCCAGTAACTGCAAATACCATTGTCAGTGCCATAATTGAAGCAAGTAACTTTTTCATAATAAATTTCTCCTTTTCTTCTTGACCTTTATTGTTTTGCATTAATGCACAAAAATTAGTGATGGAACAATCTTATTCCAGTGAATGCCATTGCCATGTTGTACTTGTTGCAAGTCATGATAACATGATCGTCCCTGATAGATCCGCCCGGCTCGGCAATGTAAGCCACACCGCTCTTTTTAGCTCTCTCAATGTTGTCGCCAAATGGGAAGAAAGCGTCAGAACCAAGACAAACGCCTGTGTTCTTTGCAAGCCATTCCTTCTTTTCTGCCTCAGTGAGTACCTCTGGCTTTACCTTGAATGTGTTCTGCCATACTCCCTCAGCCAGTACATCATCATGCTCGTCAGAAATGTAAACGTCAATAGCGTTATCTCTGTCAGGACGTCTGATGTTGTCAACGAACTGAAGACCAAGTACCTTTGGGTGCTGTCTGAGCCACCAGATGTCAGCCTTGTTTCCTGCAAGTCTTGTGCAGTGTATTCTCGACTGCTGACCTGCACCGATACCGATAGCCTGACCGTCCTTTACATAGCAAACGCTGTTAGACTGTGTGTATTTAAGTGTGATAAGTGAGATAACAAGATCAGTTTTCTTGTCCTCAGGTATATCCTTGTTGTCTGTCACAATATTTGTGAGCATATCGTTGTCGATCTTAAGCTCGTTTCGGCCCTGCTCGAAAGTTACGCCGAAAACCTGCTTTCTCTCGATAGGTGCAGGAACATAGTTCTCATCTATCTTGATGATGTTGTATGTACCCTTTCTCTTTGACTTGAGTATCTCAAGAGCCTCGTCAGTGTAGCCCGGTGCTATGATACCATCAGAAACTTCTCTCTGTATCATCTTTGCAGTGCAAGCGTCACACTCGTCAGAAAGTGCGATAAAATCACCGTATGATGACATTCTGTCAGCACCTCTTGCTCTCGCATAAGCGCTTGCAAGTGGAGTAAGCTCGCCCAGATCGTCAACAAAATATATCTTCTTTTCAACCTCGCTCAAAGGCTTGCCGATAGCAGCGCCCGCAGGTGAAACGTGCTTGAAAGAAGTTGCCGCACACATACCTGTCGCCTTTTTAAGCTCTCTTACCAACTGCCAGCCGTTGAATGCGTCAAGCAGATTGATGTAACCAGGCTTGCCGTTGAGTACCTGGATAGGAAGATCCTTGCCCTCATCCATAAATACTCTTGACGGCTTCTGATTAGGGTTGCAGCCGTATTTCAAAAGCATTTCATTTGCCATAATTTTTACCTCCTGTTTATATGAATAAGCCTTAGTTCATTGCAAATATTGCCACTCCTGCCATTACTGCCACAAGCAGTACCGCAGCGAATGAGATATAGAAAAGCAGTATGAGCTTGCCCTTGCTTTTCTCCTTAACGTCCCACTTCTTCGAGGGGATACTAGGTCTTGTCACACCCATTATTATCGGCATGATGAGCAGATATCCAAGCATACCGAGTATAAGGTTTATGCTCGGCGTATCGTCCATATTCTTCATGAGCAGAAATACAGGTATCACAATAAGAATGTGCGCCAGCACCATAAATACTCGCCATATCCTGCGCTGTTTTATCTTCCTGTCTCTTATGCCGTTGAGTTCTTCCTCAGAAGCCTTTCTCTTTAGAAATTCTTCCTGCCTGAGCCTTACTTCTTCAAGCTTCGCCTCGTCAACTATCTTGACCGTCCTAGTGCCGTCGTCAATGTAGTTCTGAGTACCGCAGTAAGGGCAGTAGACGATCTTCTTATCGTCCTCTATCGTTATTTCACCGCCGCAGTTTTTGCACTGAAGTGCGATAAGTTCCAACTTGCTCCCCCCTGACTATTTTATAAAACGTAAGTAAAGCTTGCCCACTCCGAAGAATATCACAGTGAACGTGATGTAGAAAAGCACCGCAGTTTTTATCCTGCCCATGCCCCCAGCGTTCCTCGGTTTAATAAGCGCCATTATCACAGGCAGAGCCACCCATAAGCATATGGAAGCGATTATTGCAAATACAGACTGATACATCACCGCACCGCTGAACACAAGCGTGAATATAACGTGCAAAACGATGCAAGCTATTATCCACCCCTGCTTCTGTGAAGCGTTCTTGTATCTGCCGCTCTCCTCCTCGTCACGAAGCTTCTGGTCAAAGTCTGATACCTCTTTATTGAGCTTTATCTCTTTGAGTCTTGCCTCGTCAATGACGTTTATTATCCTGTTTCCGTCATCGAGCAGTATCTGCGATCCGCAGTATTTGCAGAACGTCTTTTTCTGTCCCTCGTGAACTTCAAGCTCGCCGCCGCATTTGGGACATTTTAATGCAACTAACTCCATTTTTTCTATACTCCTGCTTCGCTTTAGGGATATTACTTGCTGTACTTATTTATAACCTTAGAAACAGCCTTGCCGCTTGCGATATCGATGTATCTAACAAACAGCGATACCTTGTTGTCCTCGTTGAGAGCCTCCCAAAGCTTGCCCGTGAATTCTTCGATATCGTTTGGTATCTCTACCTTCTTAGGCTCGCCCTCAAAGCTTGGCAGAGGATTTCCGTCACCCATGTAAGTGTGGATAAAATGACCCACACCGTCAAGAGGATCAGTGTATGTATAAGTAAATCTCTCACAGCAATCAGGATCTCCGTCAGCAGATTTGAGTATGCTCATAGCATAATTATATGTGCCGTTCTCAACGTGCATGATACCTGAAATACGAGGAGTGTAGTTTGGAGCGTCGTCCTCATACTCTCTCGTTCTCAGAGACTGCTCAAAAGTCTGCTGCTTGTCCATAAGCTCGTAAATAGTGTCCGTCTGATCGCCGTTTGTAACGATAGTCTTGTTTCCAAGCACACGAACAGGGGAGTATATAATAAGGTGTGGGTCAGAAAGCTTGCTAGGGTCAGCGGCTTCTGTCTTGATGCCGTCCTCAGTTTCCGTGAAAACTCTGTTTCTGGAATTAACGCTTCTGCCCATGATAAAATAAGCCGTTACCGCACTCTTTCCGTCAGCAGACTTGCCTATCACGATTCCTCTGCCGGGATATGAGTTGCTTTTAAGCTCGTCATAAATATTAAGGGTTTTCATACCTTGTCCTCCATAATTTTTTCTCAGTCTTTAAGGTCAACGTAAGCCTTGCCGTTCTTAATGCTTATTCTGTCCTCGCAGAACAGCGAAACAGCTTTCGGCAAAAGCTTCCATTCAACATTTTCCATTATCTTCTTCTGTAAACTCTCAGGCGTTTCGTCATTAGCCACATCTACAGCACCCTGCAAAATAATAGCACCTGCGTCAGCCTTTTCATTTACAAAATGTATAGTCGCACCCGATACCTTAACGCCGTATTCCAAAGCCTTTTCATGAACTCTAAGTCCGTAAAAGCCCTCGCCGCAGAATGACGGAATAAGCGCAGGGTGAACGTTTATTATCCTGTAAGGATAAGCCTTTGTGACGCACTCGTCAAGAATTATCATAAATCCAGCCAGCACGATAAGGTCAGCACCCTGCCTGTTCAGCTCCGCCAGTATAGCCTCGCTGTAGCTCTTGCTGTCAGCGTATTCCTTTCTCGGGATAACGACAGTGCCGATTCCTGCATTTTTCGCCCTCTCCAGAGCGTAAGCGCCCTCTTTAGAGGATATAACGCAGGTTATCTTGCCGTTTTTTATAATGCCGCTTTTTTCAGCGTCAATAAGCGCCTGTAGGTTTGTTCCGCCGCCCGAAACAAGAACGCATATCTTCTTCATATCTCTTTACCCTTAGCAGATGATAACGCCCATGTCAGAGTCAACAAGCTCGCCCAGAACGTAAGCCTCTTCGCCTGCCGCCTTGATAGCCTCTATCGCCTTGTCAGCGTCAGCCTTGTCAACAACAACTGTCATACCAACGCCCATGTTGAATGTGTTGAACATATCTCTCTCAGGAATGTTTCCTGTCTTTGCGATAACATCGAAAATAGGAAGCACCTGAACGTCGCTTCTTGCTATCTGTACAGACAATCCGTCAGGAAGTGAACGTGGTATGTTCTCATAGAATCCGCCGCCTGTGATGTGAGATATAGCCTTTACCTTAACAGAATCAAGCAGGCTCATAACAGCCTTTACATATATCTTTGTAGGTGTGAGAAGCGTCTCGCCAAGTGTCTTGCCAAGCTCGTCATAGTGAACAGAAAGAGTCTTTTCGTCAACGCTGAATACCTTTCTTACCAGTGAGAAGCCGTTTGAGTGTACACCGCTTGACTTTATAGCTATCATAACGTCCCCAGCCTTCTGAGTGCTTGGGTCAAGTATCTTGTCCTTGTCAACAACACCCACAGAGAAACCTGCAAGGTCATATTCGTCAACAGGGTAGAAACCAGGCATCTCAGCCGTTTCACCACCGATAAGCGCACAGCCAGACTGAACACAGCCCTCTGCTACACCTGAAACTATCTGAGCGATCTTCTCAGGATAGTTCTTGCCAACAGCAATGTAGTCAAGGAAAAACTGTGGCTTTGCACCGCAGCAGATAATGTCGTTTACGCACATTGCCACGCAGTCGATACCAACTGTGTCATGCTTGTCCATAAGAAAAGCTATCTTGAGCTTTGTGCCAACGCCGTCTGTGCCTGAAACGAGAACAGGCTTTGTGATACCTGTCATGTCAAGCTCAAACAGACCGCCGAAGCCGCCGATACCGCTGAGAACACCGCTCGTCATGGTCCTTGCAACGTGCTGCTTCATAAGCTCAACTGCCTTGTAGCCTGCCGTTACGTCAACGCCTGCTTCCTTGTAGCTGTTTGAAAAACTGTTTGTATTCATGATAAAATATCCTTTCAGTTATTTACTTCTTTTCCGATATCTTCGATTCAAATTTGTCCTTAGGCATATCCTTAGG
Source organism: uncultured Ruminococcus sp. (assembly GCA_934435205.1). Lineage (GTDB taxonomy): Bacteria > Bacillota > Clostridia > Oscillospirales > Ruminococcaceae > Hominimerdicola. Next base: position 264,146 of record CAKSAK010000001.1, on the reverse strand, counting down.
AACTTCGATAGGGTATTTCTCTGTAAAGCAGCCTACGCAGAAATCACACTTTGAATTTCCCGCAAGCTTTTTAACGCTCTCAACACTGAGATATCCCAAGCTGTCTGCACCGATATATTCGCATATTTCTTCATTGGTCATCTTGCAGGCGATAAGATTTTCCTTGCTGTCGATATCCGTTCCGAAATAGCATGGTGCAACGAATGCAGGGGAGGAGATACGAACGTGAACTTCCTTTGCACCTGCGTCCCTCAGCAGCTTGACGATACGTCCCGAGGTCGTTCCTCTGACGATACTGTCGTCTATCATAACGACCCTCTTGCCCTTAACAGTGCTTGAAATAGCGTTGAGCTTTATCTTGACAGAGTTCGTCCTCTCTGTCTGGCTAGGCTGAATGAACGTCCTGCCTATATATCTGTTTTTGATAAATCCAATGCCGTATGGTATGCCGCTTTCCTGAGAAAATCCCAGCGCAGCATCAAGTCCCGAGTCAGGCACGCCTATGACGATATCAGCGTCAACAGGGTGTTCTCTCCAAAGATATTTTCCTGCCCTGAGCCTTGCCATGTGAACGCTCGACCCCTCGATAACAGAGTCAGGTCTTGCAAAATATACATATTCAAATACGCATATAGTACCCTTTTTGCCGCAGTGAGTTGTGATAGAGTTCACACCGTTTTTGTCAATAACGATGATCTCACCTGGTTTAAGATCTCTTATGTATTCAGCGCCGATGCTGTCAAAAGCACAGGTCTCCGACGCTACCACATAGCCGTCGTCTATCTTTCCGAGGCAAAGGGGTCTGAAGCCGTCAGGATCTCTCGCCGCAATAAGCTTTGTCGGCGACATGACCAGCAGCGAATACGCACCCTTTATCCTGTACATCGCCTTTTCAAGCGCAGCCTGTATGGACGGCTCTCTCAGACGTTCCTCGGTTATGGTATAGGATATGACCTCCGTGTCATTTGTGCTGTGGAATATCATGCCCTTGTTTTCATATTGCTCTCTAAGCTCTCTTGCGTTAGTAAGATTTCCGTTGTGAGCGATAGCCATAGGACCCTTGATGTGACGCACTACCAGCGGCTGAGCGTTTGAGGCATTGCAGTTGCCTGTAGTCGAATATCTCACATGACCTATAGCAATATTGCCCTTGCCGAGACGTTCGAGAGTTTCCTTGTCAAAAACCTGATTGACAAGACCCACGTCCTTGTGATAGCTGAACACGCCGTCGTCGTTTACAACGATACCGCAGCTCTCCTGACCTCTGTGCTGTAATGCGTAAAGAGATACATAAGTCTGAGCCGCAACATCGCTTGTCTTGTTAGTATAAATGCCGAAAACGCCGCATTCTTCATGGATACCTGTTACCAATTAAATCATTCCCTTCCGTTCCAGCAGTAGGTGCAAAGCTCACAGCTTGGCAGACCCACAGCCTTTACAGTGCCTTCAAGCGACTGGAATTCAACAGAGGTAAGCTTAAGTCTCCTGCATATCTCGTCCCTGAGAAATTTTCCTCTCTCCGTGCTTGAATCGCTGTATTCTTCAATGTATTTAACTCCCTCGATACCCTCGTTCTCATCAATGATCTGTCTGGCGATAAGTTCAAGCTCCGAGGTGCTGCGTGAAAAGTTAAGATACTTGCAGCCATACATGATAGGAGGACAGGCTGATCTCATATGGACTTCCTTTGCACCGTTCTCATAAAGAAACTCAACAGTTTCTCTCATCTGAGTTCCTCTGACGATACTGTCGTCAACGAACAGAAGCTTCTTTCCCTCGATAAGCTCGTGAACAGGGATAAGCTTCATCTTCGCAACTCTGTTTCTCATAGACTGGCTTGTCGGCATGAAGCTTCTGGGCCATGTAGGAGTGTACTTGATGAACGGTCTTGCAAAAGGTATGCCGCTTTTGTTTGCATATCCTATAGCGTGAGGAACGCCCGAATCAGGTATTCCGCAAACGAAATCAACGTCAGGGAGCCTGCCGTTTTTCATATCGTTCTCCGCCATTATCTCGCCGTTGCGTGTTCGCATAAGCTCCACGTTCACGCCCTCATAGCAAGCGGTAGGGTAGCCGTAATAAGTCCAAAGGAAAGTGCAGATCTTTTTCTTGTCTGTACCCTCGCTAAGGATATTGTAGCCGTCCTTGGTTATCTCGGTTATCTCTCCCGCCTTTAGCTCATGGCAGGTCTTGTAACCAAGCTTCTGATATGCAAATGATTCAAAAGAAAAGCAATATCCGTCAGAACGCTGTCCTATTATAATAGGAAGCCGTCCGTCCTTATCTCTGGCAACGATCATCGACTTGTCTGTCATTATAGCAAGCGACATCGTGCCTTCTATCTTGTCCTGTGCGTATCTTATGCCGTCAACAAAGCTGTCCTTCTGTGCGATAAGCGCACCGATAAGCCCTGCGGAATTGATAGCGCCGCTGCTCATTGTCTCAAAGTTTGCGCAACCCTTTTCAAGCAGTTCGTCAGCCAGTTTAGCGGCATTTTGTATTACACCGATAGAGCACACTGCGTAAAGTCCTAACTTCGAGCGTACCATTATCGGCTGAGGATCTGTGTCGCTTATGCAGCCGATACAGATGTTTCCTCTCATTTTGTCAACGTCTTTTTCAAATTTAGTACGAAATGGTGAGTTTTCAATGCTGTGAATATTTCTCTGAAAGCCAAGCTCAGGGGAGAATGAAGTCATTCCGCCCCGCCTTGTGCCTAAGTGTGAATGATAGTCGGTCCCGAAGAAAACGTCCTGAATACAGTCATTAGCTGAAACAGCTCCGAAAAAACCGCCCATAGATATTATTCTCCCATTACTCTCTTTATCATCTCATGGTAAGCCTCTTCAACGCCGCCCATGTCTCTTCTGAATCTGTCCTTGTCGAGCTTCTCATGTGTCTTAGAATCCCAGAAACGGCAAGTATCAGGTGAGATCTCGTCAGCAAGAAGTATCTTTCCGTGGAATCTGCCGAACTCGATCTTGAAGTCGATAAGGTCAATGCCGATGTTCTTAAAGAAGCCGAGCATGAACTCATTTACCTTGAAAGCATACTTTGTGATATCCTCGATCTCTTCCTCAGTAGCAAGACCAAGACCAAGAGCATAATACTTGTTGATGAATGGGTCGCCAAGCTCGTCGCACTTGTAGCTGAACTCAAGTGTAGGCTGCTTGAGCTTTGTGCCTTCCTCGATACCGAGCTTCTTTGAGAAGCTTCCTGCTGCAACGTTTCTTACGATAACTTCCAGCGGAACGATCTCGACCTTCTTAACGATAGTCTCTCTGTCAGAGATCTCCTCAACAAGATGAGTAGGGATACCCTCTTTTTCAAGGAGCTTGAACATATAGTTTGTCATTTTGTTATTGATAGCGCCCTTGCCAACGATAGTGCCTTTCTTTTCGCCGTTGAAAGCAGTAGCGTCGTCCTTGTAATCAACGATAACAAGATCAGGGTCGTTTGTAGCGAATACTTTCTTAGCCTTGCCCTCATAGAGCTGTTCTGTCTTTACAATGTTTTCCATAGATTTATTCCTCCATAAATTTATTTACATTATTTATATGATATACCGAAAACATATCCACTGCCGTTTCAATATGTAGGGGCGAACATCGTTCGCCCGCCGACAGCAAACATTCCCGATACGTCAATAAAACATACAGCGTAAGCCGTCTGTTTTTGTACTATATCAAAGCGCAGCAAGCTTGTCCTGTAAAGCCTTGTCCTTAGCAATAACGCCGTCTATCATATCCTGCTTAGCCTTTTCAAGCTTCTCAGCCAGACCCTCGTCAGAAAGAGCAAGCATCTGAATAGCAAGTATAGCAGCGTTCTTAGCACCGTCAACTGCAACTGTAGCAACAGGGATACCGCTAGGCATCTGAACAGTAGCGAGCAGAGCGTCCATGCCGTCGAAGTTAGCACCCTTGCAAGGGATACCGATAACAGGAAGCGTTGTGTGACCTGCAATAACTCCAGCCAGATGAGCCGCCATTCCGGCAGCGCAGATTATAACTCCGAAGCCGTTTTCCTTAGCCTTGTCAGCAAAATCGCTTGCAAGTGCAGGCGTTCTGTGAGCAGACATAACGTGACATTCGTAAGGAACACCGTAAGCTTTAAGTTCAGCAACAGCCTTGCTGACAACAGGAAAATCGCTGTCAGAACCCATTATTACCGCAACTTTTTTCATAAATTTATACCTCCAAGTAAAACAAAAAATTACAAATAAAAAACTGCAACAATGGCGTTGCAGTTTTAGTCAGTGCATAATTAGATTGTTAGAGTGCAAAAAATCAAGGCAGGACGCAATTATACTTAAAGACCTACCCATAAAAGAATATGTAATTGATGAAAAACAGCACATTTCAGTCATACATCTCTCCTGAATACATACAAAAAATACTGCACAATATTACCAGACAGTAAAGCGGAGCAAAACTGTCTGCGAAAGCTTTTTTTACTGTTTTTCTCCATAACAGCATACAAAGCCTTACAATAATATTGTACAATATTTATAGATAAATTTCAACACATATTTATATAAAATTTATATCAATTAATCTTTGATTTATTGTGAAATTTGTCTACATTAACTTTTTGTTCAGAAAATGCTTGTATCAGTGACCTGACCGTTTGACAAGCTGTTGACAAGATCACGCATTTCCTCTTTGGAGCGAATACAGTGTGCCGAGTCGATTATCTGCTGTCTTTGAAGCGGATCCAGCTTAGCAAAGTAAGCATATGCCGCAGGCACCTGAGCAAGAGCCATAGACAGCCCCAGCGGCAATTCCTGCCCGTGAGCAAAAGAGTTATTTTTCATTTTTATCACCTCCGCATATATTATTTCCCGGGCAATAAAAAATAAACCCTTACGATCTTATATGTGATACTGCACAATTTATCATATCGTAATTTGTGCAAACAAATGATTTATATTTTAATTTGGCAACATTTCTGCAATTGTTGCATTTTTTATGCAACAAAACGCCCCTTTTTCGTGTATAAGTAGAAAGCGTTTTGATACTTGCGGGCACGTACAAGCCCTGCGACTTAGTGAATACGATGAGAGATTCTGGAACAGGCTGTAGAGTACTTGTATTAGGACGTGGGCGTGCATTGTGATATTTTGTGTATGCAAAGCCTAGGACATAATACCAAATGTCACACCCCGAACGTAACTTGAAAATTGAATATAAAAAACGGCTAATCCCACAATCTTACGGCAACACACCTGTAGGGGCGAACAGCGTTCGCCCGCCTTTGTTCGCATACATGGTTTGTACAATTTCAAACCTCGCCACTCCCCGAAACGGGACGTCGATGGCGCCGTCCCCTACAATTCTGCACTACTTTGCTACGCCGCAAAATCGCTCCGCTCTTTGCGGATTTTACGTAGTGCAGGAGGATAGAAAAGCGGTGCAGATAAGCACTCCGATACAACCTTGTATCAGGTCGCAACTCTGCAATTCTTCTTTTTCCCCTCTGCACCGCTTGTAGGCTTACGCCTATTGAGGCTCTGCCTCAAGCTTCGCAATGGGCTTTGCCCCTTGACCCCACAAGCCCTCTGGCGCCGGGCTTGACCCTGCGCTTTATCTCTCGCTCCGCTCGGTCTTTCTTTGCTTCATTGGAATATTATTCTTTTCCAAATCAGTTGACAATCTTTTGTTAATATGATATAATTATTTTGTTAATTTTTTGTCGATTTATCAGTTAATCTGAGGTGTATTAATAAATGGATAATCTTTCTAATATAAGTGTGATAAAAGATGTTCTCGCAAGACATGATTTCACTTTTTCCAAGGCTCTCGGTCAGAATTTCTTAGTGAATCCCTCCGTTTGCCCCAAGATAGCCGAAATGGGCAATGCCAAAAAAGGCTTCGGTATAATCGAGATAGGCACAGGCATAGGCGTTCTCACAAACGAGCTTGCCAAGCGTGCCGATAAGGTGGTGGCTATCGAAATTGACGATAGGCTCATGCCGGTTCTTGCGGAAACTCTTGCAGAATATGACAATGTGAAGATAATAAACGCCGACGTCATGGAAACTGACCTCCATAAGCTTATTGCCGAGGAATTTCAGGGCATGGACGTTGCCGTTTGTGCAAATCTACCTTACTATATAACCTCGCCCATACTGATGATGCTTCTTGAAGAACGCCTGCCCATAAAGTCTGTTACCGTCATGGTGCAGAAAGAAGCAGGCACACGTCTTTGCGCCCCTATGGGTACAAGAGATATGGGAGCAGTCACAGTGGCAATAAATTATTTTTCTGTACCGAAACTGCTTTTCAATGTTTCCCGAGGAAGCTTCATGCCCTCGCCGAATGTTGATAGCTGTGTAGTAAGGTTTGATATCCGTGATAAGACCCCAGAGGGCGTGACGGACGAAAAGTTCTTATTTAAAGTCGCTAGGGGAGCTTTTTCACAGCGAAGAAAGACCCTCTCAAATTCCGTATCATCATCAATGGGCATAGATAAATCTATAGTAAATCAGGCGATAGAGCAAAGCAATTTGCCAGCCTCCGTCCGACCTGAAGCACTTTCCATGGAGCAATTCATAACCTTTTCCGAAGCCCTGAGAAAGCTTATTTAACTGTACATATTCTTGTATAGTTAAGCTTCATTACTTGTAGGGGAGCGGCTCAATTTCTGCTTTGCTTTGCAGAAATGCGACGTCCCGCTTCTACAAATTATCGCTAACCCTTTGATAACCCTACAAATGGCGGTAGGGGCGAACAGCGTTCGCCCGTTGTCGCTGCAAATCATATGTATTTTTGTTTGCGCTGAACAATGTAACGCCAAAGAATATCTGTACATATTCTTGTACAGTTAAACTTCTGCATTTGTATCAACTTTCGTGATACGCACAAAAAATGCAGGGGAGCGGCTCAATTTCTGCAAGCAGAAATGCGACGTCCCGTTCTTCGGATATCTCAAATTAAAAATTATTACGCAAACATTGATTGTGTTTTTTCAAAAGATGTATGGGAGCGGCTTTGAGATCTGTCCGTAAATTTGGTCAGTATTTCAATTTCAAGCCCATATTGCGACACCTTTCGCTTGATAGTCCTGCTAAAATGTAATTATTACATTTTGGAAACATAGGACGTGATAAGCAATGGAAAAAATACGGCATACGGCAAAATTTCATACCTCAGGCAAAATGAATGTACTTATGGCTGTTTTATCGGCGGCAGCAGCGTTTGCAGCAAGCTTTGGGAAGATTCTTGGCTTCCCGTCGTCAATGAACGTGGCGGTGGCAGTGCTTTCGGGAACTAATGTGATACCTGCGTTTTTAGGCTCTGCGCTTGCATATTTTGTAAGCGGAACATTCTCGGAGGGTATCGTTCAGCTTTGTGCGATACTTGTTATAGGGGCGGTAAGGCTTGTGATGCCCTCTGCCGACCATAAGGACGACCCTATTTTCGTGTCGCTGCTCACAACAGGAGCAATGCTTCTTTTTAGCTGTGTAATGTCGGTGGCAATGCCGTCTGATACATATACGGCTTCACTGCGAATGATAAGCTCGCTCATGTGCGGCTGTGTGGTCTTTATCGCACTGACTGTAAAACGTCAAAAAAACCGAAGCGGTGTTTTTGACCTTACAGGAATAAACGGAGTTTTCACAGCTATACTTTATATAATGTTTATCTCGACCATTACTGCCGCACCGCTCCATGTGGTGAACCTTGGCAGGATAGCAGGCACTTTGTGTATGCTTATGGCAGTGCGAAAGTATAGAAATATAGGCGGCGCAGTTGTTGGCGCATTGACCACCTGCGGTGTACTCCTTTGTACTCCGTCACTTGCGAGAAATACACTTTTGCTTGCCACGTCAGGGCTTATCTGCGGAGCTTTCCTGCAATTCGGCACTCTTGTGGTAGTGCTTGTTTTCCTTGCGGTCTCACTTGTGAGCCTTGTGGCAATGGGCGTGAACGGTGATACATTTTCAATGTTCGCTGATCTGCTTATAGGCTCTGTGCTTTTTATCGCCCTGCCTGTCCCGGTGATAAAAAAGGCGGCGAAAAAGGTGGTGGGAGTGAAAAATTCCGTTGACCTTGTGGGGCAGACCACTTCTTCAAAGCTAAACATGGCTTCGAGGACTCTGGGCGGTATCAGAGGTCAGCTTACAATGGTCACTGCGGCGATAGATAAACGCTCAAAGGAAGCTACGCTGTCAAAGCGTGTGCGATCTGTTGTTTGTACTGATTGCGATATGTACTCAGTGTGCAGTAAGCGCAGTGTACAGCTTGAGGACAGCTTTTCAAAGCTTGAAAGCATAGTTTGTACATACAATAACCTTAGCCTTGACGATGTTGAAAAGCATTTGGGTGGCTGTGTGAGAAAGTCGCTTCTTTGCAAAAGCTTCAATGAATTGTATACCGACTTTGTGGCAGAACGTGCCGACAGCATGAGAGTTCGTGAAATGCGTGAGTTTTTGAGCGAACAGCTTTCCTCCATGGAGGATATCTTATCCGACCTTTCTTTCAGGGCAGGTCAGGTGAGAAGTGTTGACTCTCAGCTTTCAGCAAGAGTGAGGGAGCATTTCTCAAACCTTGGCTATCCAAATGTGAAAGCCTGCGTTTACATAGACGAAAACCTATGTCAGCGTGTGGACGTTTTCATAACCGCGCAGTTCATGGGCGATCTTGTAAGGCTCACAGCAACGCTTTCGGAAATGATAGATTATGACCTTGATATGCCTGTGATAGTCAAGGTGGATAATATAACCAGAATGTCCTTTGCGGAAATACCGAAATACACAGTTGACATAAAAAGCTTTTCAGCTTCGTCAAGCGGCGAATATTCAGGTGACAGCTTTGAAGTCTTTGATTCAAGCGTCAACGAAAAGTATATCGTTCTTTCAGACGGCATGGGAACAGGAAAAAGAGCAAGGCTGGATTCATTGTTTTCCGTAAGTCTTGTTACAAGGCTCATACGATCGGGAATGTCTATGCAGACAGCCCATAGGCTGATAAATTCCATGCTGAGAGTTAAGGGCTGGGAGGAATCTTTTGCGACCCTTGATATAATGCGGCTGGAGCTTAATGGCGCAACGGTGCAGTTTTTGAAATCGGGTGCGGCACAAAGCTTTCTTTTCCGTGACGGCGGTCTTAAAGCTATCGGCGGACAGGCTTTTCCTGCCGGGATACTTGCGGAGTGTACTCCTGATGTGAGCGAGCTTAAGCTCTTTGACGGGGACGTTCTGCTTATGACCTCAGACGGTGTCGAGGACGCTACAGCACGAGAGATACTCCGCTGTAACGGAATGAACGCTCAGGAGATAGTCACAGCCCTTGGTGCAAAGGCACTTGCTCAGCGAACTGGAGGCAGGCGTGACGATATAACTATTATTGCCGCAAAAATTTCACTTCGTGACGAGAGCGGAAAATGAATTTAAATGACTTCACCGACTTTTGCATGCTATTTTTACTTTTGTATACTTTGACTTTACTTTTTCTATGTTATTATATAAAATCTATTGTGCAAAATATATAAAACTATCTGTTGAAATATGTGCGAATACGAGAATAACTACTAAAACTATTGCAAATTTGTTCAAAAAAGATTAAAATATAAATATGAAACACCGAAATTATTCAGCGGTTTTCACAAAAAGACAAGGGAGGCTGAATTATGATAGATATTATTCCAAAGGATTATGAACTGCCGCTCTATCTTTTCCACAATGGCACAAACTGCGAAACATATAAGTTTCTTGGCTGCCATAAGGGAGAGAAAGACGGCGTAGAAGGATATTATTTCAGAGTCTGGGCGGCACACGCTGAGGGCATTTCTGTTGTGGGAGATTTCAATAACTGGGACGAAAGTGCCACCCCAATGGAGAAGATAGACGACTCAGAGGTGTGGGAGGCTTTTGTTACAGGGCTTCAGACTTATGATACATATAAATACTGTATACACGGCTGTGACGGCAAGACCCATTATAAGGCTGATCCGTACGGCACACATATGGAGGTCGCTCCGAACACTGGCACAAAGGTTTTCGATATCGACGATTATCTTTGGAGCGATAAAAAGTGGATGACCGAGAAGAAGTCTAAGGATATCTACAATTGTCCTATGAATATTTACGAGGTACACCTCAATTCATGGAAGGCTTGTCCTGACGGAAAATATTTCTCATATGTTAGATTTGCAGATACAATAATCCCTTATATAAAGGAAATGGGCTATACTCATATCGAGCTTATGCCACTGGCGGAATATCCTTTTGACGGCTCTTGGGGCTATCAGGGAATAGGCTATTTTGCACCGACTTCACGTTTCGGCACGCCTTATGACTTCATGAAAATGATAGACCTTTTCCACCTTGCGGGAATAGGCGTTATCCTTGATTGGGTGCCTGCGCATTTTCCTAGAGATGAAGCAGGTCTGTTCGAGTTTGACGGCGGTCCGTCATATGAATACTCTGACCCGAAAAAGGCAGATCACCTCACTTGGGGAACGAGAGTTTTCGATTACTCAAAGGGCGAGGTAAAGTCATTCCTTATCTCAAACGCTCTTTACTGGATAGAAAAATATCACGTTGACGGTCTTAGAGTTGACGCTGTTGCGTCTATGCTTTATCTTGACTATGACAGACGTGACGGAGAGTGGACGCCTAACAAGTTCGGCGGCAAGGAAAATCTTGAAGCTGTTCAGTTCTTCAAGGATCTTAACACCGCTGTGTTCGGAAGAAACCCTAATACCCTTATGATAGCCGAGGAGTCAACTTCATGGCCTATGGTAACAAAGCCTGCGAGCGACGGCGGTCTTGGCTTCAACTTCAAGTGGAACATGGGCTGGATGAACGATATGCTCAAATATATGGCTCTTGACCCTATTGACAGAGCTTTTCATCATGATATGCTCACGTTCTCATTCTTCTATGCTTTCTCTGAAAACTTTATTTTGCCTATCTCTCATGACGAGGTGGTGCATGGTAAGGCTTCATTGGTAAATAAAATGTACGGTGGAGATATCGACAATAAGTTCAGGCAGTGCAAGCTGTTCATGGCTTATATGATGGCTCACCCGGGCAAGAAACTGCTGTTCATGGGCGCTGATTTCGCTCAGTTCAGAGAGTGGGATTACGAGAACGGTCTGGAATGGTTCATGGTGGACGAGTATGAAAACCACAGGAATTATCTCAACTATTCAAAAAATCTCAATCACTTCTACCTTGACCACCCTCAGTTCTGGGAGAGAGATTTCTCCTGGGAGGGCTTTAGCTGGATATCAAATGACGATTTCAAGCAGAGCATCATCATCTTCAGACGTTTTGACAAAAACGGCGGAGAGGTCATCGTGGTTTGCAACTTCGTTCCTGTGGAAAGAAAGTCATACTGCTTTGGCGTTCCTTACTGGGGCAGCTATACAGAGGTGTTCAACTCATCTTCTGTTGACGGATCACCTTGCACAAACGGCACTGTAAAGGCTGTTGATGAGAAGATGCACGGCTTCGATCAGTCTGTTTGTATCGACATACCTGCGTTCTCCTGTATGTATTTCACAGTGAAGAAAGAGGAAAGACCTGTGCCTGAGAAAAAGGCAGGGGATAAGAAAAAGACAAAGACGGCGGCTAAGAAAACTGCTGTCAAGAAAGCCGCTAAGGCGAAAACAACTAAGAAGTCCACAGCCAAAAAGGCTGAGTAATATAGACTTAATAAAAATTGGTGGGTGAATTAATTATGTTCAACAAAAAAGAATGTGTTGCAATGCTGCTGGCAGGCGGTCAGGGAAGCAGATTGTATGCCCTGACACAGAGCGTTGCAAAACCGGCAGTACCTTTCGGTGCTAAGTATCGTATCATTGATTTCCCTCTCTCGAACTGTATCAATTCAGGTATCGACACAGTGGGCGTGCTGACACAGTATCAGCCATTGGTACTCAATGAGTACATTGGAAACGGTCAGCCTTGGGACCTTGACAGAATACACGGAGGCGTTCATGTGCTTCCTCCTTATCAGACAGCTTCAGGTGCTGACTGGTATTCAGGTACTGCAAACGCTATTTATCAGAATATCGCTTTTGTAGACAGATATGACCCTGAGTATGTTGTTGTACTTTCAGGCGACCACATCTACAAAATGGATTACAACAAGATGCTTGAATATCACAAGGCTAAGAACGCTGACGCTACTATCGCCGTTCTGGACGTTCCAAAGGAAGAGGCTTCACGTTTCGGCATCATGATAACAGATGATGATGACAACATCATAGACTTCGAGGAGAAGCCAAAGAACCCTCGTTCAACTCTTGCTTCAATGGGTATCTACATATTCACATGGAAGAAGCTGAAAGCTTATCTTATCGCTAATGAGAACGACAAGGAAGCTTCAAAGGACTTCGGCAAGAACATTATCCCTGACATGAGAGCAGCAGGCGAGAAGCTTGTGGCTTATCGTTTTGACGGCTACTGGAAGGACGTTGGAACTATCGACTCTCTTTGGGAAGCAAATATGGACCTTATCAATCCTAATATTCCTATCGATCTTTATGATACAAGCTGGAAGATATACTCAAGAAACCCTGTTATGCCTCCGCAGAGCATAGGCAAGAACGCTCAGGTACAGAACTCAATGGTAACAGAGGGCTGCGTTATCGACGGCTCTGTAGAGTTCTCAATGATCTCTGACGGCGTTACTGTTGAGGAGGGCGCTGAGATACTGGATTCTATCCTTATGCCTGGCGCAGTTGTCAAGAAGGGTGCAAAGGTCGAGTATGCTATCGTTGGCGAGAACACTGTTATCGGTGAGAACGCTCAGATCGGTGCAAGACCTGAAACTATCGAGGACAAGGACTCATGGGGCGTTGCTGTAGTGGGCAATAATCTGACCGTTTCTGACGGCAGCGTTGTTGCACCTAAGGCAATAATTTACGAGAATATCTAAGAAAGGACCGAGTAAACATGGATGTAAATATGGGTAACGTACTGGGTCTTGTTTTCGCTAATATGCACGACACGACTCTTGGCGACATGACAAAGAACAGAACTATGGGTTCTGTAATGTTCGGCGGAAGATACCGCCTTATCGACTTCCCACTGTCTAACATGGTAAACAGCGGCATAAGCGAGGTCGGTGTTATAACAAAATCTAACTATCAGTCACTTCTGGATCACCTCGGCTCTGCAAGAGAGTGGGATCTGGCCAGAAAGAAAGGCGGACTTTACATTCTGCCTCCATTCGGCAACGTTGAAAGCACTCTTTACAGAGGCAGGATCGAGGCTCTTTATGGTGCGATGAGCTTTATCAAGCATTCAAGAGCTAAGTATGTTGTACTGTCAGACTGTGACGTTGTAACTAATATTGATTACAAGCCTATCGTTGCGGCTCATATAGAGAGCGGTGCTGACATTACTGCTGTTGCACACACTGGCGTTTACAGCTCTGATGATATCAAGACTTCAACTGTATTCAACGTTGACGCTGATAAGAACGTAACTTCTGTTCTTATCAATCCTGACATCAGCGGCACTTGCACAACGAGCCTTAATGTGTTCGTTATGTCAATGGATTTCCTTATTGAAACTGTTAATGACGCTATGGCTAGAGGAAATGTAAGCTTTGAGAGAAATATTCTTCAGGAGAAGTGCAGAGAGCTTAAGATAAAGATCTACGAGTACGATAATTATTTCAGCAAGCTCAACAGCCCTGAAAGCTACTTTAAGTCAAATATGGCTCTGCTTGAACCTGAGAATGCACGCAAGCTGTTCGTTCCAAAGCGTTCTATCTACACAAAGGTAAGCGACAATGCTCCTGTTAAGTACGATCTGGACAGCAAGGTATCAAATTCTCTTATTGCTGACGGCTGTATCATAGAGGGCGAGGTAGAGAACTCTGTACTGTTCAGAGGCGTTAAGGTAGGCAAGGGTGCAAAGGTCAAGAACTGTATCCTTATGCAGGGCACTGTTGTTGGTGACAATGCTGAGCTTAACTATCTTATCACAGACAAGAACGTTTCTATTTGTGAAAACCACATCCTTACAAGCTCGCCACAGTATCCTATGTATGTAGGAAAGGGAGCTTCTGTATAAAAAGGTCGCAATGACTTAGGAAAGAGGGTTCGGATATGAACATACTTTATACTGCAAGTGAGGCTTTGCCTTTTATTGCTTCAGGTGGATTGGCTGATGTTGCAGGCTCACTGCCTGCGGCGATCAATGCCGAGGGTCACGATTGCAGAGTCGTGATACCTTATTACAGCTCCATCAGGCAGGAGCTAAAGGACAAGCTGACATATGTTACGAATTTCACTGTGCCGGTGGCATGGAGAAATCAATACTGCGGCGTTTTTACAGGCGTTGTGAACGGAGTGACTTATTATCTTTTGGATAATGAGTATTACTTCCAGAGAAACGGCTTGTATGGCTTTTATGATGACGCTGAGAGATTTATATTCTTCTCAAGAGCAGTTCTCGAACTGCTGAGATACATCGACTTTAAGCCGAATGTTATAAACGCCAATGACTGGCAGACGGCACTTGTTCCTGTTTATTATGATATTTTCTACCGCTATCAGCAGGGTTATGAGGATATCAAGACGGTATTTACCATACACAACATTCAGTATCAGGGACAATATGGTTTAGAACTTATCAACGATATTATGGGCATTCCGCTTTATCATACGGACTTGCTTTCATATGACGGTGATGTGAACTTTATGAAGGCCGCTATTGAAACGGCTGACAAGGTGACGACAGTTTCACCAAGCTACGCTTGGGAGATACTTGACCCATGGTATTCACATGGTCTTGACAGGGAGCTTGTGAACAAGCAATACAAGCTTTGCGGAATACTCAACGGAATAGATCAGAAGGTTTATGATCCTGCAACTGATCCTGTTATTGCTAAGAATTATAGTCTGAATGACAAGACGGGCAAGGCTGTTTGCAAGCACGCTTTGCTCAGCGAGCTTGGCATGGCACACGGAAAAGAGCCTGTTATCGGCATTGTAACGAGATTTGTTTCACACAAGGGTCTTGACCTTATCAAGTATGTATTTGAGGACATCATCAGACTTGGCTGCAAGTTTGCGATACTTGGTTCGGGTGAGAAGATATACGAGGACTTTTTCAGCGAGATGCACTATCGTTATCCTGACAGAGTGGGTCTGACCATTGGTTTTGTACCTGAGCTGTCCAAGAAGATATACGCTGGTGCGGATATGTTCCTTATGCCGTCGCAGAGCGAGCCTTGCGGTTTGGCTCAGATGATCGCTCTGAGATATGGTACTATACCTATCGTAAGAGAGACGGGCGGTTTGAGAGACAGTATCCATGACGCAGGCGACAAGGGTGGAAACGGCTTTACTTTCAAGTCCTACAACGCACATGATATGCTTGACGCTGTTGTTAGAGCCAGGGCATACTATGATGACAAGATGAAGTGGGGCAGGCTTGTGAACACTGCGCTCAAGCAGGATTTCAGCTGGACAAAGTCCGCTAAGGATTACATTGCACTTTACAACGATATTCACTAAACACCAATATCCGTTTATTTTGCCTGATAAACGGGAAAAACGTCCCTCCGCTGAGGGACGTTTTTTTATCTCGCTATTCTTTTTTTACCTCGCTACTCTATCTTTGTGGATAGCTATTGCTTTGTGGCTCGGTGACTTTACTTTTTTTAATGATCTTCTTTGATGACGAACTTTGTTTTGGGATTTGTTGCTCTATTTTGTTGTGCGATGTAATAAGGTGTTGTAACGAAACAGGCGAACGATGTTCGCCCCTACAAATTGTTTGATAGTGTACGATAAATTGTACAGATTATATGTGATAGTACAAAAAAGCGGACAGGTGGTTGCCTGTCCGCTTTGGCTTAATGCTGTTTTGTTCGCATTGCTTTCGCTTTTTCTTTCATTTTCTGACCCACATAAGAGCCTATTTCTAACATTGCGGTGTATTTGTCGATACACACGATAACGTAAGATTCGGCGTATTTAGGGAATTTCAGGGTCAGCGGCCACATATGCTTGACTATCATATCCTCTTCACGCTTGCCTATCTCAAAATGCTGTTTCGCATTGTTGAGTGCGACCTTTGGGTGTGTCATTCCGTGAGGCATTTCGCCTTTCTTCTTTTCATGCTCCCGCCAATCATAGAGAAACAGATCGTGAAGCAGACCTGCTCTTGCGGCGGATCTTGAATTTAGTCCCAATTTTCTGCAGACGAGATAGTTATAGTAGGATACATTGATGCAATGCTGATAGCAAGTGGTGCTGTAGTGATGACGAAATTTTTTCATTTCGTTTACAACATCGCTGTCAAGCAGGTCCTTTACAAACTCAAAATACTCCTTTGCTTCCTCGGAATTTTCAATGGAATATCTTGAACCGAAAGCCTTTGACATTTGCATGACCTCTTTTCGATAACTTATATGCAGGCGGCATTTATGCTGCCCTTTTTTACGGTTGGTGACTAATGTTTACCCCATAAGTTACCCCATTCAAGTTTGTTTTACCAAACTTACATTAATATTATAAACTTTTTTGTTCAAAATGTCAATAGGGAATGTATAACAATTTTATTACAAAAATATCGGGCTGTTTGTGTTGAGGGGATAGTCTGATGTGTTTTGAGATGTGGATATAAAAAGCGGGCGACCTAAGGTCGCCCCTACATGGAAATTATAGATCAGTAATATTTTTCGTCATAAAATTTTGGGATAAAGTCTTTGGCGGCGGAGGTGCGGCTTTGGATAAAGCCCTCAAAGCCGTATTTGTTCACGGCGTCAATGACTGTATTATACTCGAAGGTTGATGTCTTACGGCAAAGCTCTTTGTAGTCAAAGGCTTTGTACACGGGAGTGAACTGGCTCATAAGACTTATGATTATCTCGTCTTTGGCGAAATTTTTGCCCAGCCATTCCATAAGCTCTATGGAGTCTTTACGGTGGGTAGGGAGGACAAGGTGGCGGACGATAGTGCCGCTTTGCATTATGCCATTTTCGTCAAAGGTAGGCTTGCCTGAAAGCTCCGCCATTTTGTGTATGGAAGCGGCGGCGCTTTCAAAATAGTCTGCGGCTTTGGAATATTTATCCGAAAGGGTGGTATCAAAATACTTCAGGTCGGGTAGAAATATCTGCACATAGCCACGAAGAAGCTCCAGTGTTTGGGGCTTTTCATAACCACCGCTGTTATAGACCACGGGGATAGTGAGCTTATCTTTACAGAGGTCGAGAGCTTTGATTATTTGCGGAACGAAATGGGTAGGATTGACTAGGTTTATGTTGTTTGCACCCATTGATCGAAGCCGCAGGAAAGTATCTGCAAGCTCCTGCTCGGTAAGCTCAAAGCCTTTGCCCTGGGCGGATATCTCGTAGTTCTGGCAGAAACAGCATTTCAGGCAGCAGCCTGAGAAAAACACTGTGCCTGAGCCTTTTGTGCCGCTGATACAAGGTTCTTCCCACATATGAAGCTCAGCTCGGGCTATTCTTACTTTGGCAGTTTCACCGCAGAAGCCTTTATGCTCATATCGGTTCACTTTGCACTCTCTTGGGCAGAGGGTACAGCTTTTAAGGATATCGTTCATGCCGCTGTGTCAACTCCGCCTATTTTGGTGTAGGGGTCAGAGGATAGGTCGCCTGATGAGTCTGTGTTTTCGTCAAGGGGGATATTGAACTGGAATGAATCAGTTATCCAATCGTCATTCTGGAAGCAGGCTGTGAACGTGGTGCGCTTTGTATCGGCAGGGACAAGGAACTTTATGGTATAGGTCATATCGTCTCCGTAGTCGCTTTCACCGGGGAAGAAGTTGTTTGAGAAAAAGGAATTATCGTTTTCGTCATAGGCGGTGTTGTATGCAAAGGTGAATTTTACCTGTCTGTCGCTATCGCTTATACTAACATCAAGGTCGAGGTCTATTTCCCATACTGTGTCGCCGCTTATTATTCCGCCTGTAAGGGAGTTTCTTTCCTCATCGGTCAGGTCGCTTACTTTGCGTTCGGTTAGGGTATAGCCCTGATACTGAACGCTGTAGGTACCGTCCTCAGCGTCTTGCGCTAGATAGAGGTTGGAATAGTCGGTGTAGTCATCATCGGCTTCACTATAGGTATCGTCATAATCGTAGTCATAGTCGTCATATCTGTTGGAGATGAGCTTACTTGAAAGGAAGCCAAAAAGTGTGGGGATAACGGACATGAGGATAATGATGATAACAACTGCGGTGACACAGCCTTTGCCGCCATTCTTTTTGTTAGAGTGGTTTATGTTCGTGGCGTTGAAGCTATAGGAGCTGTTGTTTGGGCGGTTATAGCTTGTGCGCTGTTGGCTGTAGTTATTGAGGGCGGCAAGCTTTTCGGCTCTTGAAGCTGAATAGCTTGGGGGAGGGGTCGGGCTTTTAGGCGGAGTATAGGTGCTTTGGAAATTTTCGTCCCTTGCTTCCTCTTTACGTTCCTCGGAAACGAAATCGTTTTTTTCTTCCTTGAATGTGTCATTTTCAGACTGACCGAACCAGCCGTCCTGCTCGTTATCGGCACGAAGATCATGAGAGTGCAGGTCATCTGAAAGGCTGTTACAGCTTATATCCTCGTCACGGGCTGTGAAGCACTCAGGACAAATTATCTCATCATCGCTTTTAAAGTGGTATCCGCAAATTCTGCATTTATTTCTGCTCAATTATTTCACCTCATTAATATACAAATTTCCAGCCCTGTTTTACAGGCTGACAAACGCACTTATAGCTCCAGCCTGACAGCTTTTCTGCGGCTGTTTGTGCGGAAGCGATATCGGGGAAAACTCCGAAAACGGCTGAGCCGCTTCCTGTCATAAGGGCGGAGAGCGCTCCGCTGTTTTTAAGCTCCTGCACAGCATGAGATATCTCCTCACGGTCGGCGGCATATTCCAGCACGTTGAAAAGGTTTGAGCATATGCCGAAAAGCTTTCCGCCGCCGATATATCTCAGCAGGACGTCCATATTACAGCGTTTTGGGTTTGAAATGCTGTCATATTTTTTGAAAGCTTCGGGGGTGGAGATTCCCACGTCGGGCTTTATTATTACGAAAGCGCAATCGGGTGAGGGCAGGTTGCTCATTATTTCGCCAACGCCCTGACAGAGCCTTGTGCCGCCTGTGATACAGAAAGGCACGTCTGCGCCAAGGGACACGCCTATAGAGCAGAGCTGTTCATCGGTGAGCCTTGTATTGAACATGAAGTCCAAGGCTCTGAGGGTGGCGGCGGCGTCTGCACTTCCTCCGCCCATGCCAGCTTGTGAGGGGAGGTTTTTCTCCACGTTCACTGTTATTTTACAGCCGAAGTCAATATGGGTGAAGTCGGCAAAGGCATGGAAGGCTTTTGTGATGATGTTATCCTCGCCCTTTGGGAAGCTGTCAAGGTCACAGGTAAGCTCTATGCCCTCGCCCTCTGAGAGGGTGAAGTCCAAGAGGTCGAAGCAGGACACTGACTGCATGACTGTATTTAGCATATGGTAGCCGTCATCACGTTTGCCGACGATATCCAAAGCGAGATTTATTTTGCCGTAGGCTTTTATTTTTAAATTACTGCACGTTACCATTTCTGATATCCTCTAAAAATTCTCCTATACGTTTGATAGCCTCTCTCAGGTGGTTAAGGGAATAGGCGTAGGAGACACGCACATAGCCCTCTCCGCACTCGCCGAAAGCATCTCCCGGCACGACGGCTACCTTTTTGTTGTAAACAAGCTTTTCGCAGAAGTCGGCGCTTGTCATGCCTGTGCTTTTGATGCAAGGGAAAACATAGAATGCGCCTTGTGGTGCAAAGCATTTAAGACCAAGCTTATTGAAAGAATCCACCACAAAGCGGCGGCGGATATTATACTCGTTGCGCATGGCATCTATATCCTTCTGGCAACTGTGCATGGCAACGATAGCGGCATACTGGCTGACAGTAGGGGAGGACATGATAGCATACTGGTGGAGTTTGAGCATTTGGGACACTATCTCTTTTGGTCCGCCAAGGAAGCCAAGTCGCCAGCCTGTCATTGCAAAGCTTTTGGAAAAGCCGTTTATGACGATAGTACGCTCACGCATACCCTCTATTTCTGCGATAGAGCAATGCTTGCCTGAATATGTAAGCTCGGAATATATCTCGTCTGAGGCTATCATGATATTGGTATCTTTAAGCACCTGTGCGATAGCTTCAAGATCTTCACGGTGCATTATTGCACCTGTGGGGTTATTAGGATAGGGCAGGACGAGAAGCTTAGTTTTGTCGGTTATTTTTTCACGAAGCTCGTCTGCGGTAAGTCGGAACTCGTTTTCTTCCTTTGTTTCTATGACCACAGGAACTCCGCCGCATAGGGAGACGATAGGACGA
This sequence comes from uncultured Ruminococcus sp., assembly GCA_934435205.1. GTDB lineage: Bacteria > Bacillota > Clostridia > Oscillospirales > Ruminococcaceae > Hominimerdicola. The sequence goes on along the minus strand of CAKSAK010000001.1, from coordinate 243,848 downwards.
TAGCAGACAAAGGACGGTTCGACTATAAGGACTTCATCGCCAGGTTGGATAAGGCATCTTATGGTAAGGTCGATAGCTTCAGAGCCGCCAACAGTGACGATTATTTCTTTATTCGGGTCATAGCTTGTGTGGATAGTACGCTGAAAATACTTGGCTATCTCTTCACGGAGTGCTATAAGTCCGGCATTTGCGGTATAGCAGGTCTTGCCTTTTTCAAGGGTAGAGATAGCCTCCTGACGTATGAGCCACGGAGTTTTGAAGTCAGGCTCGCCAACGCCTAGGGAGATAACGCCCTCTAGCTGCTGTGCGATATCGAAGAATTTTCTGATACCTGAGGGCTTCATTTCCTTTATGGCAGGGCAAAGCACTTTATTATAATCTATCATGGGGAGATCAAACCTCTTTCGTCTTTATCATCTGAGCTTATCATGATGCCATTGTCTTTATACACCTTAAGCACGAAGTGTGTGGCGGTGGACTGGACAGCGTCGATAGTTGCAAGTCTTTGGGAAACAAACTGGGAGATATCCCTGATGTTTGCACCGTTCACGGCAACGATTATATCATAAGCACCTGACATAAGGCGGACGGACTCTACCTGCTCATAGCTTGCGATCTGGTTTGCTATCTCGTCAAAGCCTGACTGTGACTGCGGGGTGACTTTAAGTTCTATAAGAGCGAAAACTGAATTAGGGTCATAGGCACTTTCGTCTACAATTGCGGAATAGCCCTTTATTACGCCCTCTGCTTCAAGCTTGGCGATATCCGCCGCCACCTGCTCTTCTGACTTATCGAGAAGAACGGCAAGCTCACTGTTTGTGATACGGGCGTTGTTTTTCAGTAATTTTATAAGCTGATCCATAAATAAGCCTCCTTTAGGTTTATAATTATACATTATATATTATAACATATTATTAGTGTGAACGCAAGTATTGTGATGTAAGAAGTGAGTAATTTATCTGTCAGAATAGACAAAGGGGAGGGGGAGAAAGCTTTGTGGCGTGGGGGCGAGGTATAGCTGAGATGTTGTGGTGGCGGACGGGCGAACGCTGTTCGCCCCTACAGATAAATTGCGGTCATGAGAAATTGTAAGGGCTGGAGTCCTCGACAGCCCATTTATCTTGGATATTTATTTTATTAGCTGTACGGTTATTTGGACTGTACAGCTTTTTATGTGTGAGGGGTGTGAAAATTGGGGCGGCGGTATTGAAATTCACAAACTATTGTGTTATAATTATACTAATTAAAACTGTGTAAATTCAGGAAGGATCTTTATGAGCATAAACAGTAATGATTTTTGCAACAGATATAATGAGGTGCTGAAAAGCGATAAGAAAAAAATGATCGCTGCGGCTGCAGCCTGCACTATCGTTATGGGAGCAGGCTTTGGCGGATATTTATATTACGGCGCTTATTATGCTTCGGGCTGGCACACCCATGACGGCTCGACTTATTATATTGTCAAGGAAACAGGCGAAAAGGCACTTGGCTATCAGATAATAGACAACACCTGCTATCTTTTTGACGACAAGGGCAACGCTATGGCTGACGGCTGGCAGAAGTATCGTGGGGACACTTACTATGTCAAGGACGGCGTTGTTCAGCGTGGAAAAATGAAAATAAAGGGCGAGGAATACTATTTTTCTGAGGAGTCGGGCATTTTCAGGACGGGTCTTTGCGAGATAAATGGCGGTGAATACTACTTTGACGATCACGGCTTCCCTGACACGGGTTTTGACAGCGACGGCGGTTATTACTATGACGAGAGCGGCAAGCGTGTGACAGGCTGGGCAAAGATAAACAATGTTCAGTATTATTTTCTCAAGAGCGGTGAGATGGCTAAGGGCTTTGTTGAGATAGAGGGCGAGATATACTATTTTGATGATGACGACGGTCACATGGCAACAGGCTGGCAGGACATTGACGGAAAGAAGTATTATTTTTCTGAGAGCGGTGCTGTTCACAAAGGTTGGATGGAGCTTGAAAAGAAGTATTATTATTCTGATGAAGCTACGGGGGCTTGCGCTCAGGGCTTTGCGGAGATAGACGGTGAGAGCTATTATTTCAATGATAGCTGTGAAATGGTCAAGGGCTGGATAACAATTGACAAGAACAGATATCATTTTGCTGATGACGGTAAAATGACGAAGGGCTGGTATGAAGAACCGCCTGAGAAGTATTATTTCAAGGGCGACGGCTCGGCTGGCAAGGGCTTTACCAAGATCAAGGACAAGTATTATTACTTTGACAAGAAAAATCGCCTCCTCTCCGGCTGGAACGAGATAGGCGGAAATGTTTATTACTTCGGCAGAGGCGGTGTTGTGGCTGACGGCTGGGAGGATATTGACGAAGATACTTACTATTTTGACAAAAAGACCCATGCGGCGGCGACAGGCTGGACGAATACGGATCAGTACACTGATGATGAGAAAAAGAAAATAAAAGAGTTCAAATCCAATGTTTCAAAGCTTGTGAAGTTTGAGAAGGACGATTACAAAAAGGACGAGAAGCCTGACGAAAAAGAGACCAAAAAGCTTGAAGAGCTTGCGGACAAATTCGGTGAAAAGACCTTCAATGCTTATGACAGAAAGGTTTATGAAAAGTTCGGAGGGGCGGTGTTCTATCAGTATTATTTCTACTCTGATCACACCCTTTGCACGGGATTTCATAAAATAAACGGCTATTACTTCTACTTTGATGAGGAAACTGGCAAGAAGGCTACGGGCTGGAAGACCATTGACGGAAAGAAATATTATTTTGGTCTGACAGGTGCGGCGGCTGTTGGCGAATTTGAGGAGGACGAGGACAAGAAATACACCTTCTCAAACGAGGGCGTACTTGCAGACGGTATCGTCAAGATAGACGCTGAATGGAAGTTCAAGAAAGAGGACGGCTCTTGGGCTAAGTCGGAGTTTGTTACTTCAAAGGGAGAAACTTACTACATTGGTGAGGACGAGGCTGCACTCACAGGCTGGCACACTATCGAGGACAAGCTGTATCATTTTGACAATGACGGCAAGCTTTCAAAGGGGCTGTTCAGCGATGATTCAGGGCTTTACTACATTGACAAGAACGGCGCTCAGAAAGACAAGTGGGTAACAGCCGGTGACAAGACATATTATTTTGACGGTGACGGCAAGGCTGTTTCAGGCTGGAGAGAAATAGACGGAACGAAGTTTTATTTTGACAGCGATCATGTTTTGCAGAATGAATGGACGACTATTGACGGAAAGAAATATTTTCTGCAGAATGGTGTTGCGTTGAGAGGTCCTGTGTACATTGACGACAAGTATTACAACTTTGGCGAGGACGGATATCTTAAAGGCGGCTGGGTAAGCTGGCGTGGACAGAAGTTCTACAACAACAAGAACGGCACTGTTGTGACAGGTTGGAAGAAGATCGACGGAAAGAGATATTATTTCAACGATTACGGCATGATGCTTATTAACACCACTGTTGACGGATATAACATTGACAATGACGGAGTTGCGCATAAGGCAAAATAGCAATAAAAAGGACTGCTGTGGTTTAAGACAGCAGTCCTTTTGGTTTTGTATTAATTTTTTTCAAGCAGGCAGACCGCTGTGGCGGATATGCCTAGTCCCTCGCCTGTGAAGCCTAGTTTTTCTTCGGTGGTGGCTTTCACTGATATCTGTGAGACATCGCAGCCGCAGGCATTTGCTATACGCTCCCGCATGGAGGTGATATAGGGGGCAAGCTTCGGCTTCTGTGCGCAGATGGTGGAGTCTATATTGCCTATTTTCCAGCCTTTTTCGGTCATAACGCTTATGACTTTCTCCATGAGCTTCATACTGTCTGCACCCTCATAGTCGGGGTCGTTATCGGGGAAAAGCTTGCCGATATCGCCCAAAGCAAGCGCACCGAGGATAGCGTCCATTATGGCGTGGGCGAGGACGTCTGCATCGGAATGTCCTAAAAGTCCTTTTTCATATGGGATATCCACTCCGCCGAGAATGAGCTTTCTGCCCTCGGTCAGTCTGTGGACGTCATAGCCGTGTCCTATACGCATTTTTTGTTCCTCCTGTCCTAAAAATCGTACTGCTATATTTCCTCGTAGTTGCCTAAGAATTTGAAATATGAAAGCTCTGAATTAAGCTCGCTCATGAGCTTTGCAACGTCCGGGGAGGTTATTGCTCCCTCAAAATCGAGATAGAAAACAACGTCAAAATCGGTGTTGGCGATAGGGCGGCTCTCGATCATGGAAAGGTTCAGACCTGCTACGGAGAACTTGGTGAGAAGTCTGTAAAGTGCAGATGAGGTATGCGGCAGTGCCAAGGACACCGACACGATATCAGCATTTTCCGAGCAGAGGGTCTCCTTTGAGATAAGAATAAATTTTGTGTAATTCTCGGCGGCGTTTGCTATATTATGCCTGAGTATCTCAAGATCGTTCTGCTGTGCGCAGGCTTCTGAGCAGATAGCGGCATAAGGTTCATTGCTTTCTTTTATGTAGCACGCCGCAAGGGCTGTATTTGCGTATTTATGGCTTTTAAGTCCGTTCTGAGAGAGAAACTCAGAACACTGGCTGAGCGCCTGCTCGTGGGAATAGACTATTTTGATATCCTCAAAGCGTGTGCCTTTTTTTACGGCAAGGCAATGAGATATCTTTACTTTGGTTGCTGCGCATATCTTGAAATCATGCTTTTTCATAAGCTCATAGGTCTGACCAACTGAGCCTGCGGTGGAATTTGCTATGGGAAGTATGCCGAAATCCGCTGAGCCGTTTTCAACTGATGAAAAAACGTCCTCGAAATCTTCAAAGAACATTGGCTCAAAGTCGCTGAATATCTGCTTGCAGGCTATATGTGAATATGAGCCTGTGGTACCCGGTACGGCGACTTTTTTATGACCTGTCAAGTCCAATTTATTGTACTCTATCTTATCTGAGCCTGCAAAAAACTCCTGATACTGACGGCACTTTGAAATATCCATGATGTTTTGGAAGAACACTCTTGACGCACTTTCCAAGCCCTTTGGTGAGCTTTCTGTTACATGGTCAAGTATCTCGTTTTCACGCTTGCTCTGAAAAACAGGCATATTGTTTGCTATCTTATACTCAGCCACCTTGAAGCTTATCTGCATTCGCTTATTGAAAAGCTCCTGAAGCTGGCTGTCTATATCGTTTATTTCATTTCTTAATTCCTGAAGATCCATTTTTACGCTCCTTAACAAACAGAATGATATTATTTTACCATGTTTTTTGACCTTATTCAAGAACTATTTTGTTAATTAAGGCTTTATCAAGTTTGGAAAACGGGATAACGGGCTGAGGGGCGGTATCGGTTTTGGTGAGTATTTTTTCAAGCCACACCATATGATAACATCTATTGAATTTGAAGGCACATCTATGGAACGTACCTATTATAGTATAGCCCATTTTTTCATGGAACTTCACGCTGTCAAAGGTGAGATACTCGTCTTCTTTTTCGGGATAGGCGACGCAGGCGTAGAGGTTCGTTATATGCTGTGCCGATAGGAGCTTTTCAAGGGCGGAGTAAAGCTTTGTACCTATGCCTTTGCGGTGAAGCCCTTTCTTTACATAAACTGTGACTTCAACCGACCAATCATAGGCGGCTCTGTTTTTGAAAACGCCTGCATAGGCATAGCCCACTATCTCGTCCTTTTCTACTGCGGCTATGTAGGGATAATTTGCGGATATGCGGCGGATACGGTCTGAAAACTCTTCAACTGTTGGAACGTCATACTCGAATGTTATGGCGGTGTTCTCAACGTAGGGACGATATATTTCAAGAAGCTCGTAAGCGTCCTTTTCGGTAACTGTTCTTATTATCATGGCGTTCTCCTTATAGTACCATTAATACTGTGCCTGCAGTGATAAGAGCCGCACCTATGGCTGATTTTACTGTGAAGTCCTCGTGGAGGAATATCACTGCAAGGATAAGGGTGATGACAACGCTGAGCTTGTCTATGGGGGCGACCTTTGAAACGCTGCCCATTTGGATAGCCTTATAATAGCACAGCCACGAAGCACCTGTTGCAAGTCCTGAAAGAATAAGGAATACCCAGCTTTTTCTGCCTATAGAGCATATGCCGCTTTGTGCGTGGGTGATGAACACCATTAGCCATGCCATAGCAAGCACAACGCAGGTACGCAGTGCGGTGGCGAGATTTGAGTTTACTCCGTCAATGCCGACCTTTGCAAGGACAGAGGTGAGTGCTGCGAAAACAGCGGAGAGAAGCGCAAACACGAACCACATAATACCACTTTCTTTCGTGAAAAATTTGTTTGCTTATGCCTTATTATAGCACCTAGAGGTGCTTTTTGCAATAGAATGAGCGGCAGGACGTGATATTTTACATCAGACCCGCCGCTTATGCTTAGTTATTTGCGGCAAATTTTTTTATTGTTCGTGAAAGTGCTGTTACCTGCTGAGGGGTACTGAATGCAGAGGGAGAGAAACGCACTGTGCCTTGCTCCATTGTGCCGAGGGTGGTATGGGTGACGGCGGCACATTGAAGTCCTCCACGGAGGGCGAAGCCTTTTTCGCTGAGATAGGAGGCGATCTCAGCGGAAGGGATATCACCGATATTGAATGAAAGTATGGGGACTTTCTTTTGGTCTGCTTCATAGAACTTTATTTTGTCTATGTCTGAAAGTTGTTCTCTGAGCTGTCGGCAGAGCTTTTCTTCGTGGGCTTTTATTACGGCAGGGGTCTTTTGGCGGACGAACTTTAGACCCTCTCCAAGACCGATTATGCCAACTGTGTTAATTGTTCCGCTTTCAAGCTTTTCGGGCAAGAATGGGGTCTGTTCAAGCAGGGCGGAGGTCGCACCTGTGCCGCCTTCGATTATGGTAGACAGAGAATATTCGCCGTCTGAGATAAGAAGCCCTGTGCCTGTTGGCCCATAGAGGGCTTTGTGACCTGCGGTGCAGAGAAAGTTGAAGCCGTCTGAGAGAGACAGGTCAAGCAGTCCGCAGGCTTGTGCGCCGTCTGCGATAAAGCATATGCCGTGGGCTTTGCAAAGGGCGGCTAATTCACGGTATGGCATGAGCCTGCCTGTGACGTTTGAAGCCACTGTACAGCAGATACACTTAGTTTCAGGGGTTATAAGGCGGCGGAAGTTTTCAATTGTTTCGCTGTCTGTTTCCTCTGTTCGGGCAATAGAATATTTCACGCCTCTTGTTTTTGAAAGGGCGTAGACGGGTCTTGCTACTGCGTTATGCTCGTGGTCTGAGATTATCATATGACCACCATACTGCATGATGCCTTTTATCGCCATGTTCAGGGCATGGGTGCAGTTGGCGGTGAAAGCCACGTTCTCGGTCTGTGCGCCGAACATTTCGGCTGCCTGCTGTCTGACGGTGAATATCTTTTCAGACACTCGCATGGAAAGCTTGTGGCCGCTTCTGCCTGGGTTTCCGCCATAGCGTTCTACTGCCTGAGCGACGGCTCGGGCGACGGCAGGGGGCTTGGGGTAGGTGGTGGCTGAGTTATCAAAGTTTATTATGCTTCGGGTGTTTATTTTTCTCACCTCTTTTGCTCGAATATCACGTTTCTGAATGGTATGCGCTCTTTTTCAAGTATGGCTGTTATCTCGTCGGGCGGTGCGGTGACGGCTATGGAGTAGCCACATCCTGTGCCAAGGTCCTTCGGGGTGCGCAGTATTTCGCAGTAGTATTTTAAACCGTTCAGCAAGTTTTTTGCTTTCATTGCATAGGTTATGGAAGTCATGGCTATAAGACTCTTTTTCATTTTTGTTGCTCCTTTATGCTGTACTTGTCCGTATACGCTTTTACGAATACACTTCAGTATATGCCGTTCACTGTTTGAGGGTGAACGCTGAAAGTTTTGTGAAAGGTAGGTGAAATTTGATAAAAGTTAATAGTCAGTTTAAATTTCGGGTGTACTATTTATAATACAAAATGAAAAGAGGTAAAAGCTTATGAACGGATTTATGTATAAGGTAGCGAGATTTTTTCAGGGCAGATATGGTATAGACAAGCTTTTTTACGGCATTTGCGGAGTGGCTGTGGTGCTTAGTGCGGCAAACTTGTTTGTAAGGTCGCTTGTTTTACAGCTTGTGGTATACGCTGTGCTGGTGCTGGCGGTAGTGAGGGCGATGTCGAGAAACTGCCAGAAGCGATACGAGGAGAACATGAAGTTTGAGAGGGCTTTCGGGGGAATTGGCAGGAAATTTTCATTCTGGAAGAGAAAGTTCGCTGACAGAAAGACCCATGTTTATATAAAGTGCGATGTATGCAAAAAGACGTTGAGGCTTCCAAAGGTAAAGGGTGAGCATACTGTGAAATGCCCTAACTGTGCAAATAAGTTCAAGGTGAAGATATGACCTGTTGCGGAATATGTGAAATTGTGCTATACTATATAATATAGTGAGAAGTTGGAAAAGTGTCTAATCAACGGGCGACCTCAGGTCGCCCCTACAAATGTATGTCAGGCACGATTTTTTTAAAAGGGAGCGGCAGGAATGCAGAAGGTAAATTATCAGAAAATGCTGGAGGGAATTATAAAAAAACATGAGGAAAAGGGCGAAGTGCCGACTTTGCTTTTGCATAGCTGTTGTGCGCCATGTTCGTCTTATGTGCTTGAATATCTGTCGCAGTATTTTAAGATAACAGTGTTTTACTACAATCCGAACATTTATCCCCGTGAGGAGTACGATAAGCGTGTGGCGGAGCTTCAAAGGCTTATTGCACAAATGCCTATGAAAAATCCTGTTACGTTCGTGGAGCGTGGGTATGACGAGGGCGAGTTTTTTCAGGCTGTTAAGGGCTTTGAGGATATACCTGAGGGCGGAGAGCGGTGCTTTCGCTGTTACAGGCTCAGGCTTGAACGTACGGCTCAGCTTGCCAAGGAGCTTGGTGCGGATTATTTTACCACAACGCTGTCTATTTCACCCTACAAGAATGCTCAGAAGCTCAACGAGATATCTGAGGAGCTTGGTGAGATATATGATGTAAAGGCACTTCCTGCGGATTTCAAGAAGCGTGAGGGCTACAAGCGTTCCATTCAGCTTTCAGCGGAATACGGGCTTTACAGGCAGGATTACTGCGGTTGTATCTTCTCAAAAAGAGAGCGTGAAAGGCTGAATACGATTACAACAAAATCTGAATAAATATAAAAATATTAACGTTATGTAGAATGCTTGTACATATTACGATAACATAAATGGTTATATATAGCAAAAATAATATGCAAATTTGTGAAAAATGGCTAAAGATATGTGATTAATTTGTGAAAAACGTTTATTGAAATACTTGTAAATGTGTGTTACAATATAGGCAAGATGTATGTTGAGGAGATATCGCTCAATATGTATCTAAAAATTATTAACAAAAATGGAGGAAAAACAAATGAAAATCTCTAAGATTTTGGCTGGTATGTCAGCTATGGCTCTCGCAGCTTCAATGATGACTATCGGTGCTTCCGCAGCTGTTACTAACGGAAACAGCGGCAAAGACAACGCAGATTATATGTTTGATGTAAAGGCTGCTGTTGGTGTTGAAAAGGCAGCAACAATCACAAGCGTAAGAGCTAAGCTTTCTTTCAAAAGCATTGATGACCTCAAGGCTAACGGTGCAGGCGGTGGATTTATCACAAGCAGTGACGGAAACAACTGGGCTTCAACAGAGTTCGGTAATGACGGCGCTGACAAGCCAATCACATTCGTAGTTGACGAGAAAACTTCAACAGCTACAATGGAAAAGGTTCTTACAGACAAAGACAAGTTCGTTTGCAAGGAAGGCTCCGATAATAATTATGCTCAGGTAGTTCTCCAGGGCTGGTGGGGCGAATTTTCAGTTGACAACATAGCTTGCTATGATGCTGCTGGCGAGCTCGTTTGCTCAGTAACAGGCGATGGTTTCGACCTTTACAAGGCTCCTGAAAAGGGCGGCAACGAAGTTGACCTTAGCGAGTACAAGAAGCAGACAGAGGTTACACTTAACGGTGAAGGCAGATCTGTATCTGACAGCGGTAAGGTAAGAATCAACATCAAGCACCCATGGGTAGATGACGCAACATTCAACCTTGCTGATGATTGGAGCGCATTTGCTGGCGCTGACGCTATCGCTGTTACAGTTGATATCTCAAATGTAACTGACGCTTTCAATGCTTATCCATGCTTCACAAATGGTATTGCGGATGGTATTGGATATTGGGAAGCTTCCGATAACAACCCTGCTGTTACAGTAAACGCTGACGGTACATACACATTTATCGTTAAGTTCCCTTCAGCTCTTGAAATGGACGCAAAGAATATGTTCTTTGACATCAACACAGACCTCGCTGGTACAGACGGCGAAGATCCTGCTGTTAAGATGGCTGTTAAGAGCGTTGTAGTTCTCAACAAGAGTGAAACTGAGCCAACAGATTCTACAGAGCCAACAGATTCTACAGAGTCAACAGATTCTGACGAGTCAAAGGCTAATCCTACAGATTCTGTAGATTCTAAGACTAACTCTGCTGCTACATCTTCTAAGGCTGCTAACAACGCATCTAACACAAACCCAAGCACAGGCGCTGCTGCTCTTGCTGCTGTAGGTGTTGCACTTGCTGGTGCTGCTGTAGTTGCTACTAAGAAGAGAAAGTAATCTGTAATTCAGATAATTCTTACTTAGAATAATTAAAGACCTGTCTTTCGGGACGGGTCTTTTTTTGTTGCTTTTTTATCGAGGTAGTGGTATAATTGATCTATAAACTGCGGAGGTGTTTTTTATGCGTATAGTTTTTGATGATATTAAAGAGAGCCTTGCACCGAATTTCAAGGGCGGTGAGAAGTGCTTTGCCAGCAGGGCGTTTTCTGACGGCAAGAACAAGATGATGAAAGGCAGGCTCATGCCGGGGGCTTCTATCGGTATGCACAGACATGAGGGCAACTGTGAGATGATATATGTTCTTGAGGGCAGCGGCAAAATGCTTTATGACGGCAGTGAGGAAAGACTGTCGGCAGGAGATTTTCATTACTGTCCTGAGGGTCATGAGCATAGCTTTATCAATGACGGCAACAGCGACCTTGTGTTTATTGCAGTTGTGCCTGCTCAGTAGATTTTTGCAGCTTTGTGCCTGTGAAATAGTGGGTCAAAATGGCTTTATAGTCTGAACCTTTTTCTGCCATGGCGTTCGCACCGTACTGGCTCATGCCTACGAGGTGTCCGAAGCCATGAGAGGTGAAAGTGAATTTTGTGTTGGCAAAGGTGAACTCGAAACATGGCGAGGAGATATCGAGGATATCGCAGAATGTGTTCGGCTGGATCTCATAGCCACAGACGGTCAGGCTAGTTACATAGCCTATGCCGTCTGTTTTTGTTTTGAGCCAACTATCAGCATTGGCGAGGGGAGTGAAATTAATATCGGGGAAGCGGTCAAGAAGCTTGTCTTGAAACTCCTTGGCGGTGAGTGTCTGGGTACATTCTGTGGCGTCAAGGTCTTTGTCAGCGGAGCTGTCTACTGACAGAAGATATGGGATATCCTCTCCCCATGCGTTTTTGGCGGATTGGGTATGACCGCTTGAGGCAGCGTGAAAGGCGACGATTATCGGCTCGCCGTCATAGGTGAGGATATCGTCCTTGACGGCGTTGACGGCAGACTTCACTTTTTTGTAGGCTTTTTCATAGTCGCTGCCGTAATATTCTTTGGCGGCTTTCAGGGTGAAAAAGCTTTGGTAGAGGTTGCTGTCATCGCTGATGAGTGCGCCTTTTAAGGCGGGCGTAGGCGACTGGGCTTCGGAGAGCTGTCTGCGGCATATGTAGGTATGGGCGAGGACGGCTTGCGCTTTCAGGGCTTCTTCGTCAAAGTCCGCAGGCATTTGTGCAAGCACTGAGCCTATCATATATTCTTCAAGGGTGAAGTCTTCGGTCTTGCCGCTTTCGGTGAAATATACGGCTATTTTTTCTTTTTCTGAAAATGCAGGCTTCGATGCTGACTCGTTGGGACGAAGAAATACTATAGTCGGTATTATTGTAAGGATAACAGCAAATACTGCCATTATCTGTATCAGGTCTTTCATATGGTTTGTCCTTTCTTTTTTGGGGTACTATATTATATTCATGCAGTGTAGCAAATATTCATACAGGGCATATTTTTGTACTGCAAATTTTTAAATGACGGAGATATGCGGTTTTGATTCGACAAGTTATCTTGATACTTGACAAAAGTCTGAAAAAGGTGTATAATATAATTTATATTTATAATATACTTGAAAGCGAGATGATCTATTCAATGATAAATAATGCAGCAAGGTCGCTTTTATGCGAACAGTTTATAGCAAACAACACTATCGACCCAAAACTCTATGACAGATATGTGGTAAAGAGAGGATTGAGAAACTCTGACGGCACTGGCGTTATGGCAGGTCTTACTAATATCTGTAACGTACACGGATATGTGGTGAACGAGGGTGAAAAATCTCCTATTCAAGGTCAGTTGATATACCGAGGATACAACATAAATGATCTGGTGTCCAACGCTCAGAAGGAGGACCGTTTTGGTTATGAGGAGATAGTTTATCTTCTTCTTATGGGCGATCTGCCTAACAGGGAGGAGCTTACTGCGTTCAAGGGAATGATGGCTGAAAACAGACCGCTCCCTAACAACTTCTTTGAGGACATGATACTTAAAGCTCCTTCAAAGAACATCATGAATAAAATGGCGAGAGCAATCCTGGCTCTTTACTCTTATGACGATAACCCTGAGAATCGTTCGCCTGAGTATGAAATGGCTACGGCTATCTCTATAATCTCTAAATTGCCTAACATCATGGTTTCGGCTTATCAGGTAAAGAAACGCTGCTATGACGGCGAAAGCTTGTTCATGCACCCTTTGATACCTACACATTCTACTGCGGAGATGATACTGTCGGCACTGCGTCCTGACAGACAGTTCACTGAGGAAGAGTCTAAGATACTTGATCTGCTGCTTATGCTCCACGCTGAGCATGGCGGAGGAAATAACTCGACTTTTGCCTGCCGTGTGCTTACATCTTCCGGAACGGATCCTTATTCTGCATACTCTGCGGCTATCGGTTCGCTTAAGGGTCCACGTCATGGTGGTGCTAACCTTAAGGTGGCGGCAATGCACCAGTGCATAAAGGACAACGTTCAGAACTGGGAGGACGAGGGCGAGATCGCTGATTTCCTCACAAAGATACTCAACAAGGAAGCTTTTGATCACACGGGTCTTGTTTATGGCATGGGTCACGCTGTTTACACACTGTCTGACCCTAGAGCTGTCATACTCAGAGAAAATGCCAAGAAAATGGCTGAGAACACTGAGTTTGAGAGAGAATACAAGCTTCTTGAAGCGGTGGAAAGACTTACTCCTGAGCTGTTCAAGAAGGTCAAGGGCAGTGACAAGGCAATGTGTGCTAACGTTGATATGTACTCGGGCTTTGTTTACAGCATGCTGGGTATACCTGAGGATCTTTACACGCCTATGTTCGCTGTTTCAAGAATGGCAGGCTGGTGCGCACACAGATTTGAAGAGCTTGTAACAGGCAAGAGGATAATCCGTCCTGCATACAAGGCTATCTCAGGTGAGAAGAAGTATATCCCATTGGACGAAAGATAAGCAAAATAATTTTTACCTGTCCTTATTGGGCGTAAAAAGGCTTGAAATATTTTTGTGTATATGATATAATAGAATCGGGTATATGCCCGGTTCTATTTTTTTGTTTGGTGTATCAGGAGGGATCGTTTGAAAAATCTTAAATTGGCTGCCGTTTGTCTTTCGTGTCTTGCTATGACAGGCTGTTCGGCACTGAATTTTTCTGTTGAGGGACTTATAAACGCCCCGAAGCTTACCTCTGAGCAAAGCGAGATACATCAGGCGCTTATCGAGAGCGTGGGCAGTAATATAACCCTGAAATATCCTAAAAACGGCGAATACCGCTCGGCTTATGTTATCGCAAATATCGACGATGAGCCTACGGACGAGGCTATGGTATTTTATGAGTACACTTCAAACGGCTCTGAGGAGGACGGTTTGAGGGTGAACATTCTTGATAAGGACGAGAACGGCAAGTGGTATTCTGTGAAAGAGCTTGCAGGCGCAGGCACGGACATAGATCAGGTCATTATTTCGCCTATGGGAAGCAATAACCAGACGGACGTTTTTGTGGGATATCAAAATCTTACCAATGATGAAAAGACCATGGAGATATACAGCTATACCGACGGAGATTTCAAGCGTGTGGCGCTTGATACTTATTCGGTGCTGGAGCCGTTGGATATAAATAATGACGGCTATATCGAGCTTATCACCATTCAGAGAAGCACTAATAACGATACAGGTGCGGTGACGGCAAAGGCTTCTATGCTCAACATGAAAAACAATGAGATAACCCGTGGCGAGAGCGTTGATATGTGCGATAATGTGACTTCTTATGTGTCATCAAAGACGGGAATGCTTGACAGCGGCAGGCGTGCTATTTTTATTGACGGACTGACCGCTGACGGAAAATTGCAGACGGAGATAATATACTACAGATATTCGGGACTGCAAAACCCTATGCAGCTTAGAAGCGAAAAGCTGCTGCCTTTATGCACAAGACCTGCGGGATACTACAGTGAGGATATTGACGGCGACGGAGATGTGGAGATACCGTCAACTTCGCCTATGATAGGCTATGAGAACGCTGTGGCAGACGAAATGCTCTATATGACTACATGGAGCGTTTATGAGGATTTTTATGATCTGAAAACAAAATACACAGGCTATTATGCTATATCTGACGGATATTTTGTGACGTTCCCGAAACGCTGGAACAATTCTGTTACGGTGAAGAAGGACAGCGACACAAACGAGCTTGTGTTCTATAAATACACGGGAGATATAAACGAGAGCGATGAGGAGATAATGCGTATCGCTGTGTCTTCAAAGAATGATTCGGAGGATCATATCTCTGACGGATATGAGCTTATCGACAGCAAGGGTCAGCTTGATTATTTTGTGAAGCTTCCTCTTGACAGGCGTGAAAAGCTCATACCGACTATTGACGAAATTCAGAATAATTTTTACATAATAAACTGATCTTGGAGAGGAGTAAGTGTAATGAAAAGAGTTTTGGTTTGCGAGGACGAAGATTCAATAAGAGAATTTGTGGTCATTAACCTTGTAAGAAGCGGTTACGAGGTAGTTGACGTAAACTGCGGAGAGGACGCTCTCAAAGCCTATGACGAAAAGGACGGCGGCTTTGACGTTGCTCTGCTTGATATTATGATGCCCGGTATCGACGGAATGCAGGTGTGCAAGAAGATAAGAGAGAAAAGCAACACTATCGGCATTATCATGCTTTCGGCAAAATCACAGGAAATGGATAAGATATCTTGCCTTATGAGCGGTGCTGACGATTATATCACAAAGCCGTTCTCTATCTCTGAGCTTATTGCAAGAGTTGACGCTGTTTGCAGGCGTGTAAATCGTACAGGCTCTAAGCCAGAGGAGGCTTCACAGATCGTTTCAGGTCCGTTCACCCTTAATCTTAAGAGCAGAACTGTTTTCAAGAACGGCGAGCAGATAGATCTTACACAGGTGGAGTATCAGATAATGGAGTATTTCTTCAAAAATCAGAATACTGCCCTTGACCGTTCAAGCATACTCAACCACATATGGGGCGAGAGCTATTACGGCGACGATAAGATAGTTGACGTTAATATCAGAAGAATAAGAATGAAGATAGAGGACGAGCCTTCTAATCCTAAGTATATCCTTACCATATGGGGCTTTGGCTACAAATGGGCAGGCGGCTCTAACTGAGCTGTGAAAACATGATGAACGGAGTTTTTATCAGTTGAGCGGAAAAAACAGAAAAAACGGCAGACACAGTATCACACAGCACTGGCTGAGAAACAACCTCGGGGTGGTCGTGGGAATACTTGTGGTGCTTGAAATACTGCTTATCGTGGTGGTGAGGAATTATTACTACAGCTCCACAAGGCAGTATCTTACATCTAAAATGAAGATAGTCACCACGGCGGTAGTGAACGCTTCAGGTGACGAGCAGACTAACTATAATTCTCAGATACGCTCTCTTGTGGAAAGCTATGACGAGAAAGACAAGATAGAGCTTATGGCTATCAAGACCGACGGTGAGGTCGATGTTACATCATCAGGCTTCTCGCCCTCGGAAAATGACAACATGACCGATTATGAGGACGCAAAGAAGTCCGACACGGGAATAGGCACGCAGATATATGAGCTGTCAACAGGGGAAAAGGTCATGGCGATAACGTCAGTCATATCCCCGAAGGGTAGCGAATATGAAGCACTGAGAATGTTGTCTTCCATGAAAAATATCGACCATCAGATCTTTATTATGTCAATGATAATCACGGCTATCGTTGTGGCTGTCATAATGCTTATGTTTTTCTCGGGAATGTTTTTTATCAAATCTATTGTTTTGCCTATAAGAAGCATAAACAGCATTACGAGGCGGTATGCTACGGGAGATTTCAGCGAACGTCTTGAAAAGAAGCGCAATGACGAGCTTGGCGAGCTTTGCGACTCTATCAACTACATGGCGCAGGAGCTTTCTAATACAGAACAGATGAAGAACGAGTTCATATCCTCTGTATCTCATGAGCTGAGAACTCCGCTTACCGCCATAAGAGGCTGGACGGAAACTGTTACCAGTATGTATGAGGACAAGGAAACCTTCAAGAAGGGTATGAGAGTCATCACAAGTGAGACTGAGAGGCTTTCACAAATGGTGGAGGAGCTTCTTGACTTTTCAAGGATTCAGGACAACAGACTCACGCTTATTATGGATACTATAGATATTCTTGCGGAGCTTGGGGAAACTGTGCTTATCTATCAGGAGAGGGCAAAGGCGCTTGGCATCACTCTCAATTACTACGAGCCGAAAATGCTCCCGTTTGTTTACGGCGACAAGAACAGGCTTCGTCAGGTGTTCATAAATATTGTGGACAACGCTATCAAATACTCCAACAAGGGCGACACTGTATCGGTGGAGGCTTATGAGGAGGACAATGAGATATGTATTTCCATTTCCGATACGGGCATGGGAATATCAAAGGAAGACCTGCCAAAGGTCAAGACGAAATTCTTTAAGGCGAACCATACAAGACGTGGTTCGGGAATAGGTCTTGCGGTGGCAGACGAGATCATTCAGCGGCATGGCGGTACGCTGGAGATAAACAGTGAACAGGGAGTAGGTACAACAGTGATGATAACGCTCCCTTGTATCGAGCAGAAGAAAAAGCCTGACAATCAGGCAACTGTAGACGTGGAGCTTATTTCTTCTGAGCCTATCGAAAACAACGACAACGTGCAGTAGACGCACGCACCGCCTTGAAAGGAAAGAAAATGAGCAGTAAAGCACAAAGCAAGGAAAAATTCAAGTCAAAGATCGGCGGACAGGCTGTTATCGAGGGCGTTATGATGCGTGGTATCCACAAGGCAGCTATGGCTTGCCGCCTGCCTGACGGCACCATAGACTTAGAGGAGTGGGCGATAAAAGGCGGAAAAGATACGCCTTGGTATAGGAAAACGCCTTTTGTGAGGGGCATTTTCAGCTTTCTTACTTCTCTTATAGACGGCTACAAGTGCCTTACAAGGTCGGCTGAGAAGCAGATGACGGAGGACGATGAGGAGGAGCAGACCAAGTTTGAACAGTGGCTTGACGATAAACTGGGGGACAAGCTCGGACCTATCATCACGGCGATATCAATGGTGCTGGGCGTGGGTCTGGCAATATTGCTGTTTATGTATCTGCCGTCAGTGGTGTCTAAATTCATAAGCAAGTTCGTTCACCTGTCGGCATTCGGCAAAAATCTTATCGAGGGTGTTTTGAAGATAGCTATTTTCATTGGCTACACGGCTTTGACGGCGCTTACTAAGGATATTAGACGCACATACGAGTATCACGGCGCTGAACACAAGACTATCGCTTGCTATGAGCATGAAGAGGAGCTGACAGTAGAGAACGTGAAGAAATACACACGTTTTCACCCTCGCTGTGGAACGAGCTTTATTTTCCTTGTGCTTTTCATAAGCATTTTTGTAAACACAATATTCAGAGTATCATGGGCAAACATTTTTCTGAGAGTTGTTATAAAGATAGCGCTTCTGCCTATCGTTACTGGCATTGCTTACGAGCTTATAAGGCTTGCGGGAAGATATGACAATATTTTCACTAAGATAATCTCTGCACCGGGTCTGTGGATACAGAGGATAACTACAAGCGAGCCTGACGAAAGTCAGATAGAGTGTGCGATCGCAGCACTAAAGGCTTGCATACCTGAAAATAAGGAAGATGACAAATGGTAAAAAAGGAATTGTTCGATAAATGCGTGGGTCTGCTTGAAGAAAGCGGTCTGGGCGAGAACGCTGCCTGCGAGGTCACATGGGTGTTTGAAGATGTGGCTGAGGGGGAGGATATCACCACTGAGCAGGAAAAGCGTATAAGCGACATTATCGTACGCCGCTGTGAGGGTTATCCTTTGCAGTATCTCCTTGGACAGTGGGAGTTTTACGGTCTGCCTTTCAAGGTGGGCGAGGGTGTGCTGATACCACGTCAGGACACGGAAACTATTGTTGACACGGCTTTGAAGATGTTTGCAGACAAGAAGGATATCACTGTTATAGACCTTTGTTCAGGCTCGGGGTGCATTGGTATCACCCTTGAAAAGAAGCTTGACTGCGGTCGGGCAGTGTGTGTGGAGAAGTCTGAAAAGGCGGCGAAATATCTCCGTGAGAATATAAGTCTGAACGGCTCAGAGGCTGAGATAGTCATGGGCGACGTTACAGACGAAAAGCTTGTGGAGGATATGCCTGAGGCTGACCTTATGGTGTGCAATCCCCCTTATCTCACAACCGAGGACATGGACGCTTTACAGCGTGAGGTCACTTTTGAGCCTGCGGAGGCTCTTTTCGGCGGTGAGGACGGCTTGGACTTCTATCGTGAGATAGTTCGCAAGTGGAAGAAAAAGCTTAAAAACGGCGGAGTCATGCTTTTTGAGATCGGTATCGG
Source organism: uncultured Ruminococcus sp. (assembly GCA_934435205.1). Lineage (GTDB taxonomy): Bacteria > Bacillota > Clostridia > Oscillospirales > Ruminococcaceae > Hominimerdicola. Next base: position 224,858 of record CAKSAK010000001.1, on the reverse strand, counting down.
TCAGGAGGACGAAGTAATGCGCCTGATGATACAGCACGGCTTTAAAAACGTTAGATGCAGGAAAGACTTGTGCGGAGTTTACCGCTGTGTTTCGGGCATTTATGAGAAATAGTACGAAAATTTGTACAGATAGATAAAATTTGTTTACTGTACAGACAAACGGACAGTTAGTGTGTTATGATATAGATACGGATAAAACACCGATAAGATAGGGAGGTCATATAAAATGGCGATAGACAAGAAGAAAAAAGAAGCCGTTAAGACGGTAGTAAAAATAACTGACGCAGAGGAAAAGAAAAAGGCTCTTGACACGGCGATAGCATATATTGAAAAGCAGTTCGGCAAGGGTGCGATCATGAAGCTTGGCGAGGCTAAGGCTATGGATATCGAGGCTATACCGACAGGCTCTATGACACTTGATATGGCGCTTGGTATTGGCGGCGTGCCGAGAGGAAGAATTATCGAGATATACGGACCTGAGTCATCAGGTAAGACGACTGTTGCACTTCATGTTATCGCAGAAACGCAGAAAATGGGCGGTGAGGTAGCTTTTATCGACGTTGAGCATGCTCTTGACCCTGTTTATGCAGGTCAGCTGGGCGTTGATATCGACAATATGCTGGTATCTCAGCCTGACAGTGGTGAGCAGGCTTTGGAGATAGCTGAGGCTCTGGCACGTTCGGGCGCTGTTGATTGTATCGTTATCGACTCTGTTGCGGCAATGGTAACAAAATCTGAGATAGACGGCGAAATGGGCGACACTCACGTTGGTCAGCTTGCAAGACTTATGTCTCAGGCTATGAGAAAGCTCACATCTGTTATCGCAAAGTCAAATACAACGGCTATATTTATCAATCAGGTCCGTGAGAAGATAGGCGTTATGTACGGAAACCCTGAAACTACTCCAGGCGGACGTGCGCTCAAATTCTATGCGTCTGTAAGAATAGAGGTAAGACGTGGCGAGCAGATCAAGAACGGCTCCGAGGTCATTGGTAACAGAACAAAATGCAAGGTGGTAAAGAACAAGGTAGCACCGCCTTTCAAGGAGTGCGAGTTCGATATCATGTACGGCAAGGGTATCTCCCGTGTGGGCGAGGTGCTTGACATGGCGGTTGACCTTGATATCGTTAAGAAGGGCGGAGCTTGGTTCAGCTACAACGATATGAAGCTTGGTCAGGGACGTGACAACGCTAAGGAGTTCCTGCAGAACAATCCTGACATCATGGGCGAGATAGAAGCCAAGATAAAGGAACATCAGGCAGAGCTTGTACTTGCGGCGCAGAAGGATAAAAAGACCAAGAAGCTTGAAGAAAAAGCTAACGCAGGTGCGGCGGCTCAGAGCGCAAATGAAGAACCGTCGGCTGACAAGCCTGAGAAGAAGATACGCAAGGCGGCAGGCGACAAGTCTGTTGTGGCAAAGCCTGAGGAGGACTTCGAGGAGTTCGCTCCTGTGGACATAAGCGAGCTTGGTGACTGATAAATGCTTAAAATAACGGGCGTTTCAAAATACAAGGGCAGCACATACATGATAGAGTTTGAGGAAGGCGAAACGGCTTTTCTCAACTACGAGATAGTGTCTGCCTATGGTCTGAGAGCAGGGCTTGATATGCCTGAGTCTGCCTGGGAGAAGATAGTTTTTGATAACGAGTTCAGAAAGGCTAAGGAAAGAGCTTTGTATCTCCTTGATTACAGAGACTATTCCTATTTGGAGCTTTACAAGAAGCTTGAAAAAAATTACAGTGAGGAGATATGCGACGCTGTAATGGATAAGATGCTGGAGCTTGGAACGGTTAATGACAGACGGTATGCTCAGGGACTTGCGAGGACCTATGTGGAAGTGCGTAAGTATGGCTATTATCGGGCTTATCAGCAGATGAGGCAGAAAGGGCTTACAAAGCCTATAATAGAGGAGGCTCTGGAGGAATACAGCGAGGGTACATACGAACGGCTGTATGAGCTTGTGGAGCGGAAGTATCTCAGATATCTTGACGGAGAAAAGGGTGACATAAAGGTGAAAAACGCCCTTGTGCGTTTGGGGTATTCATACGACATAATAAAAGAGGTGCTTGCTGACATAAAACAGGAGTACGGCGACGAATAAAGGAGCAAAGAATGAAAAAGATCATTTTTGCGGCGGCTATACTGAGTGCGGCGGTCATGACAGGCTGTTCGCTGAGCTTTGGCGGCACAGATAGCTCTCAGCCTGCGGAAAGTGTTCAGGGCAGTGAAAACGCTGTGACAACGCAGGGTACTGATACGGAAAGCGAAGAAGCCGCTGACCCGCTTGAAGAGGCAAAGGACGTTGCGGCAATGTATCTTAAAGCCGCAAACGCTGAGTTTGACCAATCAATGGTAAAGCTTATGACAGACGATTATGCCGCTGACTATGAATACATGAAAAAGAACATGGGCGGTGACAATGAATACGGTGAGGACGAGCAGATAAGCGGAGTAAGATACAGCTTTGACAAGGATAAGTGCGGCTTTATCGACAAAGTGAACATCTCGGAGGAGTATTCAAAGGCGGCGGAGCTTTATGTGACCATAGCTTATGACAGCTCTGAGGGAGAGGTCACTTCATCGCAGTATATTCTTATGGTGCTTGACAAGGACAATGATTGGAAAGTTTGCTTTGCAGGCTCAAAGGCGCAGGCGTATGCAGACGGAATTATAACTGACGAAAACTCAGAAAAGGCTGAGGCTAACGCTCAGGCGGTATATGAGGCGGCTGAAAAGGCGGTCACGGAGCTTTCAAAGGACAAAAGCTACAAATTTGAGTACATGAACTACATTTCCACAGAGACGGACAAGTTCATAGAAAAGATAAAAGGACAGCTTCCTGAGGAGCTTAAGGACACATATTTCACTGTTTTTATTGATGACGGAAAGCTTGATTACGTTGTTTGGTCGCAGGAAGCAGGGGCAGAGATAACCGTTACTTACCCTGAGAAGAAAAACTGACGGCGCAAAAGTGCTTGACAAAATAAATTGCGTGGTGTATAATATAGGTAACCACAAAGGATATAATTTTCAGTCGTTTCACGCTGAAAAGCGAAAACCCCGAAAGCTGCAACTTTCGGGGTTTTCTTTTGGGATCATGCCGGACTTACTTTCTGTCGATCCACTTGCTTATGTAGTAACCAACTACGCTTGCCAAGACAGAAAGTACAAAGGATATAATAAAATTCAAGCCGTTTCACCTCCTCCCTAGCGGAAGAAGCCGACATGGCTATATTATACCACACTTTCTGCCTGATTTCAACATATTTTTACTAAAACAGGGCAGGGGAGCCGTGGGGGTCGGTCTTTGTGGAAATTTCATAAATATTTTGATTTTTGTCATACAATAGTGACTAAAAGGGCTTGACAAAACTGTGCAAAAGTGAGATAATAAGATAGATTATTGTGATACTTTATGCCGTCCGTTGGCGGTGTAGGATTGGAGATTTTTTCATGGCAACTAGAGTGGGAATGGTTTCTCTCGGATGTCCTAAAAATCAGGTGGACGCTGAGCATATGCTCTATGATCTGCGCAAAGAGGGCTTTCAGATAGTTTCTGACGCCGCACTTGCTGATGTGGTCATTATAAATACCTGTGGATTTATCGAGTCGGCTAAACAGGAGGCTATAGATACTATACTTGAATTCTGTACTCTCAAGCAGGAGGGCAGGATAAAGGCGGTAATAGCTACAGGCTGTCTTGCTGAAAGATACCGTGACGAAATGAAAAAGGAGATCCCTGAGCTTGACGCTGTTGTGGGAATAGGCTCTAACGGAAAAATTTGCGATATCATAAGAGAGATACTGCTGGATAAGCAGGCGGTCTGTTCTTATGGCGCAAAAACTGAGCTTTCCATGGAGGGCGGAAGAATTATTTCTACTGAGCCTTTCTATGCTTATATTAAAATTGCAGAGGGCTGCAGCAACAACTGCACTTACTGCGCTATCCCGTCTATAAGAGGAAAATACAGAAGCAGACGCATGGAAGATATCATCAAGGAAGCTCGTTGGCTGGCTGAGAACGGCGTGACGGAGCTTGTAGTTGTGGCGCAGGATACAACACGCTATGGCGAGGATATCTACGGCAAGTCTATGCTTCCTGGGCTGCTTACAGCACTTTGTGAGATAGACGGCTTCAAGTGGATAAGAACGCTTTACTGCTACCCTGAGAGGATAACGGACGAATTGCTGGACGTTATCGCTAAAGAGGACAAGCTTGTAAAGTATCTTGATATGCCTATACAGCACTGCGACAAGACCATACTTAAAAGAATGAACCGCCACGGCGACAGAGAGACCCTTACGGCACTTATAAAGAAGATAAGAGAGAAGATACCTGATATCACGCTGAGGACTACTCTTATCACAGGTTTCCCAGGGGAAACTGAGGAACAGTTCGAGGAGCTTTGCGAGTTTGTAAAAGAAATTCGCTTTGAAAGGCTCGGCTGTTTTGCTTACTCACCTGAGGAGGGTACGCCTGCGGAGAAGTTTGAAGATCAGGTGCCTTTGAAGGACAGAGAGCGCAGAGCTGAGATAATAATGGAAGAACAGATGATCATTTCCGACAGCCTTAACGAAGCTGCACTTGACAGCGAGGTGGAGGTTGTGTGCGAGGGCTTTGACAGATATGCCGAGTGCTACTACGGCAGAAGTCAGGCGGACGCACCTGAGATAGACGGAAAGATATTCTTCCTGAGCGAGGATAAAGTCAGGGTCGGAGAGTATGTCAAGGTAAAAATTGACGATACTATGGATTATGACCTTATCGGCTCAAAAATGTAGATGAAAGGAACTTGATATGAACCTGCCAAATAAACTTACAGTGCTTAGAGTAATATTGATACCGTTTTTCCTGCTGTTCGTGCTGCTTTTCAAGATACCGCATCACATGGTGTTTGCACTTATCGTGTTCGCTGCGGCTTCAATTACAGACTGGTTTGACGGCAAGATAGCAAGAAAGCACAATCTTGTTACAACATTCGGAAAGTTTCTTGACCCACTTGCAGACAAGCTTCTTGTTATGACAGCACTTATCTGCTTCACATTTGAACGTTGGATAGACCCTATTGCGGTGGTACTGATACTTGCAAGAGAGTTTATGGTAACAGGTCTTAGACTTGTTGTGGCAAGCGAGGGCGTTGTGGTCGCTGCAGGAATATGGGGCAAGCTTAAAACTGCTTTCACCATGGTTGCTCTTATCGCTATAATGGTTTTGCAGATCGTTAAGCCTGCGGAAAAAGGAAGCCCTGATTTCACTTGGGGAACACCTGTGTTTATCGTAAACGAGATACTCATTTGGATAGCTGTTGTGCTGACAGTTATTTCCGGTGCAGTTTATCTCAAGGGATACTGGAAGTATATAGATTCTGGCAAATAATGTGACCTGCCGACGTGTTGCGGCATATGATAACTTAATATATAAATGCGTATCAGCAAGAGTAGCTGTGAGGTAATTTTCAGAGAGGAGCCGTTTGGTGCAAGGCTCTAAGGACTTTCAGTGAAGTGCGGCTGACAGCAGGGAGCGAACAACGGCGAAAGCTTAGTATTCCTCTCCGTAGGGTCTGCGTTAAAGATGTTGAGCTGTACAAAATATTGTACAGAAAATCGGAGTGGGACCGTAGATCATAATCTGCCTCCGGAGTGGTGAAACGCCATTCCGGAGGCTTTTTTCTTAGAAAGGGAGAGATAGATATGACGATATTGGAAAACATAAAGCATGATATTCAGACGATAAAGGACAGAGACCCTGCGGCAACAAGCACGCTGGAGATCCTCACATATTCAGGGCTTCACGCTGTGGCTTTTTACAGGGTGTCGCACTGGTTCTATGTTCACAAGCACAAGGTCATCGCAAGATGTATTTCGCAGTTTGCAAGAATGTTGACAGGTATCGAGATACACCCAGGTGCGAAAATAGGCAAGGGTCTGCTTATAGACCACGGTTCAGGCGTTGTTATCGGTGAGACCGCTGAGATAGGCGATTACTGCCTGCTGTATCAGGGCTGTACACTTGGCGGAACAGGTAAAGACCACGGCAAGAGACACCCGACCCTTGGAAATAATGTTATGGTAGGCTGCGGTGCAAAGGTGCTTGGACCATTCACTGTGGGGGACAATGCGAAGATAGCCGCAAATGCGGTAGTTCTCGAGCCTGTGCCTGCAAACTCAACGGCTGTGGGCGTGCCTGCAAGGATAGTCAAGCAGAACGGCAAGCGTACCTGCGACCTGGATCAGGTGCATATCCCTGACCCTGTGGCTCAGGAGCTTTGCCAGACAAGAATACAGATAGCTAAGCTTGAAAAGAGAGTGGCTGAGCTTGAAAAGATTGGAAAGAAAGAGCAGTAAAATATAAGGAAAGAGGTAAAGATAAATGAATATTTATAACACACTTACTCACAAGATCGAAAAATTCATACCAAACGAGCCGGGCAAGGTGTCAATGTATACCTGCGGCCCTACAGTTTATCACTATGCTCATATAGGCAACCTGAGAAGCTATATCATGGAGGACGTTCTTGAAAAGTATCTCCGCTATGACGGCTATGACGTAAAGAGAGTAATGAACATCACTGACGTGGGTCATCTTACTTCTGACGGCGATACAGGCGACGATAAAATGCTCAAAGGCGCAAAGCGTGAGCATAAGACTGTTATGGAGATCGCAAAGTTCTACACTGACGCTTTCTTTGAGGACTGCAAGAAGCTCAATATCAAAAGGCCTGACGTTGTTGAGCCTGCAACTGGCTGTATTGGTGATTTTATCAAGGTGATATCTGCTCTTATGGACAAGGGCTATGCTTATGAGGCAGGCGGAAATATTTATTTTGATACCTCAAAGCTGAAGGAATACTATGTTTTCCATAACTTCAACGAGGAAGATCTTGAAGTGGGCGTTCGTGAGGGCGTTGAGGAGGACACAAACAAGCGCAACAAGGCGGACTTTGTGCTGTGGTTCACTAAGTCTAAGTTTGACGATCAGGAGCTTAAATGGGATTCACCTTGGGGCGTGGGCTACCCAGGCTGGCACATCGAGTGTTCATGTATTTCCATGAAGCACCTTGGCGAGAAGCTTGATATCCACTGCGGTGGTATCGACAACGCTTTCCCACACCACACAAACGAGATAGCACAATCTGAGGCTTATCTTGGTCACAAGTGGTGCAATTACTGGTTCCATATCCTGCACCTTAACACAAACAGCGGAAAGATGTCAAAGTCTAAGGGTGAATTTCTTACTGTTTCACTGCTGGAGTCAAAGGGATATGATCCGCTGGTTTACAGATTTTTCTGCTTGCAGTCACACTACAGAAAGTCGCTTGTTTTCACATACGAAAACCTTGACAATGCAAAGACAGCATACAACAAGCTGACCGCAAGGATAGCACAGCTTATGGCTGACAAGAAGCCTGACGAGGTAGTGGAGCTTGCTGATTTTGAGAAGTTCAAGGGCAGCTTCAAGGCGGCGCTTGATGACGATATCAACACTTCAAATGCTATCACTGTTCTGTATGACGTGCTTAAAGCTGACACAAACAATGAAACAAAGCTTGCTCTTATCGAGGACTTCGACAGGGTGCTTTCACTTGGTCTGATAGAAGCTGCAAAGAAGCTCAGTGCTGACGGTGAAGAGGATATCCCAGAGGAGGTCAAGGCACTTGTCGAGGAGCGTAAGGCTGCAAGGAAGGCTAAGGACTTCGCAAAGGCTGACGAGCTGAGAGATAAGATAGGCGAGCTTGGCTATATCGTTGAGGAAACAAGACAGGGCACAAAGATAAAGAAAAAGTAAAGGAGCGTTAAATGAGCAAAAATAAACAGGATCTCGGTCCATACCGCAGAAAACAGTTTCAGACGTATTTTCAGTTTTCACTCATAGCAATTTGCTTTGTTATAATCTTTGTTCTGTTTTACGCCTGCACGGGCAGCAGTAAGAACGATATTGACTACACTGACGCAAAGGTGATACAAATGGACGAACCTGCCGATGACAGCCCTGTGGTGGTTTTTGAAACAAACAAGGGAACTTTCAAGGCTGTGCTTTTCCCTGATGAAGCACCGAACTATTGCAAGTTTTTCACTGAACTTGTGGAAAAGGGCTATTATGACGGCACTTATGTGAGCATGGTGCAGGACGGTGTGTATTTTATAGGCGGAACAAAGCAGGCTGACGGTCAGACCACTTCTGACACTGACACCACCACTATCGAGGCGGAGTATTCAAAAAACCTGTGGCCTTTAAAGGGTGCGCTTTGTGCATATACTCAGGAGCAAGGTCACTTGTTCAGCAAGAAGAAGGTTTCAAACAGCTATCTTCTTTTTGTTGACAACTATGACCTCACCGAGGAAGAGCAGGCGGAGCTTGACAGCAAGCTTGCAGACAGCAACAATATCCCTGAGGACATTACAAATGCCTTTGAAACATACGGCGGAGTGCTGAATTTCTCTCAGCAGTATACTGTTTTCGGTCAGGTATATGACGGCATGGATATTTATGATGAGATATGCGGTGTTGACGTGGCTGACTCTGAGACGCTGAAGCCTAGTGAGGATATACAGTTCACAAAGGTGTATATGTCAACATACGGAGAGAATAAAAACAGCAATGCTTTTGCAGGCAGAGCTGACAGTTCTGAGGTTTCTGAGAGTGCGGTAGACAGCACAGACGCAAGCTCGGAGATGTAAATTTATCATATCAATTAAAGCGAACGGGTGGAGATCTGTTCGCTTTTTTATATTCACTGAAAATTAATTATTTATTTGTTTATTTCACTATAAATTTGTATTAAGCTCTGTTATACTACTCTTTAGAACATAAAGATTTTAACATTGTTTTCGTATGAGCCAAGGCTTAAAATCAGAAGATTTTACACTTGATATAATAATATGAAACATAAATGCTACTATATTAGACAAGACCGCTTATATTGTAAATTACATTAATAATGTTAGCCGAGCCACAGTTCTTGACTTTATGAGCAGATTGTGGTAAACTTAAATTCAAAACCATGTGTGAAAACTGCCTGCAATGCATGGATCATATGTGCGTTGAGCCGAGATTTGAGCTTGCAAGGGCGTTTGACGATGTTAACGAATTTTTTAGTAACAGAATAGGCAGGGAAGTCCTGCCTTTAAAATAGGAGGAAATTTTATGAGCGAATACAAGATCTACTCATTGCATATGGGTAAGGCAAAATGTGCTGTTGATTTGGGCGATGGCTCTGAGCGTGGAGAGTATGTAAATCAGGATTACATTCTCAACAAAATGGGCAGACCACACAGAAGCATAAGCCTTATGTACTGCTACTATCCGCTGGATAAGGAGTTCCCTGGAAGAATTTCTGAGGTCATGAAGGACGCAGATATCTCTTTTGCATGGGATTATCCATATGATGATTATTTCACATACAAGGGCGGTCTTGAGGGCAACACAGAGGGCGAGCCTTTTACCTGCATGAGAGATGTAAGACGTCATGGGCAGGACGTTACACTCACACTTACAGTTGACCCACACGTTTCAGACGAACAGCTTATTGCTATCGCAAATGACCTTAGACCTTTCGGCAGACTTCTTCTGAGAATAAACCACGAGGCTACAGGCAACTGGTTCTCGTTCAACAAGAGATGCACTTATCAGGAAGTTGCAGATTTCTACTGCCGTTTCAATAAGATACTTAAGGAACACGCACCAAACGTTTCCACTATTCTTTGTATCGGCGGCGTTGAAGACCCTAACAAGAAGGAGATCGAAAAGGAAGCAGAGTTTTCACAGGCTGTCAAGGAGACAGATATTTGGTCTGTTGACAAGTACATGGCTCTTCACTGGGGTTGGCCTTATGATGTTGCTGAAAGAGGCGGCACAAGCCACAAGAGAGATACTGTTAAGGCTACATATGACATGACAAAGCGTTCTTTTGAGAGATTCAAGGAGATAAACGGCGGTGTTGCAAAGCCAATGGTCATGAGCGAGTTCAACGCTGACGGTGATGTTACAGGTCCATACGATCAGGCTGTAATGGTAAAAGAGTTCTGCGATATGCTCAAAGCTGACGGTGAGAACTGGTTCTCAGGCTTCACATTCTATCAGTTCAGAGACAGAGGTCGTCTTGGTCTTGAAATTCAGGACCCTAACTATGCTGACTGCGGTATCGAGCAGCCTGTTATGAAGACATACAAGGAAATTATCCACGATGATTTCTTCAAGCCTGCAATGACAAGAGGTGACGAGGTTACACTGCCATGCACACTTCGCTGGGGCGGTTCTGAGGACGCTGAGGGTCTGGAGATACCTCTCCACTTTGAGAAGAATCCTCACTTCTGCGAGGTAACATTTGATGATGATTCAAACATCATGATGGAGATAAACGGCAAGTGGTTCTATAAGTCACCTGAGGCAAGAACTATCGACCTTATGGCTGCTTTCTTTGAGAAGCCGCTGGAGGGCGAGGCTGATCTGACTCTCAGACTTTTTGCACCTCCTGCAAGCGGTGAGAACGATCTGTCTATCGAGGACGGACTTATGAACAGCTACACAGAGATCAAGAAGCTTCCTAATATCCGTATCAGATTCGAGCCAGTTGAGCTTTAATATCCAAAAATTTAAGGGACGGTTTTGCCGTCCCTTTTTGTATGGTTTATAGGGTGACAAATAATGCAAACGGGACGTCGGGGGCGCCGTCCCATACAAAATAAAGGTAAACGGGCGAACAGTGTTCGCCCCTACAAAAAAGAAGCTGTTTGCTGTACGAATTTTTGCACAGTAAACAGCTTCCTGTTATTTATCGCTTGGTGCGTGCTTTGACATTATCTGCATTGCGGCTTTCAGACCGTCAACGGCGGCGGACATTATGCCTCCTGCATAGCCTGCACCCTCGCCGCAGGGGTAGAGATTTTCCACTGAGAGAGATACCATATCTGCATTTCGTGTAATGCGAACAGGAGAGCTTGTACGGGTTTCAGGTGCGGTGAGCATTGCGCCTTTATAGCCGAAGCATTTCATTTTTCGGGAAAAATTCTGTAAGCCGCCCTCCAGCATATCCGTCACGAATTTAGGGAATACATCACGAAGCTCTATAGCCTTACAGCCAAGTGCGTAGGTGGGTGAAACTGTGCCTGCGATATCAGGCTTGCTGTCAAGAAATCCGCCAACTGTCGTGCCTGCGCCTTTATATGAGCCTGTGAGAGTATAGGCTTTTTGCTCTATAGACCGTGCGAAAGCCACTCCGTCAAGCGGGCTGTGACCGAAGTCGTCAGGGGTGACAGCCACGACAACTGCGGCGTTTGCGTTCTCGCCGTCACGGGCAAACTCGCTCATGCCGTTTGTGACAGTTCCGCCTTTTTCCGAAGCTGACGGCACAACTGTACCGCCTGGACACATACAGAAGGTGTAAACACCTCTGCCGTTTTTATCACGCCATGAAAGCTGATATTCGCCCTTTGGAAGCAGTGGATTGCCTGCATGGTCGCCGTATAAGCTTTCGTCAACAGCCGCTTGCTTATGCTCAATTCTTGCGCCAACAGAGAACGGCTTAGGCTCGAGAAAGATATTTTTGCACTGCAAAAGCTCAAAGGTATCCCTTGCGGAATGACCGATAGCAAGTATAACGGCAGACACTTTTTCATCCTTTCCGCCTGCTGAGATAGTCTGCACCCTGCCGTTAGCGATAGCCATATCAGTGAGGGCAGTGTCAAATCGTACCTCGCCACCAAGCTCTATTATTCTTTTTCGGATAGCCGTGACGATATTTCGCAGATTGTCAGTGCCGATATGTGGCTTTGCTTTGGTGAGTATCTCTTTCGGCGCACCGAAATCCACAAAGCGTTCAAGAACGTATCTGCAAAGCGGGTCTTTTATTCGTGTGGTAAGCTTGCCGTCAGAAAAGGTGCCTGCACCACCTTCACCAAATTGCACGTTGCAATTTGTGTCAAGCTCGCCTGTGAGCCAGAATTTCTTTACCGATGCAGTACGCTTTTCCATTGAGCCGCCACGCTCTAAAATAATCGGTCTATATCCCTGTTCGGCAAGGGCAAGCCCTGCGAACATTCCTGCCGGTCCAAAGCCTGCAATGACAACTTTGCCCACTGCTTTTTCGGTGGATATGACAGGCTTGTAAACACTGCGCTCAACATAGGTCAGGGAAGTGTTCTTCTCACAAAGCTTCTTTTCAAGGTCGGCACTATCAAGGGTCACGAAAACTGAGTGGACAAAGTGAATGTCGTTGCGTTTTCGTGCGTCAAGAGAGCTTTTGTGTATCTCACACTCTATGGCGTGCTTTGAGGCACTGCCAAGCTTTTTAAGAGCTGTGGAGATAACTTCCTGCTCTGTTGCGTTAAGGGGGGAGCTTATTTGATTTACTATTATTGGCATATATCCTCCTGCGTTTTTACCGAAAAATCGGGACGAATAGATCGTCCCGATAAAATCCTATTAGTCTGAAACAACTATCTGTATCTCGTTTTTGCCGAAGCCCCAAACGTTGTTGTAGGTCGGTGAATAGATTATAGCCTCACGAGCGTAAGAACCAGAGTCGATTATGTCGCTGAGGTTGACCTGAGCGTACAAGTCACTGTCTTTAAGCTTGTTTATCACATCTTCAGGACCATAGACCTTGACGTTTGTAAGCTTTTTGGTTTCTATCTCAGTGGACTTGCCTGACGGCTTGCCCATTGCGATGATATGGTCTGATGTTATGGTGAACTCTTTCGAGGTGTATCCCTCTGAGTCAAAGGATACACGAACGTTTTCATCGCCATTCATATTGATCTCACCTGAGTTGAGAGGGATCTTGAAGCTGAACACCTTTGCAAGGTTTATCTCTGAAAGGTTTATGGAGCCTATAGTGAGCGTTTCTGTATCTGAGTCGTCAAGATTTGGCGATACCACAGATATCTCTTCCTCGGAAAGCTTCAGTGGCAGGGAGCTGACATCAAAATTATCTGCACAATTAGAGATATCTACCTTTAGCTTTGCTGTCTTTTTCTTGTAGATAACAAAATTTACGTCAACAGACTTTGTATCCTTGACCTCTATTTTAGATGGATCAACAACGTTGTCGTCATCGTCATAAAATACGATATCCTGTGTGTTGATAGTCGTGTCCTCAGATATTTTCTTTGATTTTGAGATCTGTGCCACTGCTTTGCTTATGTTGTCAAGGTCATTTTTCGGACCTTCAACTGTTATTTCGCTTGGAGATGTGGTAGTTTCTTTGAGGATATAGCCCTCCTCAGCGCTTATGAGCGGGGCTTCTGCGGTGAGTGGGATAGTCTTTGTGGTAAGTCTGTCAAACTCCACAGAAACAGTGTCAGGGTTGACAGAAACTACAGTTACCTTGTCAGTGGAATGTGAGGACTTGACCTCGATGTCAAGGTCATAGGTACCCTCTTTTGTTACGTCATCAAGATTGACAGTTGCCACAAGATCTGCGGCAGTATAGCTGCCTATCTCATAGTTCATACCCTTTATTTCAACGTCAACGGAGATATCCTTATAGTTGAGTGCGGAAAGTCCTTTTTCTTTTGCCTGCGTTCCGTCAAGTGAGAACACAACAGGAACGTTTGTTATAGTCTTGTTTATTGTAGGATACTGAGTGATAGAAAGGGCGAACCATATTATTACGGCAATGATTATGGAAAGTATTCTCAGACCAAAGTCTGCGCCATGGCGATTTCCTTTTTTTGTCTTTTTTACTTTTTCCATTTTGAAATCACCCTTCCTGCAAAAGAATTTTCTCTAATGGAATTAGCGTCCTTTTCAGGCAAAAGACGATTGTCCAGAAGTCTTTTCAGAGAGTCCTTTGAATATCCTCTGGTAAGCTCTCCATTTTCGGCAACTGAGATGTTGCCTGTTTCCTCAGATACCACGACGACGATCGCGTCAGAGTTTTCGCTCATTCCGATAGCTGCACGGTGTCTTGAACCGAGCTGTTTGTTTATAAGCTCGTCTTTCTGCGGTCTTGGCAGGAAACAGCCTGCCGCAAGTATTATTCCGTCTCTGATTATTACAGCACCATCATGGAGCGGTGTATTCGGGAAAAATATGTTTCCGAATATAGCTGTTGACGGTACGCAGTTTAGTATCGTTCCTGTAGCTATCTGTTCCCCAAGCTTTGTCTTTCTTTCACAGATTATAAGCGCACCTGTTTTGGTGGAAGAAAGACTGGCGGCAGAATCGCATATAGCGTCAATAGCTTTTTTCCAATGTTCGGTGTTGTCGTCAGAGTCACCGGAGCTAAAGAAATTAAAGCCACCCAGACTTGTTCGTCCAACCTTTTCAAGAACACGTCTGAGTTCAGGCTGAAACATTATGATAAGAGCAAGGAAGCCCCACTGGAAGCAGATCTTTAGCAAAAATCTGATAGTTTGCAAATTAAAGAATACTGCAAGCAGGTAGCAGCCTATAAGTATGAGGATACCTTTTGTGAGCTGCTGTGCCCTTGTTTCACGAATAAGCTTTATGCCGTGGAATATCAGAAAGGAGAGGATAGCAATATCGACAATGTCATTAAGACCTATTGATGTAAAAACGCCCCAAACAGCGTTTATAACATAAGCGATACTGTCAAGCATAGTTCACACCCTTTCGATAATTTCTGTAAATGTAATGAAAAAACAAAACAAATACAGATGATTTTATATATATTAATAGTATATCATATTTTTTCGCAAAGTACAAGGGTTGAACAAGATTTTTTTTAATAAAAAGCGGACCTTTTTTCGGCCCGCTTCTATATCAGCTCTCTTTTGGCAGATAAAATCTTCCTGAGAGTTTTTGTGTTTTTACTTCGTTTATGAAAGCTTTCGGATCGGCTTCTTTTACAGCGTGTATGACCTTTTTGGTCTGTGCCGCTGATACTACTGAATAGACGATCTGTCTTTCGCAGTGTCCATAAGATCCCTCGCCGTCAAGTATGGTCGCACCATGCTGACTCGCTGCATAAATAGCGTCTGCTATCTCTTTGGGCTTGTTTGTTACGATAAGCAAGGTGCTTTGCTGAAACTTTTTGTAGAGCATATGCAAAACGGTTGTTGAAGCATATTGAAAGATGATAGAATACAGTGCTTTGTCCCAGCCGAACATAAAGCCTGCAACGCACAATATGACCGCATTGAAGCCAAGTATAACATTGAAGGTGTCCATATTGCTTTTCTCTGAAAGATAAATGGATATAAAGTCCGTTCCACCTGATGTTGCACCACGATTAAGGCAGAGGCTAATGGCAACGCCGTTTATCATTCCTCCAAAGATGCTTATGAGAAGCACGTCCTGGGTGATTATGTGGTCGGGGATAAGGTCGGTGAAAAAGCTGTTGAGCAGTATCATTACGCAGGAAAAAGCCGTGAACTTTTTGCCGATAAATCTGAAACCGATATACACGGGGATCATGTTCAGGGTTATGTTTATGATACTGAACGGAAGCATTATGCCTGCAAGCTGTTTCACTGCACGCTGTATGAGTATGGACATTCCTGTCATTCCGCCTGGGTAAAGACCGCCTGTGTTTACAAAGGTCTTTGTGTTTAGCGCCATTAGAAAGGCGGCGACAGTCACGGCGATAATTGTGAAAATGTCTTTTCTGGTATCTTTTTTCATGGCTTTGCCACTCCTTTCATATGTCAGCAATTATTCTCCTTTAAGCTCGGCAAATTTTTTCTGCATGGTAGGGTTATTTTTGGTAAGGCTCTTGATAGTGAGAGCGTCAGCCTTTTTGTTCGCAAGGCGCAGATTGTTTTCAGATGAGATAAGATTTTCCTTTATCTTTGTGAGATGTGCTATAGATTTGTCTATCTCTGTGATAGCTTCGCCAAAACGCCTGCTTGCAAGCTCATAGTTTCGGGCAAAGCCCTCCTTGAAAGTGTTGATGTTCTGCTCAAACATTGTGATGTCGATATTCTCGTTGCGTACCTTTTCAAGTTCTTCCTTATAGGAAAGGGTATTCATGGCGGCATTCCTCAGTATGGTGATTATCGGTATAAAGCACTGTGGGCGGACTACATACATCTTGTCATAAGCATATGAAACATCTGTGATGCCTGCGTTATAAAGCTCGCTGTCGCTTTCCAAAAGTGAAACAAGTACAGCGTATTCGCAATTTTTCTGATGTCTGTCCTTGTCAAGCTCCTTGAAGAAATGCTCGTTCTTTTTCTTGGTGGAGGTGGTGTCCTGCTCGTTTTTCATTTCAAACATTATGGATATTATCTCCACACCGTTTTCATCACATTCACGGTAGATAAAGTCGCCCTTGCTTCCTGAGCTTGCGTCGTTGTCCTTGTCAAAATAAGCGTTTCTGAATGCGGTAGCTCTTATCTTATTGAACTCGTTCATGCAGTGCTGTTCAAGGCTCTCGCCCACCATTTTTGTAGACAGACGGCTTTTTAGGTCTTTGTAGTATGCGATGGCTTCGTCCTTGCTTTTTATCTGTGCGTTAAGCTCGGCGATAGTGGAATTTTTCTCACTTTCCACTTTTGAAAGTGCAGTGGTAAGCTCCAAAGCCTTTTCGGTATCCTTATTTTTGATATCCGTTTCAAGACGTGTTATCTCAGCCTTGTATTCATTTTCTGACTTTTGCATTTGCAGGTTATGCTCAGAATTGAGCTGCTGTATCTGCATATCACGCTGAGATATCTCCTGCCTGAGTTTATCCTTTTCGCTGTTGAATTGCGATCTTGCTTTCTCCACAGCCATTGATATGGCAAGTTCTTTTTCTGTGGTCATAGATTTGGTCTGAGCGGTAAGCTGTGCAATAAGCTTTTCGTTGTGTGATATCTGCTCTTTGAGCTGTTCAAGCGTTTTTTCATACTCGGCTCTTGCGCTCTCCTGCGCCTTTGTGACAGCAAGAGTTTTTTCGTTCTCGCCGTTTTCAGCCGCCGCCTTGAGCTTTTGTATCTCCATATCCTTATCATTGACAGCCTTTGTATACTTGCTGTCAAAATCAAGCTGTGCAAGCTTTAAAGCCTTGTCTTTTTCATCAGCCACACGCTTGTCAAGCTCCTTATCAAACTCCGCAGTTTTTACCTGTGCCACGATAGCCGCATAGCCCTGTTCATCAACTTTGAATACCTCTCCGCAGTGGGGACATTTTATTTCAGACATTTTATGTACCTCCGATTTCTTGTTTTATCTTTAATATGATTATACCATATTTTATTCTCCTATACAAGAAATGAAGAAGATTTTTTTGCGACAAAAAAGCAGGAACGTAAAAATAACGTTCCTGCCAATTTATTAAAAAGCCCAACAGTTAGCGAGCGGCACAAAGGTCGCCCATACATAAAATAATTACGTCATTTGTAGGGGACGGCGCCCTCCACGTCCCGCTTGCTCGGTTTTTCAGCACTCTCAGCAGGAAAGTAAAAAATCACGCTCCTGCGAAAATTCAGCCGAGTATTTTCTTTATATCTTCCTCTGGGGTGCTTATAGGGGTAAGCTGGAATTTATCCACCAAAACATCAAGCACGCCCTTTGAAACGAACGCAGGGAGGGTAGGCCCGAGATAGATATTCTTTATGCCCAGGGAGAGCAGGGAGAGCAGTATGCACACCGCCTTTTGCTCATACCATGAAAGCACAAGGGTAAGGGGCAGGTCATTTACACCGCAGTTAAAGGCTTCCGCAAGGGCTAGGGCTATTTTTATGGCAGAGTATGCGTCATTGCACTGTCCGCAATCTAGTATTCTCGGTATGCCGTCGATAGTGCCAAGATCCATATCGTTTATGCGATATTTTCCACAGGCAAGGGTCAGGATAAGGCTGTCGGGAGGGGTGAGCCTTGCAAGGTCGGAATAGTAGCTTCTGCTTGGTGAAGCACCGTCACAGCCGCCTATAAGAAAGAAGTGTTTTATCTTGCCCTCTTTCACAAGGCTTATTATTTTCTCTGCATTTGAAAGCACGGCATTGTGGGCAAATCCTGTTGTAACAGTGTGACCGCCGTTCATGCCTGTCATTTCTCTGTCCTCGTCATAGCCGCCGCACTCTATGGCTTTTTCTATAACAGGGGTGAAGTCCTTGTCATCGCCAATGTGCACAAGTTCAGGATATGACACGATAGAGGTGGTGAAAACTCTGTCGCAGTAGCTTTGGCGCACAGGCATTATGCAGTTTGTGGTGAAAAGAATAGGTGCAGGGATATTGTGAAATTCCGACTGCTGATTTTGCCAGCCTGTGCCGAAATTGCCTTTGAGCTGTGGATAGGCTTTGAGCTTTGGATAACCATGGGCAGGGAGCATTTCACTGTGAGTATAGATGTTCACACCCTTTCCCTTTGTCTGCTCAAGAAGAAGCTTCATGTCATGGAGATCATGACCGCTCACAACGATAAAAGGACCTTTTTCTATGGTAAGGGGAACTTCCGTCGGCACAGGGTCGCCGTAGGCTTCTGTGTTTGCGGCGTCAAGAAGTGCCATACATTTCAGATTAACTCTGCCTGTTTCAAGCACAAGCCCCAACAGCTTTTCGGGATCGTTCTCGCCGCCTATGGCACGAAGCGCCTTATAGAAAAAGCTTGTCACTTCGCTGTCCGTCTTGCCAAGAGCTTTGGCATGATAAGCATACGCCGCCATGCCTTTTATGCCGAACAGAATTAGAGATTTCAGCGAGCGGATATCATCGTGATCGCTCCAAAGCTTTTTCATTTCATAGTCTGAAAACTTCTGGGCGTTGATGCGGTTTCTTTCGACGTGTATCTCCTCAGTAAGCTGTTTTATAGTAACGTTATTGAAGTTCACGTTGGTGATAGTTGTGAAAAGTCCTTTGAGTATGAGCATATCTGTCTTATCAGTTGGCGAGCCGTTCTCTGCGGCATTAGCAAGCCCTATGAGCGCACCGATAAGCTCGTCCTGATATTCTGCCGTGTCGGACTTTTTGCCGCATACGCCTACTTTTCCGTCACAGCCTGTGTTGTGTGCCGTCTGCTGACACTGAAAACAAAACATATCTTTCATGGATAGACCTCCGTATATTTGATAGGTCTATTATGTGCCAATATGTGAAAAATATGCCTGCTTTATCTTAAAAAAACAGCCTTACTGCAAGTGCAGAAAACACAAATCCCATAAGGTCTGAAAGGCACGCCGCCGCAAACACTGAGGGATAAGCCTTTTGCTTTATGGCTGAAAAATATACTGCTATGGTGTAGAAAGTGGTTTCAGTTGACCCCATTAAAACGCTTGCCACACGTCCGCTGTAGCTGTCAGTGGAGACATTTGAGAGAATGGTTTCAAGGCAGGCGAGTGCGCCGCTTCCTGAAACGGGTCTGACTATGGCAAGGGGTATGCACTCTTCGGGGAAGCCTAGAAAAGTGGTCACTGGTCGGAGCAGACTTGCTATAATATCAGCCGCACCTGACGATGTGAACATTCCCACTGCTGTCATAAGCAGAATGAGCATTGGTATCAGCCCCACGGCGACTTTCAGGTTTTCAGCCGCACCCTCGCAGAACACGTTCACTATATCCACCTTTTTCACAAGCCCATAGCAAAGTATAAAAACCATAAGTGCAGGCACGAAAATATCACCGAGATCCATGGCGTTCGTCCTTTCTGAGGTTGAGGGCATAGACCACAAGACAGCCTGCGGTCACGGAGATAAGGGAGGAAAAAATGATAGCAGGCGTTACGTCAAAGGGTGATACTGCACCGTGTTCAAGGCGCATTGCCGCAATGGTGGAGGGGATAAGCTGAATGGAAGCCGTGTTAAGCACCACAAGCATAGAAATGCACTTCTTTCGTGCCGCAGACGGAAGCTTCTGCATTGCCTTTACGGCGGCTATGCCGGAGGGTGTGGCGGCGTTGCCGAGTCCTAAGAGGTTTGCGGTCAGGTTCATTGTTACAGCATTCATGACATCGGGGCAGTGTGCGGCATCTCTGAATAGTAGCCTTGTGACAGGGGAGAGCATACGGGCAATGACCGCTGTTATGCCAGCCTTTTCGCATATCTTCATAAGTCCGCCCCAAAGACACATTGAGCCGCTCAGGTATATGACAAGCTCCACCGCTTTGTTACAGCCTTCAAGAGAAGCCGCTGATACATCTGTCATGTCGCCTTTAAGAAAACCGCATAACAAGGCGGATAGGGGCAGTATTGCAATTATTACGCTTAATATAATTAACGCTCCTTTCAGTTAGTATTCATATCAAGTTAATATATAAAAAACTTTGACAATAAGTGTGAAATTTTGGTGATAATGCTTGACAAATGTAATTTTGTTTGTTATAATATGTTTATCATAAGATTTATGTTAAATGAAATACTATTTTTGTGTTTCAAATTAATTTAAAGGGGATTGATTTTATGAAATCTACAGGAATTGTAAGAAAAGTTGACGAGCTTGGAAGAATAGTTCTTCCTATCGAGCTCAGAAGAACCTATGACCTTGCTGTTAAGGACGCTATCGAGATCTATACAGATGATGACAAGATCATTCTGAAGAAGTTCCAGAGAACTTGTATCTTCTGCGGAAGCGGTGAAGAGTGCGTTGAATACAAGGGCAAGACAATTTGCGCAGCTTGTATGGCAGAGCTCAAGGGCGAGAACAAGTAATTACATATCGGTAGTAATATTATGAAACAGACAGGACGGACATGAAAGTGTTTGTCCTGTTTTATTTTATGTGATAGAAAAAGCGTGTATGCCAAAAACATACACGCTTTTATTACATTATAAGCTTTTTGAAATCATCTTCGCTGCCATTAAATACCGCCATGTGGAGGTATTCGCCGCTTTCATAGAATGAGAATTTTACACGGTTGGTATAGGTCCAGAAAGTCCAATCCATATCCTCGTCAGGCTTTGAAAACAGGCTTTCATACCATATCTTGTCCTTGTCAAATCTGCTGTCTGAGGCAACGATGTTTTTATACGTCCGCTCTGTGCAGTATATGACAGGTCTTACGCCGTATTGTTCATCTATCCTGTCGCAGAAGTCTGCAAGGTTATCTGCGGCTTCGTAATAGTCAGGGGGCAGAAGTCTGTAAAGCCCTCTCAGTCTTACCTCCACCGCAGGGATAAGCCTGCCGCTTAGATCCTCGCCCACAGCATTTATGAAATGCTCTGCCTGCTTAGTGCCGTCAGTATCAAGCTCCAGAACATGATATGCTCCTACTGTGATATCAGTGTCCTCAGAGCCGTTCCAGTTGTCACGGAACGCACCGTCCTCAAAGGTAGTGCCTTTGGTGGCTCTTATATAGGCTGTCTGGATATTCTGCTTAGCAAAACTCTTCCAGCGTATCTCGCCCATTGACTCTGTTACAACAGGCCCTCTTATGGGATAGTCACGCTTTTTCGGCTCATTGAACCACAGTCTGCCTGTATACAAAAGCACCGCAAGGTTTATCACAAGCACCACTGCACACAGTATTATCAGCCGTTTTACAAGCTTTTTCAGAAATCTGTGACGCGGCTTTTCTTCCTCATAGACCTCGTAGTTTGTGTAGTCTGAAAGGTCACGATCGTCATACTCGCTGTCTATTCTGTTTATAGCTTCCTTGTCAAGCTTGAATTTCTTGCTGCGTTTCATTAGCAGTATCCTCTAGGTTAAATTCCTCAGAATTTGCGATAAGCTCCGCAAAGGTATATGTGTCAAGCTTGTTCCTTACCATTTCAGATATCTCGTTAAAAGCTTTCTGATAACAGCAGATACCGTCTGCACCTCTGTTGCAGGTGCAGTCTGGGGAAAGACATCTTGAAAAATAATATGTACCCTCTATGGCTTCAAGAACGTCTTTCAAGGTAAGCTGTGCAGGGTCTTTATTTATGATATAGCCCCCCTGCGTGCCTTTATATGACTTCACTATATCAGCCGCAACAAGCTTTCTCAGTATCTTCAGCGCAAATCGAAGTGTAACGCAGGCATCATTGGAAATGGTCTTTGCGTCCATTTTGTCTTTTTCGCGGCATAGAACGGATACTATTCTTACTGCGTAATCCGCCTCAAGTGTTATAAACATTTATTTCCTCCGAAACTTAGTCAAGATAATCTCTTACCTTGTTGCTCCTGTTAGGGTGACGGAGCTTTCTGAGAGCCTTTGCCTCTATCTGACGTATTCTCTCACGGGTAACGTTGAACTGCTGACCTACCTCTTCGAGAGTTCTTGAACGTCCGTCCTCAAGACCAAAACGCAGTCTGAGCACCTTTTCTTCTCTCTCTGTAAGAGTGGAAAGCACCTGATTGATCTGCTCTTTAAGAAGCACAAGTGAAGCGGCTTCTGCCGGAGCCGGAGCGTCATCATCAGGGATAAAGTCGCCCAGATGTGAGTCCTCCTCCTCGCCGATAGGTGTTTCAAGAGAAACAGGGTCCTGAGCGATACGCATGATCTCTCTTACTCTTTCAACGCTCATATCAAGCTCTTTTGCTATCTCCTCAGGTGACGGATCATGACCATTCTTGTGGAGAAGCTGTGAGGATACTTTCTTTACCTTTGTGATAGTTTCTACCATGTGTACAGGTATTCTGATAGTTCTTGCCTGATCGGCGATCGCTCTTGTTATAGCCTGTCTTATCCACCATGTGGCATATGTGGAGAATTTGAAGCCCTTTGTATAGTCGAATTTTTCAACGGCTTTGATAAGACCCATGTTGCCTTCCTGGATAAGGTCAAGGAAGCTCATTCCTCTGCCTACATATTTCTTTGCGATAGAAACAACAAGTCTGAGGTTTGCTTCTGCAAGTCTTTTTCTTGCCTTTTTAGCGTCCTTCTCATTGCCGCTAGACATCTTTTCTGCAAGCTGTATCTCCTCCTCGGAGGTAAGAAGCGGCACTCTGCCTATTTCCTTGAGGTAGATCTTAACAGGGTCGTCGATAGCGATCCCGTCAGTTGAAAGGGAGATATCAACGCCGTCCTGATCCAGATCGTCTTCTGGGTTTACCATGTCAAGGCTGTCGTCGGTGATGATATCATCAATTATCTCGATATTATTTGCGGCACAGCTATCATAGAAGCTGTCCATTTGCTCAACGTCATAGTCGAGCTTTTCAAGAGCGTCAGTTATCTCTTTTGTGGTGAGCTTTCCTGTAGTTTTGCCGTGTTCCATAAGGTTATCAAGTATCTGTTTCTTGTCTGTCATTTCAAACACTCCAATCTCAATTTTTACATCGGTTGATCTTTACTAATTCTTTTTGCGCATTTCTTCAAGCTTTTTGAAGAAGTCATCGTCGGATATATCCTCCTGCTTCTCCTTCGGCTTGTAGTTTAAAAGCACATTTATATAATCCTCAGCGACCTTGGCGTCAATGCCCAGTTCACTGTATTTTTCCAGTATCTCCGTTATCTTACCCACTTCCTCAGGTGAAAATTCACCATTAAAAGATGATACAGAGCAATCCTGCAAATCGGTTATCTTGCCCGTCAGGCTTTCGTAAACACGCCTGTTGAAGCTGGTAACGAATTTGTCGGGCGGAAGCCTTTTGAGAACATCTCCGCAGGCGTCATGATTATTGTAGAGATAATATATGATACCCGCTTCGGCGGCAGCTTCTCGTCTGTGTTCATTGGCTTCGGGGTTTATGGTGTCACGCTTGTCAGCGAAGGTTATAGTACGAGTCCATTCCTTTTTGCTGTACTGATAGCGACGGTTTTTAAGTATAGCATTAAGCTCTGCATTGACAGTTGTGATGCTCACATTCTGTTCAGCCGCCACCTTTTTTGCGTATATCTCACGCTCAGTAGGGGAGCTTATATCCGCAAGGACTTTATAGGCTTTTTTGAGATAGTCTATCCTGCCTATATCAGTGTCTGTATCAATGCCGTCTTTGCATTTTTCTAACTCAAACTCTATTGCGCCGTCTGATTTTTTCAGCAAATGGCGAAAGTGGTCTGCTCCGAATTTATTTATGTATTCGTCAGGGTCTTTTGCACCATTCATTTTGATAACAGTAGTTTTAAGACCTGTTTCACCGAGAATTTTTATTGCTCTCGTTGTGGCTTTCTGACCTGCACCGTCTGCGTCATAGCATATAACAACGTTGTCGGCATAGTTGGATATTATCTTCGCCTGCTCAGGGGTGAGCGCAGTTCCGCAGGAAGCTACGGCATTCTCAAAGCCTGCCTGATTAAGTGATATAACATCGAGGTTACCCTCGCACAGAAGAATGGTCTTATCTTTTACTGCGGCATTTTTGGCGAAGTTCATGGAGAAAAGAAACCTATTTTTTGAATACACAAGAGTATCCTTTGAGTTAAGGTATTTTCTCTTATCGTCAGGTGTGAGCGCTCTTCCGCCAAAGCCCACTATATGACCTGCAAGGTCGATAAAAGGGAACATTGCACGATTCACGAAGAAATCGAACGTGTTTCGGGTATTCTTCTGTGAGTGCGAGATAAGCGAGCCTTGCTCCAATTCTTCCTCGGTGAAGCCCTCAGAGAGCATATAGCTTTTCAAGGCTGACCAACTGTTTGGAGCAAAGCCCATTCCATATTTCTTTATGGTTTCTATACTGAGCTTACGTTTGTTTATAAGATAGTCAAGACATTCCTTGCCCTGTGGCGTCTTTAGCTGATGATAGAAAAACCTTGCGGCTGTTTTGTTCATTTCATAGAAGCGTTTTCTGGTATCGGTGCGCTTGCTGTCATAGCCGTTATCCTCTGGAAGCGGCACTCCGCCACGTTCTGCAAGGAGCTTGACGGCTTCCCAATAGTCCAGATTATTGTACTTCATTGTAAAAGTGATAACGTCACCGCCTGCCCCGCAGCCGAAACAGTGAAAATACTCTTTGTCAGGGTGAATATGGCAGGACGGGGTCTTTTCGTTGTGAAAAGGGCAGAGGCAAACATAATCTCTGCCTGTTCTTTTGAGGGTGACATAGCTGCTCATAACCTCTGCGATAGGGTTGGCAGCTTTAAGTCTTTCTATAAAATCTATAGGCAGCGGCAAATTTCTCCCTCCTTGGGTATGCGCTAATACTTTGTCCACCCCAATGGGATAAACAGATTTTTAAAGGTCTCAATGGCAAAGCCGTCTGTCATGCCTGATATGTAATCGCAGATAGCACGGTCAATTCCGAACTGATAGGCGAGATTCATATAAAAGGCAGGCAGTTTTTCGATATGATGAACATAATAGTCATAGAGCTTTGCTATCATGTCTTTAGCCTTAACTTCTTCTGATTTGCACTTTGGATTTGTGTACACAAAGTCAAACATAAATCTGTGCAGTGCAGTGTAGGCGTCACTCACTTCGTCGTCCATATGCAGACTTTCAGCTCCGCCCTTAATAAGCGAGGTCACAAGAGTGGTTATCCTCTCAGACTTGGATCCACCAAGAACCTTTGTGATGTTTTTCGGGATATCCTCCTCTGTCATAATGCCTGCACGAACGGAATCGTCGATGTCGTGGTTTATATAGGCGATAACGTCTGCAAAGCGCACAACATAGCCCTCTTTCGTGTCGGCGATCATGTTAGTGTGCTTTAATATTCCGTCACGGACTTCGGCTGTGAGGTCAAGACCCTTGCCGTCTTTTTCCAAAATATCCACAACACGCAGGCTTTGCTCATAGTGGTGAAAGCCGTCAGGGCTAAGCTCGTTGAGAGCCCTTTCTCCTGCATGACCAAAAGGCGTATGACCAAGGTCATGACCCAGTGCGATAGCTTCGGTGAGGTCTTCGTTGAGCCGCAAAGCTCGTGAGATAGTTCGTGCGATCTGACTTACCTCAAGGGTATGAGTAAGTCTTGTTCTATAATGGTCGCCGGCAGGGGACAGGTAGACCTGAGTTTTATGCTTCAGCCGTCTGAAAGAGTTGCAGTGAAGTATCCTGTCACGGTCACGCTGGAAACACGTCCTCAGCGGACAAGGTTCGCAAGGCTCTTTACGCCCTTTTGAATCAACAGACAAGCAGGCGTATTCGCTCAGACATTGTTTTTCAAACAGCTCAGTTTGTTCTCTCGGCAGCACAAAAATTCCCCCTTACAGCATATAAAAACATACTAACTCTATATAATATATACTATAATAGTTCAAAAAAGCCTTTATTTTTACATAAAGGCTGAAAATTTTTGTATAGCCGCACAAATTTCATGCAAAATCAGCAAGGAGATTTGTTTCTTCTGACAATTCAAGCTTGCCGCAGGATATATCCGTAAGCTGTTTTTTCAGCTTATCAGCAAGCTCTGACTTCACAAGAAACGCAAGGTTTACAGAGTCGGCAAAGTCCTCTTTTTCCATTATAACGCCATATTCAGGCAGTGCATAGCTGACTTTTCCATAAAGTGTATAGTCGCAGGAAAAGGATATTCTTGAACACTCGCACATTTCCATTTTTCTTGCAGCGTTCACTGCCATTGAACAGCCCTGAGAATAGGCTCTGGTAAGACCGCTTGCCCCCAAAAGTATTCCACCGAAATATCGTGTCACCACAACGCAAACGTCCGTAAGCCCAGATTTGTTTATTACATCAAGTACAGGCACTCCGCCTGTACCCTGCGGTTCGCCGTCGTCGCTGTATCGTGAAACGTTTCCCTCTCTCACCACATAGGCATAGACGTTGTGCCTAGCCTTGCGGTTTTCGGCTTTTATCCTGTTTATAAATGCGACAGCCTCATCAGCGGTGCTGACAGGTGCGATATGCCCGATAAATTCGGACTTTTTCTCCGTAAAGCTCGCCTGAGCTTCCTCATAGATCGTTGTATATCCCATTTGGTTTCCTCATATAAAAGAAAAAAGGAACGGAATTATCCGTTCCCTTTGAAAATTAGTCAAGATTAAATCTCTTCTTGAATCTGTCAACACGTCCGCCTGTATCTACGAGCTTCTGCTTGCCTGTGTAGAATGGGTGGCACTTAGAACAAATTTCAACCTTGATGTCCTTCTTTGTAGAACGAGTATGGATAACATTACCGCATGCGCAAGTAATTGTTGTTTCCTCATACTTTGGGTGAATTCCTTCTCTCATTTGACTTCCTCCTTCCAAACTAAAATTATGACTCATAGAAGCCCATCATTTCAGTTTAGACAGTAGTTCTATGCAGTATTTATCAATATGCTGAACAAATCAGCTTTATTATTATACCATTATATACGTCACTTGTCAAGCACTTAATACTTTTTTTACATTTATCTTGTCTTTTTCGACAAAACAAAAAGGCAACCCATTGGCTGCCCTTTGCTTGTGTAAAAATTTTGGAGAGGATGAAACGAGCTAAGAGTTTGATCTTAGTGTTTACATTCTTTTTCTTTCTCTGTTCTACATTACATATTATAGCCTTTAGGGGTCATAACTTCAAGAACAGACAAGTTACATTTCACTACAATACTGTTACAAATTATTTCAATTTGTAACTTTAAAATAACCTTAAATTTTCCTCAAAGCAGCCTTATTATTCGTGGTCAACGCCGTATGCTGCACGGTATTCCAGCATTTTGTCAAGATACTCCTTGCCCTCAACAACGCCGTCCTGAATAGCCTTGATGATATCGTTGATGTTTACGATAGAGTATACCTTTACTCCAAAGTCCTTATAAGCCTGTTCAACGGCCGAGAGGTCGGTGTCAAGAGCCTTTTCCATTCTGTCAACTGTTATCACCATGCCTGTTACGTTTACGTCAGCGGCACTTTTGAGCTTTGGCATTGACTCTCTGAGAGCCTTGCCCGATGTCATAACATCGTCTATGATTATTACCTTTTCTCCGTCTGCAAGCTTCTTTCCGACGAACATTCCGCCCTCGCCGTGATCCTTAGCTTCCTTTCTGTCAAAGCAGTAAGAAACGTCAATGCCATACTTTGTTGCAAGTGCGATAACGGCTGAAACAGCAAGAGGGATACCCTTATATGCAGGTCCGAAAAGCGTTTCAACAGGTATTTTGTTGTCGGCTATGCAATCAGCGTAAAAGCCGCCAAGCTTTGCAAGCTGTTCGCCTGTTTTATAGTTTCCGCAGTTGATGAAATACGGAGCTTTTCTGCCGCTTTTGAGAGTGAAGTCGCCAAATGTGAGAACTCCGCTGTCTACCATAAATTTTATAAATTCTTCCTTATAGGTCATATTGAACTTCCTTTCAATTATGTTATTTTGATTATACCACATTTTTCACGGCTTTGCAAGGCTTTTTTGCCTGCCGAACATAAGTCCGTGAGAGCCTGTTGCAAGGCAGAAAACGCCGTGTTCACGCATATCTCCGCATATTGAGTGTATAACACCGTATTGCTGTCTATCGGTATTTATACGAGCGAAGCTTTCGCCCAGATCGTCAGAAATATAAAAGCCGTATTCGCCACTGATATTTCCTGTGACATACATTGCAGGAGTTTCTTCAAGTCCTTTTCCAAAGCCTATGCAGTTTATCCTGTCCTCAGGGAGAATATCGCTTATCTCCACGCTGTCGCTCTTTATCTCAAAGCGGTAAAGTCCCTTTATGCCGTTTGCAAGCCAGAATACTCCGCTTTTATCTGGCTGTCTTGAAAGCTGATAGTGAGCGTATCGTGGACACTTTATGTCCGTTTTTATGGACACTTCTCTGAAAATTGCACCTTTGTCACGGCTGATGTAAAGCCCCAGATTTGCTCGTTCTGCTATGGCGAAGAAAAGATCGCTGTTGTAATAGTCCGAGAATATTTTTACGTTGTGTTCATCGGCTGGGTTTCCACTGCTGTCCATAAAAATGGACTTATGCCATGTTTTGCCCTCGTTGTCAGTATAGCAGACAGCCTTGTTAGAAAAGCCTCTGCCGCCTGCAACAGCCCACATTATGCGCTTTCCGTCGGCAGATATCGCCGCCCAGCCTGAGTCTACATTAGGCTTTTCGATGTTGTCGAGCTTTTGGTCTATAAACTCAGAAAGCCCACGGGGCATAGGAAGTCTTTCCCACGTTGAACCGCAGTCTTTGGATAAGATCAGACCGCCCTTTGTTTTGCCCGTCCAGTTGCCACGGGGAGTTGCGACGATGTATTCGGGGTCGCTGAGGGTGAGATCAGCATTAAGGCAGGTGATGTAGCGGTCACCCTTTTCGTTTGCAAATGAATTTTCGCACTCACTGTCATAATCTTTAAAGGCAAAACCGCCAAGGTCGCCGATGATATCTATAATGCGATTCCTGCCGTGGGAAGTAGTGTATACATTAAGGTGAACAGTTTCCTCGATGCCCTCGCAGAACGGCTTGATAAGCACATCTCCGCTTGCAAGGCCTGTTATCATGAACAGGCCTGTGCCTGTGTTGAACAAGGCTGTGTCGCTGTCAAAAGGTGACAGCTTTATGTCGCTTATCCAGTGGACGCAGTTTCCGCCGCCGTTGTATGCAGGCTTCATGTATGGGATATTCCAATCGAAGCGGCTATATTCAAGCCCATTCATTATTATTTTCCAGCTTTCACCGCTGTCGGTGCTTGTATAGATAATATCTCCGCCATTTTTTCGGCAGACAGTGGATAGCAACAGCATTTTGCCGTTGGAACATATTCCGCTGTAGCCACAGGGGGTATCGTCCTCGGGGGTGATATCCGTATCAAAAACAGGCACGCCGTTTTCAATGCGGTATCTGTATACCTTGCCGCCTGAAAGCGAGCCTGTGTCGCAGGCATAAGCTCCCATGCCACCGTAGAATACTTTTCCGCTTGAAGCGAAAGTGATGTAGATATATCTGCTGTCGCTGGTGATACGCTGTGGCACGAAGCCGTAATAGGAGGAGTTTTCGTATTTTACAGGGTCGGGGGCGGTGAGGGGAACGAAGCTTTTCAAGCCGTCTGTGGAGCCATACAGAGTGTGACCTCTTGTTACACCGTCAGGGGAGTTTGCTTCACCTGAACAGCCTGCGATAAAAAGTTTGCCCTCGCTGTCTGACCATATGAGGGAGATATTCTTTTCACCGAACAGGTCAGCCGACTGCCAGTTTTCGCCCATGTCGTCAGAGTATATTATCCCTGCTGTCTGCGAGCCAAAATACAGCCTGCCGTTTTTGTAAATAAGTCTGTCACCTGTGGCTCTGCCAACTTCGTTTCCGTGAACGCTGCACGGCAGTGGCTTCTGTATTATATTTTCTCCCTTGTCATCAGATATGCAGAGATAATTTGAGCGTTTATCTCCGCAGGTGAAAAACAGCTTATATGGGTCGTTTTCGTCAAGGGCTATTGCAAGGGGATAGGTTTGGGCAGGGTCGTCTGCGGTAACTTTGTCTGCCAGATACACCCAAGTGTGTTTATCAAAGTCATAGCGATAAACGCCACCGATGTCGGTGCGTATATAAAGCGTTTTGCTGTCGGTGGGGTGGAATGTGATACCTGTCACAAAGCCGCCTCCGCCTATTTTCAGATTACCATATTCGTATTTGATAGGTGAAAGAATTTTCATATATTTCTCCGTTACCATTCGATGGTAGAAACGTCAACCGGGTCTTTGTTTATCTCTACTTTGTCGACCTTGCTGTTTTTGACGGTTATAACTCTGTCAGCCATTGGTGCGATTGCAGAGTTGTGAGTGATGACTATAACTGTCACACCGTCATTTCGGCAGGTATCCTGCAAAAGTCTGAGGATATTTTTACCTGTGTTGTAATCAAGAGCGCCTGTCGGTTCATCACAAAGAAGAAGCTTAGGATTTTTCGCCAATGCTCGTGCGATAGAAACACGCTGCTGTTCACCACCTGAAAGCTGGGAGGGGAAGTTGTTCATTCTGTCCTCAAGTCCCACCTTTTTAAGCACTTCCTCAGGCTGTGAAGCGTGTGTGCATATCTGTGTGGCAAGCTCTACGTTTTCCTTGGCGGTAAGATTATTCACAAGGTTATAAAACTGAAAAACAAATCCGATGTCATATCTGCGGTATGTTGTGAGCTGCTTTTTATTAAAAGTGGCAACGTCCTTGCCGTCAACGAGTATCTTTCCCTCGTCGCAGGTATCCATGCCGCCGAGCATATTAAGTATAGTAGTTTTTCCTGCACCGCTTGCACCTACTATAACAGCAAATTCGCCCTTTTCTATCTCAAATGAAACACCGTCAGCGGCATTTATGGTTATCTCACCCATTTTGTATCTTTTATAAACGTTCTCGAATTTTACAAAGCTCATAGTCTGCACCCCCATATTGTCTTTACGTTATTGTATCACAATAATATGAACATTTCAAGGGCTTTTGCTACTTGAAATGGTGGAAATGATATGTTATAATTGTATCTGAAATAGGCGTGAGCCTCACATTTTGACAAGGAGAGATATAAATGGAATTTCAGAAGCTTATTGAAAGCAGAAGAAGCATAAGAAAATATGACGGCAGTAAAAAGGTAACAAAAGAGCAGATAGAAACACTCATAGCTGCCGCAACAGAAGCACCATCGTGGAAAAACTCTGAAACTGCAAGGTATTACTGCGTTCTCAGCGACGAGATGACAAAGAGGGTAAGAGAGGAGTGCTTGCCTGGATTTAACAGAGAAAGGTCTGAAAATGCGGCGCTTCTTGTAACGACTTTTGTACATACAAGAGCAGGCTTTGACAAAGAGGGCAACCCTGATAATGAAGTCGGCAACGGCTGGGGCTTTTACGACCTTGGTCTGCATAATGAGATACTTCTTCTCAAAGCGGCTGAGCTTGGCTTAGGCTCGCTTGTAATGGGCATCAGGGACGGAGAGAAGCTCCGTGAGGTTCTTGACATACCTGAAAGCGAGACTGTAGTATCAGTTATAGCCGTTGGCTATCCTGCAGAAGCCCCTGCAAGACCTAAAAGGAGAGCTGTTGAGGATATCGCAAAGTTCTTTTGATATGGTCATTATGCAGTTTTGAGCTTGTATTTGTGATATTGACCTTCCTGTGCTTTAGTTTGGTCGTCAGACCTTTCTTACAGCATGGGGAGGTCTTTTTGCATAAAAAAAGTAAGGCGTTAGATTTTGTTCTAACGCCTTACTGATATTTTTTTGAACACGAAGTCTTATCGTTGTCCACATTTTTCGTGGACGATCCGTGGACAGTGGACAATTTTTTTACATAAAAAGTAAATTTACAATTTCTTGCAAAACCTGCGAAGTGGCTTAAAACCTTACTTCATAGCCTCTTCAACTGCAACTGCGCAAGCAACTGTAGCACCAACCATTGGGTTGTTGCCCATACCTATAAGACCCATCATCTCAACGTGTGCAGGAACTGAAGAAGAACCAGCAAACTGAGCGTCGCTGTGCATTCTTCCCATTGTATCTGTCATACCGTAAGAAGCAGGACCAGCAGCCATGTTATCTGGGTGCAGAGTTCTACCTGTTCCTCCGCCTGAAGCTACTGAGAAGTACTTCTTGCCCTTCTCAAGTCTTTCCTTCTTGTATGTACCTGCAACTGGGTGCTGGAATCTTGTTGGGTTTGTTGAGTTACCTGTGATAGAAACGTCTACGTTCTCTTTCCACATGATAGCAACGCCCTCGGTAACATCGTTAGCACCGTAGCAGTTTACCTTAGCTCTCAGACCGTCAGAGTATGCCTTGCGGAATACTTCCTTAACTTCGCCTGTGTAGTAATCCATTTCTGTTTCAACGTATGTGAAGCCGTTGATTCTAGCGATGATCTGTGCAGCGTCCTTGCCAAGACCGTTAAGAATAACTCTCAGAGGCTTTGTTCTAACCTTGTTAGCCTTCTCAGCGATACCGATAGCGCCCTCAGCAGCAGCGAATGACTCGTGGCCTGCGAGGAATGCGAAGCACTCTGTATCCTCTTCAAGAAGCATCTTGCCGAGGTTACCGTGACCAAGACCAACCTTTCTCTGGTCAGCAACTGAACCAGGGATACAGAAAGCCTGAAGTCCCTCACCGATAGCAGCAGCAGCGTCAGCAGCTCTTGTGCAGCCCTTCTTGATAGCGATAGCGCAGCCTACTGTGTAAGCCCACTTTGCGTTCTCGAAGCAGATAGGCTGAATGCCCTCAACGAGCTTATAAATGTCAAGACCCTTAGCCTTGCATATGTCAGCACACTCTTCTATTGTATTGATACCGTACTGATTGATAACAGCAAGGATCTGCTTTTCTCTTCTCTCATATGATTCAAATAAAGCCATTGTAACAAATCCTCCTTATTCTTTTCTTGGGTCAACGATCTTAACAGCGTCAGCTACTCTGCCGTACTGACCCTGTGCTTTCTCAAAAGCAGTGTTAGCATCGTCGCCAGCCTTGATGAAGTCCATCATCTTGCCGAAGTTTACAAACTTGTAGCCGATGATCTCGTCATCTTCGTTAAGTGCAAGACCTGTAACATAGCCGTCTGTCATTTCAAGGTATCTAGGACCCTTTGCAAGTGTACCATACATAGTACCTACCTGTGAACGAAGTCCCTTACCAAGGTCCTCAAGACCAGCGCCTACTACAAGACCGCCCTCAGAGAACGCGCTCTGTGAACGACCGTAAACGATCTGGAGGAAAAGCTCTCTCATAGCTGTGTTGATAGCGTCGCAAACGAGGTCTGTGTTAAGAGCCTCGAGAACTGTTCTGCCTGGAAGGATCTCTGATGCCATAGCAGCAGAGTGTGTCATACCTGAGCAGCCGATAGTTTCAACGAGACATTCCTGGATAACGCCCTCTTTTACGTTAAGTGTCAGCTTGCAGCAGCCCTGCTGTGGAGCACACCAGCCGATACCGTGTGTAAAGCCTGAGATATCCTTGATTTCCTTAGCTTTTACCCACTTTGCTTCTTCTGGAATTGGAGCTGCACCGTGAGCAACGCCCTGAGCGATAGGGCACATTGTTTCAACTTCGTGAGAATAAACCATTATTTACATAACTCCTCTCAAATGATTTTGGTGTAAATGTTGTATATTACATACACTCATATTATAACGCATATTTCGCCATTTTGCAATAGTATTTTATGATTTTTAATATTTTTTTCTCATTCTGTGGTAATTATCACGCTGCTGAGAGGTGCGAGCCTGAGTGGCAGTCTATAGTTGGTGGTGTAAAGACCGCTGTTTATGCAGTTTGAGCCACTATAAATATCACGGTCAGAGTTGAGAAGCTCTTTGTAGGCTCCGTTTTGCTCGACCTTCAGGCTATAGTTCTGATAGCTTCCGGAAAAATTGAACACCATATAAAGCGTCTTACCGGAAGGGTCGCTTCTGCGGTAGGCATAGATGCACTGATTTTTGTTGTCTGCGTCTATCCAGCGGAAAGATGTGGAATTATAGTCAGACTTATAAAGTGCAGGCTGTTCGAGATAAAGCTTGTGGAGAGCTTTCACATACTCGTGTAATGAATCGTGTATAGGATAAGTGAGCAAGTTCCAGCCAAGCTCTTTTTCGTCACGCCATTCAAGATATTCGCCAAGCTCGTTGCCCATGAAGTTGAGTTTCTTGCCCGGGTGAGTGAACTGGAAGGTATACAGTGCTCTTATGGTAGCAAACTGCTCCTGCTGACTGCCGAACACCTTATCCACCATGGTTTTCTTGCCGTGAACTACCTCGTCGTGGGAATAAGGAAGAATGAAAAGGTCATTATAGAAATAGCTCATGGAGAAAGTCATTTTATTGTGATGATTTCTGCGCTCATATGGGGGCGTTTTTATGTAGTTTATGGTATCGTTCATGAAGCCCAGATCCCATTTATAGTCAAAACCAAGTCCGCCGAACTCAACAGGGGCAGTTACCTTTGTGTAGTTTGTGGAGTCTTCTGCGAAAAGCATAACGTCAGGGTGCATTTTCTGAATGGCGTAATTAGTGTTCTTCAAGAACCATATACCGCTGTCGTTCACAGCGTCGTCGGTGTGGCCGTGACGATAGATAAGGTTTGCAACTGCGTCATATCTCAATCCGTCAACATGATATTTTTCTATCCAGAAATTAACTGAGGATTTTACAAAGCTCAGCACATGAGGCTTTGTGTAGTCAAACAGGGCAGTACCCCACTCGGAGTATCGGTCATACTCGTTGTCGCTTTCAAAGAGGAAGCCTCCGTCATAAATGTGCAGGGCATAGAAGTCACGGACAAAATGTACGGGAACAAAGTCCAGAATAATGCCGATATTTTCCGCATGACAAGCGTCTATGAACTTCATAAGCCCTCTAGGGTCGCCGTAGCGGCTGGTTGCGGAGAAATATCCAGACACCTGATAGCCCCATGAGCCGTCATAAGGATATTCCGTCAGTGGCAGAAGCTCGATATGGGTATAGCCCATTTCCTTTACATAAGGAATGAGCAGGTCTATCATTTCTTCATAGGTGTAAAAGCGGTCGGTCTCTTCTTTTCCCTCTTTTATGCGCCACGAGCCGAAATGTACCTCATATATGTTCATAGGCTTTTCATAGCATTTGTCACGCTTTGAGAGCCATTCTTGGTCATTCCAGTTATAGCTGTCGATATCATACACCACAGACGCATTTTTCGGTCTTACCTCGCTGTATACCGCAAAAGGGTCTGAGCGGTAGTGCTTTTCAAGAGTAGGCGTTGTGATAACATACTGATAAATGTCGCCCTCTTTTGCAGGGCGTTCAACGCTCCATACCCCAAGCTCATCGCATTCCATAGGGATAATATCCCCATTAAGGCAAAGCTCTACCTTCCTTGCGTGGGGCGCATAGGTGGAAAATCTTATGCCGTTCTCCATTTTTACTGCCCCAAGGGCTTCATACGCCCTACAGCTTTGACCATTTATAAATTCTGTGATGATATTGTTTTTCATGCCGTTTCCCCCTGCAAAAAATATGATAATGATAAAATATTTATAAAAAGTTATTGAAATTTCATAAAATTATGATATAATGAAAGTTAGTGCGAATTGTCTGTTTTTTTGACATTAATTCAGCTTAGTCTGATTTTTCTTCAAAAAAGACCTTTTGTCGTTATGAATCTGAAAGGAATGTAGTTAAATGTCAAGCTCTGCGATAACCAAAAGTGCTTTGTGTGATTCACTGAAAAAACTCTGCGAGCAAAAACCCTTTGATAAAATATCCATATCCGATATAACAGGCGAGTGCGGTCTTAACCGCCAGTCTTTTTATTACCATTTTCAGGATAAATATGAGCTTTTGAGCTATATCTATCTTCATGAGCTTTTTGCTGACATCACCAAAGGCGTAAACTATGACAACTGGTATGAGCGCCTTGAGGGATTTCTCGTAAATATGCTTAAAGACAAGCGTTTTTACTCAAACACGCTCAAAAGCAACGAAAAGATATTCGAGCATTATCTTTTCAGAAGTATGCACAAGCTGTTTATCAGATTTTTCTATCATGCTGTTGCTATAACCAGAAAGCGTTCCGATAAGGCGAAATTCTTTGCCGATTTCTATTCTCATGGCTACTGCGGAATAATAATAGATTGGGCAACAGGCGGAATGAAAGAAACCCCACATGACGTAATGCTGAAAATGCGTGAGCTTGCATACGAAAATGTTACTATCGGTGAGGGATTCAGGCAGAACCTTTGACAAAAGTCACACAATCACTCTGTTATTTTATCATATTTTATGTAATAAGTGAATAGACAAACCTAAACATACGACAAAAAAAGCGACAGAATTAGATTTCTGTCGCTTTTATTTTTTCCTACTTTGAAGCTTTTGATTTTCTTCTGTCAATAATAACGCTTGCTATGAATATGAGCAAGCCAGCCCCTGAGAGAACTATGCCCTTGTGGAGCAGCGGCGCAGTAAAGGTTATCTTTATGCTGTGGCTGCCCTTTGGTATTTTAAAGCCAAGGAAAGCAGTGTCGGTCTTTTCGCACTGCACATCTTTGCCGTCGATCTCGGCGGTGAAGCCGTCGGTATACGGAATGGAAATGGTGAAATAGCCGTCATTTTTAACGTCTATAGTGCCGTTTATCACATCTCCGTGAGAGGTCTTTTTGTCTATCATAAACGGGTCAACGTCACACATAAGGCTGTCTTTGTCGATGACATAACAGCGGACGTTGGTTATCTCATATCTGCCGTCAGAGAATTTCACTGTGACATTATCTGCGCTATAGCTCTGACCTGTGGTTATGACATATTCAAAACGTCTGTTATTATTGTAATACTTCCAATCAGGTGCGGTTAGTTTGTTTTTATTGCCGTTTATGGACACCCAAGCGTCCTTTCTGCCACCCTTTATATCATTGTTCACATTGAAAGATACAAACATTATCTCATTGTTCGTGAGCGTTTCGGGAAGCGTTATCTCCTGTGTGAAAGGCTTTTTAGCGTCAATGGTGTATTTTCCCCATTCACGCTTTATCTGGTCGCATTCTGTAAAATTAAGTGAGCGCACCTTTTTGATATCAGATGAAAATGACTTTTCCGTCTTATCCTCAACTATTATATTGTTGAAAAGAGCTTCCACTGAGTAAGGATAATTCAGGGAATTATATTCTTTTCTGCCGATAAGGTTATCGGTAGCATATCCGAAAGGCAGAACGTCTTTGTTTTCATAAAGTGAAAGGCTTCCGCTTTCTTTTATCTTCTTGTAGCCTGACACTGCCTTTATGGGGTCGTCAGTGATAAGATATTTGTTTGAAAAATACATATCAGCAATAAGGCTTCTTGTCTGAGTGGTGAGGGAAGTGTTGCGGTATGAATTTTCGTTGTATATCTCGCTGTAATAAAATTTGTTGTAATCTTTATTGTGCAGTGAGGAATATATTGACATGGTGTAATAATCTGCATTATATATCATGTTCACTGTGTTCACTTCGTCAACGCAGTTTGAAGTCCTCGATATCTCCTCTTGCGAGCCGACATAATCTGCAAGTGTATTCATATCACTGCTGTTGTCATATTCAAGCTCACTTAAAGGCACAAGCTTGTCTGCAAAGTTGGCATATACTGTGGATACCACGAGGCAAAGGGACATTCCTATATTGAGTATGAACTCTTTTTTGCACCGTCTGTATACAAACAGGCTGGACATAAGTACAACGAAGTCAGCGATGATATAAAACTCTATCTTTTTGGTGGTCTTGAACCAGAAAACTCCTGCCAATGCAACTAAAAGGGTTATCACTGCAAGGGGTTTAAGCTTTAGCTTTCCTCTTATTATATCAAAATAGGTGTGTCCGAAAAGGAGCATACCGAGAGGCAGGAAAGGTATAAGAACTTTCGGGTCAACATACAGCGTGCCGTTTAGCATATAGACTATTATAGGGCAGGTGGCTATTACCACCATAACGATCCCGAGAAATCTTCTGCAACGTTGTTTTGAGAACACCGCCGATATTATACTAAGCACTGTGAAAAGGCAAAGCCCCATTGAGTAGTGATAATAGAGCAGGAATTTCAAGTTTACCCCAGGTATGAACGACTTGAGATCAACATGGCTGTTTCCAGCCTCTCTGCCTGAGAGCATACAGTGAAGTGTCGGCAGTATAAGCACGCAAGCCATTATCACCGCTAGGATAAGTCTGAAAGCAAATGCTGTTCCGTCTTTGCAGAACTTCTTGAAAGTTGGCTTTTCATTTATTTTCAGCCAGCGGTAAACGCCATATACTGCCATTGCCGCAAGACCTGACACCGCAAAGAAATAGCTTGTCATGAGCATCAAAAATGCCCACAGCGTCACCATGTATTTTCTTTTGCCCTCAAAATAATCCTCGATAGCCATAAAGCCAAGAAGCAGGAAAGGCATATAATTCACGAACATTATGTGCCTGTGACTGTGGAAGATAAGTGGCGCTGAAAAGAGGAATACAAAGCTCAGTGCAAACGCTGTGTTGTCTGTGAATTTCTGCCGCATCCATATATAGAATATCCACAAGCTTGCTATAACGCCTATTATAGATACTATCTGTATATAGGTGGACATTTTCACGAAGGGCAGGAGATATGAAAACAGTATTATAGGCGAATAAAGCCCATAATACGATAAATTGTAGATGTTCTCTCCACAGCCTATGTTCGGGGCAAAGGAGGGGAAAAAGTCCCCTGTTTTGTAAAAGAGCTTTCTGAAATAATCAGGGATAGCATAGTGCTGTCCGCCCCAATCAAGCTCAGAGCCATAGGCGTATTTAAACCTTGTGAGCGCAAGGACAAACAGAAGATATATCCCCGTAAGCACACACAGATGTATTATATTTTTCTTACTGAGCTTCATTCACAGCCACTCCCAGCGCAGTTGCAGTTTGTTTTTTCATTTCAGGGTGTTCGCTGTAGCGTTTATACAGCGTCCAATCCTCATAATAAGCCATATGCCACAGCTTATCTACAGTTTTCTCTTGAGAGGTATACATATCTGCAAGCTTTTTCTTGAATTCGTATCTCTCTTTTGATATCTTTGGCAAAGTGTTGCCCACCACCTTCAGACGGCTTGCCTTGTAATACTTGCCAAAGCAGTAAAGGTCGCACTGGATATCGTTTTTATCATATATCTCAGTGACGTAATTATGCACATTTACATGGTGGATATGACCATATTCGCCTTTTTGATTATGCACAGCTATAAGCTTCCAATCCTTGCAGGTCATTATCTTTTCAAGGTCAGATTCGATACCGTCCTTAACAAGCGCCCAATCGTCACGCTTGCCCCTGACTTTATCAGGATATTCAAGCATTATACATTCGTTGCCCGAGGCTGTCACCACGTCTTTGAACTCCTTAGAGCGCACCTTGTTTCTGCCATTTGTGACGCACACAACAAGATAGCCTTTATCATAAAGATGTCCTCCGCCCCAAAGCACTTCGTCGTCAGGGTGCGCCACTATCATAAGCTTATCAGCCTTTGATGATGAAGCAAGCTGTAACTGTATGGCGGATATAGGTGCAACGTTATAAGCCTGATTGATCGTATCTCTTATATGTCTTTTGTAGCCTAAAAACCACAGTGTGCCTATAAAAAGGACTATTGCCAGAATTATTGCTGTTTCCTTTATATGCCGTCTTGTAAATCTGAGCATAAAAAAGCCCGCACCCTTGCAGGATCTCTCCTGCGAGATACGGGCGTTCACCTCTTTCTTTATTACTTGTTGTTCACATAGTCTATAAATCTTTCAAATGCAGCTTTTCCGTCTTTGTTTCTCTTATAAACGCCTGCATGTTCAAGAACCTTTGCGAACACGATGCCTATTTCTTTCTGCAAGACCTCGTGAACGTTCTCGGCTGTTATATTGTTTCTCTTTGATATCTCCTCAGCCCAGTCAGCGTGCTTTTCTATCACCTCGTCACGGCGTACACCCTCTATGCCCTCTGTGACCAGAACCTTAGCAAGTCTTTCCATTTCGCCTTTAAGTCTTGACGGAAGCACCGCAAGACCCATTACTTCGATAAGACCGATATTCTCTTTCTTTATATGGTGAAGCTCCTGATGCGGGTGATAAACGCCAAGAGGATATTCTTCGGTGGTGATATTGTTTCTAAGCACAAGGTCAAGCTCATATCTGCCGTTTCTCATTCTTGCGATAGGTGTGATAGTGTTGTGCGGCTCGCCCTCAGTTTCAGCGTAAATGAACGCTTCTTCGTCGGTGTAGCCTCTCCATGCAGTGAGTATCTTGTCTGCAAGGTCAACGAGAGCGTTTTTATCCTCGCTGTTTATTCTGATAACTGACATAGGCCATTTAACGATACCTGCGTCAACGTTCTCAAAGCCCTTGAAAACTATCTTTTCCTCGACAGGAGCTTTCGCCATAGCGAAAGTATAATGACCGCCCTGAAAATGCTCGTGTGAAAGGATAGAGCCGCCAACTATAGGCAGGTCGGCGTTTGAGCCTATGAAATAGTGCGGGAACTGTCTAACAAAGTCAAAAAGCTTTTCAAAAGCCGAGCGGTCTATTACCATAGGAGTATGCTTCTTGTTGAAAAGAATACAATGCTCGTTGTAATAAACGTATGGGGAATACTGAAGTCCCCAGTCTGAGCCGTTTATTTTAAGGGATATAACACGGTGGTTCTGTCTTGCAGGGGAGTTCACTCGTCCTGCATAGCCCACGTTCTCATAGCACAGCAGGCATTTAGGATATCCCGATTGCTTTGCAAGCTTTGCCGCCGCAATGGCTTTCGGGTCTTTTTCAGGCTTGGAAAGATTGATAGTTATATCAAGGTCGCCGTACTCAGTTGGAGCTATCCAGCGCATATCTTTCTTAACTCTGTATCTTCTTATGTAGTCCGTGTCCTGTGAAAGCTTGTAGAAATAGTCAGTTGCGACCTTTGCAGACTGGTGGTTGTAAAGTCCCCAGAACTTTTTGTCTACCTCTGACGGTCTTGGAGTAAGAAGTCCCATAAGCTTTGTGTCGAAAAGATCTCTGTATACAACTGAATTTTCAGTAAGACCATTTTCCACAGCGTAGTCAAGAAGTTCTTTGAGAGTGCTTTCAAGGTCAACGTTAGAAAACTCCTCCGCAGGCTCGTCATATTCTTCAAGGCCAAGGGCTTCAAGAAGCCTGTTTGTGGTATAAACTCTGTCGCTCTCTTCAATAAGTCCGCTTTCCAGACCATATGTTACGAGCTTTTTGATGCTTTCAAATATCATGTTATAGATCCCCTTTTGTACAAAAGTATGAGGGGTAACCCCCTCTGTCGACTTTTATATTATATCCCATTGATGACCTATTGTCAACCGACAGACAAGCTAATTAAGACACTTTTAAGCATTTGAAAAGTGAAATAAGAATATTTTAAGATTTTTTTGTAGGGGCGACCTCTGGTCGACCGTTGGCTTCATTGCACTATTTCAATCAAATATCAACTGCAGGGAATGGGGACGTCGGGGGCGCCGTACCCTACATTCGGTGATATATTGTATAATTATGGTCAGTACAGATATAATAAATTAACAAATTGTTAAATCAGCAAATGTCCTATTGACAAAAGCGGGAAGTATGGGTATAATAAAATCAATATGATAAAGGCGTTGACAGGAACAAAAGCAAAGTCCTGACATTTCAGAGAGCCGTCGGTGGGTGCAAGACGGTATGCGGAATTTGTGATAACTCGTCCCCGAGCCTGAACGGTGAAATCTTATTAGCCGCTCACGGGTTCTCCCGTTACAGAGATACGCATTGATAGATGCGGCTGAGATATGCGGTGTGAGCCGTATATGAATGAGAGTGGTAACACGGCGAAGCTCGTCTCTCCTTATTGGTAGGAGCGGCGATTTTTTTATGCCCTTTTCCACATCACTATCGAATATAAACTGACGTTATAATTTATAAGGAGGAACTGACATGAAAAACGTTGAAAAGTATGAGAGAGGCTATTATATGCCTCCTGTAAAGTGCATGAAGTGGGCTGAAAAAGAGTATGTTGACCACGCTCCTGCATGGTGTTCTGTTGACCTGAGAGACGGAAATCAGGCTCTTATCATTCCTATGAGCCTTGAAGAAAAGCTGGAGTTTTTCACAAAGCTCGTTGAGATAGGTTTTAAGGAGATAGAGATAGGTTTCCCTGCCGCTTCTGAAACAGAGTATGAGTTCTGCCGCACACTTATCGAGAAGAACATGATACCTGATGATGTTACTATTCAGGTGCTTACACAGTCAAGAGAGCATATCATAAAGAAAACATTTGAAGCTATCGACGGCGCAAAGAACGCTGTTGTCCACCTTTATAACTCGACATCTGTTGCACAGAGAGAGCAGGTTTTCCGCAAGTCTAAGGAAGAGATAATCAAGATAGCTACGGACGGTGCAAAGCTCTGTAACGAGTATAAGAAGCACGCAAAGGGAAATATCGTATTCGAGTATTCTCCTGAGAGCTTCACAGGCACAGAGCCTGAGTTTGCAAGAGATATCTGCAACGCTGTTATTGACATCTGGCAGCCTACACCTGAGAACAAGGTAATCATCAACCTGCCTGTAACAGTTGAAATGTCAATGCCTCATGTTTATGCTCAGCAGGTAGAGTATATGTGCGACACTCTCCACAACAGAGAGAACGTTATAGTTTCACTTCACCCTCATAATGACAGAGGCTGTGCAGTGGCAGACTGCGAAATGGGTCTGCTTGCAGGCGCTGACAGAATAGAGGGTACTTGCTTCGGCAATGGTGAGAGAACAGGCAATGCTGATATCGTTACTATCGCACTTAATATGTACACTCACGGAGTTGACCCTAAGCTGGACTTCTCAGATATGCCTGCACTGGTAGAGCTTTATGAGAGAGTAACAAGAATGAAGGTTTATGACAGAAGCCCATATTCAGGCGCACTTGTATTCGCTGCATTCTCAGGCTCACATCAGGACGCTATCGCAAAGGGCATGAACTGGAGAAAAGAGAAGAGCTGTGACAAGTGGACAGTTCCTTATCTTCCTATTGATCCGCATGACGTTGGCAGAGAGTATGACGGTGACGTTATCAGAATAAACTCACAGTCAGGCAAGGGCGGAATAGGATTTATCCTCCAAAATCAGTTCGGCTACGATCTGCCAAAGAAGATGAGAGAGGACTTCGGCTACAAGGTAAAGGCAGTTTCAGACCACAAGCACAAGGAGCTTATGCCTGACGAAGTATACAAGATATTTAAGGACGAGTACCTCAACAAGTGCGCACCTGTTGACATTCCTGAAGCACACTATGTTCAGAAGCAGAACGGCACGATCTGCGCCGCTATCACAGCTTCAGTAAACGGCGTAACTGACGATCACACAGCAGAGGGCAACGGACGTCTAGACGCTGTGGCAAACGCTATCAAGCAGGCTTTGAACTTTGATTTTACCGT
Organism: uncultured Ruminococcus sp.; assembly: GCA_934435205.1. Classification (GTDB taxonomy): domain Bacteria; phylum Bacillota; class Clostridia; order Oscillospirales; family Ruminococcaceae; genus Hominimerdicola. The sequence continues at coordinate 181,374 of CAKSAK010000001.1, read as the reverse complement.
GGAAACATACACAGAACACGCTCTTGAAAGAAAGTCAACATCTGAGGCTGTTTCATATGTTGGAATTTCCTGCGGTGATAAGATGTATTGGGGCGTCGGCAGACACTCAGATATCATCGTATCTTCTATCAAGGGACTTGTTTCAGCTATCAACAATGCTTTTACAGATAAGAAGTAATGAATTTTATCCTATCTTAAATTCAGCTAAAATAAACGGGCGAACGCTGTTCGCCCCTACATGATAATGAAAATGCGTTATTTGTGTAGGGGCGACCTTGGGTCGCCCGTTATATTTTGTTCTGATACAAAAAATGCAGCCATATAGGATATGACCGCATTTCATCACTATTTCTTTTTTCTTTTGAAAAGCCTTTTGAGCCAGCCGAAAAAGCCCTTTTTCTCCTTTTCAGGCTCGACAGCCTTGGCATCATTAACAGGAGCAGGCTTTGGTGCATTGGCGTATGCTTCAGCGTAAAATCTGCTTTGTGCGTCAATGGCGATATCTCCGCGCTCTGCACGGACATATTTTCCGTCAGGCTGCATTATTCTTGCTTTTACGTTGTCCTGCATCTGGGTGTCAAAAATATCGAGGACACGTTTTTTTACTTCTTCACTGAGGATAGGTGCGGCGACCTCAACTCGCCTTGTGGTGTTTCTTGTCATATAGTCTGCACTGGATATGTATACCTTTTTGCGAACGCCAGTGCCGAAAATATATATCCTTGCGTGTTCAAGATATCTGCCCACTATTGAGCGTATCTGCACATTGTCAGTAACGCCCTCCACGCCTGCCACAAGGCAGGATATACCTCTTATAACAAGCTCGACCTTAACGCCTGCCTGAGAACATTCTATTATCTTGTCGATAAGCACCTTATCAGTAAGAGAATTGAGCTTTGCGGCAACATAGCCCTCGCCACCTGCTCTTGCAATGCTTATCTCATTATCCATAAGCTCCACTACCTTGTTTTGCAGACAGTGGGGAGCGACCATAAGCGCCTTGGAGCTTTCCACAAGCTCGCCCATTGACAGGGTTCTGAACACCTCGCAAGCGTCCTGAGCAATGTCATTGTTTGAGGTCATAAGGCAAAGGTCCGTGTAAAGCCCTGCGGTCTTTTCGTTGTAGTTTCCTGTGCCAACCTGAACAGTGTACTTTACGCTGTCGCCCACTTTTCTTGTGATAAGGCAAAGCTTTGAATGGACTTTAAGTCCCTGCGGACCATACATTACATGACAGCCTGACTCTTCAAGAAGCTTTGACCACCCTATATTGTTTTCCTCGTCAAAACGTGCCCTCAGCTCCACAAGCACAAGCACGTCCTTACCGTTTTCAGCGGCGTTGCACAAGGCTTTTATGACCTTGGAGTTCTTCGCTACACGATACAAAGTCATCTTTATAGATGTAACGCTTTCGTCCTTTGCCGCCTCGTCAAGAAGCCTGATAAAAGGCTTTATGGACTCGTAAGGATAGTGCAGGAAAAGATCTTTTTCGTCTATCTGCTCTATCATTGACCTTGACGGGTCTATCATTGCAGAAGCTTGCGGCTCCTGCTTCGGGAAGAAAAGCTCCTTTCTGTCTGACGCCTTGTCAAACACAGCGAACACATAGGACATATCAAGGGGAGTTTTCTCCACGAATACCTGCTTCTCAGAAAGCTCCAATCTTGAAAGCAGTTCGTTCAGCACAGTGTCGGATATCTGCTTTGAAAGCTGTAATCTAACTGGGCAGAGCCTTTTGCGCTTGTTGATAAGTTCAGACATATTCTGTCTGAAATCAAGCTCCGAGTCAAAGCCCTCGTCAACGTCGATATCGGCGTTTCGTGTCACCCTCATAAGGGTCTTTTCTTCTATTTTATAGCCCTCAAATGCCTTGTCAGCATAATGGAGAATAAGCTCCTCCACAAGGATATAGTTTATGCACCCTTCGTCAGCAGGAAGAAAGATCACACGCTGAAATTTCTCATTACAGCTAACTATACCCACTGTGACGGAAGATTTTGAAGCAAGCTTTGCCACTGCATAAATACTTTGATTTGCAAGAAATGGGAAAGGGTGTCTTTTGTCGATAATAAAAGCGTTAAGAAACGGCTTGACCTCATAGGCATAATAAGCCTCAAGAAATTTCTTATCCTGTTCAGTGAGAGCTTTTATGTTTTTATGTACTATATTTTTAAGCTCCAGTTCCTCGCAGATAGCTTTGTATGTTTTATCTTTTATTGGTGTAAGCTCATGAACACGCTCAAATATTGCTGAAAGCTGTTCAGATGGACGCATTTTGGACTTGTTGTCTTTATGATCGTCGTCCACAAGGGAGGAATCATAAAGCGAGCCCACACGCACCCTAAAAAATTCGTCAAGATTGCTTGCAAATATAGATTGAAAAAGCAATCTTTCAAGAAGCGGTGTAGCACTGTCCTGAGCTTCTTCAAGAACTCTCTCGTTAAATTTAAGCCATGATAACTCTCTGTTATCGTAGACCTTGTTATTCATATTCTTATTTCTCCTAACTCCTATCGTAAGAAAGGCATCTTATATCATACTGTATTATTATACTTCCAAACGCATATGATGTCAATGCAGGTGCCGTAAAAACCTTGTAAAATCGCCATAAAACAAAAAAACTCCCACCCGAAGGCAGGAGCAGATCATCTTGAAGATCAGAACCCGATATATTCCTTAGCGGTCTGGCATATATTTGCACAGTTATTCGCAAGGATGCTGTTGTCTTGTGTCAGATTCGGCAGCATGACAAGCCAAAAAAGAATGAACACCATTGTAAGCATAAGCGTAGCACCAGTCACAAGTATCAAAGCGGCTGAACGCTTTGATTTCAGTGTTGTATGTACGTCGCTGCACACTTTTTCGGCTGGCTGTGCATTTTCATTTTTCTCGTTAGGAATACGTTTTTCTTGCTCTTTTTTACACTCAGTACACAACATATACTTTAAACCTCCATAATCTATTTTTACTTCCTTAATTATTATACCACATTCTTACCGTCTTGTGTTAAGCTGGCAGCTATAATTTACAAAATTTCGACTTAACTTTTTGTGAATTGGTAAAAACCTAAAACCTACTATGCTCATATAATTTATCTTCATCAACAAAACCCCTAAAAGAATAACTTAACAAAATCAAATATTGATATATTTCTGCTATTGACAAATGAGAAGTATATGTTATAATTACTGTGTGTGGAAAAATCAACGAAAATACGTTGCAATTAGCTTTATGTGGAGGAAGTAAAAATGGTAGACAATGTACGTCGTGAATGTATCATGTCAATGTATGAGATATACCCTCTCAGCAGAAAATTGGTATTTGATACGTTTGATAAGAAAAAGTATGATATAACAAGAACTCAGCAGATAATAATGCTGTCACTTTGTATCGAGGGAACGCTCACAATGTCACAGCTTGCAAGCAAGATAAACACTTCTAACGAGCAGGCAACAAGGGCTGTGGCACAGCTTGTTGACAAGGGCTTTGTTATCAGAATGCAAAACCCTGATAACCGCAGAGTTATCAACATCAGGCTCACTGACGAAGCTATGCGCTTTATGGAAAAGATGAAAAACGAGATACTTGACGATATTCTTGGTAAGTTTTCCAGCATTTCAGATGGTGATATGAAAAAAATGAAGGACGCACTTGTATTTATAAATAGTATACTTAAAAAGGTGCTTAAATAGGAGGCTGTCATGACAAAGGCGAAGAAGATAGTCAGCCGTTGTGAAAGCTGTGTGAATTACGTTTTTGACGAGGATTGCGAATGTTACTGCTGCATGGTCGATCTTGACGAGGACGAAGCATACAGATCAATGAGCGACAGCGAATATAGCTGTCCTTATTACAGGCTTGATGATGAATATGCTGTTGTAAGAAAGCAAAATTGATGATAGATCGGTGAATACATGATATTTGCCGATCTTTCTTGCTTTGATGAATATGTAAAGCTCGAAAGCTTGTCAATATAGATATGTAAAGTTTGTTTGCTTTATAACTTGTGATTGCCGTAGAATAAGGATCGATCTGGGACTGAATGAACATTTGGCTAATGATAGAAATTTATTTATCAAAATTTACAGAATATTAATAAATACGATATTAGTGTACAATGTTAAAATATTGACTATGCAGGCTGCTATAATCAAAATAGGAAAGTTTTTTTGAGGAAAGTTGCAATGAGCGTAAAAACGCAGGTTTCATATTGTTTCATGTTTAAGGCGACTAAATATGCCGTTTTATCATCTGCTGACACTGTGAAAATGATAAATCAATATTGTGCGAACTATCAGTATATTTATATGAAATAAAATACAAACATGATATATTGTGGGATTGACAAATGGAAAATCAAGTGATATAATACTTGTAAATATATAGGCATATTGCGTCGGAGGTGAGGCTTTTGAAGGATAAGGCACTTGAAAAATTGTCAAAAAATGAGCTGCTCGAGCTAATGCTTTATCTGCGAAAAGAGTATGATAAGCTTACCGCAGAGAATGAAAAGCTTCTTCAAAAGCTCGAAGATAAAAAAAGTATCACTGACCGACTTGACAGGCTGGAGCGGCAGGTAGCTGCACTGACAGGTCACAAGCTGGTTGTTGAGCAGCCGGTAGCGGAGGAAGATCATGGCGGCAGATAGCAAAAACAAGGTGTTAAAAAAGCCTGAGCTTCCTGATGTCCAGACACTTGAGCGGGTGGTAAAAAAGCGTCATGAAAGGCGGGAATATCTGAGGATACTCCGCAGCACTGTGGCGTCGCTTATTGTTGTGGCAGCGGCAGCAGTGATCATATCAATGTTATTTTTGCCTGTTTTGAGAGTAACGGGTACAAGTATGACGCCGACTTTGCATGACGACGAGCTGGTGGTGTGCAGAAAGCGAGGAAGCTTTCAGAAGGGCGATATAGTTGCGTTTTACTATAATAATAAGATACTGTTGAAACGTGTTATCGCTACAGCAGGCGACGTGGTGGATATCAAGGAGGACGGTACTGTTATCGTAAACGGAAAAACCTTGAACGAGCCGTATGTTGACGGCAAAGCTCTGGGAGAATGTGATATCGAGTTGCCGTATCAGGTGCCTGATGAGAGAATATTCGTTATGGGCGACCACAGATCTACGTCTGTTGACAGCCGTACAAAGAGGATAGGCTGTATTGCTGAGGAAGCAGTGCTTGGAAAGGTCTCGCTGAGGATATATCCTTTTAAAAGGATAGGCACAGTGGACTAGCTTTATTATAAATAGTGTATAATTTCGGAGGGAGTGATCCGTTTTGCAGAATTTTAACGGTAAAGTTCGGCAATATCTAAAAGAAAATGAAAGGAAGAAACGCAGCCGCTTGTTCGGCGTGGTGCTGTCTGTAGTCATGACAGTGTCAGTGCTGGCAAGCCTTGTTATGCCTGCAATAAGTGCCACTGAGGGTACTTCCGTGGCAGGTGGAGATGTTTCTTATAATGGCGGAAACTATTCGTATAAAGATGCGAATAGCATTACGATAAAATCCTATGATGCGGTCGGTTCAGGAAAAGACCAATCTAAAAAGATCGAATTCAATGTAGAATTTGATTTTGATAAGGGCGAAATGACCAATAGGTATATTTATTTCCCTATCGCCGATAATGTTAGCCTGCCAGAGGGTGGTATCCCGTCAGGTGGAGAGTGGGGCAACGTTGAGGATACTCTTTTTACTGAGGGCGAAGGAATTTCCGGTAAGTACAGAGTTGATGAAATAGATGGAAAGAAGTATCTTTTCATTGAGTTTGACGAGCGATATCAACAGAAAAATGAGAAGGACGCTATAAGCGGTAAGGCAAGCTTTGAGGGTAATGTAAAGCGTAAGGATACAGATACAGGTGATAAGACCACTGTTGAGATAGGCGGTCAGACGGTTGAAATAGACGGTTTTACTCCGCTCACTATGTCTGCCATAAAGGACGCAAGCGAAACTGCTGACGGAGTTAAGTGGACTATCACAGTTGACAATCCTGCAAAGAAGCCTCTTGACAGGATCGAGGACAAGCTTTTTAAGGACGCTGTTGACGGAAGCTTCACTGTTTCACCTGAGGGTGCAGGAAGCTATGACGCTGCAAGCGGAAACTTCATTTTCAATGACGGCTTCAGCGAAGAAAATGTTACCATAAGCTACACAACTCCTTATCCAACGAGCAACCCTGACTTTGTTCTTGGCGGTAAGGTGGAAAACAAATCCACTACATATGATAAGGACGGAAATGGAGTAAAAGCAGATAAAACTATTTATTCTGATTCAAAGAAGGATAAGATCTCAAAAACAGGCAAGAATGTTGACTATGACAATAACGAAGTCACATGGGAAATAGTTGTAAGCAATCCTAGCGGTGCAGACCTCAAGGGCTATCACCTTTATGATGAAGCATTTCCCGATGCAAAGCTAGGAAGCTTTACACTTAAAGCTGACGATGGTTCAGATGTAAAGTACACACTTGACGGAAACACGCTTACGTTTGACGATAAAACAACAGCGTCAAAAATCACTATTGAGTATGTAACAGCTATCGATCCTGACAAGGCAGAAACTACAAACACTGTAAGAATGAAAAGACCTGACCAGAGCAACCCATGGTCTGATATCACATCAAGTGAAACTGTTTATAATAAGTATCAGATATCAAAAAATGGTTGGTTAGGTAATAACACATTAGGTATAATCAAATGGGAAGTAACTGTTAAATGTAATGACAAAAATTCTACTCTTAAAGGCAAGACAATAACTGACAATATGCTTAAAGCAGGACAGAAGGTCAGCATTAAGGTAGGAAATGATACTATTGATGCAACGGTAGCAAGTGACGGTGAGCTTGTTTTGCCTGACAGCATAGGTGACAATAACGAGGTAGTTATTTCCTATGAAACAAAGGTCGCTGACTATGATCTTGGCGACCCTAACAGCAGTGGATATTATTCAGTGAAAAATACTGCAGGTATTGACGGCTTCCATTCTGACAAGACAGTTTATTACAAGCCTGTAAACGAGAAGTCAAAAACAGTTCTTGACGTTTCTCAGGACGGAAGCAGTGTTACATATAAGTGGCAGGTAGAAGTCAAGCAGACAAACGGTTCCTTTAGGGGCAAGACTATAAGCGATGATATGAACGCTACGTCAAATGATGGCAAGTCAATAAAGAGCGTTCTTGACACTGATTCCATTATCATGTATGTTCAGAGAAATGGAACAGGAAGCTATGAAACCCTTGACAGCTCAAATTACACTGTAGTACCTAATGCCGACAACACTTCGTTTGAGATAAAGTTCAATGATAGTGAAGAATTTGACAATATAAACCTTGTGCAGATAAAGTATAGCAGTACCGTAGATATAACAGGTCTTGACACAGGTACTATTATAAATGTAAATAACAAGGCTACTTATAAAGGTGAAACATTTGAGCCTAGTGCAGATAAAACTAAGTTTACTATAGGCGACAGTTCCAAAGCACCTTATGAAAAGTATGACGCAGCAAGCAGCACAGCAGGCGACACAGTGCATGATCTTAACAGCCTGCCTGTTGTTACTGTAAATGGCGTTGAGTATTACAGGTTTGATTGGCGGCTTGATATCAACAAGAATGGCGTTTATAAGTATGGCGACACAGTTGAGATCGTGGATACTCTTCCGGCTGGCATGATACTATACGAGAACAACGATTATCTGAAATATTCGTCAGGAAACAGTTCTGATAAGTATGACCTTGCAAATGTAAGTCAGTTCCAATATACTTACGATAAGACCGCAAACACGATCACTTTTGTAACAAAATGGAATCAGCAGGACGCTTGGACAGCTTATTACAGCACTCTTGTAAAGGTCGATGATGTTAAGAATGGCGTTTACAAGAATGGTACTGCAGCGTTCAAAAACACAGCTCAGGATAAAGCTGGAAAGTATCCTGAGAGAAGCCAGACGCAGACAGTTAAGGAAAAGAACTTGAAGAAAACTTCTTCTCCGAAGTCTACCGGCTGTGAGATAACTTATACCATTGATGTTAACCCTAAAAAGCTCAAATGCTCAACAAGCGGAATGATAACTCTCAACGATGTTATCAAGTGCGGAGGTACGGCTGTTGTTAAGACAAAGGACGCCCAGGGTAACATTCAGACAAAAACTGTAAGCATAAATGGCAATTCCGCTGTTAATATGGATCTGAAGTCTATTAAGGTATTTGACGCAGATACGGGTGCAGAGCTTGCTGTAAGTGATTACAGTTATGTGATATCAGACCCGGAGGTAGCTGACAGCACAGTTTCATGCAGTGCAGATGTTATTACCAACGAAAAGGGCAAGTTTATTGCTAACTTTATTCCAAGTGAAAGTATTGTTGGCGCTAAGGGCACTATTGATTTAACTTTGCCTGAAGGCTACGAAAACGGAAATATAAAGAGATACTATGTGGCTTATGGCTATATGGACGGTGATTACTTTAATGAAGTAAAAGCCTTTGCCAACAAGAAAAACGAGTGGTCAGATTTTGGCTCAAGCATATCCGTTCCTGTGGAGGAGGTTTCTTCTGAGAAGGCAGGCGGTGTTTTCAGAGTCGAATATGAATACGTAGATAGCAGCGGCTATCCAAACACTGCGGTCAGCAATGAAAAAATGCTATCGGCTGTAAAGTGTTCCGCACTGACAGCGAAGACACGAGATTTTGTAAAGAAACTTGAAATAAACGTTCCAGATCAGCGTCATCTGAAAATAGTTTACATTTATACAGGAAGTCCTGCAAATGATGAGGACGCTGAGAACGATGGCTATAAAGTCCATGTGTTCAATAATATCTCATTTGACACAAACGGCTCTGCTGTAAATGACAGTGAAGATAATGATTCCGAGTTTGAGTTGATAAATCAGTCAAAGGCATCATCAACAACTGTTGAGCCATTTAAGCTTATGAAGGTAGACAGCGGAGACTATAGTATTATGCTTAAGGCTTCTTTTGAGATCTACAGATACACTAAGCTGGAAAATGGCACATATGATTGGCTTCCAGCAGTAGATTTCAAAGAAAATGCTGCGAAAGACAGAAGATCAGTTATCTGGGGAAATTCGGCACAGGATACGGCACAGACATTCAATGTAAATTCTGACGGGTCATACAATCTTGACCTTGAACCTGCCGCAGGCACCGGAGATACTGAGGGTCATCTTTATAAGCTTATAGAAAAGCAAAGTCCAGAGGGTTATCTTCTTGACGAAACTCCTATATATTTTGCTTTTAAAGTGCGTCCGGCTGTAGTTCCTAGTGAAGTCGGTGAGGACGGATATCAGTTCGTGAAGAACGGAGATATGTTCAGAGTAACAAATCTGCTGAAAGAGTTTAAGATAACTGCAAGCAAGGTTTGGAGCGATGGAAACGGCAATCATTCGGCAGAGAACGTAAAGTTCCTTCTTGGCTCGTCAACAACTAAGGTTTTAAGCGGTGTTCCAGATGATATTCAGTGGGGCAGTGATGAGGTAACTCTTAACGAAGCTAATAATTGGAAACATGAGTGGACAAAGCTTCCTGGATATACAAAGGTCGGCAATGATTATAAGCAGCTTTACTACTATATCAAAGAGATCGATCTTGCAACAGGATATGAGGCTGTATACAGTGCAACGGCAATGAGCAAAAACACTGATGTTACAGTAACGAACGTCAAGGGACTTAACATTACGAAGGAATGGCGTGATGAGCTTGGAAACAAGCTTGCTGACAGCGAGCTTCCTGCCGGTATCGACAAGGTCGAGGCAGATGTTTATGAATCCTCTGTTGCACCAAATTCAACCTCGAGAGTGAATGGAGATAACGGAATACCAACAGATTGCAGACTTATAAAAACTGTTTCTCTTGAAAAGTCTAAGAATTGGACTGTAACTCTTGACGGCCTTGACAAGGACAAGTATTACTATGTTCTTGAAAAGAATATACCTGACGGCTTTGGCGTTACATATACTTATTCAAATAACGGCAGTGCCACGGGCTTTGATACGATCGTCAATACCAAGACCCCGCAGAAGGTAGAAAATATGGACGTTCGCCTGCAAAAGGCATGGTCTGACGGCGATAGCAATGCTCATACCAATGATAAGGTAACGTTCAATATCTATAGGTCAACAAATAAGGCTGACGTTCCTGAAAATTATAACAAGTTTACAGGCACAATGGATAAGGGACAGAATGTTAAATTCAAGATCCTTACAAGCAATGGTGCAGAAATGGCTCAGAACGGAAGCTTTGCCTCTGAGTATACCATGTATGGCTCGGCCAAGTTCAGTTTCACCCTTAATAACGCATGGCTGGAAAAGGGCGATATCAAATATTCAAGAGTAAGACTTATCAATGCGTCAGGCGATGTTCTCGCTGATTTCTACAGAGATCAGGACGTTTGGGACACTGACAAGCAGCAGAGCGTTACGTCATGGACAGGTACAAGTGAGTATATAAGTTTGTCTGGCATTGATAATTCATCATGGGATAAGACTAAATTTACTTTGGATCTAAGCAGTATTACTTCCGATGTTACAGTTGAGCTTACTGCAAAGGTCGATGATGATAGCAGTTGCTCTTATGAGGTGACAGCTAATGATCTTGGCACACCTGAGAAGACGAACGTTACACCTGTTCCTAATAAAGATGCGATACCAAGCAGTGAAGTATTCTTGTGGAAGCAGATAACGCTCACGGCTGATAACAACTGGTCAACTGCCATTTCTCTTGAAGAAAATAATGTCAAAGGAAATAAGTATTACTACTGGTTTGAGGAGATAGACGTGAATGGTCAGCCGGTAAGCACATCGTCATACAAGGCTTACTACAGATACAATGGCTCAGAAAATGAGGATTGCATTGATATGACAAAGAACGGCGATCAGTATGTTCAGGTCTATAACAACTCTGAGGAAACCTTAGGAGAGCTGCCTGAAACAGGCGGCATGGGTGTTATCCCATTCGTGGCAACAGGCGGAACAGTCACTGTTGCTGCAACAATACTTTTAGTTACAAAGCGTCGCAAAAAAACGCTGTAAATAAACAAATATGAAAGGATAAATAATTATGAAGATGAAGAAAATCGCAGCTCTTGCTGCTGCAACAGTTATGTCAGTTTCAGCTATTGCTGCAACATCAGCATTCGGAGTATTTGCTACTGCTGATTATGGCGCTAATCACATTGTTATCAAGGATTCTGATACAAACAGAGTATATAATGCTTATCAGATCTTTGATCAGGCATCTGCAACAAATACTATCTCTTGGGGCAACGGCATTAATGGCGATACTCTGCTTACCAAACTGAAAACTTCTGGCCTTGACACTTATATGTCACAGTTTGACAGTGCTGAAAGTGCAGCAGACGTTGCAAAGATAATCTCAGACGCAGATCACTGGACAAAGGAAGATACTGCAAAGTTTGCAAAAGTCGCCGCTGATTGCATAATAAATGACAATGCTGTTACAGCTACAGAAGCAGATGGTAAGTACACTATCGCTGTTCAAAATGCTGGTTATTATCTCGTTGTCGATGCAACAGAAAATAATGGTGTTGATAAGGCTAACTCAGCTCTTATCCTTAACGTTTCAGGCACAACAGACGTTACTCCGAAGAGGACAAAGCCAACACTTACAAAGCAGATCAAGCATAATGAGAATGACGCATGGGGCGATGTTGGTGACAACGCAATCGGTGACGATGTAGAATTCAAGATCACAACAACTATACCAAGCGATGTATCAGCTTATGACAAGTATACATACACAGTTCGTGACCAGCTCAGCGAGGGTTTCACATTCAATGATAACCTTACATACAAGTACTATGACGCTGACGGTCAGGAGATCACTTCTGTTACAGTAGGACCTAACACAACAGTTGGCGACGACAGCAGTACAGCCGACTATAAGGAGTCTTTCTTTGTTACTTTCGATATCAAGGAACTTGTAAAGAAATATCCTAAAGTTGCTAAGATCGAAACTTATTATTCTGCTAAGCTCAATGAAAAAGCTAAGGTAGCAGTTACTGCTCCTGACAGCGTGAACAATAACCCTAACACAGCTTACCTGACATATTCAAATAATCCTCAGGACAAAACAGGTAAGGAGAACGGTGAAACACCTAAGGTCACAGTTTATGACTGGACATTCTCACTTGTTGGTAACAAGGTAGACGAAAAGGGCGCGCCTCTTGCAGGTGCTAAGTTCCAGCTTAGAAATGTTCATAACGATGCTATCAGACTTGTCAAGATAGCTGACAATGTTTACAGACTTGAGATCGGCAGTGAGAGAGGCTCTGTTGATCATATCGAAACAGACGCAACAGGTGAGTTCACTATCAAGGGCATTGATGATCAGACAACTTACAAGCTTGTTGAGATAGAAGCTCCTGCTCAGTATAACAGAGCTGATCCATATGAGTTCAAGTTTGACACAACATATTATCCTGCTGATACGCTTCAGTCCATTCGTATGATCGACGGCACAGACTCAGGCACAAGCGGCTCAACAGTTAAGATCATAAACCAGAAGGGCGGTTCACTTCCAACAACTGGCGGTATCGGTACTCAGATCTTCTACGGTGTAGGCGGAGCTATCGTACTGGGCGCAGGTGTGCTTCTCATTGCTAAGAAGAGAGCTAAGAACGACTAATTTTTGAATTTATTTTTACCTTTGTCCTGCCGATCTCGGTCGGCAGGCATCAGGGAGGACTCCATGAGGAAGAAAAGCGGTAAATCAACTACAATTTTATTAGTCTTGTTATTGCTTGTGGGGCTCTCCGTGATGTTATATCCAACAATAAGCGATTGGTGGAATTCAAAAACGCAAAGCCGTGCGGTGGCGACTTATCAGAAAGCGGCAAATGACCTTTCTGACAAGGAGAATGAAGAGATCCTCAGCCGTGCCAGAAAATATAATGAAGAGATAGCGAAGCTTGCCAGACCTTTTGTGGATTATGATCAGGTCAAGGGCTATGAGGATATCCTAGATATCACGGGGACGGGCATTATGGGTTATATTTCCATTCCGACTATAAGGGTGGAACTGCCTATTTATCATGGCACAAGTGACGGCGTGCTAAATGTCGCTGTGGGACATCTGCAGGGTTCGAGCCTGCCTGTTGGCGGAGCGGACACTCATTCGGTCATTTCAGCACATAGAGGTCTGCCGTCTGCAAAGCTTTTCAGCGACCTTGATAAGCTTGCAGAGGGCGATGAGTTCACTATAACGGTGTTGAAAGAGGTCTATACATATGAGGTTGAGGCTGTTTATATAGTTCTGCCTAATGAAATGGATAAGCTGAACATTATTCCAGGTGAGGATCATGTTACGCTGACTACCTGCACACCATACGGAGTCAATTCTCACAGGCTTCTTGTTCGTGCAAAGAGAGTTGAAACTGCGGACGATACGAAGAGTGTTTCAAAAATAACGGCAGACGCTGTTCAGCTCGATTCTCTTGTGGTCGTGCCTTTTGTAGCGATACCGTTGTTTGTGGTACTGCTTGTGTGGTGGTTTGTGGATTCAAAACGCAAAAAAATCTCTCATGATGAGCTTGTGGCAATGCTGGATAAGCCAGAGAGTGACGATAATGTTGAAAATCTACCTGATAAGGAGAGTAGTAAAGATGAAACTTAAATTTTCTCAGCTTGCAAAGGTTGTTTTGTGTACGGCGGCAATGGCTGTTTCAGCCTTGGGAAGTATGACGATCTCAGCTTCTGCAGCGGATAATATTAATGTGAATATAGTGTGCAAAAATGATACAACAACTGTTAGTAATGCCGAGTGGAGCATATATAAGGTCGGTGAGCGTAAAGAAGCTGACTTTGTCCTTACCGGCGAGTTCAGCAATTATCCTATAGATATGTCTGATTTTACTGACGCTTCAAAAATGCAGGCTGTCGCTGATACGCTTGACAACTACGCAAAAACTGACGGCATAACACCAGTTTCAACAGGCAAGACGGACGCAAACGGTGAAGTAAAGCTTTCTGCTGATTCTGTGGGTCTGTATCTTGTTTCAGGCAAGGGCTTTGAGAACACAATGGCAAAGTTCACTCCGTCACCGTCACTTATCGAGATAGATAATGATATAGTGGCTGAGGGTCAGATAACAGTTTATACCAAGTTTACATATGAGGAGATCCCAGTAGGGGACAGTGATTATGGTGTAAGAAAGTCGTGGATAGTTCCTGATGGTCAGGAAAAACTCATACCTGACAATATCAAGGTGGAGATATATCGTGACGGCAAGCTTTTCGATACTGTTACTCTTGACGCTGACAACAATTGGGAGTATTTCTGGAAAGATGATACTGCGGCTGAGTGGACAGTTAAGGAGATAGATATTCCTGCAAACTACACAGTTGTTACCAAAAACAATGGCAAGCTGTTTCTTATAGAGAACACATATAAGTCAGACAGTTCGAGTAATACAGACAGTAGTTCAAGCACACCTGACAGCAGTTCGTCAGGCTCTGATTCATCAAGCTCAACGCCTGACAATATACCACAGACGGGTTCACTCAACTGGCCGGTGCCTGTACTTATAGGCGGTGGAGTTATCCTTATCGCAGCAGGCTGGAGAGTAAGCAGAAAAGAAAAATAAAGTCGAAACCACATAGGCTCGCCTTTACAACAGGAGAAAAATAGTGACTAAAAAAAAGCTAGGACTTTTGTTGATAATAATGGGGATAATGCTGATAGCGGCGGCATTATCCCTTAATTATTACAACTATTTTCATGAAAAGCAAAGTAATAAAAGGATGGAGGCTGTGCTGAGTGACCTGAAAACGCAGATCTCAGACAGTGCAAAGGATAGCGACAGCAGTTCACCCTTTGACATTTTTGACGATAGTCGATCTGCGGACAGCGAGATAGACGATCCTGATAAGGATATCGTGCTTGACGGCAACTCTTATATAGGCTTGATTTCATTTCCGACACTTGGGCAGGAGTTCCCTGTGACCCGTGGCTGGAGCTATGCTGCAATGAATTCGGCAGCTTGCCAGTACAGCGGCAGACGTGTAGACAATGACCTTATAATCTGTGCTCATAATTATAGCGGCTTTTTTGATAAGCTGGATAAGCTCAGTTCAGGGGACGAGGTCATTTTCACCGATGTTTACGGCAGAGAATTTAACTATACTGTCACAAACAGCGAGCTGTTGAGCGGCTGGGATTCGCCGTCGCTCATAAAAGGTGGTGGCAGCGATTGGGATCTGACTTTGTTCACCTGCACATGGAGTGGCTACAGCAGAGTGACTGTAAGACTTGTTTATTCATAAATAAATCAAAAACGCACAGAGTTCTACACCCTGTGCGTTTTATATTCCTGCGGCAAGTTTTATTTTTTTTATATCAAAAGTTTTTAGTTTGTCATCGTATATGCAGTGTCGTCTTGACTTTCTTGGGTGGCGGCGTGTATAGTTAATGGCTTCTTCAAGGTCGTTTGTTTGAAAAACTGAACGTTTCATTGCTTTGTTGTAAACTGTGTATCTCATAAAAAATACCTCCCAAATAATTCTTATATTAATTATAACATTAATTGGTACGTTGGTCAATAGCAATATTGTACAAATTTAACCTATTAATCAGATATACATAAATTAGAACAAAAATCGACTTGTTTAAGAACGCTTCACGACATAAGACGACATAATTCTACTTATAAAAAATATAGTGATAGTGGGATATTGTGCAAAAATGAGAATGATTGGTCAATTTGACGAACGATAAAGTATAGATTTGTTTTGACAGCGAAAGTTGTAACACAGTTTTCATTGATTGATAATTAATTGAACATTCAAATATGGTATAATACCCTAAAGAATCAGAGAGGAGCGAGGAGTTTTGGATAGCTTTGTGCGAAAATATGGAAGATATGTACCCTTTGCTTTAACTATTATCATAATAATTTGCTGTGCTCTTTTTCTGAAAGACCATGAGTTTTCTGAGATACTCAGTTATTGCCCGGACAATTTGTGGCTTGCTGCATTTGTTATTCTAGGATTTTATGGATTGAAATCTTTGTCGGTGGTATTCCCTCTTGCTGCTATTTTTGTGTGCGTGGGTGCAATATATCCGTTCTGGGTGGGCGTTTTGTTGAACGTAATAGGACTATCGGTTTGTTTTACGGTTCCTTATCTTGTGGGAAGGATATCGGGTGGCGATATCATGCGTGTTATTGAGATGAAATATCCTATGGCACGAAAGCTTGTAAATTATGGTCATGACAATAATCTGTTCGCCTCCTACATTTCAAGGGCAGTGGTAGTTGTGCCGGGCGACCTTGTTTCAATGATACACGGCGCACTGCGAATGCCTTACAGACCATATCTTCTTGGCTCGATAATGGGAGTGATGCCTGAAATGCTTGTGCAGACATATATCGGAGCACAGTTGAAGCATTTGACAATAAAATCGGTGCTTGTGATGATAGCACTTATAGCCGCAACGCTGGCTTTTTCGCTGATACTTAATAAGAAGGTCAGCAGGAGCGGAAAGCAGATGGACAAGGAAGATTTTTGATATATGTACAAAAAAGCGGACTGATAACAACAGCCCGCTTTTTTATTATTTGTCAAAGCTAGGATTGAAAGCGTAGAAATTTTTGCTGTCAAGCATATCCTGAATAAGCCTTAGACCTTCGCCGAAGCGCTGATAGTGGACTATCTCACGCTCACGAAGGAACTTGATAGGGTCACGGACATCGGGATCGTCAGCAAGCCTGAGAATGTTGTCGTAGGTCAGGCGGGCTTTTTGTTCAGCAGCAAGGTCTTCGTGTATATCAGCAATAGCGTCACCGGTACTTTGGAAGGTTTCCGCAGAAAACGGTACACCAGAGGCGGCTATAGGATAAACGCCTGTAGTGTGGTCAACAAAATAGGTGTCAAAGCCGCTGTCTTTTATCTCCTTGAGGGAGAGGTCACGGGTTAGCTGATAGATAATAGTGCCGATCATTTCGATGTGGGCAAGTTCTTCTGTGCCGATATCGTTGAGTATTGCCTGCACCTCACGACAGGGGGCTGAGTAACGCTGATTGAGATAACGAAGCGCTGCACCAAGTTCGCCGTCGGGGCCACCAAGCTGCGAGATAATGACCTTAGCCAAAGCAGGATTAGGGTTAGCGATCTTAACGGGGTATTGCAGCTTTTTTTCATATTGCCACATTAGTCAACACTCCTTTCCCACGGAAAAGGTGATGTTACCCATTCCCATTTCTTGGACGAGTTATTCTGTGTGATAGTCAAAGGTCCGTATTTCTCGTTGTATTCTGCCACCAGCTTCTCTTTTTCTGCCTTGTGGCGTGCAAAATATGCCAGACCATCTCTGCAGGTGGGGTGGCTGTCGAGATAAAGATTAGCCTCTACAAGTGCAAAGCTGCACGCCTGTATCTTTCTAAGAAGCCTCTCCTTTTCACTTAGTATGGGCATTCTTTACAGCCTCCTCTCCTATAAAAGGTTTGTCTATGGACGGGAAGATAGTTCCTCTTGAAAGTGCTACATCTGCCTCATAGGGCTTCTCCCACATCTGAAAAGGCACATATGCCATTGCCAGCGGCGTGTCCTCAGGAAATCTTCCTTTCGGAAAAGGGCAGGCAGGTGTGTTATCCTCTGTGTCGTCAGCAAGTATCCTGCCTAACGACAGATTGTCAAACATATCCAAATAAGTTCACTCCTCATGTTGTCTGAATGTCATATGCCACGGGTTTCCTGTGGCTGTTTTATCATATGCAGCTTATAAGTCAGTGGTGTATGTATGCAGGATATTATCAAAAAACTTGCAAACCGTTCATTGAAAATACACAAAGTTAATTTTCTGTGAACACGCATATTGTTTGTAACAATAAACATAGTGTAAATAACGTTAAATTTGTAAGATTTAATATTGACAAATCGGGCTTCTGCGTGTTATATTAATACTATTAAAAAAAGCATATGCAGTGACATATGTAGTTAAGGAGAGATAATTATGAAAAATGTCAAGAGATTTCTTGCATTAACAGTTTCGGCTGCCCTTGCAGTTTCTTGCTTCGCAGGTTGCGGAAACGGTGCAAAAAAGAACAGCGATACTATCGTTATCGGCGGAAGCGGTCCGCTCACAGGCGACGCTGCACAGTACGGTGTGGCAGTTAAGAATGCTATTGAGCTTGCAGTCAAGGACGTAAACGACGCAGGCGGAATAAACGGAACAAAGCTTTCATGCGTTTTTGAGGACGATGAGGCTGACTCAGGCGATAAGGCAATAAATGCGTACAATGCTCTGAAGGATAACGGTATGCAGGTAATGGTGGGAACTGTTACAACAGGTTCTTGCCTGGCTGTTATTGAAAAGACAAAGCAGGATAACATCTTCCAGCTTACACCTTCTGCATCTGCTCAGGACGTTATCAAGAACGATAACTGTTTCCAGGTTTGCTTTACTGACCCTAACCAGGGAAAAGGTTCTGCCGACTATATCGCAGACAACAAGCTTGCTACAAAGGTCGCTGTAATTTACGACAGCTCTGACGCTTATTCATCAGGTGTCTTCAACACATTCAAGGCTGAGGCTGAGGCTAAGGGCCTTAATATAGTTGCAGAGCAGTCATTCACAAAGGACAGCAAGACTGACTTCTCAGCTCAGATAAGCGCAGCTAAGAACGCAGGTGCAGATCTCGTGTTCCTGCCTATCTACTATCAGCAGGCATCTCTGATCCTTACACAGTGCAAGTCAGCTAACTATAATCCAACATTCTTCGGCTGCGACGGTCTTGACGGAATTCTTTCTATCGAGAACTTTGATACTTCACTTTGCGAGGGCGTAATGCTCCTTACACCATTTGCAGCTGACGCTCAGGATCAGGCAACTCAGGACTTCGTTAAGAAGTATAAGGACGCTTACAAGGGTGAGACACCTAACCAGTTCGCAGCAGACGCTTATGACGGCGTTATGGTACTTGCAGAACTCATGAAGAAGGAAGGCATCACAGCCGATATGTCTGCTTCTGATATCTGCGATAAGCTTAAAAAGGCTATCACTGATAAGGACTTCTCATATGACGGACTTACAGGTACAGGCATGAAGTGGGGCGAAGACGGTGCCGTATCTAAGGACCCTAAGGCTGTTATCATCAAGAACGGCGCATATTCTGCACTGACAGCTGATGACATTGCCGCTTCTACTGCTCAGTAATAGCTGAAATGAAGTGCGTACAAAAGGTACGCTTAATATGAAAAAACCGGCAATTGCGAAAAATTGTCGGTTTTTTTGATTTATTTCATTAAAATGTGTTGCAAAAACTACGGGGTTATGTTATAATTTATTGTATATTGTGTTTATGACAAGGACAGGTGTAATATCTGTGATTACATCTTGTGTTTTGTCTATTCCAAAAGGAAGGAATGTTTGTATATGGGTTTTCTTAATAACCTCATCAACGGAATAAGCCTCGGCAGTATATACGCAGTTATAGCTTTGGGCTATACGCTTGTATATGGTATTGCCAAAATGCTTAACTTCGCACACGGCGATGTTATTATGGTGGGCGGATATGTTATATTCACCTGCATGACCACATGGGGACTAAATTCTTGGCTTTCTATCGTTCTTGCAGTTATCGCCTGCACACTTCTCGGTATAGTCATCGAAAAGGTAGCGTATAAGCCGCTCAGACAGGCTACTTCGCTTGCGGTGCTTATCACTGCCATAGGCGTCAGCTACTTTTTGCAGAATATCGCACTGCTCATATTCGGTGAAAAGCCTGTAAACTTTACATCAGTTGTAAACGTGCCGAGCATCAAGCTTTTTGACGGACAGATAGTTATTTCCGGAGAAACATCAGTTGCAATAATCGTATCTATACTCATTGTAGTTGGTCTTTCATTGTTCATCAACAAAACCAAGAGCGGACGTGCAATGCTTGCAGTATCTGAGGACAGAGGTGCGGCTCAGCTCATGGGCGTAAACATCAACCGCACTATCTCTCTTACATTCGCCATCGGCTCAGGCCTTGCCGCAATTGCAGGCGCACTGCTTTGCTCAGCTTATCCTACGCTCCAGAACACCACAGGCGCAATGCCTGGTATCAAAGCGTTCGTTGCGGCGGTATTTGGCGGTATCGGCTCAATACCGGGTGCTATGATCGGCGGTATCCTTATCGGTGTTATCGAGATACTTGGACGTGCCTATATCTCACCGCAGCTTGCCGACGCTATCGTTTTTGCTGTTCTTATACTTGTGCTTATCATCAAGCCTACAGGTATCCTCGGCAAGAAGATCAGCGAAAAGGTATAAAAGTCAACTTAAAATTTTCGAGCAGACTTGCTTTGCAGTTCTGTTTTATCTGAAAGGATTGGTTTTTTGTGAAAAAAGAAGGGGCTAGCGCAAAAACAAAGTTTTTTAAGCCGCAGACCAGAAAAAGCTTTATCACATACGCAATGGTAATAGTTGCCTTTGTGGTAATGCAGATACTCAGCAGCGGCGGATATATCTCCAGTATGCTCACGGGACTTCTTGTTCCTCTGTGTGTATACTCTATACTTGCAGTATCCCTTAACCTGACAGTTGGTATACTTGGCGAGCTTAGCTTGGGTCAGGCAGGCTTTATGTGCGTTGGCGCATATACAAGTGCGATATTCTCTATCGTTACTTCTGAAACTATTGAAAATGTATGGATCAGATTTCCTTTGGCTATCCTTATAGGCGGAATAGTTGCCGCAGTGTTCGGCATACTCATAGGAATACCTGTTCTCAGACTTAAAGGCGACTATCTCGCTATCGTTACACTTGCTTTCGGCGAGATCATAAAGAACGTTTTCGCAGCGCTTTACCTTGGTTATGATTCCAAGGGCGTTCACGTTTCTCTTAAAAGCCTCTCAAACCTTAACCTTGAGCCTGACGGAAAGCTTATCCTGAATGGTCCTCAGGGTATCAGCGGCACGCCTAATGACTCTACTTTCATTATCGGCGCTGTTATGTTGCTTATCACTCTTATCATTGCCTATAACTTTGTATATTCAAGAACGGGCAGAGCAGTAATGGCTATCAGAGATAATGTTATCGCAGCCGAGTCTGTAGGTCTTAACATCACAAAGTATAAGCTTGTTACTTTTGCTTTGACTGCATTCCTTGCAGGCTGTGCAGGTGCGCTTTATTCTCATAACTTCTATACACTTCAGGCTTCTAAATTCGACTATAACCTGTCTATCCTCATTTTGGTATTCGTTGTTCTGGGCGGTATAGGCAGTATCAGAGGAAGTGTTATCGCAGCTATTGTGCTTGTTCTGCTTCCAGAAATGCTTAGAAGCATAAACAGCTACAGAATGCTTATCTATTCTATCGTTCTTATCGTTATGATGGTAATAACTTCAAATGAAAAGACAAAGACCTTTATCAGTGCAAATACTGCTAAGTTCAAGGCTTTGTTCAAGCGTGAAAAAGTAAAGGAGGCTGAGTGATATGGCACTTCTTGAAGTAAAAAATCTCGGCATCTCATTCGGCGGACTCCGTGCAGTTGACGAGTTCAGCATAACAATAGAAAAAGGTCAGCTCTATGGTCTTATTGGACCGAACGGAGCAGGAAAGACCACTATCTTCAATATGCTCACAGGCGTTTATAAGCCAACAGACGGTACTATCGTTCTTGACGGAAAGAACATCACAGGCAAAAGCACTATTGAGATAAACCGTGCAGGTATTGCCCGTACTTTCCAAAATATCAGACTTTTCAAAGAGATGTCAGTGCTTGACAACGTAAAGGTCGCACTTCATAATCATTATAAATACAGCACCTTTGAGGGCGTGTTCAGACTTCCAAGATATTTCAAGCTTGAAAAGGCAATGGACGCAAAGGCACTGGAGCTTCTGAAGGTTTTCGAGCTTGACGATAAGGCGAGCCTGCTTGCTTCTGGACTTCCGTATGGTGATCAGAGAAAGCTTGAGATCGCAAGAGCCCTTGCAACACAGCCAAAGCTGCTGCTTCTTGACGAGCCTGCTGCGGGCATGAATCCAAATGAAACAGCGGAGCTTATGGATACTATCCGCTTTGTAAGAGATAATTTTGATATGACGGTGCTGCTTATCGAGCATGATATGAGCCTTGTTTCAGGTATCTGCGAAAAGCTGTCAGTGCTGAACTTCGGTCAGCTCCTCTGCGAGGGCAAGACAGCGGAAGTGCTGAAAAATCCTGAAGTTATCACCGCATATCTGGGCGAATAAGGGGGTAAGTAAAATGGCAATGTTGGAAATCAAGGATCTGCACGTTAATTATGGCATGATAGCCGCCCTGAAAGGTATCTCCTTTGAGGTAAACGAGGGCGAGGTCATTTCCCTTATCGGCGCAAACGGAGCAGGAAAGACCACTACTCTGCACACCCTTACGGGTCTTATAGCCGCAAAGTCAGGTTCTATCACATTCAACGGTGTGGAGCTTACCAAAACTCCTGCCCACAAGATAGTCGAAATGGGTATAGCACACGTTCCTGAGGGAAGAAGAATATTCCAAAACCTCACAGTGCTTGATAACCTTAAGCTTGGAGCATTTACAAGAAAAGACAAGGAGAATATCTCAAAAGATATCCAGGATATATACGAGCGTTTCCCAAGACTTGCAGAAAGAAAAAGTCAGATAGCTGGTACTCTTTCAGGCGGTGAGCAGCAGATGCTTGCAATGGGCAGAGCACTTATGTCAAGACCTAAGATAGTTGTAATGGACGAGCCGTCAATGGGTCTTTCTCCTATCCTTGTGTCTACTATCTTCAAGATAATCGAGGATATCAGAAAGAGCGGAACAACTGTACTGCTTGTTGAGCAGAACGCAAAGAAAGCCCTTGCTATCTCAGACAGAGCCTATGTTCTTGAAACGGGCAAGATAGTTCTGTCAGGCAAGGCGTCTGATCTTATCAATGATGAGTCGGTCAAGAAAGCATATTTAGGTGAATAGGAGTTGAGCTTTATGGCAAGGATCATAACCATTGCAAGGGGTATCGGCAGCGGCGGAAGAACTGTAGGTAAAATGCTGTCAGAGGATATGGGTATAAAATATTATGATAAGGAGCTTATAAAGCTCGCAAGCGATGAAAGCGGTATAAATGAACGCTTTTTCGGACTTGTTGATGAAAAGCTTAAAGGTTCTTTTCTGAGAAAGGGCGGAGTTTACAAGGGTGAGCTTCTTGACCCTGATGATCACGACTTTACTTCTGACAGAAATCTTTTCAATTATCAGGCGAAGATAATAAAGCAGCTTGCAGACAGAGAGCCTGCGGTAATAGTTGGCAGATGTGCTGACTATATCCTCCGTGACAGAAAAGACGTGCTGAAGGTTTTCATCTATTCTGATATGGAAACGGCTGTCAGAAATATCGTCGATTTGTATGGCGTTTCTGAAAAAGAGGCTGCCAAGATAATCGAAAAAACAGACAAGGAGAGAAGCGATTACTATCGCCACTACACAGGCAGGGATTGGACTAATGCGAAAAACTACAATCTGTGTCTTGATACCAGCGACATGAGCTATGACAAGTGCGTTGATATAATTAAGGGCTATATAAAGCTTCTTGAAGAGTAAGGCATAAAAATAAAGCCGCATTGCTTTTTGCAGTGCGGCTTTTTGATATATGAAATCAGTTGAATTTCTCTGAGATAGTCCTTGCGGCAAAAACGCCTGAAGCAGAAGCCTGCGACAGAGAGTGCGTAACGCCTGAGCCGTCGCCAAGGACGTAAAGACCTTTGACGGCAGTTTCAAGGTTCTCGTCAACGTCAACTCTTGAATTGTAGAACTTGACCTCAACGCCGTAAAGAAGCGTGTCTATATTCGCCATACCAGGGGCTATCTTATCCAGAGCGTAGATCATTTCGATAATATCGTCAAGCTGTCGCTTTGGGATAACAAGGCTCAGGTCGCCCGGAGTAGCTTTGAGAGTAGGGTTAAGGAACGTCTGACCGAAACGGTGTTCGTTTGTACGTCTGCCTGCAACAAGGTCACCGAAACGCTGAACAAGCACTCCGCCGCCAAGCATATTAGAAAGCCTTGCTATAGATTCACCGTATGCGTTGGAATCCTTGAAAGGCTCAGAGAATGTGTTGGATACCAGCAGAGCAAAGTTGGTGTTCTCTGTTCTCAGGGCAGGGTCAGCATAGCTGTGTCCGTTTACCGTGATGATGCCGTTTGTATTCTCAGTAACTACCTCGCCGTATGGGTTCATGCAGAATGTTCTTACAAGGTCGCCGTATTTCTTTGTGCGGTAAACTATCTTGCTTTCGTATACCTTGCTTGTGATATGCTCAAAAACAGCCGCAGGTATCTCAACACGAACGCCGATATCAACTCTGTTTGAACGTCTTTTGATACCAAAGTTGTCGCATATCTCAGATATCCATTTTGAACCGCTTCTGCCTGCCGCAACAACAGCGTTTGAGCAGTGATACTCGTCCTTGTCTGTTATAACAGTGAAGTCGTTCTCCTTGCCTGTTATACCCTGAACGCTCTCATAAAATTTTATGTCTATCTTGTCTTTAACAAAGTCATAGATGTTCTGGAGTATCTGCATATTTCTGTCAGTACCAAGGTGTCTTACCTGAGCGTCAAGGAGGTGGAGGTCATATTTCAGAGCCATTGCCTTGATGTCAGATGATGTGGTGGAGTAAAGCTTAGCGTCCTGACCGCCCATTTCAAGGTTTATCTTGTCAACATACTGCATAAGCTCGATAGCTTTTTCCTTGCCGGTAAATGTGTAAAGGTCACCGCCGAAATTGTTTGTGATGTTATATTTGCCGTCCGACATTCCGCCTGCACCGCCGAAGCCGTGCATAATGGAACATACCTTGCAGTGAATGCAGGACTTGACTTTTTTGCCGTCGATAGGACACTTACGCTTGCTGACAGGTCCGCCCTGATCAATAATGCAAACTTTTATGTTTTTGTCAAGCTTGACAAATTCGTATGCCATGAATACGCCGGCTGCACCTGCACCGACAACAACTACGTCATAATTCTGAGCCATAATTATTTCCTTTCAAATCAAATTTATTTTTATCCATAAAACGGGCGGTCGCACCTTTGCAGAAGATAGCCTGAAAGGTAATAACCGCCGTAATATTTTTATTTGATGTCAAATACGATAGTAGCCAATGTGAAGAATATCAGCGTCGAGCAAGTGTCAACGATAGTGGTGATAAGCGGGGCAGCCATGATAGCAGGGTCAAGATGCAGTTTCTTGGCAGCCATAGGGAGCATACAGGCGATAAGCTTTGAAAGCACCACCGTTGCCATGATAGCCATACTTACAGTGAAAGCAAGCTTGTAGCAATCCACAGATGTGTCGCCGTGATACACCAGAATTATTCTTATAGCATTGACTATAGCAAGGATAACGCTGCAAAGAAGCGCAACTCTGAACTCTTTCCACATGACCTTGAAAAAGTCTTTCATTCTTATCTCACCCAGAGCCATGCCTCTTATAACAAGGGTCGAGGTCTGAGAGCCGCAGTTTCCGCCTGTGCCGCTAAGCATTGACAGGAACGATACCAAAACAGGGACAGCCGCAAAAGCAGACTGATATTTGTTTACGATAGCACCAGTAAGAGTAGCCGACAGCATGAGTATCAAAAGCCATGCTATTCTGTTTTTCGCATGAGTGAAAACAGAGGTCTTGAAATAGGAATCGTCACTTGGTGCGACCGCAGCCATTTTCGAGAAGTCCTCAGTGGTCTCCTCCTCGATAACGTCCATAGCGTCGTCGAATGTAACGATACCGACCATGCGGTTTTCTCTGTCAACAACAGGCAGAGAAAGAAAGTCATATTTTGAGAACATGGAAGCAACATACTCTTTATCCTCAAGAGTATCAACGGAAATAACGTTGTCCTCCATTATGTCCTCTATTTTATCGTTATCATCAGCGGTTACGATATCAAGCAGTGAAAGCACGCCCACGAGCTTTCTGTTCTCAGTGACATAAAGTGTATTTACAGTTTCCTTGACCATACCAACGTGTCTTATCCAATCCAGAGCCTCCTTGGCAGTGTAGCTTCTGTGAAGATAAACATACTCGGTGGTCATAATAGAGCCTGCGCTGTCTTTAGGATATTTAAGTATCTGATTTATCTGCTTTCTCGTTTCAGCGTCAGCAGACTTGATTATCCTTGCAACAACATTTGCAGGCATTTCCTCGATGATATCTACCGTATCATCAAGATAAAGGTCGTCAACGATCTCCTGAAGCTCTCTATCCGTAAAGGCATTGATAAGCATCATTTGTGTATCGCTGTCCATATAAGCGAAAACGTCAGCCGCAACGTCCTTGTTCAAAAGACGGAACAGCAGCGGAAGCTCGTATTTCTCGACCTCGTGATCGTCATAAAACTGCTGCAAAAGAGCAGCAACGTCGGCTTCGTTCATATCCATAAATATTTCACGGATAGCCTTGTAGTTTCTGCTTTTGAGCAGCTCCAATACTGTGTTAAACATTATATTCCCCCTAACAGCAGCGGTAATAAGCACAGCAGTACAAATAATTGTACTTATACCAGCTCTGTACAAATATAAGGATCTACCAAAACACAGATCGTCCTATTCAATTAAAATTGATATTTAGATCACAAAAAGGCTGCCACAAACGGGCGAGCCGCTCTGCAATCGAGGGGCGATCGTATTCTGACTGGCGTCGTCCATTTGTACACACTCCTTAAAAATCATGATTTATGCACGTTTTTACTATTCGCACACATAATATTATTATACGCTTACCTTGTTTTTTTGTCAAGAAATTGTTTAATTTAATTTTATGAACGTGCTGTAAATTTGCGAAGTATAATGAATTGCTTTTGACCTCTTGCCAAATGGGGTGAAATAGGGTATAATTATTATATGGATCGAATAATAAACCGAAAGGAATTGATAAAATGAGCGAAATAAGAGATGAAAGCTTGTGGGAAAGCGGTAAAAGAAAGATAGAATGGGTAAGACAGAATATGTCATTGCTCAGAAGTGTTGAGGAAGATTTCAAGAGAGATCAGCCTTTTAAGGGGCTGAAAGTTGCACTTTCTATCCACCTTGAAGCTAAGACCGCTTATCTTTGCAAAGTTCTTGCAGCAGGCGGTGCTGAAATGTACATCACAGGAAGCAATCCGCTGTCTACTCAGGACGATGTTGCGGCAGGTCTTGTGCATGACGGCTTGAACGTTTTTGCATGGCACGGTGCAACTGACGAGGAGTATCACAGACATATATCCGAGGTAGTCAAGGTAGGTCCAAACATCATTATAGATGACGGCGGCGACCTTGTAAACCTTATCCACAACGAATACCCTGAGCTGATACCAAACGTTATCGGTGGTTGTGAGGAGACAACTACGGGTATTATCCGTCTTATTGCAATGAACAAGGACGGTCAGCTCAAATTCCCTATGATGCTTGTAAACAATGCAAAGTGCAAGTATCTTTTCGATAACAGATACGGCACAGGTCAGTCTGTATGGGACGGAATAAACAGAACAACTAACCTTATCGTTGCAGGCAAGAACGTTGTTGTTGCAGGCTACGGCTGGTGTGGCAAGGGTGTTGCAATGAGAGCAAAGGGTCTTGGTGCAAGCGTTATCGTCTGCGAAGTTGACCCTATCAAGGCTATGGAGGCTGTTATGGATGGCTTCAAGGTAATGAAAATGGTTGATGCCGCTAAGGTGGGCGACTTCTTCGTTACTGTAACAGGCTGTAAGGACGTTATCACTGAGAAAGCTTTCATGAACATGAAAGACGGTGCTGTTCTTTGTAACGCAGGTCACTTTGATTGCGAGGTAGACGTGGCAGGTCTTAAAAAGCTGGCTGTTGAAAGCAAGCTTGCAAGAAACAACATTGACGGCTATAAGCTTCCTAACGGTAAATGGCTGTATGTTATCGGTGAGGGCAGACTTGTAAACCTTGCCGCAGGCGACGGTCACCCTGCCGAGATAATGGATATGTCCTTTGCTATCCAAGCCCTTTCTGCGGCTTATCTTGTTAAAAACAAAGACAAGCTTACAGACAAGATAGTTTATGTTCCTGATGAGATAGACAAGGAAGTTGCAAACAGAAAGCTTAGATTCTGGGAGCTTGAGATAGATAAGCTTACACCTGAGCAGGAAAAATATCTTAACAGCTGGCAGGTATAAAATCTCATATTAGTACAATAAAACGGACAGCTTTGGCTGTCCGCTTTTTGTATCTTGAAATTGCCATAAATTAATTTTGTCATCATGGTTTTAAATCGCTGATTTCTGTACATTTTAATATTAGGGCAACACCGCACAAGGACCGCCTAACGGCTTTGTACGCAATCTGCTTGCAGATTTTCCGTCATATTATCCAAAAACTCCTTGACTAACGCAAGTTAGCCTGCGTCGTTTTTAGACAATCTGACAAAAAATCTGGCTGCGCATCTTACGCACAATCCTTGTGTGGTGTTGCCCTAGGCGATAAAAAACAGGGCGGTGAGAATGTGGCGGCAAAGATGTATAAGATACTTACGCTTTTTTCAGTGGGTGCAATATGCTACGGTTTCATGGAAATACTTAACAGGGGATATTCTCATATCACAATGGGGGTGCTTGGGGGAGCTTCAATGCTGGTTATCCATATCATGAATGGCGAGCGCAGGCGAGGAGTGAGCCTGCTGTCTGTGCTTGCAGTGTCGGCAGCATTTATCACTGCCATAGAATTTCTTGCAGGGGAGTATCTCAACCGCTATCTCGGCATGGGCATATGGAGCTATGAGGAAGTGCCTTTAAACTTTGACGGTCAGATATGCCTGCCATTTGCGTTCCTGTGGTTTGGACTTTCGTATATCGGCGTGCTGGCTGATAATTTTATACGAAAGCATATTTTCAAAGAATATCCTGTGGCTGTCAGTCACAGAAAAGAGAAAATACCTGCCACTGTGGGATAACAGTACAATTATTTGTACATGTATTGTTGCTTAAATGTAGGGGCGAACATTGTTCGCCCGTTGGTCACCTCAACGCTTGTATAAAAACAAACGGACTGTCTATCCAATGATAAACAGTCCGTATTTTTGTACATATCAATCTTTTGTGTACCACTTTTTCAGCACTTCTTCGCCAAGCTTGCCGTAAACTGTGAAGTCACGGTTTTCCTTGGCTTTCTCTATTGGCGGCAGGATAGCTTTCCAATCCCACCAGAAATAGCCGCAGAACCAATCCAGACCCCAGGTTGCTTCCATTGCAGTGTCATAGAAATCAGCCTGTTCCTGCTCGTCAAGTGGCTTGTCGAGCCTGTCATGGAAATCCCAAGGGTACTGTGTGCAGCCCTCTTCGTTTCGCACGCCTATCTCAGCGAACATTATAGGCTTGTTGAAATGCTTATGAGCCTTTTCCAGTGAGCCGACAACTTCACTCCAGCGGCTGAGCATATGCTCCTTGCTCCTGTTCACACCGTCTGTAACAGGGTAGTAGCCTGAGATGCCAATGATATCCACGTCGCTGAGCCAGTCAAAACGCTGTTCATCGCCGTGATTGATGTTGTGCATAACGATACCGCTGTAGACCTCTCTCACCTGTGCGATAAGCTTTCTGCATCTGTCAGACTGCTTGTCCATTCCTGCCATTTCACAGCCTGTGCAGAGCATTTCACAGCCGAGTTTTTCTGCAAGCTTTGCATAGTGGAGCATAAAAGCTGTGTATGACCTAAACCACTTGTCCCAGTATTCAGGGTTCTCAGGCGGAAAGTCTATCCTTGCACGCCATGAGCGGTCAAGGCAATCCACCATAGGTTTAAGGCAGACTTTAAGTCCCAGTGACTTTGCTTTCTTTACAGCGCAGGCAATGTCCTCGTCTGATTGTGTTCGCTCATAATCACCGAAAACTCTTGTGCTTGCAAAGCTCTCCTGCCATGCGTTTGCAGGAATACATATCCAGTTCAGCCCGTTTGAAGCAAGCCTTTCCATTGACTTTTCAGCCGCTTCCGTCTGAAAATCACCTCTCTTGGAGAAAAATCCCCAAGTATATCCTTTGCAGAAAATATCTTTATTCATGTATCAAAAACCTCTCTTTTTCGTAAATGTCCTGATAGAAAAGCCACAGGTAAGCTCAAGTCTGTTTATCTTTTTAAGCTTCTCCACCGCTTCGGCAGATGTTTTGTAATAATACGGAGTCATGGTAAAAAGATTGAAAATATCCTCCTGACTTTCAAGCACCACAGGGTATTCAAAAATTATTTCCTCTGACTCGTCAAATTTATTAAGTCCGTATACATTGGGCTTGTTCTCGTAAGGCTTCTCGTAAAGCACTTCTTTAAGCTCAAACAAATGTCTTGGGGACGGAGAAACTACCACAAGCTTTCCGCCGTCTTTCAGCACTCTTGCGTATTCGTCATTTGAAACAGGTGCAAATGTGCATACGATAAGGTCGGCGAACTTATCTATGAACGGAAGCTGAAATGATGAAGCCACCGCAAATTCACAGTTCTTGATGTTCTCGCAGTGTACCCTCGTCATGCAGTGTGCAACAGCCGCCTTTGAGATATCAATGCCGTAAAACTTCGCCTGCGGTAAAGCCTTGGCATAGTTCACAGTGTAAAATCCCTCGCCGCAGCCACTGTCGATGATATAAGGCTGTTTTGCATTTTCAAGCAGACCGCCCATTACCTCAGCCGTTTTCTTCGCAAGTGGCAGATAATAGTCACGGTCGAGGAAATCAGTTCTCGCCTTTACCATTTCCGCATTATCCCCTGCGTTCTTAGGGTTTCTGCCCTTTGTGGTAAGCAGATTTACATATCCCTTTCTCGCAATATCAAAGCTGTGACCGTTCTGACAGTGCCATACGTTGTCAAGCTTTCTGAGCCGTTTTTTGCATATCGGACAAACATACATATAAATCACCCTGAACATTATAGCATTTCCCCCTGCTTTTAGCAATGGATATTTTATTAATAAAAAAGTGCTTGACAATCGTCGGGTTATGCTTTATAATATCAATATATGCAAAATGCGGTGACGGAATTATCCGAAACAGTGTCGGTAAAGAGAAAAGGCGGTGGGTGAAAGCCTTTGCGGCAAGTTCGGTGGCTAACCTGAGCGGTGCTGAAAACAGCAACGTATGCTCTGCGTTAAAGGGCTTCGAGTGGTCGGGCGTATGTCTGGCAATTTGGGTGGTAACACGGAACTGTCGGTTTCGTCCCATGTTTAGGGACGAGCCGTTTTTTTATTTTGCGAATAATTTCATTTGGAAGGATCTGAATTTATGGAATGGACAGGACTTAATGAACTGCGTGAATCTTATCTGAAATTTTTTGAGAGCAAGGGCTGCTTGAGACACAAGAGTTACCCTCTCGTACCTCAGAACGATAACAGCCTGCTGCTTATCGTTGCAGGTATGGCACCTCTGAAACCTTACTTTACAGGTCAGGAAACACCTCCAAGAACAAGAATGACAACTTGTCAGAAGTGTATCAGAACAGGCGATATTGAAAACGTTGGTAAGACGGCAAGACATGGCACATATTTTGAAATGCTCGGCAACTTCTCATTCGGCGATTACTTCAAGAAAGAAGCCATTGCATGGGCTTGGGAGTATGTTACACAGGTACTCAAACTGCCAAAGGACAGACTTTATATATCTGTTTATGAGGACGATGACGAGGCTGAAAAGATATGGCATGAGGACGCCGGCGTTCCAATGGATCATATCGTAAGAATGGGCAAGGAAGACAACTTCTGGGAGGCTGGAACAGACGGTCCTTGCGGTCCATGCTCTGAGATATATTTCGACAGAGGAGAGAAATATGGCTGCGGCAAGCCTGATTGCAAGGTCGGCTGCGACTGCGACAGATATATGGAGTTCTGGAACCTTGTGTTCACACAGTTTGAAAGACATGAGGACGGCACTTATACTCCACTTAAGCAGAAAAATATCGATACAGGTATGGGTCTTGAAAGACTTGCTTCTATCATGCAGGACGTTGACTCTATCTTTGACGTTGATACTGTTAAGGCTATCAGAGATCATGTTTGTAAGATAGCAGGCTGTGAATACGGCAAGGAGTACAAAAAGGACGTTTCTATCAGAGTTATCACAGACCATATCCGTTCTGTAACATTCATGGCTTCTGACGGAATTTTGCCGTCAAACGAGGGCAGAGGATATGTTATGAGACGTTTGCTCAGAAGAGCCGTTCGTCACGGAAAGCTTCTCGGCATAAACGGACTTTTCCTCAAAGACCTTGTAAAAACTGTTGTTGACTGCAACAAGTGTGAGTATAACGAGCTTGAAGAAAAGTATGACTATATCGTAAAGGTTCTCACAACTGAGGAGCAGAACTTCAATGCCACTATCGACAGAGGTATGAAGATACTTGACGACCTTATCGCACAGATGCAGAAAGACGGCAAGACAGAGCTTGACGGTGAGAGCTGCTTCAAGCTTTCCGACACATATGGTTTCCCTATCGACCTTACAAGAGAGATACTTGAAGAAAAGGGCATGACCTGTGACGAAGAGGGCTTCGCTGAGTGCTATGCAAAGCAGAGAGAAACAGCCAAGAACGCTCATGCCGCAACAAAGTATATGGGCGCAGACGAAACTGTTTTCCATAAGATAGACAAGGATTTCCACACAGAGTTCATCGGCTATGACAAGCTTGAGGGCGACAGCGAGATATCATTCATCACAACTGACGACGAGCTTATCGAAAAAGCAAAGGCTGGCGATGAAGTATATATCGTATCTTCACAGACGCCATTCTATGCAGAGAGCGGCGGACAGGTGGGCGATATCGGTACTATCGTTACAGAAAGCGGTAAGTGCAGAGTCGTTGACACACAGAAAGTCGTTGCAGGCAAGTTCGCTCATAAGGTAGTCGTGGAAGAGGGCGAGATAGCTGTTGAACAGAAGGCTCACTTCACTGTTGACAAAAAGACACGTTACGCTGTTATGAGAAACCATAGCTGTGCACATCTGCTTCAGGCTGCACTGAGAAAAGTTCTCGGCGAACACGTTCATCAGGCAGGTCAGCTCGTTGACGCTCACAGACTTAGATTTGACTTCTCTCACTTCAACGCAATGACAGCAGAGGAAAAGCTCAAGGTCGAAGCACTTGTAAACAAGTATATTCTTGAAGCTCTTGATATAAAAATGGAAGAAATGCCTATAGCTGAGGCACAGAAACTTGGCGCTATGGCTCTGTTCGGTGAGAAATACGGTGAAACTGTAAGGGTCGTAACAATGGGTGACGGTGACGAAACCGCTTCTATCGAGTTCTGCGGCGGTACACATCTTGACAATACTTCAAGAATAGGTCTGTTCAAGATAATCTCCGAAAGCTCTGTAGCATCAGGCGTAAGACGTATCGAAGCCGTAACAGGCAGAGGCGTTCTGGAGCTTGTTGAGGAAAGAGCCGCAACTATCCAGCAGGCGGCTGAAAGCCTTAAGCTTGCAAATCCACTGGATATCGTAAAGAGATGTCATGCTATTATGCAGGAAGTCAAGGATCTTGAAAAGGAAAGAGACGCTTTGCAGGCTGAGATAACAAATCTCAAAACAAAGTCACTGTTCGATGATCCATATGAGGTCAACGGTGTTAAGGTAGTCACTGCAATGCTCACAAACACAAGACCTGATATGCTCAGAAAAATGGGCGACGAGCTTAAAGCAAGAGAAGCTGACGCAGTTGCAGTTGTTGCAGGCGTTGACGGCGAAAAGGCAAACCTTGTTGTAGTTTGTGGCAAGAACGCAGTTGCAAAGGGCGCACACGCAGGCAAGATAGCAGGCAAGGTTGCAGCACTCACAGGCGGTAAGGGCGGCGGACGTCCTGACTCTGCTATGGCTGGTATCGGCGACAGATTTAAGATAGACGAAGCTCTCGATAAGGTAAACGAGATCGTGGGCGAGTTCGTAAAGTAAAAAAGCGATAGATCGTTTAGCAGACGGCGCAGATACCCTCTGCGCTGTGCTGTTATAAACAACAGAAAGGCGGAATATAAATGGAAGATTGTCTTTTTTGTAAAATTATTTCCGGGGAAATACCCTCCAAGAAGATATATGAGGACGAGCTGACATACGTTTTTGAGGACATTGCTCCTACAGCTCCTATCCACTATCTCGTTATCCCAAAACAGCATATCTCAAAGCTTGACGAGATAACCCCTGAGAACAGCGCAGTTATCGCACACATCTATGAAGTTATCGCAAAGCTTGCCAAAGACCTTGACCTTAAGGACGGTTTCAGAGTTGTTTCCAACTGTGGCGAGCAGGCAGGGCAGAGCGTTTTCCACATTCATTTTCATCTTCTTGCAGGCAGACCACTTGCTTGGCCAGCCGGTTAAAGAAATCAAACGGGCGGGTAAATTTCTTATCCGCCCTTAGTTTTAAGGGGGACGGCGGCAATGGTGAGAAAAAGCTGTTATATCGGCTTTTCGTATTTTGCAGGGCTTTTTCTCTGTACCATTGGCTGGGGCAGGAACAACGCTGTTTTTGCACTTGCGTCAGCGTGTGTAGCCATTACAGCCTTTGCGCTTTTTAAGAGATACCGAAAGCAAATAGCTCTCTGCTTTGTTTCGTTCCTGATAGCGGTGGGAGTCAATACCGCTTATACTCACATTTTCTATGATAAACTGACAGCTTTAGACGGAAAGACCGTCACAGTTAAAGGCGAGATAACCGACATAAGCTATACAGGCTCAGATACCTGTCGGCTAAGCGTTAAGGGTACTGTTGGGGGAGTAAAAGGCAGGCTGACCTTTTATGCAGATGACCTTGACTATGATTACTATGACAATATCGTGGCGACAGTAAAGGTCAGCAGGATAAAAGACAGCATCAATTTCAAATCAGAGCAGTATGACCGACCCAAAGGAGTGTTCTTACAAGGCTCGACCGCTGAAAGCATAGAAGTCACAGGCGGTGGAAACACCATTTTACGCAGTATAATGCACTATCGTGACAAGATGTTCATGCTCATAAATGATATCATAGGCGGAGATGAGGGCGGTTTTGCCGCTGCAATGCTTTGTGGCGATAAAACAGAGCTTTCAAAGCAAACGAAGCTTACAGTCTATCGAAGTGGCATAGGTCATATATTTTCCGTGTCAGGAACTCATGTTGTCATAATAAGCGCCATGATAGGCTGGTTCATGCAGAAACTAAGCAAGGATAAGCGTGTGATATTTGCCGTCCAAACTGTGGCAGTGTGGGCGTTTGCGGTCTTTGCAGGATTTTCAGTATCCGTTGTGAGGGCGGCTGTTATGCTGACCTTGGTCACTGCCGCACCGCTTTTTTACCGCAGACCAGACCCAGCAAATACTCTCTGCCTTTGCGCTGTTGTTATACTCATTATTTCGCCCTATGCGGCGGCGGATTGCTCGTTTCTGCTGTCATTCACAGCAACATTCGTGATAGGCACGGTCTGCCCAAAAGCGGCGGCAATGATAAAGCGCAGGGATATTCTTGGCGGCATTGAGCGTGAAATAGTCACAGCGGTGACGATACTTCTTTGCACAATGCCTGTTCAGCTTATGTTTTTCAGTGAAATATCTCTTGTTGCACCGCTGTCAAATATCCTGCTGGTGCCTGTCTGTACCCTTGCTCTTGGTCTGACAGCTATAACTGCGGTAACAGGCGGTGCGGCAATAATAGCCTATCCTGTGCTGACAGTGGTAAAGTATCTTCTGAAAGCCGTTCTGTTTCTTGCTGAGCTGTTTTCAAAATTCAGCTTTGCCTATCTCCCCCGTGGAGTAAGACCACTTGGTATTGTAATGCTCGTTACCTGCCTTGTGCCTGTGGCGGTCATGTTTCTGAGAAAGTCAGTGAAGCTTGGTGCTTTTTGCACTGCTTTAATGCTTGTATGTTGGACAGCGGTGTATAACTTTTCTCTTGCTTTTGGAGGCTCGGTAAAGATAGTTTTAATGCCAAAAGGGAATGCAGAGCAGGCTGTGCTGTATGATAAAACAAAGGGTATGGTTTTCGATATTGGCAGTAAAGGCAAGCTCAACAGCGGTATGGAAAGCTTTTTGGAGCTTTACGGCATAAAAGAGCTAAAAGGCGCATTTATAGAAAGCGAACAGTATTACACTATAACGAAATATAACGAGCAGATGACTATACAGCCTGATAGATTTTACATAAACAGCGAGCCTGATAATGAAAGCCAACTGCCGTTCATGACAGGCGCACAGCTTGATTGGAATGGTGTTAAGATAGAAGCACTGGAGGACGGTTATAAAATTACCACCGAGGGCTGTGCGGTAACTATAGAAAAAGGTTCTGTCACCATAAACGGCAGAAGCCTTGACACAACAGATGAAGAATACCCATTGATGATAGATATGAAAAATTCACAGATAAGGAGGACGGACTATGGCTTTGCTTACGGCTTCGGCTCTTGGTAAAACGATAAGAGAGAACGATATCGACAGCCTTTATTATTTTTACGGACATGATACAGCGGCACTTGAAAGCTTTACAAAAAGGCTTGTGAACAAGCTTTGTCCTGCTGACGCTCAGGTAATGAACTTTCATAAGCTTGACGGCAAAAATCTTGATTTTCCAATGCTTACGGACGCTTGCGAAGCTCTGCCTTTTATGGCTGAACGTGTGGTGGTGACTATAAACGATCTTAATATAGACGCAGTGACTAAAGAAGATCTGGACGACCTGAAAAAGATCCTAGGCTCTTTGGGCGAAACCACCACAGTGATAATCTATGCCACAGGAGTTGACCTTTTCAAGAACAAGAAGTATCTTACAGATAAAAACAAGCGTTTTGCAGATTTCTGCGAAAAGCACGGCACTGTCTGCAACTTTGAGTACAAAAGAGCTTCCGACCTTGGAAAGTCTATATCCACTTATCTTGCAAAAAGCGGCTGTACCATAACAAAAAGCAATGCAGAGTATCTTGCAAATCTTTGTCTGTGCGACACTGCATTTATCAGCAAGGAGCTTGAAAAGCTTTCGGCATATGCAGAGGGCAGGGAGGTAACAAGAGAGGATATCGACCTGCTTTGTATCAGGCGTATCGAGTCGGACGGATATTCTCTTGCAATAAATATCCTCAGAGGCAATGCGGCAATGGTCTTTACACGTCTGCGTGAACTTGACGTGCAGAATTATGAGCCGTATGCTATCATAGGAATAATCGGCTTTTCCCTTGCGGATATCTACAGGGCGAAGCTTGCACGTTCCTCGGGCAGGAGCGTAGCAGACGTGGCTAAAGATTTCTCCTATGCGAAAAACAGAGAGTTTGCAGTAAAAAACGCCTATTCCGAGTGCGGAAATATCTCGGCGGAGCGTATAAGAAAAACGCTGGAGATACTATCTGAAACTGACCTTATGCTCAAAACAAGGTCA
This sequence comes from uncultured Ruminococcus sp., assembly GCA_934435205.1. Classification (GTDB taxonomy): domain Bacteria; phylum Bacillota; class Clostridia; order Oscillospirales; family Ruminococcaceae; genus Hominimerdicola. The sequence continues at coordinate 144,053 of CAKSAK010000001.1, read as the reverse complement.
CGAGGAAAAGACGGAGATATGCTCACTCTTGAGCAGGGTCTTGCAAGGTCAATGGCGTTAAGGTGTTAGTAAATGGAAAAACTTAAAATATCAAGGGCAATAATCGTTGAGGGAAAATATGATAAGATAAAGCTATCGTCCATAGTTGACGGCGTTATAATCGTCACCAACGGCTTTCGTATCTACAAAGACCCCGATAAGGCGGCGCTTATAAGATACTATGCCCAGCATGGCGGAATAGCAATTCTTACAGACTCTGACACAGCAGGCTTTCGTATAAGGGGGCATATAAAGGGTATCGTCCCCAAGGGCGATATCGTGAACGTGTATGTTCCTGAGATATTCGGCAAAGAAAAGCGCAAGACAGAGCCGTCAAAAGAGGGCTTGTTAGGGGTCGAGGGCGTTCCTGCGGATATTATCAGGGAAGCCTTTGAAAAAGCAGGAATTATAGGCGAAAAGGTCGCAGACAGAGAACTCATGACCAAGCTTGACTTTTACGAGTTAGGTCTAAGCGGCAGACCTGACAGCAGCAGGCTCAGACAGCTTGTGTGCGAAAAACTGTCGCTGCCCCAAAAGCTCACTGCAAATGCACTGCTTGAAGTGGTGAATACAATGCTCGATAAAGAAAGCTTGCAGGCACTCATAGAGAAATTGACCGCAGAAAACAATAAAGACAAGGAGAATAGCGTTGGTTAGTCTTGAATTTTTATATTTCTTTCTTCCTGTTTTTATGGGAGTATACGCCTTGTCAGGTGTGCGTTTCAGAAAAGCCGTGTTCCAGCTTGGAACAGTTGTGCTGTGTCTGTGGGTTTCTCCGTGGGGGATAATACCAATGGCGGCGTGCGCTGTTGTATCATACTTCTGCGGCAGACTTATCCACCGCTTTGCAGACAAAAAAGGACTTAAAAGGCTATGGCTCATATTATCAGTGATAGTAAATATGGCTGTGCTTTTTGTATTCATAAGAAGCGGTCACAGCAGCTATGACATGACGTCTATATTCACAGGCAAAGGCGCATTGCTAAAGCTTTTCCCAGTGTGGGGAGCAGGCGTTTTCACTCTCCATGGCATCTCTTACTGCATGGATATCTATAGGGAAGAAATAGCGCCTGAGAAGAATTTTCTTTTGGTATCTCAGTATATATGCTTTTTCCCATGCCTTAGCTGTGGACCGATACTAAGATTTTCGGATATGAGCGAACAGCTTAGAAAACCCACTATAACTTCAGGCAAGCTTGCAGATGGCATAAAGCTTATGCTTGTAGGCTTTGCGGAGAAGCTTTTTCTGTCGGATCCTATGTACGAGATGTGGCAGCACATAAGGGGAGTAAGCACAGATTCGCTCTCCGCCGCTTGTGCATGGCTTGGGATAATAGCTTTTTCCTTTGCGTTCTACTATGAGCTTAGAGCTTATTCGCATATTGCACAGGGTATTGGTTCAATGCTTGGCTTTGAACTTCCTGATAACTTTGACCTGCCGTTTATGTCAGCAGGCTTCAATGAGCTTATAAAACGATTTGCCTGCACCTTTTATAGTTGGGTAAGAGATTATTTTTACAGACCTATATGTAGAAATAAAGACAGCGTTTGCCTATGGGCATTGATATTGTCTGTGCTTGCAGGCTCGGTTTGGTATGGTTTCGGCAGACATACAATGCTGTGGGCAGTGTTTATTTGTGTTATGCTCGGCATAGAATATCTCTTGAAAAATATTCTTGCGGCTGTGCCGACTGGGGTAAGATGTGCGGTGATGAATGTTCTGTTTCTTATAGGTCTGCCGTTTCTTGCGATAGACAGTCTGCCTTCAGCCTGCGGATATGTTGCCGCAATGCTCGGCGGCGGAAGCTTTGCTGGAGATGTTCTTGCTTCGTATGTGATAAAAACAGGAGTTGTGATGTATCTTATCTGCGGCTTTTTTGCAACAGGTATCGGCAGATATCTCAAACGCAGGATAATGCAGCTCAATACTAATATAGTTTACATAATCGAGCCAATGCTCACTATAGGATTTCTGCTTATCAGTACAGCGTTTCTTGTGGGCGGAGGTAATTCGTCTATGAATTTGTTTGTGAGATAAAATGGGAGGAGTGAACATTAATGAAAAAGGCTGCTGATTATATCGCGGTAAGCGCATTTTTTGTAATAGTCATAATGTTTGCGGCCTATACTCTCGTAATGGGCAGACATGGATCTGAAGGTGAAAAGGCAGACGGTTCAGATATAAGACATAACGCTCAGACCTATGTTAGCAGTAATTTTCCTCTAAGCTCAAATTGGAAGTCCCTCAGAACGACCATGTTTGTGATGACTGGCAAGAAAAATTTTGATAATATTTATATCCTGAAAGATCGTCTTGTAGAGATCACAGAATTTGATAAGGACAGGCTTGATAAAAATATCTCGCAGATAAATGATTTCTCAGAAAACACGGATACACCTGTATATGTTATGTTAGCTCCGACTGCCGCAGGCATCTATTCTGCGAAGCTGCCTGCTTATACTTCAAACACAGACCAGCGTGAAATGATAGATAATATCTATTATGACCTTGACAGCAGGATAGACACCATAGATACGTTTTTCCCTATGTATTCTGCAAGAAATAATTACGTTTACTATCGCACAGACAGAAAGTGGACTTCCTTCGGGGCGTATTTTGCCTATGCAGACGGCATAAAAGAGCTTGGCTTTGAGCCTGTTGCCCTGTCAAATTACGATCAGGAATACACCTCCGATTCATATTACGGCGGACTTTACAACGAACTGTGCTATAATAGGATAGGCGCAGACAGAGTGAACATCTTCCGCTCAAAGTATAAGACCACTGTGGATTCTGTGGAGCTTTACAGAGAAGATCAGGTGCTTACCTCAAAATCTGTTTATTTTAGATCTGCACTGAAAACAGCAGATAAAACGGCTATCTTCCTGCAAGGTGACAACTTCACAAAGGCAACGGTCAAGACAACTGCAGAGGACGCACCAAAGCTTCTTATCATCAAGGGAAGCTATGCCAATACCCTTGTGCCTTTCCTTACCCCGCACTACAGCGAGATAACTTTGGTAGACCCTGACAAGCTCAAAGAGGAGGGCAAGACCCTTTCTGACGTGGCAGATACGAGTGCATATGACCAGATATTATTTATGTATGACTGCGACCAGTTTGCTGACGAAACAAATTTTGATCTGCTCAAATAATATGGGCTATGTACTTGAAAAAATGAATTAAATATGGTATAATAGAAAAAATGCCGTACAAGGAATGTGCGGCATAATGTATGTCTGAATATTCGAGAGGGTGTTTGATGTGAGTGAGCAAAAAAACAGACTTGATCTTATTGATCTTAATGACTATCCCGTATCTTGGTGGCTGAAACTTCTTGATCTCGGTCATAAGATAGTTCAGGACCCTTCCGCCTACAGCGATGCTTGCAAGGGCAAGATAATGGGTACTCTTTTCTATGAGCCGTCAACAAGAACGCAGATGTCTTTCCAGACCGCTATGCTCCGTCTTGGCGGAACGATAATAGGCTTTGACAATCCTGCCACTTCTTCCGTTGCAAAGGGCGAGAATATCAAGGATACCACAAAGATAGTTTCCGGTTATGCTGATATCATGGTAATGCGTCACCCTACCGCTGGCTCGGTAAAGGCTGCGGCACTCACTGCTGATTGCCCTGTTATCAACGCAGGCGACGGCGGACACCTCCACCCAACACAGACACTTACAGACCTGCTTACACTTAGAGAAGAAAAGGGCAGACTTGATAACCTGACCATAGGCTTCTGCGGTGACCTTAAAAACGGCAGAACAGTCCATTCTCTTATTAAAGCAATGGTATGTTTTCCAAATAATAAGTTCGTGCTTGTTTCAACTTCTGAGCTTGCTTTGCCTGTATATGTAAAGGATATTCTTGAAGCGGCAGGCATGAAGTATAAAGAGGTCACAGACCTTGAAGAGGTTATCGGTGAGCTTGACGTGCTATATATGACAAGAATACAGAAAGAACGTTTTGCTTCTGAGGAGGAGTATCAGGCTCAGAGCGGAAATTACATACTCGATACGAGAAAGCTTTCAATGGCAAAGCCTGACCTTATCGTGCTTCACCCTCTGCCAAGAGTCGATGAGATAGCTATCGAGGTGGACGATGACCCGAGAGCGATGTATTTCAAGCAGGCAAAATACGGTATGTATATCAGAATGGCACTTATACTTACAGTTATAAACGGCGACGGCGCTTCACAGCCGCTTATGAAGGGCAGAGTGCATAAGCACGTTGATTGCTCAAATCCTAACTGTATCACTCACCACGAAAAGTATCTGCCACATTGGTTCAAAGGCGACGGCACAACGCTTGTTTGCGAATATTGTGACGAGAGAACATTGGTGGAATAAAACAAGAGCTTAATGGGGTAAACAAAGGCTGTGTGTCAGTCTTTGCTTGCCCTTTTTTGTTGTGCAGATAGCTTATATTAATAGACTCGTGATATGCAAACTCGTTAAAAGTAACGAAATTCTTACAACATGGTAACAAACAGTCTTGAAATAACGTTGTGCGTGTGGTATAATTAAAATGGATAAATTTTTTACAGGAGCTTTGATCTAATGAATACACTTTCAGATGAGGAGTTTGAACAGATCTACGGACGAAAGCCTGTCAGAAGGGTGAAAAAGAAAAAAATATACTGGAACAGAATTATTATTGCATTGATAATACTTATCGGCATTATAACAGGTCTGGTAAAGCTGACAGCCTTGGTAGTATCAAAGATCAAAGGAGACGATACGCAAAAAACAAACAAGGTATTGAATAATACATCTTCTGTCGCTGTGAAGGAGGACGCTTCTTCCGCTGAGGATAAAAAAGACGAGCCTGCGAAGTATTCAAATATGGACTTTACAGTGTGTGTTGATGCAGGTCACGGTGATTATGACGGCGGCACAACTGACGCCTCAGGTACAAGATATGAAAAAGACGATAACTTAAAGGTCGCACTTGAGGTGCAGAAATATCTTGAAAAATACGGCGTCAATGTGGTGATGATAAGGGACGATGATTCATTCCTTGAACTTGACGAAAGATGTGCAAAGGCAAACAACGCCAAGGCTGATATGTATGTTTCACTTCACCGGAACAGCTATGACGGTGATATTTCGGGCGTTGAGGTATGGGTGAACAATTCCGAGCCTGAATATGACACAAAGCTTGCACAGAATATACTTGATGATCTTGAAAAGGTGGGTATATCTGAAAATAGAGGAGTGCAGTATGGCTACGTTGGCAATTCAGGTGTAAACTACTACATAAATGCTGACACTGTGATGCCAAGCTGCCTTGTGGAGCTTGGATTTATAACCGAGGATATAGACAATAAGCTTTTTGACGAACACCTTACCGAGTATGGACAAGCCATTGCCGATGGTATAGTTCAGACAGCTATTGATGTTGGTCTTGTTGATGAAAGCGGCAAAAGACTTATCTCTGAGCAGCTTATCTCACCTGAGAAGCCTGTGAACAATGAGGATTCCTCATCTGCGGCTGACGCTATGACAAAGCCGATGGAGACAAATTCTTCTGCTGACGTTTATAATACTCAGGAAAACGAGTGGTATTGATAACAAAAAAATAAAAGCGAACACAGTTCGTTTCTGCCGATACAGAGAAACCGTGTTCGCCTTTTTGTTGTTAAAGCTCTTTTCTGATGAGTTTGAATTTCTCAAATTCTTTCGTCAGGTCTGCCAGAACGTTTTCAAGCCCCTTTTCAGAGTATTCTTCGTGATATTCTGCCACAAAGTCTGTTACCTCTGTGACGCACTTTGTGCCGTACCATACTCTGACATAAAGCTCTTTTTCATCGCCGAGAACAGGGTCTATGCGGTAGCTGAAATTGGTGTAATTGCTGCCGGACCAGGTGTTTTTTTCTTCAAAATAGTGAAATGTGGGTATATCAAAATAACCATGGAGCATTGCGTATTTTCCTTTCAAAAATCATTTGTTTATGATATTATAGCATATCACTGTCCCTTTTTCAAGCGTTTAGTCTGCTTCTTAATTAAATTAGCCTAAAAAACGTTTACAATTTTGTTAGGAATGTATATTGGAGAATTGTTCAAAATATGTTATAATTAATAATGGTATGACTATTTCAGCGGTATGCTGTCGCAGAAAGGATAAGATCTATGAGCATTACGATAAAAGATGTTGCCAAGGAAGCCGGCGTTTCAGTGGCGACAGTGTCAAGGGTTCTCAACGGAAGCTGTAACGTATCAGATGAGTCAACAAAAAAAGTCAATGAAACTATTGCAAGGCTCAATTATTCTCCGAATTTTTTGGGAAGAAATCTTAGAAAGTGCGAAACAAATGTCATTCTTGTAATTATGCCGACCTCTGAACATTCCCTTTATTCAAAGATAGTCATGGGTATGCAGGAATATGCAGGAAAAGTTGGCTACGATATCATAACCGCAGTTTCCTATTCGACCTCGACCGCTGAAACAAGGCAGATGAATATGCTTTTTAACAGAACTGTTGACGGTGTTATCCTTCTTGGCACTCAGTATGACGCAGATTCACTTAATAAGCTCGCAGAGAATTATAACGTTGCTCTGTGCTGTGAGGGCGTGGAGGGCGCAAATGTACTTACTGTCGCTGTTGACGATGAACAGGCGGCGTTTGATGCTGTCGCAGCTCTTATCAAAAAGGGCCATAAAAGGATAGGCTTTATCGGAACGAACTCCGCGGCTATCTCCTCCACTGCAAGAGAGAACGGATATATAAGAGCGTTGAAAGAATATGGCATTAAGATAAAGAATGAATACATCTATAAAGAGTCCTATGACTATGACTGCGGAGGCAGAGCGTTTGAATATTTCAATGCACTTTCTGAGAAGCCTACGGCGATTTTCGCTGTGTCAGACTTGCTTGCTATCTCTGCAATGCACAAGGCAATAGATATGGGCATCGATGTGGGCAAAGATGTCGCCATAATGGGATTTGACAATATATCCATGTGCGAGTGGATAATCCCTACGCTTTCAACAGTTGAACAGCCTTGCTCAAAAATGGGTGAGCTTGTTGTGGCAAAGCTTATTGAGAACATGAATAAGACTACTAAGGATAATCATTATTATACTGTTGACCACAGGATAATTTTAAGAGAGTCCACAGGCGACTAATTACTTTCGTAAAAATAGATAGGGGAGAAATAAGGCAGTTTTTTTCCGTAAAAACTGCCTATTTTCTGTAAGAAAGGATTTTTTAGGGCATGGAGAAATTTACAAAAATACTTGAAACGATAGATGGCTATGTCTGGGGCATACCGCTTATCGTACTTATTATGGCTGTGGGAATATTCCTCACCTTTAGGCTAAGGCTTCTTCAGATATTCCACTTGCCAAAGGCTCTGAAATTCATGTTTCAGAACGAAAACGGCGGCAAAGGCGAGATATCGAGCTTTGCAGCACTTTGCACCGCACTTTCCGCAACCATAGGTACAGGAAATATCGTCGGTGTTGCAACAGCCATTGGTGTGCTTTCAGGCGGACCTGGAGCGCTCCTCTGGATGTGGATAGCGGCACTTCTTGGTATGGCGACAAAGTATTCCGAGGGCTTTCTTGCTATCAAATACCGACGTATGGACGCTGACGGACACGTTTGCGGCGGGCCATTCTATTACATAGAATACGGCATGGGTAAGAAGTGGAAGTGGCTTGCAAAGGTATTTGCGTTTTTTGGTGCTTGCGTTGGTCTTTTTGGTATCGGTACTTTCTCTCAGGTGAATGGTATCTCATCGGCAGTTCAGGCTTTCTTTGATCCTAAAAAGGAACATACAGTGAATATTTTGGGCGCTGACTATACATGGGCTGTTATAATCTCTGGACTTTTGATAACTATTTTTGCCGCACTTGTTATTATCGGAGGCATAAAGAGGATCTCAAGTGTTTCTCAGGTAGTTGTGCCATTTATGGCGGTCGTTTATATAGTTGCTTGCCTTTCGCTTATTTTTATAAACATTCAGAAGCTCCCGCACGCTATAGCACTTATTTTTGAACAGGCATTCAGCTTTAAGGCTGTCGCAGGCGGATCTCTTCCTACAATGTTCATTGCTATACAAAAGGGTGTTGCTAGAGGAATTTTCTCAAATGAGTCAGGTCTTGGTTCGGCACCTATCGCAGCCGCAGCCGCTCAGACAAAAGAGCCGGTAAGACAGGGTCTTGTATCTATGTGTGGCACATTTATAGACACTATCATTGTGTGTACTATGACAGGTCTTGCTATCGTAATGATGGGAAGCTATGAGGCTATCAACCCAGTAACAGGCAAGCCTTTTGAGGGCGTTGAGGTCACAAATCACGCTTTCCAGAACGGCTTCTCGTTCCTGCCGTCAAAGATACCTGCATTTATTCTTATGGGCTGTCTTGTGTTCTTTGCTTTCACAACTATCCTTGGCTGGAACTATTATGGTGAAAGGTGTATGGAGTATCTTTTTAACAGTAACATGAAGGTGGTCATGGTGTACAGATATCTATATATCCTCGCTGTATTTATCGGTCCGTACATGACGGTTTCTGCCGTTTGGACGATCGCTGATATCTTCAATGGACTTATGGCTCTGCCAAACCTTATAGCGTTGCTTGCACTCAGCGGTGTTATCAGTAAGGATACAAGGCGTTATGTGGCGAAGTATTCCAGAGCAAAACGAATCAATAAGCTGGTAAGAGCGTAGATATCGTATTTTATATGAAGCGGAAACGGCTGAATGTTGTTTCCGCTTTTTTTATGCTGTAGGCTTAATCACCAAAAAAACGAATGATTATTTGTTGAAATCACCAAAAGTATTTAAAAGAATGTAACAGTGATTGTAACTTTGTTGACAACGATTACATTCGGTGATATAATATCATTTGTAAGAATCAAGGAAGCGTTTTCTAATGAAAACGATCTGTAACGGAGGTTATATATAATGAAAAATTCCAAGCGTGTTATTGCCGGTGCAATGGCTCTCTTGTCAGCAGTGAGCGTAGCTTCATGCGGCAGCTCATCAGGCAGCGATTCAAGCAGCTCTTATGTTGATAAGGTAAAGGTAGCAAGCACCGATGATATTTCTGCTATCCCTGACGGCTCGGAAAAGGAGCTGGAGTGGCTTTCTTATTTTGACATAAACCCAACTAAGAAAGAGCCAGAAAAGAGAACTGACCTTACTCTTTTTGAGGAAAAAGGCGGTAAGATCAAGTATTCCCAGACTTCTTCAATGAACAAGTATGATAAGCTCGCAGCGAGACTTATGTCTAACGATCCACCGGATATGTTCTGGTATGAGCAGTCTATGACATTCCCTGCAAACTGTATCAAGGAAATGTTCCAGCCTGTTGACGATATCGTTGACTTTGACAGCCCTATGTGGAGCGATGTAAAGGACGTTGCCGAGCAGTTCACCCTTAACGGCAAGCACTTTGTTGCACCTATCAACTTCCAGCCAGGCTCTGTTATCACTTACGATAAGTCGATGATCGACGCTGCCGGTCTTGACGATCCATATGAGCTTTATCAGAACGGCGAGTGGGATTGGAACGCATGGTATGACATGATGTCAGAATATGTTGAGGGCGCTTCTGCTGACGAGGAAAGATACGGCGTAAACGGTTGGTTCGCACCATTTATCTTCCAGTCAACAGGTAAGACTCTTATTACATATGACGCTGATAAGGACGAGTATGTTTCTAACCTGAATGACGCTGACTTCGTAAGAGCTTCTGACCTGCTTTATGATATCGCAAAGAATGGTATGTACTATTCTGATTGGGTAGGACAGGCAGGTGACGCATTCAAGAAGAATATCCTCTTCTATGCAATGGGTCCATGGGCTTCTACAGGTACACATTCACCTAAGGACGGCGACAATTGGGGCGTAGTTCCAATGCCAAAGGATCCTAACTCTGATACGCTTTATACAACTATCGACATGAATGCGTATATGTGGGTAAAGGGTTCAACAAAGAACGACGCTATGAAGTGCTGGATGGAGTGCGCAAAGATAGTTTATACTCAGGATACATATAAGGATATCGAGAAGGAAAAGTTCTTTGTAAACAATCCTAACTGGACAGAAGATATGTATAACGTAGCTTATGTTGACCTTGTTACAGACAAGTTCACTAAGATATTTGACCCTGGTTACGGTATCTCCACAACTCTGTCAGATAATGACGCTGCAACAAACGATACTAAGGAAGCTGTTATCCCTTATCTGTATACTTCAGTTATGAAGACAGACGAGAATGGCTCACAGTATACTTGGACACAGCTCAAAGAGCAGTATAAGGGAACTGTTGATTCAGAGCTTAAAACTCTCAACGAGCAGTATCACGCATATCTGGAAAAGAATAAGTAATATAACTTGCCATATAAAGACGGACGGAATTAATTTCGCCCGTCTTTTTTGTTGTAATATCAGAGAAAATGTGATATAATCAGAGAGTACATTAAGATTTAATTAAGAATTATGTTGAGCTGTTTTTAAAGAACATGACTTATAATAATAAACGTAAAAGAAAGGATCGTGCCGATATGGAGATAAAGGAGCCTGTAATCCTTGTTGTAGATGATGATAAAGATATAGTGGGAGCTATCGCAAAGCTGCTTGAAATGGAGGGCTATAAGGTAATAAAAGCCTATGACGGGCTGGAGGCTTTGGAAAAGCTCACTGAGAACAGCATACAGCTTATACTCATTGACGTCATGATGCCTAAGCTGGACGGACTTTCTACAATGATGAAAATAAGGGCTACGGAGAATATCCCTATACTTGTGCTTTCTGCTAAATCTGAAGATACAGATAAGGTGCTTGGGCTTTCGATGGGTGCAGACGATTATATCACAAAGCCTTATAACCCAATGGAGCTTGTGGCTAGGGTAAGAAGCAACCTGAGAAGATATATGCAGCTTGGTGCTATCGACACGGCAAACAAAACGGATATTATAGAAATAGGCGGTCTCGAGCTTGACACTCAGGCGAAAAGCTTAAAGGTTGACGGAGAACCTGTCAAACTCACCGCCACGGAGCTTAAAATTCTTGAGCTTCTTATGAAAAACGCAGGCAGGATATTTTCTGCCGAGGAGATTTATTCTAAAGTGTGGAACGAGGACGCTTATGCCGTTGAAAATACGGTAATGGTACATATTCGTCACATCAGAGAGAAAATAGAAATAAACCCTAGAGAGCCGAAATACTTGAAGGTGGTGTGGGGAATTGGCTACAAAATCGAGAAAATTTGAGCAGGCAGAATGGTTTAAGATATTCTCAGCTAAAAAGACAAGGATCATTGCATTTGTGTTTGCCTGCGTTATTGCAGGCGGCTTTTGCTTGTCTTTGGTGTTGTATGCTAACAGCCATGCTGACAGCAGCAGTAAGTCTTATCTTAAATCAGAAAGCTATAAGCTGGCTTCCAATGAAATGTATGAGGAACTGTGCGTTACAGCTTCGGCATATCTCAGATATGTTGATGAGGATTGGAATTACACTCAGCCTAGACACCTGTTCAATGACTATCTGAATTATCTTGATTACAACCGCTATAAATACAAAAAAACAGAAAGCGGTATCCAGCTTATTGACAGTCAGTTTGATTACTATGTGGGAATTACTCAAAATGGTAAAACAAGATATCTGTCAAATATAAAAGATGTAGAAAAATATGACAGTGAAACGGATAAGATAGACGCTTTTAAATCGTCGCACAAAAACTATATACTCCGCCGTGATAACGAGGTCATGAGCGACAGAACCTCGTCGGGACAAATAGTTGATTACTATTACAATACCGCAGAGTATCTTGACGTTGTGACAGAAGAATTTTATGCCGACAACCTTGTACCTGTGGGCGGAAGTTATTATGATAACTACGGCAGATATTTCTACAATTACGGCAATTATGATCCAATAGCTTTTTATAATGTTGACTCATCATACAATGCAAGAAAAGGTCTTGACCTTAGAAATGGTTTGAAATATTCAGAAAGACTGCAAGATGACGAAACAGACGGGAATTATTACAGCAGCGACGGTATTTACTATTATGATGAAGATTATGACTATGGCTTTTATGAGGACGATTACGGAAACGCATGGGCAAAATGTGAAAACCTCTATGACCTGCCTGATTACAAAGCGACAGACAATGACGATTCAGGTATAACGGTATTCTTTGCACCGAAAGCTGAAAAGCTTACGGCAATGGAAAAGGAATACACCGAGGCTTTGAATGATATGTATCGTGCAAAGTTTTTGGTGATCGTTTTTGGTGTTATTGAATTTATGCTTGTGTGCTATCTGCTCATGATCTGTGCATATAATGCGGAGCCTGAGAGCGTTGAACGCTGGAAGCAAGGCAATTTTCTAAAAAAAGTGCCTACGGAAGTTTACCTTATCCTAATGGCATTGGCTGTTACATTTGCTTATGTATTTGGCAAGTGCTGGAATTATTATGTGAGCATTACAAAAAATATTTTTGACAATGCTTTGGCTAATTCCCTTTTCAGAAATATACTTGCTGTAGCTTTGTTTGCATTGGCATATTTTACAGGCTTCGGCTCGCTTGTGGAGTTTGTTGGCAAGATAAAGACAAGAAGCATATTCAAAGAAAGCCTTATTTGCAGATCATGTAAGTTCCTATGGCGCAAGTATAAGGAAACCTCCCTCTATCACTATTTCCATGGACTTCCCCTTGGAGTGAAGCTTACTTGGAAGTTCATACTTATATTTGCTGGAATTTTTGTTGTGGTGTCAAGTGGGTTGACGATGTTAATTTTGTTGGCGGTAGAAATTGTTCTGTGTATATCAATGCTTCGTGACTTCTCACAGCTTTCAAAGCTCAGCAAACAGATAGACAGCCTTGGAGAAGAAAAGCCTTATGAGGGCAAGATAAAAAAAACTTCGCCTGTGTATGCTGAATCTGAAAAACTCAACTCAGTTCAGGATAAGGTGAGAGAGTCGGTGGAGCAACAGATACAGTCTGAGCGTTTGAAAATAGAGCTTGTGACAAACGTTTCACACGACCTTAAAACACCGCTGACTTCTATTATCAGCTATATCGACCTGTTGAAGAAAATGGACCTTGACGATGAAGCTTCGAGCTATGTGAAGATACTTGACAAAAAGGCGCAGAAGCTCAAAGGTATTGTGTCTGACGTTTTCAGCATAGCAAAAGCCACAAGCGGCGTTGATGTAAACCTCACAAAGCTTGATTTTGTGATGCTGTTAAATCAGTGTATCGCAGACACAGAGGACAAGATAGCAGACAGCGGCAAGATAGTAAAGATAAACATAAATGCCGACAGCGCAATGGTAATGGGCGACGGCGACAAGCTTTACAGAGTGTTCCAAAATATTGTTGACAATGCTCTGAATTACTCTATGGACGGCACAAGGATATTCCTTGATGTGTACAAAAAAGCGGACAGAATAGTATTCTCAGAGAAAAACATATCCGCAACGCCGATAAACTTTACGGAAGAAGAGATACTTGAAAGGTTTGTGCGAGGAGATAAGTCACGAACAGACGGCGGAAGCGGTTTGGGATTATCCATATCAAAGAGCTTCACGGAAGCCTGCGGTGGTATCTTCAATATCGAAATAGACGGAGATATGTTCAAGGCGATAGTTGAAATGCCGATAATTCAGGAGTATACGGCAGAGAAAACCGTTGACAAAACGGAATAGCGTAAATAAAAATAGCGGTGCTTGATTGCGCCGCTATTTTTTGTGTCATGATACAACGTTTTATTTTATGCTCTTTACCTTATACCCAGCGTCCGTAACCGCCTTAGAAAGCACCTCGTCAGCCACGTCCTTGTCAAGTGTGATGTAAGCACACTTGTCCTCGAGGGAAACCTCAGCCGTTACGCCGTCAATAGCATTAAGCACCTTCGTTACTGTGCCTGTGCAGTGTGAACACATCATGCCGTCAATTTTAATTACCTTTTTCATTTTTCCGTCCTCCGTTTTAGTATTTATTTCAGCCTTTGCGGCTTTGTTTTCTCTGCCACTTTTGAAAAGATTGAGCCTTAACGCATTGGTCACAACGCAAACTGAGCTTAAACTCATTGCCGCTGCACCAAACATAGGATTGAGCTTCCAACCAAGCAAGCCGTAAAATACGCCTGCCGCCAGCGGAATACCAAGCGAGTTGTAAATAAGCGCCCAGAAAAGGTTTTCCTTGATGTTCTTCATAACGCTCCTGCTGAGCTTGACAGCCGTAACAGCGTCATTCAGATCGCTCTTCATAAGCACGATATCAGCCGACTCGATTGCGATATCTTGTCCTGCACCGATTGCGATTCCAACATCTGCCGTTGTAAGGGCAGGTGCGTCATTTATTCCGTCGCCTATCATGGCGACTTTTTTGCCCTGATCCTGCAATTCTTTGATTATCGTAGCCTTGTCCTCAGGCATAAGCTGCGCCCTTACCTGTGAAATGCCAAGCTTTTTCTGTATCGCCTTGGCGGTCTTTTCGTTGTCCCCTGTGAGCATTACAGTTTCAATGCCAGCCTTTTTGAAGCCTTCTATAGCCTCTGCACTTGTCTCTTTTATCTTGTCTGCAATGAACAGAATGCCTGCAAGCTTTCCGTCAATTGCCGCATAGAGAGGTATCTCACCATTGTCAGCGTGAGCATGAGCCGTTTCCTCAGCCGCCGATATGTCAACTCCACTGTTATCCATAAGCCTCTTGTTTCCGATAAGCACGTTTCTGCCCTCAACAACAGCCGATATACCACCGCCTGCTGTTTCTGTGTAGCTTTCAGCAGGGGAGAGTTCAATGCCATTTGTCTTGCAGTGGTCTGTAACAGCCTTTGCAAGTGGGTGTGATGAACCGCTTTCTGCCGAGCCACAAAGCTTTGTAAGTTCTGAAACATCAAAATCACCAAATGCCTGCGCTGATATAAGCTCAGGCTTGCCCTCTGTGCAAGTTCCTGTTTTGTCAAGAACAACAGTGTCAATGCTGTGTGCAGTTTCAAGGCTTTCAGCGGATTTTATTAGGATACCGAACTGCGCCGCTTTGCCTGTTCCTACCATTATTGCAGTAGGCGTTGCAAGTCCCAATGAGCATGGGCAGGATATAACAAGCACTGAAATAGCCATGTTAAGAGCAAATGCGAAGCTGTATCCCAGAAGCAGCCATACTATCAGCGATATCAGTGCAATGGTGATAACAACAGGCACGAATACAGCACTTATCTTGTCTGCAAGCCTTGCTACAGGCGCTTTAGATGCAGAAGCGTCCTCAACGAGTGCGATTATCTGTGAAAGTGTTGAGTCTTTAGCTTGCTTTTCACAGCGTACCTTAGCAAAACCGCCAGCCGATACGCTTGCGCTCATTACTCTGTCGCCCACAGCCTTGTCTACAGGTATGCTTTCGCCTGTAAGTGCAGATTGGTCAACAGTGCAGTTTCCATCAATAAGAACTCCGTCACATGGTACAGACCAGCCGGCTTTGAGCAGGAATACATCTCCTACCATTACGTTTTCCGCAGGAACTTCCACCTCCTCGCCGTTACGGATAACAACTGCCGTCTTAGGCGCAAGGCTAACAAGCTTGTTCACTGCGTCAGCCGTCTTGCCCTTTGAACGTGCTTCAAGATATTTTCCCACAGTGATAAGTGTGAGTATCATGCCGCATGACTCGTAGTAAAGATTCATCATATACTCATGTGCCGAGCCAAGATCGCCCCTGCCCATAAAGTAAGCCATTCTGTAAGTGCCGTAAACACTGTATATGAATGATGCCGCCGCACCAAGAGCTATAAGGCTGTCCATGTTAGGGGAGCGGTGGATAAGATTTTTAAAGCCGTTTGAAAAATAGTGGAAGTTAATTGCGATGATAGGCACTGTGAGCAAAAGCTGAGTGAGTGCGTATATCATCATGTTTTTGTGCCCTGCAAAAATAGGTGGGATAGGTATATTCGCCATGTGTCCCATGCAGATATAGAACAGCGGTATCAGAAATCCCACAGACCACCACAAGCGTTTCTTCATCTTTTTGCTTTCGTCCTGAGCCACTGCAACAGGTGATGCAGTTTTGTTCTCGTTGTCGCCTATCTCGCTTGCTCCATATCCTGCGCCCTCAACAGCATTTATGACCGCCTGAGCGTTAGTTACGCCCTCGTCAAGATCCACCGTCATTTTGTTTGCAAGCAAGTTCACGTTTACGTCCGCTACGCCCTTTACCTTGCTCACAGCCTTTTCCACATGAGCCTGACAAGCTGCACAGCTCATGCCCGTTACACTAAATTTTAACTTTTTCATAGATATTTGCCTTTCTATTTAAGCTTCTTCATAAGCTCTAATACTTCATCGACAACTTCGGTGTTGCCGCTTTGTACCTCCTCTGTCATGCAGGTCTTCATATGTTCCTGCAAAATAAGATAGCCGAAGCTTTGCATTGCACTTTCAACCGCTGCAACCTGAATGAGTATATCTCCGCAGTAGCGGTTATCGTCAAGCATTTTGATAATGCCGTTTATTTGTCCCGAAACCCTGCTTAGCCTATTCTTTAGCTGTTTTATTTCTTTATCATCACGGGGAATGTGCTTGTGCCTGCAAGTATCACAACAGCCGCATGATTTTTCTTTAGCGTTTACATCGCCCATTTTTTTACCTCCTGACTAGTGGAATACCCTCATGGGGTATCTCTTGTTACAAATATATTATATACCCCTTATGGGTATTTGTCAACTATATTTTTGCAAAAAAGCAAAAAAAATATCCGCCCTCCCAAAAGGAAAGCGGATATTGATTATTCAGTTAGTAGCCGTAATAACCAGTGTCATAGCTGTAGTTGTAAGCATTTTCTTCCTGATACTGCTTGATAGCTTCGTCAATGTTCTTGCAACTGCCGTAAACTATATACTGAATGAACGCAGAGTTTGCGGCAAAGTCAGGATTAAGCACGTCCATGCTGTAGATGACTTCGTTTGTGAAATAGCCGTCAGCAGGTATTCTAAGCTGCTGGATATCATAATTCATATAGTCAAAAGCATTGAGCAGCAGATTTGCGATCTCACCATCTGTAAGGTCTGTGTTTATCTCAGGAAGAACTTTGTTCAGAAGCTTGTCAAGCTGAACAAGATTGAGCTTCTTGGCTTCGGTTATGATCTCTGAGATAACACGTCTTTGACGTTCGGTACGCTCATAGTCAGAATTTCCTACATATCTAAGCCTTGCAAACGCAAGTGCCTGATTTCCGTTAAGATGAAGTTTTACCTTATCTTCGTCATTCTTGCCCGCAAATATGTCGTCGCTTATATAGTCAGTGCCTTTCTTGTTTTTAAGGTATTTGTTCTGCTCAGCCATAGGCTTCTTCATGCCCTCAGCCTCAGCCTTAGACACTTCCATGTCGATACCACCTACAGTTTCAACTATATCTATAAATGAGTAGAAGTTTACTCTTGCGTATCTGTCTATCTGGATTCCAAAATAATCCTCGATACACTGTTCAAGATATTCACAGCCACCATGCCAGTAAGCACTGTTGAGCCTGTTGCCCTCGTCAAACTGCGCCATGTAAATGTACATATCACGCATAAGGGAGGTCATTGTAATAGTCTTGTTCTTGGTGTTTATGGAAATTATCATCATAACATCAGTATTTCCACGGCTCTCCTCTTCTGTATCACGGATATCCTCACCAATGAGCAGAATGTTAGTTACGTCCTCACTGGATATCTTGGAGGATTGCTTTTGTAGCTGAGCCTTAAGCTCGTCCTCTTTTTCCTTTGCGTCAAATGTATCTGCCTCGTTTGTAAGCTCGCTGGAATTTATAGGCGCTTTGCCTGAATTTATCTTGGTGTCCTTAGTTCTGTCAAGCATTCCTGTGTAGTGGAAAAACAAGCCTACGATAACGGTAATTATAATAATGAATACTACAAATATTATTCCAAGAGCAACACCCGTCTTTTTCTTCTTGCTCCAGCCTTTTTTCTTTTTTTGCTTATTATCCTGTTTTTTATCAGGCTCATGTATCGGATCAGCTTTCTGATGTTCCTTTGAGGGGATAGGTATGACCCCCGTAGGTCCGTTTGAGTTTGAAGTGTCAAGTATCTTTCTATTTTCTATTGCATTGGATATTAGCGACTGTAAATCCTTATCTCCCTGATTGTTGGAGGTGTTCTTGTTGTCGTTGTCCATAAAATAAACCTCGTTTCCGATTAAAGTCAGCAAGCCGGAAGTCTATAGCTCGTTTAAGCATAATACACTAATAGTATATACTATTTTACCTCAAATTACAACATAAATTTCGTACGAATTTGACTTTAAAATTACCTCTATTTTTATATAATCAAATAAAATCGCTTTAATTTACAACAATTTTACAAGAGGTTATTGCAGCTATTTGATAATTTATAAAAAATTCAGAGAAAAATAGAAAAAACACTTGCCTTTTGTATAAAAATTTGTTATGATATTAGTAAGAGCGAAAAGGTGAGTTGTGTCCACATGATCTCACCTGATTTTTTTGTGTTTTATTTTTGATATATGGAGGAAAAATGATATGCCTACAAAATATGTCTTTGTAACAGGCGGTGTAGTATCAGGTCTTGGAAAGGGCATAACCGCTGCGTCACTGGGAAGATTGTTAAAAGCAAGGGGCTACAGCGTTACCATTCAGAAATTTGACCCGTATATAAATGTCGATCCAGGCACAATGTCACCTTATCAGCATGGTGAGGTTTTCGTAACTGACGATGGTGCGGAAACTGACCTTGATCTTGGTCACTATGAGAGATTTATCGACGAAAATCTTTCTATCAACTCAAATGTTACCACAGGTAAGATATACTGGACAGTTCTTAATAAGGAGAGAAGAGGAGATTATCTTGGCGGCACAGTTCAGGTAGTTCCTCATATCACTAACGAGATAAAGGATCGTCTTTACAGAGTAGGCAAATCAACTGACACAGATATAGTTATCACAGAGATAGGCGGAACAGTGGGCGATATTGAGTCCACACCATTCCTTGAGGCTATCAGACAGGCTTCTATTGAGCTTGGCAGAGAAAATTCCGTGTTTATCCATGTGTGCCTGCTGCCTTATATCTCAGGCTCAAAGGAGCTTAAATCAAAGCCTACACAGCATTCCGTAAAGGAACTGCTTTCTATAGGTATCCAGCCTAATATCCTTGTTCTTCGTTCTGAAATGGAGATACCTGAGGATATGAAGCAGAAGATAGGTCTTTTCTGCAACGTCAGAGCAGAGGACGTTATTCAGAACCTTACGGCTCCGTCCCTTTATGAAGTACCTCTCTGGCTTGAAAAAGAGGGCCTTGCAGATGTTGTTTGTCATCATCTTAAGCTTGAGTGCAGACAGCCTGACCTTAAAGAGTGGCAGGAAATGATAGGCAGAGTTCATAGCTGCAACAAGAAAGTGACTATCGGCCTTGTTGGTAAGTATGTTGAGCTTGAGGACGCTTATCTTTCCGTAGCAGAAGCTCTCCGTCACGGCGGTTTTGAGAACAGCGCAGAAGTTGATATCAAGTGGATACAGTCTGAAAATCTCAACGAGAACACTGTAGCTGAAATGCTCCACGGCTGCGACGGCATAATCGTACCGGGCGGATTTGGCGACAGAGGAATCGAGGGCATGATCGAAGCTATCAAATATGCAAGAGAACATAAGATACCAATGTTCGGTATCTGTCTCGGTATGCAGATGTCTGTTGTTGAGTTCGCAAGACACGTTGCCGGACTGGAAGGGGCAAATTCTTCCGAATTTGGTGACACTCCATATCCTGTTATAGATATCATGGATTCACAGAAGGATATCACAGAAAAGGGCGGCACGATGCGACTTGGCCTTTATCCATGCAAGCTTGCAGACGATTCAAGATGTGCTGAGATCTATTCAGCGCCACAGAATCTTATCCGTGAGCGTCATCGTCACCGTTGGGAGTTCAATAATGAATACAGAAAGCTTCTTGAAGATAAGGGTCTTATGCTTGCAGGCCTTTCACCTGACGAAAAGCTTGTTGAGATAGTAGAGCTTCCAAAGAATGTACACCCATGGTTCGTTGGTGTCCAGTTCCACCCAGAGTTCAAGTCAAGACCAAACAGAGCGCACCCGCTGTTCAGAGATTTCATCAGAGCTTCTATCGAGTATTCTGAGTTTGGCGAGAAAGTATAATAACATATAACTTTTTATCAAGGACAGATGATTTTTTTCATCTGTTCTTTTTTTGTGCAAAAATGCAAAACGTGCAGGGAAAATGGCGTAAATATGTATGATTTGAATAAAAGTCATTGACCTTTTATGCGATGTATGTTATAATCGTATTAAGTGGAGTAAAAGCTGACAGGTGGTGAGAGTTTGTTAAAAGATCTTGAGAAACCAATAGAGTATCTAAAAGGCGTTGGCGAAAAGCGTGCCGAATGCTATGAAAAGCTAGGCGTGAAAACAGTCTATGACCTGCTTTGTCACTATCCGAGAAGCTATATCGACTATACCTCGCCCGTTCCCATAGCAGACGCACCAACTAACGAGCCTTGCATAGTAAGGGGCAGGGTAGTGAAAAAGCTCCCCGAAGCCCGTATTAGAAAAGGTCTGTCAGTGTACAAAGTCATTTTTACCGACGACGTCACCGACCTTGTAATAGTTATCTATAACAGCGAGTATATGTATAAACAGCTTGAAGTGGATAGAGAGTATTACCTCTGCGGCAGGATAACAGGAAACCTTGTGCGAAAAGAGATAAATTCTCCTGTGATACTTCCTGCCGATACGGAAGATAAAGTCCAGCCTGTCTATCACCTCACAGAGGGTCTTAGTCAGCAAATGCTCAGAAAAACAGTAAGGCTCGCCCTGAATGTTTTTAATAAGAATATCTATGAGCCGCTTCCAAAAAGCATAATGCAGAGGTATAATTTCTGTTCTCTTGAATATGCTTTGGAGAATATACATTTTCCGAAAGATATGCACATCTGCGAGCTTGCAAAAAATCGTCTTGTCTTTGACGAGCTTCTTGTTTTGCAGCTTGGTATGCAGCTTATGAAAAGCCGAAGCCGTGAAAAAAGCGGCTGTATCCTCAAAGCGCAGGATATGGACAGCTTTTATAATGCACTGCCTTTTACCCTCACGAACAGCCAGCTAACTGCTATAGATGATTGTATAATGGATATGCAGAAAGAACAGCCTATGAACAGACTTGTTCAGGGCGACGTCGGCTCGGGTAAGACCGCAGTTGCAGCAGGAGCGGCATATTTTGTGTATCAAAACGGCTGTCAGACCGCACTTATGGCGCCTACTGAGATACTTGCGGAACAGCATTATGAAACCTTGAAAGGCTTCCTTGAACCGCTAGGCGTAAAGGTGGCACTTCTCACAGGCTCTATGACCGCAAAACAGAAAAAGCTTGTGAAAGAGGGGCTTGAAAGCGGTGAATACGCCGTTGCAGTGGGAACACACGCTCTTGTTCAGCAGACAACGAAGTTTAAGAAGCTTGCCCTTGTCATAACAGACGAACAGCATCGCTTTGGCGTTGAACAGCGTGCGGCACTTGCTTCAAAGGGTGAAAATCCCCATAAGCTCGTTATGTCAGCCACGCCTATCCCAAGAACTCTTGCCCTTATGATATATGGCGACCTTGATATTTCTGTGCTGAAAGAGCTTCCAAAGGGCAGACAGCCCGTTGAAACATATGCCGTCACAGGTAAGCTCCGTGAGCGTGCTTTTAACTATGTGAAAAAATATCTTGACGAGGGCAGACAGGGTTATATAGTCTGTCCAATGATAGAGGAAAGCGATATGGACTTGCAGGACGTCAAGACCTATGCCAAAAAGCTTTCTCAGAGTACGTTTAAAGATTACACAGTGGGACTTCTCCACGGCAGAATGAGCGGCGCTCAGAAAGAACAGGTCATGAACGACTTCAAGGAGCATAAAATAGACCTGCTTGTTTCCACAACAGTTGTTGAGGTAGGCGTTGACGTGCCTAATGCGGCAATAATGGTAATAGAAAATGCCGACAGATTTGGTCTTTCCCAGCTTCACCAGCTTCGTGGACGTGTGGGAAGAGGTAAATATAAATCAAGCTGTATCCTTATTACAGACAACGTGAATGAGGAAAGCGTAAAAAGACTTAAAATTTTGGGTAAGACTAATGACGGCTTTAAGATATCTGAGGAAGATCTTAAACTCAGAGGTCCCGGTGACTTTTTCGGAAGCAGACAGCATGGCCTTCCTGCATTGAAGATTGCGGATATGTCACAGGATATGGATATACTAAGAAAAGCACAGGAAGCTGCACAGCTTATCAGAAACGCAGACCCTAAACTTGAGCGTACAGAAAATATATATCTAAGAGAGCTTGTGGATAAGCTCTTTGATAAAACTATGTCAGATAATTGAAATGCGTAAAGTCTGGAAGCTTTATTGTGCAAAATAAGATGTAAAGCCAAAAGACTTTATAAGATAAAAGAACAAAACGGAGGTAATTATGGAGGCAATAAAATTTTTAAAGTACATTCTGTCGAGAATTGGGATAATGATCGTTCTTACGCTGTTTTCAGCCTTTGCAGGCATTGTGCTGATACCGGCTCTGGTTACGGTCTTTCCGTCAAGCGCATCTGCTTTCAAAAGCTTTATGACAAATAGTAACGTGGACTCATTTATAGGCTTTGCAGTCATGCTTATATTTTTCCTGAGACTTTTTTATGATGACGGCAAACGCCATGCCGCATATGAAAACTGGAGCTGGGTCAATATTACAATAGTGTATCTTCTTATGCTTCTAGTGTATTTTATCCCTGCAATATTCAGGGATTCATTCAGTCAGGAGGGCAAGGGAGATATCTTCTATAAGGTGCTTTATTATCCGTGCATATGGCTGAATGAAGGCGTGGGCATGAACTACCTTGTAAGCGTGATCATCGGCATAGGACTTCTTCTTGCAGCGTCCTATTGTTTCTATCTGATAGCCTATAAAGTGTATGTTCATAAGCATCCTGTCATTCTCAAAAGTATGAAATCTTTTAGTGCTGGCAAGACAGATAACAATGTATAAATTGTGTCATTTGAACATAAAGAAGGTTATTTACTATCATAAAACTGTATGAACTCGCTTTTGATGTTAAATAATATTTAAAATGTTAGTTTAATTATTCTATTTGTACAAATTCGATAAATTTGTGAAGATTATTTTGTAAATAAATTAACGCTTAAAAAGCACTCAATCACTTGCGAAAAGATGAAAATAATGTTATAATTATAAAAATGCGTTTTGTGTATTTTTAAAGTTTTTTGTTATGAATGCACAAAATGTATAAATAAGTGGAGGTGTATCTACATACTATGAAGAAATTTTCCTATGTTGCTAAGGATACCTCGGGAAAAACCATAAAGGGTATCTATGAGGCTGAGGATGCACAGGAAGTACTGGACAAGATCCACGAACAAGGTCTTTTCTGTATAAGTTATACAGAAGCATTGGGCAGTGCAGGCAAACAATCTGTGCATAAGTTCAATACTAAGGAACTTGCTTTCTGCTGCCGTCAGCTTGCAGCAATGATGACATCGGGTCTTACCATTGTTAAAGCGCTCGACATTCTCTATAAGGAAGAGGAGAATAAGGGTGCAAAGGATGTTTGGAGAAGCGTTTATGACGACGTTCAGAAAGGTCAGAGCTTTACTGAGGCTCTCGATACAAGAAGAGGAAGCTTCCCTGACTTTTTCATCTCAATGGTAGACGCAGGTGAGACCTCAGGTACGCTCGATATGACAATGCAGCGTCTGAGCGATTACTATGCAAACTCAAACAAGCTGAACAATAAAGTAAAGAGTGCGATGACTTATCCTATCATACTTGGCGTTCTTTGTATCGTCATGGTAATCGGTATGTTTACGTTCATCATGCCTATATTCGCAGGTCTTATGTCAGAGGATCAGATGCCTGCACTTTCTAAGGCTCTCTTCTCATTCAGTGACTTTTTTAAGGCAAAATGGTATATCATCCTTATCGTGGTCGTTGTTTTGATATTCGGTTGGATATACGCTTTGAAAGTACCGTCAGTCAGACTTAAATTTGACTACATAAAGATAAAGATACCTGCCGCTGGAAAGCTTATGGTAAAGATCTATGAGGGTCGTTTCGCAAGAACTCTTTCATCACTTTATTCAAGCGGTATCCCAATGGTTGAGTGTCTTGAACGTTCATCAAGAATACTTGGAAATGCTTATGTTGATAAGATGTTCATTCAGGTAGTTGATGAAGTTAAGCAGGGCGCACCGCTTTCAGCGTCACTTGCAAAAACAGAGATATTTGAAGGAATGTTTACTTCCATCATCTATGTCGGTGAGGAATCAGGTGCTCTCGATGAGATCCTTGAGAAAACCGCTGACTACTATGAGGAAGAAGCAGACGCAGCCGTTACAAGACTTGTAGGACTTATGGAACCATTGCTCATCGTGTTCATGGGTGTTGCGATCGGTCTTTGCCTTGCAGGTATCTTCCCACTGCTCTACGGTTCACTGTCAGGTCTGGAAAACTAAGGGTCTGCATTTTATGTTCGTTAATTTTAAATATCACCTCTCCTTTAAAATGGAGAGGAAAGATATTTGTTTTGAAAAATAATTTAAGAGGTGAAGGAATAAATGCTATCATTTGATATTTCTGATAGACAAATCAACATTGTTAAAGGTGATAACTCCTCTAACAAGATAAGGATCGAGAGATCTTTGCAGGTAGACGTTCCTGAGGATATGATCCTTAATGGTGAGGTCATCAACCTTTCAGGTCTGTCTGAGTTGCTGCTCACACAGATCAAGGCTGAGGATATGATGGATAAGGACGCTATCGTTACTTTCTCATCGAGCAACATCGTATTCAAGGAGCTTGTAGTTCCAAAGGCAAAGGGTAATGAGTTCCTGCTTATGGTACAGAACCATATGAGCCAGGAAATGGGTATCACAGATGAGTATTCTATCTCATATACAGTAGTAGGTGAAGCAGGCGAGGATAATCCTGGTGCAGTGAAGGTACTTGCAACAGCTTGCCCTAGTACGATAGTTGAAAGCTACAGAAAGCTTTATAACATTATGGGCATGAACCTCAGATCTGTTAACATCGGATGTAACTCTATCGCAAGAATCGTTCTTGCTGACAAGTCCAACATGGAGAAAATGCCACTGTTGGTTTGCCAGATCGATAAGAACTTCCTTGGTCTTACACTTTTTGAGAATGGACAGATGGCATTCGCTAGATACGTTCCTATCTCAGAAGATGACTATGATTCTGACGATTATATCACTGAAGCTCTTAACGAGAACATCTTCAGAATGGAGCAGTTCAATAAGGCAAGAGGCGGTTCAGGACTTGAAAATGTTATCCTCTATGGCTTTATCGAGGACTACATCAAACTCGTTGACGCTCTTGACGGTCTTGATATAAAGGCTTCCGTTCTCGGTGTGCCTGCTCAGATCACAGGTTTCGAGAACTTCGAGTTTACAGTATTCGCTAATGCTATCGGTGCTCTCTATAAGAGAAACAAGGCAACAGAGAAGATCAACCTCCTTGAAGTCGATCAGTCCACAGGTAAGGGCGGCAACAGCGGAATGGGTTCGCTGCTCATGACAGGCGGTATCTTCGCTGTGGCAGCCGCAGTGCTTATCGCAGGTGCAACACTTGTTATTAATCTCAGGAAGAGTTCTATCGAGAAAGATATAGACAAGACTAATGATAAGATAGCTGTTTGCAATGAGAAGATCGCCCAGAACCAGATACTTCACAATAAGATGAAGATCATGCAGGATTATTCAAACTATGTTACATCAGCAAATGCAGCTCTTGAGACACTTCCGGTCGTGTCAAGTGAGATGTTTGACGATATCAAGGAAGCTCTTGGCTCTTTCAAGTATGAAGGCTTTACATACAACCTTGAAGCTGGTACAGTAACACTTACTAAGGTTGAGCTTGAAGATCAGTCAGATGTAACAACAGCAATCGATGCCCTTGTAGGTACAGGACTCTTCCAGGAAGATGTAGGATACAACGGATATTCGATCGGTGAAGACGGCAGCTCAGGCGTAACGCTTGATTCGCTGACACTTTATCTTAAAGAAGAGGGCGAGGGTGAATAATTATGAAGTTGAATTATCGTGATAAAATGATTTTGATAGTAGTATTCGTACTGCTTATAATTGTTGCAGGTTTTATGCTTTTTGTTAAGCCAGCCATTGACGAGTGTAGTCAGGCAAGTAGTGATCTGGAATCAGCAAAAGTACAGCTCAGCGAGCTTGAAGATCAGGTAGACAAGGATAAGAACCTTGCCGCTGAAATTCAGACTCTTTATACTAGCACCTCACAGGTCGCAGCTAACTTCTATGATTATCAGGTAGCATACAAGGCTACTGATAAGGTTCGTGAGCTTTTTAATGTTGATGATGTAAAGATCAAAAACTCCAATATGACTATTTCATCATATGGCAGCACAGTTCTCTCACCTTTTGCTTATGAGTCAACAGCAACAGCTACTGATTTTGACACTAAGGTAGATGAATACAATAATGCAAGCACAGTTGATTCATCAGCTGCAGACGCAAACGCAGATGAAAATGCAGCAGATACTAATGCAGCAGCTCCACAGACAATAGGTTATTATAGCCTTAACATTCAGTTCAAAAGCTCGCTTTCAGGTTTCAAGAATTTTGCTGACAACCTGACGACAAACAACGAAAAGAGCATGGTGATCGAGAATGTTAGCATTGAGAATGTCAACGAGAGCGAGATCTCAGGCTCAATGACACTGAATATGTACGTTCTGAAGAAGCTTGCTGATCCTTCTGCCAGCTAAGAGAAAACTATTTGGTAGGATAAGGAATATTTCTTGTCCTGCCAATTAGTGCTATATAATGATTAAAAATTTTATATAAGTAATCAACTTGTGTAAAATGAAAAAAAGTATAGCATAAATGATAATAAAACTAAGAAAGGTGGTTAATATGGAGAATACTCCGAAGAGGAAACAAAGAAACAAACCCGGAGTCGTACTTTTCACAGCGGTTGCTGTCATGCTCATGCTGTCAATACTTTTGACTGCAACTGTTTCTTATGTTTCGGTAAATAGGACAAAAACAAATGATAACTATAAGAGCAAACAGGCTTATCTGACAGCTTCATCTACTCTTGAAAGCTTTATTAATCAGATACAAACTGATACTGCTCCAACCAATGACCCTACTGCAAAGGCTCAGCAGAAAAAGGCTATCGAAAACCTTAAAAAGCTGGCAAGTGCTAATAGCGGTAAGGGTACTACCACTAATGTAAGCTACAATGGTGGAAATGGTAAAAGCGATAATATCGGTACTACTACGATAACTGTAGCGCAGGAGGGTACAAGTGTTGCAAATATCGTTGTTACCTGTGAAACTACTTATCTGGGAAAAACTGAAAAGGTAGCAGCTCATATTTCCACGCAGTCAGTTACAAAGCCTGCCGACTATACAAATACTATCGAGCTTGTTGGTAACGGCGGCGCAGGTTACGATAACCTTAACGTTATCGGTGACATGGCTGGTATCAATAATACCACTGGTAAGGTCTATAGATTTACAAACAATACGAGTATCTATGGTTCTTATCTTATGTACGGTTCTTTGGAGGTTTCAACACAGCCTCTTATCATGCTCAAGCCTAGTCTTGTAGACGAAAAGCAGGGTTCAACTGTTACAATTTCTGAAAACCTTGATGTTTCAAATGAATTCCACATCAACTCCACAATGGCAAGAGCAGACGGATATAACTATGTTAATATCGGTCAGAAGCTTTCCACATCAAACCATATGGACGTTGGTTCTTCAAGTTTTGATGTCGATTTGTTCTGTTGTGAAGCTAACATTGGCGGAAATGACTATACACAGTATGGTAACTTCTATGTTTATAAGGGCGCGGGTGCTTATAAGGGCGATGCAACATTCGGTGCAAATGGTCAGACGATCAATGGCTCTCTCTATGTTGAGGGTGATCTTAATGTCACAAAGTCACTTAAGGTAACAGGCTCTGTATATGTTACCGGCACTATCACGGGTAAAGATAAGATCGTCTGCCAGGCTTCAAATATTCATGAAGGTGCTGTTCTTAGCAAAGCAGGTCGTGACGCAAAGCCACAGATACCTGTATCTGCTGATGCTTATGTTTATTATCCGGAAGATTTCTTCATGAGCAGTGATACTAATGTGACAACGATCTCTGATCAATATCAGGCTTTCTATGATGGATCAAACACAAAAACATTCAATACCTTTGCAAGCGATTGGACAAATGTTGACTACACGCTTACTGAGCCAATAGACCTTACAGGAACAGGAGCTAAGACTCCAGTTACAAGCCGCTACAAATTGAGAATAACATCAAGCTGTACATGGGCATCTGATCTTTCGTTCAATGATTATGGCAATGGTTCAAGGATCCTCGTTGATGTTTCTGATTCTTCAGGCGATATTGTTATAAGACTTCAAAATGGTCTTAGTCTTGATTCAAGCTGGTCTCCAACTATAGTTGTAAGAAATCGTTCAGCTATAATCGATGCGACTACAGGTGACAGAAAATACAACTGCTATTTTGTTTCAGACTCAGGCAGTGCTATTGCACTTAATGGTATCGACTCAGTAACAGGCAAGTCCAAGCATTCAGGTTCAAGCACATGTAACTATAGCTTTAGTGGCTTGAAAATATTTGATTATGACACTTATGTTCGTATGTATGACTCTGGTACACTAAATAATACTAAGGGTAATCCTGGTGCTCCACAGAGCAGCTTCGTCCTTAATCCAACATCAGTGGACGTCGCAGGCTCTTACAGACCATCAAACAGCAGTATCATTTTCTTATTTGCTGAGAACACAACGCTTAATGCCACAAACAACAGTTTCTTCCAGGGTTCATTCTACTCACCAGAAGCAGTGGTTAATATAGCAACAAGTGGTCTTAGTGGACTTAATGTTACAGACTCAGCAGGCGGAAAAATGACCGTTCAGTGTTGTGCAGTTGGCGTAGTTATCGCAAACAGCTTTGGTAACGCCAATACAGCGTTCTATGTATACACTAAGCCTTCAACTACCTCTGTAATGCAGAATGCAAAGGGCGGCAAGGACGATTCAGCATTCGGATATACTCTTGACAGATATGATCACTATTAATTGAAAGGAGTATACTCATGAAAAAGAACAGCAAAAATAAAAAGGGTATGACTCTTGTAGAGGTCATCATAGCAATGGCACTTTTGTCAGGTATGTCAGCTATGCTTGTTACAGTTGCTGTTGCGGCAAAAAAGCAGAATCTTGACAACTACTACCGCAATAACGAAATGTATACTCAGGCAGTAAATGCCGAGCAGTATAATGATAACAAGACCGTTGATATGAACGAGATAAAAGTCAATAAGTTTTCTTCAAGCGGTAAAACAACAAATGAGTTTGCCCTTGAAGCAGACTTCGGCAGCGGTATAAAGTTCAATACAACAGCCTACGGCTTTAAAGCAAAGCTCAATAATATTGATGAGGACGCAGGCTATCAGCTTAAGTTCCTTCAGGGTAAGGACGTTAATATCACGCCTAACCCAGACAAGAGTGTTTATTGGGTAAAGTTCTATAACAATTCAGGCGCTGATATGGATTTCTACGCCCTTACTCCTGAGCTGACAGGCGGAAAGTTCTTTGATGTAAATAATAACTCATCAGGAAATTCACTTCTTATCCCTATCGGCGACGGCGGAAATCAGCAGTTCGGCGTTGTGCTTTCAGGCGTAACAGGAAGCGATTATTTCGGCTTCTCACAGTCATCTGATCTTTACAGCGACGCTCCAACAGCCGATGCAGCGGCATTTAAGATCACAAATACGACCTTTGACCATTTTCTTGAAAAAGATGCGTCAGGCAATCCTACAGGTTATGTAGTTATCCATTATATGGGCGGCTCTGATTACAAAAATCAGGCTGACTATGACGCCTCACAATCAACACCATAAGGAGGGAGGATCTTGAAAATGAATAAAAACCGCAAGGGTTTTACCCTTGTCGAGCTTATCGTTGTGGTAACGATCTTCGGCGTGATCCTCGGAGCTATCCTTAATATGATCAAACCTGCAAATAACGTTTATCATGACGCTGATGCAACAATGGAAAGTAATATCATAGGCTCGGGACTTATCGATTACCTTGATGATGAGCTTAGATATTCGACCAATGTCCTTGTGCTTAAAGATTATATTGGTGTGCCTGATGTTTCAACCTCTGGTACTATCGGTGCAAGCGGTGTGACCTATTCAAATTGTATCGTTATTGATAATAATAATCTTCGTGGCTATAGTCTGAAAAACTATTCAGGCAATGACACGGATACAGCCGCAAAGAGAATGGGTGCAAAAGGCTGTATCATCAATGTAGGTAAGGTAAATACAGAGGGCTTAAACTTTAATAATTCTGCTGTTGCAAGAGGCGTTGATTTTTACGACAATTATAAGTTTGATATCAGTGCAAGTATCAGCAAAATTGAGGAAATGTATACTCTTGACGTTTCTCTTACAGCCTATCAGCCAACATATGAGAACGGAAGCTATACTTTTACGAAAACAAAGTATAAAAAGGACGCAGCAGTAAATCTCACAAATATTAACATAGATGAAGGCGATTCATACAATGTTAATGACTATAAAGATTTCTCTGTAGCTCCTGATTATGTCACATATCCTCAGGCAACTACCGCTCCTGCAGGTTGCACAGCTCAGCAGGAAAAGTATTACAGCTTTGACGCTTCAAACACATATACTTATATCTTCTATGATAAGACAACAGTTTCAAGTTCAAAAACATACAATGTAAAATTTATCTACTCTGCAAGCGACCCTGATTCAACGCTTCGTGGCAAACAGATAGATACTAAGTCTGTCAAGGCAGGCACACTTTATCAAACGCCGCCAACCATGGCAAAAAGAACAGGCTATGGCACACCTTATTGGGTAGACAGCAAGAATAACGTTGCTGATTTTACAACAGGCATAACAATAAATAAGGATATGGTATTCTCCTGTGTTTATCCGCCTGTTGCACCGAAAACCCAGTTTACAGTAACGTTTGAGAATATCGACGGTTCTACATTTACAACAACAAGTGTCTATGACGGTGACTTTGCAAATGACCCGGGAATTCCAACTGACATGGATACTATAAAACAGGATTTTGTTAAGTGGGTATACAAATCAGATACGTCAAAGGGTCTTACTGATGTTTCTATTACAGATAACTCATTTGTTTTCGTTCCAGTTGTACAGAACAAGCATAAGGTTGAGTTTAAATTAAATGGTTCTTTAATAAATGCCTCAACTATTTATGTTTCCGATGGACAGTATGCAAATTATCCAGGAGCTACCCCTGTTTCGTCAGACGCTAATAAGATATTTGGCGGTTGGGTCGTAGAAGGAACAAGCGATGATATATCTACTAAGGTTATAACATCAGATACTGTTTTTGAGGCAACCTTCATTTCAAAACCGACAAATGATTTGTACGTTATCAGCAGTATCGCAAGAAAAATCAATGATGGTGAGATAGACTATGATATAACAATACAGAATAATGGTTCTGATGTTGTAAAGATCTGGTCTTTAAGTGCTAATGTTGGTTTTGCATTTGATCAGATGCAGGCGGATTGGAGATTGAAAATTCCAAATGATAAAGTTTGTGAATTTACAACGAACAACGATTTGAATAACCCATCAAACTGTGTATTTATTCCAGCGGGTGGAACCGTCACAGTTACGTTGTATTTTAAGAAGTACAACGATCCAAAGTATACTGAAGATCTTTCAAAGTATTCACTTAACCCATCTGATATTACAGTATCTAAGGTACAGTAATTTCTTTTCTCAATCAGACCCCTCCACGGGTCTGATTGCTGAAAAAATCCCCTTAACAGAAAAACTTCTATTAAGAGGATTTTTTGAGCAAAAAAATCCCGCAGTATCAAACTGCGGAATATGTGCAACTATCTTATTATCAGCATTGCTTCGTTCATCATCTCGTTAAGACCAGTGAAGTCCATGTACCATGAACCGATCTGTTCTGAATACAAGGCCGCAACAGCGATTCCTATGGAGAGATATGGACCAAATGCAAATACTGAATCACCGCTGTGGTGCTTCTGGATTAGTCCACCGATCGAGCCTGTTATCAGTCCGATAAGAAGCGCTACCAAAGCACCCTGCATTCCGAGAAACAGCCCTGCGGCTGCCATGAGATATACATCTCCCATGCCCATTGCTTTCTCATGTGTGATAAGACAAATAATAAGCAAAGGCACGCTCACAATGAAAAATCCGATCAAGTGTGATTTAAGCGTAAGTCCCGTCTGATCTTTGCAGAAGATGTATTCCGCAACACCAAGCAAACCAATAAATATCACAACATATGTGTTGATAAGCTGAGTGTCCCAGTCCATGAAAAATACAACGATAAGAGCAGAGAATAACAGACAGACAAGTGCTGCACGAAGCGGATTGAAAATTCCATTGAAATGGTAGAATACCCATAAGTAGAGCAGTGCATTCAGTGTTTCAACTATAGTGTATCTTGCCGATATCTTTGCACCGCAGTTTCGACACTTTCCACGAAGTATGCACCAGCTTACTATAGGTATCAGGTCACGCCGCTTGATCGGCTCACCGCAGGTCATACAGTGAGAATTTCGCTTGATAAGGCTTTCGTTTTTCGGTAAACGGTATATGCAGACGTTAAGAAAACTGCCTATGCACGCTCCGAAGATGAACACAAATACATAAATGATTATGTATGATAAGGTTAAATTATCCACAGTGATCCTCCTTTGGATTCATTAGTTAATATATTAATTTTATCATACTTTCATGAAGATTACAATAGATAATATGATTTTTTTGCGGTTTTTGCACCGCAGCAGACGTTTCCGCAGCGTCGGACCCCTAAATCAATGCGGAGGATTGGAGTAATATATATGAGAAACGGCCCTATCGGTCAGTATCTGGTTCAGAAAGGTCTTATAACTGAAGAGCAGCTTCAGGAAGTCCTTGCCAAGCAGAAAGAACAAAAGGGAAGACTTTTTGGTGATGTCATTATCGACATGAAGCTCGTTACCGATGTTCAGTTCTGTCAGGTCCTCGCCGAGCGACTTAATGTGTCTTATATCGACCTTGATAATACAGAGCTTATGCCTGATATTGTCAAGAAGATACCGGAGGCAACTGCAAGAAAGTATAACGTTATAGCCGTCAGCAAATTAGGCAAGCGTATGACTGTCGCAACAAACGACCCTATCAACTTCTATATCTTTGAGGATCTCCGTGTTATCACAGGCTGCAGCATAACACCTGTCCTTGCTACAAAGTCATCTATCAACCGTGCTATCGGTAAGATGTACTCCGAAGGTCAGGTAAGCTCCGTTGTTGACGAGGCTACAAAACAGAAAGAGGAAGAGCTTAACCTTGAAGAACTCAAGGATATCTCCGAGGAGAGAATCGAGAACGCTCCTATCGTTAAACTTGCTACCGCTATCGTCGAGAATGCACAGCGTCAGGACGCAACGGATATACATATCGAACCGTTCAAGGACAAGACCGTTATCCGTATCCGTGTAAACGGCGACCTTATCGAGCTTATGACTCTTTCTGCAGCGCTCCATACTTCGCTTGTTACCCGTTTTAAGATCTTGAGCGGTATGAATATCGCCGAGAAGCGTATCCCGCAGGACGGCCGTATGTCACAGGTCGTTGACGGCACAACACTTGACCTCCGTGTATCTAACCTTCCAATGGTATACGGTGAGAAAGTCGTTCTCCGTATCCTCGCAACAGGCGATATGTCCCTTAGAAAAATAACCGATCTGGGTATGACCGAGTATAACTATAAGAGATTTGAGTCCTGTCTTAAAGTGCCACAGGGAGTTGTCCTTGTAACAGGCCCTACAGGTTCAGGTAAATCTACTACCCTTTACGCCGCACTTGGCGAGATATCAAAGCCTAATAACAATGTTATTACCGTCGAAGACCCGGTCGAGAAAAAGATCGATGGCGTAAACCAGTGCCAGATAAACGAAAAGGCAGGCATGACATTCGGTGCAGCCCTCCGTTCTATCCTCCGTCAGGACCCTGACATCATAATGGTCGGAGAAATGCGTGATACCGAAACTGCTGAGATCGCTATCCGTGCCGCTATCACAGGACACCTTGTTCTGTCAACACTTCATACCAATGACGCCGCTTCTACCGTAACAAGACTTGTGGATATGGGCGTTGAGGCTTACATGGTCGCAACATCACTTATCGGTATCGTTGCTCAGCGTCTTACAAAGGTGCTTTGCCCTGAGTGCAAAAAGCCTAGAATGTCAACTGAGGAAGAAAACGAGCTTATGGGTCTTGACCATTCAGTACAGGTGTACGATCCATGCGGCTGTCCAAAGTGCAATAACACAGGATATAAGGGAAGAACCGCTATCCATGAGATCCTTCTCGCAACACCGTCTATGCAGGCTCTTATCACAAGGGGAGCAAAAGCTGACGAAATTCAGGAGCTTGCAAAGAAAGAGGGCTGTCACCTGCTTCGTGACAACGTTTCAGAGCTTGTTCAGCAAGGCAAGACCTCAATGGACGAACTTATCCGTGTAACATATGCTGTATAAAAAAGAAATATATGGAGGTAAATTCTAATGGCAATCGACATTAACAAAATTCTTGATGAAGCAAGAGCCCTTGGCTGTTCTGACCTGCACTTCACTGTGGGTATTCCGCCGATAGTTAGACAGGGCGGTAACCTGAGAAAGCTTTCATCATATCCTGATATGACCGAGATCGAAATTCTCAAAATATGCGAGGATATGTGTACAGATAAGCAGCGTCAGTCTATCAAGGACCATATTGATACAGACTTTACATATGTATCATCAAGAGGTTTCCGTCACCGTGTAAACGTGTATCGTCAGAGAGGAAACACGGCTATCGCTCTTCGTCTTTTGAGAAACGATATCCCGACCCTTACCGACCTTGACCTGCCGCCTATCCTTGCGGAGTTCTCAATGAGACCTCGTGGACTTGTGCTTGTAACTGGCCCTACCGGTTCAGGTAAGTCAACAACTCTTGCCGCAATGATCGACCATGTAAATATCCATAAATCAGCTCATATCATCACTATCGAGGACCCTATCGAGTATATGCACGCCCATAAGAGATGTATGGTAAACCAGAGAGAGATCGGCCCTGACGTACCGAGCTTCTCACTTGCACTCCGTGCTGCTCTCCGTGAGGACCCGGACATTATCCTCGTAGGAGAAATGCGTGACTTCGAGACTATCGAAGCTGCCGTTACCGCCGCTGAAACAGGACACCTTGTTATGAGTACACTTCATACAACGTCCGCTCCGTCAACTATCGACCGTATCATCGACGTTTTCCCTGCTCACCAGCAGCATCAGATCAGAACTCAGCTTGCTTCCGTTCTTGTAGGTATCTGTACTCAGACCCTTTGCCGTACATTCGACGGCACAAGCCGTGTAGCTTGCTGTGAGATACTTAATGCTACAGACTCTATCAAAGCTATGATTCGTGACGATAAGGTGCATCTTATCGGTTCAGCAATGCAGACAGGTAAAGCAACAGGAATGCAGACCATGGACCAGGAGCTTGCAAAGCTCGTTCGTTCGAGAACGATCTCTATGGACGTTGCGCTTGAAAAGTGCGTAAACCCACAGGATCTCAAGAGATTTATCGCAGGCGGAGCATAAACTACAATATTAATAGTAAAGAGCGTTTTTACCGTGAAAGTAAAAACGCTCTTTTTGTATGCTTTTTTTATCAGCCATTGACCTCGCTGTCCTTGTGCCATACGTTGTTGTAAAGAAAAACAAGCACAGCCATTGCAATGATAATGAAATATCCAAGAAAGCTCCAGCCGTCAGGAATATCTCCAAAAAGGAAATATCCCAAAATTGTTGTAAAAATCAACTGCGAGTAGTCATAAACCGATATTTCCCTTGCAGGAGCGTGAGTGTAAGCCGCAGTTATAGCGAACTGTCCGCCTGCCGCACCTGCGCCAGCTCCCAATAAACAAAGAATTTGGAAAATCGTCATAGGGTGAAAATCGAATATTAGAAACGGAAGGGTGAACAAGCATGAAAATCCCGAGAAGTATGCAACTATCACCGCGCCATTTACGCCATGCTGTCCTAAGTATCTTACGCAAGCGTAAGCAAGTCCCGCTCCCATTCCTCCGAGAAAACCTATAAGGGCAGGGAAAAAATCCACGTTCTGAAAGCTCGGCTTGATAATGAACAAGCTTCCAATAAATGCACAAACCACAGTGAATCCCTGAAAGAAAGTCAGCCGCTCTTTAAGGAAAATAAAAGAGAAAATGATAACGAAAAATGGTGACATTTTGTTTAGCATAGAAGCGTCCGACAGCACCAGATGATCTATGGCATAGAAGTTTCCAAGCATTCCTAGCGTGCCAGCAAGCGCCCTCACAAAAATGACCGCATTGTTCTTTTTGCCCTCAATGTGAAAGCGTATGTGATTTTTCTTTAGCACTCCGATAGCGAAAAACAACGCCACAAAGTTTCTGAAAAAGGTCTTTTGCACTGTTGGCAAGTCTCCTGAAAGCCGCACAAATGCGAACATGAATGCAAACGAAAATGCCGACAGAATAATGTAAATAATAGCCTTGTATTTACTTTTCATATCTGTCACCTCCGTTCATGTAAATGTGTTCACGCCTCAGCTCTTTTATAAGCTCGCCCACCTTCCACTTTTGATTATGCACTGTGACCATTGCTTTCAACTTCACCGTAGCTTCTTTTTCCCTGAGCTTTTTCAGTATAGGGTCAAGGCTTCTGCCGTCAATGCCCGAAAAAATAAGGCACTCGTCCGTGATGTCCTCGCCCTCTTTTTCAGACCTGACAAATCCCTTGAAACCGCAAAGATATCCCACCTG
Organism: uncultured Ruminococcus sp.; assembly: GCA_934435205.1. Classification (GTDB taxonomy): domain Bacteria; phylum Bacillota; class Clostridia; order Oscillospirales; family Ruminococcaceae; genus Hominimerdicola. The sequence continues at coordinate 107,068 of CAKSAK010000001.1, read as the reverse complement.
CTGTTCCATTATCTCATTGCCAAAGAAAACAGCCTCAGCATTTTCGCTTTTAGCAATATCCTCAATGATATCACGCTTTTGAGAATTGATATTTATGCCGATGATCTTTTTCGGTATAACACTTCTTATTCTTGACTTCATAAAATTTCTCCTCAAAATGTACTGTCTATATTATACCCCAATGCGGCACAATCTTCAAGAGCAAATATACAGAATTTTTACGCCCTTTTACCCTGATTTTATGTGCGAACGCAAAAAAAATCGCCCCGATCTCTCGGAGCGATGATTTTATTTAGCGATTAAAGTTCAATAATTACCTTGCCGCTGAAATTAGGAGCAATTTCAACAGTCTTGTCTGTGTTAGCCACAGCGATCTTGAAGCTTGCCTTTGTGTCAGTGTATTCGCACTCGATCTTGTTGCCGTGTCTTGTAGCTGTCAGCTCAAATACCTTGTTTGCCTCAGTGTCATAAATAGGGCAAACTGCACTCTTGCCGTCCTCAAGTTCGTAGATAGTGAATGTTGTACCCTCAAGATAATCATACTCTATCTGTCTTTCAAAGTTGCCGTATGCAATAATGCTGTTTGGCTTAGCAAGAGCAGGGATCTCAAAGTATGAGCATTTGTGCTTGTACCACTTGCCGCCCTCAAGTACCTTGCCGGTGATAATGTCTGTCCACTTGCCCTCTGGAACATAGTATTCAGCGATACCCTCGTCATTAAGGATAGGAGCAACAAGAATGTTATCGCCGAACATATACTGTCTGTCAAGTGTAAGGCAAGTTGGGTCGTCAGCAAAGTCGATTACCATTGCTCTCATAACAGGTACGCCGACCTCGTGTGTCTTGATAGCCTGAGCCCACAGATAAGGCATTAGCTTGCCCTTGAGCTTTGTGAAGAAGCGCAGAACGTCGCAGGACTCCTCGTCAAAGAGCCATGGCACTCTGTATGACTGGTTACCATGTAGTCTTGAATGTGATGAGAACATACCGAATGCAGCCCATCTCTTGTAAATGTCAGGTGTAGCAGTAGCCTCAAAGCCTGCCATGTCATGTGAAGTGTAGCCGAAGCCTGAGATACAAAGTGACAGACAGCCTCTTACTACCTCAGCCATTGAGTTGTAGTTGCCTGAGCAATCTCCGCCCCAGTGAACAGGGAACTTCTGACCGCCTGCTGTAGCAGAACGTGCAAACAGGCAAGCCTTGTTCTCTCCAAAATATTCTTTCAGAACGTTGAATACGCACTCATTGTAAAGATATGTGTAGAAGTTGTGCATCTTGATAGGGTCAGAACCGTCATAGTAAACAACATCTCTTGTAGGTATTCTCTCACCGAAGTCTGTCTTGAATGTGTCAACACCCATTTCGCAGAGCTTTCTCAGATATCCTGCATACCACTTGCAAGCCTCAGGATTAGTAAAGTCAACGATAGCCATACCAGGCTGCCACTCGTCGCACTGGAATACAGAACCGTCTGTCTTCTTAATGAAGTAGCCGTTCTTCATACCCTCGTCGAAGAGCTTTGAACGCTGACCAACATATGGGTTGATCCATACGCAAGTCTTAAGACCCTTGTTCTCGTGAAGTCTCTTGAGCATTGCAGGTGGGTCAGGGAACTGTGACTTGTCCCACTCAAAGTTACACCACTCAAAGCCCTTCATCCAGAAGCAGTCAAAGTGGAACACCTGAAGAGGGATATCTCTCTCAGCCATGCCGTCGATAAATGATGTGATAGTCTCTTCATCATATGTTGTTGTAAATGAAGTTGTGAGCCACAGACCGAATGAGAATGCAGGCGGCAGTGAAGGCTTGCCTGTGAGGTCAGTGTAGCCCTTGAGTACGTCAGTGAGGTTAGCACCGCCGAATACATAGTATTCAAGGCTCTCGCCTGGAACTGTCATGGAAACCTTAGAAACAGTGTCAGAGCAAACCTCATATGAAACCTTGTCAGTGCTGTTTACAAATACACCGTAGCCCTTTGAAGAAAGATAGAATGGGATAGACTTGTAAGACTGATCGGAGCAAGTACCGCCGTCAGCGTTCCAAATTTCAACGTTCTGACCGTTCTTTGTGAATGTTGTGAACTTCTCGCCAAAGCCGTAGAAATATTCGCCAACAGAAGTGTCAAACTGCTCTCTGATGTATGTCCTTGTAGGATCAGCAGGGTAGCTCCAGAATGTATCGTCAAGCTGTGTCTGAAGTCTTGCCTGCTGCTTGTAAGCACTCTCGAAAATAACGCCTGTTGATCTCCAGCCGCCGCTTGTGAGTTTCTTATCCTTATAATAGTATGTAAAGCTCCAGTTCTCCTTAGAAACAACAAGCTTTGTGTCGCCTGTAACAAGTACAGCTTCCTTGTCTGTAACAGTTACCTGTGGCTTGAAGCCCTTGTCCTCAAGAACAAAGTGCGGACCATTGTCAACATGACCCTTGTGGTGTGTGATGCTTACCTTTACGCAGTTCTCCTGAGTTGAAGTGTAAGCGATCTCAAGGTTTGCACTTCCGAGCATCATAGCTCTGTTGTATACAACGAAAGGTGTTGCCACAACGAGGAATCCGTTTTCGATCTCTTCGATCTCGAAAGCCTGATTTGCATAGTTTACTTCGTAGCCTCTCTGGTTGAGCCAGAAACCGTCAGCAAATTTCATGTAATAAACCCTCCTGTAAATTTAAAATAGTTTTCAGAATATAAAAAAATGAAAATTTTATCGGGAAGTCCGTTCCTCCCCCTATAAGTATATTTTATAGCATATTTGCCTAAATTGCAATAGTAAAAAAGTGATTTGTGCGAGTATTTTAATGGATTGAGCATATTTTAGTGTAAATATTTCATGAATTGATATTAGCAGTATATAAATTTATTAAGATATATGTAAACCTTTACACAATACCAAAAAAAGCGGACGGCATAAATGTCGTCCGCAGAAACATCATATTCTTTATCAACTTTGCAAACGGGACGTCGAGGGCACCATCCCCTACATATTGCCCCGACTATTCAATGCTAAGGAACTCATCAGGTATGTAAGACAAGCATTGCTTCACGCTCTCACGAGTGAAGCCCTCAACATAATTCTTGGCAAACAGCTCGTCAGTGTATTCCGCATAAGGATAAACAGTGCAGTTGTACCAATCGCCATAGTATGAATCACCCTCAAAGTGAGATATTATCGGTATCGCCTTAACGTTCTCGAATGTCACCTCATTGGTGTCAGGATCCTTCACAACATTGAGCTTGCCAATAAGTCCTACAAGCGACTTTGTGTCATACATAGTTGAAATAAAGTTGCCAAGACCGTAGTAAACGAACGCCTGTCCGCCGTCAGGCTTGTCAAGATATTCGCAGGTGCTGATAGTGTGCGCCTGCGTGCCTATTATCAGGTCAGCACCCCACTCCACAAGCTTAGGTGTGATCTCCGTCTGCTGTTCGTTAAGCTCGTTCTGTATCTCTGTGCCGTAATGACATGAAACCACAACAACGTCTGCCATTTTGTCGGCTTCCTCTATCTGAGCTTTTATCTTGTCCTCGTCTTCAAGATATATCACCTGTGCGCCGTCACCGCTGAGATAATTGCCGTTGGTGTGTTCCATATATCCCAAAAAAGCAAATTTTATACCGTTGACCTCCATGGTCTTGATAGTGTCAGCGTCCTCCTGCGAACGATAAGCACCATAATGCACAATGCCCTTTGAGTCCCAGTAATCAAGAGAGCTTATAAGCCCCTCTTCACCCTGGTCGAGAACATGATTGTTTGACATGGAAACCACATTGAAGCCCATGTCAACTATCTTGTCACCCACAGCAGTTGGCGTTGCGAACATAGGATAGCTTTGTGGCTCAACGCTGTCTGTAACAAGCGTTTCCTGATTGATGATAGCCACATCAGTGCCTTCTATGTACTTCGTAACGTGTTCATAAGCCTGTGTGAAATCATATTTGTCACCGCCGCCAAGCTTCAGCGCCTCATTATAAATGTTGTCGTGTATCAGATTGTCGCCCACGCAAACCAGCGAGCAGGTGTAGCTAGGCTGTTCCTTTTCTTCTTCCTTGACCTCAGCGACCTTTTTGCTGGAGTTGTCCTCAGTTTTTTTGACTTCCGCTTTGCTTTCGGTTTCGATGACTGTCAAAGCGTTTCCGTCAAGCTTGCTTGTGTCAAGCTTACCGCATGATACTGCACTCAGCGACAGCATCGCCGAAAGAGCCACCACCGTGATCTTATTGTATAAAAGTCTGTGCTTCATATAAATTCCTTTCATAACATCTTAAAAAAATACAAATTTACTTATAGTTTAATTTTAACACATTTTTCACTAATAATCAAGTCAAATTTTCAAAATGTCGAATGCTTTATGTTGACCTGTATATTATAATGTATTATAATAAAAATATAACAATTTGTACAAATGTTTGTTTATGTGTACAAAAATTTTCCCCACAAGTATTAAATTGTATGCTATAATAAAAGAACATAGATAAACTTGTATATCTAAAAGGAGGAATGACCATGATATATTACGCACACACCCGTAAAGACGGAAAAAGACAGACCGTAAAAGAACACCTTGAAGGCGTAAGCAAATTGGCGGAGGGCTTTTCAGTAGACTTTTTGAAACCTTTAGCTAAAAAAGCGTCTTATGATCATGACCCAGGAAAATGCGCCCTTAAATATCAATGGCGATTGGACGACGATAATATAAAGTTCAGCCACGCCGCCTGCGGAGCACTAGAGTATAAAAAGTTTGCAGATAAAAACGATTGTTTCGCACCCCTTATGGAGTATTGCATCGCAGGACACCACACAGGACTTATGGACGGCGGCACAGACGCAGACAACTCTGACAGCCCGACCCTAAACGGTATACTAAAAAGAGCAGACGAATATACAGGCGATAGTGACTACAGCGCATACGCCACTGAAATAGAATTTGCCACCCTAACTCAGGAAGAAATAACACCGCCATTAAATGAACTGCTTTCTACAAAAGACCCCACCGAGCGTATCGAGCGTTACGCCTTTTTCACCAAGTACGTGTTCTCTTGCCTGACAGACGCAGACTTTCTCGATACCGAAATATTTTGCAATGAAAATGTTGAACGTGGCATGAGCGGTGATTTTAAAAAGGCGCTTTCCATTCTTAATGAGCGCATGAAAAATATGCGCTCCAAAACCCAGCTTCAGCAGGCACGAAGCCGTATACAAAAGCAAGCTATAGACCATTGTACAAAAGACAGCCACATATCCGTTCTTGATATGCCAACAGGCAGTGGCAAGACCCTTTGCAGTCTTAAAATAGCCCTTGAAAAAGCCGCCAGCAGCGGCAAAAAGCATATCATATACGTTATCCCATACACAAGCATTATAGAACAGACAGCCAAGGATTTCGAGGAGATGTTCGGCGACGTTCTCCCTGTCCTACAGCACCACTCAAACTATTCCTATGACGGCAACACAGAGGAAGAAAAGAAAACCGCAGAGAAGCTCAAAAAGACCTGCGAAAATTGGGACGCACCACTTATAATCACCACAAGCGTTCAATTTTTCCAATCCATATACCATTATAAAGGCTCAGCACTGCGAAAGCTTCATAACCTCCGTGACAGCGTGATAGTTTTTGATGAAATACATCTTATTCCAACAAATCTCCTGCGCCCCTGCCTTAAAGCCGTGGGCTATATAACAAAGTATCTTAACAGCGAAGCCCTTTTCCTCTCAGCCACAATGCCCGATTATTCTAAGCTTTTTGATAAGTTCCTGCCTGATGTGAACTACAATAAGCTCGTTACCGACCGAAACGATTTTCAGTATTTCAAGAAATGCGAATATGAAGACAAGGGCAAAACCACTCTTGAAACCATTGCAGAAAATGCCTCTCAGTGCAAAAATGCCCTTATCGTTGTTAATACCAAGAAAACAGCGGCGGAGCTTTATAGCCTCGTTCAAGGTGAGAAATATCACCTTTCCGCCAATATGACCCCAGCCCACAGAAGCCGTGTCATAGAAGTAGTAAGAAAGAAGCTTGAAAATGGCGAGCATATCACAGTAGTTTCAACTTCACTCGTAGAAGCAGGTGTTGACCTTGACTTCAACACAGTTTTCCGCCAGCTTTCAGGTTTAGACAGCATTTTGCAGGCAGGGGGCAGATGTAATCGTGAGGGCAGAGATGACAAGGGCTATGTGTACGTTTTCGACATTGACGAAACATACCGCAAGAGAAGCGACCTTGCCATGCGAATTAACAAGACCAAAGGTCTGCTGAAAAAATATAGCGACATAACTTCCTACGATTGTATCAAAGAATACTATGACGGCATTTTTGATTTCAACCAAAGCCGTATTGCCGAAAATTCCATTGCAAAATATAACGAACAAAGCAACTCCTTCGACCGCCAAGGCTTAATGTTACCATACAGCATACCCTTCCGTAGCTATGCAATGCAGTTTGAGTACATTTCCGCCGACACTATCTCTATCGTTATCGACGATCCTAACGACCGGACTTGCCATGAACTTGTTGAAACCTTGCGTAAGGGTGATATGTCAGTAAGAAGAGCATTGCAGAAATATTCAGTGTCCGTCTATATGAACGTTTTCAAGGATCTCTATTCTCAGGGCGTTCTAAACGATCACGGCACAGGAATATTCATTCTTGAAAATCAAAGCTATTATAATAATGAAACAGGTTTGAACACCCAAGCCGCAATGCAGGATTATTTCATCTAAAACAAATGGCAGGCTGTCACCAAGACAGTCTGCCACTTGCTGCATTCCATATCGTACCGAATACGAATATTTTTCAACTCACATATGCGTAAAGCATAGACAAATATATTATACAAACATTATTTTAAAAAGTCAACGTTTTTATACCACAAACCACTGAACAAAGAATTGTGAAATATGCCGAAAATCCGACACTTTTTTTATACATGAAAACTATTGACATTTTATTCATAATGGTGTATCATATATGTAGAGCAAAAGCAATGTACCTAATACTAATATAAGTTTAAAAGGAGTGATGTAAAAATGAGCTATGGTTTTAAGATCATCGTGACAGGTGACTACGCTTGCTTTTCGAGACCTGAAATGAAGGTTGAGAGGGTAAGTTACGACGTACCCACCCCAAGCGCACTGGAGGGACTTGTCAAATCAATTTATTGGAAGCCTGCCGTGCGCTACCAAATAAACAAAATAGTGGTGTTCAACCCTATCGAGTTTACCAATATCCGACGAAACGAGGTCAAAGATAAGCTACTTTTATCATCTGTTAAACAGCAAATGAAAGGCGGTGGCTCGGCGGAGATGTACGCCTCGGAGATACGAAGTCAGCGTGCGGCAATGGTTTTAAAAAATGTGAAATACGGTATCGAGTTCACATTTGAACGTACCTATCTTAAATCAGACCACCCCGACGAGTCCGATGAAAAGCATTATAACATAATGCTCAGACGCCTCAGGAACGGTCAGCATTTCAGACAGCCTTGCCTTGGCTGTCGTGAATTTGCAGTAAAGAGTATCGAGCTTGTTGATGACTTTGACCTCACACAGATAGCACCGCAGAACATGGGCGATAAAGACCTAGGCTTTATGCTTTATGGCATGAAGTTTGAAGACGGTGGCAAGCCTATAAATAAGGATTGGGACAACCCTAAGTTTTCCGATAAAGCCGACGCAGTTTACTACCGCCCGCATATGATAGACGGTGTTATCAACGTTGAAAAATACAGGGAGGAGATAAAATGCTGATAAAAGCCTTGTGCGATTACAGTGCCTTGCAGGAGAATAAAACTCCTGCGGGCTATTGTGAGCAAGCCATACACTTTGAAATTCTTCTTACCCCCGAGGGCAAGATATCCGCAATAAACGATTTGAGAGTACCCCGAATTATCCCTCTGAAAAATAAAAAGACAAAAACAGTCTATGATCCGGTAATGGAACAGCTTCCCGTAAGAACGCAGAAACCGGGCATAGATAAGAACACTATCGAACACAGACCACTCTACATATTCGGTCTGAACTATGACAAAGGAATTTTGACCCCTACAGATGCTACCAACAAAGCGGCAAAATCCCACAAATGCTTCTGCGAATGGAATGAGAAATTCTTTGAGAATATCGACTCACCTATCTGCAAAGCCTATCTTAACTTTGTCCGTACATGGGACCCTGAGCAGGAGACCCAAAACCCACACCTTCTTGCACTAGGCAAGGAATATTCAAGCTCCTACTATGAGTTTGGACTTGACGGCTCACCTGAAACTAAGCTTCACAATGACAGCAAATTCAAAGCCGCTTATGAGGATCACCTCGCCAAGCTCAGCGCCGACAGCGACAGTGACGATACCGAACTATCCACCTGCTCCATTCTTGGTGAGAAGCTCCCGCAAGCCCGTATCCATGATAAAATAAAGGGTATCAAAGGCGGAATGTCCTCAGGCTGTGTCCTCGTTGGCATGAAAGAATCTGCCTTTGAATCCTACGGCAAGAAGCAGTCCTACAACAGCAATGTTTCTGAGAAAGCCATGAAAATGTATACCTCTGCGTTTAATTCTCTGCTTGCTGACAGAAGCCATTACAAGACTTTTGACGACATGACAATAGTCTATTTCGCAATGAAGAAGAACGATGCAGAAGAATGTAATATGTTTGCCGGTATGTTCAGCGGATTTGAGGACGAGCTTAATAAAACCGTTGTGGCCGAGGCCGACCGAAACATAAACACTGTCATGACCCAGCTTAAACAGGGCAGGACAGCCGATATGCCATATGATCCCAACGTAGAATTTTACATTGCAGGCTTTACCCCGAACAGTTCAAGAATATCCCAGAAGTTCATCTTTCACGATAAGTTCGGCAAGATGTTTGACAATGTACTCAAACATCAGCAGGATATCACATTCACTGAGGGTCAGCATCAAGTAAGCATTGAACGAATCAAGCGTGAGCTTATCTCACCGAAATCGTCCAAAGAAAAAGTTCCGTCATCTCTCACTGCCGCACTTTTTGAAGCAATACTCAAAGGCACAAGATACCCTGATGAACTTCTTTCCACAGTAATAACAAGGGTCAAGACCGACAGTGACGAGGAGAAAAACCATTTTATAAAAATCAATGATGTAAGAGCAGGCTTGATAAAAGGCTGCATAAACCGTAAACAAAATAAGGAGGAGATCAAAATGTCATTAGACCTTGAAAACAAAAATCAGGCATATCTCTGCGGAAGACTTTTCGCAGTGCTTGAAAAGATTCAGCAGGACGCTTCAGGCGGAGGACTTAACAGAACAATTAAGGACTCATACTTTGCTTCTGCTTGTTCAAGACCTGCAACTGTATTTCCAAAACTCTATTCGCTTTCACAAAATCATTTGAAAAAGTTTGATAATCCGAAACTTCGTAACTACTACAATGATAAGTGCCTTGAGATAATAGATGATCTAAATGGTGAGTTTCCTCAGACTCTTTCAAATGACGATCAGGGCAGATTTATTGTAGGTTATGCACAGCAGTACAGAGATCTTTATACCAAAAAGTCAAAAGATAAGCCAGAAGAAAATTCTGAAGTTAAATCAGAAGCAAAATCAGAAGAATAAAGAAAGGACGAAATATTATGGAAAATGCAATCAAGAACAGATATGAATTTGTAATGCTTTTTGACGTTGAAAACGGCAATCCAAACGGCGACCCTGACGCAGGCAATATGCCTAGAACAGACCCCGAAACAAGCCTTGGCATCGTTACAGACGTGTGCCTTAAGAGAAAGATAAGAAACTTTGTGGAGCTTACCAAAGAGGGCGAAGCAGGCTACAATATCCTTATCAAGGCAGATAAAGCCCTCAACACAAAGTTCACCGAAGCATATAACGCACTTGGTCTTGACACAAAGCAGAAAGGAAAAAATCCGGATGACGTTAAGCAGGCTCGTGACTATATCTGTCAGAACTACTTTGACGTAAGAACATTCGGCGCAGTAATGAGTACAGGCGACGACCCATGCGGCATTGTAAGAGGACCTGTACAGCTCAACTTTGCAAGAAGTATCGACCCTGTTTTTGCACAAAATATCTCTATCACAAGGCAGGCGAAAACAACAGAAGAGCGAAAGAAAACTGGAGATACCGAAATGGGCAAAAAAAGCATAATCCCATATGCTCTCTATCGTGGCGAGGGTTATGTTTCCGCAATGCTCGCTCAGAAGATAACAGGCTTTAGTGAGGACGACCTTGAGCTTCTTTGGACATCTATCATCAATATGTTCGAGCATGACAGAAGCGCCGCAAGAGGAAAGCTTTGTATGCGTAAGCTTATCGTGTTCAAGCATGACTCCGCCCTGGGCAATGCCCCAGCGCATATCCTCTTTGACAAGGTGTCCGTCAAACTCAAAGACGGCGTGACAACTCCAAGACATTACTCAGACTATGATATCTCCATAGATAAGGATATGCCTGATGGCGTTACCCTTATTGAAAAGCTCTGATGAGCGAAGATGTAACTATCAATATCCGTGACATACAGCATTATATGTATTGTCCACGCAGGTTTGCTCTTTTAGAAGTTAATGACGACTGGGCTGAAAACGCCTTTGTCGTCAAAGCAAACCTCCTCCATGAGAACGTCCATATCGGCGAGCGCAACTTTGAAAATAAGCGTAAGATCGTCCGAAGCGACGTGTCAGTGTATAACGATGAACCTAAGTACAATATTTTCGGAGTTGTAGATTGTATCGAGTTTGTCCGTGATAAAAGAGGCGACTATATAGATACCCTGGACGGCACTTTCCGTGTGGAAATCGTGGAGTATAAACCCACCAAGCCCAAAGCAGGGGAGTTCAATCAGACTGACGCCATACAAGTCTATGCCCAGAAGCTTTGTGTGGATAATGTATTTCATTGCAATAGCCGATGTTTTCTGTACTATGCAGACGTGCGCAGACGATCAGAATTGCCCTTTGATACTCAGGGCTCAGAGTATGATAAAATTCTTTGCGGCTATCTTGGGAAAATGCGTGAGATACTTGCGGCGGATATTATCCCAAAGCGTGTAAAAGGTCAGAAATGTTCAGGCTGTTCACTGTCTGATATGTGCTTTCCGAAAGAGAAGAAATACAGCGTGAAAAATACAATTTTCTCCATGAACGGAGGCGAACTCAATGCGTAAACTGCTCAATTCACTTTATATCCTCGAAGAAACTGCCTACCTCACACTTGACGGCGAAAACATAGTGTGCAGGGCAGAGGACAGCGAGAAGTTCCGTGTGCCTTTTACCAATATCGAAGATATCTATATTTTCAGCTATTCAGGCTGTTCACCTGCACTTATGGGCAAGTGTGCAGAGTATGGCATAGCCGTTAATTTCATCTCTCCACAGGGCAAATTCCTCGCAAGAGTTCAGGGCAAAACAAAGGGCAACGTCTATCTGCGAAAAGAGCAGTTTGAGCTTTTCTCTACCCCTCAACTCGACCTTATCAGGAATACCGTCTCCGCAAAGCTTTCAAATACACGTTATCTTATCAGACGATCGCTTCACGATAATCCCGATATAAACAGCGACGGAGCGATTACAGATTGTATAAAATATCTTGAAAACGGCATAAAGACCGTCTATGAAACTGCCGATAAAGATATCATCATGGGTATAGAGGGAAGCTGTGCAAAGGCATATTTTGATATATTTGACCGATTGATACTCCACCAAAAAGAAGATTTTTACCTTGCCAACCGCACCAAACGCCCACCCCTCGACAGAGTAAACGCCATGCTCTCGTTTCTGTATACTATCGCAATTTCATCATATACATCAGCCCTTGAAAGCGTAGGATTTGATAGCTGCTACGGCTTTTACCATGCCCTGCGTTCAGGCAGAAGCAGCCTGTCCTGCGACCTTGTAGAGGAAGTTCGCTGCGTGGTGGAGCGCCTTGTACTGACCATGATAAATCTAAAAATGATAAAGCCCGAGGACTTTGAAACTCAGGTCAGCGGCGCAGTGTATCTCTCCAAAGAGGGCAAGAAAAAAGTTCTCTCTGCATGGCAGGAGCGTAAGCGCACAAGCATAGTTCACCCATATCTTGGCGAAAAGATACAGCAAGGGCTACTCCCATATGTGCAAAGCTCACTTCTCGCAAAATATATTCGTGGCGAGCTAGACGAGTACCCGAACTATTTGCTGAAATAGAGGTGATAGAAATGATGACCTTAGTAAGCTATGATGTATCAACAACAGACAATAAGGGTAAAACAAGGCTCAGAAAAGTAGCCAAAGAGTGTCAAAATTATGGTCAGCGAGTGCAGAACAGCGTGTTTGAAATAGACGTTGACTACGGCACTTTTCTGAAAGTAAAGGATAAGCTCCTGAAAATAATCGACCAACAGCATGATAGCCTGCGAATATATTACCTAGGCAACAATTGGAAGCACAGAATAGAACACTACGGCACCAAAGAGACCTATGACTCCGAAGGCGTTCTAATATTTTGACCAGCGTACCTCAAGTGATCTCGAATTCCCGCTAAGTTCGCATGAAAATGCCATGCTCTTTGTGAACATACAGTGAATGAAATCAAACCGATCCCCAATAAATAAAAAAATAAGTCCGCATCATGTGGAGCAAGCACCAGATATACACAACATCAAGTGTCACGCTCCACGTGAGCGTGTGAGTTGAAATCTCCGCGCTCACGCTTGGTGCTGAGAAGACACGCGTCACGCTCCACGTGAGCGTGTGAGTTGAAATTCAACGTCTATCTTTCATATGGTTTATATGTTTGTCACGCTCCACGTGAGCGTGTGAGTTGAAATTCTTTTCGCTTGGCACAAATGAAACTTCATCACGTCACGCTCCACGTGAGCGTGTGAGTTGAAATAACCTGTTCATCAGTCAGAGAGCAAACTCTCTGGTCACGCTCCACGTGAGCGTGTGAGTTGAAATCCTCTATCGGCTTAATCATACTGCAAATGTATGCGTCACGCTCCACGTGAGCGTGTGAGTTGAAATTTGCAATGCACGAGGGTTTGCACAAGAAAGCCCCGTCACGCTCCACGTGAGCGTGTGAGTTGAAATAAAATCAAGCCCACAAAGGCGGCGGATATTCTTGTCACGCTCCACGTGAGCGTGTGAGTTGAAATTCATTATATCTGACAACATTTTTTTTCTTTCAGGTCACGCTCCACGTGAGCGTGTGAGTTGAAATGTCTGCATATACTGCTACGATATTATATCCCTTAGGTCACGCTCCACGTGAGCGTGTGAGTTGAAATCTTGGCGGTGCTGTTAAATCAATTCTTTTTGGGGGTCACGCTCCACGTGAGCGTGTGAGTTGAAATCAAGGTATGAATGGGTCTTTTGATGACCTAAAAACGTCACGCTCCACATGAGAGTGTGAGTTGGAATTAAAAGGAGAAAAACTATGAAAACTCTTAAAATTATGACAACAGAAGAAATTCTTAAACTTGCAAAATATAAATTCACACATATACCAAAGGGATTTAAAGTAGAATTTGACCTTGAACAGAGAGAATGTTTTATCTTTGTGGTACTTAAAAATGGAATGTGTGTAAGCATATGCTATACTGATATATCTGATACAAAAGACAGACGAATTAACTATATTAACGACAATGAAATAGCTTATATCGTTTTTAAGTATGTTGATGAAGTTTATAGCAGTGTAGATTTAACATTTGAAGATGCTTCGGATATAGATTATCATTATCTATATTATACTTTTGATGAGATGTTGTTCAAAGAATACAATGAGCATATTATCGATATGTACTATTAATTAGAAAGGATTAAACTTATGAAATTATATATTTATGAAAGTGAACAAGGAGAACAAACCCAATTAATAGATGTGCCAATGCAAAGTTTGTTTTATAAAGTAGCAGAGAGAGGTATCATGCAATGATTAAATTATTTTTGAAAGAATACTTAGATGAAATGTCAACTGTATGTAGGGATAATCAGAATAATGTAAGTATCGCCGTAAATCCCGATTCTGAAAGGCAAGGAATTTCTTATTTCAAATTTTATAATTCCGCTTATTATGGTGATGCTACAAAGGTGGTTAGAATTTTATTTAATTCAGCAGATTATATTGAAAATAAAAATGCAGAAGACCAAAAGCTTTGGAAACTTTCAAATGAGGATAAAAAGTTGCTTAAAGAACTTTTGAATAGTCCTTCTGCACAATATTCAGATATGACTATTTGGCAAGCTTGTAAGTTTAAATGGAACTTTGAATATTTAGAGTTTATGATTTCTAGAGATAAGTATGTAAATGGTGAATATGATAAGGATAAAACACTTGCAGAAAATCCTGGTTATGTACCCTACAACTTGGAAATGCCTGATTATTTAGAATTAAACTTTGACTAAATATACAAATTTAAGTCACCCCAAGCATAATCGCATGAGTTATCCCACTACTATACACTCACCTTAATTTCCCGTCAATCTCCCCAATTCCCCCACCCGAAATTTGTGCAAACAAATGATTTATAATTTAATTTGGCAACATTTCTGCAATTGTTGCATTTTTTCTGCAACAAAATACCCACTTTTCGTGTATAAGTAGAAGGGGCTTCATCACAAATCGGAAACCCTGCGGAGCGACAGTGTATGAGGAAACATTTTGTCAACGTGAGTTAGGTGAACACGATGAGAGGTTCTGATCGCACAGAAAAGCACTTCCTGCACTCCGTCTGAAGCTTGAAAATTGAATATTTATACCGACACACCTTAGCTGTAACCCATGAATATACTGCTATGCTTAAATGTTATAGCCAGCTAAACTTAAATGTTATAACCGCCTTTGTTGACATTATCCATATAAAATGGTATACTTAAAATAAAATTTATACATAATGAAAAGAGTAAATGTAATGAATAAACATACCACTATCGATAAGTCAACAGGCGAGAAAAAATGTAGCTGCTTTAAACGCTGCGGCGGCTGTCAGTTGGATAAAACCTACGCCCAGCAAATAGAATGGAAGCAGGCAAAAGCTGATAGAATGTTGAGCCGCTTTTGCAGACCTCAGCAGATAATAACTATGGACGACCCCTATAATTATCGCAATAAAGTCCAAACTGTCTATAAGGTCAACAGCTCAAAGCGCATCGTCTCAGGAGTATATCAGTCCTCTACCCATAGCATGGTAATAACTGACGATTGCTTTTTGGAGGATATAAGAGCACAGCAAATAGTCGCTACCCTTAAAGAGCTTATGGCTGATTTCCGTATCCTGCCATATAATGAGGAAAGCGGCCAGGGACTTCTAAAGCATACCCTTATCCGTACCTCCCAAACAACAGGTGAGGTAATGCTCGTGCTAGTTACAGCTACCCCGATATTTCCTGCAAAGAAAAATTTCGTCAAAGCGATCACTGAAAAACACCCATATATAACCACTATCGTCCAAAACGTAAATAAAGGCAGAGTTCCTCTTACTTTTGGCGACCGTGATATTATAATGTATGGCAAAGGCTATATCACCGACGAACTGTGCGGCTGTAAGTTCAGAGTTTCACCCCATTCTTTCTATCAGGTAAACCCCGAGCAGACCGAAAAGCTCTATTCCAAAGCAGTTTCCTGTGCAGAGCTTAAAAAAGGCGATAAAGTTATCGACGCATATTGCGGAACAGGTACTATCGGTCTTATCGCCGCAAAAAGCGGTGCAGACGTGGCAGGCGTTGAGCTTAATGCCGAAGCCGTAAAGGACGCAGTTTCAAACGCCAAGCTCAATAAGCTTGACAATATCAGGTTTTATAATGAGGACGCAGGTGAGTTCATGACAAGGCTTGCGCAGGCAGGTGAGAGCTGTGATACAGTTTTCCTTGACCCCCCAAGAGCAGGCACAACAGAAGAATTTGTTGAAGCCTTGGGCAAACTCAGACCTGAAAAGATAGTCTACGTTTCCTGTAAAATAGAAACTCTCGAGCGTGATTTGAAGCTTCTTGCAAAAATAGGCTATAAAGCACAGCTTATCCAGCCCGTTGATATGTTTCCGCATACCACAGGTATCGAGAACGTGGTGCTTTTAAAAAGAAAAATGATATCGCTCACACCAAATAGAACACATGATAAAAAGGGGGATAAAAAAATTGAACCAAAAGGTAAAACTTCTCACAGATAATATCGAAAAAGTTATCGTCGGTAAGACCGACTCGGTGCTTAAAATAATCACAGCCTTGCTTTGCGGTGGCCATGTTCTTATCGAGGACGTGCCTGGAGTAGGTAAAACTCAGCTCGTATCAGCCCTTGCAAGGTCGGTGGACGGAAAATATAACCGTATCCAGCTTACCCCTGACGTTATGCCGTCCGATATCGTGGGCTTTTCTATGATAGACCAGAAAACTCATGAGCTTGAGTATAAAGAGGGTGCGGCAATGTGCAATTTCCTCTTGGCAGACGAAATAAACAGAGCCTCCCCAAAATCTCAGTCAAGCTTGCTTGAAGTCATGGAAGAACATCAGATATCCATTGACGGTAAAACTCATGAGCTTCCGTCGCCATTTATGGTGCTTGCCACACAAAACCCTGTGGAAACTTACGGCACTTATCATTTGCCTGAAGCCCAAATGGATAGATTTCTTATGAAGATATCAATGGGCTATCCCTCATATGATGATGAGCTTGATATCATGTCAAGAGCCGAAAGATCAGGCTTTGCAAAGAATATCAAGCCTGTTATGACACTTGAAAACGTCCGTGAGCTTATGGGCTACGCTGAAAATGTTACCGCAGAGCTTTCCGTGAGAAAATATATCCTGAGCCTTGTTACCGCAACAAGAAACTCAGATTATGTAAAGCTTGGCGTTTCTCCCCGTGGAAGCATCGCACTTCTCAAAGCGTCAAAAGCCTATGCCTTTGTTCAGGACAGAGGATTTGTCATGCCAGATGATGTCAAGGCTGTTATGCCTGACGTTCTTGCACATAGACTTATGCTTTCTCCAAAGGGCAAATCTGCCTTTGCAAACGAAAGGGAAGCCCTTGAAAATATCGCTCTTACAGTAAAATCACCTGACGCAATAGAGAAATAGAGGATATGATCCCATGAAAAATCTTTTAGGTTATCTTACCTGCGTGGCGGTGGCGATACTGCTCAGAGTATATATAAACGGAAGCGGCGGCACACTTGTGCTTTATCTTTTAGCCATAGCCTTTGTGATATCTCTTGCGGCACTTCTTATTACCAAGCGTAAACTTGTGGCAGCCATAAAGCTTTCCACAGAAATAAGTGCAAAGAACGAGGAGTTTGACGCTGACATAATGCTTTTAAATGCAATACGCATTATTCCCTCATGCGTTGTTGAGGTAACGGCAGAGTGTTCAGATAATATCGGTGCTGTAAGCCCACTTGAATTTAAAACTATAGTGGCAGGCGGCAGACAGCAAAGCGTGAGCATTAAGCTGAAAACACGCTATGCAGGTCTTGGCACAGTGAAAATAAAAAGCATACGTCTGCATGACTATCTTGGAATAATCACCCTGAATCTTGACAGTTCACGTTATGAAAAAGCCGTGGGAAAAATAAAGATAATGCCTAATATCCCTGACACTGGTTCTCAAACAGAGCTTCTTAAAGCAACTTCCGAGAACGCTTCATTTGACGATAACGAAAGCGAATCAGATGAAAATGCACTTGGTCTTACAGGTGTTCCGGGCTATGACCACAGACAGTATGAGATAGGCGACCCGCTGAAAAGAATAAACTGGAAGCTTTCTTCAAAGCGTGATGAGCTTATGGTGCGCCTTGATGAAAAGGTCACGGCTTCAAGTCAGGCGTTCTTCCTGGATATACCAAGCGAAAACCGTGACCCTATGTTTGCTATGAATATCGACAATATAGTTGAAGCGAGCCTTGCTATGCTTTCAATGCTTATCATGGAGGGCTTTGAGAGTGAGTATAATTATTATCTTGACGGCTGGAAAAGCATGAAAATAAAGCAGGCAGGGGATATAATAGAGCTTCAAAACGACCTTGCGGCAATAGCTCCATATCCGCAGGAAAAGCGTTTTGCCTTTTCCCATGGGATAGGCAAGACCGCTCCTATCTGCTTCACAGCCTGCATGGCGACTTCGCAGGGGGATCTTTCTTCGCTCCTAGAAGAATTTAACGGCTCTTTTGTAGTGACACGTCTTAGCGGTCTTGATAAGCAGACAGAAAATATGTGGCTTGTAGACGAAACTTTCGAGTTTCGTAAAATGACATAGGGGGTGTGGCTTTTGAATACTAAAACTGCTCAGATAAAAAACACCCTTGTGAATATTCTTTCAAAATATGCTTTGCCGCTGCTCCTTGGAACAGTTGTCATGAACATAATCTTTAAGACCTATCTTGTAGACAATGTAAGACTTTATACTTTTGGATATGTGGTCTATGAATGTCTGCTGTTCGCACTTTTTGAGTGGCTGAAGCCGAAAAAAGTCCTGCGAGGTCTTGTTTATACCGCCCTTATGGTGGCAGTGCTGTTTTTGAGCTTTCAGCTTCTGCGTGCAGGATTTGAACATTCTGGAAAATCATTTATCAATTGGTTTTATGTAAACAGGCAGGAGATAGGTCAGATTGATGAATATTTCTACTTCCTGTTTGTGGGACTAGGCTTCTTTATCACTTCGGTGCTTTATTATTTCACCATTGTGCGCTATAGAAGCTTTGGAACGATGCTCGTTCTGCTTTTTCCGTTTTTTATTTACGGAAAACGTGCTGATTCAATGGATACTCTTGACATAACCATAATGCTCACTGTGTTCATTGCACTTATGGTGCACAGCAGACTTGTTTCAGACGAGAGCAAGCATGACCTTGTTATAAACAGTTCTTATGTGGCGGCATCAGCGGTTTTCGTTACCCTTGTGGGTGCGCTTGCAATGCTTATGCCGACTTCCTCAAAGACATCTTATCTTGAAAAAAACAGCAATTTCTTTGATGTGAATATCAAAAGCAGTGGCACATATGACAATCTTAGTGATGAGTCTTCCCCAAGATTTGGCGCAGACGCAACGGGCGAGATACTTTTCAACTTCACCACAACTTCTGACGAACAGGTCATTTACCTTCGCAGACAATCTTTTGACCTTTTCAGAAACGAGAAGTGGGTAAACGATGATAGCTTCTACAATTTTGATTTTGACAAAAATGTGCATCTTTACGGTGACAACGAGGTGAATTCACCGAGCTATGTTTACAGCATTGCAAAGTCCCTTGCGGATAAGGATTACAGCAAGGACAGTGGTGTGGACAAGGCTATGTTCCCTGATGACCTGTTTAGCGAAAAGGCAGTCATGAATCAATTCAGCGACAGCTTTACCCCTAGCTATATTCCTGCACCCCTGATGATAACCCCAGGGGAGAACAATGTTTATATCAAAACAACTCACAGCGAGGTCTACAGACCATATGACACGGCAGGAAATAAGCTTGGCATTAGCTTTGAATATATTCCCGAAACTGATAAGGAAAGACAAGCTGCTGCTAACCTTGACATGACCGAAAATCAGTTCAAACTGCTGCTTTCTTATGGTTTGACAAACGGAGATGTCACATCAAATCAAGTGCGGAATATTTATAAGATATATGCGTTGTACACAGACGTTTCTGCATATGACGATAAAGGTGGAAAAATGGAGGTTCTTGCGAAAAACATAACGGAAAACTGCAAAAATGACTACGAGAAAGCTCAGGCACTTGTAGATTATTTTGAGCAGAACGGCTATGTTTATGATAATGAGTATGAGCCTGACGATGAGTCTATCGCATATTTTCTTTTCACGAGCAAGCGTGGAAACTGCACTAATTATGCAACCAGCATGACGCTTATGGCAAGAATGCTGGGGCTTCCTGCAAGGTATGTTGAGGGCTTTGCAGCGTATGAAAGAAACGAGCGTGGAGAGTTTGTGGTAAGAGACAGCCATGCTCACGCATTCGTTGAGGTCTTTATCACAGGCTTTGGCTGGATGACTTTTGACCCAACAGTTCCAGGCTATCAGCGTGACTACAGTGCAAATGGTACAAACTTTGATGTTTCAACTTTTGTAAGCTATTTCAGCAAAATTGCACTGTTTATCGGTGTGGCGTTTGTGCTTGTGGTATTTGTGTTCCTTAACAGGATAATCGAGGTGTTTTTCAGACTGTCACTTAAATTCAGAGATAACGGAGAAAAGGTAATAAGGATTTACACGCGAGTGGTAAGGCTTTTGACCATATCTTCTAATGATAAGCTATCGGGATACACACCAGAGATGATAAGGGAATATCTGGAAAGTAAGCGTGGCGTTGAGCTTGGCGGTCTGATAGAGCTGTTTGAAAAGACCTGCTTCGGTGGATATGTTCCTGATGAAGCCGAGTGGAAAATGGTCTATGCAAAGTACAAAGTACAATGGAAAAAGCTCGCAAAGCGTGAGAAAACGACTTTGGAGCTTGATAAGAATATGTAATGAAATGGCTGTGCGGATAATAAATCACGCACAGCTATTTTTGTATGAAAAAAAGGCTGCCGTAGAAAACAGCAGCCTGAGAGTGTGTAAAAAATCTCTGAAATAGTGGAACATCAAGGATGCCCACTGTATCTGATATTTAATTAAAGTGAAGCAAGAAGATCGCTCATTGCGTAAAGTCCTGCCGGCTTTCCACAAAGGAAAACACCTGCATTCACTGCACCCACAGCGAAAACCTGCTTTGAATGAGCTTCGTGCTTGAGGGAGATGACTTCATCTCTGCCTGCAAAGATTATCTCATGCTCGCCAACAATAGTGCCGCCACGGACAGAGTGCATACCGATCTCGGTCTTTTCTCTCTTTGCTCTTACAGAATGACGGTCATAAACATAGTGATACTTGTTGTCAAGCTCCTCGTTTATTGCGTCTGCAAGCATGATAGCAGTGCCTGACGGAGCGTCTATCTTCTGGTTATGGTGCTTCTCGATTATCTCGATATCATACTGACCGCCAAGAACCTTTGCGGCAGTTTTTGCGAGATTTGCAAGAAGATTGATTCCAAGGGTCATGTTGAATGTGAAGAAAACAGGTATCTGCTCGGAAGCCTTGTGTATTTTTGCAGTATCTTCCTCAGTGTAGCCTGTTGTTGCGATAACAAGTGCAGTGCCGTTTGAAAGGCAATAGCTGAGAAGTCCGTCAAGTGCTGACGGGTGTGAGAAGTCGATTATTACATCAGGCTTTTCAGGCAGGTCGGCAGGCTCTTTTACTACAGGGAAGTCTGCATAAGCTTCGCCAAATTTGTCGATACCTGCGCTTACTGTGCAGTCGTCACGCTCTGATATAACATCATATATGAACCTGCCCATTTTTCCGCAGGCACCGCATATTGCGATCTTTGTCATTTATATCATTCCTTTTCTTTTTGTATTTTAGTCAAATATGTGCAGTTAAGCGGGCGAACGCTGTTCGCCACTACAGCACACCTTGAAGTTTTGTTATAAACATAAAGGGCGAATTTCTCCGCCCTTTGTATTTTTTACTTGATAAGTCCGAGAGCGTTCATTGACGCTTTCAGCTTTTCTATCTTATCGTCGCTCATTCTTACAAGCGGCAGACGGCACTCGCCAACCTCAAAGCCCATAAGGTTAAGAGCTTCCTTGACAGGGATAGGGTTTACGTCGCTGAAAAGTGCCTTTGCAAAACCAAGGGTCTTGAATGCCTTTTCTCTTGCTTCCTCGTACTTTCCGTCAAGGCAGAGCTGTGTGATCTCGTGTGTTTCAAATGGCATACAGTTGGAAAGAACTGAGATAACGCCCTTTCCGCCCAGAGCCATGATAGGAACTATCTGATCGTCGTTGCCTGAATAGATATCAAGGTCGCTGCCGCAGAGAGCTGCCACCTGTGTTATCTGGCTGATGTTTCCGCTTGCCGCTTTGATAGCAACGATATTGTCTATCTTTGCAAGCTCACGGCAGGTCTCAGGAAGAATGTTCACACCTGTTCTTGACGGTACGTTGTAAAGAATGATAGGAAGTGTAACAGCCTTTGCGATAGCGGAGAAATGTGCGATAAGTCCTGCCTGTGAAGTCTTATTATAATAAGGTGTAACACAAAGCAGGGCGTCAGCACCAAGCTCCTCAGCTTTCTTTGAAAGGTTTACGGCATACTCTGTATGGTTTGAGCCTGTGCCTGCGATAACAGGAACTCTGTGATTTGTCTTTTCAACAGCATAGCGGATACACTCGATATGCTCCTCGTCTGTCATGGTAGCACTTTCGCCTGTTGTTCCGCAGATTATGATAGCGTCTGTGCCATTGTCGATATTGAAATCGATAAGCTCGCCCAGCTTGTCAAAGTTGATAGAGCCGTCAGCGTTCATAGGTGTAACGATAGCAACGCCTGCGCCTGTGAAAATAGTCTTTTTCATAAACAGCACTCCTTTCGTGCGTATATATGTGTTATATTAGTCAAAATAGCCCTTTGCTGCAAGAAGCTCAGCCAGCAGAACTGCTCCGCCTGCTGCACCTCTCAGTGTATTGTGTGAAAGGCAAACGAACTTATAGTCATACTGTGAATCTTCTCTCAGTCTGCCTATAGAAACTGCCATGCCGCCCTCGAGGTTTCTGTCGAGCTTAGCCTGTGGACGATCGTCCTCTGTGAAGTAGTTAAGGAACTGCTTTGGAGCGCTTGGAAGCTGAAGCTCCTGTGGAACGCCGCTGAAATCTTTCCAAGCCTGAAGAATCTCTTCCTTGGAAGGCTTATTCTCGAATGATACGAAAACTGCTGCTGTGTGACCGTCGGAAACAGGAACTCTCAGGCACTGTGTTGTGATAGCAGGAGCTGTTGCGTCAACGATAACGTCGCCCTCGATATGACCCCAGATCTTAAGAGGCTCTTTCTCAGACTTTTCTTCCTCGCCGCCGATATATGGGATAACGTTGTCAAGGATCTCAGGGAAACTCTCAAATGTCTTGCCTGCGCCTGAAATTGCCTGATATGTGCAGGCAAGTGCCTTTGTTACCTTATACTTATCCATAAGAGGAGCAAGAGCAGGAACGTAGGACTGGAGTGAGCAGTTAGACTTAACTGCGATAAAACCTCTCTTTGTGCCAAGTCTCTTTCTCTGTGAAGCGATTATCTCGATATGCTCAGGGTTTACCTCCGGAATGACCATTGGAACATCAGGAGTATGTCTGTGTGCGGAGTTGTTTGATACAACAGGGCATTCAGCCTTTGCATACTTTTCTTCAAGGGCTCTTATCTCGTCTTTCTTCATATCAACTGCGCAGAATACGAAATCTACCATTGAAGCGATCTTCTCAACGTCCTCCTCAGCGTTCAGAACTGTAAGCTCACCGATAGCTTCCGGCAGAGGCTCTGAAAGCTTCCACTTGCCTGCAACTGCGTCCTTGAGCTTTTTGCCTGCTGAACGTGGTGAAGCGGCAACGCATACTACATTGAACCATGGGTGTTTGTCAAGAAGCAGAGAAAATCTCTGACCTACCATTCCTGTTGCACCGATGATACCGACATTGTACTTTTTCATATTAAAACTCCTTTTCCTGTGCCATGGTAACAATTTTCTTTGGCGTTATACACTAAAATATGCCGCTGTTCAAATGTTATTTTGCACAAAACATAAAAAATAAACAAATAATAAAAAAACTGGTTGAAAACCAGTTCATCATACAATATAATAAGAATGTTGACATAAAAATTTATGCCGATAGCACTCCACCATTTGTAATGATGACAACTGATAGTCTATTAAACTAACAGTCAGCAGGAGTGTTCCCGATACTCCGCTTCGGCAGTTTTACCTTTCTCATTTTCCATATGCGCTGGGACGCTGTCGTGTGGGGTCACACGAAAAATGATACTCATTTCAACTGCACCTCTATCTGTTCTGTTTAATGATAACAAATATTTAGCGTTCTGTCAATACATATAGATAAAAATATTTTAATTTTCTGTAAATTAATAAGTTTATATGAAATTAATTAGACTTACAGAGCGGTGACGGCTATTGGGTCGGGAATTTTACATCGGGACGTAGGGGGCGCCGTCCCCTACAAAGTTATTCATGTACATTATTATATTATTATAAATAGGAGATATTGAAAATGCTTGATATCAACAATATGAAAAGATCGGATTTTTATTATGACCTGCCGCAGGAGCTTATTGCGCAGACCCCTGTCGAGCCGAGAAATGCTTCGAGAATGATGAAGATAAACAGGCAGACGGGAGAGGTGGTACACGACCATTTCTATAATCTATGCAATTATCTCAAAAAAGGTGACCTGCTTGTGCTAAACGATTCAAAGGTGCTTCCTGCGAGGATATACGGTGAGCGTGAGGACACAGGCTCGTTCATTGAGTTTCTGCTTGTGGAGCAGAAAGAAAACATGGTCTGGGAGATTCTTTGCAGACCTGGCAAAAAAGCCAAGATAGGCACAAGATTTGTTTTTGGCGGTGGTAAGCTGAAGGCGGAGATAATCGATGTGTTGGAGGACGGAAACCGTATCGCTCGATTTGAGTGCGAAGAGAACTTTTTTGCGACCCTTGACGAGATAGGTCAGATGCCTTTGCCGCCTTATATTACTGAAAAGCTGAAGGACAAGGACAGATACCAGACGGTTTATGCTCATGAGCTTGGCTCGTCTGCTGCGCCGACTGCCGGTCTGCATTTCACTGAGCAGCAGTTGGAGGACTTAAAGGCAATGGGTGTGAAAATTGCTTATGTTACATTGCACGTTGGTCTTGGCACGTTCAGACCTGTTAAGGAGGACAAGGTACTTGACCATAAGATGCACAGAGAGCATTATGACCTCAGCCGTGAAACTGCAGACATGATAAACGAAACGAAGAAAAATGGCGGACGTGTTATTGCTGTCGGTACTACTTCATGCAGGACGCTGGAGAGCGTGGCGGCATTCAATGACGGAAAGATAGTTCCTTGCGACGGATACACGGAAATATTTATTTATCCTGGCTTTGAGTTCAAGGTGCTTGACGGACTTGTTACTAATTTTCACCTGCCTGAAAGCACGCTTATAATGCTTGTTTCTGCATTTATGGGATACGAGAACACTATGAACGCTTATAAGATCGCGGTTGAAGAAAAGTACAGATTTTTTAGCTTTGGAGATTGTATGATAATTTTATCTGAATGAGCGGTTAGAAATTAGGTTATTGTTAAATAAAATCTAAGTCAAGCTTTTATCTACGGAGGTTTTTTCTATATGAATGACATTAATTCAGGGGAGAAGAAACGACTGTATTTATATGACAATCTGAAATTTCTGCTTATAGTGCTTGTGGTCTTGGGGCATTTGATAGACGACAGCACTGTCAAGCTTTTTGGTGACGGCGGCGGTGAGACTGGTGTACCGCAGGCAAAGGTTTTTAGCGGTGCATTTGTGTTTCTGTATGCTTTTCATATGCCGTTGTTTATATTCATATCGGGGCTTTTCAACAAGGGGCATGATGACGGCAGGAAAGCGCTTGGAAAGGCGCTTGGATTTGTTGTTATCGGAATGTTAATGAAATGCCTGCTTTATTGGTCTGAGATAAAATTTCAGACGGACTTTGACAAGGAACACAGCGAGGACGAGATATTCTTTGACCTTTTAGGCGGCGACGGTGTATATTGGTATATGTTCGCAATGGCGGCGTTTATGGGGCTTTGCTATCTGTTCAGAAACAGCAGACCTTGGGCGGTGCTTACGGCGGCGGTAGTGACGGCGCTTGCGGCAGGGTATGACCCGAATGTGGGCGATGAATATGAGCTGTCAAGGATAGTGGTGTTTTTCCCTTTTTACTACTGCGGATATGTGCTTGACCCTGAAAAGGTGGCTGAGTTTGTGAAGAAGTGGTATGTAAGGATACTGTCACTGGGTGTGATAGGCATTTGGGCTTATTTCTGCTTTGGAAAAACAAAGCTTGTTTATCCCCTTAGAATGCTTCTTACGGGAAGAAACTCTTATTTTTCCATATCTGAAGCAGCGGACATGGATTGCACTTTTTTGAGCAGACTTCTTGTTATGGGTATCTCAGCACTGCTTTGTTTGGCAGTGCTTGGTATTGGGCTTGATGTGAAGATACCACTGATAACAAAGTGCGGCTCCAGGACTTTGCAGGTTTACTTCTGGCACAGAACTATAGTTTATATGCTCACATACTATGGATATCAGGCATATCTTGCAAAGGCTTTTCCTGGACGTTGGGAGCTTTATTTGGCGCTTACAGCGATACCTATTGTATTGGTGCTTTGCATAAAAATATTTGGTGTGCCTCTGGATATGGTGCTTAAAGGCATAAGGGGCAGGAATGATATCATAAAGGAGAACGGGAATGGAAAATAACTTTTTCAAGAGTGTTATTGACGCTGACGAGGCGGCTGTTGTTATATGCGACCTTGAACACACTATCGTATACATGAATCCTGCGGCTGTAAAGAGATATGAAAAGCGTGGAGGTGCGGCTCTTGTGGGCAGGTCTATAAAGGGCTGTCACAATGTGGATTCTAATGCTAAGATAGAACAGGTCATTGCATGGTTCAAAAAGGACAAGGGCAACAACAAGGTCTACACTTTCCACAATGATAAGGAAAACAAGGACGTTTACATGATAGCTCTCAGAAATGATGCGGGAGAGCTTATTGGATATTATGAGAAGCATGAGTACAGAACAAGAGAAAGTATGGCTATGTACGATATTGAAAATGGGGAGAAATAATGGACAAGATCATTGAGCTTTCGCTGCCTGAAAAATGCAGGATACTTGCTGTCAGTGATATCCATACCCATTGGCAGCTTTTTGACAGACTGCTGAAAAAAGCAAAATATGACCCGCAAAATGACTATCTTGTGATAGTCGGCGACATACTTGAACACGGAAGCGATAATATAAAGACCCTTGAATATGTCAAGGCTCTTTGCGATAAAAGCGACAAGGCGATATTGCTAATGGGCAACAACGATATAATGTGTTCAAGAATGGCTTATCACTATGATTTCAAGCAGTTTCAGCAGCAGTTTTACCGCAATGAGCATAACACTTTCAGGCAAATGGCTAATACGCTGGGATATGTTGACTGCTGGGAGGGCAACTGGCTTGAGATAAGAGAAAAAGTCGTTGAGAAGTATGGCGAGCTGTTATCTTTTATCAGAGAGCTTCCAACGTGCCTTGAAACAGAGGAATATGTTTTTGTTCACGCAGGGCTTGAAGACCGTCCTGACTGGAGAAACACAGATGATATTTATGCTATAACTGTTCCGTGGTTTTTGCGAAAAGAAAATCCAACAGGAAAGCAGCTTGTATTTGGGCATTATCCCACATACAATTATAAGCGTTCAAATGTGACTAATCTTCCTATAATCGACAGCGAGAAGAAAATGATATGTATTGACGGCGGAATGACTATCAAAAAGGCTTGTCAAATGAATATGCTTATCATTGATAAGTGCTGTGAGGATTATTCTCATGAAATAATTTGGGATACAGATGTACCAAAGAAAACGGTCTTAAAGGAATTTTCATGTGACTTGGAACCTGTTTATATTGATTGGGAAAAGCAGGATATAACGATAATTGAGAAAAATGGATATATGACAAAGCTCAGAGATGAGTATACAGGGGGCGAGGGCTATATACCTGAAAGTGAAATATGGTATTTTGATGAAAAGCCTCATGTATATCAGTTCATGTCATCGTTTCCTGCTGTCAGAAAAGGTGAGCGGGTATCGGTCTTTGACGAAGATGAAATAATGTCTTTGGTAATTACGGAAAATGCTACAGTCGGCTGGCTTCCGTCTGATATAATAGAATGATAAAGGAGAATTTATGTTTACATTACTTAAACAAGAGGGTGCTGCCCGCAGGGGGCAGTTTGAGACTGTTCATGGTACGATACAGACCCCTGTATTTATGAACGTGGGTACTTCGGCGGCAATAAAGGGTGGAGTTTCTTCCATTGACTTGAAAAACGAGCTTAAAACTCAGGTGGAGCTTTGCAACACCTATCATCTGCACGTCAGACCGGGCGATGACATTATATACAAAATGGGCGGACTTCACAAGTTCATGAACTGGGACAAGCCTATTCTTACAGACAGCGGTGGATTTCAGGTATTTTCTTTGGCCAAGCTGCGTAAAATCAAAGAGGAGGGCGTGTACTTCAACTCTCACGTTGACGGTCGCAGAATTTTTATGGGTCCTGAGGAGAGTATGCAGATTCAATCGCATCTTGCTTCTACTATTGCAATGGCGTTTGACGAGTGTGTGGAAAACCCTGCTGAGCATAGCTATTCAAAGGCAAGCTGTGATAGAACGGTAAGGTGGCTTGAGAGATGTATCGCTGAGCAGAAAAGGCTCAACGGACTTGAGGAAACTATAAACAAGCATCAAATGCTGTTCGGTATCAATCAGGGCTGTACTTATGAGGATCTGCGTATTGAGCATATGAAGCGCATAAGAGAAATGGAATACTGTTCGGGCTTTGCTATTGGCGGTCTGGCGGTAGGCGAGCCTACTGAGGTAATGTATAACATTATTGAAAAGGTCGAGCCTTTTATGCCTAAGGATAAGCCGAGATATCTTATGGGAGTTGGTACGCCGACAAACATAATCGAGGCTGTTTACAGAGGAGTGGACTTCTTTGACTGCGTAATGCCAAGCAGAAACGCACGTCACGGAACGCTGTTCACATGGAACGGCATTATGCACATCACTAATAAAAGGTATGAAACTGATCCTAGACCTATTGACGAGCATTGCGATTGTCCTGCTTGCCGTAATCACAGCAGGGCGTACATTCGTCACCTGTTCAAGTCTGAGGAGCAGTTGGGCGGCAGGCTGGCAGTTATGCACAATCTGTATTTCTACAACACGCTCACGGAGAAGATAAGAGAGGCTCTTGATCAGGGCAGATTTGAGCAGTTCAGAAATCAATACAGCTCGCTTCTTGCTTCAAAGTGTGAGGACTAACAAAATATAACGGCATGACGCTGTTTTCGGAAAATGCAAAGATGTTATTTTGTATTTTGCGGAGACGGCGTTTTTTTGTTTGGTAGTGGGGCGACCGCATGGGTCTAAAGATGCTTAGAGAGGGTGGGGAGTGCGGGCGACCAGAGGTCGCCCCTTCGGAAAAGGTGTGGTAGCAGGCGTAAAATGTGTGTGCATGGAGTTTGGAAAAGTATTAGGGAAGTCAAGGGGTAATGGGACGGTGTTCCATACATTATATTTAGGGGGATAATATGAGTATTTTTGAGCTTTTTTTAACTGCGTGCGGACTTTCTATGGACGCTTTTGCGGTATCGGTCACCAATGGGCTTTGTGTCAGAAAGGGGAGAGTCAGGGGAGCATTGATGTGCGGTATCATATTCGGGCTTTTTCAGGGGATAATGCCTGCGATCGGCTATGCTTTGGGCATGAACTTTGCGGAGTACATAGAGCGGTTCGACCACTGGATAGCGCTTATACTGCTGGGGTTTATCGGGCTTAACATGATGATAGGCAGTGGTGATGAGGAGGTGCAGACAGGGGGCAGGCTCACTTTCGGGGCGGTGCTTGTGCAGGGATTTGCGACCTCTGTGGACGCACTGGCTGTAGGAATTAGCTTTGCGGCACTTGGTGTGGGCATAGTTAGGTCGGCGGCGTTTATATGTGTTGTTACGGCGGCCTTATCGTTCTGTGGGTTTATGCTTGGTAACAAATTCAGCGGAAAACTCAAAAGCAAAGCAAGGATAGTTGGGGGAGTTATTTTAATATGTATAGGGCTTAAAATATTCGCTGAACAGACTATATTTATTTAAAACAATTTTCCTATTCACATAAATATGTATCACATAGATATCTTTGTGAATTTTAATTTAACAATTACAGGTGTGTATGTTCATAAACAAGCCACAATATCAGTGTATAATAAATCTCGTGATTTTTAGACAAGTGTATAAATTTGCGATTGATGTACAAACTTATGATAAGTGTACAAAGTTATGATATGTGTATAAACTTGTGATAAGTGTAAAAATTAGTGCATGGTGACCGACAAGTTTATGGAAAGTCGGAGGGAGGAAAGGCTTTTTATATAGCTGGTTTTATGAAAAAGCTATTTATTTTTGATCTGGACGGAACGCTTGTAAATTCTATTTATGATCTTGGGGACGCTATGAACGCAGTGCTTGAGAGATATGGGTTTCCTGTGTTTGATTATGATACATACAAGCATTTTGTGGGAAATGGTACTTTGAAGCTTGTTGAGCGGGCTTTGCCTGAGAAGCTGAGAAGCGAGGAGAACATCAAAAAGTATCATGCTGAGTTCTCTGAGGAATACAACAAGAGATGTGTGAACAAGACCAAGCCTTATGAGCATATCTGCGAGGTGCTTGACATGCTTCGCAATGAGGGCATTATGACGGCGGTGGCTTCAAACAAGCCTGACGGTTTTGTGAACTACATTGTAAAGAATATTTTCGGTGAGAAAGATTTCGACCTGATCGAGGGCAAAAAGGACGGTGTTCCGACAAAGCCTGCGCCTGAGATAATATACAATATTCTTGGCACGCTTGGGGTCAAGGCTGAGGAAGCTGTGCTTATAGGCGATTCTGATGTGGACGTTATGACGGCAAAAAATGCGGGTCTTGACTGCATCGGCTGTGAATGGGGCTTTAGGGGCAGAGAAGAGCTTGAAAATGCAGGTGCGAAATATATTGCGGAAGTTCCGCAGGACATAGTGAGCATTTGCCACGAGATAAACAGGATATAATTAAAACGGAGGATTTCATATATGGGTTTTGTAATGGCTGATTTTTACAAGAGATTTGTTGACGAGGAGCTTGACAGCGAGGGCAGACTTAAAAGCTTTAAGCTTGATTTGCCTGAGAACTTCAACTTCTCATATGACGTTATAGACGAGCTGGCTAAGAACGTACCTGACAAGGTGGCTATGCATTGGGTCAACGAGGAGGGTGAGGAGCATATCTTCACTTACAAGGATCTTTCTGAAAAGAGCAGTCAGGTAGCGAACATGATGCAGGCTCACGGAGTTAAGAAGGGCGATTTTGTTATGGCTGTTCTTAAGCGTCATTATGAGTTCTGGTTCTTGGCTTACGGTCTTATGAAAATAGGCGCTATTCTTGTGCCTGCAACTTGTCAGCTCAAGAAAAAAGACTATGTTTACCGCTTTGACGCTGCTTCTATCTCCTATATCGTGGCAACTGCGGAGGACGATGTTCCTAATCAGGTGGACAGCGCTCTTGAACAGTACAATGGCATGAAAGAGAAGTTTATCACTCACGGCGCTAAAGAGGGTTGGATAGATTTTCTCAGCGAAATGGACAAGTATCCAAAGACTTTTGAGAGAATTGAAACTCACGTTACTGAGTCAATGCTCATGTATTTCAGCTCTGGTACAACTGGTTATCCTAAAATGGTTCTGCACAAGTATTCACTTGCTGCGGCACACATCATCACTGCTAAGCACTGGCATCACCTTGACGAGAACTCACTGCACCTTACGGTTTCTGAGACAGGCTGGGCAAAGTGCGCATGGGGCAAGATGTACGGTCAGTTTATCTGCGGTGCAACAACTTTCGTTTATGACTTCGACAGATTTATTCCTGCAAACGTGCTGAAAGTAATTCAGGATTACAAGCTGACTTCTTTCTGCGCTCCTCCGACAATGTACAGATTTTTCATCAAGGAGGGTCTTGAAAACTATGACCTTTCTTCTCTGAAATATAGCTGTATCGCAGGTGAGGCTCTTAACCCTGAGGTATTCAACAAGTGGTATGAATACACTGGTCTTAAGCTTATGGAGGGCTTCGGTCAGACAGAGGGCGCTGTGCTTGTGGGCAATCTTTACGGCATGGAGCCAAAGCCGGGTTCAATGGGCAAGCCTACACCGCTTTACAATATCGGTATCGTTGACAACGAGGGCAAGCCTGTTAAGGTCGGCGAAACAGGTGAGATAGTTGTTTACGCTAAGAGGGGCGAAAACCCTGCGCTGTTCAAGGAATATTACAGAAACCCTGAGGCAACGGACAACGCTTGGAGATTTGGTATGTATCACACAGGCGACACTGCTTACATGGACGATGACGGCTACTTCTGGTATGTTGGAAGAACGGACGACCTTATCAAGGCTTCTGGTTATCGTATAGGACCTTTCGAGATAGAGAGTATCCTTATGGAGCACCCTTCTGTACTTGAGTGCGCTATCACTGCGGCTGATGACGCTATCAGAGGCAAGGTGGTCAAGGCTACTATCGTGCTTGCAAAGGGCTACACTGCTTCTCCTGAGCTTGCTAAGGAGCTTCAGAACTATGTTAAGCAATCAACTGCGCCTTACAAGTATCCTAGAATAGTTGAGTTCGTGGACGAGCTGCCTAAGACTATCAGCGGTAAGATCCGCCGTGTTGAGATAAGAGAGAATGACAGCAAGAAGAATGGGTAATTGATTTAGATATGATAAAAGCACAACGCCCTTGGTGGGTGTTGTGCTTTTTGTTTGTTGCTTCGACAGGCGAACGATGTTCGCCTCTACGGAATTTTACAGAATATTTGACGATTTTTCGTGGCTATTTCAACTTCCGTGTTGATAAATATAAACTTTTTCAGAAAACATGTCGTAATATATGACAATTTGGGATAAGGCTGTAGACAAATGGGGCGATCGGCAAGCTGCACAGCATATAGCTAAGAAATATGATGATGACGGACATCTTCGCAAGATTATCCTATTTAGAATAGTCCTAATCTTAACCTATCAATATCAGCTCCTGATATCTGTTTGTACGAATCCATACTTACTCAGTCTATGTCACCTTACCCCCTCAATGACACCCTTATCCATTTCATGCACCGTGTCGCACAGCACAGAAATATCCTCCGCAGAGTGTGAGCATATAAGAATAGTCTTGCCCTGCTCTTTGTAGCTGAGCAGGTACTCACGCATTTCTTTTACGCCGTCCTTGTCAAGACCATTGAAAGGCTCGTCAAGAATAAGTATCTTTGGATTCTCCATTATAGCTTGTGCAAGCCCCAAACGCTGCCGCATACCTAGACTGTATTTGCGGACGTGACGCTTGAGGTCTGGGTCAAGCCCAACTTGTTTCATGCTGTTTCTTATCTCATCTTTACCTATCTTGTTGTTCAGCCCAGCAAGAAGTTTGAGATTTTTGTAGCCTGAATAGTACGGGATAAACCCAGCAGGGCAATGATCGCCCCCCGAACAGTTCACCGCAGTTATCCACTTTGCGCTTCTGTCAAAGCTTTGTATATACAGAAAATTCGTCACAGAGCTTGGATAAAAGGCGTTTGCTTTCTCAAAATCGAAGCTATCGTTAAAAAGATTTGCGTCTATTATCCTGTTTAGCATTGTGGTGAGGACATAGTTGAGCATAAAGGGCAGGCAGGTTATGATATACGGATTTTTGCAGAATGAGCTTAGGAAAAAAGCAGGCAGAGTGGAAACTGCACCATATGCGAAAGCTACTGCAAGCATTTTGATTATGGTTTTACCTGTGCTGTCTTGCATTATGTATTGAAGCTGGTCGGCTGATACGTCAAACTCAGAAAGTGGTTGAAAAAGCACTGCGCAGGCTATGCCGTAAACAGCTATACCGAGCATAACGGCAAATCCGCCTGAGATAAGGGCGGAGATGAATTTTGAAAGATAATATCTTAGCTTGCCTGTGCGGGATATGGTGAAACGCATCAGTCCGTTATTTCGCTCTGCACAGAAAGACACCATGAATGGGAACGCCACGACAATAGGCAAAAACATTGTGATATATCCCGAAAGTCCGTTTCTGAAAACCAGCACAGATGACAGCGTTGGGTCGGTGCGGAGGATATTTTTATCGAGAGTGAAAAGTGACTCGAACACCGAATATGTTTTCTCCGTGGCAAGGTCTGTATAGGCTGATGCGGTGAAAGCAAGCACCGTTGTGAGCAGCACCGCCCCTGCAAAGCCTATGTTTATTATGCTTTTGTTCAGGTCACATTTTATTGCGTTTAGAAGTTTTAGTTTCATTTCTCTATATCTCCGATCTCGGTGTAGATAAACCTACCAAGATTATTGCTGTCAGCTTTGGCGTAGGCGAGCTTGTCAAACTCTCTCCCCGAAGCATTGTATTCCGCAGGGTCGGTGCAGATAACGGCGTAATCAAAACTCTCCGACTTTCCGCTATCGAAAAGGTCTGTGGAAAACACGATACACGAAAACGTCATAAACTTCTTTTGTTTCATGATCTACCTCACTGCATAAGCATATTTATATCAAACTCATAATCAAGATCGCCGCTTTCAGCGTCAAGATAAATAAATCGCTGAATATTGCCTGCCGATGAATATTCATCACCTACTGGCATTTCATTTTCGGGAACATCCATAACAAACTCCCAGACCAAATGGCTGTCAAATTTTATGCCTGCATCGTAGCAGCTTTGACCGTTTTTATTATCGTTAAGAGGGGTGAGTGTGTATTTAAGGTCGATGGCACTTATCTCCATTTTCTCGTTAAAATCTGTAAAAGTATTTTCGATATACCCCATTGCACTTGACAGGGAAATTATCTTATCAACAGATTTTTCTTTTTTGGGTATCAAGATACCGTTGCCGTTAGTAAGGCTGCCTATCTCGTCGCTTTTAAACATCTGCATATATATGCCCTGCGTGATATATTTCATTTTCGACATACTTTCATCAAACGTATCTGTCATTTGCACAAGATCGTCAAGCAATACGCCGTTGTATTTTTTAGACGCATGGATATCAAAAGAGTAAATGCCCTGATCGCTTTGTCTTACAATTATAGTTTTAACGGCTATCTCCAAGTCAGGTTCAAGATCGGCATAGTTCTTATCGAGCCAGTCCTGAGCAAAATCAGCTGCCTGCTTGATCGTGACTGAAGTTCCGTCCAGTTCATAGCTGTCTGAAAGATCGTCATCTCTGTCAATATGATAGATCTTGACTCTGTTTCCGCCGTTAAAGAGATCATCAAAAGCTGAGGGCTTGGCAAAACAGATAAAGCCGTTATTTCCAACGCAGCCATACATTTTCCCGTCATCGTCGCTAAAGCTGTAACTTACCATGCCGTCGCCGGTTTCATCTTGAACTGTATTCTCACGGTCGAGAACATCCTTGCCAAAAATTCGGGTCATTATCTTTTCGTAATTTTCCTCATAATCCGATATCTGAGTAAAATCGACTTCGCAGTAATCTTCGGGCAATTCCACACTGATATTTTCTCTCAGATCAAATTGAGTATAGCTTTTATCAAGAGCATTGTCTATGTCATCACTGAGTTTGTTGGAAGATATGTACTGTATAGCTGTGATCTCATTTCTCTCTTTACTGTCTTTCTCGGCAGAGGATCTTACGCTGTCAGGTGTCTGCGCACAGCCTGCAAGAACGACAGCCAACGCTGCGGCAAGTAATTTTAGATTTTTCATGTTTTTATCTCCCAGTCTAAAGTTATATGAAAAATATACAGATGCTAAGATAATACTGCACAGTTATATATACTGTGCAGTACATATGTTAGCATTTATTCAGCACTATTGCCCGAATTTATTAGCCTTTTATTGAACCATATGCAGAATATCCACCTGAACCGTAGTTTTTCAATGTTGCTGAAACAGTTATCTTAACACCAGTTTTTACATTTGCCTTTGTTTTTGTTGTAACACTTGAGACATTTGAGTTTATTCCCATGGGGTTGAACAAATTCACATAAACAGAACCATTTCCTCTAGTGAACGATGTGATTTTCATCGTTTGTGTTGGCGTAGATGTATATACCGTCCAAGAATTCTTTGTAGTATTATCAGATGATGGTGCTCCGCTTGTATAATGGAGATTAATTGAACCAGAATATGCACTTGCACCGATTGCCATAGAACTCATCATCATAACAGCAGCACCCATAGCTGCGATTCTTTTTGCAAACTTTTTCATATTAAACGTTCTTTCTCAATATAAGTGTAATTGTCTTCAAGTTTTGTTGCAGAGTAATTTAATTTCATCATATCACACAATTATTGCAACGGGTAATTGTGCATAATTAATATCCACATCTTCATTGGAATCACCACATTTCTTCTGTGCATACAATAGACTTTTTTACGTCTACATTATATATAACAGTTGAAGTACCCGAAATGTGCATATATTTTTTCATATGCACAAAATATTTGTATCATTGCACAAATGGCGTACTTGTTTTTGTTGTTATTGCATATTAATTCTTATTCTATGGAATAGTAGATATCCATTATTTCTGATTCAGATAAGTCACCGCTTAATCCAAATATATATTGAAATAGCCTTTTTCGTAAAAGTATTGACAAATATTCGGTTTTATGGTATTATGTAATATCACCCTGAAATATGGAGAATTATAGATGATCGGGAGAGGTGCTTTTTATGAAAAATGGTATGAAGAAAACGGCGGCTGTTATTATGGCGGCAATGCTTATGGGTACGGGGGCTGTTGTGCCTGCGGCGGAGGATATGGGAATATTCTCACAGACGGCTATCGTTGCAGAAGCGGCAAGCGTTGGCAAGGTAACGGGTCTTAAATCTAAGACGCTTTCAAACAGTGAGATACAGCTCAACTGGAGCAAGGTAAAGGGTGCGAGCGGTTACACTGTTTATATGCGAAAAAACGGCAAGTACAACAAGCTTGGGGATTGCAAGGGTACGAGCTACACTGTGAAAAAACTGCCTAATGCGACGAGAGAGAATTTCAAGGTAAGGGCATACAAGACGATAAAGGGCAAGAAAGTTTACGGAGAATATTCCGCAAACTGGAACACGGCGACTAATCCGCAGGCTTGCAAGGGGCTAAAGGTAAGCAGCGTTGGCACTGACAGCGTGAAGCTTTCTTGGACGAAGATAGGCTGCACGAATTACCGCATTTATCAGAACATAAAAGGCGAATGGAAAGAGATAGGCAAGACCACGGTGACAAGCTACACAGTGAAGAAGCTTGCGCCTGCGACAAAGTATCAGTTCAAGATAAGGGCTTGCAAGCAGGACGACAAAAAGACAAGCAATAATCACTATGGCAAGTATTCGGGGGTCGTGACGGCGACAACTAAGAAGAGCGACAAAATCACACAGGCTGATATTGATGCTATGAAGGCAGAACTTACAGCATATTCAAGAGAAAAAGCGGAGTATATCAAGGAACATTATACGGAGTTTTGGAAGTATGGCATAGATTATAATACGTTAGAAGAATATTTTGTGATGCTTGAAAACAAACTTGTTCCTGATGAGTCAAGTTATGATGCCGTATATGCAATACCATACACGCAAAAAGGTTTGGCAGATACAATTGCATTGTATAAAAGAAAACTTGATTATCTGTATGAAACAAGAGGAGATGTTTATTATGTAGTTTACATTGAAGATTGTCCGAATGGACACCTTGTTAATTCAAATCCTTGTTGGGCAACGTATTTCCTTTATTAGAATATAAGGAAGAAGGTGTATCATATGAGAGATAGAACGTATCACGAGATGTATGATCTGTTGACACAATCTATGTCATTAAACCATAAAATGATTGACAAGATTGAAGAACTAAGAGCGGAAAACACAATCCTGTATAGACAAATTGAGGAGTGTAGAGACACGTTAAGAACGTTGATATCAAAAGATGTTAAAAGCTTAAATGATAATAAGAGAGCTTTTTCATTCTGCTAAAAAGCAAAAAACGCTATACAAAATCTGTGCTTGCCATGGAAAAGTCAAAGGGTTGAGAGGTGAATGTTTTGCAGGCGGTTTATGAATATCCTCCGAAGCTGTCAAGGGCGGAGAGGCAGGTCAAGGCGGCGCATGATATTGAAGAACACAGGAAAATGCAGAGGAATATGTATAAGAATATCCTGCTTGGGGTCGTTATCATCATAATTGGTGCGGTGTTTGCAAGTGCGGTATTTGCCAAGGTCCTGCTTATCCTGCTGGGGGCTTGCAACTGCTCGGTGGGCGGGCTTATGTACTGGTATTACTCGCTTTCACGGGACGCTGATGTTTACACGAGGATATACGAGGATCACATTGAACACTCTCAGCGCATGGGGCTTTCTAAAAGCTATCTGCACATTTGCCTTTACTATGATGAGATAGAGAAGTCTTATCAGACAAACAAGGGCAGGCTTGTGTGCGTGCTGAAAAATTTGGAGAAATCAAGCTTTGTGGTTAAGGACAAAGAGGGCAGGGAGAAAGCTTTTGTGCCTGAGGACGGCATGATCGCTCTGAGCTTTCAGGACACTAAGGGTAAGCTTGTGCTTATCAATGATTTTTATGAGAAGATAGGTTATCCACATAAGGAATACAACAAGATAGAGGACGAGGAGGACGATTATTACTCCGAGGAGGACATGAAGTGGGACAGGCTCCATAAGCATGGGCTGTAGTTGTAAACTTTTTGTTAAGCCCTTGAAATGTGGGGCGGAATGTGATAACATATTATTGTATCAATACACTTAAAACACTATGACCGAGAGAGTAGTTTTGCTAAGGGTCTTCAGAGAGAAGCTGTGGCGTGTGCGTTTTCTGAAAGC
The DNA here is from genome assembly GCA_934435205.1 of uncultured Ruminococcus sp. GTDB lineage: Bacteria > Bacillota > Clostridia > Oscillospirales > Ruminococcaceae > Hominimerdicola. Next base: position 68,557 of record CAKSAK010000001.1, on the reverse strand, counting down.
GGCTTTATATCCTGACAAAATGAAGTTCACTTGCGAGTGGTCATGCCGAATTGGAGCAAATCTTTAGTAAGCGTGAACGTTTGTCTGCGTTAAGGACGGGAGAGTGTTGGCTCTTTACTGATAGGTGGTATAAACAAGAATTTCAAAGTCTTGTCCTGTTTAGTCGGGGCAGGGCTTATTTTTATAGGAGGATAAGTAATGAAAGAACAGTTGAAAAGCATTGACGAGCGTGCGAAAGAGGAACTTTCACATATTGACGACGCCAAGCTGCTGGAAGATTTCAGAGTAAGATTTCTTGGCAAAAAGGGAGAGATAACTTCCATACTCAAGCAAATGGGCAAGCTTTCCGCAGAGGAAAGACCTGTTATCGGTCAGCTTGCAAACAAGGTTAGAGCTGATATCGAGAACGCTCTCAACAAGCGTAAGGAAGAGCTTAAAAGCAAAATGGAGCAGGTAAGGCTCACAGAAGAAGCAATAGACGTTACGCTTCCTGGCAAGAAAACAAGGATAGGCAGACCACACCCACTGAATGCTACTCTTGAAGAGGTAGAGGAAGTGTTCCTTGGCATGGGCTTTGACATCGTTGACGGTCCAGAGGTAGAGACAGACCATTACTGTTTTGAGGCACTGAATATGCCTAAGTCACACCCTGCAAGAGATACGCAGGATACATTCTACATCAACGAGAACGTTGTTCTTAGAACACAGACTTCTTCTGTTCAGATAAGAACAATGGAAAAGAGAAAGCCGCCTATAAGAATTATTTCACCAGGCAGAGTTTACCGTTCTGACACAGTGGACGCTACACATTCACCGCTGTTCCACCAGATAGAGGGTCTTGTTATCGACAAGGGCATTACTATGGCTGACCTAAAGGGTACGCTTGAGCTTCTTATGAAGCGTCTTTACGGCGAGGACACTCAGATAAGACTTCGTCCGCACCACTTCCCATACACAGAGCCTTCTGCTGAAGTTGACCTTATGTGCTTCAACTGTCATGGCAAGGGCTGTTCAATGTGCAAGCAGGAGGGCTGGGTAGAGCTTCTCGGCGCAGGCATGGTACACCCTAAGGTACTTGAGGGCTGTGGCATTGACCCTGAGGTTTACAGCGGATTTGCATTTGGTATCGGTCTTGAAAGAATAACAATGGGCAGATACAACATCAATGATATGCGTCTGCTTTATGAGAACGATATGAGATTTTTAGAGCAGTTCTAATGAATGATGTTATAATGCAGAGCAGGCTTTACAGAAAGCTTGTGCCGTCAAAGGCTAAGCTTGTAACGTCGGCGGCTATCAGCACACTTATGGCGCTGATAGTAGGCGTTGGCGGTGGGTTATCGGTCATGTTTGTAAAGGAACAGCAGAGCGCATGGGATACGCTCATGCTATTTGGGTTTCTGATAATTTTTCTGGGTATCCTGCTTTTTATCGGCATAAGAGGTTTTAAAAGGCAGGTAAAACAATACAGAGGGAACCTTGCAAGGCTGGAGCAATTTGACGCTCAGGATATGCTGGCTTTGGAAAGCGAGATAGAGGGAAGCGAGTTCAGATACAAGACCTTTTATCTCCTTGACAGATATATGTATGTGCCTAAGGCTAAACTGCTTATAAAATATTCGGATATAAGAGGGTTCAAGACCATAGTTCACAGTACCAATGGCGTGAATGACAGTATGAAAGCTGAGATAACTGATAATTTTGGGATAAAATATACTGCGAACATAAAACAGTGGAAAGATTTTTACATTTACAGACCGCTGTTTTTAAAGGACTTGGACGAGAAGATACAAAACTGCGGTAAATGATAAGATTACGGAGGAATAATAAATGGATTTGTCAATGAAATGGCTTGCAGACTATGTTGACTGCGATATGCCGATAAAGGATTTTGTTTCCGCTCTGACGCTTTCAGGCTCAAAGGTTGAGTGCTTTGAGCAGGAGGGCGAAGATATTTCTAACGTTGTTGTGGGTAAGGTAGTTTCTATGGAGCGTCACCCTGATTCTGACCATATGTTCATCACTCAGGTCGATGTTGGAGAGGACGAGCCTGTTCAGATAGTTACAGGCGCTCAGAACGTTCACGAGGGCGATTTTGTGCCAGTTGCAAAGCACAAGTCATCTGTACTCCATGAGGGCAAGCAGGTGAAGATAACAAAGGGTAAGCTGAGAGGTGTTGCTTCTAATGGTATGCTTTGCTCACTGGGCGAGCTTGGACTTTCTGTTCATGATTTCCCATATGCTATTGAGGACGGAATTTTCATTCTTGGCGATGACTGTGACAAGACAGTGGGCAAGGATATCCATGAGGCTATAGGATACAATGACACAACAGTTGAGTTTGAGATAACTTCAAACAGACCTGATTGCCTTTCTGTTATCGGTCTTGCAAGAGAAACTGCGGCTACTTTCGGCACTGAGCTGAAGGTCAAGAAGCCTGAGTTCAAGGGCATTGACGGGGATATCAACGATATGCTCAAGGTAAAGATTCACAACACTGACCTTTGCAAGAGATATATGGCTGGTATCGTTAAGAATGTAAAGATAGGTCCGTCGCCTCGTTGGATGAGAGAAAGACTGAGAGGCTGCGGCGTTAGACCTATCAACAACTTTGTTGATATCACAAACTATGTTATGCTTGAATACGGCAGACCAATGCACGCTTTTGACCTTAGATATGTTAAGGACGCATCTATCAACATCAGAAACGCTAAGGCAGGAGAAACTATCACAACTCTTGACGGCGAGGTAAGAGAGCTTTCAGAAGAGATGCTGGTTATTGCTGACGCTGAAAAGCCTGTTGCAGTAGCAGGCGTTATGGGCGGCGAATACAGCGGTATCATGGACGATACAACAACTGTTGTTTTTGAGTCTGCTTGCTTTGACGGCGCAAGCGTAAGAACTACAGCCAAGAAACTTGGCATGAGGACTGACGCTTCTGCAAGATATGAAAAGGGTCTTGACCCACATGAGTGCTACGAGGCTCTTATGAGAGCTTTCCAGCTTGTTGAAGAGCTTGGCGCAGGTGAGGTCGTAAAGACTTATATTGATGAGAATTACGAGGACGAAACACCTAAGACGGTTGATTTTGACCCTGAGTGGATAAACAAGTTCCTTGGTACTGAGATACCTGAGAGCGACATGGTTGAATATCTCACAAGACTTGGCTTTGAGATAAAGGACGGCAAGGTCGTTTCACCTTGGTACAGAGTGGACATTGCCTGCAAGGCTGACGTGGCAGAGGAAGTTGCTAGACTTTACGGCTACAACAAGATACCTAACACTATCGTAAGAGGTGTTGCTCAGGCTAAGCTCACAGAGGCGCAGAAGTTTGACAGACATATACAGAGATCTATGCTCGCTATGGGTCTTAACGAGATATCTACATTCTCATTCATTTCGCCAAAGTATTTTGACAAGATAAATCTTCCTGCTGACTCAAAGCTGAGAAAGACAGTTGTTATCACAAACCCTCTTGGCGAGGACACTAGCGTTATGAGAACGACTATCATTCCGTCTGTATGTGAGGTGCTTGCTAGAAACTACAGCTACCGCAACCCTGAGTGCTATATCTTCGAGAGAGGAAACGAGTATATACCAGTTGAGGGCGAGGTGCTTCCTAACGAGCCTGAAAGACTTGGTTTTGGTTTCTATGACACTGAGACGAAGGCTGATTTCTATGACATCAAGGGCTTTGTTGAGGGTCTGCTCTCTAAGCTTGGCGCACAGAAAGTTGAATTTGAAAAGGCTACTGCTGAATGCAGCTTTGACGAGTTCTATGCTTTCCACTCAGGCAGAGTTGCTGTTGTTAAGGTAAACGGCGAGGAGATCGGTATTTTCGGTGAGCTTCACCCGAGAGTTCTGGAGAACTACGGCATTGACACAAGAGCTTATGTGGGCAAGATAAATGTTCCTGAGCTTATGGCAAGCTGTGTTGCTCAGAAGACATATAAGCCGCTGCCTAAGTATCCTGCTACAACAAGAGATCTGTCTATCGTTTGTGATGACAGTATCCCTGCGGCACTTCTTGAAAAGACTATAAGCAAGGCTGTTGGCTCGATACTTGAAAAGGTTACGCTTTTTGACGTTTACAAGGGCGAGCAGATCGAAAAGGGCAAAAAGTCTGTTTCATACTCCATTTCAATGCGTTCACATGACGGCACGCTTACTGACGAGCAGGCTGACAAGGCTATGAAGAAAGTTCTTGAAGCTCTCAAGGCTATCGGTGCTGAACTCAGAATGTAAAAATTATAGTGCCTGATTTGTATAATGTGCATAAATTTTGCTTTTTGACTTGTTATTTTGAAACAAATGGAGTATAATAGTATCAGGCGTATTGCTGATATTAATACATTGCAGAGGGGCTGAGCATAATGCACGAACAAACTATGGAATTTTCAGTACAGCACGACAAGGAGGCTGAGCTGAAAAAGACACTTACAATCATATATGACGCTCTGAAAGAGAAGGGCTATAATCCTATTAATCAGATCGTAGGTTATATTCTTTCCGAGGACCCGACCTACATAACAACATACAACAATGCCAGAAGTCTTATTCGTCATATTGACAGAGATGAGCTTTTGCAGGCATTGGTGAAGTCCTATCTTCAGTCATAACTGATATTTAAAGGCGGTAGTTTTTACCGCCTTTTTTTGTGCCTTGTTGCGGCAGAAATTACCGAGTTTTTATTATTTTTAGAAAGCCGTTTTCTGAACATAATAGTATAAGATGATAAGAAAACGGAGGGCTTCATATGAAGATAAGAAATTGCATGGCACTTATTTGTGCAGTTGTGGCACTCAGTGCTTGTGGCAGGACAGTGATAGTGCGTGAGGAAAATTCATCAGAGGGAACAAGCTCTGCGGTCATTGAGCCAGCGGCTGTGGGAAAGAAAACAGCTAAGGAAAAGATAGACCTTTCGGGGCTTTCACATGACAAGGTGGGATATGGTCAGGGAGTTCTTGTGGACGAGAAGAACAGAACGACAGGTGCGCTTGATTTTAATGCACAATATGGCGAGCTTAACGCAAAAGCTATAAACAATGATGACAAGATATATCTGACCTTCGATCAGGGGTATGAAAATGGGTACACTGAAAAGATACTTGATGTGCTGAAAGAGAAAAAGGTCAAGGCGACGTTTTTTCTTTTGCAGGATTATGCAGAGAAAAATCCTGAGCTTGTGAAGCGTATGATAGACGAGGGGCATATCGTTGGAAATCACTCGGTACACCATTATTCTATGCCGACGCTTGGGCAGGCGGAATGTGAGTCGGAGATAAAGGATTTCCATAAGTATATGGAGGATAACTATGATTATACCATGACAGTGTTCAGACCGCCTATGGGGGAGTTTTCGGAGTTCTCTCTTGGGGTAACGGCAAACTGCGGTTATGAGACTGAGCTTTGGAGCTTTGCTTACGCTGATTGGGACGTGAACAATCAGCCTGATGAGGGGCAGGCACTTGAAAAGCTTGTGGATGCGGCTCACCCAGGGGCAATTTATCTCCTGCACTCGGTATCAAAAACGAACACTGATATCCTCGGGGACTTTATCGACAGAGTGAGGGCTGGCGGATTTGAATTTGGCTGATAAGAGAATATGATGAAGAGAGGCCTTGTGCCTCTCTTTTTGTTGTTTTAGGGGCATTTGTAGCTGATTTGTAATATGTTAGTCTATTGACAAATTGTTAAAAGTATGTTATATTTTAAATACGAGCAGAAACATGAGTTTCTTTAAGGAGGAAATAAAATGGTAAAAAACAAGGTGCTTACTCCTGTATTGGCAGGCGTTTTGGGTCTTAGCATAGTTGGCTCAGGTCTTGGCTATTATTTTGTAAATAAAGACAGTGATGATGGTAAAACTGAGGGCGGCAAGGCTAAGCTTACTCAGGTGGCAGATAATGTAAACAACACTCTTAGCACGGCTGAAAAGGCTATCAAGGGCGAACTTGATTTTGCTTACAACGCAACGGCTACTGTTTCATTCGGAGAGGGCTTCACAGAGGAGGCAGGTGTTAGCTTACAGCCTATTTCTGTGACAACTGTTACAAAGCAGAAGGGAAGCAACACTGAGGCAGATGTTTCGCTGACATATGGCGGAAATAATCTTGTGTCTGCTAATGCTATATATTCTAGAGATAACAAGTCGGCTTATGTTCAGATACCTGAGCTTTCTGACGCTTATCTTATGGTGAACGTTGACAGCCTTAAAGACGAGATAGGCAGTGAGCTTTCTTCACAGGGCATTGACCTTGATTCTCTCTTTGATTCTGCTGAGAGCGCTGATGTTGATTTTGATACTGACGCACTTGAAAAGGATCTGGAGGAATACAAGAAAGTTATAGAGGACTCTTTCCCTAAGCCTGTTGACGGTGAGAAAAAGACCGGTGACATTGACGGAAACGAGTACAGCTATACAACTAAGGAGTACTCTATCTCAGGCAATGATGTAAAGGCGGCTCTTAAGGCTGTTCTTGACAAGGCTAAGGACGACGCTACACTTAAAGATATGTTCAGCAAGGCAGGAGTTGCTGATGAGCTTGGTATGTCATATGATGAGATAATCTCGCAGTATCTTGATTCTATGGATTCACTTTTTGAAAGCGATAACCTTGACGAAACTGTAAAATTTGACGCTTACTACAGCGGCGACGACCTTGCGGGCTTTAGCTTTGAAAAAGACGGCGAGGGTGCAACTCTTTACACCATTCTTAAGGACGATGTTGTGGCTGTTGATTTTAGCCTTAACATGGGCAGTGAGGGCAGTGCATCATTCAAGGGTTCTGCAAACACTGTTGACGGCGTTACAAACGGCAAGTTCACCATGAAGATGGAAACTTCTGCTGATTCAGATATAGACGCTGACATGACATCTGCTGACGGTGGACTCTCCCTTGAGCCTACCATGGCGGTTTCACCGAGCATAAACTTTGACACAATGGAGGCTGAGGTTACTCTCAAAGACCTTAAAGAAGAGGGTGACGCATTCTCAGGCACTATCAGATTTGACGTGAATGGCACTTCTGATTCTCAGGCTGTATCAGGCTGGGTAGAGCTTGCTTCTGCTTCAACTGCTGACAAGCTTGACCTTTCTGTTGAGTTTGGCATGAATGGCAAGCAGTTTGTTACAATGTCGGTTACAGGAAATAAGACAGAGGCTTCTGACATCACTGTTCCGTCCGGTGACAAGATCTACGATATAACAAATGATGACCAGATGAATACATACCTTGCAGGCTGTGACAGTGACGGATTTGTTGCTAATGTAAAGAAAGTTCTTGGTGATGAGGTCTACAATATGCTTGTAAATGCAGAGGGTGATCTTGAGTCAGATTATGATGACTATGGTGATTATGATTATGATGACTACGATTTCTCTGATATTGATCTGTCAGATTATGATCTGAGCGCAAACGCATAATGAAGGTAAAAAAATTAAGAGGATCGCATTGAGCGGTCCTCTTTTTTTAGCCGATAACACGATAGTTCTCGGCTGCTTCTTCTTTTTTCACATACTCGGTGACATTGAGAACTTCCACCTTGACAGGCTTCTGACCCATATTTATGGTGATAATGTCGCCAACTTTCACATCATATGAAGCTCTTGCGATCTTATCGTTCACAAGTACCTTGCCTGCATCGCAAGCTTCGTTTGCAACGGTACGGCGTTTAATAAGTCTTGTGACTTTCAGGTATTTATCAAGCCGCATATTATCCTCCTTTGTAGTAAAAAAAGACCTAACCCGCAGGCTAGGTCTGAGTGGCATAAGCTTTAGATTACTTGTTTACAGCGTCCTTAAGAGCCTTGCCTGCCTTGAATGCAGGAACTTTCTTAGCTGCAACAGTGATCTGCTCCTTTGTACGAGGATTGATAGCTGTCTTTTCAGCTCTCTCTCTAACCTCGAATGTACCGAAACCTACCAGTGAGATCTTCTCGCCGTTAGCAAGTGTCTCTGATACAGAATCAATAACAGTTGTAAGTGCCTTCTCAGCGTCCTTCTTTGAATAATCGCCCTTTTCTGCGATAAGATTGATCAGTTCTGCCTTTGTCATTGTTTTTACCTCCAAATTATTTTTAACGAATAAAGTTATTCATTCATTTTGCTCTCGCCAATAAGCGTCAAGCTCATCTATGCTCAGGGCGGTCATATCCTGCCCGTTTTGCCTTACAGCATTTTCTGTTTTTTCAAACTTTTCGATATAATTATTATTTGTGTCAGTCAGCACTTCTTCTGCGTCAAGGTCAAGCTTTCTTGCAAGTGAAGCACAAGTGAACATTATCTCGCCAAGCTGTTTTGCAGCTACGGCTCTATCACTGTCAGCACTGTTTTCAAGAGCCTTAACAGCATTTTCAAGTGTGCTGATATCATGAGCATTGTCATACTCGATACCTGCTCTTGCGGCACGTTTGCTCAACTTCTGCGCCCTCATAAGTGCAGGGAAGTTTTTTGGAACGCTTTTAAGGGTATCTGAATAAGTTTCCTGCCCCTTAGTTTCTTTCTTGATAGTGTCCCAGTTTTTAAGCACTGTTTCAACGTTGTCAGCTTCTACACTTCCGAAAACGTGTGGGTGTCTGATGATAAGCTTTTTACAGATATCGGTTATCACATCGTCAAGTCTGAAATTGTTGTTTTCGGTCTCGATAACTGTATGAAAAACCACCTGCAAAAGAACGTCGCCAAGTTCTTCTCGCATCATTTCAGGAGAGTCACAGTCGATAGCTTCCATTACCTCATAGACCTCTTCAAGAAAATCGTTCTTGATAGACTTATGGGTCTGGACCTTATCCCACGGGCAACCGTTCTCGCTTCTGAGAATTACCACGATATCCGCAAGATCATTGATATCAAAGCTGTCTTTAGCAAGCAATTCCTTAATTTTATCGCTCATTACATCATTACCTTTCCAAAAGGGTGCTTATTAATAATAAACCATTTTGCTCAAAATTTCAAGGGTTTTGCGGATTTTTTTTTGAAAATATGTAATTTACAATATTTTTCGGCGTTTCGCACAATAAATACAAACAAAAAAAGTACATTATGCTACCAATTCCTATAGAAAAAAGGGTCACAAATCTATGATTTATTTGCAAATGGGCTATTTTCGTAAGTGTTTCGTGTGACAAAACGGCTGTCACACTGCACATGACAGCAGCGTAGGTGGGCTTTACGAAAATTTCGCTCACTTTTGGTCTAAGATCTGTCATTTTGCAAACTGAGCGTACGGATAAGACGCATATGAAAACCTCTGAAACAAGAGTAGAAATAGCTGCCCCCGATATATTTATCACTGGCTGTCTTATAAGTATAATGTTCAGAAATAGCTTGATAATTCCACCTGACAGCATAATTATTATGGCTTTATGAGGTTTTCCCAGAGTTTGTAGGATAGAAAAGCATGGTGTGGCTATGGCTAAGAATATGACGGCTATTCCTAGTATACACATGGGGAGTATGCAGACTTGTATCTCAGTTTCACGGCCTCCAAAGAGAAAACGCAGGATAGGTTCTGACAAAACTGCTATGCCCATGCCTGCGGGTATGGCTATGATACTTGTGACGATGAGCATTTTGATCAAACCTGACTGCATGGCTTTTTTATCATTTTTGGCACAGCTTTCGGCAAGTGAGGGGAGTATGCTTTTGCCGAACATTGCGGTGAGCGTCGGCACTAGTCCGAAAACGGTCACTGCAAGACCTGTGTACGAGCCGTAGATGAAGTTTGGCAGCATATTGGCGGTGAGCTTGTCAGAAAGCAGGCTGTCAAATTTATGGGGAGCGGTTTTCATGGCGGCTTTGATACATGGATTGACAGTGAGCATATCTATCATGTTGGCAAATGTCATTATCACTGAGATAAGTGCGATCGGAAGACAGCAGGCGACAAGCTTTTTGGCTGTTGCTCCTGTGGGGTCTGTTATGGTATCTCTTTGAAGCATTTGCTTTGTTACGCTGTCGCCTTTGATCTTGCCTGATATGAGAATATACAGACAGGCGATCGCAGAGGCTATGGACGAACCTAGGATAGCTGCGGCAGCTATAAATGGAAGTGCGGCGGAGGCTGCCTGACGGGAGTTTTCATAGGCTGTGCCGAATATCATGCCGGTTTTATCGTACATATCTGAGATATAATACATAATACCATAGGCGAAACCGAGACCTAGGATAAGCTTGAAAAGGGTTTCTATAACCTCTGATACTGCGGTCGGTATCATATTCTGCAAGCCCTCGCAGTAGCCACGTTCAACTGACATTATGGTACAGAAAATAATAGATGGGGCAACGCACATGAGAGCGTATTTTGTGCTTGGCTCGCCGACTACATTGCGTGACAGAAAATCTGAGGTGAGTATCATTACTGCAGCAGCGGCTGTGCTGATGATCGTGAAAAGGAAAAATGCAGTTTGCTTGGTGTGGCGCATATTTGAAAAGCGTTCAAGGGCATAGTTTTCAGCGGTAAGGCGAGCCATGGTGGAGGGGATACCTGAAACGACTATGGCGAAAACTGGTGTGAAAACTGAGAATGCTGAAGCGAAATATCCCATGCCTGTGCCGCCCAGAAGATTAGTAAGAGGTATCTTATAGAGAAGTCCCAGAATTTTTGTTATCAGAACCATTGCAAGCAATATTGCCGAGCCTTTTATAAAGCCTTGTCTTTTCATCTGTCAACCTGCTTTCTGACTTGTTTTTATATGATCTTATGCTGTTATGGTGGGTTTTATTACGGTTTGTCCATATGTCAGGTGGATATGCAGTTGTTTAAATTGCACAAAAATAGAGCTTAGGGTGCTAATACTAAAAAAAGTTTGCGTAAACCCTTTATTTTATAGGAAAAATGTGATATAATCATATTATGTATTTTTAAGAAAAAGAGGTAAAAAAGTTATGACTTATAAGTTTTCAGAAAAGGTTTCTCATTTGCAGGCTTCTGCTATCAGAGAGATACTTAAATTTACTGCTGACCCAGAGGTGATTTCATTTGCGGCAGGCAATCCTTCTCCTGAGGCATTCCCTGTGGACGAGCTTAATAGAATATCAGAAGAGATATTCAAGGAAAATCCTATCGGCGCACTCCAGTACAGCCTTACAGAGGGATACACTCCGCTGAGAGATCTCCTTAAGAAAGAGCTTGAAAAGAAGGGTGAATTTGATCCTGAGAGAGATGATCTTATCATCACAAGCGGTGCTCAGCAGGCTAACGAGCTTGCTTGTAAAGTTCTCTGCGACCCTGGCGACATTCTTTGCTGTGAAGCGCCAAGCTTTATTGGCTCACTTAATGCGTTCAAGTCTTACAATGTTGAGCTTAAGGGTATCACGCTTCACGAAGACGGAGTTGACCTGAAAGAGCTTGAAGAAGCTTTCGCTACAGGAAAGGTAAAGGTATTCTACATAATTTCCAACTTCCAGAATCCTACAGGTCTTACAACTTCTCTTGAAAAGAGAAAGGCTATCTACGAGCTTGCTAAGAAGTACAGTGTTATGATACTTGAGGATAACCCATACGGCGACCTGAGAATAAAGGGCGAGGCTATCCCGTCTATCAAGAGCATGGACAAGGACGGTCTTGTTATGTATTCAAGAACATTCTCGAAGATACTTGCTCCTGGTATAAGAGTTGGCTACATTTCCGCTCCAAAGGAGATAATCGGAAAGATAGTTGTCTGCAAGCAGGTGGCTGACGTACATACAAACATTTGGGCTCAGATGCTGGCTTACAACTTCATGAAGGAAAATGATATCGAGGCACATCTTGCTTCACTGAGAGTGATCTACAAGCACAAGCTTGAACTTATGATAGAGCAGATCGAGAAGAATTTCTCTTCAAAGATCAAGTTCACAAGACCTGAGGGCGGTCTTTTCATTTGGTGTACTCTTCCGGAGGGCAGTGACATGACTGGTTTCTGCAAAAAGGCTGTTGCTGAATATAAGGTAGCCGTTGTTCCGGGCAATGCTTTCATGGTAAGTGAGTCTGACAAGACAGCTTCATTCAGAATGAACTTCTCAACTCCTACAGACAAACAGATAATCGACGGCTGTGAGAAGCTTGGCAAGCTTTCTAAGGAAATGTTCGGCGATTAAGACAAAATGAAAAAAGTTCCTTTTACGCCTTTTCAGCTTGTGCTTACGGTGGTAAACACGGCGTCTCTAATGTTCTGCATGGGGTGTGATTGCTTTGTGCTGATAGTGGGCATGACGGCAGGCAGGACAAAGCCTTATGTGGTGGATCTTGTGCTGAGTCTTCTTGCTTTGGCGGTGTTTATTCTGCTTGTGTTTTCAGCAGGCAGGATAAATATTTTCAGTGATAAAGCTGACCCCGATGGGGACACTGCACCTGCGGTTTCGGCACTTAGGACGTATTTTTGTATCCTGTTTTTTGACATTTCAGGAGTGCTGGGTCTTATGCTTGCGGGAGCATTGGGGGTTGAGTGGGCAAAAAAAGCTATTATAATTTTTGCTCCGGTCGTTTTTGTCCTTGCGGCGATTGTTTATTTTATTCTATCGGGCAGGATAGGTCTTGATGATTTTTCGGATAGTGACGGGGAAGAATGATATTACAAGGGGGGTCTGTCATGAAAAGTGCATTAAAAAAGGATACTGTCAGAGAGATAAGACACTCGTTGGGCAGATTTCTCTCTATTTTTCTAATAGTTCTTCTTGGCTGTGGATTTTTCTCTGGTATCAAGGCGACTATGCCTGATATGATAGACACGGCGGAGAAATATTTCAGTGATAACAGACTTATGGATATTAAGTTAATGTCGTCTATAGGCGTTAAGTCTGAGGACGTTGAGGCTGTGAAAAAAGCTGATGATGTTCAGGGCGTTATGGCGGGATATTCTAAGGATGTTTTCTATTATCACGAAAATCAAAACCTTGTACTGAAATTCATGTCCTTTAACAATGTTGTTGACAAGGACAGTCCTAATAATCTTGACAAGCCTGTTTTGCTGGAGGGCAGACTTCCTGAGAAAAAGGGTGAGTGCGCAGTAGAGGTAAAAATGAGTTCGCCTAACACCTTTAAGGTGGGCGGAGAGATAAAGATCGACGAGCCTGACTCGTCTAAAAAGATAACTGATACTTTGGCAACTGACACATACAGGATAGTAGGTATCGTGGCTTCACCGCTTTATATCGGCTATGAGCGTGATGCGACCACTGTGGGCAACGGAACTGTTGTGAGCAACGTTTTTGTGCCTGAGAGCGAGTTTGTGTGCGATTATTACACTGAGCTTTATGTGAAATTCAAAGGCACTGACGAGCTTGACCCGTTTTCCGACGAGTACAAGCAGGCTGTGAAAGACAAGAGCGTTCAGGCGGTGGAGTTTTTCAAGGAAAGTGTAAACGCAAGATTTGAAAAGCTAAGCAGTGACGCTCAGGACAGTATTGACGCTGCTCAGGAGAAAGTTGACATCTTGAAACAGGCGCTTGCCTGCGACGAAAGTCAGCTCACGGAGCTTTTAGCGACGGCGCAGAAGTCGGCTGAAGAAGCTCAGGAGGCTTATGATAAGGCTGAACAGAGTGGCTCTAGTACAAAGTATCTTGCAAGGTCACAGCTTTTAAAAGCAAGGCAGCTTGAAGAAGTGGCAGGAAAGCTTCTTGAGGACCAAAAGACAGGAAGCACCGCGGCTTTTGATGAATATAATGGTCAGCTTGCGGCGGCAGAAGATGAGATAGCCGGAGCGAAAAAAGAGCTTGAAGCCGTTAAAACGCCTGCATTCTATCAGTATGACAGATTTGAGGCTAGCTCTGATTATAGTTCCTTTTATGGGGATGCTCAGAAGATCGACTCTATCGCAAAGGTGTTTCCTGTGTTCTTTATTCTTGTGGCGGCGCTTGTGTGCCTGACCACAATGACTAGAATGGTAGAGGAACAGAGAACGCAGATAGGTACATACAAGGCTTTAGGATACAGTGGGGCAAGAATAGCCGGAAAGTATCTTTTCTATGCAGCAACAGCGGCAGCAGCAGGAAGCTGCATAGGCGTTGTTGTTGGATTGCAGATCTTTCCGAAGATAATTTATAGCTGTTATAATATTTTATATAACATTCCTGATATTGACACACCGTTCAAGCCTGTTTATATGGTGCTTTGCTTGGTGGTGTCGGTTATTTGCACTTGCTCGGCGGTGCTTTACGCTTGTATCAAAGAGCTTAAGTCACAGCCGTCACAGCTTATGCGTCCAAAGCCACCGCAGAATGGCAGGCGTGTTTTGCTGGAGCGTGTGGATTTTATATGGGATCGGCTTGACTTTCTTGCAAAGGTCACTGTGAGGAATTTGCTGAGGTATAAAAAGCGGTTCTTTATGACAGTTGTGGGAGTGGCAGGCTGTACGGCACTGATAGTCACGGGTTTTGGCTTGAAATATTCTATAAAGACTATTGCCGAAAAGCAATTCAATGAGATATTTCTGTATGATGGGATTGCGGTACTTAATTCGGCTGATTTTGACGAGAATCAATTAGAGAACAAGATAAGCAGTATTACACAGGTAGACAAATCTATGCTTATGCAGAGTACAGATGGCATTGCAGAAAATGAAAGTGAAAACCAGTCTGTTTCTATGATCGTGCCAAAAACTCCTGAAAATATGGGAGATTATATCGATCTTGTATCTGCTGAGAATGGATCAAACCTTGAGGTGAAAAGCGGTTCTGTTATCATAACTCAGAAGCTTGCAAAGCTTCTTGATCTGAAAACGGGTGACACTGTCACTATAAAGCTCAGTGGTCATGAGGAGAAAGAGTTCAAGATAGGCGGAGTAAGCAAGAACTATGCTTTGCATTATATTTATATCGCTCCTGATGATTTTGAAAGTGTATACGATGAGAAGCCAGTTTATAATCTTTCTTTTATTGACTTAAAGAAAGATACCGATGAAAACTCTTTCAAGGAACAGCTTATTTCAAATGACGAGTTTTACGGAATAAGCTTTAAAAATGATTCAAGCAGAGGTTTCCTTAATTCTGTGGACAGCCTTGACGCTATCGTTATTTTGCTCATCGTTTGCGCGGGAGGCTTGGCGTTTGTGGTGCTTTACAATTTGGCAAACATAAACATAACTGAGCGTGTTCGTGAGATAGCGACAATAAAAGTGCTTGGATTCTATGACGGTGAGACTTCAGCGTATATTTACAGAGAAAATCTGATATCGACGATTGTGGGCATTATCGTGGGTCTTGCGGCAGGAAAGATACTGCACTATTTTGTGGTGATAACTTCTGAGGTCGACCTTGTACTGTTCAACAGACAGCTTGTTTGGTGGGCGTATGTGCTTGGTGCACTGCTCACATTGGTGTTTGCATTTATAGTTAATTTGGTTCTTCATTTCAAGCTTAAAAAGATAGATATGGTAGAATCTTTAAAATCAGTAGAATAGACGGAGGTATTATTATGGATATTTTTGAAGAAAATTGCGGTACAGAGAATAACTGCACAGTAAGCTATTTTTGGAAAGGTCTTGCACTTTTTCTCCTTGGCGTTATAATCGGTCTGTTTGTTTCGCCTATCAAGAAAGGCGTTACTATCGGCTGTAACAACAAGATAGGCAAGGGTGGCTGTGACGATCATTTTGACCCTGACGAGTATTATGATGATTATGACTTTGATGATGATGAAGATGATTTTGACCATGATGGCGTAAAATTTTAACGAAAGGCGTATATTAATATGAAACTTGGCATGGTAGGACTTCCTAACGTAGGAAAATCAACACTTTTTAATGCACTCACAAATGCGGGTGCAGAATCTGCAAACTATCCGTTTTGCACGATCGAACCGAATGTGGGCATTGTTTCGGTGCCTGATGAAAGACTTGACAAGCTGGCTGAGATGTATCACCCTGTAAAGTTTACTCCTGCGACACTTGAATTTGTTGACATTGCAGGTCTTGTAAAGGGTGCTTCAAAGGGTGAGGGACTTGGAAACAAATTTCTTTCAAACATAAGAGAGGTGGACGCTATCGTTCACGTTGTTAGATGTTTTGACGACCCTAACATCATTCACGTTGACGGCTCTATCAATCCTCGCAGAGACATTGAAACTATCGACTTGGAGCTTATTTTCTCTGACGTTGAGCTTATCGAGAGAAAGCTTGACAGAACTAAAAAGGCAATGAAAGGCGACAAGTCACTTGCCTCAGCTGTAGAGTTTCTTGAAAAGCTCAAAGAGCATTTGGAAAGCGGCAAGCCTGCACGTTCTTATGACATGACAGAGGACGAGCTGGAGATACTTAAAGAAACTCCGCTTCTTTCTCTTAAGCCTGTTATCTATGCGGCTAACCTTTGCGAAGATGATTTCAGAAACAATATCGAAAGCAACGAGCATTACAAGGAAGTTTGTGAGATAGCTAAAAATGAAGGCTCGGCTGTGTTCCCGATATGCGCACAGATCGAGGCTGAGATATCTGATATGGACGACGAGGACAAGGAAATGTTCCTTGCAGACCTTGGTCTTGAAACTTCAGGTCTTAACAGAATAATCAAGGAGGGCTATTCGCTTCTTGGTCTTATTTCCTACCTGACGGCAGGCGAGCCTGAGGTAAGAGCTTGGACTATCAAAAAGGGCACTAAAGCTCCGCAGGCGGCAGGAAAGATACACACCGACTTTGAAAAGGGCTTTATCAGAGCCGAAGTCGTTTCCTTTGACGATCTTATGAGCTGTGGCTCTATGACGGCGGCTAAGGAAAAGGGTCTTGTTCGTCTTGAGGGCAAGGATTACGTTATGCAGGACGGCGATATCGTTCTGTTCAGATTTAACGTATAAGGCGTAAAATACACAAAGGCAGGCTGAAATATGCTTGCCTTTTTTATGTGCAATATGTATGTTTTTTGTTATTAGATTTGTTTAAAATCACAAAAGTAATTTTAATTTGTGTTATAGATTTTTTCATATATTGATGATAGAATGTGATAGTAAAAATTAAATATGATAAATGTAAAAGTTAGATTTTCGGAGGAAAAGTAATGACAAAAAACATGACAACGGGCAATCCGTTCAAGCTTATAATGAGCTTTGCGCTACCGCTGCTTATAGGAAATTTGTTACAGCAGACATACAATCTTATTGACGCTGCAATTGTGGGAAGATTTCTTGGTTCTGACGCTCTTGCAAGCGTCGGAGCTTCAAGCAGTGTTCAGTTTTTGGTGCTTGGTTTCTGCATGGGAACAGCCTGCGGCTTTGGCGTGCCTATTGCAAGGCATTTCGGAGCAGGGGACATAAAAAAGCTTAAACAGTATTTTTACAATTCCATAGTTATAACCGCTGTTACTGCGTTTGTGTTGACCACAGTTTGCGCGGTGCTTTGCAGTGAGATATTGAAGCTTCTTTCAACTCCGTCGAATATTTTTGATGACGCATATAAATATCTTCTGGTGATATTTCTTGGCATACCGTTCACACTTTTGTATAACCTGCTTTCAAGCGTACTGCGTTCTGTTGGTGACAGCAAAACGCCATTTGTATTTCTTGCTATATCAACGGTTTTGAACATTGTTCTTGACCTTGTGTGTGTTATCGTACTGAAATGGGGCTGCATGGGTGCAGCTGTGGCTACTGTTGTTGCGCAGGCGATAAGCGGAATACTATGCGCTGTGTTTATCATGAAAAAGGTAAACGTGCTTAAGCTTTCAAAAGAGGATAGAGTTATGTCAAAGCCTGCGGTGCTGAACCTTATAATAATGGGCTTTCCTATGGGACTTCAGTATTCCATAACGGCTATAGGCTCAATGGTCATGCAGTCGGCTAACAACAAGCTTGGAAGCATTTATGTGTCAGGATTCACTGCTGCGGCAAGGATAAAGCAGTTCACAATGTGTCCATATGACGCTTTTGCAACGGGCGCATCAGTTTTTGCAAGCCAAAATCTCGGTGCAGGAAATCTCAAGCGTATCAAAAAGGGTATACGCATTGGAGTTGGCGTTGGCATGACATATGGAGTAATAGCCGGTATTGTACTTATATTCTTCGGCAGAGAGCTTTCGCTTATCTTTGTGAATAAGTCAGACGCAGCAGTGCTTACTGCTTCGGTCAAATATCTTTTCTATGCAGGATTTTTCTATTGGACGCTGGGTATACTCAATACTTGCAGAATGTGTACGCAGGGTCTTGGATATTCGGGTCTTGCTATATTCTCAGGAGTGACGGAAATGATTGCTCGAATTTCTGTAAGTATGATATTTGTGCCGAAATTCGGTTATCTTGCGATCTGCTTCACAGATCAGGCGGCATGGATAGCGGCTTGCTTGTACATAGTTCCTGTTTGCATATATTGCGTGAACAAGGCAGGCAGACACATTGCAGGAGATCACGGACTTCCTGTGGAAAATAAATAAGCAAAAGGCAGCTCTGAAAAAATCAGAACTGCCTTTTGTGATGTCTACTTGTTTATAGCGTTTTTAAGTTGTAAGACAACTTCGCTGTAGTATCTTGGATTGACATCGCCAAGCTTCATGTTGTCATTGTATGCAGCATCGGGAAGTCGGAAGTAAAGCTCTTCCACGGTCACGTCCTCTATCTCGTAATAGCCGATGTATGTTCCTGAGAACTTAAGCTCGGCGGTCATGCCTGTGTTGACGAGCTTGCCGTCGGGATCTTTCTCCTTGCCTGAGATATCATTTCTTATGAACTCATAGAAAAAGCCTGCGTCCTGTGCCTGACCTTTATACCAGCCTGCTTTGGTCATACGGTTGACGAGAGTGGTGTTTGTTATCTCGGTATTCTTGAAGATCTCGCAGGCGGTCTTATTCCTATCGCTTTCCGCTACTGTGTATACCTTTCTTCTTAGCTGGTCGAATGGCTGTATTATCTCGTAATCATCAAGCTGTTCAAGCCATGCTTCTTTTTCCTCGTCGGTAAGCTCTAACGGGTGAACAAGCCCTATTTCCATACCCTCGGACAGCTCTATCTCATCATCATCTGAGTTTGTAAAGCTGCCGTCGTCAAGATAACGGAACGCAGTTTTAAGGCAGCCGTTTTCGTAAATACCCCATATAAGACCTATGGCAAAGCAGTGCATGAGAGGATTTTTTACAAAGAGAGCTTTCCAAGCTTCTGCTGTCCACTTACGGTCAAGCATAAGCACATATTCAAGGCGCTGTTTCTGTGCGGCAACAACAGTTTTCATTTGCTTTTTCATTTCCTTGAAATCAGCAGTAGCCTTTTCTGCGAGGGCAGGGTCGTCATTAACGCCTATTTTAGGGAGATTTTTAAGCTTCTTTTCACCCTCGAATATTTCTATATCAAGCTGTGGCGTGAGATAAACGGAGAATTTTCTGCTACCGAAATCAAAGGTGCGGCACATTTTCTCGTCAAAGCCCATGTCAGGAACTATCTTGTCTGCAAGCTCCTGTGTTGTCAAGCCAAGCTGTTTAGCGGCATTGGCAAGCGCGTCAACTGCGGCAGCCCTGACCGCACGGCTCTTATATTTTCTTGAAATATTGTCTACAGTCATAAGCGCATAGGAACTGCCATTCAGAGCTATAGCATTAACGGCTTTCACCGCAAGGGCAACACGCATATTTAATGACTGTTTCGACCATTCTTTTATGTAATCCGTCAGGCAATTTATAGCTTCATTTCCCCCGTGAATTGCCGCAAAATACATTGCCCACTTTGTTTTTGCTTCTGCACCATTTTCAAGCCAACGGCTCAGGACTTCAAGTGCGAATGTTTCAAGCTCGTCAGCTTTGAGCTTCTGTGCATGGGTCTTGCCCTCGGGTGGGAGAGTACCTTCGTTGGCGTTTGCATATGTAAGCAGGAGAGCCTGCAAATAGATATCCTCTGCGGCTGTATCATCGGTGAAGTGAATAGGTGCAAAAGGCTGTTCAAAAAGCCAGAGAACTTTCTTGCTTTTTGTGCCTTTGGTGAGCGCAGTCACAAGGTCTTTATCTGATATTTCGGCAGGCTTTGCTTCGCTGCCCAAAAGTTCAGATATTTTCGATTTTAGTTTGTCGGATTTTTCTGTGGCATAGGCTTTTTCAAGCTCTGTGCGGTAGGCGTCAGCACCTTGATTTTCAATTATCATAAGTGCAGTTTCACGCTTGGCTGATTTTTTCTGAGCAAGAAGTTTGCAAACATCATCGTGCCAATCCTTGTGGGCGGATATAACTTTCACAAGCTCTGCTTTTATTACCTTGCTGTTATCGTCACAAAGGGCAAAAAATTCGTCTTTGTACTTGTTGCTGTCTGCGATATCAAGAAGCCTTATATACAAAAGTCGGCTGGACACAGCCATTTTGCTTACGTCAATAATGGCGGCTTTGTCTTTAAATTCAGGCATGATAGCCGTGATCTTTTTGATAATATCCTCTTTGAAGTAAGAGTTCTCTGTCTGCCAGCCCAGTGCCCGTATGATTATCTCAATAGGCAGTCCTGCTTTTATCATTGCACGGACGGTGAACTCGGTATCATGTTGAAGTTCTCTGTCTATAAGCTTGAGCGGGTCGTTCGTATCCTTTGTAGCACCTATGGAAAGGGCGGCGATACAGCGGATTATAAAATTGTCCTCGCCATATTCGCCAACATAATTCATATTCTGATGTCCGCCATTACAGGATTCTTCGTCTGCAAAAGGGAGTATGGTGTCTAATTCGGCTTTGCCTGTGATATATGCGTATATCTCGTCACGGTGTTTGAAATGCTCGGCTATATTTTTTGAGATATGTTCCTGCTGGGCGGTTTTAAGACCTACTGCCTTTGCATCATAATTCGGGTCAGTGGCTTTGAGCATTTTCTCCATTATTATGCCTAGATCAAAGCGAGCGTTCTTCATTGTTTGTATGAAGATATCGGGGTGATCTTTTGCGAGCTTTACCATTTGCACAGGGTAGTTTCCGTTTTTGTCAGGTAATTTGACAAAGTGCAGAATGTATCTATCTGTAAGACACTGTGGTTGAGCTTCGATAAGGTCGAATATCCTGTTGGTGGAAAGCTTCATATATATCAGCCCTTGGGTAAGATCGTCGCAGTATTTCACAATGTTCTTATCAAAAAATGCACGATATTCTTTTGCAAAATATGACGCTTCTGCATATGCGGCAAGAAAAAGACAGAAAACGGCTGTAGTTGTTTTTGGCTTTTTTTCGACCACTTCGGCAAGCTTTTTTATGGCAAATTCTGCTGTATCAGGAATTTTCGTTTTGCCGAGCAGGCTCTTTTTAGGCAGTTCAGTTGCGTCCAATGCGTAAACGCAAAGGAGAAGCTGTGCTATGATATCGTCAGGGCTAACGTATTTGAATGTCCTTATAGCAACATCTGCGGAATAGATAGGATTTACAGTGAAAACGTAGTGTATGGATTGATCTGATCTGTGTGATATCTCTGTTGATATCCAGACTGCTTCTGCGTTCTCGCCATAAAAATCGGTGAGCGGCTTCATATACATAGCCTTGTTTTGGGAATATATATAGGCACGGCAAGACAGTGCATTTGTCATATAGCGGAAATATGGACCTGTTGCCATTGAGCTGAAAATAATATAGCGCTCTTTAAGCTCATCACTGCCTGTGTCTGATATCTCGCTTTTAACGGCTTTGTCAAGCTTTTCACGATAATTATACTGACGGAATTTCGGATAATATCTTGTTGTTATTTTTCTTATCAGGTCATTGCTTCTTGGCTTTGTGATGTCAAGATATTCAAGGGCAAGGTCTATGGTCTGTTGGTCAAAACCAAGCTCCTTTAGGGCGGTTTCAAGCTTTATAAAGCTTTTGGTGCTTTCATTGTAGATCATTTTTTCTCCTCCATATTATTTATTGCACTGAACAGTGCTAATTTTTGTGTGCAAAGTCTGATATACCGCATTGTATCGCCTGCGGCAGTGAAGATATCAAGGCTTTTGTCTGCGGTGGTGTGTCTTGCATTTTCGCACAGCTTTGTGAAGCCTTCATAGCGTTTTGCAAGCTCTTCAAGTCCGCACTGGCGTATGCTTTGAGCGTGTTCGTCTGCGATAACAGAGTTCACACCGCACTCCATTGCTGTGACTATCCTCTTGTCGGTTTCTTCGGTGGCGTCAAGAAGCTCGCCGCACATTTCATAGTCTTGGTCTGTATCATTCTCGACAGGCACAGAAACATTGTCAGGCGGATCAATAAAATCATAGACCTCTATTGGGAAAAGCGTTAGCCTGCCTTGGTCGATATACCCCTGAGCCAGCAGGACATAGTTTTTGTACTTTTCTTTAAGCATTTTGCCGCCTATGGTCTCAAGGGTGGCAATAAATTCACGATTTTCTGCGGTGTATTTTGCGGTGACGGATATATGTCTGTTATTGCGGTCTTTTATAATAAAAATCTGCTGTTGAGTGTGCTTGTCAAAATATGAAGCGACGCACTCTTTGGGGTGAACGAAATAAAGTCGGTCGGTCTCCTCGTCGCTTTTGTTTGCAGAGATCTTTTCTGCAAGCTCTTTGAAATCGCTGACGATAAGCTCACGGAGAGCAAAACAGTTTAGCTGTGCAGGACCTGCGCCTATGGCATTGGTCTTTGACGATGAGGACAAATGCCCCATGCTCACCTTGGCGTTTTTAAGCTTCAGCTCTGTTTGCATATAACTGTTTAGAGAGCTGTCAAGATCCCATACAGTTGTGCTTTCGGCAAATAGTCTTGACTTTCTTTCATAGAAAGTGGGACGCAGATCGCTGTAGGTAAAAAAGCGCTGGGGCGAAGTTCTGTCTTTATTGAGAAAATAGTAGGTACAGCCTGCATATTCGCCGTTGACGTTTCTTGTGCCTATAGGCAGGAGTTGGAGCGTTCCCTCATAGTCGGTGTATTCTCTGCGGAAGGTGCCGAGCATTTCTTCTGTGATGTCGGCTTTTATAAGCTTGTTCATGCTGTCAGCATATTCAAACATTTTGTGGGTAAACGCCTGCGGGCTGAATGAAGCTCGCCTTGAAACACAGTCTTTAAGTCGGCTGCCAAGTTCACGCATTTGTCTTTCTGCCTCAGCCATTCTCAAAGCGTGGCAGGAAACTGCGGCAAGCTCAAAATTATCGGGGTCGCTCTCTTCGGCTCTTACAAGACCTCGGGCAAATATCCCTGACATTATTTTTATGCACTGTTCGGCAAATCCTTTTATCTTTTTCTGGGTATCCTGAGAAAGCGGTTTTATTTCAGGTTTGTCGGGGAGTTCGATTTCTTCTTGTTCAGGCTCAGATGCAGTGATCTCTGTGGTGATATTCTCTTCATCATATTGTGGAAGCTGTGCTTTCAAAAGAAGTATAGCCGTGATAATGTGCCTGCACATTCCTCTTGAAACACAAGTGCATTGGCTTTCATCAAGGGGGTATTTTATGGTGCAGGTTTCGCCGCCTATTTTTACCGTGTAGGATTCACCGCTTTTTTCAGCCGAAAGGGTCATGCTGTCAGCTTCTTTCAACGCACGCTTGTAAATGCCCTTGTTTGAAAGCTCAATAAGCGTTTGTTCGTTTGCAATGGCAAGCTGTTTGTCGATTACGTCCAAGATATCACCTCCTATGCGAATATTTTTCCGATGTAATCCCCAAGCTTATCAGGGGTAAGACCGCCGACAAATGCGCCCATATTTGCAATCTTCTGACCTGTCGCCTTGTCATAGGCAGGGTCGGCATTTTCATCAAGGGCGGTAAGGAATGAGAGATGTGCGCCGCTTGTGATTATATTTTTGCTGACGTTCATAAGCTGTGCTTCACTGCCACCCTCGTAGAGGTCTGTAACCACGATAACGCAAGTGTCACGGGGCGTAACGATAAGACTTTCGCAGTAGGTAAGGGCTTTGGCGATATCCGTTCCGCCACCGAGCTGAACGCTCATTATGGTCTGCGCAGGGTCATCGGCGTGGTCTGATAGGTCAACGATGCTTGTATCAAATATGATGAGCTTCACCTCTGCAAAGGGCAGTTCGGAAATTATCTGCGCCATTACTGCACTATAGATGACTGAACCTAGCATTGAACCGCTTTCGTCTATGGCTATGATAATGCGCTTTTTGTTATGCTTTTTCACACGTCCGCTGAAATAGATGTCTTTCAGTATAAGCTGATTGCTGGCTTTGTCATAGTTTTTCAGGTTTCGGCGGATAGTCTTTTTGAAATCGAGGTTTGCAGAACATTTCATAACTGACGAGGTGTTTTTGTCAAGCCTGCCTGTAAGGCTTCGCTTTATGGTCATATCAAGCTTTTGTTTGATATCGTCTGCCACCTGTTTTGCTATTTTTACAGCCGCCTGCAACACCTCGCCGTTCATGAGATGTTTGAGCTGAATGATAGTTTTCAGCAGTTCCATATCAGGCTTCATTTCTTCGAGAACTTTTTTATCTGTGAGAAGCTCGGTCATGTTGAATTTGTCCAATGCCTGACGTTCAAGCACCTCGGCGGTCTGCTTTGGAAAAAGCGTTCTGACTTTTGTTATCCATTCTGCGGCGTTTAGCACACTGCCTCCCTGACCGCCTTGCCTGCTGTTCTCGTCCCTTACATCATCGCCTTGCGCACGGCTGTAGAGATAGTCAAGAAGCTTTTCCATGTCCTGAAACGTTGTTATCTCTGTTTTGTTGCCGGTAAAGGAAAGGCTTTTGTCAGACATTCCGCCCAGCACCAGCCGCCAGCGGTTGACGGATATGGCTTTGTTTTCATCTGTCATGGCTTTTCCTCCTCAGACAAAAGTTTTACTATCTCTTTATCAATAGCCATACCAAAGCTGTACAGTCTTTCATTTACGGCTTTTCCTGCAAGAAGCTCAGCCCCGTCAGCGTCATAAAGCTTTGCGGCAGCGACGGCTGTCTGTTGGATCTCATAGGGGGTGAAACAACTGAAAGCAAGCTTCATGGAGGGGAGAATTTCTATAAAATCGTCATAGTCAAGTCCGCAGATGAGCTTGTCGGTCATTCTGATAAAAGAATCGTCCGTCATGATGATATCACGTGCGGCATTGAAAAGTCCGTGAAGAAACTCCGCTCCTTGTATCTGAACACTCCTGTCGCCTCTGAGATAGCTTGACATTGCCTGCTCGGCAAGCTTGCGGCGGTGGGGGTCAAAGGCGTAAAGTATGCCAAGGGCTGTGCCGTAAACAAAGGGGTCTTTATCCGATTTGCCGCAGAGGGAAAGCAGGGCGTTTTCATAGTCCTGACGATATTCTCTAAAGCCGTCAGTGACAGCCTTTTGCATTGCGTACATTATCGCCGCACATTCTGCGGCATGATCGTCTTTAACCGACGCCATGTCAGGCAGTGCTGTAATTATCCTTGTCATGCACCGCTTTGCACAATTTTCTGCAGCGGAAAACTCGGTATTATAAAGCTGTTGAAGCTCCATAAGGGTGATAAAATGCCTTAGACCTCTGCCTACAGAGAAAAAGTCGCCGTCTGAGTTAAGTATGTTCTCGGCGCAAGTCTTGTCATCGTCAGAGAGTTCTAAGCCCATTTGGAAGCAGTCCACAAGGATATGCGCTGCAACGTCGCAGTGCTTTTCACGGCGAAGCGTTCTAGATGCACAGGTGCGGCAGGCTTCTTCAATGGTGAAGCCGTCGGCAGTATGGTCTATGAGTGCAACGTCTGTGGCAGGAACTTTTTTGTATACCCATTCTTCACGAACACGGCTTCTGTCTTTTCGCCTATGCAAATCAGGTCCTTTTGTGCGCTGAGCAAAGTCTGTGCCTAGAAACACCATTCTATGGAAAAATCTGCTTAGTTCCATGCCGTTTGCCGTGGTGAAAAGCGGGACTTCGGTCTTGTTTGGGGTTACTGTCTTTATTTTAAGGCGAAATCTTTTGCATTGTTCCTCAAAATCAGCGATAAGCGGAGGAACGTGGTTTATATCACCTATGTGACCAGTCTTGTCGCCTGTGGCAAGTTTGCGCATAAGGTCGATAGGCAGGGCAGAGGATATTGTTTTCTCTCCCTTGATAAATGACGAGGTTATGGCGTCCTCAAGCTCGTAGAGTCCACATTCGTGACAGCCTCGAAGTGCGGCAAGTCCACTCATCATAGACTGCGCAGCGGAAGCGTCAGCCATTGACACTGGGATATCATGTTTATCACAGGCTCTCACTGTACCTATGAGCAGGTCAAGAACTGTGTCGCTGTAAACACCTGCCGGGTCATCGCAGTGGATTAGCTTGTTCATCACACAATCATAAAAATAAGGACGCTGCATACCAGAGGCATATCCACTGAGAGCGTCTGCTGCTTCATAAGAATAAGCTACGGGGAAACAGCCCTCATCTTTTTGAGAGAGCTTGTGAAGCTTTTCTTTTTGGATATTATCACTTTTCAAAAGCTCATAAAGCCCCAAACTATGGAATCCGCCTGTTACTGCAAGGACTTTTTTGTTATCTTTAAGTGCCTCTTTGATACGCAAAGCCATATGGTTTTCTCTTGCAAGAGTGCCGTCTGCCGCAAGATCATCTTCTGTTTCGTCATTTCGTGTGATAATGCAGTAGGTGTACATTTGCTGTACAAAATCTTGTACAGATAATCTGAGCCCCTCTATTTCAAAATACTTCTCCCAGAACTCTTCAAAGGTCCTTAGATCTGTTTTCTCGCAAAGCTTTTTGCAGAATTTGCTGTATATAAGTCTGCTGTCATCAGTGTAGCTGTGCTTGTCCTTATTACTGCGCAAGCCTTTATTTTCTGCGGTGGTAATAAGTATCTCGCTGTATGGCAGATCCATAAAGCGTGCTTCTATATCCATGGCTGCGGCTGTTTTCAGAGCGTTATACTCAGGAGAGGCATAGATAAAAGGGTAGTAGCATTTATAATCTTCGGCTTCATCACTGATAAGCTTTTTTCTGTCCTTGTAGTAATAATAGAAAGCCGCAGGAAGCTTAGTTCTCTCGTCCGTCAACACATCTATCATATCATTGGCGTTTTCAGGACCCTCTATAAGTATGACATCGGGCTGATATTCTTTAATTGCTCTGATGAGCTGCCACGAGCAGACAGGGCTGTGGTGTCTTACAGGAAAAAGCAGAAAAGGCTGAGAATAGTCAAATGGTATTATTTCAGATACTTGGCTGTATCCAGATATTCTGTCCATATGCCGCCCTCACTTGCACTTTTTTCTTTTACTGCGATCCTGAAATAGCTTTTGAGCTTTTCAAGGTCGTCTTTGTTTTCCTTGCACACTGCACCAAGCAGATTTTGCGTAAGCTCTTTGAGATCAGTTTTTCCGTCACCATAATAATATGCACTGCTCATTGTCTGATAGAAAACGGAAACAGCCTCGGCTGTACTCATAACAGCGTTAGGTTTTTCAAGCTTGGTTCCCTCTGAGGTAACGCCCTCACGAAGCTCATGATATGTGATAGCAAGAAGTTCAGCAGCGTCGGTGTCTATAGGCTGGTCGATATGACCTGTTTTGGCAAGGTCTTGCGCTTCACGAATAATGATCTCTTTTTCGAGTCTTACATCACGAACAGGTTCTACTGTCTCAAAATTGAAACGTCTTTTCAAAGCTCCTGACATTTCATTCACGCCTTTGTCACGGGTGTTTGCAGTACCGATTATATTAAATCCTTGCTTGGCGAAAACAAGTCCTTCGTTTTCAAGCTCAGGGATATTAAGTATCTGGTCGCTCATTACAGAAATAAGGCTATCTTGGATTTCTGCAGGGGTACGGGTTATTTCCTCAAATCGTGCGAAAATGCCCTGTTCCATGCCTATGAGCAGGGGAGCAGGCACAAGGGCTTCACGGCACGGACCTTTTGAAAGAAGCATGGCATAGTTCCAGCTATATTTTATCATATCTTCGGTAGTTCCTGCCGTACCTTGAACTGTGTTCGTGCTAATGCCGCAGCAGGCAGCAGAGAGCAGCTCTGAAAGCATAGTTTTAGCCGTACCAGGCTCACCCACAAGCATAAGTCCACGGTTTCCAGCGAGGGTGATTATACACCGCTCAACAAGTGCGTCATTGCCATAGAATTTACGCTTTATCTGCATTTTGCCGTCGGAAGTTTTGATGATTCCGCCTAATATGAATGTTCGCACTGCCTTTGGCGACAGCACCCAATTCTCGGGCTTTCTGCCTGTATCGACACTTTTCAAGGCATCAAGTTCATTTTTGTAGCGTATTTCAACGGGTGGTTTTATGTATTCATTCGTCATAGCAGTTATCTCCTAAAAGTTAATTTATCAGTAATAATTATATCATATTTTGCTGTTATTTACAATAAGCAGGAGGATATTCAGCTAAATTGACAACGAACAGATGTTTTGGTTGTGCATTTTGACAGTTAGTATCGGGTATAAAAAAACCGCTTCGCATTTCTGCGAAACGGTTTGGTGTTTGAGAATGAAATTATCTCTTTGAGTAACGTCTATCAGCATTTGTACTTTATTCTATTGTTTGCGAAAAAGCCTGTTTTACGGCACTTTCAATGTTTTAACTTCGCTTTTCTTTATCTTTTGTTTCCTGCGATTTTGTAACTTTAAAGACCAGATAAAGACCAGCGAAAGACCAAATCAATTTGGCGTACTCCTGTTATTATACGTTAAATGAGAACCGTGGTGAGAGCTGATGAGAACTTTCACCGCATAACACGGAGGTAATAATCATGAGCAGATATACAAGTGAACAGACTGCATACAGCTCCCTGAAAAAGAAATACGTTCCGCTGTGGAGACTGGACACCAACACCGTGACCGTCACTCACTTCAATGCCGATACGCAGACCGAGGAAAGCAAGACCTACCATACCGACTTTATCAGGTATCATCTTCATTATTCTGACAGCAAATGCCCTGACAGGCTTCGCAGGCTCGTCAACGAAGGGAAGATAGTGCAATACCTCGATGATATTGAACGGAAAGTCAGTGAAGCTATCTCACGCCAGGTCGAACTTTGGAAGCAGACTGACAGTTGCTATCAGAAAGCTGTTCTCGCAGGCGATGCTGAGAAAATGCTCGGTCTTGAAAACTGCTTTATAAGTATGGCGAGAGAAGCGATATTTGAGTGTATGATTTATATTTGATGTTCAGCGGCTGTGCCTTCGGGTGCAGCCGCTTTTGTAGAGCTATGTATCATGTCTCTGTATTATTGTTTATAAGCTTTAGCCGTTTATCTTGTAATGTTTCAATTTCTCCTTCAATTGATGTGTATGCATAGATACGGATAGACTTCCAGCCAGTGACTTTACATCCCCATTCATTAAGGGTTAGCTTTTCGCCATTATAATCAACGTATTTTTCGTCTAACAAAGTAGCCTTTGACACATCTGGACATACAGTATTGTATACTATATCTCCTTCTTTAATAAGTCCTTGCTCCAATAATTCAGCCATTTTAGGTAAATTAGCGTCTGCTTTTTTTAATGAAATTGATTTAAAGGCATTAATATCAATATTAGGTGCAGGCATACATTCGTCTATTATTATATCAACCAAGTTTTGACTTCTTTGTTCTATTGCAGTATAGGTGTAGAAACCAGAATAATCTTTTAGTTCAATCGCAGTATTTCCACGACCAGAGTTTTTGTCTCGATAGTAAATCCTTAGGTTACCAATGCGGTTGAGAACTGTTTTGGTGAATAACTCGTAATCCATACCATTTGATACAGTTGTCGGGAAATCATGGTTATCTTTAAGAACAAGAAGTCCAGTTTCTTCGTTTTTATAGTATTTGAATTCCTGTGAATCCTTTTCCGGGGTTTGAACCAATAAATGATCTAAACTGAAAGAATCGCTAAATGAATTCAATAATGTGTATGCTTGGTCATACGAAGTTTTTACTTTACCTTCGCTTAATTCCGTTGATTCATATAAAGCCAATAGAGCGACTGAAAGATTTTTATTTTGTTCAAATCCATCAAGTGAAGCAAGGTTCCTTTTTAATTTCTCAGGAGTTACGTCTTTTGTTATTAATTCAGTTGCAATGTAATAACTGATTGTATCTTTAGAGATTCCTCCGTTTTCGTAAACATCATTCATAATATTAGAGAACATAGTAATAGCGTCCTTACTGTCTCTATCGCTTATTGTCAAGAACTTTATCATAAAACTGATAACATCAACAACAATTGTGGTTACATCATCATTAGATAATTTACCTTCATGATTTTCAATTAACGCTCTAAAGAATAAAGGCTTAGGATGCTTATATGATATATTGGTGAATATTTTATAGAAGAACCTGAACTTCTTCTTGTTTATAAGTTTAAATGCGCTTTCAGCAGAGAAAAGCATATTATAATAATCTACCTTATCATAAAGATCGTCAAGAAGAGCTTTTAAGGCCTCTGCTTCATTTGATGTTTTGAAAAATGTTAGAATTTCTTTTTTGCATAAAGCTTTAAAATTTCCTATGTAGATATTTTGTCTGTAAAAAGATAGATACGCTTTAATGTATGTGTAAATATAATCATATAGGTTATCTTTAGTTCTGACTATTAATTCTCCCCATATATCCAGATATTTAGAATAAGATGATTCATCAAGTCTCGAAAAGATATATGTTTTTATCAAATCGATTTCTTCCAAGCGTTTTCCCTTACTGTTAATCGATTCAAACATCGAGAATACCTTATTTTCTTTGCATCTTGCAGTAATCACAATGAACTGAACATTTTTCAATAAAAAATCGGCAAAATCCAAAAGATTGTCAATTGAATCCTTTAATATTCGATTATTCAAAAATGAAAAAACAATATTGAAATTATTAATTATTCTCTCATCAAATTTTGAATTGCATTTATACGATTGACAATAATCGATAATATTTTGTGGGGAATCAAAGCATCTATTAAAAAAATCTTCAAAGCACTTTTTTTCGATACTATTAAGATTTACGGCACGATATTCCTTTTTGAAATCTCGTTTTTCAGATTTCCATAAAGCTTTCTTGATATTAGATAGTGTTAAGTCGGTATCTGCGATATTGTTTTTCTTTGCTAAACAATATATTGTAAGAAGGATAAGTGCGAATGTTGTTATTCTTTGTTGACCATCTATAATATCATATTTTGAGATGAGTCCATTAATATTCTCATTATTATCGTATACGATTAAATTGCCAGTGTAGTATCCATCGTTCCTACTATCTGATTCGAATTCTTTAATTAAATCTTCAAGAAGAATAGATACCTGATCTTTGTCCCATGAATAAGGTCTCTGATAAACAGGAACACTGTAAATGATACTTGGGTCAAACAAATTTTCTAAACTCCACATATGCGGTTCTAGTGGTTTTGTTGCCATTACAATACACCTTCTTTGAACAATAAATTACAAATAATATTATCGAATTTTTCGTCATTTTGTTCTTTTCTCAAACGGTAAAGTGAAATTATACGATTATACTTGAATTAATAGAAAAGTACAATAATATTCGATAATAATATTATATCACATATAAACAAAATAATCAATAACCTACAAATGTTTTGTATATTATTACACAAGATGCGATTTGAAGTTAAATGCAACACAAGATAATAATTTACATACAAACTATTTTTATGATAATTATTCCATGTAAAACCGATATATCATGGTTCATGCGCAAAAGTAACAATTACCCAGCTGTCAGTTTGTGCAAACTTACAAAAAACAAAATAATGGATTAGTGGACTATATTCGGTTCGCTAATCAATTTTGTTTTGTGATACAATAATAAAAACCGAACAGAAAGGAGTGCGTAGATTGCCACAAAAAATAAAAAGCACATCTGGACTTGGACGACAAATAAGACGTTTAAGGCTTGAAGCTGGTTTTACTGGTGCTGAGCTTGCAAGAGCTATGCAATTATTAGGTTGTGACACAACAAGAGAAACCCTAGTAAAAATTGAAGGTGAGCACCATCATGTGTCTATGGAACAATTAAAAGCAATTAAGACTGCATTAGATATATCGTCTTATGACGAAATATTTAATTTCTTAGAGGAGGAATAATATGGAACACATAGAAGCTATACTGCATCATAAGATTCAAGAATCTGACTTTACTAATATGTATGGAATCAAAAAACCGTCGGGAGGAGGCGGACAAACCTATATTCAAGCTGCAGGTTATTCACGTGAAGAATTAGAAAAAATGTTTAATGATGCAAATGATATAGTTGAAACTTACGAGTTTTGGGATAATGATCAGTTGTTACCGAGATATAAGTATACAATCATCGCTAATGAAGTTGGTAGCAACAGTAGTGCTTCTATCGAATTAGCACCTAGAACCGGAAGGAAGGATTATAGGATAAGCAGGCAAAACATGAAGTATCGTCACCCGGCGTGGCATCCTGATAATGGTTTTCCTGAGCCTAAAGTATCAGGCAATGGTGCTTACTTGTTTGAAAAAGGTTATCCCAGTATAATTGATAATCTTCACATTTTAATCATCAAAACAAGAGATGATAATGATAAATGTAAGTATTACGCAACCTATGTGGATTCGGAAAATATTCCTGATGAATGGCCTAAAGGAGCTGGACTTGAAGAAATATTCTTTAAGAGTAAAAAGCAAGGGATTATTTTCTTTGATGAACAGTATATCAGGTTTGAAAACGATAAGATATGCCCTTTTAAATCTGGTTCCGCAGCTGATACAGATATTGGAAATATATCTTTGCCAGAAGATTTTTATGAAATAGCAGATGATGCTGTAGAGTATTCAAACAAAGACGTTTCGATCAAGTTGGATTATGATAAAGTTTGTTTAGAAGAAGTCGCTCCGCCAGCTTCTAAAGCAAGAAAAAAAATCAGCTCTCAGAAAAAGATTTCTAAAGATGTTGATTATGAAAGACGTCATAAAAATCTTAAGAATATTGGCGATATCGGTGAAGAATTAACTATGGAAATAGAGAAGAAACGATTAATCGGTGAAGGAAGGAGCGATTTAGCAAAACAAATAGAACGTGTTTCTAAAACTATTGGTGACGGATTGGGATACGACATCCGATCTTATGAGTTATCCAATGGACAGTATGTTGAAAAGTATATCGAAGTAAAAACTACTACCGGAGGGAAAAATAAACCTTTTGATATTTCATCAAATGAAGTTGAAATATCTGCGGAAAAAGGCGATAGATATTGTATATATCGTTTTTATGGTGTATCGAGTTCAGCAAAAACAATCCGTTATTATGTTGTCCGTGGAAGCGTTACCGATAACTTTGTTTTAGAACCTACTGCATACAAAGCATATTATAAAAAATGAGGCATAAAGGAGTGTTATTATGACACTCCTTTATGCCTTTCTAAGTGAATAATGTATTCGTTTAATTCTTTTGAAAGTCTACTGTTATTACTTTTAAATCTTGAATATTCAATTACTTTGTAGGAAACAGAGCCAAATTTTGAGAAAAAATCTATCAATTCTTCAATGGACAAAAGACCGTCTTCACTATAGCTGATTAAAAAAACGTCACATTTCATAGTTGTGAAGATTCTTTCAAAAGATGCTCGTATTCTCGTTTTAGTGCAGAATTTTGAATGTTGATCCCACCAATCTCTTAGTCCACTTTTTCCAACAGCTTCAGGATAATCTCCTCTAGCAATGGTTTCTAAAATGTGGTAATTGGCAGCGTATTGCCGCTTCATGTAGGGGGGATCGATATAACATAAATCTGCTGTAATATCTTGAGAAATATCTTCAGCAAATCCTTGAAGAACCACATTATCGGTTGATCCTTCTGTAACAAATGAAACTGGCTTTAATATAAGGCTTTCTAATGAGTTTTTATTAAATGAAGAAAGAAAATATCCATATGTACCTGAAATATTAGCAACATCATTTACCGCCATTATTAAAGTATGTTTTAAAACAGATTCCTCTATATTTGTTATCCATCCTTTGCTGATCCAAAGATTTATAGTATCACGTATAGCGTCTATTTTTTTTGCATTTTCTGAGGTAAAGTATTTCCTGCTAGGTGTTCCATTGGCTGGAGTTCCTTCTGGAGAAAATTCTTGAAAGAAGTAGCCTTCTTTAGGAGTCAAATTGTTTAAATAATCTAGTACAGTTTCATACCCTAAAGTGTTATTAATGGCAATGTGATTACTGAGTCCTAAAAAATCAGGTGCTTTACTGATTAGTAATTGAGTAACAAGATGATGTTTAGAATAAGTCATCATATCTGATGATATAACATGGAATCCATTGGTTCTCAAGGCGACAGATACACTTCCTGTTCCTGCCATAAGATCAACCACGGTACTTTTAGGTTCTGTATTTTCTGATATTTCATTAATTATCATTGGAAGCAATTTAGTTTTGTTCCCAATATATCTAAACATCTAACTCTCCATCCTTTGTTTTCATATGATTAATTGCAGATAAATCTGGCAGCGAATTAAGCGTTTCACATATAATGTTTACTTCCTCTTTATCAATGTCGTAAAGTGTAAACACTAATTTTTCAATATCAATATCAAGCTTTCTTGTATATTCAGATTGAATCATTTTTACTTTATCAGCAATTTGAAACGCTATATCTTTATTTTCATCATTAACTTGTTTTATTGGTAACGAAAAAACGATATCTTTTGTTAAATACGGATGAGATTTCCATTCGTTTTCACCGTATTTTTTCAAATAATAGTAGTAAATTAATCGTGAGTTTAACACACCCAAATAATATTCCAATGGTACTTGATTATTATTTATATAATTTACCGAATAAATAGTTTGACTGATATATGTGCTTTCATAGTCAATGCAAGCATCTATTCCTAACCCCGTTTTCCTTATTAGTATTTTTGGGGGAACATATTGTTCAGCATTTTTATAGTTAATTCCCTTAACATTTGGCTTGATATATTTAATGCCATTGATACTGTATCTATGAAGATTTTCCCCTACATACATAGGTGTAAATCCAGGTGATAGTATATCTGAAATTATGCTAAATGGTCTACTTGAATTGAATGATATTTGACTCCCACAAAATTGGCATTTTTTTTCGTTAGATGAAAGATGCTTTTTTGAATAACCTTGTGTCATTTGGCAACTTGGGCAGGTCACAACATTTCCTGTTTTTGATATTTCGACACCTCGTCCAAAACGGAATATCTTTTCCCAATTAATGCAACTCTTTTCGATTTTATCTATTAGCTTTTCTTCTTCTTCATGTGTATCTATATCAAACACGTAATTAGCATTGTCAAGGAAACGATGCTGAAGTACACAGTGGCTTTTTTTATGATAATTGTCAATTAACCTGAGCTTCCCATCTAAAAATGCTTTTCTATCAATTGTGTCTAATCGATAACAGCTAGTTTTACTATTTGAAGAAGGCCTTGTATTTTTAATCACTATTACACTTGTTGATCTGTTTACATTAGGAAATAGTTTTTCGCCTAATCTTGCTATAACTTTTATTTCTGTATTCTCTAATAGAAATTTTCTTAATTCTTTATTTTCACCTGAAAAAAGTGAATCCGGAATAATAAATGCTAAAAAGCCGTCAGGGTTTAATAATTTTAAGCTAAGTTCCAAAAACAAAACATAACTATCATATTGACCTATTCCGAATTTATAACCAGCATTATTAAGATCTGAATTATCAAATACTTTTTCAGCACTCCAAGGGGGATTTGCAATAATACAAGAGATGTTTTTTATTCTTCGTTTCCAGTAATTGTCGGCTGATAAACTGGAAGAAGGAAGAATGGTATTCTGATGAATAAAGTTGAAATTGGCTTTTGGAGAAAGTTGTCTATCGCTTTTGATAACATTTTCATCAACATCAATCCCGTAGTTTATAGGCAGAATATTAGACTTGCTTTTAAAAAACTTGGAAATTGTATGGAGCAATATACCTTCACCACAAGCCGGATCAAGAATGTTCACTTCATTTATAACATTACCTGCTATATTATTAACTTCATCGAATAATAATTCAGCTACAAAGTCAGCCAAATTATTAGGCGTATAAACAACGCCGTAATTATTTAAAGAGAACATATTAATACCTCTAATTCCATACTAAATACCTATGATTTATAAAGCTATACGCATAATAACCTTATCTTTTTATTATATCAAATATCGGTGAGATTGTCAATTATAATAATCTCAAAATCGGCAATTTCCTTAGATTTATCAGTTATTATTACAACCTTGCCCTCAGACCTGCAATCAAAGTTCAAACCTTCCTACCGTATTTCTCCACAAGCTCCTCGACCATAGCCTTTATTTCCGCCTTATACTTAGCTGAGAGGTCTTCAAGCTCCTTGGTGGGCAGACCGTTGCGTATCAGGCGTTTTTTGAGCTTATCCATATCTTCCATACGTTCCTGCTTCGCCTGTATAAACTCGTCAAACTCGGCAGGGTGATACTTCTCAACACCTGCTTCAACGAGAACCTTCTTATATCTGCGGACATAAGCATCATAATCACGCTTCACGGCTGAATATGCCTTAGTGTTTTCCTTGTAAATGGCTTCTTTCTGCTGTTTCTGAGCTTCGATACACTCAGCCGAGTGACAGCAGACCTCTCCTTCCGTTCCGAGGAATAGCTTATGGCAGAATCCGCACTCACATACCGTCCACTTGTTCTTGTGAACGAGCTGCCCTATCTCTGCAAGGACGATCAGCAGGCAGTTGTCGCTTTCGCGGAACACATTGAATGTGTAATCATCGGCAGCAACTATCGTTCTTAAGGGCTGTATCATAAAATGCTCCATAGTAGCCTTGTGGCTGAAATACGTATCACTGCGTATCAGGGCGAACTGCGTATCCATATACTCCATGAGTTTTCGGGAAACCTCGTCCTGTATCTTTCTCCTGTTGAGTTTGGCGATAACAACATCATTCGGTTTCAGGAGAACATACCTCTCCTTATCATAAAACTCTATAACAGAGCCGACATATCCTCTGAAAAAGATATTTTCCCCATACTCAGCCATGAACCTCGCTATCATATCATCGGTGCTGACATCAATGCTCCTGTCAATACGCAGGGCGCTGTTGAGCCTGTCCCTGAAGGCATCGTAAGGCTCGGTATGCTCGCAGAAAACCTTATGCTGATTCATCAGCTCGTCAAAGGTGTACATTCTCGTATTCAAGACTGCACCGTGAACGCTTTCATTGGTATCATCAACAGACTGTGCGATATTTATCGTGCGGTCTGTTTCGTTTATACGGTAAATTGTGGTAGTTCCCATACTCTCTCCTCGCTTTCAGTATCTTCTGATATTATAACACATCACACGCAATATGTCAATTATAATGCGTATTATAGCGTAACATACAGCGTATCTAAAAATAATATGCGTATTCTTTTACGCAAATACGCAATACACGCACAAGAACTCCGAAAGAATTGTTACAATGGTCATGTCAGCTGGCAAAGGTCGGCTGACAGCGGTATTGCATACAAGATGCTGACCGTTATACATATAAAAGCGCCTTTATAAATAAAACAGAAAGGACGATGATAGTTGAACAATGAAAACCAGTGGGCGCAGCCCACACCCCTCCGTCCCGACGGAACAAACCTCCTGCCGTTCCCTGTGAACGCGCTCCCTCCTATTATAGGTGATATGGCATAGGCGATAGCGACCACTACCTCAACGGACGTTGCAATGGTAGGTACATCAATACTCTCGGCAGTGAGCTACTGCTTTTCGGGAGTATACCGAATGTCCGCCAAGCGTGACCATACAGAGCCGCTTGTGCTTGACACTCTGACAATAGCAGAGCCGAGCTTCAAGAAGTCTCCCGTCATGTCGCTGATTAAGCGTCCGTACATTCAGTTCGCCCACGACTGAAACGAGAACAACAAGCAGGATATTTTCACTTCTCAGGCGGAACGCAAGCTGTTGCAGAGCAAGCTGGAAGCTCTTGAAAATAAGAAAGACGTTACCGCCGAGGAGATAGCCAAGCTCCAGACGGAGCTGAGCAATATCCCTGCAAGCAACTTCCGCAGGATAGCGGTGGACGATATTACACCTGAATCACTTGTGAACCTGCTTGAAGAAAACGGCACTCTGCTGATGATCTCAGACGAAGCCGGAATGCTCGGTAATTTCAGCGGACGATACAGCAACAATGTACCGAACCTTGACATTCTGCTGAAATCATGGAACGGCGAGACCTACATCAGTGACCGAGCGACCAGGGCGAGCATTGTGCTGAAAAAGCCCTACATGAGCATCTGCCTTGCGTGTCAGCCTTATGTCTTTGACGGTATGATAAACAATCCCGTTTTCAGGGGCAGCGGACTGATAGCGAGATTTATGTATTGCTTCCCCGTAAGCAATATCGGAACTCGCAAGTACGACACGCAGGCTGTTCCCGAACAGGTTGCAGAGAGCTACAAGAACCTTGTGTACAAGCTCCTCGGAGCAAAGTTCACCTACCACGATGAAAAGGAGCTGTATCTGCATTTCGATGCAAAGGCTTACGGCGAGTTTGTTGACTACTACAACAACTTCATCGAACCGCACCTTGTCACGGATATGGCGTTTTGTAAAGACTGGGGCGGAAAGTATCACGGTGAACTGCTCCGCCTGTGCGGTATCATTCACTGTATCAAGTGTGCACTGAATGACACCCAGCCTGTGGAGAACCGTGTCACGCTTGACACATTCTGCAACGCTATCGAGATTGGTGAGTATTTCCGAGAACAGGCGATATATGCTTACAGTCTCTGTGACGTTGACCTCGGAACGATAAAGGCAGAACGTGTGATAAACAAGATACGTTCCAAGCACATCACGAATATTCGTCAGAATGACCTGTACAAGCTGTGCAGATGCACACTGTTCAAAAACGCCGCCGACTTTGCTGAAACTATGGATATGCTGGAGGAATACGGCTATATCCACCGTGAAACTATTCCGGCAGCAAACGGCTGTAATCGTTCGGGGATAATGGTCTATATCAATCCCCATATCCATACACAATAAGCATTTTAGACATTATAGGAGCTATTGTGCTTAAAATGTTTAAAGTTCACAACATAAAAACCGTAGAAAGAGAGAGGTTTATTACTATGAATACAACAGAAAAGAAAGCAATCGTAGACAACATTCTTGATCTTCTGATCAAGCTCACCGAGGACGAAGAATACTCCGTTCCTCTGCTCACAAAAGCACCGACCACAGATAAGGTCGAGATGCTGACTATCAAGGAGAGTGCCGCACTCATCAGCGGACTGTCTGAACACACGGTACGCCAGCTTGTGAGACAGGGCAAGGTCAAGTCCGTAAGAACAGGCGCTGGCAGGAACGGAAAAATACTCGTCAACAAGGCTGAACTTGTAGAGTATTTTCAGGGAAAGGGGGCGTGAGAATATGTACGAGTACAACGAGAACGATATCAGCAATAACGGTATCCATACTTTCGATGATGCCGAGCAGGAGGAGCTTTACTACAAGATGCTCCATACGCTGTTCTATCGTGGTTTCTATAAAGCCTATAATAAGGATTTCAATCCCTGCAACTTCCTGACCGTACAGGAGCAAAGCATCTACAAGTCGGCACTTGACTTCTATAACGAAATTCCGTTCTGAGAGTGACCGTATTCGAGCAAGTAAAATCTGCTATTGATATGAGAACGGTTGCGGAGGGATATGGTCTTGAAATATCCCGTGGTGGAATGGCACTTTGCCCTTTTCATAATGAACGTACTCCCTCTGCAAAAATTTTTCCCGATGCTCTTCATTGCTTCGGCTGCGGAACGCACGTTGATGTTATCGGTTTCACTCAGAAAATGTTCGGGCTGGACAAGCCTATTGATGCTGTGAAAAAGCTCAATTATGATTATGATCTTCACATTGAAATCGGCAAAACTCCGACTGCGGAAGAAGTGAGCGAATATCAGAAGCGAGTTGCAGAGAAACGTGCCTATGAAGAATGGGAGAAGTCAGCGTGGCGAACACTCAATGATTACCTGTGGCTGATGCGTGAATGGAAAGAATATGCTCCATTATCTCCCGATAAAAAAATCGACGAGCGTTTTGTATATTCCCTGCATCATTTGGACTATGCAGAGTACCTCTGTTTGGAGTTCATAAACTACAATAAAGCTGGTCGGCTTTCCATGAAAAATATCGTTGCTGAGATAGCAGATTTTCAGGATAATTTGAGAGCTGATTTTTCAAAATTGTAATGCGGATTTCCGCAGCTCTCATGGTGCGATTCAGAATAACCGTACCCACAATTTCGGCTGCTCCGCCAACCGATAAGAGCCTCGCAGAGCCCCGGCACTTTTGATAGTCGTGTAGGCGGCTGTCAAAAGTGCTTTGGGGTTACTGGCGGCGCACCGCAAGTAAAATCCGGTGCTTCGCACCGTTTGGGTTGCCGATCTCCGTATCGTTGCAATCCAATTTGCCCATCAGGGCTATATGGAAAATTCTTAAAAGCCCGACAGAGCGTAAATGTTCTCAGAAGCACAAGCTCTGTCTTGTGCGTAAATTCTTCAAGCCCATCAGGGCTTTCATGATGAAAAAATTTTATGAATGAGAGACTATAACATGAGTACAAAATCTATCTCGATGTGCGAGGGTAAAGGCAGCCTTTCACATAACAACAGAGAGTTCACTGCCAGAAACATAGACAGCTCCAGAACACCGAACAATGTTGTGTTCGTTCAGCAGGCTCTGAGTGACGCTTATCACCAGCTTTTTGATGAAGCAGTCGAGAAATACAATGCCCGTCAGAAAAGAAATGACAGGAAGATTCACAACTACTTCGAGCACCTGTTCAACCGCCTGCCAAGCAAGAGTGTTATCACAGGTACGAACAAGCAAAAGAGCTTCTACGAGCATCTTGTTTACATAGGAACGAGAAAAGACACCGCAGTCGGTACTCCCGATGCTGAGATAACGACAGAATGCCTGCGTGAATACATGGAGGGATTTCAGGCGAGAAATCCGAACCTTTATGTGTTCAATGCTGTGCTGCATCTTGATGAATCTACACCGCATCTGCACATCAACTATATCCCCGTAGGTCACTTCGCCCGTGGTCTTGAAGTCCGCAATGCCAAGAACAAGGCTTTGGAGGAAATGGGCTTCGGTAATGATGCGAAATCGAATGACCTTTGGAGGAGAAATGAGTGGGATATCCTGAAAAATATCTGCAATGCTCACGATATCGAGATCAGCGAGCAGAAGAAGTCCAGAGGGTACAGCTATACGGTCGAGGAGTACGGAGAGCATCAGGATAGGATTAATGCTCTCAATGCCGAGATCGAAAGGCTCACCGCCGAACGTGACGAGACTGTTGCCGAGTTTGAGAAACTGGCAAAGAAAAAAGTGAACATAGGCGAGATTGAGAGCATCGAAGCCAAGGAGTCTATGTTCGGCAAAAAGGTCACACTCTTTAAAGAGGACTATGACAAGCTCAGCGACACCGCAAAGAAGTATGTAGCCATGGAGAAGAACATCAAAAAGCTAAAAAAAGAGCGTGACGCTGCCGTGCAGGAGCTTGGTGCTGTGAAACAGCAGTTTGAAGCTGTTTTCTCGGAGCTTGCCGACTACAAGAAGAAAGAGGAGGATGCTCATTACCTTAGCCGTAAGAAGCTGAACACCGAAGCACAGCGCATCAAGCGTGAAGATCAGCTATCCCGTGATCTACAGAAAGCAAGGGCGTTCATATCCGCTTGTGGACTTGCAGAGGATTTTGCCCGGTATAAGTTTAACAAAACAAGAAATGCAGAGTTAGAATAAAAGACAAAAAGCTACGGCATATCTCCGAAAGTGCTTGACAAAGATAGAATAGTGCGCTACAATGCTAAATACAGAGATATGCCATAGTGTAAATTTAGGAGGATTTACATTGGCGAATATAACAAAACGTGGAAACACATTCCGCATCAGGGTGTTTGTCGGTTACGATATGAACGGCAAACAGCTTGTAAAATCAACGACCTACACTCCACCTGACGGAGTGACACCAAAGAAAGCCGAAAAGCTCGCCCAGGAGTATGCTTTCGAGTTCGAGAGACACTGCAAAGGTTACTCTCAGCTCAATGAGAATATGCGTTTCTCCGAGCTTGCTGACTGGTATTTCACAAACTACGCTCCGCAGGAACTGAAAGAAAGCACGATCTATACCTACAAGGGGCAGTACAAGAACCACATCGAGCCTGTTCTCGGTAATGTTAAGGTAAAGGACATCAACGCTCCCAGGCTGACACAGATAATGCAGTCCTATGACCTGAACCCTGCAACAGTTAAGAAACTGTACGTCATAGTGCAGAGCATCTTCCGCAGAGGAGCAGAGCAGGGCTTCATTCGTGACACTCCCTGCCGTAACGTGATACTGCCGAAACGTAAGAAAAGTCGTAAAAACAAGGCTTTAGAGGAAGACAAGCTCAAAAGGTTCATGGAATACCTCGAAAGTAAGCCGTGGGACGAGGACTTCAAGCGTATCATCAAGGTTCTGCTTTACACGGGTATGCGTTTGGGAGAGTGCCTTGGACTTGCTTGGGAGGATATCGACTTCGAGAACAACACTATCTCGATAAACCACACGTTGACCGACATAGGCGGAAAGCATGAACTGACTGATCCTAAGACCGAGAGCAGTATCCGCATCATCGGTATGGGGCAGGAGCTGAAAAAGGTTCTTCTTGCACAGAAAGAGTATATCGAAAAGCTGAAATATGCCCTCGGTGATGACTTCGCTCATCCTGAAATGGTGTTCGTATCAGCAAGAGGAAACTACCGTGACCGTAATTCGGTGTATCAGTCCCTTAAACGCTTCACCAAAGGAACGGAATTTGAAGATATGACTCTTCATCAGCTCCGTCACTGTAACGCTACGCTTTTGCTTAACAGCGGTGTTGACCTGAAAGTTGTATCCGAGCATCTTGGACACCGTGATGTGAACATCACCGCAGAGATTTACGCTGATGTTTTGCGTAAAACAAAAGCCCGAACTGCCGAACAGATCGAGCTGTGCCTTGCATAAAGGCAAACAAAAAACCTCCCTGCGCGAACAGAGAGGTTTTGAATTGACCAAATGTTGACCAAAGAGTTTTTGACCACTCGCAAAGTGCGTAAATGCGCAAGTTTTGAGGTATCTGATTATCTCTTTGAGAACTGTGGAGCACGTCTTGCGGCTTTGAGACCGTACTTCTTTCTTTCCTTCATTCTTGGGTCACGAGTGAGGAAGCCTTCCTTCTTGAGGAGAGGTCTGAACTCATCGCTAGCCTGAAGAAGAGCTCTAGAAAGACCGTGTCTGATTGCACCAGCCTGACCTGTTACTCCACCGCCTGTTACTGTACAAACGATGTCGTACTTGTCCATTGTATCTGTTACAGCAAATGGCTGACGAACGATGAGCTTGAGTGTCTCAAGACCGAAGTAATCGTCAATGTCTCTGCCGTTGATTGTGATCTTACCTGTACCCTCGTAAACACGAACACGGGCAACAGAATGTTTTCTTCTACCTGTGCCATAGAAATATGGCTGCTTTGATTCGTACATCTAAATTGCTCCTTCCTTACAGTTCGTATTTAACAGGCTTCTGAGCAGCATTGTTATGCTCAGCACCCTTGTATACTCTGAGTCTCTTTGCAGCAGCTCTGCCAAGTGTGTTGTTAGGGAGCATACCCTCAACAGCAATTGTCATAGCTCTGTCTGACTGATTAGCCATCATATCTGAATACTTGATCTCCTTAAGACCACCGATCCAGCCTGTGTGCCACTTGTAAGACTTCTGATCAAGCTTCTTGCCTGTGAGAACAGCCTTATCTGTGTTGATGATGATTACATGGTCGCCGCAGTCAGCGTGTGGTGCGTAAGTTGGCTTGTGCTTGCCACGAAGAATGTGTGCAGCCTTTGCAGCAACTCTACCGAGTGACTGACCTTCAGCGTCGAGAATATACCATGTGCGAGTAATGTCGCCTGCTTTTGGCATATAAGTTGACATATTATTTCCTCCATTCAGAATTTTAAAAAGTCTGTTCACAGCCGCATTTTTCGCCCTGTGAACTCACAACGTTGTCTATTATACAACAGCTTTTTCTGATTGTCAATAGTCAAAACGCCGATTTTTTAATTTATATCCCTCATTCTCTTTAAATCTCTCCGTTTTGCTCCATTTCTCTCGATTTCTCACAATTCATTTCATTTTTATTTTCTACACTAATATACACAGCAAAGTGGCGTAATCTAATGATAATTAAAGCATATGTGATTTATGCTCAATATATATCTAATTACGCTCTAATATACGCTAATATGCCAGCATTTGCACTTTTAGATCATGCCTTTTTTCTATGCCAAAAGCCTGCGAACCGCCTACTTTAATGTATTTGCAGTCTTTATTCATCTTCAAAAGAGAAAATATCCTCTACAGATACACCAAATACCTTTGCAATATCCATTGCAAGCTTTAGGGACGGATTGTATTGTCCCTTTTCAAGACGTATGATAGTCTCACGCCTGACGCCGACTTTTTCGGCTAAGTCGCCTTGTTTCATGTCAAGTTTGGCACGATATTCTTTGAGTTTTGTTTTAAGCTCCGGCATTACTCGTCCTCCTCATCGGTGCTGAGCTTGCCCTCGTGGTGAAGGAAAAATCCGCTTTCAAGGGTCATATAACCGAACCAAATGATAAGCCAGCCGTGGAGTATTCTGTCGCTGTTTATCTTGACAGTTATGCTTCCATCCCAGAACATAGTCAATATCACCACTAGTG
Organism: uncultured Ruminococcus sp.; assembly: GCA_934435205.1. Lineage (GTDB taxonomy): Bacteria > Bacillota > Clostridia > Oscillospirales > Ruminococcaceae > Hominimerdicola. The sequence continues at coordinate 24,002 of CAKSAK010000001.1, read as the reverse complement.
CAAGTATGTACAGAAACAGTTTCGATACATTCTCGTGTGCCTTTAGCATATTCTCTTTAGCCAATTCGTCCTCTTCATCAACATTCTGACAGCTTGCATACAGCCATATTACCGCAAATATCAGTGCTAAAGCTGCAAGCACAGCGAATATTATCGATGCCCATATGGTTTCGTCAAGTTTAAAATGTTCCACTACATTTTCAAATATCTGCGTGGCAACCATTGCAACACCTGCAGCCATACGCTTTTTGTGATATTCCCTAAGCGTTATCTTTTTCTTTTGTCTCAATTTCATTTTTACATCTTCTTTCATTTGTGATTTACACAGCTGCATATATAAGGTGATTTATTTATCACCTTATGTGACAATAATATCACTTTTACTTTGCAAAGTCAATAGAAAAGTGACAAATTTATCACTTTTGTGCATATACACAAATCGTGCGATATCAGTTTGTGTACATTTATATATACTGACAACAAAAAGAGCGGAACAACGTCCGCTCATGAAATTATTATGTTTGTGAATTTGAACTTTCTTCATTGTTGCTGTCGGTGTCGCTATTATCGTCTATGAAAATCTCTTTGCATGCAGCACTAAATTCTTCATCTCGCAGTGAAACTGTGTTTTTTATCACGTCTGAAATGGTGAATTTTCTGTAGGTGAAGCCGTCATATACTATTAAAAAAGAAATAGTGTAGTTATCAGAGCCATGTTTGCCTTTTACTGTGACAGTGTAGTTGTGACCATCTTTTGTGCAATCCCATTCAGCGTCCTCGCCGAGATAAGAAGCAATGCACTCGCCGATTATCTTTGAGGAGCTTCCCGAAAAGTTGTCAAGGCTTTGAACATAGCTGTTCTGTGCGGATACGAGCATATAGTCGCTGTCTATTTTTATGCTCTGCGTAAAACCATTCATGAACAGGGCAGCGATAATGAAAAATCCGCACATTATTGCTTTATAAAGTTCTCTGCCGCAAAGTTTTTCACGCTTATAAACATAAACAGGGGTGAGCCATATCCATTTGAAAAGGTGTGCAGCATTAATGCCATGCTTTATAAGTTGTTTGCAATCTGCAATGGAACAGCCTATCATGAACAGCGGAACAAGTATCCAAAGGAAAGCTCCTGCAGTGGCAGAGTTTGCATAGTTTTCAAGAAACAAGCCGATAAGCGGCACAAAGCATATGAACCATATCAGCCCGTTGTTAAGGTTTAACGCTTTGGCAGAATTTGAGTTGCTTTCGGTCTGCGGTGCATTTATCGTAATATCCATTTTATCCTCCGATTTTTTAAGCTACCTATATTATATAATATTTTTCTCAAATAATCAATAGCCTATGGTTTTTGTTTATTAGTAACAAAACAAATGTTCGGCATTGCTCTGAAAAATGTTTAATTAATGTATTTACAAAATCATTGACTTTGTGTTATAATATAATTTGTATGTGAAAAATTCTTCAGATCCGTAAGAAAGGAAATGAGAAATGGCAAATAAAAAGGAATATACAAATGAAGATATAGTATCTCTTAAGGGTGAGGACAGAGTAAGAAAACGTCCTGCGGTAATATTCGGCTCTGACGGACTTGAGGGCTGTAAACATTCTGTTTTTGAAATTCTTTCAAACTCTATAGACGAGGCTCGTGACGGTCATGGCGACAAGATAATCGTTACAAAGTATAATGACGATTCTATCGAGGTTGAGGACTTCGGACGTGGCTGTCCTGTTGACTATAACCAGCGTGAGAAAAAATATAACTGGGAGCTTGTTTACTGCGAACTTTATGCTGGCGGCAAGTATAATAATAACGGCGGAGATAACTATGAATATTCGTTGGGTCTTAACGGACTGGGTGCTTGTGCGACGCAGTATTCCTCTGAGTTTATGGACGTCGAGGTTTTCCGTGACGGATATAAGTATGACCTGCACTTTGAAAAGGGAAGAAACGTTGGCGGTCTTAAAAAGGAAGAGACCAAGCAGAAAAAGACAGGTACAAAGACACATTGGCGACCTGACCTTGAAGTTTTCACGGATATTAAAATTGAGAACGAATATTTTGAGGACGTTCTGAAAAAGCAGGCAGTAGTAAACCCTAATATCACATTTATCCTGCGTGTTCAGCGTGAGAACAATTCCTTTGAGGAAAAGACGTTCTACTATGAGAATGGTATCGCTGATTATGTTGCAGAGATAGCAGGTGAAAAGCCGCTGACCTCGGTGCAGTTCTTCACAGGCGACCGCAAGGGTCGTGACCGTGAGGACAAGGACGATTACAAGGTAAAGCTTTCTGTGGCGTTCACCTTCTCAAATCAGATAAAGTGCCTTGAATATTATCACAATTCAAGCTTTCTGGAACATGGCGGCTCTCCTGAGGATGCTGCAAAGAGTGCTTTCACATCTCAGATAAATGCTTATCTCAAAAGCAATAACAAGTATCTGAAAAACGAAAAGCCTATCACTTTTCAGGATATCGAGGACTGCCTTGTGCTTGTTTCAAGCTCGTTTTCAACGCAGACTTCATACGCCAATCAGACAAAGAAGGCTATCACAAACAAGTTTATCAAGGAGTGCATGACAGAGTTTTTAAAGCACAATCTTGAGATATACTTTATAGAAAATCCTGACGAAGCGGTAAAGATAGCAGAGCAGGTTCTTGTAAACAAGAGAAGCCGTGAAAAGGCTGAGAAGTCAAGAATTGATCTGAAGAAAAAGCTTGCAGGTTCTATCGACCTTTCCAATCAGGTGCAGAAATTCGTTGACTGCCGTTCAAAAGACCTTTCACAGCGTGAGCTGTATATAGTGGAGGGTGACTCGGCGCTCGGCTCTGTTAAAATGGCAAGAAACGCTGAGTTTCAGGCTGTTATCCCTGTTAGAGGAAAGATACTAAACTGCCTTAAAGCTGACTATGATAAGATATTCAAGAATGAGATAATCACAGACCTTATCAAGGTCATAGGCTGCGGTGTTGAGGTCAAGACAGGTAAGAACAAGGAAATTTCTATGTTCAATCTCGATAATCTCCGCTGGAACAAAATAGTTATCTGTACCGATGCCGATGTTGACGGCTTCCATATCAGAACGCTTATACTCACAATGCTTTACAGGCTCGTGCCGACCCTTATTGAAAAGGGCTATGTTTATATTGCGGAGTCACCGCTGTTTGAGATAACAACTTCTGACAAGACTTATTTTGCATATGACGAGAATGAAAAGACAAAGATACTCAAAATGATAGGCAACAAGAAATTCGATATCCAGCGTTCAAAAGGTCTTGGCGAGAACGAAGCTGAGATGATGAGCCTTACAACAATGGACCCTGCCACAAGACGTCTTATAAAAATAGAGCCTGACGATATCGAGCAGACACAATGGATGTTCGATATGCTCTTGGGTGACGATTTGCAGGGAAGAAAAGATTTCATCACCAATAATGGTGTTGATTATCTGGATATGGCGGATATTTCATAAGCTGTTTGAGGGGAGGGCATTATGGACGCAATTTTTATATGGTCGTCTGCGCTTGTGATATGTGTTGGACTGCCGTTGTTTTTCACGGTAATAAATGTTATAAGGCTTTTTAAGAATGCACCTAAAGCACTGGATAACCCACTGTTTGATGTGCTGACAGTTGTTATCGGCTCGATATTGTCATTTCTTGATCTTGCTTGTTTAGGACTTGGCGTTGAATATGATGTTCCTCTAACTGTTCCTCTAACTGTTCACGGGGAATATCATACACCCATAGCAGGGGAGTATAGGTTTAGTTTTTTTCTTCCTGTTTTTTATAGCTATGGTGTGCATTGTGCTGTTGAGTGTTATAACAAAGAGAAAACCGCCGTTGTTTGCTGCTATGCTCATTGCAGTGGTGTATATGGGCAATGTGCTTGATATACTGTTGGTGCTACAGCTTTTGAAGAATATGGATAACTTTTTTACAGCAATGATGTTGGTATTTCCAATAAATTGCCTGCTTATGTCCATAAGGCTCATTCGCCGTGAAATAAAGGCGCAGACGAGGTATCTCAGTGATTCGGCGGAGAAAAGCGGCTTTATGGGCTGGCTTTACAAACTGCTCACAAAAAGCCTTGGCTGGTATCTTGTCAGCTTTGTGGCAATGATACCGCTGCTTGCGGTGCTGCTTGTGATACTTGTTATTTTCGGACAGCGTCCCGACAGCATAGTAAAGGCTTTCACAGAAACAGCGGATTGGACTTTTTCTCAGCAGATACCTCCGCCGCCCGATTACTCCCAAGGGCATTATCTTTGCACAGTTGCGGCAGGTGGACACGCTAAGCTCGTCAAGCCACAGCGAATGGGTCTGCGGCGTGGGGATAAGATAGTTGTGAACAGACAGCTTTGTGTCGCAAATGCTTTTGAAGAACTTATACAAGATAAGCTACCACGTTTTCACAGATGTGTGAGAGGCTTTTATGATAAACACGGATATCCCATTTCACAGCATATTACTACAAAATTGCGTGCTGATGTGGTATATATCCTTATGAAACCACTTGAATTGATATTTATTACGGTGCTGTATATGTTTGATGCTGACCCTGAAAGCAGGATCGCCATGCAGTATACAGGCAAAAAGTGCACCGACCTTACGAACTTTATGAAAGGATAGATTTTATGGCAAGAAAAAAGGCAGAGCCTAAAAAGACTGCTAAACCAAATAACAACGCATATATCGAGGGTGCAGGACTTGTTGCAGACGAAAAGATAACAATGTCTCTTGAAAAGAACTATATGCCGTATGCCATGAGCGTTTTGGTATCAAGAGCGTTCCCTGAGATAGACGGCTTTAAGCCTTCACACAGAAAACTGCTTTATACCATGTATAAAATGGGACTTCTCAATGGCAAGCTCACAAAGTCTGCCAATATCGTTGGTGCGACCATGAGGCTCAACCCTCACGGCGACGGTGCTATATATGAGACCATGGTAAGACTTTCACAGGGCAATGAAGCACTTTTGCACCCATATGTAATGAGTAAGGGTAACTTTGGTAAGGCTTATTCAAGAGATATGGCGTACGCTGCTTCACGATATACAGAAGCAAAGCTCATGCCTATCTGTCAGGAGCTTTTCGGAGATATAGACAAGGACACTGTTGATTTTGTTCCTAACTATGATAACACCACCACAGAGCCGACCTTGCTTCCTGCTACTTACCCGTCAATACTTGTTAATGCAAACGTTGGTATCGGCGTTTCCATGGCTTCGTCAGTTTGTCCGTTCAATCTCAGCGAGGTCTGTGAAACGACTATCGGACTTATGAAAAATCCTGATTTCAACGCTCTTGAAACACTGAAAGGTCCTGACTTCCCGGGCGGAGCTTCACTTCTTTATGATGAAGAGGAGCTTGATAAGATATACCGCACAGGAAAAGGCTCTGTTAAGCTGAGAGCGAAGTATCAGTATGATAAGGAGTCAAGGTGTCTTGAGATCGTTGAGATACCTGCCACCACCACAGTTGAAGCAATAATCGAGAAGATAATCGCTCTCGTGAAGGCTGGCAAGATAAGAGAGGTATCATATATCCGTGATGAAACTGACATCAATGGTCTGAAAATAGGTATAGATATCAAAAAGGGCGTAGACCCTGACAAGCTTATGCAGAAGCTTTATAAGCTCACTCCGCTTCAAGATTCTTATTCATGCAATTTCTATATACTTGTTCACGGTTATCCAAGAATAATGGGCGTTTATGATATACTCAAGGAATGGGTAGCGTTCAGAATGGATTGCGTTCGACGCAGAACAAGCTTTGACCTTGCAAAGAAGAAAGACAAGCTCCACCTTCTGAAAGGTCTTGGAAAGATACTTCTTGATATAGACAAGGCGATAAAAATAATCAGGGAGACAGAGGAAGAAACCGAGGTCGTTCCAAATCTGATGATAGGCTTCGGTATTGACGAGATACAGGCTGATTATGTGGCTGAAATAAAGCTCAGACACCTTAACCGTGAGTATATCCTCAAAAGAACTGCCGAAACTGAGGACCTTGAAAAGGCTATCGCAGAGCTTGAAGATATTCTTGGAAGCGACAGAAAAATAAAGAATATCATCATTTCTGAATTAAAGGAAGTTTCAAAGAAATATGGTCAGCCAAGAAAAACTCAGTTCTATTACAAGACTGATATCGAGGAGATAGACATAGAGGACGATATCCCTGACTATGCCTGCAAGCTTTTCCTATCTCAAAGCGGTTATTTCAAGAAGTGTACTCCACAGTCACTGAGAATGGCAAGCGAGCAGAAGTATAAAGAGGGCGACGGTCCGCTTCAGGAAATGGAAAGCACCAACAAGACGGAGCTTCTGTTCTTCTCTGACAATGCGGCTGTATACAAAACGAAGGTATCGCAGTTTGCCGACACAAAGGCAAGCTCTCTTGGCGACTATATCCCTGCAAAGCTTGGTTTTGACGACGGTGAGGGCGTTGTGTCCATGGTGAATACTGTGGATTATTCGGGCTATATGATATTCTGTTTTGAAAACGGAAAGGTGGCAAAAGTGCCGCTCAATGCCTATGAAACAAAGACCAACAGAAAGAAGCTTGCCAATGCTTATTCTGCAAAGGCTAAGCTGGTGGGAATGTTCTTTGTGCAGGATAACGCTGAGATAATGCTTCGCACAACTAACGGCAGAGCAATGATTTTTGATACAGCGCTTCTTATGCCTAAGTCCACGAGAGATACTATAGGCGTTCAGGTCATGACGCTTAAAGCGAAGAATGCAGTTGTTGATAAGGCGTTTATCGTTGACGATGAGACAGCAGCAGGCCTTTCAAAATACCGCAGCAAAACGATACCTGTTGCAGGCTGTTTTGCAAAGGATATCGAAGACCCTGACCAGATGCACTTCTGATATATGTTTTTTACAGCGGATAGACTTCTGTCCGCTGTTTTTTCGTTTGTTGACTTTTTACAGAGATTATGGTATACTTGTTTTGAAAAAGTGTGCAAATGCACGAATGTTGCAAAAGGGAGTTGTTTTTATGGAGTGTCCTAAATGCCACAAGTCAGTTGACGATGATGACATTTTCTGTCCTAACTGTGACACGAGATTAAGACCAGACAAAAATACGTCTATCATGAAGCGTTTCAAAAAGCAGGATAAACCGCTAAACGTAGAAATAGTGGGTGAGAAAAAACATAAATTGTCTGAAAGCAAGCTCAAGCTTATTCTTATAACAGTGGCGGTAGTGCTTCTTGTGGTACTTGTCGTCCTTATCGTTGTGAATATTATAAGCGGAAAGGGAGAAAACACCGCTGAGAGCATTTCTGAATATATCGGCGTTGATGTTGCAAAGGCTCAGAAAAAGCTTGATATGCACTTTAAGGACGAATCGGCTTTTCAGGGAGTGAACAATGCACTGAATTTTGATTATATCATGGAGTCTGATGACAGTGTTAATGTTGATGGCATAAATTATCCTGAATGGGCGGCGCTTGTTACCGTTGATGATGAAGAACGTATACAAACTGTAAAATATTCAAATTTCAAGGTGCTTAAAAACAATGCAAACGGTGAAAAAAAGAGTAAAGCTATCAACCTTGATAAGTTTGAACAAGGAGCAAAGTGGAGTGGCTTGTCAGATGCCATAGACCTTGAATATTACGGCATCGTATGGTCAAAAGACACTAAAAATTATATATACCGCTATTGGTATGAGAATGACGCAGGTGATGATCAGCCTGTGGTGCTTAATGTAACGTTCGATACGGATAATAAGTATCTGTATTATTCATCTACGCTTATTTATCCTGAGTATCTGTAAAAGGGTCATATTGTTACAAAAGAAATACAAATTGTTGCGTAAATTCTACAATTGCACAAAAAAACTTGACTTATGCTCCGTTTGTTGCTAATATAAAATGATGAATAACGTAAAAAGGAGGTTCGGTATGGATCCTAGTACTAAATTATGTATGGGCTGTATGAACGAACTTGGTTCTGACGGTCGCTGTCATTATTGTAGCTATACCGACGATATCCCGCATTTACAGGCTTATCTTGCACCGAGAACAGTGCTTGACAACAGATATATAGTCGGAAAAATGCTTTCATATAATGGTGAGGGTGCGTCTTACATTTGCTACGATATGGTTGGCAAATGCAAGTGTGTGGCAAGAGAGTATATGCCTGACACTCTTTGCGAAAGAGATAGTGAAAGTCAGCGACTTGTGGTGAATCCAGATTGTCTGGCTAAGTATAAGACATTCATGTCTGAGTTTGCAGACGTGAACAAGGTTCTTTCACGCATGAGAAATCTTCAGCATATCGCCACAGCAAAGGATATGTTTTGCGAGAATAATACTACCTATGTCATACTCGAATATGTGGAGGGCGTGACGCTAAAGAAATTTTTACAGTCAAATACAGGCTTTCTCACATGGGAACAGGTCAAAAAGCTTTTTGTGCCATTGTTTACAACGTTGAGCATTATACATAATGCAGGTATCATACACAGGGGGATATCTCCTGAAAATATTATTGTTACAACTGATTGTGAGCTTAAACTTACAGGCTTTTGCATAAGTTCTATAAGAACATCTAATACAGGGCTTTCTCCTGAGTTCTATTCAGGATATACTGCTCCTGAGCAATATTCTTCGTTAGAATGGCAGGGCACATGGACTGACGTTTATGCACTTGCAGCAGTTCTTTACAGAATACTAACAGGTTGTATGCCCCTTGACGCTTATACCCGTACAAAGAATGATACGATGGTCGAAGCTTGCAGAGTCAATCCGAGAATACCACAGCATATCTCACGAGTTCTTTCAAGAGCTATGAGAGTTCGTGGCGAAGAAAGAATACAGACAGTTTCAGAGCTTGTTACTGCACTTTTTGAGCAGCATACAACGCATATGGAACACCCTAAGGGTTCAACTCAGACTATTCCTATACAGCACGTTCCAAGACAGAGAACGCAGTCAAGGCAAATGCCACAGCAGACTCGTGAGGAAGAAAAGCCTAAGAATAAAACCGCTACGATAATAGGTTGGACGGTGCTTGTGATAGTGCTTTTGCTGTCAGTTTTTCTGTTGTATGAGCTGTTTTCAGGTCCGTCGGACAGCGATAATGATTCGTCTGCAGATAAGGTAATTTCTTCTGATGATGCAGATGCAGTTGACAGCGAGGTATTCGTTTACAGTACCACAATTGCTACGCCTAAGGTGACTGATGCTGAAAGTCAGTCAGAATATGGCTATGGTGCTATAATGCCTAACGTTGTGGGTCTGGAATACAATACTGTTGTAAAACAGCTTGGCGAGGATTTTACTATCAAGGCTGAATATTATTATTCTGATGTTGACGATAAGGATGTTGTTAAAGAGCAGAGCATACCAGAGGGTACTGATTTTGATCCGTCTTTGAAAAATGAGCTTGTTCTTAAAGTATGTGCAGGTCCTGAAAATGTTCCTGTTCCTGATTTCTCAGGTCTGTCAAAGAAGGCTTATCTTGAGCTGCTTGATTCTTACAATATCAAGTATAAGGTCGTTACCGATTTCTCAAGCTCAGTTTCTGCAGGATATGTTATGGCGACGAGCGTTAATGTTGGAAACACCGTGAATGTCAAAAATGGTGATGTGCTTACAGTTACAGTTTCCGCAGGTCTTGTGACTACTACGACCACCACAACAAAGGCTACAGAGCCTAAGCCTGATACGAACACAGGTAGCTCTTCTGAAACAACAACGGCAGCTCCGGCTGTTGTGCCTGCTGAATAACGAAAACGTTTAATAAAATGTTAAAAAACAAACAAAGCCCTTGACAATTCAGGGGCTTTGTGCTATGCTCATTATAGATTATTAGGAAAGTAACAGGATAAATTGTTTCCTGATTTGGAGGTATTTTACATGGCTAAGAAAATTGGTGTACTTACCAGCGGAGGAGATGCTCCGGGAATGAACGCTGCTGTAAGAGCAGTATGCAGAGCTGGACTTGCAAAGGGTATGGAAGTCGTAGGTATCCTCAGAGGATATAACGGTCTTCTTAACGGTGAAGTTATTGAGATGAATGCAAGAACTGTTTCAGGCATAATCCAGAGAGGCGGTACCTGTCTTTACACTGCAAGATGTCCTGAATTCAGAGATATCGAGGGCGTAAAGAAGGGCAGAGATAAGTGTCTTGAATTGGGTCTTGACGGTATCGTAGTTATCGGTGGTGACGGTTCATTCAGAGGCGCGGCTGACCTTTCAGCGCAGGGTATCCCATGTATCGGTCTGCCTGGAACTATAGACAACGATATTTCATGTACAGAATATACTATCGGTTATGACACAGCTATGAACACGGCTATGGAAATGATCGATAAGATCAGAGATACAGCACAGTCACATGACAGATGTTCAGTAGTTGAGGTAATGGGCAGAAACGCTGGTTACATCGCTATCAACGTTGGTGCTGCCGTAGGCGCTGAGGCTGTTATCACACCAGAGAAGCCTTATGACCTCAATGCTATCGCTCAGAAGATGGAGCAGACAAAGAAGTCAGGCAAGACACACTTTATCATTGTGGTTGCTGAGGGTGTTGGCAAGACAGAGTATATCACAAGAACTCTTCAGGATCTTACTGGTATCGAGTCAAGAGCTACGATTCTCGGTCACGTTCAGAGAGGCGGCTCTCCTACAGTAAGAGACAGAGTTGTTGCAACTGAAATGGGTTACCATGCTGTTGAACTGCTCGAGCAGGGCATTGGCAACAGAGTTGTTGGTATGAAGGACAACAAGATATATGATGTAGATATTCAGGAGGCTCTTTCAATGAAGAAGCCTTTCGAGGACGAGCTTTACAAGATCCTCAATGAAACTGCATTCTAATTTTAGCGAAGTCTGAGTCTTTAGGACTTTGACATATTACAGAGTAGAAAACTGAGCGTTAAGTGTCCGTCGGACGGGGAGTTGCCGTCGGAACGAAAAAGGCAGAATCTTTGCGGTTCGGTTTTCGCATCCCGCTGAATGTGTAATTGAAGCTTTTTTATAGCGGCTCTGCACATCCCGCATGGGTAGTGTGCAGAGCTGTTTTTTATGCTCCGTTATGCACAAAGCGACAAGCTCGCAGAATAAGGAGGTAAATTTATGAAGAGCTTCGGAAGAATGTTCTATGACTCTTTCAAGTCACTGAAAGATCTTAGAACATTGACAACAACAGGAATACTGATAGCGCTGGCGTTTGCTATCAGATCATTTTCCATTGAGGTAACGCCTGACTTGAGGATCGGTTTCACATTTCTTGCGACCTGTACTATAGGTATGCTTTATGGACCTGTGGTATGCGGAATGTCAACATTTGTGCTGGACTTTCTGGGATATATAGTGCAGAACAAATCTCCGAGAGCCTACAGCCCACAGCTTGCAATGGTAGTTATTATTTCAGGTATCATCTACGGTTGTCTGTTGTATAAGTGCGATTTCAACAACAAAAAGCTTCAAAGCTACATAAGGATCGCAATTGCAAGAGGAAGTGTTATACTTTTCTGCAATATAGGACTTAATTCTTATTTTCTGTATACACTTTATGTAAACAAGACTTTTGGCATCACAAACCTCACCAAAGAAGGAATGAGCGGTTTTCTTACATACTGCACGCCCAGAATAGCGAAAAATCTTATCCAGCTCCCTGTGGATCTGATCTTGCTCATGATATTCCTGCCTGCTGTGAAGTTTGCTTATGAAAAAGTAAGAACACAGTTTGGACATAAAGCGACAAATACATGATTTAAAGCAGCGGCAGAAATGTCGCTGCTTTTTTGCGTGAAAATATACAAGAAAAATGGGGTGCTAATGTGAAATTTAGGTGAAACACTTGAAATTCGTTTAGAATTAGTGTATAATTAAAATTAAGTTATTTTTAAGGCAGGCTTCTGCCTTTTATTCAGAAAGGTCTTGAGTGTATGATAAATGTTGGTTTTATCGGTGCAGGAAATATGGGCTATGCTATCATGAAAGGCATTGCAGGCAGTAAGATGGGTAAGGATATCCAGCTTTACGCTTTTGATAAATATGCTCCGATACTTGATAGACTTGACGAGCTTGGAACAGTAAAATGCTCAGGCTGTGCAGAGGTAGTTGAAAAGTCAGAATATGTTTTTCTTGCAATAAAGCCTCAGCAGCTTGACGAGGTGCTTGATGAGATAGCTCCTGCGGTAACGAAAGATACGGTCATAGTTTCTATCTGTGCAGGAATCACAGATGATTATATCGCTTCAAAAACTGTGGCTGGCGCAAAGGTTGTTCTTGTTATGCCAAACACTCCTCTTCTTCTTGGGGAGGGCGCAACTGCTCTTTCACGTTCTGACAGCGTAACAGATGAGGAGTTTGACCTTGTTTGCAATATCTTTGGTTCATGCGGTATGTATGCCGTCATATCAAAGGATAAAATGAAAGAGATAATAGCAATAAACGGCTCATCTCCTGCTTTTATCTATCTGTATGCTCAGGCATTCGTAGAGTATGCAAAGAGCGTTGATATTGATGAAACAGTTGCAAGAGATCTTTTTGCAAAGTCGCTTATCGGCTCTGCCAAAATGATAACTGACAGTGGCAAGTCACTTGACGAGCTTATTGAAATGGTATCATCAAAGGGCGGCACAACTATCGCTGGTCTTGAAAAGCTCCGTGAGGGCGGTCTGCCAAAGGCTGTTGAGGAGTGCTGCAAGGCTTGCACAAAGAGAGCTTACGAGCTTTCAAAATAGTTATTTTTTCTGCACCGTGGCATATACATTACTCAAAGGAGTGATGTATAATGAACAGTGGGACGGGCATATACAAAAGCGGAGTTCTTGCATTTTTTGCAGGAGCTATCCTGATTGGTGCGCTTTTGGGTGCTGTTACTTTTTGCTTTATGGGCAGCGACGAGCTTTCAAGGCTGTCGGTGTTTTCAAACAGCTTTGTTGACGTGAGGTCGTCAGGTGATCTTGAAGAAATTCTTGTGAGGTCTTTTTTTAGTTCGACTGTTTTTTTAGCAGTTGTGTTTTTGTCAGGTTTTTCTTCACTGGGACAGCCTTTAGCTGTTGCAGTATTGGTGTTGCGTGGCATGGGCTGGGGTGTTGCAATGTCTCAGCTATACAGCATTTACGGTGGACATGGTGCATTACTTTCAGCGGTGTTTGTGCTTCTTCCTGCGGTCATAACAGCAGCGACACTTATGATAGCCGCAAGGGAAGCTGTCGCTATGTCAAATATCCTGCTGTGCATTGTTTTTTCTGAAAGACAGCATAGCGGTCTGCGACAGACGGTGCGGCTTTATGCTGTTAAGTTTCTTGTGCTTGAAGCGGCGGCGGCTGTTGCAGCTGCACTTGAATGTCTGCTGACAATTATTTTTGCAGGACGAATTTAGTATACAGTATACAAAGAATGAAATAAATTTCGGGGCAATTTCGGGGACTATTAATTTTAAGGAGCGGTGTAATGTCTTTATTCGGTAATTACAATACCCCTGGCAGGGGCGTGCTTAAAGCGCCTCAGGAGAAAAAGGGTATTTTCAAGTTTTTTGAAGTCTATGGCAGGCATATGTGGAAGCTTATGGAGCTTAATCTGCTGTATTTTATTTTCTGCATACCGCTGACGCTTATGGCGATACTTATGCTAATGACATCAAATCCAATATGGCTCTTACTGGCGATACCGTCAGTATTGGTAGGACCTGCAACGGCTGCAATGACAAAGGTTTGCCGAAATTATTCTCAGGAAAGAAATGCGTTCCTGCTACATGATTTCTGGGATTCTTTCAAGAAGAATTTCAAGCAGGGCGCTATCATGGGTGCTATAGATATCATCTTCGCTATAGGATTTATGGTCGGGATTCCAATGTATAAATATTGGGCAGAGCAGAACTCCATGATTTACATTCCATTTGTTATCTGCATAAGCTGTCTTATCGTATTCTTCATGATGCACTTTTACATCTATCTTATGATAAGCTCCACTAACCTTAACATGAAACAGATAATAAAGAACTCGTTTTATCTTGTGAGTCTTGGCATAAAGCAATCTTTGTGGACTTTGTTGGTATCACTTATCGTTATTGTTATGATGTATCTTTTCCTGCCGTATTCTCTGTTCATATTGCCATTTTGGCCTCTTTCGTTCATATGCTTCGTAACTTGCTTCAATTGTTATCCTGTTATCAGAAAACACGTTATCCAGCCTTACTACGATCAGCGTGGTGAAAGCAATCCTGAGTTTGCATATAAGGATGCAGACCCTGACGAACAGCTCTTTGAGGATAGAGCGGCGGAAGAAACTCCTGTCAAGACCAAAGAAAGCAGAAAAAAAGGAAAAACAATCTCATAAAAAACATAAGGACAGCTCGTTTGAACTGTCCTTTGTTTATGCTAATTATTTTTCGATCTCGCCAAGTGAAAGCGCTTTGAGATAAGCGTTTATGAAACCGTCAAGGTCGCCGTCCATAACAGCGTTTACATTGCTGTTTTCAAAACCCGTTCTGTGGTCTTTTACAAGAGTGTATGGCATGAAAACATAAGAACGTATCTGTGCGCCCCATGCTATCTCTTTCTGAACGCCCTTGATATCCTCTATCTTCTCCAAATGTTCACGCTCTTTTATTTTGATAAGCTCTGCTTTGAGCATTTTCATTGCATAATCCCTGTTCTGGAACTGTGAACGCTGTGTCTGGCATGATGTAACGATACCTGTTGGAATGTGTGTAAGTCTTACGGCTGATGATGTCTTGTTGATGTGCTGTCCGCCTGCACCGCTTGCACGATAAACGTCCATTTTAATGTCCTCAGGGCGGATATCTACTTCAATTGTATCGTCTATTTCAGGCATAACGTCAACTGCTGAGAATGAGGTGTGTCTGCTTCCTGAGCTGTCAAAAGGTGAGATACGCACAAGTCTGTGTATTCCGGCTTCGCTTTTAAGATAGCCATAAGCATTTTCTCCTTCCACGATAACAGAGGCACTCTTCATGCCAGCCTCTGCACCCTCAAGATAGTCAAGAGTAGTCATCTTAAAGCCGTGGCTTTCACACCATTTGTGATACATTCTGAAAAGCATTTCGCTCCAATCCTGCGCCTCAGTTCCGCCTGCTCCTGCATGAAAGTTGATGATAGCGTTGTTGTGATCATACTCGCCTGTGAGCAGAGTGTCAAGCTGTGCGGCGTCAAGACCCTCTTTGAGAGTTTTAAGCTCAGACTGTATCTCGTCGATCATGTCCTCGTCGCCCTCGTCGGCTGCCATTTCAATAAGCACTTCGATATCCTCAAATGACGACTTGAATTTATTATATTTTTCCAGCTTGCCCTCAAGATTTCTTGTTTCCTGCAAAACTTTCTGCGATTTCTCCATATCGTCCCAAAAATTAGGCTCTGCGGCCTTTTCATGAAGCTCTGCGATCCTTTCCTGAGAACGCTCAATATCGTATACGTCATGCAGCTCGCTGATGATAGGTCTAAGAGCTTCAAGCTCTGACTTTAAGTTTTCTAAAAATACCATATCTTTTTCTCCTTATTTTATATCATTATATATTATAAAACTTTTTTTGTGAAAAGTAAAGGAAAAATATAAAAAAACTATAGCATTTTCCTGAAAGTTGTGCTATAATGTTATTTAAAGGCTTTGAAAAGCCTGTTTCAGCAAGAAAGGAAACCTGATATGGCTAATTATACAGGAAAAAAATGCTTTTCCTGCGGAGAAGTATTCAAAGACGGTGACGATATAGTTGTATGTCCTGAGTGTGGCACACCTTATCATCGTGAGTGTTATCTCAAAGAAGGAAAGTGCATAAATGACGCTTTGCATGAAAGCGGTCAGAGCTGGGAGCAAACTCAGGAGAGTGTAGAAAGTGAGAATATACGCTGTATACGCTGCGGTTTTGAAAATCCGCCTGACAAGCTATTTTGTGAAAAGTGCGGAACACCGCTTACGAAAAATGATGCTGAGGAACGTCCATTCAACGACATGGACACGCAAAATAACGCTCAGCAGACCGGTCCTGACGGACAGCCTTACGGCCCGTTTGGCAGACAGGTTGTATTTGATAAGGACTCAGATCTTGAAGGCATAAAACTAGATGACTATGCAAAATTTGTAAAGACAAATCCGCTCGTATTTTTGTCTAACTTTATACGTTTTGGTAAATTTGGTGGAAAGATTTCCATAAACTTTGCGGCTTTCCTTTTTCCACACCTGTATTTTCTGTTTAGAAAAATGAATCTTGTTGGTATCATCATGCTTGTGGCTACGGCACTGCTAAATATCCCTACTGCGATAGAATATCTTTGTGCAGGAACAATGGGTTTCTCACTTGATATCGGCATCGATGTGACTGGAAGGGTTTTTCAGGGCATTTCCGCTGCGTCATGGTATGTTTCAATGGCACTTCAGTTTGTGGCAGGCTTTTTCGGTAATTATATGTATTATAAGTTTGCACAAAAAAAGATCCGTGAGATAAGGTCGGAGGACGGCACTGAGCAGGAGATAGCCGAAAAGATAGTAGCAAAGGGCGGTACTTCATGGGGGGCTGTTATTCTTGGCTTTGCCGTTTATTCTGCGATAGTTGTGTTTGGCATTTTTGGTGTTACAAAGATATTTGCATGATTTTACAAAAAGTTCATAAAAAAACGCAAGTGACACTTGACATATAATCGGTCTTGTGTTATAATAATTGAGTTATCCTTGCTTGTGCAAATTGCGGCACAGGCGAAATCCAAAAGGAGGTGCAAATGCAATGGCAAAAATTAATGAGTCTTATGAGGCTATGGTAATTTTCAGCTCTAAGCTTGACGAGGAGGCTGTAAACGCACTCACAGCTAAGTTCAATGACTTGATCGAGGCAAACGCAACTGATGTTACACTTAGTAATTGGGGCAAGCGTAAGCTGGCTTATGCTATCAATTATGAAACAGAAGGTACTTATGTACTGTGGTCATTCACATCTACGCCTGAGTTCCCAGCTGAGCTTGAGAGAATTCTTGGTATCACAGACGGCGTGATCCGTTTCTTAGTAACGGTCAAGTAAAACTGCGAAAGAGGGAAAAGTTATGCTTAACAGAGTTATTTTAATGGGTAGGATCACTCATGATCTGGAAGTAAAGCAAACTCAGAGCGGCGTCAGTGTTTTGTCTTTCAGTGTAGCTGTTGACAGAGGTTATGTTAAACAGGGCGAAGAGAGACAGACTGACTTTATAAACTGTGTTGCGTGGAGACAGACTGCTGATTTTATCGGTAGATATTTCGCAAGGGGCAGAATGATCGCTATTGAAGGTCAGCTCAGAACGAGAACATACGATGATAAAAATGGCACAAAGCACTATGTAACAGAAGTTTACGTTGATAACGCTTCTTTCACAGGTGAACCAAAGCAGCAGGGTTCCGGCAATTATTCAAATAATTACGCTAACGGTGGTTATCAGCAGAATAATTACCAGCAGAACAATGGTGGATATTCACAGCCTGCAAACAATTCTAATCAGAATAACTATAACAATGCTCCATCAAATGACGCTTTGTCCATTGGTGACCTTGATGATTTTGAAGAAGTATTGACCGATGACGGAGTACCGTTCTAAGCAGAGGAGTTTTGAAAAATATTTCTCTAAGGAGGGAAATTTACCATGGAAAAGGAAAGAAATACAAGCAGACCTATGAAGAGAGGTCGTAAGAAGGTTTGTATGTTCTGTGCAGACAGAGCTGAAAAGATCGACTATAAGGATATCGCAAAGCTTAGAAAGTGCATGACAGAGAGAGCTAAGATTCTCCCTAGACGTGTAACTGGCACTTGTGCTTATCATCAGAGAGAACTTACAACAGCTATCAAGAGAGCACGTCATGTGGCACTTCTTCCATATGTAGCTGACTAATAGTGATTTCTATTTTGAGGTACCTTTATAGGTGCCTCTTTTTGTTAAGGGGAAGTTTCTGAGTGGGGCTTGCAAATGTATCATAAATGTGATATTATATACTAAAGCTGTATAACAAAGCATTACAGTATTTGTAGAGCTGTAAGGAAATGGAGCAACTATGAAAGATAAAACTGATGTTAAAATAAATAATATTATGCCGTGTGTTCCAACGAGAGATCTGGTAGTTTTTCCTGGAATGTCTATGCATTTTGATGTTGGCAGACCAAGAACTATAAAGAGCATGAAAAATGCCATGGACGGCAACGGATTTGTTTTTCTTTGTGCACAAAAAGACGTTTATCTTGAAATGCCTGAAAAAAAGGATATGTTCAAGGTGGGCACTGTAGCAAAGGTGAGACAGATCGTTAAAGCACCTGATGGAATATACAGATGCTACGTAGAGGGCCTGCGTAAGGCAAGACTTGCTGAGTTTTATCAGTATGATGATTGCTATGAAGCTGATGTAAGACTTGTGCCAAATTATTCAAAGGATAGGCTTGACGATGACGAACAACTTGCTGTATTTCGTTCGGTTTTAGATGAGTTTGAAGAGTATGTTCATGTGGTTCCTAAAATGCCTGAAGAGCTTTATGCCCAGATACTCGGTTCAAAAACGCCTGTTCAGCTTTTTGAAAGTTTGGCATTTAATATTCCGTTAGCTTTTACTGACAGACAGGCGCTTCTTGAAGCCCCATCTGCTTTAGATAAGCTAATTCTTATGCTCACTATACTTTCACGAGAAACCAATGTTTTAGCACTTGAAAGAAGAATACATAGTCAGGTACATTCTCAGATAGAGGAAAGTCAGCGTGAGTATTATATCCGTGAGCAGATCAAGGCATTGCAGAATGAGTTGGGCGAAAATGAGGACGGCTCAGAGGGCAATGAGATCGATGAGTATGCAAATAAGATAAATTCACTTGAATTGACAGAGGAAGTCCATGACAAGCTTATAGGCGAGGTCAAGAGACTTTCTAAAATGGGTATGATGTCACAAGAGGGCGTTGTGCTGAGAAACTATCTCGACACAGTGCTTGCACTGCCGTGGAACAATGTCACAAAGGACAGAACTGACGTTAAAAAGGCAAAGCAGATACTTGACAAGGATCATTACGGCATGACAAAGGTCAAGGAAAGAATACTTGAAAACCTTGCTGTAAGAGCGCTTACCCCTGATGTCAAAGGTCAGATACTCTGTCTTGTAGGCCCTCCGGGCGTAGGTAAAACTTCCGTTGCTAAGTCTGTTGCGAGAGCGCTCAATCGAAATTTTGTGAGAGTTTCTCTCGGCGGAGTAAAGGACGAAAGCGATATCAGAGGTCACAGAAAGACGTATGTTGGCGCAATGCCGGGCAGAATAATGAATGCAATGAAGCTTGCAGGCAGCAAAAACCCTGTTGTGCTTCTTGATGAGATAGACAAAATGAGCAATGATTTCAGAGGCGATCCATCGTCTGCGATGCTTGAGGTTCTTGACAGTGAGCAGAACAACGCTTTCAGAGACCATTATATCGAAGTGCCGTTTGATCTAAGTGATGTGCTGTTTATCACAACTGCAAATACTCTCGATACTGTTCAGGCACCTCTTCTCGACCGTATGGAGGTCATAGAGTTGTCTAGCTATACTAGGGAGGAGAAGTTCCATATTGCAAAGGAACATCTTATTAAAAAGCAGGAAGGTAAGAACGGTCTTAAAGCATCTCAGATACGCATATGCAATGATGCTATCTATAAGCTTATAGACAGCTACACAAGAGAGGCGGGCGTGAGAAATCTTGAAAGACAGATCGGCTCGCTGTGCAGAAAGGCTGCCAAGGAGATAGTTGAGGACGGCGTTAAGAAGGTTACTTTCAAGGCAGATAATCTTGAAGAGTATCTTGGTCATGAGAAGTATCTCCCTGATGTTGTTTCAGATAAGGACGCTGTTGGCTCTGTAAACGGTCTGGCGTGGACGTCAGTAGGCGGAGTAGTAATGCCTTTGGAGGTGCTTGTGCTTGACGGCAAGGGCAGAATAGAGCTTACAGGCTCCCTTGGTGATGTTATGAAGGAGTCTGCAAAGATTGCCGTAAGCTATTGCAGAAGTGTTGCTGACAAATATGGCATCGATAAAGACTTTTACGAGAAAAAAGATTTGCATATACACGCTCCCGAGGGTGCTGTGCCTAAGGACGGTCCGTCCGCAGGCGTTACTATGATAACAGGCATAATCTCTGCGTTGGGCAATATAAAGGTGCGCAGTGACGTTGCTATGACCGGCGAGATAACTCTCAGCGGCAAAGTGTTGCCTATAGGTGGTCTCCGTGAAAAGACTATGGCTGCATACAAGGCGGGGGTAAAGACTATTATTGTGCCGTTTGCTAATAAGGGTGATCTTGATGATGTTGACGATACAGTAAAGCTTTGTTGCGAGTTCGTGTTCGCAAAGACTATTCAGGATGTTCTTGACGTTGCACTTATTCCAAACAGCAAAAATAATGTTCCGCTTGAACTTCTAAGCAAGAACGAGCCGGAGCGAAAAAAATTAACGGTATAGAAAGGGCCGCCTATGAATTATAACAAAGCAGAATTTTATACTTCCTTTGGAAAATTCTCGCAGATACCCAAGTCTGACAGACTTGAATTTGCCTTTTCTGGCAGGTCGAATGTGGGAAAGTCATCGCTGATAAACAAGCTTCTTAACAGAAAAAACTTGGCAAGAGTAAGCTCTATGCCCGGTAAAACTGTTACAATAAACTTCTTTTCGGTGGAGAATATCTATATCGTTGATCTGCCTGGATATGGCTATGCCAGTGTATCGAAGTCCGAAAAAAGGCAGTGGGGCAGTCTTATAGGCGGCTATCTTGACGACGGCAGCAGACAGCTTGCACTTGTTTTTCAGCTTGTGGATATGCGTCATCCGCCGAGTAAAGACGATCTGATGATGATAAATTATCTTATTGACGCTGAGATACCATTTATAATCGTGTTCACCAAGGCGGATAAGCTCAAGCCTAACGCCAGAAAAGAACGTATGGAAGCTTTCAAGACAGAGATACCATGCTTTGATGACATCACCTGCGTGGAGTTCTCTGCGGTCACAGGCGAGGGCGTAGATGAACTGAGGGCAATAATAGACGATATATCCGAGGGGGCTGAGATAACGCCGCTAGAAGAGCTTGAGAGCGATCCCGAGGACGAAGAAGAGGAGTATTACGATGATGAAGAAGATATTCCTGACGAGCCGAAAGCTTTCGGAGGTTTTCTGACCCCTAACAGAAGAAAAAATTAAGAGTAAATAAATAAAAAATTCATAATTCTCCTTTACATTTTTCATGACTTGTGTTAAAATATATTTATGGTTTAACACTTTACACCATGAAACGTAAAGGAGATTTTTTCATGAAAGAGAAACTTGAGATCAAAAATTTAGACGATCTTTATGAAGCAGTGCTTTGTCTTGAAACTGTAGAGGAATGCAGGCTGTTTTTTAAAGATCTTTGCACTATACCTGAGCTGAAAGCACTTTCGCAGCGTTTTCAGGTCGCAAAAATGCTTACAAAGGATCATGTTTACAGCGATATAGTAAACGAAACAGGCGCTTCAACGGCAACTATAAGCCGTGTGAACCGCTCACTTTCTTATGACGGCTCAGGCGGATATAATATCGTTTTTGACAGATTGGATAAGAAGGAAGATAAGTAATGAGCGGATACGGCAGATTTGCCTATTACTATGATAAGCTTACAGAGAATGTCGATTACGGAAAAATTGCGGCACGGTGTCATGAGCTTATTGAAAAATACAGCTCAGAGCATGAGGTCGTTCTTGACCTTGCCTGTGGTACAGGTTCGCTCAGTGAAGCACTTGCACGTCTTGATTATGACGTGGTAGGCGTTGATCTGTCGGAACAAATGCTCGAAGAAGCTATGGATAAGCGCTATGACAGCGGTCTGAATATACAGTATCTTATGCAGGATATGACTAAGCTTGATCTGTATGGCGCAGTTGACGCTGTTGTGTGCGTACTTGACAGCATAAATCATCTTGAAAATGAGGAAGCTGTCAGAAAGACTTTTGAGGGCGTTTCAAAATATACCTGCGATGGCGGACTTTTCATTTTTGATGTAAACACTGTGTACAAGCACCGAGAGATACTTGCAGACAATGCGTTCTGCTATGACCTTGACGGGCTTTTCTGCGCATGGCAGAATGAGCTTAATGATGATGACAGCGTGAGCATATACCTCGATTTTTTTGAAGAGCAGGAGGACGGCTCTTATTGCCGTTTTAGTGAGGATTTCACAGAGAGAATATATACTGACGAGTTTTTGAGCGAGCTTGTAAAGACAAATGATTTCGAGCTTATAGGAAAGTATGACGGATTTGAGGACTCGCCAGTTAATGATAAAACGCAGAGAGTGCTTTATGTGTGCAGGAGAATAAACAGAGGGTGATTTTATGGGTAGAATAGTTAGAGTTATAAGTAAAGACGCTTCCGTTGTGTGCAGTGCTATCGACGGAAAGGATATAGTTTCACGCATTGAGGAGATACACAAGACTTCCGCTGTTGTCACGGCGGCTCTTGGAAGACTTGCCATGGGTACTTCGCTCATGGGATTTGGACTTAAGGGCAAAGATGATTCTATTACTGTGAAAATGGACGGCGACGGTCCTACAGGTGCGCTTATATGCGTATCTGACAGCATGGGAAATGTTAAGGCGTATGTACAAAATCCAGTGGTGGAACTGCCGCTTAACGATAAAGGTAAGCTTGATGTCAGGGGAGCTGTAGGCTCTAATGGAACGCTTAGTGTGGTCAAGGACATGGGTCTTAAAGAGCCGTACTGTGGACAAGTGCCGATAGTTTCAGGCGAAATAGCAGAGGATATAACTAACTATCTTGCTGTCAGTGAGCAGGTACCAAGTGCCTGTGCTCTTGGCGTGCTTGTAAATCCAGATCTGACAGTGAACTGTGCAGGCGGTTTCCTTATTCAGCTCTTGCCATTTGCGCCAGAGTCAGCAATAGATCAGATAGAGAAGAATATAAACGGAATGGAGTCTGTCACAAAGCTTATAAGCAGTGGTATGACAACAGAGGATATTGCTATGAAAGCTTTGGAGGGACTTGAGCCGAACGTACTTGATGATTTTGAGGTTAATTATCGCTGTGACTGTTCAAGAGAAAGGGTAGAGAACGCTCTTATATCTTTGGGCAGGGCAGAGCTTGAAGACCTTTCTAAGGACGGCGGCACTGATGTTGAGTGTCACTTCTGTGATAAGAAATATCACTTTACTCCTGAAGAAATTTTAGGGTTAATAAAAGAATAACATTTAATGAATATTTTATGTACGCTGTTCAAATGCTCGATAATAAAGCGTTTGCGGACTTAAATTTTTTTTGAGAAATTTTAAAAAAACTCTTGACAAATGGCTTTGGATAGTGTATAATAAATATCGTCGCTGAGAGATACAACTCACAACGACAGCTAACGGGAGCATAGCTCAGCTGGGAGAGCATCTGCCTTACAAGCAGAGGGTCACAGGTTCGAGCCCTGTTGTTCCCACCAAGCGGACTTATAAAGTCCGCTCATATGGCCGGGTAGTTCAGCTGGTTAGAACGCTAGCCTGTCACGCTAGAGGTCGTGGGTTCGAGCCCCATTCCGGTCGCCAATACATTTTTTATGTATCAGGTTTCGGTATCTTGCATATAATATTGTAGATACCACAAAATGCGGATTTAGCTCATCTGGTAGAGCGCCACCTTGCCAAGGTGGAGGTAGCGAGTTCGAGCCTCGTAATCCGCTCCAATATGGCGCTATAGCCAAGTGGTAAGGCATAGGTCTGCAACACCTTGATCCCCAGTTCAAATCTGGGTGGCGCCTCCAATAACTCACAGAGCTTTTGTTCTGTGAGTTTATTTTTTTTATAAATATAATAAACAATCCAAAGTGACAACTTTTTGAATCAAAAGAACAAAGAAACGAAGCAAAATGGACAAAAAGAGATAAGAAAAGGGAAATAAAGTGTAAAAAAAGCAGAAAGCGAAAAAAGGGGTTGACAAAGGGAGTTAAAAGTGATAAAATAAACAAGTCGCCTCGAGAGAGAGCGATAAAGGAATAAGCGAAACGAAGGTAAAAGGTTCGGG